>NZ_JABMJG010000005.1:0-69982 GCF_013376045.1 Variovorax sp. SG517 | reverse complement strand
CGTGCTTGAACCAGTAGTAGATGCCTTCGAGCTCCATCAGCCGGCTCACGAAGGCGAAGTCGCTCTCGTTGTACTGCACGCAGTACTCCCACTGCCGATAGCTGCCGGAGAGCTGCTTCTCGAACGCGAAGCCGTAGTCGCCGAACACTTCCTCCAGTATCTCCACCACGCTCTTGTTCTGGAAGATCTTGTTGTCGCTCGCGCGCGTGAGGTACCACAGCCATGGCCGCACGGTGGCCCGGTACACGGTGTGGCGCTCTGTGCCACCGTCCCGCCCGATCATCGAGAAGCGGATCACCTGTCCGTTGAGGTACCTCGGCCCGCTGCCCGCCGTCTGGATCTCCAGCGTCAGCGGCTTGCCCAGCACCGACTTCAGATCCAGCGACGCGCTCGGGCTCACAAGATCCACCTCGAACTCGAACAGCTGCGACAAACCCTCCGTCCCGCGCATCGAGCGAAACAGCAGCTGGCTTTCGGCCAGGGGCGTGTGGGCTCGAACGACTCTGGCCATCGGGTTGTCTCCTTGTACTTTTTACGCTTCGGAAAACTCGTAGCGGAAGTCGTCGTCCGCGGCGCTGAGCCGCACGCCGGTCAGCTTGCGCGCTGTGACCGTGGCGCCGATGACTTCCTCGCTCAGCCTCGGAAGGATGGTGTGCGTGAGGATCGCGTCGATCATCCGGCCGCCCGACTCGATGGCGGTGCAGCGGCGTGCGACGAGTTCGACGGCGCTGTCGTCGTAGGCCAGTGCGATGCCGTGGTTCGCCTGCAGGCGCGTCGCGATGCGATCGAGCTGCAGGCGGATGATGCGATGCAACGCCTCCGCGTGCAACGGGTAATAAGGCACTACAACGAGGCGGCCGAGCAGCGCGGGCGCGAACACCTTCAGCAGCGGCTCGCGCAGCGCGGCGGCCAGCGGCTCGGGGTCGGGACGCAGGGTCGGGTCTTCGCACAGTTGCATGACCAGGTCGGTGCCGACGTTGGAGGTCATGATGATCACGGTGTTGCGGAAGTCGATGTGGCGGCCTTCGCCGTCTTCCATCCAGCCCTTGTCGAAGACCTGGAAGAAGATCTCGTGCACGTCGGTGTGCGCCTTCTCGATCTCGTCGAGCAGCACCACGCTGTAGGGCCGGCGGCGCACGGCCTCGGTCAGCACGCCGCCTTCGCCGTAGCCCACGTAGCCGGGCGGCGCGCCCTTCAGCGTGGAGACGGTGTGCGACTCCTGGAACTCGCTCATGTTGATGGTGACGAGGTTCTGCTCGCCGCCGTACAGCGCCTCGGAAAGCGCCAGCGCCGTCTCGGTCTTGCCCACGCCGGAAGGACCGCACAGCAGGAACACGCCGACGGGTTTGTTGGGGTTGTCCAGCCGCGCGCGCGCGGTACGGATGCGGCGCGAGATGGTCTCCAGCGCATCGGGTTGCGCGACCACGCGGGCCGAAAGAATCTCGCCGAGCCTGAGCACCGACTGCGCATCGTCGCGCACCATGCGGCCGATGGGAATGCCGGTCCAGTCGGCCACCACGGTGGCGATGGCCTGCGCATCGACCGCCGCGAGGATGAGCGGCGATTCGCCCTGCAACTGCGAGAGCTTGTCCTGTGCCTCGTTGAGTTCGGCGCGAATCTCTTCGGGCGTGCGCTGGGGTTCGGCGGGAGGCGTGTCGGGGTCGACGTCGACATTCGCCGGCGCCTCGGCGTCTTCTGCTTCCGTTGCCTCGGCCTGCGTCTGCGCCTGCGGCACGGCCGCCGGCGAAAGCAGCTTGCGCAGCGCGACGATGCGTTCGACCAGCGCGCTTTCTTCCACGCGCCGCTTCTCCAGCACTTCGAGCTCTGCCTTCGCCTGCGCGACCTGCGCCGCGATGTCTTCGACGCGCTGCGGCTCGCCCACGCCGATGGCAGCCTCGCGCCCCGCGATGCCCGACTCGATGCCCAGCACCTCGATGCGGCGCTGCAGGTCTTCGATGGCGGCGGGCAGCGCGTGCTGGCTCAGTGCGACGCGCGCGCATGCGGTGTCGAGCAGGCTCACGGCCTTGTCGGGCAGCTGGCGCGCGGGGATGTATCGGTGCGACAGGCTCACTGCCGCCTCGAGCGCGGCATCGAGAATGAGCACACCGTGGTGCTTCTCGAGCTCGGCCGAGATGCCGCGCAGCATCAGCACCGCCTTGGGCTCGGTGGGCTCGTGCACCTGGATGGTCTGGAAGCGCCGGGTGAGCGCCGGGTCTTTCTCGATGTACTTCTTGTACTCCGACCAGGTAGTCGCGCCGATGGTGCGCAGCCGACCACGTGCGAGCGCGGGCTTGAGCAGGTTGGCCGCGTCGCCGGTACCGGCCTGGCCGCCAGCTCCCACCAGCGTGTGCACCTCGTCGACGAAGAGCACGATGGGCTTCGGGCTCTTCTCGACTTCGTCGATCACCTGCCGCAGCCGCTGCTCGAACTCGCCCTTCACACCCGCACCGGCCTGCAGCAGCGTAGGGTCGAGCACCCACAGCGACACGTCCTTCAGCGAAGGCGGCACGTCGCCCGTGGCGAGGCGCGAGGCCAGGCCTTCGACCACCGCCGTCTTGCCCACGCCGGCCTCGCCGGTCAGCAGCGGGTTGTTCTGGCGGCGGCGCATGAGGATGTCGATGATCTGGCGGATCTCGTCGTCGCGGCCGTAGACCGGATCGAGCTCGCCCGCGCGTGCCTTGGCGGTGAGGTCGCTCGCGTACTTGGCGAGCGCGGAGCCGCCGGCGGCAGGGCCGTCGCCCTGGTGATGCGCAGCAGCCGGCGCGCCGCCCGCCGGGCTGGCTGCAGCGACGTCGAAGTCGTCTTCGGGCGAGCCCTCGGTCCACGAGGCCAGCTGCGCCACCAGCACGTCGGGCACGATCTTGTCGAACTCGCGCGAGATGCCCGAGAGCACCTGCCGCAGCCCCGGCGTCTTGATGATGCCCGCGAGCAGGTAGGCGCCGCGGATCGAGGTGGCCTCGAAGCGCAGGCTCGCATAGACCCACGCGCGCTCGACGGCGTTGTCGACGTGCTCGGAGATGTCGCTGATCGAGGTGGCGCCGTGCGGCAGCCGGTCGAGGGCGCGCACCAGGTCCTGCTCGACGGCATCGAGGTTGAGGCCCGCGCGCTTGATGATGCGCAGCATGTCGCTGTCCTGCAGCTGCAGGATCTGGTGCAGCCAGTGCACCAGCTCGACGTAGGCGTTGCCGCGCAGCTTGGCGAAGGCGGTGGCGGTCTCCAATGCCTTGTAGAGCATCGGATTGAGCTTGGAGAACAGAGAGACGCGGCGGATGTCTGTCATGAAATTGAGCTAACCCCCAGTCTTCGCGCACTTCGTGTCGCTACGCCAACCCCCTTGCAGGGGGCGGCACCGGTGGCCCGGCAGAGCCGGTTCCACGGTACCTCCCGAAAAGACCGTGAGCTGGTCATGTCGTGGGCGTCTCGCGCGAAGTTGCGGAAGAGCGGGTAAGGGATGCATCGGTAGGAACCGCCGATGCGGAACGGGAAAACAGTGCCTCGGGCTGGAACAGCATGTCGCCGGCGTCGGTGTCGGACATGCGCGTGCCGAGCCAGCTGCCCCAGCCCAGCCGCTGGTTGCTGTTGAGCCGCATGCCGTGTGCGTCCTCTTTCCGGAGCACGAGCCGCAGCTCCCAGGCGAACTCGATGCCCACGTACTGCCGCACCCAGTCGACCACCTGCTGCAGCCGCTTGCTGCCGGGAAGGAACTCGCGGTACTGCTCCTGCGAGAGCGGCCCGAGTTCGAGGCGGAACTTGCTCTGGGCATCGCGCACCGCCAGGCCGATGGTGGCGCCGCCGCCCAGGCGGTGGTTGCGGCCGAGCATGCCGATGCGGCTGACCTGGCGCTCGTCGATCATCACCCAGTCGCTCACGAACTCGTCGATGCGCACCGGCACGTCGAAATACAGCCGCAGGATCTGGATCAGCCCCTCGGGGTTGCGCGTCTGGCGCACCAGGTGGCCCGCCATGAAGGTGCGCGCGTGGTCGGCGATGCGGTCGCGCCCCTTGAGGCCGGGCTGCCCCATGTTCATGAGGCTGGCGACGTAGTCGACGAAGCGGTGGCCGTCGGTGCGGTCCAGGCTGTTGACCGACTGCGCGTCGGCCCAGGCCCGGTAGAACAGCAGGATCAGCCTGTGATGGAACAGGTCGGCGAACGCGCTGATGGTGTTGTCGGCGTGGTGCCGCTTGCGTTCGCGCGCGTATTCCGTCAGGTGCAGCGGCAGCGGGCCGTTGGGGCCGAACAGGCCGAAGCCGTAGATCGAGATGCGCGGCGGCCCGTCGCCGTCGGCTTCGACGCCCGATACGTTCGAAGGCGCGAAGGCCATCGATGGCTCCTGCCCGAGGCGCAGCGGCTCGTCGATGGGGCGTGGCGCGCGGCCCAGCAGCGGGTGGTCGTCCTGCGCGTCGAGGCGGCGCAGCAGCATGAAGAGGTCGTGCTCGAAGGGCTGTTCGAGCAGCCTGGCCCAGAGCACCGGGTCGGCCTGCGGGATGCCGCGCGCGGGCGCCTGCGGGCCCGGCTCCGGCGTCTGCGAGGCTTCATGGACGAGCGTCCCGGCCGCGTCCAGCACGGCACCTTCCGCAGCATCGGCCACTTCGGCCTGCTGTTGGCGTTGCACCGCGTCGGTGAAGCCGGTTTCGCTCATACGGCTGGACGGCGTCCCACGCGCGGCGTCCAGCGCGCGATCTCGCCGCGCTGCAGGCTGGACAGCGCGAACTCGGTGAAGGCATTGAGCGACACGTGCCGGCTGAAGAACTGCTCCAGCACCGCGCCGAAGAGATACGGGCTCGCGCCCGAGAACGCCACTTCGTCGATCTTGAGCGCGATCTCCACGCCGCGCCCGAACACGATCGGGCCGGGCTCCGGCAGGCGGCGGAACACCGGCGCCAGCGCCATCGATCGAACGCCCTGGATCTGGCGGCGCACCGACGGGTCGGCGAGGTTGCCGTACAGGTCGAGCATCTCGCGCAGCGCGGCGGCGCCCTGCATCGGATCGACGTCGGTGAGGCTCAGGTAGTTGAGGCCGAGGTGGCTGATGAGGCGCCACGTCAGCGCGCCTTCTGCCAGCGCGGGATACGGCCGGGAAGGTCCGCGCAGGATGCGGATGGAGCGCACCGGCGCCGACACGCGCAGCGTGAAGTCCGATTCGAGCCCGGTGGGCAGCAGAAGCGGCAGGTCGCGGTTGGTGCACAGCGCATCGAGCGTGATGTGGCGCAGGCTGTGCGGGAACGGCGCGTCGTGCTGGTCGACCAGCGACACGTAGACCTCGCTGCCGGTGTAGCTGGTGCGCGTGCCCTGGGCGCGCGCCCGGTCGGACACCAGGCGTGGCTCGCGGCGCAGCGAGAAATACGCGCCGAAGTCGCCGTCGTCGGCCGCGAAGGAGCCGAGGAAGGGCCTGAACTCGCGCTCCTCAGAGCCGTTGGCCATGTGGCCGGTGACGCGCTCGACGGTGAATATCTCGAAGTCGCGCGGGCGCGTGCGGTCGATCACCGCGTGGTGCTCGTGCTGGCCCGGCCCCACCGGGATGCGGTCGCTGCGGCGCGGCACGAGGTTGATGATGGGCGTGCAGAACAGCGAGAAATGCTTGGCGTCGACCAGCCGCTCGAGGTCGGCGTCGGCGCGGTCGAGCAGGATCACGATCTCCATCGTGGTGCCGCCCATGGCCGCGGCCGCCGCGCGCAGCTTGTTCACGCTGAAGAACAGGTAGCGGTCGGGAAACGCGAAGTACTCGTGCAGCAGGCGGTAGCCCTGGAACGAGCGCGCGTCGTAGGGCAGCAGCGCCTGGTCGGGCTCGAAGCCCTCGTGCCGGATGGCCTCGTCGCCCAGCGGCACGATGCGCGCCGTGGTGCCCGGCCCGCTGCGACACACGACGCCGATGTTGTGGTGCGTGGCGAGTTCGAGCACGCGCAGCGCGTGCAGTTCGGCTCCGGAGAGGAAGAACTCGAGCCGGTCGAGCGGCATGTCCGCGAAGCGCGCGCCGCCCACCGCCTCGAGCTTGATGGTGATGGCGCTCTTCGCCTGGCGCGCGACCGCCGGCATGGCGTGCGCGATCTCCGCCGGCACCGGGCCGACTCCGGCTTCGGCGATGCGGATCGGCCACAGCGTGACGGCATGGCCGGTGCGGAATTCGCAGGCCGTCTGCTCGCCCTTGATCATGCGCCCGCGCAGGATGGTGTGGCGCGGCAGCTCGTAGCCGGCCTTCAGCGAGCCTTCGTTGAGGTTGCCGTCGATCTGCACCACCGCCATGGCGGGCAGCGGCGCGAGGAAGTTGGGGTACACCACTTCGAGCAGCCGCTGCGAGAAGCGCGGGAACTCGGCGTCCATCTTGAGCTGGATGCGCGCGGTGAGGAAGCTGAAGCCTTCGAGCAGCCGCTCCACGTAGGGGTCGCTGACCTCGATGCCGCGCATGCCCAGGCGCCCCGCGATCTTCGGGTAGCGCTGCGCGAACTCGGCCCCGAGCTCGTGCATGTACGTGAGCTCGCGGTTGTAGTAGTCGAGCAGCCTCGCATCCATCAGTTGCTCACCCCCAGGCTTCGCGCACTTCGTGTCGCTGCGCCAACCCCCTTGCAGGGGGCAACACCTGCGGCCCGGCAAAGCCGGTTCCGCGGCGTTCCACGGCAAGACAATTCCGTCATCAGAGTCCTCCTGTCGGCCGCAGCACCATGTGCCCGCTTTCGAGGTCGAGCTCGGAGCGCAGGATGAATTCGATGGGGTACGGCACCGACCACAGCGTGCCGCGGATCTCCAGCGCGAGCAGGTTGTGGTGCTCGAGATCGGTGGCGTCGGTCACGCAGCGCACGTCGATGCTGTCCTTCATGATGCGCGGCTCGAAGTCGATGATGGCCGCGCGGATGGCCGCCTCGACGTCCGCGAAGTCGACCTCCGACATGCGCCCGCCGGCCCAGCCGCGAACGCCGAAGTTCAGCACCGAGCGGCGCGCGCGCGGCATGGCGTTGATGTCGTGCTCGGTACCGAAGTTGGTGGTGTTGAGCAGCCACTGCAGGTCGCGCAGCACCGAGTCGCGCAGCAGCCTGCCGCTCATGAGGAAGGCACCCGCGCGCTCCTGGCGGGTCTGCGGCGCCTTGTCGGTGAGCCGGTCGAGCAGCACCGGCTGCAGGCGGTCGCGCGCGACGCTTTCCTGCTGGTCGCCGTCGGTGTCCATCATTCCACTCATCAGGCAGCGCCCTCGCGCGAGAACTCGATGAGGCGCAGGTCGAGCAGCGAATGGTCGCCGGCCTCGCTGATCAGCGTGCGCTGGCCCAGGCCCGCGTACTGGTCTTCGCCGGACAGCGGCAGCCAGTCGGTGCGGCGGCCCAGCGTGGTTTCGTCGTCGAGGCCTTCGAGCTGGCCCGGATAGCGCACGGGCACCAGGCCGTTGAGCGCGCGGCCGTCGTGCAGCTCGAACTCGGTGGGCGCCCACAGCAGGTCGACCAGATGCTGCGGACGCGAGAACTTGATGCGGCGCACCTCGGGCAGGGGCAGCCAGGCATAGCCCGAGGGCGTGAGCAGCTCGAACACCGCACCGATGCGCACGTCGCCATCGCACAGCCATTCGAAGCTGCTGCGCTCCACCGGCTCCCCGTCGAGCGCCTGCACGGCGCGCGAGTCGGAGCGGTCGACGCTGGTGATGGCGCCGCGCAGTGCGGGTGCGGCCTGCCGCGCGGTCTCGCGCAGGGCGGCGGCTTCATCGGCACGGTCGGCCGGCAGGGCCGCCGCGGCGATCAGCTGCTCGACCCATTCCGCGTTGCCGCTGACGATGGCCGGTGCGCGCCCGCCTGACCAGAAGTCGCTGCGATGGCGCTCGCCCGCGAGCGCCATCGAACACGTGACGCTGGCGGGAGTGAAAGTGGGATCGAGCTTGGTGGCCAGCTTGAGCTGGTCCTCGGCCCGCTGCCAATCGCCGCGCAGTGCAAGGAAATGGCACAGCGCAAGACGCAGGCTGGCATTCTGGGGATTGGCGCGAATCTGCCGCTGTACCCATTCGGTGTGCTCCGCCACCGAGCGCTCGCCCAGTACTGCAAACCCATCGCCCATGAAGCTTCCTCGCTGACTGGCTGGCACACGGCGCGAAGGCCTGTGTGCAAAGGACGGCCGCGGAGGCCGTCGGGAAAAAAATCACGGCCGGCCCGTGGGCCGGCCGCGCACAGGGAAAAAGGATCAGGCTTCCTTGTTTTCCTTGATGTTCCAGGCCAGAACCGTCTCGGCGCCCTTGCCACCCTTGTCGGTCTGTTCCCAGTACTGCTGCTTCACCTTGGCGGCCTGGAATGCGTACTGCACGAACACGGCGTCGGAGCCTTGTTCTGCCGTGTACTGCACCGAGGTCACCAGCACCTCTTCGAGCGTGACGCGCGTGTATTCGATCTGCGAGCCCCCCGCCTTGCACACCGATACCTCCACCTTGCTCAGGTGCTTGCCGCTGGCGCAGTTCTTCAGCACCGAAGGTGCCGCCTTGTCGATGCGCGCGAGCACCTGCAGGTCGTTGAAGCTGGCCTTGCCAACGCCACCGCCACCGCCGCTGACCATGTTTCCAGGCTGCGTTGCTCCCCACGCAAACGACTTGATGTCCGTCCACTCCTTGTGGTTCGAGTCCTTCGATTCGCCGTTCGCGCCTTCAACGCGCATGAACATGTCTACTGCCATGATTTAAACCCCCAGAGTTATTTGCGCCCGATTCCGGGACGCCGTTGGATTAGCTGCTGTCCTTCTTGTTGGATGGCAGCTTCGAAACCAGCCGCAACGACACCGTCAGCCCTTCGAGCTGATAGTGCGGCCGGAGAAAAAACTTGGCGGCGTAGTAGCCGGGGTTGTCCTCGATGGCTTCCACCTGGACTTCCGCCGCCGCCAGCGGCTTCATTGCCTTCGTGTCCTGCGACGAGGTGCCGGGGCTGCCGTCGACGTAGTTCATGATCCAGTCGTTGAGCCAGCGCTCCATGTCCTCGCGCTCGCGGAACGAACCGATCTTGTCCCGCACGATGCACTTCAGGTAGTGCGCGAAGCGGCAGCAGGCGAAGAGATACGGCAGGCGTGCCGCGAGGTTCGCGTTGGCCGTCGCGTCGGCGTCGTAGTACTCGGCCGGCAACTGCAGCGACTGCGCGCCGATGAAGGCCGCGAAGTCGGAGTTCTTGCGGTGCACCAGCGGCATGAAGCCGTTCTTGGCGAGCTCGGCCTCGCGGCGGTCGCTGATGGCGATCTCGGTCGGGCACTTCATGTCCACGCCGCCGTCGTCGGTCGGGAAGGTGTGCGTGGGCAGGTTCTCGACCGCACCGCCCGATTCGACGCCGCGGATCGACGTGCACCAGCCGTACTGCTTGAACGAGCGGTTGATGTTCACGCCCATCGCATAGGCCGAGTTGGCCCAGGTGTAGCGGTTGTGCGCCGCCGAGTCGGTTTCTTCCTCGAACTCGAACTCGTCGACCGGATTGGTGCGTGCGCCATACGGCAGGCGTGCCAGGAAGCGCGGCATGGCCAGGCCGATGTAGCGCGCGTCTTCCGAGTCGCGCAGCGAGCGCCATGCGGTGTGCTCGGTGTTCTGGAAGATCTTGGTCAGGTCGCGCGGGTTCGACAGTTCCTGCCACGAATCCATCTGCATCACCGTGGGCGACGCGCCCGCAATGAAGGGGCAGTGCGCAGCGGCGGCGATCTTGGCCATCTCGCCGAGCATCTCGACGTCGGGCGGGCTGTGGTCGAAGTGGAAGTCGCCGATCAGCGCACCGAAGGGCTCGCCGCCGAACTGGCCGTACTCGGCTTCGTAGATCTTCTTGAACAGCGGGCTCTGGTCCCAGCCGATGCCCTTGTGGCGCTTGAGCGAGCGCGCGACTTCGCGCTTCGATGCGCACATCACGCGGATCTTGAGCTGCTCGTCGGTCTCGGTGTTGTTCACGAGGTAGTGCAGGCCGCGCCACGCGCCTTCGAGCTGCTGGAAGTCCTCGTGGTGCAGGATCTGGTTGATCTGCTCGGAGAGCTTGCGGTCGATCTCGGTGATGATGGCCTGGACGGTGCGATAGGCGTCGTTGGAGACGGTGACGGTGCTTTCGAGCGCCTGCACGGCCAGCGTCTTGACGGCGTTCTCCACCGCCTCGCGGGCCTGGTCGGTCTTGGGCTTGAACTCGCGCTGCAGCAGGTTCGAGAACTCGTTCGGCTCCAGCGTCTCGACGGAGGCCGGTGCGCGCGCGGTGGTCTGTTTGGGGGCGGTGCTCATGATGGTGGCGGTCCTTGCTGCTGCTCGCGCTTACTCGGAAGAGTCGGAAGGGGTGCCGGGATTGCCGGCCTTTTCGTTCGCGGCTTCCACCGCCTTGGCAACGGCCGGGTTGGGCGCCGACGCCAGCGACTTCAGGAGCCCGGGGTTCTGCAGCGCCTGCGCGATCAGTTGTTCGGCGCCGTTCTTGCCGTCCATGTACGAAAGCAGGTTCGACAGCTCGGTGCGCGCCTCGAGCAGCTGCTGCAGCGCGCCGACCTGGCGGGCGATGCGCGCGGGCGAGAAGTCGTCCATGCTGTCGAAGGTGATGTCGACGTTCATCTGGCCTTCGCCGGTGAGCGTGTTGGGCACCTGGAAGGCGACGCGCGGCTTGATGGCCTTCATGCGGTCGTCGAAGTTGTCGATGTCGACGGGCATGAATTCGCGCTCGGCGAGATCGGGCATGGGGTCGATCTGCTTGCCCGCGAGATCGGCGATGACGCCCATCACGAAGGGCAGCTGGATCTTGCGTTCGCTGCCGTAGATCTCGACGTCGTACTCGATCTGCACGCGCGGCGCGCGGTTGCGCGCAATGAACTTCTGACCACTGTTTCTGACACGGTTGTCTGCCATAAGCTTCCTCTTGAATCTGTAATGCGTGCGGGTGCGCCCCGTCGGCCTTCGTGCGCCTTGTCGTTACCGTTATTCGGCCTGGCCGCCGTTCAACGGCCGTCCTGCAAGACTTTCTATCTTCTGCAAACCCTCGGGCACGAGCTCTTCGATGATCTGGAAGAAGTTCAGGTCCAGCAGCCGCTGCGCCCTGCGGATGAGCATGGGCGCCGGATGGCTGGGCTCCGTTCGCTCCATGAACTGGCAAGCCTTTTCGAGCAACACCTGCACATCTTCACGGCTCGATATTTCAATATCCTTAATGAGCACCGGACGTAGGCCTGCACCGCCATTTGCGGGCCCCGCGGCCGCACCGTTCGCAACCGCTCCCGCGACGTCGACCCCTTGCGCACCGGCTGCCGAGCGGGCCTCGCCGGGTACTGGCTCTTCGGCCTGTACCTGCTCCGGCAGCAGCTGGGCCACGGTTCGCAGCGAGCGCTCGAGCCGCGAGAAGTCGGGCGCCCAGCTCTGGCCGAGCGCGCGTTCGCAGGTCTCCCGGATGCGCTGCAGCAGCTCGAGTGCCGCACGCAACGCCACCACCGGAGGCGCCGACTTTTCCTGTGCGCGCCGCACCGTGTCCCTGAGCCGGCCGATGCCGCCCGGGTAGTCGATCTGATGGTCGGTCTTGCTCGAATCGAGCAAGGCCTCGACCTGCCGCAGGCTCATCGATGCGCCGCCGTCGTCGACCAGCCGCGCATCGCGCACACTGCGTCCGAGTCCCTCGGCTTCGGCCAGCGCGGCCAGCGCATTCATGCGCGGCAGCGGGTCCTCAAAGCCGCCGTCGACGACGCGCGGATGCACGTCGTCCCAGAATTTCTGCAGCACCACGTCGACGAGTTGCAGTCCTTCGACGTAACCCGGCAAGCCACGGTTCTCGGTCCACGCCAGCGTGAGGGGCACCAGCACCCGCAGGTCGCGCGTGCGTGTGCACAACTGCTTCGCGATGCGCTCGACGCGAGCCCAATCGGGCGGCTCGGCGGGAATGATGGTCGAGCCGAACTGCTGCTCGCGCTTACCCGCCGTTGCCTGGTGCAACGCCATGAAATCGGGGTCGTATTCCAGGTCTTCACCGCAAGGCAGCGGGCCCTCCACAGGCACCTGCAATAGATCGATCTCGCTCTGCGCCAACCTCTGCTCCCCTCGTTCAAACGTTTCCTAACAACAGCAATCTTGAGGGGAACAAGTGATGCGGTCAACAGCAACAGATTGCAACACGGCGCGTATGAATTACTAAGAAGTACAACTCCTTTTGAAATTCAAACAGAACGACTACACCTCGTTCACAGCAAACCGCGAGCAGCCAAATTGCGCATCAACGCACTGATACCAAAAGTCCACATCGGCGCCTTGTCCGCGTGCACCACGCGATTGACCAGCGCGCCGAGTTCCGGAGCGGCAATGCGCACCCGGTCACCCACGACGTGGGTGAATCCTTGCCCAGGCCCGTGACGGTCTTGTGTCGGAGCGAACATCGTTCCCAGATACAACATGAAGCCATCGGGATAAGCGTGATTTACTCCTATGGTTTGCGACACGAGATCGAGCGGATCGCGGCTGATCTTCGATAGAGAACTCGATCCCTCGAGCACGAAGCCTTCGGGCCCCGTCACTTCCAGCGCAACGGTGATGCGGCGCACGTCCGCGATGCCGAAGTGCTCATCGAACAAGCGTATGAAAGGGCCGATCGCGCAGGAGGCGTTGTTGTCCTTCGCCTTGCCCAGCAGCAGTGCGCTGCGGCCTTCGAAGTCGCGCAGGTTGACGTCGTTGCCCAGCGCGGCGCCGAGGGTTTCGCCGCGGCTGTTCACCGCGAGCACGACCTCGGGCTCAGGGTTGTTCCACGCGGAACCCGAATGGATGCCCACGTCCGCGCCGGTGCCCACGGCGGAGAGCACCGGCGCCTTCGTGAAGATCTCCGCGTCGGGTCCGATGCCCACTTCGAGGTACTGCGACCACGCGCCCTGCGCAATCAACACTTCCTTGACCTTCATTGCCTCGGGCGATCCGGGCACGATGTCCGCGAGGTTGTCGCCGAGCACGCTGCCGATGGCCGCGCGCGTGGCCTCGGCCTTCGACGCATCGCCGCGCGCCTGCTCCTCGATCACGCGTTCGAGCAGGCTCGCAACAAATGTGACCCCGCTGGCCTTCACGGCCTGCAGGTCGCAGGGCGCGAGCAGCCATGGTCTGGCCGCATCGCGCGCGGTCTCGTCGCTGTTGGCAAGGACCTCATCGAGCGCCGCGATGCGCGGTGCGCCCTGCAATGCGCGGCGAACGGCCTGTGCAGGCGCTTCCTTGCCTTCGAGCAGATCGCTCATGGTGGGCGCGAGCTTCGACAGGTCGTGCAGGCCGCCTTCGTGAACGGCAACAAGCACGGGGCCGACGCCGGGCTGCCAGAGGCGTCCGACGAGGGTGGCGCGTTCGGCGTCGCGGGGAAGGCAGGAAGAGATGGAAAGGTCGAGCGGCATGGCGTGGTGTCTCCGTGGATGGGTGTGCGCTGTGCCGCATCGTAGCGGCGCACACGGGAGACGGCGCGGCCTGCTTCGCCTTTTCTCCGTCCGCAGTCAGTGCCCCGGCGTCGCGCGCACGCGCGCCACCTCGGCGGGCAGGTTGGTCCACGCCGGCTCCTGCGGCGCGAAGCGCGCGCGCATGTAGCCGGCGAGTTCGGCGATCTGCCGGTCGTCGAGCACCTCGCGGAAGCCGGGCATGAAGCCGATGTCGCGGCTCGCGGGTTCGCGCACGCCGTCGAGGATGGTGCGCAGCAGGTTGTCGGGCCGCGCGCTGGTGAGGTTGCTGTTGAGCGCGAGCGGCGTGTTGACGCCGAGCAGCGTGGGGCCGTTGCCGTCGTGGTGGCAGGAGGCGCAGGCACTGTCGAACATGCGCTGTGCGGGGCCCAGCAGCTGCCCCTGCGTGCGTGCGGCGTTGTCGACCACCTGCTGCGCGACGGCTGCGGGCTGCGCGACAGGCGGGGGATTGAACGAGCCGAGGTAGGTCGCCATCGCGCGGATGTCCTCATCGGGCACCTGCGCGAGCTCGCGCACCACCTCGGCCATCGGCCCGCCCGCGATGCCGTGGCGCTGCGTGTGGCCGTGGCGCAGGTAGCGGTAGAGCTCGTCGGCATCCCACGGCACCGCCGACTTCGACGCCAGCTGCGTGAGCGCCGGCGCCTCCCAGCCATCGACCATCGCGCCCGAGAGGAAGGCGCTGCCGCCCTGCTCCGCGCCGAGCGCGTTGCGCGGCGTATGGCAGGCGCCGCAATGCCCGAGGCCATTGACGAGGTATGCGCCGCGGTTCCACTCCGCGCTCTGCGTGGCCACGGGCTGCATCGGCGCCGGATCGTGGAAGAGCGCGTTCCAGCCGGCCATCAGCGGCCGGATGCTGAACGGGAACTTGAGCTCGGACTTCGGCGTTTCCGCGCGCACGGCAGGCAGCGACATGAAGTACGCGTACAGCGCGTGCAGGTCGTCGTCGCTGGTCTTCGCGAAGGCGGTGTAGGGGAACGCGGGATACAGGTAGTGGCCGTCGCGCGAGACGCCCTCGCGCATCGCGCGCTGGAAGGCGCTGAAGGACCAGCGGCCGAGGCCCGTTTCCGCATCCGGCGTGAGGTTGGTGGTGTAGAGCGTGCCGAAGGGCGTGTCCATGGCACGGCCGCCCGCGTTGGCCGTGCCGCCGGGTGCGGTGTGGCACACGGCGCAGTCGCCCACCGCGGCGAGCACACGGCCGCGCTCGATGGTGGCCTGGCTGTAGACCGGCGCGGTGAGCGACACCGGCGCGATGGCCGAGCGCCAGCCGAGCAGTCCCGCGATGACGCCGATGCCGCCGACGACCAGCGCCGCGCCCGTCGCCCATACGCCCTTGCGCCGAGGCCATGGCGCATTGCTCCTTCCCCCCTTGGGCGAAGGTTGGGATGGGGGCACGGCAGCGTCGCCATTTGAGCGCCGTATGCCCCCATCCCCGCCCTCCCCCAGGGGGGGAGGGAGCGAACCCCGGTTCAATTCGGCCAGCACTGTCTCCGGCGTGAAAGGCGGCGAGCGGAACCGCACGCCCGTCGCATCGAAGATCGCATTCGCAATCGCCGCCGTGCCGGGCACCGACGACGACTCGCCCGCGCCCAGCGAAGGCTCGCCGGGCCGCGGCATGTGCATCACCTCGATCACCGGCACTTCGCGGAAGTTGATGATCGGGTAGCCGCCCCACTCGCGGCTCGCGACCACGCCGGAAGGCAGCACGCCCGGCAGCTGCGCGCCCGCCGCCGTGCCTTGCTGTTGCTGCTGTTGCGGCGCGAACTCCACCCGCTCCTTGAGCGCCCGGCTCGTCGTCTGGATCACGTTGCCGTGCACCTGGTGCTCGACGCCCGCCGGGTTGATCATCAGGCCGGCGTCATGCCCCACCACCACGCGGCGCACGTGCACCTCGCCGGTCTTGCGGTTGACCTCCACGTCGGCCACCCACGCGGCCCACGCCGCGCCGAAGCCCGGCCACTTGCTGTGGACGTAGCGCGCATAGGCGAAGCCCTGGCCGAAGAGGATGTCGCCGCCCTCGCCGAGCCCACCGTCGGCGTTCTCCTGCGGCCCGGTGCGCATGCGCCAGCCGGCCTTCTGCGCGGTGGCCTGCACGAGCTCGACGGCGCGCGGGTCCTTCAGATGCCGCAGCCTGAACTGCACCGGGTCGACGCCCGCCGCCGTCGCCAGCTCGTCGATGTACGACTCGTGCGCGAACGAACTCGGCAGCGCCGACACGCCGCGCAGCCACGAGGCGCGCACGATCGGCGCCATGTCGTTGACCTTCACGCGCAGGTTGTCGTAGCTGTAGGGCGGACGCGCCGTGCGGTCGCCCATCTCGAAGGCCTGCGCCACCGGCTCGATGGTGCGCGTGAGCAGCAGCGCGAGCGTGGGCGCGCCGTTCGACGGGTACGAGGTCTCGAAGTCGTAGGCGGCGACGCTGCCGTCGGCCATGAGGCCGCCGTCGATTTCCATCAGCTGCGCGGCGCCCTTGGGCTCCCACGCATGCTCCTGCTCGCGCGTGAGCTGCACGCGCACCGGTGCGCCCACCGCGCGCGCAAGCAGCGCCGCGTCGGCGGCCACGTCGTCGGCGCCGTTGCGGCCGTAGCAGCCCGCGGCCTCCATGCGCACCACGTCGACCTGCACATCCTCCACGCCCATGAGCTTCGCAAGATCGGCGCGCAGCACATGCGGATTCTGCGAGCCGGCCCAGCAGCGCAGCTGCATGGCGCTGCCGTCGGCGGGCTGCCATTCGGCCAGAGCGCACGACGGGCCGATGGACGCATGCATCTGGTAGGGCCACACGTAGGTGCGGTGCATGGGCTGCGCCGCCGATGCGATGGCGCCGTCGACATCGCCTTCGTCGACCAGCAACCGCTGCGTGGAGGGGTTGTCGCGCAGGGCCTTCGCGAGGTCGCCGAGGTCGGGCATGCCGGGCCATGGCTTCCACTTCACGCGCAGCTCGCGCAGCGCCTGCTCGGCGTGTTCCTCGCGTTCGGCCACGATGCCGACGAAGTCGCGGATGACGACCACCGCGCGGATGCCGGGGATGTGCGCGATCGACGACTCGTCGACCGACTCCAGCGTGTTGCCGATGAACTCGCCGTGGTCCGCGCCCGCATACGGCGGGCGCACCACGCGGCCGTGCAGCATGCCGGGCACGCGCATGTCGTGCACGAACACGAGTTCGCCCGCGAGCTTGGCCGGGATGTCGACGCGCGCCTGCCGCGTACCGACGACGCGGTAGTCGGCCGGGTCCTTGGGCTTCGCGTTCGGATCGAGCCGCAGCACGGTCCGCTGGCCGGCCACGAGGTCGGCGTAGCTGACATGCCGGTCCGGCGCCTGCGCGACGCGCACCACGCCGTTGCGCACCTGCAGCGCATCCTCGGCCACGCCCAGGCGCTCGGCCGCACGCGCCAGCAGCCATGCGCGCGCCTGCGCCGCGGCCAGCCGCAGCGGCTGTGCGTGGATCTGGATCGAGGCGCTGGCGATGGTCGCGCCCTGGTTGGGCGCGCGCGCGGTGTCGCCGAGCATCACGCGCACGCAGGGCATGCCGAGATCGAGCTCCTCGGCCACGATCTGGCCCAGCGCCGTCTGGATGCCGGTGCCGAGGTCGACGTGTCCGTTGAGCGCGGAGGCGCTGCCGTCGTCCCACACGGCAAGCAGCACCTCGTCGCCTTCGGCGGGGTTGCTGGCGATGAAGGCAGGCTGACCCTTGGCCGGGGCTGGCGGCGGCGGGGTCTCGCGCAGCACCAGCAGCACGCCGGTGGCGGCAAGGAACTCGGCGCGCGTCTGAGGCAGGTCGGCGCGGCGCGTCATGGAATTTGCCCCCTCTCCCGCTTGCGGGAGAGGGTTGGGGTGAGGGCCGGCGGCGATAGCAATGGCTGCGCTTCGGCAAAGGCCGATGCCCTCACCCTGGCCCTCTCCCAGAGGGAGAGGGGAGAAGACCCGAAACTCATGCGCTCGCCTCCGCGCGCATGCGCACCGCCGCGCGCTGCACCGCGTCGAGGATCTCGATGTGCGTGCCGCAGCGGCACAGGTTGCCCGACAGCTCGGCGCGGATGCGCACTTCGCTCGCCTGCGGATCGCGCGCGAGCAGCGCCGCCGCCTGCATCACCATGCCGTTGAGGCAATAGCCGCACTGCGCGGCCTGCGCATCCTCGAAGGCGGCCTGCACTGGGTGCCAGCTGCCGCGCGAGCCCAGGCCTTCGAGCGTGGTGATGGCACGCCCCGCCACGCCGTGCGCCGGAATCACGCACGAGCGCGCGGCCACGCCGTCCACGTGCACGGTGCAGGCGCCACACTGTCCCAGACCACAGCCGTACTTGGGGCCGTTCAGCCCCAGGTCGTTGCGCAGCAGGTGAAGCAGCGTCGCCTCGCGCGGCACGCCCGTTATCGATTGCGCCCGGCCGTTGACCAGCAGGCGCAGCGGCTCAGCGCCGCAGCTGGCCGTCACGGGCGTATATCTCCAGATCGACGAAGGTCGAGCCGTTGTGGTTCTTCGCGCTGTACTCGATGGGGAATTCGCCGAAGCGCGTGCTGCCGATGCTCTCCAGCCCGGCGATGAAGCTGTCGCGCGTGGGCGTCTTGCCCGCGCGGCGCAGGCCCTCGACCATGACGCGCGCGACGATGTAGCCCTCCAGCGCGGTGTAGCTGTCGATCTTCTCGCCGAACTCGGCGCGGTCGCGCTGGTAGTCGGCCACGATGGGCACGCGCAGCGCCTGCGGCGGCGGCACGATGCTGGCCGTGACCAGGCCCGCGAGCTTGCCGTCGAGCCGCTTGGCCGAGCCGGCCGCATCGGTGATGCCGACCGACAGCGTGTACAGCGGCGAACCCACGGCGCTGGCGCGGTAGTCGCGCATGAACACTTCCACCATGCGCCCGGCCATGATCATCACGACCGCGCCCGGCTTCGCGTCGGCGAGGCCGGTGACGACCTGCTTCGCGTCCTCGGCCGCGATGGCCAGCGGGAAGGTCTTGAGCACCTTCACCTTGTAGTCGGCCGCGAGCTCCTCGCAGGTGGCGAGGTTCGACTTGCCGAAGGCGCTGTCCTGGTAGACCACCGCGATCGACTGGATGCCGATGGTCGAGAGGTGGCTGATGATCTTGCGCAGCTCCAGGTCGTAGCCCGCGCGCACGTGGAACAGGTAGCGGTTGACCTTGGTGCGGAACGACGTGGTGCCCACCAGCGGCGCGAACATCGGCACGCCGGCCTTCTCGGCGAGCGGCATCGCCGCGGCGAGATTGCCGGTGGCCACGTAGCCGGTGAGCGCGAAGACCTTGTCCTCGTCGATCAGCTTGGCGGTGTTGACGGCCGTCTTCGCGGGGTCGTAGGCGTCGTCGTAGGTGACCAGCTCGATCTTGCGGCCGTTCACGCCACCCGACTTGTTGACCCTGTCGAAGTAGAGCTTGATGCCCGCGCGGTAGTCGATGCCGAAGTCTTTGGCCGGCCCGCTGAACACGGCCGACTGGCCGATGCGGATGGTGGTGTCAGTCACACCGTTCGTGCCGTTGTCCGCGCGCGCCGAACGCAGCAGCCCAGGGCCGAGTGCAAGGGCGGCGCCACCCGCGACCATGGCGCGCCTTGTGATGGAAAGCTTCATGCGTCCTGAGCCTCGTGGTTCGTTCTTGTCGTTCTTGCGGGGGCGCGTTCAGGCGGTCTGGATGTCCGCGGACTGGATGCGCTTGACGCCCTTGGCCGTCATCTGCTTCCACGCGGCGGCCAGCGAGCCGTTGAGGTCGATGCCGCGCGTGGCGTCCTCGATCACGTAGGCCTCGAAGCCAGCCTTGCGCGCGTCCATCGCGGTCCAGGCCACGCAGAAGTCGGTGGCCAGGCCGGTGACGAACACCGTCTTGATGCCGCGCGCCTTCAGGTAGCCGGCCAGGCCGGTGGCCGTCTTGTGGTCGGCTTCCTCGAAGGCCGAGTAGCTGTCCATGTCCTTGTGGAAGCCCTTGCGGATGACGAGCTGCGCGGTGGGCACCTTCAGGTCCTTGCCGAGCGCCGCATCGTCGGTGCCCTGCACGCAGTGATCGGGCCACAGCACCTGCGTACCGTAGCTGAGCTTGGTGGTCTCGAAAGGCTTCTTGCCGCTGTAGGTGCTGGCGAAAGATGCATGGCCCGCCGTGTGCCAGTCCTGCGTGACCACGATGTTCTCGAAGGCCGGCGCGAGCGCGTTGATCACCGGGATGACCTCGTTGCCGCCCTTCACCGCCAGCGTGCCGCCGTCGAGAAAGCAGTTCTGCACGTCGACCACGATCAGCGCCGCCTTGGCGCCGGGCTTGATCTTGCCGGCCGCGAAGGCGTTGAAGGCGACACTGCCGAGGCCACCGGCCAGCCCGAAGGCGGCGGCGGATTTCACGAGGGTTCTGCGATGCATGGCGTGGACTCCTGGTAGGACTGGAAGGGGAACTTGAATCAGGACAAGAGAAACTTTCCAGGAACACCACGGAACCGGCTTTGCCGGGCCGTCGGTGTTGCCCCCTGCAAGGGGGTTGGCGAAGCGACACGAAGTGCGCGAAGACTGGGGGTGTGCTTCATGCTAGACGCTGAGGTAGGCGCGGCGAACTTCGTCGTTCGCCGCGAGCTCGGCCATCGTGGCGTGATAGCGGATCTGGCCCTTCTCGAGCACGTAGGCGCGGTCGGACACCAGTTCGGCGAAGTGCATGTTCTGCTCCGACAGCAGGATGCTCACGCCCTGCGCCTTGAGCTCCAGGATCATGTTGGCCATCTGCTCGACGATCACCGGCGCCACGCCCTCGGACGGTTCGTCGAGCAGCACGAGATACGGGTTGCCCATGAGCGTGCGCGCGACCGTGAGCATCTGCTGCTCGCCACCGCTCATGCGCCCGCCCGGACGGTTCGGCATCTCGCCGAGGTTGGGGAAGAGCTTGAACAGGCGCTCGGGCGTCCATAGCGGCGCGTCGCTGCCGTCGGCCCAGCGGCGCGCGGGCTGCTTTCCGACCTCGAGGTTCTCCATCACCGTGAGGTCGGTGAACACGCGGCGGTCTTCAGGCACGAAGCCCAGGCCCAGTCGCGCTGCGTGGTGCGGCTCGCTCTTGGAGATGTCGTGGCCCAGGAAGCGCACGGCGCCGCGGCGCTTGGCCAGCATGCCGATCAGCGCCTTCAGCGTGGTCGACTTGCCCGCGCCGTTGCGGCCCATGAGCGCGACCACTTCGCCGCGGCGCACTTCGAGATCGACGTCGTAGAGGATCTGCGCGGCGCCGTACCAGGCGCACAGGGCCTTGGCCTGCAACAAAGGTTCGTGTGTGCTCATGCGGCTTCTCCAACTGCTTCGGCTTTCTTCTCGAAGGTCTTGCCGCTTCCGAAATACACCTCCTGCACCTTGGGGTGGTCGCGGATCTCGAGCGGCTTTCCCTGCGCGATGAGGCGACCGCGCGCGAGCACGATCATGCGGTCGGCGTACGCGAACACCACGTCCATGCTGTGCTCCGTGAACAGCACGGCCAGGCCGCGCTGGATGACGAGATCCTTGGTCAGCGCCATGAGCGAATTGCGCTCCTTGGGCGCCATGCCGGCGGTGGGCTCGTCCATCAGCAGCAGCTTGGGCGAGTTGGCCATCGCGATGGCGAGCTCGACGCGCTTCACGTCGCCGTAGGCGAGCACGCTGCAGGGTCGGTCGGCCTGCGACTTCATGCCGACCTGGTCGAGCAGCGCGAGCGCTTCCTCGCGCTTGTGTTCAGCCGCGCGGCGCCACATCGAGAACAGCTTGCCGTCGTGCGACAGCAGCGCCATCTGCACGTTCTCGGCCACGGTGAGCGAGGCGAAGGTCTCGGCGATCTGGAAGGTTCGGCCCACGCCTTTGCGCCAGATGGCGCGCGGCTTCTGGCCGACGAGCTCGTGCCCGTCGAACAGGATCGAGCCCTGGTCGGCCTTGAGCTGGCCGTTGACCATGTTGAAGGTGGTCGACTTGCCGGCGCCGTTGGGGCCGATGAGGGCCAGCAGTTCGCCGGCATGCAGTTCGAAGCTGATGCCGTCCACGGCCTTCACGCCGCCGAAGGACTTGCCGAGGTTCTCGACCTTCAGCAGAGGTACGTTGGAGCTATTGGGGGAAGTCATGCCTTGGCCTCCTTCACCTCAGGCACCGACGGCGCCGTTTCGGGCTTGCCGCGGCGCAGCAGCTTGTCGGTCAGCTGCTTGGCAAAGCCTGCAATACCCTGCGGGAACAGCAGCACGAGGATCAGGATGATGGCGCCGAGCGTCGCGCGCCAGTAGTCGGTGTTGCGCGCCACGGTGTCGTGCAGCCAACTGAAGGTGACGGCGCCGACCACCGGCCCGGCCAGGGTCTGGATGCCGCCCAGCAGCACCATCACCAGCCCGTCGACCGACTTGTCGACGCTGAGACTTTCGGGCGAGATGCTGCCCTTGGAAAAAGCATAGAGCGAGCCGGCCAGACCGGCCGCAGCGCCGGCGACGACGAAGGCGGTCCACTGCATGCGCTTGACGTCGATGCCGATGGCGTCGGCGCGAAGCAGCGAGTCGCGGCCCGCGCGCAATGCATAGCCGAAGGGCGAGAACAGCACGCGGCGCAGCATCAGGATGCCGGCGGCCACGAGCACCAGCGTGAGCCAGTAGTAGGTGCGCTTGTCCGACAGCCACTCCGACGGCCACACGCCCGTAAGGCCGTTGCTGCCGCCGGTGAACGAATCCCACTGGTAGACGACGGCCCAGGTGATCTGCGCGAACGCCAGCGTGAGCATGGCCAGGTACACGCCCGACAGCCGCACCGCGAACCAGCCGTAGACCAGGGCGCCGATGGCCGCGACCAGCGGGGCCACGATGAGCGCCGCTTCCATCGGCAGGCCGCTGGAGCGCACCAGCAGCGCGGCGCCATAGGCCCCGAGGCCGAAGTAGGCGGCGTGGCCGAACGAGTGCATGCCGGCCGGGCCCATGATGAAGTGCAGGCTGGCGGCGAACAGGGCGGCGATCAGCAGGTCGATCATCAGCACCGTGGTGTAGGGCGAGCCGGCGGTAAGCAGAGGCATGGCCATGAGCGCCACGCCCAGCGCGGCCACCAGCCACAGGTAGCCCTTGCTCGCGCGGCGCAGCGGCTCCTCGGCCATGCCCACGTAGCGGCTGGGCGCCTGCGGCCTGCCGAACAGGCCCCACGGGCGCCACACCAGCACGATGGCCATGACGATGAAGTCGACCACCAGCGTGAGCTTCGAGAACGACACGCTGTAGCCGAAGATTTCAACCACGCCAAGCCAGATGCACACGGCCTTGATTTCGGAGATCAGCAGCGCGGCTGCATAGGCACCCGGAATGGAGCCCATGCCGCCCACCACCACCACCACGAAGGCCGCGCCGATGGTGTTGAGGTCCATCGCGAGCGTGGCCGGTTCGCGCGGCAGCTGCAGCGCGCCGCCCAGGCCCGCGAGCATGGCGCCGAGCCCGAACACCGCGGTGAAGAGCCAGGCCTGGTTCACGCCCAGCGCGCTGACCATCTCGCGGTCTTGCGTGGCGGCGCGCACCAGCGTGCCCCAGCGGGTGCGCGTGAGCAGCAGCCACATGAGGCCGAGCACGACCGGGCCGACGACGATCAGAAACAGGTCATAGGTCGGAAACTGCCGGCCCAGGATTTCGACCGAGCCCGACAGGCCCGGCGCGCGCGGCCCGAGCAGCTCGTCAGGCCCCCAGATGTAGAGCACCGCGTCCTTGATGACGAGAACCAGTGCGAAGGTCGCCAGCAGCTGGAACAGCTCCGGCGACTTGTAGATGCGGCGCAGCAGCACCATTTCGATCAGCGCGCCGAGGATGCCGACCGCAATCGCGGAAAGCACCACCGCCGGCCAGAAGGCCATGCCGCCGCCGAGCTTCTCGACCAGCGTGTAGGCAAGGTAGATGCCGACCATGAAGAAGGAGCCATGCGCAAAGTTGACGATGCGCGTGACGCCGAAGATCAGCGAAAGGCCAGCCCCCACGAGGAACAGCGACGAAGCCGACGACAGCCCGGTGAGGAACTGAAGCAGCAATGAAGAAAGACTCATCCGAAGGCCTTCTGGTGGCGGTTTTCATTCATGGGAGGAGCATCCGCATTCAACGCAGCCCCGCGGTTGGCGCCGTCGTGCCCCCACCCCGACCCTCCCCCAAAAGGGGAGGGAGAAATTCGGGGAACACCACGGAACCGGCTTTGCCGGGCCGTTGGTGTTGCCCCCGGAAGGGGGTTGGCGAAGCGACACGAAGTGCGCGCAGCCTGGGGGCGAGCCATATCAGTCGGCGGCGCGCGATTTCTTGACGTCGGCGGCGGAGGGCTGGAACTTGGCACCGTCGAAGTAGGTGTAGTCGACCATCACGCCCTTGCCGTTCTCGTTCTTCGTCTTGCCGACGAAGGCGCCCATGGTGGACTGGTGGTCTTCGGCGCGGTAGCTGATCTTGCCGAACGGCGTATCGACCTGCAGGCCCTTGAAGGCTTCGACGAGCTTCGGCGTTTCGGTGCCCTTGGCCTTGACCACGCCGGCCGCGACGGACTTGATCATGCTGTAGCCGACCACCGAGCCCAGGCGCGGGTAATCGTTGTACTTGGCGTGGTACGCGAGGAAGAAGGCCTTGTGCTCGGGCGTCTGGATGCCGTACCAGGGGTAGCCGGTCACGATCCAGCCGTTGGGCGTTTCGTCCTTCAGCGGATCGAGGTACTCGGGCTCGCCGGTCAGCACGCTGACGACCGAGCGGTCCTTGAAGAGGCCGCGGGTGTTGCCTTCGCGCACGAACTTCGAGAGGTCGGCGCCGAAGAGCACGTTGAAGATCGCATCGGGCTTGGCGTCGGCCAGCGCCTGGGCGACGGCGCCCGCGTCGACCTTGCCGAGCGGCGGCGCCTGCTCGGCGACGAACTCGACGTCGGGCTGCGCGGCCTTCAGCAGTGTCTTGAATGCGGCCACGGCCGATTGGCCGTATTCGTAGTTGGGGTACACGACGGCCCAGCGCTTCTTCTTGAGCTTGACGGCTTCCGGTACCAGCATCGCGGCCTGCATGTAGGTGCCGGGACGCAGGCGGTAGGTGTATTCGTTGCCGCCCTGCCAGGTCATCTTGTCGGTCAGCGGTTCACCGGCCAGGAAGAAGATCTTCTTCTGCTTGGCGAAGTCGGCCACGGCCAGGCCGGTGTTCGACAGGAAGGTGCCGGTGAGCACGTCGATCTTCTCGCGCGCCACCAGTTCTTCGGCCACGCGCACGGCGTCGCCGGGGTTGGCGTTGTCGTCGCGCATGATGAGCTCGACCTTCTTTCCGTTCACGCCACCCTTGGCGTTGATCTCTTCGACGGCCAGCTCCATGCCCTTCTTGTAGGGCTCGAGGAAGGCGGGCTGGGCCTTGTAGCTGTTGACTTCGCCGATCTTGATCACGCCCTGCGCATGCGCGGGAACGAGAGCAGTGGTCAGCGCTGCGAGGGCTGCGGCGCTGAAGACGTGACGCAATGGGGTCATGGGAAAAGCTCCTTGAAATCGAAAGAGGAAAGGAAACACCGTGAATGGGCTGGAAGGGCGGAAGAAACGATCAGCGAAGACCGTCTTCGCCCTTGATCTCATGGACCTGCAGGCCGCCGATGCGCGGCAGAGGACGGCCGCTGTCGGTGACGGCCACCGCCACCACGATCTCGTTGGCGCGCGGGGCGTCGCTCACGCGAGCCTCGACGGCGTCGAAATGGCTGCGCACGAAGGCGGCGTCTTTGTGGCCCAGCGGCACGTCGATGGCGGTGCCCAGCGTGCCCTGCTTCTTGGCCGAGGGCACGAGCGCCGCACCCTTCTCGACCGCCACGCGCAGCGGCGCGCCCAGCTTGGGATGCAGGATGGCGGCGGCATGCTCGAGCTCGCCGCGCTCGCCGACGATGGCGGCCTTGCCGTAGCTCTGCGCCTGGCCGGGCTCGATGCTCAGCGCCTTCACGGCCTTCTGACCCAGAAGGGCGCCGAGTTCCTCGCCGATGGCGATCAGGTCGTCGAGGTTCTCGCTGTAGCGGCCGGCGTAGGGGTTCTCGATCACGGCGATGGCGACGGCGCGGCGCGTGGGCGGCGTGATGTCCTTGCCCATTTCGCGGCGGGTTTCATCGACCTGTACTACGAGCTTGCGGATGTTGGCGGTCATGTTCTGTGTTCCTTGTCTCTGTATGGATGCTGCGGCTCAGCGCAGGCCATCCCATTTGCTGATGTCTTTGGCGAGCAGGCCACCTACGCGTGCGTGGACGCGGTAGCCGGTGCTCATCGCGAGGATGAAGACGATCTCGTCGGCCGCCGGCGCGCCGGGCACGCGCACCTCGATGGCGTCGAACTGGCCGCGCACGTAGCTGGCGTTGATGTTGGTCAGCGGCACGTCGAGCGCGGCGCCGGGCGGGCCGACCTTCTTGGTCGAGGGCACGATCGAGAGCGCATTGCCGGGCTGGCCGGTCTTCTCTTCAGCCTTGCCTGCGGTGTAGGCGGCGCGGCTGCCCTTCCAGCCCAGCAGTTCGCGCATGGCGTAGCCGCCCGGCACGTGCCACAGCGCACCGTGCTCCAGCTCGCCGTCGGCGCCGACGATGGCGCCCTTGCCGTAGGTGGCGATCCGCTCCAGCGGCACGTCCATGGCGGCGTGCAGCCGGTGCGCCATGTCGACGCCCACCGGGTCGAGCAGCGCCATCATCGGCAGGATGTCGGGCTCGTAGCGGCCGGCGAACGGATTGGTCAGCACCGCGCCGATGGCACCACGCACCAGCGGGGTGTCGGCGCGCGGTCCGAACTCGTGGTGGATGTGCTCGACATGGGTGAAGACGCGGCGGATTTCGATCATGAAAAAGAACCTTGCTTTTCGTTAAGCAAATACTGAACCAACGGATCTGGGCAACGCTGTGCCGAGCGCCTTCGAGCATAAGGGCTCGACAAGTCTCCACTGCCCCTGGCAAACGAGTAGAGCGGCCCACACGAGCCCGCCTTTTTGCAGGACCTTGGCGCACACCGCGCCCGTATCGAGTGCGCTGCGCACCTGCGCGGGGGCCAGCGCGGGCACGTCGACGGTGACGAGCGTGTCGCACAGGTCGCTGTCGTCCTTGCACTCGTTCGCGGGGCGGCGCGCGATGGCTTCGTCGTCCACGTCGACGGCGTTGGCGATCACTGTCGCCGCGGCGTCGGCCTGAGCCGCGGTGGCGGCCAGCACCGTCACGCTGTCGGCGATGCCCAGCGAGAAGCTGCGTCCGCGCCAGCCGCTGGTGGCGACGCCGCGCACGGGCTGGTCGGCGCGCAGCTCGAACTGGCCGTCGGTGGTGAGGATCCCGCCCTCGCCGGCGAGATGGCTGCGCAGGTCGAAGCGCGCGATGTCGGCGAACACGCCCACGCGCGCGGACTGCCCGGGCGCGAGATGCAGCGCGATGTCGCCGCCGTTGTTGATCCACGCGCGCTCGACGCCGGGGCGCTCGTAGAAGGCGATGAGCTCCTGCGCCACGGAGCCGGCCACCGCCGCCATCGGCGTGATGAAGGTCGGCGAGAACGCAGCGCAGGCGTCCCACATGCGGCGCGCCACCACGTTGCGCGGGCGCATCCTGTCGGTGACGGGCAGTCGCAGCAGCGGCAGCTCGTGCACCAGCTCGTCGAGCACGTGGACGAAGCGCGCCCACGCCGCGTCGTGCGCGGCGGCCACGGCGTACGGGTCGCCGTGCGCCTCGGCCACGATGTCGATCGGGCCGTGGTTGAAGTGCCAGCGGCTCTTGTCGAGCGCCGTGCGTTCGGCAGGCATGATCAGCCCAGCATGGGGGCGTGGCCCAAGGGCCACGGGTTGGCGTCGTCCGCCGCGAGCCATTGGCGCGCGAGCGGTGCGCCGTCTTCCTGCCATGCACCGCGGGCGAGCGCCTGCTCGAGCGGGAAGATGTGTTCGACGTGGCCGCCGAGCGCCTCGTAGTCGTCGCGCCGCATGCTGAACTCGATGGGTGCGACGATGGCGGGCGTGGGCACGGTGCCGAAGCTGTTGTCGGGCATGCGCATGACGTCGGCCATCACGGTGATGCCGCCGCCGGGCCATACGTAGGCCGGCGCGCCGCCGCAGGTGACGTTGACTAGCGCGCGCTTGATGGCGCGCGTGAGCAGCACCGGGTTCTCGGTGACGCCCGCGCGCAGGCTGCCGCCCGCACCACCCAGGAACAGCACCGTGCACAGCGAGGGTTCGCAGTTCTCGCCGATGCGATCGACGATGCGCTTCACCTCCGGCGGCATCGGCTGTTCGACGGGCTTGAGCGCGTCGTCGAGCACATACCACTGGGCATGCTCGCCGGTGGTCGACGTCATGAGCAGGCGCATGCCGGGGCGTGCGACGCCCTCTTCCCAGCCTTCGATGATCGCGAGCGGATCGGCGATGTCGGTGCCGCCCCAGCCGTTGCCCGGGTTCGCCACCTGGAAGTAGCGCCCCGGCGTGGACTTGCGCCCCAGCATCTGGATACCCGAGGGCGCCATGTCGAGGCAGCGGCCGGCCTGGTGCTCGGTGAGCACGCCGGTGATGTGGTCGTCGACCACCACCACCTCGTCGGCCACGCCCGCGAACTGGCGCGCGAAGATGCCGACCGCGGCCGAGCCGCAGCCCACGCGCATGCGCTGCTCTTCCACGCCGTTGACGATGGGCGCCTTGCCCGCCTGAATGACGAGGGTGGAGCCGCCGTCGATGGTGCACTCCACCGCCTTCTTGTTGCCCAGCAGCTGCATCAGCTCGGCCGTCATGCGGCCTTCCTTCTTGCTGCCGCCGGTGAGGTGGTGCACGCCGCCGAGCGAGAGCATCTGCGAGCCGTATTCGGCCGTGGTGACGTGGCCCACGACCTCGCCGCGGTAGCGCACGTTGGCCTGCTCGGGGCCGAGGAAGCGGTCGGTGTCGATCTTCACCTTGAAGCTGCAGTAGCTGAAGATGCCTTCGGTGACGACGGTGACCATGTCCACGCCCTGGGCCTTGGAAGCCACGATGAAGGGCGCGGGCTTGTAGTCGGGGTAGGTGGTGGAGGAGCCCACGCCGGTGACGAAGACTTCGTCGGCATGCAGCAGGTCGCCGTTCCAGTCGGGGGCGGCATCGGAAGAATCGGCGCCGGGGCGGTCGAAGGGCACGAGCGCGGGCTTCTCGCTCTCGACGGTTCGGCGCAGCAGCACGACGGGATCGACCCGCACCAGCACGCCCTCTTTATTGGCGTAGCGGTCGCAGGCGCCGGTGCGGCCATCGGAGATCTGGCACAGCACCGGGCAGGCGTTGCACTCGACCTTGGCCGTGCTCATGCGCTCGTTGCGCGGCGGTGCCTTGCCGAAGGCACTGCTGCCGGCTTCGGCCACCACGGGCATGTCCATGCCGGGGAGGCCGTCTGTCTTGGTGTGTTCTGTCATCGGGGCGATCTCGTGGGCGTTCGGTGTTGGGCGAAGTGCGAATCCGGGCTGTCGGGGTTTGCAACAAACGTGCCGTCCGCCCGCTTGTGCATCGACTTCCGTTTGTGTAGCATTCCCTACACTTTCATGTTGCATTCACTACATCAAAGGTCAATGTAGCAAACGGGCCCGATGCTTGCAATGGTGTTTTCTAGCGGTGTTCATCGGGTTTTCTCCGACCAACGACAATGGAGGGTTCGGAGCCGGCCGGCGGCTTTCGCCCCAAAGGCGTGCACGCAGGCTCAGCCAACCTCCCCTGTTACCAACCAACTCTTGAGTTCCGTATGAGTGCATTCAGCGAAGAACGCGTCCTGAGCGTCCACCACTGGACCGATCGCCTGTTCACCTTCACCACCACGCGCGACCCGGCCCTGCGCTTCTCGAACGGTCATTTCACGATGATCGGCCTGAAGGTCAACAACAAGCCCCTGCTGCGCGCCTACAGCATCGTGAGCCCGAACTACGAGGAGCATCTCGAGTTCCTGAGCATCAAGGTGGAAGACGGCCCGCTGACCTCGAGGCTGCAGCACATCCAGGTGGGCGACACCATCATCGTAGGCCGCAAGCCCACGGGCACGCTGCTGATCGACTACACGCTGCCGGCCAAGCGCCTGTACCTGTTCGGCACCGGCACCGGCCTCGCACCGTTCATGAGCATCATCCGCGACCCGGACACCTACGAGAAGTTCGAGCAGGTCATCCTGGTGCACGGCGTGCGCCAGGTCGACGAGCTGGCCTACCACGACCTCGTGACCGACCACCTGCCCAAGCACGAGTTCCTGGGCGAGATGATCGAGAAGCAGCTGCTGTACTACCCCACGGTCACGCGCGAGGAGTTCCGCAACCAGGGCCGCATCACCGACCTGATCGAGAGCAACAAGCTCACCGACGACCTGGGCCTGCCGCCGCTGAACGTCGAGGAAGACCGCGTCATGCTGTGCGGCAGCCCCGGCCTGCTGGTGGACCTGAAGCACATCCTGGAAAAGCGCGGCTTCAAGGAAGGCAACACCTCGACGCCCGGCGACTACGTCGTCGAGCGCGCCTTCGCAGAGAAGTAAGAAGCACGGCATCGCGCGCACAGACAGATAGATGGCCGACAACAGCCGCTCCGCCTCACACAAGCCCAAGCCGCAGCGCCGCACGGGCGTGCGCGAAGCGGCTGCCCAGGCCACGCGCGACAGCATCCTGAAGGCCGCGACCAAGGTCTTCGCCAAGTACGGCTACGACGGCGGCAGCGTGGAGAAGATCTCCAAGGCCGCGAAGTCGTACGACCGGATGATCTACTACTACTTCGGCAGCAAGGAAGGCCTCTTCATTGCAGTGCTCGAAGGCATCTACCAGCGCATGGACGACGCCGAGGCCGCCATCGCGCTCGACACCTCGCGGCCGGTGGACGCGCTCACCGAAGTCATCCGCTTCGTGCTGGGCTACTACCGCAAGAACCCCGAGTTCGTCACGCTGCTGAACACCGAGAACCTGCACAAGGGCCGGCACATTTCGAAGTCGCTGCGCGCCCGCGAATATTCGTCGCGCGCGGTGGCGATCATCGCGGAGATCCTGGCGAGCGGCGCCTCGAAGGGCTTGTTCCGCAAGGACCTGGTGGCGCGCGACATCTACCTGCTGATCGCGTCCACGGGCTACTTCTACACCTCCAACCGGCACACGCTCACCGCCTTCCTCGGGGAGCCGCTGGAGTCGCCCGAGGCGATCGCGCACTGGGAAGACTTCGTGATCGAGACGCTGCTGCGCACCGTGCGCGCCGACGCCGACGAGCCGCAGGACGAAGAGAACAACTCCACCCCATCCCACGAGGACACATCGAAATGGCAGAAATCGCAGCCGGCGGCAAGTCGGGCAAGGTCGTCATAAAGAACATCGGGCTGCTGCTCTCGGGCGACATCGACAAGCCCATCCTCGACGCCGACACCATCGTCGTGAACGACGGCCTGATCGTGGCGGTCGGCAAGGAAAAGGACTGCGACTTCGAAGGCGCCGCCACCGTCATCGACGCGAAGAAGACCTGCGTCGCGCCCGGCCTGATCGACAGCCACGTGCACCCGGTGTTCGGCGACTGGACGCCGCGCCAGGGCCAGCTCGGCTGGATCGACTCCACCATGCACGGCGGCGTGACGACGATGATTTCCGCCGGCGAGGTGCACCTGCCCGGCCGACCGAAGGACATCGTTGGCCTGAAGGCGCTGGCCATCACCGCGCAGCGCGCCTTCGACAACTTCCGTCCCGGCGGCGTGAAGGTTCTGGCGGGCGCGCCCGTCATCGAGAAGGGCATGGTCGAGAGCGACTTCAAGGAACTCGCCGAGGCCGGCGTGGGCCTGCTCGGCGAAGTGGGCCTGGGCTCGGTCAAGGCCGGCTACGAGGCCAAGGAGATGGTGGCCTGGGCGCGCAAGTACGGCATCCAGAGCACGATCCACACCGGCGGCCCGTCGATTCCGGGCTCGGGCCTGATCGACAAGGACGTGGTGCTCGAGGCCGACGCCGACGTCATCGGCCACATCAACGGCGGCCACACCTCGCTGCCCGAGGCGCATGTGTGCGAGCTGTGCGAGAAGAGCTCGCGCGCCATCGAGATCGTGCACAACGGCAACGAGAAGGTAGCCATCGCGGCGGCGAAGGCCGCGCTGGAACTCAAGTGCCCGCACCGCGTGATCCTCGGCACCGACGGCCCGGCGGGCTCGGGCGTGCAGCCGCTGGGCATCCTGCGCATGGTGGCGATGCTGTCGTCCATTGCGAACATCCCGGCCGAGCTGGTGTTCTGCTTCGCGACCGGCAACACCGCGAAGATCCGCAAGCTCAACTGCGGCCTCATCGAAACGGGCCGTGCCGCCGACTTCGTCTTCATGGACCGCGCGCAGCATTCGCCGGCGCCGGGCCTGCTCGAGAGCGTGCAGCTCGGCGACATCCCGGGCGTGGGCATGGTGATGATCGACGGCATCGTGCGCTGCGGCCGCAGCCGCAACACGCCGCCGGCCACCGAGATTCCGGTGGTCGTCTCGGGCGCGCACTGAGCGCACCGCGCCGCCGGCCTCAGCCGTTGCGGTGCGAGCGGAAGACGAGATAGCGCGCCGACAGGAAGTTGGCGCTCATGCCGGCAAGGCTGCCCAGTGCCACGCCGAGCGCCGCGGCCCAGCGGCCTTCCACCCAGTGCAGCGTGAGTACGTAGGCGCCGTAGTTGAGCACCGCGCCGGCCGCCATGGTCGTCAGGTAGCCGAGGTACTCGCGCCAGATCGAACGGCTGGCGGCCGCGCTCGCCGCGAAGGTGTAGCGGCGATTGAAGGCCCAGGTGGTGGTCGCCGCGGCGAGGAACGACACCACGCGCGCGGCATACCAGCCCAGCAGCGGCGCCAGGAGGTACAGCACCACCACGTCGACCACGAGCCCGATCACGCCAACGGCGGCGAACGCCAGGAACTCGCGGCCGATTTTCATTCCCGCCCGCCGCCGAGGGCGCGCGACACGTGCTCGCGCACGCTCGGTATGGCAAGGTAGCTCAGCCGCTTGGCCTCGCGCCGACCCAGGGTGATGGCCTGCATGACGACACCGCACACGAAGGACAGCATGGCCGCCAGCATCGCGCCGGTGGCCAGCACCGCCGTAGGGAGCCGGGGCACCAGGCCGGTGTGCACGTAGGTCATGACGACCGGCACGACCAGCACGATCGACATCAGCGCCAGCAGCCCGCCGATGATCGAGAAGAACTGCAGCGGCCGCTCGCTCACGAACAGCTTGCAGATGGTCTTGAGGATGCGCCAGCCGTCGCGGTAGGTCGAGAGCTTGCTCACCGAGCCCTCGGGGCGCGTGCTGTAGGCCGTGGCTTCCTCCGCATAGGGCATGCGCAGCTCGAGCGCGTGCACGGTGAGCTCGGTCTCGGTCTCGAAGCCCCGCGACAGCGCCGGGAACGACTTGGCATAGCGCCGCGAGAACACGCGGTAGCCCGAGAGCATGTCGGTGAGCCCGCCGCCGAAGAGCTGCGCCACCGCGCCCGTGAGCATACGGTTGCCGAACCGGTGGCCGGCGCGGTAGGTGTGCACGTCCTGGCCGTCGTCCGCGCGGCTGCCGACGACCATGTCGAGGTTGTCGCTCACCAGGCGGTCGATGAGGCGCGGCGCGGCGCCGGCGTCGTAGGTGGCATCGCCGTCGGTCATCACGTACACGTCGGCATCGACGTCGGCGAACATGCGCCGCACCACGTTGCCCTTGCCGCGCAGGGCAACGTGCGTGACCGTGGCGCCGGCCGCACGCGCCACGGCGGCGGTGTCGTCGCTGGAGTTGTTGTCGAAGACGTGGATCTCGGCCCCGGGCAGCGCGGCGCGAAAACCGTGCACCACCTGCGCGATGGCGAGCGCCTCGTTGTAGCAGGGGATGACCACGGCGATGCGCAGGCCGCCGCCGGCGCGGCTCCGGCTGCTGGTGGGGAGGTTGGCGTCGTCGGTCATGGTGCGGCGGGAAGGATACGGTAGACGCGGCTGCCGTCCTTCTCGTATTCCACTGCGAAGTACTTGTCGAAATCGATGCGCGCGGTGAACACCGGCACCACGGAGTCGGGGAGGACGATCGCCACGAAGCCCAGGCCCGAGAGCTTGCGCGCGAGGTCGCCGCCCGACAGGCGCCCGAAGTCGGTGTAGCGCCAGGGCCCGAGGGTGTCGCCCCAGATGGGATTGGGGCCGTAGTAGATCGCCTCGTTCAGCGCGATCTGGTAGACGCGGCCCTTGGCGGTGCGGCGCAGGTAGTCCATGACGGCATAGCCCGGCACATGCTTGCGCAGCACGGCCTCGCGGGCTTCGGGTGTGACCGCGACCATCGAGACCTTGACCGCGGTCTGCCGCACGGAGACGGCGGCCATCGCGGCCAGCAGCAGCACGAGCACCCAGTCGCCCACGCGGGCGCCGGAACGCGCCACGGCGGCACCGGCATCCTGCGGCTGCGGCGGCTTCTGCGGCTCTTGCGCCTTCGAACCGAAAAGCCGCCTCACGCCCGACATCGCCCATCCGAACACCACCTGCCAGCCGATGGCCGCGATGGCCGCCAGCAGCGGGAAAGATGCCGTCAGGTAGCGCGGATAGCGCGAGGTCACGACCCAGACCACCACCGAGTACAGGCAGAACCAGCCGGCCGCGCGCACCGCCGCGGATCGCTTCCACAGCACGCTGAACGGCGCGAAGAACACCGACCAGAGCAGCGCATTGGGCAGCTCGGCATGCACGCGCACGTCGGCCACCTGCTGCACGTAGTCGGCCGGCGTCCATTCGGTGAAGCCGAACACGCGCGCGCCGATGGGGTTGAACGGGTCGCCCGTCATGATGGCGTTGCGCGCGTACCAGTACACGCAGGGAATCAGGAAGCAGGCGAACACCAGCGCCCAGGCCTTGAGGCTGCGCTCGTGACGGAAGACGAAGGGCGCCACCAGCGGCAGGAAGACCAGCGCCTGGTACTTCGAGCCCGCGGCCACGCCCAGGCAGAAGGCCGCGACGCCGAGCCAGCGGATGCCGCCGTGCACCGGCTTGCCGATCTCGGACTCGCGCCACCACCAAAGCGCCACGCAGGCCGACAGCACGAAGAGCGCCACGCCCATGTCGATGAGTGCGTTGGAATAGTCGCCGAGCCCCAGCCAGATGGCCGCGCCGATGCAGGCGGTGAGCCGGTTGGCGTGCAGCATGCCAAGACGGTAGATCATGACCACCGACAGCGCGCCGGCCAGCCCGTTGAGGAAGTGCGGCAGCACGTCGTCGCCCAGTTGCAGCGCACCGGCGTACAGCAGGTTGTAGTTGTACGGGAACCAGGGGTAGCGCAGCCAGTCGTGGATGCCCAGCGAGCCCTGCTCGGCGACCTGCCGCGCATAGGGCAGGTGGTACATCAGCTCGTCGAAGGCGATGGGCGGGGCGAGCGGCGCCACGAGCGCCGGCAGCGCGACCAGGGCCAGCGCGATCGCCGCGACACGTTCCGGGTAGCTCCAGGGCAAGGCCTGCACGTTGGCGAGCAGCGCGCGCCGCTCGCGCAGCCAGCCCGGAAGCTGCACCGCCGCGGCCAGCACGCCCACCGCGACGAGGACCGCGGTCGCACCCGCCTTGAAGGCTCCGAAGATGGCCAGCGCCTGGAACGCGCAGATGAACAGGCCCACGCCCAGCGCCACGGCCATGGCGGCCTCGAGCCCCGCGTCGCGGCGCGGGGGCGGCGCCAGGCGGCCCAGCAGTGCGCGTCCATAGCCCCAGCAGCCCATCACGAAGACCGCCAGTGCCGCGTACTGCGCGGCTGCAAACATCAGCTTCTGAATAACAACTCCCCGCGCCGGGCGGCCGCACCGGCCGGCAGGTTCAAAGATTGGGCGCGAGCAGGCGTTCGAGCTCGGCTTCGCTTTCCTTGCGCCGCGCGGCCTGGTCCTGCAACTGGTCGTGTCCGATCTTGCCGACGTTGAAGTACGTCGAATCGGGGTGGCTCAGGTAGAACCCGCTCACGCTGGCGGCGGGCATCATAGCGAGGCTTTCCGTCAGGCTCATGCCAATGTCCGCGCAGTTCAGAAGGTCGAACATGGGCTTCTTCACGCTGTGGTCGGGGCAGGCCGGGTAGCCGGGCGCGGGGCGGATGCCGCGGTACTTCTCCGCGATCATGTCCTCGTTGCTCAGGCTCTCGTCGTTCGCGTAGCCCCACAGGTCGGTGCGCACGCGATGGTGCAGCGCCTCGGCGAAGGCCTCCGCCAGCCGGTCGGCCAGGGCCTTGAGCATGATGGCGGAGTAGTCGTCGAGGTCGTCGACGAAGTACTTCTCCTTCTTCTCCACGCCCAGGCCGGCGGTGACGGCGAACATGCCGACGTAGTCCTTCACGCCACTCTCCTTGGGCGCGACGAAGTCGGCCAGGCAGCGGCTCGGGCGCATGACGCCGTCGATCTCGTGCTTCTCGGTCTGCTGGCGCATGCCGTACCAGGTGAGCGCCACCTCGCTGCGCGACTCGTCGGTGTAGAGCTCGATGTCGTCGTCGTTCACCGTGTTGGCGGGCCAGAAGCCCACCACGCCGCTCGCGCTGAGCCAGCGGCCTTCGATGAGGCGCTTGAGCATGCGCTGGCCGTCGGCATACACGCGCACGGCCTCGGTGCCGACGATCTCGTCCTTCAGGATCGCCGGGAACGGGCCCGCGAGGTCCCAGGTCTGGAAGAACGGGCCCCAGTCGATGTACTTCGCGAGCTCGGTCAGGTCGAAGTTCCTGAACACGCGCCGGCCGATGAACTTAGGCACCGGCGGCAGGTAGTTCGCGAAGTCGACGGGCGTCTTGTTGGCGCGCGCCTTGGCCAGCGGCCACAGCGGCACCTGCTTCTTGTTGGCGTGCTGCTCGCGCACCTTCACGTAGTCGGCGTTGATCTCGTCGATGTACGCGGAGGCCTGGTCGCTCAGCAGGCTCTGCGCCACGCTCACGCTGCGCGAGGCGTCGGGCACGTAGACCACCGGGCCCTCGTAGTGCGGCGCAATCTTGACGGCCGTGTGCACGCGGCTGGTGGTGGCGCCGCCGATCAGCAGCGGAATCTTGCGGATGCGGAAGTGGTCGTCCTTCTGCATCTCGCCTGCCACGTACTGCATCTCTTCGAGGCTCGGCGTGATGAGGCCCGACAGGCCCACGATGTCCGCGCCCTCGACCTTGGCCTTGGCAAGGATCTCGTGGCACGGGACCATCACGCCCATGTTCACCACCTCGAAGTTGTTGCACTGGAGCACGACGGTGACGATGTTCTTGCCGATGTCGTGCACGTCGCCCTTCACGGTGGCGATGATGATCTTGCCCTTGGTGCGCACGTCGCGCCCCGCGGCCTCGTCCTGGCGCTTTTCTTCCTCGATGTAGGGAATGAGGTGGGCTACGGCCGACTTCATCACGCGAGCCGACTTCACCACCTGCGGCAGGAACATCTTGCCCTGGCCGAACAGGTCGCCCACGATGTTCATGCCGTCCATCAGGGGGCCTTCGATCACGTGCAGCGGCCGGCCGCCGGTGGCGAGGATGGCGCGGTAGGCCTCCTCCGTGTCTTCCACGATGAAGTCGGTGATGCCGTGCACCATGGCGTGCGACAGGCGCTGGTTGACCGGCACCGGGTTCTCCGGCGTGCCGCGCCATTCGAGCTTCTTACTGTCGTCCTTGGCGCCGCTCCTGGCGGTCTCGGCCACTTCGACCAGGCGCTCGCCGGCATCGGGCCGGCGGTTGAGCACCACGTCTTCCACGCGCTCGCGCAGCTCGGGCTCGAGGTCGTCGTACACGCCCACCATGCCGGCGTTGACGATGCCCATGTCCATGCCCGCCTTGATCGCGTGGTACAGGAACACGGTGTGGATGGCTTCGCGCACCGGGTCGTTGCCGCGGAAGCTGAAGCTCACGTTGCTCACACCACCCGACACCTTCGCGCCCGGCAGGTTCTGCTTGATCCAGCGCACGGCCTCGATGAAGTCGACCGCGTAGTTGTCGTGCTCCTCGATGCCGGTGGCAATGGCGAAGATGTTCGGGTCGAAGATGATGTCCTCGGGCGGGAAGCCCACCTCGTCCACCAGGATGCGGTAGGCGCGCTCGCAGATCTCGATCTTGCGCGCGTAGGTGTCGGCCTGTCCCTTCTCGTCGAAGGCCATCACCACGGCGGCGGCGCCGTAGCGCTTCACCAGCATGGCCTCGTGCTTGAACTTGTCGACGCCCTCCTTCATGGAGATGGAGTTGACGATGCCCTTGCCCTGGATGCAGCGCAGGCCCGCCTCGATGACCTCCCACTTCGAGCTGTCGACCATTACCGGCACGCGCGCGATGTCGGGCTCGCTGGCGATGAGGTTGAGGAAGCGCACCATCGCGGCCTTGCTGTCGAGCATGGCCTCGTCCATGTTCACGTCGATCACCTGCGCGCCGTTCTCGACCTGCTGGCGCGCCACGGCCAGCGCTTCTTCGAACTGGCCGTTGAGGATCATGCGCGCGAAGGCCTTGGAGCCCGTGACGTTGGTGCGCTCGCCGATGTTGACGAACAGCGTGCCTTCGCCGATGGAGACCGGCTCCAGGCCTGAGAGCTTCATGGGAGGCGGCATTGGGGAAGACATGGTTGGACTCGGAGGCAAAAGCGGTTATTCGTGCGCGGGTTGGGGGAGTCTATCGCCCTCGCATGCGCCGCAGGGGCTGCAGGAGTAAGTCCGAATCATGAAAGGGAAAGTCCGGATCGATCCGGCCCGGTCGGTTTCGCAGAATGAAAAGTGCACGCTCGTTCGTTTTTGCGTGCCCCCCAACCGATCAACCCACAAGGGAGTTCCGATGATTCGACTGGCGAAGAGGATTGCGGCTGCGAGCACGAGGACGGCAGGCAGGAAGGACGGCGCGGCCCGGCGGATGGCCGGCGCGCTGCTGGTGGGCGGCATGCTCGCGCTCGCGCCCCTGGCGCAGACGGCGCAGGCGGCCGGCACCGGTGCGCAGACGGCCTATCCGATCGTGCTGGTGCACGGCATGCTGGGCTTCGACACCATCGCCGGCATCGACTACTGGTACGGCATTCCGGGGGAGCTGCGCGCGCAGGGCGCGAAGGTCTTCGTCGCCGAGGTGGCGGCCACCAACAGCAGCGAGGTGCGCGGCGAGCAGCTGCTCAAGCAGGTCAAGGACGTGCTGGCGCTGACCGGCGCGAGCAAGGTCAACCTGATCGGCCATTCGCACGGCGGCCCCACGGCGCGCTACGTCTCGGGCGTGGCGCCGCAGCTGGTGGCATCCGTCACCACCGTGGGCAGCCCGCACAAGGGCAGCAAGGTGGCCGACCTGCTGGGCAACACGCTGCCCGAAGGCAGCCTGAGCCGCGCGGTGGTGGCGAGCGCGGTGAATGCCTTCTCCAGCCTCATCGGCATTCTTTCGGGCAACAACACGCCGCAGAGCGGCCTTGGCGCGCTGAACTCACTCAACACCGCCGGCTCGGCGAAGTTCAACGCCAAGTTCCCCGACGGCGTGCCCACCACCGCCTGCGGCAACGGGGCCGAGCTGGTCAACGGCGTGCGCTACTTCTCCTGGTCGGGCACCCAGCCGCTGACCAACGTGTTCGACGCCTCCGACTACCCGCTGTCGCTGCTGAGCGTGGTGCACGGCGAGCCCAACGACGGCCTCGCCTCGGCCTGCAGCTCGCACCTGGGCACCTACCTCGGCAGCTACAGGCAGAACCACCTGGACGAGGTCAACCAGATGCTCGGGCTGCGCGACCTGTTCTCGGTGAGCCCGGTGACGCTGTACGTGAACCAGGCGGCGAAGCTGAAGCAGCTCGGCCTCTGAGGAGACGATGCCCCGCAAGCTCCTGTGGCCGCTCGCGGCGGCGGTGGTGCTGGCTGCGGGCGCGGCGTGGTGGCTGGCCGGGGGCGAGGAAGCACCGGCTCCCGGGGTCGCATCCGCGGCCCCGCCGGCCACCTCTTCAGACCTGCCCGCTGTCTCCAGATCCGCGTCGGGCGCAGGCCCGCACGCCCCCGATCCGCTGCTGACGCCCGCCCTGCTGCGCACCTTCGAGCAGATGCTCGACGGCAGCCAGGCCCGCGACAAGGAAGGCCTGATGGCCGAGATGCGCGCGAAGATCAACAAGTACCTGCCGCCCGAATGGCGGGTGCGCGCGCTGGGCCTGCTGGAGCGCTACATCGACTACCGCACCGCGCTCGAGGCGCTGCCGGCGGCCAGCATCGGCGACCCGGCCGGGCTGCGCCGGATCCTCGATGCGCGCGCCGGCATCCGCTCGCGCTACTTCGCGCCCGAGGAGGTCGAGGGCCTGTTCGGCGCCGAGGAGAAATTCGACCGCTTCAGCGTCGAGAAGCTGGAGATCGAGCGCAACGCGAACCTCACGCCTGAGCAGAAACGCCAGGCGCTGGCGAAGACCGAGGAAACCTGGCTCACGCCCGAGCAGCGCGCCGACCGCACGGCCTCCGTCGCGCAGCTGGCTGTGGGCGAGCAGACCGCCGCGCTGGAAGCACGCGGCGCCAGCCCGCAGGAGCGCTTCGAGGAGCGCTCGAAACAATACGGCTACGAGGCGGCGCAGCGGCTCGCCGCGCTCGACCAGCAGGAGCAGGACTGGCAGGGCCGCCTCTCGCGCTACGCCGCCGCCGACGAGGCCACGCGGGTGCAGCTGCAGGCCGAGCTCTTCACGCCGCAGGAGGCGCTGCGCCTGCAGGCCGCGCTGGAGATGCGGGCGGCCGACGCAAAGAAAAAGGCGGCCGCGCCGCCTTGATCCCTGCCCTTGGCCTGTGGGCGGTCAGGCCGCCACCGGCACCTTCGCCGCGGCCGAAGCCGGCAGGCCGAACACGCGGTCGAAGGCCCAGTTGAAGACGAAGGTGTAGACCAGGAAGAACACCACCAGCCCCAGGTCCATCACCAGCGCCTGCCAGAGCGACACGCCCAGGCCCCAGGCGAACATCGGCACCAGGAAGGCGATCAGGCCGCCCTCGAAGCCGATGGCGTGCGCGATGCGGCGGCGCAGGCTGCGTCCGCGCACGGCCTGGCGCGACTCCCAGCGCTCGAAGAGCGAGTTGAAGACCAGGTTCCAGATCACCGCGATGACCGAGGCGGCCACCGCCAGGACGCCCGAATGGCCCAGCCCGGCGTCCGTCATCAGGGCCAGCCCGGCGCTGGCGGCCACGATGGCGATGCCTTCATAAAGGCTGATGTAGACGATGCGACGCTGGATCCCTTGCATGGCTTTCTCTCTGTGTTCGTTGAGGCGATGACTGGACTTTATTTGTGATCTGCTGATATAAAAAGTTAACTTGTTTCAGTTTGACTGATAGATCGGGCGCCATGGCTTTTTCCAGCGACAACGTCGAAGTCTTCCTGGCCGTGATCGACCACGGCTCCTTCTCGGCCGCCGCGCGGGCGCTGCGCCGAGTGCCGTCGGCGGTCAGCATGGCCATCGCCAACCTGGAGGCCGAGCTCGACCTGCAGCTGTTCGACCGCAGCGGCCGCGAGCCCCAGCCCACGGCCGCCGCGCGCTCGCTGGAACCGCAGGCGCGGCTGCTGGCGGCGCAGCTCAGGCAGCTGCAGGTGCAGGCGCTCGCGCTCACCCAGGGGCTGGAAGACCGGCTCACCCTGGCCATCGCGCCCGAGCTGCTGGCCGCGCCCTGGACCGGTCCGCTGTCGGAACTGGCGCGGGAGCATCCGCTGCTGCAGGTCGAGGTGCTTGCCGCGCCGCAGGCCGATGCGCTGGCGCTGCTGCACAGCGGGCGCGCACAGCTGGCGCTGGTGTTCGAGCGCCCCAGCCTCGACGGGCGCGAAGGCTTCCAGGAAGTCGGCAGCGAACTCATGGTGGCGGTGATGGCGCCCGACCACCCGGTGCTCGCGGCCAACGGCGGCCGGCTGCGCGAGGACCACCTGACCAACACCCGCCAGATCGTCGTGGCCGGGCGCGACCTCGCCACCAGCGACCCGCGATTCGTCTTCGCGCGCCACGTCTGGCGCTCCGACAACGCGCTGGCCGCGCTGAGCCTGATCACCGCCGGACTGGGCTGGGGCTGGCTGCCGCGCAACTTCGCGCGGCCGCACGTGGCGGCGGGCGCGCTGGTCGAGATTCCCTTCGAGAACCTCAGCAACGGGCTCGACCTGTGGGTGGACGTGGTGTGGTCACGTGAGCGCCCACTCGGCCTGGGAGCCCAGCATTTCGTGAATCTGATCGCCAAGGGACGGGCCGCGGCGGGCGAATGCAGCCCTAAAGTCAGCGGCGATACCACCGGCTCGGCGAACTAGACGACTGGTCTAATAGACGCTAGAGTGCGGCCCATGAACGCCGTCGCAGCTCCCACCACTCCCATCACCGACGTCCGCCAGCACATCCTCGACGTGGCCCATCCGCTGCTGCTGCGAAAGGGCTTCACCGGCGTCGGGCTGGCCGAGGTGCTGGCCGCGGCGAAGGTGCCGAAGGGCTCGTTCTATCACTACTTCGGCTCCAAGGAAGTGTTCGGCGAGGCGGTGCTGGAGGCCTACTTCGGCGAGTACCTCGGGCGCACCGACGCCCTGCTGACCGAGGGTTCCGGCACCGCCGCCCAGCGCCTGATCGCCTACTTCGACGACTGGCTCGACTCCCAGACCGGCGAGGAGGCGCAGAGCCGCTGCCTCGTCGTCAAGCTCGGCGCCGAGGTCTGCGACCTGTCCGAGAGCATGCGCGCGGCGCTGGCGCGCGGCACCCGCGGCATCACCGACCGGCTCGCCGGCTGCATCGAGGCCGGCCAGGCCGACGGCTCGATCAAGGCGATGCAGCAGGGGCAGGACGCCCAGGGCGTCGCCGTCGCGCTCTACCAGCGCTGGCTCGGCGCCAGCCTGCTGGCCAAGATCACGCGCGACCGCTCGTCGCTGGACGCAGCGATGCGCGACACCCGGCAGCAGCTGGGCCTGTCGTCGGACCACTGAAGGAAATCACCCGGCGGGAGGCAAGCGCGCTCCCGCTTTTTTTTCGCCCACCCACTAGACGACTGGTCTATTAACCAAGGAGCCACGCCCCATGTCCCAGAAGAGCAACGCCGTCGACACCATCAACCGCCGCATCGTCCTCGCCGCCCGGCCGCGCGGCCTTCCGACGCCGGAGAACTTCCGGCTGGAGAAAACCGCTGTTCCCGCGCCCGGCGAGGGCCAGGTGCTGCTGCGCACGCTGCATCTGTCGCTCGATCCGTACATGCGGCAGCTGATGGACGAGGTGCCGCCGCTCTATGCGCCCGCCTCGGTGCAAGTGGGCGAGCCGATGCCGGGCGGCACGGTCAACCGCGTCGTCGAGTCCCGGAATCCGCAGTTCCGCCCCGGCGACCTCGTGCTCGGCAACGCCGGCTGGCAGGACTACGCGCTGTCCGACGGCCAGGACCTGATGCCGCTGGGCGACATGGCCCAGCCCTCGCTGGCGCTGGGCGGGCTCGGCATGCCGGCCTTTACCGCCCACGTCGGCCTGCTCGACATTGGCCAGCCCAAGCCCGGCGAGACGGTGGTGGTGGCCGCCGCGACCGGCGCGGTGGGCTCGGTGGTCGGGCAGATCGCCAGGTTGAAGGGCGCGCGCGTGGTCGGCATCGCGGGCGGTGCGGACAAGTGCCGCCACGCGGTCGAGGTGCTGGGCTTCGACGCCTGCATCGACCGCCACGATCCGGAATTCGCAGCGCGCCTCGCGGCCGCCTGCCCCGAGGGCATCGACGTCTACTTCGAGAACGTCGGCGGCGCGGTGTTCGACGCGGTGCTGCCGCTGCTCAACATCGGCGCGCGCGTGCCGGTGTGCGGGCACATCGCCGACTACAACAGCGAGGCGCTGCCCCCGGGCCCCAACCGGCTGCCGCTGTTGACTGCGGCGCTGCTGCAGAAGCGCATCCGCATGCAGGGCTTCGTCATCCTCGACCACTACGGCGAGCGCTTCGATGCGTTCCGGCGCGAGATGGACGAATGGGTGGGGGCCGGCAGGATCACGCTGCGCGAGGACCGCATTAACGGCCTGGAGAACGCGCCGGCCGCATTCATCGGCCTGCTGCAGGGCCGCAACGTCGGCAAGCGCGTGGTGCGCGTCGCCGGAGATTGAGACGGACGGGCTGGGCCGTCAGTGCCGGTGCCCGCCTCCGTGGCCGCCTCCGCGACCTTCTCCATGGCCGCCATGGCCGCCCCCGCGATGCCCTCCGCCGCCCGGGTGCGGATGCGGCATGCCCGGCGGCGGCCCCGGGCGGAACCCCGGCTGCGGACGTGGCGGCCTGACGCCCGGATCGATCGGCGGGCGAACGCCGGGCGGATGCGGCGGCCGAACCCCGGGGCCGGGCGGCGGGCGGAAGCCCGGAGCGGGTGGACGGAAACCGGGCCCCGGCTGCCACGGATGCGGCTGCCAGCCCGGGCGCACCGGCGGCGGCGGACGCCAGCCCGCCACGGGCGGCGGAGGCGGCCGGCTGCCCCACCAGCGCCGGTCGCCGTACCAGGGCCGGTCGCGGTAGTAGTCGGCCCAGTAGCTGCCGATCGCGAAGCCGATGATCGGCACGCCGATCAGCGCGCCGTACGTCACCAGCGGCACGCGCTGTTCCTGGTAGGCGTAGTCGAGGCTGCGCGCCCAGACCCAACCGCGCCCGCCGTCGGGCAGCACCACGTCGCACCAGCCGTAGCCGCTGGTGCAGCCGACCACCTCCAGCGGCTGGCCCGGCCCGAGCCGCGCCACCAGCGGATAGTCGCCCGAGGGCCCCGCGCGCAGGTTGACCCCGCCGCGCGTGAAAGCCTGCTGCGCCTGCGCCGCGAGCGGAAGCGCCAGGGCCAGCGCGCCTGCGGCAGCCCAGCGTTGTGCGAGTGAGTTCATCGCCCCAGCCTAGGCCGGGGCTCCCAGCCCGTCAATCAGCGCAGACCTGATTCCAGAAACACTGCGGAACCGGCTTCGCCGGGCCGCAAGTGCGCGCAGCCTTGGGGGAGAGCTAGCTATGCCGCTTCCTTGTAGAAGCCAGCCGCGTTGCTGCCCAGCACCCGTCCGGCCATCGGCTCGACCGCCTTGCCGATCGCCGCGATGTGGTCCGGCGTGGTGCCGCAGCAGCCGCCCACGATGTTCACGAGCCCCTCGGAGGCGAACTCGTGCAGCAGGCGCGAGGTGACCTCGGGCGTCTCGTCGAAGCCGGTGTCGCTCATCGGGTTGGGCAGGCCTGCGTTCGGGTAGCAGCTGATGAAGGTGTCGCCGGCCACGCGCGCCAGTTCCTGGATGTAGGGGCGCATCAGCGCCGCGCCCAGCGCGCAGTTCAAGCCGATGGCCAGCGGCTGCGCGTGGCGCACGCTGTGCCAGAAAGCGGTGACGGTCTGGCCGCTGAGGATGCGGCCCGAGGCATCGGTCACCGTGCCGCTGATGATGAGCGGCAGGCGCTGCCCGCTGTTATGGAAATACTCGTCGACCGCAAACAGCGCGGCCTTGGCGTTGAGCGTGTCGAAGATGGTCTCGACCAGGATCACGTCGGCGCCGCCCTCGACCAGCGCCTCGGTCTGCTCGTAGTAGGCCGCACGCAACTCCTCGAAGTTGACGTTGCGCGCGCCCGGGTCGTTCACGTCGGGGCTGATGCTCGCCGTCTTGGGCGTCGGGCCGAGGGCGCCGGCCACGAAGCGCGGCTTGTCGGGCGTGCTGAACTTGTCGCAGGCCGCGCGCGCGAGCTTGGCCGATTCAAGGTTCATCTCGCGCGCCAGATGCGCCATCTTGTAGTCCTCCTGCGCGATGGTGGTCGCGCCGAAGGTGTTGGTCTCGATGAGGTCGGCGCCCGCCGCGAGGTAGCCCTCGTGGATGTCGCGGATCACGTCGGGCCGCGTGAGCGACAGCAACTCGTTGTTGCCCTTGATGTCTCGCTCGAAGTCCTTGAAGCGCTCGCCGCGGTACTGCTCTTCCGTCAGCTTGAAGCGCTGGATCATCGTGCCCATGGCGCCGTCGAGGATGGCGATGCGCTTGGCGAGGATGCCGGGCAGGGCCTGGCCGCGGGTATAGACAAGGGGCTTCATAACCTCCTATTCTCGCTCGCCCCCAGGCTACGCGCACTTCGTGTCGCTTCTCCTCCCCCCTACCGGGGGCAACGCCAGTCGCCCGGCAAAGCCGGTTCGACGGCGTTCCACCTGAACACCCAAGGCCGTTGACGTCAACGGCCTTCGACGAAGGCCAGCACCGCCTCGATCATCCGCCGCACGTGCGGCTGCACGCCCGCCGCCACCTCGGGCAGGTAGTCGAAGGGCAGCTTCTCCTGCATGTAGCTCGACTGCGTCATCTCCAGCTGCACCGCGTGCACGTTCTGCGCGGGGTTGCCGTAGTTGCGCGTGATGTAGCCGCCGGTGAAGCGGCCGTTGAGCACGCCGGTGTAGCCGGTGGCGCTCTCGGCGATGCCCAGCAGCGTCTGCGCCAGCGCCGGGTCGCAGCTGATGCCCTTGCCAGTGCCAAGGTTCAGGTCGGGCAGCTTGCCGTCGAAGAAGCGCGGCAGCACCGAGCGGATCGAGTGCGCGTCCCACAGCGCGGCCACGCCGTGCTGCGCGCGGATGCGGGCGAGCTCCTCGGCCAGCTTGGCGTGGTAGGGCTGCCAGATGGCGTCGCGGCGTTCGGCGACTTCCGCGTCGCCCGGCACGTCGGCGGGGTCGGCATACAGCGGCGTGTCGTCGAAGGTGTCGACCGGGCACAGGCCCGTCACGCTCTGGCCGGGGTAGAGGCTCGCGCCGTCCGGCGGACGGTTCAGGTCGATCACGTAGCGCGAGTGCGTCGCCACCAGCACAGAGGCGCCCAGTTCGTCGGCGAAGTCGTAGAGCCGCTCGAGGTGCCAGTCGGTGTCGGGCACCTGGCGCGCCTCGTCGGTCAGGCGCGCGGCCAGCGCGGGCGGCACGTGCGTGCCGACGTGCGGCATCGAGATCAGCAGCGGGCGGGTGCCCTGGCGGAAGCGGAAAGGCGGTTCGGCGGTGGTGAAGGCCATGGTGGGGTCGATCAATCCTGGAGTAGTTGGGTGCGCGCGGCCACGAAGGCGGCGGCGGCTTCATCGTGCAGCACGTGGCGCCCGGCCGAGACGCGCGGCCGGCCCGCGACCCAGACGCCCTCGACGGCCGAGGTGCGATGGCTCGCGAAGACGTGGGCGGAAAGCATATCGGGCGCGCTCAGGCCCTGCAGCGCGATGTGCGAGGCGTCGAGCACCGCGAAATCGGCCTGCTGCCCTGCCGCAAGCCCGCCCGTGGCGCGGCCAGAGGCCCTCGCCCCGCCCTGCACCGCCTCCAGCGTGAGCGCGGTCGCGACGTGCGGCTGCGCCGCGCTGGCGCCGACGTTGCGCTGGCGCTTCGCAAGGCGCTGGCTGTATTCGAGCATCAGCAGCTCCTCGGCCGCATTCACGCTGGCGTGGCTGTCGGAGCCCACGCCCCAGGCGCCGCCGTGGCTGCGCCACTTGGCGAAGTCGAAGATGCCGTCGCCCAGGTTCGCCTCGGTGGTCGGGCACAGGCCCGCCACCGCGCCGCTGCGGGCCGCGTATTCGTATTCGGCGTCGTTCATGTGCGTGGCGTGCACGAGGCACCAGCGCTCGTCGACCGGGGCGTGGTCGAGCAGCCACTCGACGGGGCGCAGGCCGCTCCAGGCCACGCAGTCGTCCACCTCCTTGGTCTGCTCGGCGATGTGGATGTGGATGGGCGCGGTGCGGTCGATAGCTTCGAGCCCCGCGACGGCATCGCGCAGGCCCTCGGGCGGCACGGCGCGCAGCGAATGCGGCGCAAGGCCCAGGCGCGCGCCCTGCGCGTCGCACTGCGGCTTGAGCGCTTCGAGCAGGCGCAGCATCGATTCGGTGGAGCGCACGAAGCGGCGCTGCCCTTCGGTGGGCGGCTGTTCGCCGAAGCCGCCGGTCTGGTAGAGCACCGGCAGCAGCGTGAAGCCGATGCCCACCTTCTTCGCCGCGCGCAGCAGCGCGAGGCTCAGCGTGGCGTCGTCGGCGTAGGGGCGGCCGTCCAGGTCGTGGTGCACGTACTGGAACTCGCACACGCCGGTGTAGCCGGCTTCGAGCATCTCGGCATAGAGCCAGGTCGCGATGGCTTCCATGTGCTGCGGGCCCAGGCGCGCGGCAAAGCGGTACATCAGCGTGCGCCAGCTCCAGAAGCTGTCGTGCTGCTCGGCGCGGTGCTCGGTGAGGCCCGCGAAGGCGCGCTGGAAGGCGTGCGAATGCAGGTTGGGCATGCCCGGGATCACGGGGCCGCTGGCAGCCTGCGTGTCCGTGGGCCGTTGCGCGCCGGCCTGCACCTGCGTGAGCCGGCCCGCGTCGTCCCACGCCAGCAGGACGTTGCGGGCCCAGCCTTCGGGCAGCAGCGCGTCGGCTGCGAATAATTTTTGCGTCATTCCTTGGCTCCGATGGCGATGCGCCCCTGGCGCACGACTGCACGTACTGGCTGCTGTCCGAACCAGTAGGCGAGCTCGGCCGCCTCGCGCACGTTCCACAGCACGAAGTTGGCGGGCATGCCGGGCGTGATGGCGCCGTGCGTGTCCTGCAGGCCCAGCGCGCGCGCGGCGTGCACGGTGACGCCGTCGAGCGCCTCGGGCACGGTGAGGCGGAACAGCGTGCAGGCCATGTTCACCATCAGCAGCAGGCTCAGCGCGGGCGAGGTGCCGGGGTTGTGGTCGGTGGACACCGCCATCGGCACGCCCGCGGCGCGCAATGCGTCGATGGGCGGCAGGTGCGTGTCGCGCAGCGTGTAGTAGGCGCCCGGCAGCAGCACGGCCACGGTGCCGGACTGGCGCATCGCCTCGATGCCCTCGGCCGACAGGTGCTCGATGTGGTCGCACGACAGCGCGCCGTAGCGCGCGGCCAGCGCGGCGCCGCCCATGTCCGAGAGCTGCTCCGCATGCAGCTTCACCGGCAGGCCCAGCGCCTTCGCGGCCTTGAAGACCTGCTCGGTCTCGGCAAGCGAGAAGGCGATGCGTTCGCAGAACACGTCCACCGCGTCGACCAACCCTTCGGCCGCGAGCGCGGGCAGCATCTGGTTGCAGACGAGGTCGATGTAGTCGCCGCTGCGACCCGCGTACTCGGGGGGCAGCGCATGCGCGCCGAGGAAGGTGGTGCGCACCGTCACGCCATAGGCCTCGCCCAGGCGCCGCGCCACGCGCAGCTGCTTGCGCTCGTGCTCCAGCGAGAGGCCGTAGCCCGACTTGATCTCGATGGCGCACACGCCGTCGGCCAGCAGCTGTTCGAGCCGCGGCGCCGACTGCGCGAAGAGCGTGTCTTCGTCGGCCTCGCGCGTGGCGCGCACCGACGAGACGATGCCGCCCCCGGCCTTCGCCACTTCCTCGTACGTGGCGCCGGCCAGGCGCATCGCGAATTCGTTGGCGCGCTGGCCGCCGTAGACCAGGTGCGTGTGGCAGTCGACCAGCCCCGGCGTGACGAGTGCGCCGCCGCCGTCGTGCGGCTTCAGCTTGGCGAACTCGGCAGGCAGCGCGCTTCGGGCGCCGACCCAGCGGATCGCGCCCTGCTCCACCACGATGGCGCCTTCGACGTTCGCGTCGGCGGCAAGGCGGATGCCGGTCCAGAGGCCGTCGGCCGAGGGGAATTCGTTGACGGGTTTCATCGTCGTTCCTGTTGTTGCGTTGGCAGCTCAGGCCGGCAGGATGCGCACCGCGAGCAGCCGTGCCTCGGGGCCCTCGGGCAGTGCATGCCAGGCCCGTGCCCCGTCGGTCCACTGCAGGCCCTCGCCTTCGCCGAAGACTTCGTCGTCGAGGCGCCATGCGCCGCGAAGCGCGAGCAGCACGCCGTGCGGCGCGGGCGCGAGGGCCGCGGCACGGTCGAGCACACGCACGTCGGCGCGCCATTGGCCACGTCGCGTCATCACGTTGAAGTCGTTCGAGGCGCCGCCGAGCAGTGTGCAGTCGATCGGCTCGTCGCCGCTGAAGGCGAAGGGCTGCAGCGCAACGTCGAGCCGATGCTCGATGCGCCCGTCATGCGTGAAGAGCCGCACGCCGTCGCCTTCGAGCAGCGTGATGCTGCGGTCCACGCCCGCGAACACCGAGAACGGCCCCGCCGCCGCGATGGTGGCGATGCTCACACGCCAGCCGAAGCTGTCGAGCCCCGTGCCCTGGGGCCAGCTGGCGATCTCCTGCGTGGTGCCGCCGCCGTTTTTCCATGGCGTGGCGGGCAGCGAGGCGCGCGAGAAACGACGAAGCACGCCGCTCATCGCACCATCCCGCCCTGGCGCAGTCGCTGCTCGAAGTGCCGCAGCACCAGCGTCATCGTGCCGGTGAGCACGAAGTACACGACCGCGATGGCCAGATACACCTCCAGCGAGCGGTACGACACGCTGATGATCTTCTGCCCCTCGTGCATCACGTCGTGGATGGTCAGCAGCGACACCAGCGCCGAGTTCTTGATCAGCGCGATGAACTCGTTGCCCAGCGGCGGGATCATGCGCACCACCGCCTGCGGCAGCACGATGTGGCGCATCGCGAGGCCGGGCGTCATGCCCAGCGACTGCGCCGCCATGGTCTGGCCCTTGTCGATCGACTGGATCGCGCCGCGCACGATCTCCGACACGTAGGCGCCCGAGTACACGCCGAGCCCCAGCACGCCGCACACGAAGGCCGGCAGCAGGATGCCGAAGTGCGGCAGGCCGAAGAACAGAATGAACAGCTGCACCAGCAGCGGCGTGCCGCGGATGGCCGCCACGTAGGCCGTGCATGCGCCGTAGAGCCAGCGCCGCTTCGGGTTCAGCCGGCCAATGCCGACCAAGAGGCCCAGCACGCAGCCCAGCGCGAGCGCGCAGGCGGTGATCTCCACCGTGACGAGCGCACCGCGCAGCAGGTCGGGCCAGCCTTCCCAGACGGGCGAGAAATCGAGATCCATGGCGGGCTTACTTGGCAGCCGTGCTGAACCACTTCTTGACGATCTGGTCGTAGGTGCCGTCTGCCTTGAGCTTCTCGATGGCGCCGTTCACCGCCTTGGTCAGCTCTGGCGTGTCCTTGCGGATGGCCATGCCGTATTCCTCGGTGGTGATCTGCTCGGGCAGCACCTTCAGGCCGCCGCGCGTGCGCACGTACTGGTAGGCGGCGGGTTTGCCGGTCACGGCGGCGTCGGCGCGGCCGATGTCGACGAGGTTGAACATCTCCTGGTTCTTCTCGACTTCCATCAGCTGAACCTGCGGGAATTTCTCCTTCGTGTAGCTCACCGACTTGGTGCCCACCTGCACGCTGACCTTCTTGCCGTTGATGTCGGCCGGCGTCTTGATCGCGGTGTTGCCGTCCTTCACCATCACGACGAGGCCGCCTGCGTAGTAGGGCACGGTGAAGTCGACCACCTTCTTGCGCTCGTCGGTGATGTAGATGCCCGAGACGGCCATGTCGAAGCGCTTCGAGATCAGGCCCGGCACCAGGCCCTTGAAGTCGATGTCGATCCACTCGATCTTGCGGCCCAGCGTCTTGCCGATGGCCTCGACCAGCTCCACGTCGAAGCCGGTGCGCTTGCCGTTCTCCACGAACTCCATCGGCGGGAAGGTCGCGTCGGTGGCCACGCGCAGCGGCTCGCCCTGCGCGTGCGCGGCGCCCGCGAAACCGAGGATGGCAAGGCCGGAAAGAGTGGCGGCGACGATGGAGCGGCGGGTGTTCATGGCAGGAGCTTTCGTGGTGAGGAGGAGGAGGAAAGAAGGAAGGAAGAGGAAGGAGAAAGAAAACGAGCGGCGCCGCTACTGCAGCGCCCGCGAGATGCGCGCCGCCGTGACGACGGTCATGTGCAGCAATGCAGCTTCCATGCCCTCGACGCGCGTGAGCGGCGCCATCAGCGTGATCGCGCCGCGCAGGCGCCGGCCCGAAGAGAGCACCGGCGCGCTCGCGCCCCACACGCCGGCGTCGACCTCGCCGTGGGTCACGGCATGGCCGGCCTCGCGGATGGCGTCGAGTTCGGCCGCGCGCTCGGCGCGGCGTTCGGGGCTCTCGCCGAGGCCGTCGAGCAGGGCGTCGCGCTGGTCGAGCGGCATGTGGGCCAGCAGGCACTTGGCGCTGGCGCCGTCGCGCGCGGGCACGCTGCGGCCGCGGTCGAAGGAGCAGCGCAGCGACTGTTCGCTGTCGATCATCTCCAGGCACACGACGCGCTCGTTCACCGCCGTGACCAGCGCCACGCTCTCGTGGCTTTGCTGCGCCAGCAGGCGCATGTCGGCGCGCGCCGCCATCACGAGGTCGGAGTTGCCGTCGAAGCCGGTGGCCAGTTGCACGCTGACTGGGCCCGGCGAGTAGCGGCCGTCGGACTCCATCACGAAGCCCCAGCGGCGCAGCGTGGCGATCTGCCGGTACAGCGTGCTCTGCGACAGGCCGGTGGCCCGCACCAGCTCGGCCGCCGTCATCGCCGCCTTGCTCTGCGCCAGCACCGACAGCACGAAGAGCGCGCGGTCGTTGGCGGGGGCGTCGGTCGGGGTCGTCATGCGATCGGTCGGATGGATGGAACCGGCGTGCAGTATCTTGCCCGCCGTTCCCACTTCCAAGCCCGTATTCCCAGCGAGTGGGAATGGGCCTGCTTTTTCTTTCTACCTTCGGCTTAAGGCTGCGCCGTTTTTCGTGGCGCCACCCGTCGTCACTTCCTCACTTCTCACTTCACCATCGGCAGCTTCAGGCCCTGCTTCTTCGCGGTGGCCACGGCGATGTCGTAGCCCGCATCGGCATGGCGCATCACGCCGGTGGCCGGGTCATTGAAGAGCACGCGCTCGATGCGCTTTGCCGCCGCGTCGGTGCCGTCGCAAACGATCACCACGCCCGAGTGCTGCGAGTAGCCCATGCCCACGCCGCCGCCGTGGTGCAGGCTGACCCAGGTGGCGCCGCCTGCCGTATTGAGCAGCGCGTTGAGCAGCGGCCAGTCGCTCACCGCATCGGTGCCGTCCTTCATCGCTTCGGTCTCGCGGTTGGGGCTGGCCACCGAGCCGGTGTCCAGGTGGTCGCGGCCGATGACGATCGGCGCCTTCAGCTCGCCGTTCTTCACCATCTCGTTGAAGGCCAGGCCCGCGATGTGGCGCTCCCCCAGGCCCAGCCAGCAGATGCGCGCCGGCAGGCCCTGGAAGGCGATGCGCTCGCGCGCCATGTCGAGCCAGCGATGCGTGTGCTTGTTCTCGGGGAACAGCTCCTTGATCTTGGCGTCGGTCTTGTAGATGTCCTCCGGGTCGCCCGAGAGCGCCACCCAGCGGAACGGGCCCTTGCCCTCGCAGAAGAGCGGGCGGATGTAGGCCGGCACGAAGCCGGGGAAGTCGAAGGCGTTCTTCACGCCCTCGTCGAAGGCCACCTGGCGGATGTTGTTGCCGTAGTCGACCGTGGGAATGCCCATGGCCTGGAAGTCGAGCATGGCCTGCACGTGCACGGCGCAAGACTTGGCTGCTGCCTTCTTGAGCGCATCATGCTGCGAGGCGTCCTTCATGGCGGCCTGCCATTGGGGCACGCTCCAGCCGGCGGGCAGGTAGCCGTTGATCAGGTCGTGCGCGGAGGTCTGGTCGGTCACGAGGTCGGGCTTCAGGCCACCGGCCTTGGCGCGCTTCACGAGTTCAGGAAGGATCTCGGCCGCGTTGCCCAGCAGCGCGATCGACACGGCTTCCTTCGCGTCGCAGTGCTGCTTGATGAGCTCGAAGGCATGGTCGATGTCGCGTGCCTGCTTGTCGACGTAGCGGGTGCGCAGGCGGAAGTCGATGCTCGACTGCTGGCACTCGATGTTCAGCGACACCGCGCCCGCCAGCGTGGCGGCCAGCGGCTGCGCGCCGCCCATGCCGCCCAGGCCGGCCGTGAGGATCCACTTGCCCGCGAGGCTGTTGTTGTAGTGCTGGCGGCCGGCCTCCACGAAGGTCTCGAAGGTGCCCTGCACGATGCCCTGGCTGCCGATGTAGATCCAGCTGCCGGCGGTCATCTGGCCGTACATGAAGAGGCCCTTGCGGTCGAGCTCGTTGAAGTGCTCCCAGTTGGCCCACTTCGGCACGAGGTTCGAATTGGCCAGCAGCACGCGCGGCGCGTTCTCGTGCGTCTTGAAAACGCCCACGGGCTTGCCCGACTGGATGAGCAGCGTCTCGTCGTCGTTCAGTTCCTTCAGCGAGGCGAGGATCTGGTCGAAGCAGGCCCAGTCGCGCGCGGCGCGGCCGATGCCGCCGTACACCACCAGGTCCTGCGGGCGCTCGGCCACCTCGGCGTCGAGGTTGTTCTGCAGCATGCGGAAGGGAGCCTCGGTGAGCCAGCTCTTGCAGTTGAGCTCGCTGCCGCGCGGGGCGCGGATCACGCGCGTGGGGTCGTGGCGCGGGTCGGTGGCGGCGGGGTTGTTCAGGGCAAATTTGTCGGGAGCGTTCATGGCGGGTTCTCCTAATCGGGGTGTGTTTTACGAGTGGCTGGGCAGGATGTCGAGCAGCGCGGCCGGCAGCTCGGCCTTCAGCGCCCACTGGCGCATGGCTTCAATGTCGGGGGCGAGGTAGCGGTCGGTCTCCAGGAAGGCGACCTTCTGGCGGATGGCGGCGAATTCGGCTTCGACCAGCGGCGAGCTCTTGAGCTTGCGCTTGAGCTCGATGCCCTGCGCGGCGGCCATCGCTTCGATGCCGACGACCACGGCCGTGTTGTTGACCATGTCGGCCAGGCGCCGGCCCGCGAAGGTGGCCATCGACACGTGGTCTTCCTGGTTCGCGGAGGTGGGCAGGCTGTCGACGCTGGCGGGGTGCGCGAGCGACTTGTTCTCCGAGGCGAGCGCCGCGGCCGTGACCTGCGCGATCATGAAGCCCGAGTTGAGGCCGCCGTCGCGCACGAGGAAGGGCGGCAGGCCCGAGAGGCCGCTGTCGAGCAGCAACGCGAGGCGGCGCTCGGAGATCGCACCCACTTCGCTCACGGCCAGCGCCACGATGTCGGCCGCGAAGGCGACGGGCTCGGCGTGGAAGTTGCCGCCCGAGATGACCTCGCCCGTGTCGGTGAAGACCAGCGGGTTGTCCGATGCGGCATTGGCCTCGATCACCAGCACGCGCGCGGCGTGCGCGAGGTTGTCGAGGCAGGCGCCCATCACCTGCGGGATGCAGCGCACGGAATACGGGTCCTGCACGCGGCCGCAGTCGGCGTGCGAGGGAACGATCTCGCTGCCTTCGAGCAGCGTGCGCACCGCGCCCGCCACCGCGATCTGGCCCGGCTGGCCGCGCGCGGCGTGGATGCGCGCGTCGAAGGGCTTGATGGAGCCCTGGATGGCTTCGAGCGACAGCGCGCCCGACATCAGCGCCGAGGCGAACACGTCTTCCGCACCGAAGAGACCCGCCAGCGCGAGCGCGGTCGACACCTGCGTGCCGTTGAGCAGCGCGAGGCCTTCCTTGGGGCCGAGCACGAAGGGTTCGAGGCCGATGTGCTTCATCGCCTCGGCGCCGCTCACCACGCGGCCGTCGGGCAGCGTCGCCTCGCCTTCGCCGATCAGCACGCAGGCCAGATGCGCGAGCGGCGCGAGGTCACCCGAGGCGCCGACCGAGCCCTTGGCCGGAATGCGCGGCATCACGCCCGCGTTGAACAACGCCAGCAGCGCATCGGCCAGGGCCGGACGCACGCCCGAATGGCCGCGCGCCAGGCTCACCGCCTTGGTCGCGAGGATCATGCGCACGACAGGCGCGGCCAGCGGCTCGCCGGTGCCCACGCTGTGCGAGAGCACCAGGTTGCGCTGCAGCTCGGCCAGGTGGTCGTTGCCGATGCGTGTGCTCGCGAGCTTGCCGAAGCCGGTGTTGATGCCGTAGACGACCTGGTCGTTCTCGACGATGTGGCGCACGGCGGCCTCGGCGCGCTGCATGCCTTCGCGCACGGACGCGTCGAGCGAAAGCTGCACGCCGCCGGCCTGGATGCGACGCAGCGTGGCGAGATCGACCTTGCCGGGCGTGAGGATCAAGTTGGCATCTGGATGGGCGGTGTGTTTGCTTGTCATGTGAACCTGTCTATACAAGTAGTTGCGAGTGAAAGCTGAGGTCTCTGAGGACGAAAAAATCAACCGAAGCTGGGGTTGCCGTCGGCTTTGAAGCGGCTTCCCAGGCTGTAGCGCGAACCGGGGTGCAGGCAGCGCACCCACGTCACGGGAACGTTGCGCGACCAGGTGCGGCGCGTGAGCAGCAGGCACGGGTCGGTGGGCGTCATCGCGAGGCGCTCGGCCTGCTCGGCGTTGGGCAGCACGGCGTCGACCACGTGCTCGATCTGGTCGAAGGGCACGTTGCGCACCAGGTACTCGCTGGGCGGCATCGCGGTGAAGTCCTGCTCGAGGTAGTCGGGCACCACCTGCGGATTGACGAAGCGCTCCTCCAGCTGCACCGGCGTGCCGTTCTCCAGGTGCAGGCACACGCTGTGGAACACCGAGTCGCCGGCGCGCTTGTCGAGCCATGCGGCCACGTCGGTCGAGGCGGCGAGGCGCTCGACCGCGATCATCTCGCAGCGGTAGTCGTGCCCGCGCTGGCGGATCTCGCTGGCGATGTTGGCGATCTGCAGCAGCGTGGACTGCGGCTTGTTCTCCGCCACGAAGCTGCCGACGCCCGCCACGCGCACGATGCGGCCCTGCTCCACCAGCTCGCGCAGCGCGCGGTTCACCGTCATGCGCGCCATGCCGAACTGCGCGACCAGTTCGTGCTCCGACGGCAGGCGGTGGCCGGGCGGCCACGTCCCGTCCTGGATCTTGCGGGAGATGTGATCCATGACTTGCGCGTAGAGCGCGAGGGTCGGCAGGTCGCGTTTCATCTGGCTTTCAGTCAATGCTCCGCCGCGGCCATCGATTCGGCGCGGATCTCTTCGGTCAGGCGCGCCTTGATCTCCATGAACTCCGGCGAGGTCTTGATGGTGTAGCTGCGCGGATGCGGGAAGTCGACCGCGATCTCGGTCTTGATGCGCCCTGGCCGCGCGCTGAACACCGCCACGCGGTTGGCCATGAAGATGGCCTCGTCGATGTCGTGCGTGACGAACAGCACCGTCTTCTGCGCCGACTCCCAGATGCCCAGCAGCAGCTCCTGCATGAGCACGCGGGTCTGGTTGTCGAGCGCGCCGAAGGGCTCGTCGAGCAGCAGCATCTTGGGGTCGTTGGCCAGCGCGCGCGCGATGGCGGTGCGCTGCTGCATGCCGCCGGAGAGCTGCTTCGGGAAGTGGTTCTCGAAGCCGCGCAGGCCGACCTTGGCGATGAAGAACTCGCTGCGCTCCTTCTGGTCGGCCTCGCTCATGCCGCGCTCGCGCAGGCCGAAGCGGATGTTCTGCGCCACCGTGAGCCACGGAAAGAGCGTGTAGCTCTGGAACACCACGCCACGGTCGGCGCCCGGGCCTTCGATGCGCTGGCCATCGAGCAGCACCTGGCCGGTGGTCGGGAAGTCGAGCCCCGCCACGATGCGCAGCAGCGTCGACTTGCCGCAGCCGGAGGGGCCGAGGATGGTGACGAAGTCGTTCTCCTTCACCTCGAAGTCGATCGGCTGCAGCGCCTGCGTGCGCTGGCCCTTGGTGCCGGTGAAGACGCGCGAGACGCCCTGGATGGAAAGTTGGTTCTGCGACATCACAGTGCTGCCCACGCGAAGAGACGGCGGTTGATTGCCTTGAAGGCGAAGTCGGACAAAAGGCCGATGACGCCGATCACGATGATCCCGAAGATGATCTGGCCGGTGTTCAGCAGCGCCTGGCTGTCGGTGATCATGTGGCCGATGCCCGAGGATGAGCCGATGAGCTCCGCCACGATCACGTAGGTCCATGCCCAGCCGAGCACGAGGCGCAGCGTCTCGGCGATGCCCGGCGCCGCGCCCGGGATGAGCACGCGCGCCACGATGCCGCGGCTGTTGGCGCCCAGCGTGTAGGCGGCCTCCACGAGGTCGCGCCGCGCGCCGCCCACGGTGACGGCCACCATCAGCACGATCTGGAAGAAGGAGCCGATGAAGATCACCAGCAGCTTCTGCATTTCGCCCAGGCCCGCCCACAGGATGAGCAGCGGGATGAAGGCCGAGGCCGGCAGGTAGCGGCAGAACGAGACGAAGGGCTCGAAGAAGGCTTCCACGGCCTTCCAGGTGCCCATGGCGATGCCCAGCGGCACCGCGAACACGGCCGCCAGCAGGAAGCCGCCGAACACGCGCCACACGGTCATGCCGATGTCGCCGATGAAGCCGTACTCGGTGAAGAGCAGCCAGCCTTCCTTGACCATGGTCGGCGGGCTCGCGAGGAAGGTCGGCGGCACGAAGCCGCCGAGCGTGGCGATGGCCCACACGAGCACGAAGACGACGAAGAAAGCGAGCCCCAGCAGCACGCGGGCGCGCGTGCCGATGGGTTCGAGCGGCGCGAGCGCGCGGCGGCGGGCCGGCGCCGCGGCCCTGGCGGCGGCCTGCTGCGGCGCAGGCGCCGCGACCGCTGCTGCTGCGGAAGGCATCTGCGACATGGTCTTACTTGACGAAGCTTGCATCGAAGGTGGCCGAGAAGTCCTCGGGCGCCTTGCGGATCACGCCGGCTTCCAGAAGGATGGGCGTGGCCTCCTTCATGAAGCTGGTGAGTTCGCCCGCAAAGAACTTCTGGTTGGCCGCCTTGTCCTGCCAGCGCAGGAAGGCCGACGACTTGGCGAACTGCTCGCCGCTCTGCTTCACGGCCGAGCCCATGAGCTCGTTGGACTTCTCGGGCTCGGCCTTGATCATGTCGAGCGCGTCGAAGTACGACTTGGTGAGCGCGGCGGCGGCCTTGGCGTTGGCCTTGAGCCAGGTGGGCGCGCAGCCGACGGTGTCCATCACCATCGGGTAGTCGAGCGTGGTGGCCAGGATCTTGCCGGCGGCGGGGTTGGCGCGCACCGTCGAGAGGTACGGCTCGTAGGTCATGGCGGCGTCGTTCTGGCCGGCCACGAAGGCCTGGGCCGAGGCCTGCGGCGACAGCGTGGTGGTCTTCACGTCCTTCAGCGTCATGCCGTTCTTGCTGAGCATCCAGGCCAGGCCGAAGTAGGGCGCGGTGCCGGGCGCGTCGACGCCGATGGTCTTGCCCTTGAGGTCGGAGAACTTGCTGACGTCGCCGCGCACCGCGAGGCCGTCGGCGCCGTAGGACTTGTCCATCTGGAAGATCTGCACGATCGGCACGCCGTTGGCGTTCCAGGCCACGTGCGTCTCGACGGTGGTGGCCGCGCACTGGATGGCGCCGGAGGCCAGCGCGAGGTGGCGGTCCTTCTGCGGGATCATCTTGAGTTCGACGTCCAGGCCGTTCTTCTTGAAGATGCCGGCCTTGTCCGCCAGCGAGAGTGGCGCGAAGCCGGTCCAGCCGGACATGCCGAGCGAGATCTTCGTCAGATCCTGGGCGGCGGCCGTTCCGGCCATGCCCGCCGCACATGCGCCCGCTGCAACCAGCGAGGCGAACTTCACAACTACCGTCTTGACCATGGGTACTCCTGGGGTCTGTTCTTTGGGGAAAGGCTCGGCGGCGGCGCCCGAAGGCCGGGTCACGCACGCCTCGCATTGTTGCCAGGCGCCCCAACTTGTATATACAGGATAACCCGAAAGGTCATTTTTGGTGCACTTCCTTCGAAAATGCACCCATTTGCTGTCTAGACAGGAAAGGACACAGGACGGCGGCAACCATTGCAAAGCTCGTGCCACAGTCATATCTGCAGCGCTGGGGGACAATCGACGGCCGCTCTCTTCCTCCCTCCTCCTCCCTTCTCCTCCGTCTTTCCGACTTCCCCCCGCCCGCTGCCCGTGTCCTCCCTCGCCCCCCAACCCATCGACCTCTCCGGCAGCAGCGCTCCTTCCGACATCCTCCACGAGGTCTTCGGCTACGCGCAGTTCCGGGGGGCCCAGCAGGACATCGTCGACCACGTGGTGGCCGGCGGCGATGCGCTGGTGCTGATGCCCACGGGCGGCGGCAAGTCGCTGTGCTACCAGATCCCGGCGATCGCCCGGCAGCGCGCGGGCAAGGGCGTGGCGATCGTGGTGTCGCCGCTGATCGCGCTGATGCACGACCAGGTGGGTGCGCTGCACGAGGCCGGCGTGAGCGCGGCCTTCCTCAACTCCACGCTCGACTGGGAGGAGACGCAGGACGTCGAGCGCCGCATGCTGCGCGGCGAGATCACGCTGCTGTACGCGGCGCCCGAGCGCGTGAACACGCCGCGTTTCCTGTCGCAGCTCGATTCGCTGAAGGAGCGCGGCAAACTCTCGCTATTCGCCATCGACGAGGCGCATTGCGTGAGCCAGTGGGGCCACGACTTCCGCCCCGAGTACCGCGCGCTCACCGTGCTGCACGAGCGCTACGCGGGCGTGCCGCGCATCGCGCTCACGGCCACGGCAGACGCGCTCACGCGCGCCGACATCGTCGAGCGGCTGCAGCTGGAGGACGCGCGCCAGTTCGTCTCCAGCTTCGACCGGCCGAACATCCGCTACACCATCGTCGAGAAGAAGGATGCCACCACGCAGCTGCTGCGCTTCATCGAGCGAGAGCACGAGGGCGACGCGGGCGTGGTCTATTGCCAGTCGCGCAAGCGGGTGGAAGACGTGGCGGTGGCGCTGCGCGACGCGGGCATCAACGCCCTGCCCTACCACGCGGGCCTGGACGCCGCGGTGCGCCAGCAGCACCAGGACCGCTTCCTGCGCGAGGAAGGCATCGTGATGGTCGCGACCATCGCCTTCGGCATGGGCATCGACAAGCCCGACGTGCGCTTCGTCGGCCACCTCGACATGCCGAAGAACATCGAGGGCTACTACCAGGAAACCGGCCGCGCCGGCCGCGACGGCGGCCCCGCCGACGCCTGGATGGCCTACGGCCTGCAGGACGTGGTCAACCAGCGCCGCATGATCGACGAGAGCCCCGCCGGCGAGGAGTTCAAGCAGGTGATGCGCGGCAAGCTCGACGCCCTGCTCTCGCTGGCCGAGGCGAGCGACTGCCGGCGCGTGCGCCTGCTGGGCTACTTCGGCGAGAAGAGCACGCCCTGCGGCAACTGCGACAACTGCCTGAACCCGCCGCAGGTGTGGGACGGCACCGATGCCGCGCGCAAGCTGCTGAGCACCATCTACCGCGTGCAGCAGTTGAGCGGCATCAGCTTCGGCGCCGGGCACATCATGGACATCCTGCGCGGCAAGAGCACCGAGAAGGTCAAGCAGTTCGGGCATGAGCGCATCAGCACCTTCGGCATCGGCGCGGAGTTCAGCGAGGTGGCGCTGCGCGGCGTGCTGCGCCAGCTGATCGCCACCGGCGCGCTGGCGGTGGACGCGGAAGCCTTCAACACGCTGAAGCTCACCGAGGGCTCGCGCGCGGTGCTCAGGGGCGAGACGCCGGTGACACTGCGCGAATCGGTGTCGTCGCCCGCCGAGCGCAAGCCCCGGCGCGAGAAAGCCGCCAAGGGCGCCCCGCCGCCGGCCGCCGCCAAGCTCGACGAGGCGGGCCGCAAGCGTTTCGACGCGCTCAAGGCCTGGCGCGCCGAGGTCGCGAAGGAACACAACCTGCCGGCCTACGTGATCTTCCACGACGCCACGCTGGCCGCCATTGCCGAGCGCGCGCCCGCGACGCTGGAAGACCTGCAGGGCATCAGCGGCATCGGCACCAAGAAGCTCGAGGCCTACGGCAGCGAGGTATTGCGCGTCTGCGAAGCGTTCTGAGGCCGCGCGGCCGCCACCCGTCGACGCTCAGTTCGCCGTCAAGGGCAGCACGACCGGCACCGGCCGCGTCAGCAGGTCGACGTAGAGCTCGAAGAAGCGCGCGTTGTCGAACTTCTTCACCACCGTCATCTTCTGCAGCGTCGACCCGGCGGGCTGCGACGAATAGCCGATCGAGCGGCCGTTGTCGGCGGCGCCCGGCTTGGCGATCACGTCGACGTAGCGCTCCACCGTCTGCGTGGCGTAGCTGGGATCGATCAGGTAGGCCAGCGTGAGCGTGTCCCAGATGTTCTGCGTGTAGTTGGGGTTGGTCTCGAAGCCGTTCTTGCCGTCGAAGCCGTAGCCGTTGAGCTTCTGGAACACGTCGGTCACGGCCGTGGGCTTGGCCGGGTGCGCGATGCGGTCGTAGATGGGCTTGGTGAGGAACACGGTGTCGGTCACGTCCAGCGGCACCACCACCTGCGGGATCGGCAGCCGCACCACGAACTGCGCCGCGTCGGGGTCGAACCACCAGTTGAACTCGGCGGCCTTGGTGGTGTTGCCGGGCACGTCGATGGCGCCGCCCATGTAGATGATCTTCTTGATGAGCGGCACGATCTCGGGGTTCTGCTTCACCGCGAGCGCGATGTTGGTGAGCGGGCCGATGGCCAGGATGGTGATCTCGCCGGGGTTGGCCTTCACGGTGTCGACGATGAAATCGACCGCCGTCTTGCGCTGCACCACGGTGTGTTTCGCGAAGCCGTCGGGCGAGGGCTTGAGGTCGGCGTCGGTCTTGGGCTCGGGGCCGCCCCAGGCGCCGAGGTAGCCGTCGCCGCCAGCACCGGCGGCCATCTCGGCCTGGACGTCGGCGTAAGTGTGGTTCAGCGCGTAGTTCGCGCCCGAGTAGATGCCGATGCGGTCGCCCACGCCCAGGCGCTCCACCGACATCAGCGCATCGGCCACGCCCTGCTTCAGCCACTGGTTGCCCGAGACCACGCTGATGCCCATCACCCGCACCTTGCCCTCGGCCTGCAGCTGCGCGGCCATCACGCCGAGCTGGCCGTCGTCGCTCATGGTGTTGTAGTCGCTGTCGATGATGATCTTCTGCGGGCCGGTGCCGCCGCCCGATCCGCCGCCACCACCGCCGCCCCAACCCGGGCCGAGGCCGATCCCGCCGCCTCCATTGCCACCACCGCCGCAGCCCGCCAATACCGTGATGACGGCGATGAACATCGCCCCGATCCATTTGCGCATCTTTGCTCTCCAGGTACTAGGAAGTTGGTTCTCAGGCCGGGCAAGCCGTGCCGCTCCGAGATACAAACGTTTGCGCAAAGCTTTGCGCAAACGTTTCACCCACTCTACGGCGCTAGCGACAGGGGTGGCAAGCACCAGCGCTAGGGGTTTTCCGCGAGCCCGAAGGTGAGCCCGGGAGGGCTTTCAGAGCCGCTCAGGCAGCTCGCGGCGGCTCAGGCCGGATCGGGCAGGCCGACCAGCCGGTTCTCGCGCAGCGGCGATCGGCCCGGCAGGTAGGGCTGCTCCGCTTCAGGCTCGGCCGCCTTCTCCAGGCCCTGGACGGTCGTCTTGGCGGAGACGGAGCAGGAGCCCGAGCTGCGCAGCGCGAGCGCGGCAGCGAGCCGCGCCTCGGCCTTGTCGCCGAGCTGGTGGCTGAAGTCGTCGGCCACGACGCAGCCGGCATTCGGCGCCATGCCGTCGCCGTAGTCGCCTTCGCCCTTCTGGTTCACGCCCTTGAACTGGATCGCGAAGTAGGTGGTGCCGCAGTTGTCCTGCGGATAGAAGCCGTAGGGCTTGCCGCAGGTGGTGCCGCCGACCAGGTTGACGGTGACACCCACGCCGCGCAGGCTGTTGACGACCGACTCGCTCGCCGAGCAGGTGTCGGGGCCGGTGAGCACGGTCACGCGCGACAGGCCCAGCGTGGGCAGCGGCTGCCCGCTGCGGCTGGTGCTCACGAAGGGCGTCAGGGTCTGCGCGACGGAGAGCCGGAACGGGTTCTTGTCGTTGAAGACCAGCTGCTCGAAGGTCTTGCCCGCGGTCACGGACGGCGAGGCGATCATGTAGGCCAGCCGGCTCGCAATGAGCAGTTGCCCGCCGCCGTTGTAGCGCATGTCGAGCACCAGGTCCTGGATGCCGGCGCCCTGCTTGAAGCTGTTGACGGCGTTGATGAGCTGCGTCTCCGACGTGGTGATGTGGTCGTTGAACAGCAGGTAGCCCACGCGGCCGCTGCCGGTGTCGATGACCTGCACGTTCTGCACCGGCGTGCTGGTGATCTTCGCGGCCGTCAGCTGCACGGGCGATTGCGCCACCCCGTTCACCTCGAAGGTGAAGGTGTGCGATTCGCCGACGGCCTTGGGCGACAGCGCCCCGTTGATCGCGTTGACGTTGGCGGTGCCGGTGCTGCTGACAACGTTGATGCCGTCGATCGTGAGGATCTTCGCGCCGCGCAGCAGTCCCGCAGTGTTGGCCGGCGAATTCGGCTCGACGAAGGCGATGCGGATGTCGCGCGGGGGCGAGCTGCGTATCGCGGCCGTCTCCATGCCGTAGCCGGCGGAGACGCCGCCCTGCGTGAGTTGCCGGTAGGCCTCGGTGTCGTAGGTGAAGTGGAAGCGGTCCTTGGCGCGGCCCGAGGGCGTGGTGGCCGTCGTCTTGAGCACGTTGAACCAGGTGACGGGCGTGGCGTAGTCGGCGGCCTTGAGGGTGGTGGGCACTTCGCCGTACCAGAGGTAGGTTTCGTCGATCCAGCCGCGCACCCAGCTCTTCTCGTTGTCGAGCGTGCCGCCGCGGTCGGGGTAGGCCGCATTGGTGTCCGGATTGATGCCGCTGCGCGGCGATGCGCACAGGCCCGCGACAGTGGCCGAGGCGACGATGCCGTCGCCGCTGCTCGGGGGGGTTGTTGCCGGTGGCGTCGTGGTGCCGGGGATCAGGCCGATCGGCAGGCCACCGCCGCCGCCCCCTCCTCCACCGCCCCCGCAGCCCGCCAGGAGGAAAGCGGCAGCGAGCGCCGCGCCGGCGGCAGCCCATGCACCTGGAAGCGGCAGCTGCCGCGCGTCGTCGACCTTGCGAGATCCCACCATGCGCTCCTCCTCTTGCCCGCGATGGCGGGCGGATGTTTTCGTTCTGCGCGGCGACGGCCGCCCGCGCCTTCGGCTTGCCGCCGATGCCGGCGCTACTGCACGAAGCCCATGCCGCGCGACTCGCGCACTTCGGGCTTGATGCGGTGCTCGGCCTCGAGCTGGTCCAGGAACTCGCTCGCGGAGAACTCCGCCGCGAGGATATCGGTCTGTCGTTTCACCGCGGCGAAATCCCCTGGGCACAGCTGTGCCAGCTGAGCGAGCCGCGAGCGCATGGCATTTGTCATGAGCTCGGCGTCGCCCGCGAGCGCCTCGGTGATGAACATGCGCTCGCGCTGCGCGGCGGTCAGCGGCATGAACTTGATCTTGAAGGTGAAGCGCCGCAGCGCCGCCTGGTCGAGCCGGTCGAGCAGGTTGGTGGTGCAGACGAAGACGCCGTTGAAGCGCTCCATGCCCTGCAGCATCTCGTTGACCTCGGTGACCTCGTAGGTGCGCTGCGCGCCGCGGCGGTCCTGCAGGAAGCTGTCGGCCTCGTCGAGCAGCAGCACGGCCTTTTCTGCCTCTGCCTCGCGAAACATGGCGGCCATGTTCTGCTCGGTCTCGCCGACGTACTTGCTCATGAGGTCGCTGGCCTGCTTCACGATCAGCGGGCGGCCCACGGCCTTGGCGATGTGCTCGGCCAGCGCCGTCTTGCCGGTGCCGGGTGCGCCGTAGAAGCACAGCGTGCCGTGGCCGCGCGCCTTCAGCGCCTCGACGATGCGCGGGATCTCGAAGCGGGTCTCGACGTTGAGCATGTCGAGGTCGTAGGTGGTGACGCTGCGGCGCTCGCCGCGCGCGGCGTCGGCGGTGCCGAGGGCCAGGTCGGCGTTGCGCAGCTGGCGCTCGATGAGCGCTTCCATCGAGGCATCGTCCTCGGTGCGGGCCAGCCCGGCGAAGCGCACCGCCGTGCGGATCTGCGCGGGCGTGAGGCCCTTGCGTCCGGCCAGCTTGGCGGTGAAGGCCTCGGACACGACCACGCCTTCGAGCGTCTTCTTCACGAGCTGCTCGCGCGCGCCCGGCGGCGGCGACTTGAGTTCGAGGTGATAGGCGAAGCGGCGCCGGAATGCCGGGTCGATCTGCTCGATGCGGTTGGTGACCCACAGCGTGGGCACGGGGTTGGCCTCGAGGATCTGGTTGACCCAGGCCTTGCCGCTGACGCTGCCGCTGGTGGGCGCCGGAATCTGCTCGGCGCGCGCCATGAACTGCGCGGCCTCGGTGCTGATGGGCGGGAACACGTCCTCGACCTCGTCGAACAGCAGCGCGGCCTGCGCGCTGCCCTTGAGGAACACCTGCGCGATCTGCAGCGAACGGTAGCGGTCGCGGCCGCTGAGCGAATTGCCGTCGCGGTCGGCGTACTCGACCTCGAAGAGCTCGAGCCCGGCGGCCTGCGCGACCACCTTGGCGAGTTCGGTCTTGCCCGTGCCGGGCGGGCCGTAGAGCAGCACGTTGACGCCCGGCTCCTTGCGCGCGACCGCCGCGCGCAGCAGCCTGACGAGCATCTGCGCGTCTTCCTGCACGAAGGAGAAGTCGTGCGGCGTGAGCGCGCTCTTGGCCGAGGGGCGCGTGAACACGGCCATCAGCTCGTTGTGGTCGCGGTACTCGCGCATGAGCACCGGCGGCAGCTTCTCGCTGACCTTCATCAGGTCGGCGAGGTCGGTGATGTTGTGCTCCGAGATGAGGTTCTCGACGAGCCCGATGCGCTCGAGCCGCGAGCCGGCGCGCAGCGCCTCGCCCACGTCGCTCGCGTTCACGCCGGCGATGTCGGCGATGGCGGCATAGGCCTCGGGCGCGTTGTTGACCTTGAACTCGACCAGCAGCGAGCGCAAGTCGCGCTGGTAGCGCGCGAGCGTGCCGTACAGCAGCAGCGCGCGCTCGGCCTTGTTGAGCTGCAGCAGGCCCGCGAGGGCATCGATGTTCTTCTCGACCAGCGTCGACTGCTTTCGCAGCGCATGCGTGAGCCAGTCGCGCGTGACGGCCAGCACCGAGAGCAAATCCTTGGGCTGGTCCTTCGCGTATTCGTCGAGATAGAAGAAGAGCGTGCCTTCCTCGTAGGGACCGCGCCACACGCCGTGGCGCTCCAGCAGCGTGCGGCCGTCGAAGTCTTCGACGCCCTTCCAGGCTTCGTTGCCCGCGCAACGCCGCCCCAGGAATTCGCGCAGCCGCTGCAGCACCGCGGCGGGCCATACCAGGTGCCGCCCCGTGAGCGAGAGCAGGCCGTTGATGTCACGCCGCACGTTGAAGCGCGGCCCTTGCTTGGCGGCCAGGGTCAGCACGAAGTGCGAGCACATGAGCTCGAGCACCGGTGCTTCCTTGAGCCCGGGCGACGGCAATGCCTGCCCGCGAACCGCAGCAGCCACGACATCGACACCCGCACGCTTGGCCATCAGGCAACCTCCAACGAGGACAATTTCGGAGAGACCATAACGCAGACTTTTGGCTTCGGGAAGACCGTGAAAGGGGAAAAACCCTGATGGGTGCGATTCCAGCCACAATGCGCGGCATGGTCGGAATCCAGGAAATCGAACGCGCCGCGGCGCGCCTCCAGGGGCAGGTGCTCAACACGCCGTGCGTGGAATCACGCACCCTTTCGGAAATCGTCGGCGCGCAGGTGTTCCTGAAATTCGAGAACCTGCAGTTCACATCCTCGTTCAAGGAGCGGGGGGCGTGCAACAAGCTGGTGGATCTTTCCGAGAACGGTACACGCGGAGTGATCGCCATGTCTGCCGGCAACCATGCGCAGGGTGTGGCCTATCACGCGCAGCGGCTCGGATTGCGGGCGCTGATCGTGATGCCGCGCTTCACGCCCGGCGTGAAGATCGAACGCACGCGAGGCTTCGGCGCCGAGGTGGTGCTGCACGGCGACACGCTGGAAGCCGCTCGTACCCATGCCTTCGAGCTCGCGCAGCGCGAGGGACTGACCTTCGTGCACCCTTACGACGACGAGGCGATCATCGCGGGCCAGGGCACCGTGGCGCTGGAGATGCTGGACGCCGTGCCCGATCTCGACGCGCTGGTGGTGTCGGTGGGCGGCGGCGGGCTGATCGCCGGCATGGCGGTGGCCGCGCGAGAGCGCAAGCCTGGCATCGAGATCGTGGGCGTGCAGACGACGCGCTTTCCGGCGATGGTCAATGCCGTGAAGGGCACGCACCACGCGCAGGGCAACAGCACCATCGCCGAGGGCATCGCGGTGGGCACTCCTGGCGTGCTGACGCAGCAGATCATCGCGAGCAAGGTCGACGACCTGCTGCTGGTGGACGAAGGCGACATCGAGCAAGGCGTGCTGATGCTGCTCGAGATCGAGAAAACGCTGGTCGAAGGCGCTGGCGCTGCGGGCCTGGCGGCGCTGATCCGGCATCCGGAGCGCTTCAGGGGCAAGCGCGTGGGGCTGGTTCTGTCCGGGGGCAATATCGATCCGCTGCTGCTCGCGGCCATCATCGAACGCGGGATGGTCAGGGCCGGACGGCTGGCCCGGGTGCGGGTCAGCGCGCGCGACGTTCCCGGCTCACTCGCCCGGATCACAGCCACCGTGGCCGAAGCGGGCGCTAACGTCGACGAGGTTCATCACCAACGCGCCTTCACGATGCTGGCCGCGCAGAACGTGGACGTCGAACTCGTGCTGCAGACTCGCGGGCGGGCCCACCTGGCTGGCGTGCTGGCTGCGCTGAAGGACGCCGGCTTCGAGGCGGAAGAGCAGCATTGAGCTGCAAGATCAACCCTGGAATGCCCCATTCGGGGGCTCGCAACCCCCTAGACCGGCTCCGGGCGCCCCGCCGGTAAAATGCCATCAGTTTGTCAATTGCGTATTCGAGGAATTTCCCGATGTCCAATCCCACTCCCGTCGAGCCGAGCCAAGGCGCGGCCGTCGAACACGATGCCGTAGAGTCGGTCGTTCACCTGATGCCGCTGGTGCTTCCCCTGGCCGGTGGCGTGCTGATGCTGCTGCTGGCTTCCATCGCCGTCTACATGGCCTGAAGCTGACAGGCGTTAGCGCCTTTGTCTGCGGGCGGTGCGGCCCGCATTGACGCAATCTCCCGAAGCGAAACGTTTTCTCAAACGGACCTCCGTGCCTGAGCTGGCGCGGCGTCCCGTTCGGAAAGACGATTTTTCAACTTAGGAGATTTTCCGATGAACGCACCCACGATGAAGGGCCTCACCATTCAGGCGCCCTCATACGTCAAGAACGCAAAGCTGATTGCCTGGGTGGCCGACATGGCCGCGCTGTGCAAACCCGAAGCCATCCACTGGTGCGACGGAAGCAAGGAAGAGTACGACCGCCTGTGCCAGCAACTGGTCGACACCGGCACCTTCCGGAAGCTCGATCCCGCCAAGCGGCCCAATTCGTTCCTCGCGCTGTCCGATCCGAGCGACGTCGCGCGCGTCGAAGACCGCACCTACATCTGCTCCGAGCAGAAGGAAAACGCTGGCCCCACCAACAACTGGATGGCTCCCGCCGAGATGCGCGCGACCCTGCAGCCGCTGTTCGACGGCTGCATGAAGGGCCGCACGATGTACGTCGTGCCCTTCAGCATGGGCCCGCTGGGTTCGCCGATCGCCCACATCGGCATCGAGCTTTCCGACTCGCCCTATGTGGCGGTCAACATGCGCATCATGACCCGCATGGGCAAGGCCGTTTACGACGTGCTGGGCGCCGATGGCGATTTCGTGCCCTGCGTGCACACCGTTGGAGCGCCGCTCGAGCCCGGGCAGAAGGACGTCTCCTGGCCGTGCAACAAGACCAAGTACATCGTCCACTACCCCGAGACGCGCGAGATCTGGAGCTATGGCTCCGGCTACGGCGGCAACGCGCTGCTGGGCAAGAAGTGCTTCGCGCTGCGCATTGCCTCCAACATGGGCCGCGACGAGGGCTGGCTGGCCGAGCACATGCTCATCCTGGGCGTGACGAATCCCGAGGGCAAGAAGTACCACGTAGCAGCGGCCTTCCCCAGCGCCTGCGGCAAGACCAACTTCTCGATGCTGGTGCCGCCGGCAGGCTTCGAGGGCTGGAAGGTCACGACCATCGGCGACGACATTGCCTGGATCAAGCCGCAGGCTGATGGCACCCTGCGTGCTATCAACCCGGAGGCCGGCTATTTCGGCGTCGCGCCGGGCACCAACATGCTGACCAACCCGAACTGCATGCGCAGCCTGGACCAGGGCGTGATCTTCACCAACGTCGCGCTGACGGACGACGGAGACGTCTGGTGGGAAGGCATGGAGCAGGACGCACCCGGCAAGGCGCTGCCGGCGCACCTGATCGACTGGCAAGGCAAGGACTGGACGCCGCAGATCGCCAAGGAAACCGGCGCGAAGGCCGCCCATCCGAACGCCCGCTTCACGGTCGCCGCGACCAACAACCCCGCGCTCGACGAAGCATGGGACGACCCGAAGGGCGTGACCATCGACGCTTTCATCTTTGGCGGCCGCCGCTCGAACACCGTGCCGCTGGTGACGGAAGCCCGCAACTGGGTCGAAGGCGTCTACATGGCGGCGACGATGGGCTCCGAGACGACTGCAGCCGCGGCCGGCCAGCAAGGCGTGGTCCGCCGCGATCCCTTCGCGATGCTGCCCTTCATGGGCTACAACATGAGCGACTACTTCCAGCATTGGCTCGACCTGGGCATGAAGCTCGAAGCCTCGGGCGCCAAGCTCCCGAAGATCTACACCACGAACTGGTTCCGCAAGGGCGCCGACGGCAAGTTCGTCTGGCCTGGCTATGGCGAGAACATGCGCGTGCTGAAGTGGATGATCGATCGCGTCGAGGGCAACAAGACCGAAGGCGTGGAGCACATCACCGGCATCAGCCCGCGCTACGAAGACCTGAACTGGACTGGCTTGAACTTCAGTGCGGAGCAATTCGCCACGGTGACCAGCATCGACAAGGCGGCCTGGCAGGCTGAGCTGAAGCTGCATGCCGAATTGTTCAAGCAGCTGGAGCACCATCTGCCGAAGGAACTGCCGGAGACGAAGGCTGCGATCGAGCAGCGTCTGGCGGCCTGATAACAAGCGGCTCTGAAAGCAAAAGCCCGGTGGCGATGCCATCGGGCTTTTTTGTTGTCGCGAATTTTGTGGTCGGTCAGCTAATCGAGTTGGCTGACCCAGGCGCAATCTCGGAATCGACGCCTTATCCGACAGCGATTCGCAAGCGTTTTTTCGGCGATGTCGAACTGGACCGACTGACTGAAGACATCTTGGGGGAATTGATAGCGGCAGGCGCAGCCAGGATGGA
>NZ_JABMJG010000004.1 GCF_013376045.1 Variovorax sp. SG517 | reverse complement strand
TTTTCTTCACCCCATCCAACCAGCCCCGAAGAACCCCGTCAGACCCGAACACCAGAGGCATTCAGCAGCGAAGCCCACGAGTATATGACAGATTTTGAGGCTTCGTCCACTCTCGCAGACTTTTTTGCGCAGAGGCTCTGCGCCTCTCCTCATAAATGAAGAAAGCCGCCCGAAGGCGGCTTTCTTCATTAGCGGATCGCTGTTCCTTAGTAGTAGCGCGAGCTGTTCATGCGACGCATTGCTTCGTACAGCGTGGGCATGCGCACTTCCTGCGACCGGGCGCTCATGCGGGCCAGCGCGTCGATCTTGGCTGCCTCGGCGGCCGGGACAGTACCTTCCGGTTGCTGGCGCCACATCGCAGCCTGCAGGTCCTGCATCACGCGCGGGTCGTTCTTGGCGGTTTCCAGGAAGCGGGCATCGGCACGGGCAGCAGCGCGACGCTGTGCGGCAGCGCGCCATGCGGTGCCGATGGCGCCCTGGCTGATCGAGCCTGCGAACACCGCGAACAGGCCTATGGCCGACACGGTCCAGACGGCCAGGAGGCCGCCGTCGTTCCAGTTGGAAACGAGCGACTCGGTCACCACCAGCACGGCCGCCGCGACGGCGACGATCAGCAGGGCGATGAGTGGGCGGGCGCCCTTGGCACCAGCGCGAGCGGCCTGGATCTGGCCGAACAGGACTTCGGCGCGACGGACGCCGGGGTGGACGGTAGGTTGGTCAACGTGAACGAAGCTGGTCATGATGCATCCCTCCTGGGACATTGGTAATCAGTGGTGGCGAACAAGGCCGATGGGGGTGATATTAGGGATTACCCCAGTGTTTATCCACTTTATCTTTCTGATGTTTATCATTCACAAGGCTGATGGACGTCAACTTTCGCACGCTCGACCTCAACCTGCTCCGCGTCTTCGACGAGGTGATGGCGGAGCGCAACCTCACGCGCGCCGCCCGCAACCTGTCGATCACGCAGCCGGCCGTGAGCAACGCGTTGCGGCGCCTGCGGGAGGTTCTCGGGGATGAGCTGGTGCGCCGCTCGGGCGCCGGCGTGGAACCCACGCCGCGGGCGCTCGCCCTCTGGCCGACCGTGCGGGACGCCCTGCGCCAGCTGCAGCACACGCTCGCCCCCGGCGAATTCGATGCCGGCACGGCCGACACCACGTTCCTGTTGGCGATGGCCGATGCCACCGCGGCCGAGCTCATCCCGGGCCTGGTCCAGATTGCCGAGAAGGAAGCGCCGGCCATTTCCCTGCGCGTGCTGCCGCTGACCACGCGCGATCCGCGCCGCATGCTGGAACAGGAAGAGGTCGACATGGCGGTCGGCTACTTCCCGGCGGTGATCGCGAGCCTCGCGGCGCGGGGGCAGTCGGGGGTGGGGGTGCCGTTCGAGACCCAGCGGCTCTACCTGGGTCAATATGTATGCGTGATGCGGCGGGGCCATCCGCTGGCCGATGCGCCCCTCACGCTGGACGACTACTGCGCCGCCCGCCACCTGCTGGTGAGCTTCTCGGGGCGGCCCTATGGATTCATCGATCAGACGCTGGGCGCCATGGGGCGCGAGCGGCGCATCGTGGTGACGGTGAACCAGTTCTTCACTGCCGGCCGGGTGGTCGCCAATTCAGACCTGCTGACCGTGCTGCCCCGTCACTTCGTGACCGTGACCGGCATCGACGACCAGCTGGTGCTGCGCGACCTGCCCTTCGACCAGCCGCCGGTGCACGTCGACGCCATCTGGCACCGGCGCGCCCAGCACGGGCACTCTCACGAATGGCTGCGCAATGCGCTGTTGCGCTCGGCAGCCGCGGCTTTCGCCGGGTCGGTCCTCGGGCAGAAGGTGCCCGGCTGACCTCTTTGCCTGCTACTTATATATATATATATAGGGATCAGCGGACGACGCTGAGCCAGGCGCTGGCTGCGGCGCGCAGTTCCTGGGCGTGATGGGCGCCGCGGCCGGCGCGCATGTCGGCGCTTTCCATCAGTGCGGCGGCATGGCTGGCCGGGGCATTGACGTTGGAAGAGCGGAAGAAGAATCGGGCCACTTGGGCGATGAGGCTGAACATGATGGTGCGCTGCTCGTGGCGGCGCTGGAGTGGTTGATGTTTCAAGAATAAGGGTTAACCCTAGCAAATCAACCCGGACCTTATGCGCGTCGTGCATGGGGCAATTCACCTAGACTGGCCCGACGATGAAGCTGCAACTGCTGTCCGACCTGCACCTGGAGTCCCATCCCCGCTTCCGTGCCCAGCCGCTGCCGGGCGCGGACCTGCTGGTACTTGCGGGCGACATCGGCTCCTACCAGCAGGGTTCCCGCCTGACCGACACGGATTTCGGCCTGGGCCGCTTCTCGCCCCGCAATGGCTGGCCGGTGCCGGTGATCTACGTGCCGGGCAACCACGAGTACGACAGCCTCGACTTCGACGAGACCCACCAGCGCCTGCGCGCGCTCTGCGACGAGCTCGACATCATCTGGCTGGAGCGCGAAACCAGGGTAATAGAAGGCGTCCGCTTCGTCGGCACCACCCTCTGGGCCGATTTCGACGCGCTGGCCGAACCGACCGACAGCCTGGCCGAGGCGCTGAAGAAACGCGGCAAGGCGATGCGCGCGGCCGATTTCTATCTTGAAAAAGCGGCCACCATGCGTAACGGCGAGCTTTTCCTCGCCGCACAGCTGCGCGACCAGGCGCTGGCCTGCCAGGCCTGGCTCACGCAGGCTCTGGCCGAGCCTTTCGACGGCACCACGGTGGCCATCACCCACTTCGCGCCCAGCCTGGAAAGCGCCGATCCGCGCTACGGATTGACACCGGGCACCGCCGGTTTCTGCAATGCGCTGGACGAGTTGCTGCCGCAGGCAAGGCTGTGGCTGCACGGCCACCTGCATTGCCCGTCCGACTACGTCAAGAACGGCTGCCGCGTGGTCGCCAACCCGCTGGGCTACGCCCGCAACGGCGAACAGGAAGGCTACAGGCCCCAGTTGCTGGTCGAGGTGCCCGGCACCTCGTAACGGCCGGCAACGTCTTGGCCGCAGTCGCTGTGTAGACTGGCCCGATTCCATCTGATCGATGGGGAGCGCGCCATGACGCAGCAGCGGACACAACAACGACGCAAATTCCTGCAGCAGACCGCCGGCGCAGCCGCGGCCACGAGCCTGCTCTCCCTATGGCCGAAGGCCTTCGCCCAGGGACCGGCCGAGCCGCCCCCCGGCAGGGCCATGGGCCTGCTGTCGATGTCAGAGATGTCGCGCCGCCTCGCCGCGGGCAGCCTCAGCAGCAGCCAACTGGTGGAAGAAGCGCTGGCCGCCATCCAGAACCCCGCCGGCGAAGGCGCGCGCACCTTCATCCGTGTGCATGCCGATTCGGCCCGCGCCACCGCGGCTCGGCTCGACGCCGAGCGCAGGAGCGGCCGCCCGCCCGCCTCGCCGATCGCCGGCATCCCGATCTCGCTGAAGGACCTGTTCGACGAAGCCGGCGTCACCACGCTCGGCGGCTCGATGGTGCTGGCCGGCCAGCCGCCCGCGGCGCGCGACGCCCTTGTCGTCGAGCGGCTGCGGCGCGCCGGCGCGATCATCATCGGCCGCAGCAACACGGTCGAGTTCGCCTACACCGGCCTGGGCATCAACCCGCACTACGGCACGCCGAAGAACGTCTACGACCGCGCGACCGGCCGCATCCCCGGCGGCTCGACCTCGGGCGGCGCGATCTCGGTGGCCGACGGCATGGCGGCCGGCGCCATCGGCACCGACACCGGCGGCTCGCTGCGCATCCCGGCCGCGCTCAACGGGCTGGTGGGCTTCAAGCCGACGCAGCGGCGCATTCCGCTCGACGGCGTACTGCCGCTGTCCACCTCCTTCGACTCGGCCGGGCCGATGGCCTGGACGGTGGAAGACTGCGCGCTGCTCGACGCCGTGCTGGCCGCTGAGCTGCAGCGGCCGCTGCGCGTGCTGCCGATGCGCGGCCTGCGCTTCGCGGTGCCCAAGACCTTCTTCCAGGACGAGCTGTCGCCGCCCGTGGCCGCGGCATACGCGTCGGCGCTGGCCAAGTTGTCGGCCGCGGGCGCCACGGTCACCGAGCTGCCGATGACGGAGTTTTCGAAGGCGTCGGCCATCAACCCGCGCGGCATGATCACCGCCGCCGAGGCCTTCACCTGGCACCGGGAGATCATCAAGACCGGCGCGGCCAGGTACGACCCGCGCGTGCTGGCCCGCATCAGGACCGGCGAGACCATCACCGCGCCCGACTACCTGCAGCTGCAGGCGCTGCGCCGGCAGTTCATCCGCTCGATCAACACGGCCGCCATCGGCTACGACGCGATGCTGATGCCCACCACGCCCGACATCGCCCCGCCCATCGCCGAGGTGCTGAAGGACGACGACACCTACTACCGCATCAACGCCCGCATGCTGCGCAACCCCTCGGTGGTGAACCTGTTCGACGGCTGCGCGCTCTCGGTGCCCTGCCATGACGCGGGCACGGCGCCCGTGGGGCTGATGCTCGCCAGCATCGGCAACACCGATCACCGCCTGCTGGCGGTCGGCGCGGCGGTGGAGGCGGTGGTGGCTCCGCGGCGCGCGCTCAGCAGCTGAGCGCGCGCCGCCAGCCCCCGCCCCCCCCGGGGGCTCAGGCGCCGCCGCGCCCCTTGGACACCAGCTTGATGCCCGGCATCAGCTCAGCCGCCAGTTCGGGCCGCTCCAGCGCGTAGTCGAGGTTCATGCGCGCGATCTCGACGTGCTCCTCGCCCAGCGCCTGCGCGCGCGAGCCCTGGCCGCGCTCGATGGCCTGCACCATCGCATGGTGCGTGCGGTGCGCCTGGCGCATCCACTGCTGACCCTCTTCCATCGACGACTGCATCGGCAGCATCGCGCTCGGCGCGGCGAAGGGCTGGCCGCCGAGCATGTCCATCACCCGCTTGAGCGCGAGGTTGCCGCAGCCTTCGATGATCAGCTTGTGGAAGCGGTCGTTCATCTCGACGTAGGCGGCGTAGTCGTCCAGCTCCATGCTGGGCTTGTTGACGGCGCGGTCGCCGTCTTCCAGGCAGTCCTTGAGGTCGCGCAGAAGCTGGCGGGAGGCGCCGTCCTCGGCCAGCAGGCGCGCGGCGAAGCCTTCGATCACGCCGCGCACGCGGATGGCGTCGGCCACCTCCTGCGAGGTGAAGCGGCGCATCTGGTAGCCGCCGCTGGGCGACTGCTCGATCAGCCCTTCGTGCTCCAGGCTGGCCAGCGCCAGCCGCACCGGGGTGCGCGAAGCCTCGAGCTTCTCGGCCAGCGGGATCTCGGCCAGCCGCTCTCCGGGCACGAATTCACCCTTGAGGATCATGTCGCGCAGTTGCACGAGCACGCGGGATTGTTGGGAGTCCATGGGGCGAATTCTAGGAGACAGGCCCGGCATTGCACGCAGCGTATTTACTCTGGCTCGGTTGTTGCATGCATTGCGTCACAACAAGTGTCAAAAACCGACGATACGCTCAGCGTTTACCCTGATTTTGACCTTCCAAGGCCCATATTGGGGCAATTTGGCAGATGAAAGTTTGACCGGGATCGAGGATCACCAAGACAATGCATACAGTTGCATGCAATGGCTGCAAGCCTCTTTCCACAGTCCCCTCGATGGAGCCCGCACGATGATCAGCGCAGAGCAGAACGATTTCATCACCCGCGTCGGACCCGGCGCCCCTGCCGGCAAGCTGCTGCGCCGCTACTGGCAGCCGGTGGCCCTGGCCGACGAACTGGCAGGCCCGCGGCCTGTGAAGCCAGTGAAGCTCATGGGGCAGGACTTCGTCCTCTTCCGCGACGAGAGCGGCCAGCTCGGCATGCTCGACCGCGACTGCCCGCACCGCGGCGCCGACCTCGCCTTCGGCCGGCTCGAGAACGGCGGCCTGCGCTGCGCCTTCCACGGCTGGCTGTTCGACGCCAAGGGCAACTGCCTCGAGACCCCGGCAGAGCCCGCCACCAGCAAGCTGTGCACGCGCATCAAGCAGTCGGCCTACCCGGTGGTCGAGAAGAGCGGCGTGGTCTTCGCCTACATCGGCGAGGGCGAGCCCCCGGCCTTTCCCGAGTTCGACTGCTTCGTCGCGCCCGACAGCCACACCTTCGCGTTCAAGGGCCTGTTCGAGTGCAACTGGCTGCAGGCACTCGAGGTGGGCATCGACCCGGCGCATGCCTCGTACCTGCACCGTTTCTTCGAGGACGAGGACACCTCCGGGAGCTACGGCAAGCAGTTCCGCGGCGCCTCGGCCGACTCCGACATGCCGATCACCAAGGTGCTGCGCGAGTACGACCGGCCCGACATCAGCGTCGAGCCCACCGACTACGGCTTCCGCCTGAAGGCGCTGCGCAAGCTGTCCGAAGACGCCACCCACGTGCGCGTGACCAACCTGGTGTTCCCGCAGGCCTTCGTGATCCCGATGAGCTCCGAGATGACCATCTCGCAGTGGCACGTGCCCGTGGACGACACGCACTGCTACTGGTACGCCATCTTCACCAGCTTCACCGGCCCGGTCGACAAGCAGCAGATGCGCGAGCAGCGCCTGAAGCTCTACGAGCTGCCCGACTACACATCGCGCAAGAACAAGCGCAACAACTACGGCTACAGCATCGAGGAACAGCTCACCGAGACCTACACCGGCATGGGCGACGACATCAACGTGCACGACCAGTGGGCGGTGGAGTCGCAGGGCCCTATCCAGGACCGCACGCGCGAGCACCTGGGCAGCACCGACAAGGGGATCATTGCCTACCGCCGCGTGCTGGTGAAGGCGATCGAGGCCACGCTGGCCGGCGAAGGCGCACCGATGGTCATCGACGCCGCGCAGGCCAGCGCCATGACCGGGCCGCCCTCCATCGACGGCATCGGCCGCAACGTCGCCGACGAGGCTGCCACCGAGGCCTACTGGCAGGACGCCGACCGCGCGCGGCGACTGAAGTCCGACTGGGCCTCCGCACGCCTGGCCGCTACCTGAGCACACGCCATGACGAGCCACACATTCGTCGACCGCTTCGGCCTCTGGAGCGAAGACCAGCACGCGCAGGCCAGGGAACTGGTGCGCCGCATCGACGGCGGCGAGGTCGACCTCGTCCGCTTCGCCTGGCCCGACCAGCACGGCATCCTGCGCGGCAAGACGCTCGTCGCCAGCGAGGCGCGCTCGGCCCTCTGGGAGGGCGTGAACCTCACCTCCACCCTGCTGGCGAAGGACACCTCGCACAAGACCGTGTTCCCGGTGTTCACGCAGGGCGGCGGCTTCGCCGTCGAGGGCTTGCAGGGCGGCGCCGACTTCACCATCGTGGCCGACCCGGCCACCTTCAAGGTCCTGCCGTGGTCGCCGCGCACCGGCTGGGTGATGTGCGACGCCTACATGGCTGACGGCAAGCCCTGCCCCTTCGCCACGCGGCAGATCCTGCAGCGCGCGGTGCGCCAGCTCGACGAGCTGGGGCTGGACTTCATCGCCGGCCTCGAGGTGGAGTTCCACGTCTTCAGGCTCGACGACCCTCGCATGGGCCTGTCCGATTCCGGCCAGCCCGGCGAGCCGCCGCGCGTGTCGCTGCTCTCGCACGGCCACCAGTACCTCACCGAGCTGCGCTACGACCGCGTCGACGACCTGATGGAGCTGCTGCGCTCGCAGCTCATGGCGCTGGGCCTGCCGCTGCGCTCGCTCGAGATCGAATTCGGCCCCAGCCAGTTCGAGCTGACCTTCGGCCCCACGGCCGGCGTCATGCCCGCCGACACCATGGTGCTGCTGCGCAGCGCCATCAAGCAGGTCTGCCAGCGCAACGGGCTGCACGCCACCTTCATGTGCCGGCCGAAGATCCCGAACGTGATGTCCAGCGGCTGGCACCTGCACCAGTCGCTGCGCCGCAGGAGCGACGGCGTCAACGCCTTCATGCCGGAAGCCGCGGGCGGCCAGCCGCTGAGCGAGACCGGCATGCACTACCTCGGCGGCCTCAAGGCGCATGCCTGCGGCGCCGCGGCGCTGGCGAGCCCCACCATCAACGGCTACCGCCGCTACCGCCCCTTCTCGCTCGCGCCCGACCGCGCGATCTGGGCCAAGGACAACCGCGGCGCGATGCTGCGCGTGCTCGGCGGCCCGGGCCAGTCGGCCACGCGCATCGAGAACCGCGTGGGCGAACCGACGGCCAATCCGTACCTGTACCTGGCGTCGCAGCTGTTCTCGGGCCTCGACGGCATCCGCAACCGGATCGACCCCGGCCCCTCGGCCGACGCGCCGTACGAAACGCCGGCCGAGCAGCTGCCCCGCTCGCTGGGCGACGCCCTCGCCTGCCTGCGCCGCGACGAGATGCTCAACGCGCAGATGGGCAAGACCTTCGTCGACTACCTCTGCCACATCAAGGAAGCGGAGATCGCCCGCTTCAACCTCGAAGTCAGCGAGTGGGAACACCGCGAGTACTTCGACATGTTCTGAACATGACGCACACCCCCAGGCTTGCCCACTTCGTGTGGCCTCCAACCCCCTTGCAGGGGGCAACACCAGCGGCCCGGCAAAGCCGGTTCCGCGGTGTTCACCATTGAAGAAAACCCCATGCCCACGATCCACTACATCCTCAAGGACGGCACCACGCGCGAGGTCGACGCCAAGGTCGGCGCCAGCGTGATGGAGACCGCCATCCGCGGCAACGTGCGCGGCATCGATGCCGAGTGCGGCGGCTGCTGCTCCTGCGCCACCTGCCACGTCTACGTGGACGACGCCTTCATCGACCTGCTGCCGCCGCCCGACGACATGGAGAGCGCGCTGCTCGATGCCGTGGCGTCCGAGCGCCGGCCCGGTTCGCGGCTGAGCTGCCAGCTCGGCATCACCGCGGCCTTCGATGGCCTCACTGTGCGCGTGCCCGATACGCAGGTCTGACGCCAGGCTCGGGCATCATCGCGCGCTTCGCTTGCACCCGGTTACACGAAAGCAGCGCCCCGTCGGGCGCATCCACTCCACCTGAAAGGTCCTTTTCCATGACGATGACCAAGAGAACCCTCCTCTCGACCCTGCTGCTGGCCGGCCTCGGCCTCGCGGGCGCCACGGCGCATGCGGCCGACGAGCCGCTGCGCATCGGCCTCATCGCCACCTACTCGGGCCCGTACGCCGACTACGGCCGCCAGTTCGACGCCGGCATCGCGCTCTACCTGAAGGAGCACGGCGGCAAGGTGGGCGGCCGCACGGTCGAGATCATCAAGAAGGACACCGCCGGCCCCGCGCCAGACGCCGCCAAGCGCATCGCGCAGGAGCTCATCGTGCGCGACAAGGTGAACGTGCTCACCGGCCTGGACTTCAGCCCCAACGCCTACGCCGTGGGCGCCATCGCCACGCAGGCGAAGATCCCCACCATCGTGATGAACGCGGCCTCGTCGGCCATCACCACCAGCTCGCCCTACGTGGCGCGCCTGTCGTTCACCGTGCAGCAGGTCACCGACCCGATGGCGCGCTACATGCTCAAGGAAGGCATCAAGGACGCCTACACCGTGGTCGCCGACTACGCCTCGGGCGTCGACGCGGAAACCGCCTTCAAGAAGACCTTCACCGCCGGCGGCGGCAAGGTCTCGGGCGAGGTGCGCACGCCGATGAACAACCCCGACTTCTCGGCCTACGTGCAGCGCATCAAGGACGCCAAGCCCCAGGCCGTGTTCTTCTTCTTCCCCTCGGGCGTGATGCCGCCGGCCTTCCTGAAGGTGTGGAAGGAGCGCGGCATGGAGCAGGCCGGCATCAAGCTCTTCGCGACCGGCGAAGCCACCGACGACAGCTACCTCGACGCCACCGGCGACGTGGCGCTGGGCCTGGTCACCAGCCACCACTACTCCTTCGCGCACCCCTCGCCGAAGAACCAGAAGTTCGTGAAGGACTTCGCCGCCGACAACGGCACCAAGCTGCGCCCGAGCTACTTCGCCGTGACCGCCTACGACGCCATGGCCGCCATCGAACTCGCGCTGGCCAAGACCAAGGGCGACACCGCCGGCGACAAGTTCATGGACGCGCTCAAGGGCCTGAGCTTCGAGAGCCCGCGCGGCCCGGTGGAGATCGACCCGGCCACGCGCGACATCGTGCAGACCGTCTACATCCGCAAGACCGAGCGCGTGAACGGCCAGTTGGTGAACGTGGAGTTCGACAAATTCGAGCGCGTGAAGGACCCGGCGAAGGAAGGCGCAGCCGCCAAGTAGGCGCGCAGCAGCCTCATCGTTCAGTCGTTCAGCCAGCGAGTCAGCCAGCGGGAAATTCATGGGCATCGTGATCTTCGACGGAGTGGCCTACGGCATGCTCCTCTTCCTCATCGGCGTGGGCCTGTCCATCACGATGGGGCTCATGAATTTCGTCAACCTCGCGCACGGCAGCTTCGCGATGGTGGGCGGCTATGCCGCGAGCGTGCTGATGAGCCGGTTCGGCGTGGGCTTCGGCCTCTCGCTCGCCGCCGCCTTCGTGGCGGCGGCCGTGCTGGGCGCGGTGCTGGAGTTCGTGTTCTACCGGCGCCTGTACCGCGCGCATCCGCTGGACCAGGTGCTGCTGTCGATCGGCGTGGTGTTCGTGTCGATCGCGGCCTTCACCTACTTCTTCGGCCCGACGATGCAGCCCTTCGCGCTGCCGCCGGTGCTCGACGGGCAGATGTCGCTGGCGGGCCTGGAAGTGGGCCGCTACCGGCTGTTCCTGATCGTCTGCGGCGTGCTGGTGCTGGCCGCGCTGCTGCTGGGCCTGGGCAAGACGCGCTACGGCGCGATGGTGCGCGCGGCGGTGGACAACCAGCGCGTGGCCGGCGGCACCGGCATCCACGTGCAGCGGCTCTTCTTCCTGACCTTCTCGCTGGGCTGCGGCCTCGCCGGCCTGGGCGGCGCGCTGAGCCTGGGGATGCTGGGGCTGGAGCCCTCGTTTCCGCTCAAGTACCTCGTCTACTTCCTGATGGTGGTCTGCGTCGGCGGCGCGGGCACGGTCACAGGACCTTTCATTGCGGCGTTGCTGGTCGGCATCGTCGACGTGGCGGGCAAGTACTACCTGCCGGAGACCGGCGCATTCCTCATCTACGTCTTCATGATCGTCATGCTGCTGGTGCGGCCGAACGGCATCGTCGCGAAGAAGGGGCTCGCATGAAAGCCCTGAACCTTTCTCCCGCGCAGCTGCGCATCGCAGAGGCGGCCTTCTGGCTGGCGCTGGCGTCGAGCTTCTTCCTGCTGCCCGACAAGCTCACGCTGATGAGCCAGGTGCTGATCTTCGGCCTCTTCGCCGTGTCGCTCGACATGGCGCTGGGCTACGCGGGCATCCTCACCGTGGGCCACGCGGCCTTCTTCGGCGCGGGCGCCTATGCGGCCGGCCTGCTCGCCAAGTACGGCTGGAGCGAGCCCTTCAGCGGCCTCGTCGTCGCGCTCGCGGTGTGCGGCGCGCTGGGCTATGCGCTGAGCTACCTGGTGGTGCGCGGCGCCGATCTCACGCGGCTGATGATCACCATCGGCGTGTGCGTGCTGCTGTACGAGCTGGCCAACCGGCTCTCGGGCATCACCGGCGGCACCGACGGGCTGCAGGGCGTGGTCATCGCGCCGGTGCTCGGCTTCTTCGAATTCGACCTCTACGGCAAGACCGCGTTCGGCTACGCCTTCGTCGTGGTGCTCGCGATGTTCCTGCTGGTACGGCTGGTGCTGCGCTCGCCCTTCGGGCTGGCGCTGCGCGGCATCCACGACAGCCGCAAGCGCATGACGGCCATCGGCTCGCCGGTGGAGGCGCGGCTGCGCATGGCCTACGCCTTCTCGGCGGCGGTGGCGGGCGTGGCGGGCGCGCTGCTGGCGCAGACCACGCAGTTCGTCGGCATCGAGTCGATCGGCTTCAACCGCTCGGCCGAGGTGCTGATCATCCTGGTGCTCGGAGGCACCGGGCGGCTGTACGGCGGGATGATCGGCGCCATCGTCTACATGCTGGTGCACGACTGGTTCGCCGACATGAATCCGCAGTACTGGATGTTCTGGCTGGGCATCTTCCTGATCGCGGCCGTCATGCTGGGGCGCGGCGGCATCATGGGTGCGCTTTCGCGCTTCGTTCGCACGGGGAAGGCGCGATGACGAACACCACGCACAGCCTGCGCGCGCAGGACCTCGGCGTGCGCTTCGGCGCCTTCCAGGCCGTGGCCGAGGTGAACCTCTCGCTCGAACCCGGCGCGCGGCAGGCGCTGATCGGCCCCAACGGCGCCGGCAAGACGACGCTCATCAACCTGCTGACCGGCGTGCTCAAGCCCACCAGCGGCAGCATCCACATGGGCGCGACCGAGATCACGCGCCTTTCCGGCGACAGGCGCGCGCGCATGGGACTGGCGCGCACCTTCCAGATCAACACGCTCTTTCCCAGCCTCACGCCGCTGCTGTCGGTGGTGCTGGCGATCAGCGAGCGCGAAGGGCTGGGCGCCACCTGGTGGCGGCCGCTGAAGGGCTGCACCGCGGTGTTCGACGAGGCGCATGCGCTGCTGCGCACGCTGAAGCTCGACGGCCTCGCCGACGTGCCCGTGGCCGAGCTGGCCTACGGCAAGCAGCGGCTGCTCGAGATTGCGCTCGCGCTCGCGGCGAAGCCCCGCATCCTGCTGCTCGACGAACCCGCTGCCGGCGTGCCGGAGGACGAGAGCGGCGAGCTGTTCGAGGCCATCGCGGCGCTGCCCGCGGACATCAGCGTGCTCTTCATCGAGCACGACATGAAGCTGGTCTTCCGCTTCGCCCGCCGCATCTCGGTGCTGGTGGGCGGACGCATCCTCACCGAGGGCACGCCTTCGGACATCGGCGCCGATCCGCGCGTGCGCGAGGTCTACCTGGGCAGCTCGCACCTCCACCACCACCCACACCCACATGCCTGAAGCACTCGCCTTCGACAACGTCACCGCCGGCTACGGCAACGCCGTGGTGCTCGACCGGCTCGACTTCTCCCTGCAGCAGGGCGAGAGCCTCGCCATCCTCGGGCGCAACGGCGTGGGCAAGACCACGCTGCTCGAGACGCTGATGGGCAACACCCGCGTGATGCAGGGCGCGATCCGCTGGCAGGGCACGGACATCGTGCGCTGGCCCTCGCACCAGCGCGTGCGCGCGGGGCTGGGCTGGGTGCCGCAGGAACGCGAGGTGTTCCCCTCACTCACCGTCGAGGAGAACCTCACCGTCATCTCGCGCCTGGGCGGCTGGAACCTCAAGCGCGTCTACGACTTCTTCCCGCGCCTGCGCGAGCGTCGCGGCAACTACGGCAACCAGCTCTCGGGCGGCGAGCAGCAGATGCTCGCCATCGGCCGCGCGCTCATGACCAACCCGAAGCTGCTGCTGCTCGACGAGCCGATGGAAGGCCTCGCGCCGATCATCGTGGAGGAGCTGGCGGCGGCGATCCGCCGGCTTTGCGAATCCGAAGGGCTCGCGTCGATCGTGGTGGAGCAGCATCCGGTGCTCGCGCTGGAGATGACGCACAAGGCGATCGTGCTGGAGCGCGGCACCGTGGTGCACGCGGGGCCCAGCGCGGAGCTGGCGGCCGACCAGGAGTTGCTGGAAGGCTTGCTGGGCGTCGGGGTTTGATTGCAGGACACCGCGGAACCGGCTTTGCCGGGCCGCAGGTGTCGCCCCCGGTGAGGGGGTTGGCGAAGCGACACGAAGTGCGCGAAGCCTGGGGGAGTACCTGGCCTAGCTCAGCATCTGTCCGCGGCTGCCGATGACGGCCACGTCCACGAACTGTCCGCCTTCGCGGTTGGTGCGCCCGTAGTTGATCTTCACGCCGCCCAGGTCGAAGTTCTCGATGCTCGCGAGCCCCGACATCACCGAGGCACGCGTGAGCGAGCCGCCCGCGCGGCGCATGCCTTCGGCGAGCACGGCCGCGTTCAGGTAGCCTTCCAAGCTGGTGAGCGAGAAATCCTTGGTGCCGTTGGCCACCATGTCGGCCTGGTAGCGGCGCACGATCTCGAACTTGGTCGAGTACGGCGAGGGCACCACGATCACGAAGCCCAGGCCCTTGGCCAGGTCGCCCATGGCCGACAGCGCGCTGGCCGTGATCGACAGGCCGTAGGCCGAACTGCTGTTGCCCGCCTCGCGCAGCGCCTTCAGGAACACCGGCGCCGTTCCGGCCAGCCCGACCACCACCACCTGCGGCTTGGCCTTGGCGATGGCTTCGGCCGCGGGGCCCACTTCCATGCTGGTGGTGTTGGGCGTGGTCGCGATCACCGTCGGCTCCAGCTTGGCCTTGGCCAGCGCGTTCTTGAAGGCGGCCAGCACCGACTGCCCCAGCGGATCGTTCGAATGCACCAGGCCGATGCGGCTCTGGCCCAGCACGGCGGCGGTACTCACCAGCTTCTCGACCTCCTGGTCGTAGTTGGCGCGCACCCAGAAGGTGTTGGGCGCATTCTTCTTGCGCAGCGAGATGGTGCCGGTGATGGGCCCCACCACGGCCATGCCGGGCACCGCGTCCATCACCTCGGCCGTCTGGCGCGTGCCCAGGGGGTGCACCAGCGCGAGCACGGAGCTGTCCTTCTCGAAGGCCAGCGCGTTGGCCTTGGCCACTTCGGGCTTGAAGGTGTCGTCGGCCATCACGAGCTCGACCTTGGTGCCGTTGATGCCGCCCGCCTTGTTCAGCGCGTTGAAGAAGGCGCTGGAGCCCTGGTAGAGGCCCTGCCCGTTCGCCTTCTCGACGCTGCTGTTGTCGAAGGTCGTTCCCACGCGCACCGGCCGGTTCTGCGCGAGCGCCGGAAAGCCGAGTCCGGCGGCTGCGGTGGCGGCGGCCAGACCGGTCAGCGCACGCCGACGGCTGGTGGAAAGCGGCGCAATCGACTCGCGCGGCATGGGAACGGTCATGGTCGAAGTCTCCGGAAATGAATGCGTCTGTGACAAAAGTTCACACTCTTGCGAGGAATGTAACGCACCTTCCCGTTCGGAAGATGACCTGGGCGGCTACTTCTTGGGCGGCTTCGGCATGGCCGCCACATTCATGCCGGCTGGAGCATGCCGCCGGCTACAGGAGTTCTTCGCCCACGATGGGCAGCAGCAGCCAGTTCTTGAAGCGCAGCCAGAGGAACTCGCCCGGCTCGTCCTCGTGGACGATGTCGCCGCCGGCGTCGTCGTACTCCAGCCACTGCACGCGCCGTCCGTCGGGCCCCAGGCGCAGCCGGTAGCCGAGGTTCACGCGCTCGCCGCTCATGAGCCTGTCGTAGTCCTTCACCAGCTCGGGGCTGTCGATGACCAGCCCGATCTCGGTGTTGACCGCGGCGGAGCGGTGGTCGAGGTTCATCGAGCCGATGAAGAAGCGCTCGTCGTCGACGATCGCCAGCTTGGCGTGCAGCCGGCTGATCGACTTGCCGAAGTCGCCGAAGCGCCCCGATTTGCCGGTGAGCGTGGGCGCGATCTCGTAGATGGAGACGCCGATCTTCAGCATGTCGGCGCGGTAGCGCTCGTAGCCCGCATAGGCCAGCGGCTCGTCGGTGGCGCCCAGCGAATTCGTCACCACCGTGATGCGGCCGCCGCGGTCGATGGCCTTCTTCATCATCGCCATGCCGCGCGCGCCCGGAATGAAGTACGGCGAGCCGATCTTCACCTCGCGTTTGGCCGAATTGATGACGCTCAGCGCCCCCTCGGTCACGCTTCCCTCGTAGGCGGCCTCGGCCTTGCGCGTGATCTTCTCGGGGTCGTCCACGAACAGCGTCGACGGCGCCCAGTAGCGCTCGACGTTGCCCGCGATGAGCTGCTGCCCCACCGGCGACTTGTCGAGCACGTCGCGCTGGTGCATGGCCACGTCGGGCACCGCCGTGCGCGCGATCTCGTCGAAGCGCTTCTGCGCCTGCTCCACCGGCATGCGCAGCGGCGCGATCTGCTCGATGGGGCGCACGTGTTCGCTGTTCCAGTAGCGGTCGAAGCCCTCGGACATCTGGCGCACCACCGGGCCGCTGGAGAGCACGTCCATGTCGATGAAGTTCGCCGCCGTGCTGCGCATGAAGTATTCGTTGGCGATGTTGCGCCCGCCCGAGACCGCGAAGCTGTTGTCGGCCACCAGCAGCTTGTTGTGCATGCGGTGGTTGATGCGGCCGAAGTCGGTCAGCGAGAACAGCAGCCGCGTCGCCAGCGAGTCCGCGCGCGAGGGCAGCGGGTTGAACAGCCGCACCTCGATGTTCGGGAACGCCGACAGCGTGCTGAACACCTCGTCCTCGCCGCCGGTGTAGAGGTCGTCCACCAGCAGCCGCACGCGCACGCCGCGCGCGGCGGCCTCGCGCAGCTCCTTGAGGAACAGCAGGCCGACGTCGTCCTTCTGGATCAGGTAGTACTGCACGTCGAGCGACTTCTCTGCGTGCCGCGCGAGCGAGATGCGCGCATCGAACGCGAAGGCCGCCTCCGGCAGCAGCCTGAAGCCCGAGAGCGATGTCGAGCCGCCCGGGGTTCCCTTGGCCGCGAGCTGCCCGAGCTCGGTCTGCGACACGTCGGTGAAGGCCGTGACCACCGGGCGCGGCTGCGGCGGCGGCAGGCTCGCGCAACCCGCCAGCCAAAGGGTGGCTGCGCCCAGGGCGAGAGCGGCGTATCGGCGGACGGTGGAGGCGCGCATGGGCCGAACTGTAGCTCGCGGCGGCCCCGGATGGCGGGCCTATCATCGAAGCGAAACAAAAGGAAAAGAAGCGTGCTCAACGGCTTGTGGCTTGGTTTCTTCGGGGTGGCGGCGCTGGCGGCGCTGGTGCGGTGGCTGGTGGGCGGCGACCCGACGGTGTTCGCGGCGCTGGTCGAGGCGCTGTTCGCGATGGCGCGGCTGGCGGTCGAGGTGATGGTGCTGCTCTTCGGCACGCTCACGCTGTGGCTGGGCTTCCTGCGCATCGCCGAGGCGGCGGGGCTGGTCGGCTGGCTCGCGCGGCTGCTGGGGCCGCTCTTCCGGCGGCTCATGCCGGGCGTGCCGGCGGGGCACCCGGCGCTGGGCCTCATCACCATGAACTTCGCGGCCAACGCGCTCGGGCTGGACAACGCGGCCACGCCCATCGGCCTGAAGGCGATGCGCGAGCTGCAGCGGCTGAACCCCGACCCGGTGACGGCCACCAACGCGCAGATCCTCTTCCTCGTGCTCAACGCTTCGTCGCTGACGCTGCTGCCGGTCACCATCTTCATGTACCGGGCGCAGCAGGGCGCGGGCGACCCGACGCTGGTGTTCCTGCCGATCCTGCTGGCCACCAGCGCCTCCACGCTGGTGGGGCTGCTGTCGGTGGCGGTGGCGCAGCGCCTGCGGCTGTGGGACCCGGTGGTGCTCGCCTACCTGGTGCCGGGCGCGCTGCTGCTGGGCGGTTTCATGGCACTGCTGGGCACGCTCTCGGCGGCGGCCATCGCGTCGCTGTCGTCGCTGCTGGGCAACCTCACGCTGTTCGGCGTGATCGTCGTGTTCCTGCTGGCGGGCGCCATCCGCCGCATCAAGGTGTACGAGTGCTTCATCGAGGGTGCGAAGGAAGGCTTCGACATCGCGAAGAACCTGCTGCCCTACCTGGTGGCGATGCTGTGCGCCATCGGCGTGCTGCGCGCATCAGGTGCGCTCGACTTCGTGTTGAGCGGCCTGCGCTGGCTGGTGACTGCGGGTGGCTTCGACGCACGCTTCGTCGACGCCATGCCCACCGCGCTGGTCAAGCCCTTCTCGGGCAGCGCGGCGCGCGCGATGCTGATCGAGACCATGAAGAGCCAGGGCGTCGACAGCTTCCCAGCGCTTGTGGCTGCCACCATCCAGGGCAGCACCGAAACCACCTTCTACGTGCTGGCGGTGTACTTCGGCGCGGTCGGCATCCAGCGCACGCGGCATGCGGTGTCTTGCGCGCTGCTGGCCGAGCTGGCAGGCGTGGTGGCCGCCATCGCGGTGTGCTACTGGTTCTTCGGCTGAGCCTTGGGCTCGACGATCGGGAACATCGGCTCGAAGGTGTCGAGCATCGACATCAGCTCCGCCAGCTTCGCGCGGTCGCCGTCGATCTTCACCTTGCCCGCGAGCACCGCCGCCGGGAAGCTCGTTTCCTTCAGCGTGATCGCGTCGAGCGTGGCGCGGTTCAGCGTTACGGTGGCGTCGGCATCCGGCTGGCGGCCCGCGATGTGGGTGAGCGCGGAGTTCTCCAGCGTCAGCACGAACTGCTGGTTGGAATCGGTGAAGCTCCAGTTGATGGCCATCTTCCTGCCCTCGGCCCTGGCGGCGTTCAGCCGCACGCCCAGGAAGTCGAAGAACAGGTCGTTGCTCACGGCCTTGAGCGAATCGGCATTGGCGCTGTTGCCGCCCGCGATCTTCGGCACGCCGTCGCGCAGCTCCATCGCACCCACCAGGTAGGCGCTGCGCCAGGTGCCGGCTTCCGACTGGTAGCCCATCTGCTCGAGCGCATCGGCGCCCAGCTCGCGGGCCGCGCGGTTGGATGGGTCGGCGTACACCACCTGGCTCATCGCGCTGGCCACCCAACGGAACTCGCCCTTTTTGAAGTCTTCGCGGGCGCGCGCCAGCACCGCGTCGGCGCCGCCCATGTACTCGATGGTCTTCTTCGCATAGGCCACCGGCGGCAGCGGATTGAGGTTGGCGGGGTTCGCGTCGTACCAGCCCAGGTACTTCTGGTAGACAGCCTTGGCGTTGTGCCGCAGCGTGCCGTAGTAGCCGCGCGCGGACCACTCCTGCTCCAGGCTCGCGGGCATGCGCAGCGTCTCGGCGATGTCGGCCGCCGTGTAGCCCTGGTTGAGCAGGCGCAGCGACTGGTCGTTGATGAACTTGTACATGTCGCGCTGCTTCTTCAGCAGGTCGACGATGCGGTCCTGCCCGAAGGTGGGCCAGTGGTGCTGGGCGATCAGCACTTCGGCCTTGCCGCCGAAGGCCACGCGCGCCTCGTCGATGTACTTCGACCACAGGTTGCCGTCGCGCACCTCGGCGCCGCGGATGGTGTAGAGGTTATGCATGTTGTGCGTCACGTCCTCCGCCATGTTGAGCACGCGGAACTGCGGCAGGTACATGATCATTTCCGACGGCGCCTCGGAGCCCGGCACGAGCCTGAAGACGAACTGCACGCCGTCGATGGCGCGCTCTTCCGTCGGCTTGTCGATGGTGGAGGTAGGCGCGATCAGCGACATGGTGCCGCGCGCCAGCGCCTTGCCCAGGCCGGTGTCGACCTGCCCGCGCGGGCCCGGCGGCAGCAGCGTGCCGAACTGGTACTGCGAGCGCCGGCTCATCGCGTTGCCCGCGAGGATGTTCTCGGCCACCGCCGTCTCCATGAAGCCCGAGGGCGCGAGCACCTGCACCTTGCCGGCCTTCACGTCGGCCTCGTCGACGACGCCCTTCACGCCGCCGAAGTGGTCGGCGTGGCCGTGCGTGTAGATCACCGTGCCCACGGGCTTGCGCGGGCGGTGCTGGTAGTAGAGCTCCAGCGCGGCGCGCGCGGTCTCTGCGGCCAGCAGCGGGTCGATGACGATCAGCGAGCTGTCGCCTTCCACGATGGTCATGTTGGCGATGTCGAAGCCGCGCACCTGGTAGACGCGCTCCGTCACCTTGAAGAGGCCGTGGATCGCGTTGAGCTGCGCCTGGCGCCACAGACTGGGGTTGACGGTGTCGGCCGGCGCGTCGGCCTTGAGGAAGTCGTAGGGCTTCATGCTCCAGACCGGGCGCGCGCCAGCGCCCGGCACCAGCGCGTCGGGCACGGTGCCGACGAAGCCGTGCATCGCGTCCTCGAAGTCCTGCCGGTTGGCGAAGGGCAGCGTCTTGGCCATGTCGGCGTTGGCCTGAAGCGTGGAAGGCTCGGGCGCCTTGGGCGCGATCTGCGCAAACGACGGCGAGGCTCCCAGCGCGCAGGCCAGGGCAACGAGCACGGCGGAAAGGGAAGCAGAAGATGGGAAGGAGGCTTGCATGCCGACGATTCTGCGAAGCGCCAGAACCATTGGCAAATGCAAAATATGCGCTCCCTTTTGAAGCAAAACGCAAAATGCAGCTGCGCCAGCTCCAGCATCTCGTCGCCCTCGCCGACCAGGGCAGCTTCGGCCGCGCGGCCCAGGCAGTGCATCTTTCGCAGCCCGCCCTCTCGCGCAGCATCGAGAGCCTGGAGGAAAGCCTGCAGGCCCGCCTGGTCGACCGCGCCTACGGCAGCGTGCGCTTCACCCAGGCCGGCGAGCTGGTGCTGGCACGCGCGCGCGAACTGCTGGCCGACGCGCAGCAGATCGCGCGCGACGTGCTGCAGCTCGAAGGCCTGGCCATCGGCAGCCTCGCGGTCGGCTTCGGCCCCTTCGCCGCCGGCACGCTGGGCCGCGCGGCCCTGTCGCTCATGACGCAGCGCCACCCGCAGCTGCAGATGCGCATGGAGGTGGCCGACACCGCCACGCTGTGCGAGCGCCTGCACCGCCGCGAACTCGACCTGTTCGTGGCCGACACGCGCGACCTGACCAAGCAGCAGCCCGGCCTGAAGCTCGCGCGGCTGCCCAACCTGCCGGTGTCCTTCTTCGTGCGGCCCAAGCACCCGCTGCTGAAGCTCAAGCAACAGCCGACGGCGCTCGAGAAGCTCATGGACTACCCCGTCGCCGGCCCGCGCATGCCGGCGGAGGTGGCGCAGCAGTTCGACCGGCTCGCCCCGCGCGGCGACCGCGGCGTGTTCAACGTGACCTGCGACGACGCCGGCACGCTGCGGCACCTGGCGCTCACGGCCGACGCGGTGATCCTCGCGCCGGTTGCACCCGTCCCCGGCCACGACACCGACACGCTCGTTCCCCTGCCGGTGGCGGGGCTCGAACGCATGCAGACGCACTACAGCCTCGTCACGCTGGCGGCGCGCACGCCCTCCCCGGCGGCGGCCGTCTATACCCGGCTGGTGGAGGAGTTGATGAACCCGGACGGGCAGGCCGGCGGGCGCTGAGCCAAAATGGCCCTCCGCCTCCAAGCCATTTGCGTCTTTTTCAGTGACCACTCCCCGCCGGGCCCAGCCGCCCTCCTTTTCGTCCGACGAGTTCCGTGAAGCCCTCGGCATGTTCGCCACCGGCGTCACCGTCGTGACCGCGCGCGCGGCGGACGGCACGCTGGTCGGCCTCACGGCCAACTCCTTCAACTCGGTGTCGCTGACGCCGCCGCTGGTGCTGTGGAGCCTGTCGCGCGCAGCCGGCTCGATGCCCGCGCTCAGCGCCGGCTCACACTACACGGTGAACATCCTCGCGGCCAACCAGAAGGCGCTGGCCGAGCGCTTCGCCACCAAGAACATCGACCGCTGGGCCGACGTGGCCTTCACCGAGGGCCTGGGCGGCGCGCCGGTGCTCGTGGGCGCGGCGGCCAGCTTCGAGTGCTTCAACCGCAGCCGCTACGACGAAGGCGACCACGTGATCTTCGTCGGCGAGGTGGAGCGCTGCTCGCACGACGCGGGCGCATCGCCGCTGCTCTTCCACGGCGGGCGCTTCTACACAGAGCATCCCTTGTGACGCGCCGCCCTGCGCTCCTGCTTGTCCTGCTGCTCGCCGCGCAGGCCGGCACGGCGCAGGAAGCCGCGGCGCCACTGAAGCAGAACTGGTTCGACGACCCGTTCTTCCAGATCTCCTCGGGCCTGCCGGCCTGCGCCGTGCCCGAGGGCCCGTTCTACACGACGGAAGAACGCCGCCTGCAGACCCACTCGCGCCTGGAGCGCGGCACCACCTGCTGGCTGGCCGGCAAGTGCGCCGACAGCAACGCCTACCGCTACGACAAGCCGCTCGCGCCCAAGGTGCGCGCCGCGCTGCTGGCCGTGCCGGGGGTGAAGAAGGGCAGCGTCTGGGTCGTCATCCAGCGGCGCTGGGTCTACCTGCAGGGCTGCGTGCCGGACGCGGCGCTCGCGAAGCAACTGGAGCGCGCGGCACGCGCGGTGCCCGACGTGGAGACCGTGGTGCCCGACCTGATGACGGGCACACGGGGCAAGCCGCCCTACCCGGTGGCCTCCACCAGATAAGCGGGCAGCGAAGCTGGCTAGCTCCCCAGCGCCGACTCGTGCCAGTGCCGCAGCAGCAGCCGGCCGATCGCGCTCACCACCAGGAAGAAGAGAAAGCCCAGCAGCGTCGCCGCGATGACCTCGGCGAACAGCAGCGCGGTGTACATGCGCCCCTGCGCGAAGACGATCTGCACGCCGAGCCCGCCTTCGGCATTGCCCGAGCCGATGATGAATTCGCCCACGATGGCGCCGATCACCGACAGCCCCGCCGAGATGCGCAGCCCCGCGAAGATGTGCGGCAGCGCGCCCGGCAGCCGCAGCTTCCAGAACGACACCAGCCCACCCGCGCGATGCAGCGCGAACAGTTCCGCGAGATTGCGCGAGGTGGAGCGCAGGCCGAGCATCGTGTTGTTGATGATCGGGAAGAGCGACATGATGAAGCTCACGATCACCACCGACAGCTCGTTGTAGCCGAACCAGAGCACGATGAGCGGCGCAATCGCCACCACCGGCACGGTCTGCAGCAGCACCGCGTACGGATACAGGCTGCGCTCCAGCAGCCGCGACTGCGCCAGCACCGCGGCGCCCGCGATGCCGACGAAGATGGCCAGCGCGTAGCCCAGCAGCGCCTCCTTCAGCGTGGAGAGCGTGGCGCCCGCGAGCGTTGCGGCGTTCTCCACGGTGGCGGCCGCCACTTCCTGCGGCGAGGGCAGCAGGTAGCCCTTGCCCTGGTAGACGGTGGCGCTCAGCAGCCACCAGAAGCCGATGGCGAGCAGCGCGACCACCAGCACGGGGGCTGCGTTGCGCGCGAAGGCCAGGGCGGAGGAAGAAGACGAAGAAGAAGATCGGGTCATCGCCGTTTCCTCAGGCCACGGCCTGCGCGTGGTGCTGCGCGCGCAGCACCGCCGTCACCTGTCCGGTGAGCGCCGCGAAGTCGGCGCTGGCGCGCAGCTCGGGCGCGCGCGGGAATGCGAAGGGCACGTCGATCACGTCGAGGATGCGCCCCGGCCGCGGCGACATCACCACCACGCGGTTCGAGAGGTACACCGCCTCGTGCACGTTGTGCGTCACCAGCACGCCGGTGAAGCCGGCCTGCCGCCACAGCGACGAGAGCTCTTCCTGCAGCACGTCGCGCGTGAGTTCGTCGACCGCCGCCAGCGGCTCGTCGAGCAGCAGCAGCCCGGGCCGCAGCGCGAGCGCGCGGGCCAGCGACAGCCGCATGCGCATGCCGCCCGAGAGCTGGTGCGGATACGACTTCTCGAAGCCCGCGAGCCCCACGAGCTCCAGCGCTTCCGCCGCGCGCGGGCGGTAGCTGTCGGGCGGGTGGCCTTCGAGCTCCATCAGCAGCTGCGCGTTGCGCTCCACGTTGCGCCAAGGCAGCAGCGCGGCCTCCTGGAACACGAAGGCGGTCTCGATGCCGTCGGGCCGCGTACAGCGCCCGGTGCTCGGCGCGACCAGCCCCGCCATGATGCGCAGCAGGGTCGACTTGCCGCAGCCCGAGGGCCCGACGATGGAGACGAACTCGCCCGGACGCAGCGCGAAGTCGACCGTGTCCAGCGCCAGCAGCCCGCCATCCTTGCGCGTGTCGAAGCGCTTCGACACGCCCTCCAGCCCGACGGCCGCGCCGCTCATGGGTTGCAGCCCGGCACCAGCGTGCGGTCGTAGCCCTGCTTCGCGTCGAAGCCCGCGGGCAGGAAGCCGACGCTGCGCAGCTGGCCCGCGAGTTCGCTCCAGCGCGCGTCCGTCATGCAGCCGATGCGGCCGAGGTCGTGCGAGATCAGCGTCTCGATCATTTCCTTGTTGGCCGCGTCGTACACCTCGGGCGTCATCTGCTTGTTCATGCCGGTGATGAGCGGCTTGAGCCCCTGCGGGTTGCGCACATAGTTGGCCCAGCCCTTTTGCACCGCGGCGATGGTGGCCTTCACCAGCGCGGGGTTCTTGCGGATCATCTCGTCGGTGGTGAAGAGCACGTCGTAGGGCCGGTAGCCCAGCGAGGCCAGCGTGATCTGCTGCACCTGCACGCCGGCCGCGGCCATGCGCGCGGGCAGGAAGAGCGAGTAGCCCTGCTGCACCATCTTCGGATCGTTGCGGAACAGGCCGAGGTCGCCGCTCACCGGGATCTCGCGCGTGCCCGCGAGCTTGTACTGCTTCTTCGTCCACTCCCAGTAGGCGTTGCCGATGTTCACCGCGAAGGTGCGGCCCTGCAGGTCGGCGATGGACTTCACGGCCGGGTCGGCGTGATAGACCAGCGTGTAGGGCACGTAGTCGAGGTGCGCGAACACCGCGCGCACCGGCGCGCCGCGCAGGCGGGCCAGCAGCACGTCGTCGGCGTTGCCGATGCCGAACTCGGCCTGGCCCGAGGCCACCTGCGGGATGGTCTGTATCTTCGGGCCGCCCTGCAGCACGCTGATCTCGATGCCGGCTTCGCGGCCGAGCTTGTCCTGCTGGGCCTGCCAGTAGCCGGCCTGGTCGGGCTGGGCGAACCAGTTGCTGAGGATGCGCACCGGCCTGGGCGCGTCGGCGGCCTGTGCCGCGAAGGGCAGCGCCGCGGCCAGCGCGAGCAGGAGGCGGCGAAGCGAGGAAGAAGAAGTCGTCGTCATGCGGAAACCTTGAGCCAGGGAAGTTGCGCCGCGCTGTAGCGGAAAGTCTGGAACACGCTGTTCTGGCGGCCCGGCACGTACTTGCGCGCGGCCTCGTCGGGGTACTCGGCGAACCAGGGGATCACGTACTCCCACACCACCTCGCCGGCCGGCGTGACCTCGAAGAGGCGCCCGGTGGCCGACTCGGTGACGTGCGTGTTGCCGTTGGGCAGGCGCTGCGCGCTGCCCATGTAGGCGGTGTAGAAGGCGTTGACCAGTTCGTCCGCGTACTGCCACACGACCTCGTTGGAGGTCGGGTCGATTTCGAGAACGCGCGAGAAAGCCACATGCTTGCCGGTGCGGAAGTTGCCGTTGTCGAAAGCAAGAATGTTGCCGTTCTCCAGCGCGACCGGCGCATGCTGGTGCGACAGCACCGACGGCGGGATGTGCAGCTTCACGCCGCCCGTGGCGCGGTCGATGCCGACGATGCCCGAGGTGGTGCGCAGGCTCATGAGCACCAGGCCCTCGGCCGTCACGTCGAGCCCGTTCACCAGCGGCCAGTGGGTGCGGCCGAAGCCGGGGTGGATCGGGAAGTCTTCCGGCGCGAGGTGCTCCCAGGCCTTCCATTCCCACACGAGCCTGCCGTCGCGGTCGACTTCGCGGATCACGTCGCCGTACATGGTCTCGTCCGGGCGGTGGGCGGTGCCGCCGGGCACGCGCTCGGCAAAGCCGGCCGGCACCGGCGCGCAGCCGGCGTACAGCAGGTGGCCGTTGGCCAGCCAGCGGGCGTCGTGGTGGTGGGTCGGGTCCTGGAAGCGCCAGACGATCTCGCCCTCGGGCGTGGCCTCGTAGAAATCGCCGCCGTGCCACAGCGACCAGGCCGGGTAGATCTCGGGCGAATCGGCGTGGTTGCCGTTGTAGCCGAGGTTGCCGTTGGGCAGGATCACGGCCGCGCGGCCCGGGCGCACCGGCATCTTCCACTGGTGGACGACACGGCCCTCGATGTCGATCAGGTAGACGTTGCCGTCGTCGGTCTGCGGCGCGATCAGGATGTAGCCGCCGGCGCTCAGCGCCGGGTCGTGGGCGATCAGGCCGGTGCCGCGGCGGCGCTGGGTGATCTGGTCGACGGTGGTGGTGGTCACGGGAACGAACCTCGGAGGATGGATGACGGTGTGGATGACGGTGCGAATCTAGGCCGCATCGCCCGTCAGGAAAATCTGTTTGTTTCGTACAGTGCGTACGGAAAATCCATACACTCCCGCCACCATGCGCGCCATCTCCCAGACCTTCCGCTGTTTCGACGAAGTGGCCCGCCGCGGCTCGGTGCGCAAAGCGGCCGAGGCGCTGCACCTCACGGCCGCCGCGGTCCACCAGCAGGTGCTCAACCTCGAGGAGCAGGTCGGCACGCCGCTGTTCGACCGGCTGCCGCGCGGCATGCAGCTGACCACGGCCGGCGAGATCATGGTGGCCGCCGTGCGGCGCGGGCAGCGCGACTTCGACAACGCGCTGGCGCAGGTGGAAGACCTGCGCTCGCTGCGGCGCGGCCACATCAACCTGGCGGTGCCGCATTCCTCGGCCGAGCAGCTGGTGCCCGAGGTCATCGAGACGGCCATGAAGAACTACCCCGGCGTGACCTACGGCGTGCGCTCGGGCAGCGGCGAGAACATCCTCAAATGGGTGGCCAACGGCGAATCGGACATCGGCTTCTGCCTGCGCCGCAAGCCGCCGCCGGGCGTGGAGGAGATCCGCAGCTTTCCGCAGCACCTGGGGCTGGTCACGCCGCCGGGGCATCCGCTGGCGGCGCTGGGCAAGCTGCCGCGTCTGCGCGACTGCCTGGACCACCCGCTGATCCTCATGACGCCCGACACCGAGCTGCGCGCCATGGTCGACCAGATCGACCACCGCGAGCACCGCAAGGTGCGCCCGCTGGTGGAGACCAGCTCGGTGGCGATGGTGCGGCGCCTCGTGGCGGGCGGCACCGGCATCGGCTTCCTCATTCCCGAGAACGTGGCCGAGGACGTGGAGCGCGGCACGCTGGTGTGGACCGGCCTGGCCGACGCGGGCGCGCGCTCCTTCAGCTGCCTCTACCAGCGCTCTGGCCAGACGACCTCGGTGGCCATGGGCATGTTCCTGCAGTTCCTGGAGGCCGCGCTGCAGGCCATCGGCCAGCGCTTCGAGCGCCAGGCGCCGCTGCCGGCGCTGGACGCATTTGCCCAGTGAGCCCACGCGGGTTGCCCGGGCACGATACGATCATCGGATGAATTCGGCGGCCATCGGCCGCCATCCCCCGTTCGATCGACCGCCCCGAATGATCCAGCGCAAAACCCACCTCGACGGCCTCGCCATCGGCCTTCTCATCGCCTGCTGCGCCTTCTGGGGCCTGCAGCAGATCCTCATCAAGACCACCGTGGTGGAGGTGCCGCCGATGTGGCAGGCCTCGATCCGCATGGTCGGCGCGACGGCGCTGCTGTGGCTGTGGTGCGTGTGGCGGCGCGTGCCGCTCTTCGAGCGCGACGGCACGCTGTGGCCCGGGCTGCTGGCGGGCGCGCTGTTCGCGGGCGAGTTCGCCGGCATCTACCTGGGGCTGCAGCACACCAGCGCATCGCGGCTCACGGTGTTCCTCTACACCGCCCCCTTCTGGGTGTCGCTGCTGCTGCCGCGATGGGTGCCGGCGGAGCGGCTGCGCGGCTTCCAGTGGCTGGGGCTCTTCATCGCGTTCTCGGGCGTGGTGCTGGCCTTCAGCGAGGGCTTCGCCCACATGAGCTCGTCGCAGCTCATCGGCGACGGGCTGGCGCTGGGGGCCGGCATGCTCTGGGGCCTGACCACGCTCACGCTGCGCACCACGCGCCTGGCCACGGCCAGCGCCGAGAAGACGCTCTTCTACCAGGTGGCGGTCACCGCGGCGGCGTGCCCGGTGCTCTCGCTGGTGCTGGGCGAGCACTGGGGCTTCTCGTATTCCGCCTGGGCCTGGACCTCCATCGGCCTGCAGACGGTGGTCGGCGCCTTCGCGAGCTATCTCGCCTGGATGTGGCTGCTGCGGCACTACCCGGCCACGCAGATGTCGTCCTTCACCTTTCTCACGCCGCTGTTCGCGCTGGTCTTCGGCGTGGCGCTGCTGAAGGAGCCGCTCACGGCGCAGCTGATCGTGGCGCTGGTGGGCGTGGCGCTGGGCATCGTGCTGGTGAACCGGCGGCCTGCGGTACAACGCGGCGCATGAGCAGCAACATCACCCGATTCCAGCCCGTCCTCGACGAGATCGTCGCCACCCTGCGCCCGCAGCTGGGCCAGGGCGGCAAGGTCGCCAGCTACATCCCGGCGCTCGCGCGCGTCGATGCCCGGCAGTTCGGCATCGCGCTGCGCACCTGCGAGGGCGAGGAAGCCGGCGCGGGCGACTTCGAGACGCCCTTCTCGATCCAGAGCGTGTCGAAGCTCTTCACGCTCACGCTCGCCATGCAGCGCATGGGCGACGCGCTGTGGGAGCGCATCGGCCGCGAGCCCTCGGGCAACCCGTTCAACTCGCTGGTGCAACTGGAGAACGAACAGGGAAAGCCGCGCAATCCCTTCATCAATGCAGGCGCCATCGCGGTCGCCGACCGGCTGGTGAGCCAGGCCAGGGCCGCTGGCGGCAGCGCCAAGGCCGACATCCTCGCGCTCATGGGCGGCCTGTGCGGCGAGCCCATCGCCTTCGACGACGAAGTGGCGCAATCGGAGGCCGAGACGGGCTTTCGCAACATCGCGCTGGCCAACTTCATGAAGAGCTTCGGCAAGATCGACAACGACGTCGAGACCGTGCTGGACACCTACTTCCACCAGTGCGCGCTGCGCATGAGCTGCCGCCAGCTCGCGCGCGCTGCCGCCTTCCTGTGCCGCGACGGGGCGCATCCGCTCGACGGCGAGCCCGAGGTCACGGGCGAGCGGCAGACGCGCCGCATCAACGCGCTGATGCTCACCTGCGGCACCTACGACGCGGCGGGCGACGTGGCCTTCTCCATCGGCCTGCCCTGCAAGAGCGGCGTGGGCGGCGGCATCGTGGCCGTGGTGCCCGACAGGCTCACGCTGTGCGTGTGGTCGCCCGCGCTCGACGCCACCGGCAATTCGCTGCTGGGCATGAAGGCGCTCGAACTCTTCGTGGCGCGCACGGGGCTGTCGGTGTTCTGAGCGGCGCCGGTCAGGCCGCGGCCGCCATCGGCACGGTGGCCAGGCAGCCCATGCCGTCGAGCGCAGCCTCCACCGCCTCGTCGAGCGGCGTGTGCGGCTCGCGGCCGAGGAAGGCCACCAGCTTCGCGTTGTCCATGCCCACGGGCTCGCGCCAGAGGTAGCGCATCTCGCGCATTTCACGGAAGGTGACGACGAAGGGCGAGGCCAGCGTCAGCAGCCACCACGGGAAGGCCGACACGCCGACCCTGGCACCGGTGCGCCGCGCGACCACCTTGCGGATGGCATCGCTCATGCGGGTGCCGTCGGCGTCCCAGTGGCCGGCCATGTGGAAGCGCGCGAAGGGCCCCAGCCTGTCGCGGCGCGCGAGCAGCTCGACCATGGTGCGCGCCACGTCGGGCAGGTACGACCACTGGTGGCCGACGCCGGGACTGCCGGGATAGCTCACGGCCCGCACGGGCTGCCCCGCCTTCACCAGCCCCTGCGAGAACCAGTTGTTGCCCGCCTTCGGGCCGAAGAAGTCGCCGGCACGCACGATCAGCACGCGCGCGCCCTGGCGGCTGGCCTCTTCCAGACGCCGCTCCATCTCGACGCGGATCGCGCCCTTGCGGGTGAGCGGGCGCTGCGGCGAGCCCTCGGCCAGCAGCGGGAAGGCGTCGGGACCGAAGTTGTAGACCGTGCCCGGCAGAACGATCGTCGCGCCTTCTGCCTTGGCGGCGGCGATGGTGTTGTCGAGCATCGGCAGCACCAGCTGCGACCAGTTGCGGTAGCCCGGCGGGTTGACCGCGTGCACGATGACCGAGCAGCCCGTGGCGGCGCGGCGCACCGCCTGCGCGTCCATCGCGTCGCCTGCGAACCAGGTGATGCCCTCGCGCTTTCCTTCCTGTGTATCGCGCTTCAGTGCGCGCACCTGCCAGCCCGCATCGCGCAGCTGGCGGGCCACTTCGCCGCCGATGCCGCCCGTTGCGCCGAGAACCAGGACCGTGTCGTTTGCCATGGAATGCTCCAGAAGTTGTTGCCGATGGAAGAATTCTGGAACCGCACCGATTCCATTGGAATTGCCGAACATGAGCTATCGGCCATACATTTATGTATGACCTCGAACATCGGCTGGGAGCTCTACCGCACTTTCCTGAGCGTGCTGCGCGAGGGCTCGCTCTCGGGCGCGGCACGGGCCCTCGGCATCACCCAGCCCACGGTCGGGCGCCACGTGGCGGCGCTCGAGGAGGCGCTGGGCACCGTGCTCTTCACGCGCTCGCAGACGGGGCTGCTGCCCACCGAGGTGGCGCTGGCGCTGCGCACGTATGCGGAGGCCATGGAAAGCACGGCCGCCTCGCTGGAGCGCGCCGCCAGCAGCCAGGGCGAAGGCGTGCGCGGCGTGGTGCGCGTATCGGCCAGCGAGGTCGTCTGCGCGGAAGTGCTGCCGCCCATCGTCACGGGGCTTCGCGAGACGCACCCGGCGCTGAAGGTCGAGCTGGTGTCGACCAACCGCGTGCAGGACCTGCTGCGGCGCGAGGCCGACATCGCCGTGCGCATGGTGCGCCCCAGGCAGGAACAGTTGGTGGCGCGCCGCATCGGCAACATCGAGCTGGGCTTCCACGCGCATCGCGACTATCTCGAGCGCCACGGCACGCCGCGCAAGCTCGAAGAGCTGGCCGCCCACTCGCTGATCGGGTACGACCAGCCCACGGCCTTCGTGCGCAACGCGGGCAAGTCGCTCACGGGCTTCACGCGCGACACCTTCTCGCTGCGCACCGACAGCGATCTCACGCAGCTGGCGCTGATCCGCGCCGGCGCCGGCATCGGCATCTGCCAGGTGGCGCTGGCCAGCCGCGACCCCGCGCTGGTGCGGCTGATGCCGCGCGGCCTCTCGCTGAAACTCGACACCTGGGTCACGATGCACGAGGACCTGCGCGGCAGCCCGCGCTGCCGCGCCGCCTTCGATGCGCTGGCAGAGGGTCTCGCGCGCCATATCGACAGTGCCGGGACCGGGGCGAAAATGCCTCGCGCCAGAACGACAGCAACCGAATGACCGAACCCACCACAGACTCCGACATCCTCCCCCTGCAGGAAGACCGCCTCTGGCGCGACGACCGCTGGACCGCCCGCATCATCAAGAACGAGGAAGACGACGGCTGGGCCGTCGAGATGACGCGCCACGGCGACCCGGAGCCCGCCCTCGTCGGCCCCTGGACCATGGGCCGCGACAAGAAGAACCCGAAGCCGCTCGACGGCCCCGCCTTCTCCACGCTGGTGAAGACCGCCGCCGAAGTGATCCGCCGCCACGAGCAGCAGCTGCACGCCACGCTCAACAAGAGCGTGACCGTCACCGCGCGCGACGACCGTCGCGTGCGCGTGGCGCTTTCCATCGTGCCCGACGAGGACAACCCCACGGCCACGCTCACGGCCTTCGACGATGCGGACGACAGCGAACTCGCCAGCGTGAGCGTGTCGCCCGGGTTCAGGCTCACGGCGAGCAGCGCCAGCGCCTGGATCGAGTCGGGCTACGCCCGCCCGCGCTGAAGCGCATTGCCGCCGCAATCAGCGAAATGACGTATGTGCAGCTCGCGATGAGTTGAGAACAATCGGCTCCGACGACACGAACCCATTGCTCCACCGGAAGGCCCGGATCGGTTGAACGCCGATCCGGGCCTTCTTGTTTTCTTCCTTCATCAACCATCCTTCAGGAGCAGCGTCATGAGACACGGTGATATTTCGAGCAGCAGCGATTGCGTGGGCGTCGCGGTCGTCAACTACAAGATGCCCCGCCTGCACACCAAGGCCGAGGTGCTGGACAACGCGCGCAAGATCGGCGAAATGCTGGTCGGCATGAAGAAAGGCCTGCCGGGCATGGACCTGGTGGTGTTCCCCGAATACTCCACGCACGGGATCATGTACGACGCCAAGGAGATGTACGACACGGCCGCCACCGTGCCCGGCGAGGAGACGGCCATCTTCGCCGACGCGTGCCGCCGCGCGAACGTGTGGGGCGTGTTCTCGCTGACCGGCGAGCGCCATGAGGAGCACCCGAACAAGGCGCCCTACAACACGCTGATCCTCATGAACAACAAGGGCGAGATCGTCCAGAAGTACCGCAAGATCATGCCGTGGGTGCCCATCGAGGGCTGGTATCCGGGCGACTGCACCTACGTGAGCGAAGGCCCCAAGGGCATGAAGATCAGCCTGATCATCTGCGACGACGGCAACTACCCCGAGATCTGGCGCGACTGCGCGATGCGCGGCGCCGAGCTCATCATCCGCTGCCAGGGCTACATGTACCCGGCCAAGGAACAGCAGATCATGGTGTCGAAGGCCATGGCCTTCATGAACAACACCTACGTGGCGGTGGCCAACGCGGCGGGCTTCGACGGCGTGTACTCGTACTTCGGCCACTCCGCGCTGATCGGCTTCGACGGCCGCACGCTGGGCGAATGCGGCGAGGAGGAGATGGGCATCAACTACGCCGAACTGTCGATGGGCCTGATCCGCGACGCGCGCAAGAATGGCCAGTCGCAGAACCACCTGTTCAAGCTGGTGCACCGCGGCTACACCGGCACCATCAACTCGGGCGACGGCGACAAGGGCGTGGCGGCCTGCCCCTACAACTTCTACACGAAGTGGATCAACGATCCCGAGGGCACGCGCGAGATGGTGGAGTCGTTCACGCGCAGCACGGTGGGCACGCCCGAATGCCCGATCGAGGGCATCCCGAACGAGCCGGCGCAGCACCGATGAACGCGGCGGTTGCCGATCCGCTGGCCGCCTACCGCATCGAGACCGAGCCTTTCTACCGGCCCGCGGGCAACGAGGTGGCGCTGTACCGGCAGGCGTACGGCCACCGCATGCCGCTGATCCTGAAGGGCCCCACCGGCTGCGGCAAGACGCGCTTCGTGGAGCACATGGCGTGGTCGCTGGGCCGGCCGCTGGTCACGCTGGCCTGCAACGAGGACATGACGGCCTCCGACCTCGTCGGCCGCTACCTGCTCGACGCCGACGGCACGGCCTGGCACGACGGCCCGCTGACGCTGGCCGTGCGGCACGGCGCCATCTGCTACCTCGACGAAGTGGTGGAGGCGCGGCAGGACACGACGGTGGTGATCCACCCGCTGACGGACGCGCGGCGCGTCCTTCCGCTGGACAAGAAGGGCGAGCTGGTGCGCGCGCATCCCGACTTTCAGCTCGTGGTGTCGTACAACCCCGGCTACCAGAGCAGCGCCAAGGACATGAAGCCTTCGACACGCCAGCGCTTCGCCGCGCTGGAGTTCGACTACCCCGACAGCGCGCTCGAAGCCGAGATCGTGTCGCACGAGGCGCAGGTGGGGCTCGACCTCGCGGCAAGGCTGGTGGCCATCGCGCGGTGCTCGCGCGAGCTGAAGCACCGGGGGCTCGACGAAGGCGTGTCGACGCGCATGCTGATCTATGCGGGCGTGCTGATCCGCGACGGCGTGACGCCGCGCGAGAGCTGCGAGATGACGATGACGCGCGCACTGACGGACGACCCCGACATGGCCAGCGCGCTGCAGGGCTTTGTCGAAGCGCAGTTCGGATGAGTGCCGCCCTGTCGCTGCTGGCCCGCGGTCTCGCCGGCATCGACGTGGACGTGCAAGCACTGGCCGGCGCGCGCCCCGTGCTCGTCGGCAAGCGCCTGCTGCTGCCCGAAGACGCGGCTGCAGAAGGCCTGCGCCGGGCCATGGTCGCGCATGCGGTCGCGCACTTGCGCCACTCCACGCCCGCGCGACCGGCGCGCGGGCTCAAGCCCATGGGCATCGCGGTGGCCTCCGCGATCGAGGACGCGCGCGTCGAGCAGCTGCTGTGCCGCAATTTCCCCGGCCTGCGCGGCTGGTTCGCCGTGTCGCAGGCGCCCGCGCCCCATCCGAAGGACCTTGGCTTCGCTGCGCTCATCGCGCGCATGGACCGCATGCTGGCGCTGCCTGCTTGGCAGGACGACAACCACTGGGTCAACAAGGCTCGCCGCCTGTTCGACGAGACCGCGGCGCGCGCGGGCCTGGAAGACCACGACGCCTTCCGCGTCATCGCCTCCATCCTCGCCAACGATCTCGGCCAGATGCGCGTGCGCTTCGAGCCCCGGGACTACGCCGTGCCCGCGCCCTATCGCGACGACAACAGCTACCTCTGGGATTTCGGCGACGCCGATACGCCGCCGGACGAGGCCATCGCGCTCCAGCAATCGGGCGCGCGGCCGCCACCGCCCACGGACGCGCGCAACGCAGGCAGCGACGGCCAGCTACCCGAGGGCATCGACGAGATGACGGAGCTGGGCCGCTTCACCTATCCCGAATGGGACCGCAGGCTTGAGCGCCTGCGCGCCGACTGGTGCACGGTGATCGAGAAGCTGCCCGCCTGGCAAGGCCTTCGCGCGCCGCGCGAGCAGGCCATGGCGGGCGGCGAGCGCATCCCGCCGCCCGCCCTGCCCCGCGCCCGCCATCTCGACCGCACGCACCGGCTGCGCCGCCAGTGGGAAGGCGACGACGTCGACCTGGACGCCGCCATCGAAGTCATGATCGATCGCCGCGCGCGACTGCAGCCCGATCCGCGTCTGTTCATGCGCACCGGCAAGGGCCCGCGCCCGTCGAGCCTGCTGGTGCTGCTCGACCTGTCGGCGTCGGCGAACGATCCGGGGCCGCACGGCCTCTCGCTGATCGACATCGAGAAGCAGGCAGCCCTGCTGCTCGCGGCATCGAAGGCGGCGCACGGCATCGACCGCCTCGCGATCCACGGCTTCTCGTCGAACACGCGCGCGGAGGTCTACTACTACCGCCTGCTCGACTTCGGCCAGCCGCCCGACGCCGCATTGCACGCCACCCTCGCGGCCGTGCAAGGCCGCTACTCCACGCGCATGGGCGCGGCGCTGCGCCATGCCGCCTCGCACCTGCATGGCGAGCCCAACGACCGGCGTGCGATCCTGATCGTGACCGACGGCGCGCCCTCCGACATCGACGTGCACGACCCCGCGTATCTGACCGAAGATGCCCGCCAGGCCGTGGCCGAGGCACGCACAGCCGGCGTGCGCGTCGCATGCGTGGCGGTGGATGGCGCGGCCGATGCCTATGTGCGCCGCATCTTCGGCTGGCGCGACCACGGCATTGCCGACGATGTGCGAAAGCTCCCCCGGCGCCTGGCGCACATGGGTGCGCGGCTCGGAATGCTCAGGCCTGGCTGAAGCTCTTCAGCACCTCGAGCACGCTCAGCGTGGCGCCGTCGAGCAGCGCATGCTGGCGGTGCGCGATGCCCACGCGGCGCGTGAGCTTCGGGCTCACCGGCAGGATCTGCATGCGGTCGTTGCCGGGCGCCATGTCGGTGGACTGCTGCAGCGGCAGCAGCGCCGCGCCGTAGCCAGCCGCCACCAGGCTGCGCATGGCGGCGTCGTAGTTGAGCTCGATGCGCGCGCGCGGCGCGAAGCCCGCGGCGGCGAACCATTCCATGGTGAGGCGGTACATGTGCGTGGTCGCCTCGTTGAAGATCAGCGGCTGCGCCGCCAGCCACGCGGGCGTGACGCGCTTCGGCGCCTTCCAGCGGCGCGGTACGAAGGCCATCATGGGCTGCTCGCACCAGGGCGTGACGACGATGCCGCGCAGCGGCGGCTGCGGAATGGCGACCAGGCCGATGTCTAGCGTGCCCGCGGTCAGCCGCTCCATGGCCTCGAAGGAGCCGCGGATGCTCACTTCCACGTCGATGCCCGAGTGCTCCGCGCCCAGCGCCTCCAGCACCTGCGGCAGCAGGTCGACCAGCACGCCGGTGGAGGTACCGAGCCGCACGCGGCCCACCCGGCCCTCGGCCTGCCGCTTGACGGCCTCCACCGCGTCGTCGGTGTCGCGCAGCAGCTTGCGCCCGCGCTCCACGAGCGCGGCGCCCGCCGCCGTCGGCGTGATGCGCCGGTTGCCCCGCAGCACCAGCGGCGCGCCCAGGCGCGCTTCGAGTTCGCTGATGTGCAGGCTCACCGTGGGCTGGGCCAGGTGCAGCGCCTTGGCCGCGGCCGAGAAGGTGCCGAGGTCGACGATAGCGATGAGGGTGCGCAGTTGGTCGAGGTTGAGCTGTCGCATGGCAAATGACCGTTATCAGAAAGGCTGATTGGCGGTCTCAGAATTCTCAACTTCCACAATAGCATGCCCGGCGGGAAGATGAGCTCACCAACCAAGGAGCCCATCGTGAATGCGCCGAAGCCAACGTCCTTTCATCAACGCCTGATCCATGCCCTGCGCGGCTGGCGGCGCCGCGTGGTGAATCGCCGCCGTGCGCGCCTCGATTCGCTGCAGCTCGCCGGCATGAGCGAGCACGACCTGCGCGACCTGGGCATCGGGCGCAGCGAAGTGCCCGGGCTGCTGGACGAGCACCGGTACTGAACACCGAGTCTTCCCCGGCATCTTCTAACGCCCCGTTTTGAGGTTCAAATCGGGGGCGTGCCCAAGCCAGCCCCACACACCAACCAGGTCTTCATAGAACTCACATCGCCGCAGTCGGTGAACGGCCGGCGCGCGGCCTTCCAGTCGCTGTGGCTGCTGGTGCGCATGCAGCATGCCCATGAGGCCGGCGCCGGTGTCGTGCGGCTGGCCGACCTGCGCGGCGAAGTCTCCGACGCGAGCACGCTGCGCATGGTCGTGAGTCGCGCGTTCCGCGACTTCAAGAGCTGGGGCATCGACGCCGGCTGGGGCGAGGACACGCAGCGCGAGCCCCGCTTCCTCAACGCCGAGCGGCGCAGCCAGGGCCCCTTCTGGCTGCCCGCCGCCGAAGCGAAGCGCGTGCGCGTGCTGGTGGAAGGCCGCGCGGCGACTGCTGCCGAGGTGGCGTCATTTCTCGGCCTGCGCTCGCGCGCTGCGCGGCAGGCCGCCGGATCGCCGCCGCCCGACGCGGTGCACCTGCAGGACGCGGCCTTCTGGAAGCAGCTCGTCGCCTCGCAGCAGGCGGCGCGGCAGGGTCGGCTGATGGCGCCCGTCGCGGGCGAGAAGGCCGGCGAGAACGCGGGCGGCAGCGCGCTCGAATCGATCCGCCTCGCCGGCACGCTCGCAGCCACCGACTTCCAGCGCGCGCTGGTCACGCTCAACGAGGCCATGCTGTGGCGCCGCCTCGGCGACAACGAACAGGCCCGACGCCGGCTGCAGGCGCTCCAGAAGCAGCGGCTCGCGCACCACGTGGCGGGCAACGACTACCTGGGTGCGATGGAGTGCATCGTCGCCGCATGGTGCGCCTACACCGCGCGCGACCTGCCGCTGGCGCAGTCGCTTCTGAGCGGCATGGCCGAGGACGCGGTGCGCGCCCTGGTGCTGCGCCACCACCCCGACGTGCGATTCGAGTGGTGCAACCTGTGGGCGCTGGCCTGCCGCTCGCGCGCGCTGGCGCTCGCGGCCGACGACAAGCCCGCCGCCGCCGCGCTGGCCGAGGAGTCGCTGCAGCGCTTCGGCGAGGCGCTGGCGGCCGCCTTCGAGTCGCATTCCTTCGACGCGGCCCAGCACGTGGCGGCCAACATGGGCATGGCCGCGTGGCTCTTCGACCGGGTGGGCCTGGCCGACCTGCCCGCGCTGGCGCACGACGGCAACGCCGACACCACCCGCCGCGCCGTGCAGTGGATCGCCTTCAGCGAATGGCTTTGCGGCCACACCGACGGCCAGGGCCGCTCGGCGTGGAACGCGATCTACCTGATGCGCATCGCGCGCGGCCATTGCCGGCCGGAACGGCAACCCACGCTCGCGCAGTTCCGCGCGCAGAAGCCGCTGGACCCGGCCGCCGTCTCGAAGCTGGCCGGCCCGCTCGCCGACGCTTTCGACGCGACGAACTGGCCCGCGCGCTGGGTGCAGGTGGCGCAGGCGCGGCTGGCCGACCACCAGGCCGGGCGCCGGCGCTATCCGGGCCTGCAGCACTGCAGCCTGCTGTTCGAGCACGCTTGGTACGCGGCGCATGCTGGCGAGCTGAAAGCGGCCGAGCAGTCGCTGGCGCTGCTGCGCGAGGCGCTGCCCCAGCTGGTGCCCAGCGACCGCGCCTACTTCACCGAATCGTGGAACGACCAGCTGCCGGCCGAGCTGGTGCTCGAGGCGAAGCCGCCGCGCCGGCCTGCCGCGCGGAAGAAGCCCGCGCCGCGCGCGTCTGTGGCACGCTAGCCGGACACGTTTTCATCCGAGCATGTCCGACAAGCCCAACGACCCCATCGACCTGGCCGCACACCGCGAGCGCCGCGCGAGGCTGCAGCAGCAGCGCGACAGGCAGGGGTCGGCCGGCTCGCCGCCGGAGCCCGGTCCGGACGAAGTGCCCTGCCCGCGCTGCAAGGAGCTGATCTACGGCAAGGTGCGGCAGTGTCCCCATTGCGGCGTGTACTTCGTCGGCAGCGCGGCGGACTTCGCGCCCAGGCCCAAGATGTCGCTGCGCACCAAGTGCATCGTCGCGCTGGTCACGCTGGTGCTGCTCTACATGGGCCTGAGCGACGACATCGCCCGCTGGTGGTGGTAGCTGGGCTTCAGCGCGTGCCGCCCGGCGCGGCCGTCGACTGGCGCACCACCAGTTCGGGACGCAGCACCACGGTCGATGCCGACATCGAATGGCCGTCGATCTCCTCGAACAGCATCTCGGCCGCGCGCCAGCCCAGTTCGCGGTGCGGCAGGCGGATGGTGGTGAGCGGCGGGTCGACCATGTCGACCAGCGGCATGTCGTTGTGGCCAGTGACCGAGATGTCCTGCGGCACGCGCAGGCCCGCCTCGCGCAACGCGTCGTAGGCGCCCAGCGCGACCAGGTCGTTGCAGCACACCACGGCCTGCGGCGCGGCGCCGGCCGCGAGCATCTGCTTCATCGCCTCGGCGCCGGCCTCGCGGCTGTAGCTCGCGCACTCCACCACGCGAAAGGGCTTCATGCGGTGGTCGCGCAGCGCCTGCTCCACGCCCAGGCGCCGGCCCACGCCGGTGGGAATGGTCTGCGGGCCCGCGAGGTGCGCGATGCGCTTGTGGCCCAGGCCCACGAGATGGTCGACCGCGAGCTTCATCGCGAGCCGGTCGTCGCTCACCACGGCCGGCAGGCGGCCGGTCTCGTCGGCGCGGTTGACCAGCACGGCCGTCATGCCGGCCTTGGTGACGAAGTCGACCAGCGGATCGTCGCGCGTGGCGGTGGCCATGACCACGCCGTCCACGCGCTGCGCCAGCATGCGCTCCAGCACCGGCCGCGCGAGCGCGTGGTCGACCACGTTGGTGACGAACACGAAGTAGCCGCGCGCGGCGGCGCTGGCCTCGATGCCCTGCAGGATCGGCGGGAACACCGCGTTGGTGATGTCGGGCACCAGCACGCCGATGGTGTGGGTGCGCCCCGTGCGCAGCGCCGAGGCCGCGCGGTTGGGCCGGTAGCCCAGGCGCTGCGCCGCCTCCTCCACCACGCGCAGCACCTCCTCGCTGATCAGCGAGCGTTTCTCGGGACTGAGTGCGCGCGAGACGGTGGACACGTGCACGCCGGCGGCGCGGGCGACATCGCGGATGGTGACGGGCGAGGACGGGGCGGGTGGGTTGGCGCTCATTGATGCAAACGATTGTCGCAGGGGGCATCGGCTCAGGTCGGCTTTCTGCCATTTGAAGACCCCGGATCACCTCCATTTTACTTTTCGGAGATTTGGACTAATATCGTGCAAACGATTGCAAAGACTTGCCATGAACATCGCCACCTCCCCCCACTCGGTGCTGGGCCATGTGCTCGACGCCATGAGACACACGCCCGACCCCAGGCTGCGCACCGTGATGGAAGCGGTCACCCGCCACCTGCACGCGCTGGTGCAGGAAGTGAAGCTGACGGAAGAGGAGTTCGAGCAGGCGCTCGAATTCATCGTCGCCATCGGCCAGGCCACCGGCGAGACCAAGAACGAGGTGGTGCTGGCGGCGGACATCCTGGGCGTGTCGACCGTGGTGGCGCTGCAGAACAACCAGGACCCGCAGGGCGAATCGCCCGCCGCGCTGCTCGGCCCCTTCTGGCGCGCGAACGCGCCGGCCTGCGACCAGGGCGAGAACATCGCCCGCTCGGGCACGCCGGGCACGCCGCTGGAGGTGACGGGCACGGTGCGCGACCATCAGGGCCGGCCGGTGGAAGGCGCCACGGTCGACGTGTGGCAGGCCTCGCCGGTCGGCCTCTACGAGAACCAGGACCCGTCGCAGGAGAACATGAACCTGCGCGGGCGCTTTGCCACCGACGCCGAGGGCCGCTTCCACTTCCGCAGCGTGCGCCCCGCCGGCTACCCGGTGCCGACCGACGGGCCCTGCGGCGTGCTGCTGCGCGCGCAGAAGCGCCACCCGAACCGGCCCGCGCACCTGCACTTCATGGTGAGCAAGCCGGGCCACAAGGTGCTGATCACGCAGGTGTTCGCCGACGACGACGAGAACCTGGAGAGCGACCCGACCTTCGGCGTGACGCGCCGGCTGATCGGCCGCTTCGCGCTCGCGCCCGACGGAAAGAGCGCCTCGCTGCACCACGACTTCGAGCTGGAACCCGGCGAGATGAAGTTCCCGCGTCCACCGATACCTTGACCGCGCCCTTCGGGAGCGCAACACCAGCGGCCCGGCAGAGCCGGTTCCGCGGTGTTCCGCGACAAGGCATCGCCCCGATCAACCCACTCTTCTCAAATCCATGAGCTTCGACCCAGTCTCCAGACTCGACGGCAAGGTCGCCGTCATCACCGGCGGCCTCGGCGCCATCGGCTACGCCACCGCCAGGCGCCTTGCCGCGCTGGGCGCCACCTGCGTGCTGTTGCACCGCAAGGGCGGCGATGCCGCGGCCCGCGCAGCCGCCCTGCCCTCGGCCCAAGGCCAGCGCCACGCGGCGATCCGCGCCGACATCGTCGACACGCCCAGCCTCGTGGCCGCGGCCGCCGAGGTGAAGGCCACGCTCGGGCGCTGTGACATCCTCGTCAACAGCGCGGGCCACACCAAGCCGGTGCCAGGCGGCGACCTCGATGCGCTGACCGACGAGCTCATCGACGACATCGTGCGTTCCAACTTCCGCGGCGTGTTCGCCACCATCCGCGCCTTCGCGCCGCTGCTGAAGGCGAGCGGCGACGGCCTCGTGGTCAACATCTCGTCGATCGCGGGCTTCACCGGCGTGGGCAGCAACCTCGCCTACGTGGCCGCGAAGGCCGGGCTCGACGTGGTGGGCGATGCGCTGGCCAAGGCGCTGGCGCCCGCAGTGCGCGTGGTGTCGGTGTCGCCGGGCGCGGTGGAGTCGGGCTTCGTGCCCGGGCGCGGCGCGGAGTTCGCGAGCAAGATGGCCAGCACCACGCCGCTGGGACGCATCGGCCAGCCGGAAGACGTGGCCGCCACGGTCGAGGCGCTGGCCACCACCATGCGTTTCGTGACCGGCACGCGCATCGTGGTCGACGGAGGGCGCCACCTGTGAGCACCCACGCCAAGACCCTCATCACCTGCGCCGTCACGGGCAACCTCGTGAAGCCGGAGCAGACGCCGCACCTGCCGATCACGCCGGTGCAGATCGCCGACGAATGCCTGGCAGCGGCCGAGGCCGGCGCGAGCCAGGTGCACATCCACGTGCGCAACCCCGAGACCGGCAAGCCCTCGATGGAAGTCGAGCTGTACCGCGAGGTGGTCGACCGCATCCGCCGCGGCAACCGCGAGCTGATCGTGAACCTCACGACCGGCCCCGGCGGGCGCTTCATTCCCAGCGAGGACGACCCCAAGATCGCCGCGCCCGGCACCACGCTGCTGCCGCCGGAGAAGCGCGTGGAGCACATCGCGCTCATCAAGCCCGACGTGTGCTCGCTCGACCTGAACACCATGAACTCCGGCCCCGACGTGGTTATCAACACGCCGCGGAACGTGCGGCGCATGGCGAAGGTGATGCGCGAGGCGGGCGTGAAGCCCGAGCTGGAGATCTTCGACTCGGGCGACATCAACCTCGCGCTCGACCTGATCGCCGACGGCACGCTCGAGGGGCCCGCCATGTGGACCTTCGTTCTCGGCGTGAAGTACGGCTTCGCGCCGACGCCCGAGACGCTGCTCTACGCACGCAACATGCTGCCGCGCGGCGCCTTCTGGAGCGCCTTCGGCATCGGGCGCATGGAGTTCCCGATCGTCGCGCAGGCCTGGCTGCTGGGCGGCCACGTGCGCGTGGGCATGGAAGACAACATCTACCTGGAGAAGGGCGTGCTTGCCGAGAGCAACGCCCAGCTGGTGGCGAAGGCGCGCGACATCCTCGTGAGCCTGGGCGGCGAAGTCGCCAACCCGCGCGAGGCCCGCGCCATGCTGGGCTTGCCCGATGCGAGGAGCTGAACGATGAGCGACACCGCCATGCACAGCCCGCGCGCACTTCGCGTAAGCCAGAAGGCTGCCGACCTCGACGCGCTGCGGCTCGAAGCCGCACCGCAGCCGGAGCCCGCGGCGCCGCCCGGCCATGCCGTGGTGCGCATCGCCGCTGCAGCCGTGAACCCCAGCGACGTGAAGGCCACGCTGGGCCTCATGCCGCAGGCCGTGTGGCCCCGCACCCCGGGCCGCGACTTCGCGGGCACCGTGGTGAGCGGCCCTTCGGAGTGGATCGGCCGCGAGGTCTACGGCTCCGGCGGCGATGTGGGCATCACGCGCGACGGCTCTCATGCGCGCTACCTGGTGCTGCCCGAGCAGGCGCTGCGGGCCAAGCCGCGCGGCATCTCGATGGACGAGGCCGGCGCGGTGGGCGTGCCCTTCGTCACCGCGTACGAGGGCTTCCGCCGCAGCGGCATGCCGCAGGCCGGCCAGACGGTGCTGGTGCTGGGCGCCAACGGCAAGGTCGGGCAGGCGGCAGTGCAGCTCGCCTCGCAGGCCGGCGCGCGCGTGATCGCGGTGCAGCGCCGCGCCGGGCCTTTCGAGGGCTTCGCGAGCGGACCGGTGGACACGATCGACGCGCGCCACCACGCCGACGTGGGCGCGCGGGTGCGCGAGCTCACCGACGGGCGCGGCGCGAACATCGTCTACAACACCGTGGGCAGCGCCTACTTCGAGGCGGCCAACAAGGCGATGGCCAAGGGCGCGACGCAGATCTTCATCGCCACGCACGACCGCGCGGTGCCCTTCGACATCTTCGCGTTCTACCGCGGCATGCACACCTACGTGGGCATCGACTCGCTGGCGATGGACTGCATTGCCAGCACCGCGCAGCTCGACGCCATGCGCGAGGGCTTCGAGCGCGGCACGCTCAAGCCCTTCCCGGTGACGCGCCACTTCACGCTCGACGAGGCGCACGAGGCCTACCGGCTGGTGCTCTCGGGCAGCACCGACCGCGTCGTGCTGCGGCCCTGAACCCCTTCCGGAGCACAACCATGCACGTCACCCGCTTCGCCGAGGCGCCGCACTACGAGGCGCCCAACCATTTCGACATGCGCTGCCTGCGCCTTCAGGGCAAGGAGGCCGGCCCTTCCACGCAGATGTGGATGGGCATGAGCCAGATCCTGCCCGGTGGCCGCACCGGCCTCGACGGCTCGCCGATGGAAAAGCTCTACCTCGTGCTCGAAGGCCAGCTGCACGTGGTCGGCGAGATCGACGGCGCCCGCCAGGAAGAAGTGCTCGGCCCCTACGACAGCTGCCGCTTCGCGCCCGGCGAGAAGCGCCAGTTGGAGAACCGCGGCAACCGGCCGGTGCTGGTGGCGCTGGTGATGCCGAACGCACCGCCCGCGTAGGGGCGGCCTCCCCCCTCCTTTCCCGGTCATTCATCGCTCAACCAAATAGATCAACGGAGACAAGACGCATGAAGAAGACTTTCAACTGGAGCCGGCGGCAGACGCTCGCCGCGGCGGCGGCCCTCGCGGCCTGCGCGCTCACCGGCGCCCACGCGCAGGGGCCGTGGCCCGGCACGCAGGCGGTGCGGCTGGTCGTGCCCTTCACCGCCGGCAGCGGCACCGACATCGTCGCGCGCCTGGTGGCCGAGAAGCTCGGGCCCGCGCTGGGCACCAGCGTGATCGTGGACAACAAGCCCGGCGCGGGCGGCACGCTGGGCGCCGCCATCGTGGCCAAGTCGCCGGCCGACGGCTACACGCTGCTGGTGCACTCGGCCGGCCACCTGGTGAACCCGTGGATCTACAAGGGCCTGTCGTACGACACCCTCAAGGACTTCACCGGCATCACGCCGATGGCCAGCCTGCCCAACGTGCTGGTGACGGCGCCGTCGCACTTCGCCGACGTGAAGGACCTCGTGGCCAAGGCGAAGGCCAAGCCCGGCGGCTTCAACTACGGCTCCGCCGGCAACGGCTCGGCCACGCACATGAACGCCGAGGTGTTTCGCCTCGCGGCCGGCGTCGACGCGCAGCACGTGCCGTTCCGCGGCACGCCCGAGGCCATGACCGAAGTGATGGCCGGGCGCGTCGACTGGTTCTTCGCGCCGATGGTGTCGGCCCTGCCGCTGATCCAGACCGGCAGGCTGCAGGCGCTGGCCGTGGGCACGGGCAAGCGCTCGTCGGCGCTGCCCAGCGCGCCCACCACGGTGGAAGCCGGCGTGCCGGGCTCGGAGTACCTGTTCTGGGTCGGCCTGTTCGCGCCCGCGAAGACGCCGCAGCCGGTGGTCGAGCGGCTGCAGGCCGAGGTCGCGAAGATCATGGCGTCGCCCGAGCTGAAGGAGCGGCTGGAGAAGCTGGGCGCGGAACCGTTCACGATGCCTTCGGCGCAGTTCAACAAGTTCATCGTCGACGAGACGGCGAAGGCCCAGCAGGTCGTGAAAGCCGCCAGCATCAAGGTCGACTGACATGGCACGCACACTTCTCACTGCGGCTGCCATCGCCGCCAGCATGCTGCTGCCCGTCGCCGCGCAGGCACAACCGGCAGACCTCGTAGTCACCAACGCGAAGATCGCCACGCTCGACGCCGCCGGCACCATGGCGCAGGCGATCGCTGTGCGCGATGGCCGCATCGTGGCCGTAGGCAGCGCGGCGCAGATGGGCGCGTTCACGAGCCCCGCGACGCGCACGGTCGATGCGGGTGGGCGCACGCTGATCCCGGGCCTGACCGACTCCCACATGCACGCGGTGCGCGCAGCGCTGAGCTACTCCACCGAAGTGAACTGGATCGGCGCCGGCACCATCGCCGAGGCGATGGCGCGCATCCGCACCGCCGCCGCGAACGCGCGCCCGGGCGGCTGGCTGATCGTGGCCGGCGGCTGGACCGAGCAGCAGTTCGCCGAGCGCCGCCGCCCCACGCTGGCCGAACTGCAGGAGGCCGCGCCGAACAACCCGGTGTACGTGCAGCTCTTCTACGAAGCGGTGGTGATGACGCCCAAGGCGCTGGAGGCGCTGGGCGTCGCGCCCGGCACGCTGCCCGCCGGCATGAAGCCGACGCCCGACGGCGCGCCGGGGTGGATGAGCGGCGACATCGTCGGCATCTCCGCGCTCTTCGACAAGCTGCCCAAGCCCACCTACGACGACAACGTCGCCGGCACGCGCGCCTTCTTCACCGAGCTCAACCGCCTGGGCATCACCGGCCTGGTGGACCCGGGCGGCTTCAGCATCGCGCCTTCGCAGTACGCCGCGCTCTTCCAGCTGTGGCGCGAGAAGGCGCTGACGCTGCGCGTGGCCTACAGCGTGTTCGCGCAGAAACCCGGCGCGGAGCTGCAGGAGTTCCGCGACCTCACGCAGATGCTGCCGATGGGCTTCGGCGACGACATGCTCAAGTTCAACGGCCTGGGCGAACGCGTGACGCTCGCGATGTACAACAACAACTTCCCCGACGAGGCCGCGAGGGCGAAGTTCTACGAGCTCATCAAGTGGGCTGCGCAGCGCAAGCTGGCCGTCACCATCCACTGGCAGGAGAACGGCTCGGTCGACCATCTGCTGGGGCTGTACGAGAAGCTGAACGCCGAGGTGCCGATCAGGGACCTGCGCTGGTCCATCGCCCACCTCGACGACGCCTCGCCCGAGACGCTCGCGCGCATGAAGGCGCTGGGCATCGGCTGGACCATGCAGGACGCGATGTACTTCCAGGGTGACCGCGCACTCGCCGTGCGCGGCGACGCGGCTCGGCGCATGCCGCCCATAGGCACCGCGCTGCGCGCCGGCGTGAACATCGGCGCTGGCACCGACGCGCACCGCGTGGCCTCGTACAACCCCTTCGTCGCGCTGCAGTGGATGCTCGACGGCAAGACGGTGAGCGGCAGGGCCATGCGCGGCGCCGACGAGACGCCCACGCGCGAACAGGCGCTGCGCCTGTACACGCAGGGCAGCGCGTGGTTCAGCTTCGACGAGGGCAGGCGCGGCACGCTCGAAGTGGGCAAGCTCGCCGACTTTGCCGTGCTCGACCAGGACTTCTTCAGCGTGCCGCTGGAGCGCATCGGCAAGACCACGTCGCTGATGACGGTGGTGGGCGGGCGCGTGGTGTACGCGGCGCGGCCCTTCGCCGCTGCGGCAGGCGCTTCGGTGGCCTCGGCGCCCTGAGGCCGGCTCAGAGCCCGAGTGCGTGGCGCACGCGCTCGCGCAGTACCGGCAGCACGTCGCTCTCGAACCACGGATGGTGCTTGAGCCAGCCCGTGTTGCGCGGCGACGGATGCGGCAGCGGCACGAAGCGCGGCGCGTAGTCGGCGAAGGCCTGCACGGTCTCGGTGACGCCCGCGTGCGCCTTCCTGCCGAGGAAGTGGCGCTGCGCGTACTGGCCGACGAGCAGCGTCAGCTCGACCTGCTTCATCTGCGCGAACAGCCTCTCGTGCCACAGCTGCGCGCATTCCCTGCGCGGCGGCAGGTCGCCGCTCTTGCCGCGGCCGGGGTAGCAGTAGCCCATCGGCACGATCGCCACGCGCGCCGCGTCGTAGAACACCTCGCGCTCGATGCCGAGCCAGCGGCGCAGCTGGTCGCCGCTGCGGTCGTTCCACGGCACGCCGGTCTGGTGCACCGTGAGGCTGGGCGCCTGCCCGACGATCAGCAGCCTGGCGCTCGCGCTGGCCTGCACCACGGGCCGCGGGCCCAGCGGCAGGTGCAGCGCGCACGCGCGGCAGGCGCGCACCTCGGCGAGCAGTGCGTCCATGGCATCGGCGCGAAAGATCTCAATCGGCAAAGGGCTTGAAGAAGGCGTTGAGCTCGGCGCCCGGCGCGGCATCGGCGAAACCATCGAAGCGGCCATCGGCCAGCGTGCGTGCGGCACGGATGAAGCCGCCCCACGCCGCGCGGGCCAGCCCACCGCCCACGCTGACGCGGCGCACGCCGAGCTCGGCGATGTCCTTCATCGTGAGTTCGCTGGGCGCGCCCACCAGCAGGTTGACCGGCTTGCCTCCCGCGGCGGCCACCACGGCGGCGATCTGCTCGCGCGTCTTGATGCCCGGCGCGTAGAGGCAGTCGGCACCCGCGTTGGCGTAAGCCTTGAGCCGTGCGATGGCGTCGTCGAGGTCGGGACGGCCGGCGAAGAAGTTCTCGGCGCGACCGACCAGCAGCACGTCGGCGCCCGATGCGTCGATGGCCTTGCGCGCGGCGCGCAGGCGCTCCACCGCCACGTCGACCGGAAAGAGCGGATCGGCGGCGTTGCCCGTCGAATCCTCGATGGACAGGCCCGCCACGCCCATCTCGATGGCAAGGCTCACGCTCTCGGCCACGCCCTTCGCGTCGGCGGCGAAGCCGTTTTCGAAGTCAGCGTTCACCGGCAGGTCGGTGGCTTCCACCAGTTCGCGCAGGTGCGCGAGGATGTGCTCGCGCGACATCGCGCCGTCCGCCTGCCCCTGCGACCAGGCGAAGCCGGAACTGGTGGTGGCCAGCGCCTTGAAGCCCAGACCTTCGAGAAAGCGCGCGCTGCCCGTGTCCCAGGGGTTGGGAATGACGAAGCAGCCTTGTTGATGGAGGGCGCGGAAGTCGGCGCGTTTCTGGGCGATGGTGCGGGTCATGGCGCGGGTCGGCTTTCTTTCTTGTTGCGTGGGTGAGAAAACAGGACGTCAGGAAGGGCGGTCAGGATACGCCGGCCTTCGCATCCGCAGCACCCGGCGGGTTTTGCAGCAGGTGGTCGATGAAGGCGCGCACCGCCGGCAGCATGCCGCGGCGCGATGCGAAGGCGGCCTGGATCTCGCTGGCCGCGCAGGCCCACTCGCCGCACAGGCGCAGCAGTCGTCCCTCGGCAAGGGCGTCGCGGCACATGATCTCGGGCAGCAGCGCGAGGCCCATGCCCTGCTCTGCCAAGTGCCTCAGCGCGAACATGTCGTCGGTCACGACATGCGGCGTGAAGGCGAAATCGTGCGACTCGCTGCCGCGTTCCAGTGCCCAGCGGTAGCGCTCGTTCTCCGCGGGCAGCGACAGCACGGGCCAGGCGGCCAGATCGTCGAGCGAGCGCGGCATGCCCAGCCGCTCCACCAGCGCGGGGCTCGCGAGCAGCACGTCGACGGTGTTGCCCAGCGGGCGCGCGACCAGGCTGGAGTCCTCGAAGGGCGGGCGCCGCACGCGCAGCACCACGTCGATGTTCTCCTGCAGCGGATCGACGCGGCGGTTGCTCACCTCCAGCTGCAGCCGCACGCCCGGAAAGGCGCGCATGAAGGACGGGATCAGCGGCGTGAGCCAGAACTGCGCGAGCGTGAACGGGCAGCTCACGCGCAACAGGCCCTGCGGCTGCGCGGTGGCCTGCCGCGCCACGTCGAAGGCTTCCTCGCCCGCCGCCACCGTCGCCTGGCAGCGCTCGTAGAACTGCCGGCCGACGCTGGTGAGCAGCAGCCGTCGCGAGCTGCGCTGCAGCAGGCGCACGCCGATGCGCTCTTCCAGTTGCGAGACGCGCCGGCTCAGGCGCGACTTCGGGATGCCCAGGTGCCGGCTCGCGGCGCTGAAGCCCTGCTGCTCGACCACGTGGGCGAAGAGGGCGAGGTCGTTGAAGTCTTCCATGTCGTCTCTTCTGTTCTTTCTCGTTCTGCTGGCGGAACGATCCGTTCTTTTCTGGCCGATTGTTCGGCCTTCGTTCCATCAGCATCATCGATCGCTCTCCGCCGGTCAACCGCCAACTTGACACACACGCACGCCATGAAACTCGCCAGCTTCCACCATCGCGACCGGCTTCGCTTCGGCGTGGTCCGAAACGACGACGCAATCGCGGACCTGAGCGGGCAGCCCGGCGCGCCGGCGGGGCTGCTCGAGCTGATCGAACGGATCGCACACGGCGACGAGGGCGTGGCCTGGCTGCACGCGGCGCTGGCCGATGCACCGCTCGTGGCCTTGTCCGACGTGCGGCTGGCGGCGCCGATTCCCGCGCCGCGCAAGTTCCTCGGGCTCGGCGGCAACTACGCCTCGCACCTCGAGGAAGCCGCGAAGCTCGGCCTGGTGCGGCCGCCGGGGCAGGTGTGGTTCAACAAGCAGGTGTCGTGCGTGGCCGGCCCCTTCGATGCGGTGCACAAGCCCCGCGTGTCCGACCAGTTCGACTACGAGGGCGAGCTGGGCGTGGTGATCGGCCGGCGCTGCCGCCACGTGCGCGCCGAGGACGCGATGGCGATGGTGGCCGGCTACGTGGTGGTCAACGACATGAGCGTGCGCGACTGGCAGATGCGCGCGCCGACCCACACGCTGGGCAAGTCCTTCGACACGCACGGCCCCTTCGGGCCCTGGCTGGTGACGCGCGACGAGATCGCCGATCCGCACGCGCTGCGGCTGCGCACCTGGGTCAACGGCGAGCTGCGCCAGGACGGCAACACGGCGCAGATGATCCACCGCATCGAGGCGATGCTGGTCGAGCTGAGCACCGCCTTCACGCTGGAGCCCGGCGACGTGCTGAGCACCGGCAGCCCCGCAGGCGTCGGCGGCCTCATGGACCCGCCGCGCTACCTGGTGCCGGGCGACGTGGTGCGGGTGGAGATCGAGGGCGTCGGCCACATCGAGAACCGCGTGGTGGCCGAGCCAGACACCCTCTGAGCGCACGCCCTTTGCCTCTTCGAAGACGAAAAGGAGACGCCCCATGAACGACGGACTCGCCCTGCCCGCGCGCCGCCCCCTGGCCGACTTCGCGCACACCGCGCTGCGCCCCGTCAAGCTCGCACACGTCGTGCTGCGCGTGGGCGATCTCGCGCGCTCGCGCGACTGGTACATCGAAGTGCTGCAGGCCCGCGTGGCCTTCGAGAACGAGATGCTGTGCTTCCTGAGCTACGACGACGAGCACCACCGCATCGGCCTGGTCGCACCGCCCGGCCTCAAGCACGAGGCCGACGCGAGCACGGGGCTGGAGCACATCGCCTTCACCTACGCCTCGCTCGGCGAGCTGCTGGCCAACCACCGGCGGCTGGCGGCGCGCGGCATCCGGCCCTACTGGTGCATCAACCACGGGCCGACGATCTCGATGTATTACCGCGACCCCGACGGCCACCGGCTGGAGCTGCAGCACGACGTGTTCGAGACGGCCGCGGAAGTCGACGCCTTCTTCGCGGGCGGCGCCTATGCCGAGAACTTCATGGGCGTGGTGTTCGACCCCGACGCGCTGGCCGCGCGCTACGAGGCGGGCGAGCCGCTGGCCTCGCTCACCGAGCGGCCCCGGCTGCCGCAGGGCAAGGGGCCTTGGGACATGTTCGTGCCCTGAGCCCGGTGCGGTTCAGCACTCGACCACGTTCACCGCGAGGCCGCCGAGCGAGGTTTCCTTGTAGGTCGCCTTCATGTCCTCGCCCGTCTGCTTCATGGTGCGGATCACCGCGTCGAGCGACACGTAGTGGCTGCCGTCGCCGCGCAGCGCCATGCGCGCCGCGTTGATGGCCTTGACCGCGCCCATCGCGTTGCGCTCCACGCAGGGAATCTGCACCATGCCGCCGACCGGGTCGCAGGTGAGGCCGAGGTTGTGCTCCATGCCGATCTCGGCCGCGTTCTCGACCTGCGCGGGCGTGGCACCGAGCACCGCGGCGAGCGCGCCTGCCGCCATCGAGCAGGCCACGCCCACCTCGCCCTGGCAGCCGACCTCGGCACCCGAGATCGATGCGTTGGTCTTGTAGAGCATGCCGATGGCCGCGGCGGTGAGCAGGAAGTCGACGATGCCTTCGTCGCTCGCCTGCGGCACGAAGCGCTGGTAATAGTGCATCACCGCGGGCACCACGCCGGCCGCGCCGTTGGTGGGCGCGGTGACCACGCGGCCGCCGGCGGCGTTCTCCTCGTTCACCGCCATCGCGAAGGCATTGACCCAGTCCATCGCCGCAAGCGGATCGGCCGCGCCGGCCTGCGCCAGCAATTCGCGGTGCAGCTCGGGCGCGCGGCGGCGCATGCGCAGCGGGCCGGGCAGCGATTGCGCGGCCAGCGGGTTGTCGATGCCGAAGCCGCGCTGCACGCACTGCTGCATCACCTGCCAGACGCGCAGCAGCCCCGCGCGCACTTCGGCTTCGGGACGCCAGGTGCATTCGTTGCGCATGACGAGCGCGGCCACGGAGAGGCCGTTCTCGCGGCACTGCGCCATCAGCTCGTCCCCGGTGGCGAAGGGATGCGGCACGGCGGCCGCCGCAGCCACCGTCTGCGCCACGGCCTGCCCGCCCTCGACGACGAAGCCGCCGCCGACCGAGAAGTACGTGCCCTCGGCCAGCGTGGCGCCGTCGGCCGCGAAGGCGGTGAAGCGCATCGCGTTGGGATGCTCGGCCAGCGATTCCTCGCCCTTGAAGGCGATGTCGCGCACGCGGTCGAAGTCGATGGGCGTGGTGCCCAGCAGTTCGAGACGACCGGTGCGGCGCAGCGCCTCCAGCCGGGGCTGCACGGTCTCCGGCCGCACGGTGTCGGGCGCGTCGCCGAAGAGGCCGAGGATCACGCCCTGGTCGGTCGCGTGGCCGTGGCCGGTGGCGCCGAGCGAGCCGAACAGGTCGACATGCAGCCGCGCCACCTGCGCGAGCAGGCCGCGCCGCTCGAGCGACTGCGCGAACATCAGCGCGGCGCGCATCGGCCCCACGGTGTGCGAGCTGGACGGGCCGATGCCGATCTTGAAGATGTCGAAGGCGGAGAGCATCAGCGCATCATGCTCTCATCTCTCGATGCAGGAAGCTGCTGCCTGACCAGTGCCACCCAGTAGGCGGCGCCCAGCGGCAGGATGTTGTCGTTGAAGTCGTAGTACGGGTTGTGCACGTTCGGGTCGTTCGGGCCCTCGCCCGCGCCGATGCCGATGTAGGCGCCCGGGCGCTTCTGCAGCATGAAGGCGAAGTCTTCCGAGCCCATGGCGGGCGGGATGTCGGTGTGCACCTGCGCAAGATCCACCAGGCTGGCGGCCGCGGCGACGGCGGCGTCGGTCTCGGTGGGCGTGTTGACCACGCCGGGGTAGCCGCGGCGGTAGTCCAGCGCCACCTTCGCGCCGTGCGTGGCGGCCACGCCGTCGCAGATCTGCTGCATGGCGGCCTGGGTCTTGTCCTGGATGCCGGCATCCAGCGTGCGCACGGTGCCGCGCAGCACCACGGTCTCGGGGATCACGTTCCAGGTGTCGCCGCCGTGGATCTGCGTGACGCTCACCACGGCCGAGTCGGTCGCGCCAGTGCGGCGGCTCACGATGGTTTGCAATGCGTTGACCAGCTGGGCCGAGACCACCACCGAGTCGATGCCGGTCTCGGGCATCGCGCCGTGGCTGCCCTTGCCGGTGACGACGATCTCGAAGGTGTCGAGGAAGGCCGTCATCGTGCCCTTGCGGATCGCGAAGTGGCCGCGCGGCAGGCCGGGGAAGTTGTGCATGCCGTAGACGGCATCGGCCGGGAACTGATCGAACAGGCCCTCCTCGACCATCACCCGGCCGCCGCCTTCGTTCTCCTCGGCGGGCTGGAACACGAAGTGCACCGTGCCCTTGAAGGGCTTGTGGCGCGAGAGATGCTCGGCCGCGCCCAGCAGCATGGCCGTGTGGCCATCGTGGCCGCAGGCGTGCATCTTGCCGGCGCATTTGGAGGCGTGCGGCTGCGTGCCGAGCTCCTGCATGTTGAGCGCGTCGAGGTCGGCGCGCAGCGCGATGCTCGGGCCCTCGCCGTTCTTCAGAGTGCCGACCACACCGGTGCCGGCCAGGCCGCGGTGCACCGGCAGGCCCATCAGCATCAGCGCGTTGGCGACGACGTTGGCGGTGCGGTGCTCCTCGAAGGCGGTCTCGGGGTTGGCGTGGATGTCGCGGCGCCAGGCCAGCATGCGGGCGCGGGTGTCTTCGGCGATTTCGGGCTCGCGGTACATGGTGGTGATCTCTCGTGGGACGGGGTCAATGGAAGAATTCGGCGATCACAGTCGCACCGAGAAAGGTGCCGGCCGTGGCGGTGAGCGACACCACCACGATGCGCCAGCCCAGCTGGCGGAACACGGGCATGTCCTTCGCGACCGAGAAGCCGGCCAGCGCGAGCACGGGGGTGGTGAAGGCCAGGAAGTTGAGCTTGGCGGTGATCGCGATCAGCGCGTCGGAGAATGGGAACAGCCCCGGGATGCCGGCCACCGTGGCCACCACCGACAGCACCAGCACCATCGGCAGGCGCGGCACCAGGCGCTTGATGCCCTCGACGATCAGCGCGATCAACGCCACCGCCGCCAGGCCTTCGAGCGACACCAGCACCGGCACCTTGTAGGTCAGCGAATTGCCGATGAGCACGCCGCCGCTGACCACCGCCCAGGCGATGAGCGTGTCGCGCAGCGAGAGAGCGCCGCCGTGGCCGACGCTGACCTGCGACACGGCGCCCGTGCCCGCGTCCTGCGCGCCGCGCTTCGAGAAGCGGCCCAGCACCGGCTCCAGCTTGCCGTAGAGCCACGAGCACAGCGGCAGCGACAGGAACAGCGTGAAGTAGAAGCCCACCACCGTCGTCAGCAGGTTCGATGCGGCGGCGATGGCGGTGAGCTGCGGCAGCATCTCGGCCGGCTGCTGCGCCGCGATGGCGCCCAGCGCCGCCGCCATCAGGCTGCCGGAGCCCACGCCGGCACCCATGGCCAGCGAGCGCGGGTCGAAGATGTGCAGGCTGGCGACGAAGCCCGCCAGCACCGCGATGAAGAGCGCGCCCAGCACGGTGCCGGTGATGTACTCGGCCAGCACGCCGCGGCCCTCTGGCGAGGCCATGCCGTACTTCTCTCCGATGATCACCAGGTTGCCCTCGCGGCCCACCGAGAAGGTGGCACCCACCGCCTCGCGCTTGATGCCCAGCAGCAGCGCCAGCGGCAGGCCCAGCGCCAGCGTGCCCAGCGCATGGCCGAACTCCTGGAACAGCAGCGCCCAGCCGGCCTGCTTCACCTGCGGCAGCGCGGCGCCGACCGTGAGGCCCAGCTTCACCACGAACAGCAGCAAGCCCGCGTTCAGCAGGCCGCCTGCGAAGGACTGCTCGGCCGTCGCCACGCGCACCGCGCCCGGCACGCGGCGATGCGCGATGCCCCAAGCGGCCGCGATCAGCAGCGCCCACAGCATCGGCAGCAGCGCCACCTTGCCCGGGCCGACGCTGAACTGCACTGGGCCGATGAGCTCGGCCGCCGCCACGACGGCCAGGGTGACGAGCGCGAGCCGGAGTTTTCCGGAAGCCGACGAAGAGGCGCCGGGAGCGAGCGAAGTGGGGGTGGAAGCAGCGGATGTCATCGGTTGGGGCATCGTGTGGCGCAGCGGCGGCTGCGGGCTGCCGGGAAGTTTCGGATTGCCGGCCCCTTGCATCAATGGCCGCGAATCGGGATATTCGTTGCATTGAATGCAACACTCAGGAGACGAAGGCCATGGACGACAGGCTCGACACGCGCCGCGTGCGCTACTTCATGCAGGTGCTGGACAGCGGCTCCGTGCGCGGCGCCGCCGAGGTGCTCGACATGGATCCCTCGGCCGTGAGCCGCGCCATCGGCATCCTGGAGCAGGAGTGCGGCCTGCCGCTGCTGGAGCGCCACGGGCGCGGCGTGGTGCCCACCGACGCGGGCCAGATGCTGGCCGGCTACGTGCGGCGCCAGAACAGCCAGAAGCAGCACCTGATGGCGCAGCTCGACAGCATCCGCAAGATCGAGCGCGGCCACATCGACATCGTGGCCGGCGAGGGCTACGTGGACTGGCTCATGCGCCACAGCCTGCGCGACTTCATGACCTCGCACCCGAAGATCACCATCGACCTCGACGTGGCCAGCACCGACGAGATCGTGCAGCGGGTGGTGGAGGAACGGGCCCATGTCGGCCTGCTGTTCCAGCCGCCCAAGGACGAGCGGCTGACCTCGCACCAGTCGCATCCGCAGCCGATCCAGGCGATGGTGCTGCGCTCGCACCCGCTCGCGCAGCTCGACCGGCCGCTGACGCTCGCCGACCTGCAGCCCTACCCGGGCGCCACGCTGCACCGCAACTTCGGCGTGCGCCAGCACATCGAGGCCGCCGAGATCAGCGAGGGCGTGCGCCTGGCCTCGCTCCTGACCACCACTTCGTTCAGCGCGCTCGGCCACTTCGTGTCGGCGGGCCTGGGCTATGCGCTGGGCACGCGCATCTCGCTCACGCCGAACGCGAGCAACCCCGAGCTGGTGGAACTGCCGATGAAGAACCCGCTGCTGTCGCAGGGCCGCTCCCACATCGTCTCGCGCCACGGGCGCATGCTCTCGCCGGCCGCATCGGAGCTGCTGCGGCAGGTGGTGGCGGACATGCGGCGCTTCGCGGAAACCAAGCCTTCCGAATGACGATGAAGGGCTTCGTTGCGCGCCGGGGCGCTTCGGTGTTCTGATCGGGCCCAAGATGCTCTACGTCACCGCCCTCTTCATCCACCTGCTGTGCGCCGCCTTCTGGGTCGGCGGCATGGCCACCATGCACTTCGCCGTGCGCCCCTCGGCCGTTGCCACGCTCGAACAGCCGCCGCAGCGCCTGCGCATGATGGCCGCGACGCTCAGGCGCTTCTTCGTGGGGGTGGACGCATCGGTCACGCTGCTCTTCGCGACCGGCGTGGCGATGATCCTGGCCGGCGGCGGCTTCCGCGGCCTGCACTGGCGCATCGAGGCCATGATGAGCATCGCGATCGTGATGGCTGCGATCTACACCTACATCCGCGCCTCGGTGTTCAGGGCGATGCGCCGCGCGGTGGATGAAAGCGCCTGGCCGGCGGCTGCCGCGCGGCTGAACACGGTGCGCAAGCTGGTGACGGTGAACCTGGCGCTGGGCGTGATCGTGTTCGGCGTGGCGACCATCGGGCGCGCGGGCTGACGGCCGCCGCGCCTGTCAGACCAGGTTCAACTCCACCTCGATGTTGCCGCGTGTGAGCTTCGAGTAGGGGCAGGTCTGGTGCGCGGTGTCGACCACCGCGCGCGCGGTCTCGCGGTCGAGGCCGGGTAGGCTCACGTTCAGGCGGGCCTGCAGGAAATACTGGCCCTCTTCGAGCACGAGGTCGACTTCGGCGTCGACCGACAGGTCGGCCGGCAGCTTGACCTTCAGCGCGCCAGCGGCCTTGCCCATCGCGCCGATGAAGCAGGCCGACCAGCCGGCCGCGAACAGCTGCTCGGGGTTAGTGCCGGTGCCGTTGCCGCCGGGAGGCGAGAGCTGGATGTCGAGGTGGCCGTCGCTGCTGCGCGATGCGCCGAGGCGGCCGCCGGTGGTGTGGGTCTTGCCGGTGTAGAGGACTTGCTTGTCGGTCATGGTGGTTCCTTTGGATGGAAGGTGGTTCGGAATGAGGCCCGGTTGTCGGGGACCGCATCGCTTCGTGCGGTGTGCGTCGGAAGCGATGCAGGAATTACATCGGCGGGCTGTATCCGCGATGTGTCGAGCCACCTGCCGATTTGCATGCGCATGTGTTCACTGCGTCGTGCAGACACAGTGGCGTACAAATTGGCGGGAAAAGAAGAAGGAAAAGAAAGGAACTCTCAGGCCGCCGCAGGGCCCTTGAGCTCGACGCTGTTGCCGTCGGGGTCGGCGATGTAGATCGAGGGGCCGTTGCCCTCGGCGCCGAAGTTGTTCTGAACCTCGCCCTGCACCGCCACGCCGTGCTGCGCCATCAGCGCGCGGATTGCCGCTTCGTCGAAGGGCTCGATGCGCAGGCAGAGATGGTCGACGTTGCGACCTTCCGTGCCCGCGAGCGCCCCGCCCTGCCTGCCCAGCGGACCGTCGGCCGTGACGAGGTCGATCAGGCTCGCGCCGGCGCGCAGGTGCACGAGCCCCAGGTCGTCGCGGCGTTTCTCGACGGTGCAGCCCAGCACGCCGCAGTAGAAGGCGATGGCGCGTTCGGCGTCCTTCACGCGCAGCACGACGTGGTCGATGCGCAGCACCGAGAACGGTGGCTGGCGCATCGGGTTCGCCATGCGGGCCTCGTCAGTTCAGACGACGCCGGCCGAACGCAGGGCCTCGAAGCGGGCTGCGTCGATGCCCATCTCCGCCAGCACCTCCTGCGTGTGCTGGCCCAGCGCCGGCGGCGCGTGGCGCAGCACCGGAGGCGTGGCCGAGAGGCGCAACGGGCTCGCCACGCCGGTGATGCTGGCGATGCCGTCGCCCGCGTCGCGCGGCAGCGTGACCGCCAGGCCGCGCGCCTTGACCTGCGCGTCGTCGAAGGCCTGCGCGATGTCGTTGATCGGGCCGCAGGGCACGGCCTTGTCTTCGAGCAGCGTGACCCAGGCGGCCGTGGTGCGGGTGCGCGTGAGTTCTTCCATCATCGGAATCAGCACGCCGCGGTGTTTCACGCGCAGCGTGTTGGTGGCGAAGCGCGCGTCGGTCGCCCACTCGGGGTGGCCGCCGGCTTCGCAGAAGCGCGCGAACTGCCCGTTGTTGCCGATGGCCAGCAGCATCGCGCCGTCCTTCGTCGGGAAGTCCTGGTAGGGCGCGAGGCTGGGGTGCGTGTTGCCCTGGCGTCCGGGCGCCTTGCCGGTGTTGAGGAAGGCGCTGGCCTGGTTGGCGAGGATGGCCATGCCCACGTCGAGCAGCGCCATGTCGATGTGCTGGCCCTCGCCGGTGCGATCGCGCACCTGCAGCGCCGCGAGGATGGCGGTGCTGGCGTAGACGCCGGTGAACAGGTCGGTCAGCGCCACGCCCACGCGCAGCGGGCCGCCGCCGGGCACGTCGTCGGGGCGGCCGGTGATGCTCATCATGCCGGTCATGGCCTGGATCATCAGGTCGTAGCCCGCGCGCTCGGCATACGGGCCGTCGTGGCCGAAGCCGGTCACGCTGCAGTAGATGAGGCGCGGGTTGGCCGCGCGCAGGCTCTCGTGGTCGAGGCCGTACTGCTTCAGGCCGCCGGTCTTGAAATTCTCCACCACGATGTCGGCCTGCGCCGCCATCTGCCTGAGCAGCGCCTGTCCGTCGGGCGTGGCCATGTCGACCGTGACCGAGCGCTTGTTGCGGTTGCAGGCGGTGAAGTAGCTGGCCTGGTCGGTGTCGTTGCCGTCCGCGTCCTTGATGAAGGGCGGGCCCCAGGTGCGCGTGTCGTCGCCGACGCCGGGGCGCTCGATCTTGACGACGTCGGCGCCCAGGTCCGCAAGGATCTGCGTGCACCACGGGCCCGCGAGCACGCGGGACAGATCGAGGACCTTGATGCCGTCGAGTGCTGCGGGCTTGGTCATGCGGCTCAGTTGGCGAAAGCTGCGATGCCCGTGATGGCGCGGCCCAGGATCAACGCGTGGATGTCGTGCGTGCCTTCGTAGGTGTTGACCACTTCGAGGTTCACCAGGTGGCGGGCCACGCCGAACTCGTCGCTGATGCCGTTGCCGCCCATCATGTCGCGCGCCATGCGGGCGATGTCGAGCGACTTGCCGCAGTTGTTGCGCTTCATGATCGAGGTGATTTCCACCGCGGCGATGCCTTCGTCCTTCATGCGGCCCAGGCGCAGGCTGCCTTGCAGGCCCAGCGTGATCTCGGTCTGCATGTCGGCCAGCTTCTTCTGGATGAGCTGGTTGGCGGCCAGCGGGCGGCCGAACTGCTTGCGGTCGAGCGTGTACTGGCGGGCGCGGTGCCAGCAGTCTTCGGCGGCGCCGAGCGCGCCCCACGAGATGCCGTAGCGGGCGCTGTTGAGGCAGGTGAAGGGGCCCTTCAAGCCCTGCACTTCGGGGAAAGCGTTCTCCTCGGGGCAGAACACGCCGTCCATCACGATCTCGCCGGTGATGCTGGCGCGCAGGCCGACCTTGCCGTGGATGGCGGGAGCGCTCAGGCCCTTCATGCCCTTCTCGAGCACGAAGCCGCGGATCGGGCCGACGGCGCCGCTCTCGCTGACTTCCTTGGCCCACACGACGAACACGTCGGCGATGGGCGAGTTGCTGATCCACATCTTGGAGCCGGTGAGCGAGTAGCCGCCCGGCACCTTCTTGGCGCGCGTTGCCATGCTGCCGGGGTCGGAGCCGTGGTCGGGCTCGGTCAGGCCGAAGCAGCCGATCCATTCGCCGGTGGCGAGCTTGGGCAGGAACTTCTGCTTCTGGCCTTCGGAGCCGAATTCGAAGATCGGCACCATCACCAGCGAGCTCTGCACGCTGGCCATCGAGCGATAGCCCGAGTCGACGCGCTCGACTTCGCGGGCGATCAGGCCGTAGGCCACGTAGTTGAGGCCGGGGCCGCCGTACTGCTCGGGGATGGTCGGGCCCAGCAGGCCGAGGGCGCCCATCTCGCGGAAGATGGCGGGGTCGGTCTCGCCGGTGCGGAAGCCTTCGAGCACGCGGGGCGCGAGGCGCTCCTGGCAGTAGGCGTTGGCCGCGTCGCGGATCATGCGTTCTTCGTCGGTCAGCTGCTGGTCGAGAAGAAGGGGGTCGTCCCAGTGGAATTGCGCTTTGGCGGCCATGTGGCTGTCTCCGGAAAAGGGGGAGGAAAAAGAAAGGAGGGGAATCAGGCGATGCTAGCCACGCACCGGCCATGACGCAAACGAGGATTCCGCACCCAGATATGCGTTCGTAGAATGTCTTGCAAGATGTTCGGGCGGCTCTTCCATTGACGAGCCGTCGGATCCATACATACAGCCGAGGCATACATGCGCCGCAAGATCCCGCCCCTGCAGACCCTGGTGTGCTTCGACGCCGCCGCGCGCCACGAGAGCTACACGCGCGCCGCGCAGGAGCTCGCCCTCACGCAGAGCGCGGTGTCGCGCCAGATCGGCACGCTCGAAGGCTTCCTGGGCGTGGCGCTGTTCCGTCGCACGCGGCACGGCGTGGCGCTCACGGCCAGCGGCGCGGCCTATGCGCGGCAGATCAGCAAACGGCTCGAAGCGATGGAGCGCGACACGCTCGACGCCATGGCGCACCAGGGCGAAGGCGGTTCGCTCTCGCTGGCGGCCGTGCCCACCTTCGCCACCCGCTGGCTGATGCCGCGCCTGAAGGGCTTCGCGGCGCTGCAGCCCGACGTGGTGGTGCACATCGAGACGCGCACCCGCCCCTTTCTCTTCGCCGACGCCGAGTTCGACGCCGCCTTGTACGCCGGCACGCCCGCGCAGGTCGAGAACTGGGCCGGCACGCGCGCACTGCTGCTGATGCACGAGGACGTGGTGCCCGTGTGCAGCCCCGCCCTTCTTCCGCGCGGCAAGGCCGTGACGCCCGCCGCCATCGCGAAGATGCCGCTGCTGCAGCAGAGCACGCGCCCCGACGGCTGGCGCCAGTGGTTCGACGCGCAGCAGATCGACGCGCCCAATGCGCGCGGCGGCCCGCGCTACGAGCTGTTCTCCATCCTGGCCGCGGCCGCCTCGCACGGCCTGGGGGTGGCGCTGATGCCGACGATGCTGGTGGCCGACGAACTCGCGCGCGGCGAACTGGTGGTGGCCTGCGCGCGGCCGCTCTCGGGCGAGCGCAACTACTACCTCGTGACGCCCGAGCGGGCCGACCAGCGGCCGCTGTTGAAGTTCTTCAGCGACTGGCTGCTGGAGCAGGCGCGACAGCCGGGGGCGACGCCTTCTTCGGCGGCGAAGCGCGCTGCGGCCTGAACGGCCCCGCGACCTTCTCCAGCCACGGGTCGCACACGGCGCGCAGCTCCGGGTCGACGTCGAACTGCGGATCGCGCGCGTCGAACAGCACCGACTTCTTCGCCTGCGCTCGCACCAGCGAGAAGGCGTCCTTCTGCGATCGGCTGTTGTCGAACATCAGCGTCATGTTGGCGATCTGCGCAGCGTGGCCGACCGCCGCCTGCGTGCGGGGAAAACGCTCGATGAGCTTCCTGCGGTCCACGTCGTGGCCGCCCTGCTGCTTGCGCGTGCTCACGCGGAAGACCGACATGTCCACCGACACCAGCCCCACGAAGAGCAGCACGACGAAGTAGCCCGCCTCCTGCATCGCGCGGATGTCGTCGGCCTTCGACTCGTGGCCGCCGCCGGGCAGCGGCTTCCAGTGCGAGAACACGGTCTCGAATGCGAAAGGCATGCGCTGGTCCATCACCAGGCTCTTGAAGGCACGCACGCCCTTTTGCGAAAGGATCTGCCAGCGCTCGTCGTCGTCGCGCAGGCGCTGGGCCCACGGCGGGATGTGTCCGGTGGAGGGGTCGGCGTCGGGCAGGATGGACATCATCATCCGGTCGGCGTTGACCAGCGGCAGGCGCAGCGAGGGCGCCAGGCGCGAATACCAGAGCGTCGACTTGCCGGAGCCGTTGTGGCCGGCCAGCACGAAGGCCACCGGGCGCGGGCCCTGGGTCTGCTCCAGCAGCTTCTCGAGCTTCGGCGGCCGGCTGCTCACGCCTTGCTCGCGCGGAACCTGCCGTCGACCATGCGGCCGATCACCTTGGTGCCGTCGGCCGCCTCGCGCACGATCTTGCTCGGGTCGGGCGGATAGGCCGAGTAGGCGTACACCTTGGCCGCGTTGGGCCCGCGAAAGACCACCGACCTGTCGATGCCCGGCTTGCCCAGCGCGCGGGCAGCTTTCTTCATGAGAACGGTGGTGTTGTCCTCGGGCCGCACCTGCGGACGCGGCGCCTTGCCGACCTTGACCAGCGCCATGCCGCGTCCCAGCACGGCCACCGGGCGGCCCTGCACCAACTGCCCGGGGGCGCTGTCGCGCGCAGCGGTTTTTTGTCTTGCCATGGGCGGATGATCGCTCAAAACCCCCGCCTGCCTGCGCTTCGCCTGCAAAGCCCGCGATGCCCGACCGGTGCGGAAAGCAGCGTCCGGAAACGGCGAGCCATGACGCGCGGAACAGGCAACACTGCAGGCATGACAGCAACCCCAGCCTCTTTGGTCGAAGCGCTCGACTGGCCCCGCATCGAAGCCGACATCGCCGCGCGCGGCTGCGCCGCCACCGGCACCGCGCTCTTCACCCCGACCGAATGCGCGGCACTCGTGGCCATGTACGACCGGCCCCGCCATTTCCGCAGCCGCGTGGTGATGCAGCGCCATGGCTTCGGCCAGGGCGAGTACCAGTACTTCGCCTATCCGCTGCCGCCGAAGCTGGCGGCCTGGCGCAGCGCGCTTTACGAGCACCTCGCGCCGCTGGCCAACGCCTGGGCGGCGGCGATGGGCCAGCCTGCCGACTATCCGGCGCAGCACGACGCGTACCTCGCGCGCTGCCATGCGGCGGGCCAGGAGCGCCCCACTCCGCTGCTGCTGCGCTACGGCGAGGACGACTACAACTGCCTGCACCAGGACCTGTACGGCGACCTGCAGTTCCCGCTGCAGCTCACGGTGCTGCTGAGCGAGCCGGGCCGCGACTTCACCGGCGGCGAGTTCGTGCTGACAGAGCAGCGCCCGCGCATGCAGTCGCGCGCGGAGGTGGTGTCGCTCGCGCAGGGCGAGGCGGTGATCTTCGCGGTCAACCAGAGGCCCGTGGCCGGCACGCGCGGCAGCTACCGCGTGACGATGCGCCACGGCGTGAGCCGCGTGCGATCGGGGCGCAGGCATACGCTGGGCATCATCTTCCACGACGCAGGCTGACGCGCCGCCCTCCTGCAGTTTCCCCGGCAGTTCTCCGGCACCGGTCTATACAGGGCCGTGGCATCGTGGGACTGGGCAGTACCGCACGGCAGGCCGAAGTGGAGCGAAAATCACGGCCGCTTCCGCGCAGCCACGGACTCCGGCACCACGATCGGGGCCGTGGCCCTGGCGGAAGCCGGCCCGCGGCCTCGGTGCAGCGGGCGCGCCGAGTGGTCGCCAGGGAGCTGTATGAACAAGAACTCGTCCGGGAATCCGGAAGCGGCGGGAAAGCCGTCGATCGAATCCGCCAGGGGCGCGTCGCCGTCCGCGGCCGCGCTCGTCACACCCGCGGGGCGCTCGCGGCGCTTCAGGGTCGACGTGGGCACCATCGTGAGCGCGGTGGCGCTGGCGCAGTCGCTGCTGCTGGTGTCGCTGGGCTACTGGGGCTCGCAGAGGCTGGTCTCGCGCATCGGCGTGTCGGCGCACAAGTCCAACCACGACCGCACCGAGGACAAGGTGCTGGCCTTCCTGCACAAGGCGGAGTCGGTCGTCAATGCGGTAGGCACCGCACCCAGCCTGCAGCCGGCGGGCGAGCAGTCGGAACGAACGGCGGAGCTGCTCTGGACGCTGCTGCAGCAGTCGCCCGAGCTCGACAGCATCTACGTGAGCAACGAGAAGGGCCGGATGCTGATGGCCCTGCGCTACCCCGTGCCGGCCATGCGCCACATCGAGCTCGGCGACGGCTTCACCACCGAGACCTGGCAATACAAGCTGCCGCTGGACGCCGAGGCCGACGCCCAGCAGCGCTACGCCACGCAGCACATCGCATCCCTGCGCACTGACTACAACCCGACGCAGCGCGGCTGGTTCCTCCAAGCCCGAAAGGCGGGCGGGCCGGTCTGGACGCAGCCCTACGTGTTCGCCGCCGCGCAGGAGCTCGGCGTGACCTACGCGCTGCCGAGCCAGCGCCGCTATCCGGACAACAGCCCGCAGGCGCTGGTGGTCGCAGGCGATGTGTCGCTCGGGCGGCTCTCGGAGTTCGTGCGCCAGTTCAGCAGCGACGGCTACGGCGACAGCGCGCTGCTGAGCGCCGACTTCCACGTGCTTGCGCGCAGCGACCTGCCCGGCGTGCTGCACAAGCTGGAGCCGCCCAGCGGCGTGCTCGGCGCACTGCATGCGCACATGGTGAAGGCCGGTACCGCGGGAGGCGGCAGCGACACCGCGTTCTCATTCAGCTACGAAGGCCGCCGCTACCTCGTGCAGACATCGCGCATTCCGAGCACCGGCTGGCAGCTGGTGAGCTGGGTGCCCGAGGACATGCTGCTCGGCGACCTGCATCGCGCGGTGCTGTGGGGCCTGGGGCTGGCGGTGACCTTCCTCGCGGTCGCGCTGTTCATGTCGCTGAAGCTGTCGAAGCTGGTGACGGCGCCGGTGGAGAACCTCTCGCACATCGCGCGGCGCATCGGCCTGCTGGAGCTCGACAACCTGCCGCGCGAGCCGAGCCGCGTGCTCGAGATCCAGCATCTCGACCAGGCACTCGACGACTCGGCGCGCAGCCTCAAGGCCTTCAGCAAGTTCGTGCCGGTGGACATCATCAACCAGCTGATCGACGAAGGCCACGCACTCGGCCCTTCGGGCTCGCCGCGGCGCGTGACGGTGATGTTCACCGACGTGGAGGGCTTCACCTCGATCTCGGAATCGCTGGACCCCGACGTGCTGGTGGGCATGCTCACCGAATACTTCAATCTCGCGACCGGCGTGTTCGCGCGGCACGGCGGCGTGGTCGACAAGTTCATCGGCGACGGCATCATGGTGCTGTGGGGCGCGCCCTCGGACCTGAAGGACGCGGAGTACAAGGCCTGCCTGGCCGCGCTGGAGCTGCACGTGGAGATGGATGAACTCAACCGCAAGTGGGTCGAGCAGGGTCTGCCCGAGTTCCGCACCCGCGTGGGCATCCACACGGGCACGGTGATCGCGGGGGTGCTGGGCTCGAACGACCGGCTGTCCTACACCGCCTTCGGCGATGCGATCAACGTGGCAAGCCGCATCGAAGGCATCAACAAGCAGCTGGGCACCCTGGCGCTGATGTCCGAGACCACCTTCGCGGGCCTCGGCGGCCGGCTGCATACGCGGCGCATCGAGGAGCAGGTGGAACTGCGCGGCCGGCAGACGCGCATGGTGCTCTACGAGCTGGTGATGTCGTGACCGGGCCTAGCGCGGCGCCTGGGTGACGCGCACCAGCACGAGGTCCGCGCTGGTGGCGCCGCCTTCCGTGAGCACCGGGTACTGCGTGTCGTTGATGAAGAGGAGCTGCTCGCCGCGCGTGATGCGCGCCGACACCGCATAGCGCATGCGCGGATCGATGCGCGCGGCATCCACCTTCAGCTCGTAGGCGAAGGGCACCTGCCTGCCGTTGGCCTTGATGCGCTGTTCGGCGAGGACCTTCGAAGGCGCGTCCATGAGCGACACGTCGAGCAGCTGCACCACGATGTCGGCCGCGGGGTCGAGCGCGATGCGTTCGCGGTAGGTGACCGTGCCGGTCACGCGCAGCTGCGCCGCACTGCCGCCCGCCGACGGCGATGAAGGCATGGCGCACGCACTCAGCAGCGAGGCACCCGCGATGGCGGAGAACATGAGGAGGCTGGTTCGTCTTTTCATGCGACCCATTATGCGGAGGCGGTCTGCGCACGCTGCGCGGCAAAAGCCACGTACCAGTCGAGACTGCCGGGGTTGGCCATGGCCTCGCGGTTGACCACCTTCTCTATCGGCTGGCCCAGCAGCAGCTTCTTGATCGGCAGCTCCTGCTTCTTGCCCGAGAGCGTGCGCGGTATCTCGGCTACCTGGAAGATGTCGTTGGGCACGAAGCGCGGCGACAGCGATGTCTTGATGGCGTTGTCGATCTTCGCGCGCATGGCGCCGTCGAGCGCCACGCCGGGGCGCAGCACCACGAACAGCGGCATGTAGCTGTCGCGGCCCAGGTATTCGAGGTCGACCACCATGGAGTCGAGCACCTCGGGCAGGCCCTCGACCGCGCTGTAGATCTCGCTGGTGCCCATGCGCAGGCCCTGGCGGTTGATCGTGGCGTCGCTGCGGCCGTAAATGATGCAGCCGCCGTCCTCGCCGATCCTGATCCAGTCGCCGTGGCGCCAGACGCCGGGGTAGGTGTCGAAGTAGCTCGAGAGGTAGCGCGCGTTGCCCTCGTCGCCCCAGAAGTACAGCGGCATCGACGGAATGGCCTTGGTGCACACCAGCTCGCCCACTTCGCCGATGACGGGCTGGCCCTGTTCGTTCCAGGCCTCGACCGCGTGGCCGAGCTCGCGGCACTGCATCTGCCCGGGCACTTCGGGCAGGTCGCGGTTGCCGCCGACGAAGGCGCCGCAGAAGTCGGTGCCGCCGGAGATGTTGCACCACCACACCTCCTTCGAGCCCGCGTCGAGGATCTGCTTCGAGCCCCAGCGCTGCACCTCCTCGGGCAGCGGCGAGCCGGTGCTGCCCAGCGCGCGCACGCGCGAGAGGTCGCCGCACTCCTTCGCGACGAGGCCGGCCTTCATGCAGTTGGTGAAGTAGGCCGCGCCCGCGCCGAAGAAGGTGACCTTGTGGCGCGCCACGAAGCGCCACAACACGCCCCAGTCGGGCTTCTCCTTGCTGCCCGCCGGATTGCCGTCGTAGATGCAGATGGTGGCGCCGAAGGCCATGCCCGAGAGCTGCGAGTTCCACATGACCCAGCCGGTGGAGCTGTACCAGTGGTAGCGCTCGCCGAAGTTGTTGGCACCGTAGCTCGCGCCCACGTCGTTGTGCAGCCCGCAGGCGTGCATCGTGAGGATGATGCCGCCCTGCCCGTGCACGATGGGCTTGGGCAGGCCGGTGGTGCCGCTCGAATAGACGATCCAGATCGGGTGGTCGAAGGGCAGCCATTCGGGCTCGAAGGCGGCGACATTGGCGTCGTCTCGCGCGATGGCCTGCGTCCACTCGACGTCGTGAAGCACGGTGCTGGCAGCGTACGGCGACTTCACGAGCAGCAGCTTCCGCACGCTGGGCAGTTGGCCGCGCAGTTCCTGCAGCACCGCGCTGCGGTCCAGCGGCTTACCGCCGTAGTGCACACCGTCGACGGCAATCAGCACCTTCGGCTCGATCTGGCGGAAGCGGTCGGCCACGGCGGCCGTGCCCATGTCGGGCGCGCACACGCTCCAGATCGCGCCGATGCTGGAGCACGCGAGAAAGGCCACCATGGTCTCGGGCACGTTGGGCATGTAGGCCGCGACGCGGTCGCCGCGCTTCACGCCCAACGACTTCAGCGTGAGCGCGACCGACGCGACCTGCCGGCGCATCTCGGGCCACGACATCTCGCGCACCTGGCCCAGTTCGTTGTCGCTCACGATCGCGGGCATGCCTGCCGCATGGGCCGCATCGACGTGGCGCAGCACCTCGCGTGCGTAGTTGACCTGCGCGCCGGGGAACCAGCGTGCGCCGGGCATGCGCGATTCGGCGAGCACCGCGGTGTGCGGCGTGGGCGATTCGATGCGGGCGTAGTCCCAGATGCTCTGCCAGAAGGCGTCGAGCTCGGTGACGGACCAGCGCCACAGGGCGTCGTAGCTGTCGAATGCGAGGCCGCGCGTCTCGCGCAGCCAGTCCTGGTAGAGGCGGATCTGGGGGATGTTGGGAGCGTGCATTGCACGAGCGTAGCGCCGCGAACGACCGTGCTCAATGAGGGTTGACCTCAGGGTTTGTACGCGTGTTCAATGTTTTTGTACAAGCGTTCAATACGCCCCCGATGAGCACCCGCACACCCACCGCAAAGCGCCAGGTCTCGCGCGCACCGGCACAGGCAGCCGCCGCAGTCGCCATCGAGACTGCGCGGCCCGACCGCAAGCAGGCGATCCTGCTGGCGGCCGAGAAGCTTTTTTCGCAGCACGGCTACCACGCGGTGACGATCCGCCAGATCGCCGAGGAGGCCGGCGTTCCGCTGGCGCTGGTGGGCTACTACTACGGCCAGAAGCACGAGCTCTTCCACGCGATCTTCGAGCACTGGGGCCATTCCATCGAGGCGCGGCTGGCGGGCCTGGCCGCCGTGAACATCGACCCCGATGACGCGCGCACGCTGCCGCGCATCATTGACGCCTTCACCGCGCCCGTGCTGGCGCTGCGCGCGAGCGCCGAGGGCGAGTACTACGCGCTGCTGGTGGCGCGCGAGCTCTACCACGCCACCGAGGAAGCCGACCGCGTGCTGCGCGCCTACTTCGATCCGCTGGCCGAGGCCTACATCGACGCGCTGCACCTTGCGATGCCGCACGCCACGCGCAGCCAGGCCGCCTGGGGCTACCAGTTCGCGCTGGGCTCGCTGCTGCACCACCTGAACGACAGCCGCATCGAACGGCTCTCGCGCGGCGAGAACACGCGCGCCGACCCGGCCGTGGCACCGATGCTGGTGAACTTCATCGTCGGCGGCCTGCGCGCCGCGCTGCCGCGCCCGAAGGCCGCCAAGCCATCGCAGAAGAAAACCACCCCCAGGAGACAGAAGACATGATGAAACGACGCACCCTGCTGTCGGCGCTCGCCGCGGCGTCGGCTGCCGCGGCGCTGCCTTCGCGCGCACAGTCCACCACGAAGATCGTGTTCGGCTATACGGCCGTGACCGACTTCGCATCGGTGTTCGTGGCCGCCGAGGAGGGCTACTTCAAGAAGCGCGGCCTCGACGTGGAGCTGAAGTTCATTCCGCTGAACTCGACCATCCCGGCGGCACTGCAGTCCGATTCGCTGCAGATCGGCGGCCCCACGCCCTCGGTGTTCCTGCAGGCGGTGGACGGCGGGCTCGACCTGGTGCTGGTGGCCGGCGGCGGCCTCACCTCGAAGACCATCACCGGCTTCGGCCTGGTGGCGCGCGCGGGCTCGGGCATCAAGAGCGCGCAGGACTGCGTGGGCAAGAAGATCGGCGTGCCGGGCCTGGGCGCCTTCCTGCACGTGACCTTCCGCGCATGGCTGAAGGACAGCGGCGTGGACTACCGCAAGGTCAACTTCGTCGAGGCCGCATTCCCGCAGCACGCCGACCTGCTGCGCGGCGGCTCGGTCGACGCGGTGGTGTCGGCCGACCCGTTCATGAGCCGCATCACCGAGAGCGGCGCGGGCTACGTGGCCTCGTACTACTCGACCTTCCTGCCGGAGAACAACCAGACCATCGTGCACGCGGCCAAGCGCGAGTGGGTGGCGAAGAACCCGGCGGCGGCGCGCGCCTTCCGCGAGTCGCTGGTCGAAGCGGCTGCGTTCATGCAGCAGCCGAAGAACGATGCCAAGGTGCGCGCATCCATCGGCAAATACATCAAGCTGCCGCCCGAAGTGCTCGCCAAGGTGCAGGTCTCGCCGCCCGGCCCCGTGGTAACCGACAAGCAGCTTTCCTACTGGACCGGGCTGATGAAGGAGCAGGAGATGCTCAAGACGAACATCGACGTGGCAAAGCTGGTGGCGAAGTGATCGCAGCACCCGCCCCGCTCACCGCGCGCGCTGCATTGCAGCCGGGCGCCTTCCACGCACCGGCCGGCACCGCGGCGCATGCCACGCCTTTCCTGCGCTTCGACGGCGTGACCATCCGCCTCGGCGGGCGCGAGATTCTTTCGCCCACCTCGTTCGACGTGGCGCGCGGCGAGTTCGTCTGCATCGTCGGCCCCAGCGGCTGCGGCAAGACCACGCTGCTGCGCGCGGCCAGCGGGCTGGTCACGGCCAGCGCGGGCGAGGTGCGGCGCAATGGCGTGAAGATGACCGAGCCTTCGCGCGAAGTGGCCTTCGTGTTCCAGGACTACGGCCGCGCGCTGCTGCCCTGGCGCACGGTGGAAGGCAACGTGAGCCTCGCGCTCGAAGCGGCCGGCGTGCCCTCCGTGGAGCGTGCACCGCGCATCGCCGACGTGCTCGGCAAGGTCGGCCTCGCGAAGCACGCGCACAAGTTTCCGGTGCAGCTGTCGGGCGGCATGCAGCAGCGCGCGCAGATCGCCCGCTGCCTCGCGCAGAAGCCCGAGCTGATGATGATGGACGAGCCCTTCGGCGCGCTCGACGCGCTCACGCGCCAGAGCCTGCAGGACGAGCTCGCGCGGCTGGTGCGCGAGGATGGGCTCACCGTCCTCTTCGTCACGCACGACCTGGAGGAAGCCATCTACCTCGGCGACCGCGTGATCGCGCTGCAGGCCAACCCGGGGCCGGGCAGGCCCAGCCTCGCGCGGATGATCGACGTGAAGATCCCGCGCCCGCGCGACCAGCTCTCGACCAAGGAGCATCCGGAATACCTGCACTTGCGCCGCGAACTCTTCGCCTTCATCGAGCAGGGCCATGACTGACGGCCGCCTCTTGCGCTGGCTGCGGCCGTGGGTGTTCCCCGCGCTGCTGGTCGGCGCCTTCGAGTGGTATGCGCGGCGCGCGGCGGCCCTTGGCAGCGATGCGCTCGCGCCGCCCAGCGCCGCAGCGAAGGCTTTCGTGGGCGCCGCCATGGACGGCTCGCTCTGGACGGCCACCGGCTTCACGCTGGGCACCGCCGCGCTCGGGCTGCTGCTGGGCGCGGTGCTCGGCATCGCACTGGGCGTGGCGCTCGGCCTCTCGCGCCGTGCGGCGCAGCTCGGCTCGGTTTCCATCGAAGTGCTTCGGCCCGTGCCTTCGGTCGCGCTGATTCCGCTGGCGATGCTGGCCTTCGGCTTCGGCGTGCGCATGGAACTGGCCATCGTCGCCTTCGCCACCTTCTGGCCGCTGCTGGTGATGGTGCAGGCGGCGGTGCAGCAGGTGGAGCCGCGCCTGCTCGAAGTCAGCCGCGTGCTAGGGCTCTCGGCGCGAGAGCGGGCCTTCAAGATCGTGCTGCCGGCCATCGTGCCGCGCCTCTTCGTCGCATTGCGCCTCGGCGTGGCGGTGGCACTGGTGGTGGCAGTGACGGTGGAGATCGCGGCCAACCCGAACGGCATGGGCTACGCGATGATGATTGCGCAGCAGAGCTTCGACCCGGCGCTGATGCTCGCCTGGCTGGGCTGGATCGGCGTCGTGGGCTTCGCGGTCAACGCGGGCATGCTGATGCTGCAGCGCGCCGTGTCGCGGCGCATGGGGGTGCCGTCATGAACGACAGCCGCATCGGCCTCTACAGGGTCGGATCGCTGGGCGTGCTGCTCTCGCTCGTCGCGCTGTGGTGGATCGCGAGCAACGCGGGCTGGGTGAGCCGCGTGTTCCTGCCGACGCCGCAGGCTACCTTCGCGAGCCTGCTCGAAGGACTGAATCTTTCGGGAAGCGGCAATGGCCGCGGCGAGCTGCTCGGCTTCACGCGCGCCACCGTGGGCCGGATGATCGAAGGCTGGCTGCTGGCCTCGCTCTTCGGCGTGCTGCTGGGCGCGGCCATCGGCGTGTCGCCATCGGTGCGCGCATGGGTGCAGCCCACGCTCGAGTTCATCCGCCCCCTGCCCGCCTCGGCGCTGCTGCCGCTGGCCATCTCCATCTTCGGGCTGAACCCGGGCATGGTGCTTTTCGTGGTCGCCTTCGGGGCGATGTGGCCGGTGCTGCTGGCCACGGTGCACGGCTTCGCGGCCGTGGAGCCGCGCCTGTCGGAAGTGGCGCGCTGCCTGCAGATGTCGCGCGCGGCGTACATCTGGAAGATGGGCCTGCCCAACGCGATGCCCGACATCCTCGCCGGCATGCGGCTCGCGCTGACCATCGCGCTGATCGTCGCGGTAGTGGGCGAGATGATCGCCTCGCAAAGCGGCCTGGGGCAGGCCATCCTGCTGGCGGCGCGCGCCTTCCGGGCGAGCGACCTGTTCGCGGGCATCGTGCTGCTGGGGCTGATCGGCTTCGTGAGCAATGCGCTGTTGGCCTTTGCTGAACAACGGCTGCTGCGTTGGCAGCGTCCCTGAATCCTCCGTCTTCTCCAAAACGTACACCCACAAGGAGTTCCCATGCCACGCAAATTCGTCGACCTCTCGATCTTTCTCGAAAACGACGTGCTCTCCGACCCGCCGGCCTTCGCGCCGAAGATCCAGTACTTCACGCACGAGCAAACGTACGAGCAGATCGAGCCCTTCTTTCCCGGCCTCAAGAAGGAAGACTTGCCCGACGGCGAAGGCTGGGCGGTGGAGCTGGTGCAACTGTCGACGCACAATGGCACGCACCTCGATGCGCCCTATCACTTCCACTCGACCATGGACAAGGCGCTGGGCGAGAAGAAGCCCGCCATCGCGATTCACGACGTGCCGCTCGAATGGTGCTTCCAGCCCGGCGTGAAGCTCGACTTCCGCCACTTCGCCGACGGCTACGTGGTGACCGCCGCGGACGTCGAGGCCGAGCTCAAGCGCATCGGCCACACGCTGAGCCCGCTGGAGATCGTGGTGGTCAACACGCGCGCCGGCTCGCGCTACGGCAACCCCGACTACGTATCGGCCGGCGCGGGCATGGGCTACGAGGCGACGATGTACCTGCTGGAGCGCGGCGTGCGCCTCACGGGCACCGACGCATGGAGCTGGGACGCGCCCTTCGTGCACACCGCGAAGAAGTACGGCGAGACGCACGACGCCTCGCTGATCTGGGAAGGCCACAAGGCCGGCCGCGACATCGGCTACTGCCACATAGAGAAGCTGCACAACCTGGAAGTGCTGCCGCCCACGGGCTTCTACATCAGCTGCTTCCCGCACAAGATCCGCGGCGCCTCGGCCGGCTGGACGCGCGCGGTCGCGATCTTCGACGACGCGCTGATGGCTTCGGCATGAGGTCGCGCCGATGAGCATCGAACTCAACCACACGCACGACGTTCACGCGCGCAGCTGGGTCGAATCGGCCAATGCGCCGGACAGCGATTTCCCGATCCAGAACCTGCCGCATGCGGTGTTCCGCCGCGCCGGGAGCGCCGAGGCATTCCGCGGCGGTGTCGCGATCGGCGACCAAGTGCTGGACCTGGCCGCGCTGGTCACGAAGCAGCAGCTCGACGGCCTCGCGCTCGACGCCGCGAACGCAGCCGCGCTGCCGGCGCTCAACGACTTCTTCGCACTCGGCAACGGCGCTTGGAAAGCGCTGCGCCACGCGCTTTTCGAGTTGCTGAAGAACGACTCGCCCATCGCCGCGGTGCAGGCCGTGCGCGGATGCCTCGTGCCGCAGGCCGACGTCGAATACACAGTGCCCGCGCGCATCGGCGACTACACCGACTTCTACACCTCGATCGACCACGCGCTGAACATCAGCCGCTTGATGAACCCCGATGGCGACGTGACGCCCAACTTCCGCTGGATCCCGATCGCGTACCACGGGCGCGTGTCGACCATCGGCGTGAGCGGCCAGCGCTTCCACCGGCCGATGGGACAGGCGATGGCCCCGGGCGCTAGGGCGCCTACGTACCAGGCCTGTGCGCGGCTCGACTACGAGCTGGAGCTCGGCGTGTGGATCGGCAAGGGCAACGCGCAGGGCGATGCGATTCCGCTCGAACGCGCGGAAGAACACATCTTCGGCATTTGCCTGCTCAACGACTGGTCGGCGCGCGACATCCAGTTCTGGGAAATGGCGCCGCTCGGGCCTTTCCTCGCGAAAAACTTCGCGACTACGATCTCGCCGTGGATCGTGACGATGGAAGCGCTCGCGCCCTACCGGCAGGCATGGACGCGCCCGTCGAACGAGCCCCAGCCGCTGCCTTACCTGGAGCATGCAGCGAACCGCGAGAGCGGCGCGATCGACATCCGGCTGGAGGTCTGGCTCGAAAGCGAGAAAGCCCGCAAGGAAAAGACCGGAGCGTCGCGGCTTTCATCGACCAGCTTCCGGCACCAGTACTGGACCGTCGCGCAGATGGTGGCGCACCACACCGTGGGCGGCTGCAGCCTGAACCCGGGCGACCTGTTCGGCAGCGGCACGATCTCCGGCCCCGGCGAGGGCGAAGCCGGCGCGATCATCGAGCTGACGCGCGCGGGGCAAAGCCCGGTGAAGCTGGCCAACGGCGAGCAGCGCGGCTTCATGGAAGACGGCGACGCGGTGCTGCTGCGCGGCTGGTGCGAGAAGCCGGGGCATGCGCGCATCGGGTTTGGAGAGAGCCGGGGGACGGTGTTGGCGGCCAGGGGTTGACGCACGCATAAACACTCTTTACAGTCCGGCTCCCTTCGCGGCCTCGCTGCAAGTTCTCCGATAAAGCGAGAAACAATCCGCATCCATCCGAAAGCCATTCCGTGACCACCACAAAAGTCATCGCCAAGAACGTCGGCAACGCGCGCCCAACATCGGGTCACGCGTTTGCGTACGCCATGGGCCATGCAATCGGCCAGGAGCAGACGGGCAATCAGGCCTCACCGGGTGGAGTCGGCGCGTAGCGCGCAGCTCTTCAGAACTCTTTTCGAAGAGGCCCGGACACCGAATGGTTCCGGGCCTCTTTTCTTTTTCGTCACCATCAATCACAGGGAGAAAACAACCATGCGCAAGCTAGTCACCATCCGCACCGTCGACATAGTCCGCCCCATTCCCGGGGCCGACGCCATCGAATGCGCAGTCGTCGAAGGCTGGACCGTCGTGATCAAGAAGGGCGAGTTCGCCGTCGGCGACCGCTGCGTCTTCTTCGAGATCGACTCGTTCCTGCCACTCGACGATCCGCGCTTCGCCTTCCTCGAGAAGGCCGCGATCACCTGGAACGAACAACGCGGCGTGCGGCTACGCACGATGAAGCTGCGTGGACAGATCTCGCAAGGGCTGATCCTGCCGCTGTCGCAGTTCCCGGAAATCGACGCGCTCGCGCTGGCCGATCCGGCGCTGCGCCAGCGCGACTGGGCGCAACTGCTCGGCATCGACAAGTGGGAGCCGGTGATCCCGGCCTGCCTGTCGGGCGAGGTGGAGGGTGCATTCCCTTCCTTCATCGCCAAGACCGACCAAGAGCGCATCCAGAACCTTCCGGAAGTGCTTGCAGCGAATGACGGGCTTGCGTTCGAAGTCACGGTCAAGCTCGACGGATCGAGCATGACCGCGTTCCACAACGCAGGTGCCGTCGGCATCTGCGGACGCAACTGGCAGCTGCGTGAAACCCCGGGCAATAGCCTTTGGCGGGTGGCGCGGGAAGATCGCCTGCTGGAAGCGCTCGCGGCGCTGGGCCGCAACGTGGCGCTCCAGGGAGAAATCATCGGCGAAGGCATCCAGGGCAACCCGGAAAAGCTGCGCGGCCAGCAGTTCCACGTCTTCGATGTGTTCGACATCGATCGCGGCGGCTACTGCGGAATGGAAGAGCGCCGCGCCGTCGTCGACTCGCTGCGCGCGCTGGGAGCCACCGTGCGCACCGTGCCTTTGCTCGAAGTGACCGCGCTCGACCGCTTCGGCGGATCGATCGCCGAGGTGCTGGCGTATGCCGAAGGGCCGTCGCTGAATCCGGAGACCTCGCGCGAAGGTCTGGTGTTCAAGCGGCTGGACGGCGGGCTGTCGTTCAAGGCGATCTCGAACAGCTACTTGCTGAAGCACTCGGACCGCTGAGTCGAAGCACCAAAGAAAAAGGCCACCTGGTGAGGTGGCCTTTTTGCAATTTGGAGCGGGAAAAGAGTCTCGAACTCTCGACCTCAACCTTGGCAAGGTTGCGCTCTACCAACTGAGCTATTCCCGCGTGAGCCTCAGATTATAGGGTGATTTGGAGCCGATTTTCCCGATTCCGCGAAAAAAGTTCTTTTTCTGCCTTTCAGGCCTCGAACACCATCGAGCGGTGCATCGAAACACCAGCCATCAGCCCGTCCGCCGACGCCAGGGTGGCATTGGAGAACATCATCGCGAGATCGCCCGCGCCGTAGACGCCGGGCACGGTCGTCATCTTCATCGCATCGACGCGCAGCACCTTGCCCAGCGGGCCGTCGTCGAAGGCGCAGCCCAGCCGCTCGGCCAGGGGGCTTGCGGGGCGCGTGCGCGGCGTCACGTAGAGCGCGTCGATCGGCACCAGCCTGCCGTCGTCGATGCGCACGCCGGCGAGGTCGGGCGCATCGCCTTCCAGGCCGGCGATGCGGCCGGGCTCGATGGCGACGCCGCGCGCCTGCAGCCTCGCGCGCGCCTCGGTATCGGGCCCTTCGCCACCGTTGAGGAAGAGCGTGGTCGGGCCCCACTCGGCGATCAGCAGTGCATGGTCCTGCGGCTGCACGCCGTGGTGATAGAGCACGCCCAGCCGGCGCCCGCCGAATTCGTAGCCGTGGCAATAGGGACAGTGCAGCACGCTCGCACCCCAGCGTTCGCCGAGACCGGGAAGCTCGGGCAGGCCGTCCTGCACGCCATAGGAGAGCAGCAGCTTGCCGGCCGAGCGGCGCTCGCCGCTGCTGAGCGACACGACGAATCCACCAGCCTCATCGGCGCGCGCATCCACCACTGCGGCCTCGACGAACTCGACGCTCGGGTACGCGAGCAGCTTCTCGCGGGCGTCTGCAATCATCTTCAGGGGCGGCACGCCGTCCTGCCCGAAGAAGCCGTGCGATGCGGCGACGAAGCGGTTGCGCGGCGCGCCGGTGTCGACGACGCAGACCTTGCGTCGCGCCCGGGCAAGCTGCATGGCAGCGGAAAGGCCGGCAAAGCTGCCGCCCACGATCAGAGCGTCATGTCGCATGTTCGATGTCCTTCGATGTGAAGCCGCCGCCCGTCATGCGGCGATGAAAGTCCCTGGAAAGATCGGCCAGCGTGATGCTGTTGAAGCGCCTGAGAAGCAGCGCCTCGGCCTCGTCGCACACACCGTCGAGCGCCGCGTTCACCGCCTGTTCGACGATGCAGCCCGGACTCTCGGTGCGGTTGCCCATGGCCAGCAGCGCAGGCGCGCCCACCGCGTTGTGGATGTCGCCCAGCGTCACCGCCGACAGGGTGCAAGACAGCACCCAGCCGCCGCCATGCCCCTTGGCCGAGCTCACGAATCCCGCCTGCCGCAAGCCGGCCATGAGCCGGCGCACGACCACCGGGTTGGTCTGCATCGCCGCCGCGAGCGACTCGGAGGTGACGGGCGCCTTCATCTCGGCCATGTGCAGCAGCACATGGAGGACGGCGGAAAGCTTGCTGTCTCGTTTCATGCAACATTATGAGTTGCGTGTGTTTGACATGGCACGACGGAGGGTCTTGCGGGCTTGCCGATGTCCGCTTCGTCGTCGCGACGCACTGAGCCGACGACTACAAGAGCGGCAGGAACACGGAGGCTCGACAGCTGGAACAAGCGCTCCGGCAAGGTGTCGCGCCATCGACGCCTCCAATCAGCACGCCCGTGCTGCGGCTAGACAACGGGGACGCATCGCCAGAGGTGTGCCCCGGGGCGCTGGCAGCTCCGCTTCTGCCCAGGACCGCGGGGGCCAGCGAATGTTTCCGAATGTGATAAACGGGATCCAACAGACGTCTTCCGCGCGCAATATCGCCTTCGCGCCCTCAATGTCGATCCCGCGCCCTAACGCACGACCCCCCGTTTCCGCCGACGGCCGGTTCCCACGCGTGCAGGCGAACCTGGCGCACATGGCGACAGATCGCGGCTCGGCCATGGTTGCACCCGGATCGATCGAACCCGATCGGTCCAGGAAACCGTGACCACGCTACGAAAGGAACAGTCACCCATGAAGCAACAGCATCAACACAACCGCATCGTCCTCGGCACCCTGCTCGCAGGTCTGCTGGCCATCGGCGGCGTTGCCCAGGCGCAAGGCGTCGGGGTCGGCGTCGGGGTCAATGCCGACGTGAATGCCTCGGGCTCCACCACGGGCACACGCGGCGGCGCAGGTGCCGCGACCGGCGCCAACGCAGGGGCCGGCGCGAACACGAACGCCGGTAGCGCGGCAACCGGCGCAACAGGCACGGTCGGCAATGCGGTCGGCGGCGTGCTGGGCGGCGCGACAGGCGCCGTCGGCGGAGCAACCAACGCCGTGGGCGGCGTGACCAATACCGTCGGAGGCACCCTGGATGGCGCGACCGGTGCGGTCGGCTCGGCCGGCAGCGCGGTGAAGGCGCCTGCCGTGGGCGCGAAGGCGCACGGCAAGGCCCAGGGCTCGGGCGCAGTCGACATCAAGAAGTAACCGCGACTTCAGCCCGATGAGAAAGGCCCGCGGCGCCGGAGCGCCGCGGGCCTTTTCACGTTCTTTCTGTCGTCTGGTCGGCCGGTTTGAGCTTGAACAGGCTCGTGACCTCGGCATCGAGCACGATCAACTCGCGCTGGTTGAACAGCCGCCAGCGCCAGCGCAGGATGCCGAGCGTCGGGCGCTTCTCGGAGCGGCGCACCTCGATCACGTCGGCCACCAGCCGCAATGCATCACCGGGGCGCACCGGGTTGGGCCAGCGCACATGCTCCAGCCCCGGCGACGCGAAGGACTCCGAACCTGCGAGCGCAGCCTCCACCACCAGCTTCATTGCGATGGAGCAGGTGTGCCAGCCGCTCGCGATGAGCCCGCCGAAGGGGCTGTCGGCCGCCGCTTCCGCGTCGACGTGGAACCACTGCGGGTCGTAGGCCCGCGCGAACTGCAGAAGCTCGGCCTCGGTGAGCACGTAGGGCCCGGCCTCGATGACCTGGCCCGCATGGAAGTCGGCGAACTTCATTCGCCGCGGCTCAATAGGTCTCGAGGTGCAGGCGGCCTTCGCGCTTCAGCGCGGCGCCCACCATGTCCCAGTCGAGCCCCGCATCTTTGGCCACGTCGCGCAGCGCGAGCACCACGCCCTCTTCCATGCTCTTGAGGCCGCACACGTAGAAGTGGCTGGCGCCGTCCTTCAGCAGCGCGGCCAGGTCGGCGGCGCGCTCGCGCATCAGGTCCTGCACGTAGCGCTTGGGTTGCCCCGGCGTGCGCGAGAACGCGAGGTTGATGTCGATGAAGTCCTTGGGCAGCGACTGCAGCGGGCCGAAGTACGGCAGCTCCTGCTGCGTGCGGGCGCCGAAGAACAGCAGCAGCTTGCCGCCCTCGAACTTGCCGCTCTTGCGCAGCCGGCGGCGCCATTCGGTCATGGCGCGCATCGGGGCGCTGCCGGTGCCGGTGCAGATCATCACGATGTGCGACTTGGGATGGTTCGGCATCAGGAACGAGGAGCCGAAGGGCCCCACCACCTGCACCGTGTCGCCCACCTTCAGGTCGCACACGTAGTTGGAGCACACGCCGCGCACGGGCGTGCCGTCGTGGTCCTCGGTCACGCGCTTCACGGTGAGCGAGACGTTGTTGTAGCCGGGCCGCTCGCCATTGCGCGGGCTGGCCACCGAATACTGGCGCGCATGGTGGCGCTTGCCCATGGCGTCGGTGCCGGGCGGCACGATGCCGATCGACTGGCCCTCGAGCACCGGGAACGGCACCACGCCGAAGTCGAGCACGATGTGGTGCGTCTCGCTGTCGAAGCCGGCCTCGGTGCAGTTGAAGTTGCCCACCACGGTGGCGGTGGTCGGCGTCTTCGGCGGGAAGAGGTTGGTGTAGGCGTGCGCGGCCGACCAGGGCGGCACGGTGGCGCCGTACTGCGCGGAATTGAAGGCCGGCTCGAGCGTTTCGACCGCGGCCTGGGTCTGGGCTTGCGCCTGCGTCTGGGCAGGAGGGGCGGCTTCCGCATTTGCTGCGACACCGGCCGCTTCCAGCTCCTCGGGCGAGAGCTCCGCGGGCAGCGACTCCCAGGTGAACTGCTCCTCGATGGAATACGCGCGCACCAGCGGCATGGTGCGCCAGTTGTCGATCGAGCCCGTGGGGCACGGCGAGATGCAGGCCATGCAGCCGTTGCAGATGTCGGCACGCACGACGTAGTTGTTGTCGTCGTGCGTGATCGCGTTGACGGGGCAGGTGGCCTCGCAGGTGTTGCAGCGGATGCATATCTCGGGGTCGATCAGGTGCTGCTTGATGACTCCGGCTTCGACGGCCATGTCCATGTCTTTTTCTCCTTTCCCTCGCCCCTTGGGGAGAGGGTCAGGGTGAGGGGGCAGCAGCTTGTCGTGGGGACGCTGCCACCCTCACCCCCGCCCTCTCCCTAAGGGGAGAGGGAGTCATACCCCATGCAAATCAACCGAAGCGGACGTACTCGAAATCCACCGGCTGCCGATTGATGCCCATCACCGGCGGCGAGATCCAGCCGGCGAACTTGCCCGGCTCCACCACGCGGCCCATCAACGATGCCACGAAAGCGAAGTCTTCGGCACTGGGCAACCACGCGTCGCGCTTGGCGGCCCATTCCATGTCGTTCACCACGCGGCCTTCGGGCGACATCTTGATGCCGGCGAGCGCGCCGATCTGGCGGTTGAAGGCCTTGTGCGGCACCACCAGGCGGGTCGGGATGCCGGCCTTTTCCAGCACCTTGTTCCAGCGGCCCACGCCGGCCACCGAGTCCTTGATGAAGTCGTCGCGCAGCACTTCGTTGAGCGCGTTGAGCATCGGCACGTCCTTCTCGACGAGCTGGCCGTCCTTCACCTCGAGCACCTTGTAGGTCTGGCCCTTGAGCACGTGGTCGTCGGTGCGCTTGCCTTCTTCGTAGCGGCCCTTCAGGCCCGAGCTGTAGAAGATGGCGGCGTTGCTCGACTGGTCGGCGCCGAACAGGTCGATGGTCACGCTGTAGTGGAAGTTCAGGTAGCGCTGGATGGTGCCCAGGTCGATGGCGCCGGCAGCGCGCACCTTCTGCGGGTCGTCGGTCTTGAGTTCGTTCATGACTTGCGCGGTGCGTGCAATGACGCGCGACACGCCGCTCTCGCCCACGAACATGTGGTGCGCTTCCTCGGTCAGCATGAACTTCGTGGTGCGCGCCAGCGGATCGAAGGCGCTCTCGGCCAGCGCCGACAGCTGGAACTTGCCGTCGCGGTCGGTGAAGTACGTGAACATGAAGAACGCGAGCCAGTCGGGCGTGCGCTCGTTGAAGGCGCCCAGGATGCGCGGATTGTTCTCGTCGCCCGAGGTGCGCTGCAGCAGCGCCTCGGCCTCTTCGCGGCCGTCGCGCCCGAAGTGCTTGTGCAGCAGGTAGACCATGGCCCACAGGTGGCGGCCCTCTTCCACGTTGATCTGGAACAGGTTGCGCAGGTCGTACATGCTGGGCGCGGTCAGGCCCAGGTGGCGCTGCTGCTCCACCGACGCGGGCTCGGTGTCGCCCTGCGTGACGATGATGCGGCGCAGGTTGGCGCGGTGCTCGCCGGGCACGTCCTGCCAGGCCTTCTCGCCCTTGTGATCGCCGAAGTGGATCTCGCGGTTGGCGTCGCCCGGGTTCAGGAAGATGCCCCAGCGGTAGTCGCGCATCTTCACGTGGCCGAACTGCGCCCAGCCCTGCGGGTCGACGCTCACGGCCGTGCGCAGGTAGACCTCGTGGTTGGTCGAGCCCTCGGGGCCCACGTCGTCCCACCAGTTGATGAAGTTCGGCTGCCAGCCTTCGAGCGCGCGCTGCAGCGTGCGGTCTTCGCCGAGGTTGACGTTGTTAGGGATCTTCTCGCTGTAGTTGATCGTGCTCATCGTTCTTCCTTGGGTTCTTGCGGGACTGGGCTGTGCTGTCAGACGCGGTTCAAGTCGAAGCCGGCTTTTTGGCCGGTGCCGTAGACCTTCAGCGCGCCCTTTTCGCCGACGGCGTTGGGGCGGTTGAAGATCCAGTTCTGCCAGGCGGTGAGCCGGCCGAAGATGCGGGTCGCCATGTTCTCCTTGCTGGCGAAGCGCAGGTTGGCTTCGAGGCCGGTGAGCGCGTCGGGCGACATCGCGGCGCGTTCCTCGATGGCGATGCGGATCTCGTCGTCCCAGTCGATGTCGTCGGGCGCGGCGGTCACCAGGCCCAGCTTCAGGGCCTCGTCGGCATCGAGCGGCTTGCCTGCGGCGGCGCGCGCGGCTTCCAGCGGCGCGGCCTCTTCATAGAAGCGGCGCTGCAGGCGGCTCTGGTCGTTCACCATCGGGAAGAAGCCGAAGTTGAATTCGTCGAGCGTGAGCTTCGGTGCGCGCGCTGCATCGTCGGGCAGCGCGAGCATGTAGGCGCGGTCGGCCGCGAAGGCCAGTTCGGCCAGCATGCCGGCGAAGCACGAGCCGGCTTCGATCAGCGCGAACAGGCTGCGCGAAGACACGTCCAGGCGCGCCAGCGTACGGCGCAGCGCGCCGATGGTTTCGCGCACCAGCCAGTGGTCCTTGTTGGCGAGCATCACTGCGTCCGACGCGAGCACGGCGGCGGCATCGCCCTCGGTCTTGAGCAGCCAGGTACCGATGTCGAGTTCGTTCGTGCGCAGGTTCAGGATGGCGTCGTCGAGTTCGCGGCACATCGCCAGCGGCCACCATGCGGCGCCTGCCGCCTCGATGGCGGCGATGTCCGACGGCTGCGCGCCGGTGGGCGCCTTCACGGTGATGGTGGCGGTGCGCTTGCTGCGGTCGATCTGCACATCGACGTTCGCGTACGAGATGCCGTCGGCGCTGTCGGTGCGCTCGACGCGGGTCAGCGCCACGCCCTTGCCGTTGGCCGGGCGGTCGCTGCCGGCGGCGAGCTGCGAGGCGCGCTCCTGCACGGCGGCGGCGAACTGCGCGGGCTTGGCGACCGCATCGACCAGGCGCCAGTCGACCGCGCGCTGGCCGCGCACGCCTTCGACGCTGGTGCAGAAGATGTCGGCGAGGTCGTGGCGCACGTGGCGCTTGTCGGTCACGCGGGTCAGGCCGCCGGTGCCGGGCAGCACGCCCAGAAGCGGTACTTCGGGCAGCGAGACGGCGGAGGAGCGGTCGTCCACCAGCAGGATTTCGTCGCAGGCCAGCGCCAGTTCATAGCCGCCGCCCGCGCAGGCGCCGTTGACGGCCGCAAGGAACTTCAGGCCCGAGTGCTTCGAGGAGTCTTCGATGCCGTTGCGCGTCTCGTTGGTGAACTTGCAGAAGTTCACCTTCCAGGCATGGCTGGAGACGCCCAGCATGAAGATGTTGGCGCCGGAGCAGAAGATGCGGTCCTTGCCGCTGGTGACGATCACGCTGCGCACCTCGGGGTGCTCGAAGCGGATGCGGTTGAGCGCGTCGTTGAGTTCCACGTCCACGCCCAGGTCGTAGCTGTTGAGCTTGAGCTTGTAGCCCGGGCGGATGCCGCCGTCTTCCGCGATGTCGAGCACGAGGCGTGCGATGGCACCGTCGAAGCTCAACGACCAGTGACGGTACTGGCCGGGTTCGGTGCGGTAGTCGACGCGCTGGGGCGCCTGGAGCGTGGTGGTGTCGGTCATGCGGAAGTCTCCTGTGGGGCAGTGTTCGGAAACCGTGAACAGGAAAGATAATGCACTTTACTGCTCCGATGACATGCATCATGCTGCATGCAAAGAGGCAAGTCAATGCCTGCTGCACTTTTTTTCAGATTTCAGGGTCAAGGTTCGGGGTATGTGCACAGGCCACCGGGTACTCCCCTCCGCGAATGTCCTCCGCCCTTCGGGCTCCCCCTTTATTTCGCTGCGGGGAGCACCCGGCGCCCTGTGCACGCGGCACGCTGCTGGTTCGCAGCCGATCAACAAGTGCTTTGAACGATCACGACGGCGGGGTGCCTTGCGCAGCGAAATAAGGGGGAGGCCGCAGGCCGGAGGACATTCGCGGAGCAAGGTACCCCGTCGGCGTGAGCGCGCCCCGAACAAGAGCCCGAAAACTCAGGCGCCCAGCCCCATCGATTGGCGAGCCACCGCCCGCAGCGCCTGGAAGCTCTGCGACAAAGTCCTGCCGCTGGTGTCCACCGACAGGTCGGCCTTCGAATAGAAGGCGGCGCGGCCGTTCAGGATGCGGCGCAGGTCTTCCATCGCCTCCTTGCTGGCGGCCATCGGGCGGGTGTCGCCCTGGGCGGCCACGCGGCCCATGTGCTCCTCGGGCGCGGCCTGCAGCCACACAGTCGTGCAGTGCGCGAGCAGCTCGTTGAAGGTGGCCGGGTCGGAGACGATGCCGCCGGGCGTGGCGATCACCACCTCGCTGTAGATCTGCACCGCCTCTTCCAGCGCGCGGCGCTCGTAGCGGCGGTAGGCGTTGGTGCCGTACAGGTCGTGGATCTCGCGCACGCTGCAGCCTGCGAGCTTCTCGATCTCGCGGCTGAGTTCGATGAACGGAATCTCCAGGTCTTCCGCCAGCATCTGGCCCAGCGTCGACTTGCCCGCGCCGCGCAGGCCCACGAGCGCGATGCGGCGGTGCCGCGCCGGATCGACCGAGGCGGTGCCCAGCAGCTCGCCGATCGCCACGCGCACGCGGCGCAAGTCGGCCTCGCTGCGGTTCTCGAGCAGTTCGCGGATCAGCAGCCACTCGGGCGAGCTGGTCGTGACGTCGCCCACCAGTTCGGCCAGCGAGCAGTGCAGCGCGCCGGCCACCTGCTGCAGCACCAGGATCGACGCGTTGCCGATGCCGTATTCGAGATTGGCGAGGTGGCGCTCCGACACGTCGGCCGCGATGGCCACCGCCTTGCGCGTGAGGCCGCGCTGCGCGCGCAGGTTGCGCACGCGGTCGCCCAACGCCGACAGCAGCGGATTCTTCGCCTCCCCGGCGACAGCCTGGCCCGGCGCGCCATTGCCGCCTTCAGCCGCTGCGGCCAGCGCCGCGTCTACATGCTCGTTCATGCAATTCCTCGTTCTTCGCCGGGATTGTGCTCGCTCAGGGTAAACACCATAGATGCACTATATTGCTTGACACTCATTGTCTCGATGCTTATTGTTCGGCCACACGCAAGATACTGCACGCGCAGTGATCCTGCAAGGTAGTTCCAAAGTTCGAGGCCCCACAATGTCCGACAGCAGCAGCACTCCCGCCACCGGCAAGGAAGCATTCCACCAGCTGATCGCCGGCCTGACCGCCCAGATCGCCGGCAAGCCGCTCGACGGCGAGCTCGACCAGTGGCTCAACACCCACCACGGCGCAGGCAGCGCCAGCTTCGAGCAGCTGCGCCAGGCCTGCATCGGCGGCGTCGCCGAAGGCTGGCTCTGCGAGCGCGAGGGCGGCGGCATCAGGTACGGCCGCGTCTTCAAGGCCGAAGACGCACTGCACCGCTTCTCGGTCGACGTGGTCGACATGCAGGACATCGCCGGTCCGCACCACACCCATCCCAACGGCGAGATCGACCTGATCATGCCGCTCGACGACACCGCCGCCACCTTCGACGGCCGGCCCGCGGGCTGGTGCGTCTACGGCCCCGGCACAGCGCATCGCCCGACCGTGGCCAGTGGCCGCGCGCTCGTTCTTTATCTACTGCCTGAAGGGCAGATCAAGTTCACCCAATGACCGCGCTTCTTCCCAACTACGTCTCCGGCCGCTGGCAAAACGGTTCCGGCGCCGGCACGCCGCTGTTCGACCCGGTCCTGGGCACCGAGCTCGCGCGCGTCGATGCCACGGGCCTGGACCTGCCCGCCGCCTTCGCCTTCGCACGCGAACAGGGCGGCAACGCGCTGCGCGCCCTCACCTACCGCCAGCGCGCGGGGCTGCTTGCGGCCGTTGTGAAGGTGCTGCAGGCCAACCGCGACGCGTACTACGAGATCGCCACCGCCAACTCGGGCACGGTGAAGAACGACTCGGCCGTGGACATCGACGGCGCCATCTTCACGCTCGGCCAGTACGCGAAATGGGGCGATGCGCTCGGCGACGTTCGCGCGCTGCGCGATGGCGATGCGGTCAAGCTCGGCAAGGAGCCGGTGTTCCAGTCGCAGCACCTGCAGGTGCCGACGCAGGGCGTGGCGCTCTTCATCAACGCCTTCAACTTCCCCTCGTGGGGCCTGTGGGAGAAGGCCGCGCCCGCGCTGCTGTCGGGCGTGCCGGTGATCGTGAAGCCGGCCACGGCCACCGCGTGGCTCACCCAGCGCATGGTCAAGGACGTGGTCGATGCAGGCGTGCTGCCGGCCGGCGCGCTTTCCATCGTCTGCGGCAGCTCGGCCGGCCTGATGGATGCACTGCAGCCCTTCGACGTGGCCTCGTTCACCGGCTCGGCCGAGACAGCCGCGGTGATCCGCTCGCACCCGGCCGTGGCGCAGCGCTCGGTGCGCGTGAACATCGAGGCCGACAGCCTCAACAGCGCCCTGCTGCTGCCCGGCGCCGCGCCCGGCAGCGACGCCTTCAACCTGCTCGTGCGCGAAGTGGTGCGCGAGATGACGGTGAAGTCGGGCCAGAAGTGCACCGCCATCCGACGCATCTTGGTGCCGGCGGAGCTGTACGACGCTGCCGCCGAGGCCATCGGCGCCAAGCTCGCGGGCGTCACGGTCGGCAATCCGCGCAACGAGAGCGTGCGCATGGGTTCGCTGGTGAGCCGCGCGCAGCTGGACTCGGTGCGTGAAGGACTCGCTGCGCTGTCCGCGCAGACCACCGTGCTGCACGAAGGCCGCAACAAGCCCCTCGTCGATGCCGACCCGGCCGTCGCCGCCTGCATCGGCCCCGTGCTGCTGGGCGCGCGCGACGCCGACGCCGCGCAGCTTGTGCACGACGTGGAAGTGTTCGGCCCCGTCGCCACGCTGCTGCCCTACCGAGACCTCGCGCACGGCATCGCGCTGGCGCATCGCGGCCAGGGCTCGCTCGTCACATCCATATATGGAAGCGACGACGCGGCGCTGGCGCAGGCCGCGCTCGCCGTCGCGCCGAGCCACGGCCGCGTGCACGTGGTCACGCCCGAAGTGGCGCAGGCCCACACCGGGCACGGCAACGTGATGCCGATGTCGCTGCACGGCGGCCCCGGCCGCGCAGGCGGCGGCGCCGAGCTGGGCGGGCTGCGCGCGCTCGATTTCTATCACCGCCGCACGGCGGTACAGGCAAGCCCCGGCGTCCTCGCCGCACTCGGCCTCTAGAAGAAGAAACACGGCCGAAGGAGACAAGACCATGACCCTGCCCCCACGATTCAACTTCGCCGGACACCTGTTCGAGCTCAACCGCGAACGCGCCGCGCGCACCGCCTACATCGACGACCGCGGCACGATGAGCTACGGCCAGCTCGATGAGCGCTCGCGCCGCCTGGCCGCCGCGCTGCAGGCGGCCGGCATCCGGCGCGAGGAGCGCGTGCTGCTCTTGATGCTCGACGGCAACGACTGGCCCGTGAGCTTCCTCGGCAGCCTCTACGCCGGCGTGGTGCCGGTGGCGGTCAACACGCTGCTCACGCCCGACGACTATGCCTACATGCTCGACCACAGCCGCGCGCAGGCGGTGCTGGTCTCGGGCGCGCTGCTGCCCACGTTGCAGGAAGCGATGTCGCGCGGCGGGCACGAGGTGCGCACGTTGCTCGTGTCGCAGCCCGCCGGCGCCCTGCCCGAAGGCGCGCAGGAGTTCGACGCCGCGCTCGCCGCCGTCGCGCCGCTGGCCTCGCCCGTGACCACTGCATCGGACGACCCGGGCTTCTGGCTGTATTCCTCCGGCTCCACCGGCAAGCCCAAGGGCACGGTCCACACGCACGCCAACCTGTGGTGGACGGCCGAGCTCTACGGCAAGCCGGTGCTCGGCCTCACCGAGGACGACGTCTGCTTCTCGGCCGCCAAGATGTACTTCGCGTACGGCCTGGGCAATGCGCTGACCTTCCCGCTCTCGGTGGGCGCCACCGTGGTGCTGATGGCCGAGCGCCCCACGCCCGACGCCACCTTCCGCCGCTGGGTGGAGCACAAGCCGACCGTGTTCTTCGGCGCGCCCACCGGTTTCGCAGGCATGCTCGCGTCGCCGAAGCTGCCCCCGCGCGAGGCGGTGGCACTGCGCATGTGCTCCTCGGCCGGCGAGGCGCTGCCCGGCGAGATCGCGCAGCGCTTCAAGGCACATTTCGGCTGCGAGATCATCGACGGCATCGGCTCGACCGAGATGCTGCACATCTTCATCTCCAACCGCCCCGGCGACGTGCGCTACGGCACCACAGGCCGGCCGGTGGAAGGCTACGAGGTCGAGCTGCGCGGCGAGGACGGCCGTCCCGTGCCCGACGGCGAGGTGGGCGACCTCTACATCCGCGGCCCGAGCTCGGCGCTGATGTACTGGGCCAACCGCGAGAAGTCGCGCGAGACCTTCCAGGGCGGCTGGACCAAGAGCGGCGACAAGTACACCCGCGATGCCGACGGCTACTACACCTACGCCGGGCGCAGCGACGACATGCTCAAGGTCAGCGGCATCTACGTCTCGCCGTTCGAGGTCGAGGCCACGCTGATGCAGCACCCGGCCGTGCTCGAGGCGGCGGTGATCGGCAAGGAAGACGCCGACGGCCTGACCAAGACCAAGGCCTTCGTGGTGCTGAAGGACGGCGGCGCGGCCACCGAGGACGAGCTCAAGGCCTTCGTGAAGGAGCGGCTGGCGCCTTACAAGTACCCGCGTTTTCTCGAGTTCGTGGCAGAGCTGCCGAAGACGGCGACGGGGAAGATTCAGCGGTTCAGGTTGCGTGAGAAGGAAAGGCAGGCATGAAGCATTTGTCTTGTCCACTCTCCCTCTGGGAGAGGGAGCAACAGCCATGAGCACCGACTTCGCCACCATCGACTGGCGCAGCCGTGAAATCCGCATCGAATGCCAGTGGATCGCCCCCGAGCGCACCGACGCCCCGCTCGTCGTCTTCCTGCACGAGGGCCTGGGCTCCGTCGCGATGTGGAAGGACTTCCCCGCGCGGCTGTGCGAAGCCGCCGGCGTGCGCGGCCTCGTGTTCTCGCGCCCCGGCTACGGTCGATCGACGCCGCGTGCCGACGACGAGATCTGGGACGTCGACTTCATGCACCGCCAGGCGCACGAGGTGCTGCCCGCGCTCTTCGCCGCGCTCGACCTCGGCGACAAGAAGCCCTGGCTCTTCGGCCACAGCGACGGCGGCTCGATCTCGCTGCTGTACGCCTCGCGCTTTCCGGACAAGGTGGCCGGCCTCGTCGTGCTGGCGCCGCACATCTTCGTGGAGGACATGACGGTGGCGAACATCGAGAACGCGCGCACCGCCTACCTCGACACCGACCTGCCGCAGAAGCTGGGCCGCTACCACGACAGCGCCGACTCGGCCTTCTGGGGCTGGAACCGCATCTGGCTGCATCCGCCATTTCGCGACTGGAACATCGAGAGCGAACTCGACGGAATCCGCTGCCCCGTGCTCGCCGTGCAGGGCATCGACGACGAGTACGGCACCCTCGCGCAGATCCGCGGGATCGCCGCGCGCGTCGGTGGCTGCGAGCTGCTCGAAATCCCTGAATGCGGGCATTCCCCGCATCGCGATCAGCCGGATCGTGTCATCGTCGCGGCCACTTCCTTCATCACCAAAAACAGGAGACAGACACCATGACAATCCGCACCGCCCGCCTGGCCCTCACGGCCATCGCCTTCGCCGCGCTCGCGTCGGCTGCAGGCGCGCAAGGCACAGGCAAACTCAAGGTCGGCCTGATGCTGCCCTACAGCGGCACCTACACCGCACTGGGCGTGGCCATCGAGAACGGCTTCAAGCTGTACGTGGACGAGCAGGGCGGCAAGCTCGCCGGCCGCGAGATCGAATACTTCAAGGTCGACGACGAGTCCGACCCGGCCAAGGCCACCGACAACGTCAACAAGCTCATCAAGCGCGACAACGTCGACGTGATCGTAGGCACGGTGCACTCGGGCGTGGCCATGGCCATGGCCAAGGCCGCCAAGGAAAGCGGCACCGTGCTGATCGTGCCCAACGCCGGCGCCGACGCCGTCACCGGCCCGATGTGCGCGCCCAACATCTTCCGCAGCTCGTTCAGCAACTGGCAGCCGGCCTACGCCATGGGCGAGGTGGCGGCAAAGCAGCAGGGCAAGAAGAAGGCGATGACCATCACCTGGAAGTACGCCGCGGGCGACGAGTCGGTCAACGGCTTCAAGGAAGGCTTCGAGAAGAACGGCGGCAAGGTCGACAAGCAGCTCACCCTGCCCTTCCCCAACGTGGAGTTCCAGGCGCTGCTGACCGAGATCGCGGCGGCCAAGCCCGATGCGGTGTATGCCTTCTTCGCCGGCGGCGGCGCGGTGAAGTTCGTCAAGGACTACCAGGCCGCCGGACTGAACAAGACCATTCCTCTGTACGGCCCCGGCTTCCTGACCGACGGCACGCTCGACGCGCAGGGCGATTCGGCCCAGGGCATGCTCACCACACTGCACTACGCCGACGGCCTGAACACCGCGCGCGACAACGCCTTCCGCGTGGCGTACGCCAAGTCGTTCAAGCTGCAGCCCGACGTGTACGCCGTGCAAGGCTACGACGCGGCGCAGATGCTGGGCGTGGGCCTGAACGCCACCAAGGGCGACATCTCGAAGAAGGCCGAGTTCTCCGCCGCCATCGAGAAGGCGAAGATCGACAGCCCGCGCGGCGCGTTCACCGTGAGCAAGGCCCACAACCCGGTGCAGGACATCTACCTGCGCAAGGTGGAAGGCAAGGAGAACAAACTCGTGAGCACGGCCATCAAGGGCCTGGCTGACCCTGCCCGCGGCTGCAGGATGTAAATAGGCTCACCCCCAGGCTTCGCGCACTTCGTGTCGCTACGCCAACCCCCTTGCAGGGGGCGACACCTGCGGCCCGGCGAAGCCGGTTCCGCGGTGTCCCGCGAACTGCATCCTTCCTCAACGATCCCGCCCTGAGAGAACCTCCTCGTGGATTTCGGAACCTTCTTGGTCCAGTGCCTGAACTCGGTTCAGTACGGACTCCTTCTCTTCCTCGTGGCCTCGGGGCTGACGCTGATCTTCGGGATCATGGGCGTCATCAACCTCGCCCACGGGAGCTTCTACATGATCGGCGCGTACATGGCGTTCTCGCTCGCGCCGCTGTTCGGCGATCAGTTCCTGCTGATGCTGGTGGCCGGCGTGGTGCTTGCGGCCGTGTTCGGCTACCTGCTCGAATGGGCCTTCTTCAGCTATCTCTACCAGCGCGACCACCTGCAGCAGGTGCTGATGACCTACGGCCTGATCCTGGTGTTCGAGGAGCTGCGCTCCATTCTGGTGGGCAACGACGTACACGGCGTGAAGGTGCCCGCGTGGCTCGACGGCAGCTTCGCGCTGGGCAGCGTGATGAGCTACCCCTGGTATCGCCTCTTCGCATCGGCCGCCTGCATCGTGCTGGCCGTGGGCCTGTACTGGGTGGTCAACCGCACGCGCCTGGGCATGATGATCCGCGCCGGCGCGAGCAATCGCGACATGGTGCGCGGCCTGGGCATCGACGTGAAGCGGCTCTACCGCATCGTGTTCGCCGCGGGCGTGGCGCTCGCGGCGCTGGCCGGCATGATCGCCGCGCCGATGTCTTCCGTGTACCCGAACATGGGCGCGAGCGTGCTCATCATCTGCTTCGTGCTGGTGGTGATCGGCGGCATCGGCTCGATCACCGGCGCGCTGGTGGCCTCGCTGCTGGTGGGCTTCGTCGATACCTTCGGTAAGGTGTTCTTCGCCGATCTCGCCGGCATCGGCATCTACCTGCTGATGGCCATCGTGCTGATCTGGAAGCCCGAGGGGCTGATGGGGAGGCGGCCATGACAGCCATGAAGCGCGGCGCATTCCTGCTGCCCGTGGCCTGCGCGGTCGCCATCGGCATCGCCGGCCCGTTCATGGGCAACTACGCATCGGACTTCATCGTGAAGGTGATGATCCTCTCGATCTTCGCGCTGAGCCTGGAACTGCTGGTGGGCATGACCGGCCTCGTGAGCCTGGGCCACGCGGCGTTCTACGGCATCGGCGCGTACGTCACCGTGCTGGCCTCGGGCAACGAGGGCGGCAACTTCGCACTGCTGCTGCCGGCCGCCATGGGCGCGGCCGCGCTCTACGCGCTGTTCGTCGGCGCACTGAGCCTGCGCACGCGCGGCGTGTACTTCATCATGGTGACGCTGGCCTTCGCGCAGATGGCCTTCTTCGTGTTCCACGACACCAAGGTCGGCGGCGGCAGCGACGGCATCTACATGTACGTGCGGCCCGCCATCGGCGCGCTCGACATGGAGAACCGCACGGTGCTGTTCTACGTGGTGCTCGCATCGCTGGTGTTCACCTACGCGCTGCTGGCGCTCATCCGGCGCTCGCGCTTCGGCGCGGCGCTCGCGGGCATTCGCGTGAACGAGCAGCGCATGCGCGCCGCCGGCTTCGCTGTGTACGGCTACAAGCTCGCGGCCTTCGTGGTGGCCGGCGCGCTGGCCGGGCTCGCGGGCTTCCTGCTGGCCTCGCGCGACGGCGTGGTCAACCCGGAGCTGATGGCCTGGCACAACTCGGGCGAGGTGCTGCTGATGGTGATCCTCGGCGGCCTCGGCCACCTGCGCGGCGCGGTCATCGGCGCTGTGGCGTTCACGCTGCTCAAGGAAATCTTCTCCACGCACGCGGTGATGGGCCCGCTGGCCGACCACTGGCAGCTGACGCTGGGGCTCACGATCATCGTGTTCGTGGCGTTGCTGCCGAAGGGCCTGATCGGCCTTGTGCAGCGCCTCTCTCCAAAGGGGGTCGCATGACGGCCGCTCTCCTTTCCGTCGAGAAACTCACCCGCCGCTTCGGCGGCCTCACCGCCGTCAACGCCGTCACGCTCGACCTGCACGTGGGCGAGGTGCACGCCGTGATCGGCACCAACGGCGCCGGCAAGTCGACGCTCATCAACATGCTCTCGGGCGAGATCGAAGCGAGCGAAGGTCGCATCGCGCTCGACGGCGTGGACATCACCGGCCGCGCGCAATGGAAGCGCGCGCGCGACGGCGTGGGCCGCAGCTACCAGCGCACGACCATCTTCCCGGAGTTCAGCGTGCACGAGAACTGCCGCCTCGCCGCGCAGGCCGCGAGGCCGAAGCCCTGGGCGATCTGGCAGTCCTCGCGCGGCTGCGCCACGAGCAGCGCATCGGCCGACGCGGCGCTCGAAGCCGCCGGCCTCGCGCACGAGGCGCAACGCATCGCCGGCACCATGAGCCACGGCGCGCAGCGCCAGCTCGAGGTGGCGATGTGCCTGGCCACCAACCCGCGCGTGCTGCTGCTGGACGAGCCCCTCGCCGGCATGGGCGCCGAGGAGACCGACCGCATGCTCACGCTGCTTGCACGGCTGAAGGCCACGCACGCGATCCTGCTGGTGGAGCACGACATGGACGCGGTCTTCCGCATCGCCGACCGCATCACCGTGATGGTGAACGGCGCGGTCATCGCGAGCGGCAACCCGGCCGAGATCCGCGAGAACCCCGAAGTGCGCACGGCCTATCTCGGAGAGGACCACTGATGCCCCCACGCTCATCACTTCGTGTATTCGCTGCCCCCCAAGGGGGCGCTGGCCTCCCTTGGGGCGGCCCGGCGGGAGACCACTGACATGCTGCTCGTGCGCGATCTCAACACCTACTACGGCAACAGCCACATCCTGCGCGGCGTGCATGCCGGCATTCCGGCGGCCACCTCCGTCGGCCTGCTCGGGCGCAACGGCATGGGCAAGACCACGCTGATCCGCACCATGATGGGCTACGTGCGCCCCGCGTCGGGCGAAGTGCAGGTCGACGGCCGCACCGTCACCGGCCTGCCGCCCGAGAAGATGGCGCGCCTGGGCATCGGCTACGTGCCCGAAGGGCGCGGCATCTTCCCCAACCTGTCGGTGCGCGAGAACCTCGTGATGAGCGAGCGAGCGGGCATCGACGGCCGCCGCGAATGGACCTTCGACCGCGTGATGGCCACCTTCCCCCGCCTGTCCGAACGCCTCTCGCACGGCGGCCAGCAACTGTCGGGCGGCGAGCAGCAGATGCTGTCCATCGGCCGCGCGCTCATGACCAACCCGCGCCTCTTGATCCTCGACGAGGCCACCGAAGGCCTCGCACCGCTGATCGTGGCCGAGATCTGGCGCGTGATCGGCGAGATCCGCGCGACAGGCATCGCCACGCTGATCGTCGACCGCGACTACCGCAAGGTGCTCGCGAACACCGATCTCGCGGTGGTGATGGAAAAAGGGCAGATCGTGCGGCACGGCGCTTCGGCGGAGCTGCTGGCCGAGCCGCATGCGTTGGAGGAGCTGCTGGGCGTGTAGGCCACGCGATGACGCGCGAGATCAGCCTCCTCGACACATCGGGCAAGCCCCTGCCCTTCGACGGCAGGATGCTGATGAACGCGCAGGCCACTGCGTGGCAGGGCTTCGCGCTCGAGGTGCGCGCGATGTCGGGCGACGGCGAGAACCCCGCCTGCTACAACCCGCATCCGCTGATCGGCCTGTGCGTGCGCGGCCATGTGAAAGGCGCGATGACGCGGGGGCGGCGCCTGCATCCCTTCGAGTCGAACGCCGGCGGAATCTTCATCTTCGAACAAGGCTACGAGGTCGAGCGCGCGACCTGGACTGGCGAGCTCTCCGAGACCATCGTGCTGGAGATCCGCCCCGAGGCGCTGCGCAGCCTCATGCCCGAGGGCGACGGCGAGCTGCACCTGCAGACGCACCTGTCGACCACCGATGCGACGCTGTCGGCACTGGTCCTCGCCATGCGCGACGAGGTGGAGCGCGGCTGCAGCTCGGGCCGCCTGCATGCGCAGGGCCTGTCGATGGCGCTCGCGAGCTACCTGCAGAACCGCTACGGCGCCATCGGCAACACCCGGCGTCCGCGCGGACGGCTCTCGCAGAACGATCTTCGCAAGGTGTACGACTGGGTCATGCAGCATCTGTCCGAGGACTTCGGCATCGACGAACTCGCGGCCGAGCTGCACCTGAGCGCGGTGCATTTCACGCGGCTGTTCCGCGCCAGCACCGGCGCGACGCCGTACCGCTACGTGATGGAGCAGCGCGTGCGCCATGCGCTGTCGCTGCTGCGCGGCAACCAGTCGCTCGCAGAGATCGCGCAGGCCGTGGGCTTCTCGAGCCAGGCGCATTTCACGCAGGTGTTCCGCCAGCTGGTGGGCACCACGCCGGCGCGCGCGCGGCGCGGGTAAGTCCCGGTGGAGGGTGAAGGAATCCTGCAAGCGTTGATCGCATGTTGATATACCGCGGCGGGGGGCGCGGGCAAATTCATGTCTCTACATAACAGGAGACGAGAAGATGCCAACACCCACGCCAGCCCCCCGCGCGGCAACCGCCCTCTGTCTGAGCCTTGTCACCGCGGCCGCGCTCACCGCATGCGGCGGCAGCAGTTCGCCCGGCCCCGCCGTTCTGCCTTTGGTTCCCTCGCCGGCGCCACCCGCCGCCGCGCCGGTGGCGCTGGCCTGCGACGAAAGCCTGAAGACCGCGTTCAAGCCTGATGCCGACACCACCGTGACGGTGGTGAAGCAGTTCAGGAAAGGCGACGACCTGAACCTCGACGGCAAAGCCTCGGGCACGGTGGCAGCCAGCGACGTGTGCATGGTCAAGCTCAACGTGGGGCCGGGCCATGCGGGCCCGGCCGATGCGCCATCGACCTCGCCGGGCATCGGCATCGAGGTGTGGCTGCCTTCGCAGGCCTCGTGGAACAACCGCGTGCGAGTGCTCGGCGGCGGCGGCTTCGTCGGCGACGCAGGCATCAGCGCGAAGACGCAGATCGGCGGCGCCAATGCCGCCGCGATCGCGGCGGGCGAAGGCTCGGTGAGCGCGGTGACCGACGCGGGGCACGCTTCGAAGGCCCCGCTGCCTTCGGTCGACGGCTCGTTCGCGATGAACCCTGACGGCACCGTCAACACCACGCTGTGGACCGACTTCGCGAGCCGCGGCATCCACCAGATGGCAGTCAAGGCCAAGGCACTCGCCGCCGGCTTCTACCAGCGCGACGCGAAATACGCCTACTGGGACGGCTGCTCCACCGGCGGCCGCCAGGGCCACATGCAGGCGCAGGTGAACCCCGACGACTTCGACGGCATCCTGGCCGGCAACAGCGCGATCAATTGGACCAGCTTCATCACCGCCGAGCTCTATCCGCAGGTGGTGATTCAGCGCGACCTCGGCGGCACCCCGCTCACGCCGGACCAACTGGCGCTGGTGTCCTCGTCGGCGGTGAGCGCCTGCGACAGCGCGCTCACGGGCCAGCACGACGGCTTCATCAGCGACCCTGCCGCCTGCAAGTACGACCCCGCGCAGGACAAGACCGTGCTTTGCACCGCCAGCGGCGGCACCAACGCCACCGCCGCCTGCCTGAGCACCGCGCAGGCGCAGGCCGTCAACAAGATCTGGTACGGCCAGACGCGCGACGGCAGCGCGCCGGCGCCCGCGGGCGACAACGGCTACGGCGCCACGCTGGCGTCGAACCAGCTCTGGTACGGCCTCACGCGCGGCACCGCGCTCAACAGCCCCGGCGCGCCGGGCTTCTCGCTCGCCGACTCGGTGGCCGGCGTGCCCATGCCCTTCCACATCGCCGCGCACCAGGTGGCTCTGAACCTGCAGGACCCGACGATCGCCACGCCGGACTTCATCAACGCCACGGGCAACGGCGCGGACAAGTGGAAGGACCTGTCTTACGCGCAGCTCGCCAACGCGAGTGACCGCGGCAAGGCACTGCAGTCCGCGTTCGCGAACATCAACGCCGACAACCCCGACCTCGCACGTTTCCGCGACCGCGGTGCCAAGCTGCTGACCTACCACGGGCTGGCCGACCAGCTCATCCCCAACTCGGGCACGGCCAACTACTACGAGCGCGCGGCCAAGGCGATGGGCGGCATCGATGCACTGCAGAAGTTCTACCGCTACGTGGAGATCCCCGCGATGGGCCACTGCGCGGGCGTGGGCTCCGTCAACGGCCTGGCCGGCACCAGCCCCGCGGCCGACCCGCCGCTGCCGGCGCAGAACCAGCTGTTCACGGCGCTGACCGACTGGGTCGAGAAAGGCATCGCGCCCGACGGCATGGTGATGCAGAACGCCGGCAAGTCGCTCGCGCGGCCGCTGTGCACCTATCCGAAGAAGATCGCGTACCTCGGCGGCGACGTGAGCAAGGCCGAGAGCTTCGCCTGCCGCTGAGGGAACCGGCGGCACACTCTGTTGCAAAGCACGAAGGTGGTCTTCGGACTTCACCGGGTTTCACCTCTGTGCTGCGACAGTGCGACAGCCGAATGATGGTCGGCTCCACGGCCCCGCGTGGCCGTGCCCACCCATTCGCGAGGCTGCGCATGACGTCCCTGCAATCGCGTCACATCGACAACGTCTATTCGATCACCACCGGCGCGGCGCTGGCCGATCCGGCGCAGAGCCTGGTCCACAAGTCGTGGGCGCGCTGCGTGCGCGACCACGGACTCGACCCGTCGAAGCCGATGCCCGCGCGCATCCTGCCGGCGCAGGAAGTGCGGGCGCACCAGCAGCAGCTCGAACATTTCCTGAGAGCCGCTCGCTCGGGCATGGAAGACATCTACCGCCGCGTGGCCGACCTGGGCTACATGGTGCTACTGACCGACGCCGAAGGCATCACCGTCGACTACATCGGCAACCCCGCGTGGGACGACCAGCTGCGCAAGGCCGGCCTCTACCTGGGCGCGGACTGGAACGAGGCGCACGCGGGCACCTGCGGCGTGGGCACTTGCCTGGTCGAGCGCCAGCCGATGACCTGCCACCAGACCGAGCACTTCGACGCCACGCACATCGCGCTGACCTGCACCACCGCGCCGCTGTTCGACCACAGCGGCAAGCTCACGGCCATCCTCGATGTTTCGGCGCTGCGCTCGCCCGAGGCCAGGGAGAGCCAGCATCTCGTGCGGCACCTGGTGGCCATCTACGCGCGGATGATCGAGGATGCCGACTTCCTGCGCAGCTTCCGCGGCCACTGGATCCTGCGGCTGGGCAGTGCCTTCGGCCTCGTCGACGTGTCGGGCGAGGTGATGTTGGCCTTCGACGAGGGCGGCACGGTGGTGGGCGCGAACGGCGGCGCGCGGCAGGCCTTTGCAGGGCGCACGCTGGGAGGCGCGATATCCGAATGGCTGCACATGCCGATGGATGCGATCTGGCGCATCGGCAACGGTGGCGCGTCGGCGATGCCCTTCGCGCACACGGTGCTGTTGCCCGGCGGGGGTGAGTACCACGCGTCGCTGCTGGCGCCGCGCGTGCGGCGCGCCGCCGCCCCGGCATCCGCGACGCCAGCCCCGCGCCCCAGCGACCGACTGCCGCCGCTGGAACGCATCGCGGGCGACGACCCGCAGATGCAGAAGCTGCTCGCGCAGGCACGCCGCCTCGTGGATCGCGGCATCCACGTGCTCGTCGAAGGCGAGACCGGCAGCGGCAAGGAAGTGCTGGCCCGCGCATTGCACGGCGCGAGCAGCCGCGCGGCGATGCCCTTCGTGGCAGTGAACTGCGCGGCCATCCCTGATTCGCTGATCGAGAGCGAGTTGTTCGGCTACACGCCCGGCAGCTTCACCGGCGGCCGCGCCAAAGGCATGAAGGGCCTGATCGCGCAGGCCGACCGCGGCACGCTGTTCCTCGACGAGATCGGCGACATGCCGATGGCGCTGCAGACCCGGCTGCTGCGCGTGCTCTCCGAAGGCGAGGTGCTGCCGCTGGGCGCAGAGTCGCCGCAGCGCGTGGACATTGCGGTGGTGGCGGCCACGCACCGGCACCTGCCCGGGCTGGTGGCCTCGGGGCGTTTTCGCGAGGACCTCTACTACCGGCTGTGCGGCGCGGTGCTGAAGCTGCCGCCGCTGCGCGAGCGCGGCGACATGCGCTACCTGATCGAGGGCATGTTCAACGAGGAGGCCGCGGCGATGTCTTCACCGGCACGGCTGTCGGAAGAGGCGATGCAGAGGCTGCTGGCGCACGACTGGCCAGGGAATCTGCGGGAGCTGCGCAATGTGCTGAGGCTCGCGCTGGCGCTGTGCAGCGACGGCCGGGTCGGCGTGGAAGACCTCCAGCTCCAGTTGCCTGCACGATCGGGCAACGTAACCCCGGCCAACGTGGCCCGTGTCGCCGCTTCTTCGGCCGACGACGCAGATGACATCGCCGCCAACGAGCTGATCGAACTGCTCAGGCGCCACCGATGGCACGTGGCACGCGCGGCCGACGAACTTGGCTTGAGCCGTGCCACGGTGTACCGGCACATGAAGCGCCACGGCATCGCGCCGCCGCGCAGGATGTCATCATGAGCGCCCCAAAAAAAGAATGCAGGCCGCGCCCACATGATCGATGCTTCCCGGATGATCCCGCTGCTGGTGGAGGCCAGCCCCGCCTTCGCCGGCACGTGGGAGGAGTTCCAGGCTGAATACGCGGACGATCCTCCGATTCCGTACTACATCGTGCTCGGCAGCTTCGCGCGGCACATCTGCGATCTCCTGGCGACGGGCGACCACGCCACCCTGCGCCGCGTGTTCTCGGTCGTTGAAAGGCTGCACCTCGAAGGAGACTCCTTCGTGCAGGAGGCAGCCACGGTCGGCCTGCTCGAGGATCTTCAGAACGCGAACATGCACCGCCCCGGCACGTCGCCAGACCGGTTCGAGCCGTTCCTGCTGCCGGAAAGCGCAAGGTGGTGGAAGAAGCTCCGCGGCTTCTGGCGCGAGGGCCGGCCGTTGGCGGACGACTGAGACGCGCTGCGACAGTTGTCTCGCCTTCGTCGCATGCAGCGTGCGACAAACGCTTCCGCTGCGACAAAACCCCGCGCAAGTCATTGATCCATCGTCGCCCTGCGCACGGCACGAAAGCTGCGCAACGCATGCCGCGCCGCCCCCAAGGCGCCGCGCATCCATCAACGACGCACCGGAGACACGCAATGACAGACCCTACCACCGCCCCCACCCGGGCCGCGGCCCAATGGCTCGCCGACTTCGCCGCCGCGCTCGCGCGCAACGACATCGACGCGGCCGCCTCTCTGTTCGAGGCCGACGGCTTCTGGCGCGACCTTGTCGCCTTCACCTGGAACATCCGCACGCAGGAAGGCCCCGATGCCATCCGCGCGATGCTGCAGGCGCGGCTGGCCGACGTGCAGCCCACGGCCTTCGCGGTGGAAGGCGAGGCGACCGAGGCCGATGGCGTGGTCGATGCATGGTTCACCTTCGAGACGCGCGTGGCGCGCGGGCGCGGCCATCTGCGGCTGCGCAACGGCAAGGCCTGGACGCTGCTCACCACCATGACCGAGCTGAAAGGCTTCGAGGAGAAGACGGGCGAGAACCGCATCAAGGGCGCGGAGCACGGCGTGCACAAGGGCCGCCAGACCTGGCTGGAGAAACGCCGCGAGGAGGAGGCCACGCTGGGCTACACCGAGCAGCCGGAGGTGGTGATCATCGGCGGTGGCCAGGGCGGCATCGCGCTGGGGGCGCGGCTGCGGCGGCTGGGCGTGCCGACGATCATCGTGGAGCGCAACGCGAAGGCCGGCGACTCCTGGCGCAGGCGCTACAAGTCGCTGTGCCTGCACGACCCGGTCTGGTACGACCACCTGCCCTACATGCCCTTCCCCGACGACTGGCCGGTGTTCGCGCCCAAGGACAAGATCGGCGACTGGCTGGAGATGTACACGAAGATCATGGAGCTCAACTACTGGAGCTCCACCATCGCGAAGAAGGCGCGCTTCGACGAAGCCTCGCAGCGCTGGGAGGTGACGGTGGAGCGCGAAGGCAAGCCGGTGGTGCTGCGGCCGAGGCAGCTGGTGTTCGCGCTGGGCGTGTCGGGCTACCCCAACGTGCCGAAGATCGCGGGCGCGGAGAACTTCAAGGGCGAGCAGCACCACTCCAGCCAGCACCCCGGGCCCGAGGCCTATGCCGGCAAGAAGTGCGTGGTGCTGGGCTCCAACAACTCGGCGCACGACATCTGCGCCGCCCTGTGGGAGCACGGCGCCGACGTGACGATGGTCCAACGCTCCTCGACGCACATCGCGCCCTCGCAGTCGCTGATGGAACTGGCGCTGGGCGGGCTCTATTCGGAGCAGGCGGTGAAGAACGGCATCGACCACCACAAGGCCGACCTGATCTTCGCGTCGGTGCCCTACAGGATCATGCACACCTTCCACATCCCGGTATACGAGGAGATGAAGAAGCGCGATGCCGACCTGTACGCGCGGCTCGAAAAGGCGGGCTTCATGCTCGACTTCGGCGCCGACGGCTCGGGCCTCTTCATGAAGTACCTGCGGCGCGGCTCGGGCTACTACATCGACGTGGGTGCCTCGGAGCTGGTGGCCAACGGCAGCATCCACCTGAAGAGCGGCGTGAACATCGAGCGGGTGAACGAGCGCTCGGTGACGCTGACCGACGGCACCGAGCTGCCCGCCGATCTGCTGGTGTACGCCACCGGCTACGGTTCGATGAACGGCTGGCTCGCCGACCTGATCTCGCCCGAGATCGCCGACAAGGTCGGCAAGTGCTGGGGCCTGGGCTCCGACACGCCCAAGGACCCGGGCCCGTGGGAAGGCGAGCTGCGCAACATGTGGAAGCCCACGCAGGTCGACAACCTCTGGATCCACGGCGGCAACCTGCACCAGTCGCGGCACTACTCGCAGTTCCTGGCGCTGCAGCTGAAGGCGCGCATGGAGGGGATCGACACGCCGGTGTATGAGCGGGCGGCGTCGCACCATACGCGCTGACTTGGTGTTGTCCCCTCTCCCGCTTGCGGGAGAGGGCCAGGGTGAGGGTGAGTGTCTCGAACGGAGCGCGGCGCTTGCTCGGGCGCCTTGCCCTCACCCCAACCCTCTCCCCGAGGGGAGAGGGAGCGAATCCGCTCACTCGCTGATGAATCGCCGCAGCCCTTCGAGATCGATCACGGTGATGCCGCCGTATTCGATGCGAAGGAAGCCCGCCTCCTTCAGCCGGTTCAGCGCCGCATTGCAGCGCTGGCGCGAGACACCCGAGAGGTTCGCGATCTCTTCCTGCGAGGTCTGCAGGTGCGGCTCGCTCCCCGGGTGCAGCCACGGGTGGAACAGCCCCGCCAGCGCGCGGGCGACCTGGCTGTCGGCGTCGAGCAGGCGATGCGCCGCGTAGTTGCCCATGAACCAGTGCAGCCGCTCGTTGATCTGCTGCAGCAGGAAGTGATCGAAGCCGCGCTGCGTGCGGTGCAGCCACTCGAAGGTTTCCAGCGGCAGCGCCGCCACGCGGCTGGGCCGCAGCGCGATGATGTCGGCCGAGCGCGGCAGCGCGCGCAGCAGCGTGCCCTCGCCGAACCAGCTGCCTACCGAGAGCCCGCCGAAGGTCACGGAGCGGCCGTCGCTCGAGGTGATCGACCACTTGAGCAGGCCCTCGAGCGTGCCGTACCAGTGCAGCGGCGTGTCGCCGCGCCGGCACAGGGCGGCGCCCGCCGCCACCTCGACCTCGCGCATCTCGTCGAGCACGCGCTCGCCCGCGCTCACGTCGAGCAGGGGGAACCAGGCCGAGCCTTGCAGCAGTTGCGGGATCGTCAGCGATGCCGCCCTGGGGGCCGGCTTCGTCGTGGGCATGAAATGAAAGCTCCTGAAGGCGCGGGGTGCGTAAACCCTGAGCCCGAATGTCGTCGCGATGACTGAGTGTGCCTGCGCACCCAAAAATAATAGCGCGGCCCCAATGAAAGACACCAGGAGCCCCCGAGCATGTCGAAGCGCAAAGTGATCGTGACCATCGCCCCCACCGGCGGCATGGCGCACAAGTCGCAGAACCCCCACCTCCCGACCCAGCCCGCCGAGATCGCCGCCGACGTGCTGCGCTGCTGGAACGCCGGCGCCAGCGTGGTCGCCATCCACGCGCGCCGGCCCGACGACGGCGCCACCTGCGACGCCGAGGTGTACCGCGACATCAACAGCCGCATCCGCGCGGGCGGCTGCGACATCGTCATCAACAACTCCACCGGCGGCGGCGTGCACGGCGACATGGTCAAGCCGCTGGCCGGCGACCGCTGGGAGATCGCGTGGGAGGAGCGCATCAAGGGCATGGACGCCGGCGCCGAGATGTGCACCCTCGACGCGACCACGCTGAACCTGAGCTTCGAGGGCAAGCAGATCCTGATGGACACGCCCATCACCCGCGGGCGCGAACTGGCCGCCGGCATGAAGGCGCGCGGCATCAAGCCCGAGTGGGAAGTGTTCAGCCCCACGCACATCCTGCAGGACACGACCACGCTGATCGGCGAGGGCCACGACGACGAGCCCTACTTCATCAACCTGGTGATGAACGTGCACCGCAACTTCCAGAATGCGATGCCGTATTCGCCGCGCTTCCTGCAGATGATGGTCGACACGCTGCCCAAGGGCAGCATCTTCTGCGTGAGCGGCATCGGCCCTTCGCAGCTGGAGGCCAACGTGGCGGCGCTGCTGCTGGGCGGCCATGCGCGCGTGGGCCTGGAGGACAACCTCTACTTCCGCCAGGGCGAGCTGGCTACCAACGTGCAGCTCACCGAGCGCATCGTGCGCGTGATCCGCGAGCTCGACATGGAAGTGGCCACGCCCGCCGAGGCGCGGCAGATGATGGGCCTGCCGCGGGTGGGCACGCCCAGGCCCGAGTTCGCATTGGGCTGAAGGCAGGCGACAGGAAAACGAACGGAGACAAGTACATGAGCAATCTTTCCCGCACCGCCCTGGCCGTGGCACTCGGCGCGGCATTCTTCGCAACGGGCGCCTCGGCCCAGGTGTCCGACGACGTGATCCGCATCGGCTTCATCAGCGACATGTCGGGCATCTACCGCGACTACGACGGACCGGCCGGCGCCGAGGCGATCCGCATGGCCATCGCCGACATGGGCGGCGCCATCGACGGCAGGAAGATCGAGCTGGTCACGGCCGACCACCAGAACAAGCCCGACATCGCCGCCGCCAAGGCGCGGGAGTGGTTCGACGTGCAGAAGGTCGACATGCTGATCGCCGGCGTCAACTCGGGCGCGGCCATCGCCATGGCGGGCGTGGCGGCCGACAAGAAGAAGCCCTACTTCGTGGTGGGCTCGGGGGCCTCGGGCCTCACCAACGAGTACTGCTCGCCATACACGGTGCACTACGCCTACGACACGGTGGCCATGGCGCGCGGCACCGCGAGTGCGGTGGTCAAGGCCGGCGGCAAGAGCTGGTATTTCGTGACGGCTGACTACGCCTTCGGCGCGGCGCTGCAGAACGACGCCACGAAGACGGTGCAGGCCGCGGGCGGCACGGTGGCGGGCTCGGTGAAGCATCCGCTGGGCGCGAGCGACTTCTCGTCGTTCATGCTGCAGGCGCAGAGCTCGAAGGCGCAGGTGCTGGCGCTGGCGCTGGCCAACGCGGGCGGCGACACGGTCAACGCGATCAAGTCGGCGGCGGAGTTCGGCATCGGCAAGAACATGAAGCTGGCGGGCATGATCATCACCATCAACGACGTGCACGCGCTGGGCCTGAAGGCGTCGCAGGGCATGTACCTCACCGACAGCTGGTACTGGAACCAGAGCCCCGAGTCGCGCGAATGGGCGCGCCGCTTCTTCGACAGGCACAAGCGCATGCCCTCCTCCTTCCATGCCGGCGACTACTCGGCAGCGCTGCAATATCTGCAGGCGGTAAAGGCCGCGGGCAGCGACGACGCCGACAAGGTGATGGCCCAGTTGCGCAAGACGAAGTTCAATGACATGTTCGTCAAGGGCGGCTGGCTGCGCGAAGACGGGCTGATGGTGCACGACATGCACCTGATGCAGGTGAAGACGCCAGCCGAGTCGAAGGAGCCCTGGGACTACTACAAGGTGGTCGAGCCGATCCACGGCGAGGCCGCATGGACCACGAAGGCGGAGAGCCGCTGCGCGCGGTGGAAATCGACATGAGCACATCCTCGGACATCCAGCGCGTGGCGGTGGTCGGCACCGGCGTGATCGGCGCGAGCTGGGCCGCGCACTTCCTCGCGCACGGGCTCGACGTGAACGCGACCGACCCCTCGCCCGGCGCGGAAGAGCGGCTGCGCGAAGCCGTGGCGAAGCACTGGCCCACGCTGGAGCGCTTCGGCCTCACGCCGGGTGCCTCCATCGAACGCCTGCGCTTCCACGACAGCCTGGAAGACGCCGTCTCGGTGGCCGACTTCGTCCAGGAGAACGGCCCCGAGCGCATGGATTTCAAGATCGACCTGTTCCGCCGCATGGACGCAGCCGCGCCACCGGAGACGATCCTTGCATCGAGCTCCTCGGGCCTCGCAATCAGCGGCGTGCAGTCGGGCTGCGCGCATCCGCAGCGCGTGGTGCTGGGGCATCCGTTCAACCCGCCGCACCTGATCCCGCTGGTGGAGGTGATCGGCGGCGAACAGACCTCGGCCGAGGCCATCGAGCGCACCATGGCCTTCTACGCAGCCATCGGCAAGCGGCCGATCCACGTGAAGCGCGAGGTGAAAGGCCACATCGCGAACCGGCTGCAGGCGGCGCTGTGGCGCGAAGCCTTCCACCTCGTCGACCAGGGCGTGGCTAGCGTGGCCGACATCGACACGGCCATCGCGCACGGGCCCGGCCTGCGCTGGGCAGTGATGGGGCCGTTCATGAACCTGCATCTCTCTGGCGGCGCGGACGGTATCGAGCATGTGCTTGCGCACCTGGGCGGGCCGATCGAGGACTGGTGGAAGGACCTGGGGGCGCCGTCGGTGACGGCGGAGCTGAAGAAGAAGGTGAAGGAAGGTGTCGACGAGGAACTGGGGCAACGCTACACAGCGGATCTCGAAGCGGCGCGCGACACCCTGCTGTTAAACCTGATTCGCGCGAAGGCCGATAGCGGCAAGCTCGACTAGACAGAGGCCTCGTTTAACTCTTGTCGTGTTGTGAGCGCCCGGTTCGGGGTGCGCTCACGACGACGGGGTACCTTGCTCCGCGAATGTCCCCCGGGCTTCGCCCTCCTCCTTTATTTCGCTCCGCAAGGCACCCCGTCGTCGTGATCGCTCAACGCACTTGTTGACTGAGCAGCACACGGCAGCGCTTGTTGTGCACAGGGTGCCGGGTGCTCCCCGCAGCGAAATAAAGGAGGAGGGGCGTAGCCCCGGGGGACATTCGCGGAGGGGAGTACCCGGTGGCCTGTGCACGCACCCCGAACAAAAACCCGGACTAAAGAAATGACCGACTTCCTCAACGACGAAACCCTGATCGCTCCACCCCGCACGGTGCGCATCGACTTCGACGACGGCTCCTTCGCGCTGCGTTCGCCGATGACGCTGAAGCCGTATGCGCGCTGCATCGGCGAATGGATCGAACGCTGGGCGAGCGAGACACCCGACGCGCTGGCCTTCGCTGAACGCGACGAGAGCGGCGAAAACTGGCGCAAGCTCGACTACCGCGCATTGCGCCAAATAGTCGGCTCAGTGGCACAAGGCCTGCTCGACCTGAACCTGCCGGCGGGCCAGCCGGTCGTGATCCTCTCGGACAACGCCATCGACCACGCGGTCCTGATGCTCGCGGCCATGCACATCGGCCGCACTGCCTGCTCGCTGTCCAGCGCCTACTCCCGCATGGCGAAGGACCCGTCGCGGCTGCACGGCATGCTGCAGGCGCTGAAGCCCGCGCTGATCTATGCATCCGACGCGAAGGTGTACGGCGGCTCGCTCGCGGGTTGCGGCGTCGAAGCGTTTACGGTGTTCAGCCGCAACGCCGATGCTCATCCCGGTGCAATGTCATTCGATCAGTTGCTCGCGGCGAAGGAAACGCCCGCCGTGATGCAGGCTTTCGCTAACGTGCGGCCCGACACGCACGCCAAGTACCTGCTGACTTCCGGCTCCACCGGCAAGCCCAAGGTGGTCATCAACACGCACCGCATGCTGTGCGCCAACCAGCAGATGATGGCGCAGACTTGGCGCTTCCTTTCGCAGGAGAAGCCGGTGCTGGTCGACTGGCTGCCCTGGAGCCACACCTTCGGCGCCAACCACAACCTGCACATGGTGCTGTGCCACGGCGGCGCGCTCTACATCGACGAGGGTCGGCCAGCGCCCGGGCTGATCGAGAAGACGGTGCGCAACCTGCGCGAGGTGAAGCCCACGCTGCTGTTCAACGTGCCGCGCGGCTTCGACATGCTGCTGCCCTTCCTGGAGGCCGACGATGCGCTGGCCGCCGAGGTGTTCTCGCGGCTGCGCCTTGCCTTCTACGCGGCGGCGGCGCTTGCGCCCTCCACCTGGCAGAGGCTCGAGGCGGTGGCCCGGCGCGTGCGGCCCGAGCGGCCGCTGTGGCTCACCACCTCGTGGGGTGCGACGGAGACCTCGCCCGCCATCACCTCGGCGCACTGGCAGCTCGACGGCGCCGGCTGCATCGGCGCGCCGCTGCCGGGGCTGGAGCTGAAGTTCGTGCCCAATGGCGAGAAGCTGGAGATGCGCGTCAAGGGTGTGTCGGTGTTTCCCGGCTACCGCGACGCACCGCGCGAAACGGCGCAGGCCTTCGATGAAGAAGGCTACTACCGCATCGGCGACGCCGGCTTCCTGGCCGACCCTTCGCAGCCCGCGCAGGGCGTGATCTTCGACGGCCGCGTGGCGGAAGACTTCAAGCTCTCCAGCGGCACCTGGGTGTCGGTGGGCACGCTGCGCGTGAAGCTGGTGTCGATGCTCGCGCCGCACGTGCAGGACATCGTGCTCACCGGCCACGACCGCGACGAGATCGGCATGCTGGTCTTCGCGAGCCCCCAGGGCGCCGCGCTCTCGCCGCAGGCGCTGGGCGATCGCATCGCCGCCGTGATGCGATCGCTGCGCGACGAAGGCGCGGGCTCGTCGCAATGCCCCGCCTGCGCGCTGGTGCTGTCGGAGCCGCCGAGCCTCGACGCGGGCGAGATCACCGACAAGGGCTACATCAACCAGCGCGCCGTGCTCATGCGGCGCGCGGCCGAGGTCGAGCGGCTGCATGCTCGCTCGCCTGCCGGTGCCGACGCGCAGGTGGTGCGGCTCGAGGGCTGACTTTCCGCCGAGGGCAGGCGTTCAGGCCTGCTCGAACAGGTCGAGCAGCGTGTTCTTCAGCCACCGGTGCAGGCCCGAGCTCTCGTTGCGCTGGTGCCAGAAGAGTTCGATGATGCGCGGTGGCGCTTCCAGCGGAACGGGCATCTTGCGCAGGCCCGTCAGGCGCGGCGGCTCGAACTTCTCCGACCACGGCAGCACGGCGATCAGGTCGGAGCGGCGCACCACCTCGTAGGCCGCGCCGTAGTGGTTCACCGTCGCGACCAGGTTGCGCTGCAGCCCGCGGCTGCGCAGGAACAGGTCGTAGGTGGGCGTGGTCTTGCCGACCAGGCTCACGTCCACGTGGCGCGCGGCAAGAAACTTCTTCAGCGGGATCCTCTCGGCGCGCGCCAGCGGATGGCCCGCCCGCATGATGCAGACGAAGTCGGGCGACCACAGCGCCCGCGACTTGAGGAACGCCGGCCTCCGCACCTCTTCGTTGTAGACGCTGATGGCGAAGTCGGCCTTGTTGTCGGCCAGCACCGGGCCGAAGTCGACCAGCGTGTTGGGAATGGCGTGGACCTGCATCGACGGCGCGACCTTGCCCAGCCTCTGCGCCAGCCGCGGCACCACGATGGACGCCACGTAGTCGGACATGGCGATGCTCACGCTCGCCGTGCTGCGCAGCGCATCGAAGTGCTCGACGTCCATGGTCGCGCGGATCGCCTGCAGCGACTGCGACAGCGGCTCCCACAGGTCGATGGCGCGCCGCGTCGGGTTGACGCCCGCGCCGCTGCGCACGAAGAGCGGATCGTCGAAGGTGTCGCGCAGCCGGCGCAGCGCGTTGCTCACGGCCGGCTGCGTCAGCGACAGCTTGCCGGCCGCGCGCGTGACGTTGCCTTCGGTCATGAGCGCCTCGAACACCTTGAGCAGGTTGAGGTCGGCATTGCGGTAGTTCATGGCGTGCCCCGTCCGGTCATTTCATTCACTGGGTCAATGAACACAATCACGCATATAAATTTGTCGTGATATCCCCGCGATCCTACGATCTGCCGCTTCGCCACCGTTGCTCTTTCAACGCACCACCGAAGTCGAGGGATTCACATGACCATGCTGTCTGCCCGCATCGAGCGCCTGCCGTTCTCCGGCTTTCACCGGCGCCTGCTCCTCATGGGAGGACTGGGCTACACCTTCGATGCAATGGATGCAGCCGTAATCGCCTTCGTGCTGCCGGTGCTGCGCACCGAATGGGGGCTCGGCAGTGTGCAGATCGGCGTGCTGGCCAGCGCGAACTTCATCGGCTTCTTCTTCGGCGCGCTCGCGGCCGGCACCTGCGGCGACCTGTTCGGGCGGCGCAAGGTGATGATGTCGGCACTGGCGATCTACTGCGTGGCCTCGCTCTTCAGCGGCATGGTCGACAGCTGGACGGTATTCCTCGGCCTGCGCATCGTGGCCGGCTTCGGCGCGGGGGCCGAGAGCGCGATCATCGCGCCCTACCTGTCGGAGTTCGTGGCGCGCCGCTACCGCGGCACCTTCACCGGGGCGCTGGCGGGCTTCTTCTCGTTCGGCTTCGTGGCGGCGGCGCTGCTGGGCTACTTCATCGTGCCGGCGCACCCGCAGGGCTGGCGCATCGTGATCTTCATCACCGCGCTGCCGGTGCTGCTCTTGCTGTGGTGGCGCCGCGCGCTGCCGGAGTCGCCGCGCTGGCTCGAGAGCCAAGGCCGGCAGGCCGAGGCCGACACCATCGTCGACGCGATGGAATCCGACATGGCGCGCCGCGGCCTCGCGCTGCCTGCCCTCAACGCCGAGGACGTGGCCGCGCCGCCGCCCAGCAGCAGCCGCGGCAGCCTGCTGAAGAACTACGCCACGCTGGTTTCCAGCAAGCTCATGCGCATCAGCGTCATGACCTGGCTGATGTGGCTGTCGATCACCTTCAGCTACTACTCGTTCTTCACCTGGATCCCGAGCCTGCTGATCCAGAACGGCATGACCATCACCAAGAGCTTCGGCTATTCGCTGGTGATGTACCTGGCGCAGATCCCGGGCTACTTCTCGGCCGCCTGGCTCAACGAGAAGATCGGCCGGCAGGCCACCATCGTGGCCTACATGCTGCTGGGCGGCATCGCAGCGCTGGGGCTGGCCTTCACGCACAGCGACACGCAGATCATGGCGGCGGGCGTGCTGCTGTCCTTCTTCATGAACGGCACCTACGCGGGCGTCTATGCCTACACGCCCGAAGTGTTCCCGACGCAGGTGCGCGCCACCGGCGCGGGGCTGGCGTCGGCCATCGGGCGCATCGGCGGCATCACGGCGCCGATCCTGGTCGGCTTCGTGTATCCGGCGCTGGGCTTCGCGGGCGTGTTCGGCATGACGACGGCCGTACTGCTGCTGGGCGCCGCGGCCGTCACCTTCATGGGCATTCCCACGCGCGGCCGTTCGCTCGAAGACATCGCGGCCGCCGAGCTTTCCTGAACGACAAGCGAGATCCATGCAACCAAGGAATCTTCTTCTGGACGAATCGCTGTCGGCCGTCGCGCTCGCGCACGCCGACACGCAGCAGCCGCACGCCACCTTCGACGCGATCGACAAGGCGCTGGCCTCGACCATCGGCCACAGGCTCTTCACCATCCTGGTCCACCACCGCGAGGCGCGCGAGTCGGAGCGTATCTACACCAACATGCGCGAGGCCTACCCGGTGGGCGGGCGAAAGCCGATCACCGATTCGCCGTGGATGCGGCAGGTGATGCAACGCGGCCTGCCCTACATCGGGCGCACCGCCGACGACCTGCGCGACGTGTTCTACGACCATGAACTCATCGTGTCGCTGGGCTGCCGCAGCGTGCTGAACATTCCGCTGCGCTGGCGCGGCGAGACGCTGGGAACGCTCAACATGCTGCACGAGGAGAATTGGTACGACGACGCACACGTCGAGACCGCGCGCGTGTTCGCGCAGCTGGCGGTGCCCGCCGTGATGGAGCAACAGACCAAGGAGTCGCCCGCATGACGAACGCAGTGCTCTTCAGCAACGCCCACCTGCTCGATCCGCAGCGCACCGAGCTGCTGGAAGACCATCACGTCCTCGTCGAGGACGGCGTGGTCCGCGAGGTTTCGGACAAGCCGATCCGCAGCGCCTCGGCCCGCGTCGTCGACGTGAAGGGCCGCACGGTGATGCCCGGCCTCATCGACCTGCACGTGCACGTGATCGCGGTGGAGCTCAATCTCTCGCGGCAGGTGCACATGCCCAACGTGCTGGTGACGCTGCGCAGCGTGCCGATCTTGCGCGGCATGCTGCGCCGAGGCTTCACCACGGTGCGCGATGCGGGCGGCGCGGGCTTCGCGTTCAAGCAGGCGATCGACGCGGGGCTGGCGCAGGGCCCGCGCCTGTTCGTCTCGGGCCGCGCGCTGAGCCAGACCGGCGGCCACGGCGACATGCGCGCGCGCTCCGACTACCTCAGCAGCAACAACGACGGCGCCTGCGCCACCTGCGTGCGCGTCGGCGCGCTGGCCCGCGTGGCCGACGGCGTGGACGCGGTGCGCAAGGCGGTGCGCGAGGAACTGCAGATGGGCGCGGACCAGATCAAGATCATGGCCTCCGGCGGCGTGGCCTCGCCCACCGACCCGGTGGGCGCCTTCGGCTACAGCGAGGACGAGATCCGCGCCATCGTCGCCGAGGCCGAGGGGCGCGGCACCTACGTGATGGCGCACGCGTACACCGCCGCGGCCATCGCGCGCGCGGTGCGCTGCGGCGTGCGCACCATCGAGCACGGCAACCTCGTCGATGCACCGACGGCCGGACTCATGGCGGAGCTGGACGCCTACGTGGTGCCGACGCTCGTCACCTACGACGCGCTGGCCAACGAGGGCGAGAGCCTCGGCCTGCCGTCCGAGAGCGTGGCCAAGGTGGCCAGCGTGCGCGAAGCGGGCCTGCGCTCGCTGGAGATCTACAAGGCCGCGGGCGTGAAGATGGGCTACGGCTCCGACCTGCTGGGCGAATCGCAGCGCCTGCAGAGCGACGAGTTCCGCCTGCGCGCCGAGGTGCTGTCGCCGGCCGAAGCCATCGCCAGCGCGACCACCGTGGGCGCCGAGGTGCTGGGCATGGGCGACCGGCTGGGCCGGCTGGTGCCCGGCGCCCTGGCCGACCTGCTGGTGGTGGACGGCAACCCGCTGCGCGACATCGGCTGCCTGCTGGGCCAGGGCGAGCGCATTCCGCTGGTCATGAAGGAAGGCGTGGTGCAGTTCGACGAACTGGCCAACCTGCACTGAAGCGGCGCCCCAGGGGCTACGGCTGCGCCAGCCACTTGCGCCACAGCACCAGCGCCTTGTCCTGGTAGCGCCGGGTGGCGGCGAGTAGCGCGGCGCGCGGCTTGGGCGACATCAGCTCGGCCGGCAGCAGCGGATCGCGGATGAGGTGCCCGATCACGGCGCGGCCCAGCAGCAGCGACTCGCGCGTCGCGGTCTCGAGCTTCTGGGTGCGCAGGCGCTTCTCGCTGCGTTCCAGGCCGGCCTGCAGGCGACGGTAATCGGCTTCGAGCGTGCGCACGTTCCACAGCTTGCGCGCGGCGGCCTGCGCGGCATCGTCGAGGTCGGCCAGCCGGAACACCAGCGCGCTCGGCGCGAGCCCCAGTGCCGCCAGCTGCGCGCGTTCGGCCTCCAGCCCTCCGGCGAGGTTGTCGGGCCGGATCTGCAGGCCCGGCCGCAGCGCCGCGAAACCGCGCAGCGAGAGCGCGAGCGCGTGATGGCGCCACGCGGTCTTGTCGGTGCGCGAGACGCCCGCGTCGTGCACGGCGAGCCAGTCGCCGCGCCATGCGACCGCCTGCGCCTGCTTGTGGCGCCAGTCGTCGACCGCGCGTGCAAGCGCCGCGCCTCGCCGGTCGAGCGAGTAGCTGCCGCGCTCGCCGCGGGCGATCTTGCCCTCGGCCGCCAGCCGCGTCAGGCCCACGCGCAGGGTCGACTCGCCGATGCCCATGAGCGCGCCCGCGCGGCACAGCGACTGCGCGCTGAGCGTGCCGCCGTCGGCCACGAGCAGGTCGAGAATCAGGTCGGGGGCGCTGGGGACCGCCACCGGCACATTACATATTTTGTCCATCGTTGCGAAATGAAGAAATATTTCCTACGATGGGATTTTGCCCCGGAAGGACCTGTGCATGGCCATGCAATACGTGAGCTGCGACACAGATGGCGCCGTCTGCACCATCACCCTGAACCGGCCCGGCAAACGCAACGCGGTGGATGGCCTGGTCGCGGCCGAACTGCGCGAGGCCTTCGGCCGGTTCGAGGCCGAAGATGCGCTGCGCGTCGCCGTGCTGACCGGCGCGGGCGGCCACTTCTGCGCGGGCGCCGACTTCACCGCCGTGGGCGACCCGGCCCGCCGAAACGAGCTCGACCCCGAAGGCGGCGGCAGCGGCCCGATGGGGCCGACGCGCATGGCGCTGTCGAAGCCGCTGATTGCGGCGGTGAACGGCTTCGCGGTGGCCGGCGGCCTCGAGCTCGCGCTGCTGGCCGACCTGCGCGTGGCCGACGAAGACGCGGTGTTCGGTGTGTTCTGCCGCCGCTGGGGCGTACCGCTGATCGACGGCGGCACCGTGCGGCTGCCGCGCATCGTGGGCATGGGGCGCGCGCTCGACATGATCCTCACGGGCCGTGCGGTGGGCGCGCCCGAAGCGCTGGCGATGGGCCTGGTCAACCGCATGACGCCACCCGGCGGCGCGCTGGCCGCGGCGCAGCAGCTGGCACGCGAGCTCGTCGACTTTCCGCAGCAATGCATGCTGGCCGACCGCCGCTCCGCCTACGAGCAATGGGACATGCCGCTGGCCGAGGCGCTGCGCCGCGAGGGCGCGCGGGGCGTGCCGGTGGTCTTCGCGGAGGGCGCATCCGGTGCCGCGCGCTTCGCCGGCGGCGCGGGCCGGCACGGGGATTTCGGGCGTTGAGGAAGCCGCGGGCGCTCAGCCCGCCTGCCGGCGCAGCGCGACGCGCAGCGCCTTGGCGAAGCGCGGATCGGCCATGGCGCCCACGTTGAAGCGCGACCAGCGCGACACCTGCGTCGAGTCGACGCTGAAGATGCGCCCCGGCGCCATCACGATCTTGCGCGGCAGCAGCTCCTTCGCGAAGGCCAGCGAGTCGGCCACGCCGGGTAGCGCGGCCCACACGTAGAGCGACTGCGGGGTGCGCGCGAATACTTCCGCGTCGACCGATTCGAAGAGCCTGATTGCATTGCGCGTGGCCTCGCCCAGCCGCGTCTGCAGGCGGTTGAGGTGCCGCTGGTAGTGGCCCTCGCTCAGGATGACGTCGACCGTGCGCTCGCAGTATTCGGAGCTGCTCACGTGGATCAGCGCCTTCAGGTCGGCCAGGTCGCTCGCCAGGTCCGCGCCGCAGGCGATGAAGCCCACGCGCAGCGCCGCCGAGAACGACTTGGAGAAGCTGCCGATGTAGATGGTGCGCTCCAGCTGGTCGAGCGCGGCCAGGCGCGGCAGCGAGGTGGGCTTGAAGTCGGCCAGCGGGTCGTTCTCGACGATCAGCAGGTCGTGCTTCTGCGCGAGCTGCAGCACGCGGAATGCCTTGGCGGGAGAGATGTCGGAGCCGGTGGGGTTGTGCGCGATCGACTGCGTGAAGAACAGGCGCGGCCGCTCGGCCACGAGCAGGCGCTCCAGCGCCTCGAGGTCGGGCCCGTCGGCCAGGCGCGGCACGCCCAGCACCTGGGCGCCCGCGAGCTTGAGCTTGCCGAACAGCGGGTAGTAGCCCGGGTCGTCCACCAGCACCTTGCCGCCGGGCGGCACGAAGTAGCGGACGACGATGTCCATTGCCTCGTTGGCGCCGTGCGTCAGCACGATCTGCCGCGGCTCCGCGCCGATGCCGAAGTCGGCGAGCTTGCGCACCAGGTGATCGCGCAGCGGCGCATAGCCGAAGCGGCTGCCGTAGCGGAAGAGCGCACCGAGCCCCGTGCGGACCACCTTGGGGTGGTACTTGTCGAGCCGCACGTCGGCGAGCCACGCGATCGGCGGGAAGCCATCGCCCACGGCGATCGCGTCGGGCTGCGTCTTGAGCTGCTCGCGCATGAGCCAGACGATGTCCATGGCGCGGCCGAGGCTGCCGGCGTCGTCCTCGGGCGGCTTCGCTGCCTGTTGCTGCTGCGGAGGACGCACGAAGTAGCCCGAGCCGCGCCTGGGCTCCACCAGCCCGCGCGACACCAGCAGCTCGAAGGCGGCCACCACGGTGTTCTTCGCGTAGCCGTGGAGCTGCGCCAGTTCGCGCAGCGAGGGGAGCTTGTCGCCGGCCTTGTAGGCGCCGCTCGCGATCTGGCGCTCGATGGTGTTGGCGAGCGAATCGGCAATGGTCGTCATGGGCGTCGACTGTGACACAGCGGGCACGCAAGGCCGGCTGCTGTCCGCACTGTCCCGACAAACTGTACCTTCCGCCGGCGGTACAGCCGACCTAAATTGCGCGCTCCCGAAACCGACTCCAGAACCTCCTTTCTTTCGAACGAAGAGACACGCAACGATGGTCGCAGACTCACGCATTCCCAATTTCCGCGCACTCGCTCCGGCGCAGCGCCTCGAACATCTCGCGCGCGCCGCGTCGCTCGCCGCCGACGAGACCGCGCTGCTCCAGGCACCCGGCGCCCTCGGCGTGGAACGCGCCAACGGCATGGTCGAGAACGTGATCGGCACCTTCGAGCTGCCGCTGGGCGTGGCCGGCAACTTCACCGTGAACGGCCGCGACTACCTGGTGCCGATGGCGGTGGAAGAACCCTCGGTGGTGGCCGCGGCGTCCTTCATGGCCAAGCTGGCGCGCGAAGGCGGCGGCTTCGAGGCCTCGAGCACCGGCCCGCTGATGCGCGCGCAGGTGCAGGTGATCGGCATCGCCGACCCGTACGGCGCACGGCTCTCGCTGCTGCGGGCGCGCGAGCGAATCCTGGAGGTCGCCAACAGCCGCGACAAGGTGCTCATCGGCCTGGGCGGCGGCTGCCGCGACATCGAGGTGCACGTGTTCGACGACACGCCGCGCGGCCCGATGGTGGTGATGCACCTGGTCGTCGACGTGCGCGACGCGATGGGCGCGAACACCGTCAACACCATGGCCGAGGCGGTGTCGCCGCTGGTCGAGCAGCTCACGGGCGGCACGGTGCGCCTGCGCATCCTCTCGAACCTGGCCGACCTGCGGCTGGCCCGCGCACGCGTGCGGCTCGAACCCGCCGTGCTCGCCACGCGCGAGCGCAGCGGCGAGGAGGTGGTGGAAGGCGTGATCGATGCGTACACCTTCGCGGCCGTCGACCCCTACCGCGCGGCCACGCACAACAAGGGAATCATGAACGGCATCGATCCGGTGATCGTCGCCACGGGCAACGACTGGCGCGCGGTGGAGGCCGGCGCGCATGCGTACGCCTGCCGCAACGGCCGCTACACCTCGCTCACGACCTGGGAGAAGGACAAGCGCGGCGCGCTGGTCGGCACCATCGAGATGCCGATGCCGGTGGGCCTGGTGGGCGGCGCGACGAAGACGCATCCGCTGGCGCGGCTCGCGCTGAAGATCCTCGGCGTGAAGTCGGCGCAGGAACTCGGCGAGGTGGCCGTGGCGGTGGGCCTCGCGCAGAACCTCGGCGCGCTGCGCGCGCTGGCCACCGAAGGCATCCAGCGCGGCCACATGGCGCTGCACGCCCGCAACATCGCGCTGGTGGCGGGCGCCACGGGCGACGAGATCGACGCGGTGGCCAGGCAGATGGCCGCCGAACACGACGTGCGGACCGACCGCGCGGTGGCGCTGCTGGAGGCGCTGCGCAAGAAGTAGGCACGGGCACGACGGACGGCCACAGACAAGACCACGAACAAGACCACAGACGGAGACAAAGAGAAATGAACGCAGAAGAAGCAACGCCCGCCCGCTGGCGGCTGGTGGAGATATGGGGCGACACGGCCGACCTGGGCCACCTCGCATGGTCGATCGCGATCGGCGTCGCGGTGAGCCTCGCGGGCTACCTCGTCGCCAGTCGCGTGCTCGCGGGCACGGTGGGCACGCCCGAGCTGGCGCGGGCCTACGCCATGCTCGCCGGCCTGGGCGGCTGCGTGGTGTCGGGCCTGATCTGCGCGCGGCTGTTCGAGCCGAAGCGCGAGGTGGTCGAGGGAGCGGCGGCCGACCCGCGCTGGCGCGAGGAGGTGCTGGCCGAACTGGCCACCGAGCACGGCGGCCTCGGCTCGATGGACGACCTGCCGCCCGTGGTGGTGCGCGAGATGAAGGAACTCGAGATCCACGAACTGTTCGCGTCGTACGAGCCCCGCGCCCGGCATGCCGAGGGAGTCGAAGGAGCCGCGCAATGATCGACGCCGCGCTCCTGAACCAGATCCTCGTGGCCACCGGCATGGGCCTCGTGGGCGCCGTGGTCTTCGCGGCGATCGGCCTCGTGTCGGGCACCGACGAGACCACCACGCTCGCGCCGCTCACCCTGCTGGTGGTGCTGCTGGGCGTGCCGCCGGTGGGCGTGTTCACCTTCTTCCTGGCGGCGGCCGTCGCCAAGCACATGACGCACGCGGTGCCGACCGCCCTTCTGGGCATTCCGGGCGACACCATGGCCACGCCGCTGCTGCAGGACGCCAACGTGCTGCGCAACCTGGGCGTGCCGCACATCGCGCTGCGCAAGATGGTGTCGGGCGCGATCATCGCGGCCTTCATCGCGGTGCCGCTGGCCGTGCTGTTCGCGGTGCTGCTGGCGCCCTACGGCGCGGCCATCACCAAGGCGGCGCCGTGGATCTTCGTGGCGGCGGCAGTGGCCATCGCGTACTTCTCCAGCGGGCGCTGGGCGTCGGTTGCGACGCTGGCGCCCTTCGTGATGGTGATCGTGGCGCTGCAGGCGCTCACCGGCAAGTACGGCGTGAAGCTCAGCATCAGCTACTTCCTGGGCATTGCCATCGGGCCGCTGGTGGCCGACCTGTTCTCCGTGATCTCGCCCGCCGCGCGGGCCCGCATGAAGCGCGACAAGGTCCGCACCTTCTCGCTGGCGCCCGACGTGAAGGGCTGGTCGGGCTACTTTCCCAATCCGTTCCGGGTGCTCGACCGCGGGCAGGTGAAGTGGACCTTCGCGACGGCGGCGGTCTCCAGCGCCACCTTCGTGTTCAGCCCCGTCGCGATGACGGTGGTGCTGGGCGAGCTGGTCGGCTCGCGCGTGAAGCACGCCTACCACCGGCTCACCACCACGCTGGCCGCGCGCAACGGCGTGACCGAGGCCACCTACATCGCCGAGGCGCTGATCCCGCTGATCGCCATCGGCCTGCCGCTGAGCCCGGTGGCGGCCGGGCCGGCCGCGCCGCTGTTCAACGCACCGCCGGTCTTCACCATCGACGCGGCCAGCGGCCAGACGCACAACCTGCACAACCTGCTGAGCCACTGGGAGTTCCTGGGCTACGGCATGCTGGCGGTGATCCTGGCCGCGCTGGTGGCCTATCCGTTCACCATGAACTTCGCGCGCCGCGCGGCACTGTTCGTCTCGCGCAAGGTGAGCCACGAGGCGATCATCGCGACCTTCGTCGGGCTGATCGTGGTCATCAGCGTGTGGGAAGGCCAGCTGCTCGGGTTGCTGGTGATCCTGACCATGGGGCTGCTGGGCGGGCTGCTGTCGCGCGCGATCGGGTTCAACACCGGCGTGCAGTTCATGGGCTACTACACGGCCGTGCTGACGGTGCCGGCGGCCATCAAGGCCTTTGCCTAGAGTTCGCTCAGGACCGGGGTCAGGGCCGGGGCCTGGCCTTGGGCACGGGCTTCGGTGCCGGCTTCTCCGGCTTGCCCCCGCCGAGCATCTTCTCCACCTGCTGCCCCAGGCGCGCGCCGATGGCGGTGCCCACGCCGGGCAGCACCGCGCTGCCGATGGCCGCGCCGGTGAGCGCGCCGCCGGTCAGCGAGAGTTCCGGGTCGCCCGCGGTGCCGCCGATCTTCAGCGGCACGCCGACCACGCCGTCGACGAGGTCGACCGCGATCTCGCCGTCGAGCCTGCGGTTGAAGAGCTTCAGGTTGCCGCTGGCCGTGAGCACGCCCGAGCGTGCCTTGAGGTTGCTGTACTGCATGACCACGCCGTCCTCGGTGCCCTGGGTGTCGAGGGTGCCGGTGAGCTCGTCCAGTCTGGTCGTGCCGCCGCGGCTGATGCCGGCGGTGGTGACGGCCTTGGCCACGTCCAGCCTGGTGAGCGTGGCGGGCTGCACCGAGAAGGTGGTGCGGGTGTGCAGGCCGCGGATCAGCGCGCCGAGTTCGTCGGTGCTCGCGGCCTCGGCCCGCAGCGTGGTGGTGCCCGAGAACCTGCCCGCCACCGAGGTGCGGCGCCCGAAGGCCTGCGCCAGGCTCTCGATGTCGATCTGGCGCGGCTCCAGGTCGGCCGAGAGCTGGATCTTTCCGTCGGGCTGGATCTCGAGGCGGGAGACGCCGTTCCAGGTGCCGCCGCCCGCATCGATGCGGGTGCGCCAGCGGTCCTGCCCTGCCTGGCGGTCCAGCCGCAGGCGCACGGGCTGGGCCGGCGGCTCCAGGCCGGCGCGCTCGAGCCGGGCCTGGCGCGGGCGCCAGCCGGGGTCGAAGCGGATCTCGCCGTCGTAGGCCAGCGCGATGTCGCGCCGGTCGATCCAGGTCACGTCGCGCCAGCGCAGCTGTTCCACGGGCACGGCAGCGAGCGTCCACGGCGCGGGCAGCGGGACGATGCCCCCTCCGCCGCCTTCCTGCGGCTTGGGGCCCCTGCCCCGGAACGCCCGAAACGAGGCGCGCGGCAGCACCAGGCCCTCCACCTCGATCTCGTCCACCGCGATGACGCGCCGCAGCAGCGGCGCGGGATCGAGCCGCACGGTCACGCGGCGCAGGGTGATGGGGCGCGGCTGGTCGGTGGCGATGTCGGACAGCACGAGCACCGGAACCGGCACCAGCGCCCAGTGGGCGCCGCCCACCTTCAGGGCGACGCCGAAGCGCTTCTGGAAGGCGTCGGCGATCTTCGCGGCCACCTCGTCGTCGGTGGGCAGGCGGGTGCTCACCACCCACACCAGGGCGCCCGCGCCGAGCAGCAGCGCGGCGGCGATGCCCAGGAGCCAGCGGCGCAGGGGGTGCTTCATCGGCCCAAGGTAGCACGCAAAGGCGACTCGGTTTGTCAGCCGCCATCGCTATAGTTTTGGCCACTGTTACAGGCAAGAAGAAAGAAAGAGGCACTGAATGCGTATCTGGAAGAAAGAGATCTCCGTCGAGGCGCTCACGAGCAACCACGTGGGCACGGTCGTTTCCGCGCTGGGCATCGAGTTCCTGGAGGTGGGCGACGACTTCATCCGCGCCCGCTGCCCGGTGGACGAGCGCACCCGCCAGCCCTACGGCATCCTGCACGGCGGCGTGTCGGTGGTGCTGGCCGAGACGCTGGGCTCCTGCGGCGCCCACTACTCCGCCCCCGAGGGCGACCGCGCGGTGGGCCTGGACATCAACGCCAACCACATCCGCTCGGTCACCAGCGGCTGGGTCATCGGCACCGCGCGGCCGGTGCACCGGGGGCGCACCACGCAGGTCTGGCAGATCGAGCTGACCAACGAGGCGGGCGAGCTGACCTGCGTATCGCGCATCACGATGGCGGTGCTGCAGCCGCGCTGAAGGCGGCGGTTTTCTTTCTCCGGCGGCAGGGTGCGTGCCGGTGTTCAGGGCGGGGTTCATCACCCACAATCACGCCCCGGGAAAGCCGGGACGACCGGCCACCGAGCACTACATCCAACAAGAGGAGATAAAAGAATGTTCAACTGGACTGAACGGCCCGCGTCCGCGCTGGCCAACGGCGCGGTCATCGCGCCCGACGAGCGGCTGCCCTGGCTGCAGACCGGCGCCATGGGCGTACAGCACGTCATCGCCATGTTTGGCGCCACGGTGCTGGCGCCGATCCTGATGGGCTTCAACCCCAACATCGCGATCCTGATGAGCGGCATCGGCACGCTCATCTTCTACTTCGTCACCGGTGGCAAGGTGCCCAGCTACCTGGGCTCGAGCTTCGCCTTCATCGGCGTGGTGATCGCGGCCAGCGGCTACGCGGGCAAGGGCCCCAACGCCAACATCGCGGTCGCGCTGGGCGGCATCGTGGCCTGCGGGGTGGTCTACATCCTCATCGGGGCCATCGTGCAGGCCGTGGGCACGGGCTGGATCGAGCGCTTCATGCCGCCGGTGGTCACCGGTGCGGTGGTGGCGGTGATCGGGCTCAACCTGGCGAGCGTGCCGGTCAAGAACATGGCGGCCGGCAACTTCGACGCCTGGATGCAGGCCGTGACCTTCCTCTGCGTGGGCCTGGTGGCGGTGTTCACGCGCGGCATGCTGCAGCGCCTCTTGATCCTGGTGGGGCTGATCCTGGCCACGCTGGTCTACGCGGCGCTGACCAACGGACTGGGCATGGGCAAGCCGGTGGACCTGAGCGGCATCGCCAACGCGGCCTGGTTCGGCCTGCCGACCTTCACCGCGCCGGTGTTCACCGCCAACGCGATGCTGCTGATCGCGCCGGTGGCGATCATCCTGGTGGCGGAGAACCTCGGCCACCTGAAGGCGGTGACGGCCATGACCGGCCGCAACCTCGATCCGTACATGGGCCGCGCCTTCATCGGCGACGGCATCGCCACCGTGGTGAGCGGCGCCGCGGGCGGCACGGGCGTGACCACCTACGCCGAGAACATCGGCGTGATGGCGGCCACGCGCATCTACTCCACCGCGGTGTTCGTGGTGGCCGCCGTCATCGCGCTGGTGCTGGGCTTCAGCCCGAAGTTCGGCGCGCTGATCCAGGCCATTCCGCTGCCGGTGATGGGCGGCGTGAGCATCGTGGTGTTCGGCCTGATCGCCATTGCCGGCGCCAAGATCTGGGTCGACAACAAGGTCGATTTCTCGCAGAACAGGAACCTGATCGTGGCGGCCATCACGCTGATCGTGGGCACGGGCGACTTCACGCTGAAGTTCGGCGACTTCGCCCTGGGCGGCATCGGCTGCGCGACCTTCGGCGCGATCATTCTTTACGCGCTGCTGGGCCGCTCGAAGAATTGAACTGCGAAGACGCCCTTCCAGGGATACCGTGGAACCGGCTTTGCCGGGCCACCGGTATCGCCCCCGGCAAGGGGGTTGGCGAAGCGGTACGAAGTGCCGCGAAGCCTGGGGGTTGGCTTGGTAACCTCATGAAAGAAGTGTTCTCTGGAGGGCCTGAAGCCGGGGGCCTTCACCGGCGTTTGGCCCGCGCCCGTTAGACTCCAACGCTTTTCGCACCGACGTTTTCCCAATGGCCGATGTCTCCGCCGCGCGCACCAAGGCGGTTTTCGAATTCAAGAGCGCCACGCTGCCGCTGATCGCAGTGATCCTCAAGACGTCCGACCTGGACGTGCTGGCCGAGGCACTCGACGCCCAGCTGGCGGATTCGCCCGACTTCTTCGAGCAGGAGCCGGTGGTGATCGACCTCTCGCTGCTGCAGGAGTCGGAGGACGACGGCGACATCGACTTCGCCGCCCTGCGCGGCCTGCTGGCGCGCCACCAGACCCAGCCCATCGCGGTGCGCGGCGGCAACGACGCACAGCACGCCGCCGCACGCGCGGCCGGCCTCTCGGTGGCGGCCATGCCCGCGGCCCCGGCGCCCCGAGCCCCGGCCCCGCCGGCCGAGGCCCCCGCTTCCGAAGCACCGCAGATCGTGCGCGAGGTGCCGGTGCCGGCCAACGGCACGCTCCTGATCGACAAGCCGCTGCGCTCGGGCCAGCAGGTCTACGCCCGCGGCGGCGACGTGGTGGTGACGGCCGTGGTGAGCTTCGGCGCGGAGGTCATCGCCGACGGCAACGTGCACGTGTATGCGCCGCTGCGCGGCAAGGCCATTGCCGGCGCGCGCGGCAACACCGAGGCGCGGATCTTCTCGACCTGCATGGAAGCGCAGCTGGTGGCCGTGGCCGGCATCTACCGGACCAACGAGGTGCCGCTGCCCGACACGGTGCTGGGCAAGCCGGCCCAGGTGCGCCTGGACGGCAAGAAAATCTCGATCGATCCCATTCCCTGACCGGACGAACCCGATCACGGAATGCGGCGACCCTGACAAGCAACAACTGAATCGAAACAAGAAGGAATGGCCATGGCCAAAATTGTGGTGGTGACTTCGGGCAAGGGCGGCGTCGGCAAGACGACGACGAGCGCCAGCTTCGCGTCGGGCCTCGCGCTCGCGGGCAAGAAGACGGCTGTGATCGACTTCGACGTGGGCCTGCGCAACCTCGACCTGATCATGGGCTGCGAACGCCGCGTGGTGTACGACCTGATCAACGTCATCCAGGGCGAGGCCAACCTGAGCCAGGCGCTCATCAAGGACAAGCAGTGCGACAACCTGTTCGTGCTGGCCGCCTCGCAGACGCGCGACAAGGAAGCGCTCACGCAGGAAGGCGTCGAGAAGGTGCTGGCCGACCTCGCGGCAATGGACTTCGAATACATCGTCTGCGACTCGCCCGCGGGCATCGAGACCGGCGCGATGATGGCCATGCACTTCGCCGACGAGGCGCTGGTGGTGACCAACCCCGAGGTCTCGTCGGTGCGCGACTCCGACCGCATCCTGGGCATGCTCAGCAGCAAGACCAAGCGCGCCAAGGAAGGCGGCGAGCCCATCAAGGAGCACCTGCTCATCACCCGCTACAACCCCAACCGGGTGGCGGGCGGCCAGATGCTGTCGCTGGAGGACATCCAGGACATCCTGCGCATCAAGCTGATCGGCGTGATCCCAGAGTCGGAGAGCGTGCTGCACGCCTCCAACCAGGGCGTGCCGGCGATCCACGACAAGGAGACCGACGTGGCCCAGGCCTACAGCGACGTGGTGGCGCGCTTTCTCGGCGAAGACCGGCCGATGCGCTTCGTCGAGGCGGAGAAGCCGGGCTTCTTCAAGCGAATCTTCGGGAGCAAGTAGCCCATGTCCTTCCTCTCGTTCCTGCTGGGCGAAAAGAAGAAGACTGCCAGCGTCGCGAAAGAGCGGCTGCAGATCATCCTCGCCCACGAGCGCTCGAGCCTCAGCGGCAAGAAGCGGCCCGACTACCTGCCCGAACTCCAGCGCGAGCTGGTGGCGGTGATTTCCAAGTACGTGTCGATCAACGCGGACGACATCAAGGTCAACCTGGAGACCCAGGACAACCTCGAAGTGCTCGACATCAAGATCGAGCTGCCCGACCCGGCTCCGACGCCGGCGCGCTGAGCGCGAAGAACCTGAAGCGCACGGACGGGTCCTGCAGGACCCGCTCCGACAGTGCGCGCTCCCACGCGAGATAGTCGGCCCAGGCCGCATCGCGCCGCGGACCGAAGACGCGCATCACCGAGCCCCAGTCGTCGTCGAAGGGGGTGAGCAGCCGGGCCGGCACCAGATCGGTCGTCAGCAGCCTGCCCGAAGCCTTCCAGCCCTGCGTTCCGCCCTGCAGCCAGGTGAACTCCGCCCCCGAATCCGGCCAGCGCCGTTGCGCGTCGCGCGCCACGCGGGCGGCGGCCGCGCCGTCGGGCGAGGTGAAGACCAGCTTGCGGCCGGTCGCGGCGTGCGGGGTCAGCGGCGCGAGCGAGGCCGGCAGCATGTAGAGCGCGCCCGGCAGGTGGCCGCGCTCGTAGTCGAGGCTGGGGCCCACGTCGATCACGGTGGCGGCGCCGTCGCTGCGCAGTTGCGCGAGGGCGTCGGCGTCCAGCGGCGGCGGCGCGCCGTCGATGGCGGCCGAGGGGTCCGGCGGGGCCTGCGGCGGCGTGAACTCGCCGTCGTACACATACACCTCGGCCTGGCCCAGCTGCGTGAGCCAGAAGGCGGTGATGGCCGCACGCAGGCGATGGGCTGGATCGTCGACCAGCACGATGCGCGCGCCTCGCGTGCCCACGAGGTTCTCGAAGTGCATCAGCAGCTGGCCGCCCGGCACCTGGCGCAGGCCGGTGCCCGCGAAGGCCGGATCGGGCTCGGGCCGCACGTCGAACAGGTAGAGGGTGCGCCCGCGGTCCTCGCGCCAATCGGCGAGCCGGGCCGCATCGGCCACGGGCAGCGCGAAGCGCGCGAGCAGTTCGTCGGCCAGGCCGCGCAGCACCTGCGGGGATTCGGGCGGCAGCTCGTCGTCGGGCGCCGCGTTCTGCACGGTGGGCGCGCCGTGCAGGCCCCAGTCCATGACGCCGTCCTCGACGAACACCGCTTCGCTCGCGCGGCCCAGCAGCCGCAGCGTGGTCGCGCCGACGATGCCGCGCGTGCGGCTGAAGCAGTTGATGGCCCACAGGTGGTCGGGCCCGCCGGCATCGGGCGGCTCGAAGCGGCGCAGTGCCAGCTCGGTGCCAGGGTGGTTGCGCGCGCCGGGCAGCGAGAGGAACTCGAACTCCGCGCGCGGCCGCGCATCGACCAGCGTGGTCGGGCGGCCCTCGCGCAGGCGCGCACGCAGCGCCTCCACGGGCAGGCCCGGCGTGCCGTAGTGCAGCCGTGCGCGATCGCCGAAGGCCTTCACCAGCGTGCCGTAGCCGTCGATGGCGGGCAGGCCTTCGCCCACCCAGCGCCGCAGGCCGCCGTCGAGCGTGCGCACGTCGGTGTAGCCCAGGCGCGCGAGCACGGCCGATGCCGCCTGCGCGGCGCCGTCGGGCGCGTCATCGTCGTCGTAGAGCACCACCGGCGTGGAACGGCGCGGCACCAGCGCACCGACCTGCAGCTCTAGCCCGCTGAGAGGCGCGTTGCGCGCGAGGTTCAGGTGGCGCTGCACGAACCAGCGCGTCTCGCGCACGTCGAGCAGGGCGAGCTCGGCCGCGGGCTCCGCCAGCAGCAGGGCCCACAGCCCAGCCGGCACGACGCTGTTCTTCGGGGGCGTGCTCATGCGCGCATTCTCCGGGGCCTGCCGCTCAATTGGGCTGGATGCCGGCCTGCTTCACCACCGCGGTCCACTTGACGGTCTCCGACTGGATGAAGCGCGCGAAGTCTTCCGGCGAGCTGCCCACGGTGAAGGCGCCGATGTCGTCGTAGCGCTTCCTGAACTCGGCCGTCTGCACGATGTCGCGCAGCTCGCGCGACAGGCGCTGCACCAGCGGCGCGGGCGTGCCGCTGCGCACCACCACGCCGTACCAGGAGGTGACCTCGAAATCGGGCAGGCCAGCTTCGGCGGTGGTGGGCACGTCGGGCAGCCAGGGTGCGCGCGTGCGGTAGGCCACGGCCAGCGGCTTGAGCGTGCCGGCCTTCACGAAGGGAATGGCGGTGACCACCTCGTTGAAGATGAACTGCGTCTGCCCCGCGAGCAGGTCGTTGAGGGCCGGGGCGCTGCCCTGGTAGGGAATGGCGGTGAAGTCGGCGCCGGTCTGCGTCTTCAGCAGCTCGCCCGCGAGGTGCGAGTACGCGCCCACGCTGATGCCGTAGTTGACCTTCCCGGGGTTCTTCTTCGAATAGTCGATCAGTTCGCGCGGGCTGGCCACCGGCAGCTTCGGGTTCACCAGCAGCACCTGCGGCGTCTGCACGAGCAGCGACACGGGCGTGAAGTCGCGCGAGAGGTCGTAGCTCAGCTGCTTGAACAGCGCGGGCTGCACCGTGAGGTTGGACGCCGGCGCGAGCAGCAGCGTGTAGCCGTCGGCCGGCTGCCGCGCGACGTACTCGAAGCCGATGTTGCCCGCCGCGCCGCTGCGGTTCTCGACCACCACCGCCTGCCTGAGCCGCTGCTGGAGCTGTTCGGCGACCTCTCGGGCGATCTTGTCGGCGATGCCGCCGGCCGGATAGGGCACGACGAGGCGGACGGTCCTGGCCGGATAGTCGGCCAGCGTGGCGGCCTGGATCTGCACGTCGACGGACAGCGCGGCGAGCAGCGCCAGCGCGATGCGGGTGAGGAGTTTCTTCATGGGAGGAAGCGGAAGGGCCGGCACGCGGCTGCCGTGAAGGCGCAGCGGGCAGGGGTGCAGCAGCAAAGCCGTGAAGCGTAGGCCCCGCCCCGCGCCTGCCGAACTAAGTTTCGCGCCGATGCTTATGCGAAAAGCGCGCATGCAAGCGCCCGCTTGCTACCTAGCATCGCAGTCCCGCCCATCGCCATGACATCGACTGCCCTGCCCCTCCACCGGAATGCACCCGCCCGCCGCCACTGGTGGTGGCACTACGAGGTGCCCACGCTTCTGCTGGCCGCCCTGCTCTACGCCGCATGGGGCGCGCTGGTGTGGTGGCACGCGCTGCTTCCAGGCTGGGCGCTGTTCGTCGTGGGCGGCTTTCTCGCGCAGCTGCATTTCTCGCTGCAGCACGAGAGCATCCATGCGATGCGCCATCTGCCGAAGTGGCTGCGCCACGCCGTGGTGTGGCCGCCGCTGAACCTCTGGCTGCCCTACCCCTTCTACAACCGCGGCCACAGCTCGCACCACGTCAACTTCCATCTCACGCATCCGGAGCGCGACAACGAGAGCGCCTACCACTCCGCGCCCGCGTGGCAGAGCTATGGGCCCGTGTGGCGATGGATCTACATGGCCAACCAGACGATCGCGTTCCGCGTGGTGCTGGGGCCGTTCCTGCGGCTTTGGAAGCTGGTGCGCTTTGAGGCCGGGCGCGTGCTCGCGGGCGACTTCTCGCGGCTGCTGACGTGGTTCTGGCATGCGCTGAGCGTGGCACCGGTGCTGTATTACGTCGTCGAGGTCTGCGGCATGGGCTTCGGCGAGTACCTGCTGTACTTCGTGTACCCCGGGATGATGCTGGGCTCGCTGCGCACCTTCACCGAGCACCGCTGGGCCGACACGCCGCACGAGCGCGTGGCCATCGTGGAATCGAACCTCGTGTTCGGGCTGCTGTACCTCTTCAACAACCTGCACCACGTGCATCACCGCGCGCCGACCATGCCCTGGTACGAGATCCCGGTGTACTTCCGCAGGCACCGCGCGGCGGTGCTGGAGGCAAACGGCAACTTCTACTACCGCGGCTACGGGGAGATCGTGCGCCGGCACCTGTTCAAGCCGGTGTTCACCCCGGTCCATCCCAACTGGTAGGGACCTGACAGCGGACGGCGTCAACCCTCCGTCACGAAGCGCGCCACCTGCTCCAGCACCTCGGTTTCCTTGAGGATGCGGCGATGCCCCCAGCCCTGCGTGGCGACGAGGCGGGCTCCGGCGATCGCGTCGCGGTAGGCCTCGGCATCGGCGAAGCGGTTCACGCGGTCGTCGCGGTCATGCACGATCAGCGTCGGCTGCGCGATGCGCGGCCCCACCGCCGCCGGCTCGAGCTGCTGCATCAGCACGCCCTCGCGCGATTCGAAGAGCCGCTGCATCGCCAGGCGCGTGGCTTCGCTGAGGCCGAAGGTGTGCGCGAAATAGCGCGTGTAGTCGCGCGGCGAGGCCGGCGGCGCAAGCAGCACGATGCGTTCGGCCGGCAGGCCGCGCGCAGTGGCCAGCGCGAGCCCGTTTGCGCCCAGCGAATGCGCGATGGCGGCACGCAGCGCATGGCCGTCCGCCGCGAGCCGCGCCGCGACATACGCGATGGCGCGTGCGAACTGCGGCGAATTGCTCATCACCCCGGCGCTGCGGCCATGCGCCGGCAGCTCGAGCAGCACCGGCCGCAGGCCCGCCGCCGCCACGGCCTGCGCGAGCGGCAGCATCTGGCCCGCGTGCCCGCCCCAGCCGTGCACCAGAAGCACTACAGGCGCCGATTCGGCACCCGAGTCCTGCGCCGCGAGGTGGTAGATGCCCACGCTCGCGTCCTCGAAGGCCCAGCTCTCGCGCCGCCACTCGGCGCCAGGGCCCTGGCCGCGATAGAGCCACTTGGGGGGCAGCGGCGTGCCGAAGACGCGGTAAGCGGCTCGCACCGCCAGCGCGGGCCACAGGCGCTGCGAGGCGGTGAGGCCGAAGCGCAGCGCGCGCATCGAGCGGCTGGGCTGGTAGTAGTTCGACTGCGCGGCGTGGCCGGCGGAAGGAGAAGTGCTGGTCATGGGCAGGTGTTCCTTGCGGGTCTTCAGTACCAGACCCAGTCGTTGTTGCTCGCAGGCAGGCTGCGCAGGGTGTCGCGGAGGCCCTTGAGGCCGAGGACTGCCGCATACGCGGCGAGGAAGAGGGCAATGATCAGCATGGTGCTTCTCCTTTTTATCGCACGACTGTGCGAAATCTTGGCAAATCGATGCGCGGGAAATCCGCCTGCTTCGTGAAGGGGCTCGCTCAGGCGAGGTAGCTGGAAAGAAGCCGCTGCCAGGTCTGCGTGGCGCGGTCGGCGGCCTGCGGGTCGCGCAGGAAGCGCGCGTCGTGCAGCTGGGTCATGGTCAGGCCGTTGATCTCGCTCACGAGCTGTGCGGGGTCGGTGTCGGCCTTGAGCTCGCCCGTCTCCATGGCCTGCAGCACGGTGCGGCGCAGGGCGGCGCGCCAGCGGGTGATTTCGCCCAGCAGCACCTCGCGCAGCTCGCCTTCGCGGTCGTCGAACTCGAAGGCGCCGGCGGTGTAGAGGCAGCCGGTGTGCATCTCGACGTCGCGCATGCGGGCGATCCACCGCGCCACGATCTCGTTGAGCCGGGCGAGGCCCTTGGGCTTCTGCATGGCGGGCACGAACACGTCGGCCAGGAAGCCGCGGCCATACTCCTCGATGACGGCCTTCTGCAGCGCCTCGCGCGACCCCACACGCGAGAACACGCCGCTCTTCGACAGGCCCAGCCTGCTGGCCACGGCCTGCAGCGTGATCGCTTCCAGGCCCTCGGCCAGCGCGAGGTTCATTGCCGCGCCGACGATGGCGGCGCGGGTGAGTTCGCTTTTCTGGGTCTTGGCGTCCATGCGGCAAACTTTAGCACATGCGTGCGAAATTACAAGAATCGGGAACGAAGGCGCCGCCGGAGCGGCTCAAAGATGTTTTACTCATGTGAAACCAACAAACGCATCGTTCCCCGAATAAGCAGTTGTGCAGAGAATCGCCGGTCGGCCCCATCCGGGGCTTCGATGACTTCTCAGCGCCAGATGAACTTCCAACAACTGCGCTCGGTACGCGAGGCCGTTCGTTGCGGCTTCAACCTGACCGAGGTCGCCCATACGCTTCATACCTCCCAGCCCGGCGTGAGCCGGCAGATCCGCGAACTCGAGGAAGAGCTCGGCATCGAGCTCTTCGTGCGCGCCGGCAAGCGGCTCACGGGGCTCACGGAGCCCGGCGGGCACGTGCTGCCGATCATCGAGCGCATGCTGATGGAAAGCAGCAACCTCAAGCACGCGGGCCAGGAGTTCGTCGCGCAGCAGAGCGGCCTGCTCTCGGTGGCGGCCACGCACTCGCAGGCGCGCTACGCGATGCCGGTGGCGGTGCAGGAATTCCGCGCGCAGTTCCCGAACGTGAAGCTGCACCTGCACCAGGGCTCGCCCAAGCAGATCGCGCAGATGCTGCTCGACGGCGAGGCCGACGTGGGCATCGCCACCGAGGCGCTGGGCGACTATCCGCAGCTGGTGGCCCTGCCCTGCTACCGCTGGACGCATTCGGTGATCGTGCCGCCCGGGCACCCGCTGCTCGACGCGCCGCTCACGCTGGAAGCGCTCACGCGCTATCCGCTCATCACCTACGACACGGGCTTCACCGGCCGCTCGCGCATCGACGAGGCCTTCGAGCAGCGCGGGCTGCAGCCCAACATCGTGCTGGCCGCGATGGACGCCGACGTGATCAAGACCTACGTGCAGCTGGGGCTGGGCATCGGCATCGTGGCCGGCGTGGCCTACGAGGCCGAGCGCGATACGCAGCTGCGCGCGCTCGACGCGGGACGGCTCTTCGGCATCAACCTCACCAAGCTGGCCGTGCGGCGCGGCACCTACCTGCGCAAGTACGTCTACGCCTTCATCGAGTCTTTTGCGCCCACGCTGACGCGCGCCGTCGTCGAAAAGGCTCTGGGAGACGAAGCCAAGGCCTCGCACTACGAAATCTAGGGCTTGTCCAGCGCCTGTTGCGCGGTGTGTACTGAGGACGACAGAAAGGTTAAAAAAGAAGAATGCAGCTTCACACAGGCGGCGTACATTCGGGTTAATCACCTGGCTTCCTGGAAATGGATCAGCAATGGCATCGTCGACCTCGCAGCAGCAAGCGCAACAGCAAACAAAGGCCTCCCAGAGGGCGGCCGATGCGGCGGAGCGGCGAGAACGCCTGAGACGGGCCCTGCCCGCCACGGTCGAGTTGCTGCAGAGCCGCCAGGCAGATCGCATCGACGACGCCGACATCGACGCGTACGTGAGCCTCAACTGGCTCGAGTGGCACGGCGGCGGCCTCCGCCTGACCATCACGGGGCGCAACGTGTGCGCTCAGTCGGTGCCCTCGGCGCTGGTCTGAAGACCGGCTGCGGCGTTCGCTCCAAAGAAAAAACCGCCCCGGTTTCCCGTGGCGGTTTCGTCATGATGCAAGCCTTCGCTTACTGGCCGGCGATGATGTTCGCGATCACGCCGGTGGCGATGGCGGCGAGCACGAAGTCACCGCCCACGCCCACCCACTGATAGCCACGGGGCGGCTGCTGGAGCCTGTAGGCACGCCAGTCCTGCACCACGTAGTTGCGGCCACGGTACTCCGGCGGCACGCGCCCGCCGCGGCGCCATTCGGCGTGCGGCTGCGGGAAGCCGCGGCGATCGACCTGGCGGCCATCGCGGAAGTCCTGGTTGCCGCGGTAGTAGCGATCGCCGTGCGGACCACGGCGGTCGAAATTGCGGTCGCGCTGCTCGTAGCGGCCATCGCCGTGCCGGCCGTTGTCGTCGAATCGGCGGTCCTGCGCAAAGGCGCTTCCCGCGGCCATGCACATTGCGAGTGCCGCGGCTCCCACGGCCATGATCTTCTTCGAGTTGGTGTTCATCCTGAACTCCTTCATGCGTTGATGACGAGTCCATTGTGCGCACCGCATGTGTCCGGTTCAGCCAGTTCAGGTCTCGGTCAGGTGAAACCAGGTAAGCGCTGGTATCCGCGCGGCGCCTTGTCCTTCATAAGGCCGGGGCGTAGCGGTTGACCACCATGCCGCTCTCGTAGGCCGTCGAGCGCAACAGCCGCAGCTTGTGGCCCTTGCGCGTGTCGTGGAACACCGAGCGCCCCGCGCCCACCGCCGTCGGGTTCACGAAGAACTGGAACTCGTCGACCAGCCCCGCCGCCACCAGCGCCGACGCGAAGCCGACGCCGCCGATGGTGATGATGTCCTTGCCCGGCTCGCGCTTCAGCGCGTTCACCTCTTCCACCATACCGCCTCGGGCGATGACGGTGCGCTCCCATTGCGAAGACTCGAGCTTGCCGGTGAGCACGACCTTGCGCGCGTCGACGATCTTCTGCGCGAAGGCGTAGTGCGGATCCGCGGGAAATCTCTTCGCCGCGCGGCCCCAGTGGTCGAGGTAGCCCTCCTGCGCGACGAGCCGGCTCAGCAGGATGGTGTCGATGCCTTCGAAGACGGCGTTGAAGTCGCGCTTGAGCTTTTCGTCCCAGCCCCAGCGATCGCCCCAGCCCCAGAGCTGCCAGTCGAGATTGCCATTGGCCGGCGACACATAGCCGTCGACCGACATCTGCATTTGGAGGATGAGTTTTCTCATGGCGGTTCTCCTTCGATACTGCTTGCCAAATGCAAGCAGTTGAAGTGTTCGGCAACCGATGCGAAAATGCAAGCAGTTTTTCAAAGAGATCGGAAAGAGCATGGCCTCCAGCGAAAAATCGGCGTGTCCGATCAATCTCGCACTCGAAGTCTTCGGCGACCGATGGAGCCTGCTGATCGTTCGCGACATGATGTTCGCGGGCAAGCGCCACTTCCGCGAGTTCCTGCAATCCGAGGAAGGCATCTCCTCGAACATCCTCACCGAGCGCCTGGGCAAGCTGGTCGAGTACGGCGTTCTCTCCAGGGCCGACGACCCTACCCACAAGCAGAAGGCCATCTACAGCCTCACGCCGATGGGCATCGACCTGCTGCCGGTGGTGGCGCAGATCGGCATCTGGGGCCGCAAGTACCGGCCCGTGACCGAGGAGAGCGGTGCCGACGCCGAAGCGCTGGAAAAAGGCGGGGCCGCGCTGCAGAAGAAGATGCAGGCCGGGCTGCGCAAGGCGCATCTCGGCGGGCACTGAAGCGGCGGCCTCGGCAGAAGCCGCCAGGCAGTGCGGCAATGGCCGACCGACGGCTCAGCCGCCGACGGCGCTGTTGACCTGGTAGCCGCGCGAACCACCGCCCTGCTTCGCGTGGCGGTCCAGCGGCGGCAGGTCGAGTTCGATCAATGCGCCGTGCGCCCTTGCGAGATCGAAGGTGCCTGTGGCCTGCGGCTTGTCGGTATGCAGCACGAGCGCATAGGGGCCCTCGCCGCGCGCCGCGAGGCGCTGCCCCAGGCTGCCGCCGCCCTCCCCTTCGTTCGACGCACTGCTGCCGCTGTTTTCTCGCGGCGACGAAAGCACCAGCACGCTTTGTCCCAGCGCGATGACGGCAACGCGCACATTGCTGCCCGGGACCGCCACGGGCTCGCCGATGTGGGTGTCCGCATCGTCGGACACGCTGCTGCCGAGCAAGGCACGGTAGCGCGCCAGCGTCGCGTCGAGATCGCGCACCGCGACGGCCAGGCTCGCCACGCCCAGCACGCCGTTGGCATGCACGCGCACATCGCCTTCGGGCACGCGCAGGGCGCGCGGCGTGAGATCTCCGCACAGGAAAGGCAGGTCGGCCGACGACGGGCGCGCCGTCTGCCAGCGCAGGCGCTCGCCGTCGGGCCGCACGCGGCCGCCGTCGAGCGGGCCTTCGAGCGCGAGGCCCCGCGCCTTCGCGTCGGCCACTGTGGTGCCGGTGTCGCGCGGCAGCAGCGCGAAGTCGACGATGCCTTCGCCGTGCGTCTGCAAGAGCTGCCACCAGCGTTCCGTGGGCGAAGGCTCGCGCCACGCAATCAGCTCCAGATAGCTACCGTCTGCGAACACCACCAGCGCGTTGTGCGTGGCGCGCCCCGGATGGTCGCCGCCGCGCAGCACGTGGAAGCCCAGCGCGCCGTAGTCGGCGATGGTGCGTTCGAGGTCGTGCACCGCGATCACGATGTGGTCGAGTTTCAAGGGCATTCGTTTGTTCTCCCGTCGATGGATATGCCTGTGTGCGTCATGAAGCGGTGCGCGCCGCGCCGTCGCCGCCGAGGTAGGCGTCCCGGATGCGCGCGTCGGCCAGCAGCTCGCGCGCCGGGCCTGACAGCACGATGCGCCCCGTCTGCAGCACGTAGCCGTGGTGCGCGATCTGCAGCGCAAGGCTCGCGTTCTGTTCGACCATGAACACCGACACGCCCTGCGCGTTGATGCGCGCGATGAGCTCCAGCACCTTGTCGACGTACAGCGGCGACAGGCCCATGGTCGGCTCGTCCATGCAGATGAGCTGCGGCCGGCCCATGAGCGCACGCGCCATCGCCACCATCTGCTGCTCGCCGCCCGAGAGCGTGCCGGCCTGGAACTCGATGCGCTCGGCCACGCGCGGGAACAGCTCCAGCATGCGCTCGAGGTCTTCGGCCACGGCCTTGCGGTCGTTGCGCGCATAGGCGCCCATCAACAGGTTCTCGCGCACCGTCATCGCGGGGAACAGGCGGCGCGCCTCGGGCACCGAGCCGATGCCCCTGCGCACGATCTGCGGCGTGCTCAGCCCGAGTGTCGATTCGCCGTTGAAGAGGACCTCGCCCGAGCGCGGCTTGAGCAGCCCGAGCACGATCTTCATCGTGGTCGACTTGCCGCTGGCGTTGCCGCCGAGCAGGCTGACGATCTGGCCCCTGCGCACCTCGATGTCGAGATCGAAGTGCGCCTGCACGGGGCCGTAGAAGCTGTTGATCTTGCTCAGCTGGAGCAGCGGTTGCTGTTGCTGTGGCTCATTGGAAGCAGGCACCGCGCCGCGTTCGGGCAGCTGCCCCTCACCCCGGCCCTCTCCCCAGAGGGGCGAGGGAGCGAGGCCGGTGCGGGCGACTGTGGCGATCATGCGGGCACCGCCTCTTTCTCTTCGTGCGGCACATCCGCCGAGCCCACCTGGCGATGGCCGAGATACGCCTCGATCACCGCCGGGTCATGACGCACCTCGCCGGGCAGCCCCTCGGCGATCTTGCGGCCGTCGTCGAGCACGGCCACGCGGTCCGACAGCTGCATCACCAGGTCGAGCTTGTGCTCGATCAGCAGGATGGCCTGGCCGCGCGCCTTCAGGCCGCGGATGATCTCCAGCATCTCGGCAGTCTCGCTCTCGTTCATGCCGGCGGTGGGCTCGTCGAGCAGCAGCAGGCGCGGCTTGAGTGCGAGCGCGCGCGCGATTTCCACGCGGCGGCGGTTGGCGTAGGAGAGGCTGTAGGCCGGGTGGTCGATGCGCGGCGCGAGGCGCTGGCCGAAGAGCGCGATGATCTCTCGCGCCTCCTCGCGCAGCGCCTCTTCCTCGCGGCGCACCGCGCCGGGCTGCACCAGCGCGAGCGCCAGCTCGGCGATGGCGCCCAGCCCGGGCACGCCACCCAGGCGGGGTTTCACGGCGCGCAGCCGCGTGTGGGCGCCGACCAGCACGTTGTCGAGCACCGAGAGATTCGCGAACACGCGCCCATGCTGGAAGGTGCGCGCGAGCCCGCGCTGCGCGAGCTGCTGCGCAGGCAGGCCGGTGATGTCGCTCCCGTCGAACAGCACCTGTCCTTCGTCGGGCCGGTCGAGGCCGGTGACGAGGTTGAACAGCGTGGTCTTGCCCGCACCGTTCGGCCCGATCACGCTCAGCAGCTCGCCCTCGCCCACATGCAGGTCGACCGCGTTGACGGCCGTGAGCCCGCCGAAGCGGCGCACGAGGCCGCGTATCTCAAGCAGCGACGGCATCGTCCTCTTTCCGCGACGCGTTGGCAGCCCCGGCCTTCGAGTCGACCAGCTTCACCTCCGCGCGGATGGTCTGCGGATTGCGCAGCAGGTTGAGGATGGGGCAGTTGCGCTCCACCGCCTCGAAGAGCGCGTCGATCTCCTCGCGGCTCGCGGGGGAGTCGATGTGCACCGTGTAGCCGATCTCGTGCGGCCAGATCGGCGTCTTCTCGTGGCCCGGCTTGCCGCCGCGCGGGTCGATGATGCCCGTCACCTCCACCTCGAGGCTCTCGAGCGGAACCTGCCGCTCGGCCGCCTGGATCAGGAAGATGTGCGTGACGCAGGTGCCCAGCACGCCCAGCTGCAGCTCTGGCGAGCTGGGGCCGAGGTTGTAGCCTGCGAAGTCCGGCGGGCTGTCGCTGATGACCTGGTGTTCGCGGATGCGCAGCCGGCGCACGCCGCTGCGGCCCTCGGCCTTCACGCTGGCCTTGAGCTGCACGGGCTGCGCCGTGCCGGCTTCGACGGCGGCATTGCGCGCCAGCACGGCGGCACGTTTCTCGGCGAGGTAGTCGTTGAGGTGGCTCATGGTGGTGTGTTCTTTCAGACAGTGCCCAGCAAACCCTGCGGGCGGAATCGGATCAGGAGAAGCAGTGCGACGCCGTAGATCAGCATCCGGTACTCCGCCGTCACGCGGAACAGCTCCGGCAGGCTCACGAGCGCCACCGCGCCCAGCAGCGCGCCGCTGATGTTCCCGAGCCCGCCCAGGATCACCATCGTCAGCGCGAGGATCGAGATCTGCGAGCCGAAGGTCTCGTGGTTGATGTACGAGTACATGTGCGCGGTGAAGGCGCCGCTCACGCCGGCCGCGAAGCCGCCGAAGCCGAAGGCCAGCGCCTTGTAGCGGTCGGGGCTCACGCCGTAGGCGCGCGCGGCCACCTCGTCCTCGCGCACCGCGCGGAAGGTGCGGCCCAGGTGAGAACGCAGAAGGCGCCACTGCAGCAGCGCGAGCAGCACCATCGCACCGAACGAAGCCCAGTAGAGCGCCTCGTTCGACGACGCATCGCGCCCGAAAAGCGACAGCGGCGGAATGCCCGACACGCCGATGGGCCCGTGCGTGAGGCTTTCCCAGTTGAGGATGGTGAGCGCCACGATCTCGCCGATGCCCAGCGTGGCGATCGACACGTAGTGGCCGCGCAGCCTGAAGGCCGGGAAGATCAGCGCGGTGCCGATCAGCGAAGTGAGAAGGCCCGCGAGCACGATGCCCGTGCCCACCGGCAGGCGCAGGTCGAGCACCAGCAGCGACGACGCATACGCGCCGATGGCCAGCAGCCCCGCGTGGCCCAGCGAGATCTGCCCGATGGTGCCCGCCACCAGCGTGAGGCTCAGCGCGAGCGCGCCGTAGAGCCACGCGTTGGTGAGCGTCTGCAGCAGGTACGGAGACGGGTCGAACAGCGGCAGCGCCACTGCCGCCGCGAACAGCGCGACCAGCAGGCTGCGCGGCACATGCCACGGCTTGCTCGGCGCGATGAAGGTGCCCGTGAGCGGCTCGGGCGGCAATGCGCGCTTGCGCCCGAACAGCCCGTTGGGCTTCCACCGCAGGATCACGAGCAGCAGCGCGAAGGCGAAGAGATTGCGGTACGGCGTGCCGAGGATCGCCACGCCATAGCTCTCGATCAGCCCCAGCAGCAGGCTGCCGGCAATGGCGCCCGGCACGTTGCCCACGCCGCCGACCACCGTGGCCACCACGCCCTTGAGCGTGGCCTGGAAGCTCATCGCGGGGCTGATGTTGTTGTAGTACATGCCCACCAGCAGGCCCGAAAGGCCGCCCAGCGCGGCGGCGATGGCGAACACGGTCTGGTTCACGCGGTCGACGTCCACGCCCATCTGCTGCGCCGCGTCGCGGTCCTGCGCGGTGGCGCGCACCGCCCAGCCCAGCTTCGTGAAACGCAGGAAGCCGAAGAGCACGGCCGCGCTCGCGAGGCCGATGCCGGCGATGAGGATGTCGAGCGCGCCGATGGTGCCGGTGCCGATCTGCAGGCGCCAGTCGGGCAGCTGCGTGGGCAGCGAGCGCGGGTCGGGGCTGAACACCAGCTGCACCAGGATGTCGAGCACGAAGCTGATGCCGATGGTGGCCAGCAGCGGCGCGATGCGCGCCGAGCCCTGCAGCGGCCGCAGGCCCACGCGCTCGATCAGCATGCCCAGCGCACCCGAGCCGATCACCACCAGCGCGATGGTCACGGGCAGCGGCGTGTGCAGATACGTGATCGACGCCCAGCCGATGTACGCGCCCACCGTGTACACCGAGCCGTGCGCGAAGTTGATGAGGTGCGAGACGCCGAAGATCAGCGCGAGCCCCACCGCCAGCAGCGCATAGATGTTGCCGATGATCAGGCCGTTGACGGTGTAGTCGAAGAAGGAGGTGAAGCTCATGGGGCACCTGCCTTGCCCCCTCTCCCGCTAGCGGGAGAGGGAACAACGCGGAAGACTATTCATTTGGCTGCAGCCACCGCCGCCTTCTCGTCCAGCTGCGCCCACTTGCCGTCCTTCACGACGAGGTTGACGCTCTTCACGCCGATGATCCGCCGCGTCTGCGCATCGAAGCTGGCCTTGCCGAAGATCACGCTGGGCACGTCCTTGATCTTGTAGAACGCGTCGCGCACCGCCTTCCGGTCGGCGCTGGGGCCGGCCTGGCGCAGCGCGGCGGCCGCGTACACCACCGCGTCGTAGGCGTAGGCGTTGAAGGCGTCGGGCTCCTTGCCGTACTTCGCGCGGAAGCTCTTCACGAAGTCCTGCACCTCGGCGCGCGGCTCTTCGGGATAGAAGGCGGTGTTGGTGTAGATGCCGTTCACGGCCGCGCCGCCCAGCTCGATGAACTTCGGCGAATACACCGAGCCCACCGCGGCGATGGGCTGCTTCAGCCCCACGCTGCGCACCTGGCCCGCGATGAGCGCGCCGTCGGGGTAGTAGGAGATGAGCACCAGCCCGTCGGGGTTGGCATCGCGCACGCGCACCAGGGTCGAACGGAAGTCCTTCTCGTCGGGCTGGTAGCCCTCGGCGATGGCGACCTGCGCGCCGCGCTCCTGCGCGGCCTTCACGAGCACGTCCTTGCTGGTGCGGCCCCAGTCGGTGTTGAGATACAGCACGGCTAGGCGCTTGAAGCCCAGCGTCTTCACCGCGAGCTCGGCCAGCAAGGGCTGCGCATCGGCCTGGCTGATGGAAGGGCTCCAGATGTAGTCGCCGCCCTTGGTGAAGTCGGGGTGCGAGTTGGTGAAGCCCAGCTGCACCAGGCCCGCCCGTTGGTAGATGGGCGACGCAGCCATGGAGGCCGGGCTGGAGAAGTCGCCGAGCTCGATGAGCACCCGCTTGTCGTTCACCAGCTTCTGCGCGATGGCCACCGACTGGCGCGGATCGCTCTGGCTGTCCTCGAAGTTGTAGGCCAGCGGACGGCCGTGGATGCCGCCCTGCGCGTTGATGTGCTCCAGTGCGAGGTCGAAACCGGCCTTCCACTGCGCGCCGTACTGCGCGTTCTGCCCGGTGAGCGGCCCGCTGACGCCGAACCACACGGGCTCGCCCGTGGCGGGCGCGGCCAGCGCTGACAGCGGTGCGGCCAGCAAGGCCATGGAGAGTGCGGCCACATGGCGCAGGAAGCGGTGGCGGGTGAGCGTCGGCATGGTGTCGGATCCCGAGGTGAAAGAACTGAGAGGCAGGCAGGGCAACTAGTGATTCTTCGCCCGCCTCCATCGCCGGGGAACTAACAAAAACGGGGAGGCTTATGCGCTTTCCGAGCAAAGGGACAAGCCCTCGCGCGCCGTCAAGCTGCGATTAAGCTGCGCGCCACATGAAGCGACGACACCTCCTCCATCTGCTGGCGGGCCTACCTGCCGCGGGCCTGCTGGCGGCCTGCGGCAGGCGCAAGCCCTCGGCCGCGGCACTGAAGCCCGGCGCCCACGTGCTGGCCCTGGGCGACAGCCTGACCTTCGGCTACGGCGCGCCGCCGGAGGCCTCATGGCCGATGAAGCTGGGCGAACTCACGGGCTGGCAGGTTGAGAACGCGGGCATCAACGGCGACACCTCGGAAGGTGCGCTGCAGCGCCTGCCAGGGCTGCTGAATGGCGCGAGCTACGACGCGATCCTGATCGGCATCGGCGGCAACGACATGCTGCGCGGCGTATCGGCCGCGGCCACGCGCGACAACCTCGTGGAGCTGATCACGCAAGCACGTGCGCACACGCCCTACGTCGCTGTCCTGGCAACGCCCGCGCCAGATGCCATGCGCGCGGCGGTGGGCTCGCTCAGCGATGCGCCCTTCTACGAAGAGGTGGCGAAGGCGCAGCAGGCGCTGCTGGTCGCCAATGTGTATTCGAGCGTGCTCTCGGATTCGTCGCTGCGCTCCGACCGCATCCATGCGAACGCGCAGGGCTACGAGAAGATCGCGCAGCTCCTGGCGGAGCAGTTCAGGTCCGCCGGCTGGCGTTGATCAGGTCGACGTAGGCGCCCTGCACCAGCTGGTCGGTGCCCACGCCCAGCCGCGCCATGAGCGCATGCGCCTCGGCGATGCCGGTCTCGGCCGACTCGCCCTCATCCAGCACCACCTCGAGTTCGAGAAACTCGCCGAGCCCTTCCACGCGATCGAGGTGGATGCGCGTGCGGCCCGCGAGGAACAACCGGCGCTGCTTGCGCACCCGGCCCGCCTCGCCCCACGCGAGCGTGAGCGATTCGCGCAGCACGTCGGGCGTGGCGCAGGGCGTGATCAGGTAGAAAGATTCCTTCGGGCCGGCGCTGTTCGCGCGGCGGTAGAAGATCAGCTCCGCGCGGTCGGGCGCGAAGGTGCGCAGCTTGAGGCGGTCGGCGCTGTCGGTGCAGCGGAAGAAGGTGTCGTCCTGCGCGATCTCGATGGGGCCCTTGTCGGCCAGTGTCGCGGCGATGGCTGCGACCCGTTCGATGCTGTCGATGCGGGCCTTGATCTCTACATTTCGTGCCATGTGTTCCTTGGAGAGATGCATCCGGGATGCGTACGAATGACACCGGGTACTCCCCTCCGCGAATGTCCCCCGGCCTTCGGCCTCCTCCTTTATTTCGCTGCGGGGAGCACCCGGTGCCATTCGCACATCGACGCTCTGCTCATGCCGGTCGCATGAGCGCTGCGCTCATCGATCACGCCGATGGGGTGCCTTGCGCAGCGAAATAAAGGAGGAGGCCGAAGGCCGGGGGACATTCGCGGAGCAAGGTACCCCGTCGGCGTGATCGCGCCCCGAACAGCGGCGTTTGATATCAGGGCGCGCTGCTCTGCGGTCCCACCGAGGGCGGCGCAGCACGTCCGCTCGATCCCGGCGAGAGCTTGCGCCCGAAAGCCTCGCCCACTCTGCGCACGGGCCGGCTGGCCTTTTCCGACACGTTGTTGACGCCGCGTCGCGTGGCCGCGTCGGCGCGGTCGATGCTGCGGCCGGCGGCATTGGTGCCGCGCTGCACGCTGCCCACCACCTTGCCGCCGCGCGAGGGCGACTTGAGCGTATGGGCGCGCTGCGCCTTCGGCGGGTTGTCGGCGCTCTGGGCCTGCGCAAGACCGGGCATGCACAGCATGGCGGACATCGCCACGGCAAGCGATGCGTGGAGAGAGACGGAAAGTTTCATGGAGCCTCCTTGGTGTCTGTTTCTTCCGCTGCCACAGCGGCCGCACGCGCCATGCGTTCGCTCTTCCAGTAGACGTCGTCGCCGCCGTCCACGCGGTTGAGCACGCGCGCGAGCACGAAGAGCAGGTCGCTGAGCCGGTTGAGGTATTGCCGCAGCGCGTCGTTGAGCTGCTCGGCGGCGCCCAGCGCCACCACCGCACGCTCGGCCCTTCGCGCGACGGTGCGGCACACATGCGCGAGCGAGGCCGCGCGCGTGCCGGCGGGCAGGATGAATTCGGCCAGGCGCGGCAGCGCGGCGTTGTGATCGGCCAGTGCGTTGTCCAACTGCAGCAGGGCTTCGGGCTTCAGCAGCGTGAAGCCCGGTATCGACAGCTCTCCGCCGAGGTTGAAGAGCTGGTGCTGCACGTCCACCAGCAGCTCGCGAACGGGCTCCGGCATGGGCTCGCACAGCAGCACGCCGATGTGCGAGTTGAGCTCGTCCACGTCGCCCATCGCGTGCACGCGCAGGTTGTCTTTCGACACGCGCGTGTTGTCGCCGAGGCCGGTGGTGCCGTCGTCGCCCGTACGAGTGGCGATCTGGGAAAGTCGGTTGCCCATGGGCGCTCCTGCTTCTTTCTTACTGCGCGACGGTCGACGCGTCGATCTTGCCCGCCAGCCATTGCAGCCCGGCGAGGTGCTGCTGGTCGTGGCTGCAGAGGTAGTGGATGAGGCTGCGCATCGTGAGCGGCCCGTAGCCCTCGAACACTGCCGTGCGCGCGAGTTGCGCGTCGCTCAGGCTGGAGATGATCTCCATCGTCTGCGCGCGCGCCATGCGGAAATCGGCCAGCACCTGCGCCGCATCGGCCGCGCCGTAGTTGCGCTCGATGGCCAGCGGCTCGCTGTCGATGGAGGTGAGCGTCGGATGGGCTTCACTCAACGTGCGGCGGAAACGCACGTGGTAGCCCTCGATCTCGATGTCACGCACGTGGCAGAGCTGCTCGATGGCGGTGAAGGCCTCGCTGGGCACGCCTTCCCACGAGGGCGGCGCCCAGTGCCTGAAAGCCGTGGGGATGGCCGCGTAGTGGGCCTCCAGCTGCGAGGGGAAGGCCGCAAGGGCGCTGAGTGTGGTGGGGTTCATGTTTTTTCCGAAGCGCATTATGGTGCTCGCTCCGTAGAATGACCGATCACCCCACCGCCAGGAGACAGCCGATGAACGCCCCGACCCAAACCTCTCACCTGATGCCGGAGCTTCACCTGCGCGACGTGCCCGACAGCCTGATCGAGGCTCTGAAGGCCCGCTTCGGCGCCAACTGTTCCACGGCGATGGCGGTGCGCACGCAGCACGGCCGCGACGAGTCTTCCTTCGACGCGCCGCCGCCTTCCGCGGTGGTGTTCGCCGAGAGCACGCAGGATGTTGCAGACGCGGTGAAGCTCGCGAGCGAGCACAGCGTGCCGGTCATCCCCTTCGGCGTCGGCTCCTCGCTCGAAGGCCACCTGCTGGCGGTGCAGGGCGGCATCAGCATCGACGTTTCGCGCATGAACAAGGTGCTGTCGGTCAATGCCGACGACCTCACCGTGACGGTGCAGCCCGGTGTCACTCGCAAGCAGCTCAATGAAGAGATCAAGAGCACGGGCCTGTTCTTCCCCATCGACCCGGGCGCCGACGCCTCCATCGGCGGCATGACGGCCACGCGCGCGAGCGGCACGAATGCGGTGCGCTACGGCACGATGCGCGAGAACGTGCTGGCGCTCGAGGTGGTGACGGCCGCGGGGGACGTCATCCGCACCGGCACGCGCGCGAAGAAGTCGTCGGCCGGCTACGACCTCACGCGCCTCATGGTGGGCAGCGAGGGCACGCTGGGCGTGGTCACGGAGATCACGCTGCGCATCTATCCGCTGCCCGAGGCGGTGTCCGCGGCGATCTGCTCGTTCCCGAGCATCGAGGCCGCGGTGCGCACCACCATCGAGACCATCCAGCTCGGCGTGCCGATCGCGCGCGTGGAACTGATCGACGTGAACACGGTGCGCATGGTGAACGCCTACGCCAAGCTGAACCTGCGCGAGGAACCGATGCTGCTGATGGAGTTCCACGGCTCGCCCGCCGGCGTGAAGGAGCAGGCCGAGACGGTGCAGGAGCTCGCGAGCGGCCATGGCGGCAATGCCTTCGAGTGGGCCAGCACGCCGGAAGAGCGCACGCGCCTGTGGACGGCGCGGCACAACAGCTACTTCGCGGCGGTGCAGTCGCGTCCCGGCTGCCGCGTGATCTCGACCGACACCTGCGTGCCGATCTCGCGCCTGGCCGACTGCCTGCTCGACTCCGTAGCCGAGGCCGATGCGAGCGGCATTCCGTACTTCCTGGTCGGCCACGTGGGCGACGGCAATTTCCACTTCGGCTACCTGCTCGATCCGAACATTCCCGAGGAGCGCGTGAAGGCCGAGGAGCTGAACCATGCACTGGTGAGCCGTGCGTTGGCGCTCGAAGGCACCTGCACCGGCGAGCACGGCGTGGGGCTGCACAAGATGGAGTTCCTGGTGAACGAGGCGGGCGCGGGCGCGATCGACATGATGCGCACGATCAAGCGTGCGCTCGATCCGAAGAACATCATGAATCCGGGGAAGATCTTCAGCCTCTGATCCGCTGCCCAGGCACCCAATGAAAAAGCCCGGGGCTCTTGCGAGCCGCCGGGCTTTGTTTTGACTTGCGTCTGGCGGGATCAGTTGGTGCGGCGACGCGCCGGCGGTGCCTTCTCGGCCGGCACATAGGTCTGCGAGGGCGCCGCGCCGCCATCCACGCCCAGGCGGCCGCCGCCGCCGAGGCCCTGGCCGCGCACCGTCTGCGCCTTGTAGTTGCGCAGCGAACGAACCATCTGGTTGAAGGCGTCCATGAAGGCCGCGGCAATGACCTTGCCCTGTGCCGTGTTCGTGTAGCCGCCGAGGCCACCACCCGCGCTGCGGCCGGCCAGCGCACCGAAGGCGCCGAAGTCGGTCTTGGAGGCGCTGCCTTCGGAGGCCGCAACCTGCACGCCCGAGCGGTTGTCGATCAGCGTCAGGAGCGCGCTGGCTTCCTTGGTCTGCATGCTGCCGCCGATGGCCGCGAGGGCACGGCCACGGCCACCGCCCACCAGGCCGCCGAGCGCGCCGCCGACGCCGCCGGCATCGCTGTTGCTGAAGACGATCTCGGGCGACAGGCCGTAGTCGGAGGCCACCATCTGGCCGCGGCCGAAGTTGCTGCCGCCGCGCATTTCGCCCGACTGCTGCAGCGCGCGTTCGCGCGTCATGGCGTTCATGCCGGCCGCGCCGCGCTCGACCACGATGAAACAGTTCGATTGCTGCACCAGCAGGCGCAGCAGGTTGGCGGTGGGAGGCAGGCGGTATTCGCCGGTGAGGATGGTGTACCAGCCAGCGCTCTGGTTCTCGATCAGCGACACGGTGCCGAGCGGCGATTCGCAGCGCTCGAGCTGGCTGCTGGCGTTGTCGGTGGCGCCGCCTGCCGCGCTGCCGGTGGCCATGGTCTTGGCCGACTGGCTGCCCATCTGCATGTCGGTCGCGGCGCAACCGGTGAGAAGAAGCGCGCCGGCGGCGATGGCCGCGAGCGGGAACCTGGTGAGTTGCATGGTGGACTACTCCCTCTGTTGTTCAGAGAACTGGGGTTGGAAAAACCAGCGGTCGAGGATACGCGCAAAGGATTGCAGGAATCAATCAAACGAACGCCGGAGCCCCGATTCGCAACACTAGGCCGTTCGGCGGATGCGCTCGATCAATCCGTTGAGCGCCTCGATGGAGCCGAAGTGGATCGCGAGCTCGCCGCTTTCCTCGACGCGGCCGCCGCGCTTGCTGCGCTTCTTGATGCGGACCTCGACCTCGGCGGTGAGCAGGTCGGCCAGTTCTTCTTCCACGCGCAGCAGGTCGCGCGACTTCTCGCCGTCGTTGCTGCGGCGCGAGGGCGTGAGCGTGAACTCGGCCGCGAGCTTCTTCACCAGCGCCTCGGCCTCGCGCACCGACATCTTCCTGGCCGCGATCTGGTTCGCGGCCGTGATCTGCGTGCCGCGGTCCAGCGACAGCAGCGCGCGGGCGTGGCCCATGTCGATGTCGCCGGCCATCAGCATCTGCTGCGCGGGCTCGGCCAGATTCAGCAGGCGCAGCAGGTTGCTGGCCGCACTGCGCGAACGGCCCACGGCTTGGGCGGCCTGCTCGTGAGTGAGCCCAAACTCGGTCACCAGGCGTTGCAGGCCCTGGGCCTCTTCGAGCGGGTTGAGATCCTCGCGCTGGATGTTCTCGATGAGCGACATCGCCGCGGCGGCTTCGTTGGGCACGTCGCGCACCAGCACCGGCACGCTGTCGAGGCCGGCGAGCTTCGCGGCGCGGAAGCGCCGTTCGCCCGCGATGATCTCGTACTCGGCGTTCTTGGCCGCGGCCGATTCGGGATCGAGCCGACGCACCAGGATGGGCTGCATGATGCCCTGCACCTTGATGCTCTCGGCCAGCTCGTACAGCGCGCCCTCGTCCATGCGCGTGCGCGGCTGGTAGACGCCGGCGACCATCTGGTCGAGCATCAGCGTGCTCGGGTTGCGTTGGGCGCCGCTCTCCTCCGCGTCGGCAGCGCCGGCGTTGCTGCCGCCGTTGTCGGCCGAAGGCGCGGCCGTCGGACCCAGCAGCGCTTCGAGGCCTCGGCCCAGTCCCTTGGGTTTCTTGGTCGCCATCAGTTCTTTTCTTTCGAGATTTCGTTCAGGAGTTTCCGGCCTTCGGGCCAGTCGCCCAGGCCCGATTCGGCGTTCAGGTGGCCGGCCGCACCGGCGTCGATGAAGCGCGCGCCCCAGTCGGCGGCAAGCTGGCGCGAGCGCGAGGCTTCGCAGTAAGGGTCGTCGTTGGCGGCGATCAGCACCGCCGGGAACGGCAGCGGCTTGCGCACGATGGGCGCCCAGCCCGGAATCAGCTGGCGCAGGTTGTCGCTCTCGACGTCGCCCGGCGCGACCAGGAGCGCGCCGCTCACCCTGTGCGTATTGCGCGAATGCGCGGCCCAGGCGGCGACCAGGATGCAGCCGAGGCTGTGCGCCGCAAAGACCACCTGGCCGGGCGAGGCCAGCACCTCTTCTTCGAGCCGTGCGGACCAGTCGCCGCGCAGCGGTCGCATCCACTCGTGCTGCTCGACGCGATGGTCGCCATGGAGAGATTCCCAGCGGGTCTGCCAATGGCCGGGGCCGCTGTTCTGCCAACCGGGCAGCAGCAGGATGCGTGGCTCTATCATTTGCTACTGATTTGATAGCGAACTGCGAGGCTCAAGCGCATGTCAGGCGTTGTTTTCACTGGTGGAGTCGGCAGCCGGCGACGCAGCGGGCGCCAGCACGTCGTCGGGAATGGGCAGGTCCGGCGTGATGCGCGCGACCGGCGCGATCGGCGGGGCCACCGCGCCCGAGGCGAAGGCGCTGGCAGGCGGCATCTTCTCGACCAGTTCCTGCGCGAAGGCGATGAAGGCCTGGCTGCCGCGCGCGGCCGGGTCGAACACCACGCCCGGCAGTCCGTAGCTCGGCGCCTCGGCCAAGCGCACGTTGCGGGGGATGACGGTGTCGAACACCTTGTCGCCGAAGTGGGACTTGAGCTGCTCGCTCACCTGCTGCTGCAGCGTGATGCGCGGATCGAACATCACGCGCAGCAGGCCGATGATCTGCAGGTTCTTGTTGAGGTTGGCGTGCACCTGCTTGATGGTGTTGACCAGGTCGGTCAGGCCTTCGAGCGCAAAGTACTCGCACTGCATCGGCACGATCACGCCGTGGGCGGCGCACAGGCCGTTCAGCGTCAGCAGGCTCAGGCTGGGGGGGCAGTCGATCAGGATGAAGTCGTACTCGGCGCCGACCGCGGCCAGCGCGGTGCGAAGGCGCTTCTCGCGCCGGTCGAGCGCGACCATCTCGACTTCGGCGCCCGCCAGCTCGCGGTTGGCGCCGAGTATGTCGTAGCTGCAACCGCCTTCCACCAGCTTGTCGGACTTGACCCGCGCCTCGGCCACCGAGGCCGATTCGAGCAGCACGTCGTACACCGTCAGCTCCAGCTCCCGCTTGTCGATGCCCGAACCCATGGTGGCATTGCCCTGTGGGTCGAGGTCGATCATCAGCACGCGCTGGCCTACTTTCGCCAGGCCGGCGGCGAGATTGACGGTGGTGGTGGTCTTGCCGACGCCGCCCTTCTGGTTGGCGATGCAGAAAATCTTGGCCATGTGGTTACCGGGGGTCGATCGATCAGCGCGAGATTGCGAGCTTGACGCCGAAGGCGATCAGGAAGGTGCCGGCAAGCTTTTCGAGCGTGGTGGAAATGCGGGGATTCGCGCGGATGCGCTCGGCCAGGAAGTGCGTGAGCAGCGTCGAGGTCAGGCCGTACAGGAAGGTCAGCGCGGCAATCGTCACCGCCATGGCGCCGAAAGTGATCAGGCCCTGGTGCCGGGCCGGGTCCACGAACAGCGGGAAGAAGGCCATGTAGAACACGATGGCCTTTGGGTTGAGCAACGTGATGGTGAAAGCCTGGCGCATGAAATGGCTGGGCTTGATGTTGAGGATGGGCGCGGAACCGGGCTTTGCCAGCAGCATCTTGATGCCCATCCAGCCCAGGTAGGCGGCGCCCAGCCACTGCACCGCCTTGAAGGCAGCCGGGTAGGCAGCCATCACGGCCGACACGCCGGCCACCGCAGCCCACAGCAGGAACTGGTCGCCGATGATCACGCCGGCCGTCGCGGCCAGTCCGCCGCGGATACCGCCCTTGCTCGTCGAGGTGATCAGCGCCAAATTGCCCGGGCCGGGAATCAGAAGGAACAGGACGATGGCGGCGACGAATGCGCCGTAGTCAGCGATGCCGAACATGGGATTTGCCTCGAAAAAGCGAGCCGGGGAAGAGACCAGAGGGAGGCATCGAGTCTAAGCGAGCACACCGCCGCGACGATCGTTCGGACACCGGCTTTTACCGGTGTCGCCGCTTCTTTTGCGTATTCAGGCGCCGATTCCGACGGAGTCCTTGCGCGCCCAGACGATGCAGCGCTCCGCATCCAGGCCCGGAACCGTCAGTTGTTCCACGTGAAACACCGACACGCCCTTGGGCACGACTGCAAGTTCGTCCGTCGGCAGCTTGCCCTTCATGGCGAGCCAGACACCGCCGGGCGCGAGCAGGTTCATGGAACCGTTGAAGAAGTCCGGCAGCGAGGCGAAGGCACGCGAGCTGATGACTTCATAGCTTCCCGCCAGGGATTCGACCCGGGCGTGCAGGCCGCGAAGATTGGGCAACTCCAGCTCGGCTGCGACTTGTTGAACGAAGGCGGCCTTCTTGGCAACCGCGTCGAGACAGCTGACTTCCAGGTCGGGCCGCATGATGGCGATCACCACGCCGGGCAAACCACCACCGGAACCCACGTCCAGCAGCTTGCCCTTCCCTGCCCACTCGCGCTGCAGCGGCGCAACGGCCGCGAGGCTGTCGAGCAGATGGTGCGTCAGCACACTTGCCGGATCGCGCAGCGCCGTCAGGTTGTAGACCTTGTTCCACTTGAGCATCAGCGTGCCGTAGGCCAGCAGGCGCTCGGCCTGGACGTCGGAAAGAGTCACGCCCATGGCGGCTGCGCCGGAGCGCAGCGTGTCGATGGGCGCCGTCATTCGGCGGCAGCTTCCGTGGCGGCAGCTTCCTTGGCGCCGGGGGCGAATGCCTTGTGGCCGCCCTTGCGCAGGTGAATCATCAGCAAGGAAATGGCAGCCGGCGTCACGCCCGAGATGCGCGAGGCCAGTCCCAGCGTCTCCGGCCGGTGCTTGTCCAGCTTCTGCCGGACCTCGAAGCTCAGCGCCTTGACCTGGCTGTAGTCGAAGTCGACGGGCAGTTTCAGATTCTCGAAGTGCGCGGCGCGCTCCACTTCATCGTGCTGGCGCTCGATGTAGCCGGAATACTTGGCCGAAATCTCGATCTGCTCGATCTCGGTTTCGCTCAGCGGAGCCTGGGCGCTGTACTTGCCGCCGTCGAGCGTCATCAGCGTCTCGTAGCTCACGTCCGGCCGGCGCAGCAGGTCGGCCAGGTTGTATTCATGATCGATCGCCTTGCCCAGCACCCGCTCCGACTCCGAAGCCGGCAGGTTGCGCGGGTTCACCCAGATCGACTTGAGCCGCTCTGTTTCACGTGAAACAGCGTCGCGCTTGCGGCTGAAGGCGTCCCAGCGTTCGTCGTCCACCAGACCCAGCTTGCGGCCGGCTTCGGTAAGACGCATGTCGGCGTTGTCTTCACGCAGCTGCAAACGGAACTCCGCGCGGCTGGTGAACATGCGGTACGGCTCCGTCACGCCCTTGGTGATGAGGTCGTCGACCAGCACGCCCAGATAGGCCTCGTCGCGGCGCGGCAGCCAGGCATCTTCTCCGCGGCATTGCAGCGCGGCGTTGATGCCGGCGAACAGCCCCTGGGCCGCCGCCTCTTCGTAGCCGGTCGTGCCGTTGATCTGTCCTGCGAAGAACAGGCCCTTGACCGAGCGCGTCTCGAAGCTGCTCTTGAGCTCGCGCGGATCGAAGTAGTCGTACTCGATGGCATAGCCCGGTCGCAGGATGTGCGCGTTCTCCAGCCCGGGCATCGAGCGCACCAGCTGGTACTGGATGTCGAACGGCAGGCTGGTCGAGATCCCGTTCGGGTAGTACTCGTTGGTCGTCAGGCCTTCGGGCTCCAGGAAGATCTGGTGGCTTTCCTTGTCGGCGAAGCGGTTGATCTTGTCTTCCACGCTCGGGCAGTAGCGCGGACCCACGCCGTCGATCTTGCCGGTGAACATCGGACTACGGTCGAAGCCCGAGCGGATGATCTCGTGCGTGCGCGCATTGGTGTGGGTGATCCAGCAGGGCATCTGCTGCGGGTGCATGTCGGCGCGACCCATGAAGCTGAAGACCGGCATCGGCCCTGCCCCGCCGGGCATGCCGTCGCCGGGCTGCTCGGTGCACTTGGAGAAATCGATGCTGCGTCCGTCGAGCCGCGGCGGTGTGCCGGTCTTGAGCCGGCCTTGCGGCAGCTTCAGTTCCTTGAGCCGCGCAGAGAGGCTGACCGCCGGCGGATCGCCCGCGCGCCCGGCCTGGTAGTTGTCGAGGCCGACGTGGATGCGGCCATCGAGAAAAGTGCCCGCCGTCAGCACCACGGTTCGCGCGCGGAAAGCGATGCCGACCTGAGTGACGGCGCCGACCACGCGGTCGCCCTCCACCATCAGATCATCGACTGCCTGCTGGAACAGGCTCAGGTTCGGCTGGTTCTCCAGCCGGCGGCGGATGGCGGCCTTGTACAGGACGCGGTCCGCCTGAGCGCGGGTTGCGCGCACGGCCGGACCCTTGCTCGAATTGAGAATGCGGAACTGGATGCCGGCTTCGTCGGTAGCGATCGCCATCGCACCGCCGAGCGCGTCGACCTCCTTCACCAGGTGGCCCTTGCCAATGCCGCCGATCGACGGGTTGCAGCTCATCTGCCCCAGCGTCTCGATGTTGTGGGAGAGCAGCAGCGTCTTGGCGCCCATGCGCGCGGCGGCGAGCGCGGCCTCGGTGCCGGCATGGCCACCGCCGACGACGATCACGTCGAATTCTTCGGGGTACAGCATTTGGAGTGGGAGCGCACAACTGACGCTTGCGCGGCGCAAAAGGGGCACCGATTTTAATCGGCCATCCCCCTTTGCGTCCCCTGTGTGGATAAGCTTGGAGAGCGATGCCTAACGGCTGCCTCCACCACCATCGCTCGATAGTTTGCTATCTTTTTAATAGCAAACATGCCTGCTAGGCTGCCGCTTCGTTCGCCTCGCCCACCTCGCCCACCTCGCCCAGCGGCACCGGCTTTTCGATGCCCATCACCTCGCCGGTGGGCGAAGGCGGCATCGACGGCTGCAGGCTTTCGTCCTGCAGCTCGCGCACCACGAGCTTCTTGCCGGTCATGCGCACGTCGCCGAAGATCGTGCAGAAGGCCACGTCCTTCGCGTCGCGCCCGGTGCCCACGCGCACCAGCCTGTCGACCGGCGCCATGCGCGTCGGATCGAACAGCACCCATCGTCCGCCGAGCCACGCTTCGAACACCGCGTGGAAGTCCTGCGGCGGCTCGTCGAACCACACGTAGCCGACCACCAGCCGCGCCGGAATGTTCAGCGCGCGGCAGAAGGTGATGCCCAGGTGGGCGAAGTCGCGGCACACGCCTGCGCGTTCCACGAACACCTCGCGCGCGGTGGTGGTCGAATCGCTGCTGCCCGGCTCGTAGGTGATGCTGTCGTGGATCCAGTCGACAACGGCCTGCACCCGGCCAATGCCGGGCGGCAGGTCGCCGAAGAGCTGCTGGGCGCAGCGCGCCATGAGGTCCGACTCGCAATAGCGCGTCGGCATCATGTAGTGCAGCACCTCGTCGGGCACCTCGGTCACCGGCATCTCGGCCAGGTCGTTCGGCACCACCACGTGGGCGCGCCGCACGCTGGCCTTGTAGGCGATCTTCAGCGGCCCGGGCTTCGCATCGAAACGGATGAAGCGATTGCCGCTTCCCTCGTCACAGAACAGCCGCAGCGGCGTCGGCGGCTCCACGACCAGTTCCTCCCCGACCACGCTCTGCGTGCCCGAGCGCGCCGCCTCGATGTTCAGCAGCATGTGCGCCGGGGCGGCGACTTCGTAGTCGAGCTGCGCCTCGATGTGCGAGAGGTGCATCAGTCGATCGCTTTTTTCACCGCGCCCACGCCAAGCGCCGCCAGCACCACGAACAGCACCGCCAGCACCAGGAACAGGCCGAACAACAGCTTGGCGATGCCCGCGGCACCCGCCGCGATGCCACCAAAGCCGAGCAGGCCGGCCACGAGGGAAATGACCGCAAAAATGATCGCGTACTTCAACATCCTTCTACTCCTTGCAGCAGGCCTTGCCCACCGTGCGAGGCAGCTTAGAAAACGCGTCCCGCGCGCCCGATAGTCGCCGCGCGCATGCGGCCGTAGGACAAAAACGCGAGGCCGCCAAACCCGCTAGCATCCGCTGCGGTTCCTCACAACAATCAATCAACCAACCTCGTCATCACTGGAGTTTTTCGAATGAAGCTGTATTACTCGCCAGGCGCCTGCTCGCTTTCCCCGCACATCGCGCTGCATGAAGCGGGCATCGCCGCCGAACCCGTGCTGGCTAGCACCAAGAGCCACAAGCTGCAGGACGGCACCGACTACTACGGCATCAACCCGCTGGGCTACGTGCCGATGCTCGAGCTCGACGACGGCACCCGCCTGCGCGAAGGCCCCGCCATCCTCCAGTACATCGCCGACCTCGCCCCCACCAAGAATCTCGCGCCGGCCGCCGGCACCATGCAGCGCTACCGCCTGCAGGAATGGCTGACCTTCATCGGCACCGAAGTGCACAAGGGCTTCAGCCCGCTGTTCAACCCCAACATGCCCGAGGAAGCCAAGGCCATCTTCAAGGACAAGCTCAAGTCGCGCTTCCAGTGGCTCGACGGCGAGCTGGCCAGCAAGCAATACCTGATGGGCGATCACTTCAGCGTGGCCGACGGCTACCTGTTCACCGTGACCAACTGGACCAAGCCCACGGGCGTGGACATCTCCGACTTCCCCAACCTGCTGGCCTGGCATGCCCGCGTGGGTGCCCGCCCCGCCGTGCAGGAGGCGATGAAGGCCGAAGGTCTTCTGAAGTAAGCCGAAGCACGCAAAAGCGTTCAGAAGCAGCAAGCGGATCGGAACCCCTTCAGGGAAAACCCGAACCGCTTCAGCCACAAGCCGCACGATGCGGCTTTTTTTTCGGGCCACGCTACGGGCAGGAGAGAACAAGCCTCCGGACACCGAAGCACAAGGACCCGCGCCATGCCCGAAACACCTCCGTCCACCGAACTGCGCGAAGAGATGCGCGGGCCCGTCATGTGGCTCACCATCGAGCGCGAAGAGCGCCGCAATGCCATCAACGGCGCCGTACTCGCCGGTCTGGGCGATGCCATCTCACGCGCCAACAACGACAGCGCGGTGCGCGCCGTGGTCATCACCGGCGCCGGCACTCGCGCCTTCTGCGCGGGCGCCGACCTGCAGAGCGGCTCCTCGTTCAAGTTCGACTACGCAACGCCCTACCAGGGCTTCGCCAACCTCTTCCGCCAGGCCCGGCAATCGACCGTGCCGCTGATCGCGCGCGTCAACGGCGCCTGCATGGCCGGCGGCATGGGCCTCATGGCGATGTGCGACATGGCGGTGGCCAGCAGCCACGCGGTGTTCGGCCTGCCCGAAGTGAAGGTCGGCCTCTTTCCCGCGCAGGTGCTCAGCGTGCTCGGCGGCCTGCTGCCGCGCCGCGTGCTGGCCGAGATGTGCATCACCGGCGAGCCCATCGACGCGGCGCAGGCGCTGGAACTGAATCTCCTCAACCGCGTGAGCGACGACGTCGACGAGAGCGTCGACTGGCTGCTCGGCCGCATGCTCGACAAGTCGCCCGCCGCCATCCGCCGCGGCCTCTACACCATGAAGAAGATCGAGGCGATGGCCTTCGAGGAATCGATGGCCTTCACCGAAAGCCAGATCGGCCTGTTCGCGCTCACCGAGGACGCGGCCGAAGGACAGCTCGCCTTCCGCGAGAAGCGCAAGCCGCAGTGGAGCGGGCGATGAGCAGCGGCAACAACAACGAACGCATCGTCCGCATCGGCGGCGCCTCCGGCTTCTGGGGCGACAGCAGCGTGGGCGCACCGCAGCTCGTGGCCAGCGGCCAGATCGACTACCTCGTGTTCGACTACCTCGCAGAGCTCACCATGTCGATCCTCGCCGGTGCGCGGCTCAAGAAGCCGGAGCTCGGCTACGCCACCGACTTCGTGTCGGTGGCGATGAAGGCCGTGCTGAAAGACGTCGTGGAACAGGGCATCCGCGTGGTGAGCAACGCCGGCGGCGTCAACCCGCAAGGCTGCGCCGATGCGCTCGCGGCGCTCGCCGCCGAACAGGGCATCGCGCTGAAGATCGCCGTGGTGAGCGGCGACGACGTGTCCCCTCTTCTGCCCGAGCTGCGCAAGTTGCAACCGCCGGTACGCGAACTCCAGAGCGGCGCCGCCCTGCCCGAGCGCGTGCTCACCGCCAACGCCTACCTCGGCGCGCAGCCCATCCGCGCGGCGCTCGACGCGGGCGCGCAGGTCGTCATCACCGGCCGCTGCGTCGACTCGGCTGTCACGCTCGGCGTGCTCATGCACGAATTCGAGTGGCAGCCGAACAACCTCGACCTGCTCGCCGCGGGCAGCCTCGCGGGCCACATCATCGAATGCGGCTGCCAGGCCACCGGCGGCCTGCACACCGACTGGGACACCGTGCCCGACTGGCCCAACATCGGATACCCCATCGTCGAATGCAGCGCCGACGGCAGCTTCGTCGTCACCAAGCCCGCGGGCACCGGCGGCAAGGTCACGCCCGCGGTGGTGGCCGAGCAGATGCTCTACGAGATCGGCGATCCCTCCGCCTACCTGCTGCCCGACGTGGTGGCCGACTTCACGCAGGTACGCATCGAGCAGGCCGGCGAGCACCGCGTGCGCGTGCACGGCGCGCGCGGCCATGCGCCGACCGCGAGCTACAAGGTCAGCGCCACCTACGTCGATGGCTTCAAGACGGCGGCGCAGCTCACCATCGTGGGCTTCGATGCGGTGGCGAAGGCGAGGCGAACGGGCGAGGCCATCCTCGCGCGCACGGGTGCGCTGTTCTCGCAGCAAGGCTTCGGCCCCTACAGCGGCACGCACATCGAGGTGCTGGGCGCCGAGTCGTGCTACGGCCCGCACGCACAGCAGGCATTGCTGACGCGCGAGGCGGTGCTGCGGCTCGCAGTGACGCATCCGCGCAAGGACGCGCTGGAGCTGTTCGCTCGGGAGGTCGCACCCGCCGGCACGTCATGGGCGCCGGGCACCACCGGCGCGGGCGGTGGACGGGCCTCGGTGTCGCCGTCGATCCGGCAATATGCGTTCCTGCTCGACAAGTCGCAGGTCGAGGCATCGGTGACCATCGACGGAGAGCGCATCGATGTTCCATGCGCGGACTCAGTCCCGGCCTCGAAAGCGGCCGAAGCCATCTCTTCGCCTGCCAGAGCCATCCAGACGACGATCGACACCTCCGCCGTCGACAGCATCGAAGTGCCCCTGATTCGCCTGGCCTGGGCGCGCAGCGGCGACAAGGGCGACACCTCGAACATCGGCGTCATCGCGCGCCACCCTGCCCTGCTGCCGCTGCTGCGCGGGCAGCTCACCGAAGCGCGCGTGGCCGATTGGCTCGCGCACCTGGTGAAGGGCCGAGTCACGCGCCATGAGGTGCCGGGCATCGACGCCTTCAACTTCGTCTGCGAACAGGCGCTGGGCGGCGGCGGCATGGCCTCGCTGCGCAACGATCCGCTGGGCAAGGGCATGGGGCAGATCCTGCTGGCGATGCCGGTGAGGGTGAGCCCCGCGCTGCTGGCGCTGCTCGCCTAGCACCAATCCGTCAACCGTGCGACAGCAGGGTTGAGGCGGCGCGCTTAGCCTTGCGCCCCGTATCAACTCTGCTTTCGATCGCACGATGTCCACCCTTTTCGACCCCGTACAGGCCGGCGACCTGAAGCTCGCCAACCGCATCGTCATGGCGCCGCTCACGCGCAACCGCTCGCCGAACGCCATTCCGCCCGACATCGCCGCCACCTACTACGCCCAGCGCGCCAGCGCGGGCCTGCTCATCACCGAAGCCACCGCCATCAGCCACCAGGGCCAGGGCTACTCCGACGTGCCCGGCCTCTACGGCACCGAGCAGCTCGACGCCTGGAAGCGCGTGACCGAAGCCGTGCATGCCAAGGGCGGCAAGATCGTGGTGCAGCTGTGGCACGTCGGCCGCGTCTCGCACAACGAACTGCAACCCGGTGGCGGAAAGCCCGTCGCTCCCTCGGCCATCACCGCCAAGACCAAGACCGTGCTCATCAAGGACGGCGTTCCCACCTTCGTCGACACCTCCGAGCCGCGCGCGCTCGACGCCGGCGAACTGCCCGGCATCGTGCACGCCTATGCGGTGGCCGCACGCAGCGCGGTGGAGACCGCCGGCTTCGACGGCGTGGAAGTGCACGGTGCCAACGGCTACCTGCTCGACCAGTTCCTGAAGGACGGCAGCAACAAGCGCACCGACGACTACGGCGGCAGCATCGAGAACCGCGCCCGCCTGCTGCTGGAGACCACGCGCGCCGTGGCCGACGCCGTCGGCGCCCGCAAGACCGGCATCCGCCTGTCGCCCGTCACGCCCGCCAACGACGCCCACGACAGCGACCCGCAGCCCCTCTTCACCTACGTGGTGAAGCAGCTCGCCACGCTCGACCTCGCCTACATCCACATCATCGAAGGCGCCACCGGCGGCCCGCGCGAGATCGAGGACCGTCCCTTCGACTACGAAGCCCTCAAGGCCGCATACCGCGAGGCCGGCGGCAAGGCCGCATGGATGGTCAACAACGGCTACGACCGTCCGCTGGCCGAAGAGGCAGTGAAGGAAGGCGACGACCTCGTGGCCTTCGGCAAGCCCTTCATCTCCAACCCCGACCTCGTGCGCCGCCTGCGCGAGAACGCGCCGCTGAACCCGCTCGACAAGGCCACCATGTACGGCGGCGGCGCGAAGGGCTACACGGACTATCCGGTACTGGCCTGAGTCCCTCCCCCAACGGTCAGCATGCCTGCTGCGCATGCGGGCCGATTGCCCGCGCGGCCGCGAGCCCTTACGCTCGCTACTCATCCAACCTGGGGAGGAACGCCGCATGGCAACGGACAACGCCAACGACAGCAGCCATGGTGAAGCAGCGGAACTGGGCGCGCGCCTGGCGATGCTGAGCGACGAGGAACTGCTGCGCCGCTGCGCATCGGGCTTCTTCTCCGAAGAGGCCCACGCAATCGCCACGACCGAATTGCGAGGCCGCGGCATCCAGGCACCGGAGCTCCCCCAGCCCGAGCCGCCACAGGAGCCGGTCGACCCCGAGGTCTATCACGGCGACATGGTCACTATCGCGCGCCGCTTCACGCCCACCGACGCCCAGATGCTCTGCGGCTGCCTGGAAGCCGCGGGCATTCCCGCGACCGTGGCCGACGCCGCGCTGGTGCAGGCCAACATGCTGTGGAGCATCGCCCTGGGCGGAGCGAGCCTGCGCGTGCCGCAGGCTTTCGTCGAACAGGCCAACGAAGTCATCGCGGCCTTCGAGCGCGGCGAGTTCTCGCTGGACGAAGACTTCGATCCGAACACACCCTGAACCTGCACCAACTATGGCCCATATCGAACGCAAGCTCGCCGACCTCGGTCTCGCACTGCCGCCCGCAGTGATACCGCCACCCGGCGTCGTGCTGCCTTTCCAGTTCGTGCGCATCGTCGGCCGACGCGCGCTCGTCTCCGGCCACGGCCCGCTCGATGCCGACGGCACCATCGCCGGACCGCTGGGCAAGCTCGGCCGCGAAGTGAGCGTCGAGCAGGGCTACACCGCCGCGCGCCTCACCGCGCTCGCAATACTCGGCAGCCTGCAGCGCGCACTCGGCGACCTCGACCGCATCACCGCATGGACGCGGGTGTTCGGCATGGTCGCCAGCGCACCGGGCTTCGACAGGCAGCCGGCCGTCATCAACGGCTTCTCCGACCTCATCCTCGAAGTCTTCGGCCCCGACATCGGCGCGCATTCGCGCAGCGCGGTGGGCATGGCGGAGCTGCCCTTCAACATCCCGGTGGAGATCGAGGGCGAGGCGGAATTCGACGCATGAGCGCCACGCCATGGACCCTGCGGCGTGCGGACATCGGCGATGCCTCCGCCATCGGCGAATGCGCCGTGGAAGCCTTTCGCCACTACATTCCTCGCCTCGGCCTCACGCCGACGCCGATGACCAGGGACTACGGCGCGGCGATCGCCAACGCGCAGATTTGGGTCGCGCAGCAGCAGGAGCGAATCGTCGCCGCGCTGGTGCTCGACGTTACCGACGAAGGCTTCCTCATCGACGTGATCGCGGTGCGTCCCGCGCACCAGGGCACCGGCGTGGGCCGCGCATTGCTCGAGCTCGCGGAGCACGAAGCGCTGCGGCAGGGCCACGATTCGATCTACCTCTTCACCAACGGGAAGATGAGCGAGAACCGCGCGCTCTACGAGCGCATCGGCTATGTCGAATACAAGCGGATCGCCTTCACCGAACGCACGCGCGTCTTTCTTCGCAAGCAACTGAAGAAGTGATGGCCACGATGCAGCTCGAACGCATTCATCACGTCGCCGTCATCTGCTCCGACTACGCAGTGTCGAAGCGCTTCTACACCGAGGTTCTGGGCCTGCGCGTGGTCGCCGAGAACTATCGCGCCGCACGCGATTCCTACAAGCTCGACCTCGCGCTGCCTGACGGCTCGCAACTCGAGCTCTTCTCCTTTCCCGATGCACCCGGGCGCCCCACGCGACCCGAGGCGCAGGGGCTGCGCCACCTGTCCTTCGAGGTGCCAGACGTGCAGGCGGCGGCCGACGAACTCTCGGCCAGGGGCATCGCCGTCGAGCCGCTGCGCACCGATGAATTCACCGGCAGGCGCTTCACCTTCTTCGCCGACCCCGATGGCCTTCCGCTCGAACTCTACGAGGCCGCGCCGGAGGAAGACCTGGATGCACTGCTTCTGAAGCTCGAAGGCGCACTCCATCTCCGCGAGGTTCGTGCGAGCGCCGCGCGACTCGAGGAACTGCTCGACGACGACTTCCACGAACTGGGCGTCTCTGGCACGGTGTGGACGCGCGCCGCCATCATCGAGGCACTGCGAGACGAAGCCTTCTCGGAACGCACGATGTCGGACTTCCGCGTGCTGCGCATGGGGCCGGACGTGGCGCTGGTCACCTATCGCGCACACCGCGAAGCCATTGCGCAGCGTCCCGGCGCGGACTCGCTGCGCAGTTCGCTCTGGCGACGGCGCTCGGGCCGCTGGCGCATGGCGTTCCACCAGGGCACGCCGCTGTCGCGCTAGATCGCTTCGCCGAAGGCCACGCTCACGCGAAGGCCCGTAGGCTCCGCCGCCTCGAGCCGCAGTTCCGCACCCAGCAACTCCGCGTAGCGCGAGACGATCGACAGCCCGAGCCCCGACCCCTGCCCCAGCTTCTCCCCTGCGGGACCCTGGGCCCAGCGCCGCATCAGGTCGCGCTGCGCTTCCAGCGGGATGCCGGGACCATCGTCGATCACGCTCAGCGTGTGGCCCGCGAGCTCGACCGTGATCGTGCGTCCGCCGTAGCGCAGCGCGTTGTCGATCAGGTTGTCGAGGATGCCCTCCACCAGCGCCTCGTTCGCGTTCACGATCACGCCGTCGTCGAGGCCTCGCGCGCCCAGGTCGACGCCTCGCGCATCGGCACGCGCGAGGTGCCGCAGCACCGTCTGCTCCGCCAGCACGTCGAGCCGCACGGGCACGCGCTTGAGCTCGGTGCGCGCCTCCTCGGCCAGTGCGAGCGCGAGCAGCTGGTCGATGAGGTGGCTGGCACGCGCCTGGCGTTCCGACACGCGCTCGAGCTGCTCGCGCCATACCTTGGTGTCGTGTTGCGCCAGGCCGTACTCGGCCAGCGCGCGGATGCCCGCCAGCGGCGTGCGCAGCTCGTGCGCCACGTTGCCCACGAACTCGCGCTGCGCCTGCACGCTGTTGCCCAGCCGCTCGAACAGCGAGTTGACCGCGTTGCCCAGGCGCTGGATCTCGCGCGAGGTCTGCGCCACCGCCACCGGCGAGAGGTCGCGCACGTCGCGCCGGTCGAGCGCGCGCTGCAGCTCGCCGAGCGGGCGCAGGTCGCTGCGGATGCCGTACCAGAGCCAGACCGCGAGCAGGATCAGCAGCACGATCTGCGGCGCCAGCGCATAGCCCAGCAGCTGCCGCACCAGCGCGGTCCGGCTCAGCGTGGTCTGCGCGATGATCACGCGGTAGGGCATGCTGATGTCGGGCTCCGCGTCGTGCTCGAGCACCACCGCGCGCAGCGTGCTGCCCTCGTAGTCGACGTCGGAGAAGCGATAGCGCGAACCGTCCACCGGAAGCGGCGCCTTCAGGCCCGCCTGGCCCGAGATCAGCGAACCGTCGAGACGCTGCACCGCGAAGTAGACCTTGTCGACCTGGTCGAAGAGCACGGTGGCCACTTCGCGCGGCGTGAGCATCAGCTCGATGCCGCGCTCGCCCGCCTGCACGTTGGCCGACAGCGCATACGCGTCGTCGAGCATGCCGCGGTCGAAGGCCTGCTCGGAGAAGTAGTTGGCGATGACCAGCGCGATGACCGCACCGACCATCCACGTGAGCGCCAGCGGCACCAGCACGTTGCGCAGCACGCGCCGCGTGAGCGACGGCGCACGCACCGTCGCCGCCGGCTGCGATTCGGTGGTCTGCTGCTGGCCGGTCACGCGCGGATCAGACCTCGGCTTCGAGCAGGTAGCCGATGCCGCGCAGCGTGCGGATGCTCGCGCCGGTGCCCTGCAGCTTCTTGCGCAGGCGGGAGATGAAGGCCTCCAGCGCGTTGTCGCCGAGCGATTCGTCGAAGCTGGAGAGCTTGTCGGACAGCGCGCGCTTGCTCACCGTGCGGCCCGGCGGGCTCATGAGCTCCCACAGCACCTCGAACTCGCGCGCCGGCAGGTCGAGCGGGCCGTTGGCCGTGGAGAAGCGGCGTGCCTTGCGGTCGAGCTTCAGCTGCCCCAGCAGCACGATGTCTTCGGTGCCCTTCGCGCGGCGCACCAGCGCACGCAAACGCGCCTCGACCTCGGCCAGGTCGAAGGGCTTGCCGAGGTAGTCGTCGGCGCCGGCATCGAGGCCGGCGATGCGTTCCTCGGTGCGCCCACGCGCGGTGAGCACGAGCACCGGCGTGCGGTCGCCGCGCGCACGCGCCTGCCGCAGCGCTGTGAGGCCGCTCGCGAGGCCGCTGGTCGGGCTCGCGGTGGCGGGCAGGTTGAGGTCGAGCAGCACCGCGTCGAAAGGCTGCACGCGCCACAGGTGGTCGGCATCCTCGACATTGGTCGACACGTCCACGCGATGGCCGGCATCAGCAAGGCTGCGCACCATCACGTCGCGCAGAACGGTGTCGTCTTCGACAAGCAGAATTCGCATGGTCTTTGAATGGTTGGGGGTAATCTGCCTTGCGAACGACGGGTCAGCGGCCGGTCAGTCGCTCCAAGCGATAAACGCAACATGAGCATACGACAGCACGATGAATCACGGGCCATTTTCATGGCCCGCACCACACGATGAGTGCGCGCGAACCCTCCGATCTGCTGAGCCTGGTTTCCCCGGCAGTGCAAGGCACCGCCGTGGTCCTGCTGCATGGTTTATGCAGCACGCCTGACGAGTTGCTGACCGTGCAGTCCGCGCTGCGCAGCCGCGGCTATCCGGTCTACCCGCTTTCGATCGAGGGCTACTCCTTCGACGCGAGCGCGCCGCTGCAGCACGCCGCGCCGTACGAACGCTGGCTCGACGCGATCCAGGCGCAGGTGAAGTCGCTGCGCGAGCGGCACGACCGCGTGATGCTGGTCGGCATCTCCGCGGGCTCCTCGCTGGCGCTGGGCGCCGCCATCCGCTGCGGCAGCGAGGTCGACGCACTGGTGCTCATGTCGACCACGCTGCGCTTCGACGGCTGGGCCATTCCGCGCACGCAGTTCCTGCTGCCGCTGGCCTTCTACACGCCGCTGGGCCGGCTCTGGCAATACCGCGAACGCCCGCCCTACGGCGTGAAGAACGAACGCGTGCGCGCCTGGATCGAGCGCGAGCTGCGCCACCGCAAGGTCTCGCGCGCGGGCAGCTCGGTCATTGGCGTGGGCCACCTGCGCGAGCACGACCGGCTCATCCGCCATGTACGCCGCAACCTCGGCAGCGTGCAGTGCCCCAACGTGCTCGCGCTGCATGCCCAGCAGGACGAGGTGGCCAGCGTGGCCAACCTGGGCATCCTCGCGCGCGGCCTTCGGTGCCGCGCATTCCGAGCCGTCGTGGTCGCCAACAGCTATCACATGATCACGATCGACAACGATCGTCAACAGGTCGTGAGCGAAACAGTGTCGTTCGTCGATGCAGTAGCGCATGGCACGATGCCCGAGCATCCGCTGTACGCCTGACTGCTTCGAACCCGTCCGACCACGCCTGAAAGGAAAGCATCTCCATGTCTTCTTCCGCTGTCTTCTCGCCCACCTTCAACACCATCGCCGCGATCCTGCGGGACGACTTCCGCGTCGACCCCGCGGCCGTCTCGCCGGCCACCGCGCTGACCGACCTCGGCCTCGATTCGCTCGCGCTGATGGAGTTCGTCTTCGCGGTCGAGGACGCCTTTCACCTGCGCATTCCCGAAGACCGCCTCGACCCGCGCGAAGCCGGCATCACGCTGCAGCGCCTGTGCGAAGTGATCGACGCGGAGAGCGCTGGCGCCGTCGCGGCACAGCCCGCAGAAGCAACGGCATGAGCAGCGGCGCAGCGCATTCCGTGCTCGCGGCCTCCGCCGCGCGCGCCGCATCCGCCCCTGTGCGCGTGAGCGGCATCGGCTTCGTCACGCCCATCGGCCGCACTGTCGAGGCCTTCGACGAGGCGCTGTTCGCGGGCCGCTCGGCGGTGCGCGCGCAGACGCTGGAAATCAAGGGCATGGACCCGATGTCGCTCGCCGTCGCCGCCTGCGACTTCGACTCGAACGGCATCCGCAGCACCTCGCGCCTGCCGCTGGACCGCGGCACCGCAATGGCGCTCGCCGCCGCGCAGGACGCGGCCGGTGAAGCGAAGCTCGATCTCGCGGCCATCGACTGCGACCGGCTCGGCATCTTCTGGGGCTGCGGGCTCGCCGGCGCGGGCACCTTCGACAACACCACCAGCGCGCTCTATGGCGAACAGCGCCGCATGCGCCCGACCACCGTGCTCACGGTGATGCCCAACGCCGCCGTGGCAGAGCTCGCGCTGCACTTCGGCGCACGCGGCTCGGCCATCGCCTACGCCTGCGCCTGCGCCTCCTCGGCAGTGGCAATCGGCGAGGCAATGCGCGCGATTCGCGGCGGCTGGATCGACGTCGCCATCGTCGGCGGCCACGACGCCATGCTCACGCCCGGCGTGATGGCCAGCTGGCACGCCATGCGCGTGATGGCGCCGCCACCGGCCGATGCGCCGTCGACCGCATGCCGCCCCTTCTCGGGCGACCGCGCGGGCTTCGCCATCGGCGAAGGTGCCGCTGCATTGGTGCTCGAATCCGAGGCGCATGCAGCCGCGCGCGGCGCCGAAGCCGCGCCCTTCGTGCTCGCGGGCTACGCCACCAACTGCGACGGCACGCACATCACCAACCCCGACAGCGCGGGCCAGGTGCGCGTGATGCGCGCCGCGCTGCGGGACGCGGGCATCGAGGCTTCCGATATCGGCCACATCAACGCGCACGGCACGGCCACCTCGGCCGGCGATGCAGCCGAGGCCGCATCGATCCGCGAGGTGTTCGGCGACACCGTGCCGGTGAGCGCGACCAAGGCCATCCACGGCCACGTGCTCGGCGGCGGCGGTGCGATCGAGCTCGTCGCGGCGCTGCGTGCCCTGGCACGCGAGACGCTGCCACCCATCGCCAACCTGCAGACGCCCGATGCGGCGTTCGACCTCGACTTCGTGCAGGGCGAGGCCCGCGAGGCCAAGGGCATGCGTTATGCGCTGTCCAATTCCTTCGCCTTTGGCGGCACCAATGCAGTCATCGTGGCCGGCCGCGCGTCCGATCGCTGAAGATTCGCTGAACGCTTCCTGAAAAATCGCGCGGTGCATCGGCTGGTCGTTTTCGTGGTGCCGGTGTTCGCGCTGCTCATGGCGTGCGAGTTCGCCTGGGGCTGGCTGAAGCGGCGCAACACCTACCGCTTCGGCGACACCATCGGCAGCCTGAGCCAGGGGCTGCTGAGCCAGGCGTTGGCGGTGTGCACGCAGCTCTTCCAGATCGGCCTCTACGCGATGGCCTATCCGCTGGTCGCGATCTGGATGCGGCCCGCCCTCTGGGACAGCGCCATGGGCTGGATCGCCGCGGTGCTGCTGTTCGACTTCTTCGACTACTGGCTGCATCGCGCGGGGCACGAGTCGGCCGTGTTCTGGGCCGCGCATTCGGTGCACCACCAGAGCCAGCACTTCAACTTCTCCACCGCGCTGCGGCAGGAAAGCACGGTCGCGTTCCTCGGCTGGGCCTTCTACCTGCCGATGGCCGTGATCGGCGTGCCGCCGGAGCAGTTCGGCCTCGCGGGGCTGATCGTGCTGGTCTACCAGTTCTGGATCCACACCGAGCACATCGGCAAGCTCGGCTGGTTCGACCGCGTGTTCTCCTCGCCCTCGAACCATCGCGTGCATCACGCGGTGAACGACCGCTACATCGACCGCAACTACGGCGGCATGCTGGTGGTGTGGGACCGCATGTTCGGCACCTTCGCCGAAGAAACCGAACGCTGCGTCTACGGCACGCGCAAGGCGCTCGCGAGCTTCGACCCGATGCGCGCGATCCTCGGCCCCTACGTGCCGCTGCTGCGCGATGCCTGGCACACGAAGCGCTGGCGAGACAAGGTCGCCGTGTGGTTCAAGCCCCCGGGCTGGCGGCCGGCCGACGTGGCGGCGCGCTTTCCGGAACCCGCGTTCTCGCTCGAAGAAGCCATGCACATCCACGCTCCCGTGCTCACGCGCCCTCAGGTCGCATCGGCCGCCCTCCACTTCGCATGCTGGGTCGGCGTGACGCTGGCCTTTCTCTGGCGAGCCGACGACCTCGCCTTCCACACCGGGCTGACACTGCTCGCGTTGTCGGTCGGCGGCTTCTGGTCCATAGGCGCGGTACTCGATTCGCGGCTGCGCCTGCGATGGGCATGGTGCGCGCAGGCTGCGCTGCTGGCGGTCTCGGCGGTACTGCTCTTCGGCTGAGCACCCGGGCACGGCCCGCTATGCTCGGCGCCTTCATCGTTGCGGGGCACCCATCATGCGCAGGCTGGCCACTCCCAAAGACATCGACACCGTCTTCGCCCTCTACATGCACGAGAAGGTCGTGCCCTACCTGGGCTACGACCCGATGCCGCTGGAAGACTTCAAGAAGATCTACCGGCAACTGCTGGATGGCCGCGACTTCTTCGTCTACGAACGCGGCGGCCGCATCGCCGGCTTCTACCGCGCCTCGCGCTACCCGGGCCGTGTGCGGCATGTGGCCAGCCTCGGCACACTCGCTGTAGACCCCGCACTGCATGGTCAAGGCATTGCGCTGGCGATGGTCACGGATGCGATCGAGCGACTGAAGGCGGATGGCATCAAGCGCATCGAGCTCATCGTTGAAAGCGACAACGCGCCGGCGCTGCGCTTCTACGAAAAGCTTGGCTTCGAACGCGAAGGCACGCTGCGCAAGTTCTACAAGCGCGCCTCGGATGCGCAGGCCATCGACGACCACATCATGGCGCTGCTGCTCGACTGAACCTCCGCGGAAGAAGCCTCAGGGCTTCCAGCGCCGCAGCAGCAGCGCATTCGCCATCACGCTCACGCTCGACAGCGCCATTGCCGCGCCGGCGACTACCGGGCTCAGCAGGCCGAGGGCCGCGAGCGGGATGCCGGCCACGTTGTAGGCGAAGGCCCAGAACAGGTTCTGGCGGATCTTCGCCACCGTGCGGCCCGAGAGCTCGAAGGCCTGCGCGACCAGCGCGAGGTCTCCGCGCATCAGCGTGATGCCTGCCGCCTCCATCGCCACATCGGTGCCGCCGCCCGAAGGCGCCATCGCAATGCCGACGTCGGCTGCGGCCAGCGCAGGCGCGTCGTTGGCGCCGTCGCCGACCATCGCGACGACATGCCCGTTGTTTCGGAGAGCGCTGACCTGCGCGGCCTTGTCGGCCGGCAGCACGTCGGCGCGAACGTCTTCCGCCGCGATGCCGAGCCGCGCCGCCATCGCCTGCGCCGCGCGCAGGTTGTCGCCCGAGATCATCACCACGCGCAGACCACGCGCACGCAGCGTGCGGATCGCTTCCGCCGCCTGCGGCTTGGGTTCGTCGGCAAAGGCGAGCAAGGCCTGCACATGCGCGGCGCCGGCTTCGTCGAATCGCAGCAGCGCAGAGACCGTGGCGCCCTGCGATTGCAGACGCTCAACTTCCGCGTCGTCGGGCATGGCATCGAGCTCCCGGCACCAGCGCAGGCTGGCGATGGCCCATTGGACGCCCTCGACCTCACCGCGCACGCCGCGGCCCGGTGACGCCTGCATCGCACCGAGGGAAGGCACCTGCAGGTTGCGCTGCGCGGCGGCCGACAACACCGCCTTGGCCAGCGGATGCTCGCTGCCGCCTTGCAGGCTGGCGGCGGTGGCCAGCAGCTGGTCTTGCGAGGCCGAGACGCCGGCTACAGGAACCAGTGCAGTCAGCATGGGGCGGCCGATGGTCAGCGTGCCGGTCTTGTCGAATGCCACCGTGTCGACGCGATGCGCGATCTCGAGCGCGCGCGCGTCCTTGATGAGCACGCCATGCCGCGCCGCCACGCCTGTACCGGCCATCACCGCCACGGGCGTCGCGAGACCCAGCGCACACGGACATGCGATGACGAGCACCGCCACCGCATGGATCAGCGCCGTCTCGATGCCGGCACCCGACACCATCCAGCCTGCGAAAGTGGCCAGCGCGATCAGCAGCACCACCGGCACGAACACGGCCGCGACCTTGTCCACCAGCCGCTGTATCGGCGCCTTCGCGGCCTGCGCGTCTTCCACCAGGCGGATGATGCGCGCGAGCACGCTCTCGGCGCCGATCGCGCTCACCTCCACGACCATGCGGCCGTCGCCATTGACCGCACCGCCCGTGAGCGCATCTCCCGGGCCCTTGGGCACGGGCAGCGGTTCGCCGGTGAGCATCGATTCGTCGACTTCGGAATGCCCCTCGACAATCTTCGCGTCGGCCGGCACGCGCTCGCCGGGACGCACCGCGAGGCGGTCGCCCACCATCACCTCGGACAGCGGCACGTCGCTTTCCTTGCCACGAACACCGATCAGATGCGCCACTTCGGGCCGCAGCTGCTGCAGGGCGCGGATCGCCGAAGTGGCCTGGCGCTTGGCGCGCGCCTCCAGCCACTTGCCCAGCAGCACCAGCGTGATCACCACCGCCGAGGCCTCGAAGTAAAGGTGCGGCACCATGCCGTGGCCCGCATGCTCGCCGGTGGACGCACGCCACCAGAGCCACAGCGAAAGGCCGAAGGCCGCGCTGGTACCCAGCGCCACCAGCAGGTCCATGTTGCCGGCACGCGCCTTCACGGCATGCCAGCCGGCGCGATAGAAGCGCGCGCCCAGCCAGAACTGCACCGGCGCCGCGAGCAGCAGTTGCACCCAGGGCGGCAGCATCCAGTCGAGCCCGAAGAGATCGCCCAGCATCGGCGCCATCAGCGGAATCGACAGCGCGAGGCCGATCGCGACCGGGCCGAAGCCGGCCCATGGCGAAAGCGCTGCTTCATCGGCGGCACTTTCCGGCGTACGGGGTTCGTAGCCCGCTGCGCGCACGGCACGGCGCAGCCGGGCGTCCATGTCTTCGCTGCCACCGGTCACCACGCGGGCCGATTCGGTCGCGAGGTTCACGCTCACGTCCTGCACGCCCGGTACGTTCTTCAAGGCACGCTCCACGCGCATGACGCACGAGGCGCAGGTCATGCCGCCCACCGAGAGGTCGAAGGTGGCGACGGAAGGGTTCTGCTGAAGTTTTTCCATGTGCGAAGGCTAAAGGCTCACACGATGTCAAGGTCAAGCGGACGATTTCAGAACCCCTGCCCTGGACATTGACATCGTGAGAGGGTTCAAACTGCGGCCTCCAGCTATTCCTCATTTTCAAGGAGCAACACGATGAGCCAGAAATTCCAGGTCACGGGCATGAGCTGCGGCCACTGCGTGAACGCAGTGCAGAACGCGGTGCAGACGGTGGATCCCGAAGCGCAGGTCACGGTCGATCTGGAAACGGGTCATGTCGACGTGCTGAGCGAACAGCCGCGCAAGGACATCCTGGCCGCCATCGAGAACGCGGGGTACGCGGTCCAATGACGACGGGCCCGGTCAGCATCGGCGAAGCGGCGCAGCGCTCCGGCGTATCGGCCCGCATGGTCCGCCACTACGAAGGGCTGGGCCTGCTGCCGGCAGTGGCGCGCACCGAGAGCGGGTACCGCCAGTACGGCGAGGCCGACATCCACACGCTGCGCTTCATCAAGCGTTCGCGCGACCTGGGCTTCTCGATGGAAGAGATCGCCGAGCTGGTCGGGCTGTGGAACAACCGGCGGCGCGCCAGCTCGAGCGTGAAGCGCATCGCGGAAAAGCACCTGGGCGAACTGGAGCAGCGCATCGCGGACATGCAGTCGATGCGCAGCACGCTGGCGCACCTGGTGCACTGCTGCCACGGCGACTCACGGCCGGACTGCCCGATCCTCGACGATCTGGCGAACTAGGTACTCCCCCAGGCTTCGCGCACTTCGTGTCGCTGCGCCAACCCCTCGCCGGGGGCAACACCGGTGGCCCGGCGAAGCCGGTTCCGCGGTGTTCCTGGAACAAGTCCTTCAAGCGCCGCGCACCAACGACAAGACCTTGCCTGCATCCAGCGTGCGGGCCTTTTCCTGGATGGCGGGCAGGTACTGCGTCTGCAGGCTCTGGCCTTCCTTCACCACGCCCGAGAAGGCGTCCTTCAGCATCTGCGTCGAGAGCGTGCGGCCGCCGGCGTAGTAGCGCTTGGCGACGTGGCCGAGGGCGTAGGTCGATGCGAAGCTCATGCCCGAGCTCACGGCCTGGTTGCCCAGCCCGCGCAGCAGCCCGCCGCCGACCTTGCCGAGCAGGCCCCCGAGCAGCTTGCGCCCGGCCTGTTCCAGGTATTGCGAGGTGAGGCCCACGCCGACCGTGGCCAGGAAATCCTTGACGTGGCCGCTGTCGAGCTCGTAGCCGTACGACTTGCCGATACGGTAGACCAGCTTCATCTGCAGCGGAATGATGGCCATGGTCGACAGCGTCTCGGGCAGCAGCTCGAGCGCACCGTTGAGGATGGCGGCGTTGAGGATCGACTTGTCCAGTTCCGCCGTGTCGGGGCTCTTCGGTGCCGCGGGTACCGAAACCGCCGCCGAGGTGGCAGCCACGGGCACTGCGGCGATTTCCTCGGCCTTCTGCGAGAACGCCGCCGCCGAGGCGTCCAGCCCGAGCGAGGTACGCACGTCCGCCAGGAACATGCGTTCCGCCTCCGACTGCGTGCCGTCCGCGTCGCAGACGCACACCGCCATCTCGTAGGCAAGCTGCCTCGCCTCCGGACTCTTCAGCTCCCCTGCCACGGAGGCGAGCGACACGCGCTTCATCAGCACATCCTGGTAGAGCGTCGGCAGGTTCAGGCCGTCGGCCTGCGACAGCCCTTCCGCGATGCGCTTGATCTCCGCGCGCTCCCGCTCGTGCTTCTCGCCGTCGACGAATGCGGCCAGCAGGCTCAGGGTAACGATCGACTTTGTTTCAAAAGGTGACATGTTCGATATTTCCGCAATTTCAACGACCTGGTGGGGTCGCGGCCCGCGCCAGAAGGTTCCTTCGCCCGTTCTCCCCACAAACCTTGGGCAACTCTGTGGATAACGTCGGCACTTCTGTGTAGGGGTCGCGCAAGCCTTTGATTTGAAAGAAGAATCCTTAGCCTGCCCATTTTTTCGGCAATGAATTTCTCCGGGCAAAAACCGCTTTCGCAGATTTTCAAAGGGCCGTCAAAGGACAAGTCTGGGGACATTTTTTGAACAAGGCATGGTTTATCCACAGGCCCGAAGGGTTACCCAATGTTGTCCATGCCGCGGGTACAAACCGGAAGCGCGGCTGCGCACAGTGACGGCGGCATGACAAGTCCTTGTCGCATAACGAAAAAAGGGGCATGTCCACAGAGGGGTGCGACCCTTATCTACTACTACTAATTTGAATAATAAAAACAAGAGATAGGGAACAAGAGAAGCCGCGCCCCGAAAAAAAGCGGCGAACGGCCGCGCCGGTCCAGGGCGCAGCGGACGAAACCGGTCCTCCTGGTTTCCTCTTCCCCCTCGCTAACATTCGCGGATGAGCTTCAAACCCCGGATCCTGATCGCCGAAGACGAGTCGGGCATCGCCGACACGCTGCAATACGTCCTGAAGAGCGACGGATTCATCCCGGTCTGGTGCGCCACGGCCGAGGAAGCCATCGCCCAGTTCGCGCAGGAACCGCCGGCGCTTGCCATCCTGGACATCGGGCTGCCGGATCTCAACGGTTTCGAGCTCTTCAAGCGCCTGCAGGCGCTCAACCAGTCCATGGGCGGACCGGAGGTGCCCATGGTGTTCCTCACGGCCCGCAGCGACGAGATAGACCGCGTGGTCGGCCTCGAACTCGGCGCCGACGACTACATCGCCAAGCCCTTTTCTCCACGGGAGCTCGTCGCGCGTGTGCGGACCATCCTGCGGCGCAGCGCCAGGAACGGCTCAGGAGCTCCGCAGGCGGGCCCGGGCGGAAACCAAGGGGCCCCCCATCAGATTCCCGGCCAGGCGCCTCCTGCGGTCTCCCAGGTGCCTCCAATGCCCTTCGCGCTGGATGTCGAGCGCATGCAGATCCGCTATTACGGGCGCCTGCTGGAACTCTCACGCTACGAATACGGCCTGTTGAAGCTCCTGGTGCAACGGCCCGGCCGCGTCTTCACGCGCGACGAACTGCTCGAACTGGTCTGGGACGACGCCAGCGACAGCTTCGACCGCACGGTCGACGCGCACATCAAGACCCTGCGCGCCAAGCTCAAGGCGATCGCGCCGGAAGTGGAGCCGATCCGCACGCTGCGCGGCACCGGCTACGCACTGAACGAAGAACTGCCATCAAAGGCATGACGCCGCCCCTGGCCTGCCTTGTCGCGGAATACCGCGGAGCCGGCTTTGCCGGGCCGCAGGTATCGCCCCCGGCGAGGGGGCTGGCGGCCACACGAAGTGGACAAGCCTGGGGGGGAGCCAGGCTTTGACACGGCGCACGCGCATCTTCATCGGCATCCTGCTGATCTACACGGCGGGCATCGCCTTCCTGCTGTACCGCGTCGTCTCGGACATCGATCCGCGCTATCGCGAATCGGCCGAGGAATCGCTGGTCGAGACTTCGCAGCTCGTGGCCAGCCTGGTCGAGCAGGACGTGATCGCCGGCGCCATCAACACTGCGCGGCTGGAGCCGCTGTTCCGCACGATCTACGCGCGCGAGTTCTCGGCGCAGATCTACAACCTGCACAAGAGCCGCGTCGAACTGCGCGTGTACGTCACCGACCGCAACGGCCGCGTGATGTTCGATTCGCTCGGCAGGCACCTCGGCGCCGACTATTCGAAATGGAGCGACGTGAGCCGCACGCTCGCCGGCCTGTACGGCGCGCGCACCTCGCGCGACGTCGATGGCGACCCGCGCACCTCGGTCATGTACGTGGGCGCGCCGATCCGCTGGAACAACGAGATCGTCGGCATGGTCAGCGTCGGCAAGCCGGTGCAGAGCTTCGGCCAGTTCGTGGAGGACGCGCGCGGGCGCACCATCTGGGTCGGCGTGGGTTCGGCGCTGGCGCTGCTGCTGCTCACGCTGATCGTCTCGGTCTGGCTGGTGCGGCCCTTCGGACTGATCCGCGACTACTGGACCTGGGTGCGCGCCCAGCGCACGCTGAGCCTTTCACGCATGGCGCGGCGCGCGGTCGACGGCGTGCGCACAGGCTTCAGCGAGATGCGCGACGCACTCACCGGGCGCAACTACGTCGCCGACTACGTGCAGACCTTCACGCACGAGGTGAAGAGCCCGCTCTCCGCCATCCGCGGCGCGGCCGAGCTGCTGCAGGAGCCGTCGATGCCGCACGCCGAGCGCGAGCGTTTCCTGAAGAACATCGAGCGGGAGACGCAGCGCATCCAGGAAATCGTCGATCGCATGATGGAGCTCACCGCGCTGGAAACCCGGCGCGCGCTCGACCGCACGGAACCAGTGTCGCTCGCCGCGCTGATCGAAGACATCTCCGCCAGCGCGCAGCCCGCCGCCTCCAAGCGCAGCATCAGGCTGCTCGTGAACATCCGCAACGAAGCCCGCACCGAGGGCGACCCCTTCCTGCTGCGCCGGGCGATCAGCAACCTGCTCGACAACGCCATCGATTTCTCGCCGCCGGACAGCGAGGTGCTTTTGACGCTCGAAACGACTTCGAAGCTGGCCCGCATCAGCGTGCGCGACCACGGCCCCGGTATTCCGGAATACGCGCAGGAAAAGGTCTTCCAGAAGTTCTATTCGCTCGCCAGGCCGCACAACCAGAAGAAGAGCACGGGCCTGGGGCTGGCTTTCGTCAAGGAGATCGCGGCCTTGCACCATGGCCGCATCGATCTGGGCAATGCATCGCGTGGCGGGGCGGTGGCTACGCTCACGCTGCCGCTGTCTTCACATCACTGAGCGGGTCTCGACGAGTTCCGGACGCGACGGAAGTGATTCGGGAAGACGCAGATCCCACACCAGGCCGCACCGTTCGAGCAGCCTGAGCATCCACCATCCCGGGTCCCATTCCCCGGGCGCGAGCCCCAGCTTGGCGGAGCCGGGAAAGGCATGGTGGTTGTTGTGCCAGCTCTCGCCCATGGTCAGCAGCGAGGTCCACGGTATGTTTCGCCCTTGAACGGCAGCGCCTCGCACTTCGTAATTCATCTCGCCCTGGTTGTGCGCGAACCAGCCTATCAACCAGTGACCCAGCACGCCCGCGGTGACACGTGCGCACACGCCCCAGAAAACGAAAGCCCATCCACCCCATAGATAAAAAAGTACGGCGACGGGCAACTGCTGCAGCATCCAGGTTCTTTCCAGCCATTGCAGGAAGCGGTCGTTCGCAACAAACGATTCGATCCGGATGCCGGGTGGATGCGCGAGATGAAGTTCGCAGTGAAGCTGCCACCATGCATCCATCCAGAAACCGCGGCCGTGACGCAGGTAGTCATGGCAGACCGGCAGGCGTTGTGCGTAGTCGCGCAACTCGTGCTGGCGAAGAATGCCCAGAGGACCGGCCAGGCCGACGAGCACGCCGCAGTAGATCAAGGCGCAGCGCAGCCATCGGGGGCATTGGAAGCTGTGATGAATCAGCTGCCGATGGCTGCCCAGCGAGTGGCCGAACAAAAGCACGAACGCGGTGCTTGCGACGAAAAGCGCGAATGCATCCCACCGGAAAAAGAAAAAACCGCCAACCAGTGCGGCGGCGGCCATGCCGGAGAACCAGAGCGACTTGACCGGTGCGTACAGAACTTCGCCCTGGCAGACGAAATCGGCCTGCCCCGCGTGAACCCGATGATTGTCGAGACCCGTGGGCAGCATCGCGCAAGGCTCAGCGCCCGATCAGCGCGCGATAGGCTTCGCGCGTCTCCGGACTCACGGCTCCGAGGGCCTGCAGGTACTGCGTCTGGTGCTGCCCGATCATGCGTGCCGAGGCCACCGTCTTCGAGCGGCAATACCAGTGGCAGGTGTGCTGCAGCAGGAACAGCTCGGCCGACATCATGTAGGCCTTGGACTTCGGCGTGCGGCCCGCTTCGTTGCGCATCACGCCGGCAATGCCGCGCGCGTGGATGAGCAATGCCTGGCGCATGTCGAAGCTCGCGGCCGGAAATAACTGGGTGAAGAGCGGAATGGCCACGGGCAGCTTGCTCACTCGGGTGATCGGCTCGGGCATGCGCGAGAACTCGGCCGCGAAGCCGTCGACCTGGCTGGAGAGTTTTTCCTCGGTGGTGTCGAGCAGCAGCCAGATCTGCCGGCGGCGCTCGGCATCGTCTTCGCCCAGGCAGCGCATGTAGCCGGAGGTGAGGCTCTCCATCAGCTTCTCGATCTGGTAGCGGCCGAGGTGGCTGGCCAGCAGCGCGATGCGAATGCGCTGCTCCCTAGACTTGAGGATGTAGAAGCCGGCGGCGAAGAGTGCCACCAGGGTGAGGATTTCCATGGATACGGGCAGAGGAGAAAAAAGAAAAGGCGGGTCGCGGTACCGAGTGTAGGCACCGCGACCCGCCTTCTCTTTTCAACTCCGTGAAGAGAGCCCGGCTACCGGAAGAAATCGAGGATCCGGTTGCGCTCTTCCGGCGGAGGCGGCGCGCCCACGGGCGCGCCGGTGAGCTCTTCCACCGGCGGCGGTGGCGTGTCGCTGTTCTCCAGGCCCAGGCTCGCCACGTTGTGGCCCGGCGTGAAGTCGTCGAAGTACCACTCGCCGTCGATGCTCACCACGCCTTCTGGCTGGGCCGGATGCGTCACCGGCACGCCCTGCAGCGCGGTCTGCATGTAGCCGGTCCAGATCGGCAGGCTCAGGCTGCCGCCGGTCTCTCCGCGCACGCCGAGCTGGCGCGGCGTGTCGTAGCCGACCCATGCGATGCCCACCATGGTCGGCTGGAAGCCGGCGAACCAGGTGTCGAAGGAATCGTTGGTGGTGCCGGTCTTGCCGTAGAGGTCGTCGCGCTTGAGCGTCTGGTAGGCCTTGAAGCCGGTGCCGTTTCGCACCACGCTCTGCAGCAGCGAATCCATGATGAAGGCGTTGCGCTGCGGGATGGCGCGGCGCGTCTCGTCGAGTACCGGCGGCTCGGTTTCCATGATGACCTTGTCGCGCAGGTCGGTGACGCGCGTGACCAGGTAGGGATTGACGCGGTAGCCGCCGTTGGCGAACACCGAGTAGCCAACCGCCATCTGCATCGGCGTGACCGAGCCGGCACCCAGGCCCATCGGCAGGTTGGCGGGATGCTTGTCCTTGTCGAAGCCGAACTTCGTGATCCAGTCCTGCGCGTAGGGCGCGCCGATGGACTGCAGCACGCGCAGCGTGACCAGGTTCTTCGACTTCATCAGCGCGGTGCGCAGCGGCATCGGGCCTTCGTAGGTGCCTTCGAAGTTCTTCGGCTCCCAGGGCTGGCCGCCGTTGGCGCTGGCGTCGAAATACAGCGGCGCGTCGTTCACCACCGTGGCGGGCGTGAAGCCCTTCTCGAGCGCGGCCGAGTAGATGAAGGGCTTGAAGCTCGAACCCGGCTGGCGCCATGCCTGCGTCACGTGGTTGAACTTGTTCTTGCCGTAGTCGAAGCCGCCCACCAGCGCCTTGATGGCACCGCTGCGCGGGTCCATGCCGATGAAGGCGCCCTCCACTTCGGGCAGCTGGGTGATCTCCCAGGTGTTCTTGGGCGTCTTCGCCACGCGGATGACGGCGCCGCGGCGGATCTTGATGTTGGGCGGCGCCTTCGCGGCAAGGCCCGACTGAGCGGGCTTGAGGCCGTCGCCGGTGATCTGGATGGTTTCGCCGTTCGCGCGCACCGCGCTGATTTCCTTCGCGTTCACGTCGAGCACCACGGCCGCGATCACGTCGCCGTTGTCCGGATGCTCGGCCAGCGCGTCGTCCACCGCTTCGTCGATTTCCTTCTGCTCTGTCGGCAGGTCGACGAACTTCTCTGGCCCGCGGTAGGGCTGGCGGCGTTCGTAGTCCATGATGCCCTTGCGCAGCGACCGGTACGCCGCAGCCTGGTCGGCCGCCACGATCGAGGTGTAGACCTTCATGCCGCTGGTGTAGATGCTGTCGCCGTACTGCGCGTACATCATCTGGCGCACCGTCTCGGCCACGTATTCGGCATGCAGCCGGTTCGGGTCGGCCGCATCGCGCAGGTGCAGCTCTTCCTTCTTCGCGGCGGCCGCCTGCTCGGCGGTGATGAAGCCGGTCTCCTGCATGCGGTCGATCACGTACAGCTGGCGCGCACGCGCGCGGCGTGGGTTGGCGACCGGGTTGTTGGCGCCGGGCGCCTTCGGCAGGCCGGCGAGCATCGCGGCCTCGGCGATGGTGATGTTCTGCAGCGGCTTGCCGAAATAGGTCTCGGCCGCGGCGGCGAAGCCGTAGGCGCGGTTGCCGAGGTAGATCTGGTTCAGGTAGATCTCGAGAATCTGGTCCTTCGTGAGCTGCTGTTCCAGCCGCATCGCCAGCAGGATCTCGTAGGTCTTGCGGCTCATGGTCCGCTCGGAGGTGAGGTACACGTTGCGTGCCACCTGCATCGTGATGGTCGAGGCGCCCTGCTTGCGTCCGCCCTTCAGGCTGGCTACCGCCGCGCGAAGGAAGCCCTTGTAGTCGACGCCGCCGTGGTCGTAGAACCGGGCGTCCTCCACGGCCAGTACTGCGTCCTTCATCACCTTCGGGATGTTGGCGAAGGGCGTGAGGTTGCGGCGCTCTTCGCCGAACTCGCCGATCAGCTGGCCTTCGGTCGAATACACACGCAGCGGCAGCTTGGGGCGGTAGTCGGAAAGCTCCGAGACGTCGGGCAGCTTCGGGTAGATGGTGACCACGGCGACGATGGCCGCGACCAGCACCACCAGCGCGCCGGAGCCGACACCGATGGCGCCCCAGCCGGCAACGCGCTTCCAGTTGAAGCGGGAGCCGGGTGGCGCCGCGCCGTCGTCGCCGGAAGCCTTGGAATGTGAGCGTTTGAACATGGGAAATGCCTGTTTGGCTATCGAAAGGATTGGAGCCGCCGCGCGTTGCCGCGTTCCAGCATCCGGAAGTCGAGCGTGTCTTGCCGCGCAGCGCGCTGCGCGCAATGCATGGCATCGAAATACTTGTCGTGGTCGAAGGCGATCAGCAGGAGATCCACGCCGGCGTTCAGGGCGTGGACGGTGGCGTCGCAAAGACCGCGGTTGTAGGCCGCGCCCATCGTGAGATCGTCGGTGACGAGCAGGCCCTGGTAGCCCCATTCGCCTCGGATCACCCGCTGTACGATTTTGCGCGAGAAAGAGACCGGATAGGCGGCGTCGAGTTCCGCAAGGATGACATGGCCCAGCATGATCGCCGCATCCGAATGTTTCGATACGTCTTGAAACGGCTTCCAGTCGTGGGCCGAGAGCCGGGCGACCGGCGTGCGCAGCTCGGCGGCGAAATGATGGGTGTCCTCGGTCACGCCGGCCAGCCCGGGAAAGTGCTTGAGGGTGCCTCGTACCCCAGCCGATTCGAGGCCCAGCTCGTAAGCGAGCGCCACCTGCGCAGTGACCGCCGGGTCGGCCGAGATGGCGCGTTCGTCGATGCGGGTGTGCAGGTCCCAGGGACCCGGCGCGCGGCCGGTGCGCAGGTCGACCACCGGACTGAAATTGAGCGTGATGCCCAGGTCGGCCAGTGCCCTGCCCTGGCGGGCTCCGTAGGCATGGGCACGTTGCGCGAGTTCCTCGTCGGGCAGGTCTGCATCGAGCAGCGAGGCGAGCGAGGGCTGGCGTTCGACCAGCGGCGACAGGCGCGAGACGGCGCCGCCTTCCTGATCGGTCGCGACAATCAGCGGCGGCAGCCCGGCCGCGCGGCGCACCGCCTGCAGATCGGCGATCTCGCTGCGCAGCTCGTCGGCCGTCCGGCCCCTGACATTGCGACCGGTTACGAAGATGCCGCCGATCAGCCCCTTGCCGGCCAGGTCGCGCAGATTCCTCGCATCGTCGTAGCCGACGATGAAGTGCGCACCCAGCGCCCGGGCAAGCGGGCCGCCGGACGCATTCACCTCGGCGCGGTGCCGGTGCGAAGCCGCCTCGTTGCACAGGGCGGTCAGCAAGGCCGCGAACGCCAGCCCGAGGGCCAGCGGGCGCAGCCTGCCGCGTGAGAGCCGCCACGCGATCGCGATGGCCGCCGCCGTCAGCGCCAGGAGCAGCGGCAGTTCCCACGCGCGCATGAAGCGCAGGTGCGGGTCTTTCAGGTGCCAGGCCCAGAACCACAGCGCGGCCAGTGCCAGCCAGCCCGAAGCACCAGCGATGACCCGCAGGGGCTTCATGCGGCCGTCTGCGCCTCGGGCACCACCACGGGAGCGGCTTCGCTGCGGCGCGAGAGCGCGTACCAGTCGACCTTGCGTGTCACGAGCATCAGCACCGACAGCATGCCGAAGATCAGCAGAGCGCCCAGCAGCAGCGCGTTGCTTTCCGAAGCCAGCAGGCCGTAGAGCGCGCCATACAGCAGCGCCACGAAGGCACCGAACGACATGCCGCGCCGCCAGCCGCCGAGCACCGCGCTGAAGTACACGGCCAGCAGCATGACGCTCGCCGAGGCGGCGCCCGCATAGGCCATCCAGAACGTGAACTTCTCCGACAGCGCCAGCAGCAGAAGGAAGAAAAGCGCGATCGACAGGCCGACCAGGCCGTACTGGATCGGATGCAGACGCAGCTTGCGGAACAGCTCGAACATGAAGGCAGCCATCAGCACGAGGCCGATGAAGAGCACGCCGTACTTGCCCGCGCGCGTGCTCATCGAATAGACGTTGATCGGCTGCGCGAGGGATACGTCGAAGGTCTGCAGCGAGCCCATGTTGCGGCGTGTCGGAACGGCCGCCGCCGGGTGGGCGCTGCCGGCCACGTCCGCCGAGCCGCCCTGGCCCGAAAGGCCCGCACGCACCTGCTCGCGCGCCGAGGTCACGAGCGAGGACACGCGCCAGTGCGCATCGAAGCCCTGAGGCGTCACGCTGCGCTCGGCCGCGAGGAAGCGGCCACCGAAGCTGGGATGCGCCCAGAGCGAACGCAGGTGCGCGGTCGTTTCCTCGGCGATGGGAGCGATGGCGAGCGTGTCCTGCCCGACCAGGCCCAGCTTCATCTCGAAGGGGATCGGCGTGCCGGCCTGCCAGGCCGTGAGCGCGGCGCCGGTGACCGGTGCGTGGATGCCGTTCGCGAACCAGGCATCGTCGTCCAGGCCCGGCACGCGTTGCCTGAAGCGCAGGGCCTCGCCGCCCATGATCATGGCTGGCGAACCATCAAGGCCGCGCAGGTCGCTCACGTTGAAGGCGATGAGCGGTGCCTTGAACTCGATCTTCGAGTCGGTCTCGCTGTGCGGCACGGCCTTCGGGTCGAAGGCGGCGAAGCCGCCGCTGAGCGTGGCGTCGAGCGTGTAGAAGGGAATCCTGAAGATGCCGCGATAGCGTTCCTGCGGCGCCATCGAGCCCTCGATGTGCAGCTTGTCAGGGAACACCACGTGGGCCATCTCCTTGCTGCGCGGCTCCTGGCCGATCACCTTGCCCTGCGCATTGCGCAGCGGCTCCATCCAGCGTTCCACGTAGGGCACCAGCAGCAGCGGTCCCACCATGGTCTGGCGGCCCGCGTAGGTGGCGGCGAGTTCATCGGCGGCCTCGCGCTGGCTCTCGCCGCGGGCGCGGTTGATCGAATCGATCTCCCCCAGCGGAATGCACAGGAGCAGCAGCAGGAAAAACAGGCCGGCGACTTTCGCCAGCATGGAGCTCTGGAGCGCCTTCAGCAGCTGAAACATCTTTTCTCTCCTCGTCTGTAGCGATGGACGCGATGCTCGCCGCGCGAACCGAAGGCCGTGTGAAGGGCCCGGGCCGCCTCGCTTCACACAGACTTCACACAGCGGATGCGGGTGGCCGTCGACTTCAAGACGCCTTCCAACTGGCTTCTCGCGCGGTGGAGAAAGTTGCGGCCGTGCAAGTTCGCACGGACAAGGACCCCCGCCATGGATGCCCAAACCACCACACGTCCCGGCCGCTGGCTCTGGCTCGCCACCGTGAGCCTGGCGACCGCGGGCTTCATCGCCATGGGCGTGCGCCCGGCGCACGCGCAGGAAGCGCCCGCCGGCCCGCGCCTGAAGACCGAGAGCCCCTATTTCTTCGTGAAGAGCGACGACCCCTCGGTCGACCGCCTGCCGCTCAAGGGCACCGAGGTGTCGGTGAAGATCTCGGGCGTGATCGCCGACGTGACGGTCACGCAGACCTACCGCAACGAAGGCCAGCGCGCCATCGAGGCGAAGTACGTGTTCCCCGGCTCGACCAAGGCCGCGGTGAGCGGCCTCAACGTGCGGCTGGCCGACCGGCTCATCACCGCGCAGATCCGCGAGAAGCAGCAGGCGCAGATCGAGTACGACACCGCCAAGAAGGAAGGCAAGACCGCCGCGCTGCTGGAGCAGCAGCTGCCCAACGTGTTTCAGATGAACGTCGCCAACATCCTGCCCGGCGACGACGTGAAGGTGGAGCTGCGCTACACCGAGCTGCTGGTGCCGCAGTCGGGCAACTACCAGTTCGTGTTTCCGACCGTGGTCGGCCCGCGCTACAACTCGCCGCAATCGGAGAACGCGCAGGCCAAGTGGGTCGCGCAGCCCACGCTGGCCGCCGGCACTGCCGCCGGAACGAGCTTCAGGCTCAAGGCCACCATCGACACGCCGATGGGCATCAAGGAGATCCGCTCGGCCACGCACGCCATCGACGTGAAGAAGAGCGACGAGGACCAGCACGCCGACGTCGTGCTCGCCGCCGACGGCCGCCCCGCCGACAACCGCGACTTCGTGCTCGACTACCGCCTCGCGGGCGAGAAGATCGAATCGGGCCTGATGCTCTACAAGGGCCAAGGCAACAATGCGGAGAACTTCTTCCTCGCCATGGTCGAGCCGCCCAAGGCCGTGGCCGCCAGCGCGATCTCGCCGCGCGACTACATCTTCGTGGTCGACATCTCGGGCTCGATGCACGGCTTTCCGCTCGACACCGCGAAGACGGTGCTGGAGCGCCTGATTGGCGGGCTGCGACCGAGCGACACCTTCAACGTGCTGCTGTTCTCGGGCAGCAACAAGATGCTCTCGCCCAGGTCGGTGCCGGCCACGCGCGCCAACATCGAGCAGGCGCTGGCCACCATCAAGAACTACAGCGGCAGCGGAAGCACCGAGCTCATTCCGGCGCTCAAGCGTGTGTATGCCGAACCGAAGGAAGCGAACGTCTCGCGCACCGTGGTGGTGGTGACCGACGGCTACGTGACGGTGGAGCGCGAGGCCTTCGAGCTGGTGCGCAACAACCTGTCGAAGGCCAACGTGTTCGCCTTCGGCATCGGCTCCTCGGTCAACCGCAGCCTGATGGAAGGCATCGCACGCGCCGGCATGGGCGAGCCCTTCATCATCACCGACCCGATCCAGGCGCCCGAGCAGGCCGCGCGCTTTCGCCGCATGGTCGAGTCTCCGGTGCTCACGAACGTGAAGGCCACCTTCGGCGGCCTCGACGTGTACGACGTGGAACCGCAGGCACTGCCCGACGTGCTCGGCGAGCGCCCGGTGATCGTGTTCGGCAAGTGGCGCGGCGAAGCCAAGGGCCGCGTGATCATCGAAGGCCAGGGTGCGAACGGCCCCTACCGCCAGGAAGTGCGCATCGACGGCAACACCCGCCAGGACACGGCCGCGCTGCACACGCTGTGGGCACGCCACCGCATCCAGAGCCTGAGCGACCAGGAGACGCTGGAAGGCGGCACGGCCCTGAAGGACCGCATCACCGAGCTCGGCCTGAAGTACAGCCTGCTCACGCAATACACGAGCTTCATCGCCGTCGACAAGGTGGTGCGCAACGTGGCGCCGCAGGACAGCGTGAACGTGAACCAGCCGCTGCCCCTGCCGCAAGGCGTGAGCGAGCTGGCGCTCGGCGCCGAGGTGCCGAGCACGCCCGAGCCCGAATCGCTGGGCGCCATCGCCGTCGTGCTGTCGATGCTCGCCATGCTGCGCCGCCGCGCGCGCCGCAACGACGCGCGCCGCTTCACCGCCTGACCCATCCGGAAAAAAGAAAGAAAAGAATGTCCTTGGCAATGCTTGCCCACCGCCATCCGCGCATCGTGGACTGGGGCATCCACATCGACCGCACGCCGGCCGCCGGCTGGATCGGCCTGCAGTTCCTCGCGCTGATGCCCACCTGGGTGTGGATGGCCCAGCGCATGCGCGACGGCTCCGACGATCCGCTGGGCCTGCTCGCGCTGGTCGCGCTCGCGGCGCTGGCCTGGAGCCGCCGGCGTGAGCTGCGCGCATCGCCGCGGCTGGGCTGGCTCGCGCTGGCCTGCGCGGGTACGGTGCTCGCGACGCTGGTGCGCACGGGGCTCGGCTTCGTGCCCGCGCTGCCGCCGCTCGCGGCCGGGCTGGTGGCGGTGTTGTCGCTGGCCTGCGGGCTGCTGGCCTTCCTGCCGCGCAAGGTGGCGGCGCTGCCGGTGGCCGGCTTGGCGGTGCTCGCGTTGCCGCTGCTTTCTTCGCTCCAGTTTTATGCGGGCTATCCGCTGCGCGTGGTCACGGCCGAGGTCAGCCGCTGGCTGCTGTCGCCGGGCTTCGAGGTGGCGCGCGAAGGTGCGAGCCTGGTCGTCGACGGACGCCTGGTGATCGTCGATGCGCCCTGCTCGGGCGTGCAGATGGTGTGGCTGGGCTACTTCACGGCCTGTGCGGTCGCGTTGTGGGCTTCGCGCAGCGGCAGGGCCTTCATGCAGCGGCTGCCGATGGTCGGCCTCCTCGTGCTTGCCGGGAACATCGTGCGCAACAGCGTGCTGATCGCCTTCGAGGGCGCGGGCCATCCGCTCGCGCCGTGGGCGCACAACGCGCTGGGCCTGGTGCTGCTGGCCGCGGTGTGCGGCGCCATCGCCCGGCTGATGGTGCCGGAGCGCCCCGCGCCCGAAGCCGCCGAACTGCCCATTCCGGGCCTGATCACCACCCAGGGAGCCCGCCATGTCGACACCGTTCTTTGAACGCTGGTTTGCGAACCATTTCATCAATCGCATCGGGCACAAGACGGCTTTCGCGCTGGCGATGGTGCTGTGCATGCTGTGGTCGGCCGGCGCGGCCCTGCGCGAGCCGGCCGAAGCGATGCCGGCCGCAGTGGCCTCGCACGAATGGCCGAGCCAGTGGGACGGCGCCGCGCTGCGCCCGCTGGCCTTGAGCGACGTGGAGCAGCGTTTTGCCGATCGCTTCCCTGGTGCCATCGGTCGCATGACCGACGGCACGCAGACGCTGGTGATGCGCGAGGTCAGCCAGCCCACGCGCATGCTGCACCCCGCCGCGGACTGCTACCGCGCGCTGGGCTACCGCATTGAGCAGGCGCGCCTGGAACGCGACGCGCAGGAGCGCATGTGGCGCTGTTTTGTTGCTCAACGGCACGGAGCGCAAAAAATCCGCGTCTGCGAGCGCATCGTCGATGCCCAGGGCACGGCTTTCACAGACACTTCAAGCTGGTACTGGGCAGCCGCCAGCGGCCAATCGCATGGGCCGTGGCAAGCTGTCACCGTAGCGAGACCGATCTGAGAAAACCTGCCTGTGAAGAAGACCCTGCGATTCGTGCTTTTCGGCCTGCTGGCCCTGGTCATTACGGCCTGCGTGGCTATGTTCCTGATAGTCAGGCTGGCGCTCGCGCCGGCCTCCGGCGAATGGAGCACCACGGTCAAGGCGGGGCCCCTGAGTTTCGAGATCGGCGTGCCGACCGCGGTGCGCGTCGCCACCTCCGCGTGGTTCGCGCCTCACCTGGACGGGCGCTCGCTCGACACGCGCTTCGGCACCGTGCGCTTCGCCTGGAAGCCGGCCGGCGAGCTGCTGGAAATGCAGTGCGCGCCGTGCAGCGCGGAGGTGCCGGCGCTCGGCACCCAGCCGATCCGCGTGGAGCGCCTGGTCGCCACCGTGAAGCGTGACGGCAACACGCTCAACGGCACCTTCGAAGCCACACCGCGGAGCACCGACGCCACCCGGCTGCAGGGGCAGTGGGACGGCAGGCTGATGCCGAAGAACATCCATCTCAACGCCAGCGTGCAGGACGCGCCCATCGAGCGCTGGTACGCGGTGCTGGTGCCCGCGCTGCCCGAACTCCAGCGCGCCCGCATCGGCGGCACCCTGGCGCTGCGCGGCCAGCTCGTGCTGCCGGAGGCCACCTTCGCGGTGCAGCCCACCATCAGCCAGTTCACCGTGGAAGGGCTGGGCACCGAGGCCATGCTGGGCGCGCGTACCAGCTGCGGCCCGTCGGCGAAGCTGGCCAACGACAGCTGGCTGGCGCGCGCCGTCATCGCCGCCGAAGACCAGCGCTTCTTCACCCACGGCGGCTACGACCTGACCGAGATCCTCGCTTCCATCGACAACAACCAGAAGCCCGGCCAGACGCGGCGGCGCGGCGGCAGCACGCTCACGCAGCAACTGGCCAAGCTGCTGGTGACGGGCAGCGACCGCACGGCGGAGCGCAAGCTGCGCGAGCTGCTCTACGCGGTCGAGATGGAGCAGACGCTGGGCAAGGCCCGCATCCTGCAGCTGTACCTCGACAACGCGCCATGGGGCGGCAACCTCTGCGGCGCCGAGGCCGCGGCGAAGCGGTACTTCAAGCGCAGCGCGCGCACGCTGGAGCCGGCACAGGCCGTGTGGCTCGCCGCCATGCTGCACAAGCCGCAGGCCGTGCTCGAGCAATGGCGGCGCGACGGCCAGATCGACCCCGAGCGCATCAAGTGGATTGCCGAGGGCATCCGCGGCATCAGCCGCAACCAGCGCGAGGCGCTGCTCAAGAGCGTGGCCGCGGCGAAATTCACGGCACCGGAGGCCGCAACACAATGACGAACACAGCCGTGCTGGGCGTTACCGATATCGAAGCCATCGAGCGCGCCACCATCGCCGCGGTGTCGCCCGACCTGACAGAGGAGCTCGACGGCTGGCTGCTGCCCTTCGCCGGAGGCACCGTCAAGCGCGCCAAGTCGGCCGTGCCGCTGCACCGGGGCCCGGTCGACCACGCCACGCTCGACCGTATCGAGGACCGCTACGACAGCCGGCAGGCCAAGCCCGCGCTGCGCCTGGCCGATGCGCCCTGCTTCGACGGGCTGCGCACCGAACTCGAGCGGCGGCACTACGTCGCCGACAGCCCGACCTGCGTGCAGCTGGCTTCGGTGCGGCGCATGCAGGAGGTGGTCGCACCGGGCGGCGCGCTGGCCGACGTCGATCGCACACCCGACGCCGCCTGGTCGGCGCTGTTCCTCGGGGAGGGCTTCGATCCGGTCGACGGTGCCCATCGCGTGCGGATGCTCTCGCGCGCCAAGGGCACGCTCTACGCCAGCGTGCGCGAGAACGGCCGTACGCTGGCTGCTGGCGCCATGGCCTTCGGCCACGGCTGGGCCAGCGTGCACGGCATGCGCACCGACCAGGCCCAGCGCGGCCGGGGGCTGGCCGCCCGCGTGCTTGCGGGGCTCGCGCAGGCCGCGGTGGAACGCGGCTTCGAGCGGGTGTTCCTGCAGGTCGATGCCGGCAACCACGCGGCGCTGTCGCTGTATCGCCGCGCGGGCTTCGAGACGCAGTGGAAATACAGCTACTGGCAGCGCCAGCAGTGGCCCTGAAGCCGCAGGCCGCACGAGCTGTCGGCTGACAGGGTGCGGGTGGCGCGGTGGGCGCGTTAGTGCCACCATGGACGCATGACGAACGCCAATCACCACGCCAACCACCCCACCGATCCCGTCGCCACGCCGCGCGGCATCGACCACATCGTGGCCGGTGTCTCCACCAGCGATGGCGACGGCGTGAAGCTCACCCGCGTGCTGCAGCAGCCGCTGCAGAAGCGGCTCGACCCGTACCTCATGCTCGATGCCTTCGGCAGCGACAACCCGGGCGACTACATCGGCGGCTTTCCCAGCCATCCGCACCGCGGCTTCGAGACCGTCACGTACATGATCTCGGGCCGCATGCGCCACCGCGACAGCGCCGGCCACGAAGGGCTGCTCGAGAACGGCGGCGTGCAGTGGATGACCGCCGGCCGCGGCCTCGTGCACAGCGAGCTGCCCGAGCAGGAAGAAGGCCTGATGGAAGGCTTCCAGCTCTGGCTCAACCTGCCGGCAAAAGACAAGATGCGCGAGCCCTGGTATCGCGACATCCAGAGCGCGGAGATCCCTGAATTCACCACCACCGGCGGCGCGCGCGTGCGCGTGATCGCGGGCGCGAGCCACGGCATCGAGGGCGCCGTGCGGCGCGAGCACACCGAGCCGCTCTACCTCGACATCGAACTGCCGCCGGGCGCCGAGTTCGCGCAGCCGCTGCCGCACGACCACAACGCGCTGATCTACGTGTTCCGCGAATCGCTGTGGATCGCGGGCAGCGAGATCCCCACGCGGCGCATGGCCATCCTCGCTAACGACCCGGGCAGCGACGGCGTGGTGCTGCGCGCCGGCGCGACCAACCACAGCCCGGCGCGCGCCCTGCTCATCGCCGGCAAGCCGCTCAACGAACCGATCGCGCAGTACGGCCCCTTCGTGATGAACACCTCCGAGCAGGTCAGGCAGGCGGTGCACGACTTCCAGAACGGAAAGCTGGGCTGAACGCCCACCCGCGGGGGCGAGCGATGTAGTCGCCCGCCTACCGGAATTCGGCATCGCGTACATGCACCGGCTGCCGCGCTTCGGATCTAGATTGCGCCAATGCCTCCCACGATCCGGAAAGGACAGGCGCCCGAGACGCTGCAGCGCGCCGAGTTCCACGAACGCTTCATGCAGCCCTTCCAGGACCCGGCCTTCAGTGCCGAGGCCGATTCACTGCGGCGCATCGAGCTCATCGCCTGGCAGGCCTACGAGGAAGGCCGCAAGGCACCCGTCACCCGCAAGGCCGGGCCCGGATACGCCGACCCCGAATACGAACTTTCGGTCGACTGGCTGGAGGCCAAGGCGCGCATCGATGCGGCGCAGGCGGCCTGGGGCCTGCCGCAGACGCCTTCGCGCGTGCTGCTGGTGAACGGCTCGCCGCGCAACGACGGCACCTGCCCCGGCGAAGTCTCCAAGACATGGCGGCTGGCGCAGATCGCCCGCGAGGTGCTCGACGGCAGCGGCATCGAGACCGACCTGCTCGACCTGAGCCTGCTCACCTCCGAGTACGGCCGGCAGATCCATCCCTGCAAGGGCTGCGTCTCCACCGCCATGCCGCTGTGCCATTGGCCCTGCAGCTGCTATCCGAACCATTCGCTGCGCCAGACCGGCGACTGGATGAACGAGATCTACGAGCGCTGGGTGTTCGCGCACGGCGTGATCCTGCTCACGCCCACGCACTGGTATCAGGCAACGAGCCCGCTGAAGCTCATGATCGACCGCCTGGTCTGTGCCGACGGCGGCAACCCCGATCCCACCAGCACGCACGGCAAGAAGCCCGACGAGGCCAAGGCGCTGGAACTGGAAGGCTGGGGCTACCCCAGGCACCTCGACGGCCGCGCCTACGGCGTGGTGGTGCACGGCGACGTGGCCGGCGTGGAAAGCGTGCGGCGCAACCTCTGCGACTGGCTCGACTGGATGGGCCTGATCGAGGCCGGCACGCAGTCGCGGCTGGACCGCTACATCGGCTACTACGAACCCTACGCCACCAGCCATGACGCGCTCGATGCCGACGCCGACGTGCAGGAGGAAGTTCGCCAGGTGGCCCGCGCCGTGGCCAACGCGGTTGCCGAGGTGCGCGCGGGCAGGCTGCAGCCGCCCGATCGGGGACTGAAGCGGCCGCGGCCCAAGTGATGCAGCGCCCGCAAGGGCAATAAATCACGCCGCGGGCTGCACGCGCAGGGCCTGTTCATCATTCTTTACGCAAGCTCACGCCGGGCTAACGGATGCGATACAGAGGGCTTCCACACTTCGTCTCACCTGCTGCCCATCGGCCGCGGGCTTCTTCGAAAGGAAGCAGTTCTCATGATTTCTCTCCGCCAACGCATCGTCTGGGCCAGCCTGCTCGGTTCGGCCGCCCTCGCCTCCTCGGGCGCCTTCGCTCAAGCGCCGGCAGCCGCTCCGTCCGCAGCCGCACCCACCGCCGCGGTGGCCCAGGCCGACAACGCCGCTGCGCCCAAGGCGCAGCACAAGCGCATGGACCCGGCCCAGCGCATGGAGCGCATGAAGGAACACCGCGCCAAGCGCCTCGCGGCCCTGAAGGAAAAGCTCAAGCTCACCTCGGCCCAGGAAGGCGCATGGAGCACCTACACCAGCGCGACGCAGCCGCCGGCCGGCCCGCGCCCGCACATGGACCGCGCCGAGTTCGCCAAGCTGACCACGCCGGAGCGCCTGGAGCGCATGCAGGCCCGCCAGGCCGAGCGCAGCGCAAGGTTCGCCAAGCGCGCCGAAGCCACGAAGACCTTCTACGCCGCGCTGACGCCCGAGCAGCAGAAGACCTTCGACGCCGAGACCGCGCACTTCGGCCATCGCGGCCACCGTGGCCATGACGGCGCCAACCACGGCGCGCCTGCGGCCCCTGCCAAGAGCTGATCGATCGCCGCCCTCGGCGGCAGCCGTAGGAAAGCCCGCAACGCGAAAGCGCTGTGGGCTTTTTCATTGGCGATCAGGCTTAGTGCTTATTTCGGCGTGCCGGTCTTGTCGGTCGGGTTCGTCACCACGTCGGGGCGTTCGCCCTTCTCGCCGAAGCGCGGCGTCACCTTGCGGCCAGTCTGGCTGACTTCCGCACGGGACATCTCGCCGGTCGGCTGCGGCATGGCGTTGGGCTGGTGGTTGACGGTGGTCGTCACCTCGCCCTTGGGCACCGGGTTGTTGGCGTTGTTGCGGTTGTGCGCGCGGGCTTCGGCCTTCACCGACTCGCGCGACATCGGCATCGAGTTGTCGGGGCGCTGCGGCGGGTTGGCGACGCCGGCCGGCGTCATGGTGCTGGCTTCGCCGCCCACCGAGGGATCGGGCTGGGCCGGAATGGACGTGGTCTGCGCCATCGCGATGCCTGCCGCGCCCAGCAGCGCGGCAAGTACGGTGGCGTGGAAAGCGGCTTGGTGTTTCATGGGTGTGCTCCTTGTGGCTTGTTCCTCGAAAAAAGGCGGGCTGCCTTTTTCGAACCGTGAATTCACCGTAGGAGCCCCGGATTTCCGTCCGTGTGGGGGTGCGGCAGGCGTGCCTGTAGGAACCGGCCGTCCGCGCACGAAGGCGGCGGCGGGATGGCGGGGAAAAGAAGTTGGCGCGTTCCTACAGTCAGGACGGGCGCGGCCACGTACAACCCGAGTGACGATGTCCTCTTCGCCCATCATTCCCGAAGCCGAGCCGGCAGCGCCGGTCACGCCGACCTCGCTCAAGGTCATGACGGTGAACACCCACAAGGGCTTCACCGCGCTCAACCGCAAGTTCATCCTGCCGGAGTTGCGCGACGCGGTGCGTACCGTGGGCGCCGACGTGGTGTTCCTGCAGGAGGTGCTGGGCACGCACTCGCGCCATTCGCGCCGGGTGAACAACTGGCCAGAGGCGCCGCACTACGAATTCCTGGCCGACACCATGTGGCCGCAGTTCGCCTATGGCCGCAACGCGGTGTACCCCAAGGGCCACCACGGCAACGCGGTGCTCTCGAAGTTCCCGATCGTGCATTTCCGCAACCACGACGTGTCGGTGAGCGGCCCCGAGAAGCGCGGGCTGCTGCACTGCGTGCTGCGGCTGCCGGGCCGCGTGGTCGACGTGCACGTGATCTGCACCCACCTCGGCCTGGCCGAGGCGCACCGGCAGCAGCAGCTGGAGCTGCTGTGCCACATCGTGCGCGACGAGGTTCCTTCCGAGGCGCCGCTGATCGTGGCGGGCGACTTCAACGACTGGCGCGGCCGCGCGCATGAGATCCTGGAAAAGGGCGCGTCGCTGCGCGAGGTGTTCGTGCATGCCACCGGCCGCGCGGCCCGGACCTTTCCGGCACGCTTCCCAGTGCTGTCGCTGGACCGCATCTACGTACGCAATGCCGGCGCGCATGCACCGGTGGTGCTGCCGCGCCGACCGTGGTCGCACCTGTCGGACCACGCACCGCTGGTGGCGGACATCGACCTGTGAGCGCCGTGCCATGAACGAAAGCAATAACGGAAACGGCCACTGGATCCCTGGCAACCGCGTCGAGCTGCTGGAGAACGGCGAGGAGTTCTTTCCGCGCGTGTTCGAGGCGATCCGGCAGGCGCGGCGCGAGGCGATCGTCGAGACCTTCATCCTGTTCGAGGACAAGGTCGGCCTGCAGCTGCATGCCGCGATGCGCGAGGCGGCGCTGCGCGGGGTAAAGGTCGACCTGATGGTCGACGGCTTCGGCTCGCCGGACCTCTCGCGCGAGTTCATCGAAGGGCTGACCTCGGCTGGCGTGAAGGTGCGCGTGTTCGACCCGGGCCGCCGCTTCATGGGCCAGCGGCTCAACGTGTTCCGCCGCATGCACCGCAAGATCGTGGTGGTCGACGGCGAGCGGGCCTTCGTCGGCGGCATCAACTACTCGGCCGACCACCTGCTCGACTACGGCCCCATGGCCAAGCAGGACTACGCGGTGGAGCTCGAGGGCCCGATCGTGGGCGAGATCCATCAGTTCGTGCTGCGCGCCATCGCGCTGGGCGGCAAGGGCGCGGGCTGGTTCCGCCGGCGGCTGCGCCAAGTGCCGGGCATCGCGCACATGCAGCATGCCGGCACGGCCGACGCCATGTTCGTCACGCGCGACAACCGGCGCCACACCAACGACATCGAGCGGCAGTACCGTGCCGCCATTCGCGCCGCGCGCGAGCGCATCGTGATCGCGAACGCGTATTTCTTTCCGGGCTACCGGCTCATCAAGGAGCTGCGGCGTGCCGCGCGGCGCGGCGTGGACGTGCGGCTCATCCTCCAGGGCGAGCCCGACATGCCGATCGTGAAGACCGCCGCGAGCATGCTGTATCACCACCTGCTGCACGCGGGCGTGCGCATCTACGAGTACTGCGACCGCCCGCTGCACGGCAAGGTCGCGCTCATGGACGACAGGTGGAGCACCGTGGGCTCGAGCAATCTCGATCCGCTGAGCCTTTCGCTCAACCTGGAGGCCAACGTGGTCGTGCGCGACGCGGCCTTCAACGAGGTGCTGTGGAAGCGCATGGACGGGCTGATGCGGCAAAGCTGCAAGCAGGTGCTGGCCGCCGATCTCGCCAGCGAATGGAGCGGCTGGCGGCTGGTGCGCAGCTTCTTCGTCTTCCACATCATGCGCTGGTATCCGGCCCTGCTGGGCCGCCTGCCGCGGCACGTGCCGCGCCTGACGCCGGCCGAGGCCACCGACCTCGCGAGCCGACGCGACACGGGGCGCAGCGACCCGGCCGGCGGCGCCACGCAGACGGAAGCCGCCTGAGCCCGGAGGAAGCAACGCGATGAGCACCCTGGCCCTCTCGCGCCACAGCTGGTGGCCCTGGGCCCGCCGTGCGGCGGTGTGGGGCTTCTTCGCGCTGATCGCGTGGCTGCTGGTGCGGCAGGCGCGCGCCATCGACTGGGAGGACGTGTTCGACGCGATCCGCGCGCTGCCGGCCACGGCCCTGCTCGCGGCGGCCGCGCTGGCGGCGGGCAGCTTCGCGCTCTACAGCACCTACGACCTGCTTGGGCGGCACCTCACGCGGCACCGGCTCGGCACGGGCACCGTGATGGGCGTGACCTTCATCAGCTACGCCTTCAACCTCAACCTCGGCTCGCTGGTGGGCGGCGTGGCGTTCCGCTACCGGCTCTATTCGCGCCTCGGCCTCGCGAACCACACCATCACGCGCGTGCTCGGCTTCAGCATGCTGACCAACTGGCTGGGCTACCTGGTGGTGGCCGGCGCGGCCTTCTGCTTCTGGCCGATGGCGCTGCCGCCCGAATGGAAGATCGACAGCGAAGGCCTGCGCATCCTCGGTGCGGTGCTGCTGACGGCGGCCCTGGCCTACCTGGTGCTGTGCGCCACCTCGCGGGGGCGCGCATGGCGCGTGCGCGGCCATGAATTCAGGATGCCGGGGTTCGCGATGGCGCTGCTGCAGCTGGCGATGTCGTGCGCCAACTGGTCGCTGATCGGCGGCGTGATCTGGTTCCTGCTGCAGGGGCAGGTGGCGTACGTACAGGTGCTCGCGGTGCTGCTGGTTGCGGCGGTGGCCGGCGTCATCACGCACGTGCCGGCGGGGCTCGGCGTGCTCGAGGCGGTGTTCGTGACGCTGCTCTCGCACCAGGTGCCTCAGGCGCAGCTGCTCGGCGCGCTGCTGGCCTATCGCGGCCTCTACTACCTGCTGCCGCTGGCCGTGGCCACGCTGGGCTATCTGGTCACGGAGGCGCGGGCCAGGCGGCTGCGCACGCCGCTGCGCCGCGGGCGGTAGCGCCCGGCCCGGAAGTGCTCAGAAGTGATACGTGTAGCGCAGCCGGACGAAGTTCTCGCCCGGGTTCGGCTTCTTGATGCCGCCGTTGGAGAAGTGCTGCAGCCGCAGCGAGAGTTCGTGTTCTCCGTGCTCGCCGAAGCTGCGCCCGATGCCGATCACCTCGGTGAACTGGAAGGCGGTGCTGAAGCTGCGATCGGGCGTGCGGTAGACGTGGTCCATCACGCTGCCGCCCACGCCGCCTTCGGCAAACCAGGGCGAACCGCCGTGGTCGAAGCGGTAGCGCCAGGTGTAGATCGCGCCGATCTGCGCGTAGTCGTGCGGGCCGTCGCCCAGCGCCGGTGCATGCCAGTTGCTCAGAAAGACGTCCCAGTAGGTGGTGAGCGCACCCTCGTGGACCGGCTGGCGGAACGACCAGGGAATGGTCATGCCCACGGTGGCCGAATTGGTGCTGCCCATGTCGCCGTGCGGGGCGCGGCCGCCTTCGGCATAGAAGCCGCGCGCGCTGTCTTCGAACGCGTGGGCCGTGGTGCCCGACAGGCCGAGCAGGCCGGCAAAAAGGGCTGCTCCGGCAAGGGACACGCAGGTAGGAAATCTCATGATGCGGGGCATGAATGCACTAAGCGGGAACGAGAAGCTCATCTTCAATTTCCGCCGCATCCGGCATTCGCCCGGCACGTAATTTCCACATCGGAAAGTAGGACTTGATCAACAAAAATGCAGGTTCGCTCCTGGTGTGCGCAAACCTCTGCCGCCCGGCTGCGCCTATAGTGGCCCGACCCCTTCTCCACGCGCTCGAGCGCGGTCTTCTTCGCCATGCCGTATTCAAGTTCTTCAGTTGCCAGCGTCCCGGGCCCCCTCATGCAGCAGTGGTTCGAGCTGGCGTTCAAGACCCACGAGATGCTGCTGTCGTCCGGCCTCGTGATCGGCATGCGCACCGGGCGCATGGCCCGCGCGGGGCTCGCGCCCAGCGCCGACGATCTCGCGGAGTTCCACCTCATGGGACAGGAAAAGCTCGACGCCGCGAGCGAATCGGGCATGGCGATGGCCAGGCAATGGCACAGCAGCCATTTCTCGCTCGCCAACCGCGTGCTCCAGCAATGGCTGCAGAGCACGACGGCCTTCTTCTCGCTCGCGGGCAGCGTCACGCCGGCGCAGGCGGCCGCGCATGGCGATGCCTTCGTGCAATCGGCCGCGGACACGGTCGATGCGGCGAGCGAGCTGCCCGCGATCGCGGCGCGCATCGCAAGGCAGGGCCTCACGCCCATCCACGCCGCCGCCACGTCCAACGCACGGCGGCTGTCGGGGCTCGAAGAGTCCTGAGCCTCTTCCTTCAGGTTCAGGACTTCGCCGGCACCAGCGTCAGCAGCGTGATCTCCGAGGGCGCGCCAAAGCGCTTGGGCGGGCCCCAGTAGCCGGTGCCCCGGCTCACGTAGACCCACATGTCGTGCAAGCGGTGCAGGCCGGCCGTGAAGGGCTGCTGCATCGGCACGAAAAGATTCCACGGAAAGAACTGGCCGCCGTGCGTGTGGCCCGACAGCTGCAGCTGGTAGCCCGCCGCGGCCGCCAGCGGCGCGCTGCGCGGCTGGTGCGCGAGCAGCACGCGCGTGTGCACCAGCGGGGGGGCGTCGTGCAGCGCCAGGTGCGGATCGCTGGCATGCGCCGCGTCGAAGTGCCCGGCGGTGAAGTCGGTCACGCCGGCGAGCACCAGCGCGCTCTCGAAGAGCTCTTCATCGGTCTGTGCGCCGCGCACGTTGCGCGTCTGCAGCACCACGTGCTCGTTGAGCAGCACCTTCAGGCCCAGCCGGCGCAGCTCGTCGATCCAGGCATGCGCGCCCGCGTAGTACTCGTGGTTGCCCGTGACCACGAAGGTGCCGTGCCGCGCGCGCAGCCCGGCCAGCGGCGCGATGTGCTCGCGCAACTCGGGCACGCTGCCGTCGACCAGGTCGCCGGTGATCGCGATGGCGTCCGCGCCCAGGCGGTTCACCGCGTCGACGATGCGCTGGATGTAGGTGTTGCGGATCGTCGGACCCACGTGGATGTCGCTGAGCTGCGCGATGCTGAAGCCCTGGAGCGCCTGCGGCAGGCCGCGGATGGGCACTTCCACCCGCTTCACGCCGGCCGTGCGGCGCGCATTGAAAAAACCGATCGCCGACGTTGCCGTGGCCAGCGCCAGCACCGCCAGCGCACTCCACGGCAGCAGCGCGTTCCACTGCACCTGGATGCCGCCCACAGCGCCCGCCAGCCAGGTCAGGGCCAGGCCGGCGTCGCGCACCAGCGTCAGCACGAACATCGAGGAGAACCAGCCCATGCTGATCAGGCCGGTCCACTTGAGCAGGTTTCCGTTGCCGGCGCCCTCCCGCCCGCGCCGGCGCGAAACGAAAGGCAGGGGAATCGTCGCCGCCGACACCACCAGCGCGAGCAGCGCCAGCGGCCATGCGGGCGTGAGCGTCGCCAGCGCGGGCAGCAGGCGCAGCGCGATATAGACGTGCAACAGCGCGGTCAGCGCGCTCAGGGGACGGATCGGCATCGGGGCAATGGGGTCGGGCACTGCCCGGGGACAAGGCATGTGCAAGGCGCATGCCGCGCATTCAAGACACCGCGAAGCGCGTCGGTCGCTATTTTTTCTATAGCGGACAGCGCCCGGATAGCAAGCCTTGCAGCATGGCCCAACCCTCGGATTGTGCGCCAGCCCGATGCGTGCCGGCGCTCACTTGTCCCGCGCTACTGCACCGGCCGCGTGCCGGCCGAGGCCATGTCGGTGCCGGCGGGCCAGACGAAGGTCGCCTTGGCCGGTCCGCCCTGCGGCACGCGCAGCTCCTGCTTCAGCACCTGGCTGCCGATGCGCGCCTCGACCTCGTAGTTGCCCGGGTCCAGCCGCGCCACCATGAACGGGCCGCCCGACACCACGTTGTCGAGCAGCGCCGTGCCGCTGCTGTCGCGCACCGTCACGTGCACGTTGGCCGCGAAATCGGCGCCCTTGTGGTCCTTGATCGCGAACTCGAAGGTCGCGGGCCAGCGCGGCGACACCGTCTCCATCAGCTGGGCCTCGTCGCTGCCGATGCCTCCGCTCATGTACTCGACACCGTGCGCCATGTAGATCGGCGGATTCACAGTTGCCTGGGCCGTCGAGAGCGCGCCGAGCAGGACCGCGCCGCAGAACATCGCAGCCGCCAGCGGCCGCGCGGCGCGCAGTGATGGAAAACGGGGGGTCATGGTCTGAGTCCTTTCTTTCCTTGCGTGGCGAAAGCCACGGCGCCACTTTGCGGCGCGCGGCTTAGGAAAGGCTGACCTGGGAAAGGAGCGGGCACGCCATGCGGCGTGCCCGTCTACCTGCGTGCTCGTTCGCCGCTTCTCAGCGGGCGGCGGAAGAAGTCTGCGCCAGCGTCTGAGTTTGCGGCGGCATCACCGAGGCCATGTCGAAGTTCGACGGCCAGATGAACGATGCGCGCGCCGGCACGCCGGCGATCACCACCAGCGACTGCGTCAGCGTGAGGCCGCCGAGCGTCACGTTCACGTCGTACGCGCCCGGATTGAGGCGCGCGAGCATGAAGGGACTCTGCGATTCCACGTTCATCACGACCTGGCCGGTGTACTTCTGGCGCACCTCGATTCCCGCCTTGGCGGGAAAGCCGGGCCGCTGCGCGCCCTTGCCGTCGCTGATGCCCAGTTCGATGGTCGCGGCCCAGCGCGGCGACACCATTTCCATGAACGCGGCCTCGTCCTTCGCGGCGCCGCCGCACATGTATTCGATGCCCTGCGCCACCTGGATGGGCGGGTTCGAGAACGCATGGGCCGAAGTCACGGCCCCGAGGAAAGCTGCGGTACCGCCCAATACCAGCGCGGCCAGCGGCCGGCGGAGACGCATAGGTTTCATTGCTGTGAGGTCCTCGATCTTGCGTGACGTGAAATCCGTCGGGGATTTTGCTTAGCAAGAGTCGGGCTAGATATAGCGTTTACGAGGAACGATCTGCGGATCGGAACTGAATGCTATTGTTTTCATAGCTGATGGCGGCCTTGTGACGCGCATCCACGATGGATTTGCCGACCGCCTCCACGAAAACCCTGATCGGACGGTTTCGCCCCTTTTCCGCGTCTTTTCTGCGTCGTTTGTGCGCGCCGCCTGGAGGCTGCCTGGCGTCGAAGTCTGCAGCGCTGCATTGGTGCAGGCCTACAGCGGTGCGTTGGCGCTCGCGATATCAATGGCTGGAGCAAGGATCAACAAGGAGCTTCAGCCATGAGCATCGAATCGACGATCAATGAGTTCAAGAGAGTCGACGCCCAGCGCGCCGACTACCCGGGCGAGCATCTCGCGGTGCTCGCCGCGGGTGTGTTGCTGCTGCTGGCGGCGGGACGCAGCCGCTCGTTCCTGGCGCGGATCGCCATCGGCGCGGCTGGCGGTGCGCTGGTCGGGCGGGCCGCGAGCGGCACCGGCGGTATCGCCAGGCTGGCGGGCGCACTGCAGAAAGGAGGCCTGTCATGGCCGCGGCGCTGAATGGCCGGGTGGGCGGCCGGGCGCCCGAGGTCGGGGACTCCCGCCGCTACTGGGCGCCGTGCATCGCCGTCGTGCTGGTGGCGATGTTTCTCTTCTATGTGACGCTGACCGACCTGGTGAAGGAAAGTGCCGCCCGCGCCGCGGCTCAGGTGACCGTGATGCCCGCCGTTGTCCAGGCGCCGCTGCGGACCTCTACGCCGGCCCCGGAACCGGCCGGGGTCGAGGCGCCGGTGCGGATGGCTGCCGTCGTGCCCGTGGCTCGCCGCATCGAACAGCCACAGCCGGCCGAACTTTCACCCGTCGTGGCAAAGCCTGTGCGCCTGGAGGTGACCAAGTGCGTGACGCCGTCCGGCGAGGCTGAATACTCGGATGGGCCCTGCTCCGAAGGCGCGCGCGCCACGACGCTGCGCCTGCAATGACAAACGCCCGGGCGAGCCGGGCGTTTGGTTGATTGCTGTCGTGTTGGCACTTGCCGAAAACTCGCGGTCTGGCCTCACGCCAGCACATTCAAGATTGATCTGGGGCTTGGTCGCTCCGTCGAACAACGAAGGCGTCCGTGCACTCGATGGGGCATGGTGGGCCCGGTCGACCGAATGCTCCCAGAACGAAGTTACATTTCATCCGCCGAAGCGGTCGTCACCCTTTCGGCGTAAAGCAACTTCAATTGCTCAATCGGAGGGATCTTGAGAAAAATCGCAGTTATCGCCCTGATGTCCGTCTTGTTTACGGGTTGTGCTTCCGTGAAGATGGAAAGCGCGGAGGCCTCGGCGCAGGCCAAGAAGTTTTCGCCACCGTCGCCGGGCAATTCCGGTCTCTATGTCTATCGGGACAGCTTCGTCGGAAAGGCGCTCAAGAAGGACATCTGGGTCGATGGAAAGTGCCTTGGCGAGTCGGCGCCCGACGTGTTCTTCCGCACGGAAGTTGCGGGTGGCAAGGAACACGAGATCGCGACGGAATCCGAGTTCTCGCCCAACACGCTCAAGCTGATGTTCGAGACGGGCAAGAACTACTTCGTTCGCCAGTACATCAAGATGGGCGCTTTCGTCGGCGGTGCCAACCTTGAAGTGATGCCCGAGGCCGAGGGCAAGAAGGCGGTGACGGCGTTGGGCCTCGCTACGCCGGGAACCTGCAGCAAATAAGTCCGCGCTGCGCCTGTTTTGCGCGCCAGCGGAACAGGATGCGCGCTACTGTCGGCTCGCCCGTCAGTAGCGCGCTCTTTCGACGGTATCGGATGAGACAGAGGCCTGGCGCCTACTTTCAAAAATCCCGCAGTCTGGCCACGCAACGTGAAAGATTCGCGCAGTTCGCGAATGACTGTCAGGGAGATCAGCGAAGTTCGCGAAATGCGGAGCGTTCGAAGTCTCGGTACTCGTAGGTCACGGTGTCCATACGTGGGGAGCGGCCTCCCGTTCCGATAAAGCAGGCGGGTTATTCAAAGCAAAACAGGGAGAGGGTAATGAGAAGGAAATGGATTTGGGTAGCGGTTCTCATCGCATTGCTGGCTGCGTGCAGCCAGGATTCGGAGAACTTGCCAAGGGCGTATGTCAGCTTTCCGGAGCGGATCGACCCCCAGTGTCGCAATGGAAAGGCCCGCGTTTTCGATGAGTGCGGCGATCAGTTGGCTCTTTTCACAGCGGCCTTGGCAAAAGCAAATAGCGAGGGCAAGACTTTGCTCGTGGAATATGGCGCGGAGTGGTGCATCTGGTGCCACGTCTTCGATGCCCATATCAGCGGGGAGCATGGAGAGTTTCGCTATACCTATGGCTTGCCCCGGGATCCAGAAGCCCGGCATACGCAGAAGATGGCTGAGGATCCCTCAGGCGCCCAAGATGTCCAGGCAAAAGCGCTTCGTGATTTCGTTGCCGCAAACTTCGTGGTCGTTCGCATCGACGCGCAATATGCACCGAATGGCAAAGCGGTCCTGATGAGAACTGGCGCGATCAGGCACTATTCTGGCGGCGTTCCATACATATTCACTGTAGATGGAAGCGCAAGATTCGCAGCCGATTTCAACCACGAAACGGCGGAGAGGCGCCGTGATACGGAAGTGAACTGGTACCGGGGCTATGACAGGGTAGACATGCTCCGGCAATTTACCCTCATGCGTGATCGCGCCCGAGCAAATGTTGCGACTGGCACCGGGACCTAGCGTGGTGCGCCGCTCTATTCCGTACTTGTTCCTATGTCTCGCTGCACTCGTAGAAAGCGGTGCGCCGGTTGATTCAGGACACGTTCGCCGCACAGGCTCTTAAGCCTATGTTTGCTGAAAAAAAAGCGGCTGATTTAGCCGCTTTTTTCACTTTCCGTGTCACTCGACAGGAATCGAACCATCACACGTCGATATTCGCCGCCCGCAGCGCGTTCTGCTCGATGAACTCCCGCCGCGGTTCCACCTCGTCGCCCATCAGCATCGTGAACACGCGGTCGGCCTCGATCGCGTCGTCGATCTGCACCTTCAGCAGGCGGCGCACGTTTGGGTCCATGGTGGTTTCCCACAGCTGCTCGGGGTTCATCTCGCCCAGGCCCTTGTAGCGCTGGCGCGAGGTGGCGCGTTCGGCTTCGCCGATGAGCCACTTCATGGCCTGGCGGAAGTCGTCGACCTTTTCTTCCTTGGTGCGGTCGCCCTCGCCGCGCTTCACCAGCGCGCCTTCGGGGCTCAGCAGGCCGCGGAAGGTGTTGGCGGCTTCGGCGAGCGCGGCGTAGTCGGCGCCGTGCACGAAGTCCTGCGTGATCACGCTGCTCTTGATGTTGCCGTGGTGGCGGCGGCTGATGCGCAGCAGCGGCTTGTCGGTGCGGGCGTCGAACTCGTGGCTCACCTCGGCCGGCACGCCGGTCGTGTTGAGTTCGCGCAGCTTGGCCTGCAGCGCGACGGCCGAGGCCTCGGCGGCGGGCGTGGTGTCGAGGTCGAGCGCCACGCCGTCGGCAATGGCGCGCAGCGCTTCGGCGTCCATGAAGTTGCGCAGCCGGGCGATGACGGCCTCGGCCACCTGGTGCTTGCGCGCCAGTTCGGCCAGCGTGTCGCCGCTGAGCGTGGTCGAGCCGGCGCCGCCGGTCTCGATGCGTGCATCCTTCAGCGCCACCTTCAGCAGGAAGGCGTCGAGCGCGGGGCCGTCCTTCAGGTACTGCTCTTCCTTGCCCACCTTGACCTTGTACAGCGGCGGCTGGGCGATGTAGATGTGGCCGCGCTCGACCAGCTCCGGCATCTGCCGGTAGAAGAAGGTCAGCAGCAGCGTGCGGATGTGGGCGCCGTCGACGTCGGCGTCGGTCATGATGATGATGCGGTGGTAGCGCAGCTTGGCGACGTTGAAGTCGTCAGCGCCGCCGCCCGGCGTGCTCGCGCCGGCGCGGCCGATGCCGGTGCCCAGGGCGGTGATCATCGTCAGGATTTCGTTGCTGGTCAGCAGCTTCTCGTAGCGTGCCTTCTCGACGTTCAGGATCTTGCCTCGCAGCGGCAGGATGGCCTGGAACTTACGGTCGCGGCCCTGCTTGGCGGAGCCGCCGGCGGAGTCGCCCTCCACCAGGTAGACCTCGCACAGCGCCGGATCCTTTTCCTGGCAGTCGGCCAGCTTGCCGGGCAGGCCCATGCCGTCGAGCACGCCCTTGCGGCGCGTCATTTCGCGGGCCTTGCGCGCGGCCTCGCGCGCACGGGCGGCCTCGATGATCTTGCCGCAGATGATCTTGGCGTCGTTCGGGCGCTCCTGCAGGTAGTCGGTCAGCAGGCGGCCGACGATGTCTTCCACCGGCGCGCGCACTTCGCTGGACACCAGCTTGTCCTTGGTCTGGCTCGAGAACTTGGGCTCGGGCACCTTCACGCTGAGCACGCAGCACAGGCCTTCGCGCATGTCGTCGCCCGAGACCTCGACCTTGGCCTTCTTGGCCAGCTCGTTCTCCTCGATGTACTTGTTGATGACGCGGGTCATCGCCGCACGCAGGCCCGTGAGGTGGGTGCCGCCGTCGCGCTGCGGGATGTTGTTGGTGAAGCACAGCACCTGCTCGTTGTAGCCGCTGTTCCACTGCATCGCCACTTCGACGCCGATGTGCGTGCCGGGGATGCCGCCGTAGGTGTCGGCCGGGCGCTCGCCCTCGGCGTAGAACGAGTTCGGGTGCAGGACGGTCTTGCCCTTGTTGATGAACTCGACGAAGCCGCGCACGCCGCCGGCGCCGGAGAAGTCGTCTTCCTTGCCCGAGCGCTCGTCCTTCAGGCGGATGCGCACGCCGTTGTTCAGGAAGCTCAGTTCGCGCAGGCGCTTGCTGAGGATCTCGTAGTGGAAGTCCGAGTTCTCCTTGAAGATCTCGGTGTCGGGCAGGAAGTGCACCTCGGTGCCGCGCTTGTCGGTGTCGCCGATGATCTTCATGGGCGAGACCTCGACGCCGTTCACCGTCTCCAGCAGGCGGTTCTGCACGAAGCCGCGGCTGAATTCGAGTTCGTGGATCTTGCCTTCGCGGCGCACCACAAGGCGCAGCATCACGCTCAGCGCGTTCACGCAGCTCACGCCCACGCCGTGCAGGCCGCCCGAGACCTTGTAGCTGTTCTGGTTGAACTTGCCGCCCGCGTGCAGCTCGGTCAGCGCGATCTCGGCGGCCGAGCGCTTGGGCTCGTGCTTGTCGTCCATCTTCACGCCGGTGGGAATGCCGCGGCCGTTGTCGGTGACGGAGATCGAGTTGTCGGTGTGGATGGTCACGACGATGTCGTCGCAGTGGCCGGCCAGCGCCTCGTCGATGGAGTTGTCGACCACCTCGAAGACGAGGTGGTGCAGCCCGGTGCCGTCGGAGGTGTCGCCGATGTACATGCCGGGGCGCTTGCGCACGGCCTCAAGCCCTTCGAGGATCGTGATCGAGCCTTCGCCATAGCTGGTGTCGGCGGCCACGGTTTCGATCTCGGGGATGTAGACGGGCTCGGTGTGCGGCACGTCGGGCTTGTTTTCTTCAGCACTCATTCGGATATTCCTCTGTCTCTCACGGCATTCGCGCGTGATTTTTCGGGCTCTCAAAAGCTCAATTCGCCGCCTCTTGAAAGCGCAAACCCGCGGAGGGCCGCGGGTCGTGTGCGCAAGGCGCCGTGTGGTGTGTCTTCTAGATTCGCATCGGCATCACGACGTACTTGAAGGATGCGTTCTCGGGAATGGTCAGCAGCGCCGAACTGTTGGAGTCGGCAAGGTCGATCTTGACCATGTCCTGGTCCATGTTCGACAGCGCGTCGATCAGGTAGGTCACGTTGAAGCCGATCTCGATCGTGTCGCCGCCGTAGTCGATGTCGAGCTCGTCCTGGGCCTCTTCCTGCTCGGCGTTGTTCGACGCGATGCGCAGCGTGCCCGGCTCGATGTTCAGGCGAACGCCCTTGAACTTCTCGCTGGTCAGGATGGCGGTGCGCTGCAGGCTGGCGAGCAGCGGCGCGCGGCCCAGCGTGACGGTGTTCTTGTGGTTCTTCGGGATGACGCGGTTGTAGTCGGGGAACTTGCCCTCGACCAGCTTGGTGACGAACTCCATGCCGCCGAAGCTGAACTTGGCCTGGTTGTTCGCGAACTGCATCTCAATGGCGCCTTCGGCGTCGGACAGGAGGCGCTGCATTTCGAGCACGGTCTTGCGCGGCAGGATCACTTCCTGGCGCGGCACTTCGACGTCGAGCGTGGCGGAAGAGAAGGCCAGGCGGTGGCCGTCGGTGGCGACCAGGCTCAGCTGCTTGCCCTCGGCCACGAAGAGGATGCCGTTGAGGTAGTAGCGGATGTCGTGCACGGCCATCGCGAACGAGACCTGCGAAAGCAGATCCTTCAGTGTCTTCTGCGGTACGCTGAAGACGGGACCGAAGTTGGCGGCTTCCTGCACCAGCGGGAAGTCTTCGGCCGGCAGCGACTGCAGCGTGAAGCGGCTCTTGCCGCCCTTGAGCACCAGCTTGCTCGCGCTCGATTCGAGGCTCACGGTCTGGTCGGCCGGCATGGTGCGCAGGATGTCGATCAGCTTGCGCGCACCGATGGTGGTGGTGAAGTTGCCTTCGTCGCCGCCGAGCTCTGCGGTGGTGCGGATCTGGATCTCGAGGTCGCTGGTGGTCAGCTGCAGCTGGCCGCCGGTCTTGCGGATCAGCACGTTCGCCAGGATCGGCAATGTGTGACGCCGCTCCACGATGCCCGCGACCGACTGGAGCGCGGCGAGGACCTTGTCCTGGGTTGCCTTCAAAACGATCATGTCTTCTTCCTCTTCCTATCTCTTTGAATCAGCTTGCAGGGCGCCATTCTCCGCTGTCGCGAGGGGCTTCCTGGACGACATCCGATTTCTTTCCGGTCAGCCCTTGAGGGTCTGCTCGAGCACGTGGAGCTGCTGGTTGAGCTCGGTGAGCTGCTGGCGCTCGCCCGAGATCTTGCGCACCGCGTGCAGCACCGTCGTGTGATCGCGCCCGCCGAACAGCTCGCCGATCTCCGGCAGGCTCTTCTGCGTGAGCTCCTTGGCCAGGTACATCGCGATCTGCCGCGGCCGCGCGATGCTGGCCGGGCGTTTCTTGCTGTACATGTCGGCGACCTTGATCTTGTAGTAGTCGGCCACTGTCTTCTGGATATTCTCGACGGAGATCTGCCGGTTCTGGATCGACAGCAGGTCGCGCAGCGCCTCGCGCGCCAGGGCGATCGAGATCTCCTTCTGGTTGAAGCGCGAGTACGCGAGGATCTTGCGCAGCGCGCCCTCGAGCTCGCGCACGTTGGAGCGCACGTTCTTGGCGACGAAGAAGGCGACTTCTTCGGGCATCTCGGCCGATTCGGCGCGCGCCTTGTTGATCAGGATGGCCACGCGCATTTCGAGCTCCGGCGGCTCGATGGCGACCGTGAGCCCGGAATCGAAGCGCGAGACCAGGCGCTCGTGGATGTCGGCCAGCCCCTTCGGATAGGTGTCGCTGGTCATCACGATGTGCGACTTCTTGGCCAGCAGGGCTTCGAACGCATTGAAGAATTCTTCCTGCGTCCGGTCCTTGTTGGCGAAGAACTGCACGTCGTCGATGAGCAGCAGATCGAGCGAGTGGTAGCGCTCCTTGAACTCATCGAAGGTCTTGCGCTGATAGGCCTTGACCACATCCGAGACGAACTGCTCGGCGTGGATGTAGAGAACTTTGGAGTCCGGCTTGTCGGCCAGCAGCCGGTTACCCACAGCATGCATCAGGTGGGTCTTGCCCAGGCCGACGCCGCCGTAGATGAAAAGAGGGTTGTAAAGATGCCCCGGCATGCCGGCCACGTGCATCGCCGCGGCGCGTGCCATGCGGTTGGCTGTGCCCTCGACCAGGGTGTCGAAGGTGAGGCCCGAATTCAGGCGGTTCTTGAAGCCGGCGGCGGCCGGCTCCTCGCCCGGGCCGGCCACGTCGCGCGGCACGTCCGTTTCAGTCATGACGGCCACGGGCGCAGCACGCACGGGGATTTCGCGAGGAGCAAGCGCTAACTCGATGGCGACCGGCTGGCCGTACATCTTCTCCGCCATGGCGGCGATCTTGCCGGCGTACTGGGCACGGATCCAGTCGAGCTTGAACCGGTTGGCGACGAACACCGTCATGCGCGACAGGTCGTCGGCGACCTGTGCCGTCAGGGGTTTGATCCAGGTGTTGAACTGCTGCTCGGACAGCTCCTGCGCGAGCTGGTCGACGCAGGCTTGCCAGAGGCTCTCGCCGATGCCGTCAGTCGACATGGGCGTAGGAAAAAGTGATGAAACCCTCGGGCATTTTTTGGTATAGGTATTGTGGATATTCTCTGCTGGAAGGCGCCCGGCATTCTAACTTGTCAAAACCTTATCCACACGCTGCCCGGCACTTCGAAAGGCCCGCAAATCCGCTCGAAGATTGTTCCCGGAGCCAATGTTTGCGATAATTGCGGGTTTCCCTGAAAACCTCTTTGCGTCTTTCGGGGGTCATCCGAAACACGCTCGCCCGGCGCCCCGCAGGTACTTCAGGCTTTCGAACACGAAAGCGCGAAGGGCCAGCGCGAACAGGGAATTAGGAAATCACCATGAAACGCACCTACCAAGCATCCAAAGTCCGCCGCGCCCGTACCCACGGCTTCCTGGTCCGCATGAAGACCCGCGGCGGCCGCGCCGTCATCAACGCACGCCGCGCCAAGGGCCGCAAGCGCCTGGCCGTCTGACGGCAACCCGCCTGCCGTTGCCAGCAGCCGGCTCGTCAGCGCCCACTCCGACAGCCAGCGCGCCTGGCCCGAACAGGCGCGACGCAAGCGGCCCGGCTTCCATGCAGCGGCTCAAGACCCGCGCGCAATTCCAGGCCGTCCTCGCAGGTGCCACCGTGGCGCGCACTGCTCATTTCGCATTGCATCGCTGTGCGCTCGATCTCGCATCGAGCGCGCAGCCGTTGTTCGCGTCCGACGACGTCTGGCTGGGCGCCATGGTGCCCAAGCGCTGGGCGCGCCGCGCGGTCACGCGCAACGCCATCAAGCGCCAGATCTACGCCGTGAGCGCCGCTCCCGGCGTCGCATTGCCACGTGCCGCGCACGTGGTGCGGCTGCGCGCGGGCTTCGACCGCAAGGAGTTCGTGAGCGCTTCCTCGGACAAGCTCAAGGCCGCCGTGCGCGCCGAGCTCCAGCAATTGCTCGCACGGGCCGCGCGCACCCCCGCGGCGCCGGCTCCGGCCCCTTCTGCGGCACCCTCCTCCTCGCCATGAAACGCGTGCTGATCGGCATTGTGAAGGCCTACCGCCTGCTGCTGAGCCCCTGGCTCGGCCAGTCGTGCCGCTTCACGCCGAGCTGCTCCGTGTATTCGATCGAGGCGCTGGAAGTGCACGGCGCGCTCAAGGGCAGCTACCTCACCCTGCACCGCATCGCGCGCTGCCAGCCCTGGTGCCAGGGCGGCCACGATCCGGTCCCGCCGAAATCGCAGCGTCGCACTGACAGGTCAGGATCGCTGTTTTCGTCTCTTCTCTCTTCCGACAAGAAGTCTTCGTCATGAACGATATCCGCCGCACGATACTGTGGGTGATTTTTGGTTTCTCGCTGGTGCTGCTGTGGGACCAATGGCAGGTCTTCAACGGCAACAAGCCGACCTTCCTGCCGTCGACCAAGCCGGCCGCCACGGCCGCCGCCCCCGCCAATGGCACCCCCGCGGCCAACAACGGCGTGCCGACCGCGGCCGGCGCTACCGGCGGCAACGCTGGTGCCGTTCCCACGCAGCCTGTTGCCGCCACGCCGCGCGAGCAGGTCAAGGTGACCACCGACCTGTTCAAGGCCACGATCGACAGCGAAGGCGCCACGGTCAACTACCTCGAGCTGCTGAAGTACGACGAAGCCGACCGCACCAAGCACGTGGTGCTGTTCGAGAACGGCTCGCCCGCCACCCGCTACGTCGCGCAGACGGGCCTGCTCAACCAGGTCGACACCGGTGAGCGCTACCCCAACCACCTGACGCAGATGACGCCGAAGGCCGGCCCGCGCGAGATGGCCGACGGCCAGAACACGCTCGAGGTGAGCTTCGAAAGCGCCCCCGTCGGCGGCCTGAAGTACGTCAAGACCTATGTGTTCCACCGCGGCGACTACGTCATCGGCGTGCGCCACGAAGTGGTCAACACCACCGGCCAGCCGCGCGACGCGCAGCTGTACCTGCAGCTGCTGCGCCATGGCACCGTGGCCGCCGGCACCATGTTCGGCACCAACACCTTCACCGGCCCGGCCGCGTACACCAACGAGAAGAAGTTCCACAAGCTCGACTTCAAGGATATCGCCAAGGGCAAGATCGAACCGCCGCCGCCAGCCAACGACGGCTGGATCGCGATGGTGCAGCACTACTTTGCATCGGCCTGGCTGCTCAAGGGTGACCCGGCCAGCGAACAGCTGCGCCGCGAGTTCCGGGTGAAGGACCTGGGCGACAACCAGTTCTCCATCGCCATGGTGGCCACGCTGCCGAAGATCGCTCCGGGTGCCACACAGGTCGTGAACAGTGCGCTGTTCGCAGGCCCTGAAGAAGAAAAGAAGCTCGAAGCCATCGCTCCGGGCCTGGACCTGGTGAAGGACTACGGCATCTTCGCGATCATCTCCAAGCCGCTGTACTGGCTGCTCACCCAGCTGCACGGCCTCCTGGGCAACTGGGGCTGGTCGATCGTGGCGCTGGTGGTGCTGCTGAAGGCGGCCTTCTACTGGCTCAACGCCAAGGCCTACGCCAGCATGGCCAAGATGAAGGCCATCAACCCCAAGATCATGGAAATGCGCGAGCGGCTGAAGGACAAGCCGCAGGAAATGCAGCAGGAAATGATGCGGATCTACAAGACCGAGAAGGTCAATCCGATGGGCGGCTGCTTCCCCATCGTGATCCAGATCCCGGTGTTCATCGCGCTGTACTGGGTGCTGCTGTCGTCGGTCGAGATGCGCCATGCGCCCTGGATCGGCTGGATCACCGACCTCTCGGCACCCGACCCCTGGTACATCCTGCCGATCGTGATGACGGCCACCTCGCTGTTCCAGACCTGGCTCAACCCGACGCCGCCCGATCCGATGCAGGCCAAGCTGATGTGGATCATGCCGCTCGCCTTCAGCGTGATGTTCATCTTCTTCCCGGCCGGCCTGGTGCTGTACTGGATCACGAACAACGTGCTGTCGATCGCGCAGCAGTGGTTCATCAACAAGCGGCTGGGCGTGCTCGGCACCAAGTGACGGCGGCAGTAGCCGCACGGCACTCCAGCCATCCCACGAAGGGCCGCGTCAGCGGCCCTTTTTGCTGAAAGAATCCGCACCACCATGCTCGCCCGCACCTCCGATCCCATCGTCGCCATCGCCACCGCCTCGGGGCGCGGCGCGGTCGGCATCGTGCGCGTGTCGGGCGCCAGGCTGGCGCCGCTGGTCGACGCGATCTGCGGCCGCGCGCTCAAGCCGCGCGAGGCCACCTACCTGCCGTTTCGCGACGCGGAGGGCGAACCCGTAGACCACGGCCTGGCCATCCACTTTCCCTCGCCGAACTCCTTCACCGGGGAAGACGTACTCGAGCTGCAGGCCCACGGCGGATCGGTGGTGCTGCAGCTGCTGCTGGCGCGCTGCCTGGAGGCGGCGGCCGAGCCCGACCCGGTCACCGGCCGTCCTCGCCTGCCCGGCCTGCGCGTGGCCGAGCCCGGCGAGTTCAGCCAGCGGGCCTTCCTCAACGGCAAGATCGACCTGGCGCAGGCCGAAGCCATCGCCGACCTGATCGACGCCAGCACCGAGGCGGCCGCGCGCAGCGCCGGGCGATCGCTGTCGGGCGCCTTCTCGCGCGAGATCCACACGCTGCGCGATGCGCTGATCCACCTGCGCATGCTGGTGGAGGCCACGCTCGACTTTCCCGAGGAGGAAATCGACTTCCTGCAGAAGGCCGACGCGGCCGGGCAGCTCGCGAAGCTGCAGTCGCAGCTTTCCGCCGTGCAGCAGCGCGCGCGCCAGGGCGCGCTGCTGCGCGAGGGCATCAAGGTCGTGATCGCGGGGCAGCCCAACGCGGGCAAGAGTTCGCTGCTCAATGCGCTGGCCGGCGCGGAGCTGGCCATCGTGAGCGCGGTGGCGGGCACCACGCGCGACGTGGTCTCGCAGACCATCCAGATCCACGGCGTGCCGCTGCACGTGGCCGACACCGCCGGCCTGCGCGAGAGCAGCGACGAGGTCGAGCAGATCGGCGTGGCGCGCGCCTGGGGGCAGATCGAGAGCGCCGACGCGGTGCTGTTCCTGCACGACCTGACCCGCGCGGACCAGCCCGACTACGCCGCCGCCGACGCGGAGATCCTGGCCGGCCTGCAGCGCAAGCTGCCCGCGAGCGTGCCGGTGCTCGACGTCTGGAACAAGCAGGATGCGGCACCCGCGGTCCACCCGGCGCAGGGCATCGCCCTCTCCGCCAAGACCGGCCTGGGCATCGAGGCCCTGCGCGAGCAGCTGCTGGCCATGGCCGGCTGGCAGGCCGTGCCCGAGGGCGTGTACCTCGCGCGTGCGCGCCACGTGCAGGCGCTGGCGCGTGTCGAGACGCACCTGGCGCTGGCCGCCGACCACCTCGCGGCGCAGGCGCAACTGCTCGACCTGCTGGCCGAGGAGCTGCGCCTGGCGCAGAACGCCCTGAACGAGATCACGGGCGAGTTCGGCGCCGACGACCTGCTGGGCGTCATCTTCTCGCGCTTCTGCATTGGTAAATAGCCACAGATGGCGGCGGCCGGCCACCAAAAAACGTAAACAGTTGTAGCGAAATAACATGGCCATGGCGGATACTTCAGCCCACATGCGGGGGTCGAAAAACACATGTCCATCCAGAACCTGAGCCGCGCCATCGCGGAGAACATCAACACCGACGCGTTCGCGTTGACGTTCAACGTCCAGCAGTGGGAAACGCTGGCGGGTTACCTGCAGCCGATCGACACCGGCGTGGGCGACGTGCTGATCGAACAGGGCACGCCCGACCGCTCGGTGTTCTTCGTCGAGAGCGGCGCCATCAGCGTGCACCGCGTCAGCAGCAAGGAGCAGATGAAGCTGGCCGTGCTCACCGCGGGTTCGGTCGTCGGCGAGGGTTCTTTCTTCTCGCGGCAGCCGCATTCGGCCAACGTGGTGGTCACCGGCGCGGGCCGTGTCTGGCGGCTCACCGCGATCCGCTTCGCCGAGATGAGCAACCGCCAGCCCAACATGGCGCTGGAGATCGCGATGGCGCTGGGCGCCGTGATCGCCAAGCGCATGGCGCACCGTTCCAAGCGCGTCGCGGTGACCTGAGCAGGAAACCTCCTTTCCCGCCCGCCGCCGGATCGATCCTGCGGATGCAGGCCAGCCACCTCCGTCCAAGACCCCCGAAAAACAAGAAGTAGTCAGCAAGCAATCCATGGCCTCGATCTGTCCGGTCTGCAGCACGGAGAACCGTGACGGCGCGAATTTCTGCAGGAGCTGCGGCATCAAGCTGTCCGCCGCGGGCGACCGGATCCCGCCGCCGCCGACTCCCGAACGCGAATGGGCCACCACCGCACCCGCCCAGCTGCGCGCGCCGACCATTCCGGCGCCCCTCGAAGAGCTCTCGCCGGCACCGCCGCCGGCGCGCCAGTCGTTCTTCTTCAGCAGATCGCCGGCCTCCGCGCCGCGGCGCGACGACGAGCAGACCGTCTTCATGCTGCACGACGACGGCTTGCCGCATTCGCCCGCCTCGTCCGATTCAGCCGACGCGCCTGCCTCGCCGCCCGGGCTCGAATCGAGCTGGGCCATGGCGCCCGAAAGAACGAAGCGGCCCCGCCGGGTCAGGATGCGGCGGCCCGCGTCGGTCGAACGCTCGCCGCGCTGGCGCGTCGTCCTGCCGTGGCTGGGCCTGCTGCTGGTGGCGGTGGCGATGATCGTCGCGGGCTGGTATGGCTACGGCACGCGAAAGGCGCCCGCCGCCGTCGAAGAGTCCGCGCCGGCCACTGAGCCAGCCGCTCCCGCGGTGGCACCGCCGCCGCCGGCCGAGCCGCCGCCTCCCGCGCCGGAGGCTCCCGCCGCCACGGCGGATCCCCAGGCGGCCGACAAGGCGGCCGACCAGGCAAGCGCGACCCCGCCCGCCGCGGAAGCCGCGCCGGCTCCGGCGCCCAAGCCTGCCGCCAAGTCGCGCAAGCAGGCGACCCCCGCCGCACAACCTTCGCCGGCCGCGCCCGAAGCCGCGCCCCAGGCCGCCGCTGCGGTCCCGCCGCCGGCACCGGCCGCCCCGGCCGAGCCCGCGGCCATGTGCGGCGACCGCAACTTCATCGCCAAGGCCCAATGCATGGCGGCGCAGTGCCTGAAGCCCGAGTACAAGGCCCACGCGCAGTGTGAGGCGGTGCGCCGCCAGCAGCGTCTCGAAGAGGAAAAGCGCAATCCGACGCTGATCAACTGAGGGCGGGAAAGGCGCGAGAGCGCCCGCCCGCCCGATCGCTCACCCGCTCCCCGATCAGCCCTTCTGCAGCCGCTCGACCGCCATCGCCAGGGCGGCCGGCTTGCCCGACAGCACCAGCGTGTCGCCGTCCGACAGCACCGTGTCGTCGGCCAGCGCGCGGGGCTGGCCGTCCTGCCGGCGCAGGCTGGCGACGCGCACGCCCAGCGTGTGGAGCGCCAGCCGCTCCAGCGTCTGGCCGACCGCCCTCGCGCGGGCATCGAGCGTGAAGCTGTTGAGCCGCTCGTGGTCGATCTCGTCGGCGTTGTCGTCGTCGGCGCCGTGGAAGTAGCCGCGCAGCAGGTTGTAGCGGGCGTCGCGCTGGTCCTGCACCACGCGGATCACGCGCCGCATCGGCACGCCGACCAGCGCCAGCGCATGGCTCGCGAGCATCAGCGAACCTTCGATGGCCTCGGGCACCACCTCGGTCGCGCCGGCGGCCTGCAGCTTCTCGAGGTCGTGGTCGTCCTGCGTGCGCACGATCACCGGCACGTGCGGCGCATGGGCGCGGGTGTTGGCGAGCACCTTCATCGCGCCGGGCACGTCGAGGTAGGTCACGACCACCGCGCTGGCCCGCGCGAGGCCGGCGGCCATCAGCGCCTGCAGCCGCGCCGCGTCGCCGAACACCACCGAGTCGCCGGCGGCGGCGGCCTGCCGCACGCGGTCGGGGTCGAGGTCGAGCGCCATGTACGGGATGCCCTCGCGCTCCAGGATGCGCGCCAGGTTCTGGCCGCAGCGCCCGTAGCCGCAGATGATCACGTGCTGCGCCGTGTTGATGGTCTTGCGCGCGATGGTCGTCATCTGCAGCGACTGCTGCAGCCAGTCGCTGGCCACGAGCTTTCGCACGATGGCGTTGCTGTACATGATGATGAAGGGCGTCGCCAGCATCGACAGCACCATCGACGCCAGCACCGGGTTGGCCAGCCACGGCGGCAGCAGGCTGCGCTCCTGCGCCAGCGTCAGCAGCACGAAGCCGAACTCGCCGGCCTGCGCCAGGTAGAGGCCGGTGCGCAGCGACACGCCCGAGGTCGCGCCCAGCACCTTCGCCAGCACCGTCACCAGCCCCAGCTTGAAGGCCAGCGGCACCAGCAGCAGCACGCCCACCAGCAGCCAGCGCTCGACCACGATGTGCCAGTCGAGCGACATGCCCACGGTGATGAAGAACAGGCCCAGCAGCACGTCGTGGAAGGGGCGGATGTCGGTCTCGACCTGGTGCTTGTATTCGGTCTCCGACACCAGCATGCCCGCGATGAAGGCGCCCAGCGCCAGGCTCAGGCCGGCCAGCTCGGTGAGCCAGGCCAGCCCCAGTGTGATCAGCAGCACGTTCAGGATGAAGAGCTCCTCGCTGCGCCGCCGCGCCACCAGCGTGAGCCACCAGCGCATCACGCGCGGGCCGCCGTACAGCAGCACGCCGATCAGGAAGCTCGCCTTCAGCAGCGCCAGGCCCAGCGCCTTGGCCAGTGCCTCGGGCGGCGCGCCCAGGGCGGGGATCAGCACCAGCAGCGGCACCACCGCCAGATCCTGGAACAGCAACACGCCCATCACGCGCTTGCCGTGCTCGCTCTCGAGTTCGAGTCGCTCGGCCATCAGCTTGACCACGATGGCCGTGCTGCTCATGGTGAGCGCGCCCGACAGCGCCAGGGCGGTCTGCCAACCCAGGTGCCATGCAGGCGGCAGCAGCCGCGCCATCAGCAGCGCGCCGACGGTGGCGAGGGCCATGGTCAGCAGCACCTGCAGCATGCCCAGGCCGAACACGTGCTTTCGCATTGCGCGCAGCTTGGGCAGGCTGAACTCCAGCCCGATCACGAACATCAGGAACACCACGCCGAATTCGCCCAGGTGCTGGATGCCTTCCGTGTTCTGGGCCAGCGCGAAGGCATGCGGCCCGATCAGTACGCCCGCCGAGAGGTAGCCGAGCATCGGCGGCAGCTTGAGGGAGCGGCACGCCACCACGCCGATCACCGCGGCCAGCAAGTACAACAGCGTGAGATCGAACGAAGACATAGGCGCCGATGCTAGAGCAAGAGCCGTGCGCGGCGCCTCAGGGAGGACACCCGGAGGCGCCCCGGGAGCCGCGGGGGCAAGCCGCGGGCCCGTAAAATCCGGCGATGAGCTCCCGTCCCGCCCCGGCCCCCGTGGTCGACCCCGAAGCCATCCTCGCTCGGGCACGCCTCACCTTCGACATCGAAGCCGAAGCCGTCTCCGGCCTGAAGAACCGCATCGGCCCCAGCTTCGTCGAGGCCGTGCGCAAGATCCTCGAGGTGCGCGGCCGCGTGGTCGTGATGGGCATGGGCAAGAGCGGGCACGTCGGCCGCAAGATCGCGGCCACCCTCGCCTCCACCGGCACGCCCGCGATGTTCGTGCATCCGGCCGAGGCCAGCCACGGCGACCTCGGCATGATCAAGGCGGTCGACCTGGTGCTCGCCATCTCCAACAGCGGCGAGGTCGACGAGCTCACCGTCATCCTGCCGGTCGTCAAGCGCCAGGGCGTGCCCCTGATCGCCATGACCGGCCGCCCCGAATCCACCCTCGCCCGCCACGCCGACATCGTGATCGACGCGGGCGTGTCCAAGGAAGCCTGCCCGCTCAACCTGGCGCCCACCGCCAGCACCACCGCCCAGATGGCGATGGGCGACGCGCTGGCCGTGGCGCTGCTCGACGCGCGCGGCTTCGGCTCGGAAGACTTCGCGCGCTCGCACCCGGGCGGCGCGCTCGGGCGCAAGCTGCTCACCCATGTGAGCGATGTCATGCGCTCGGACGAAGACGTGCCGCGCGTGACGCCCGACGCCGGCATCGGCGAGCTGATGCGCGCCATGAGCAACAAGGGCTTCGGCGCTGCGGCGGTGGTCGCGCCCGACGGCCGCGCGCTCGGCATCTTCACCGACGGCGACCTGCGCCGCCTGATCGAGGCCGGCGCCGACCTGCGCGGTCCGAAGGCGGCCGAGGTGATGCACCACAACCCGCGCACCATCCGCGTCGACGCGCTGGCGGTGGAGGCGGCCGAGCTCATGGAGCAGTGCGGCATTACCCGGCTGTTCGTGATCGACGGCAGCGGGGTGGTCGTCGGCGCCATCAACACCAACGACCTGATGCGCGCGAAGGTCATCTGATGCCGCTCGAGTTCCAGGCCGAGACATTGCTTGCCGCGCAGGACGTGCGCATCGTCTTCTTCGACATCGACGGCGTCCTGACCGATGGCGGCGTGTATTTCACCGAGCACGGCGAGACGCTCAAGCGCTTCAGCATCCTCGACGGCTACGGCCTGAAGCTGCTGCGCAAGGCGGGCATCGTGCCGGCGGTGATCACCGGGCGCGATTCCAAGCCGCTGCGCGTGCGCCTGGAGGCGCTGGGCATCGAGCATGTGCGCTACGGCACCGAAGACAAGCTGCCGGCCGCACAGGCCATGCTCGACCAGCTCGGCTTCGGCTGGGCGCAGGCCGCGGCCATCGGCGACGACTGGCCCGATCTGCCGGTGCTCCTGCGCGTGGGCTTCCCGGCGGCGCCGGCCAATGCCCACGCGGAAGTGCGCGGCATTGCGCGCTACGTGACCAAGGCGCGCGGCGGCGAAGGCGCGGCGCGCGAGTTCTGCGACCTGCTGCTCACGGCCTGCGGCCAATACCGCGTCATGCTCGACGCTGCGAAGGGACCGGGCGCATGAGCGGCATGAAACGCGCATGGAACACGCTGCGCGACGGTCTCGACCGCGCCACCATCTATCTGCCGATCATCCTGACGGCCGCCGTCGCGCTCGGCACCTACTGGCTGGTGCGCAACGCGCCCAAGCTGCTGGAGCCCGCACCCAAGGTCGCGCCCACGCACGAGCCCGACTACTTCATGCGCGACTTCGTCATCAAGAACTTCCTGCCCAACGGCGACCTGCGCAGCGAGCTGCACGGCGTCGAAGGCCGGCACTACCCCGACACCGACACCATCGAGATCGACAAGGTGCGCATGCGTTCGGTGTCGCCCGAGGGGCTCGTGACGCGCGGCACCGCCGACCGCGGGCTGTCGAATTCCGACGGCAGCGAAGTGCAGCTGTTCGGCAACGCGATCGTCATTCGCGATCCTTCCGTGGCGCCGAACGGCAAGCCCACGCCGCGCCTCGAATTCCGCGGCGACTTCCTGCACGCCTACGTCGACACCGAGCGCGTCACGTCGAACAAGCCGGTCACGCTCATCCGCGGCACCGACCAGTTCACCGGCGACACGCTCGACTACGACAACCTGAGCGGCGTGGCCAACCTCAACGGCCGGGTGCGCGGCGTGCTGATTCCGTCGGCGGCAGCGGCTGCTCCCGCGCCGGCGAAGAAGCGCTGAACGGGCATCTCGGCATGGCAAACACTTCTCCGCTCGTCTTCATCACCGGCGCCTCCAGCGGCATCGGCCAGGCGCTGGCCGCCAGCTTCCACGACGCGGGCTACCGGCTGGCGCTGGTCGCACGGCGCACGCAGGAGATCGAATCGTGGGCGAGCGCCCGCCAGCTGGGCGCCGACCGATGGCGCGTCTACGGCGCGGACGTGGCGCAGACCGACAGCATCGTCGCCGCCGGCAAGGCCTGCATCGAGCAGCAGGGGCTGCCCGACGTGGTGATCGCCAACGCCGGCATCAGCGTGGGCATCGATACCGCGGAGCGCGAGGACATCGACGTGATGGCGCGCACTTTCGCGACCAACAACGTGGGCCTGATGGCCACCTTCCATCCCTTTGTGTCGGCGATGGTCCGGCGCGGCAGCGGGCGGCTGGTGGGCATCGGCAGCGTGGCTTCGATCCGCGGGCTGCCGGGGCACGGCGCCTATTGCGCGAGCAAGGCCGGCGTGGTTGCGTACTGCGAGAGCCTGCGCGGCGAACTGCACAACAGCGGCGTCAAGGTCGTCACCCTCTGCCCGGGCTATATCGACACGCCGCTCACGCAGGGCAACCGCTACGGCATGCCCTTTCTCATGAAGGCGGAGGACTTCGCCGCCCAGGCGCTGCGCGCCATCGAGGCCGGCACCAGCTATCGCGTGATTCCCTGGCAGATGGGCGTGGTCGCGAAGATCATGCGCATGCTGCCCAACGCCGTGCTCGATCGGGCCGTGCAGGGGCGCGAACGCAAGAAGCGAAGCGGCGAAGCCTGAGCGTCGGCTGCGGCTGGATCGCCCAATGAAAAAGGCTCCCGAAGGAGCCTTTTTCTATATGTGCTTTTCTGGAGTGTGCAGGGTTCAGTAGCCGCTGTTGCCGCCGCCGTAACCACCGCCGCCACCGCCCGAACGGCCACCGCCGCCGCCACGGGGACCAGCGCCGTAGGGGCTGCGGAAACCGCCATCGCCACCACCGCCGCCGCCGCCACTGCGGCCACCGCCGCCGTAGCCGCCACCACCGCCGGAGCGACCGCCACCACCGTAGCCGCCACCACCGCCGCCGCCGTAGCCACCGCCACCACCGCCGCCATAACCACCACCGCCGCCGCCGTAGCCGCCACCACCGCTGCGCGGGGGACGTGCTTCCATCGGGCGCGCTTCGTTGACGACGACGCTGCGGCCGCCCAGGGGCTGGCCGTTCATGCCGTTGATTGCAGCCTGTGCTTCCGCGTCGCTGCCCATCTCGACGAAGCCGAAGCCCTTCGAGCGGCCGGTGTCGCGTTCCATCATGACCTTGGCGCTGGTCACGGCGCCGAACTGCCCGAAGGCCTGTTCGAGATCTCCGTCGCGCACCGAGTAAGGCAGGTTGCCGACGTACAGTTTGTTGCCCATCAAGGGACTCCTATAAACACATCAAGAAAAGCGATGGAGTCCCGAAAGCATCACTCAAACGAGAGCGTCGAGTCGCGCGAAACTGACCGATCACCGAACTGCCTCCCGACCAAATTGAAGAGGGAGGCTCGTGCATTATGGGTGAAATATCCGAATTGCAAGCGGGAATTTGCTTCCTGAGGTAGCACCTGTCAAAACTATTCGAAAGCTAGCGCCTACTTGCACGATTGGGCGAGGTCCTTCGCCCTACATCCGTGCGCCGATGTAGAATTCCGCCCGTCATTGGGGAGTAGCCGCCTTCCGATCTGCGAGAAGGGCCCGCGTCAACAGACTTGTCCTGTCCCACCAGGATATGGCGCGTGCAGTGAAAACACCTGGCGAGACCTTTGACCGTGCAACTTCGGGAATATGGCCGAAGGTGTTGCACGGTCAATTGCGTCCTTCGGCCCAAGGAACCCCACGTTCATCATGGAAGCTTTTCTCGTAGCAACGGGCGTCGTCGCGCTCGCGGAAATGGGCGACAAGACCCAGCTCCTGGCCCTTCTCCTGGCCGCGCGCTTCAGGAAACCCTGGCCGATCGTCCTCGGCATCTTCGCCGCCACCGTCATCAACCACGCGCTCGCGGGCGCGGTCGGCAACTACCTCACGCGCTGGCTCGGGCCCGAGGTGCTGCGCTGGATACTGGGCGGCTCGTTCATCGCGATGGCCGTCTGGATGCTGATCCCCGACAAGCTCGACGACGACGATGCCCCCGGCACATCGAAGTTCGGCGTCTTCGGCACCACGGTCGTCGCCTTCTTCCTCGCCGAGATGGGCGACAAGACCCAGATCGCCACCGTCATGCTCGCCGCCCGCTTCACGCACGACTACATCTGGGTGGTCATGGGCACCACGCTGGGCATGATGCTGGCCAACGCGCCCGTGGTGTGGCTGGGCGAGAAGATCGTGCGGCGCGTGCCGATCAAGCTGGTGCACGGCGTCTCGGCAGCGATCTTCCTCGTGCTCGGCGTTCTGATGATCGTCGGCATATAACCCCCGTCCCCTTCCAGGAACACCGCGGAACCGGCTCCGCCGGGCCGCCGGTGTTGCCCCCTTCCCAAGGGGGTTGGCGAAGCGACACGCAGTGCGCGAAGCCTGGGGGATATACTCCCCCTGCGCCGATTTGCTTCAGCTTGCGGGCGCTCTATAAATTCAGCTAAAGACAGGCGCGGCAGACCCGGCTCGTTTTTGGCGAGGCCGGGTTTTTCATTCATGTCGTCGTCACCACCTCTGGTCGTCACTCCGCAGTCGATGCAGTTCGCAGGCCCGCTGGCCCTGCGCAGCGGCGCATCGATCAGCGACTACACGCTCGCCTACGAAACCTACGGCACCCTGAACGCCGATCGCAGCAACGCGGTGCTCGTGTGCCATGCGCTCAACGCATCGCACCACGTCGCGGGCGTCTATCAGGGCCAGGCCCGCTCCGAGGGCTGGTGGGACAACATGGTGGGTCCGGGCAAGCCGGTCGACACCGACCGCTTCTTCGTGATCGGCGTCAACAACCTCGGCTCATGCTTCGGCTCGACCGGCCCGATGCACGTCAACCCCGCCACCGACCGCGTCTACGGCGCCGACTTCCCCGTGGTGACGGTCGAGGACTGGGTCGACGCCCAGGCCGCGCTGCTCGACGCGCTAGGCATCGAGACGCTCGCGGCCGTCATGGGCGGCAGCCTCGGCGGCATGCAGGCCCTTTCGTGGACGCTGCAGTACCCCGAGCGCGTGCGCCACGCCGTGGTGGTGGCCAGCGCTCCCAACCTCACGGCCGAGAACATCGCCTTCAACGAGGTGGCGCGCCGCGCCATCGTGACCGACCCCGATTTCCACGGCGGCCACTTCTACGAGCACGGCGTGGTGCCCAAGCGCGGCCTGCGCATCGCGCGGATGATCGGCCACATCACCTACCTCAGCGACGACGTGATGAACGCCAAGTTCGGCCGCATCCTGCGCAGCGCGGTGGAAGGCGAAGTGGCAGGCGCGGACTACCGCTATTCCACCCAGGACGTCGAGTTCCAGATCGAAAGCTACCTGCGCTACCAGGGCGACAAGTTCAGCGAGTACTTCGACGCCAACACCTACCTGCTGATCACCCGCGCGCTCGACTACTTCGACCCCGCGCGCAATCACGGCGGCAAGCTCAGCGCCGCGCTGGCCCAGGCGCGCGCCAAGTTCCTGCTCGTGAGCTTCAAGACCGACTGGCGCTTCTCCCCCGCGCGCAGCCGCGAGATCGTCAAGGCGCTGCTCGACAACAGCCGCAACGTGAGCTACGCCGAGATCGACGCGCCGCACGGCCACGACGCCTTCCTGCTCGACGACGTGCGCTACATGGGCGTGGTGCGCTCCTACTTCGAGCGCGTCGCCAAGGAGTTCCAGCAATGAGCGACCTCGAACATCAACGCCTGATCGCGGAGCTGGTGCCCAAGGGGGCCCGCGTGCTCGACCTCGGCTGCGGCGACGGCGCCCTGCTCGACCTGCTTCAGCGCGAGCGCGGCTGCACCGGCTACGGCGTGGAGATCGCCGACGGCAACGTGCTGCAGTGCATCCGCCGCGGCGTCGACGTGATCCAGCTCAACCTCGACGAAGGCCTCGCGATGTTCGACGACGCCTCCTTCGACGTGGTGCTGCAGATCGACACGCTGCAGCACTTGCGCAATGCCGAGGTCATGCTGCGCGAGACCGCGCGCGTGGGTCGCATCGGCATCGTCGCCTTCCCCAACTTCGCGCACTGGCCCAACCGCCTGAGCGTGGCGCGCGGGCGCATGCCCGTCACGCGCCGCCTGCCCTACCAGTGGTACGACACGCCCAACATCCGCGTCGGCACCTTCAAGGACTTCGAGGTGCTGGCCGGCAAGAACAACCTGCGCATCCTCGACGCCTTCGGCCTTCAGGACGGCCGCGACGTGCGCTGGCTGCCCAACGCGCGCGCCAGCACGGCGGTGTTCAAGTTCGAGCGCGGCGGCGGTTGATCGCGCAATGAGCTTCACGCTCGCACAGCCGGTCCACAGCGAGCTCGTCATCAAGAAGAGCCGCTTCATCGGCTGCGTGCAGCCGGTGGCCGACCGCGCGGCGGCACTGGCGGTGGTCGCCTCGCTGCGCGCCGGGCATCCCGCGGCGGCGCATGTGTGCTGGGCACTCATGGCGGGCGGGCAGTCGGCCGCCAACGACGACGGCGAGCCCGGCGGCACGGCAGGACGGCCGATGCTGGAAGTGCTGCGCCACCAGCAGGTCGAAGGCGCGCTCGCGACCGTGGTGCGCTACTTCGGCGGCGTGAAGCTGGGCGCGGGCGGCCTCGTGCGGGCCTACACCGACGCGATTGCGCAGGCCCTGCTCGGCGCCACGCTGGTGCCGCTGCTGCGCCAGCGCAGTCTGCGCTGCTCGGTGCCCTATGCGCTCGAAGGGCTGGTGCGGCGCGAGCTTGTGGCGGCAGGCGCGGTGCTCGAGGGCGTGCAGCACGGCGACGACGTGGCCTTCGCCTTCTCGCTGCCCGAGCCCGAGGCCGACGCTTTCATCGCGCGCCTCGGCGATGCTGCGCAAGGGCGCGTCGTCTGGCCGCGGGAGTGAGCCTCTTCGCCGGTACTGCCGGGACTGTGGGTGCCGGTTCGACCATCGAGAGAACGCCGCGCTGCGCCACCGGCAACGCAGCCGGTTCGTCGTCGCTCCCGCGCCGCGCCATCTCGGCGGTCACGATGCCGGTCGGCACCGCGAGCACGCCCCAGCCCACCAGCATCATCACCGAGGCGATCGCGCGGCCCAGGTCGGTCTTGGGCACGAGGTCGCCGAAGCCGACCGTGGCCATCGTCGAGATGGCCCAGTAGACCGCCACCGGAATGCTCGTGAAGCCGTGCGGCGGCCCCTCGACCACGTACATCAGCGTGCCCATCACCAGCACCACCAGCATCACGAAGCCGACGAACACGGTGATCTTCCGGCGGCTCGCCGCCACCGCCGACACCAGCGCGCGGTACTCCACCGAGTAACGCGATAGTTTGAAGATGCGGAACACGCGCAGCAGCCGCAGGATGCGCACGTCGATGAGATAGCCCAGCCCCATCTCCGGCGCGAAGACCACGAGGAAGGTCGGCAGCAGCGCGAGCAGGTCGATCACGCCGTAGAAGCTCAGCGCGTAGCGCAGCGGCTTGTTCACGCAACTGAGCCGCGCGATGTACTCCAGCGTGAAGAGGGCAGTGAACACCCATTCGAGCACGTTGAACACCGCGCGCCACTGCTCGCGGATGGACTGCACGCTGTCGAGGATCACCACCAGCACGCTGGCCACGATCACCGCGATCAGCGCCAGGTCGAACATCAGGCCGGCGCGGGTGTCGGCCTCGAAGATCACGGTGAAGAGCGTGCGCCGCCAGCCGTGCGCGGGCTTGTCGAAGCGCGAGTCGGTGGTGGATGACATTGCGCGCGATGCGGCGTTCCGTTCGGCGTTTGGAGGGCTCATGGCGCCACATTGTCATGTACGCGATCGACTTATTCAGTTACGCTTATTGCGCAATGAAGTGCCGCAGGCCGTGAGTGCGTTCTTACGATAGTCCCCTTTCTTGAGGAGCTCCCCTTTGGCTACACAGTCCCCCTTCTTCGGCAAGCGTGATCGTGACACCGATTCGTTGACATCGCGCCCCGCGCCGCTCGTCGGTTCGGGCACCAACCTCTCCGGAACCCCCGTCAATCCCTCGTCGCTCACCGCACAGCAAGGCGGCCTGAATGCGGCAGCGGCCGCGCCCGTCGCGAAGGAAGGCGGCAGCAAGCTCACCGTCGGCCCCAACATCAAGCTCAAGGGCGTCGAGATCACCGATTGCGACACGCTCGTGGTCGAAGGCCTGGTCGAGGCCACCATGGACTCGCGCCTGATGCAGATCGCCGAGCAGGGCGCGTTCAAGGGCTCCGCCGAGATCGACATCGCCGAGATCCGCGGCGTGTTCGACGGCAGCCTCACCGTGCGCGAGAAACTCGTCATCCACTCGACCGGCAAGGTCACGGGCAAGATCCGCTACGGCAAGATCGTGATCGAGGAAGGCGGCCAGATCTCCGGCGAGATCAGCTTCGGCGCCGCAAAGCCCTCGCTGCAGGCCGCTGCCTGAAACAGGCCCCCCGGCTTTTCACTCCGCTTCGCTGCGTGTAACTCCACCCCCCGAGGGGGAGGCGCGGGCCGTCTTGGGAGCGGCCCGGCGGCGCCCGCAGGCGTCTTTCACGCGGTAGGTGCGGTCCAGCCAAGACGCTCCAGCAAGGCACCGGCAGCCGCCGGTGCCTTTTCCTTCGCGCCGTTGATGAAGTAGACGAACACGTCGCGCTTCTTCGGCGACACGGCCCAGCCCTGCGCGCGCCCGGCCCATGTATCGAGCGCCTTCGGCGCATAGCCCGTCTTCAGCTTGGCGTCGGCCATCATCAGCCGCGCATAGGCGATGTCGCCTTCGGGTTCCTCGAAGGACGGAAACTTGTCGGCGTCGGTGAACACCGTCGACACCTTGTACTTTTTCGCGAGCGCCTTGTAGGCGGGCACGATGAAGCTCTCGTGCCGCACGTCCATCACGTGCCGCAGCACCCGGCTGCCCTCCTTCTTCGGCAGCAGCGCCAGAAAAGCCTCGAAGTCCTCCGCGTCGAACTGCTTGGTCGGCATGAACTGCCACACGATCGGCCCGAGCTTGTCGCCGAGTTCGGCCACGCCGCTGTCGATGAAGCGCTTGATGGAGTCGCCCGCGCCCGAGAGCAGCTTGCGGTTGGTCGCGAAGCGCGAGGCCTTCATCGAGAAGATGAAGTCGTCGGGCGTGTCGTCGTGCCACTTGCGGAAGGTCTCGGGCTTGAAGGTGCTGTAGTAGGTGCCGTTGATCTCGATGGCGCTGACCTTGCGGCTCGCGTAGTTCAGCTCTTTCGCGTGCGCGAGCCCCTTCGGGTAGAAGTTGTCGCGCCATGGCTCGTAGGTCCAGCCGCCGATGCCCACCTTGATGTTTGCCTTGCTCACGTGGCCCTCCGGGTTGAGATCGCCCGCACTCTACGCGCGGTTGTTCCAAGGCGCAAAATGCGTCCTTTCTTTCGTCACCCGCGGAGAACCCAACGATGAACGCCCCCCTGCACCGCGAAATGCCCGCCGGCACGCTCGACGCCGAGCGCGCCCTGTCCGACGTCACCGCCCAATGGGACGGCGACATCGTCAAGCAACTCACCGACTACATCGGCATCCCGGCCAAGTCGCCCGGCTTCGACAAGGACTGGTCGGCCAACGGCTACCTCGAGACCGTGCTGCGCAACGCCGCCGCGTGGGTCGAGGCGCAGAAGGTGGAAGGCCTGAAGCTGGAGATCGTGCGCCTGGAGGGCCGTACCCCGGTGTTGTTCTTCGAAGTGCCGGCCACCGGCACAGACATGGGCGAGACCGTGCTGATGTACGGCCACCTCGACAAGCAGCCCGAGTTCACCGGCTGGCGCAACGACCTCGGCCCCTGGACGCCCAAGTACGAGAACGGCCTGCTCTACGGCCGCGGCGGCGCCGACGACGGCTACGCGGTGTACGCCAGCATCGCCGCGCTGCAGGCGCTCAAGAACCAGGGCGCGGCGCATCCGCGCATCGTCGGCCTGATCGAGACCTGCGAGGAAAGCGGCTCCTATGACCTGCTGCCCTACGTCGACGCACTGCGCCCCCGCCTGGGCAACGTCGAGCTCGTGATCTGCCTCGACTCCGGCGCCGGCAACTACGACCAGCTCTGGCTCACCACCTCGCTGCGCGGCATGGCCAGCGGCACGCTCAAGGTCGAGGTGCTGACCGAAGGCATCCACTCGGGCGATGCCTCGGGGCTCGTGCCCTCGAGCTTCCGCATCATGCGGCAGGTGCTCGACCGCCTCGAGGACAGCGCCACCGGTCGCCTGCTGCCCGCGAGCTTCCACTGCGAAGTGCCGGCCGACCGCCTCGCGCAGGCCAGGGCCACCGCCGCGATCCTCGGCGAGGAGGTCTACAAGCGCTTCCCCTGGGCGCACTACGACTGCGGCGGTTCGACCGTGTTCGCGCTGCCCACCACCACCGACCCGGTCGAGGCGCTGCTCAACCGCACCTGGAAGCCGACTCTCTCGGTGACCGGCGCCGAAGGCTTCCCGGCGCTGAAGGACGCGGGCAACGTGCTGCGCCCCTACACCGCCTTCAAGCTGTCGCTGCGCCTGCCGCCGCTGGTCGACGCGGCCGAGGCCGTGCAGAACCTCAAGACGCTGCTGGAGGACAACGCGCCCTACCAGGCCCGCGTGACCTTCGAGAGCAACGGCGGCGCCACCGGCTGGAACGCGCCCACCATCACGCCGTGGTTCGAGGACGCGCTCAACAAGGCCTCGAAGGCGCACTTCGGCGCTTCCTGCGGCTACATCGGCCAGGGCGGCACGATCCCGCTGATGAACATGCTCAGCGCCGGCTTCCCGAAGGCGCAGATGATGGTCTGCGGCGTGCTCGGCCCCAAGAGCAACGCGCACGGCCCCAACGAGTTCCTGCACGTGCCCTATGCCAAGAAGCTCACCGCGGCCGTGGCCGAAGTGATCGCCGCATTGCCGGCCGCGCACCGCGCAGCAGCATCGGAGCCGGTGGCCGCTTGAGCGAGGCGCTGCCTCTGCCGCAGCGCGTGTCGCTGTCCACGCCCGACGGCGAAACGCTCGCACTGCGCCGGCTGCCGGCGCCCGGGCCGGCGCGTGCCGTGGTCGTCGTGGTCCACGGGCTCGGCGAGCACGCCGGCCGCTACCACGGGCTGGCCGAGTGCCTGCACGAATGGGGCTTCGCGGTATGGGCGCACGACCACTATGGGCACGGCGAATCCAGCGGCCCGCGCGGCGGCCTGCCGAGCGAACTGCGGCTGGTGGACGACCTCGCGCTCGTCATCGACGACGCGCGCCGAGAGAACCCAGGCCTGCCGGTGGTGCTGCTGGGCCACAGCCTGGGCGGGCTTGTCGTGGCGAGCCTGGTTGCGCGCGGCGTGCGGCACGTCAACGCCGCGGTGCTGTCCTCGCCGGGGCTCGATCCCGGCCTGAGCGGTTTCCAGAAGCTGCTGCTCGCGGTGCTGTCGCGCATCGCGCCAGACCTTCGCGTGGGCAACGGCCTCGACGACAACTACCTCTCGCACGATGCGGCCGTGGTGCAGGCCTACCGAGACGACCCGCTCACGCACGACCGCATCGGCGGGCGCCTGGCGCGCTTCCTCGCGTACGAAGGCGAGAACGTGCTGCGGCAGGCCGCGAACTGGCCCGTGCCGACGCTGCTGCTCTACGCGGGCGACGACCGCCTCGTGCGGCCCGACGCGAGCCGGGCCTTCGCCTCGGCGGCGGCGCCCGGCGGCAAGGTCGAGGCGCACTGCTTCGACACGCTGTACCACGAGATCTTCAACGAGCTCGAAGCCGATCCGGTCTTCGAAGCCCTGCAGCGCTGGCTCAACCGGCGCTTTCCGCCGCTGGCCTGACGGCGCGCCTGCGGCGCGCCAGCCAGAGCAGCGCCGCACCGGTCAGCACCACCGGCACCAGAGAGCCGAAGTTCAGCAGCCGCCAACCCTGCGTGGTCACCAGCACGCCAGAGGCGAACGAGGTCAGCGCCAGTGTCGCGAACACGCAGAAGTTGAGCGCGCCCTGCGCGCGGTCGCGCTCCTCCGGCGCGTAGGCCGTGAGCGAAAGCGTGGTGCTGCCGGTGAACAGGAAATTCCAGCCCACGCCCAGCAGGAACAGCGACACGATGAAGTGATGCAGCTCCACGCCCGAGAGCGCGACGGCGATGCAGCCGAGGTTCAGCAGCAGCCCCACGCCCATCACCGGCAGCACGCCGAAGCGGCGGATCAGGTGGCCGGTGAAGAAGCCCGGCGCGAACATGCCGATGACGTGCCATTCGAGCACCAGCGCGGCGTCGGAGAACGGCAGGCTGCAGATCTGCATCGCGATGGGCGTTGCGGCCATCAGCAGGTTCATCACGCCGTAGCCCAGCGCGCCGGCCGCGGCCGCCACGATGAACACCGGCTGGCGCGCAATCTCCGCCAGCGAGCGCCCGCCGCCCGATTCCTTGCGCGTGGGCGCCGGCGGGAATTCGATGAAGTGCATCACCGCCATCGACAGCAGCGCCACCGCGGCCAGCGCGATGTAGGCGCCGGCGAAGGGCACGGCAAAGGCCTCGCGCGTGGCCTTGGCGAGGTTGGGCCCGGCCACGGCGCCGATGAGTCCGCCGGCCATCACCATCGACACCGCCTTCTCGCGCCATTCCGGCGCCGCCAGTTCGGCCGCGGCGAAGCGATAGAGCCCCGCGTTGGCGTTGTAGTAGCCCGCGACGACGGTGGCGAAGCACAGCAGCCAGAAGTTACGGGTGACCGCGGCGAAGCAGCACAGCAGCGCCGACACCAGCGCCACCGCCAGCCCGGTCTGGAACGAGCCGCGCCGGCCGAAGCGCTGCTGCGTGCGCGCCACCAGCCCGGTGGAGAGCGCGCCGCCGATCACGTAGCTCATCACCGGCAGCGTCGCCATCCAGCCGCGCGGCGCGATCGCCAGCCCCACCAGCCCGTTGATGGCGATGAAGGTGACGTTGTTCGTCAGCAGCAGGCCCTGGCAGATGGCGAGCAGCCACAGGTTGCGGTTCATGGCGCTGTCTCCCGTATGGCGCGCTGCAGGTCGCGCTCGATCTCGCTGAAGGCGATGGGGGGCAGGTCGCCCAGCGTGCGCTCGGTGCCGGTGAGCGCCACGCCGAGCACCGTCTGGAGCGCCTTGCCGTCGGGGCTGTCCTGCACGAACCAGCCTTCCTCCAGCTGCAGGCGGACCTGGCCTTCGCCGGGCACGCCCTTGTTGAAGGCGTTGACCATGCCGCCGTCGCCGATCTCGCGCACCCAGCCGCGCGTCTCCAGGCCCATGAGCGCGGCGTTGGACACCGCGCGGCCGGCCCATTGCGGCAGCTCGCGGCCGGCGCGCAGCGCGTCGTCGAGCACGAAGGACTGGCGCGCCAGCTGTTCGAAGGGCTGCAGCAGTTCGTAGTCGGCCAGCACATGGCCCCACGCGGCCGCGAGCGAAGCATCGAGCGCCGCGAAGTCCAGCGGATGCGGCAGGCCGATGCGCGCGTTCTCCGCCAGCTTCACCGGGTCGTCGTGCAGGTCGGCCAGCTCGTCTTCGGCGGTGACGCGGAAGGTGCCCTGCAGCCTGTCGGCGGCATCGAACAGGCCCCAGACCAGCGGCCGGCTGAACACGCGCAGCACCGGATGGTTGGCGAAGAAGGGCATGAACTCGTCGGGGCCCCAGCGGCGCTGCGCGCACATCGCGGCCTCCAGCCGCCTGATCTGCGTGGTGGCGACGGTCTTCGCGAGCTTGCGCAGTTCCTTGAGCTGGGTCGTTGCGGCGGCCGCCTTGCCTGCGTCGTCGTTGGCGCCCGGCTTGGGCAGCGTCTTGAGCGCCTTGCCCTTCGCGTCGTGCACCACGGGCTGGAAGCTGTCGTCCATGCGCACCTCGAAGCTGCGCGGGCCGAAATCCAGCATGAGGCGCGCGCGGACATCGAGGCCGAGGTCGGGCACGGTGCGGTCGGCCAGCTGGTCGAGGCTCAGGCCGCGCTGTTCGGCCACCTCGCCGAGCATGCGGTCGGCGCGGGTGCGCAGGTCGTCGTAGCGGGTCTGGCGCGCGAGTTCGGCCAGGTGCATCAGCGCGGCGTCGCTGCCGATCTCGCCGAGCATCGCCATCGCGTCGTAGGCGCGCACGCGGTCGAGCGCCGCCCGCCACTGGCGCAGCAGGCCGTAGAGCTGGCGCGCGGTCTCGCCGTCGCCGAGGCGGCCCTGCAGCGCGAACATCCAGCGCTCCCTGGCCGGGCGGCCGTTGCCGATCCACCAGGCCAGCAGCGCGCGGCCGAAGCGTGCGAGGGAGTCGGGCGTGATCGCCTCCAGCAGTCCGGCGAGCCCCGGATACGGCGCGTCGGGCTTGCCGAGCATCATCGCCATCAGCACGTCGGGCACCACGGCCTGCGGCAGCGCGAGGCCGTTCTTGGCGAGGATCAGCCGGGGCAGCGTCGGCAGCGGCAGCGTCTTCGGCACCGCGGGAAGGTTGTCGGGCAGCACGTCCTCGGGCGCGATGGACAGCAGCTGCGCCACCGCGCCGGCGGCTTCGGCGCCGTAGGCCTGCGCCTGGGCGCGCACCGCCTCGGCATGGCCGTTGTCGTGCAGCCAGCGCAGCGCGGCCTGTGCCGCTTCGTGCGCGGGGCCTGGCTCGCCCAGCGCGATGGGAACCAGGCCGCGCGCGGCCGTCTCGGGGTAGCGTGCCAGCCATGCGGCCGCCTCGCGCCGCACCCATCGGTTGGTGTGGAAGCCCTTGGCGATCCAGCCGGCGAGCGGGTCCCACTCGATGACCGAGGCCAGCTCGAACATCGCGCGCGAGCCCTGCTTGAGGAAGCGCGGCAGCCCCGGCAGCGCGTCCGCGCCGAAGGCGCGGAGGATGGGCCGCACGCGCGCCACGTCGCCCATGAAGTGATCGACGGCCGGCCCGTGCGTGAACGCCGCCACCGCCAGTGGCGCGGGCAGCTGCCAGATGTATTCGGCCACGCCCCAGCGTGTGCCCGGCAGCGGGCCGAAGTCCTCGGGTCCGGCGATCTCGCGGCGCCCGGCGGCCACGTCGTCGATGAGCTCGGGGCGCAGGCCCAGCATCCACAGCGCCTTGTGCACGCTGCCGCCTTCGCGGATGGCGTCCAGCGCATCGGGCTGGTGGCGCGGGAACTCGGTCATCCACTGGTTCGAGCGATCGCGCGAGACGCGCACCTCGCGCGCCAGCCAGTCGGACAGGTCGCCCGTGGCCTGCAGGTACTGCGGCGGCTGCAGGTCAGCCCAATGCAGCCGCGCCGTCGGAGGCAGCGGCTGCAGCGCCAGCACCGGAATGACCGGCAGCGCCTGCCGGTTCTTCCACGGCGGGCGGCGCAGCAGCGCGGGCCAGTCGTCGGCGGGGGCGTCGGCCACGCCGGGGGAGCCGTCTTCCTGCAGGCGCGCGAGCGTCTTGCGCTGGGCTTCGTCGCAGGAGGCTTCGAGGGGCTTCTGCCACTCGGGATTCGCCGCTAGAAGCTCCAGGATCAGCGCTGCGCCGGCCTGGTGCCGCGCCGGGTTCGCCGACAGCAGCTCGCGCAGCACGAAGAGCGGCCAGCGCGCCGCCTGCTTCACCAGCGCGTTCTTGCAGTCGATCTGCTTGACCTGCGCGACGAAGAAGCGCACCACCTCCGCGTCATGGATGGCCAGGAGGTCGGTGACGGCTTCCTTGTGCGGCGAGGGCTCGAAGAGCAGCTCGGCCGCCGCAGCGCCATGCATCTCGAGCATGCGCAGCCGGGCGGCGCGCGGCGGATAGAAGCTGGAGCGGTGGCGGCGAAAGAAGTCGAGGCTGTCGGCCAGGCTGCGCTCGTCGGAAAGCGAGCCGCCGCACTGGCCGCAGGGCCGGTCGTTGAACCGCGCGAGCGCCTCGCGCATGTTCTTGGTCCACCGCACCTTGCCGTCGGGCCGCGCGTCGAGGCCGCCCTCCTTCTTCTCTTCGCTCTTCTGTGCTTCCCCCTTCGACTTGCGACTGCCCGCCATGCCATTGCTCTCCGTTGATGCCGCAGGGATTGTCGGCCAACACGCGCGGGCCAAAAAAAAGCGCCCTCGCGGGCGCTCGAACGCTGGAGAAGGCAGTCCGGTTCAGGACTGCTTGCCTTGCAGCAGACCGCTGAGCGAGCCCAGCAGGTCGTCATGGTTGCCCAGCCCCTGGTCGGGGATCTTGCCGTGCGGCGTGAGCTGGTCGATGAGCGCCGGCAGCATGGTGGCCAGCATCGGCAGCAGCGTCTGCGCATTGATGCCGAGCTTGGACGCGATGCTCGCGATGGTGTCGCTGCCCAGTGCGTTCTGCAGCTGGTCGCCCGAGACGGGCTGGTTTTCTCCCTTGCCGATCCACGAGCCGATGACGTCGCCCATGCCGGCCTGCTCGAACTTCGAGACCAGACCGCCGAGGCCGCCCACGCTGCCGTTGTTGGCGAGCAGGCCGCCCAGCGCGCCGGCCAGGCCTCCCAGATCACCCAAGCCGCCGAGGCCTCCACCTTGCGGCTGCTGCTGTTGCGCAGCGCCTCCGAGCACCTGACCGAGTACCGAATCGAGCAATCCCATGGCTGTTTCCTTGGTGTGTGACAGAACCGCCAACATTGTTAAATGCCGCGGACCGTAAGTCGAAAGTGGCACGCCACTTTCGAACTGGCAACGTGACAAATTACTTGGTACGCGCCGTCCGTTTGGCCAGCAGCGCGGGGCTGACCCCCTGCACGCCCACCAGGCCGAGCACGGTGACGAGCGAATTCTGCGCGCCTTTCCATGCATCTGTCATGTCAATGGACTCGTTCAGCGAATGGAATCCGGAGGCCTTGCCGCCGCCGCCCACGATGATGGCCGGCACGCCCATCGAGATCGGCACGTTGGCATCGGTGCTGCCGCCGCGCAGCAGTGTCTTGTGGCCGAAGGCGGCGTTCGAGCGGACCGCGGCCTCGACGATCGCCGAATCGGACGGCGTGCGGCCGCCGGGGCGCTCGCCGATGAGCCTGACGCTCACGCCCAGCGTGCTCACGTTCCAGCGCTTGTTCTCCTCGGCCACGGCTTCGTCGATGGCGGCGAGGATCTTCTTCTCGGTTTCCAGCAGCGAGCCCATGTCGTCCGAGCGGATGTCGATGGCCATGCGCGCATCGGGCGCGATGGTGTTGACCGAAGTGCCGCCGCCCACGGTGCCGACGGTGAACGTCGTCTTCGGGAAGCTCGGCGTGCGGATGTCGGCGATCTTCGCGATGGCGCGCCCCATGCCGTGGATGGCGCTCGGCACGAGGCCGAAGGCGCCGAAGCTGTGCCCGCCCGGCCCCTGGAACGTGACCTCGTAGCGATGGCTCGCGGTGCCCAGCACCAGCACCGAGCCGGGCGCCGAGGGCTCGAGCCCCACCATGCCGTCGATGTCGAGGTGGTCGCGGAAGATCGCCTTCATGCCGCGCAGGTTGCCGAGTTCCTCCTCGCCGACGTTGGCGACGAACATCAGGTCGCCCACCGTCTGCACCTTGTTGTCGTTCAGCACCTTGAGCCACGACAGCAGCACCGCGAGACCGCGCGTGTCGTCGGCGATGCCCGGTGCGTGGAGGCGGCCGTCGCGCTCCTTCACCTTCACGTCGGTGCCGGCGGGGAACACGGTGTCGAGGTGGGCCGAGACCAGCAGCTTCGGGCCGCCACCCGTGCCCTTGCGCACGCCGACCACGTTGCCTTCGGCGTCGATCTTCGCGCTTGTCAGGCCGAAGGCCTTCATGCGCGCGAGGAAGGCCTCGGCGCGCTTCTGCTCCTTGAAGGGCGGCGCCTCGATCTCGGTGAGCATCTTCAGGTCTTCCACCGAGCGCTCGTGGTCGGCCTTGACCGCGTCCAGCAGCTTCTGGATCGCGGGCGAGGCCATCAGCTGGGTGTAGGCGCGGTCGACCTCCGGGCTGACCTGGGCGGGCGTCGGCGCGACGGCTGTGCTCTGGGCGAACGCGCCCTGCGTGGCGCACAGGAGCGCCGCAAGAACCAGGGGAGCAAGGCGCAGCGGACCGGTCGACTTGGGCATGGGCTCGGAAGTCCTTCTTTTGTTTTAAAGGAGTAACGATTGTTTCCCAGGCTTTCCGCGCGCGCGTTGCGGAAAACACTCACCGGAACGGCGTTCCGGGTCTTTCGGTCCGGCGGCTGGAGGCTCGCTAGAGGCCGCTAGAGGCCGCTAGAGGCCGGCCAGGGACACCAGCGCGGCCAGCGCCGCCGTTTCGGCGCGCAGCACGCGCGTGCCCAGGGTGACGGGAGCGAAGCCGCGCGCGATGGCCTGCTGCTCCTCGGCGGCGCTCAGTCCGCCCTCGGGGCCGCTCAGCACGGTCGTGCCCTGCCCGTCCGTGGTCATGCCGGCGAGGCTTCGCGTGCCCTCGGCGAGGCTCAGCACGAGGCGCGCGGCCGGGGCGCCGGGGCCGCCCTGCGCTTCGAGCCAGGCGGAAAAGGACTGCACCGGATGGATCGCCGGTACGCGGTTGCGTCCGCACTGTTCGCAGGCCGCGACCGCGATGGCTTCCCAGTGCGCCCGCTTCTTCTCGGCGCGCTCGCCCGCCAGGCGCAGCACGCCGTGGGCCGTGGCCAGCGGCTGGATGCTCGCCACGCCGAGCTCGGTGGCTTTCTCGACCAGCCAGTCCATGCGCTCGTTCGCCGGCATGCCGACCGCGAGGTGCACGGCACGCGGCGCCTCGCGCTCCACGGCGAGGTGCGCGCCGACCGTCACCGAGACGTCGCTGCGGCCCATGCGCTCGACCGTGGCCGCGTACTCGCCGCCCGTGCCGTCGAACAGCGTGAGCGCGTCGCCGGGCTGCATCCGCAGCACCTGCACATGGCGGGCGGCACCGGACGGCAGCGCGAGGCTGGCGCCGGCGCTCAGGGGCACGGAGCAGTGAAAGCGCGGCATGCTACGGAATCGATAGCTGCGAACGACCGTTGCGCGGGCGTCACAGCGTGGTGCTTTTTCAGTTTTCCTTCAGACACGGCCGTAGGCGAAGCCCGTGATGGCCGAATTGCCCTCGACCTCGTCGATCGCGCGCGAGAGCGGGGTCAGCTCGGTGTAGCGGCTGGCGGTGGCGCGGATGTAGGCAATGAAGCGCGGCGTGTCGGCCAGGTACCTGGGCTTGCCGTCGCGCAGCGTGAGGCGCGCGAAGATGCCGGCCACCTTCAGGTGGCGCTGCAGGCCCATCCATTCGACCGCGCGGTAGAAGGCGCCGAAGTCCTCGTCGACCGGCAGTCCCGCCTTGCGCGCCGCCTGCCAGTAGCGCACGGTCACGTCGAGCACGAACTCCTCGTCCCAGCTCAGGAAGGCATCGCGCATCAGGCTGGCGATGTCGTAGGTGATGGGGCCGTAGACGGCGTCCTGGAAGTCGAGCACGCCCAGGCCCGCCGCGTTCCCTGTCATCAGATTGCGCGGCATGAAGTCGCGGTGCACGTAGACGCTAGGCGATGCGAGGTTGTTCTCGACGATCAGCTTGAAGCTGCGGTCGAGCCGCTCTTTCAGCTTGCCTTCGACGGCGATGCCGCGGTGGCGGCCGATGTACCACTCGGGGAAGAGGGACAGTTCGCGCTCCAGCAGCGCCCGGTCGTAGGGCGGCAGCACGCCGGGCTTCGAGGACAGCTGCCAGCGGATCAGCGCGTCGATGGCCTGGTCGTAGAGCGGGCGGGCGGCGCGCGGGTCGGCCGGATCGATCACGTCCAGCATGGTCTGACGGCCCAGGTCGTCGAGCAGGAGGAAGCCGTTGGGCCTGTCCCATTCGAGCACCGTGGGAGCGAGCACGCCGGCGGCGGCCATCAGCTGCGCCACCTGGACGAAGGGGGCGCTGTTTTCCTTGTCGGGCGGGGCGTCCATCACGATGCGCGTGGGCGCGGCCGGGTCGGTGGTGTCGAGGCGGAAGTAGCGCCGGAAGCTCGCGTCGGCGGAGGCCAGGCGCACGGTCTCGGGCAGCAGCCGGTGGGCGGGTGCGACGGCCGCCAGCCAGGCCCTGAACACCTCGGCTCGCTGCGGATCGGTCCAGGAAATGGGTTCGGCGAGGCTTGGGGCCAATGCGGCCGGGGGCGGGGGTGCTGTCATGGATAATCGATTCTACAAATCCGCCTGGCGCGGCAATCCCCCTTGGCCGGCCCCCGGCCGATGCGGATCGCCGCCGGCCCCTGCAACCCGCCGGCCTGCCGCGCCGTCCCCGACGACCTTTCGTTCCGAACCGATGCCTACGACCCAAAGCCCCCACGCTTGGCACCTTGTGCGCTCGCTGCTCTCCATGGGAGAGTCGCCGGCTTCCCTCGGAATGGCCGGGCGGGAGGCCTGATGAGCCGACGTCGTGTCGTCCCGCGGCGCTCCGGCCCGCCGCCGCTGCCGCTGGCAGTCCTGTCGCTGGCGCTGATGCACGCGCACGGCGCGTCCGCGCAGCCGGCCGGCAACCTCGAAGGGCCGCTCACGCTGAAGCGCACGCCGCTGCTGACCGAGACCCTGACGCCCGCCGACCGCAGCCAGATGCCCAGCCTGGTCACCGGCGACCGCATCTCCGGCCGGCCCGACCTCGAGACCGTGGTCGAGGGCAACGCCACGCTGCGCCGCGGCGCGGTGTCCATCACCGCCGACCGGCTCGAGTACTACCAGCCCGACGACCGCGCCAAGGCCACCGGCAACGTGCGGGTCAACCAGGCCGGCAACATCTATGAAGGCCCCGAGCTGCAGCTCAAGCTCGAGACCTTCGAGGGCTTCTTCAACAACGTGCGCTACAAGTTCCTCGCGAACGAGGCGCACGGCGAGGCCAAGCGCATCGACTTCGTCGACGCCAACGTGTCGATCGCCCGCGAAGCCACCTACACCACCTGCCGCCGCGAGGACTTCCCCGGCTGGATGCCCGCCTGGCTGCTGACCGCGGCCTCGATCACCACCGACACCGAGGAGAACGAGGGCGTGGCGAAGAACGCGCGCCTGAGCTTCATGGGTATCACGACGCCGCCCATTCCGAGCGTAAGCTTCCCGCTGTCGAACGACCGCAAGAGCGGCCTGCTGCCGCCGACCGTCGGCATCGACAACACCAACGGCATCGAGATCGCGCAGCCGTACTACTGGAACATCGCGCCGAACCGCGACGCCACGTTCACGCCGACGATCATGAGCAAGCGCGGCATCAATTTCAGCAACGAGTTCCGCTACCTCGAGAAGGAATACAAGGGAACCGTCCGCTTCGACTTGATGGGCAGCGACCGCCTCGTGGGCGACCGCTACAACGAACTGCGCGCCAGCCAGCTCCAGCAGCTGATCAACGGGCAGATCACAGCCAGCAGCCTGACCCCCGCGCCCAAGAACACCCGGCGCTGGGGCCTGTGGCTCAACCACCACCAGGATTTCGACGCCAAGGCGCTGGGCCTCGATTCGCTGTCGGCCAACATCAACATCAACCGGGTGAGCGACGACGACTACTGGCGCGACTTCACCCGCACGCCCTCGCTCGCGCAGCGCCAGCTGCCCAACGACGCGTCGCTCAACTGGAGCAAGGGCGACTGGAGCGGCATGGTCCGGGCGCTGAAGTACCAGAACCTGCAGTACAACCTGTCGCCGATCGTGCCCGCGTACGACCGGATGCCGCAGATCACGGCCAACTACAACAAGTACGACTGGCACGGCTTCGACGTCGCGCTGAACCTGGACTACACGCGCTTCCGCGTGAACAGGCTCTCGTCGACGCAGCTCGGCTACGACTTCAACCAGCAGTCGCAGCCCGACGGCGACCGCGCGATGGCGGTAGCGACGATCAGCCGGCCCTTCATCACGCCGAGCACGTACGTCATTCCCAAGCTGATCCTGAACGCGGCCTCGTACAACTACTACCTGCCGCAGTCCGACATTCCGAAGCTCACGCTCAACGGCGTGCAGTACGTCAACGGACAGGTCTACAACCCGAACTCGCTGTACTTCTTCCCGACGTCCAGCAACCGGACGGTGCCGACCTTCAGCCTCGACAGCGGCCTGACCTTCGAGCGCGACGCCAGCTACTTCGGCCGCGCCTTCCGCCAGACGCTGGAGCCGCGCGCGTACTACGTCTACACGCCGTACCGCAACCAGAGCATGCTGCCGAACTACGACTCGGCGGCCAACGACTTCAGCTTCGCGACCATCTACACCGAGAACGCGTTCTCCGGCGGCGACCGCGTCTCCGACACCAACGCGCTCACGCTGGGCGTGACCTCCCGCCTGATCGACCCCGATACCGGCGCCGAGGCCGCGCGCTTCGGCATCGCGCAGCGGCTGCGCTTCAGCGACCAGAAGGTCACGCTGCCCGGCGGCACGCCGGTGACCGACCGCGCGAGCGACCTGCTGCTGGGCGCCACCATCAACTGGACGCCCAAGTGGAGCCTGGACACCCTCGTCCAGTACAACCCCGACACCCGCAAGTCGGAGCGCTCGGCCATCAGCGCGCGCTACAACCCCGAGCCGTACCACAACCTGAGCGCGGCCTTCCGCTACCAGGCGCCCAGCACCCCGACGGCGACCGACGGCAACAAGTCGATCGACGTGGGCTGGCAGTGGCCGCTCAACGACCTGTGGGGCGACAAGGGCAAGAACCTCGGCCCCGGCAAGGGCCAGGGCGGCGGCCGCTGGTATGCCGTCGGCCGGCTCAACTACAGCCTGCAGGACAAGAAGCTCACCGACGGCGTGCTCGGCTTCGAGTACGACGGCTGCTGCTGGATCGGGCGCGTGGTGCTGCAGCGCACCACCACGGGCCTGGTGACGGCGAACACCCGCATCATGTTCCAGCTCGAATTCGTCGGCTTCTCCAGCATCGGCTCGAGCCCCATGCAGACCCTGCGGCAGAACATCCAGCGCTACGAACCCCTGCGCCAACCGGGCGAAGCGCCGAGCCGCTTCACCAACTACGACTGAGACGACTGACTGAGCGACGCCATGAAACACATCCGTTCCATCATCACCCTGGGCTGTCTCGCGGCCATCGCCGCCACCGCGGGTGCGCAGGGCTATCGTCCCGGTACCGGCATCACCGACATCATGCGCGCCGGCCCGCGCCTGGGGCCGCCGGCGGCGCGCCCCTCCGCCGCCGCTCCCGCGGCGCCGCCCGTGCAGCGCTCGGCCGAGTTCATCGTCGCGCTGGTCAACTCGGAGCCGATCACCAACACCGACGTGCAGTCGCGCGTGTCGCGGCTGATCAAGGAGAACCCCGACGCCGAGCGCGTTCCCCGCGGCGAGCTCACGCGGCTCGTGCTGGAACGGCTGATCACCGAGCGCGCGCAGCTGCAGCTCGCCAAGGAAAACGGCATCAAGGTCGACGAAGTGGCCATCGACCAGGCCGAGCAGACCGTGGCGCGCCAGAACGAGATCAGCCTGGTCGAGCTGCGCCGCCGCGTGGCTGCCGAAGGCATCGCGCAGCAGGATTTCCGCAATGACCTGCGCGACCAGCTGCTGCTCACGCGCCTGCGCGACCGCGAGGTCGAGGCGAAGGTCAAGATCAGCGACGCCGAGGCTGACGAATACCTGCGCGACCAGCGCAACACCTCCGTCAAGAACGCGGCGCTCGAGAACCTGAACCTCGCGCAGGTGCTGGTGGCCGTTCCCGAGAACGCCACCGACGCACAGGTGGCCGCCGCGCAGAAGAAGGCGCAGGACATCGCCCAGCGCGCCCGTTCCGGCGAAGACTTCGCCAAGCTGGTGCGCGAGAACTCCGATTCGCCCGACCGCGGCAATGGCGGCGCCATCGGCATGCGCAGCGCCGACCGCTATCCGTCGCTGTTCGTCGAGGCCACGCAGTCGACCGCCGTGAACGGCATCGCCGGGCCGGTGCGCTCCAGCGCTGGCTTCCACGTGCTCAAGGTGCTGGCCAAGGCCCAGATCGGATCGGGCGACGCCACCGTGACCCAGACCCAGGTGCGCCACATCCTGCTGCTCAACGACCCCAAGCGCACCACGGCCCAGGCGGTGGCGCAGCTGGCCGAATTCAAGCGCCGCATCCAGGCCGGCACGGCCGACTTCGCCGGCCTCGCCCGCGACAACTCGCAGGACGGCAGCGCCAAGCAGGGCGGCGACCTCGGCTGGTCGCGCCCGGGCCAGTTCGTGCCCGAGTTCGAGGAAGCCATGGACCGGCTCTCGCCGGGCCAGATCAGCGATCCCGTGGTGTCGCGCTTCGGCGTGCACCTAATCCAGGTGGTGGGCCGCCGCGATTCCAAGCTCAGCCAGTCGGAACAGCGCGAAGCCGCGCGCGCCGCGCTGCGCGAACAGCGCGTGGAAGAGGCCTTCACCACCTGGGTGCAGGAAGTGCGCGCGCGCGCCTACGTCGAATACCGCGACCCACCGCAGTCCTGATGGCACACCCCCAGGCTGCGCGCACTTCGTGTCGCTTCGCCAACCCCCTTGCAGGGGGCAACACCAGCGGCCCGGCAAAGCCGGCTCCGCGGTGTTCCTGGCACGGCATCCCTTTCACGTCGATGGTGGTTTGACGGCATGGCTCAGCACATCGCGAGGAAGCGGTTCGGGCAGCATTTCCTGTCCGACGGCGGGATCATCGATGCGATCGTGCGCGAGATCGCGCCGCAGCCGGGCGACGCCATGGTCGAGATCGGGCCGGGGCTCGCGGCGCTGACGCAGCCGCTGGTGGAGCGGCTGGGCCGCCTCACCGTGATCGAACTCGACCGCGACCTCGCCAAGCGCCTGCGCGGGCATCCGCAGCTCGACGTGGTCGAGTCCGACGTGCTCAAGGTCGATTTCGCCGAACTGGCCGCGAGGTTCCCGGGCAAGCCGCTGCGCGTGGTGGGCAACCTGCCCTACAACATCTCCACGCCCATCCTGTTCCATCTGCTGGGCTGCGCCCATCTGGTCGCCGACCAGCATTTCATGCTGCAGAAGGAAGTGATCGACCGCATGGTGGCGAAGCCCGCCACCTCGGACTACAGCCGCCTGAGCGTGATGCTGCAGTGGCGCTACGAGATGGAGAACGTGCTGTTCGTGCCGCCGGAGAGCTTCGACCCGCCGCCGCGCGTGGACAGCGCGGTGGTGCGGATGGTGCCGCTGGCGGTGCCGCCGGCGGTCGATGCGCAGCTCCTGGGCGAGATCGTGCAGGTGGCTTTCAGCCAGCGCCGCAAGCTGCTGCGCCACACGCTGGGCAAGTGGCTGCAGGACAAGGGCTTCGCCGGCGACTTCGACACCCAGCGGCGGGCCGAGGAAGTGCCGGTGGCCGAATATGTGGCGCTGGCCCAGGCCCTGCCCCAATGAAAAAGCGCGCCGTCGGCGCGCTTTTTGTTTGTCGGCCGGCAAGCTTGCCGGCTTCTTTTCTTCTCGTCAGGCGGCGGCGAGCCAGTAACCTGCGTTGAAGGGGCTGCTCATGCGCAGCGCCAGGGGCGAAACGTCGACCAGTTTGTCGGTCGGCATCTTTTCGCCGGCCGGTTCGGCAGCGGCGGCTGCCGCGGTGTTCACTTCGATGCCATCGAGGGTTTCAACGTTCGGTTGAGCCTCGTTCGCCCGTTCTGCTTGGCTGGTGGATGCAGAACGGGCTACAGAAAAGAATAGAAGCACCGGAACGGGACCTTGCGGTCGCCCCAGTAGTCCGAGGCGTCGCGGAAGATGTCGAGCAGCTGCTCGCGGGCTTCCTTGTCGAACTTGGCGTTGGCCGGAATCTGCTCCAGCACGATGACGAATCCCGGCTGCGGGCCCGATTTATGCAACGGGTCGGTCATGCAGTCGTACAGCGCGTCGAAGTTCTTCCCGAAGTGGGCCGGGAACGTGAACTGCTGGGCGATCAGGTCGAGCACGTCCTGCTTGGTCTGGGCGTTGCCCAGGTTGGCGTACAGGAAGTGCTGGCCGGCCGCGTTGGCTGCGTCCTGCAGGTCGTTCACGCGGAACGCGCGGATCGATTGCACGATGTTCGGGCGTACGGCACGAAGGGATAAGGTCATCTCCGCTGGTCTTTCCATAGTCATCATCATTTCGTCGGGGCGCTTCGAGGCGCCGCTCAGGTCGTTTTCATCGCTCATGGCGCAATCCGTCTGAAGCTCGCGTAGTGGTCTGCGGTGTACCAGCAGGCCTCGGGCGCGGTGCGCTGCTCGCCGCCGCAGACGATCCGCCTTGCACCACGGTTGCGCGAACCGGGCGTCGTCACCGTGTATTCACGGTAGTGGCCGCGGCGTGCCGGCGGCAGAAGACGCTCGCGATTGCCGAACACCGTGCCGTCCTTGTCGTACCTGAAAGGGCCGCCATCGAGGATGGCGCGGTAGGTCTGCTGGCCCTGCGCCGGCAGCTCGGACAGCGCGATCGTTTCCTCGGCGGACGTTTTTCCGGCGCCGAACCATCCGCGGGCCTCGGCCCCCGTCGTCAACGCGACCAGCATCAGACTGGTGAGCGCAAACTTTGTGACAGAGGACGTGATCGAGGCGTAAGCCGCCATGGGGCACCACAAGAAAAGAGCGGGGGGTTCGAATTGGCGATCAACGTCGGGGTTAACCCGCAAATTCAAGCCCGCGAGTGTGCACCACGCTGGCGAAAATAGCAAGCGACTGCCCAAAGTTTGAGCAGTCGCCAGGGTATCGAATGGCTTTTTAAGTTGGCGGCCACTCTCGCCAAATAGCCTATCTTTCCGCGTTTGCGTCGGCGACTGTCAAGGCTGTCATGTTCACGATGCGCCGAACAGTCGCGCTTGCCGTGAGAATATGCACAGGTTTGGCCGCACCGAGCAGGACCGGGCCGATGGCGATGTTGCCGCCCGCCGCCGTCTTGAGCAGGTTGTAGGAAATATTGGCCGCGTCGATGTTGGGAAAAACCAGCAGATTGGCGTCGCCCGCCAGCGCGCTGTGCGGCATGACGACCGCGCGCTGCTTGCTGTCGAGCGCCACGTCGCCGTGCATTTCGCCGTCCACCTCGAGCCAGGGCGCCTGCACGCGCAGCAGGTCGAGCGTGCGGCGCATCTTGATGGCGCTGGGGCCGTTGCTGGTGCCGAAGTTGGAGTGCGACAGCAGCGCAGCCTTCGGCTTCAGGCCGAAGCGCATCATTTCCTCGGCCGCCATGGTGGTGATCTCGGCCAGCTCCTCGGGCGAGGGGTCGTAGTTGACGTGCGTGTCGACCAGGAACACCTGGCGGTCGGGCAGCAGCAGGCCGTTCATGCAGGCGTACACGGGCACGTCCTGCGGGGTGCTTTCGCAGCCGCCGGGGCGCTTGCCGATCACCTGGTCGATGTAGTGCAGGTGGTTGGCGGTGGTGCCCCAGGTGCCGCAGATCAGGCCGTCGACCTCGCCCTTGTGCAGCAGCATCGAGCCGATCAGCGTCAGGCGCCGGCGCATCTCGATCTTGGCGACCTGCACCGTCACGCCCTTGCGCTCGGTCATGCGGTGGTAGGTCTGCCAGAACTCGCGGTAGCGGTGGTCCTGCTCGACGTTGACCACGTCGTAGTCCAGCTCTTCCTTCAGGCGCAGGCCGAATTTCTCGATGCGCTGGGCAATGATGGCCGGCCGGCCGATGAGCGTCGGGCGCGCCACGCCCTCGTCCACCACGATCTGGGCCGCGCGCAGCACGCGCTCTTCCTCGCCTTCCGAGTAGGCCACGCGCTTCTTGCTCGCGCGCCGGGCGGCGTCGAAGATGGGCTTCATCGTGGTGCCCGAGGCGTAGACGAAGCTCTGCAGCTTGTCGCGGTAGGCGTCCATGTCCTTGATGGGGCGCTGGGCCACGCCGCTTTCCTCGGCCGCCTTGGCCACGGCCGGCGCGATCTTCATCATCAGGCGCGGGTCGAAGGGCTTCGGAATCAGGTATTCGGGGCCGAAGCTGAGCTTCTCACCGACGTAGGCGGCGGCCACGCGCTCGCTCTGCTCGGCCTGCGCCAGGTCGGCGATGGCGTGCACCGCGGCGATCTCCATCTCGTCGGTGATCGTCGTCGCGCCGCAGTCCAGCGCGCCGCGGAAGATGTACGGGAAGCACAGGACGTTGTTGACCTGGTTCGGATAGTCGGTGCGGCCGGTGGCCATGATCACGTCGTCGCGCACCGCGTGGGCGTCTTCCGGAGCGATCTCGGGATTGGGGTTGGCCAGCGCGAAGATCACCGGGCGCTTGGCCATCTTGGCCACCATGGCGGGCTTGAGCACGCCGCCCGCGGACAGGCCCAGGAACACGTCGGCACCCTCGATCACCTCGGCGAGCGTGCGCGCGTCGGTCTTCTGCATGAACTGGCGCTTGTCGTCGTCCATCAGCTCGGTGCGGCCTTCGTAGACCACGCCGGCCAGGTCGGTGACGAACACGTTCTCGCGCTTCAGGCCCACCTTGAGCAGCAGGTTCAGGCAGGCCAGCGCCGCGGCGCCCGCGCCGGAGGCGACCAGCTTGACCTCTTCGATCTTCTTGCCGGCCACCTTCAGGCCGTTGACCATGGCAGCCGCCACGGTGATGGCCGTGCCGTGCTGGTCGTCGTGGAAGACCGGGATCTTCATGCGCTTGCGCAGCTCGCGCTCGACGTAGAAGCAGTCCGGCGCCTTGATGTCTTCGAGGTTGACTGCGCCGAAGGTGGGCTCCAGCGAGGCGATGATGTCCACCAGCTTGGCCGGGTCCTTTTCGTCGATCTCGATGTCGAACACGTCGACGCCCGCGAACTTCTTGAACAGGACGCCCTTGCCTTCCATCACCGGCTTGGAGGCCAGCGGGCCGATGTCGCCCAGGCCCAGCACGGCGGTGCCGTTGCTGATGACGGCCACGAGGTTGCCCCGGGAGGTGTACTTGAAGGCGTTGGCCGGATCCTTGACGATCTCCTCGCAGGGAGCCGCCACGCCGGGCGAATAGGCCAGCGACAGGTCGCGCTGGTTGATCATCTGCTTGGTCGCCGCGATGGCGACCTTGCCTGGAACGGGAAACTCGTGGTACTCGAGGGCGGCACGGCGCAGTTCTGCGCGCTTGTCTTCGGGCGTGGGAGTCGATGAGGTCGAGGGGGTCGAATCTGACATGTGCCGTAGCTCCTGGTGGCGCTTCTTCTGGGGGCGCCGATTGTAGACCTCGCGCATGACGCCCTAGGCCGCATGGCCAGGGGTTCCCATGACCAATAGCACGGGTGTTTTCCCGGGCCCGTGTGGCAATATGCGCAGTTCGGACAGAACCTGAAAAAACCTCAAGAGGAGCGACCGACCATGGCCCTGATGGATTTCATCAAGAAGCAGTTCATCGACATCATCCAGTGGACCGAGACCGGCGACGGCACGCTGGCCTGGCGCTTCCCGATGGCGGAGATGGAAATCCAGAACGGCGCTTCGCTCACGGTGCGCGAATCGCAGGTCGCCGTCTTCGTCAACGAGGGCAAGGTGGCCGACGTGTTCGGCCCCGGCATGTACAAGCTCACGACGCAGACGCTGCCCGTGCTCACGTACCTGAAGAACTGGGACAAGCTTTTCGAGTCCCCCTTCAAGAGCGACGTCTACTTCTTCAGCACCCGCCAGCAGGTCGACCAGAAGTGGGGCACGCCCCAGCCGATCACCATCCGCGACAAGGACTTCGGCGCCGTGCGCCTGCGCGCCTTCGGCAACTACTCGTTCCGCATCGGCGACGCCAAGGCCTTCCACACCGAGATCTCCGGCACGCGCGACACCTACACCGTGGCCGATCTCGACGGCCAGCTGCGCGGCCTGGTGCTGCAGAACATCAGCAACGCCATCGCCTCCAGCGGCGTGCCCTTCCTGGACCTCGCGGCCAACCAGATCCAGTTCGCCCAGGCGCTCGCCGCCCAGCTGGTGCCCGAGTTCGAGAAGATCGGCATCAAGCTCGAGAACATCACGGTCCAGAACGTCTCGCTGCCCGAAGAGCTCCAGAAGATCCTCGACCAGAAGATCGGCATGGGCATGGTCGGCAACGACATGGGCAAGTTCATGCAGTACCAGACGGCGCAGGCCATTCCCAAGTTCGCCGAGGGCGCTGCCGGCGGCGGCAGCGGCATCGCGGGCGACGCGATGGGCCTGGGCGCCGGCGTGGCGCTCGGCCAGGTGCTGGCGCAGAACCTCGCGCAGGGCCTGAGCCCCAACGCGGCGGCTGCCGCCGCGGCCCAGCAGCAGCAACCGGCGGTGGCCGTGGTGAGCGCCGCCGACGTGATGACCACGCTGGAAAAACTCGGCGAGCTGAAGACGAAGGGCATCCTCACCCAGGAAGAGTTCGACGCCAAGAAGGCCGAACTGCTGAAAAAACTGGTCTGACGCGGCGCCATGTTCCGCACAGCGCCTGACGCCCCTTCGACGGGCGTCAGAAGCCTCGTTGGCTTGAAAGACTCGTGGCCGCCCGAGCCATGGCTGATGAGACGCCATGGCTGAGGAAACCGGCAACCAACGCTACTACCGAGCGCCCTGCCCCGGCTGCGGCGCACCGGTCGAATTCCGCTCGGCGCAATCGACGCACGCGGTCTGTCCCTACTGCCAGAGCACGGTCGTGCGTCAGGGCGACACGCTCGCGCGCACCGGCAAGATGGCGGAGCTGTTCGACGACTTCAGCCCGCTGCAGCTGTTCGCCGCCGGCCGCATCCAGGACAAGCCCTTCACGCTCATCGGCCGGCTGCAGTACACCTACCCCGGCGGCCGCTGGACCGAATGGATCGCCGCGCTCGACGGCGACCGCACCGCCATCCTCAGCGAGGACAACGGCGCCTACGTCTTCGCCCTGCCCTTCGACCTGCAGCGCGCCGCGCCCCCGCCTGTCGACCTGCGCGTGGGCGCCACCAGCGCCTTCGCGGGCCAGAGCTACACCGTCACCTCGAACGAGCAGGTGGCGCTGACCTCGGCGCAGGGCGAACTGCCGCACCTGCCCGAACTCGGTCGGCCGTTCGCGATGGTCGAGCTGCGCAACGACCGCGGGCTGGTGCTGAGCATCGACTACGGCACCGCCAAGCCCAGCGCCTATCTCGGCCGCTCGGTGCAGCTGGAAGACCTCCAGCTCACCGGCCTGCGCGCCGAATCCGCCAAGGACGAAAAAGGCCGCAGCTTCAACTGCCCCAACTGCGGCTCGCCCGTCACCGTCAACCTGGCCGACAGCAAGAGCATCACCTGCGGCTCATGCAACAGCATCATCGACCTGTCGCAGGGCATCGGCGGCGAACTCAAGCACGCCACGCAGGACGAGCCCGTGCGCCCGCTCATCGCGCTGGGCAGCATGGGCCAGCTGCAGGGCGCGCAGTGGCAGGTGGTGGGCTTCCAGCACCGCATGGGCAGCGAGCCCGGCGACGACGAGCAATTCGGCTGGGACGAATACCTGCTCTACAACAACAAGCGCGGCTTCAGCTTCCTGGTGGACGCCGAGGACGGCTGGAGCATGGTCAAGCCGACCACCGGCGCGCCCGTGATGGCCGAGAGCGGCAACACCGCCACCTACCTCGGCAAGCGCTACCAGCAGCAATACGCCTACAACGCCGAGACCACCTACGTGGCGGGCGAGTTCTACTGGCAGGTCGAGCGCGGCCAGAAGACCTTCAACCGCGACTTCGCCAATGGCGGCGCGCTGCTGTCGATGGAGCGCTCGGCCAACGAACTGACGTGGTCCTCCGGCAGCAAGATCGACAGCGGCGCGGTCGCCACCGCCTTCAAGCTCGACGCGCGCAAGGACATGTTCAAGCGCGCCGACGCGCTGCCGGTGAGCGCCGCCTCGGGGCTGGGCTGCGGCACCATCATCCTCATCATCGTCGTGATCATCATCGTGCTGATCATCCTGAGCACCTGCTCCAGCAGCGGCGGCTCCGGTTATCGGAGCTCGGGCGGCTCGTATGGCGGCTACTCGAGTGGCGGCGGCCACAAATGACGGCGAAGATGCGCGCGATGCTCTCTCTAACTACTGCTACGACTGGAGGTCCCCATGGGATTTGAATGGCTGAAACCGGGCGTGGTCCTCGGATCGCTCGTGTACGCGCTGATCGGCGTCGTGATCTTCTGGCTCTGCTTCCTGATCATCGACAAGATCACGCCCTACGATCTGTGGGGCGAGATCGTCGAGAAGCAGAACGTGGCGCTGGGGCTGGTGGTTGCCGCGATGAGCCTCGGCATCAGCATCATCGTGGCTGCTGCAATCCATTGAGCGACGCGGCCCTGCCCGCGCGCACCCCGGACGCGCGGGGGCCGCAACCGATCGAGATCGCGCTGCTCGCCAGCGTGTTCGTGGTCGCCGCCTGCGGACTCGTCTACGAGCTCACCGCGGCCGCGCTCAGCTCCTACCTGCTGGGCGACTCGGTGCTGCAGTTCAGCACAATCATCGGCACCTACCTGTTCGCCATGGGCGTGGGCTCATGGCTCTCGCGCTATTTCGAGCGGCAACTGCCCGCGCACTTCCTTCGCATCGAACTGCTGGTGGCGCTGATCGGCGGCGCACTGCCGGCGATCCTGTTCCTTGCCAACGCCTACGTGCCGGGCGCGTTCCGGCTGCTGCTCTACGGTCTGGTGATGGTCGTGGGCACGCTGGTGGGGCTCGAGATCCCGCTGGTGATGCGCATCCTGAAGCGCAACATCGTGCTCAAGAATCTGGTGTCGCAGGTGCTCACCTTCGACTACCTCGGCGCGCTGGCCGTGTCGGTGGCGTTTCCGCTGATCCTGGTGCCGCAGCTCGGCATGATCCGCACCGGTCTGCTGTTCGGCTTCATGAACGCGGCCGTGGCGGTGTGGGCGCTGTGGCTGTTCCGCCATGAGCTGCGCCGCGTGGGCGCGCATGCCGTCGCCTGCTTTCTGGCGCTGGCCGCGCTGGTGGGCGCCTTCGTCGGGGCCAACCACATCACCACGCTGGCGGAAGACAAGTTCTACCAGGACCGCATCGTCTTCAGCGCCACCTCGCCCTACCAGCGCATCGTGGTCACGCGCGGGCTGCTGGGGCACCGGCTCTTCCTCAACGGCAACCTGCAGTTCGCCGAGCGCGACGAATACCGCTACCACGAGGCGCTGGTGCATCCGGTGATGGCCGCCCAGGGCGCGCCCAAGAAGGTTGCGGTGCTTGGCGGCGGCGACGGCATGGCGGTGCGCGAGATCCTCAAGTACCCGTCGGTCGAATCGGTCACGTTGGTGGAGCTCGATCCGAACATGACGAAGCTCTTCACCGAGCACGAGACGCTGGCTGCGCTCAACGGGCATTCGCTGTCTTCGCCGAAGGTGAAGATCGTCAACACCGATGCCTTCCAGTGGCTGCAGCAGCCGGGTGACATGTACGACGTGATCGTGGTCGACTTTCCGGATCCGACCAACTTTGCCATCGGCAAGCTCTACACCAACAGCTTCTACGCGCTGCTCGAGAAACGTCTTTCGGCCAGCGGCTATGCGGTGATCCAGACCACCTCGCCGCTGGTGGCGCGCAAGAGCTACTGGACCGTGGCGACGACCATCGAGTCGGTGGGCCTGCGCGCCACGCCGTACCACGCGCACGTGCCCAGCTTCGGCGAATGGGGTTACATCATCGCCAGCCGCAGGCCCTACCGCATGCCCGATGCGCTGCCGCCGGGCCTGCGGTTCCTCTCCCCGAGCACCCTGCCGCTGATGTTCGACTTTCCGCTCGACATGGCGCGCGTGCCGGCGGAAGTGAACCGGCTGTCGAACCAGATCCTGGTCACCACTTACGAGCAAGAGTGGGGCAAGGTCATGGCTCACTAGCCCCGTCATGCAAAGGCGCGAATTCCTCGGCGTGGCGGCGGGCGCGGCGGGTGCTCTGGCGCTCGCGGGCTGCGAGGCCCCGCCACCGCCCATCGAGGGCGGCTTCACCGGCATCGACGTCACGCAGGGCCATGCGATGCGCGACCACGCCCTGGGGAGCACGACGCCTGCCGTGGTGAAGCGTACGCGCGTGGTCATCGCCGGCGGGGGCGTGGCGGGCCTCGCAGCTGCCCGCGCGCTACGGCTTTCGGGCATCGACGACTTCGCGCTGCTTGAGCTGGAAGACACTGCCGGCGGCAACGCGCGCGGCGGCGTGGTCAATGGCATCGCCTGCCCGCTCGGCGCGCACTACCTGCCGGTGCCTGGCGACGACGCGCGCGAGGTGCAGGATCTGCTGGAGGAACTCGGCCTGCGCCGCCGCGTGGCGGGCCGCTGGGAATACGACGAGGTCACGCTGTGCCACAGCCCGCAGGAGCGCCTGTTCTTCCACGGCGAGTGGCAAGACGGGCTGCTGCCCGTGCATGGCGTGGGCGAGGCCACGCTCGCGCAGTACCGCAAGTTCGCGCGGCGCATCGACGCGCTGCAGCACGCCGCCCACTTCGCGATTCCGACGCTCAAGGCCGCCATCACGCCCGAGTTGCTGGCGCTCGATGCCATCAGCTTCGAGAGCTGGCTCGACAGCGAAGGCTTCGGCGATGCGCAGCTGCGCTGGTACCTCGACTACTGCTGCCGCGACGACTACGGCGCCGGCATCGGGCAGGTGTCGGCCTGGGCCGGCATCCATTACTTCGCGAGCCGGCACGGCTTCCACGCGCCCGGCGATCCGACGGGCAGCGTCAACGATTCGAGGCCCGAGCGCGACGGCATCCTCACCTGGCCCGAGGGCAACGGCTGGCTCACGAAGCAGCTCGCCAGGCCGCTCGGCGAGCGCCTGCGCACCGGCAGCGTCGTCACGCGCATCGCGGAAGTGCGCGACGGCGTCGAGGTCGATGCGTGGGATGCGGCGTCGAAATCGATGGTGCGCTGGCAGGCCGAGCGCTGCATCGTCGCGCTGCCCGTGTTCATCGCCGCGCGCGTGGTCGAGAACCCGCCCGAGGTGCTGAAGAACGCCGCCGCGCATGTGCGCTACGCCCCCTGGCTGGTGGCCAACATCCACCTGCGCGGCCCGCTGGCCGACCGCGTGGGCGCCGCGCCTAGCTGGGACAACGTGATCTACGGCACCAGGGGCCTCGGCTACGTGGATGCGCGCCACCAGGCGCTGGACCCCACGCCGCGCGGCACGGTGCTGAGCTGGTACCGCCCACTGGGCCCGGGCGGCTACGACACCGCCGACGGCCGCAAGCTTCTGCTGGAGCGCCCCTGGACCGGCTGGCGCGACGATCTGCTCGCCGAGCTGTCGGTGCCGCACCCCGACCTGCCCTCGCTGGTCTCGCGCATCGAGATCACGCGCTACGGACACGCCATGTCCATCCCCAGGCCCGGGCTGCTGGCGCAGATCGGCCCGCAGCGCAGCGCGCCCGACGCCGGGCATCGCGGCAGCGTGGTGGCGGGCCGGCTGTCGTTCGCGCACGCGGACTGGTCGGGCTATTCGATCTTCGAAGAGGCGTTCACGCGCGGGCATGTCGCGGGAATGGATGCGGCGGCAGCATGAAGACGCTGGTGCTTGGCGGCTACGGCAACTTCGGCGCGCGCATCTGCCGCGCGCTGGCCGGCTGCCCCGGCATCGAACTGCTGGTGGCGGGGCGCGATGCGCAGCGCGCCACGGCCTTCGCCTCATCGCTGGACGCGGCCGCGAGCGGCGTGCGCATCGACGTGCAGGCTGCCGATCTCGCCGGCACCCTGCGCGGTCTTGGCGTGGGGCTCGTGATCCACACCGCCGGGCCCTTCCAGAACCAGGACTACCGCGTGCCGCAGGCCGTCGCTGCCGCGGGCGCGCACTACATCGACCTGGCCGATGGGCGCCGCTTCGTGTGCGACTTTCCTGCTGCCTTGGACGCCACCTTTCGCCACGCTGGCCGCACTGCGGTGAGCGGTGCCAGCACCGTGCCCGCACTGTCGTCCGCCGTGGTCGACCATCTCGCGGACGGCTGGCAGGACATCCGGAGCATCGACATCTGCATCGCCCCCGCGCAAGGTGCGCCGCGCGGTGAGGCCACGCTGGCCGGCGTGCTCGCATACTGCGGCGAGCCCATCCGCGTCTGGCAGGGCGGCCGCTGGGTCGAGATGCCCGGCTGGGCCGATCCGGCGAGGGTGGAGTTCGCGCGCATGAAGCCGCGCCGCGGTGCGCTCTGCGACATTCCCGACCTGGAGCTCTTTCCGGCGCGCTACGAAGGCGTGCAGTCGGTGATGTTCCGCGCCGCGCTCGAAGTCGAACTGACGCAGCGCGCCTTCGCCTTCCTCGCCTTCATGCGCCGCGCGGGACTGCTGCCGGCGCCGCAGAAGCTGGCGTCCCTGCTGCATGCCACCGGCGGCATGTTCGACGCGCTGGGTACGGCGCTGGGCGGCATGGTCGTGCGCGTCGAAGGCACCGATGCACAGGGCCGGCCGGCGCGGCGCGCCTGGCACATCGCGGCCGACGACAACCATGGGCCGGAAATCCCATGCATGGCCGCGATCCTGCTGGCGCGGCGGTTTGCGAAAGGCGAAGCAACCTTGCCCGTCGGTGCGAATGCCTGCATGGGCCTGCTCGCCCTGCCTGAGTTCGAGCCGGAGTTCGCGCGCTGGGGCATGGTGACCGACATCGTCGAAGAAGCGCCAATCGCAGTGACAGGCCATGGCGCACCGGCGTTTTGAGTTCGACATGCCGGCGCCTGCCGACGTGGTCTTCGACGCTTTCCACTACCACGTGTGGCGCGCACGCTGGGACTCACTGGTCGGCAACGCCCGCGTGGTGGGCGGCGCGCCCTGTCCGTTTGTCGGCGCCGAGACGGAGAACACGGGCCACGGCTGGTTGCGCGGCCTGTCGATGCGAACGCGCTTCGTAAGCTTCGACCGACCGCATGTGGCTGCGGCCTCGATGGTCGGTCGCTCCTTCCCCTTCAGCCGCTGGGCCGCGTCCATGCGGCACCGCGACGCGCAACCGGGCCATTCGGTTCTCATCTATGTCTACACCATCGAGGCGAGCCCGAAGGCGTTGCGCTGGCTGCTGGAGCCGGTGGTCGCGTGGGTCTTCGCACGGCAGACGCGCCGGCGCTTCGCGCGCATGCATGCGTTCCTGGCTGCGCATGCGCATGAAGTCGTTGCTTGGCAGCGGACTGAGCACGGGAGCTCCGCCACGTGAAGGATTCTGCTGCGGAGGAGCGCTTGTTGCGCTTGAGTCTTGTCGCCGTGTGGCTCTTCACCGCAATCGCCAGCATCGTCGAACTGGACGGCCAGAGCCGCCAGGTGCTGGCCGCCGCCGGCATTGCCTCGCCGCAGTGGCTGGTGCAAGGGCTGATCGTCGGCGGCGCGGCGGCCGATCTTGTGGTCGGCATCGCGCTGTGGCGGTGGCCCGGGCGTGCCAGCTATGCGGCAGCCCTGGCCCTCATGCTCGTCATGACACTGGTGGCGACGGTGCTGCAGCCCGGCCTGTGGCTGCACCCGCTCGGTCCGCTGCTCAAGAACATCCCGATCGCCGCGCTGCTCTGGCATCTGTACCGGCGCGCCGCACCATGACATGAACACCTACCTCGTCCTCAAGTGGCTGCACGTCGTTTCCAGTGTGCTGATGGTCGGTACCGGACTGGGCTCGGCTTTCTACATGTTCTTCGCCAACCGCAGCGGCAGCGTGCCTGCGCAGGCGGTCGTGAGTCGGCTGGTGGTGCGCGCCGACTGGTGGTTCACCACGCCCACCGTCATCCTGCAGCCGGCCACCGGCTTCGCGCTGGCGCACATGGCGGGCTTTCCGCTTTCCACGCCGTGGCTCGCGCTGTCGCTGGCTCTGTTCGTTTTCGCGGGGGCTTGCTGGCTGCCGGTGGTGTGGCTGCAGATCCGCATGGCGGCGATCGCGGCGCGGGCGCATCGCGATGCGGCGCCGCTGCCGCCGCTCTATGCACGCTACCAGCGATGGTGGGAACTGCTGGGCTATCCGGCCTTCGCGGCCATGGTGGTCGTCTTCTACCTGATGGTGAACAAGCCCCAGCTATGACTCGTTGAATGCGGCCCGGCGCGGGCCTGTGCGGTTTTCACGAAGACTTCACACACAGCGCGATTGCTTCACAGATGGCTCGCACACTCGCGAGCGCCAACAAAAACAGTGGGGAGCTTCCATGCTTCAAGTCGCCAACAGAAAACTCGCGTCGATCAGCGACGTGTTCTTCACCGGGCTGGGCCGAGCGCTCGGCTTCCTGCGTCCGCTGGCCCGCGGGTTCATCGGTTCCTGGCGACCCCCGGGCTGGCTGCGCATCCTGGGTTCCTTCGTGCTCCTGGGCCTGCAGTGGCTGCAGCAGCGCCTGGCATGGCTGGCGGTGCTCGTGCTGCTTGCGCTGGCCGGCTGGATCGCCCATCCCCATGTGATGAAGTGGTGGCACGGCCTCACGCCCGACCGCGTCGAACCCGTGGTCGCCACCGCGAAGACCGATCCGCCGCAGCGCACGCAGATCGAGTTCGACAGGGGCCCAAACCCCTTCGTCATCAATTTCTCGGCCTCCGTCGCGCCCATTGCGCGCATCGGCCAGGAAGCCACCGGCGTCACCATGGAGCCTGCCATCGCCGGCCGCTGGACCTGGACGAAGCAGAACCGCCTCGAATTCCTGCCCACCCAGGACTGGCCCATCGGCCAGCCGTACAAGGTGCAGATCGCCGACAACGCCCTCGCGCCGCACATCGAACTGGCGCAGCGCAAGTACGAGTTCACCTCTCCCGAGTTCACCGCGCAGTTCATCGGCGCCGAGTTCTACCAGGACCCGGTCCAGGCCAACGTGCGACGTGCGCTCTTCCAGGTGCGCTTCTCGCACCCCGTCAACACGGCCGAGTTCGAGAAGCGCCTGGTGCTGACCTACGACCAGCCCTGCAGCAGCTCCTTCTTCAGCGTGGGCAAGTGCGCGAGCGAGAAGTTCACCGTCAGCTACGACAAGCTGCGTCTCATCGCCACGCTGCAGTCGGAGCCGCTGCCCATTCCGGAGAAGAACCGGCCCGCGATCCTCAGCCTCACGGCCGGCGCGGTCGCGCAGAAGGGCGGTCCGGCGCTGCGCAATGACCAGTCGCGCGCGGTCGAGATCCCCGGCCTCTACAGCCTTTCCATCTCCAGCATCGAGCCCACCATCGTCACCGGCGAGAACGGCGAGCCCGAGCACGTGATGCAGGTCAGCGCCTCCATGCCGGTGCACGAGCGCGAGATGGCGCGCGTGGTGCAGGCCTGGCTGCTGCCCGTGACGGAAGAGGCCAAGGGCGACCCCGCGGAGAAGTTCGACTGGTCCGCCGATCCGTCGAAGGTGACCGATGCCGTGCTGCGTCGCGCGAAGAAGCTCAACCTGCAGCCCATCGCCAGCGAGCGCGAGGTGACCGAGATGGTCAGCTTTCGCATGCCGCAGGCCGAAGGCGGCCGCTACCTGCTGGTGCGCGTTGCCAAGGGCCTGAAGACGCCCGGCGGCTACCAGCTGGGCGCCGCGTTCCAGGACGTGCGCCTGCTCAAGACCTTCGCGCCCGAGCTCAGCATCATGAGCCAGGGTTCGCTGCTCGCGCTTTCCGGCGAGCGCAAGCTGCCGATCCTGGTGCGCGACCTGCCCGGCATCCGGCTCGAAATCGGCCGCCTGCTGCCGCAGCAACTGCAGCACCTGGTGACGCAGACGAACGGCGACTTCGCGCATCCGCAGTTCTACGGCGGCCTGCAGTCGGACAACCTCGTCGACCGTTTCCAGAAGGAGATTCCGCTGAGCATTCCCGCCGGCAAGGCGCACTACGAGACCGTCGACTTCGCCGAGTACCTGCGCAGCGACGCGACCGACCGCCGCGGCGTGTTCCTGCTGAAGGTGCAGGGCTACGACCCCAAGGCGAAGAAGAAGCCGGAGGGCGAAGGCCAGCCGGAGGAAGCGCAACAGCAGCAACAGGAAGAGCAATCCTCCGAAGAGGAAGGCAACGGCAACGGCGAGGGTGGCGAAGGCGGCAGCCCCGAGCAGCAGATCGACCAGCGCCTGGTGCTCGTCACCGACCTGGGCATCGTGGCCAAGAAGTCGCTCGACGGCACGCGCGACGTGTTCGTGCAGAGCATCGCCAGTGGTCAGCCGGTGGCCGGCGCGATGGTCGAGGTGTGGGGCCGCAACGGCATGATCGTCGCGTCGCAGTCCACCGACGCCACGGGCGCGGCCAAGCTGCCCAACCTTGCGGGCTACCAGCGCGAGAAGGCGCCGGTGGTGCTGGTCGTGCGCAAGGACGGCGACCTGAGCTTCCTGCCCTTCAACCGCAGCGACCGCACACTGGACATCTCGCGCTTCGACGTCGGCGGCCTGCGCGCGGCCGGCGTGCCGAACCAGATGACCGCGTATGTCTTCAGCGACCGCGGCATCTACCGCCCCGGCGACACCATGCACATCGCGATGATGGTGAAGGCCGGCAACTGGGGCACCTCGCTGCGCGACCTGCCGCTGGAGGCCGAGATCATCGATGCGCGCGGCCTCAGTGTGCGGCGCGAGAAGCTCCGGCTCGGCCCGGGCGGTGCAGCCGAGATTGCCCACACCACGCAGGACACATCGCCCACGGGCAACTACGCCGTCAACCTCTACCTGCCGCGCCAGTCGTCGCCGGGCACGCCCGAGGTCGAGAGCCTGCTGATCGGCAGCACCACGGTGAAGGTGCAGGAATTCCTGCCCGACCGCACCAAGGTCACGGCCAAGCTCAGCAATGAAGTTGCCGAAGGCTGGGTGAGCCCCAAGGACCTGAAGGCGCAGATCGACGTGCAGAACCTCTTCGGCACGCCCGCGCCCGATCGTAAGGTGGAAGGCACGCTCACGCTGAGCCCCGGCTTCCCGGTGTTCCGCGCCTTCACCGACTACGCTTTCTTCGACCCGCAGCGCGCCACCGACAAGCAGGTGGACGACCTGGGCAGCGTGCAGACCAGCGCCGACGGCAAGGCCGAGTTCGACCTGCGCCTCTCGCGCTTCGACGCCGCCACCTACCAGGTGCACGTGCTCGCCAAGGCCTTCGAGCCCGAGGGCGGGCGCAGCGTGTCGGCCGAGGCCCAGACGCTGGTGAGCGACCTGCCCTACCTCGTCGGCGTGAAGGTCGACGGCGACACCAGCTACGTGAGCAAGGGCGCCACGCGCAACGCCACGGTGATCGCCATCGACCCGCGCGCGAAGAAGACGGCCGTGGCCGACCTGAAGATCGAGCGCGTCGAGCGCAAGGTGCTGTCGGTGCTCATCAGGCAGGACAACGGCCTGTACCGCTACGAGTCGCGCCGCAAGGAGATCGTGCTGGACGAGAAGCCCTTCGCCATTGCCGCAGCCGGCAACAACGTGGCGCTGGACACCGCCGCGCCCGGCAACTTCGCCTACGTGGTGCGCAACGCGCAGGGGCTGGAGCTCAATCGCGTGGAATACAGCGTGGCCGGCAATGCCAACGTGTCGCGCTCGCTGGACCGCAACGCCGAGCTGCAGCTCACGCTCGACCGCAAGGACTACGAGCCCGGCCAGGAGATCTCGGTGAGCATCCGCGCACCTTATATGGGCGCGGGCCTCATCACCATCGAGCGCGACAAGGTGTACGCGCATGCATGGTTCAAGGCCGACAAGACCGCATCGGTGCAGAAGATCACGCTGCCCAAGGACTTCGAGGGCACCGGCTACATCAACGTGCACTTCGTGCGCGACCCGGCCTCCGACGAGGTCTACATGAGTCCGCTGTCGTACGGCGTGGTGCCCTTTGCCACAGCGCTGACCAGGCGCACCGCCAACCTGCAGCTCACCAGCAGCGAGCTGGTGAAGCCGGGGCAGACCGTGAAGATGAAGCTCACGAGCGACAAGCCCACGCGCGCCGTCGTGTTCGCGGTCGATGAAGGCATCCTGCAGGTGGCGCGCTACAAGACGCCCGACCCGCTGAAGCACTTCTTCCAGAAGCGCGCGCTCGAAGTGGGCACGCTGCAGACGCTCGACCTGATCCTGCCGGAGTTCAAGAAGCTCATGCAGGGCGCCGCGCCCGGCGGCGATGGCGAAGGCGAACTCGGCAAGCACCTGAACCCGTTCAAGCGCAAGCGCGACAAGCCGGTGACCTACTGGTCGGGCCTGGTCGACGTGAACGGCAGCCGCGAGTTCAGCTACACCGTGCCCGAGAGCTTCAACGGCAGCCTGCGCGTGATGGCCGTGGCGGTGAACGACGAGACCACTGCCGCCAAGAGCACCCGCACCGTGGTGCGCGGCGACATGGTGATCCTGCCGAACGCACCGTTGGCGATGGCGCCCGGCGACACCGTCGAGGTGGGCGTTGGGCTGGCCAACAACATCGTCGGCTCGGGCAAGGAGGCGCCCATCGCGCTCACGCTCACCGCATCGGGCGGGCTCGAAGTGGTGGGCGACGCCACGCAGACGCTCAAGGTCAACGAGCGCGGCGAAGCCAGCACCAAGTTCAACGTGCGCGCCAAGCCGGGCGAGCAGGCAGTGCTGGGTTCTTCCGCGCTGGTGTTCACATCGACGCACAAGAACTACAGCGCGCGCCTGTCGACCGAGGTAAGCGTGCGCCCGGCCTCGCCCTTCGTCACGATGGTGCAGGCCGGCAGCTTCCAGCGCGCGGGAGAAATCTCGAGCCAGGCCGACCTGTATCCGAACTTCCGCCAGAGCGACGTGGCCGTGTCGGCCGCGCCGTGGGCCTTCGCGACCGGCCTCATGCAGTACCTGGAGGCGTACCCGCACGGCTGCACCGAGCAGATCACCAGCCAGACCTTCCCGGCCGTGCTGCTCGCGGGCCGGCCCGAGCTGGTGAAGGAAATGTCGCGCGGCCGCACCGCGGAGCAAGGCCCGCTGCCCGAGGCGCGCAAGACCTTCGAGCGCTACCTGGTTCAGCTGCGCGCGCGGCAGACGGCCGACGGCGGTTTCTCGCTGTGGCCCGGTGCCGGCACCGACCCCTTCGCCACCCTCTATGCGGTGCAGCTGCTGGTCGAGGCCAAGGACCACAAGCTGCCCGTGCCGCAGGACCTGCTGCAGAAGGCCGACACCTACCTGCAGGGCTGGCTCGGCAGCGGCGACAGCACGCTCGACGGCTGGCGCCAGCGTACGCAGGCGGCCTACCTGCTGACGCGCCAGGGCATCGTCGCGCCGGCGGCGCTCGCCAACCTGCGCGAAGCCCGCCGCAACCAGCTGGCGCGCCAGGGCGTGGGCTGGGGCGACGACCTGGGTGCCGTGTACCTTGCCGCGAGCTACCAGCTCGTGAAGCAGGAGCAGGTCGCCAACGAGCTGCTCGACCCGGTGTGGTCCGACCTGCTCGCGCGCACCGAGAAGAAGCAGCGCCGCAACGCCTGGGGCGCCTACTACGACCCGCTGGTGCACGACAGCATGACGCTGCACCTGGTGGGCCGCCACTTCCCGTCGCGCCTGAAGACGCTGAAGCCCGCGGTGTGGGAAGGCATGGCCCAGATGGTGCGGGAGGGCTGGTACAACAGCCTGTCGTCGGCCTCGATGCTGCTCGCGGTCGACTCGTACTTCGAGGCCGTGGGGCAGAACGTGGAAGGCAAGCTCTCGGCGAGCGCCGTCAACGCGCAGGGCCAGGCCGCGGCGCTCGCGCTGGGCGCCGTGAACCCGATCACGCGCGCCGCGGTGCCGGCTGGCACCGCCAAGCTGAGGCTGTCGAACGACAGCGACTTCAATCTGTACTACAGCTGGGCCGAACAGGGCTTCGAGCGCAATGTGCCCGCCACGCCAGTGAACAAGGGAATGGAGATCTTCCACGAGGTGCTCGACGCCAAGGGCAACCCCGTCACCAAGGCGAAGCTCGGCGAAGAGGTCACGGTGCGGGTGCGCGTGCGCAGCCTGGAGCGAGCGCAGATCAACGACGTGGCACTGGTCGACGTGCTGCCCGGCGGGCTGGAGCCGGTGCTGCAAGCGGTGGGTGACGACGACGATGCCAATGCCGACGCGCCGATCTGGAAGAAGCGCCTGGGCGGCGGCGGCTCGTGGAAGGTGCAGTACGCCGACATTCGCGAAGACCGCGTCGTGTTCTACGGCGGCGTCGGCAAGGACCTGCTCGAGGTGACCTACAAGGCCCGCGCCACCAACGTGGGCGACTACGTGGTGCCGGCGGCGTATGGCGAGGCGATGTACGACCGGCGCGTGTTCTCGCGCTCGGCCGGTGCGCGCTTCCAGGTGGTGGCGAATTGATCACTGCGCGCTCTTGCCTTGTCCCCTCTCCCGCAAGCGGGAGAGGGTTAGGGTGAGGGTGCAGCGCCTCCCATGACCACCGCGCTCGATCCGTCGCCGATGCCCTCACCCCAACCCTCTTCCAGAGGGAGAGGGAGGAAGGCGCTCATTGCTTTTGCAGTCGTCGCCGTGTTGCTCGCGCTGTTGCGCCTGTGGCCCCACGCCCCGCTGAGCGAAACCGTCGGCAGCTCGCGCGCGGTCTATGCGCAAGGCGGCGAGCTGCTGCGCCTCACGCTCGCCGCCGACGAGCAGTACCGGCTCTGGGTGCCGCTGGAGCGCATCTCGCCCACGCTGGTCGATGCGGTGCTGCTGTACGAGGACCGCCGCTTCTACGCGCACCCCGGCATCAACCCCGCCGCGCTGGTGCGCAGCGCATGGCGCATCGCCAGCGGCGAGCGCAGGCAGGGCGGCTCCACCCTCACGATGCAGCTTGCACGCCGCGTCTACGGCATCGACAGCCGCACGCCCACCGGCAAGGTCGCGCAGATCTTCGCGGCGCTGTGGCTGGAGGCCCGCTTCAGCAAGCACGACATCCTGGAGGCGTATCTCAACACCGCGCCCTACGGCGGCAACATCGAAGGCGTGCAGGCCGCGAGCCTCATCTACTTCCGCAAGGACGCCGCCAGGCTCAGCCTGCCCGAAGCGCTGACGCTCGCGGTGATTCCGCAGAACCCCGTCAAGCGCATCGCCGAGCGCGGGCGCAACGCCGAGCTGCAGGCCGCGCGCGAGCGCCTCTCTGCCCTGTGGGCCGAGCGCGATCCCACGGCGAAGCAGCATGCGCCCGACGCGCAACTCGCGCTGTCGGCGCAGTCGCGCGGCAGCCTGCCTTTTCTCGCGCCCCACGCCACCGACATGCTGCTCGCGCAGGAGCGCGGCGTGCAGGAGGTGCGCACCACCATCGACCTGCGCATGCAGGCCACGCTCGAGCGCGTCATGGCGCAGTACCTGCGCGCGCATGCCGACGTGGGCATGAACAACGCGAGCGCGCTGCTGCTCGACGCGTCGACGATGCAGGTGCGCGCGATGATCGGCTCGGCCGACTTCCGCAACGACGCCATCGCGGGCCAGGTCAACGGCGTGCTGGCCAAGCGCTCGCCGGGCTCCACGCTCAAGCCCTTCATCTACGCGCTGGCGCTCGACCAGGGCCTGTTGCATCCGAAGACGATGCTGAAGGACGCACCCACTTCCTTCGGCCCCTACACGCCCGAGAACTTCGACCACCGCTTCGCAGGGCCGCTGCCGGCGCAGGAGGCGCTGATCCGCAGCCGCAACGTGCCCGCGGTGGCCGTGGCAGCGAAGCTCTCGAAGCCCGGGCTCTACGACTTCATGCGCCTTGCGGGTGTGCAGAAGCTGCAGAGCGAGCAGCACTACGGCCTCGCGCTGGTGCTCGGCGGCGGCGAGGTCACGCCCGAGGAGCTGGCCGGCATGTACGCGACGCTGGCCAACGGCGGCGTCTCGCAGCCCATCCGCTACACGCAGCCAGCGCCCGGCGAGAAGCCCGTGCAGCCGCTGCGCCTGCTGAGCGAAGAGGCTTCGTTCGTCACGCTCGACATGCTGCGGCAAACGCCGCGCCCCGATACCACGCTGGCCGCGCGCCCCGCCATCGCATGGAAGACGGGCACCTCCTGGGGCTTCCGCGATGCGTGGACCGCGGGCGTGTTCGGCCGCCACGTGCTGGTGGTGTGGGTCGGCAATTTCGATGGCAGCAGCAACCCCGCGCTGGTGGGCGTGGATGCCGCCGCGCCGCTCTTCCTGCGCATGGTCGACGCACTGCGCGCCGAGCGGCTGGACCCGGGCGAGATGGCGTCGCGCCGGCCGCCCGACCTGCGCCAGGTCGAAGTCTGTTCGGCGACCGGCGGCCTGCCCGACGCGCTGTGCCCGGTGCGCACCATGACGTGGTTCATCGCCGGCAAGTCGCCGATCCAGGTCAGCAATCTGCACCGCGCGGTGTGGGTCGACGAGACCACGGGCAAGGTCGTCTGCGGCCCGCAGCCCAATGCGCGGCAGCAGGTGGTGGAGCAATGGGGCAGCGACATGCGCCGGCTGTTCCGCCAGGCGGGGCTGCCGCGCGCGAGCGCGCCTTCCGACGGTTGCGAGAAGGCGCAGGGCAGCGAAGGCGACGCCTCGTCGGACAGCGCGCCGCTCATCACCTCGCCGCTGCGCGGCGTGCGCCATACCCTGCGCGCGAAGAAGCCCGAGCCCCTGGTACTGCGCGCCGAAGGTGCGGCCGGCACGCAGGCGATCTACTGGTTCGCGGACGACGCGCTCATCGGCCGCGCCGCGCCGGGCGAAGGCATCACGTGGATGCCCGACCTGGCGAGCTCGGGCCGGCGCTACCTGCTGCGCGCGGTCGATGACCAGGGGCGCGCCGAGTCGCGCGAGGTGACGGTCGACATCGCGCCCTGAAGTCGCGCGGGGCATGTCATGGCCGCGTCACTCCTTGCCGGCATGGTCACGCGTTTTCGACTTGGAACCTTTCCCTCTCATGACGCGTCTCGCCCCCCTGTCTTTCATCGCCCTTGCTGCCGCTCTCGCGTGCAGCGCAGTCCAGGCACAGACCGCCTTCCCCGCCACGCTCGCCGGCCATGCCGTGCTGCCCGCGCAGAGCTTCGTCTCCGCGCCCAAGGATGCGCCTGCCGACCTACAGGTCAGCGGCAAGTTCACCACCGGCAAGCGCGTCGATGCAGTGGGCTCGGTCGAAGGCCTCTCGGGGGGCCGTGGCACCGGCGTGTCGCTGCCTTTCAAGGGCCAGCCGCTGCAGGGCCACTCCGGCATCAAGAAGATGGACGACGGCAGCTTCTGGATCCTCACCGACAACGGCGCCGGCGCCAAGGCCAACTCGCCCGACTTCATGCTCTACCTGAACCACTACAAGGTGGACTTCAAGAGCGGCAGGTTCAACCGCATCGAAACCGTCTTCCTGCACGACCCCGACAAGAAGGTGCCCTTCCGCATCGTCCATGAAGGCACGAAGCAGCGCTACCTGACCGGCTCCGACTTCGACCCCGAGAGCTTCCAGTTCGCCGGCGGCGCACTGTGGATCGGCGAGGAGTTCGGCCCCTTCCTCATCAAGGCCGACCTGAAGGGCAAGGTGCTCGCCGTGCACGACACGCTGGTCGACGGCAAGGCCGTGCGCTCGCCCGACCATCCGGCCGTGACCACGCCCGGTGCTCCAGGCGGCGCGGTCGACTTCCAGATCAAGCGCTCCAAGGGCTTCGAGGGCATGGCCTCGTCGAAGGACGGCAGCAAGCTGTATGCGCTGCTCGAAGGTCCGGTGTGGAACGCCGAGGCCAAGGACTACGAGAAGGTCGAAGGCAAGGAAGCGCTGCGCGTGCTGGAGTTCGACGTCGCCACCGAGAAGTGGACTGGCCGCCACTGGAAGTACGTGCTCGAGGCGAATGGCAACGCCATCGGCGACTTCAACATGATCGACGGCAGCACGGGCCTGATCATCGAGCGCGACAACGGCGAAGGCACCAGCGACAAGGCCTGCCCCGAAGGCCAGAAGCGCACCGACTGCTTCCACGACATCGCCAGGTTCAAGCGCGTCTACAAGGTCGAGCTGAACGACGCGAACGTCGGCGGCCCGGTGCGCAAGATCGGCTACATCGACCTGCTGAACATCGCCGACCCGGACAAGCTCGCGCGCAAGCCCCTGAACGACGGCGTGCTGAAGTTCCCCTTCTTCACCATCGAGAACGTCGACGTGGTCGACGCCACGCACATCGTGGTCGGCAACGACAACAACCTGCCCTTCTCGAGCAGCCGCGAGCCGAACAAGGCGGATGACAACGAACCGGTGCTGCTGGAGGCGGGGGCGCTGCTGCAGGCCAAGTGATTCAGGAATCCGGGGCTTGAATGCCCCGGATCGCAGGCAGGATGAGCAGGAGAAATCCCGTCAGATGAGTATCATTCTCATCTTCCAGAGATTTTCCTCTCCTGTTCCATGAATTTCCGTACGACCTCGCACGCCGTCCGGCGCGCGTCGTGACTGCCGGCGCCCGCCATCGCTTGGGCGTGGCTTCGCGAGCCGTGGCAGCCATCGCCGGCGGCTACGGCGTCGCGGCGCTTTCTTCCGTCGTGCTCGCGCTGTGCCTGCCCGCCGTCTTCGGCATGGCGCGCAGCGAGGCCACGATGACTGGCCTGCTCGCTTCCTTCGCCGTCTTCGCTTTCGGGGTGATGTGGGTTTTCGCCGCGCGCACGGCACTGCGTGCGTGGTCCGGCCTTGCCTTGGCCGCGGCGGTGCTGGGTTCGCTCCTCCTGCTGCTCACGCGCACCACCGGAGCGGCCGCATGAAGGAAGGCTTCCGCCAGTCGATGGCATGGCTTCACACCTGGTCGGGCCTTCTGGTCGGCTGGGTGCTGTTCATGGTGTTCGCGGCCGGGACGGCTTCGTACTTCAAGGACGAGATCACGTTCTGGATGAAGCCCGAGCTGCATGCACCGGCTGCGCGGGCACAGGTGCCGCAGGTCCAGGCGGCCGAGGGCGCGGTGGCCTATCTGCAGAAGCACGGCGCCGGCAGCCCGCGCTGGTTTATCAACCTGCCGGCCGAACGCCAGCCGTCGACCGACGTGCTGTATCTGGCCGCACCCGGCGACAAGTCGCGCCGCCGCTTCGACCGTGTCTCGCTCGACCCGGCCACCGGCGAGGCGCTCACCGCTGCCCGCGTGACGCGCGGCGGCGAGTTCTTCTATCGCCTGCATTTCGACCTGCACTACATGCCCGCGCTGTGGGCGCGCTGGATCGTCGGCTTCTGCGCGATGTTCATGCTGGTGGCGATCTTCAGCGGCATCGTCACGCACAAGCGCATCTTCAAGGACTTCTTCACCTTCCGCCCGAAGAAGGGCCAGCGCTCCTGGCTCGACGCGCACAACGTGACCGCGGTGCTCGCGCTGCCCTACCACCTGATGATCACGTACACGGGTCTGGTCACGCTGATGTTCATGTACATGCCCTGGGCGCCGCAGGTGGCCTACAAGGATCGCGGCGGCGAGCAGGCCTTCTTCTCCGAGGTCTTTCCCGGCGGCGGCCGCGACCAGGTCAAGGCCTCCGGCAACAAGGCGCCGCTCGCACCGATCGCGCCGATGATGGCGCAGGCTTCCGCGCACTGGAACGGCGCCGCCGTGGGCCGCATCACCGTGCACCAGCCCAACGACGCCAACGCGATCGTCTCGCTCACCCGTGCCGAAGGGCCGCAGCTGTCCTACGACAAGCCGTCGATGCTCTTCAACGGCACCACGGGGGCGCTGATCGGCGCCTTCGGCGACGTGCCCAAGCCCGCGGCCGAGACGCGCGGCGTGCTCTACGGCCTGCACATCGCGCGCTTCGGCGATCCGCTGCTGCGCGCGCTGTTCTTCCTCTCGGGGATCGCGGGCTGCCTGATGGTGGCGACGGGGCTTCTGCTGTGGGCCGTGAAGGAGCGCCAGAAGTTCGCGAAGACGCTCAACCAGGGCGGGCGCATCGGCTTCGGCCTGCGCCTCGTCGACGGACTGAACCTCGGCGCCATCGCCGGCCTGCCCGTCGCGATGGCCGCCTTCTTCTGGGCCAATCGCCTGCTGCCGGTCGGGATTGCCGAGCGCGGCGACGCGGAGATCCGCTGGTTCTTCATCGTCTGGGGTGCGGCCGCGGTGCTCGGGCTGCTGCGGCCCACGCTGCGCATGTGGCAGGCGCAGCTCGCGGCGGGCGCGCTGCTCTTCGCACTGCTGCCGGTGCTCAACGCCTTCACCGGCCCCGCGCCGCTGAGCGTCAGCCTGCGCGCCGGACCGAGCGCGGTGGCGGGCTTCGACCTGGTCGCGATCGCGCTGGGCCTGGGGCTCGCGGGCTCGGTGTGGATCGTCGAGCGCAAGCGGCGCAAGTCGATGGCCATGAGGCAGCAGGCGGAGAAGAAACAGTCGGCCTCGCCGCAACAGCAGGAGCTACAGCAGCCGTCGCCGGCGCTCGCCGCGTCGGGCCAGGGCTCGTGACGGCGATGGACTCGTCCCTTCTCTCCCTCGTGTTCGCCGCATCGCTCGCGGGCTTTTGCGCCTTGAGCCTGGCGATGGACCGCCACAGCGAGGACGTCTACGGCCGCGGCAGCACGCCGGGGCGGTGGCGGCGCTGGCTGCAACTCGGCGGCGCCGTGCTGCTGTGCCTGTCGCTTGTCGCCAGCCTGCAGGTGGCCGGCAGCGCGATCGGCTGGGTGCTGTGGCTGGGCACGCTCACGGCCGCGGCATTGTCCACGGTGGCGCTGCTCAGCTATGCGCCGCGCCGCTTCCACTGGATCGCGTTCGCGGCGACGGCCGTCGCGCTGTGCAGCCTGCTGGCGAGCCTCTTGTCGTCGTCGACCGCGTCGCTCACGCCGTGACGGAGGCGGTGCGCAGCGCCTGTCCGCTCATCGTGCCTTCCACTGCCGATACATAGAGCCTCGCGACAGCGCGATCACCTCGTGCCGCTCGCGCAACGCGCCCACCACCGCGCGGCCGATGGTGCCGCCCGCGCCGATGACCGCCACCCTCAGCCTCCGCGGCTTCATGCAGGCCGCCGCACCGAGCTGCCGCCCGAGAGCACGCCCTGCGTCATCGGCAGCGCCATGAAGTCGTGCGGGAAGCCCATCGACACGGCGCTGGCCGCTTCGAGGCGCTGCAGCGCCTCGGCGTCGAGCTGGACGTCGAGCGCGCCGAGGTTGTCCTCGAACTGCGCGAAGGTACGCGCCCCGATGATCGGCATCACCGTCGGCGCGCGGCGCTGCAGCAGCCACGCCAGCGCGACCTGCGCGCTCGAGCGGCCCTGCTCCCTCGCGACCTGCCCCACCACTTCGGCGATCTCCAGCGAGCGGGCGCTGAGCGCGCCATTGCCCACGGCCACGTCCTTGCGCGAGCCCGTCACGCCCGAGCCCTGCTCCTTGCGATGCTCGAGATCGGCGCGCGTGTACTTGCCCGAAAGCACGCCGCTGCCCAGCGGCGACCACGCCAGCACGCCCAGGCCTAGCTCCTGAGCCATCGGCAGCAGCTCGCGCTCCACGGTGCGCTCGATCAGGCTGTACTCGATCTGCAGCGCCACCAGCGGCGCCCAGCCGCGCAGCTCGGCCAGCGTCTGCATGCGCGCGATCTGCCAGGCCGGCGTGTCGGAGATGCCCGCGTAGAGCACCTTGCCCGAGCGCACGAGGTCGTCGAAGGCGCGCATCACTTCCTCGAAGGGCGTGAGCCCGTCCCAGATGTGCAGGTACAGCAGGTCGATGTAGTCGGTGCCCAGCCGCTTCAGGCTGGCCTCCACCGAGCGCATCATGTTGCGGCGGTGGTTGCCGCCCGCGTTCGGGTTGCCCGGCTGCATGTTCAGCGAGTATTTCGTGGCCACCACCACCGACTCGCGCCGGTCGGCGATGAACTGCCCCAGCAGCCGCTCCGAACGGCCGTTGGTATAGAAGTTGGCGGTGTCGATAAAGTTGCCGCCGCGCTCGACGTAGAGGTCGAACATGCGGCGCGACTCGCCCGCGTCGGCGCCCCAGCCCCATTCCTGGCCGAAGGTCATGGTGCCCAGCGACATGGGGCTGACGCGCAGGCCCGAACGGCCGAGGGTGATGTAGTCATCCAGCTTCATGATGCAGATTCCTTTCGTGCTTTCGTTGCGAGGTGAAGGCGGCGGCGCGAGAGCCGCATCGCCATGACCTCGAAGGTATTTGCGCGATTGCTTCGGAAAAAGCCGGTCGGATCGAATGCTTTGTGAAGCCGGTCTTCATAATGGCCGGCATGTCGCCCGACCTGCTCCCGGCCATCGCCGCTTTCGCCCGCGTGGCGCACCACGCCAGCTTCACGCGCGCCGCGGAAGAGCTGGGCGTGTCGCCATCGGCCCTTTCACAGACCGTGCGCACGCTGGAGCAGAAGCTCGGCGTGCGCCTGCTGGACCGCACCACGCGGCGCGTCGGCGTGACGGAGCTGGGGCAGCAGTTCCTCATGGGTGCGCAACAGGGCTTGGCCGCGCTCGCGCAGGCGGTCGAAGGCATCGACGAGGCGCGCGACAAGCCAGCAGGACTGCTGCGCCTGAACGTCTCGCGCGTGGCGGCGGAGCTGCTCTTCTTCCCGCACTTCGGCGCCTTCGCCGATGCCTATCCGGACATCACGCTCGAGTTCGTCTGCGACAACCGCATGGTCGACCTCGTGGAAGGCGGCTTCGACGCCGGCATCCGCCTGGGCGAAAGCCTCGCGCAGGACGTGGTGGCCGTGCCGGTGGGCGGGCCGCTGCGCATGGTGACGTACGCGGCGCCCAGCTACCTGAAGGGGCGCGAGCCGCCGCGCACGCCCGAGGACCTGCGCGAGCACCGCTGCCTGAACTATCGCCTCACCACCGGCGGCCTCTATCGCTGGGAGTACGCGCAGGACGGGCGCGTGCTCGACGTGGAGCTCGCAGGCCCGCTCGTCAGCAACGACGCGGACCTGCTGCTCGCGGCCGCGCGCTCGGGGGCAGGCATCGCAACGTCGTTCGAGGGAGCGGTGCGGGAGGATTTCGCGAGCGGCCGCCTCGTGCCGCTGCTGGAGCCCTGGTGGCCGACCTTTCCGGGCTTCTATCTCTACTACCCGAGCCGCGCGCAGATGCCGCGCAAGCTGCGGGTGTTCATCGACTTCCTGCAGGCGCGGCACGCGCCGCCGCCCGTGTCTCAGCAGGCGGTCAGGCCCGCATCAGCGCCTCGATCTCGTCCGCCTTCACCGGCACGCCGCGCGAAATGAGTTCGCAGCCGGTGGCGGTGACGATGGCGTCGTCCTCGATGCGGATGCCGATGTTGTGGAACTGCTCGGGCACGCCCTCGGCGGGGCGCACGTAGATGCCGGGCTCCAGCGTGAGCACCATGCCGGGGTGCAGGATGCGGCTGGGCCGGTTCTTGATGACTTCGTTCGACAGCGGGTCCTTGCGCTCGCTCACCTCGCCGACCTGCGTGGGCTCGACGTAGCTGCCGCAGTCGTGCACGTCCATGCCGAGCCAGTGGCCGGTGCGGTGCATGTAGAACTGGAAGTAGGCGCGCTTGTCGATCACGTCGTCGACGCTGCCGACCTTGTTGGCGTCGAGCAGGCCGAAGTCGAGCATGCCCTGTGCGAGCACCCGCACCGCCGCGTCGTGCGGGTCGTTGAAGCGGTTGCCGGCCTTGGTGGCTGCGGCGGCCGCATCCTGGCTGGCCAGCACCAGGTCGTAGAGCGCGCGCTGCGGGCCGGTGAACTTGCCGTCGGCGGGGAAGGTGCGGGTGATGTCGCTGGCGTAGCCGTCGAGTTCGCAGCCCGCGTCGATCAGGACCAGCTCGCCCGTGCGCACGGGCGCGGCGTCGGCGCGGTAGTGCAGCACGCAGGCATTGGCGCCGGCCGCGACGATGGAGTAGTAGGCCGGGTACTGCGAGCCGCCCAGGCGGAATTCATGCAGCAGCTCGGCGTCGAGGTGGTATTCGCACGCATCCTTGCCCTCGCGCAGCATGCGGGCCGACAGCTGCATCGCACGCACGTGCGCACGGGCGCTGATCTGCGCGGCGCGGCGCATGATGTCCTGTTCGTGCGCGTCCTTGACCAGGCGCATCTCGTCGAGCGGGCCGCACAGGTCGCGCTGCTCGTCGGGGCACAGCGCGCCGTAGCGCACGCGCGCGCGCACCGACTGCAGCCAGCCGTCGACGCGGCTTTCCAGGCCCTTGTGGATGGCGAAGGGAAACCACACGGTGGCGCGGTTCTCCAGCAGCTTGGGCAGCTTCGCGTCGAGTTCGGTGACGGGGAAAGCCTCGTCGACGCCGAGTGCCGCGGGCGCCGCGTCGGGGCCCAGGCGATAGCCGTCCCAGATCTCGCGCTCGATGTCCTTGGGCGCGCAGAAGAGTGTCGCGCGGCCGTCGCCCGCCAGCACCAGCCAGGCGTTGGGCTCGGTGAAGCCGGTCAGGTAATAGAAGTAGCTGTCGTGGCGATACAGGAAGTCGGTATCGCGGTTGCGCGGCCGCTCGGGCGCGGTCGGGATGATGGCGATGCCGTCCTTGCCGAGTTGCGAGGCGAGGCGCGCGCGGCGCTCGGCGTAGATCGTGGTGGCGATGTCTGCTGCGGTCATCTTGTTGGCGTGTTCAGTTGGGCGAGCCGTTCGGGGGTTCCCACGTCGGTCCAGGGGCCGGTGTAGAGCTCGGCGCTCACGAGTTCATTGTCCATCGCGGCGCGCAGGATCGGCGCCAGCGGGGCTTTGCGGCCGGCCGGGTTGCCGCTCGGGATGTCGCAGTAGGGCGGCGCGAAGAGCGCGGCGCGGTACAGGCCGATGGTCGAAAAGGTGTATTTCGCGGCGGCAGTGTTGAGCGCGAGGCCCTCCGGCGAGAGGCCGAAATCGCCTTTCGGGTTGTGCGCCGGGTTGGGCACCAGCCAGAGGTGCGCGAGCCTGCCGCTGGCGACGAAACGCTCGACCGAGGCTTGCGCGAAGGCGAATCCTGGCGCGAACACGTCGCCGGCCGCGACCCAGAACACATCGCCCAGCAGGGGCAGAGCGCGCACGATGCCGCCGGCTGTTTCCAGCGCGCCGCCGAAGTCGCGGCCTTCGTCGGAGTATGAAATCGATAGCGCAGAGCGCCCATCCAGCAAAGGCCTTGCGCCGAACCGGTCAGAGATCTGCGAGCCGAGCCAGTCGGTGTTGACGACCAGTTCTGTGAAGCCGCCGGCGGCCAGCGCCTCCATCGGCCATTGCATCAGGGGCTTGCCGCGGACCTCCAGCAGGGGCTTGGGAGTGCTGTCGGTCAGCGGCCGCATGCGCTCGCCGCGCCCGGCGGCCAGGATCATGGCGCGCACCGCGTTGCCGCTCACGCCGCGACCCGTCCGCGTTGCAGTTCGTTGCGTTCGCTGTGCAGTGGCTGGAACACCGACACCAGGCATTCCATCAGCGCATGCGCCTTGGCCGAGTGGTCGCCGCTGAAGTTGCAGACGTACACGTCCAGCGTCACGCCGCGCTGCTCGGGCCAGGTGTGGATGCACAGGTGCGATTCGGCCAGCAGCACGGTGGCCGTGACCCCGCCCGGGCCGTGCGCGGTGGCCGGAAAACCGTGGATCAGCTTGCCCACCGCCTGCAGCCCGGCAGCCGCCACCGCCTTGAGGCAGACCGCGCCCAGGGCATCGCGATCGGTGAGCCACTGGGGGCCGCATTGGCAGTCGTGGAGGTCGGCGGTGAGGTGCAGCCCGTGCATGGGTGGCAACTCTAGCAGTCCGCCCTGGGGCCAGGGCGCACAGGAGCATCGGAAGGGTGTTCGGGCCGTATCGGGAGCGTTCGGGGCTCGCCCGGTAAAATCGCGGGTTCTCCCCACCCCAACCCTCCCTTTTCCCTCCGAAAGTCCACCGCACATGGCAAACCACGCCCTGATGGCCAACGCAATCCGCGCACTGGCCATGGATGCCGTCCAACAAGCAAATTCCGGACATCCGGGCGCACCGATGGGCATGGCCGACATGGCCGTCGCACTCTGGGGCGATCACCTTCGCTACAACCCCGCCAACCCGCACTGGTTCGACCGCGACCGCTTCGTGCTGTCGAACGGCCACGCCTCGATGCTGCTGTACTCGGTGCTGCACCTGACGGGTTACGACCTGCCCATCGGCGAACTGAAGAACTTCCGCCAGCTGCACAGCAAGACCGCCGGCCACCCCGAGGTGGACGTGACCCCGGGCGTCGAGACCACCACCGGCCCGCTGGGCCAGGGCATCACCAACGCCGTGGGCTTCGCGCTGGCGGAGAAGCTGCTGTCGGCCGAGTTCAACCGCAAGGACCACACCGTGGTCGACCATCACACCTACGCCTTCCTGGGCGACGGCTGCATGATGGAAGGCATCAGTCATGAAGCCTGCGCGCTGGCCGGCGCCTGGCACCTGAACAAGCTGATCGCGCTGTACGACGACAACGGCATCAGCATCGACGGCCAAGTCAAGCCCTGGTTCATCGACAACACCGAGGAGCGCTTCAAGGCCTACGGCTGGAACGTCATCGGCCCGATCGACGGCAACGACGCCGCGGCGGTGTCCAAGGCCATTGCCAAGGCCAAGAAGGAAGAGACCAAGCCCACGCTGATCGTCTGCAAGACCACCATCGGCAAAGGCAGCCCGAACCGCGCCGGCACCGCCAAGGCGCACGGCGAGGCGCTGGGCGCCGAAGAGATCGTGCTCACCCGCGAAGCCATCGGCTGGCCCTACCCCGCGTTCGAGATCCCGGCCGAGGTGTATGCCGACTGGGACCACAAGGAAGCCGGCGCCAAGGCCGAGGCCGCCTGGAACGACAGGTTCGCCGCCTATGCCGCCGCCTACCCCGAGTTGGCCGCCGAGTTCACCCGCCGCATGAAGGGCGAGCTGCCCAAGGACTTCCACCAGGTCGCGTTCGACACTGTGGTCGCCGCCCACACCAAGGGCGAGACCGTCGCCAGCCGCAAGGCCAGCCAGCTCGCGCTCGAAGCCTTCACCGCCGCGCTGCCCGAAATGCTCGGCGGCAGCGCCGACCTGACCGGCTCGAACCTCACCAACACCAAGAGCACTGCCGCCCTGCGCTTCGACGCGAAGACCGGCGCCGTGGTCATGAACGTGCCGGCAGTTCCTGCCAAGCAGGGCGCGGAAGACGAAGCCAAGCCCGAAGCCCCGGCCGAAGCGCCGCACGGCACCATCGGCCGCCACATCAACTACGGCGTGCGCGAGTTCGGCATGGCGGCCATCATGAACGGCGTGGCGCTGCACGGCGGCTACATCCCCTACGGCGGCACCTTCCTCACCTTCAGCGACTACAGCCGCAACGCCATCCGCATGGCCGCGCTGATGAAGCGCCGCGTGATCCACGTCTTCACGCACGACTCCATCGGCCTCGGCGAAGACGGCCCGACGCACCAGTCGATCGAGCACGCCGCCTCGCTGCGCCTGATCCCGAACCTGGACGTCTGGCGTCCGGGCGACACGGCCGAGACGGCCGTGGCCTGGGCCGTGGCGCTGCAGAACCAGTCGCGTCCGACCGCGCTGCTGCTGAGCCGCCAGAACATCGCCTACGCGCCCAAGAGCGAGCTCGGCGACATCAGCCGCGGCGCCTACGTGCTCGCGGAGCCCGAAGTCGTCGGCCTCAAGAGCAAGAAGACGGCCGCCGTCATCATCGCCACCGGTTCCGAAGTGCCGCTCGCGCTGGCTGCCCAGAAGCTGCTGGCCGAGAAGAAGATCGCCGTGCGCGTGGTGTCGATGCCCTCGACCACCACCTTCGACCGCCAGGACGTGGCTTACAAGAAGGCCGTGCTGCCGAAGAAGCTGCCGCGCATCGCCGTGGAAATGGGCTGCACCGGCGGCTGGTGGAAGTACGGCTGCGCCGCCGTCGTCGGCATCGACACGTACGGCGAGTCGGCGCCGGCACCGGCGCTGTTCAAGCACTTCGGGTTCACGGCGGAGAACCTCGCCGCCACGGTGGAAGCCGTGCTGCGCGACTGATCGGTTCGTTCTTTCGCCGGTTTCACGACAGACAACAGTTTTTCAACCTTAGGAGCAAGTCAGATGGCTATCAAACTCGGTATCAACGGCTTCGGCCGCATCGGTCGCAACGTGCTGCGCGCAGCGGTGCAGAACTTCAAGAACGACATCGAGATCGTTGCCATCAACGACCTGCTCGAGCCCGACTACCTGGCCTACATGCTCCAGTACGACTCGGTGCATGGCCGCTTCAAGGGCGAAGTCACGGTCGAAGGCAACACGCTGATCGTGAACGGCAAGAAGATCCGCCTCACGCAAGAGCGCGACCCCGCGCAACTGAAGTGGAACGAAGTCGGCGCCGACATCGTGCTCGAGTCGACCGGCCTCTTCCTCACCAAGGAAACGGCGCAGAAGCACATCGATGCGGGCGCCAAGAAGGTGATCCTGTCGGCTCCCTCGAAGGACGACACCCCCATGTTCGTCTACGGCGTGAACGACAAGAAGTACGCCGGCGAAGCCATCATCAGCAACGCCAGCTGCACCACCAACTGCCTGGCCCCGCTGGCCAAGGTGCTGAACGACAAGTGGGGCATCAAGCGCGGCCTGATGACCACCGTGCACGCAGCTACCGCCACGCAGAAGACCGTGGACGGCCCGAGCAACAAGGACTGGCGCGGCGGCCGCGGCATCCTGGAAAACATCATCCCGTCGTCGACGGGCGCGGCCAAGGCCGTGGGCGTGGTGATCCCCGAGCTGAACAAGAAGCTCACCGGCATGAGCTTCCGCGTGCCGACCTCCGACGTGTCGGTGGTCGACCTCACGGTCGAGCTGGTGAAGGAAGCCACGTACAAGGAAATCTGCGCCGAGATGAAGGCACAGAGCGAAGGCGCTCTCAAGGGCGTGCTGGGCTACACGGAAGACAAGGTGGTCGCCACCGACTTCCGCGGCGACCCGCGCACCTCGATCTTCGACGCCGAAGCCGGCATCGCACTCGACGGCACCTTCGTGAAGCTCGTGAGCTGGTACGACAACGAGTGGGGCTACTCGAACAAGTGCCTGGAGATGGTGAAGGTCGTGTCGAAGTAAGACTTCGCGGCTTCAACATAAAAAACGCGCCTTCGGGCGCGTTTTTTTATTGGGCTCCCGCTCCCCCGCTTTCGCCGCTTTCACTCCTATCGCAGCTTCTCATTTCTGCGTATCTCGCTGCTCAGCTGCGAGGTCAGCCGCGTCGCAGCCCTTCGCGCCGCCAGCCCGAAGTCGCCCTTGAACTCACCGAACTCCGCCGTGCCGTTACCCACGGCGCGCACGCGCGTGACCTCGGCGCCCGTCGCATCGGTCACCACGCACGAGACCTCGGCCGTGAACGAGGTCGGGGGCCAGCTGATCCATGAGGACGAGCTCGAGTCGGTCTTGATGCGCGGCGAGAACACCAGCGACACGCCCGCCGCCTCGTTGGCCTTCGCGTCGCCGGCGGTGCGCAGTACGACGACGTCGCGGTACACGGCGCGCAGCGCATCGCGGATCGACTTCTCCAGGTCGCGGTACGGGTAGTAGCTCACGCGGTCGCCGCTGCCGCCGGGGGTGACCACTTCGAGGTCGCGGTCGGCATCGGTCATCACGTAGGCGACTTTCTTCGGCACGAGGTACGCCTGCGAACGCGGCGGGGCGGTCTCGGTGATCATGGTGATCGGGTGCACGCAGCCGCCGAGCAGCAGCATGGCCGACAGCGCGGCGGCTGCCGGAAGAGAAAAGAACTGCATCGAAACGCCTCCTCGCCTCTGGGGATCAACGGCCGATGGCGGCCACGAACTGCGGATCGGCATACACCTGCCGCAGCAAGGCACGCACGAGGCGCGGATACGCGGCCTGCCCGGCAGGCACGGCGACGATGCTCGCGTAGCTCGAATCGAAGGCGGTCTCGGCGCGGTAGGTCTTGCGCAGGCGCTGCGCGGTGTCGCGCGTGACGGTGATCTCGACTTCCATGCGGCCCGCGCCGTTGATCACGCCCAGGTCGATCTCGTTGGCCAGCACGCGCGCCGCGATGCGCGTGGGCGCCTTCGGGTCGTAGGCGGAGATCTCGCTCAGGTCGCGCATCATCGCGTCCTGCAGGTACTGCGCGAAGCTGCCGCTGGGCGAAAGCAGCCGGGCGCTGCGCAGGCGCACGGTGTTGACCTTGTCGTCCGCGTCGGTGGGCTGCGCCTTCGCAAGGGCCACCATGCCGGGGCGCGTGGCCTCCAGCTTGTCGAGGGTCTCGTAGTCGGCCGCGTAGGGCGGCGCCAGCAACGGCGCGCAGCCGGTGGCCAGAACGGCGGCTGCCAGCACGCCGGGCAAGAGCGGGCGGCGCAAATGCCGGCCCTGCTGCGAACTAAAGATCGCCATCCCTTCGGTCCCCTCTCTGCATCTTCACGAGGCCCGCGACGCATGCATGGTGCATCGGTGGCGCGTGCTCCCGGCGCGACGGTAGCACGCATCGCGCGGCGCGCGAATGCGTGATGCCGCGAAACCGAAAGGTACGAAGAGGTGGGAAGGAGGGGTGAAGGCGTGCCTCAGACCGGTTCTAGCACGTGGATCAGCTTGCCCGCGGTGAGCTCCTTCGTCTTCTCGCCGTGCGCCTTCATGTGCGGCGCGACCGCGTGCGCCTGCAGGTGCGCCAGCGTTTCCCACTTCTCGATCACGACGAAGGTGTCGGGGCCGAAGCTGGCCTTCGACGTGGGGATGCCCTGCGCATCGACCGTGGCGCCGTACTCGATGCAGCCTGCCTCGGCCAGCACGGCCGCGCGGTTCTCGGCGAAGGCCTCGAGCAGCCTGGCGCGCTGGCCCGGCTTGGCGGTGATGACGGCGACGACGTGGATCATTGAAAAGTCTCCGGTTGGATGAGTGGTGAATGACGACGGTCGAATCTAAGAGATTTGGCACGACCGTACCGGTCAGGTCCGCGACAACGCCGCGGCCTTGTCCCTATCATCGCCCGCATGTTCTTCCCGCTCCCCCGCACGGCCACAGCGCCCTTCTGTCCTTCCGAAGTCAAGGGCAGCGTCGCCGTCCCGCAGGAACTGCCCTTCTTCAAGAAGCTGATGCGCTACGCGGGCCCTGGCCTGCTCGTCTCGGTCGGCTACATGGACCCGGGCAACTGGGCGACCGACATCGAGGCCGGCTCGCGCTTCGGCTACGGGCTGCTGTTCGTGGTGCTGCTCGCGAGCCTGGCGGCGATGCTGCTGCAGACGCTGTGCGTGCGGCTGGGCATCGTCGCGCGCAAAGACCTGGCGCGCACCTGCCGCGAGCACTACTCGCCGCGCGTCAACCGCCTGCTGTGGCTGGGCGCCGAGCTGGCCATCGTGGCCTGCGACCTCGCCGAGGTGCTGGGCAGCGCGCTCGCGCTGCACCTGCTGTTCGGCGTGTCGATCCCGGTGGGCATCGCCATCACCGCCTTCGACACGCTGCTGGTGCTGGGCCTGCAGGGCGCGGGCTTCCGCCGCGTGGAAGCCATCGTGCTGGGGCTCGTGGGCACCATCGCGGCCTGCTTCGTGGTCGAGCTGGCGATGGCGCCGCCCAACTGGTTCGGCGTGGCGATGGGCTTCGGCCCGAGCCTGGAGCGACTGCACCAGCCGGGCGCGCTGTACCTGGCCATCGGCATCGTGGGCGCGACGGTGATGCCCCACAACCTGTACCTGCACTCGTCCATCGTTCAGACGCGCCTGATCGCCGACACCGAGCCCGCGCGGCGCGAGGCGGTGCGCTTCTGCACGCTCGACGCGGTGGTGTCGCTCTCACTCGCGCTGCTGGTCAACGCGGCCATCATGGTGCTGGCGGCCAGCGCCTTCCACGCCACCGGCCACCGCGAGGTGACGGAGATCGACGACGCCTACCGACTGCTGGAGCCCGTCGTGGGCAGTGCGGTCGCGGCCACGCTGTTCGGCATCGCGCTGCTTGCTTCGGGACAGAGCTCGACCTTCACCGGCACCATTGCGGGCCAGATCATCATGGAAGGCTTCCTCGACCTGAAGATCCCGTGCTGGCAGCGCAGGCTCATCACGCGTGCGCTGGCACTGGGCCCGGCATGGCTGGGCGTGTGGTGGTTCGGAGATGGCGGCGTGGGCAAGATGCTGGTGCTCAGCCAGGTGGTGCTGAGCTTCCAGCTGCCCTTCGCGATGTGGCCGCTGATCCGCTTCACGAGCAGCCGCGCGCTGATGGGCGGCTTCGCCAACGGGCCGGTGGTGAAGTCGCTCGCCTGGCTGCTGTTCAGCGTGATCGGCGCGGCCAACGTGTGGCTGATCGCGTCGGTGGTCCTGGGCGGTGCCTAGGCTTTTTCAGCTTCTGCCCGCTTCCTTCCACAGGTGCACCAGCGCCTCCGGCGCCTCGGCCTCGGGCACCTCGAAGCTCACGAAGATGTCCTGCTGCTCGCCCGCGCTGCGCACGAGCACCTCGACGCGGTAGAAGCGCTGGTCGCCGCCCGACACCGTCGCGCCGGCCTGCTGCTGTGCGCGCGGCACGGCGCTTTGCAGCGCATCGCCGATCCGCTGGCGCAGCTCCTGCGTGCACTCGCCGAGCTGGAAGCTGCGCGGCTGCGCGAGGCCCGGCAGGTAGGCCAGGCCGCCCTCGCGCGTCACACGCACGGTGGTCGCCTCGTTCAGCGGCGGCAGGCGGATCATGGCGCGATCACCCCCACGGCCTGCCAGGCGTCGGCCACCGCCTTGCGGACCGCGCTGCCGGCGCCGAAGCGCTGCGACGCCACATCGATGCTGAGCGTCGCGAAGGCCTCGAAGTCGGCGTCGTTGCGAAGGCGCCTGTCGCGCAGCGTGTCGTACCAGACGCGGCCTGCGCTCTCCCATGCCGGCCCGCCGATGGCAACGGCCGCCAGGTGGAAGGCGCGGTTCGGAATGCCCGAGTTGATGTGCACGCCGCCGTTGTCCTGCGAGGTGACGACGAAGTCCTTCATGTGCGCGGGCTGCGGGTCCTTGCCGATCACCGGGTCGTCGTAGGCGGTGCCGGGCTCGGCCATCGAGCGCAGGGCCTTGGCCTTCACGCTGGACATGAAGAGCCCCGCGCCGATGAGCCAGTCGGCCTGCTGCGCGGTCTGCTTCAGCACGTGCTGCTTCACCAGCACGCCGAACACGTCGCAGATCGATTCGTTGAGCGCGCCGGGCTGGCCCTGGTAGACGAGCGCGGCCTCGTGGTCGATCACGCCGTGCGTGAGCTCGTGGCCGATGATGTCCACCGCGATGGTGAAGCGGTTCATCACCTCGCCGTCGCCATCGCCGAACACCATCTGCGCGCCGTTCCAGAAGGCGTTGTCGTAGTTCCTGCCGTAGTGCACGCTGCCGGTCAGCGGCATGCCCGCGCCGTCGATGGAGTCGCGCTCGTACACCTCGCGGTACAGCCGCCAGGTGGCGCCCAGGTGCTCGTAGGCCTCGTCGGCCGCGATGTCGCCGGTGGCGGGCCTGCCTTCGGTGCGCACCAGCCTGCCGGGCAGTTCGGTCGTGTGGCCCGCGTCGTGGATGGCGCGCTCGGGCGAATTGGGCCGCGCAGGGCGCACCGGCGTGCCGGTGATGTTGGAGACCACCGCCGGCGGCACCAGGCCACGCAGCGCGCGATGCTCGCGGTCGATGGTCAGCGTGCTCACCGCGCGTTCGCTCAGCGGCGGGCTGGCGCTTTCGGCGAGCCGGCTCAGCAGGTAGGGCGGCACGAAGGCGGGCGGCAGGATCTGCGGGTTGCGCGATGGCATGGGCGGGGCCTTTCGTCGAAGGTCGATCGGTTCGAATCCACCGTAGCAGAAACGCGCGCCCGCGCCTGTCGGATCGGGTCTCAAGCCCTGGGCGGCATGTCGTCTTTGCCCAGCGCGGCGGCCATGAAGTCGACGAAAGTTCGCACGCGCGCCGACAGCTGGTGGCGCTGCGGATACACCGCGTAGATGTCGGCGTCGGGCGTGCGGTAGCTGGCGAGCACCTGCACGAGGCGCCCGCTGCGCAGGTAGCGCGCGATGTCCCACTCGGCGCGCATCAGGATGCCGTGGCCGTCGAGCGCCCAGTTGACCGCGATCTCGCCGTCGTTGGTGCTGAGCATGCCGCGCGTCTTCACCGCCTCGGTGCGCTGCGCGGTGCCGCGCCCGCTGCTCAGGCGCCAGATGCCGTAGGCCTCGTCGCCCTGGCGGATGCCGATGCAGCGGTGCCGCGTGAGGTCGTTGGGCACCTTGGGCTGCCCGGCGCGCGCGAGATATGCGGGCGAGGCGCACAGGAGGCGCCGGTTCGACGCGATGCGCCGCGCGATCACGCGGGCCTCGGGCGGTGCGCCGAAGCGGATGCAGACGTCGAAGGCGTCGTCGGTCAGCGGCGGCGGGTTCACCGAGAGCTGCAGCTGTACTTCCACCTGCGGGTGCTTCTTCGCGAACTTCGAGATCAGCGGCGCCACATGGCTGCGCCCGAAGCCCAGCGTGGCGTTCACGCGCAGCAGCCCCTGGGGCTCGCCCTTCGCGCCGCCGAGCAGCTGCGCCATGTCGTCGATCTCGCCGAGGATGCGGCGCGCGTGCGCCACGTAGAGCTCGCCCTCGGGCGTGAGGCTCATGCGCCGCGTGGTGCGGTTCACCAGCGTGACGCCCAGGCGCGACTCCATCTGCGCGAGCCGCTTGCTCACCGCGGGCGTGCTGATGCCGAGCTCGCGCGCCCCCGCGCTCAGGCTGCCGCTGGCCGCGAGCGTGGAGAAGAAACCGAGGTCGGCGGGCTGTACCGGGGCTGCCATGGTTGATCCGATTGTTGAATTCAGGTTAACGATGGATTCACTTCCGGCGTGAATCGTTCGACGCGACCGATCCTACAGTGGGAGCCCGACAGAGCACCTACACACACAAACGAAGAAGGACATCGACGATGAGCAGCAGCTACAGCATCGCCACCATTCCCGGCGACGGCATCGGCAAGGAAGTGATACCCGCAGGCCGACAGGTGATGGAGGCGCTGGCCGAGGCCTCCGGCGGTGCGCTGAACTTCAGCTTCGAAGACTTCGGCTGGGGCGGCGACTGGTATCGCGCGCACGGCGAGATGATGCCGGCCGACGGCCTCGACGCGCTGCGTAAGAAGGACGCGATTCTTTTCGGCTCCGCGGGCGATCCGCACATCCCGGACCACATCACGCTGTGGGGCCTGCGCCTGAAGATCTGCCAGGGCTTCGACCAGTACGCCAACGTGCGGCCCACGCGCATCCTGCCGGGCATCGACGCGCCGCTGAAGCGCTGCAGGGCGGAAGACCTGAACTGGGTGATCGTGCGCGAGAACTCCGAGGGCGAATACGCCGGCGTCGGCGGTCGCGTGCACCAGGGCCATCCGATCGAGGCCGCCACCGACGTGAGCATGATGACCCGAGCCGGCGTGGAGCGTGTCATGCGCTTCGCCTTCAAGTTGGCTCGATCACGCCCTCGCAAGCTTCTCACCGTGGTCACCAAGAGCAACGCGCAGCGCCACGCGATGGTGATGTGGGACGAGATCGCGCTGCAGGTCTCGAAGGAGTTTCCCGACGTGCACTGGGACAAGGAGCTCGTGGACGCGATGACCGCGCGCATGGTCAACCGGCCCGCCACGCTCGACACCATCGTCGCCACCAACCTGCACGCCGACATCCTCAGCGACCTCGCGGCCGCGCTCGCGGGCAGCCTGGGCATCGCGCCCACCGGCAACATCGATCCGGAGCGGCGCTACCCGTCGATGTTCGAGCCCATCCACGGCTCGGCCTTCGACATCATGGGCAAGGGGCTCGCCAACCCGGTGGGCACCTTCTGGTCGGTGGTGATGCTGCTGGAGCACCTCGGCGAGACCGAGGCCGCGCGCCGCGTGATGGCCGCGGTGGAGCACGTCACGGCCAACCCCGCCCTGCACACGCGCGACCTGGGCGGCAATGCGACCACCGAAGAGGTGACGCGCGCGGTTTGCGCGCACATAGCGGCCGAGCCGCTGCGGCTGGCGGCCTGATCTGTCACCCGGGCGGACAAGCGATTCCACGGTATCCGCGCGCCTCGATGCGCGCACCACTACAACGAGCCGGAGACAAGACATGAACGCTTCATCGAACGCGCGCCTGCATCGGCGCACCTTGCTGCAGGCTGCAGTCATTGCGCTGGGGCTGGGCACCACCGCCCTCGCCTTCGCGCAGCAGGCGCAGGCCACCGCTGGCTGGCCCACGCGGCCGATCAGCCTCGTCGTGCCCTTCCCGGCCGGCGGCACCACCGACGTGCTGGCCCGCGCGCTGGCCGACAAGCTCTCGCAGTCGCTCGGCCAGCCGGTCGTGGTCGAGAGCAAGCCGGGCGCCGGCGCCACGCTCGGTGCCGACTACGTGGCGAAGGCCAAGCCCGACGGCTACACGCTGCTGATGGGCGCGGTGCACCACACCATCGCCACCAGCGTCTACAGGAAGCTGCCCTACGACTTCCAGAAGGACCTGGCGCCCATCACCGTGGTGGCCATGGTGCCGAACGTGCTGGTCATCAACGCCGCGAACACGCCCGCGAAGAACGTCGCCGAGCTGGTCGCGCTCGCCAAGGCCGCGCCCGAGAAGCTGGCCTACGGCTCCAATGGCAACGGCACGGCGCAGCACCTGATCGGCACGCAGTTCCAGGCCAGCACCGGCACGAAGCTGCTGCACGTGCCCTACAAGGGCAGCGGGCCGCTCACCACCGACCTGCTCGGCGGGCAGGTGGCGATGTCCTTCGACACCATCACGCCGGTGCTGCAGCACATCAAGGGCGGCAAGCTGCGCGCGCTGGCCGTGACCACCGCGCGGCGCTCTTCGGTGCTGCCGGACGTGCCGACGCTGGAGGAAGCCGGGCTCAAGGGCTTCGACATCGGCACCTGGTTCGGTGTGCTGGCGCCGGCGGCCACGCCGAAGGAGATCTTGGCGCGGCTGAACGCCGAGATGGTGAAGATCATCCATTCGCCCGAGTTCGCGCAGCGCATGCAGGCCATCGGCGCCGAGCCGCTGGGCGGCACGCAGGAAGAGATGGCGCGGCAGATCCGCGAGGAGACGGCGAAGTTCGCGAAGCTGGTGAAGGAAGGCGGCGTGGCGATCGAATAGCGCCGCGGCGGACGGCTCGACGGCGGCGTGCAGCCGGTTACGCACGTGCACACCTGCATTCAGCGGCATGGGCGCCGAGGCCATAGGATCAGGGCTTCCGAAATCACCGCCTCCCGCCCATGTTCATCGTCACCCTCACCTACATCCGTCCGCTCGAGGAGGTCGACGCGCTGATGGATGCGCACATGGTCTGGCTCAAGAAGCACTACGAAAGCGGCCTTTTCGTGGCCTCGGGCCGGCAGGTGCCGCGCCAGGGCGGCGTGATCCTCGCGCGCTCGGGCGACCGCGAGGGCCTGGAGGCGGTGCTGGCGCGCGACCCCTTCGTGCAGGGCGGGGTGGCGCGCACCGAGGTCATCGAGTTCGTGCCGCGCATGACGGCGCCGAGCGTCGAGATCCTCAAGACTTTCTAGGCGAGCTTTCCAGCCGCTTCCGCCGGCAGCTCCTCGCGCCCGCCGGGGTGCCGCGCGAAGCGCGGCGCGTCGTGGCCGTGCACCGGCGCCGGGTCTTCCCAGGGCCAGCCGCCGAACTGCGTGCGGCGGTAGTCGGCCATGGTCTGGCTGATCTCGGCCTGCGTGTTCATCACGAAGGGGCCGTACTGCGCCACCGGCTCGGCGATCGGGCGGCCCTGCAGCACCAGGAACTCGCTGGTTTCCGCGTCGCCGTTGACGATTTCCACGGCCACGTCCGCGCGCAGCTCGACGGCCGCCGGGCCCTGCACCTGCTCGCCGCCGACCCGCGCCGTCGCGCCCTTGAAGAAGTACAGCATGCGCCGCGTGCCCTCGCCGGCGGCGGCGGGCAGCGTCCATTGGGCGCCGGGCGTCATCTTCAGCGTCCAGATCGCCACGTCGGCATCGGCCTGCGCGGCCCAGGAATCGGGCGGGGGCGCCAGCGGCTGGATCGGGGACCGGCCGCTGGATGGGTCGTCGCCGAGCCGGCCCGCGATCACGGCGACCTCGGTGCGGCCGCCCTTCGCGTCGTCGGAGACGAAGCGCGGAATGGCCTCCGACCAGAACATCGTGAAGTGCGGCTCGGCCATCTTGCTCTTCGCCGGCAGGTTGAGCCAGATCTGGAACAGCTCCAGCGGGTTGGCCGTGTCGGCGTCGAGCAGCGGGAACATCTCGGAATGCACGATGCCCTTGCCGGCCGTGAGCCACTGCACGTCGCCGCCGCCGAAGCGCGCGGTGGCGCCCAGCGAGTCGGAATGGTCGACCAGGCCCTTGCGCACGATGGTCACGGTCTCGAAGCCGCGGTGCGGGTGCGAGGGAAAGCCCGGCACCGTCTCGCCGTGGTACATGCTCCAGCCGTCCTTGCGGCTGAAGTCCTGGCCGATCTGGCGGCCGGCCAGCGAGGCCTCGGGGCCCATGCGGCCGTTGGCCTTCGGGTAGGCGTCGTCGTGGTAGACGCAGAAGAGGAACGGGTCGATCGTCTGCCACGGGAAACCGAGCGGCTTGACCTGGACGACGGGGCTCCTGTTGTCGTTGTTGTTGTCGGACATGCGGATATTCCTTTCCATGGGGGGCGCGGCCGATGATGCCGTGCCGGTGGATGGAATATCGGGGCGGCGCCGCCTTCCGCCAGGGGCTTTCCGTGCAACAGTGAAGAGCGCGTATGGAACGATCGGCATCGTCCGGGTCCTGTGCGGCGGCGCTGCCTCAGGGGTTCTGGTGCGTCACGGCGGCGTTCGGGTCCATGTAGACCAGCTCCCACAGGTGGCCGTCGAGGTCCTGGAAGCCGTGGCCGTACATGAAGCCGTAGTCCTTCGGCTCGGTCGGGGTGGTGCCGCCGGCGGCCTTGGCCTTGGCCACCAGATCGTCGACCTCGGCGCGGCTCTCGCACGAGAGGCACAGCAGCACTTCGGTGCTCTTGGCGGTGTCGGCGATGCTCTTGGTGGTGAAGGTCTTGAAGAACTCCTCGACCAGCAGCATCACGTGGATGCTGTCTTTCTGGACGACCATGCACGCGGCATTGGCGTCGGTGAACTGCTCGTTGAAGGTGTAGCCCAGGGCGGCGAAGAACGCCTTGGTCTTTTCGAGGTTCTTGACGGGGAGATTCACGAAGATCTGCTTGGTGGCCATGGTGTCGTCCTGTCGATGAAAAGAGGTTTGTGGAGGTGCTGTCCGGCGTTTTGTGTACGCCGTCCACAAACGATAGCAAATCAAATGGACGGTGTCCACATAATTTTTCGAAGCTACCGATCCAGACGATGCGACCGCGATTGCAAGGGGCGAAACGGACCGGGCATCATGGGTGCCATCATGGAAATCGAGTTCAAGTTCTGCATCCCCGCCGGCCGCCTGAAGGCCGTCGAAGCTGCCCTCAGGCGCGGCACCGTCGAGCGCACCCGCCTGCAGGCCCGTTATTTCGACACCGCCGACCAGCGCCTGGCCGCCGACGGCGTGGTGCTGCGGCTGCGCAAGGAAGGGCCTCGCTGGGTGCAGACGGTGAAGGCCACCGGCGACAACGCCCTGCACCGCCTGGAGCACAACGTCGACCTGGGCACGGCAGGACCGGCGCCGCAGATGGATCCGCAGCGCCACCACGGCACGCCCGTGGGCGAGCGGCTCGCGAAGCTCCTCGCCGACGGCACGCCGCTGGTCGAGCGGCAATCGACCGACATCGTGCGGCTCACCCGCGACGTTCGCGTCAGCGGCCCCGGCGGTGCGGTGATCGAGATGGCGCTGGACGTCGGCAAGGTCGTCGCCCACGCCGGCACGCCCGAGCAACGCGAATCGCCGGTGTGCGAGCTCGAGCTGGAACTCAAGCGCGGCGACGTGCAGGGCCTGGTCTCGCTTGCGCGGCGCTGGTCGCAGCAGCACGGGCTGTGGTTCAGCACCGTATCGAAGGCGGAGCGCGGCGCGCGGCTGCTTGCGGCGCAGGAGACCGTGGAAGCAGTGAAGGCCGAGCCGCCGCGCTTCGCCGATCAGCATCCGGACGGCCTGGCCATCCGGCGGGCCGTGGTCGCGTCGTGCCTTGCGCAGATGCTGCCGAACGCGGGCGAGATCGCCGCGGGCAGCACCGACGAGGAGCAGATCCACCAGTTGCGCATCGGCATCCGCCGCTTGCGCACGGCCCTGCGCGAGCTCGCCGATCTCGATCCCGCCTCGGGCGCCGCCCAGGCTGCCGAATGGGAGCCCCCGCTCGTCGACGCCTTCCGCGCCCTCGGCGCACTGCGCGACCGTGAACAGGTGGTGAAGCTCGCCCAGCCCCGCCTGCGCGAAGCCGGCGCGCCCGACTTCGATCCGCTGGCCGCCGACGATGCCGCCGCAGCCGATGCGCCCTCGCCCGGCGACATCGTGCGCGCACCGGCCTTCCAGAACGTGCTCGTCTCGCTGATCGGCTTCACTGCGGCGAAACCGGCCGAATCCGAACCGGTTACGGAAGGCGATCCGCCATCGGCACCGGCAGACGCCAACGACGCCCGCCGCCTGCTTCGCAAGCGCCTGCAGCGCCTGCACAAGCAGGTGCTGCGCGACGGCAAGCGCTTCGAATCGCTGGACACCGAAAGCCAGCACCGCGTGCGCAAGCGCCTCAAGCGTTTGCGCTACCTCGCCGAGTTCGTGGCGCCGCTGTTCGATGAAAAGGAAGAAGGCGCCAACACCTACCTGAAGGCCCTGCGCCCCGCACAGGACGCATTGGGCGAATTCAACGACGAGGCCGTCGCGCTCGCGCTGTACCGCGAGGCCGCCGCGCGCGATGCGCGCGCCTGGTTCGCCGTGGGATGGTTCACGGCACGGCGCGAGGCCGGGGCGAAGGCCAGCCGCAAGGCGCTCGCGAAGATCGAGGATGCGGCGAGGTTCTGGAAGAAGAGCTAGTCGATTCCGTAGGCCGACACGGCCCGTTCAGTGATGGTGCCCATGCGCCCCATGAACATGCCGGTGCTCGATCTCCACCGGCTGCGCCGCGCGCACGTCCGTCACCTGCAGGCTGAACTTCAGCGCCTTGCCTGCCCAGGGATGGTTGCCGTCGAGCAGCACGACCGGGCCCTTGATCTTCATCACGGTGAAGACGTGCTCGCGGCCGTCGTCGAGGCGGCCCTGAAGCTGGCCGCCGACCTTCACGCCGGGCGGGAAGTCGGTCTTGGGGATGCTGCGCACCAGCGACTCGTCACGCTCGCCGAAAGCGTCTGCGGGGGCGAGGTTCAGCACGGTCTGGTAGCCCTTTTCCTTGCCGTCGAGCGCCTCCTCGATCTTGGGCAGGGTGTTCTCGTATCCGCCATGCAGGTAGGCCATCGGCTCGGGGCTCGCCTCGATGAGCTTGCCCTGGGCGTCGGAGACCTTGTACTTGATGGTGACGACGGTGTCTTTTGCGATTTTCATGGGCTCGCATTCTCGGACGAAACCCGAAGGCGCAGGCGGCCGGGCCTTTCCCGAGGGCCTGGAGGGCCGCGCGGCTATTTCAGCACGTCCATCTGGTCGAGCTTCCCCATCACCAGCCCGATGAACGCCGACACCGCCAGCGGCAGGTGCTTGCGGCTCGGGTAGACGACGTTGAGCCCGCGCCCTGCGTACTCGTACTGCGGCAGCACGCGCACCAGCTGGCCCGCCTGCTCGTCGCGCGTGGCCATCGCTGGCGGCAGCTGCGCGATGCCGAGTCCGGCCAGCGCGGCCCTGCGCAGCGCCTGGGCGGTGTTGCCGGTGAAGCGGCCGGTGACCTGCACTTCCTCTTCCGCGCCGTCGGGGCCGGTGAGGCGCCAGGTGGTGTGGCCGGTGGGGGTCGACGGGGTCACGGAGTCGTGCTGGGCCAGCTCCTGCAGGCTCTTCGGTTCGCCGCGCCGGGCGATGTAGGCGGGGCTCGCCAGCAGGCCGGCGCTGCGGGTGACCAGCCGCCGGCCCACGTAGCCCGAATCGCGCAGCACGCCGCCGCGGAAGGCCACGTCGATGCGCTCGGCGATCAGGTCGGCGGCCGCGTCGCTGAGCGCGAAATCGAGCCTGACCAGCGGGTGCTCGGCCAGGAAGCTGGCCACCCATTCCATCGGGAAGAAATCGAAGAAATCCGCCGGCGCGGCCACGCGCACCAGGCCGCTGGGTTCCTGGCCGCCGGCCGCCAGCGCCTGCCCGGCGGCGGCGAGCCCGTCGATGTGGCCGGCGCACTGGTCGTGGAAATCCTGCCCGGCGCTGGTCAGCGTGAGCTTGCGGGTGGAGCGCTGCAACAGCCGGGTGCCCAGCTGCGACTCGAGCTGCTGGATGCGCCGGCTCACGGTGTTGGGCGGCAGGCCCAGGCGCCTGCCTGCCTCGGCGAAGCTGCCGTGGCGCACCACCTGGACGAAGACGGCGGCGTCGTTGAGGTCGAACATGGCGGACTGATTCCTTCAATTTGTGGACGAGTGCAATCCGACTCTACCGCCTAGTCGATCAATGGGTGCGTGCCTAACCTTGAGCCCATGACTACTTCATCCCTTGCTTCTCCTACCCAGCGCCGCATCGTCTGGGGCGTGCGCATCCTGCTGGCGCTGGCTTTCGTGGCCGCGGGCGCGGCCAAGCTGGCTGGCGCGCAGCAGATGGTCCAGGTGTTCGACGCCATCGGCTTCGGCCAGTGGTTCCGCTATGTGACCGGCCTCGTCGAGGTCGGCGGCGCGGTGCTGCTGCTCGTGCCCGCGACCGGCTTCCTCGGCGGCCTGCTGCTGTTCGCGACCATGGTCTGCGCCGTTGCCACGCACCTGTTGCTGATCGGCGGCAACCCCGCGCCGGCCGTGGTGCTGGCGCTGCTGTCGGGCTTCGTCGCCTGGCGGCTGCGGCCGCAGTCCCGGCCCGTCGCGGCGGCCTGATTTCCTTTTCTTCCTTCCAACCTCTTCCGGAGTACCCCATGACCCAGCAACAACCCCGCATCGGCATCATCCTCGGTTCCACCCGCGAAGGCCGCTTCGGCGAGAAGCCCGCGCAGTGGATCCACGAGATCGCCAAGCAGCGCACCGACCTCGCCTTCGAACTGGTCGACCTGCGCGACCACCCGCTGCCACTTTTCGACGAAGCCGGCGCGCCGGCCTGGGGCCCGGTGAAGAACGAGGCCGCGCAGCGCTGGCAGGCCAAGCTGGCCACCTTCGACGGCCTGATCGTCGTCACGCCCGAGTACAACCACGGCCCCGCCGCCGTGCTGAAGAACGCCATCGACTGGGCCTACAAGGAGTTCATCCGCAAGCCGATCGGCTTCGTGGGCTACGGCGGCGTGGGCGCGGCGCGCGCCATCGAGCAGCTGCGGCTGGTGGCGGTCGAGATGCAGATGGCGCCGGTGCGCCACGCGGTGCACATCGGCATGGTCGAGTTCCTGGGCATCTGGCAGCAGGGCAAGAGCTTCGCCGACTTCCCGCACCTCGCGCAGGCGGCCGCCGCGCTGCTCGACGACATCGCGTGGTGGACCAAGGCGCTGAAGAGCGCGAGGGAGGCCGCATGACGGCCACGGCCATCGAAACGAGCGCCCGCGCCATCGTCTACCGCACGCGCGGCTCGCGCCATGGCGGCATCACGCGGCTGATGAGTCCCGGCGACCTGGGCGAATTCCTCAAGCCCTTCGTGTTCCTCGACCTCTTCGGCTTCGACGTGACCGGCGGCCACAAGGGCTTCGGCCTGCATCCGCACTCGGGCATCGCGACGCTGACCTGGCTGATGGAAGGCGACACGCAGTACGAGGACACCACCGGCGAGCAGGGCACGCTGCGCGGCGGCGGCGTGGAATGGATGCGCGCCGGCAACGGCGTGTGGCACACCGGCGCGCCCGCGCCGGGCGTGGAGCGTGTGAGCGGCTTCCAGCTGTGGGTGGCGCTGCCGCCTTCGGAGGAGAACGCGCCCGCGCAGAGCATGTACCTCGCGCCCTCGCAGGTGCCGCAGGAAGGCCCGGCGCGCGTGCTGCTCGGGCGCTACGGCGCGGCGCGCAGCCCCGTCGCCGCGCCTTCGCCGATGAACTACCTGGCCGTGAAGCTCAAGGACGGCGAACGCTGGACCTACGTGCCGCCGGCCGGACACACGGTGGGCTGGATCGCAGTGAGCGCCGGCGCGCTTGAGGCGGGCGGCGACGCCGGCGGCCCCGTTGCCGCGGGCGAGCTCGCGGTGTTCGAGGAGTCGGGCGCGGCCATCGACTTCGTGGCGCACGGCGACACGGCCTTCGTGCTGGGCTCTGCGGCGAAGCATCCGCACGAGCTGGTGATGGGCTACTACTCGGTGCACACCAGCAAGGCCGCGCTCGAGCAGGGCGAGGGCGAGATCCGGCGCATCGGCGCGCGGCTGAGGCAGGAAGGGCGAATTGCGTAGCAGCCTGGCCGGCAGTCGATCCGGCGTGCGCGCGGCGGGCTGCTGCGCCAGAATCGTTCGCTTCTTCTTCCATCGAACGATTCCGCTGCCAGCAGCCCCGCCATGAACATCACCGATTCCTTCATCACCAACGCCGCCCGCTTCGTCGAGATCCGCCGCGACATCCACGCCCACCCCGAACTCGGCTTCGAGGAGCACCGCACCTCCGACAAGGTCGCGAAGCTGCTCGCCGAGTGGGGCATCGAGGTGCACCGCGGCATCGCGGGCACGGGGCTCGTGGGCGTGCTGCGCAAGGGCACGGGCAGCCGCACCATCGGCCTGCGCGCCGACATGGACGCGCTGCCGCTGCACGAGGCCAACGAGTTCGCCCACAAGTCGACGCACCCCGGCCGCATGCACGCCTGCGGCCATGACGGCCACACCACCATGCTGCTGGCCGCCGCCTGGCACCTCTCGCAGCAAGGGCCCGACGACTTCGACGGCACGGTGAATTTCATCTTCCAGCCCGCCGAGGAGATGGGCAAGGCCGGCGCCAAGAAGATGATCGACGAGGGCCTGTTCGAGCGCTTTCCCTGCGACGCCGTCTTCGGCCTGCACAACTTCCCGGTCGGCGACGTGGGCCGCTTCGCGCTCAACGAAGGCGCGCTGATGGCCTCGAGCAACACCTACATGATCACCGTGCGCGGCCGCGGCACGCACGCCTCGATGCCGCACACCGGCATCGACCCGGTGGCGGCGGTGGTCACGCTCGCGCAGCAGCTGCAGACCATCGTGGCGCGCACCATCCCGAGCACCGAGCGCGCGCTGCTCGCGGTCACGCAGCTGCAAGGCTCCGACGCGCCGAACGTGATTCCCGACTTCGCCACCGTCGGCGGCACCATCCGCACCTTCTCGATCGACGCCATCGACAAGCTCGAAGCCCGCCTGCGCGAAGTCGCCGCGGGCGTGGCGGCGGCACACGGCTGCACGGCCGAGGTGTTCTTCAAGCGCTCCTCGCCGCCGACCGTGAACCACCCGGCCGAGGCGCGCTTCGCCGCAAGCGTGATGCGCGAGGTGGTGGGCGACGACATGGTCACCGACGACTTCCCCGCCGTGATGGGCGCCGAGGACTTCGCCCACATGCTGCTCGCGCGGCCCGGCTGCTACGCCTTCCTGGGCAACGGCGACGGCGACCACCGGCTCGACGGCCACGGGCCCGGCCCTTGCATCATCCACAACACCTCGTTCGACTTCAACGACGAGATCATCCCGATCGGCGCCAGCTACTTCGTGAAGCTGGTGCAGCGCTGGCTACCGGCGCGCGCCTGATCGGCATTCCTTTTTTTTCCTGTTGACGATGATGATGAAAGCGGCCACCCAGATGACCACGACCCCGTTCACCCGACGTTCCCTGGCAGCGCTCGCGGCTGCCGCCGCGCTTTGCGCCGTCGCGCCGCTGCATGCGCAGCAGCGCGTGATCCACATCGTCGTGCCCTTCGGCACCGGCGCGGTGCAGGACACGGTGGCGCGCGCCTTCAACAACGAACTGGGCGCCGCGCTGAACGCCAGCGCCATCGTCGAGAACCGCGCGGGCGCGGGCGGTACCGTGGGCGCGGCGATCGTGGCGCGCGCGCCGGCCGACGGCAACACGCTGGTCCTCGCCGCGGCGAGCCACAACATCGCGGGCTTCCTCTACAGCAAGCTCAGCTACGACCCGCTGAAGGACTTCGTCGGCGTCGCCAACGTCGGCAACGCGGGCTACGTGCTCGCGGTGTCCAGCGGCATGGGCGTGTCGAGCACGGCCGACTTCATCAAGGAGGTCAAGGCCAACCCCGGCAAGTACAACTACGCCTCGGCCGGCAACGGCAGCGCCACGCACCTCGCGATGGCCTCCTTCCTCGCGAAGGCCGGCCTGCAGATGACGCACATCCCGACCAAGTCGACCGGCGAGGCCGTCAACGAGGTGCTCGCGGGCCGCGTGCAGGCGGTGATCTCGTCGAGCATCGGCGTGATCGGCTTCCAGGACGACGCGCGCATGAAGCTGCTGGCCTCCACCGGCCAGTCGCGCAGCCCCTTCCTGCCCAAGCTGCCCACCGTGTCCGAGAGCGGCCTGCCCGGCTACGCCTTCGATTCGTGGATCGGCCTGCTTGCACCGGCCGGCACGCCCAAGGCCGAGGTCGAGCGCCTGAACGCCGTGACCAACAAAGTGCTGGCCGACCCCGCGATCCAGGAACGCTTCAAGCGCCTGGGCGTGGAGCCGCGCAGCCAGAGCGCGGAGGAGTTCCAGAAGCTGCTGCGCGCAGACTGGGATGCGATGGGGGCGGTGGTGAAGGCGTCGGGGGCGAAGATCGACTGATGGCAGGGAAATTACAAGCCTGAACCTATATTGAAGAAAAATACGCCAAAGACGATATTTTGACAAAATAAGACAGGGCCGATATTCTGCAGGTGCAATGGAATATCCCCTGCGCTTCGTCGATCAACTGCGGCCGCACCTCAAGGCCCTGCGCAAGCAGCGCGGCCTGACGCAGGCTCAGGCCGGCGCCATCATCGGCGTCAGCCAGGCCCGCATCGCGGAAATCGAGGCGAACCCCGGCGCGGTCAGCTTCGAGCAGCTGATGAAGCTCCTGTCGGCGCTGGGCGCCTCCTTCTGCCTGCGTGAGGAAGCAGCGCCAAGTCCCGTGCCCGTGGCCGCGGAAGAGCCCGCGCTGTACGACGCCGTGAAGCTTCCGCCCGGCCCATGGACCGCCACGCCGATGAGCGACCAGTCGGTGCTGGTGCGGCTGGAAGCCGAATCGCCGGGTGCGCCGGGCGAATCGCTTCGCGCACTCCAGGCGCTGAACCCCGGCAAGGACGTCAAGCCCACCTCGCGCCGGAACTTCGTCGTCCGGCCCAAGAGGGAGTCGTGGTGACGCAGGCCCTCGACGCCTGGATGAACGGAGAGCGCGTAGGCACCTGGATCGTCGAACGCGGCGCCCATTCCTTCCACTACGACCCGGCCTGGGCTGAATCGCCGCGGCGGCGATCGCTGTCGCTGTCGATCCCGCTCAACAGCGCGCTCGAGGTTCGCGGCGAGGTGGTCCGCAACTACTTCGACAACCTGCTGCCCGACAACGACAGGATTCGCGCGCGGCTGCGCAACCGCTTCCGGCTCAAGGACGCCACGGCCTTCGGCCTGCTCGAAGCCATCGGCCGCGACTGTGTCGGCGCCGTTCAACTCGTGCCCGAAGGGGCCGTTCCGCAAGGCTGGAACGCCATCGACTGCGAGCCGCTGGACGAGGCGCAGATCGCCGACCTGTTGCAGGCCGTGCCGTCCGAGGACGTGCCGCAAGGCATGCGCGACGAAGACCTGTTTCGCATCTCGCTGGCCGGCGCGCAGGAAAAGACGGCGCTGACCCGCTGGAACGATGCGTGGTGCCGGCCGCACGGCGCCACGCCCACTACGCACATCGTGAAGCTGCCGCTCGGGCTGATCGGCGGCTCCAGGCGCGTGGACGCCTCCGACTCGGTGCAGAACGAATGGCTGTGCGCGCAGATCGTGCTGGCCCTCGGCCTGCCGGTGGCACCGACTTCCATGGCCACCTTCGGCGGGCAGACGGTGCTGGTCGTGGAGCGCTTCGACCGCGAGTGGATGGACGGCAGGACCTGGATCGCACGACTGCCGCAGGAAGATTTCTGCCAGGCCCTGGGCCTGCCGTCAGAAAAGAAGTACGAGCAGCACGGCGGGCCCGGCATGCCGAAGTGCCTGCAGCTGCTGCAAGGCAGCAGGAGCGCCGAGGACGGCGCGCGCTTCCTGCTCGCGCAGCTGGCTTTCTTCCTGCTCGCGGCCACCGACGGGCATGCCAAGAACTTCTCGATCCACCTCCAGCGCGGCGACGCCTACGAGATGACGCCGCTGTACGACGTCATCTCGATGTGGCCGTATTTCGGCGATGGCGCCAATCAGTTCCAGCCGCGCAGGGCGGGCCTGGCGATGGCGATCTGCTCGAGGAATGCGCACTACGTGTTCCAGACCATCCAGGCCCGCCATTGGCATGCCCTGGCAATGAAGAACGGCGGCATCGGCGTGTGGAACGCGATGCTCGAGCTGGTGGCGTCGGTGGACGCCGCGCTGGGCGAGGTCGAGGCGCTGCTGCCGCCGGACTTTCCCGCGCGCACCTGGGACGCCATCTCGCAGGGCATGCGAGGCGAGGCGAAGCGATTCCTGGCGGGCGCCGACATCGCCTTGCAGGAGGCCGCTCAGGACTCCGCGCTCAAGACTCCGAAGTGAACCCGATCTGCTTCACCAGCGGCCCCCAGCGCTCGTACTCGGCCTTCTGGTCGGCGGCCATGTCCTGTGGCGTGCTGCCGTTCGCGACCAGGCCGACCAGGGCCAGCGCGTCGATCACGGCCTTGTCCTTCAGCGCCCGGGTGATGGCCGCGTTGGCGGTGGCGATGACGGCGGCGGGCGTCCTGGCCGGCGCGTAGAAGCCGAACCACTCCTCGGAGGTCACGTCGGGGTAGCCCAGCTCAGTGAAGGTCGGCACGTCGGGCAGGAAGGGCGAGCGCTTCTTCCCGGAGGTGGCCAGCACGCGGATGCGGCCGGCCTTCACGTACTGCAGGTAGTCGCCGCTGGGGTTCATGGCCGCCGCGATCTGGCCGCCCACCAGGTCGGTGATGCTGGGCACGGTGCCGCGATAGGGCACGTGCTTGATCTCCACGCCCGCGCGCATGCCCAGCAGCGCGCCCAGCAGGTGCGGCATGGAGCCGGCGCCGGGCGAGCCGTAGCTGGCCTTCTCGGGGTTGGCCTTGGCCCAGGCGAGGAAGTCCTTCAGCGTCTTGACCTCCGCCGGGACCGAGGGGCCCACGGCCAGGCCGTGGAACATCACCGCGCCGATGGATACGGCCGTGACGTCCTCGGGCTTGTACGAGAGCTTCGGATAGATGTACGGATAAACCGACAACGCCGACACGGGCGCCAGCGCCAGCACCGAGCCGTCGGCCGGCACGGCCTTGAGCGTTTCCAGCGCGATGCGCCCGCCCGCGCCGGGCTTGTTCTCCACGTAGCCCGGGTTCTTGCTGTAGGGCGTGCCGCCGAGCTTCTCGGCCACGCGGCGCGCCACGCTGTCGCCGGCGCTGCCAGCGGGAAAGCCGTAGATGACCTTCACCTGCTCCAGCGCCTGCGCAAGGGCGGCGAAGGGCGTCAATGCGCCGGTGGCGGCGGCGCCTGCCATGGCGTTGAGGAAGTGGCGTCGTTGCATGTGCTGTGTCTCCTTGAGTTTGTGTGTATGCGAAAGGGCTGGGGGAAAACGAAGGCGGCCCCGGGAGGCTGCCGGGGAATCAGGCCGCCGCGCGCCGGCGGGCGTAGTCGATGAAGAAGGCGAGGCTGCGCGGGTTCTGCATGCTGTCGGGGCTCGCCACCTTTTCGGCCGGCGTGCCCAGCAGCAGCTTGCGCAGGGGCACTTCCATCTTCTTGCCGCTGAGCGTGCGCGGAATCTCGTCCACCTGCACGACGTCGTCGGGCACGTGGCGCGCCGATGCCTTGGTGCGGATGGCGGCACGGATGCGCTCGACGAGGGCCGCATCGAGCGCCATGCCCGGCTGCAGCACCACGAACAGCGGCATGAACGAGGGACGGCCCAGGTATTCGAGGTCGACCACGACGCTGTCGCGCACCTCGGGCAGCTGCTCGACCACGCGGTAGATCTCGGCGGTGCCCATGCGGATGCCGAAGCGGTTGATGGTGCTGTCGGAGCGCCCGTAGATCACCGCGCTGCGCCGCGGCGTGAAGCGGATCCAGTCGCCATGCCGCCAGACACCAGGAAAGCTCTCGAAGTAGCTCTCGCGGTAGCGCCGGTTCTCCGGATCGTTCCAGAAGTACAGCGGCATCGAGGGCATGGGCTTGGTGATGACCAGCTCGCCCACCTCGTCGACCACGGGCCGGCCGGCGTCGTCGAATGCGTACGCCGCCACGCCGAGTTCGGGGCACTGGATCTCCCCGGCGTGCACCGGCAGGCTGGGCGCGCAGGCCACGAAGCCCGATGCGATGTCGGTGCCGCCGCTGATCGAGGCCAGCCAGAGGTCGGGTTTGACGGCCTCGTAGACCCACAGATAGGCTTCCACCGGCAGCGGTGAGCCGGTCGCGTTGATGGCGCGCAGCCGCTCCAGGTTCGCGATGTCGCGCGGGCGCAGGTTGTCCTTCATGCAGTTGGCCAGGTAGGCCGCGCCGCAGCCGAACAGCGTGACGCCCTGCTCGCCGATGAAGCGCCACAGCGCACCGGCGTCGGGCCAGGCGGGGTTGCCGTCGAACAGCACGATGCTCGCGCCGGTCAAAAGCGCGCCCACCTGCAGGTTCCACACGATCCATCCGGTGCTGCCGAGGAACAGCAGCCGGTCGCCCGCGCGCAGGTCGTGCTGCAGCGTCATGGTCTTCAGGTGCGTGAGCACGATGCCGCCGTGGCCGTGAACCATCGCCTTGGGCAGGCCGGTGGTGCCGGACGAATAGACGATCCACAGCGGGTGGTCGAAAGGCAGGCGTTCGTAGCGCGGCGGCGCGTCCTCGCGCAGCGCATCGGCCCAGTCGACGCGGTCGCGCCAGTCGGGTGCCGGCGCCTCGTCGCCCGGGCCCGGCACGTGGATCACGCGCTTCACGCTGGGCAGTTCGGCGAGCAGTTCCTTCACCTGGGCGCTGCGGTCGTGGCGCTTGCCGTTGTAGCGGTAGCCGTCGGTCGCCAGCAGCAGGCAGGGCTCGATCTGGCGCAGCCGGTCCAGGACCACGCCGGGGCCCATGTCCGGCGCGCAGCTCGACCAGATGGCGCCGATGCTGGCGCAGGCCAGGAAGGCGACGACGGTCTCCGGCCAGTTGGGCAGGTAGCCCGCCACCCGGTCGCCGGGGCCGATGCCCCATGCGCGCATCTGCCCGGCCAGCGCGGCGGCGTCGCGCTCCAGCTCGGCCCACGAGATGGTGCGCAGCGGCGCGTCTTCCCGGCGCGCGATGATCGCCGGGCTCGCCGGGTCATTGCCCGTTCTGCGGAACACGTTCTCGGCGTAGTTCAGCCGCATGCCGGGAAACCATTGCGCATCGGGCATCTCGCGCTGCGCGAGCACCGGTTGCGCGGCGCCCTCGCCCACCACGCTGAAGTACTCCCGGATCGACTGCCAGAAGGGCTCCAGCGAGTCCACGGACCACTGCCAGAGTTCCTCGTAACTGCCCGCCGGCACGCCGTGGCGTTCAGCGAGCCACTGCTGGTAGGCATGCAGGCCGCTGGCGCGGACCTGTTCAGCCGAGGGTGTCCACAGCAGCTGGCCGTGGGCGTCGGAAGGGGGCGAATCGTGCATCGTGTAGCTGGCATCCAGGAGCCGCCCGGCGGGCGGTTCGGGCCGGATTGTTCGGGGGATGCGGCGGCGATACTGTTGGAAATGAGACATTTGAATTAAGGGTTTGCCCGTTGGAAAAGAAGCCACACGAGCCGCCGGCCGCGCCCCATCGGCGGGCGCCGGGGCCCCTTCCTTCGCGGCGCCCGAAGGCGGACGAACCCGCGGGCCTCGGCATGGACGAGCTGCTGCGCAAGTCGTCGTGGAGCGCGGCCCTGCCTGCGCCGCTGCGCAAGCGGGTGATGGAGCGCATGCGCGAGCACCGGGTGTCGAAGGGCCAGCTGCTGGGGCGGCGCGGCGAGATCCCGTCGGCCTGGTTCGGGCTGATGGAGGGGCTGCTCAAGACCTCGGTGCTCGCCGCCGACGGCCGCAGCTCCACGCTGGGCGGCATCCTGCCGGGCTGCTGGTTCGGCGAGGGCGCACTGCTGCGCGGCAAGCCCCGCCACGCCGACTACGTGGCGCTGCGCGACAGCCGGGTCGCGCTGCTGCCGCTGGACGATTTCGCCCGCCTGCTGCAGGAGCACCCGGCGTTCAAGGACTTCATCTACGCGCAGATCAACGAGCGCCTGCACTACTTCATGGACCACGTGGGCGACGTGCGGCTGATGCGCGGCCCCGCGCGCGTGGCGAATGCGCTGTGCGGGCTGGCCCATCCGCTGAACAACCCGCTCGGGCTGATCCACCTGCCCATCGCGCAGGACGAGCTCGCGGCCATCGCCGGCGTCTCGCGGCAGCGCTGCAACCTCGCGCTGCAGCACATGCAGGCCGAAGGCTGGCTGCACGTCGGCTACGGGCAGCTGACCCTGCTCGCGCTGGAGCCGATCACGGCCATGGCCCGGGCGGGCTGATCCCCTGCGGCGGCGCCCCGGGCGCGAAATCGCCTTGTAGGACGCCGGCGGATTGAACTTCGCGCGCCCCGAAGCCATGCTCTGGCGGTGCCCCGCCGTGCGCCGGGGCTGAAAGGAAATCTCATGGATTCGACATCGCCCCTCGAACAGCCTGCGGCCGTGCACGCAGGCAGATCGCCCAGGGTGCTCTGGGCCGTGATTGGCGTGCTGGCCATCGCGGTCGCAGCGCTCGGCGGGGTGCTGCTGCACAGGCAGGGGCAGGAAACGGCGGCGCCCGCCGCCACGCCCCTGGCCGCCGCGGCTACCGCGGCGACTGCCCCGGCGCCCGACGACTTCAAGCCCGACGCCATGCCGCCCGCGCCAGCGATGCCGCCGCCCGCGGTCGGCGCCGGCGCCGCTCCTCAGCCGATGGCCGCCGCGCCGCAGTCAGCGCCCGCTCCCGTGAATTCGACGGCCGTTGCGGCAGCCGAGCCCGCGCCCGCCACGCGCGCAGCGCCACCGTGCGCGGTCTGCGGCCGCGTCGAGTCGGTCCGACCGGTACAGCGCGAGCAGAAGACCAGCGGTGTCGGCGCCGTCGCGGGCGGCGTGGTCGGCGGCCTCGTCGGCAACCAGTTCGGCCATGGCAACGGCCGCGTCGCCACCACGGTGCTGGGCGCGGTGGGCGGCGGCTTCGCGGGCAACGCCATCGAGAAGCACGTGCGCACCGTCACCGTCTACGAGGTGGGCGTGCGCATGGACGACGGCAGGCTGCGCACCGTCGAGACGAAGACTGCGCCGCCGATCGGCAAGCCGGTCACGCTCCAGCGCGGCGTGCTGCGTCCCGCCGACGGCCACAAATAGGCGAGCCGGCCTTGCGCAGGGCTTTCACGCCCTGCGCCCCTCCGTATCACAGAAGAACACGGCGCAAAAGAGCGCTTGCCCCAAAAGTATCTTGACCGTATATCCTTAATATATTTAAAGTCCGGTGCTTCCACCGCACATCCGAAGGAGCGATCAAGTGAGCAATCCCCGCTGGCAGGGCATCTTTCCCGCCGTCACCACCAAGTTCCACGCCGACGAGAGCATCGACGCCGAGGGCACGGCCCGGCACATCGATTTCCAGATCCGCAACGGCATCCACGGCCTCGTCACCTGTGGCTCGCTCGGCGAGGCCAGCACGCTGACGCTGGAGGAGAAGCTGCAGGTCGCGAAGATCGCACTCGACGCCGCCGACGGCCGCATCCCTGTGCTGGCCAACGTCTCGGAAACCAGCACGCGCGAGGCGCTGCGCTACGTCGACGGCGCCAACAAGATCGGCGTGGCCGGCTTCATGGTGATGCCCTCGGTGATCTACGTGGCTGATGCGCGCGAGGCCATGCTCAACGTGCGCACCATCGCCAATGCGGCGCAGAAGCCCATCATGGTCTACAACAACCCGGTGGCCTACCGCGTCGATCTGAAGCCTGCGCACATGGTCGAGCTGGCCGACTGCGAATGGATCGCCGCCATCAAGGAAAGCACCGACGACATCCGCCGCATCACCGACCTGCGCAACACCGTGGGCGAGCGCTACCAGCTGTTCCTCGGCGTCGACGACCTCGCCTACGAAGGCCTGGCGCTGGGCTGCGACGGCCTGCTCGCCGGCGTGGGCTGCGCCTTCCCGCGCGAGACCGTGGCTCTCTACGACCTCATGAAGGCCGGCAAGTTCGCAGAGGCGCTCAAGCTCTACCAGTGGATGACGCCGATGCTGCACCTCGACGTGTCGACCAAGCTGGTGCAGAACCTCAAGCTCATCGACGCGCTCGTGGGCGTGGGCACCGAGCACATGCGCCGCCCGCGCCTGCCGCTCGTCGGCGCCGAGCGCGAGTACGTCGAAGGCATCGTGAAGAAGGCGCTCGCGACGAGGCCTGTTCAATACCAGTCGGTCATGCAATAAACCGACGGCGCGCCGGCACCGGCTTACCGGTCGGCTGCCGGCCGCGTGTTTTTCATCGTCCCCAACCCAGCAGGAAGAAGCATGAAGACAAAAGCAGGCATGGTTTCGTTTCTCGGTCTCGCGGCCCTGGCCCTCGCCGGCCAGGCGCACGCGCAGGAGCAGGTGGTCAAGATCGGCCACAGCGGTCCTCTCTCGGGCCCCAACGCCTTCGCGGGCAAGGACAATGAAAACGGCGTGCGCCTCGCCATCGAGGAGCTCAACGCGAAGAAGCTCGTGGTCGGCGGCAAGACGCTGAAGTTCGAGCTTGCCTCGGAAGACGACCAGTGCGACGCCAAGACCGGCGTGAGCGTGGCACAGAAGTTCGTGGATGACGGCGTGAAGTACGTCATGGGCCCGTACTGCTCGGGCGTGGCCATCCCGGCCTCGCGCATCTACGCCGACGGCGGCACCATGGTCTCCACAGTGGGCACCAACCCGAAGGTCACGCAGGGCGGCTACAAGAACCTCTACCGCATCATCGCGAGCGACAACCAGATCGGCGGCGCGATGGCCGTGTATGCGGCCAAGGAGATGAAGCTGAAGAAGGTCGGCGTGATCGACGACCGCACCGCCTTCGGCCAGGGCCTCGCCGAGGAATTCACCAAGGAGGCGAAGAAGCAGGGCCTCACCGTGGTCGGCCAGGAGTTCACCACCGACAAGGCCGTGGACTTCACCGCCATCCTCACCAACATGAAGGCCAAGGCGCCCGAGGCCATCTTCTTCGGCGGCTACGCGCCGCAGGCTGCGCCCATGGCGCGCCAGATGAAGCAGCTCGCGGTGCCCGGCAAGCTCTTGGGCGGCGACACCGTCTGCAGCCCCGCCACCGGCAAGCTCGGCGGCGACGCGGTCAACGACCTGGTGTTCTGCGCGCAGGGCGGCTCCATCCTCGAGAAGGCGCAAAGCGGCCCGGCCTTCAAGGAAAAGTTCAAGAAGCGCTTCAACGCCGATCCCGACGCGTACGCCGCCTCGTACTACGACCAGGTGCTCTTCATCGGCGAGTCGATGAAGAAGGCCAACTCCATCGACCCCGACAAGGTCGGCGCCGAACTCTACAAGGCCACCTACAAGGGCGTGGCCGCCACCTACGCCTACGACGACAAGGGCAACATGAAGCAGGCGCCGATCACCGTGTTCACCTTCAAGAACGCGGCACCCGTGCCCATCGCAAGCTACTGATCCGAAGCGAAGAACATGCAGCGCATCCAGGTCATCGACTCACACACGGGCGGCGAGCCCACGCGCCTGGTGATCGGGGGCTTTCCCGACCTGGGCAAGGGCAGCATGGCCGAGCGCCGCGCGCTGCTGGCCGAGCGGCACGACAAGTGGCGAGCCGCCGCCGTGCTCGAGCCGCGCGGCAGCGACGTGGTGGTGGGCGCGCTGCTGTGCGAGCCGGTCTCGGCCGACGCGGCAGCCGGTGTCGTCTTCTTCAACAACGCCGGCTACCTCGGCATGTGTGGCCACGGCACCATCGGGCTGGTCGCGAGCCTCGCGCACATGGGGCGCATCGGCATCGGCGAGCACCGTATCGAGACGCCCGTGGGCACCGTGACCACCACGCTGCACGAAGACGGCTCGGTGAGCGTGCGCAACGTGCCCGCCTACCGGCACCTGCGGCAGGCGGCGGTCGAGCTGCCGGGCCACGGCACGGTTCGGGGCGACGTGGCCTGGGGCGGCAACTGGTTCTTCCTCGTGAGCGAGCACGGCCAGCGCGTGGCGAGCGACAACCTCGCCGCGCTCACCGACTACACCGCCGCGCTGCGCAAGGCCCTGGCGGCGCAGGGCATCACCGGTGCCGACGGCGCGGAGATCGACCACATCGAGCTTTTCGCCGACGACAGCGAAGGCGCCGACAGCCGCAACTTCGTGCTGTGCCCCGGCAACGCCTACGACCGCTCGCCCTGCGGCACCGGCACCAGCGCCAAGATCGCCTGCCTCGCGGCCGACGGCAAGCTCGCGCCGGGCGAGGTGTGGAAGCAGGCCAGCGTGATCGGCAGCGTCTTCGAGGCCAGCTACGCGCTCGACGGCGAAGGCCGCGTCATTCCCACGCTGCGCGGCCGCGCGCACATCAGCGCAGAGGCCACGCTGCTGATCGACGACGCCGATCCCTTCGGCTGGGGCATCCGGCTCTGACCACGGGCACGACAGGCCCAATGGACGCGGACGTCATCGTCATCGGCGCCGGCATCGTGGGCGCCGCGTGCGCGCATGCGCTCGCGGATGCGGGCGCGAAGGTGCTGGTGCTCGACGCGGGCATCGGCGGCGCCACCGGCGCGGGCATGGGCCACCTCGTGGTGATGGACGACAACCCGGCCGAGCTCGAACTGAGCCGACATTCCATCGCGCAGTGGCGCGAACTTGCGCCGCGCATGGGCGAAGACTGCGCCTACAGCCCCTGCGGCACGCTCTGGATCGCCGCGAACGACGAAGAGATGGCCGAGGCCGAGCGCAAGCTGCAGCGGCTGCGCGCCGACGGCATCGACAGCCGCCTGCTCGACGCACGGCAGCTCTCGGCCGCCGAACCTGCATTGCGCAAGGGCCTCGCCGGCGCGCTCGAAGTGCCTGGCGACGGCATCCTCTACGCACCCAACGCGGCGCGCTGGCTGCTCGCGCAGCACGCGGCATCGATCCGCGTCGAGCAGGCGAAGGTCGATGCCATCGAGGACGACGGCACGCTGCGCCTGGCCGACGGCAGCCGGCGCACCGCGCCGCAGGTCGTGCTCGCCAACGGCATCCAGGCGACCGCGCTGTGCCCCGAGCTGCCGATACGCCCGAAGAAGGGCCACCTGCTCATCACCGACCGCTATCCGGGCACGGTGCACCACCAGCTGGTCGAGCTCGGCTACGTGACCAGCGCGCACCACAGCGAGGGCGACTCGGTCGCCTTCAACGTGCAGCCGCGTCCCACGGGGCAGCTGCTGATCGGCTCCTCGCGCCAGTTCGACACCACCGACGCGGCCGTGGAAGCGCCGATGCTCGCGCGCATGCTCCAGCGCGCGCTCGACTACCTGCCGGGGCTCGCGAACCTCAACGCCCTGCGCTCGTGGACCGGCATGCGCGCGGCCTCGCCCGACGGGCTTCCGCTTCTTGGCAAGCACCCGTGGCGCGAAAGGCTCTGGCTCGCCGTTGGGCACGAGGGCCTGGGCGTGACCACGGCACCGGGCAGCGCGCACCTGCTCGCCGCGCTGATGACCGGTGCGACGCCCGGTTTCGACGCGACGCCCTACGCGCCTCGCGGCCTGCGGGAGGCTGCATGAGCGCCCACACCCTGCTGAACATCGACGGCCACCTCGTCCGCGTGAAGGCCGGCAGCTCGGTCGCCGCCGCGCTGCGCGTGGCCGATGGCACCGGCGTGGCGCGCATCTCCGTCGGCGGCCAGCCGCGCGCGCCCTTCTGCGGCATGGGCGTGTGCCAGGAGTGCCGCGTGCTCGTCGATGGCCGGCGCAGGCTCGCCTGTCAGACCGTGTGCGCCGAAGGCATGCGGGTGGAGACATCGGAATGAGTGGAGTCATGCCCGAGCGTTGCGACGTGCTGGTCGTCGGCGCCGGCCCGGCCGGCATGGCGGCGGCCGTGGCGGCTGCGCGCAGCGGCGCATCCGTCGTGGTGATCGACGACAACCCCGCGCCCGGCGGACAGATCTGGCGCGACGGCCCCGGCGCCAAGCTGCCGCCCGGCGCGCGCAAGTGGCGCGATGCGCTCGAACGCCACGCCAACATCCGCGTGCGCAGCGGCACGCGCGTGGTCGCGGCGCCCTCGCCCGGCGAACTGCTGCTCGAAGACGCCGATGGCGCCGTGCGCATGCGGTGGAGCAAGCTCATCCTATGCACCGGCGCGCGCGAACTGCTGCTGCCCTTTCCCGGTTGGACGCTGCCCGGCGTGACCGGCGCGGGCGGGCTGCAGGCGCTCATCAAGGCCGGCCTGCCGGTCGAGGGCGAGCGCATCGTCGTCGCGGGCAGCGGACCGCTTCTGCTCGCCGCCGCAGCCACCGCGCGTTCGGCGGGCGCCAAGGTGCTGCGCATCGCCGAGCAGGCTTCGTTCGCCGCGGTCGCGCGCTTCTGCGCCAGCCTCGCGCGCTGGCCCGGCAAGGCGGCGCAGGCCGTCGCGCTGGCCGACCCCTGCTACCGCACCTCGTCGCACGTCGTCTCGGCGGGTGGCGCGGTGCAGGTCGAGTCGGTGCGGCTGCGCCAGGGCAACGGCAAGGAAGTGGAGATCGCCTGCGACCGCATCGCCTGCGGCTTCGGCCTGGTGCCGAACACGCAGCTCGGCCGCATGCTCGGCTGTGCGCTGGCTTCGGACGGTTTCAGCGCGCGGGGCCTGCGGGTCGATGCGCGGCAGGCCACCAGCGTGCCGGGCATCTACGCGGCGGGCGAGTGCACCGGCTTCGGCGGCAGCGAGCGCGCGCTGGCGCAGGGCAGCATCGCCGGCCATGCGGCGGTGGGCGACGAGCGCGCCGCCGCCGCGCATGAAGGCGAGCGCGCCCGCTGGGAGGCCTTCGCCGCGCAGCTGCACCGCGGCTTCGCGCTGCGTGCCGGCATCCGGGCGCTGGCCCAGCCCGACACGCTCGTGTGCCGCTGCGAGGACGTGCCCTTCTCCGCGCTGCAGGACTGCAGCGGCTGGACCGACGCCAAGCTGCACCGCCGCTGCGGCATGGGCGCCTGCCAGGGGCGCGTGTGCGGCGACGCCGCGCAGTTCCTCTTCGGATGGACGCCGCCCGCGCCGCGCCCGCCGCTGTCGCCGGTGCGCATCGCGACGCTCGCGGGCCTCGGCGAAGTTGTCGGCGGCGCGGACGCCCGACAATGACGGCGCCGCCGCATCCGCAGAACGAGACCATGGCCTCCCCGAAGACAGCACCGAAGAAGAAAGAAGCCGAGACAGCCCCCGCGGCCGCCGCGCGCCCGCGTCCCAAGCGCCGTGCCGCCGACGAGGCCTACGACGCCATCGAGACGCTGCTGTCCACCATGCAGCTGCAGCCCGGCAGCCAGATCGTCGAGGCCGAGCTCGCCGAGCGCACCGGGCTGGGCCGCACGCCGGTGCGCGAGGCGCTGATGCGCATGGTGTCCATCGGCCTCATCGTGCAGCAGCCGCGCCGCGGGCTGCTGGTGTCGACCATCGACCTGGCCGACCATCTCGACGTGATCCAGACGCGGCGCGTGCTCGAACTGCTGATCGCCGCCTGCTCGGCGCGCCGCGCCACCGCGCAGCAGCGCCAGGAGATCGTGCGCTGCGCCGAGATGATGGTCGAGGCCGCGGGCCGGGGCGACCTCAACGACTACATGCAGGCCGACCGCGCGCTCGACCTCGTCAACCACCGGGCGAGCCACAACGACTCGGCGGTGCGCGCGGTGATCCCTCCCATCGTCCAGTGCCGGCGCTTCTGGTACGCCTACCAGCACGAGGGCGAGATCGTCGAAGGCGCGAACGCGCACCTGCAGCTGGCGCGGGGCATCGCGACCGGCGACGAGGCTGCCGCCACCGCGGGCGCCAACCGGCTGATGGACTATCTCGAAGTCTTCGCGCGCAAGATCATCGACAACTAGGCCGGAGGGCACCTCGGGCACGCAGCCTGGCCTTCCTTCAGCGCGCGCCCGCCGGCGCGGTGCGCACCTTCGGCGGTTGCGCGCCGCGCTGCGCATGCTGGCTCAGCCAGATGCTCGCGATCACGACGAGGATGCCCAGCACCTGCCACGCCGAAAGCGCCTGCCCCAGCAGCGCCCAGCCGAGGATCACCGCCGTCACCGGGCTCAGGAAGGCCAGCGGCGCGATGGTCGAAGGCTCCAGCCGCGCCACGCCGCGGAACCACACGATGTAGGTCAGCGCGGCGCCCACCAGGCCCAGCCAGCCGAAGCCGATCCAGTTGTGCAGCGTGAGCACGGGCAGCGGCGGCTCCAGCAGCAGCGCCACCGGCAGCAGCAGAAGGCCGCCCGCGGTGAGCTGCCAGGCCGTGAAGGTCAGCGCCGATACCGGCGGCTGCCAGCGCCGGCTCAGCACCGTGCCGAAGGCCATCGATACGGCGGCGGCGATGGCCGCCGCGATGCCGAGCGCATCGAGCGCCGCGTTCGGCGTCAGCACCAGCAGCGCCACCCCGCCGATGCCGACCATCGCCGCCACTACCGACAGCGCACGCACCGGTGAACCCAGGAAGACGCTGGCCAGGAACACCACCATCAGCGGCTGCACCGAGGTGATGGTGGCCGCCACGCCGCCCGGCAGCCGGTAGGCCGCGAGGAACAGCATCGCCCACAGCACCGAGAAGTTCAGCGCCCCGAGCAGCAGGATGCGGCCCCACCACGCGCGCCCGGGCAGCTGCCGCACGATCGCCAGCAGCAGCAAGCCCGCGGGCAGCGCGCGCAGCAGCGCCACCGTCAGCGGGTAGTTCGCCGGCAGCAGCTCGGTCGTGACGATGTAGGTGCTGCCCCAGATGGCGGGCGCCGTGGCGGTCAGGAGGATGTCGGTGGTGCGGCTGGTCATGCCTCGAATCTAGTGAGTTGACCGTTGGTTGTGAATGTTCGAATAATGAATTGATTCTTTACCGCCAGTCGTCAATCAGGCATGGACCACCATGGACCACCTTACCGCCCTCAAAGTCTTCCGCACCGCCGCCGCCACGGGCAGCTTCGCAGGCGCCGCGCGGCAGATGGGGCTCTCGCCCGCAGCGGTGAGCAAGAACATCGCCGAGCTGGAAGCGCACCTGAAGGTGCGGCTCATCAATCGCACCACGCGGCAGATGAGCCTGACGGAGGCCGGCGCGGCGTACCACCAGCGGCTCTCCCGCATCCTCGACGAGCTCGCCGAGGCCGATGCCGCGCTCGCGCCCATGGGCAGCAGCCCCGGCGGCGTGCTGCGCGTGAGCGCGCCGCTGACCCTCGCGCTGACGCTGCTGTCGCCGGCCATTCCGGAGTTCATGGGCCGCCACCCCAACCTGCGGCTGGAGCTGAACCTGCAGGACGCCCGCGTCGACATCATCGGCGAGGGTTACGACCTGGCCATCCGCGGCAGCGACCGGCTGGAGGATTCGAGCCTCGTCGCGCGCGAACTCATGACCATGGACCACGTGCTGTGCGCCGCCCCCGCCTACCTCGACGCAGCCGGCCGGCCGCAGCAGCCCGCCGACCTGAAGAGCCACGAGTGCGTGCAGTTCACGCTCTCCGGCCACGCCAACAAGTGGACCTTCACGCGCGCCGGCCGCAGCGTGGCGGTGCCCATCGACGGGCGCTACAAGGTCGGCTCCAGCATCGCCGTGCGCGACGCCCTGCTCGCGGGCTTCGGCCTGAGCCTGATCCCGCGCATCTACGTGGAGAAGGAGCTGGCCGCGGGCCGGCTCGAGGCGGTGCTGCAGGAGTGGGAGGCCGACCGCACGCCCGTGTACGCCGTGTACCCCTCGCGTCACCTGGCAGCCAAGACGCGCGCCTTCGTCGACTTTCTGGTGGAGCGCTTCGCGGCGCGCTGAGCGCCGGGCGGACTCAGCCGGCGTCGGATCCGGGCTCGGGCAGTTCCGGATCCTCCCAGCCGAGCAGTTCGGCCAGCCGCCGCACCACCCACGTGGCCTCGGCCGCCGACACGCCCGATTCGGGCGCGGCCAGCCCGGCGTGGATGCGGCGCAGGATCTCGTTTTCGACCGGCACCTCGGTGTGGTGCTGGATCTGCGCATGGCCCACGAGATGGCTGGCGAGGTCCTCGCAGATCTCGTAGCGCTCGCGCACCACGCCGATGGGCTCGCTCAGGCGCTGGCGCGCGTCGGTGTAGACCGCGAAGAACGAGGGCGGGATGAGGATCTGGTTGTCGTCGGACATCGCGGGTCTCGGGGGAAAGCTCGGGGCGGCGGCGCGCCCCAATGACAAAACGCGCCCTTGGGCGCGTTCGTCGTGGCTCCTTCGGGGAGCCGGCTGGCCGAAGGCCGGATCAGCCGCCCTTCTTGGCGCGCTTGCCGGGGTTCTTCTTGCTGCGCGTGGCGGTGCCGCGTTCGAGGCTGACCTTCTGGCCGCCACCGGAGCGCGGCACGGTGTAGCCGGGCAGCGGCGTCGGCTTCGGGGTGGCAACGCGTTCGGCTTCGGTACGGAATGTCTTGGGCATGAAAAGCTCGGGTAAAAGTGAATGTTCGAACCTGCAATTAGGCCACATCGGGAATTTCACATGCCAATAACCGCAACGGCGGGTGGTATCGGGCGCGCGCGCTTCGTTTCGGGCTCGCTGATGCGCCACGTCTGCGTGATGGCCGGCACGGGCGCCATCGGGCTGATCGCGGTGTTCGCGGTCGACCTCATCAACCTGTTCTACATCTCGCTGCTGGGCGAGAAGGAAATCGCCGCAGCGATCGGCTTCGCGGGCGTGGTGGGCTTCTTCCATGCGTCGCTGTGCATCGGGCTGACGATCGGCATCGCGGCGGTGGTGTCGCGCACCGTGGGCGCGGGGCGCGCCGAGGATGCGCGCCGCATCGCCACGTCGAGCCTCGTGCTGATGACCGCGCTGGCCGTGGTGGCGGGCACGGGCACCGCTTTCTTCCTGCACCCGGCGCTGCATGCGCTCGGTGCCGAGGGCGAGACGGCGCGGCTCGCGCACCGCTACCTCTCGGTGACGGTGCACACGCTGCCGCTGCTGGGCATCGGCATGGCGACCTCGGCGCTGCTGCGCTCCATCGGTGATGCGCGCCGCGCGATGACGGTGACGCTCGGCGGCGCCTTCGTGACGGCGGTGCTCGACCCGATCCTGATCTTCGGCTTCGGCCTGGGGCTCGACGGCGCGGCCATCAGCGCGGTGGTCTCGCGCATCGTGCTCGCGGCCATCGGCCTGCACGGCGTGATCGTGCGGCACCGCATGCTCGGGCGCTTCGAGCCGCGCAGGCTCGCCGACGATGCGCGCGCGCTCGGCACGGTGGCGGCTCCGGCGGTGCTGACGAACCTCGCGACGCCGGTGGGCGCGGCCTTCGTCACGCATTCGGTCGCGCAGTTCGGGCCCTCGGCGGTGGCGGGCGCGGCCACCATCGACCGGCTCACGCCGGTGGCCTTCGGGCTGGTCTATGCGCTCAGCGGCGCGGTCGGGCCGATCCTCGCGCAGAACCTGGGCGCGGGGCAGTTCCGCCGCGTGCAGGAGGGGCTGCGCGACAGCCTGCTCTTCATGGTGGTGTCGGTGGCCGTGGCGTGGCTGGTGCTCGCGCTCGGGCAGGGCGCGATCATCCGGGCGTTCTCGGCCGACGGGCAGGCGGCGCAGCTGATCTCGCTCTTCTGCAGCTGGCTGGCTGCGAGCTTCTTCTTCGCGGGCGGGCTGTTCGTGGCGAACGCCTCGTTCAACAACCTCGGGCATCCGCTGCTGTCGACCGCGTTCAACTGGGGGCGCGCCACGCTGGGCACGATTCCGTTCGCCTGGTGGGGCTCGCACTACGGCGCGGCCGGCGTGCTGATCGGCCAGGCCGTGGGCTCGTCGATCTTCGGGCTGCTGGCGGTGATCGTCGCGTTCCGCCTGGCCGCGAAGCTGGCGCGGCAGGAGGTTCCGGCAGGTGCGGCCCCGGCGCTCGATGCGCCGGTGGCGCCGACCTCGCCGCAGGCGGCTACTGCTCCAGCAGCCGCACCTTGACCGACTTGCCCTTCACGCGGCCGGTCGACAGCTTGCGCACCGCCTCGGCCGCGATCGCGCGGTCCACCGCCACGTAGGTCGAGAACTCGTTGACGTTGATCTTGCCGACCTGCTCCTTGGCATAGCCGCAGTCGCCGGTCAGCGCGCCCAGCACGTCGCCGGCGCGGATCTTCTCCTTGCGCCCGCCCACGATCTGCAGCGTGGCCATCGGCGGCTGCAGCGGTGCGCCCTTGCCCGGCGTAAGCTCGGCCAGCGGGTGCCATTCGGATTCGCGGCCCTGCAGCTGCTCGATCTTCCCGACGCTGCCCATCTCGTCCATGCTGGCCAGGTTCAGCGCCAGGCCTTCCGATGCGCCCTGCTGCCCCACGCGGCCGGTGCGGCCGACGCGGTGGATGTGCACTTCGGCGTCTGGCGTCACGTCGACGTTGATCACCGCCTCGAGCTGCGCGATGTCGAGCCCGCGCGCCGCCACGTCGGTGGCCACCAGCACCGAGCAGCTGCGGTTGGCGAACTGCACCAGCACCTGGTCGCGCTCGCGCTGCTCCAGCTCGCCGAAAAGCGCCAGCGCGCTGAAGCCCTGGGCCCGCAGCACCTCGACCAGGTCGCGGCACTGCTGCTTGGTGTTGCAGAAGGCCAGCGTGCTGACGGGGCGGAAATGGTCGAGCAGCAGGCTCACGGCGTGCAGGCGCTCGTTGTCGGCCACCTCGTACCAGCGCTGGCGGATCTTGCTGCCCTCGTGCTGCGACTGCACGGCGATCTGCTCGGGGCTCTTCATGAACTGCTGCGCGAGCTTGGCGATGCCTTCCGGGTACGTGGCCGAGAACAGCAGCGTCTGGCGGGCCGAAGGGCACTGGCGCGCCACCTTCACGATGTCGTCGAAGAAGCCCATGTCGAGCATGCGGTCGGCCTCGTCGAGCACCAGGGTGTTGAGCGCTTCGAGGTCCAGGTTCCCGCGCTCGAGGTGGTCCATGATGCGCCCCGGCGTGCCCACCACGATGTGCGCGCCGTGCTCCAGGCTGGCCACCTGCCCGCGCAGCGCGACGCCGCCGCAGAGCGTGACCACCTTGATGTTCTCCTCGGCGCGCGCGAGGCGGCGGATCTCGGTCGTGACCTGGTCGGCCAGCTCGCGCGTCGGGCACAGCACCAGCGCCTGCACCGCGAAGCGGCGCGGGTTCAGATTGGAGAGCAGCGCCAGGGCGAAGGCGGCGGTCTTGCCGCTACCGGTCTTGGCCTGGGCGATCAGGTCCTTGCCGAGCAGCGCCGGCGGCAGCGCTGCCGCCTGGATCGGCGTCATCTGCGTGTAGCCGAGCTGCGTGAGGTTGGCCAGCATCTGCGGCGAGAGTGCCAGCGCGGCGAAGCCGTTGTTGCCGTTGTCGGCCGTGGAGTCGGGGGTGGTCATGGTTCGGTGGCCGGCAGGACGCACGAATGACAAAGGCCTTGCGGCGCCCCTGGGGAGCGTCGCAAGGCCTTGTGTCGGTGGCGTATCAGCGGCGGGGTGCGTTGTTGTTGCCGGAGCCGCCGGAGTTCGTCGGCGGCGGGCCGCGACGTTCCAGGTGACGGAAGGTGATGCGGCCCTTGGTCAGGTCGTAGGGCGAGAGCTCGAGCGACACCTTGTCGCCGGCCAGGATGCGGATGTGGTGCTTGCGCATCTTGCCGCCGCTGTAGGCGATCAGTTGATGGCCGTTGTCCAGCGTGACGCGGTAGCGCGAGTCCGGCAGGACTTCGGTCACCGCGCCGTTCATTTCGATCAGTTCTTCCTTTGGCATCTGTGCTTACCTCTGAATCGTTCGTTCGATGTGTGTTGGAGATTGAATTGGTGTGATTGTTTCAGCCCGCGTACGGGAGCGCGAGACGGACGCGCGATTCGCTTCAACAGTAACGACGGCAGTGGTGGCCATCATGGGCGCCGGTCTGGCACTCCAACACACTGTGAATGCCGGCTTGCCGAGCGGGAGGCCGGAGAATCCGGAAAGCAGCGCAGCTTGCAGGCGGGATTGACGAAATTCTTCGTCGTGGTATCGAAACGAACCCAACATTATAGCTTGCGGGGCATGACAGTTGCTTGTCTTAAAACAACGCCGAAAAGAAAAAGGCCCCGAAGGGCCGTGGCGCAAACGCTTTTTGCTATCGAAAACATAGCTTTGACGAAGCGGCGCCGGACACGCGCGCCCGGCGTGCGGCGCGCAGCAGGAGCATCAGGCCGGCAAACTGGCAGGCCGCACCCACCCAGCCCACCGTGCCGACGCCGAACAGGTCGATCGCCACCCCGCCCAGCCCCGAACCCGCCGCGATGCCCAGGTAGATCGCCGAGGCGTTGAGCGACAGCGTCATCGGTGCGCGCTCCGGCGCCAGCCGGATCAGCCGCACCGCCTGCGCCGGCCCGAAACCCCAACCCGCGAAGCCCCAGAGTGCCGACAGCCCCGCGATCGCCGGCAGCGCCAGGCCGCGCGGCAGCATCTGCGCGGCGAACGACAGCCCGCCCAGGATCAGCACCAGCATCAACGCGAAGCCCTGCGCCATGCGGTCGGCGCCGAAGCGGTCGGTGGCCCAGCCGCCGGCCGCGGTGCCGATCGCCGCCGCCACGCCGATGGCGAAGAACACCGCGCCCGTGCCTTCAGCGCCGAAACCCAGCGTGTGCGAGAGAAAAAGCGCGATGTAGGTGTAGAAGCTGAAGCCGCCCGTGGCCCACAGCAGGCTGACCAGCAGCCCAGGCAGCACGCCCGGCTCGCGCGCCACGGCGAAGGCCGGTGCGCGCTTTTCCGTGGCAGGCGCCTGTGAGAGTTCGCGCGGCAGCCCCAGCGCAAGGCCCCAGGTGGCTAGCGCCGCCACTGCCGCGATCAGCAGGTAGGCCGTGCGCCAGCCGCCCCAGCCCGCGATCCATGCGCCCAGCGGCACGCCGAGCGCCACCGCCACCGTGCCGCCGCCGGTCACGATGGCCAGCGCCCGGCCGCGCAGTGCGGGCGACACCATCACCGCCGCCACCGCGCTCGCCGTCGGAAGGAACACGCCGGCCACCAGCCCCAGCGCGATGCGTGCTAGCGCCAGCTGCGCGAAGCCGTGCGCCATCGAGGCTGCCAGCGTCAGCCCCGAGAAGGCCGCGAGGCTCACCACCAGCAGCCGCCGGCGGCCGAAGCGCGCCAGCAGCGCCGCCATGAGCGGCGAGCCGATCGCATAGCTCAGCGCGAACAGCAGCACCAGCTGCCCGGCGCGCGCGGCGCTGATTCGCAGGTCGGCCGCCAGCACCGGCAGCAGGCCTGCGACCATGAAGCTCTCGGTGCCGATGGCGAAGGCGCCCAGCGCGAGCCAGCCCAGGCTCAGCGGCAGGCGCTCGGCCGGCTGCGGAGCGGAGGGGGATGAGGAAAGAGCCGTGTTGTTCATGACGATGGACTCCGTGGCGAGTGTGTTCAGTGCCTCCAGAATAGGCTTGCAACTGGCTCTTCAAAAGAACCACAATCGGCGAAGTTCATGGAGCCACTTTTCGAACTCGCCATCCGCCTGCCGCCCGCCGGCTCGCGCGACCTGCTGCGCGAGTTGCACCGCCAGCTGCGCGCAGCCATCCTCGATGGCCGGCTGCAACCCGGCTCCCGGCTGCCCGCCACGCGGGCGCTGGCGCAGCGGCTGGGCGTGTCGCGCAACACCATGCTGGCGGCCTACGACCTGCTGCTGGGCGAGGGCTACCTGCTCGCGCGGCCCGGCGCCGGCACCTACGTGGCCGACACGCTGCCGGTGTCCCGGCGGCGCGCTGCTCCTAAAAGATCCCTGGCTGCCGGCCGCGACCCTCGCCTCGTGCCCGCGAGCGTCCCCGGCGCCGATCTCGCCCCAACCTTGCAGCCGCCGCCTGCGCGCGAGGACTTCCGCGTCGGCCTGCCCGACGTGAGCCTCTTTCCCTTCGACATCTGGCGCCGCCTGAGCGACCGCGCCCTGCGCCGCATCGCGCGCCAGACGGCCGACTACGCCGACCCGCAGGGCCAGGCCGCGCTGCGCGAGGCGATCGCCGGGCATGTGTCGTTCACCCGCGCGGTCGGCTGCACCGCAGACGACATCGTGGTCACGGCCGGTGCCCAGCAGGCCTTCGGGCTGCTCGCGCGCATCCTGGTCGTGCCGGGGCGCACGGTGGTCGCGGTGGAGCAGCTTTTCTATCCCTCGCTGCGCGAAGCGATGCTGGCGGCGGGCGCGAAGGTGGTGACTGTGCCCACCGATGCTGAGGGCCTGTGCGTGGACCGAATCCCGCCCGAGGCGCGCGTGGTCTGCGTGACGCCCTCGCATCAGTTCCCGACCGGCGTCGCGATGTCGCCGCAGCGCCGCGCAGCGCTGCTGGCCTTCGCGCGCGAGCGCAACGCGGTGATCGTCGAGGACGACTACGACAGCGAATTCCGCTTCGCCGGCCGGCCGCTCGACGCGCTGCAGACGCTGGACCGCGCCGAGTCGGTCTTCTACGTCGGCACCTTCTCGAAAAGCCTCTTTCCCGCGCTGCGGCTGGGCTTCGTCGTGGCGCCGCCCTGGGCCCGCGCGGCGCTGGTGCGCTCGCGCGAGCTGGCTGACTGGCACGGCCCCGTGCTCGGGCAGGAGGCGCTCGCGGCCTTCATCGCCGAAGGCCACCTCGCGCGCCACATCCGCAAGATGCGCAAGCTCTACGGCGCGCGGCGTAACGCCCTGCTCGATGCGCTGGCGCGCCACGGCGCGGGCCGGCTGGAAGTGATTCCCTCCAGCGCGGGCCTGCACCTGTCGGCATGGCTGCATGGCGGCACGCGCGCCGACGCGGTGGTCGAGCGCGCCGCGGCGGCCGGCATCACGCTGCCGCCGCTGTCGCGCTTCGCGCTCGATCCGCTGGCGGCCGACACGCCCAACGGACTGGCCTTCGGCTACGGGCTGATCGGCGAGGCGCAGATCGACGGGGCGATCCGGCGGCTTGCGAGCCTGTTCTAGCTAGGCCCGGTCCAGCGGCAATTGCGTGGTGAACTTGGTGGTCGACAGCACCACGTCGCTCGAATAGTTCTCCAGCTCCAGCGCGTCGCCCAGCTGCTCCTGCGCGAAGGCCTGGTACTCGGGCAGCGAGCGCGCGCAGATCACGAGCACGAAGTCGGTGTCGCCCGCCACGCAGTGGCACTGCAGCACCTGCGGCAGCGCATGCACCTTGCGCTCGAAGGCCTGTATCGCCTCGCGCGTGGTGCTGCGCAGCGACACGCGCGAGATCACCAGCACCGGAAAGCCCACGCGCGCCGCGTCGAGGATCGCCACCTCCTCGCGGATCACGCCCGAGCGCCGCAGCCGCTGCACGCGCTTGAGGCAGGCCGAGGGCGAGAGGTTCACGCGCTCGGCCAGCGTCTGGTTCTGCAGGCCGGCGTCGGCCTGCAGCTCGGCGAGGATGCTCTGGTCGATGCGATCGAGGTCGAGGGTGCCGGTCTTCATGGTGCCGCCAGTGTGGCGCAATGCCCGTGCAATCGGATGCGCTTTGGGGCCCGCACAACGACACCGGATTCTCCGGCCGCTGGCTACGCTGCCCGCATCCCCACGAAAAGGAGCATCCGATGGCAGAAGGCGCAACCTACGACCCCGCAGCCGCGAGGCACCTCGTGCGCTACGGCATGGGCCTGAGCCCGCACGTGATCGTCAAGGCGCGCGGCGCCACGCTGTGGGACCAGCACGGCCGCGAGATCCTCGACTTCACCTCCGGCCAGATGTGCGCCACCATCGGCCACAACCACCCGCGCATCGTCGCGGCCATCGAGAAGGCCTGCGAGGGGGCGCTGCACCTCTACAGCGGCTTCGTCGGGCCGGCCGTGCCCGCGCTGGCCGGGCGGCTGGCGTCGATGCTGCCGCCGTCGCTGTCGAAGTCGCTCTTCCTTTCCACCGGCGGCGAGGCCAACGAGGCGGCGGTGCGCATGGCGCGGCTGGCTACCGGCCGCTACGAGGTCGTGGGCCTCAACGGCGGCTGGCATGGCGTGACGGGCGGCATCGCCTCGCTCACCTTCGCCGGGCGGCACCACGTCGATTACGGGCCGCGCAAGCCCGGCACCATGTCGATTCCGGCGCCCAACTGCTACCGCTGCCCGGTGCGCCACTGCCGCGACGCCTGCGACACCACCTGCCTCGACGTCGGCTTCGACATGGTCGATGCGCAGTCCAGCGGCTCGCTCGCGGCCTTCATCGCCGAGCCGGTGCTCAGCTCGGGCGGCGTGATCGTGCCGCCCAGGGGCTACTTTCCCAAGCTCAAGGAGAAGTGCCGAGAGCGCGGCATGCTGCTGATCCTCGACGAGGCGCAGACTGCCTTCGGCCGCATGGGCGCCAACTTTGCCTTCGAGCAGGCCGATGTGGTACCCGACATCCTCACCGTGTCGAAGACGCTGGGCGGCGGCGTGGCCATCGGCGCGACGATCACCGGTGAGGCCATCGAGCAGGACTGCCACGACAAAGGCTTCGTGCACGTCACCTCGCACGTGTCCGACCCGCTGCCGGCCGAGGTCGCGCTGGCCGTGCTCGACGTGCTGGAGGAGGAAGACCTCGCCCGCCGCGCCGCCGAGATGGGCCAGCGGCTGCGCGAGGGCCTGGAGACGCTGAAGGCCCGGCACGAGGTGATCGGCGACGTGCGCGGCCACGGCCTGCTGCAGGGCGTCGAACTCGTGAAGGACCGCGAGACCCGCGAGCCCGACGCCGGGCGCGGCCGCGCCATCACCGACGCCTGCATGGAATGCGGCCTGAGCATGAACATCGTGTCCGTCGGCGGCATGGCGGCCGTGTGGCGCATCGCGCCGCCGCTGAACGTGAGCGCCGAAGAACTGGACCGGGGGCTCGAGATCCTCGACGACGCGATCCGGTCTACGTCCTAGCCTCCTAGACCCTAGCCGATCCCCAGCATCCGCTTGTTCGCCGCCACGTCCACCCCACCCGCCGCGAAGTCGTCGAAGGCGCGGTCGGCCACGCGGATGATGTGGTCGGCGATGAACTTCGCGCCCTCGCGCGCGCCGTCTTCGGGGTGCTTGATGCAGCACTCCCACTCCAGCACCGCCCAGCCAGGGAAGTCGTACTGCGCCATCTTCGAGAAGATGGCCTTGAAGTCCACCTGCCCGTCGCCCAGCGAGCGGAAGCGCCCCGCCCGGTTGATCCAGCTCTGGAAGCCGCCGTACACGCCCTGCTTGCCGGTCGGGTTGAACTCGGCATCCTTGACGTGGAAGATCTTGATGCGCTCGTGGTAGTGGTCGATGTAGGCCAGGTAGTCGAGCTGCTGCAGCATGAAGTGGCTCGGGTCGTACAGCAGGCAGGCGCGCGGATGGTTGTTGACGCGCTCCAGGAACATCTCGTAGCTCACGCCGTCGTGCAGGTCCTCGCCGGGGTGGATCTCGTAGCCCACGTCGACGCCGGCCGCGTCGAAGGCGTCGAGGATGGGCCGCCAGCGGCGCGCGAGTTCGTCGAAGGCTTCCTCGATCAGGCCCGGCGGGCGCGGCGGCCACGAGTAGAGATACGGCCAGGCCAGCGCGCCCGAAAACGTTGCGTGCGCCGTGAGCCCGAGGTTGGCCGAGGCCCTGGCCGCGAAGTGCAGCTGCTCGACGGCCCACTGCTGCCGCCGCACCGGGTCGCCGCGCACTTCGGGCGCCGCGAAGCCGTCGAAGCCCGCGTCGTAGGCCGGGTGCACCGCCACCAGCTGGCCCTGCAGGTGGGTCGAGAGCTCCGTGATCTGCAGGCCGTGGCTCGCCAGCGTGCCCTTCACTTCCTCGCAGTAGGTCCTGCTCTCGGCGGCGCGCTGAAGGTCGAACAGGCGGGCGTCCCAGCTGGGAATCTGCACGCCCTTGTAGCCCAGGCCGGCGGCCCAGCCGGCAATGCCGTCTAGCGTGTCGAAGGGGGCGGTGTCTCCCGCGAACTGGGCCAGGAATATGGCTGGGCCCTTGATGGTTTTCATCGGCTTGTCTTCCTTGTACGTTGGGGCAGCGTTGAAAGCATACTTGGCGTGTCGTCCGACCCCGTGCGAGAGGCCAACGAGCCAAAATGGACTTTCCTTTCCGCATCATCCGTCCGGTTGCCACCGACGACAGTCCAGCGATGACACAACCTGTTTCCGCCAGGCTCAAGATCGGCCTGTCCGCCTGCTTCTCGCATGCCGACCCGGCCCGCTCGCTCTTCACCAACAAGACCCTGCAGTACGTCGAGCAGTCGATCGCGCACTGGCTCATGTCCGCCGGCGCCATGGTCGTGATGGTGCCCTGCCCCACCGGCGAGACCGCGCGCGGCGACACCAAGCTGTCGCACTACGCCGAGTGGCTCGACGGCGTGGTGATGCACGGCGGGGCCGACGTCTGGCCCGGCAGCTACGGCGAGGTGCCGCTGAAGGACGCCTGGATCGGCGACCGCATCCGCGACCTCTACGACCTCGCGCTGGTCGAGGCCTTCGAGCAGGCCGGCAAGCCCATCTTCGGCGTGTGCCGGGGGCTGCAGCTCATCAACGTGGCCTTCGGCGGCACGCTCTACCAGGACATCGAGGAGCAGCACGGCCACCCGCAGACGCTGAAGCACCGCGACCCGGTGACCTACGACCAGAACTTCCACGAGATCGAGATCGTGCAAGGCACGCGGCTGTCGAAGCTCTACCCCGAGGTGCGCACCGCGCGCGTCAACAGCATCCACCACCAGGGCATCAAGGGCCTCGCGCCGGGCTTCGAGGTCGAGGCCTGGAGCCTGCCCGACCGCGTGCCCGAGGCCATCCGCCGCCGCCCCGAGAAGGGCCGCAGCTACATCTCGGCGACCCAGTGGCACCCCGAGTTCCACAAGTACGGCAGCACCGAGACGGTGGACGACACGCCCATCCTGCACGACTTCCTGTGGGCCTGCGCCACCGCCAAGGTCGCGCCCAGGACCACGCCGCGCTCCGGCCCCGGCAAGATCCGCGACCGCGCCGCGCGGGTGCTGCAGCAGGCGCTGCTGAGAAGGCGGAGCTAAGCGCGTCTCGTCCGCTCCCGGTTTTCAGCGCCACGCGGCGCGCAGCAGCGCTGCCGGATCGGAAGTGCCGGCACTGATGCCCGTCACCGGCCCCCAGTCGGGATCGAAGCGGCTCGACAGGAACGCGGCCGACTCCTCGGCGCTCGCATGCTCCAGCATCAGGCAGGCCTGCGCAGCCAGCACCAGCCGCTGCGTGAAGCGGCGGGCCTGCGGCTCCAGCTCCTGCGGCGGCAGCTGCGTCATGCGGCGCACGGACTGCAGCGCATCCAGCACGCGGGGCTCGCCGGTGGCGACCTCCTGCAGCTGGTCGAGCACGAGGTGCGCGTCGTCGGGATTGCGCGAAACGGCGCGCAGCACGTCGAGGCACATCACGTTGCCCGAGCCTTCCCAGATCGAGTTGACCGGCGCCTCGCGAAAGAGCCGGCCCATCGGGCTCTCCTCGACGTAGCCGTTGCCGCCGAACACCTCCATCGCCTCGCCGGTGAAGGCCACCGCGCGCTTGCAGTTCCAGAACTTGGCCGCCGGCGTGAGCAGCCGGCGCCAGGCCGTGTCCAGCGGCGCTGCCGAGCCGAAGCGCGAGGCCAGCCCCATCGCCAGCAGCGTGGCGGCCTGCGATTCGAGCGCCATGTCGGCCAGCAGCGCTGTCATCACCGGCTGGTCGGCCAGCGCCTTGCCGAAGGCGTGGCGGTTGCGCGCGTAGTGCAGCGCCTGCGCGAAGCCCTGGCGCATGAAGCCCGCGCTGGCCAGCGCGCAGTCCAGCCGTGTCACGGTCGCCATCTCGATGATGGTCGGGATGCCCCGGCCCTCCTCGCCCACAAGCACGCCCCAGGCGTCCTTGAACTCGACCTCGCTGCTCGAGTTGGAGCGGTTGCCGACCTTGTCCTTCAGCCGCTGGATGTGCACCGCGTTCCTGCTTCCGTCGGGCCGCCAGCGCGGCACGAAGAAGCACGAGGAGCCGCGCTCGTCGGTCTTGGCCAGCACCAGGTGGCCGTCGCACATCGGCGCCGAGAAGAACCACTTGTGGCCGGTGATGAGGAACCCTTCGCCCCACGGGCCACTTCCTGCTGGCATAGCGCGCGTGGTGTTGGTGCGCACGTCGCTGCCGCCCTGCTTCTCGGTCATGCCCATGCCGACGGTGATCGAGGTCTTGCCCTCCAGCGGGATGTCGCGCGCGTCGTGTTCGTTCGACGCGAGCTTGTCGCGCAGCGCGGCATACAGCGCCGCGTTGCGCCGCACGACCGGGATGCAGGCCTTGGTCATGGTGGTCGGGCAGGTCGAGCCCGACTCGATCTGGCTGTGCATGTACAGCGACGCGCCGTAGCCCACCCAGGCCGAGGGCCGCTCGTCGAAGAACGGCAGGTTGGCGATGCCGTTGCGCCGGGCGATGGCCATCATCGTGTGCCAGGCGGGGTGGAAGCGCACCTGGTCGATGCGCTCGCCGGTGCGCGAATGGGTGTGCAGCTCGGGCTCGTGGCGGTTGGCGTCTTCAGCCGCGCGCAGCGTGGCCTCGGCGCCGTACTCCGCGCCCTGGCGCACCAGCTCCTCGTCGCGCCAGGCCGCGCCGCCGCGCGCCACTGCGCCGCGCAGCGTGGGGTCGCTGGTGTAGACGTTGTAGTCCTTGAGTTCGGGGACCTGGTTGTCGGGGTGGATGCCGGTGGTGGTCATGCGTGTGTCTCCTTGGGTTCTGTCCGCGTGGGCGATTCAGGCGCCGGCGGGCCGTTCGCGCAGCACCAGCGTCTGGGTGGCGATGCCGATCGCGCCCTGCTCGTCGAAGAGGTGGGACACGACCAGGCCCGCGCCGCCGCCGTGCACCTCGGAGGCGGAGCGCAGGCCGATCCACTCGCCCTGCGGCACGCGGAACAGGTTCATGCTCAGGTCGGCGTTGGTGAACAGGTAGCGATCGACCGGCAGCACCCAGCTCAGGCCGTTGCCGAAGTCGGCCGCCGCCGCGGCGCGCATCGCGGGCGAGGTGGCCGCGCCGTGCAGCAGCGGCACCGCGAGGCGGAACCATGCGGAACACGGGCCCGGCCGGGTCGAGTCGCCCTCGGCCACGCGCGTTTCCATGGCCGTGGCGTAGAACGACACGCCCTCGGGCAGGCCCGGGATTCGCACGCGCTCGGTGCAGTCGCGCGGCAGCGGCCGCAGCGGCTCCTGCGGCCAGCCCGGCAGGCCGGGCGGAAGCGCCAGCGTCTGGCTCGCCAGCAGCAGCGCGTGCGCCCGCGCCACCAGCACCTCGCCCGCCAGCAGGTCGATGCCCACGCGCACCGTGGAGCGCGAGGACTGCACCTGCGTGCGCGTGACGAGCGGCGCCAGCGGCACCGGCTTCACCAGCTCGAGCGTCAGCCGCGCCAGTTGCCAGCCGGGCCCCGCGGCGCGCTCGGCCACGTGCACCAGCAGTGCGGCGGGCGCGCCGCCGTGCTGCGCGCGCGGGTCCCAGGGGCCGCGCGACGACGGGCCGGGCAGCCATGCGTCGTCGCCCTGCGCGGTGTAGACGGCTTGGTGGGCTTGATGGGCTGGATGGGATTCGTGCTGGTTGCTCTCGTCGTGTGCCATTGCAGAATGCCGTTCGATGGGTCCAAAAATTCTAGGAACAACCCGCCCCCGACGTGTTCGGGTTCGGCCGAGCTGATGGCGACCGCCCGCGCCCGGGCCGCCGCCCCGAGGCGCAAGCCGCGCCAGTCCCGCGCGCGCCACACCTCGCAGGCGCTGCAGGAAGCCTTTGTTCGGCTTTTGGTCGAGAAGGGCTACGCCGCCATCACCATCCGCGAGATCGTGTCGGTGGCCGGCACGGGGCTCGGCAGCTTCTACGAATACTTCGCGAGCAAGGAAGACCTGGCGCGCGTGTGCCTGCACCTGCGCTCCAAGGCGCTGCTGCTGGACATGCGCTCGGCAGTCGCCGCGCATGAGGGCCGGCCGCTCGCGGAAATCGTGGACGCGGTGATCAACGCGCAGCTGGAGGCGCACCGCGCGCAGCCCCTGGCCTGGGGCGCGCACTACCTGCTGGAGCGGCACCTCTCGGGCCCCGAGGCCTACCGCAAGATGTACGACCGCTTCGTGGCCGAGTGGGTGGGCGTGCTCGACGCGGCCATCGACCTGTCGCCGGACTGCCAGAAGAAGGAAGTCGCCCGCGTGTGCCAGACCATCATCTACGGCCTGTTCGCGCACCTGCACATCGGCACGGGCGGGCGGCCCGACCTGCAGGCGCTGTCACGGCAGCTGCGTGCCGCATTGCACGGCTACCTGAAGGGCGTGGCCTGATTCAGGCGGCGATCAGCGCGCGCTGCTGCTGTTCTTGTAGCCGCTGACGCTCGCGTCGATGGTGCCGAACACCGTGACGCCGCTGCCGCTGGCCGGTGTGGCGGCAGAAGAGCCTGCATTGCCTGCGGAACCCGTGCCGGCGCAACCCGTGGTCAGCACGCCCATTGCGATCGCGAATGCGGCGGCGATGAAAGACGACTTCAACGGAATCTCCTGGATGGTTGGACCGGGCCACTATAGGCCGACCGCGTAAAGCGGCCTGTAACAGCACACCCGGCGCCGACAGGGTTGTTGGCGCCGGGCCGGGAAGCCTTGTCCTATTCGGGCTTGGCGCCCGAGGCCTTCACCGCTGCGCCCCACACGCCGATCTCGCTCGCCACGAAGCGGTCGAACTCGGCCGGCGCCGTCGGGGCGGGCTCTGCGCCACGCTCGCGGATGAAGCGGGCCATCTGCTCGCTCCTGAGGATGTCGGTCACCTCGCGGTTCAGGCGCTCGACGATCTCGCCGGGCGTGCCGCGCGGCGCCATCAGGCCGAGCCAGCCCACGGCCTCGAAGTTCTTCGTGCCCGCCACGCCGCTCTCGCGCACGGTGGGCACGTCCGGCAGCTGCGAGGAGCGCGTGGCCGAGGTCACGGCCAGCGCCACCGCGCGGCCCGACTTGATGTGCGGCAGCGCGGCCGTCACCGAGTCGATCATCAGCGGCACCTGGCTGCCCAGGAAGTCCGACTGCGCCGGGCCGCTGCCCCGGTACGGAATGTGCGTGATGAACACATGCGCGGCCGCCTTGTACATCTCGCCCGACAGATGCTGCGTGCCGCCGATGCCGGCGCTCGCGTAGCTCAGCCGGCCGGGTTCGGCCTTGGCGCGCGCGGTGAGCTCGGCCAGCGTGCGGATGCCGCTCTCGGGCGTCGCCAGGAAGACCAGCGGCACCTTGGCGATGAGCGAGATGCCGACCAGGTCCTTGCGCGGATCGAAGCCCGGCTTGGCGTAGAGCGTCTGGTTCACCGCCATCGCGCTGCCGGCCACAACCAGCGTGTAGCCGTCGGGCTGCGAGCGCACCACGAACTCGGTGCCGATGTTGCTGCCGGCACCGGCCTTGTTGTCGACCACCACCGGCTGGCCCAGCCGCTTGCCGAGCTGCTCGGCGAGGGCGCGGGCGAAGATGTCGGTGGCCTGCCCGGGCGGGAACGGCACCACCAGCTTGACCGGCTTGTCGGGCCACGCGGCGGCGTGCGCCGTGCCCATGCCGCCGAGCACCGCGATCGACAGTGCCACGCTGGTGGCGAAGTGCCTGCGCAGCATGGTTCAGGGCGCCGAGAGGTGCTTGCCCACGATGCCCGCGAGCTCGAACATCGTCACCTGGTCCTTGCCGAACACCGGCTTGAGCTTGGCGTCGGCGTTAATCGAGCGCTTGTCCTTCGCGTCCTGCAGGCCGTTGGCCTTGATGTAGTCCCACAGCTTCTTGACCACCTCGGTGCGCGCGACCGGCTCGTTGCCGATCACCGCCGCCAGCGCGTCGCTGGGCTTCAGGCCCGCGCCGGGCTTGCGCGGCGCGGCGGCCTTCTTCGCGGCCGGTGCCTTCTTGGCTGCAGGCGCCTTCTTCGCCGCTGCCGTCTTCTTGGCGGCGGCGGTCTTGCCGGCGAAGGTCTTGCGCGGCGGGAACTTGCTGCCCCCCTCGCGCGGCGCGAACTCGAAGGTCACCTTGCCTTCTTCCGCGTTCCAGGTCAGGAAGGCCTTGAAGGGACGGCGCGTGCGCATGCTCACGAACTTGTCGAGCAGGTCGGTCTTGCCGGTGGCCAGCAGCTTCTCCATCTGCGCGCGCTCCACCGGCTGCTGCAGGATGATCTTGCCGGTCTTGAAGGTGCAACTCGGCGTGGGCTGCGAATTGGTGGGCACCGACTTCTCGCAGACGTAGTTGCTGCCGTGCTCGAACACCGGCGCGCCGCACACCGGGCAGGGGCCCACGGTGTCCTGGTCGCTGAAGTCGACGATCTCGCCGCTTTCCTCGTTCTTGTCGTCGCCGAAGTCGAACTCCAGCTTCCAGTTCTTCGCCTCCTCGTCGTACTTGATGACGATCTCGGAAGTGAAGGGCCAGCCGGCCTTGGAGCGGAAGCCTTCCAGCGGGCCGATGTGCTTGTCGCGCAGCAGCGCCTCGGCCTCTTCCACCTCGAAGGTGCGCCCGGCCGGCGACTTGCCGAACGAGAAGCCGCAGGCGTCCTCGCCCGTGCCGCTCTTGCCGGTGCAGGCGTAGCGGCGGTAGTTCTCGCGCACGATGCCGCCGCAGTTGGGGCACGGGGTGCGCAGCGTGGCGTAGTCGCCCGGCACGGTGTCGCGGTCGTATTCCTTGGCCTTCTTGACGATGTGCTCCGTCATCTCGGCGATCTCGCGCATGAAGGCGTCGCGGCTGAGCGCGCCCTTCTCCATCTGCGCGAGCTTGTATTCCCACTCGCCCGTGAGCTCGGCCTTGGAGAGTTCCTCCACGCCCAGACCGCGCAGCAGCGTCATGAGCTGGAAGGCCTTGGCCGTGGGGATCAGCTCGCGGCCTTCGCGCAGGATGTATTTCTCGGCGATCAGCCCTTCGATGGTGGCCGCGCGCGTGGCAGGCGTGCCCAGGCCCTTCTCCTGCATGGCTTCGCGCAGCTCGTCGTCGTCGATGGTCTTGCCCGCGCCTTCCATGGCGCCGAGCAGCGTGGCTTCGGAGTAGCGTGCCGGCGGGCGCGTCTTCAGGCCCTTGGTGTCGACCGACTCTGCCTTCACGATCTCGCCCGGCTTCACCGGCACGAGGCGCTTGCCGTCCTTGTCGTCTTCCTTCTCGTCGTCCTGCGCTTCCTTGCCGTAGATGGCGAGCCAGCCCGGCTTCACCAGCACCTTGCCGTCGGTGCGGAACGGGTACTTCTTGCCGCCCTGCTCCACCGTGCTGATGCGCGTGGTCACCTGGTATTCGGCGCTCGGGAAGAACACCGAGAGGAAACGCCGCACCACGAAGTCGTAGAGCTTCTGCTCGGCCTCGCTCAGGCCGCTGGGCGCCTGCAGCGTCGGGATGATGGCGAAGTGGTCCGACACCTTCGCGTTGTCGAAGATGCGCTTGTTGGGCTTCACGTAGTTGCCGTCGATCGCCTGCTGGGCGAAGGGCGCGAGGTGCTTCATGCCGCTGTTGGCGAGCATGCCCATGGTCTGCTTGACGACAGGAAGATAGTCTTCCGGCAGCGCGCGCGAGTCGGTACGCGGATAGGTCAGCGCCTTGTGGCGCTCGTACAGGCTCTGCGCCAGCGCCAGCGTGGTCTTGGCGCTGAAGCCGAAGCGGCTGTTGGCCTCGCGCTGCAGCGAGGTCAGGTCGAACAGCAGCGGCGAGGCCTGCGTGGTGGGCTTGCTCTCTTCCGTGACGGTGGCGGGCTTGCCGCGCGCGGCATCGGCGATGGCGCGGGCTTCCTGCTCGTTCCACACGCGGTCGGCGCGCTGCTCGGGGTCGGGCTCGCCGCTGGGCAGCAGCGGCGCGTTCGCCTTCTTCCAGTCGGGGTTGAACCACTTGCCCGGGTACTCGCCGGCCTCGGCGCCGAAGGTGCCGTGGATTTCCCAGTAGTCGCGCGAGACGAACTTGCGGATCTGCTCCTCGCGCTCCACCACCACCGACAGCGTGGGCGTCTGCACGCGGCCCACGGTCGTGAGGAAGAAGCCCCCGTCGCGCGAATTGAAGGCCGTCATCGCGCGCGTGCCGTTGATGCCCACCAGCCAGTCTGCCTCGGAGCGCGAACGCGCGGCGTCGGCCAGGCCCTGCATCTGCTTCTCGGTGCGCAGCGCGTCGAAGCCGTCGCGGATGGCCTGCGGCGTCATCGACTGCAGCCAGAGGCGCTTGACCGGCTTGTTCAGGCCCGACTTGCCGCCCGCGTACTGCTCGATGAGCCGGAAGATCAGCTCGCCCTCGCGCCCCGCGTCGCATGCGTTGATGAGCTGCGTCACGTCCTTGCGCTTGGCCTGCTTGACCACCGCGTTCAGGCGCGTCTTGGTCTTGTCCACGGGCTTCAGGTCGAAGTGCGGCGGGATCACCGGCAGGTTGGCGAAGCTCCACTTGCCGCGCTTGACGTCGAATTCCTCGGGCGCCTGGATTTCGACCAGGTGACCGACAGCGCTGGTCACGACATAGCTGTCGTTCTCGAAATGCTCGTCATGTTTGTCGAATTTCCCTGCCACCGGCGTGAGAGCGCGGACGATGTCCTGCGCCACCGACGGCTTTTCTGCGATTACCAACGTCTTCATCAACAGTTCCTAAAAAAATTCGGGCCGGCGCCGGGCCGCCCCGAGGCGGCCTGCGGCCCCTTCGGGGGCAGCGACGACACGCAGTGCAGGAGCGTGGGGGCCACATACAATCTGCGGCTTCCCGCGTGCGCACGCGCACACGCGCATGTGTGTGCATATTCAAACTAACAGACTTCGGCGATGCCTTCCAAATCCCCACTTCCGGCCGGTCGTGATTCGCAGGCCACCGCGCTCCCCGAGGCGGAAGCCAAGGAGCGTTCCGGCGGCCGCCGCATCCAGATGCGGCGCTCCGACGTCCACGGCAACGGCGTGTTCGCCGTGCAGGACCTGGCCGAAGGCGAGACGCTGATCGAATACAAGGGCGAAGTCATCAGCTGGAAGGAGGCGCTGCGCCGCCATCCGCACGACCCCACCCAGCCGAACCACACCTTCTACTTCCACATCGACGACGGCCGCGTGATCGACGGCAACGTCAAGGGCAACGATGCACGCTGGATCAACCACTCGTGCGAGCCGAACTGCGAAGCCGACGAAGTCGATGGGCGCGTTTATATCAAGGCGCTGCGCAACATTGCAGCCGGCGAAGAGCTCAACTACGACTACGGCCTGATCATCGACGAGCCGTACACGCCGAAGCTTCTTTCCGAATTTCCCTGCTGGTGCGGCTCGGAGCAGTGCCGCGGCACGCTGCTGACACCGAAGGATGAGGACGAGGAAAAAAAGAACAAGAAGAAGGCAAAGAAAAAAGCCGAAAAGAAAAAGGCTGAGAAGAAGGAAGCCAAGAAGGACGCAAAAAAGGCGGAAAAGAAGGCCGAAAAAAAGGCTGAAAAGAAAGCGGAAAAGAAATCCGCGAAGAAAGACAAGTCCGCCAAGGACTGACCATGAGCAACAGCAGCACCGCCGACTGGTTCCAGGACCGGATCGCCGCGGCGGTCGCGCCGCTGCTGCCCGGCTTCGCGGTCGAGGCCGTGGCGGAAATCGACTCCACCAACACCGAGCTGATGCGCCGCGCGCGCGCCGGCCGCATCGAGCCCGTGCTGCTCGTGGCCGAGCGCCAGACGGCCGGGCGCGGCCGCCTCGGGCGCCCCTGGCAGAGCGGCGCGCAGCAGGATGCGGCCGCCTCGCTCACCTTCTCGCTCGGCATGCCGCTGGCGCCCGCCGACTGGTCGGGCCTGTCGCTGGCCGTCGGCGTGGCGGTGGCCGAGGGGCTCGATCCCTCGGGCGCGCACAAGGTCGGCCTCAAGTGGCCCAACGACATCTGGGTCGACGACCGCAAGCTGGTCGGCATCCTCATCGAGACCGCCCTGCCCTCCGACGGCGGGCCGGATGCCTCGCGCTACGTGGTGGTCGGCATCGGCATCAACATCGGCGCGCGCGAGGGCGACGGCATGCGCACGCCGCCGGCATGGCTGCACCAGTGGCGCCCCGGCGTCACCGCGCCCGAGGTGCTGTCCGAACTGGCCGGGCCGCTGGTGCGCACGGTGCTCGACTTCGAATCCCGCGGCTTCGCGCCCTTTGCCGAACGCTTCGCCGCGCGCGACGTGCTGCGCGGGCGCGAGGTGACGCTCAGCGACGGCACCGCCGGCCTGTGCGAAGGCGTGGCCTGGGGCGGCGAGTTGCAGGTGCGCACCGACGCAGGCCTGCAGCTGATCTCCAGCGACGAAGTGAGCGTGCGCCCCCGCGGCATGGCTTTCTGATCTTCGCCACCATGAAGCTGCGCCTGATCCTCGTCGTCCTGCTGCTGGCCAATGCCGGCTACTTTCTCTGGGCGCGCGGCGACCTTGCCGGATTCGGCCTGGCGCCGGCCGGCCTCAGCGAGCGCGAGCCGCAGCGCATGGCGCGGCAGATCCACCCCGAGTGGCTACAGATCCGCAAGGAAGCGGCGAAGCCCGCCGCGCCGGCGCCGTAGCCAGTTTCCGCGCCCGCCTCAGGAGGGCTGCTCGCTCTCGAAGCGCACCGTGAACAGCGCCCCTGGCGGATGCCTGCCCGGATGCGCGTCCTCCAGCTTCACCTGCGCGCGGTGCTGGTTCGCGATCTCCAGCACGATCGGCAGGCCCAGCCCCGAGCCGTCGGCCTCGTTGCCGAGCACGCGATAGAAGGGCTCGAACACCAGCTCGCGGTCGGCCTCGGCGATGCCGGGGCCGTTGTCCTCCACCTGCAGCAGCAGCACGTGGCCGAAGGGGTCGGCCAGCACGCGCACGGTGATGAGGCCGGGGCGCTCGGACGTCGAGGGCGTGTAGTTGATCGCGTTGTCGACGAGGTTGCGCACCAGCTCCTTCAGCAGCGTGGGGTTGCCGTCGAACACCACGCCCGGCGCGCCGGGCTCGGCGCCGTCGTAGCCCAGGTCGATGCGCTTCTCGATCGCGCGCGGCACCGCCTCGCGCACCACCTCGATGGTCAGCTTCGCCAGGTCGCAGGGCTGGTGGTGCGCGTGGGCGCTGTTGCCCTCGGCGCGCGCCAGCGACAGCAGCTGGTTCACCGTGTGCGTCGCGCGCTTGCTCGCGCGGCCGATCTGCTTGAGCGACTGCTTCAGCTCGTCGGCGTTGGCGCCTTCGCGCTGCGCCAGGTCGGCCTGCATGCGCAGGCCCGCCAGCGGCGTCTTCAGCTGGTGCGCCGCGTCGGCCAGGAAGCGCTTCTGCGTGCCGATGGAATCGTTGAGCTTGTCCAGCAGCTCGTTCACCGACGACACCAGCGGCACCACCTCCAGCGGCACCGAGGATTCGTCCAGCGGGCTCAGGTCGCCGGGGCGCCGCTCGCGGATGCGCGCCTCCACCACCGACAGCGGCTTGATGCCGCGCACCAGCGCCAGCCAGATCAGCAACACCGCCAGCGGCAGGATCGCGAACTGCGGCAGCAGCACGCCCTTGATGATCTCCGCCGCCAGCACCGACTGCTTCTCGCGCGTCTCGGCCAGCTGCAGCAGCGTGGGCGGCACGTCGTCGGTGCCGCTGGAAATCCACATCGAGGCCACGCGCACCGGCTGGCCGTGCACGTCGCTGTTGTGCAGGAACACCTGGCCGGGCGGCAGCGGCTCGTCGAGGCCCGGGTGCGGGATGTCGCGCTCGCCGCTGAGCAGGTTGTCGTAGCCGTCGAGCAGCTGGTAATAGACGTGGCCGGTCTCGTCGGCGCGCAGGATCTCGCGCGCCGACTGCGAGAGCACGAACTGCGCGTGCCCCTCCTTCATCGTCACCAGCTCGGCCAGCGCCTTCACGTTGTGCTCCAGGGCGCGGTCGAAGGGCGCGTTGGCGATGCCCTGCGCCACCAGCCATGTGACGCCGATGCTCACCGGCACCAGCAGCAGCAGCGGCGTGAGCATCCAGTCGAGGATCTCGCCGAAGAGGGAGCGCTGCGCGCGCTGGAAAAGCTTCACTTGGTTCGCTCCGGGGCAGCACGCACCGCGTGTCTGTGCGCCGCCTTGCCGAGGGCAATGCCTGCGGCCCGGCAGAGCCGGTTCCGCGGCATTTCCCGCATGTCAGGGCGCATCAGGGCTGGATCTTCTCGAGGCAGTAGCCCAGCCCGCGCACCGTCGCGATGCGCACCGGGCCCTTCTCGATCTTCTTGCGCAGGCGGTGGATGTAGACCTCGATGGCGTTGAGGCTCACTTCCTCGCCCCATTCGCACAGGCGGTCGACGAGCTGGTCCTTGCTCACCAGCCGGCCGGCGCGCTGCAGCAGCACTTCGAGCAGGCCGAGTTCGCGCGCCGAGAGCTCGATCATCTTGCCGTCGATGGTGGCCACGCGGCCGGCCTGGTCGTACACCAGCGGGCCGTGGCGGATGGTGTTGCTGGTGGCGCCCATGCCGCGCCGGGTGAGGGCGCGCACGCGCGCCTCGAGTTCCTGCAGGCTGAAGGGCTTGGCCATGTAGTCGTCGGCGCCGTGGTCCAGGCCCTTGACGCGCTCCTCCACGCTGTCGGCGGCGGTGAGCACCAGCACCGGTAGCTGCGAGCCGCGCGCGCGCAGCCGCTTGAGGATCTCGATGCCGTGCAGGCTGGGCAGCCCGAGGTCGAGGATCAGCAGGTCGAACTCGTCATGGGTCATGAGCGCGGTGTCGGCCTGCGAGCCGTTGGCCACGTGGTCGACCGCCGCGCCCGAGGTGCGCAGGCTGCGCAGCAGGGCATCGGCAAGCACCTGGTCGTCTTCGGCAATCAGAATCCGCATGCGCCACCTCCGGCCTGTTTCGGGTGTCGGGCGCCACGCCGGCGCCGTTCACATTTGTCTCTTCGCCGGAGTCTAGCCCGCCGTATAGGCTTCGAGTCCGATGGTTACCACGGTGGCGATCTCGTCGCCCACGCTGATTCGGAACTCCTTCTCGGCCTGCGTCACGGCGCCGCGGAAGGCATCGAGCCAGGCCAGCCCGTCGGCGGTGAAGAGCACGCGCCGCGCCCGCGCGTCCAGCGGATCGGGCCCGCGCGTGACCAGCCCCCAGGCCTCGCACTGGTCGACCAGCGCGCCCATCGCCTGCTTGGTCATGCCGGCGCGCTCGGCCAGCTCGGTGAGGCGCGAGCCCTCGCGTGACAGGTGCCGGGTGATGTGGATGTGCGCCGCGCTCACCTGCGCGCGCGCCGCGAGGTTCGACAGGGCCAGCGGCACGTCGACGTCGTGCGCCATCAGCTCCAGCACGCGCTCGTCGAAGCGGCGCATGGCGTGGCCCAGCAGGCGGCCCAGGTGGGTCTGGCGCCAGGCGTCCTGGTCGGCGGGGAAGGGGGCTTCGGCCATGGCCAGAATGGTAAAGCAAACTGACCAAAAAACAGGTTTACGCCGAAGAATCAGCCTCTACACTACTGTTCAAGCATCCAGCCTGTAGTTAAACGCAGATGGATGGTGTCACACACAAGCCATTGATCTTCAAGGAGTTTTTCACATGGACGCAGTAGTCAAGGGTTCGAACATCGGCGCCAACAGCGAGAAGGCCAAGGCCCTTCAGGCCGCGCTGGCCCAGATCGAAAAGCAGTTCGGCAAGGGCACCATCATGCGGCTGGGCGAGGGCGAGGTGCTGGAAGACATCCAGGTGGTCTCCACCGGCTCGCTGGGCCTGGACATCGCGCTGGGCGTCGGCGGCCTGCCGCGCGGCCGCGTGGTCGAGATCTACGGCCCGGAATCGTCGGGCAAGACCACGCTCACGCTGCAGGTCATCGCCGCCATGCAGAAGCAGGCCGGCACCTGCGCCTTCGTCGACGCCGAGCACGCCCTCGACGTGCAATACGCCCAGAAGCTCGGCGTGAACCTGTCGGACCTGCTGATCAGCCAGCCCGACACCGGCGAGCAGGCCCTCGAGATCGTCGACTCGCTGGTGCGCTCGGGCGCCGTGGACCTGATCGTGGTCGACTCGGTCGCCGCCCTCACGCCCAAGGCCGAAATCGAAGGCGAAATGGGCGACTCGCTGCCCGGCCTGCAGGCCCGCCTGATGAGCCAGGCGCTGCGCAAGCTCACCGCCACGATCAAGAAGACCAACTGCATGGTCATCTTCATCAACCAGATCCGCATGAAGATCGGCGTGATGTTCGGCTCGCCCGAAACCACCACCGGCGGCAATGCGCTGAAGTTCTATGCCTCGGTGCGCCTGGACATCCGCCGCATCGGCACCATCAAGAAGGGCGACGAGGCCATCGGCAACGAGACCAAGGTGAAGGTGGTGAAGAACAAGGTCTCGCCTCCGTTCAAGACGGCCGAGTTCGACATCCTGTTCGGCGAGGGCATCAGCCGCGAGGGCGAGATCATCGACATGGGCGTGAACGCCAAGATCATCGACAAGTCGGGCGCCTGGTACGCCTACAACGGCGAGAAGATCGGCCAGGGCCGCGACAACGCCCGCGAGTTCCTGCGAGAGAACCCCGCGCTGTCGCGCGAGATCGAGAACAAGGTGCGCGAGTCGCTGGGCGTGCCGCTGCTGGCGGCCGATGCCGACGAAACGCCCGAGAAGCCGCAGAAGGCGACCAAGGCCGACAAGGCCGACAAGGGCGAGTAAGCACGGGCGCGGCTCCACGGGGGCCGCGCGAGCGACCCCCGCATGGCATTCGACGCCCCCTCCCTCAAAGGCCGCGCGCTGCGCCTGCTGAGCCAGCGCGAGCATTCGCGCGCGGAACTGGAGCGCAAGCTGGCGAAGCACGAGGAAGAACCCGGCACGCTGGCGAAGGCGCTCGACGAGCTGGCGGCCAAGGACTTCATCAGCGAGCCGCGCGTGGTGGCCTCGGTGCTCAACCAGCGCGCGGCCCGCTCGGGCGCGCTGCGGGTGAAGCAGGAGCTGCAGGCCAGGGGCATCGCGCCCGAGGCCATCGCCGAAGCCGTGGCCGGCCTGCAGGAAACCGAAGTCGAGCGCGCCACCGCCCTGTGGCGCCAGCGCTTCGACGGCCCGCCCGCCGACGCGAAGGAGCGGGCGAAGCAGATGCGATTCCTGATGGCGCGCGGTTTCTCGGGCGCCGTCGTGTCCAAGGTGCTGAGGAGCGATTTCGATGACGAAGCCGACGAATGAACACTCCGCCGCGCAGTCCCGCGTGATCACGCAGCGCGTGCAGTGCGAATGGCGCCGCGCCTACGTGCTGGCGGCCGATCCGAGGCGCCTGCCCGACTGGGCCAGCGGCCTCGCGAAGAGCGCGCTGGTGCCGCACGGCGACCACTGGATCGTGCGCACGCCCGAGAGCGGCGAAGCCCGCATGCGTTTCGCGCCGCGCAACGACTTCGGTGTGCTCGACCACTGGGTCGCGCCGGAAGGCGTGCCCGAGGTCTACCTGCCGTTCCGCGTGATCGGCGTCGCGCCGGACGCCTGCGAGCTGCAGTTCACGCTGCTGCGCCAGCCGCACATGGACGACGCGGCCTTCGAGCGCGACGCGCAGTGGATCGCCCGCGATCTGCGGGCGCTGCGCGACCTGCTCGAGGCCGAGTGACTGCCGAGTGATCGCCGAGTGATCGCGAGTGATCGCGAGTGACCGGCCGATCACGGGTCGGACAGCCGGCGGCGTTCAGAACTTGCGGTACTTCAGGTAGGCCTCCTGCGGATCGGTGCCCGCGAGGATAGCGGTGCGCACGAGGTTCTCGCGGCCCATCATGTGCTCGGCCTCCGCAATGATGGCCTCGGCCTGCGCGAGCGGCAGGCGGATCACGCCGTCGGTGTCGGCCAGCAGCAGGTCGCCGGGGTTCACCGTGACCTCGCCGATGCGCACCGGCACGTCCATCGCCTCGGGCAGCCAGTAGCCCACGATGTCGCGCGGCGTGAAGTAGCGGTGCCACACCTGGAAGCCCTGCCGGATGATGAATTCCGCGTCGCGCACGCCGCCGTCGGCGATCACGCCCAGCACGCCCTTGCGGCCCAGCGTCTCGGCCGAGAGCTCGCCCATGTGCGAGACGGTCGAGTCGTTGGGCTGGATCACCGCGACGTGGCCTGGCCTGGCGCGCGAGAGAAAGCCGGTCCATGCCATCAGCGTCTCGTGCGGATCGGCCGCTGGGTCGACGCGGCCGTTCACCGTGAAGGCCGGCCCGCAGAGCTTCTGATCGGGGATCAGCGGACGCAGCGTGGGCGGCAGCGTGAAGTCGCGCAGCCCCGCGGCGCGCATCACGTCATGAAGGATGCCGGTGTAGCAGGCCTGCAGGCGGGTGAGCAGGGAGGTTGCCGGGGCGTCGGGAGTCTGGGCCATGGGTGAATCCTGTTTTCTTGGATAAAAACACTTTTCACGAACCAGATTAGCGGTCGGGCCGCCAGCAAGTCCTGGGGTTTGCGCGAATTTCCGGGTAACTACCGAGTCAAGAGCCGGCGAATAGGGGTTCCGACGGGGGCGACGATGCGCCCGGCTCGCGTATATTTGATTTCATCAGTGAAATTTATATTTCACATGTGCGCAGCAACTCCCAACCAAAGGACATCCCCGTGACTTCACGCGTTCAAGGAAAGAACATCCTCGTTACCGCAGCCGGCAAGGGCATCGGACGCGCCAGCGCGCTGGCGCTGGCCCGCGAAGGCGGCACCGTGTGGGCCACCGACGTGGACACGGCGGCGCTGGCCGAGCTCGCCGAACTGGCCCGCGAAGAGGGCCTGGCGAGCCTGAAGACCGCCACGCTCGACGTGCGCGACACCGCCGCGGTGCAGGCCTTCGCCCAGGCCACGGGGCGGCTGGACGTGCTCTTCAACTGTGCCGGCTACGTGCATGCCGGCAACATCCTGGCCTGCGAGGAGGCGGACTGGGACTTCAGCATGGACCTCAACGCCAAGTCCATGTACCGCACCATCCGCGCCTTCCTGCCGGCGATGCTGGAGCGCGGCGGCTCGATCATCAACATGGCCTCGGCCGCCTCCAGCGTGAAGGGCGTGCCGAACCGCTTCGTCTACGGCGCCTCGAAGGCCGCGGTCATCGGCCTGACCAAGGCGGTGGCGGCCGACTTCATCCAGCAGGGCGTGCGCTGCAACGCGATCTGCCCCGGCACGGTCGAATCGCCCTCGCTGCGCGACCGCATCGCGGCCCAGGCCGAGCAGGCCGGCACCGACGAGGCTGCAGTGCGCGCCGCCTTCGTGGCGCGCCAGCCGCTGGGGCGCGTGGGCAGGCCCGAGGAGATCGCCGCGCTGGTGGTGTACCTGGCTTCCGACGAGTCGGCCTTCACCACCGGCGCGATCCATATGATCGACGGTGGATGGTCGAACTGAACAACGGGGAACGATGAAGCAAGCAGCGCCAGCGCCAGCGCCGGAAGAACAACAGGACCAGGAAGCCGGCGAAGGCGCTGCGCCGGAAGGCGAGGGCGCGCTGCGCTATGCCGCGCCGGCCCTGGAGAAGGGGCTGGACATCCTGGAGGCGCTGGCCGACAGCGTCTCCGGCTACACGCTCAACGAGCTGGCGCAGAAGGTCGGGCGCAAGGTCAGCGAGATCTTCCGCATGGCGGTGACCCTGCAGCGGCGCGGCTTCGTGCAGGTGGACGAGAACGACCGCTACACGCTCACGCTGCGCATGTTCGAGCTGGCGCACCGCCAGCAGCCGCTCAAGAGCCTGGTGAGCGTGGCGCTGCCGCTGCTGCGGGAGCTGGCCAACCGGTCCCGCCAGTCGTGCCACCTGGCCATGTACCAGGGCGGGCGCGTGGTGGTCATCGCGCAGGTCGAGAGCCCTGAGCGCTGGTCCTTCGGACTCAAGGTGGGCGTGGTGATGGGGCTGACCGACACCTCCTCGGGCCACGTGCTGCTGGCCTTCCGCGACGAGATCGACCGCGCCCGCATGCTGCGCGCCCACATCGGCGTGGAGGGCGAGCCCGAGATGGACCCGGGCGAGCTCTTCGCCATCCTGCAGGAGGTGCGCGAGCGCGGCTACTCGGCCATGCCGAGCAGGCAGACGCGCGGCATCACCAACATCGCATTCCCGGTGATGGGGGCGGCCGACCACGTGATCGCGTCGATCAACGTGCCGTACATCGAGCGCATCGACCAGAAGTCGGCGCCCGACGTCGTGCAGGTGCGCGGCATCGTGGGCAACATCGCCGGGCGCCTGTCGGCGCTGATGGGCGCCAGCGGCTACAACGACAACGAGTAGGGGCTCAGCCGGCGTCGGGCGCTTCGTCCAGCGGCGCGGCTGTCTCGCTCTTGTGCGCGGCGATGTCGCGCACGTTCTTCTGCACCGCCACCGCGCCGAACAGGCTCAGCAGGAAGGCCATGGCGTAGAAGCCCTTCTCGCTGGAGGCCAGCGTGGCGTTGAAGAGGCCGACGGCCAGCAGCGCCACCGACAGCAGCAGCGAAACCCAGCACAGGCCGTAGTAGATGCCGGTGACCTGGATGCCTTCGAGACGGTCGCGCACCGTCTTCTGCAGCGACACGGCGGAGAAGAGGCCGTACATCAGCACGGTGAAGTAGTAGCCCTTCTCGTTGAGCTGCATGGCCGCGTTCCACAGCCCGATCAGGTAGACGACGGCGCCGATGAAAAGCGCTGCCCAGGAAGCGGCGACGAACGCCGCGGTCGGTTTCTGGAATCGGACGGCCATGGGATTCTCCTCGTATGGTTTGCGCGCGATTATGGTGGAGCGGCGCCGATGGCATGATCCGCGGCGGCCGCCCAATCGCACGGCAATTGCGCAAGGCGGCCGCCAACAACAACGGAGGAGTTCCACATGTCGTCGACCGACCCCGCGGCCCAGCAGCCGTCGCTCGTGCGCACCGGTGCCAAGGCCGGGCTGTCCTTTGCCGGTTCCGTCATCAAGGGCGGCCTGCTCGGCGTGTTCCTGGGCGGCGGCGTTTTCTTCTTCTACCTGGGCCAGCTGCAGGGGCCGGGCAACGTGGCGGCGCGCGCGGGCGGGGTGGGCGCGGTGCTCGCGCTCATCACATCGCCGCCGCTGCTGGTGGCGCTGCTGCTGCTGTTCTTCGTGGTCGTCTACGTGGCGCTGGGCGTGCAGCAAGGGCGTGCGCGCGCGATGCAGCACCTGGTGGAGGCGCGCGGCGAGGCGGTGTCGCAGCGGCTCGGCGGCGCGATCGCGAGCCGCATCGAGGCCATGCCGCGGGCGCACGGCGCCTTGCATCGCGTGGCCGACTGGCTGTCGGTCGATGCGCTGAGCAAACAGCTCGCGCCGGTGCTGGGCGAAGGCAAGGCGGTGCGCGCAGTCGTGGCCTTCGTGATCGGCAGGCTGCCGCTGAGCGAGATGCTGGCCGAATGGCAGCAAAGCCGCGCGGAAAACGGCGACGCGCCGGCGGTGGGCGAGGGCGGTGCCGCGCCGCAGGATCCGGCGCTGCGCGCGCTGCTCACGCGCCGCATCCACGAGACGCTTCAGGACATGGCTGCGCCCTCGCGCAAGCCGCTGTACATCGCGCTGGGCGCGCACGCGGCCCTGCTGGGCGTGGGGCTCTGGCTGGTGAAGTGACCGGCGGCGTGCCGCCGTCGGAGTGGGGCGCTCAGAGCCCCAGCATCAGCTTCAGGTTCTGCACCGCGGCGCCGCTGGCGCCTTTGCCGAGGTTGTCGAGGCGGGCGATCACCACGGCATGGCGATGGTCCTCATTGGGGAACACGCGGATCTCGAGGTTGTTGGTGTCGTTGAGCGCGAGCGCCTCGAGCTTGCCGTCTTCGGTCGGCGGCAGCACCTTCACGAACTTCTCGGGCGTGTTGCTGCGCGCGTAGTGCGCGGCCAGCGCGTCCTGCAGGTCGCCGGCCTTGGGCTTGCCGGGCAGCAGGTCGAGGTGCAGGGGCAGCTGCACCAGCATGCCCTGCTTGAAGTTACCCACCGACGGGATGAACACCGGCCGGCGGGTGAGGCCGGTGTAGGCCATGATTTCGGGGATGTGCTTGTGCTTCAGGCCCAGCGCGTAGATCTCGAAGGCCGGGGCCTCGTTCTTCTCGTAGGCCTCGATCATGGTCCGGCCGCCGCCCGAATAGCCGCTCACGGAAGGCAGCGAGATGGGGAAGTCGGCCGGCAGGATGCCCGCGTCGACCAGCGGGCGCACCATGGCGATGGCGCCGGTGGCGTAGCAGCCGGGGTTGCCGACGCGCTCTGCCTTGGCCACGGCCTGCCAGTGGCCCTCGGTGAGTTCGGGAAAGCCGAACACCCAGCCCGGGGCGATGCGGTGCGCCGTGGAGGCGTCGATGATCTTGGGCTTGGCGCCGGGCAGCTGGTCGATCAGCGCGACAGATTCGCGTGCCGCGTCGTCGTGCAGGCAGAGCACCACCAGGTCGACGCCGGCCATCAGCTCGCGCTTGGCGCTGGCGTCCTTTCGCAGCTCGGGGGCGATGCTCACGAGTTCGACCTGCGGCATCGCCTGCAGACGTTCGCGGATCTGGAGGCCGGTGGTGCCGGCTTCGCCGTCGATGAAAACCTTGGCCATGATGGAAGTGCCCCTGGGTAGCTGATAGAGGAGAGGACGTACGGCAGGTACGTATTGCCCGCAACCACACTCACAGTATTGGTGCGGCGCACCATGATACAGTCCGCGGTTGTTCGCCGCCCCCAGCCGTCAGGCTGCCGTCGCCCGCGGACAACAGAGCATAGACCCTCTCCAGCCCAGATCTCCCGATTTCTCAACTTCCTCCTTCCGAGAGACATCCCTCATGAAGATTCACGAGTACCAAGGCAAGGAAATCCTTGCCAAGTTCGGCGTGCCGGTGCCGCGCGGCATCCCGGCCTACACGGTCCAGGAGGCGGTTGAAGCCGCCCAGAAGCTTGGGGGCCCGGTCTGGGTCGTCAAGGCCCAGATCCACGCGGGCGGCCGCGGCAAGGGCGGTGGCGTCAAGGTCGCCAAGTCGATCGAGGACGTCAAGAAGCTCGCCGGCGAGATCCTGGGCATGCAGCTCAAGACCCACCAGACCGGCCCCGAAGGCCAGAAGGTCCGCCGCCTGTACATCGAGGACGGCGCCGACATCCAGAAGGAATACTACGTTTCGGCCGTGACCGACCGCGCCACCCAGAAGGTGGCCTTCATCGCTTCGAGCGAAGGCGGCATGGACATCGAGGAAGTGGCCCACTCCTCGCCCGAGAAGATCATCACCGTGTTCGCCGACCCGGCCCAGGGCCTGACCGACGAACAGGCCAAGCAGATCGCCGACGGCATCGGCATCCCGGCCGACTCCACCGCGCAAGCCGTGGACATCTTCAAGAAGCTCTACACCTGCTACATGGAGACGGACGCCTCGCTGGTCGAGATCAACCCGCTCAACCGTGACAGCAAGGGCAACATCATCGCCCTGGACGCCAAGTTCAACTTCGACAGCAACGCGCTGTTCCGCCACCCCGAGATCGTCGCCCTGCGCGACCTCGACGAGGAAGACGCGGCCGAAGTGGAAGCCTCGAAGTTCGACCTCGCCTACATCTCGTTGGACGGCAACATCGGCTGCCTGGTGAACGGTGCCGGCCTGGCCATGGCCACCATGGACACCATCAAGCTGTTCGGCGGCGAGCCGGCCAACTTCCTGGACGTGGGCGGCGGCGCCACCCCCGAGAAGGTCACCGAAGCCTTCAAGATCATGCTGAAGAACAAGAACGTGGAAGCCATCCTCGTGAACATCTTCGGCGGCATCATGAAGTGCGACACCATCGCCACCGGCGTGATCGCAGCCTGCAAGGCCGTGAACCTGCAAGTGCCGCTGGTCGTGCGCATGAAGGGCACCAACGAAGTCGAAGGCAAGAAGCTGCTGGCCGAATCGGGCCTGCCGATCATCAGCGCCGACACCATGGCGGAAGCGGCCCAGAAGGTCGTGGCAGCAGTCAAGAAGGCCTAAGGAACAAGTCATGTCGATCTACATCAACAAAGACACCAAAGTCATCACGCAGGGCATCACCGGCAAGACCGGCCAGTTCCACACCGAGAAGTGCCAGGAATACGCGAACGGCAAGAACGCCTTCGTGGCCGGCGTGAACCCGAAGAAGGCCGGCGAGTCGATCTTCAACATTCCGATCTTCGGCTCGGTCAAGGAAGCCGCCCAGCAAACGGGCGCCACCGTCTCGGTGATCTACGTGCCGCCGGCAGGCGCCGCGGCCGCCATCTGGGAAGCCGTCGAGGCCGACCTGGATCTGGCGATCTGCATCACCGAAGGCATTCCGGTTCGCGACATGCTCGAAGTGCGCAACAAGATGAAGGCCAAGGAAGCGGCCGGCGGCAAGAAGACGCTGCTGCTTGGCCCGAACTGCCCCGGCCTGATCACGCCCGACGAAATCAAGATCGGCATCATGCCCGGCCACATCCACCGCAAGGGCCGCATCGGCGTGGTCTCGCGCTCGGGCACGCTGACCTATGAAGCCGTGGCTCAACTGACGGAAATCGGCCTGGGCCAGTCGTCGGCAGTCGGCATCGGCGGCGACCCGATCAACGGCCTGAAGCACATCGACGTGATGAAGGCCTTCAACGACGATCCGGACACCGACGCCGTGATCATGATCGGCGAGATCGGCGGCCCCGACGAGGCCGACGCTGCCCGCTGGTGCAAGGACAACATGAAGAAGCCGGTCGTCGGCTTCATCGCCGGCGTCACCGCGCCTCCCGGCAAGCGCATGGGCCACGCCGGTGCGCTGATCTCCGGCGGCGCCGACACGGCCGAAGCCAAGCTGTCCATCATGGAAGAATGCGGCTTCACCGTGACGCGCAACTTCTCGGAACTGGCCAAGCTGCTCAAGGCCAAGCTGTAAAGAGACGGCTCCGCGACACCGGCCGCAGAGCCGGGTCATGAGAGGACCACGCAGAAACAAGAAAGCGCCCGCACTGGCTTGCGGGCGCTTTTTTCAATAAAACACAGTGGGATCAGAGACATGGAATTACTTCAAAGCACAGATTTCTGGATAGGTCTGCTCAAGATCATCTGGATCAACATCATCCTGTCGGGCGACAACGCGGTGGTGATCGCCATGGCGGCGCGCTCGCTGCCGCCCGCCCAGCAGAAAAAGGCCGTGCTCTTCGGCTCGGGCGCGGCCGTGGTGCTGCGGATCGTGCTCACGGTGGTGGCGGCCAAGCTGCTCGCCCTGCCTTACCTGCAGATCATCGGTGGCCTGCTGCTGCTGTGGATCGGCCTGCAGCTGCTGAGCGAGGAAGACGACGGCGACGGCGAGTCCAAGGAGTACGGCAGCATGATGGCGGCCGTGCGCACCATCCTGCTGGCCGACCTGGTGATGAGCCTGGACAACGTGATCGCTGTCGCTGCCGCGGCACAGGGCAGCATGGTCCTGCTGATTCTCGGCCTGGCGATAAGTATTCCCTTGGTGATTTTCGGCAGCACGCTCATGATCAAGCTCATGGAACGTTTCCCGATCATCGTCATGCTGGGTGCCGCGCTGATCGGCTGGGTCGGCGGCGAAACCATCGTGCAGGACGCCATCCTGCGCGACACGCTGGCGGCCAACCCCTGGCTGCACTACGCGGCTGCCGCCGCCGGTGCGGTGTTCGTCGTGGCCGTCGGCCGCCTGATGCAACGGCGTTCGCACGCCGCTGCGCACTGAGCACTTCGAGAGAGATCGGCGCTGACAGACCATGGCGAGTGTCGGCGTCTCCCTTTTCTCCACCCGCCCTCCGCTGACCTGGGAATTCGCCTCCCTGACCGATGTCGGCCGGACGCGCGCCCATAACGAGGACGCCGTCCACGTCGATCCGGCCCTTGGCCTGGCCCTGCTGGCCGACGGCATGGGCGGCTACAAGGGCGGCGAGGTGGCGAGCGCCATGGCCGTCTCGCTGATGCACGCCAGCTTCGGCCGCTGGTTCGCCCAGGCCGGCATGCAGGCGCCTTCCCGCGTGGTCCGGCGGGCGCTTCAGGCAGCCACGGACGAAGCCAACAGCTCGATCCTGCACGCCGGCATGACCAACCCCGAACTCCAGGGCATGGGAACGACCCTGGTGCTGGCGGCCTTCCGGCCGCAGCGCGTGGTGGTCGGCCACATCGGCGACTCGCGCTGCTACCGCGTGCGCAACAACAAGCTGGAGCTCCTCACCCGCGACCACTCGCTGCGCCAGCAGCAGCTCGACGCCGGCGCCATCACCGCCGAGGAAGCCCTGAATTCGCCCACCCGCAACCTCGTGACGCGCGCCGTCGGCGTGGAGGCCCAGGTCTTGCTGGAAATGCACGAGCACAGCGCAAGACCGGGCGATCTCTATATGCTTTGCTCCGACGGGCTCAGCGAGATGGTTTCGGATGAGCAGCTTTTCACGCTTCTAGAACACGATGTCGGGCTTCAGAAAAAAGCATCACTTTTGGTTGCAATTGCAAATGAGAATGGCGGACGGGACAACATTTCCGTTGTCCTGGCCAGCGCGAGCGTTGCGGAAACGCCCCGCACGGGCAGGTAGCGGGCTCCGGCGCCGGTTTTCCGGCCTGCCTGCCGTGTTTCAAGCTTTGGATTCGGAGAGTCGGCAATGCCGAAGATGATCATCTCGGTCGATGGCGTTGTCATCGGGCAAGTGGCGCTCGCCAAGGAACGCACGACGCTGGGACGCCGTGCCTACAACGACATCGTGATCGACAATCTGGCGGTCAGCGGCGAGCACGCCGTGCTGCACATGAGCGGTGGCGAAGTCGAAATTGAAGATCTCAACAGCACCAACGGCACCTACGTCAACGCGCTCGCCGTCCAGCGGCAGGCGCTCAAGGACAACGATGTCATCGAGGTCGGGGGCTGCCGGATCCACTTCCGCGCGCGCAGCAACCTGGACCCGGCCATCGGCGCCGGCTCGGTCCGCGCCACCTCGGGCGAATACCCGTCGGGCGCCATGCCGCTGTCGTCGGCACCCACGGAATCCGGCGCGCTGGTCGAGCTCGGCGTTCCCGTGCTGCGCGTTCTGTCGGGTGCCAACGAGGGGCAGGACGTGGGGCTGCAGAAAGTCGTCACCACCATCGGCAAGCCCGGGGTGGCCGTGGCCGTGGTCACGCGCCGGCGCCAGGGCTACGTGGCCGCGGGTGTCGAAGGCAGCGTCACGCTCAACGGGCTGCAGCTGGGCGCCGAGGCCGTCGCGCTGCAGGAGCGCGACGTGCTCGAGCTGGGCGGCGCCACGCGCATGCAGTTCGTGCGCATCTGAGCCGCCCTTTCCCTTGGCTTGCCGCGGTCACGCCCGCACGGACCCGGCACCGTGAGAGACGAGCTGCGGCGGCACTGGCCGCGCATCGCGATCACCCTGCTGCCGGTGCTGCTGGCGCTGGCGCACGCCACCGGCACCTGGCGGCTGACCGCCCTCGAGCGCCTTGACCAGCTGATCTACGACGTCCGCCTGCGCGCCACCATGCCAGGCACGCCCGACGCGCGCGTGGTGATCGTCGACGTCGACGACGCCAGCCTGGCGCGCCAGGGCCAGTGGCCCTGGCCGCGCGACAAGATCGCCCTCCTCACCACCGAGCTGCTGACGCGCCAGCAGGCGGCCGTGCTCGGCTTCGACGTCATGTTCCTCGAGCCGGACCGCAGTTCGGGCCTCGAAAGACTCAGGCAGATCGCCAGCGGCCCGCTGAACGGCATGCAGGGCCTGGCCGCCGAGGTCGAGCGGCTCGCGCCTTCCCTCGATCACGACGCCACGCTCGCCGCGGCGCTGGAAGGCCGGCGCGTGGCGCTGGGCTACTACTTCACGCGCACCGGAACGCCCAGCGCCAAGGGGCAGCTGCCTGCGGCTCCCCTGCTCACCGAAGGCGCTTTCCCGCCGGGCGGTACCTATGCCACGGGGTGGAACGGCTTCGGCGCCAGCCTGCCGGCGCTGGCGAAGGCGGCGCCGGTGGCGGGCTTCCTGAATACGCTCGTCGGCGCGAATGCCGATGGCGTCATCCGCAGCGTGCCGCTCATCGCCCGCTACGACGGCGACAAGGCGCAGCCGGGGTACTACGAGTCGCTGGGGCTCGCGGTCTACAGGCTCGCGAACGGCTCGCCGCCCGTGCAGCCGGCCTTCGCGTCAGGCGCGGGCGCGATGCCCCGGCTCGAGTCGCTGCGGGTGGGGCGGCTGCGCATCCCGGTCGATGGCACGGGCAGCATGCAGGTGCCGTTTCGCGGGCCCGGCGGCGCGGACGGCGGATCGTTCCGCTACGTGCCCGCCGCCGACGTGCTCGAGGGCCGGCTCGGTCCGGGCGAACTCAAGGGCCGGATCGTGCTCGTGGGCGCCACGGCGCCGGGCCTGCAGGACCTGCGCGCCACGCCGGTCGAGGCGGCATTCCCCGGCGTGGAAGTGCACGCCAACATCGTCTCCGCGCTGCTCGACCAGCGCCTGCTCAGCGTGCCCGACTACACGCCCGGCTACGAAGTGCTGCTGGTCGTCGCCACGGGGCTCCTGCTGGCCTTCGGGCTCTCGCTGCTGTCGGCGCCGCGCGCCGTGCTGTTGGCCGCGGGCGTGACCGTCGCGCTGATCGGCCTGAACGCCTGGCTGTACGTGGGCGCCGGCCTCGTGCTGCCGCTGGCCTCCGCGCTGGCCATGACGGCGCTCGCCTTCGCGCTCAACATGAGCTGGGGCTACTTCGTCGAATCGCGCGCGCGGCGCGGGCTGGTGCGGCTCTTCGGCACCTACGTGCCGCCCCAGCTCGTCAACGAGATGATGGCGCACCCCGACCGCTACAGCATGCGCGCCGAGAGCAAGCCCATGACCGTGATGTTCTGCGACATGCGCGACTTCACGCGCCTGTCGGAGCAGATGGCGCCGGCCGAGCTGCAGACTTTTCTCAATACCGTCTTCAGCCGGCTCACCAACGTCATCAGCGCGCACCGCGGCACCGTCGACAAGTACATGGGCGACTGCGTCATGGCCTTCTGGGGCGCACCCATCGACACGCCCGACCACGCCACGCTCGCCGTGCGCGCCGCGATCGACATGGCCGATGCCGTGCACGACATCAACCGCGCCCACCGCGCCAGCGGCCGGCCCGAGATCAGCGTGGGCATCGGCATCAACAGCGGCGTGATGAGTGTGGGCGACATGGGATCGGCGGCGCGCCGCAGCTACACGGTGGTCGGCGACGCGGTCAATCTCGCGTCCCGCCTCGAGGGCCTGAGCGGCCACTACGGCATCGAAGTGGTCGCCAGCGGCGCGACGCGAGAGCTCGCGCCCGACTTCATCTGGCAGGAGCTCGACAGCGTGCGCGTCAAGGGAAAGGCACAGGCCGTTGCCGTTTTTACGCCCCTCGCCGCGCGCACGCCCGAAGCCGTGGAGCAGACGCAGCAGCTGCTCGAGCGCTGGAGCGAAGTGCTCGCCGCGTACCGTCGCCAGGACTGGGCCATGGGCCGAAACTTGCTGGCGCCCCTGCTCGCCGCGGATGCGAAAAAAGTCCTTTACCAGCTCTACGCCCAGCGTTTAGCCTCGATGGCGTTGCGACCGCAAGACCCGAACTGGGACGGCGCAACCCGGTTCGAGACCAAATGACGACGGACACATAAGAGGGGTCTTTCACAATGCAGGTTCGTGTGCTGGGTTGCTCGGGCGCCATCGCCAAAGACTGCCGCACCACCTCGTTCCTGGTCGACACGGACCTGCTCGTCGATGCGGGCACCGGTGTCGGAGACCTCACGCTCGATGAAATGGCCTGCATCGACGACGTCGTGCTCACGCACAGCCATCTCGATCACATTGCCGCGCTCCCCCTGATGCTCGACGCGATCGGCAGCCGCCGCACGCAGCCGCTGCGCGTGCACGCGCTGAGCGCCACCATCGACGCGCTGCGCACGCACGTGTTCAACAACGTCATCTGGCCGGACTTCGAGAGCATTCCCAGCCTGGAGGCGCCGTTCGTGAGCTTTCACGACATCGCCGTCGGCCAGCAACTGCCGCTGGGCAGCCGCGAGCCCAAGGTGGTCGAAGTGCTGCCCGCGTTCCACACCGTGCCAGCCTGCGGCTTCGCCGTGCGAAGGGCCGAGGGCGGCGCCCACTGGGTGTTCAGCGGAGACACCGAGCGCAACGCGCCCTTCTGGGAACGCGTGAACGAGCTCGACGTGGCAATGCTCGTGATCGAAACCGCATTCAGCAGCCGCGAGCAGGCGCTGGCCGAGCGCAGCCTGCACCTGTCGCCCGCGCTCCTGGCTGGCGAACTGGCCCACATCGCGCGGGGCAAGCAGTACCCGATCTACATCACCCACACCAAGCCTGCCGAAACCGACGAGATCATGAGCCAGATCGAAGCCCTGGTGGTCGAGCAGGTCGCAGGCATGGCGCAGCGGGACATTCGCTGGCTGAAGGTGGATGGCGTCCTGACTTTCTGACTGCCAGTCAGTGACGCGTGGCATGACAAATTTGTCACCAGGTGTCGCATCTTGAGGCAAGTTGTGTCACATGGTGTAACGGGAAAGTGGCTTCAAGTGACGTGTTCGGTCGGTGGAAGGGCCTGAAGACGGGTGGCACGGATGCTGCGGAAGGTACCTCGCTCCGGGCAGGTTCCCGGGCGTAACAACCAACCTACCTGGAGTTAGTGAATGAACCGTCGTTCCATCGCACGTTCCGTGCAAAAGGGTTTCACCCTTATTGAATTGATGATCGTTGTGGCGATCATTGGTATCTTGGCCGCTATTGCGATTCCGCAGTACCAAACCTACATCGCCAAGTCTCAAGTGGCCCGCGCCATGGGAGAAACCGGTGCACTGAAGACAGCTTACGAGGACTGCCTGAACAATGGAAAGACAGCCATTGGCGCCTGCGACCTCGGCGCCACTAGCTCGGGCATCTTGAGCCTGTCGGCACCCCTGACTTCTACCGCTGGCACCGCTCTCGCTGCGTCCACGAATACCGCCGCTCTGACCACTAACGGCACCATTGCTGCTTCCTTCGCGGGCCAAGCGGCCGCAATTCTGAAAGCAACGCCTTTCACGATCACCTGGACCCGTACTGATGCAGGCAGCTGGACCTGCGGTACGACGGCAGACGCAAAGTATGCGCCGGCAGGTTGCCCGAACACCCCCGCTGCAGGTGGCGGCGGCGGAGGCTAATTGATTGGGGTTTGATATTAAAAGAGCGGTCTTCGGACCGCTTTTTTTTGATATGTCCAAGAAACTTCTGATAGTCATTGCAACTAAATTCGTTGTAACGATTGCGCTGTCCGCTTTTGTTTATCGAATATTGCTCACCATCGAAAACTCTCGCACTCTATTGCCAACACTGATCCTGCTATTAATCGGAGAAGTGGTTACTATCGGCATAGTTATTTTCTCCAAGCCATCAACAACAACTTCCACAGATGTAATATCCATCATCAGTACGGGGGTTGCGACGTTCTATTTTTTGTTCGTATCACTAAGCTCTGGAGTAAAAATTGCGCCGTTGATGCTTACAGAAACAATGCAGGTTTTGGGGATAGGGTGGCAGATCGTCTCCAAAATTTATCTGGGCCGATCATTTGGTCTTCTGCCGGCAGATCGCGGCATCGTCACTAGCGGTCCATACCGAATAGTCAGACATCCTATCTATTTGGGATACTTTCTCAACCACCTAGGTTTTTTGCTTTCCACATTTAGTTGGTGGAATTTTTTCACATACGCAGCGTTGTATTTTTTTCAGGCAATCAGGATTTTTCGGGAGGAGCAGCTTTTAATGAAAAACCCTGAATACGCCGCATACGCAAAGAAAGTTAAATATCGAGTGATTTTTGGGCTAATTTAAATTAAAATCGCTCGGCGACGTCCCGATTCGGTCGTGATTGGAGGTAGCGTTGTGTTGCTCTTGCCAATTTGAGTTTATGTATATGTAGGGCGCCCTCCAATTAGCTTGACTCCAAGTCAAGACTCCCAACTCAGTATTGGTAGTTGTAAGTCGTGCTGATGCTATTGCTATTCGAATCCGAAGCGCTGGCGCTGCCCGACCCGCTGATGCCCGCAGAGACATGCATGGCAGACATCGCACCTGCCGCGATCTGAGCCTGCTGTACCGCGTTCTGCATGCGGGCGGTGTACTCGCTGATCATCTGCGCGTAGGCGATGTTGGTCCGGGTGTTCATGTCGGTGAAGCGCGACTGCATCTCGGCGTCGGCCACCACCGCATTCGACTTCGCGCGCCAGCCCTCGACCTGCACCTGGTAGACCTGCGTGCCGTACTGCACCTCACGCAGGCTCGCGTCGATGCGCGCCTTGAAGGCATTCACATCGGCCAGGAACTTCGATACCTTTGTGCGCGCGGCTCCCATCTTGATCTGTGCGCCCTTGACCTTGATTTCCGCCTTGTTCGTCACCGCCTGCACCGTGGCGGCGTAGGCGCGGGACTGCGACTCCAGCACGCCGGCCTTGGCCGCCTCGCCCTTCGCGCGCGCCTCATAGGCGTCGAACTGCGACTTGATCGTGTCGGCGCGCACCGATGCGCCTTGCATGAGGGCCTTGTAGACCTCGACGTTCGACTGCACGGCCATCGGAATCTGCTCACCGAGGGCCCGATCAGGTTCGCCTCACTGGCAGCGAGGTGTGGGTAGCCAACATCACGTGCCTGCCGACTGATCGGTGACGGACGCATAGTCGCGCAAGATCGTGGGCCGGTTGACCACGACAGCTTGCATGCTGGGCAGGTCGCGCGCTGGCGGTGGCGCCCAAGGGCCAGCAAACGGAAGAGGCACTGGTGCATCTGACGATTACCAGGGGTCGCATGGTTGGTCGGTCGGCGGACATCTGCGGCCAGGAGTGACCGCTCTTGTCCCTGAAATTGAAAACGCCCGATGAGGTCCATCGGGCGTTTCTGACCGGCTTGAGCACTCCGGCTATCGTCCCCTCAGAGAGGCGAGAGAGGATCGGTCAGGCCAAGCATCAATCAATCGTCGGCACTTCCCGCCAATTCAACAATCGCAGCCCCGTCCCCTTCCCGAAGTCGATCGGCGGTTGGTTCACTTCACCTCTCACATTGCCCGCGATGCCCTGCATGCGGCCGTTGTTGTTGATGATCTGCATGTCCGTGATCGCACTGGTGTAGCCGACATAGGCGGCTCCCGTCGTCAGCGCTGTCGTACCGGATCCATAGTTGACCGCATAGATCCGGCTCTGGCCTGAAGGGCTGCAGGCGTCGCCGGTCGTCATCAGGCTGGAGAACACGACGACGCCGTTGAACGACGTGGCGCCGAGCGTCACGCGCCAGGTGGTTCCCGACGTCGCGTCCTTGCCCAGGTCGAGATACCAGCCCAGGCTCGTTCCCAAATTGAACGCCGTGGTGCCCGTGAGGTTGTCCTCGGTCAGGGCGGCCAGGTCGTTGCGCGTGATCGCAGCAGTTCTGCCGCTGTCGAAGCCTGTCGCTGTGCCGTCGATGATGGCGTAGAACGACTGGCCCGCCTTCGAATTGATGTCCACGGTGTCGAGCAATTGGCCGGTGCCGAAGAGCACGTAGCGCTTCTTGCTCTTTGGGTCGATCTCCACCAGCGGCTGCGTCGTGATCGGCTGCGCGCCGCTGGCATCGGCCAGGGTGGCCAGCTTCAAGGGGGCGGGGTAGGCCGCAGTGCTGCCCTTCGCCGCGGTCACGTCGAAGCGCCAGAGTTGCCCGTTCAGGTCGCCCGCATACAAAGCGTCGGCGGTACCGTCCGTGAAGTCGGTGATGTAGGCGGTCAGCTGTGCCAAGCCTGCCGACGAGCTGCCGGTCTGCACTTTCTCCAGCAGTGCGCCGGTCTTCGGGTTCACGAAGTACACATAGCCGAATCCATCGCTGTTGTTGTAGCCCGAGGTGAAGACCACGACCCAACCGTACTTCTTGGTCTTCAGCACCACCGGCGTGCCGAAGCTGTAGCCCAGCGTGTTGCCCACGCCGCTGGTTGCGCTGGAGAACTCCCAGAGAACCTTGGTCTTGATGGTGTCCTCGCTCGTCATGCTCGCCGGATCGGTGATGTCGATGGCATAGAAGCCTTTGCCACCCTTGCCGAGCCCGCCGATCAGCACGGTACGCCAATCCGAGTTGTTGCCCGTCGCCGTCGTGGTGAAGACGCCGCCAGCGGTATTGAAGTCGATATCGAACGACTTGGGCGACGCGTCTACGTAGTAGTGATGCTGGTAGTCCGGGTTGCCGAGTTGCTGCAGGCCGTCGAGCGTGGGCGTGGCCGGGCTGCTGGGACCCGAGAACAGCATGCTCGGCACGTAGGCGAACAACTCGTTGCCCGCTCCTGTTCCGGTCAGTGCGCCGTTGAAAGCATGCAGCATGCCGTCGTTGGCGCCTGCATAGACGATGGTCGGGCGCGAGGCGTAGTCCGTCTTGAACTTTGCATAGCCCGGGTTGACCGTGTTCGAGAACTGGCTCGAAGGCGGACCGACAGGCGTGACCTTCGCATTCACGATGTCGCCGAGCAGCAAGGCGCGACGGCGATAGGGCTTGGTGTCGTCAGTGGTCGTCTTTTCCTTGCTGCGGTCGCCGCGCAGGTAGTTGAGGAAGTCGCCGCTGTCGTCGCCTGTCGCCCAGGGGGTATCGAGAGCAGTGGATTGCGCTGCTGTCAGGTTGGCCTTGCGGAAGGGCACGCCCGCGGTGCCGTTCCAGGTGAGCACCCGGCGCGCGGTATCCCAGCCGGTACCAGACAGCTGGTTTTCCAGCGTGCTCGACGTGTTCCACTTCTCGGTGAGTGTCGGCACATTATTTGGAAACGTGAGTTGGCTGCCGGACAGCACGCCGGTCCACCCGTTCGAGTCGTACTGCGAAGAGTAGGAAGCTGCACCTGCGGCCGACACTTGCGGGCTTGACAGCGAGAACGACGTAGTGAACGACTTGATCGCGTTCGCGATGCTCGCGAAGGCCTTGGTCAAGCCGTCGACCATCGAGTCGGGCCGGCCGGCCGTGAAGTAGTTGTCCGGCCTCGGCTGGGTGGTGCCGCCGTTGCGGGTATCGGTAAGCATATCGCCGCTTGTCGCCCACCAGGTTTGCGGAATGGCATCGTTGAACGTATATGGATCGAACGTGCTCTGCATGTTGGTGGGTATCTTGAGGCCACCGAACTTTGCGGCTAGGTAGAACTGGTTGTTCGCCTGGAAAGCCTGTTCGAGCACGTCGACCCAATAGGTCTGAACCGTCTGCTTGCCGATGGTGTTCGCCTTGTTCGGATCGTCGGGGCGAATGTCCTTGGTGTTCGCGTCGTAGGCAAGGCCTGCCATGAGTGCCGAGTTGTTGCTGCAGCAATTGTTCGAGACGTTGGTGCGGGTGCCCAGATCGCCCGTCATCCCCTGCAACTGGCCGACCTTGGTCGTCGCTGTCACTGCATTGACTGTCTTGTCGGACGTAACCAATGCAGGCATCGTCGGCTCATTGGCGGTGTTCGTATTGCCGGGAACGTTCTTGTCAGCGTGGGTATAGATGTCGCCGATACCCAAAACGAAGTTGCGCTGGCACGAGTATTGGATGGGGTCATCCCAATTGGTGATGACCGGGAAGCCGTCAAGCCGTTTCGCCGTGGTGTTGGTGTCGGTGGTGTTCAGGTTGCTCCACTCCGGCACGTTGCCCAGGTTGCGGTAGTAGCGCAGCGCGGCGTAGTAGAGCTCGCTTACGGGGTCGTTCGATTTGTAGGTACCCGGAATGATCTGGCCGAACTTGTTGAGGTAGTTGATCACTCCGCTGTCCGCAATGGTCACGCCATTGGCCGAGGTCGCACTCGCGTCGGTCGCATCAGGGTTGCGAATGAAAACGCCAGTGGTCTCGTCCCATTCCTTGTTGGCGTTCGCAGTATCGGGAAGCCCCGGCACCGGCTGCATCGGACCCACGAATTTCTGGCGGGCGCGCATCACGCCGCCATCGCGGCCGTTGCCATCCTCGTTCAGATAGCCGAAGGCGCTGAAGCGCATACGCCGCGCGTACTGCTGGATCAGGCCCTCGGGCTTCCAGTTGTTCCCGTATTGCACGCAGTTGCTCTCGACGCCGCCGGGTGCGTTGGGGTTGCAAACCCTGTTGCGCATCGTGTAGTCATTGGTGACCGCGCCGCCAATGTCGCTGGTGAAGGTGCTGAAGTCCTTGTCCTTGGGCTTCTTCCACAGGAACTGCATCACCGCGCCGCCACCGTTCTCGTAGTACTCGATCTTCACGTCGAAGCTCTGGCCGGCAACAAGGGCAACCGTGACGTCGTAGTTGGTCGGGCCCTGATCGATCCACTTATCGATGACCAGCAGACCTGAAATCCACAGGCGTACGCCGTCGTCTGCCCGTACCCGGAACGTATAGGTGCCTGTCGAAGGGGCAACGAACGTACCCGTGAATCGGGCCGCGAAATTGTCTGCGCCGACGCCTGACACGGGTGCACCGCTACCCCAGTCATGGTCGACCGTGTCTTGTGCCACTGTGGTGGTCGGCGTGCCGGTCAGCGTCTTGTTGGCATTGTTGAAGTACTCGCCTTTCAGCGACGCGCCGGATGCGGTGATGCGCATCGCATACTTGCGGCCGTTGACCGAGATGCCGAGGCTGGTCGCGGTGCTGAACGGCGTGGCGCCTGCGATCTCGCTCGCTGGAAGGTTGCGGTCGTCGAACAGGCCCTGACCAGAGTGGTAACCCTTTTCCAGGATGGTGTCGGTGGTCGTATCCACCACGCGCCTGCCGCCGGTCATTGCCCAGCGGAACGGGTCGATGGTTGCAGTGGCGGCCCAGTTCAGGAAGTTGCCGCTCCACTTCGTGCCGTCGCACTTGCGGTTGCTCCCCACGGCGGTCGGGTCGAAGAAGCTCTTGTCGCCCGTGTTGGTTTCGTTGGACGTGGTGTCCACCACGTACGAATAGCACTTGTTGGGATCGAAGTAACCCAGGAAGGTGCTGGCGCTGGAGTAGGCGGCGGTGTGCGCGGTGCGCGAGGCCGTCGGCCATTCCACGGACAGCGTGAGCGCCAGGTTGCCTGGAACGTTCGAGGTGGCGAAGACCGGCTGGTCGGCGAGGCTGGCCGCGTCTGCCGGCGTGTGAATGCCCAGGAGTGCGCCGGCGAGCGCAATCGCGCCGGCCACGCGCGTGGCGAATATCGAGATGTTGTTCATGGTTCTTTCGCGATGCGTTATTCGGGCTTCGTGAAGGAGGACTGCAGAAAGACCTGCGTGTCGCGAGGACCGTCAACGCGCACGCTCAATCGATACACCAGTGCCTTGGGCGGAGGTGGGCGTCCCGACTCCTGGACACTGCCACCGCGTACGTCGGTGGTGGCAGGCGCGTAGACGCAGGTGCTCTTGCTTGCAGCGCCGGAGGTGTTGCACAGGCGGTCGATGAGGTAGCGGATCTTCACAAAGTCCGAAGTCCGTTCGATGGTGTCGGACGCCTTCGCGTTGTAGAGGTCGTCCTTCAGGAGCGCAAGCGGAATGCCGCGGTCGTTGGAGTCGAGCCTGACCGCGCTGTAGTTCGACGCCTTCGCGTCGTTGTAGTCGGCGCCAACGGCAGACAAGGCGCCAGTGTTGAACAATGCCAGGGCCTTGACCCCAGCCTGCTCCCCCTGGTTGACGAGGTCGCGCTTGAAAGCCAGGTTGCCGGCACTGGAGAGGGTCGTGTTCATCGAGCGCATCACGGCAACGCCGCCCGCAAGCAGGATGACGAGGACGATCAGGCAGATCAGCAACACCACGCCGCGCTCGCGGCGCTGGCTGCGCAAGGTAGTAATCATGATTTGGGCAGCAACAGGATGTTGCGCAGGGGAATGGTGAATTCGACGACGCGATAGCGGTAGCGGCGGTCGTCACCGGTCAACGTGACGGCGTCGCGCTGCAGGCCCGTATCGCTGAACATCGCGGGAATGGTCGATGAGACAACATCGCGCTCGAGCGTGGCGCTGCGCAGGATGAGGCCCACGCGCACGGCCACCACCTGCCTGCTGAGGTTGCCGTCCTTCATCATGGTCTTGACGTCGAAGCCCGTGGCATCGGGCGCTTTCCACGTATCGATGATGCCGTCCTTGTTGGTGTCCAGCCCGTAGACCGCGTGCAGCTCCATGACGCCGTCGGCCAGGGTCTGGGTGGTGTCGGTGCCGTCGCTGCGCAACAGGTCGTAGCTGACCAGCGTGTTGTTCGGGCCGATGCCGAAGAGCTGGAACTGCACGTTGTTGGCGGTATTGCTGCCCAAAGGCGTGAAATACGCGGTGCCGCTGGCAGCAAGCGACGCCAGAGTCGTGCCCACTCCTGCCGTGTAGTACTTGCCGTTGAGCGTGACGAGTTCGTTGTTCGCGCTGTCCGCAAAGGTCGGGTCGACCTGCTCGAGCAGGCAGTCGGTGCTGCCGACCTGGCTGACCAGCGCGATGTCGTTCGCCTTCAGCTGAACCGTGTTGTCCAGGCGAATGATCTTCGGGTCGGTACCCGCGGAGATGATCGGACGGGGCACGTCACCGGCCGCCGCATTGCCGCCCATCATCATCAGCACGTCGGACTTGCCGTCCGAGGACTGGCCCTTGCCGATCAGCAGCGGCGCGATGCGCAGGTCCGCGACCCCTGCCGCGTCGGTCAGGAACTTCTCGAACGGCACTGGAAAGACCGTGGTGCGCGGCAGGATTGCCGTGTTGTTCTGCTTGGCCTGCAGCTTGCACCCGAAGACGCCCAGATCCCAGGACTGGGTGAAGCCGGAACCGGCGCTGCGACCGGCTCGATCAAGCAGATAGGCGGCGTACGAACCCGACTGGTTGATGTCGTTGACCGACGTCGTAGTGCGCTTGGTCGATTCGCCGAAGATCACGGCGCTCGTGATCGCCAGTGTCACCACCAGCGCAATGACCATGGCGACCAGAAGCTCGATAAGGGTGAGGCCGCGCTCGCGCGCGACACGTCGGACTTTCCGAATGCTCATTGGGGCAGCTCCACATGGGTCGTGAGCTTGCTGCTCGTGCTGCTCGACGGGGCTTGCCAGGTGATGGTTACGTCGGCGGCTTTACCAGTGCCGACGGGTGTGACCGTTCCCACTCCACTCGGCAGGCCACCTGTCGTGGGGGTACTGACACGCGTCTTCCAGGCAGCCAAGGTGGCAGCAGGCACGGTGGTCGACTGGTTGAGCCACATCAGCGCAACCACTTCGTTCGCGAGCAGCGCCGCGCGATTGCGGTCCTCGGCATCCACCGAGAAGCTGACTGCGCGTGCCTGCAGGCCGATCAGGCCCAGCAGGCCAAGCGAAAAGAGCAGCACGGCCACAAGAACTTCGAGCAGTGCGACGCCCGCCTGAACGCGGTGCGGATGAGTTGTTTCCCGAGGCTTTTTCATGGCGAGGCACAGCCGTCGGGCTGGGTGGCTGAAAGGGTTCTGGCCGGGTCGCACATGCGGACCTGTCCGCCCACTGCAACGGTGACGCGAAGTGGCCGGTCGCCTGTCTTGGTGTCGCTCATCGCGATGTCGTACTGGGCGGCCTCGGCCCTGCACTTTGCGCCGGTGGGTCCTGGCGTATCGTTAAGCACGAGGCGGCCGATCGAGCTGAAGCAGAGCGCCGTTGGGGTGTTCGATGACGTCTTGGGGCCTGTGATCGCCACGTTCGAGCCGACCTCCAGCAGGATTCCCGCTTCGACAAATGTTGCGGTCGCATCCGAGTCTGCCGGCACCACTGTGCTGATGGCCCAGTTGCTGCCGTTGGCTTTGGTTGTGTAGGTTTTTGTGGTGGGGCTGTTGTCGGTCAAGGAGAAAACCACTTGCCGATTGCGCCGGGTGGCTTCAGTCTGCGCCTGCCGCAGGGCGTTCTGCAGCGAATCGCTGACTGTCCGGATCTTGTTGTTGCGCACCCAGCCGAGCATGGACGGGGTGGCGAGCGCGGCGAGCAGCGCCATGATCGCCACCACCACGATCATCTCGACCAGTGTGAAGCCCTCCGGCCGGGCCGGAGAACGGCGGCCGATCATGACGAGGGGCATGCTTGCCCCTTCTTGACGATCCAGGCGCTGGTGCAGCTTGTAGTCCAACCCGACCAGGCGGTAGGCATGCCCGTCGTAGCTCGAACGTTCTGTTCAGTGATGGTGTAGACGGCGCCGTTGGCTGGCCCGCTTCCTGTCGCAACGAGCGTGAACGTCGTATCGGTCGGCACGATGGTTGCGCAGCTGATCACGAAGTTTCCAAACGTGCGCTGGCTGGCGGTTACTCCAGCGTCGCAAGGCGGCATGATGGTGGCGCTGACCTTCTTATATGTGCGGTTGTCCTGAAAGTACCTCTCCATGTTCGCCTGCATGGTCGCCAGCCCATTTGTGGCATCCACCACGTACCCACGCCGCACGTAGTCCTGGTAGCTCGGAATGGCGATGGCCGCGAGCACGCCGATGATCACCACCGTGATCATGATTTCGATCAGCGTGAAGCCATAAGCCCGTGAACTGCCGATCCGGCCGCGAGCAGGTTGCTGTTTCATCAGAAAACGCCTTTCACCCCCGGTCGGCAGAGCCGGAAACGGGCAAGAAACAATTGAACATATTTGTTAAATGGTGTCTTTAAATGTTTACAGTTGCAAAGCCTCTCATCTCCCGCCAATGACCATTCGTCGGCAAGTCGGCTCGGCACAATGGGGCGAATGACGTCTGCGCGGCACCCTCTCGCTTTGGCCGGCCCGTTTACAAAGATGCTTGGCTTCATTCGGGTGGCGCTCGTCGCGTTGACTTTTGTTTGCCCTTTGGTGGGCGGCCCATCTGTCAGCGTCTGGCAGTTGCTTGTGTCCTGGGGTTGTCTGGCAGGGCTGTTGCTGACCGGGCCCGTCGGCTCGCCCGCGCCACGGGTTTGGCTGTGGCTGGGCCTGGGAGGCTTGCTTGTAGCGCTCTCCGGCTGGAGCGGCCTGTCGGCATGGGGGCCGGCATTTATCGCAATTGCCGGAATCGCCGCGGCCGCGAGCGTGGGCAGCGCACCGGCGCGCGACTTGGGAGGCGCGTCGCGGTTCTTGGCCAAGGGCGTGCTTGCCGCCGGGCTCGTCAGCGCGGTTCTAGGCCTGCTGCAGTACTACGGACTTGCCGAACCCCTCGTCCCCTGGACGACTTCCCCCGCGTTGGGACAGGCCTACGGCAATCTCCGCCAGCGAAATCAGTTCGCGACCCTGATCAGCATGGCCTGGTGCGCCGCCCTTTGGCTCTACGCGACCAACGAGGCATTGCGCGTTCGGCGCGGTCTGATGGCTGCGGCCGTGCTCTTGCTGATTGCCGCAGCCGCGTCGACTTCGCGCACGGGCCTTTTGCAACTGCTGTCGATCACCGGTGTGGCCGCCTTCATCGCAGTGCGGGAAAGGCGAAACGCACATAAAGGCAGCGTTGTCTTCCATCGCCTGCCGGATCCGAAGTGGCTGCTCGCAACCCTCCCGCTGTACTTCGCCATCGCTTGGCTCCTCCCCCAACTGGCCACCGGCGGCGAAGGCACCGTCGAAAGCATGCTCCAACGCCTCCACACCGGCGCCCCCCAGGACCACAGCCGCCTGATCCTGTGGCGCAACGTGCTCACGCTGATCGCCCAGCACCCCTGGACTGGCTGGGGATGGGGCGAGCTCAGCTTCGCGCACTACAGCACCCGGTACGACGGCCCCCGGTTCGTCGAGATCCTCGACAACGCCCACAACCTCCCGCTGCACCTGGCGGTGGAACTGGGCATTCCCGCCGCCGTGCTGATCTGCGGCGGCTTCCTCTGGATGGTGCTTGCCGCGCGGCCCTGGCGGGAGCGGGACCCTGCGCGCCTGATGGCCTGGGGCATGCTGGGTGCGATCGTGCTGCACAGCCTGCTCGAGTACCCGCTCTGGTATGGCCCGTTCCAGCTGGTGTTCGGGCTGTGCCTCGGCATTCTTTGGCCGGGCGGGGGCCGCGTTGCGGTCCGGCCGGCGCTGTCATCGCTGGCGGCGGGCGTCATGCTGGTGGTCGTGGGGCTCGCCGGCTGGGACTACGTCCGCGTCAGCCAGATCTACCTGCCACCCAGCGAACGGCTCCCGGCGTACAGGGAAGACACGCTCGCCAAGGTGCGGGAAACGTGGCTGTTCGCGCGCCAGGCCGAGTTCGCGCAGCTGACGCTGACCACCGTGACGCCCGTGAATGCCGCCGAGATGCATTCGCTCGCGCAGCGCGTGATTCATTTCTCGCCGGAGCCGCGCGTCATCGTGAAGCTGATCGAAAGCGCCGAACTGCTGGGCCGCGAAAGTGAAGCCCAGGCGCAGGCGCAGGCGGAGCGCTTCAGCGACGCCTTTCCGCAGGAGTTCGCGCGCTGGCTGAAAGAGGCCGACCGGGATCCACAGTTGGCGGCGCCGCAATAGACGCAGCGCAGGCGTCGAGCGGTCGCGTGCGGGTGACAAACGGCAAATTAGTACTTTCAAACTCATTTAGCATCGAAGGACACATATAGACACAAAGCTTGCAAGGGAGGATTTCAACCATGCCGGGGAAGCGCAAGGCGTTTCGTTGCAGTGGCTTCACGCTCGTCGAGATCGTCGTCGTCATTGCGATCATGGGGATCCTTCTGGCGTTGGCTGCGCCGAGCTTCGTGGCGATGCAGAAGAACTCGGCTGCCGCGACGCTCGGCAACGAATTCACAATGGCAGTCGGCTTCGCGCGCTCCGAGGCCATCGCGAAGAACAAGTGCGTCACTGTCTGCGTACCCAGGGACATCACCGCCGCCGACCCGGTCTGCGCCAGCACCGGCACCGAGTGGAGCGGCGGGTGGATCGTGTTCTCCAACCCCAAGTGCGACAGCGTCGCCACCGACGACACGGCGCAGCTGCTGAAGTTCTACATCGGCAAGAGCGGCGGCCCCACGCTGACCGCGCCCACCGGCAAGGTCGCGACGCTGCGCTTCGATGCGCGCGGCCGCTCGAGTCTTGCCGGGCAGCAGGCGCTGAGCCTCGCGTCTGCAGGGGATTCCGCCACCAAGGTCGTGTGCCTGGACATGATGGGCCGGGCCCGCGTCGGCAACGTCGGCGGCATCAGCTGCGACGACAGCAACCAGAACTGAGGCGGAGGGCGAATGACGTATCGCGCTCGGCAATCGGGTGTGGCGCTGATCGAGGCGCTGGTGGCTCTGCTGATCTTTTCGCTCGGACTGATCGCCGTCGCAGGCCTCGTCGCTGCCGCGGTGAGGTACCAGACCGGCAATGAAGCCAGGCTGAATGTCCCGGCCCTCATCAACGACCTGTCCGAGAGGATCCGCGTCAACGCGCCCGGAGCGAACGGATATTCGGGTGTCGTCGCAGGCGTCGGCGTGGAGGGCAAGGGCTACCAGCTGACCGACACCTATTCGGAGCAGGTCGCCGAGGTGCTCTCCGCGCCAGCGAAGGACTGCGGCAGCGCCGCCTGCACACCGGCGCAGTTGGCCGACTTCGACCTTGCGCGCTGGAAGAACATCCTGCGCACCGCGTTGCCGGGAGGCGCGGGCTACATCACGGGGGATGTCCAGGCCGGGTTCGATGTCAGCGTCATGTGGTTCGACAAGAGCGCGGTCGACGAAAGCGGCGACGCCGTGACGCAGGCCAGCTGCACCAACAAGCCTGAAGACCTGCAGAAGGCGTCTGCGCGTTTCTGCTGTCCCGACAAGGCAAAGGCACCGGCCGGCGTGCGCTGCTACACCGCGAGAGTTCTTCCATGAAGGCGAAGACGCGTGCCTGCAGGTCGCGAGGCCTCACGCTGGTGGAACTGCTGGTGGCGATCGTGATCGGGCTGCTGCTCGTCGCCGCGGCGAGCTACCTGCTCATCTCGACGACGCGGGTTGCGAGGGGCGTGGACGCCAGCGCCCAGCAGCAGGAAGCCGCGAGCATCGTGCTGGACATCATCGGCCGCGACCTGAAGAACGCGGGCTTCTATCCGGCCAGCTTCCCTGGCTCGCTCGAATCCTCCAGGTTCCATGGCGGCTATTCGAACGTGGTGTCGAGTTCGGCCTCGGCGTTCGACCAGGGAATCTTCGGATGCAACTCGGGGCTGTTCGACGTGGAGAAGGGTACTTGCCCTGCAGCCAAGGAAGGAGAGCCCGATTCGCTCGTCGTCAACTACTTCTCTGCCGACAACTTCGAGACCGAAGGTGTCGGCACCAGAAAGGACTGCCTGCGCCAGGACGTGGAGCTCGCCGAATTCGGTGGAACCAAGTACAACGAAGCTCGCGCCGGCAGCGGTGCAAAGGGCACAGGCACCGTCGCGCTGCCGCTGTTCATCAGCAATGTCTACGGGCTGGGCGCCAACTACACCTACAAGGAGGACGGCCGGTCCGTCACGACGCGAAGCTTCCGTTGCGCCGGCAACGGACCGAACACCAAGCCCCACCAGCCCATCGTTGCCGGCGTCACCCAGCTGAGGTTCCGCTACGGCGTCTCCGAGGCCAATACGCTCGAAGCGCCCGCGCGTTTCTTCACGGCGACGGAAGTCAACGGTCTTTCAGTCGCCACCATCAACGGGGAGAGCAAGACGGGGTGGCAGCGCGTCGTCGCCGTCCAGGTGTGCGTGGTGACCAAGACGCTCGACGCCTCCGCGAGGCAGACGTCCGGCGGCAGCTATGTGGACTGCGACGGCACCTCCGTCTCGTTCACGAATTCCGATCGCGCCGTCTACAAGCAGCAGACCCGCATCTTCGGCGTGCGCAACAACCTCACGAGGACATTTTGAAGACCCCGCGCCACCCTGCCGCCGAGCGCGGACTCGCCATGGTCGTCGTGCTGGCCTTCATCCTGATCCTGTCGGGCGTCGCCGCCTTCGCCGTGCGGCGCGTGATGTTCGGCGAGCACGTCGCGCGCAACGTGCTCGACATGGAAGTCGCCAGGCAGGCTGCCGAGGCCGCCCTGCGCGATGCGGAGCGGGACATCGCCCTGACCGCCGACGTGGCGGACGCGACCTGCGCGCGTGGCGACGACCGCCCGATCAAGTCGGCTTACGGCGAGCCCAACTTCGGCACCGACTGCCCGCGCGGCCAGTGCCGCTTCGGCGACCAGAGCCCCGCGAGCTATTACGCAGCCAGCAACTCCAAGTCCAAGACCAATCCCGAGCCCTGGTGGCCGGCGGATCTGGGTGGTGTCGGCTGGAAGGCGTCCCCGCCCTCGAGCTGCACTTTCACCGGCGGAGTGCCGCTCGGCACCTTCACCGGTACGCCGCGCGTCCAGGGCGTGTCGCGCCAGCCCGAGTACCTCATCGAGTACATGCAGCGCGGCGACGACATCTATTTCAGGAATACCGCGCGCGGCTGGGGCCTCGACCCGAACACCGAAGTCGTGCTGCAGAGCTACTTCAAGCGAAGCTGACAAATGAAATCACCGATCCCCAAGCTTGCGGCGATCTTGGCGCTGGCAGGCGCTGCCGCTTCCAATGCCCAGATCCAGGCGATTCCGCCCAATGTGAATCCGGACCCGAACCTGCCGATGGTGGTGCTGAACGTGTCGAAGGACTACAGCATGTTCAGCCGCGCCTACACCGACTACGAAGACCTGAACTTCGACGGCAGCATCGACTATTTCTTCCTGCCCTATTTCAAGTACTACGGCTACTTCGATCCGACGAAATGCTACAGCTATGGCGGCACCGGAGCAGCCGGCAATTTCATTCCGGCGAAATTGGCCGAAAAGGTGACCGTGGCCGGAGACCCGGCGGGTTCGCCGAGGTACTACTGCGCCGAAGCGGGTGCCAGATCATCCAGCCTCTGGAGCGGCAATTTCCTGAATTGGGCCACCATGTCCCGCATGGACGTGCTTCGCAAGATTCTTTACGGCGGATTGCGCTCCACCGACGAAGCCGGGTCTTCGCAGAATCCTGGAAAAACCGTGCTCGAAATGGCCTTCGTCCCGCGCAACAGCCAGGCCTACGCCAAGTACTACAACGGCCCCGACCTGATTCGCCTCACGCCGTTTTCATACGCCACGGGGCTCACGCTGTGCCGCCGTCACGAGAATCCGACCAACGCCGAAGAATCGCAGATATCGAAGTTGAACCCGGTGATTCGTGCCGCCGAAGGCAACTACGTTCTGTGGAACATGACGGAAGTCCGCAGCTGCAACTGGTTGAACGAGGGAAAATACGATTGGCAGGATTCGACCGTCGCATTCATGACCGCGAATTATGTGGGTGCTGGTGGCGCATCGGCGCACCAAGGCAAAAATCCGGCGAAGGCCAATGAATACATGGCCCGAGTGGAGGTCTGCCGAAAAGATCTGATCGGGGAAGAGCGTTGCAAGCAATATCCGAATTCAAATCTGAAGCCCATCGGCCTGCTGAATGAATTCGGCGAAAGCAGCAATTACGGCCAGAGCCCGGCCAAGGCCGAATTCGCGATGTTCCTCGGTTCCTTCGACACCAATCTCGATGGCGGCGTGCTTCGAAAGAACATGTCCGAGATCAACGACGAGATCGATGCGCAGACCGGGGTGTTCAAGGTTTTTGCCAACGCCAATGACCGCGGCATCATCTATTCGCTGAATCGGCTGAGGCCGTTCGGGTACAACCCCTCAACCGGGATTTACTCGACGACCTGCACCTCCGACAGGATCGAGAATGGGAAGTGCCCATCATGGGGCAATCCCATCGGCGAAATTCTCCTGGAGGGGCTGCGTTACTACGCCCACCCCCCCGAAACAAAGGCGCTCTACAGCGGCGGAGAGAACGACAGCACGCTCGGTCTGCCGTCTCCCTCCTGGATCGATCCGCTCAAGGCCAATCCGGCCTACCCGAATTCGCAGAAATCTCGTGAGTCGCTCTATGGCAAGAACATCTGCCGCCCGCTCAACATGGTCACCGTCTCCAGCGGCGTGGGAACCTTCGATGGAGACAAGATGGGCGCCTTCAACGACAGCGCTTCAGGCATCGGCGCACCGCGAAGCGCCGCCTATTACACGGACCTGATCGGCAACTCCGAGCATGAGGGCATTTCGGGCACGACCCGCCTGGCGGGCTCCAACGGCACGGACGTCAACGGCATCTGCACCGGCAAGCTCATCGGCGACCTGAGCCTCGTGGCGGGCCTGTGCCCCGAGGCGCCGAACATGCAGGGCACCTATCTTGGCGCGGGCGCCGCCTACTACGCGCATGTGAACCGCATCCGCCCCGAACTCACCGTGCCTTCGGACGCCAATTCCAACGTGCTGAAAGTGCGGCAGTACGCGGTGACGATGTCGGGTGGGTCGGCGTCCATCCGCATTCCGGTCCCGGGGGGCAATCCGGGCAGCTACGTCTTCGTCACACCTGCCAGCATCGATTGGAATGGCACCAAGCCTCTGCCTGGCAACATGGTGGACTTCAAGGTCCTGAGGCGCGCGGCCAACGGCGAATCGGGAACCTTTCTCGTGCTCTGGCAGCACCAGGCGCTGGGTGAAGACCAGGACCAGGACATGCTCGGCTCCATCCGCTACGAGACCGATGCGAGCACCACCCCGCCCACGCTGCGCATCTTCACGCAGACCCTGGAATCGAACACCGGCAACGCCAGGCCCTTCGCCTTCGGCTACACGGTGGTGGGTAGCGACAAGGACGGGAGCCACTTCCACAGCGGCATCAACAGCTACGTCTCCGCGGAGTCGACCGCAACCTACGCCCGGTCGAGCGTGCAGAGCGCGCCCGTGGAGACGGAAGACAAGTGCTATCTGATGGCCGACGGAACCAAGCCGGACCCATGGGACTACAGAAAGGCACCGCGCCTGTGCGTGAAGATCGGCAACGACTTCGTGAAAGGCGAGACCCGGCTCGACTACAAGATGCTCGGCTCGAACGACGTAGTGATCCAGGACCCGCTCTGGTACGTCGCCAAGTACGGCGGCTTCAAGGACTCCGAGAAGAATCCGACCAGGTTCCCCGACGCCGCTTCCAAGTGGGACGTCAAGCGTGCCGACGGCGCCGCCTGCGGGGCCGCGGGCCAGCCCAGCTGCAGCGACGGCATTCCGGACAACTACTTCCTCGCGCGGCGCCCGGACCTGCTCGAGGAATCGCTGCGGCAGGTCTTCGCGGACATCACCGGCAACTCGAACTCCGCCCCGGCCGTGTCGCGGCCCGACCTGCGCGCCGGCGACTACAAGTACGTCGCGAACTTCTCGGCCTCCGACCTGCACGGCGAGCTGCTGGCGTACCGGCTGGACTCGGCAGGCAATTTCGCAAGCACGCCCTCCGCGAGGGGGCAGGTCAACCTCACGAACGCGACGACGCGCCAGATCATCACGAACCTCGGAACCACCGGGGTGCCGTTCACCCATGAAGACCTGAACGTCGCCGCGGGCGCGGCGTACCTGGCCGGCCTCGGTGCATCGACGAGCGTGCAGCAGGACGTCATCGGCTACCTGCGCGGCACCCGCACCAGGGAGAAACTGTACGGCGGCACCTTCCGCGACCGGAATTCGGATTCGATCATGGGCGGCGTGGTCAACTCCAACCCCTGGTTGCAGGACCGGCCCGCGGCCAACTTCTTCGGCTCCGCGTTCGCGGGCTACGGCATCTTCAAGACCGCACAGAAGTCGCGCAACAAGCTGGTCTGGGTGGGCGCCGCCGACGGCATGCTCCACGCCTTCACCGCCGATACGCTGATGCCGGTGATGTCCTATGTGCCGCAGGCGCTCTCCTCGCGCCTCAAGGAGTTGCCGGACGCCGCCATCACCGAGCTGCGCGCCTATGCGGACGGGTCGCCCTTCACCGCGGACGTGAAGACTTCCGCGCAGACCAATCCGTGGAGGACCTACCTTTTCTCCAGCCTCGGGCGCGGTGCGAAGGCGATCTTCGCGCTCGACGTGACATCGCCCGCGGCGCTGACCGAAGCCAATGCCGCCAGCGTCTACAAGTGGCAGTTCACCGCCGCGGACGATGCCGATCTCGGCTACGTGATCTCCGACGGTGGGGTGCATCCGGCAAGCAACCAGGCCGCGCAGGTCGCCAAAATGGCCAACGGCAAGTTCGCCGTGCTCTTCGGCAATGGCGTGTCGAGCACTTCGGGCAAGACCGTGCTCTACATCCTTTTCATCGACGGGCCGAGCTCCGCCGGCAGGTGGACCGACAACACCCACTACAAGCGCATCGAAGTCGGCACGGCTGGCGGCGGCGGGCTGATGCAGCCCACCTGGCTCGATACTAACGACGACGGCATCGCCGACGCGATCTATGCGGGCGACCTCAAGGGCAACATGTGGAAGTTCGACGTCTCCAGCACCGATGTGACGGCCTGGGCGGAGGCCTACGGCAAGCCGCTGTACTCGGCGCTCGACGGCTCGAACAACAAGCTCCCGATCACGACCGCGCCGGTGCTGCGCTTTCATCCCCACGGTGGCCAGGTCGTGGTGTTCGGTACCGGGCAGTCGATCTTTTCCGGCGATTTTCCCGACGCGGTACGGAAGCACCGCGTCTTCGGAATCTGGGACAAGCCGGGCTATGCCGATGCCCCCGGCACCATTCCCTCGGGGGTCACCGATCTCCAGCAGCGCACATGGAGCCTCGACACGGAGAAGGCCGAGGCGATCGTCCAGAGCGCCACCGGTGCCGTCGACTGGAACAGAAAGAAGGGCTGGTATGTGAATATTCCAGAGTCGCTGGCTTCGGGCATGGTGCTGAGCAACCCGAAGGCCATGGGCAAGGACGTCAACATTCCCATCGTCTACAAGAAAGCGACGACGGGCGTCGTGTGCACCGACACCGCAGCGGGAGCGGACGTGCAGGTGAACGGTGTCGCTGGCGTCTCCACGACGCCGAATCTCTTCGGCATTGCCGGCGCCGCGGGAGAGGTGATCGGTATCGTCGGCCTCGACCAGCGCTTCGCCATTCCCGAGGACTCGACCGCCCGCTGCACCGCGGGCCTCTCCTGTGCCCGGATCGTCGGGCCGAACTCGGACGTCACGATGAAGAAGAACACCACCCAGGCGCGAATCTTCTGGCGCGAGATCCCCGGCCTGAAGACAACCGTGGAGAAGCACCGATGAGCGCGGCGCGCAAACATGCGGGAGGCTTCACGCTGGTCGAAGTGATGATCACGGTGGCCATCATCGCGATCCTCAGCGCCATCGCCTACCCGAGCTACAAGGAGCACATCGCCAAGGGCAAGCGCGCCCAGGTGAAGGCTTCGCTGGCCCAGGCCCAGCAGTGGCTGGAGCGGCACTACAGCGAGAACTACAGCTACGCGAAGACGGCGGGCGGAACGGACATCAACGCGGACGACGGCATCTTCAAGACGCAGTTCGGTACTTCACCGTTGCCGGGCGAAGGGGCCGCCAACTACACCATCGCGCTGACGCCCAACGAGGCGGGCACCGGCTACAGCATGAAAGCAACCCGCACGGGCTCGATGAGCGGCGACCGTTGCGGCGACTATGTCGTCAACCATGCGGGACGGAAATCGGTCGAGAACTACACGGGCTTCGACGCGGCGCTGGCGGCTGCAAGCGCCTGCTGGAACTGAACCGAGGTCACGTCGAAAGGCGGGCTACCCGGCCACCCAGCTGCCGGACTTCCCCCCGTGCTTCTCCAGCACATGCACGTCGGTGATCCGCATGCCGCGGTCCACCGCCTTGCACATGTCGTAGATCGTCAGCAGCGCGACCTGCACGGCGGTCAGCGCCTCCATCTCCACGCCCGTCGGCCCCACGGTCTCGACGGTCGCCGTACAGGCCACCTGCGGCGCGCTTCCCGCATCGGCCAGCGCGAAGGCCACCGCCACGCGGGTCAGGGCCAGCGGGTGGCACAGCGGAATCAGGTCGCTGGTCTTCTTCGCCGCCTGGATGCCCGCGATGCGCGCGATGCCCAGCACGTCGCCCTTCTTCGCGGTGCCGGACTCGATCAGCGCGAGCGTGGCCGCCTGCATCTCGATGCGGCCCGTGGCGACGGCCACGCGATGGGTTGCGGGCTTGGCGGCGACGTCGACCATGTGGGCCTGGCCCTGGGCGTCGAAATGGGTGAGGGTGCTCATGGGTGAACGATCGGGTTGGAGGTGCATCATACGAGCCCGAGCCACAGACGAGGAATGCCGCGCTTGACTCCACATCCCCACTCCAGAAGCCAGCCGAAGCCCGCCCTGCGAGCCCTGTGTGCTAGCGTTTTGATAGCTTCCCAGGTGCTGCTGCCGGTGCCCGCGCTGGCGCAGATCCAGCAGGTGCTCCCCGGCATGGGCGACGGCGGCGAGATGACCGCCAGCGCCGAGCGCCACTTGGGCGACCAGATCGCCCGCGAGCTGTACCGCGACACCGACTACATCGACGACCCGGTGATCGCCGCCTACGTGCAGGACATCTGGCAGCGCCTGCTGGTCGCCGCCCGCGCGCGCGGCGAGCTCACGCCCGAGCTCGACGAGCGCTTCGCCTGGACGATCCTGCTGGGCCGCGACCGCAACATCAACGCCTTCGCGCTGCCGGGCGGCTATCTCGGGCTCAACCTCGGGCTGGTGGCCGTGGTCGGCAGCCGCGACGAGCTGGCCACGGTGCTCGGGCACGAGCTCTCGCATGTCACGCAGCGCCACATCTCGCGCATCATGACCAAGCAGGGCAGGCAGATGCCGCTGATGATCGCCGGCCTGATCCTCGGGATGATCGCCGCCGGCAAGAGCCGCAACGGCGACGCCGGCCAGGCCATGATCATGGGCAGCCAGGCGATGTTCGCGCAGAACCAGCTGAACTTCTCGCGCGACATGGAGCGCGAGGCCGACCGCATCGGCTTCGGCGTGATGACGCAGGCCGGCTTCGCGCCGCAGGGCGCGGCGACAATGTTCGAGAAGCTGCAGTACGCCTCGCGCCTCAACGACAACGGCTCCTACCCCTACCTGCGCAGCCACCCGCTGACCACCGAGCGCATCTCCGACATGCAGGGCCGCTTCCAATTCAACATGGACACGGTGCCGCCGCAGCCGCTGGCCATGGACCACGCCATGATCGCCGCGCGCGCCCGCGTGCTGACGCGCCCCGGCGTCGACGTGCTGCGGCTGTGGGTCGACTCCGCCTCCAGCGGCGAATTCGCGAAGAGCTCCCCGGCCCAGCAGGCCGGCACGCTGTACGCGGCGGCGCTATCGGCGAAGGAGATGCGCAACTACAAGGCGGCGCGCGCCCTGGTCGAGCGGCTGGTCGCGCGCACGGCGGACGACCCTGCCGCGGCGAAGCAGGCGCGCTGGCTGAACGCGGAGATCGAGCTCGCCGCCGGAGGGGCGCCCAAGGCGGCCGCGCTGCTCGATGCCAGCTCGAAGGAGCGGCCCGAGATGCTGCTCGCCGCCGAGGCCGCCACCGCGATGCGCCAGCCCGCGCCGATGATTCCCGTGCTGCGCGACTGGGTGGCCGCCAACCCGCGCGATGCGACCGTGTGGCGCGCGCTCGGCAATCTCTACGGCGCGCAGAACGACACGCTGCGCGCGGTGCGCGCCGACGCCGAGGCGAACGTGGCGATCCTCGACTACCCGGCGGCGCGCGACCGGTTCAAGGCGGCGCAGGAGCTCATCCGCCAGTCGAAGGTGGTCGACCACTACGAGGCGTCGATCATCGACACCCGGGCGCGGGCGGTGGAGGTGCTGGTGAAGGAGCAGGCGGCGGAGCCGCCGCTCAAGTAGCCGCTGGCGGGCGCGCTCAGCGCCTGGAGAGCAGCCCGCCCAGCGCGGACTCGATCAGCAGCCCCAGCAGCGAATACAGCAGCGAGCCGATCAGCGCGGCCAGGAAGCCGTTCACGTGGAAGCCGCCCAGAAGCCCCGAGGCGGCCCAGAACAGCAGCGCGTTGATGATGAAGAGGAAGAGCCCGAGGGTGACGATGGTGACGGGCAAAGTCAGTATCACCAGCACCGGCCGCACGACCATGTTGAGCAGGCCGATCACCGCGGCCGCGATGAGCGCGGAGCCGAAGCTGTTGACCTGGACGCCGCTGTAGAGATAGGCGACCGCCAGCAGCGCCACGGCGCTGAGCAGCCATTTGAGGATGATGCGCATGGCGGCAGGATACCCGAGGGCCCGCAAAAGACAACGAGCCCCGGCACCTTTCGGCGCCGGGGCTCGCATGGAGTCGGGCTTTCTTCCTGCGGCCTTATTCGGCCAGTTCGTTCGCCAGAACGAGCAGTGCGCCCATGCCCATCACGGCACCGGGAAAGGCCCAGCCCGACTGTTGGGGCGGCGTCTGGTCCGGCGCCACCGGCTCCAGGTCGACACCGACCTTCGGGCGGCGCGCATCGACCACGTGAGTGGCCGAATGCTCGCGCTTGAGCTGCGCGGTGAGCTCTGCCAGCGGACCCTTGGCCAGAACAGGCGTCACCTGCCCGCCGTTGCGCTCCAGCAGCGGCGTCATCTGCGCCTGCACCTTGCTGAACCACTTGGCGCGCCAGTTCTCGCGCGCGCTGTGGCTCACCCATTTGCTGATGCGATGCGTCATGCGCGGAGCGCAGGCCACGAGCACCCAATGGCGCGCCACGACGCTGTTCGCGTCCGGCGCCAGTTCGGCGAACTGCTCGCAGGCGTAGGTGGCGTCGTCGACGTAAAGAATGATCTTTTCCATGGCGTGCTCCTTCAGGTAGTTAGAGTGACAGAGACAGTGTTGGTCGGGAAGTTCGTGGCTGGGCAATGACTCGCGGCGCTCAGCCGGTCGTCACCGCCGGTTCCTCGTGCTTGCTGCGGGCATGGCGCGCGGCCACCCACTTGCCGACCGCCAGCACCAGCAGCGCACCGATGACGCCGGCTGCGTACTTGACCACGTCGGTCTGCGGCACCTTCGGCACCCAGGTCCAGGCGGCGGTGTTCGCCAGAGCGGGGTCGGACACGGCCATCGTGCCGGCGATCCAGCCCAGCAGCATGCCGCCGGCGGTGATGATCATCGGGAAGCGGTCCATCAGCTTGATGACCAGCTGGCTGCCCCAGACGATGATCGGGATGCTCACGAGCAGGCCGAAGATCACGAGCGGCATCTGGTGGCTGTCGCCGGCGCCTTGTGCGGCGCCCGCGATGGCGATCACGTTGTCGACGCTCATCACGAGGTCGGCCACGATCACGGTCTTGACCGCGCCCCACAGCTTGTCGCTGCCGGTGATGTTGCCGTGGCCGTCGTCATGCTCGGGGGCCAGCAGCTTCACGCCGATCCACAGCAGCAGGATCGCGCCCACCAGCTTCAGGAACGGAATGGCCAGCAGGGTCAGCGCGAAGAAGATCAGGATCACACGCAGCGCGATGGCGCCGGCGGTACCCCACAGGATGCCCTGGGTGCGCTGGGCAGGCGGGAGCTTGCGGCAGGCCAGCGCGATCACCACGGCGTTGTCGCCGCCGAGCAGGATGTCGATCATGATGATCTGACCGACCGCGACCCAGAACTCCGGGGTCATGAACATTTCCATAAATTTCCTCTTTGTCTTCGCGCCCCTGCCTCTCCCTGTGGGGACGACGACGGAAGGCGCATGGCTATGCGTTTCGATTCATCCTGTGCGGGTGAGCCGAAAGCGAGGAATGAAGTCCGGGTGACACCGGGAGCTTGCGAACGCTTCGACCAAACCTGCACAGGTTCAAATCGAAGGTCTTGCTCGACAGCGCGCGCGCAAGAAAACGCACGCACGTTGCCCGACAGGCCGGAAGTGTTTTGCTTCGTATTGACGACCTGACGATTCGCGCCGCCGTGGACGACAGCGCTCGGGAGCTACTCCCCTTCGTGCGCGGATTAGAGCATCGATGCGCTCGGCGGCGCAATCGAAAGTTTTCAGAAATTTAAAGAGAACCGCTTCGGAATGCGCATGGATAAAAGGCGCGATGCTCTCGTTTTCATAGCGACGATGTCCCTTCGTCGCTTCGGGACATTGCCGGACTATGATCGCCGTCCGCTGTTTTTTCACGCTCCATGGCCGCCATACACATCACCGACATAGAGGCCGCCATCAACTACTGGCGCGAGAAGACGCCGTCGCCCGACGGCGTCACGCTGGGCCCCGAATTGCGGGCGCTGGCCGAGGTCTACGCGCTCATGGTCTTCCACCACGAGGACGAAGTCGACGAGGTCGGCTTCCCGCCCAAGGCCTGGGCCGCCTGGATGGCCTGGTACGACAGCACGCCCGACACCCCCTGCATCGCGATCTGCTCCACCAGCCAGGGCGACGACGAATGCAAGGGCTGCGGCCGCAGCTTCGACGAAGTGCAGTTCTGGCCCGGCATGTCGCCCGTCGAGAAGCGCGCCACATGGCGGCGCATCACGATGGAGGATTCCGCCTGGCGCTTCAACCGCTATGCCGAGCGCGCACGCGAGGCCGAGCGCGACGCACCGTCAACGCCGTCGGCCGACGAGCCCGAGTTCGATCCCGACGACGAGAAGAACTGGGCCCCCTGACCATGCGCCGCCTCGCGCAAGCGCCCAACCTCGCGATCGCGACCGTGTGGGCGCACGCCCTGCGCGAGGAGGGCGTGGCGGCTTCCGTGCAGCGCGAGTTCCTCGGCGCGGTGATGGGCCAGCTGCCGCCCGACCAGTGCCTGCCCGAGATCTGGATCGACGACGAGACCCAGTTCGAGCTTGCGAAGCGCCTCTTGCACGAGCTGCAGCACCGCCCGCAGCGCAGCTGGCGCTGCGCGTGCGGCGAGCAGGTCGAGGGCGGTTTCGAGCAGTGCTGGCAATGCGGCCAGATGATGCCGGCCGTCTAGAAACAACGAACATGGCTCCTTCGCGAAACACCGCGGAACCGGCTTTGCCGGGCCGCAGGTGTTGCCCCCGGTAGGGGTTGGCGAAGCGCACGAAGTGCGCGCAGCCCGGGGGCGAGCCTTATCTCCAGCGCAAGGGTTCGATGTCGACGCTGTTCGTGCCGTCGCCCAGCGTCAGCGTGTTCTCCTGGATCGTCGCCTGCAGCTGCATGCTGCGCTGCGCGAGCGCGGCCAGTGCCTGCGAGGCGGCCGTCGGCACGCGATACACCTTCAGGTTCTGCGGCCGCGTGAGCTTGTTCTCGATGCCGCGCCACCAGATCTCGGCGGCGTGGTTGAAGGCGTAGACGATCACTTCGTCGGCCTTGTTGCAGGCCTTGATGATGGGCTTGTCCTCCGGCTGGCCGACCTCGATCCAGAGCTTGACCTCGCCCGTGAAGTCGCGAAGCCACACGTCGGGCTCCTCCACGTTCGACAGGCCGGCGCCGAAGGCCAGCGTGCCGTCGCCGTTGCACACGTCCTGCAGCTGGTGCGCGTTGAGCGCGAGCGCCACGAGGCGGATCATCATCCGCTCGTCGGTCTCGCTGGGGTGGCGCGCCAGGGTCAGCGCGTGGTCGGCGTAGTAGCCGTGGTCGATGTCGGCCACCGCGAGGGTGGCCTTGAAGATGGTGGATTTGAGGGCCATGGGTGCGCGAGTTTAGGCCCGCGCGTCAGAACGCCACCGACGCCTGCAGGTAGACCGTGCGCGGCTGTCCCACGTACTTGCCGCCGTTGTTGTCCACCGAGCGGTTGAAGTAGCGGCGGTCGAACAGGTTCTTGATGCCCACGGCGACCTTCAGGTTGCTCATCGACGGTCCGAAGTCGTAGGCCGCGCGCAGATTCATCGTGGCGTAGCCGGGGATGTCGCCGAGCCGGCCGCTGGCGTCTTCCAGCGTGACGTACCTTGCGCCGTCGTCCGGCGAACCCGGCGAGCGCTGCTTCGACTGCGCGTAGATGTCGGCGTTGAAGGTCCACGGCCCGCGCTCGTAGCGCGCGCCCAGCGTCGCCACCTGGCGCGAGTAGAAGGGCAGGTCGCGCCCTGCGAAGGCGCCGGCCTTCGAGATCGCCTGCGTGTACGTGTACGTGCCCGACACCGACAGCCCCTTGAGCGAATCGCTCAGCGTGCCGAGGTCGTAGCGCAGCGCCGATTCCAGCCCGCGGTGGCGCGTCGCGCCCAGGTCGGTCCACTGGCCGACGTCGCCGGTGATGGAGCGCGCCAGCAGCAGCTCCTTGTCGAAGTTGATGTTGAACAGCGTGAGCTCGCCGCTCCAGGCCTCGCCCTTGTAGTGCGTGCCGATCTCGTAGGTCTTGGCCTTCTCGGGATGCAGCCCGGTGGTCGACTGCGCGAGCTGTGCGTACTGCTGCGGCCCGAACGACACGCCGGCGTTGGCGAACACCGACCAGCGATCGCTCGCGCGATAGAGCACCGACAGCGTCGGCAGCCACTCGTCGGAGTCGATCTTCGGATAGATCGCGCTGGTGGCCCGGCCGTTCGTGATGGTGTAGACGTCGTTGAACGAGCGGATCGATTCGTGCCGCACGCCGGGCGTGATGGTCCAGTTGCCGAAGTCGATGCGGTCGTCGATGTAGAACGCGTGCGCGGTCGTGCCGCCCTTGCTGGTCTGGTAGGCGGGGTTGGCCAGGCCGAAGGCGTTGAAGCCCGGGCGCGGCTGGTAGTAGGCGCTGCGCGTCGCCACCTCGGAAGCCTCTTCCTTCAGGTAGCGATAGCCGAAGCTGACTTCCTGCACCACGCTGCCCGAATCGATCAGGCGCGAGTAGCGGGGCTCGACCGCGAAGGTCTTGTAGTTGCGCGGCGCCGAGGTGAGGCGCCGACGGCCATTGTTCGTGCCGGTGCCTTCCTGCTCGAGGAAGCTGCTGCGGTACGAGTCCGTGTAGTAGGTCAGCATCTCGAACTTGTTCACGCCGTCGTTGTGCGTGTACTTCACCGAGCCGTCGGTGCGGCGGCCGGTGAACTCGTCGAAGGGGCGGTCCGACTGGAACGGGTTGGCCGCGAACTGCGCCGTCGTCAGGCCGCCGGGCATGCGGCCCTTGCCCTCGAAGTGGTGCAGCGTGACGGCGACGTCGTCCGTCTTCGAGATGCGGTAGGCGCCCTTGAGCATCAGGTCGTCGATGCTCGTGTGGTCGTTGCTCTGGCGGAAGCCGTCGCCGTGCGTGCCGGAGTACAGCAGCGCGAGGCCCAGGCCGTTCTCGTTGGTGCCGCCGATGAAGAGGCTGGGCGTGGTCTTGGTGCCGCCGCCGTGGCCGGCGCTTTCGACGCCCACGCTCACCTCGCCCGAGAACTGCTTGGGGATCGAGCGCGTCACGAAGTTGATGATGCCGCCCACGTTCTGCGGGCCGTAGCGCACCGAGCCCGCGCCGCGCACCACGTCGACCGCCTCCAGGCTGCCGAGCGACAGCGGCGCCAGCGACAGCTGCGGCTGGCCGTAGGGCGCGTAGGCCAGCGGCACGCCGTCCAGCAGCACGGTGGAGCGCGGCGACAGGCGCGAGGTCAGGCCGCGCACGCCCACGTTCAGCGAGATGTCGCTGCCGCCGGTGCCGTTGCTCTCCTGCACCTGCACGCCGGGCACCTGGCGCAGTACGTCGCGCACGCTGGACGAGCCGCTTTCCTGGATCTGCTTGCGCTCGATGATGCTCCGGGCGCCCGGGTGCTCGAGCACCTTGGTTTCGCTGGGGCTGCCCAGCCAGTCGCCGGTGACGGTGATGGTTTCGAGCGACTTCGCCGCGTCGGCGGCTGCGGGCTCGGCTTCCGCGGCGAAGCCCTGCAGGCTCAGGGGAAGCAGCGCCATCGCGATGGCTGTGCGTTTGTGCGTGAACAAGAGAGATCCCTCCAAGGGTTTTCTGATGGTGATGAAACTGGGTGCAGGCAGGGCTCGGAACCGATCAAGGCGCCGTGGTGCCGCGGGATAGCTGGCCGTCGTTGTCACGGGCCGCTGCCGCCGCGGCGCGGCGGCGCCACCAGAGCCAGACGCCGCTCAGGCCCAGCCCGGCGAGCGCAAGCCCCAGCAGCGCCGTGACCGCTTCATGCAGCGGGCCGCCGAGTTCGCCGGTGTGCAGCGGATAGATCACCGCCACCGCGCCGTTGCCGGCGTCGAGGTCCTGCCACTTGCGCGCGGCCAGCACCTCGCCGGTCACCGGGTTCAGCCACACCGAGCCGATGCCGTTCGGATGCGGATCGTCCGGCAGGCGGAAGCGCACCCGCATCGGCCGGCCGGCCTTGGCTGGCACCTGGATGAAGCCGATGGGCTGGCCGGGGTAGACCTGCTGCGCGCGCGCCACGAGCTCGTCCAGCGGCAGGAGCGGACCGGTCGCGGCACCCTTGGCGATCACCGGCGCCTTGACGGGCTGCTGGCCCATGGCGCTGGAGATGAAGTTGCCCAGCGGCCGCCACGCCATGTACGCGCCCGTGGCCACCGACACCGCGATCAGCAGCCCGAGCACCGCGCCGCCGGTGCGATGCAGGTCGAACAACCCGCGCAGCAGGCCGCGGTCGAGCACGATGCGCAGCGACGGCGGCCAGCGCACCGGCCACCACAGCACGATGCCCGTGACCAGCAGGAACAGGTAGGCCAGCGCGGCGAAGGCGAGCACGCCCTTGCCGGTGTCGTCCAGCAGCAGGCTGCTGTGCAGCTCGAAGAGGAGGTTGTAGGCGCCCTCGTGCGTGCCGCGGCGTCCCTGCTCGGCGCCGGTGGCGGGGTCGAGGTAGAGCGTGCCTTCCCATTTGCCGCGCACCCGCACCTGCAGCGTGTCGGCGGGCTTGCGCGGCGGGCGCAGCGTGAAGTCGGCGTTGGCTCCGAACTCGGCCGCGAGGCGCTGGCGCAGGGGCTCCAGCGGCAGCACGGCCTTGGTGGCGTCGCCGGCCGGGGCCGAACGCGCCGAATGGGCGATGAAGAAATCGGGATGTGCCCAGCGGTCGAGCGGCAGCCCCACCACCAGCATGGCGCCGAGCAGCGCGGTGAGGGCGAGGATCGGACCGAGCGTGAGGCCGGTCCAGCGATGGACCTTGAGCCAGAGGCGTCTCAGAGGGGCGCGCATGACCAACAGAAGGGCGGCGGGCCCCTCGGAGAATGTTGTTGGCTGGCGCCCGGCAGGGGGCGTTGGCTGGAAAAGAGCTGACCGCCGACGCAAAACAGCCGCCTGAAGGCGGCTGTCGCATCGGTACGGGAAGCTTAAATTCTACCGGCGAGCTCCGCCGCCTTGCCCACGTAGCTGGCCGGTGTCATGGCCAGCAGGCGGGTCTTTTCCTCTTCGGGAATGGCCAGCGAGCGGATCAGCCCGTGCAGCGCCTCGGCCGTCACGGTCTTGCCGCGCGTCACTTCCTTGAGCTGCTCATAGGCGCCCTGCACGCCGTAGCGGCGCATCACCGTCTGGATCGGCTCGGCCAGCACTTCCCACGAGGCGTCGAGGTCGGCGGCCAGCGCTTCGTCGTTCAGTTCGAGCTTGCCCAGGCCGGTCGCCAGGCTGGCATAGGCCAGCGTGGCATAGCCGAAGGCCACGCCGATGTTGCGCAGCACCGTGCTGTCGGTCAGGTCGCGCTGCCAGCGGCTGATGGGCAGCTTCTCGCTCAGGTGGCGCAGCACCGCGTTGGCCAGGCCCAGGTTGCCTTCGGCATTCTCGAAGTCGATCGGGTTGACCTTGTGCGGCATCGTCGAGGAGCCGATCTCGCCCTTCTTCAGGCGCTGCTTGAAGTAGCCCAGGCTCACGTAGCCCCAGATGTCGCGCGAGAAGTCGATGAGGATGGTGTTGGCGCGGGCCACCGCGTCGAACAGCTCCGCCATGTAGTCGTGCGGCTCGATCTGGATGCTGTAGGGCTGGAAGCTCAGGCCCAGGCCCAGCGGCGCGGGCGTCTCGACGACCTTGCGGCTGAAGGCTTCCCAGTCGAAGTCGGGCCAGGCGGCCAGGTGGGCGTTGTAGTTGCCGACCGCGCCGTTCATCTTGCCCAGCAGCAGCACCGCGGCGATCTGCTCGCGGGCCTTCGACAGGCGCACCGTCACGTTGGCGATTTCCTTGCCGACGGTCGTCGGGCTGGCGGTCTGGCCGTGCGTGCGCGAGAGCATCGAGACGTTGGCGAACTGGTGCGCCATTTCGCGCAGCTTGGCGATCAAGCCATCGATGGCCGGCAGCACCACCTTGTCGCGCGCGGCCTGGATCTGCAGGGCGTGGCTGGTGTTGTTGATGTCCTCGCTGGTGCAGGCGAAGTGCACGAACTCGGCGGCTGCGAGCAGCTCCGGGCGGGCCTCGAACTTCGACTTGATCCAGTATTCGACCGCCTTCACGTCGTGGTTGGTGGTCTTCTCGATCTCCTTGATGGCCAGCGCGTCGGCCTCGGAGAAGTGCGACACCAGGCCCAGCAGGTACTTGCGGGCGCCGCCGGTGAGGGGCTTGAATTCGGCGAAGCCGCAGTCGGACAGCGCAATGAACCACGCCACCTCGACTTGCACGCGCCGGTGCATATAGCCCTGTTCGCTCATCAGCGGACGCAGCGCCGCGAGTTTGGCCGCGTAGCGGCCATCAAGGGGGGAAAGGGCGGAAACGGTGGAAAAGCTCATGCCCGAATTTTAGGCGGCCGCCGACCCGTGGGGCCGGCATCGCGCTTTGGGGGCGATTCGGGTCCTGGTTTTCCCGTTCACCTAAAATGACTATTAACAAACGTCATCAATGCATAGGGAGAGAGCCTTCATGAAACTGATCGGATCCGCCGCCAGCCCCTACGTGCGCAAGGTGCGCGTGGTGCTGGCCGAGAAGCGGCTCGATTACCAGTTCGTGATCGAAGACGTCTGGTCTGCCGACACCACCATCTCCAACTCCAATCCGCTGGGCAAGGTCCCCTGCCTGATCATGGAAGGCGGCGAGGCGATGTTCGACTCCCGCGTGATCGTCGAGTACCTGGACACCCTGTCGCCCGTCGGCAAGCTGATTCCGCAGCAGGGCCGCGAGCGCGCCGAGGTCAAGACCTGGGAGGCGCTGGCCGACGGCGTCATGGACGCCGGCGTGCTCTGGCGCCTGGAAGCCACCTGGTCCGGCCGCGCCGACGGCGAGCGCAGCGCCGCCTGGATCGAGCGCCAGCGCGCCAAGGTCGAGGACGGCGTGGCCGCCATGGCCAAGGGCCTGGGCGACAAGCCCTTCTGCAGCGGCATCCACCTGAGCCTGTCGGACATCGCGGTGGGCTGCACGCTGGGCTGGCTGGACCTGCGCTTTCCCGAGATCGACTGGCGCGGCGACCACGCCAACCTCGCGAAGCTGTACGACAAGCTGATGCTGCGGCCCAGCTTCATCGACACCAAGCCCTGACGAAAAGGCGCCTCCGGGCGCCTTTTCTTTCATCCGCTTTTTCGTCCCTCGGGCGTGGCGCCTGCGCGGCGTGTGTTGCCCGATCGTTGCCATATGGGCTCGGCCACCGAAGTGGTCACTGGCTTAGGGAGGGGTGATGGAAGCCGCGTCGCGCAGCGAGTGCGCCGCGGACAGTCCCGGGATGCCGGCGCCGGATGGGCGATGCGGGAAGGCCGCGTCATCGCGACCTCCGTCCCGGCTGGAATACAAAAATGCTGCGAGGCGCCCCGACGCGAAGGAGGGAGGGAGGGAGGAGGAGAAGAATCGCCTCGGGATTTCGACCAGACGGCAAGCGCCCGGAAGACCTCGCAACATGAAAACCGTAGGGCAGTCACTGCCCACGCGAATTAGGAGCGCGGCATCCGCGGCACGGTTCCCGTCCGTTTGGTAAACGTTTGTGTCCTCGAGTTCACAATGGGATGGTCGCATCGGTGAATCACCGGTGCGTCTTCCCGTGAACCAGTGGGTCTCAATTGGGCCCGAGCTGTTTCTCGATCACGCTCACGAAGCCGTTTTCATCGGGTGCCGTCATGCTCGACCAGGCCTGCACGACCTTGCCGTCGCGCCCGATCAGGTACTTGTAGAAGTTCCACTTCGGCGTGGTGCCCGAGGCCTGCGCGAGCTGCTTGAAGAGCGGATTCGCGTCCGTGCCGCGCACCGAGGACTTGGCGAACATCGGGAATTTCACGCCGAAGGTGCTTTCGCAGAAGTCGGCGATCTCCTTGTTGGAGCCCGATTCCTGGGCGAAATCGTTCGAGGGGAAGCCCAGCACCACGAGCCCGCGCGAGCGGTACTTCATGTCCAGCGACTCCAGGCCCTTGTATTGCGGCGTGAAGCCGCAGAAGCTGGCCGTATTGACCACCAGGACCACCTTGCCGGAGTACTGGCACAGGGATTGGGGTTTTTCGTCCTGCAGCCGCGGGAAGGTGTGCTGAAGGATCGCCGGGCATCCCGCGGCCTCCGCCGGGGCGGGCGCGGCGGCGGCCGTCTGGGCGTGCGCCGGAAGGGCGGAAACCAGGCTCGCCACGAGGGAAACCGCGGGGGCGCAGCGCCACAGCGTCGACAATCGGAAGGGGGTTCGCATCGCGGGCTCCTGATTCAAAAAGGGGTTGCGCATCCATGCCGCAAGGGCGCGCGTATCCGCATCATCGCGCGTCTGTCACGGGCGCGCCAAACGGGCCGATTAAAATCGACGGCCTTAGAAAGATATAGATGCTCTATCCGGAACTCTTCAGACAACTCGAATCCGTCCGCTGGGACATGGACAAGGACATTCCCTGGCAGTCGTTCGACGCTTCCTTGCTGTCGGAAGAGCAGGCGCAGACCATCAAGATGAATGCCATCACCGAGTGGGCGGCACTGCCGGCCACCGAGATGTTCCTGCGCGACAACCGGCACGATAGCGACTTTTCCGCTTTCATGTCGATCTGGTTCTTCGAGGAGCAGAAGCACTCGCTGGTGCTCATGGAGTACCTGAAGCGCTTCAGCCCCAAGCACGCGCCCACCGAGGAAGAGCTGCACGAAGTGCGCTTCGACTTCGACCCGGCCCCGCCGCTGGAAACCCTCATGCTGCACTTCTGCGGCGAGATCCGCCTCAACCACTGGTACCGCCGCGCCGCCCAGTGGCACACCGAGCCGGTCATCAAGCACATCTACACCACGCTGAGCCAGGACGAAGCCCGCCACGGCGGCGCCTACCTGCGCTACATGAAGCGCGCCATGGAAAAGTTCGGCGACGAGGCCCGTGCCGCGTTCACCAAGGTCGGCGTCCTGATGGCCAGCGCCCGCCGCACGGCGCAGGCCCTGCACCCGACCAACCTGCACGTCAGCAAGGCGCTCTTCCCGCGCGACACCATTCAGAGCCGCATGCCCGACCCCGACTGGCTCGAGCACTGGCTGGACAAGCAGATCAAGTTCGACGCCGTCTGGGAAACCAAGGTCGGCGAGCGCATCCTGCACAACCTGAGCCTGCTGATGAACCGCAGCTTCAAGACGGTCCAGGAGCTGAACCGCTACCGCAAGGAACTGGCAGCTACTCTAGGCCCCAAGCCCGAATACCAGGGCGCCTGAGCCCCGGAACACTGGAAAACGCCCCGCATGCCGGGGCGTTTTTTTTGCAGAATCCATGTCACAAACCGGAGACGCCAGCCGTCTAGCCCGCATGGACGACGCAACCCTCACCTTCGACCGCCACCGCCCCCGCCTGCAGGGCATCGCCTACCGCATGCTCGGATCCGTGGCCGAGGCGGAAGAGGTCGTGCAGGACGCCTGGCTGCGCTGGCATGAGGCCGACCGGGACACCCTCGACAGCGCCGAAGCCTGGCTGGTGACCGTGGTCACGCGCCTGTCGATCGACCGGCTGCGCGCCGCCAAGGTCCAGCGCGAGCACTACGTCGGCGCCTGGATGCCCGAGCCCACACTGACCGGCGCGCACGATTCGCCCGCCACGCCCGAACAGCTGCTCGAGCGCGCCGACAACATCTCCGTCGCCTTCCTCGCCGTGCTGGAGCGCCTTGCGCCCGAGGCCCGCGCCGCCTTCCTGCTGCGCGAGGTGTTCGACGCCGACTACGACGAAATCGCCCTCACCCTCGGCAAGACCGAGGCCGCCTGCCGCCAGCTCGTGCACCGCGCGAAGCTCCAGGTGCAGGAAGGGCGCCCGCGCTTTTCCGTGCCGCGCGAGACCCACGAGCGCCTGCTGCGCGCCTTTGCCGACGCCGCCGCGCGCGGCAGCCTACACGAGCTGAAGGCGCTGATGTCCGAGGACGTCGAGCTCATCGGCGACGGCGGCGGCAAGGTGCAGAGCTTCAGCAAGATCCTGCGCGGCAGCCAGCGCCTCGCGCAGCTCTATTACTCGCTGTGGCGCCGCGTGGGGCCGGCGGTGCGCATGGAAATCGTCGAGATCAACGGCGAGCCCGGCATGCTGCGCTTTCTCGACGGCGAGCTCGAATCGGCCCAGACCTTCGAGATCGAGAACGACCGCATCGTGCGCATCCGCGCGCAGCGCAATCCCGACAAGCTCGCGCGCATCGCGCAGCTCTTTTCCTCGAAATAGTTCGCGCGGCGTGTCACAGGGTGCCTGGTTCGCCCGTCTTCAGTAGGTAAGCAGATCGATTCCATCGCAACCCACTGGAGAAACCAACCATGAACACCACCGCACGCCTGAACTGGTTCAAGCTGGTCCCGAAGTCCTTCGAGGCCATCCTCGGCGTCAACGCCACCATCGAGTCGAGCACGCTCGGCAAGGTGCTGGTCGACTACGTCTACGCCCGCGTCTCGCAGATCAACGGCTGCGCCTACTGTCTCGACATGCACGTGCGCGACCTGCGCAAGCAGGGCGAGGAATGGCAGCGCATCAACAGCCTCGCCACCTGGCGCGAGGTGAGCTTCTTCAACGAGCGCGAGCGCGCCGCTCTGGCCTGGGCCGAATCGCTCACGCGCCTGGCCGACCGCTACGACGCGCGCGACGCCGAGTTCGCGGCGCTCAAGGCCAACTTCAGCGACCTGGAGATTGCCGAGCTGTCGGTGGCGATCGCGCAGATCAACACCTGGAACCGCCTCAACGTCGCCAGCGGCGTGCCGGTGGCGGTCAAGCCGCTGCTCTGATCGGAAGGCGCGCAGGCGCCTACCTGCGCTCCACCACCATCGGCGAGATGTGCAGGTTCTCGCGCAGCTGGCCGACCACCTCGCCGGCTGCGTTGCGCGAGGCGAAAGGCCCGGCCTGCAGCCGGTGCGTTCCGGCCTCGCTGAACACGCGCAGCTGCGGCGCCAGCGACGGCACGCCGCGCGCGGCCTGGTTCAGCAGGCTCTCGGCGCCGTCCCGCTCGCGGAACGCGCCCAGTTGCACCCAGAAGCCGGGGAGCGCCGCGGCGGGCCGCTGAGCGATGTTCGCGGGCAAGGGTGCCGGCGGCACAGCCGCCTGCAGCGGAGGCAGTTCGTTGACCACGATGGCTTGCCGGCCCGGTGGAATGGAAGGCGGCGACTGCGCCGATTCCGGCTCCGCCCCCGTCCCCGGCGGCAGGGCCGCGGCCATCGGCGTCTGCGGAGCGACAGGCATCGTCGATGCCGGCTGCGGCATGTCGTTGCCGGCCGCTGCGACCGGCGCCGCCCATTCGGCCGGCACCCGCACCTGCTGCTGTTGCGGCGGCAGCGGTGCGCTTGCTACGCGCACGGGCGCCGTGCGCACCGGCGCGGGCGCTTCGGCGGCGGCATACGCCGTTCCCGAATCGCGCCGCCATGCGCCCGTGCGGATGTCGTCGTTGGTGATCCGCTCGATCTCCACCGGCGCCACGCCGCGCAGCAGGTCGAGCTTGAGCGCAGCCGTGTAGCTCAGGTCGATGACGCGGCCGTCCACGAAGGGGCCACGGTCGTTCACGCGCACGATCACCTCGCGCCCGTTGGCCGGGTTGCGCACGCGCACGTAGCTCGGCAGCGGCAGCGTCTTGTGCGCGGCCGTCATGGCGTACATGTCGTAGGGCTCTCCGCTGGACGTGGACGCCGCGTGGAACTTGCGCCCGTACCACGAGGCCAGCCCCGATTCGCGGAACGGCCGGTCGTCGGTGATCGGCGCGTAGCCGCGGCCCAGCACCGTGTAGGGCTTGCTGGTGCCACCGCTGGTGCGGATCGGCTCGATACGCGGCTCGGCGTCGGGCACGTTGGCGAGGTCGGGCGGGATGTTGGTGCCCGGGCCGTCGCGGCCGCTGGCCACGCCGCCCCCGCTGCGCGGACCGCTGGCGCAGCCCGCAAGAAGAACGGCGACGGCTACCGCGCAGGCCGCCAGCGCGGTGGTGGCTGGGGAACGGGTTCCCTCAGCCAAATACGGCCTTCCACAGCGCCAGCATGGCGTCTCGTTCGGCCGCCAGCGCGGGCGGCGTGACCTGCGTGGGCTCCTCGTTGAGGCGCGCGCGGTGCTGCACGCGGCGCAGCTCGCGATAGGCGCGCGCCGCGCTGCGGCCCACGCCCTCGGGCAGCAGGCCGGCCAGTTCGGCGCGCAGCAGCAGGGCGATGTTGCCCACGTTCGGAATCAGCTCCGGGTGCTCGGCCGAGGACGACAGCACCAGGAACTGCACCGCGAACTCGGCATCGACCATGCCGCCGGGGCTGTGTTTCACGTCGAAGCGGTCGGGCTTCACCGGCCGCGCGCCGCGCAGCTTGTTGCGCATCGCGATGATCTCGGCCTTCAGCGCCTCGCGGTCGCGCGGCGCCACGAGCACGGCCTCGCGCACCTGGTCGAAGCGCGCGCCGAGCTCGGCGCCGTGGTCCTCGCTGCCCAGCACGAAGCGCGCGCGCGTCATGGCCTGGTGTTCCCAGGTCCACGCGGTGTTGCTGCCGCGGCCGAGCTGGTACTTCTCGTAGGCCTCGAAGCTGGTGGTCAGCAGGCCGGAGTTGCCGTTGGGGCGCAGGGCGGTGTCGATCTCGAACAGGTCGCCCTCGCGCGTCTTCACCGTGAGCCAGTTGATGAGCTTGCGCACGTAGGCCGCGTAGACCTCGCCGGCGCGCTCGTCGTCGTCGTCGTAGACGAACACGATGTCGAGGTCGCTGCCGTAGCCCAGCTCCTTTCCGCCCAGCTTGCCGTAGCCGATGATCGCGAACTGCGGCACCTCGCGGTGCCGGTTGCGCACGTGCGGCCAGCACCAGCGGGCGGTCACGCGCAGCGTGGCGTCGGCCAGCGCGCTGAGGTCGTCGGCCACCTGCTCGACGGTGAGGCGGCCGTCCACGTCGCGCGCCAGGGTGCGGAACACCTCGGCGTGGTGCGCGTGGCGCAGCAGGTTCAGCAGCCGTTCCTCGTCGGCCTCGCCGGTGCGGGTGAGCGATGCGTGGCGCGCGTCGAGCTCGCGCTCGAACTCGGCGGCGACGAAGCGGCCCGAGAGCATCTCGTCGCTCGCGAGCTCGTCGATCACGCCGGGGTGCTGCATCAGGTAGCGCGCCGGCCACTTGGCCGCGCCCAGCAGGCGCAGCAGGCGTTCCTGCACTGCCGGGCGTTCGACCAGCAGTGCCAGGTAGCTCTCGCGGCGCATCAGCGGCTCGATCCAGTCGGCCCAGCGCATGGCGGCGTCGACATGGCGCGGGGTCTGGCCCGCGCCGTCGCCATCAGGCTCCTTGAGCCACTGGCCGGTGCGTTGCACCAGCTGGCGCAGGCGCGCGCGGGTTTCCTCGCGCAGGGCCAGCACGCGGGGCTGTTCGCACCAGTCGCGGATGCGCTCGGCGAACACCGGAGGCAGGTCGCCGAGCAGGTCGGCCAGGTCGGCGGGCGCGGCGGCCTTCTTGCCGCTGCACTTGCCGTTGCAGGGCTTCTCGCCGCCCAGCAGCTTGTCGAACTCCTGCGCGACGAACTCGCGGTGCGTGTCGAGCTGCTCGAGGAAGGGGCAGCAGCTGGGATAGCCCATGCTCTGGGCGATCCAGCGCAGGTCGTCGTCGGACACCGGCAGCACGTGGGTCTGCTGGTCGTCGAGGTACTGGATGCGGTGCTCGACGCGGCGCAGGAACTCGTAGGCCGCGGCCAGCGCGTCGGCGGTTTCCTGCGGCATGAGGTTGGCGCGCGCCAGGCGCTGCAGCGCATCGAGCGTGGGCCGCGTGCGCAGCTCGGGGAACTGACCGCCGCGCACCACCTGCAGCAGCTGCACGGTGAACTCGATCTCGCGGATGCCGCCGCGCGAGAGCTTCACGTCGTTGGCGCGTTCAGGGCGGCCGGCGCTGCGGCGCGCCGACTGCTCGCGGATCTGCCGGTGCAGCACGCGCAGCGAATCGAACACGCTGTAGTCGAGGTAGCGTCGGAACACGAAGGGCAGCACTGCGCCGCGCAGCCCCTGTGCCTGGCCCGCGAGCACGATGTCGCGCGGCGCGACCACGCGGCTCTTCATCCAGGCGAAGCGCTCCCACTCGCGGCCCTGCACCTGGAAATACTCTTCCAGCGCATCGAGCGAGACCACGCTCGGGCCCGAGTTGCCGTTGGGCCGCAGCGCCAGGTCGACGCGGAACACGAAGCCGTGCTCGGTGGTGTCGCCCACCAGCGCGTAGATGCGCTTCACGGCACGCGCGAAGTACTCCTGGTTGGCCAGCCGGCCGCGGCCGTCGGCGTCGCCCTGGGTCTCGCCGTCGACGTCGTAGAGGTAGATCAGGTCGATGTCGCTCGACACGTTGAGCTCGCGCGCGCCGAGCTTGCCCATGCCCACGATCCACAGCTGCGCACGCTGGCCCTCCGGGCCGAGCGGGGCGCCGTGCGTGGCGTCGAGCTCGCGGCAGGCCTCGCGGCATGCGATGTCGAGCGCCAGCTCGGCCAGCTCGGTGACTGCGGTGGTCACGACGGCCAGCGGGGCCTGCTCGTCGCAATCAAGAGTTACAAGCCGCTCCATCACGAGCTGCCGCACAATCCGGAGTGCATCGCCGATACCGTCCCCTCGCTGGCGCAGGGCCTCGTAGGCCACCGTCATCGATTCGCGCCGCGGCGCGCCAGGGGGAAGGAATGAAAGCTCCGCCGCATACCTGCGGCGCAGGCGCTGCACGAACCTCGAATACGAAGAGAAGGCGTCTTTCGGCGCCGAAGAAATGGGAGAAATGGTGTCTGGCAACTGGTTCACACCGATGCTGGTTTCCGTGGAACCCGTCTGAATGCTGGCGGTCATAATTCCGGACACAGCGCGATCCTCAATGAACGACACGGCGTCTTCCCCTTCACGTCTGCTCAAAATAACCGCTGTGACGGCGCGCTGGCTGCTGGGTCTGTTGATCGCTGCATGGCTTCTGCTGGCGCTGTCAGTCGTTGTCCTACACGCGTGGATTGTGCCGCGAATCGGCGATTTTCGTGACGCGCTCGAGGCGCAGGCTAGCAAGGCCATCGGCGTGCCGGTTCGCATCGGATCGATCACCGCCCGCTCCGAAGGGCTTTTCCCGGCCTTCGAACTGCGCGACGTGGTGCTGCAGGACGCGGACAAGCGGGAGGCCCTTCGCCTCGCACGCGTGGTGGCCAGCGTGTCCCCGCGCTCGCTGTGGCGGCTCAACTTCGAGCAGCTCTACATCGAGGGGCCGCAGCTCGACGTGCGCCGCGACACTCAGGGAAAACTCCATGTGGCTGGTTTGCACATGGCGACCGATACGACCGGAGAAACCCGCGGCGCCGACTGGTTTTTCGCGCAGCGCGAACTGGTCATCGAAGGCGGCACGGTGCGCTGGACCGACGAGCAACGCCAGGCCGAGCCCCTGCTGCTGACCGACGTCCGCTTCGTCGCGCGCAACAGCGCCAGGCGCCACAGCCTGCGGCTCGATGCCACGCCGCCGGCCGGCTGGGGCGAGCGCTTCACGCTGCGCGGCCAGTTCCGCCAGCCGCTGCTGTCCATCCGCAGCGGCCACTGGCAGACCTGGGACGGCCAGCTCTATGCCGACCTGCCCTATATCGACGTCACCCGGCTCGGCCGGTACGTCTCGCTCGACGCCCGCATCCGCGAGGGCAACGGCGCGCTGCGCCTGTGGGCCGACGTGGACGACGGCCAGGTCGTCGGCGGCGCGGTCGACCTGGGGCTGGACAAGGTCGACGTCTCGCTCGACAAGGGCCTGCAGCCGCTGGTGCTGCGTGCCGTCACCGGCCGCCTCTCGGGGCAGCTCACCGAGGAGACGCTGGAGTTCTCCACCACCGCGCTGCAGTTCGACACCACCGACGGCATGCGCTGGCCCGGCGGCAACCTGTGGCTGCAGCACACGCCCGGAAGGGGCCGCACGCCCGAGCACGGCGCAATGCGCGCCGACCGCCTCGACCTGGCCGCCCTCGCCCTCATCGCCGACCGGCTGCCGCTGGGCGATGCCACGCACCGCCTGCTCGATGCCTATGCGCCGCGCGGCCTGGTCGAGCACGTCGACCTGAACTGGCAGGGCTCGCTGGGCGCGCCGAGCCGCTACCAGGCCAAGGGCCGCGTGAGCGGGCTGCGCATCGCGTCCCAGCCGTCCAAGGCGGACGCGGCGGCACCGGCCGCGATCACGGCCACCACCTCCAGTGCCACCGGCACGGCCACGCCACCGCCGAAGATCCACACCGGCACCCCCGGCCTGAGCGGCGCCACCGTCGACTTCGACGCCACCCATACCGGCGGCACCGCCACGCTCGCCATCGCGCAGGGCACGCTCGAATTCCCCGGCGTGTTCGAGGAGCCGGTCATCCCCGTCGACCGGCTCTCCACGCAGCTGCAGTGGAAGCTCGACAGCGGCAACGGCAGCGCCCAGCTGCAGATGTCGAAGCTCAGCTTCGCCAACGCCGACGCCGAAGGCGAGGCCCAGGCCAGCTGGCGCACCAGCGATCCGGCCGCGTCGAGCGGCAAGTCTCGCTTCCCGGGCGTGCTCGACCTGCAGGGCAAGCTCACGCGCGCCGACGGCACCCGCGTGTTCCGCTACCTGCCGCTGGACATTCCGCAGCACACGCGCGACTACGTGCGCGAGGCCGTCACCAAGGGCGTCGCGAGCAGCGTCGACTTCCGCGTGCGTGGCGACCTGCACGACATGCCCTTCAAGGACCCGAAGCAGGGCGACTTCCGCATTGCAGCCAAGGTGTCCGACGTCAACTACGCCTACGCCCCGCCCGCCGTCACGGCCGCCACGCCTTCGCGCAACGGCACGCCGGCGCGCGTCTGGCCGGCGCTCACCGGCCTTTCGGGCGAACTGGTGTTCGAGCGCGACAGCATGCTGGTGCGCAACGCGCGCGGCCGCCTGGCGGGCACCAACGGCGTGGAGGTGACCAAGGGCGAGGCGCAGATCCCGGAGCTGTCGCACCATGCGCAGGTGCTGCGCGTCGACGTGCAGGCCAAGGGGCCGCTGGCCGAGGTGCTGCGCGCGGGCGCGCCGCTGGCGGGCATCGAGCCGGGCGGCGTGGGCGAAGTCATGCAGGCCGCTCGCGCCACCGGCTCGGCCGACTACAAGCTGCACCTCGAACTGCCCCTGGAGGCCATGGACAACGCCAAGGTGCAGGCCAGCGTGGTGCTGGCCGACAACGAGCTGCAGGTGGTGCCCGAGGCGCCTTCGTTCTCGCAGGCGAAGGGCACCGTCAACTTCACCGAGACCGGCTTCTCGCTGGCCGGCGTGCAGGCCAGGCTCCTGGGCGGCGACGTCCGCCTGGAAGGCCGCGGCCGCTTCACCGGCCCCAACCGCGAGGTGGCCCTGAAGGCGCAGGGCACGGCCACCGCGGACGGCCTGCGCGGCGCGCGCGAGGTCGACTGGCTCGCCCGCCTCGCGAAGAAGGCGACCGGCAGCACGCCCTACGCGGCTACCTTCTCGGTGCGCGAAGGCACGACCGAGTTCTCGCTCAACAGCAGCCTGCAGGGCCTCGCGCTGCAGCTGCCGCCGCCGCTCGTGAAGGCGGCCGAGGAGCAGATGCCGCTGCGCATCGAGAAGAAGGTGCTCGCGCGCGAAACCACGAAGCAGGGCGCGACGGTGGCCACGCAGGACCAGCTCTCGCTCGACCTGGGCCGCGTCGGCGCCGTGCAGTACGTGCGCGACCTGCTGGCCAACGGCGAGGCGCGCGTGGTGCGCGGCGGCATCGGCGTGGGCCTGGCGCAGGGCGAGACGGCCAGCCTGCCCGACAAGGGCGTGTTCGCGAACGTCAACGTCGCCAAGCTCGACATGTCCGCCTGGCAGTCGCTGCTCGGCGAGGCCGGCGGCGCGGGTGCCGAATCGGCGGAGCGCCCCGACGATCCGTCGATGGCCTACCTGCCCACGCGCATCGCCGTGCGCGCGCAGCAGCTGGGCATCGCGGGCCGCACGCTGCACAACGTGGTGCTCGGCGGCACGCGCGACGGCGGCGTCTGGCGCGCCAACATCGACGCCACCGAGCTCAGCGGCTATGCCGAGTACCGCCACGCGCAGGCAGGGCGCCTCTATGCGCGGCTCGCGCGGCTGAAGATCGCGCCCTCCGAGGCCACGCAGGTCGAGGCCCTGCTCGACGAGCAGCCAGGCACCCTGCCGGCGCTGGACATCGTGATCGACGACTTCGAACTGCTCGGCAAGCGCCTGGGCCGCGCCGAGATCGATGCGGTCAACCGCGGCGGCGCGGGGCGCGAATGGGCGCTCAACAAGCTGGCCTTCACCATGCCCGAGGCCAGCTTCGCGGCCAAGGGCACCTGGGCCGCGGTGCCCGGCGCGGCGGCCGGCCAGCGCCGCACCGCCATGACCTTCAGGCTCGACATCGCCGATGCCGGCGAGCTGCTCACGCGCTTCGGCATGCCGGGCGTGCTGCGGCGCGGGCGCGGAAGGATGGAAGGCGACGTCAACTGGCGCGGCTCGCCGTTCTCGCTCGACTACCCGAGCCTGGGCGGGCAGTTGCAGGTCGACGTGGAACAGGGCCAGTTCCTCAAGGCCGACCCGGGGCTTGCCAAGCTGCTGGGCGTGCTGAGCCTGCAGGCGCTGCCGCGCCGGCTCACGCTCGACTTCCGCGACGTGTTCAGCGAGGGCTTCGCCTTCGACTTCATCCGCGGCGACGCGAAGATCAGCAAGGGCATCGCCAGTACCAACAACCTGCAGATGAAGGGCGTCAACGCCGCGGCGCTGATGGACGGCTCGGCCGACATCGTGCGCGAGACCCAGGACCTGCGCGTGGTGGTCGTGCCCGAGATCAACGCGGGCACCGCGGCGCTGGTGGCCACCGCCATCAACCCCGCCGTGGGCCTGGGCACGTTCCTTGCGCAGTGGGTGTTGAGCAAGCCGCTCGCGGCGGCGGCCACCCAGGAGTTCCATATCGAAGGCACCTGGGCAGACCCCAAAATAGCGAAGGTGCCGCGCACGCTGCAGCTCCTGCCGCAGACCATTCCCGGCGCGCCCGGTTTGCCGCCCGCCTCGCGGACCGCGGACGACGGCAAGAAAACGGAGACCAAGCAATGAAAGTCGCAGCCATCCAGATGGTGTCGGCCATCGCCCGCGAAGCCAACCTCGCGCGCGCCCACGACCTGCTCGCGCAGGCCGCCGCGGCCGGCGCCGAACTCGCGGTGCTGCCCGAGTATTTCTGCATGATGGGCGCGCGCGACACCGACAAGCTGGCCCTGCGCGAGACGGCGGGCGCGGGCACGGTGCAGGGCTTCCTGGCCGACGCGGCGCGCGAGTTCGGGCTGTGGATCGTCGGCGGCACGCTGCCCATCGAGAGCACCGACGCCGAGCACGTGTTCAACAGCTCGCTGGCCTTCTCTCCCGACGGGCGCTGCGTGGCGCGCTACGACAAGATCCATCTCTTCTTCTTCGACAACGGCACCGAGCGCTACGACGAGCGCCGCGTCATCGCGCCCGGCGCGAAGCCGGTGGTGTTCGAGCTGCCCTCGCGCGACGGCCACCGCTGGCGCGTGGGCATGAGCGTCTGCTACGACCTGCGCTTTCCCGAGCTGTACCGCGCGCTCGCGAAGCAGGGCGCCGACCTGCTGCTGGTGCCCAGCGCCTTCACGCGCACCACCGGCGCCGCGCACTGGGAGGTGCTGCTGCGCGCCCGGGCCATCGAGAACCTGGCCTGGGTGGTCGCGCCCGCGCAGGGCGGCACGCACGAGAACGGCCGCCAGACCTGGGGCCAGTCGCTGGTCGTCGATCCGTGGGGCACGGTGGTGGCACAACAGGCCACCGAGGAAGGCGTGGTGCTGTTCGACATCGACGCCGCGAAGGTGCAGAGCACGCGCACGCAGTTGCCCGTGCTCTCGCACAGCGTTCTTTAGATGACCCCCAGGCTTCGCGCACTTCGTGTCGCTGCGCCAACCCCCTTCCAGGGGGCAACACCGGCGGCCCGGCGAAGCCGGTTCCGCGGTGTTCCTGGAACAAGCCACGTACCTTGCGTGCGGCGGTGCTGCCGGTATGTCTGATGCGCTGCTGACCGTTGCACCGCAGCGATGGGCGCTGCTGGCCTATGCGCGGCTGCGCTCGCTGTGGCAGCGCTGGTTCCTGTGGCTGCTGCTGGCGGTGCTGGTGTCGGTGCTGCTGGTCACGGTGGTGTGGCTCGCGGGCCGGCACGAGGTCGAGCAGGTGCAGGCCGCGCTCGACCGCGACACCGCCGACGCGGTCGCCGACCTGCGCAGCGGCTTCCAGCGCAATGCGCAGAGCCTGCGCGCCACGCAGGCGCCAGGCGCCGATCCCGCCAAGTGGCCGGAGGTGGCCGCCGCGCTGCTGCGCGAGCACCGCGAGTGGCTGCGGCTCGAATGGCGCGACTCGGCGCTGCGCCCGCTGCAGGCCGTCAACACGCCCTACCGCATGCGCGTGCTCGACGAGGACACGCGCGGCCCCGAGCAGTCCGACGTGTCGCTGGCCTGCGCCGCGGCGCGCAAGCTGGGTGCGTCGGCCTATTCGCCGAGCCACTACGTGCCGATAGCGGGCGGCGGCGGCATCGAAGTGATGGAGCTGTGCGTGCCCATCGACGCGGGCGGCTACCTGGTGGCGAGCTATTCGCTGCGCGACGCGCTGATCGAACTGGTCGGCCCCACGCTCACGCGCGGCCAGGAAGTGGCCTTCACCGAGGCCGACGGCACGCGGCTGGTGGCGCTGGGCAGCTCGCGGCGCACCGGCACGCGGGTGTTCACCTCGCAGCAGCTCATCGACCTGCCAGGCGCCGCGCTGATGCTGCGCGTGGACGGCTGGCGCGCGGCGCCCGACCTGTTCCCCAACATGCTCACGGCGCTGGTCACGGCGATCTCCATCGCGCTGGTGTCGGTGCTGGTGCTGCTCGCGCGCGACACGCGCCGCCGCCTGCGCGCCGAGCGCGACCTGGCCGACGCGCTGGCCTTTCGCAAGGCGATGGAAGACTCCGTCATCACCGGCCTGCGCGCGCGCGACCTGCGCGGCCGCATCACCTACGTGAATCCGGCCTTCTGCGAGATGGTGGGCTTCAGTCCCGAGGAGCTCATGGCCGGCAACGCCGAGGCGCCCGATGCTCCGTACTGGCCCACCGAACTCGCGCACGAGTACCAGCAGCGGCAGGCGCGCCGGCTGGCCGGCGGCATGCCGCCGCGCGAGGGCTTCGAGTCGGTCTTCATGCGCAAGGACGGCACGCGCTTTCCGGTGCTGATCTTCGAGGCGCCGCTGATCAACGCGCACAAGGTGCAGACCGGCTGGATGAGCGCGTTCATCGACGTGAGCGAGCAGCGCCGCATCGAGGAGCTCTCGCGCGCGAGCCAGGAGCGCCTGCAGGCCAGCGCGCGGCTGGCCACGGTCGGCGAGATGGCCTCGCTGCTGAGCCACGAGCTCACCCAGCCACTGGCCGCGATCGCCAGCTACGCGAGCGGCTCGCTCAATCTGCTGGGCCCCGACGCCAAGGGCGACCAGGGCGAGGTGGCGATGGCGGTGAAGCGCATCGCCGAGCAGGCCGACCGCGCGGGGCAGGTGATCCGCAGCGTGCACGACTTCGTGCGCCGCCGCGACCGCACGCGCGAGGCCGTCGCGCCGCAGGCGCTGATCGACGCGGTGCTGCCGCTGGTGCGGCTGCAGGCGCGCAAGCTGGGCGTGATCATCGAGGTGGTGCTGGAAGACAGCCTGCCCGCGGTCATGTGCGACCGCACGCTGGTCGAGCAGGTGCTGCTGAACCTCGCGCGCAACGCGATGCAGGCCATGGACAGCCCCGACAACGTCGGCAGCCGCGTGCTGCGGCTGCGCGTGGCGCGCGCCACGGCGGTGGGCGGTGCGGTGCAGGAGGACGGCCGGCGCTGGATCGAGTTCTCCGTGGCCGACCTGGGCAGCGGCATCAGCGAGGAGGTCGCCGAGCGGCTCTTCACGCCCTTCTTCACCACGCGCGCCGACGGCATGGGGCTCGGCCTGAGCCTGTGCCGCACGGTGGTGGAGCAGCACGGCGGGGCGCTCATGTTCGAGCCCAACAAGCCGCGCGGCACGGTCTTCAGGTTCACGCTGCCCAGTACATGATTCACCCCCAGGCTCCGCGCACTTCGTGTCGCTGCGCCAACCCCCTTGCAGGGGGCGGCGCCAGCGGCCCGGCAAAGCCGGTTCCGCGGCGCCCCCGAAAGGGCTCGTGCCTGTTTTTGGAATTGAATTGATATGCAACCGCTGATCGACGGCTTGATCTTCATCGTGGACGACGACGCCAGCGTGCGCGAGGCGCTGGCCTGGCTGCTGCGCTCGCGGCGCCTGGCCAGCGAGCACTTCGCGAGCGCCGAGGCGTTCGAGCAGTTCCTCGACCAGGGCCCGCTGCCGCAGCAGCCGCTGTGCCTGCTGCTGGACGTGCGCATGCCCGGCACCAGCGGGCTGGTGCTGTTCGACCGTATCGTGGAGCGCGGCCTGCTGCCGGCGATGCCGGTGATCTTCCTCACGGGCCACGCCGACGTGCCCACGGCCGTCGACGCGGTCAAGCGCGGCGCCTTCGACTTCTGCGAGAAGCCCTTCTCCGACAACGCGCTGGTCGACCGCATCGAGCATGCGCTGAGCGCGTCGCTGCAGGCACTGGAAGTGCAGCGCGCGCGCCGGGGCCTGGCCGAGCGCATCGGCGAGCTGACCGAGCGCGAGCGCGACGTGATGCGGCGGGTGGTCGAAGGCCTGCCGAACAAGCTCATCGCCGACCAGCTCGCGATCAGCGTGCGCACGGTGGAGGTCCACCGCGCGCGCGTGTTCGAGAAGATGGAAGTGAAGTCGGCCGTCGAGTTGGCCAACCGTCTGCGAGAACTCTAGCCCCGGACTCTTCGGGGAAACACTGCGGACCCGGCTTTGCCGGGCCGCTGGCGCCGCCCCCTGCAAGGGGTTGGCGCAGCGGCACGAAGTGCGCGAAGCCTGGGGTCAGCCCTTTTCGGCGACGAAGATTTCCACGCGGCGGTTTTGCGCACGGCCGGCGGCCGTGTTGTTGTCCGCCAGCGGTTCGCGCGAGCCGCGGCCGTCGGTGGTGATGACCGTGGTCGAGATGCCGCGGCTCACGAGGTGGTTGCGCACGCTGTCGGCGCGGCTCACCGAGAGGCGCTCGTTGCCTTCCTCGCTGCCGGTGCTGTCGGTGTGGCCGACCACGCGCACGCTGGCGGCGGTGGCGCTCTTCAGGCCTTCGGCGACCTTGTCGAGCACCTGCGCGAGGTTGCGCTTGACGTTGGAGCGGCCGGTGTCGAACGACAGCTCGTTCGGGATCACCAGGTGAAGCTGGTTGTCGGCGGTCTGCTCGATCACGACGCCCGTGCCCTTGGTGGAGGTCTCGAGGTCGGTCTTCAGGGCGGCCAGGCGGGCTGTCCAGCTGTTGGCCGGTGCGGCCGCAGCGGCTGCGGGCGCGGGGGCCGGCGGCGGCGCCGACTGCGATGCGCAGCCCGCGATGAACAGCAACGCGGCGGCAGCCGCACCCGAAACAACAAACTTCCTCATGAGATTCCCTCTTAATGGACCAATGGAACGGTGATGGCGGGAACCGGCCTTTCAGCGCGGCCGGTTTCCCTTCGTGTGCTGGAGATCGTCAGCCTCGCGGCGCGCGCTCGCCCACGTAGATTTCGACGCGGCGGTTCTGTGCCCGGCCTGCGTCGCTGTTGTTGTCGGCGATCGGTTCGTGCGAACCGCGGCCCTCGATGCGGAAGGCCGCCGCGTTCACGCCGCGCGCCACGAGGTAGTCGCGGGTGCTGGTGGCGCGTTCGACCGACAGCGGATTGTTGATGGCGTCCGAGCCGGTGCTGTCGGTGTGGCCGATGATGCGCACCTCGGCGTTCGGGTTGTTGCGCAGGCCGCTGGCGAACTGGTCGAGCACCGGCGCGAAGTTGGGCTTGATGTTGGCGCGGCCCACGTCGAAGGACACGTCGCTCGGGATCTGCAGCTTCAGCTCGTTGTTGGTCGTCTGCGTGACGGCCACGCCGGTGCCCTGCGTGGCGGCTTCCATCTGGCGCTTCTGGTTTTCCATGCGCTGCGACCACAGGTAGCCGCCGAGCGCGCCGGCTGCCGCGCCGACTACCGCACCGGTGCCGATGGCACCGCGGTTGCCGCCGGTGGCCGAGCCGATGGCGGCGCCGCCCAGTGCACCGATGCCGGCGCCGATGCCGGTGTTGCGCTGGGTGTCGGTCATGCCGCCCGCGCACCCGGACAGGACGAGTGCGGCGGCGGTGGTGGCGAGTACGAACTTTTTCATGGCGATCCCTTTCAAGGTTGAATCAGGCGGGGCACAGCTTAGCCTTCGGGGAGTGCGTGATGGTACGGGCTCAAAGCCCTACGGAAAATAAGAAAAGTTTCGCCTTCGCGCATGAATACTGCAATGATTGCTACTAAAGCAATAGCAATCGGGTGCTTGTCCGACAGTGCCGCGCGCCGGGGGACTGCACGAGCAGTTCACGTTCCGGGCGGCTTGTTCGAGCCGGTGCTGTCGCGGCCGGCTCCGGGGCCGACTTCGGGGCCATCGTCGTCATCGTGCAATTCACCCTTTTTGCGGCCGGAAAACATGGTCCACCAGATGATCAGGATGAACACGAGTCCCGCGGCGAGGGCTTCAAGCAGAATCAAACCCATGAGAAATGGACTCCAGTGGCTGGTCGGGCTTGCGATCGTAGCAACGCTCGCCGCCTGTTCGACCGGCCCGCGCACGCCCGAGCCCCCCATCCGCCCACCCGCCACCCAGCCGCGCGACCTCGGTCCGCTCACCGGCTCGCTCGCGCATCCCAAGAGCCGCTGGGTGCCGGTGGGATGGAGCGAGTTGCCGGGCTTCGGCGAAGACCCGCTGCACGAGGCCTGGATCGCGCTGCTGGCGAACTGCTCGCGCCCCAACGCCGCCTTCGCGCCGCTGTGCCGCGATGTGCGCCAGCTCGCCATCGCCACCCCCGAAGAGCAGCGCCAGTGGATGACCGAGCGGCTGCAGCCCTACCGCGTGGAAGCGCTCAACGGCCAGACCGAAGGCAAGCTCACCAGCTACTACGAACCGGTGTACGAAGCCTCGCGCGTGCCCACCGCCACCTTCAACGTGCCGATCTACCAGGCGCCCGACGGCCTCGTGCCCCGCCGCCCCTGGTACACGCGCCAGGAGATCGAGACCCTGCCCGAGGCCCAGGCCGCGCTGCGCGGGCGCGAGATCGCGTGGATGGCCGACCCGATCGACGCGCTGATGCTGCACATCCAGGGCTCCGGCCGGCTGCGCATCACCGAGGCCAACGGCTACCAGCACACCGTGCGCATGGCTTTCTCGGCCACCAACGAGCAGCCCTACCGCAGCGTGCAGCAGTGGCTCATCAGCCAGGGCGTGACCAAGGTCGGCAAGTGGCCCGACGACACCAAGGCCTGGGCCGCGCAGAACCCCCAGCGCGTGACGCAGCTGATGTGGAGCAACCCGCGCTACGTGTTCTTCCGCGAGGAGACCATGAGCGAGGTCGATGCCGCCTTCGGTCCGCGCGGCGCGCAGGGCGTGCCGCTCACGGCCGGCCGCTCCATTGCGGTCGACCGCGAGAGCATCCCCTACGGCACGCCGGTGTGGCTTGCATCCAACGGGCCGGCGGCGCAATTGCAGAAGCTCGTGGTGGCGCAGGACACCGGCAGCGCCATCCTCGGTGCCGTGCGCGCCGACTACTTCGCGGGCACCGGTGCCGATGCGGGCCGCTTCGCGGCGAGCATGAACCAGCCGCTGCGGCTGTGGGCGCTGTGGCCGCGGCAGCTGCCCGCGCCCTGAACGAGAGGGCGCGAAACGGCGGGCCGCGCGGGCCTGGGGATTGGCGGATGGGTTGATGAAGGGATGCTGAAAAGACCCGATTCAACCTGACCCGAAGCTGAGCAATTCACGGAGTCGTCATACGAAGTGCCTAACTTCGCGGGCTGGTTTTCCTTTCCAACCCACGAAGAAAGACATTGCGCATGACCGCAAACACCCGCACCGACGATCGTCCGGTCGAAATCGAAGACATCGGCACCAACCCCACGTCGAACCCCTCGTTCACCGACCTGATCGCCTCGCGCCTGAGCCGCCGCCACCTGTTCGGCCTGGGCGTCGGCACCGCCGGCACCGCACTGCTCCAGGCATGCGGCGGCGGTGGTGGCGGCGGCACTGCCTTCCCTGTCCTGCCCCCGGCTCCCGCACCGGCGCCCGCCCCGGCACCAGCGCCGACGCCGGCACCCAGCCCCGCGCCGATGAAGCTCGGCTTCAATGCCGTCGCCAAGAGCCTCGCCGACGTCGTCACCGTGCCCGCCGGCTACACCGCCAGCGTGCTCTACCGCCTGGGCGACCCTATTGCCTCGGGCGTTGCCGCCTACAAGAACGACGGCTCCGACGACGCGACCACCTACGACCGCCGCGCCGGCGATCACCACGACGGCATGACCTACTTCGGCATGAATGCGTCGAACAAGTGGGACGCCACCGGCGCGTCGCGCGGCCTGCTGGTGATGAACCACGAGGCCATCACGCCGCTGTTCCTGCACCCCACCGGCCAGACCATCACCGGCAGCGGCAATGCGGCCGCGCGCACCGTCGCCGACGAAGTGCTGCGCGAGTTCTACCTGCACGGCGTGAGCGTGATCGAGGTCAACAAGAGCGGCGGCAGCTGGAGCTACAAGCAGGACTCGAGCTTCAACCGCCGCGTCCACACGCTCACCGAGATGAGCTTCTCGGGCCCCGCCGCCAAGACCGACTACCTGAAGACCAAGTACTCGACCGACGGCAGCAAGACCCGCGGCACGCTCAACAACTGCGCCAACGGCACCACGCCGTGGGGCACGTACCTCACCTGCGAGGAGAACTGGGCCGGCTACTTCCGCCGCATTGCCGCCAATGACGATGCCAACCGCACCGCCAAGGAACTGGCTTCCTTCAGCCGCTACGGCGTGGCCAGCACCGGCCGCGAACTCTGGGCCACCGTCACGCCCGACACCGCCGACAATCTGTACGGCCGCTGGAACACCGAAGTCGTCGCCACGAGCGGCACCGCCGTCGACGACTACCGCAACGGCGCCAACACCTACGGCTGGGTGGTCGAGATCGACCCGTTCAACCCGTCGAGCACGCCCAAGAAGCGCACCGCGCTCGGCCGCTTCGGCCACGAAGGCGCCTGCCTGGGCCCGGTCGTGGTCGGCAAGCCGCTGGTCTGGTACATGGGCGACGACTCGCGCAACGAGTACATCTACAAGTTCGTGTCGACCAAGAACTGGGACGCTGCCGACATCGGCGGCGGCACGGCCGCCGGCGACAAGTACATGGACGACGGCAAGCTCTACGTCGCGAAGTTCAAGGCCGACGGTACGGGCGACTGGCTCGAGCTCAAGCTGGGCGTCAACAACATCACCGCCAGCTACGCCGCCTACGCATTCGCCGATGCGGCCGACGTGGTGGTCAACGCCCGCCATGCAGCCGACGCGGCCGGCGCCACCAGGATGGACCGCCCCGAATGGACGGCCGTCAATCCGAAGACCGGCGAGGTCTACGTCACGCTGACCAACACCAACTCGAGCTCGCGTCCGATCGGCAAGACCGACGCCGCCAACCCGCGCTTCTACAACGACAAGACGACCGCCGGAAAGGACCAGAAGGGCAACCCGAACGGCCACATCGTGCGCTTTGCCGACACCAACGGCGATCCGACCTCCGTCACCTTCAAGTGGGACGTGTACCTCTTCGGCGCGCGTTCCACCGCGTCGGCCGATATCAACCTCTCGCAGCTGGGCGCCGACAACGACTTCTCCAGCCCCGACGGCATGTGGTTCAGCCAGGCGGCTCCCGGCCTGCTGTGGCTCGAGACCGACGACGGCGCCTACACCGACGTGACCAACTGCATGCTGCTCGGCGCCCTGCCGGGCAAGGTCGGCGACGGCGGCGCGAAGACCATCACAAACGTCGATGGCTCCACCACCGCCACGCAGGCCACCTTCGTCGGCAAGGCTCCCGGCACCGACGGCCTGCGCCGCTTCCTGGTCGGGCCGATCGACTGCGAGATCACGGGCATCGCCGAATCGGGCGACGGCCGCGCGCTGTTCGTGAACATCCAGCATCCGGGCGAGAACACGGCCAAGGCAGACATCGGCGACCCGTCGAAGTACCTCAGCCACTGGCCGGAAGGCGGCAACGCCCGTCCGCGCTCGGCGACCGTCGTCATCACGAAGAACGACGGCGGCCTGATCGGTCTCTGATCGGCGCAACAGCCAGCCTCTTCCGGGAGACACCGCGGAACCGGCTTTGCCGGGCCGCAGGTGTTGCCCCCGGCGAGGGGGTTGGCGCAGCGACACGCAGTGCGCGAAGCCTGGGGGTGTGCCTATTTCGGCAACGGCAGCGCCGTCTTGTATCTCACCTGCTTGAGCGCGAAGCTGGAGCGGATCTTCTCGATGCCCGGAATCGGCGTGAGCTGTTCCAGGATGAATTTCTCCAGCGCCGCCATGTCCGCCACCGCGATACGGATCAGGTAGTCGCTGTCGCCCGTCATCAGGTAGCACTCCATCACCTCGTCGTGCTCGGCGATGCGCTGCTCGAAGTCGGCCAGCGACTGCTTGCTCTGCGTGGTGAGGCTGATCGAGATGAACACGTTGAGCCCGAGGCCCAGCGCCTTGGCGCTCGCGAGCGCGACGTAGCGGTCGATCACGCCATTCGCCTCGAGCACCTTCACGCGCGAGAGGCAGGGCGAGGGAGACAGGTGCACGCGCCGCGCCAGCTCCACGTTCGACAGCGCGCCGTCGCGTTGCAGTTCGTCCAGAATGCGCAGATCGATCGCGTCCAGTTGCATGAAATGCCGCTCAATTTGAATTCAACGGAATTTTATGCTGCGACGGGAACGCGGGTTTGGCTTCGCCGGTAGCTAATTCTCCCCATTGCGGCCTAAAGTGCCGACATGAACGCCCCGATTTCGCCCGACCAGATGCGCGCCCTGCTGCTGGATGAAACGCAGCTCTCGCACGACCCCGACCCCGCCGAGACCGCCGAATGGCGCGATGCCTTCGTCGCGCTGGCACAGACGCAGGGGCCGCAGCGCGCAAGGCAGATGCTGGTCGAGCTGGCGCGTCTCGCGCGGCAGCAGCGCATCGGCTGGCAGCCCGAACTCGCCACGCCGTACGTCAACACCATCGCGGTGGAAGACCAGCCGCCGTTCCCGGGCGACCTCGCCATCGAGGAGAAGCTGGCCTCGCTGATGCGCTGGAACGCGCTCGCGATGGTCGCCAAGGCCAACCAGGCATACGGCGAACTCGGCGGCCACATCGCCAGCTACGCGAGCGCGGCCGACCTGTTCGAGACCGGCTTCAACCATTTCTTCCATGCGCGCAGCGAGCACCATCGCGGCGACCTCGTGTTCTTCCAGCCGCACAGCGCGCCTGGCGTCTATGCCCGCGCATACCTCGAGGGCCGCCTGAGCGAAGAAGACCTGAATCACTACCGCCAGGAACTCACCGCGCCGGCCTTCGCCGAAGGCAGCGGCGCGCGCGGGCTGTGCAGCTACCCGCATCCGTACCTGATGCCGGACTTCTGGCAGTTCCCGACCGGCTCGATGGGCATCGGCCCCATCAGCTCGATCTACCACGCGCGCTTCATGCGCTACCTCACGCACCGCAACCTGCTGAACTGCGAAGGCCGAAAGGTGTGGGGCGTGTTCGGCGACGGCGAGATGGACGAGCCCGAGTCGATGAGCGCGCTGACGCTCGCCGCGCGGGAAAAGCTCGACAACCTCGTGTGGGTGGTCAACTGCAACCTGCAGCGCCTGGACGGCCCGGTGCGCGGCAACGGCCGCATCATCGACGAGCTCGAGAAGCTCTTCGCCGGAGCGGGCTGGAACGTCGTCAAGCTCATCTGGGGCAGCGACTGGGACGGCCTCTTCGCACAGGACGTCAGCGGCGCGCTGGCACGCGTGTTCTCCAACACCGTTGACGGCCAGATGCAGACCTTCGCGGCCAAGGACGGCCGCTTCAACCGCGACAACTTCTTCGGCCAGAACCCCGAGCTCGCGCGCCTGGCCGAAGGCATGACCGACGAGCAGATCGACCGCCTCAAGCGCGGCGGCCACGACCTCGTGAAGATCCACGCCGCCTACGCCGCGGCCGCGGCGCACCGCGGCCAGCCCACCGTGATCCTCGCCCACACCAAGAAGGGCTACGGCATGGGCAGCGCCGCGCAGGGCAAGATGACCACGCACTCGCACAAGAAGATGGGCGACGTGGACCTCATCGAGTTCCGCGACCGCTTCAACCTGCCGCTGACCGACGCGCAGGCCACTGCGATGGACTTCTACCGCCCCGCCGAGGACAGCGCCGAGATGCGCTATCTGCGCCAGCACCGCGAGGCCCTCGGCGGTGCCATGCCGCGCCGCGAAACCGCCTGCGAGGTGGTCGCCAAGCCCGACATCGCGAGCTACGCGCAGTTCGCGACCGTCGCGGCCGGCAAGGAGATGAGCACCACCATGGCCTTCGTGCGCATGCTGGGCAACCTCATGAAGGACAAGGCCCTGGGCCCGCGCATCGTGCCCATCGTGGCCGACGAGGCGCGCACCTTCGGCATGGCCAATCTGTTCAAGCAGGTCGGCATCTATTCGAGCGTGGGCCAGCGCTATGCGCCGGAAGACATCGGCTCGGTGCTGAGCTACCGCGAGGCCACCGACGGGCAGATCCTCGAAGAGGGCATCAGCGAGGCCGGCGCCATCGCGAGCTGGACGGCCGCTGCCACCAGCTACAGCGTGCATGGGCTGGCGATGCTGCCCTTCTACATCTACTACTCGATGTTCGGCTTCCAGCGCGTGGGCGACGCCATCTGGGCCGCGGCCGACCAGCGCGCGCGGGGCTTCCTGCTGGGCGCCACGTCGGGGCGCACCACGCTCGGCGGCGAGGGCCTGCAGCACCAGGACGGCAGCAGCCACCTCGTGGCCGCGACCATTCCCAACTGCAAGGCCTACGACCCGGCCTTCGCGGGCGAGATGGCGGTGATCGTCGACGCGGGCATCCGCGAGATGATGGTCGAGCAGCAGGACGTGTTCTATTACGTCACGCTCATGAACGAGAACTACGCGCAGCCCGATGTGCCGGCCGGCGCGGAAGCCGACATCCTGCGCGGCTGCTACCGCTTCGGCACCTATGCGCCGGCCTCGGGCAAGGCGAAGAAGAAAGTGACGCTGATGGGCTCGGGCGCGATCCTCACCGAGGTCGTCAAGGCGGCGCAGTTGCTGGCCGACGAAGGCATCGAGGCCGAGGTGTTCAGCGTGACGAGCTGGAGCGAGCTCGCGCGCGACGGGCTGGCCTACGAGCAGCGCGCGCTGGCGGGCGAAGACGCCGGCACGCCCTTCATCGCGCAGCAGCTCGGCAAGGGCAGCAAGGCGCCGATCGTCGCCGCCACCGACTACGTGCGCGCCGTGCCCGAGAGCGTCCGCGCCTTCCTGCCCGAAGGTCGCCGCTACATCACCCTGGGCACCGACGGCTTCGGACGCAGCGATACGCGCGCGGCGCTGCGCGGCTTCTTCGGCGTCGATGCGAAGAGCATCGCGAACGCTGCGCGCCACGCGCTGGGCTGAACTGCAGCCGCCGCGAAAGTGGCGGGCCCTGCGTTAGAGTCGCAGGCCCCACCCCTTTCGCACCCATGACCGCCCGCTTCCAGTCCATCGCCCCCGCCGTCCGCCTGGCCGACCAGGTGGCCGATGCGCTTGCGGCCGAGGTGCGCAGCGGGCGCCTGTCCGAAGGCGACCGGCTGCCCACCGAGACCGCGCTGGCCGAGCAGTTCGGCGTGAGCCGCACGGTGGTGCGCGAGGCGGTGTCGCGGCTGAAGTCGCTGGGGCTGCTCGATTCGCGGCAGGGCAGCGGCGTCTACGTGCGCGCCGCGGGCGTGGAGCCGCTGCGCTTCGAGATGCCGCACGTGGCCTCGCGCGAGGCGGTGATCCAGATGGTCGAGTTGCGCCGTGCGCTCGAAGCCGAGGTGGCCGCACTGGCCGCCGAGCGCCGGACGGACGAGGACGTGCAGCGTATCCGCGACGCCATCGCCGCACTGCATGCGGCTGTGGAAGCCGGCGGCAACGGCGCCGATGAGGACGTGCTCTTCCACCGCGCGATCGCCGAGGCGGCGCGCAATCCCTTCCTGATCGGCACGCTGCAGTACCTGCGGCAGTTCCTGCACGGCGCTACCCGCGTCACGCGCGCCAACGAGGCGCGCCGCGCGGATTTCGCGCGCGAGGTGGCGCAGGAGCATGCGCGCATCGTCGAGGCGATCGAGGCCGGCGATGCGTTGCGTGCGCGCGAGGCGGCCAAGAGCCACATGGACAACGCGATCCGCCGCATCGAGCAGGCCGATCCGGTGTTCTGGCAGCAGGAGGGCGAGCAGCTCGCCCGTCCGCTGGTCGAAGGCTGGCCCGTCGGCGGCTGAGCCGACACACAAAGACACCAGAAAGGCGCCGAAGGCGGCCTGATCCGCGGGTTTACCCGGGGCCGCCAACAAAAATCAAATTTGTATGATGACCTGACAAATCATCCGAGACACAGCCTTCCAATGACTTCCTCGACCCTCCAGGCCGGCGCAGCGTCGCCCGCCGCCGCCGATGCCGCGCTCGAAAAGCGCGCCTACTCCAAGGTGTTCTGGCGCCTCGTGCCCTTCCTGATGCTCTGCTACGTGATCGCGTACCTCGACCGCGTGAACGTCGGCTTCGCCAAGCTGCAGATGGGGCAGGACCTGGGCTTCAGCGAAACCGTGTTCGGCCTGGGCGCGGGCATCTTCTTCCTGGGCTACTTCCTGTTCGAGGTGCCGAGCAACCTGCTGCTCAACCGCGTGGGCGCGCGCGTCTGGATCGCGCGGATCATGATCACCTGGGGGCTGCTCTCGGCCTGCTTCATGTTCGTGAAGACGCCCACCAGCTTCTACATCCTGCGCTTCCTGCTCGGGCTGGCCGAGGCGGGCTTCTATCCGGGCGTGATCCTGTACCTCACGCACTGGTACCCGGCGCACCGGCGCGCGCGGATCATCGCGGTGTTCATGTCGGCGATTCCGGTGGCGGGCATCTTCGGCAACCCGCTGTCGGGCTGGATCATGGACAGCTTCCACGGCGTGTCGGCCATGAGCGGCTGGCAGTGGATGTTCCTGATCGAGGCCATCCCCGCCGTGCTCATCGGCGTGGCGGTGCTCCTCTACCTCGACAACGGCATCGCCCAGGCGCGCTGGCTGAGCGCCGAGGAAAAGGCGCTGCTGCAGCGCGAGGTGGCGAAGGACGCCGCCCATGGCGCCAAGGGCCCCCACTCGGTGGCTGGCGTGTTTCGCGATGCGCGCATATGGTGGATGGCGTTCATCTACTTCGCCTTCGTCATGGGCCAATACGCACTCACCTTCTGGCTGCCCACGCTGGTCAAGGCCACGGGCGTGCAGGGCAACCTGAACATCGGGCTGCTCAGCGCCATTCCGTTCCTCTGCGCCATCGTCGCGATGAACTTCTTCGGCCGCAGCGCCGACCGCCGGCAGGAGCGCCGCTGGCACCTGATCGTGCCGGCCATGATGGGCGCGGTGGGCTTCACCGTGGCCGCTTCGTACACGCAGAACACGGCCGTGTCGCTGGCGTTTCTCTCGCTCGCCGCAGCGGGCGTGCTGACCTGCGCGCCGCTCTTCTGGTCGCTGCCCACCGCCTTCCTCACGGGCACTGCCGCTGCCGCGGGCATTGCCGCCATCAACTCGGTGGGCAACCTCGCGGGCTTCGTGAGCCCCTACCTCATCGGCTACCTGAAGGACCTCACGGGCAGCACGCAGATCGGCATGTACGTGCTGGCCGGTGCGCTGGTGCTCGGCGCCATCGGCGTGTGGTTCACGCCCAAGCAATTGGTCAATCGCTGACCGACCACCATCGAAAGAAACCTGCATGACTTCCAGCACCAACTCCCCCGTCGTCGGCCTCGTGGGCCTGGGCGCCATGGGCGCCGGCATGGCGCAGTCGTTGCGCCGCGCGGGCCATGCGCCGCATGTGTTCGACGTGCGCCGCGAGGCCGCCGAAGCCTTCGCGCGCGAGGGCGGCACGGCGTGCGCCACGCTGGCCGAACTCGGCGCGCGGTGCGACATCGTGGTCAGCGTGGTGGTGAACGCCGCGCAGACCGAGTCGGTGCTGTTCGGCGACGGCACCACGCCCGGCTGCGCCGCGTCGATGAAGCCCGGCAGCGTCTTCGTGATGTGCTCCACCGTCGATCCGAACTGGTCGGTGGCGCTGGAAGCGCGCCTGGAGAAGCTGGGCATCCTCTACATCGACGCGCCCATCTCCGGCGGTGCCGCCAAGGCCGCGAGCGGACAGATGACGATGATGACCGCCGCCAGGCCCGCCGCCTACGAGAAGGCCGGCGCCGTGCTCGACGCCATGGCCGCCAAGGTCTACCGCCTGGGCGACAAGGCGGGCGCCGGCAGCAAGGTGAAGATCATCAACCAGCTGCTGGCCGGCGTGCACATCGCGGTGGCGGCCGAGGCCATGGCGCTGGGCCTGCGCGAGGGCGTGGACCCGGCGGCGCTGTACGAAGTCATCACCCACAGCGCGGGCAACAGCTGGATGTTCGAGAACCGCATGGCGCACGTGCTCGCGGGCGACTACACGCCGCTGTCGGCCGTGGACATCTTCGTGAAGGACCTGGGCCTGGTGCTCGACGTGGCGCGCGCGAGCAAGTTTCCGCTGCCGCTGTCGTCCACGGCGCACCAGATGTTCATGCAAGCCTCCACCGCCGGATTCGCGCGTGAGGACGACAGCGCCGTCATCAAGATCTTCCCGGGCATCGAGGTGCCTGCACCGAAGGGGAAAGCGCCGTGAGCGACGCCACGCTCAAGTTCGTCGACACGCCGCTGCTGCGCATCGGCTACGAGGAATGGAACCCCGCGGGCAAGGCCACCGCGGTGCTGGTGCACGGCTGGCCCGACAGCCCGCGCTGCTGGCACGGCGTGGCCGCGCGGCTGGCCGAGGCCGGCTGGCGCGTGCTGCTGCCCGCCCTGCGCGGCTTCGCGCCGACGACCTTCCTGCATGCGGATACGCCGCGCAGCGGGCAGCTCTCGGCGCTGGGGCGCGACATGCTCGACTTCATCGACGCGCTCGGCCTGGAGCAGCCCGCGCTCGTCGGCCACGACTGGGGCGCGCGTGCGGTGGGCAATGCCTGCGGGCTGCGGCCCGGCGTCGCGAGTTCGCTCACGCTGATGTCGGTCGGCTACGGCACCAACGCACCCGACCAGCCGATGCCGCTCGCGCAGGCGCGCAACTACTGGTACCACTGGTACATGGCCACGCCGCGCGGCGAACGCACCGTGCATGACGACCGCATCGCCTTCACGCGGATGATGTGGGACACATGGGCGCCAGCCGGCTGGTACGAGCCCGCCGAGTTCGAGGCCACCGCCGCCGCCTTCGAGGGCGACGACTGGGCGCGCGTGGTGGTGCATTCGTACCGCCATCGCTGGGGGCATGCGCCGGGCGATCCGCACTACGCCGCCGACGATGCCGCGCTCAACCCCGCGCCCGTGCTGTCGGTGCCCACGCTGGTGCTGCATGGCGCGGCCGATTCCTGCAATCATCCCGACACCTCGGCCGGCAAGGAACGCTTCTTCAGCGGCCCCTACCGCCGCGAGCTGCTCGACGGCGTGGGCCACTTCCCGCAGCGCGAGGCGCCCGAAGCGGTGGCCGATGCGCTGCTGCGCTTCCTGCCCGCGCTCTAGAACGAACACGAAAGACAAGACGACCATGAACATCCTCATCACCGGCGGCTGCGGCTTCCTGGGCGCCCGCCTCGCACGCACGCTGCTCGCGGGCGGCAGCCTCGCGCTGGCCGGCGCTGCCGCGCAGCCCGTCTCACGCATCACCCTGGCCGACCGCGTGCCGCCGCCCGCCGACCTGGCGGCCGATGCGCGCGTGCAGTTCGTGCAGGGCGACCTGCTGGAGCAACTCGCGAACGGCGCGCTGCCCATGGCCGACACGCAGCTCGTGTTCCACCTCGCCGCCGCCGTGAGCGGCGAGTGCGAGGCCGACTTCGACCTCGGCATGCGCAGCAACCTAGACGCCACGCGCGGCCTGCTCGAAGCCGCGCGCCGCGCGGGCCATGCGCCGGTGTTCGTGTTCTCCAGCTCGGTCGCGGTGTTCGGCGATTCGCCAGAGCAGCGCCTGCCCGCCGTCATCGAGGACACCACGCTGCCGACCCCGCAGAACAGCTACGGCATCCAGAAGTTCATCGGCGAACAGCTGGTGGCCGACTTCACGCGCAAGGGCTTCGTGCAGGGCCGCAACGTGCGGCTGATGACGGTGTCGGTGCGACCCGGCCGGCCCAACGGCGCGGCCTCCAGCTTCCTGAGCGGCATGCTGCGCGAGCCGCTGGCCGGCGAACGCGCACGCTGCCCCGTGTCGCCCGACACGCCCGTCGCGCTGGCATCGCCCGGCAACACCGTCGCCGGCATCGTGCGCGCGGCCACCGCCAGCGCCGCCGAGTGGGGCGCGCGCACGGCGGTCAACCTGCCCGCGCTGACCACCACCGTGCGCGAGATGGCGCAGGCGCTCGAACGCATCGCAGGCAAGGACGCCACCGGCCTGATCGACTGGGAGCCCGACGCCGCCATCGCGAAGATCGTCACCAGCTGGCCCAGCCGCATCCACGCCGCGCGCGCCGAGGCGCTGGGCCTGAAGGCCGACGCCAGCTTCGACGCGATCCTGCGCGACTACGTGCGCGAGAACGCGCAGGCCGTGAAGCTGCCGGTAAAGGACTGACCCATGGCAAAGCTCGTGCTCGGCTGCATCGCCGACGATTTCACCGGCGCCACCGACCTCGCCAACAACCTCGTGCGTGCCGGGATGCGCGTGGTGCAGGCCATCGGCGTGCCCGAAGGTCCGCTGGATGCAGATGTGGATGCCGTGGTGGTCGCGCTCAAGTCGCGCACTATCGCGCCGGCCGAGGCCATCGCGCAGTCGCTCGAAGCATTGCGCTGGCTGCAGGCGCAAGGCGCGAAGCAGATCTATTTCAAGTACTGCTCCACCTTCGACAGCACGCCCCAAGGCAACATCGGCCCCGTGACCGAGGCGCTGATGGACGCGATGGGATGCGACTTCACCATAGCCACGCCCGCCTTCCCCGACAACAAGCGCACCGTGTTCAAGGGCTACCTGTTCGCGGGCGACGTGCTGCTCAACGAGAGCGGCATGCAGAACCACCCGCTCACGCCGATGACCGACCCGAACCTCGTGCGCGTGCTGCAGGCGCAGTGCACGCGCAAGGTGGGGCTCGTCGACTACGCGGTGGTGGCGCGCGGCGCCGCCGCCATCGAGGAGCGCATCGTGCAGCTCAAGGCCGAGGGCGTTTCCATCGCCATCGTCGACGCGGTCTCGAACGACGACCTGCTGCGCATGGGCCCGGCGCTCGCGAAGATGCCGCTGGTCACCGCAGGCTCGGGCGTGGCCATCGGCCTGCCGGCCAACTTCGGCCTCGCGCCCTCGTCGCAGGCGAGCGCGCTGCCCAGGGCCGGCGGCAAGTCGGCGGTGGTCTCGGGCAGCTGCTCGCTGGCCACCAACCGGCAGGTGCTCGACTTCATCCAGCGCGGCGGCGCGGCACTGGCCATCGATCCGCTGCGCATCGCGGCGGGCGTGGATGTCGCGGCCGAGGCGCTGGCGTGGGCAGCTCCGCTGATCGACAAGGGCCCGGTGCTCGTCTACTCCACCGCCGAGGCCGGCGCCGTGAAGTCGGTGCAGGGCCGCCTGGGCGTGGAAGAGGCCGGTGCGATGGTCGAGCGCACCATCGCCGCCATCGCGCGCGGCCTGGTCGAGCGCGGCGTGCACCGGCTGGTGGTGGCCGGCGGCGAGACCTCGGGCGCCTGCGTGCAGGCGCTGGGCATCGCGCAGATGCAGATCGGCCCGCAGATCGACCCCGGTGTGCCGTGGTGCCATGCGCGCTCCGAAGCCGCGCCCGAGGCCGGCCTGCACGTCGCGCTGAAGTCCGGCAACTTCGGCAGCGACGATTTCTTCACCAAGGCATTTACAGTGCTCGGATGACCGAGAGCATGTCAGCAGAGAACCAGGCCCGCGAGGAGATCTGCCGCGTCGGCCGCAGCCTGTTCGAGCGCGGCTACGTGCACGCCACGGCCGGCAACATCAGCGTGCGCCTGGACGACGGCGGTTTCCTCATCACGCCGACCGACGCCTGCCTCGGCTTCCTCGACCCCGCACGGCTCGCACGGCTCGACGCACAGGGCCGGCAGATTGGCGGCGACCGCGCCAGCAAGACCATCGCGCTGCACATGCGCATCTACGCCGCCGCGCGCGAGTTCGACGCGGACACCGCCTGGGTTATCCACACGCACAGCACGCACTGCGTGGCGCTCACGCTGCGGCAACCCGGCGACGAGCTGCTGCCCGCGCTCACGCCCTACTTCGTGATGAAGGTCGGCCATGTGCCGGTCATTCCGTACCACCGCCCGGGCGCGCCCGAGGCGGCCGAGCAGGTGGCGCAGGCCATCGGCCGCTTCGGTGCGGCCGGCACGCCTATCCGCGCCGTGATGCTCACGCGCCTGGGCCCCAACGTGTGGCACGACACGCCGGCCGCCGCCATGGCCGTGCTCGAGGAACTCGAGGAAACCGCAAGGCTCCAGCAGCTCGCGCAGGCCGCAAGGCCCCAGCCGCTGGATGCCGATCAGATCGATGAACTGCGCCGCACCTTCGGTGCGCGCTGGTAGTACAAACAACACCCCATGCCCCAATTCGCCGCCAACCTCTCGATGCTCTATCCGGAGCTCGCCTTCCTCGACCGCTTCGACGCCGCTGCGAAGGACGGCTTCAAGGCCGTGGAATACCTCTTCCCCTACGACTTCACCAAGGAAGAAATCGTCGCCCGGCTCAAGCACAACGGCCTGCAGCAAGTGCTGTTCAACGGACCACCGGGCGACTGGAACGGCGGCGAGCGCGGCCTGGCCTGCCTGCCGGGTCGCGAGGCCGAGTTCCGCGAAGGCATCGCCAAGGCCATCGACTACGCCGTGGCGCTCGACTGCCCGCGCATCCACGTCATGGCCGGCCTCGTGCCCGCGGGACAGCAGCGCGAGGCGCTGCAGCCGGTGTACGTCGACAACCTGCGCTGGGCCGCCGCCGAGGCCGCCAAGGCGGGCCGCGACGTGCTGATCGAGCCGATCAACACGCGCGACATCCCGGGCTTCTTCCTCAACCGGCAGGACCATGCGCACGAGATCGTCGAGACCGTCGGCGCGCCCAACCTCAAGGTGCAGATGGACCTCTACCACTGCCAGATCGTCGAGGGCGACGTGGCGATGAAGATCCGCAAGTACCTGCCGACCGGCCGCGTCGGCCACATCCAGATCGCCGGCGTGCCCGATCGCAACGAACCCGACATCGGCGAACAGAACTACCCGTACCTCTTCGACGTGCTCGACGAGGTGTCGGCGCAGTGCGGCTGGCAGGGCTGGGTCGGCTGCGAGTACCGGCCGAAGCGCGGCGCGGAGCCCGGCGGCACCTCGGCCGGCCTGGGCTGGCTGCGCGACTGGCGGCAGCGGCACGCATGAAGCTCGAGGCGCTGCGCATACCGGCGTCGCTGCGTGGCTTCGCGGCGGGCGATGCGCAGCTGTTCGACGTCACCATCGAGGGCGACAAGGTCGCCTCCGTCACGCCCAGCGCGCAAAAGCGGCAAGCCAAGGGCACGCTGCTGAGCGCACTGGTCGAGGCCCACGCGCACATCGACAAGAACTACACCGTGCAGGACGTGGGCGCCGCGCAGGGCAACCTGTTCGTCGCCATCGAGCGCATGAACCGCCACCGCGAGAGCTGGACCGGCGAATCGCTGCGCCTGCGCATGGAGCGCGCGCTGCACGACGCATGGCTGTCGGGCACGCGCGCGCTGCGCACGCACCTCGACTGGGTGCAGCCCGAGCCGCCGGCCGCGCTGGCGGTGTTCGAGGCGCTGCGCGAGGAATGGCGCGGCCGCATCGAGCTGCAGTTCGTCTCGCTCACGCCGCTGGATCTGTTCGCCGACATCGCGGCCGGCGAGCGCATCGCGCGCGAGGTGAAGCGCGCGGGCGGCGTGCTCGGCGCATTCGTCTATCGGAACGAGGGCATCGTCCACAAGCTGGGCCGCGTGTTCGACCTCGCGCAGCAGCACGGACTGGCGCTCGACTTCCACGTCGACGAAGGCCTGGACGTCGAGGCCACCGGCCTGCGCAGCATCGCCCAATTGGTGCGTGCGCGCGATTTCAGGCAGGGCGTGGTCAGCGGCCACGCCTGCTCGCTCTCGGTGCAGGACGATGCCGTAGCGGGCGAAACGCTTGCGCTGTGCGCCGGCGCGGGCATCCACCTCGTCGCGCTACCGACCACCAATCTCTACCTGCAGGGCGCCTGGGACCGCACGCCCGTGCAGCGCGGCATCACGCGCATCCGCGAGGCGGCGGCACGGGGCTTGCGTGCGAGCCTGGCGACCGACAACGTGCAGGACGCCTTCTATCCCTACGGCAGCTACGACCTGCTGGAGACCTTCGGCCTCGGCGTGCAGGCGGCGCACCTCGCGCCGGCCGACGACTGGCTCGACACCATCACCGTGAGCCCCGCGAAGGCGCTGGGGCTCGCGTGGGACGGACGCATCGTGCCGGGCTGCCCGGCCGACCTGCTGGTGCTGTCGGCCACCGGGGAACATGAACTGATCGGCCCGCGCGGACGGCAACGCACCGTCATCCGCGCCGGCCAACGACTGGAGAGCAACGAGCAATGAGTATGGGCAAGCCGATGGCCAACTACGCGGCCGCCAAGCGCGTGGGCGATTTCGTCTTCATGAGCGGCGTGGTCGCCGTCGACCCGGCCACGCGCCGCGCTGTCGCCGGCTACGACGCCATCCCTGAAGAAGCACGTACCGCGCTGCAGAGCGTGGGCTACGCCACCGGCCAGATGTCGGTGGACGTGTTCGAGGCGCCCATCGTCGCGCAGAGCTGGTTCGTGCTGGAGCGCATCCGGCAGATCGCGGCCGAGCACGGCGGCACGATGGAAGACGTGGTGAAGCTGGTGCAGTACTTCCGCCACCTGCCGCACTACGCCTTCTACAACCGCGTGCGCGGCCTGTTCTATCCGGGCGAGCCGCCGGTGAGCACGGTGGTGGAGGTGTCGCGCTTCCTGCCGGGCGACGAAGTGCTGGTGGAAGTGGAAGCCACCATGTACTTGCCCCGCACCGCTTTCTCGTCGTCTTCCTCGTCTACCTGACGCCCGCGCCCTTGAGCAGGAATTCGGTCACCTGCTCGATCAGGTAGCGCCGGTCCTTGCCGTCCTTGTCCTGACCCTGCTGGATCGAATCGCGGTAGTAGGCGGCCTGCGTGGCGTGGTCGGCGTAGAACTGCGTCACGGCCCAGATGTGGAACAGCACCAGCATCGGATCGGCCTTGTCCATCAGGTCCTGGTTCATCCAGTTCTGGATCACCGCGGCGGCCTGTTCGGTGCGCTGCTTGCTCGTCTCCATCATGTCGTTGATGACCGGCGCGCCGCGCAGCATTTCAGCCGTGAAGATGCGCGAGCGCAGCGGATGCTCGAACGAGAACATCATCTTGCGGCGGATCAGGTCGCCCAGCACCTTGCGCGGGCCGAAGGCCTCGTCGCTGAAGCCGAACACCACGATCCAGTCGTTGAGGATGTCCTGCAGCACCTGCCGGTACAGCGCCTCCTTGCTGTCGATGTAGTAGTGCAGCTGCGCCTTCGAGAGCCCGGCCTTGTCGGCGATGGCCTGCGTCGAGGCGCCGGCCAGCCCCTCGCTCGCGAACACCTCGATGGCGGCCTGGTTGATGAGGGCCAGCACCTGCGTGTACTTGCGCGAGCGTCCGCGCGTGGCGGGCGCCTCGCCGTCGCTCTCTTCGGTGATGGCGGCGCGTGCGTTCACAGCTGCAGTTCCAGTTCCAGCCCCTTGGCGCGCGAGCAGCACAGCGCCACCTTGTGGCGGCGCTCGCTGCCGGTGAGGCAGAAGTCGCGGTGCTCGGCGCCCTCGCCGTCGCCCTCTACCACGCAGGTGCCGCACAGGCCCTGCTGGCACGACACCGGAATGTCGATGCCGACCTCGTGCAGCGCGTCGACGGCCGTCTGGTCCGCGGCCACCGGCACCGTGATGCCGCGCTTCGCGAGCTTCAGCGTGAAGGGCAGGCCGGCGGTCGCGCCGGCGTCGGTGGGCGCGGCGAAGTATTCGGCGTGCAGCGCGTCTTCGGGCCAATCCGTCTTTGCGGCGGCTTCGCGCACCGCCTGCATGAAGCCGCCGGGGCCGCACACGTACAGGTGCGTGCCGGGCGCGCGCCCGGCCAGCAGCGAGTGCAGGTCGATGCGCTGCGATGCATCTCCCTGGTCGAGGTGCAGCCGCAGGTGCGGCGCCAGCGACGGCGCGCGCAGCGCATCGGCAAAGGCCAGGTGCTCCTCGCTGCGCGCGAACACGCACAGCGTGAACTGCGCGCCGCGTGCGGCGAGCGCCTGCGCCATCGCCAGCAGCGGCGTCATGCCGATGCCGCCGGCCAGCAGTAGGTGGTGCGTGGCCTCCTCGCGCAGCGGGAAGGTGTTGCGCGGCGCGCTGATCGGCAGCAGGTCGCCTTCGCGCACGCGCTCGTGCATCGAGGCCGAGCCGCCACGGCTCGAAAGCTCGCGCTTCACGCCGATCACGTAGCGCCCCGCGTTGGTCGCCAAGGGCGCCCGCGCCAGCGAATACTGGCGCGAGAAGCCACCGGGCATGTGCACGTCGATGTGCGCGCCGGCCTCGTAGGAGGGCAGCGGCCGGCCCCACGGGTGGGCCAGCTCGAAGGCCAGGATTTCCGGCGTCTGGCGCGAGATGCGTTCGACGCGGACGGTGAGCGTGCGTTCGAGGCTCATGGTGTCGTATGTCTCCTTCTGGAATCGAAGGTTCTTCTGCTAGATGCTGCCCAGCTTGCGCGAGACGCGTTCGATGAAATGGGTGCGGTCGCTCGCGGTGACGGCGTTCATGTCGTGCAGCTGCAGCCACGTCACCTTGCAGCGCCACGCGAAGAGCGCGCGCAGCGCCCGCGTGAAAAGCCGCCTGCCCGGGTCGCCGATGACCATCACGAACCAGCGCGGCGCGCCGCCGGTGGTGACCACCGTGAGCCTCCGGATGTGCCGCATGCCCGACCGCGCGAGCTGCCCCTTGCGTTCCGCCGGCAGGAAGGCCACGCCGGGCAGCCAGACCCTTTCGAGCCAGCCCTTGAGCATCGAGGGCGGCCCGTAGAACCAGGTGGGGAAAACGAACACCAGGTGCTCGGCCCACAGCAGCGCTTCGACGTGGGGTTTCACACGTTCGCGGATCAGGTCGGGGTTGTCGAGGTAGGCGACGCGCTCCTCGCGTGTCAGCGTGGGGTCGAAGCCCTCGGCGTACAAGTCGATGGCCTTGACGTGATGTCTGGGCTCGAGCGCCTCGAGGGCGGTGCGGTAGAGCGCGTGGTTGAAGCTGTCAGGATTCGGATGGCAGTGGACGACGAGCGTTTTCATGGTTGAGGGCCGGTTCGCCCAGGACTTGCGTCGCTGGCGAGACGGGGTCAGAGCCCAGGGGATGAAAGGCCGCACGGTGCCTTATGGCAACCCAGGCGCCGGCATCTGACCCCGGCGCAAGCCCCGCGCGGCCGCGGGAAAAAACGGTGTGCTTGCTTGTTGCTGCTTACTTGCCCGTGAGCTTCTTGCGCACGTCGATGCCGACGCCCTTGTTCACGAACTGCGTGGTGACCACCTTCGACAGGTCGACCTCGCCGGGCTTGTACAGGCCGGCCTTGACCATCTTGTCGTAGAAGTCCTTCACGCGGGCCTCGTCCATCGCGCCGATGCCCTTGGTGAGCGACTCGCCGCTGTCGACGATGCCCATCTTCTTCATCAGCTCGATGGAGCCCAGAGAGGAGGCCACGGGCGAGTCGGGGTTGATCTTGGCGATCATCTCGTTGGCGGCCTTGTTGTCGCCGTAGAGGTAGTTGTTCCAGCCGATGATCGATGCCTCGATGAACTTGCGCACCGTCTCGGGCTTGGTCTTCACCAGGTCGGCGCGCGTCTCGATGGTGGTGGAGTAGGTCGAGAAGCCGTTGTCGGCCAGCAGCTGCACCACCGGGTCGAAGCCCGCCTGCGCCTTGATCGACAGCGGCTCCGAGATGGCATAGCCCTGCTGGATCGACTTCTTGTCGGCCAGGAACGGGCCCACGTTGAAGGTGTAGGGCTTGAGCTGCGAGTCCTTGAAGCCGTGCTCCGACTTCATCCACTGCCAGAAGCTGAACTGGCCGTCCTTGCCGATGAAGGCCACCGGCGCCTTGGCCATGTCCTTGAAGGTGTCGAAGCCCTGGCCCGGGTGGGCGAACATGGCCTGCGGGTCCTTCTGGAAGAAGGCGGCCACCACCACGGTGGGCACGCCGTTCTTCACGTTGTCGAAGGACTGCAGCAGGTTGCCGGTCATCAGGAAGTCGACCTTGCCGGCCGGCAGCATCGGCCGGTTGTTGACCATCGGGCCGCCTTGCTGGATGTCGACGTCGAGGCCGTACTTCTTGTAGGTGCCGTCCACCAGCGCCTGGTAGAAGCCGCCGTGGCCGGCCTGCGCCTTCCAGTTGGTGGCGAACACCACTTTTTCCTGCGCCTGCACGGCGAAGGCGGCTGCAGCGAGGGCTATGCCGAGGGCAAGCGGACGGATTGTCAGAGCGGGAACGCGCATGGCAGTGGACTCCTGGGGTTGAATGCGAAACGGGATTTTCATATCAGTCGAGAGGCGCTTTTGCTTCTGTTCGGGGCGTGTGCACAGGCCGCCGGGTACTCCCCTCCGCGAATGTCCCCCGGCCTGCGGCCTCCTCCTTTATTTCGCTGCGGGGAGTACCCGACGCCCTGTGCAGTGGGCACGCTGCTGGTGTGCGGCTGATCAACGACCACGGCTTGCAACGCGCACGCCGATGGGGTGCCTTGCGCAGCGAAATAAAGGAGGAGCCCGAAGGGCGGGGGACATTCGCGGAGCAAGGTACCCCGTCGGCGTGAGCGCGCCCTGGATGGCAGCGCCCAGAAGACCACCGAAGATGAACAAAACGCCAAGTCGTCATTTCAGCGCTCGACAGCCATGTCGGTGGTCCAGCCGCGCGTCTTGCCCGGGTTCATCAACCCCATCGGGTCGCTGCGCTTCTTGAACTCGATCTGCTGCGTGTCGATGGTCTTCATGCCGCCGTCTTCGATGGTCACGACGTGCGGGTTGAAGATCTTGCAGCCGCCCTGCGACTCGATCTCGCGGATCAGCTCGTACTGATGGGCCTCGCCCTTCCAGCGCACCAGCAGGATGCCGAAGGTGCCGCACTCGCCGTTGGCGCGCGCGAAGTCCTGGTGCTGCAGCACGTCGTCGCCGAAGATCTCGAGGTGCCGCTCGACCACGGCCGGGTCGAAAGGCTGGGCGTAGGCCACCTGAAGATAGGTCCAGCCGCGGTCGGCCTTCAGCGCCTGCAGCGTCGTGTGGTTGAACGCGCACTCGTAGGCGGGAGGCAGGCCTTCGGCGAGCAACTCGGCCTCGGTGCCCGCCACCGAGATCGTTCCGCCGTGCGACGCGGCGAGCGCGCTGAAGTCATCCATCGACTCGGGCGAGACCATCGCGAACACCGCATGCCGGTCGGCCGGGAAGCGGTCGCGCATGGCCGTGTAGTAGGGCGAGAAGCGGGCCTCCACCGTCGACAGCAGGAAGATGTCGAGCGAAGGCGCCTGCGCGGCGATGCCGAAGTCGAGCGCGCCGCGGTAGGTGTCGAACAGCACCGTGCAGTGCACCCAGTCGACGGCCGGGCTCAGCGCAACCTCCACGTCGAGGATCACGCCGTTGGTGCCGTAGGCGTGGTGCACCTGCTGGATCTCGTCGCCGTGCAGCTCGATGACGCGCGGCTCGCGCTCCACCGTCATCACCCGCGCGCGCAGCAGGTTGCCGGGGTCGCGCAGGATGCCGTGGCGGAACGAGCCGATGCCGCCGAAGCCGCCCGCGATGAAGCCGCCGATGCTGGCCACGTGCCAGGTCGAGGGCCACATGCGCAGCGCCTGCCCGGTCTCGCGCGCGGCGAGGTCGATGTCGTGCATGCGTGCGCCGGCCTCCACGCGGATGCTGCCCTCGCGGATGTCGAGCACGCGGCACATCTGCGTCACGTCGAGCACGATGCCGCCTTCGAGCGGCACGCACTGGCCGTAGTTGCCGGTGCCGCCCGCGCGCACCGTGAGCGGCAGCTTCCACTTCGCAGCCACGGCCGCGGCCTGGCGCACGTCGTCCTCGGTGCCGACCTTCACCACCAGGTCGGCCACGCAGCCCGCGAGCTGCTCGGTGAGGATGGGGCTGTACCAGTAGAAGTCCTTCGACAGCTGCTTGCGCTGTCCGGGCGCGGTGATCACGTTGAGGCCGCGCAGGTCCTCGCGCACGGCGTTCCAGTCGACGTTCGCAGGGGAAGCGTGTGTTGCGTTCATCGCGGCTCCGTCCAAGGGGCGTCTCTGCAAGGGAACACCGCGGAACCGGCTTTGCCGGGCCGCAGGTGTTGCCCCCGGTCGGGGGGTGGCGAAGCGACACGAAGTGCGCGCAGCCTGGGGGCGAGCCGATTACCTTTCACGGCGCATCTCGCTTTCGTGCCAGTGGCCTAGTACCACACGCGACAAGGCCGCGAACACGATGAAGATCACGATGCCCAGCAACGACACCAGCAGCAGCGCCGCGAACATCATCGGGATCTCGGTGCGGAAGCTCGATTCGAGGATGCGCGAGGCCAGCCCCGTTTCCTTGCCCGCCGTGCCGGCCGTGAACTCGGCCACCACTGCGCCGATCAGGCTCAGCCCGCCCGCGATCTTCAGGCCCGCCATGAAGTAGGGCAGCGCACTCGGCGCCAGCAGGTAGCGGAAGGTCTGCCAGGGCGAGGCCTTGTAGAGCTGGAACAGGTCGCGCAGGTTGCTGTCGGCGCTCTTCAGGCCGATGACGGTGTTCGACAAAATCGGGAAGAAGGCCACGATCCATGCGCACAGCAGCAGCGCGGCCGTGGTGCTCGACACGTAGATCAGGATCAGCGGCGCGATCGCGATGATCGGCGTCACCTGCAGGATCACGGCAATGGGAAAGAGCCCGATCTCCACCCACTTGAAGAGCGCGAAGGCAATGGCCAGCAGCACGCCGCCCACGATGGCCGCGGCCAGCGCCAGCAGCGTGAGCTTCACCGTGAACCACAGCGCACTCGAGAGCGAATCCCAGTTGTCGAACAGCGTGCGGATGACGAGCGAGGGCGCGGGCAGGATGTAGTGCGGGATGTTGTTGGCGCGCACGGTCCATTCCCACGCCAGCAGCAGCAGCGCGACGATGGCCGCGGGCACCGCGATGCGCAGCAGCGACTCGCGCCGGCGCAGCCGGTCCTCGTGCGCGCGCAGCGAGGCCTCGGAGGGGGCCGCGTCGGCATCCGCGAGAGGGGCGGCTGCGTTGGTCTCAGTGATCGATGTCGACGCCATGCAGGGCTCCGTGCAGCGATTGCGACACCGCGGTGCAGTGCGCGTTGTAGCGGGTCGAGGTGCGGAAGTCTTCTCCGCGCGGGTAGGGCTCGTCGATGCGGATCTCGTCGATCACGCGGCCGGGCCGCGCGGCCATCACCACGATGCGGTTCGACAGATACACCGACTCGTACACGCTGTGCGTGACGAACACCACCGAGAAGCGGTGCTCGCGCCAGATGGCCAGCAGGTCGTTGTTGAGCTTGATGCGCGTCATCTCGTCGAGCGCGGCGAAGGGCTCGTCCATCAGCAGCAGGCGCGGGTGCGTGACGAGTGCGCGCGCGATCGACACGCGCATCTTCATGCCGCCGGAGAGCTCGCGCGGGTACACGTCGGCGAAGCGCGAAAGGCCGACCATCTCCAGCGCCTGCTTCACCACGGGTGCCGCTGCGTCGCGGCCGGTGCCCGCCAGCTTCAGCGGCAGCCAGACGTTGTCGAACACCTTGGCCCAGGGCATGAGCGTGGGTTCCTGGAACACGAAGCCCAGGTCGCGGTCGGTCTTGCCGCCCTTGGCCGGATTGGCGCTCGCACCCGACCAGTGCATGTCGCCCGAACTGATGCGCGTGAGCCCCGCAATGAGGCGCAGCGCCGTGCTCTTGCCGCAGCCCGAAGGGCCGAGGAAGCTGATGAAGTCGTGCTCGCCGATGTCCAGCGACATGCCCTGCAGCGCGAGCGTGCCGTTGGCGAAGCGCTTGCTGACGTTGCGCAGGCCGACCAGCGGCGTGCCGGCTGCGGTGGAGGTGGCGTCGGCGCTCATTTCCAGGCGGGCTGGTTGGCGAGTCGGGAGAGCGGGAAGCGATCGACCTCCTGCAGCAGCTCGACGAAGCGGCGGCCCACGTGGTCGAGCACGGCGGCGCCCTTCTCGGCGGTGGCGCGCGTGGCGTCGCCGGCGGCGCCCGCGGGGTTGATGTCATGCATCTGCCAGCCGAGCTTGCCGCTGGGCGTGATCGAGAGGAACTTGTTCTCCTCGGCCAGCTGCTCGGTCATGGAGCTGAAGTTCTGGAACTGGTCGCGGCGCACGTAGTCGGGCGTGAGGTGCAGCATCACCGAGCTTTCGAGGTCGCCGGCATGGATGCCGTGCTTGCCCTCATGCGCGGTGAACAGGCCTTCGGGCAGGCCCAGCGTGTACCAGTTGGCGGCCACGACCATCATGCCGTGTTCCTCGCGCAGGTCGCGCGCGACGATGTCCATCACGCTCATCTGGCCGCCGTGGCTGTTGTAGAGCACCAGCTTGCGCACGCCGGCCTTCGCGACGCAGGCGCCGATGTCCTTCCACATCGAAATGAGCGTGTTCGCCGACACGGTGAGCGTGCCGGGGTAGCGCGAGTGCTCGTTGCTCTTGCCGTAGGGCACGGTGGGCAGGAACAGAACCGGCAGGTCGTCGGGCAGGTGCGGCAGCGTGGCGCGCACCATGCCGTCGATGGTGGCGGTGTCGGTCGACATCGGCAGATGCGGGCCGTGCTGCTCGGTGGCGCCCACCGGCAGCACGGCGATGAGCCGTTCGCGGTCGAGGCGGGAGAACTCTTCGCTGGTCAGGTCGGACCAGAAGCGGCTGCGCAGGGGAGGCGGATTCATCGCGTGTGTACCTCGTGGCGCCTGGTGTGGCGGTGGCTTAAATTATCCATACGGTCAAAAAAGGCGGGCTATCCGTGGATACCCGGCAAATTTCTCCATGCAAGCGCCGTGCCATCAAAGTTAACCAGTTGGTAAAAAATGAATGGCAAGCACCGACCGTGCGGATGCCGGCTCAGCGCCGCACGATGTACCGCGTGACGACCGGCCCCGACTCGCCGATGTGGAAGGCGAGCCTGCGTTCGCGCAGCGCCATGTCGCTGGCGGTGGCGCGGGTGAAGCGGCGCAGGTGGTCGGTCCACGACTCGTCGACGATCTGCTCCACGTAGCGCTCGGGCTGAGCGATGTCGTGCAGCAGCTCCCAGCCGATGGCGCCCTGGCTCAGGCGCGCGCGGCGCGTCTGCTGCATGACCAGGTGGAAGGCGGCGGCGCGCGCGGGGTCGATCAGGTATTCGACGGTGACCACCACGCGGCCGGTTTCCTCAGGGGCTTCCGCGGGCGGGCCGACGGCCCAGCCGGCCTGCGCGGGGCTGGTGTCGTCCTCGCCGCTCAGGTCGGTCACCCAGCGCAGCGCCGCGAGCATCAGCAGCGTGCCGCTGGCGGCCGCCACGCTCAGGCTGGCGACCAGCGAGCTGAGCGTGGCCACCTGCCCCCAGATGGCCGCGCCGATCGCGCTCGCGCCCATGATCGCCATCTGGTACATCGACATGCCGCGCGCACGCACCCAGTCGGGCAGCGCGAGCTGGGCCGACACCGACAGCGAGTTGGCCACCGTGATCCACGCCATGCCGCCGAAGAACATCGCCGGCACCGCGACCCAGGCATTGGGTGCGAAGGCCATCACCGCCGTGGCGCCCGACTGCAGCAGCGTGCCGCGCAGCACCAGCTGGTCGCGCCCCATTGCCTGGCGCAGCCGCGGCAGGAACAGCACCGCGACGATCGCGCCCGCGCCCATGGCCGCCAGCAGCAGCGTGAAGGTGCCCGCGCCGCCGCCCTGGAGGTTGCGCGCCAGCAGCGGCAGCAGCGCCAGCAGCGCGGTCGAGTGGAAGAAGAAGATCGAGATGCGCGTGAGCACCGCGCGCATGCGCTGCGACTGCCGCACGAACTGCACGCCCACGCGCATCGCGCTCACCAGCTTCTCGCGGCCCAGTGGATTGGGCGTGTGCTCGCGCCGCCAGCGCAGCACCACGAAGCCCGAGGCCACCGACAGCACCGCGTTCAGCGCGAACACCCAGATGCTGCCCGCGCTCGCGATCAGCATGCCGGCGGTGAGCGGGCCCACGATGCGCGACGCGTTCATCGCGATGCCGTTGAGGCCCAGTGCGGCCGGCAGCTGCGCGCGCGGCACCAGCTCGGGAACGATGGCCGCGAACACCGGCCAGCGCAGCGCCAGCCCGATGCCGTTGGCGAAGGTCAGCGCCAGCAGCAGCGGCGCGGTCATGAGGTCGAGCGCCAGCGCGGCGCACAGCACGATGGCGGTGCCGGCCAGCCAGAACTGCGTGGCCACCAGCCAGCGCCTGCGGTCGAGGATGTCGGCCAGCGCCCCGCTGGGCAGGCCCAGCAGGAACACCGGCAGCGTGGAGGCCGACTGCACCAGCGCCACCCAGATCGGCGAGGAGGTCAGCGTGGTCATCATCCACGCGGCGGCCACGTCGTTCATCCACATGCAGATGTTGGCGACGAGCCAGGTGCTCCACAGCATGCGGAACACGGAAATCTTCAGGGGCACGAGCGCCGCGAACTTCGTCGGCTGTGGCCTCGCGGGCGGGATGGGTGTCTCTTCGGTGGATATGGGGGGCATGTGGCGCTATTCTGGCCCCGGCGCCTGCAGGCTTGGCGATCCTGTCATTGCGCGAACACCGAGGAGCCGGCTTTGCCGGGCCTCAGGTGTTGCCCCCTGCAAGGGGGTTGGCGCAGCGACACGAAGTGCGCGAAGCCTGGGGGTGTGCCTAGCTTCTGTCGCTGCGGGCGAGGCGGTGCTCCAGGCGGCGCAGCAGCGTCGTCAGGATCAGCGTCATCACCCAGTAGATCACCGAGATCGCCAGGTACGGCTCCCAGTAGCGTGCGTAGGCGCCAGCCACGGTGCGCGCGGCGTAGGCCAGCTCGGCCAGGCCGATGGCGGAGACCAGCGACGTGTCCTTCAGCAGCGCGATGGCGTTGTTGCCCAGCGGCGGCAGCATGCGGCGGAAGGCCTGCGGCAGCACCACGTAGCGCATCACCTGCGCGGGCGTGAAGCCGATCGAGCGGCCGGCGTCGAACTGGCCGCGCGAGATCGACTGGATGCCCGCGCGGAACACTTCGGAGATGTAGGCCGCCGAGTTGAGGGTGAGCGCCACCACGCCCGAGATGAGCGCGCCGTGCTCCTGCTTGAGCGTGCGCGCGAGTTCGCCGTCGATCAGCAGGCCCGAGGTCGGATGGATGAACACCGGCATCACCGCGAAGTGGATCAAGAGGATCTGCACGAAAAGCGGCGTACCCCGGAAGAAGCTCACGTACACAGTGGCCGGCCAGCGCAGCAGGAAGCGCGTGGCCCAGGTCCACGGTGCGTGGCGAGCCTGCGCCAGCCGCGCGAGCGCGAGGCACAGGCCCCAGCTCGCGCCCAGCAGCACGCAGACCACCGTCATGCGCAGCGTCATCCATGCGCCCTGCCAGAACAGGTCCTTGTATTCCACGAGGATGTCCCAGCGGAACCATCCGAAAAGCAGCACTGGCTGTTCCATGCTTGCGTCCTCAAACTCTCATCAATCGACTGAAAACGAAACGGCCGCTTCGAGGCGGCCGTGTTCGGAGAAATGCCGTGCGGCTCAGCGCACGTTCGGGTCCTTGTTGAACCACTTCTTGTAGATCGTCACGTAGCTGCCGTCGGCGCGGATGGCCGCGAGGCCGGCCGTGAGCTTGTCCAGCAGGGCCTTGTCGCCCTTCTTCACGACGATGCCGAAGCCCTCTTCGGGGAAGGACTTGTCGTCGATGGTCTTCAGCTCTGGGTTCTGCGCCACGCGGTAGGCGATCACGCCGTTGTCGCCCATGGCGGCATCGACGCCGCCGCCGGCCAGCTCGGAAATGATGAGCGGCGTGCTCTCGAAGCGGCGGATGTCGGGGCTGGTCTTGCCGAACTCGCGCGAGGCGATGTCGTCGGCGGTGGAGGCGCTGACCACGGCGATCTTCTTGCCGGCCAGGTCCTTCAGCGACGCGACCTTGCTGTTCTTCGGCACCGCGATCAGCTGGCGGGCCGCAAAGTACGGCGGCGTGAAGTCGTAGCTCTGCTTGCGCTTCTCGTTGATGGTGACGCCCGAGATCACGAGGTCGACGTCGCCGTTGTTCAGCGCGCCGAAGATGCCGGTGAAGGGCGTGTTGACGATCTTGATCTTCAGGCCCTGCTGCTTGGCGATGGCATTGATGATGTCGATGTCGAAGCCGACGATCTGCTTGTCCTTGTTCTCGAAGGCGAAGGGCGCGTAGGTGGCGCTGGAGGCCACGATCAGCTCGCGGTTCTGGGCCTGGGCGCCAAAAGCGAGCGTGGCGGCGGCGAGGCCGAAAGCCAGGGCGCGGCGGAGGGAGTTCATGCGGGGTCCTTGTTGTTCGCCGTCCGGCGGGAGGAAGGTGGTGGGCGGGGATTTTAGGCTGTCGCTATCGGTGGCCTTCCGTTGGACCTGTTGCAAGGATCGCCGCACGAGTCCAACCAAGGTTCTCCGGCCGGGGCGAAGGGCATCCGCCGGCGATCGCTGCCCGCTGGCTAGCATCCGGGGCTTTTCTGGCTCAGGAGCGCCTTGCATGACGACACAGCGGCTTGCTTTCCATCTTCTTTGTGGCATCGGCCTCGCGTCGGCCGCCACCATCGTGCTGGCCGCGGCCGACCCGCCGGCGCCGGTCTTCGACCCGCAGCGCCTCTCGCAGATCGTGAAGACGGTGTCCGGCGACGACTTCGAGGGCCGCGCCCCCGCCACGCCGGCGGAAGCGAAGACGGTCGACTACCTCGTCGCGCAGTTCAAGGCCGCCGGCCTCGCGCCCGGCGGCGATCTCGAAGGCGGCCGGCGCGGCTGGACGCAATCGGTGCCGCTGGTGAAGACCGAGTTCCGCGGCGCGCCGCAGATCACGCTGCAGGTGGGCGCGCAGCGCGACGCGCTGGCGCAGGGCGAGCAGATCGCGGTGCGCGCGGCGCTCGACGGCTCCACCGCGGTGTCGATCCAGCAGGCGCCGCTGGTCTTCGTGGGCTACGGCGTGAGCGCGCCCGAGCGGCGGTGGGACGACTACAAGGGCGTCGACCTCAAGGGCAAGATCGCCGTGGTGCTGGTGAACGATCCCGACTTCGAGACCGGCAGCGGCGACTTCGGCGGCAAGGCCATGACCTACTACGGGCGCTGGACCTACAAGTTCGAGGAGGCCGCGCGTCGCGGTGCGCTGGGCGTGCTGATCGTCCACGAGACCGCGCCGGCCGCCTACGGCTGGGCCACGGTGAAGAACTCCAACACCGCGACCATGCTCGACATCGAGCGCGAGCAGCCCGCGGCGGTGCATCCGAAGCTGGAGGGCTGGATCCAGCGCGACGTGGCGGTCGACCTGCTGCGCCGCGCGGGCCTGGACTTCGAGGCGCAGAAGAAGCTCGCGCAGACGCGCGAGTTCCAGCCGCAGCTGCTGAAGGACGCGAGCCTGTCGGCCGAGTACGCGATCGACCGGCAGGTGATCGTCTCGAAGAACGTGGTCGGCCGCGTCGAAGGCCGCAAGCGCCCGGACGAGACGGTGATCTACAGCGCCCACTGGGACCACCTGGGCGTGGGCGCGCCCGACGCGAAGGGCGACCGCATCTACAACGGCGCCGTCGACAACGGCACCGGCCTGGCCGCGCTGGTGGAGATGGGCCGCGCCTTCGCGGGCGCGCGCCACAAGCCCGAGCGCTCGGTCGTGTTCCTTGCGGTGACGGCGGAGGAGCGCGGCCTGCTCGGCTCGGAGTTCTATGGCGCGAAGCCGCTCTATCCGCTGGCGAAGACGGTGGCCGTGATCAACATGGACGCGCTCAGCCCCGAAGGCCCGGCGCGCAACTTCAGCACCTCGGGCAGCGCGGTCTCGCAGCTGCAGGACCTGCTGGTGGAGCAGGCGCGCGGCTTCGGCCTGGCCTACGCGCCCGATCCGCATCCCGAGGCCGGCTACTTCTTCCGCTCCGACCATTTCTCCTTCGCCAAGCGCGGCGTGCCGGCGCTGTCGTTCGCCTCCGGCAACGACCTGGTGGACGGCGGCCTCGCGGCCGGCGAGGCGGCCAGCAAGGTCTACAACGCCGAGCGCTACCACCAGCCGGCCGACGAATGGCGCGCCGACTGGTCCTTCGCCGGCATGGCGCACGACCTGCCGCTGCTCTACCGCGTGGGCGAGATGCTGGCCAACAGCCGGCGCTGGCCGGAATGGGGGCAGGGCTCGGAATTCCGCGCGATCCGCGAGGCCAGCCGCGCCGAGCGGCGGTGATCCGTCTTAGGTGCCGCGCGACCGGGTGGTTCCTTGGACCAGGTGCGCCAGCGGCAGCGCGCTGCTGGCCTTCACCTCGCCCAGCGAGAAGCTGGTGTGCAGGTCCTTCACATTGGGCAGGTTCATCAGGTGCTGGCGCGCGAAGGCCGAGAAGCTGTCGAGGTCCTGCGCCACCACCTGCAGCTCGAAGGTGCCGGTGCCGCTGATGTAGTGGCAGGCGATCACGTCGGGCAGCTTGCGGATCGCGTCCTCCAGCTTGCGCGTGGCCTCGTGGGTGACTCGCTCCGTGTCGACCCGCACGAAGGCGAGCACGCCCAGGCCGATCTTGTGGCGGTCGATCTCGGCGTGATAGCCCTTGATGAAGCCGGCCTCCTCCAGCGCGCGCACCCGGCGCCAGCAGGGCGCGGCCGACAGGCCCACGCGCTGCGCAAGCTCGGCGTTGGTGAGGCGTCCATCGGCCTGCAGTTCTTGCAGGATTGCGAGGTCGAACTTGTCGATGCTTTCCATAAGGGCCGATCCTAAGCAAGATTCTTTCTGGAAGCGCGTTTTTCCCGACAAAGAACGCAAACACCTGTCGCGGACCCCGGCATACACTTTGCGTGATCATGGGCTCGTGCCCTACCCGGGCACAGACCCAGAAACAGCCAGGCCCATGAGGCCCTGCCAAACGGAGACAGACGACATGAATGCACCGCTACCCGCGCACATTCGCAAGGCCCTAGAAACCGTCACGCTCGACGACAAATACTCCCTCGACTACGGCCGCGCATTCATGAGCGGCGTGCAGGCCCTGGTCAAGCTGCCCATGCTGCAGCGGCTGCGCGACAAGCAGGCCGGCAAGAACACCGCCGGCTTCATCAGCGGCTACCGCGGCTCCCCGCTTGGCGGCTACGACCAGGCGCTGTGGAAGGCCAGCAAGTTCCTCAAGGAACAGAACATCGTCTTCCAGCCCGGCGTGAACGAGGAGCTCGCCGCCACCGCGCTGTGGGGCACCCAGCAGCTGGGCTTCTCCCCGCAGGGCACCAACAAGTTCGACGGCGTCTTCGGCATCTGGTACGGCAAGGGCCCGGGCGTGGACCGCTGCTCCGACGTCTTCAAGCACGCCAACATGGCCGGCACCACCGAGTACGGCGGCGTGATCGCGGTGGCGGGCGACGACCACATCTCCAAGAGTTCCACCGCCGCGCACCAGAGCGACCACATCTTCAAGGCGTGCGGCACGCCGGTTTTCTTTCCGGCGAACGTGCAGGAAATCCTCGACCTGGGCATCCACGCCTTCGCCATGAGCCGCTTCTCGGGCGTGTGGTCGGGCATGAAGACGATCCAGGAGATCGTCGAGTCGAGCGCCACGGCCATGATCGACCCCGAGCGCGTCGAGATCGTCATTCCCACCGACTTCGAGATGCCGCCCGGCGGCCTGCACATCCGCTGGCCCGACCACGCGCTGGAGCAGGAAGCCCGGCTCATGCACTACAAGTGGTACGCCGCGCTGGCCTACATCCGCGCCAACCGGCTCAACCACAACGTGATAGAGGGCCCGAACGACCGCTTCGGCATCATGGCCAGCGGCAAGGCCTACAACGACACCCGCCAGGCGCTCATCGACCTGGGCCTGGACGACGCGGCCTGCCGCCAGCTCGGCATCCGCCTGCACAAGGTGGGCGTGGTGTGGCCGCTGGAGGCGCAGCTCACGCGCCAGTTCGCCACCGGCCTGCAAGAAATTCTGGTGGTGGAAGAGAAGCGCCAGGTCATCGAATACCAGCTCAAGGAAGAGCTCTACAACTGGCGCCCCGACGTGCGGCCCAACGTGGTCGGCAAGTTCGACGAGGGCGAGGTGCACGCGGCCGAGGGCTATTCGGGCGGCGAATGGTCGATGCCCAACCCGACCTCGCACACGCTGCTGCGCGCCAACGCCGACCTGAACCCGGCGCTCATCGCCAAGGCCATCGCCACGCGCCTGAAGAAGACCGGCCTGCTGGCCGCCGCCGGCGCCGACATGACCGCGCGCATCGACGCCCAGCTCGCCATCCTGGAAGCCAAGGAGCGCTCGATGGTGCTGCAGCAGGCTTCCACCGGCGTGGCCGACGCCACGCGCCAGCCGTGGTTCTGCTCGGGCTGCCCGCACAACACCAGCACCGTGGTGCCCGAGGGCTCGCGCGCGATGGGCGGCATCGGCTGCCACTTCATGGCGACCTGGATGGACCGCTCCACCATCGGCTTCACGCAGATGGGCGGCGAGGGCGTGCCGTGGGTGGGCCAGCAGCCCTTCACCACCGACCAGCACATCTTTGCGAACCTGGGCGACGGCACCTACTTCCACAGCGGCCTGCTCGCCATCCGCCAGAGCATCGCGGCGGGCGTGAACATCACCTACAAGATCCTCTACAACGACGCGGTCGCCATGACCGGCGGCCAGACGGTGGGCGAGCGCCCCGAAGGCCACTCGGTGCTGCAGATCGCCGAGAGCCTGCATGCCGAAGGCGCGAAGAAGGTCGTGATCGTCACTGACGAGCCCGAGAAGTACGAGGGCGTGAGCATCCCCGGCGACCACGTGCAGGTGAAGCACCGCGACCTGCTCGACGACGTGCAGCGCGAGTTCCGCAAGATCCCCGGCACTACGGCCATCATCTACGACCAGACCTGCGCCACCGAGAAGCGCCGCCGCCGCAAGCGCGGCACGGCGGTCGACCCGGCCAAGCGCGTGGTCATCAACGAGCTGGTCTGCGAAGGCTGCGGCGACTGCAGCGTGCAGAGCAACTGCCTGAGCGTGGAGCCGCTGGAGACCGAGTTCGGCCGCAAGCGCACCATCAACCAGAGCAGCTGCAACAAGGACATGAGCTGCCTGAAGGGCTTCTGCCCGAGCTTCGTGACCGTCGAGGGCGGCCAGCTCAAGAAGAAGGGCAAGAACAAGGCGGCCACGCCGGCCGAGTTCGGCCTGCTGCCCGAACCTTCGATCCCGTCGCTGGAAGGCGGCCGGGTCTGGGGCGTGGTGGTGGCGGGCGTCGGCGGCACCGGCGTCATCACCATCGGCCAGCTGCTGGGCATGGCGGCGCACATCGAGGCCAAGGGCATCGTCACGCAGGACGCGGCCGGCCTCGCGCAGAAGGGCGGCGCCACCTGGAGCCACGTGCTCATCGGCGACACGCAGGACGACATCCGCACCACCCGCGTGGGCACGGCGGCGGCCGACCTGATCCTGGCCTGCGACCCGCTGGTCACGGTGAACGCCGAGACCATGGCCCGCATGCGCGAAGGGCGCACGCACGTGGCGCTCAACAGCCACAGCGCGCCGACGGCCGCCTTCGTGCGCAATGCCAACTGGAAGAATCCGGAAGAAGCCTGCGCCGCTGAGATCGCGCGCGCTGTGGGCACCGAAGGCGTGGGCAGCTTCGATGCCGACGCCGCCGCGACCACGCTGATGGGCGACACCATCTACGTCAACCCGATGATCCTGGGCTACGCCTGGCAGAAGGGCTGGATCCCGCTGGCGCACGAGTCGCTGATGCGCGCCATCGAGCTGAACGCCGTGGCGGTCGAGAACAACAAGGCGGCCTTCGAGTGGGGCCGCCAGGCGGCGGTGCGACCGGAAGAGCTGAACAAGCGCATTCGCCCGGGCCAGGTCATCGAGTTCAAGAAGCGCGAGTCGGTCGAGAGCATCGTCGAGCGCCGCGCGGAGTTCCTCACCGGCTACCAGAACGCCGCGTACGCCGAGGAATACAAGCGCTTCGTCGGCAAGGTGCGCCAGGCCGAGTCGGCCGTGGGCAAGAGCACCGCGCTGACCGAGGCTGTGGCACGCTATCTCTTCAAGCTGATGGCGTACAAGGACGAGTACGAAGTCGCCCGCCTGCACAGCGACCCGGCCTTCCTCGGCCGCATCGAAGGCATGTTCGAAGGCCAGATGGGCAAGGACTTCAAGCTCAACTACCACCTGGCGCCGCCGATCGTTGCCAAGAAGAACGCCAAGGGCCAGCTGCAGAAGCAGAAGTTCGGCCCCTGGATGCTCACCGGCTTCAGGTTCCTCGCCAAGCTCAAGGGCCTGCGCGGCACGGGGCTCGACATCTTCGGCCGCACCGAGGAACGCCGGACCGAGCGCGCGCTGATCGGCGAGTACCGCGCCGCCATCGAGGAAGTCATTGGCGCCCTGCGCGCCGACAACCACGCGCTGGCGCTGGAGATCGCGAGCCTGCCCGAGCAGATCCGCGGCTACGGCCACGTGAAGGACCGCAACCTGGCGGCCGCCCGTACCCGCTGGAGCGAGCTGATGACCAAGTGGCGCAACCCGCAGCAGGCGCCGCGCGCGGCGGCCTGACCGGGGAATGCAGGGGAGGTCGGCTCAGTCGGTCTTGTCCGCGAGCCGGCCGTCCAACCGGGCCCGTGCAGCCATCAGGGCGCCGTGGATCTTCTGTTCGAACACCTCGCGGGGCGGCAGGACGGTGAGGTATTCCGCCACGTGAATGCCTGACTTGTCCAGCTCGAGCAGTTCGATCTGCTCCTGCTTCTTGCCGGTGCAAAGAATGATGCCGAGCGGAGGTGCGTCACCCGGCTCCTGGTCGTGGCGGGCGAGCCAGCGCAGGTAGAGCTCCATCTGGCCCTTGTACTCGGCGCGGAACTCGCCCAGCTTCAGCTCGATCGCCACCAGCCGGCGCAGCTTGCGGTTGTAGAAGAGCAGGTCGATGTAGAAATCGTCGTTGTCGAGCTGGATGCGCCGTTGCCGGGCGACAAAGCTGAAGCCCGCCCCGAGTTCGAGCAGAAAGCCCTCCAGCTCGCGCAGGATGGCGTCCTCGAGATCCTTTTCCAGGTGGCGATCCTGCAGGCCCAGGAAGTCGAGCACATAAGGGTCCTTCAGCAGCAGCGCCGGCTCGGTGGGGTTCTGGCGCTGAAGCTCGTCGAGTTCCTGGCGGATCAGCACGTCGGGCTGGCGCGAGACCGCGGTGCGTTCGTAGAGCAGCGAGCCGATGCGCTCGCGCAACGTGCGAACGCTCCAGCCTTCCAGCTGGCACATCTGTGCATAGAAGTCGCGCGCGAGCGGGTCCTTGACCGGCAGCAGTGCGAGAAAGTGCGTCCAGCTCAAATGTCGCATCAGCGGCACGACAATTTGCTCGGACGGGAACACCTCGGCGAACTGCACCATGCGCCGGAGGTTCTTCTCCTCGAAGCCGCGGCCGTAGTCGCTCGCCAATTGTCGTGACAGCGTTGCGACAATTTCTTCTCCGTAGCCGGCACGCCGGCCTCCCAGCACTTCGGTGCGGATGCGCTGGCCGATGCGCCAGTACATGAGCGTCATCCCCGCGTTCACGGAGGCGACGGCCGCTTGCCGGGCCTGCTCGATCAATTGCCGCAGGTCCGCAAGAAGGGCGGCCGGCTGCGTGGGAAGCGCCGGTGTGGTGCTGGATGTCGTCAAGCTGTTGCGCTTGCTCATGAAGGCTCCTTGCTTTGCGGGTGGTGCGGCGGGAATTGTCCGGCGGCGGTGGACCCCGGCTCCGTCACGCAATGCGGCGCAGTCCGGAAAAGATCCGAAAGCCGGTAATGTTCACGGGGTCTGCTATCAGATCTGTAGCAAATGCGGTGCTCCGGAAGCTTCCTGAAAGCCCTCCCCATCGCGCCGGATAAGCGCTCGGAGCCGGCATCCGCGCCGAATACAATGCCCGGTGCTGTGCGCGGCCAGGCCCCGCCGCGCTTTGAGTTGCAGCCCGCATCCCGCGTGGCGGCGAAGCCCAAGGAACCGCGGGCGTGACCCGCGCTCCCACACGTTTTCTTTTCTCTTCCCTCTGTTGGAGACTCTCTTGTTCATTTCCTCTGCTTTCGCCCAGACCGCGCCCGCTGCAGGTGGCGGCGACATGATGTCCTCGCTCGGCAGCATGCTGCCCCTGGTGCTGATGTTCGTGGTGCTGTATTTCGTCATGATCCGGCCCCAGATGAAGCGCCAGAAGGAAGCCCGCGCCATGATCGAAGCCCTGGCCAAGGGCGACGAAGTCGCCACCGCCGGAGGCGTGCTCGGCAAGATCACCTCGCTGGGCGACCAGTACCTCGGCCTCGAGATCGCCAACGGCGTCGAAATCAAGATCCAGCGCAGCGCCGTGGTGCAGGTCCTGCCCAAGGGCGCCGTCAAATAAAAGCGTGAGCTGACCTTGCGCCTTCGGGCGCGGGGCCCCAATTCACGCCGTGTTCCGTTTCAGAAAAAGCGCTTTCTCATGAACCGTTACCCGGTCTGGAAGTACGCGATCATCGTGGTCGTGCTGCTCGTGGGGCTCATCTACGCCCTGCCCAATTTCTTCGGTGAAGCGCCTGCAGTGCAGGTGTCGGCGGCGAAGTCCACCGTCAAGATCGACGCGTCGACCCAGGCCAGGGTGCAGGAGCTGCTCAAGACGGCAGACCTCACGCCCGACCTGCTGACCCTCGAGCCCACCGCGGTGCGGGCCCGCTTCGCGACCACCGACGACCAGATCAAGGCGCGCGACACGCTCCAGCAGGCGCTGGTGCCCGACGCCGACGACGCCTCGTACACGGTGGCGCTCAACCTCGTGTCGCGCTCGCCCTCGTGGCTGACGGCGCTGCACGCCTTCCCGATGTACCTGGGCCTCGACCTGCGCGGCGGCGTCGACTTCCTGCTGCAGGTCGACATGCGCGGCGTGCTCGACAAGAAGGCCGAGTCCTTCGCCGGCGACATCCGCACGGGCCTGCGCGAGAAGAAGGTGCGCGGCAGCGCCGTGAACCGCAACGGCCAGGCCGTCGAGATCACCCTGCGCGACGCCGACAGCGTTGAAGTCGCCCGGCGCCTGATCCAGGACCAGATGCCCGACCTCAGCACCGTCGAGACCCAGCAGGGCAGCGAATGGCGCATCGTGGCCAGCATCAAGCCCGAGGCCGCCCGCCGCTTCCAGGACGCGGCGCTCAAGCAGAACGTGACCACGCTGCACAACCGGATCAACGAACTCGGCGTGGCCGAACCCGTGATCCAGCAGCAGGGCATCGACCGCATCGTCGTGCAGCTGCCCGGCATGCAGGACCCGGCCCAGGCCAAGCGGATCATCGGCCGCACCGCCACGCTCGAGATGCGCATGGTGGACGAAAGCGCCGAAGGCCGCGCCGCTGAACTGAGCGGCGGCCCGGTGCCCTTCGGCTCCGAGAAATTCCTCGACCGCCAGGGCCGCCCGGTGATCGTGAAGAAGCAGGTGCTGGTCACCGGCGAGAACCTCACCGACGCGCAGCCCGGCTTCGACCAGCAGAGCAACCAGCCCAAGGTCGACCTGACCATGGACTCCAAGGGCGGCACCATCATGCGTGACGTCAGCCGCGAGAACTACAAGAAGCGCATGGCCATGCTGATCTTCGAGAAGGGCAAGGGCGAAGTGCTCACGGCTCCCTCGATCAACGGCGAGCTGGGCAACCGCTTCCAGGTCTCGGGCTCGATGAGCGTGGCCGAAGCCAACGACCTCGCGCTGCTGCTGCGCGCCGGCTCGCTGGCCGCGCCCATGGAAATCATCCAGGAACGCACCATCGGCCCGACGCAGGGCGCCGAGAACATCAAGAAGGGCTTCGACAGCGTGATGTACGGCTTCGCCGCGATCATGGTGTTCATGTGCATCTACTACGCGCTGTTCGGCCTGTTCTCGTCGATCGCGCTGGCCGTCAACCTGTTGCTGCTGGTGGCCATCCTTTCCATCCTGCAGGCCACGCTCACGCTGCCGGGCATCGCGGCCATGGCGCTGGCCATCGGCGTTGCCATCGACTCCAACGTGCTGATTAACGAGCGGGTGCGCGAGGAGCTGCGCAACGGGGCGTCGCCGCAGGCGGCGATCCATGCTGGCTACGAACGCGCCTGGGGCACCATCCTGGACTCCAACGTGACCACGCTGATCGCGGGTATCGCGCTGCTGGCCTTCGGTTCGGGCCCGGTGCGCGGCTTCGCGGTGGTGCACTGCATCGGCATCGTCACCTCGATGTTCTCAGCCGTGTTCTTCTCGCGCGGCCTCGTGAACTTCTGGTACGGCCAGAAGAAGAAGCTCAAGTCGGTGTCCATCGGTACGGTGTGGCGCCCCTCGACCGACGGCACCGCCGCGGTCGAAACCAAGTAAGCGGCAGAAGAAGGACGCACAGCCATGGAATTCTTCCGCATCCACAAGACCATCCCGTTCATGCGCCACGCGCTGGTGCTGAACATCGTCTCCGTTGTCACCTTCCTGCTGGCGGTGTTCTTCCTGTTCCACCGCGGGCTGCACCTGTCGGTGGAGTTCACCGGCGGCACGGTGATGGAAGTCGCCTACAACCAGTCGGCCGACGTCGGAAAGGTCCGCGATATCGTCGGCAAGCTGGGCTACACCGAGGTGCAGGTCCAGAGCTTCGGCAAGTCGGTGCAGATCCGCCTGCCGGTGAAGAAGGGCGTGACCTCCGCCCAGCAGAGCGCCGAGGTGATGGACTCGCTGAAGGCCGCCGACCCCGCGGTGGAGCTGCGCAGCAACGAATTCGTCGGCCCGCAGGTCGGCGACGAGCTCACCACCAACGGCCTGAAGGCGCTGGCGATGGTGGTCGTCGGCATCATGATCTACCTGGCGTTCCGCTTCGAATGGAAGTTTGCGCTGGCTACCGTGCTGGCCAACCTGCACGACGTGGTGATCATCCTGGGCTTCTTCGCCTTCTTCCAGTGGGAGTTCTCGCTGGCGGTGCTGGCGGCGGTGCTGGCGGTGCTGGGCTACTCGGTGAACGAGTCGGTCGTGATCTTTGACCGCATCCGCGAGAACTTCCGCCGCTACCGCAAGATGTCGACGGTCGAGATCATCGACAACGCGATCACCTCGACCATCAGCCGGACCATCATCACCCACGGCTCCACCCAGCTGGTGGTGCTGTCGATGTTCTTCTTCGGCGGTCCGACGCTGCACTACTTCGCCCTGGCTCTGACCATCGGCATCTGCTTCGGCATCTATTCCTCCTGCTTCGTGGCGGCGGCAATCGCCATGTGGCTGGGCATCAAGCGCGAAGACCTCGTCAAGGGCGGCCCGGCCAAGCGCGACGGCGGCTCCGAGGACGACCCCAACGCCGGCGCCGTCGTCTGACGGATACTCCAGGGTTCGGCAACAAGGCGCCGGCGGCGGCAACACCGCCGGCGCTGTTCGCATGCAACGCCGGGCACTTCCACACTTGTGCGGCAGCCCGTCCCGATGCAAGCTCGCGGTTGTCGCCGACGAACAGAACACCCTGGCCCCTCCGACTTTTCAATGAGCACCGCTCGGTCCGCCTCTTCCCTGCAGCTCGCACGCGAGACGCGTGAGCGCTTCGTATCGGCGACCGAAGGCGCCATCCTGCCGCTGGCCCGCGCGATCAAGGACCGGCTGACGACCATGGCCTCCGAGGCCGGCACCGCCCGCTCCATGCAGGAGAACCGCGACGACTTCGTCGCGTTCCAGGGCCAGGCGACGCAGTGGGTGACGCTCTCCCAGACCGGCTGGCGCAAGGCGCTGGCCGCCAGTTCCGGCGGCGCGTCGAGCATGCCTTCGGCGCTGCGGCTCGAGCTGATCGGCGACGAGGTGGTGGAAAGCAACATCCTCTCCTCGCGGCTCGCCCAGCTGATCCACGACAAGGCCAGCTTCGAGCTCAGCGACCTGCGCCTGCGCATCCAGCACCTCGAGGGCACCACCGAACTCGACGCCAAGGACGTGCTCAAGCCCGAGACGCTGGCCAAGCTGCTGGTCGAGCAATGGCTCGCGGTGGGCCTGAGCCGCGGGCTCTGGACCCGGGTGCAGGACACCGTGCAGCAGGGCCTCGTCGACGTGATCGTCAAGGCCTACGAGAACGCCAACGCCTACCTGATCGCCAACGGCGTGATGCCGGAGATCGACCTCAAGAGCTTCGTGCGGCGCACGGGTAACGCTGGAGGAGCCGGTGGCGGCAATGGCGGCAGCTCGGGTGCGGCCCCGGTCGACGGCGCAGTCTCCGCCGGCCCGCAGAACAACATGCAGCGCACCGGCTTCGGATTCGACGGCCAGCCGCAGCAATCGGTGCCGACCGCTCCGTCGACCATGAGCAGTTCGCCGCTGGCGATCGCGCGGCAGCGCGCCCAGACCGCGCTGCTGAGCCTCAAGCGCTTCGTGACGGCGCGCATCGGCGGCGACGCCGGAGGCTCCGCCGGGGTGTTCCAGACCGCGGGCGCGGACGGCCGTACCACCAGCCCCGGCAGCCAGCCGGGCCAGGGCGGCGGCGGGGCGCCGCGCGCGTTCTCCAGGACATTCGCCGGCGCCATCGCCGAGGCCGAGGCGGCCTACCGGATGGCCGCCACGCAGTACATGGAAGGCGCCGGCGAGCAGGCCACGCTGATGCAGCAGACGGCCGTCGACCTGCGCCGGCGCAGCGCCGAACTCAAGAAGCGCGCGCCCACCACCGCCGACAAGGCCACGGTCGAGATCGTGGCGCTGATGTTCCAGGCCATCCTTGCCGAGGAACGCATTCCGTTCTCGGCCCGCGTGTGGTTCGCCCGCCTGCAGATGCCGGTGCTGCGCGTGGCCATCGCCGAGCCCGAATTCTTCGGCACCCTGCAGCATCCGGCGCGCATGCTGATCGACCGCATGGGCTCCTGCGTGATGGGCTTCGACGCGGCCGCCATCACCGGCAGCGCGCTCGAAGGCGAGATCCGCCGGGTGGTGCAGGTCATCGAGCAGTATCCCGAGACCGGCCAGCGCGTGTTCAAGCTGGTGTTCGACGAGTTCGTCGCCTTCCTCAACCGCTACCTGACGCAGAGCGACACCACGCAGCGCGTGATGAGCGTGGCGCAGCAGGTCGAGCAGAAGGAGACGATGGCGATCCAGTACACCATCGAGCTGCGCAAGATGCTCAACGACATGCCGGTGCGCGACGAGATCCGGGAGTTCCTCTTCAAGATCTGGGCCGAGGTGCTGGCCATCGCCGCGCTGCGCTACGGCGCCCAGGGCGAGCAGACCGTGATGCTCAAGCGCGTGGCCTCCGACCTCGTGTGGGCCGCGAGCGCCAAGCCCAACCGCACCGACCGCGCGCGCGTCATACAAGACCTGCCGCAGCTGCTGCAGCGCCTGCGCCAGGGCATGGCGCTGCTGGGCATCGTCGACGAGCCGCAGGAGGCGCAGATCAAGATCATCGGCGCCACGCTGTCCGACGCCTTCCTCTCGAAGACCGAGGCGATCCCGCAGGCCAAGATCGAAGCCATGGCCGAGCGGCTGGCGCACCTCGAGGATTTCGTGAGCGACGTGGGCGGCACCGCCGACCTGCCGCTCGACGCCCAGAGCATCGAACTGCTGCTCGGCGTGGACGCGGCGTCGATCGAGGTCATTCCCGACACCGCCGGCAGCAAGGTGCCCGAGGACATGGTCGCCTGGGCCAACGAGCTGCAGGTGGGCAACTGGTTCATGCTCGACCACAACGACCGCGTGAGCCAGGTCCAGTTCGTCTGGCGCAGCGACCGCAAGCAGCTGCACCTGTTCGCATCGGGCGACGGGCGCAGCTTCCTGATCCAGGCAGGACGCCTGGCGACCTACCTGCAGGCCGGCCTGCTGGTGCCCGCCGAAGAGGAAACCCTCACCGTGCGCGCCACCCGCGAAGCACTGGCGAAGCTCGACGCGAACCCCGAGCGCCTCCTGAACTAGTTGCTGCCCGGCAGTTTTCGCGGAACACCGAGGAACCGGCTCCGCCGGGCCTCCGGTGTTGCCCCCGGTAGGGGGTTGGCGCAGCGGACACGAAGTGCCGCGCAGCCTGGGGGCGAACCTAGCTAGTGTGCCGTGCGGCCTTCGCGGCTCTCGCAGAGTTCGTCGAGCACCAACGCATCGGGCTCGATGCCGGTGCTCCAGTGCACCATCAGCACGATGATCTTCAGCTCGTCGAGCGCGACCGGATCGCCCGGTGCGGCCATCGCGCGCTCGACGACGATCTCGCGCAGCCCGCAGGGCAGCACGTTCGACGATTCGAGAAAGCGGATGAAGCCCAGGCACTCGGCGCCCAGGTGGTCCTGCTCGGCCTGCGAGTAGACGCGCATCGCGTTGGCGGATTGCGGCATGGCCGCGGGAGGCGTTCCGGACAGCACGACCGTGGCGGCGGCGTCGTCATCGGAGCTTCGCTCGATCTGCATGCCCTGCGTTGCAAGGCTCAGGCCGTCGAGCCAGTGAAGGGCTTCGCGGATCTCTTCCGCCTCGAAGCCGTGGGCGCTGAGCTTGCGGCCCAGTTGCTCGGCCTCGGGACAGGCATCGCCGCGCCAATAGTTTTCGTACACAAAAACAAGCACTTCGAACATGGGCCCAATATAGCCGACGTTCGTGCCATGCCGGCTAGGTGGAAGCCACTCGCTGGAAGAGGCCGCCGGGCAATCGGGAGATATGCCCGTCCAGTTCCAGTTCGAGCATCCTGGCCTGCAGCGCGGCCGCGCCCCAGCCGGTGCGGGCGCCGAGGGCGTCGAGGCTCGCGGGCTCGAAGCCGAGGGCCTCCAGCAGCGGGTCTTCCGGCGACGAAGCCGCGCTCGCTCCGTTGGAGAAGGATGGAGCCGAAGCGGCACGCGGCGCATGCAGGGGCGGCAGCTCCTCGAGGATGTCGCTCACCGACTCCACGAGCTTCGCGCCCTGCCGGATCAGCGCATGGCAGCCGCGCGACTGCGGCGAGTGGATCGAGCCCGGGATCGCGAACACCTCCTTGCCCTGCTCCGAGGTGAGCCGCGCGGTGATCAGCGAACCCGACTGCAGCGCCGCCTCGACCACCAGCGTGCCGCGCGCCAGGCCGGCGATGAGCCGGTTGCGCTTCGGAAAATTCTGGGTGAGGGGCGGCGTGCCCAGCGGCAGCTCGCTCACGATCAGCCCCTGCAGCGTGATGCGGTGCGCGAGGTCGCGGTGCCGCGCGGGGTAGACGCGGTCGAGCCCGGTGCCGACCACCGCCACCGTTGCGAGCCGGTGCGCATCGCCCGCCGCATCGAGCGCGCCGGTGTGCGCCGCGCCGTCCACGCCCAGCGCCAGCCCCGACACCACGGGCAGCCCCGCCTCGCCGAGCGCGCGCCCGAAGCTGCGCGCATTGGTCGCGCCCTGCGGCGTCGGGTTGCGGCTGCCCACGACGGCGATGCTGTGGCCGAGCTGCGTGAGGTCGAAGCCGGCGGCGCCGAGCACGTAGAGCATCAGCGGCGGGTCGGCCATTTCGAGCAGGGAGGCCGGGTAGCCGGCGTCGCCGAGCGTGACCACGCGGCGCGAGACCCTGTCGTCGCCAGCCTGCAGCCACTGCCAGGTCAGGTCGATCTGCGCCTGCAGGCCGGCGGGCGGCTGCATCAGCGCCTCGGCCTGCGCATGCGAGACGACCTCGCGCAGCGCGGCGTCGGGCTGCGCGAAGATGCGCTCGGGCAGCCCGAAGGCCGAGAGAAGACGGCGCGCGGCACCGTCACCGATGCCGGGCGTCAGCGAAAGCCGCAGCCAGCCTGCGAGTTCTGCGCGTTCCAAACGAGTGTGCGAGAAGAAAGGCCGGGTTCGCGGGTCAGGGATTGACGAGGAAGTCGCCGGCGCGCGGAGTGTCGTTGATTTCGAGCACCAGCGCGTAGGAGACCTTCTCGAAGGTGCGGAAGACCATCAGCAGGCCGATGCGTTCGTTCGGCAGCTTGATGGTTTCCTTGCTGGCGCCGGTGCGGTCGAGGATGGTCTCGCCGTTCTTCAGGATCGCCAGCACGTGGCCGTTGTCGATGCCGTCGCGCGTGCCCTTGTTGATGGCCACCACCTGGTTCTGCGCCGCGAACTGCACCGCGTTGCCGTAGACCGAGATGATGCGGCCGTCGACCTGCGTGGACGGGGCGCGCGGCACGTAGCTCAACAGCTGGCGCGGCGGCTCGGGCAGCAGGCGGTCGCCGGCGCGCATTTCCTCGCGCGAGGCGATGATGTCGATGCTGGCGGGCACCACCGTGATGAGGTCCTTGTTCTCGACCGTCTCGATGGTGGTCGACTCGCCGCGCTGCAGGCGCGCCTTGCCCAGGTACTGCGCCTCGTAGCCGAGGATCTCGCCCGTGCCCGGGTCCTTCAGCGGCGTGGCGTTGCGGAAGATGCGGAAGTTCTGCACCGGGCCGGGAATCTCGACCAGCGGCGCCTCGGCGGTGCCGCGGGCATAGGCCCGGTCGCCGCGCGACAGCAGCACGCGGCTGTCGTTGCCGGCCACGATGCGCGGCGCGGCCTCGAGCGTGCCGGCGTCGACCACGATGGGTTCGCTCAGGAACGGCTCGATGATGCTCGGGTTGAGCGTGGGCAGCGCCATGCCGGCCAGCGAGTCGAAACGGGTGCGCGGTGACAGCTTGATGGTCCCGCCGTCGCCGCCGGACCCGCCGCGGCGCATGGTCAGGCGCGCGCGGCCGCCCGTCTTGTCCAGGTAGAGCACCTGGCCGGGGTAGATCCGGTGCGGATTGGCGATTTCATTGATGTTCATGCCCCAGAGCTCCGGCCAGCGCCAGGGGCGCAGCAGGTAGAGGCGGGAGATGGCCCAGAGCGTGTCGCCCGGCTTGACGGTGTACTCGTCGGGTGCGTTGGGTGCCAGTTCGCTCAGGGGAACGCCGGTCTGGGCGGTCTGCTGCGCGGTGGCGCGCTGCTGCGGCGTGACGGGGTAGTTCTGAGCCCAGGCCGTCGTGGCGCCGCAACTGCCGATCACCGCCAGGGCTGTCAGCGTGGCAAGGAAGGAGGGGCGCCGGCGTTCGGTGAGTCTGAGCTTTTTCATGTCTGGATGGTGAGCGCGCGACGTATCGCTGCGCATACGAATCTCACAATTTGCTACGAATTCTGCGCTGAAGCCCTTGGGAGGGCAACGTTTTCGGGCTCCGCGGCCGCGTGTCGTCGCGGAATTGGCGAAAATAGCCACAACTTTCCCCCGATTTCATGGCCAAACGAAACATTCTGAGTTACCCGGACAAGCGCCTGCACACCGTGGCCAAGCCGGTGCAGGGCGTCGACGCGCGCATCAAGGCCCTGGTCGCCGACATGCTGGAGACCATGTACGACGCCAACGGCATCGGCCTGGCCGCCACGCAGATCGACGTGCACGAGCGCCTCGTCGTGATCGACGTGTCCGAGGAGCGTAACCAGCCGATCGTGCTGATCAACCCCGAGATCACCTGGGCCAGCGATGAAAAGATCCTGAACGAGGAGGGCTGCCTCTCGGTGCCCGGCATCTACGACGGCGTGCTGCGTTCCACCTCGGTGAAGGTGCAGGCCCTCGACGAGAACGGCGAGACGCGCACCATCGAGGCCGAAGGCCTGCTGGCCGTGTGCATCCAGCACGAACTCGACCACCTGCTGGGCAAGGTGTTCGTCGAGTACCTCTCCCCCCTGAAGCGCAACCGCATCAAGAGCAAGCTGCTGAAGCAGCAGCGCGAAGAAATGCGGGAGCGGGCTTGAACCTCCCCTCCATGACCGCCGCAGGCCGCCGCAGCTCCTTTGCGGCGCTGGCGTTCTGCGCGGTCGCCGGCCTCGGGCTCCTGGCCGGCTGCGCCAGCGAACCCACCCGCATCCAGCCCGGCACCTCGGCTGCCGACACCCTCCAGCGCCTGGGCGCGCCCACCGGCCGCTATCCGCTCACGGGCGGCGGCGAGCGGCTGCAGTATTCGCGCATGCCGGCCGGCTTCGAGGTGGTCGACATCGACCTCGACGCCTCCGGCAAGGTCGTCTCGGTGACGCAGGTGCTCAGCGAGGCGCGCTTCGGCCAGGACATCAAGGTCGGCCAGTGGCGCCAGAACGACGTGATGGCCTTCTATGGCCGTCCCTATGAGATCACCCGCGTCAGCTCCTTCGACGGCGCCATCTGGACCTGGCGCTACAAGGCCGTGAACGAGCGCCGCATGCTGTACATCTACATCGATCCGACCGGCGTGGTCCGGCGCTACCACACGGGGGACGATCTCGAGCTCGATCGGATCCGCGATTGAGCCGCCTCAGAGTCGTCTTCGCGGGCACGCCCGAGTTCGCGCGCGTCGCGCTCGAAGCCATCGCCGCCGCCGGCCATGAGATCGTGCTGGTGATGAGCCAGCCCGACCGCCCCGCCGGCCGCGGCATGAAGCTGCAGGCCTCCCCCGTCAAGCAATGCGCAGTCGCCAACGGCTGGCCCGTGGCCCAGCCGCGCAGCCTGCGCCTCGACGGCAAGTACCCCGACGAGGCCGCCGCCGCGCGCGACACCCTGCTGGCGCTGAAGCCCGACGTGATGGTGGTCGCCGCCTACGGCCTGATCCTGCCGCAGTGGGTGCTCGACCTGCCGGCGCACGGCTGCCTGAACATCCACGCAAGCCTGCTGCCGCGCTGGCGCGGCGCCGCGCCGATCCACCGCGCCATCGAGGCCGGCGACGCGCAGACCGGCATCACCATCATGCAGATGGACGCCGGCCTCGACACCGGCGACATGCTGCTGCGCGAGGCCGTCGACATCGGCGCGGGCGACAACACCGCCCGCCTGCACGACCGCCTGGCCGAGCTCGGCGGCAGGATGATCGTCGAGGCGCTGGCCCGCATCGGCACGCTCGCGCGCACGCCGCAGCCGGCCGAAGGCGTCACCTACGCCAGCAAGGTGGAGAAGCACGAGGCGCAGGTCGACTGGAACCAGCCCGCCGACGCCATCGTGCGCCGCGTGCTGGCCTTCGATCCGTTCCCCGGCGCCAACAGCCCGCTGGACGGCGAGACCGTCAAGCTCTGGGCAGCCCGCGCCGAAAACGCCCCGGCGGCTTCGGCGGCCGCACCGGGCACCATCCTGGCCGTCGACCCGTCCGGCGTCACGGTGGCTGCGGCCGCCGGCTCGGCCGTCGTCCTCACCGAACTGCAGCGGCCCGGCGGCAAGCGCTTGCCCGTGGCCGACTTCCTGCACGGCTTCGACCTGAAGCCCGGGCAGGCGTTCGGCTGATGTTCCTCTCGCGCAGCATCCGCAGCCGCCCGGAGTTTCGCGTCGGCGTGCGCGACATGACGCCCGTGGCGCTGGGCATCGGCGCCTGGGGGCTCATGACCGGCGTGGCCATGGTCAAGTCGAACATGAGCGTGGTCGAGGCAGTGGCGATGACGCTGCTGGTCTACGCAGGCAGCTCGCAGCTCGCGGCCATTCCGCTGCTCTTCGCCGGGGCGCCGGCCTGGGTGATCCTGGCGACGGGCTTCTGCGTCAACCTGCGCTTCGTGGTGTTCAGCCTGCACCTGCGGCCCTACCTCATGCACATGCCGCGCTGGCGCCGCATGCTGCACGGCTACCTCACGGCCGACATGAGCTACGCGCTCTTCACGAAGAAGTACCCCAAGCCGCCGCTGACAGTGGCCGAGCAGCAGGCGCAGGAGGCCTACCTCACCGGCAACTACTTCGTCACCTGGTGCGCCTGGATGGGCATGAGCCTGCTTGGCATCGCGCTGGCCAACTTCATTCCCCAGACCTGGGGCCTGAGCTTCGCCGGCGTGCTGAGCCTGGTGGCCATCGTCTGCTCGATGGCGACGACGCGCCTGCGCGTGCTGGCCGCGCTGATCGCCGGCGCCACGGCGGTCGCGGCCTACGCGCTGCCGCTGAAGCTCAACATCGTGGTCGCGATCGGCGTGGCGGTGCTGCTGTGCTTCTGGCTCGAGAAGCAGCTCGGGCTCGACCCGAACGTGGAGGACGACAAGTGAACAGCGCCGCCGCGACCACCGACTGGTGGACCATGGGCGTGATCGTCGGCCTGGCGCTGGTCACCGTGCTCACGCGCTGCTTCTTCTTCATCCTCGACCGGCCCTGGGGCCTGCCCGAGTGGGCGCATCGCGCGCTGCACTATGCGCCGGCCGCGGCGCTCGCGGGCGTGATCGCGCCCGAGATCGTCATGACGCAGGGCCACCTCATCACCACGCTGCACGACGCGCGCCTGTACGCGGCGGTGGTCGGCGCCGCCTACTTCTACTGGCGGCGCGGCGTGCTGGGCACGATGCTCGCGGGCATGGCGGTGTACCTGCCGCTGCACCTCGGACTGGGCTGGTAGGCGGCCGACTGGCGGGAGGCTCCCGGTTCCTCAGTCGAGCTTCACGCCGGCCGCGACGATGATCTTCCCCCAGCGCTCGCTCTCGGCACGCGAGAGCTTGTAGAAATCCTGCGGCGTCCCCGGCAGCGCCTCGAAGCCGAAGTCCGCGAACAGCTTCACCACCTTCGGCGCCTTCATCGCCTTGTGCAGCTCGGCGTTGAGCCGCGCCACCGCTTCCGGCGGCATGCCGGCCGGGCCGATCAGGCCGTGGAAGGCGTAGGCGTTGACGTCGCTGAAGCCGGCCTCGACGAAGGTCGGAACGTCCGGCAGGGCGCTCGCGCGCTGCGGCAGCGCGATGGCCAGCACCCGCACCTTGCCCGACTTGATGATCGGCAGGCCCGAGGCCAGGTCCAGCATCATCGTCGGCACCTGGCCGCCCATCACGTCGGTCATGGCCGGCGCCGCGCCCTTGTACGGCACGTGCGTGATGGTCAGCCCGGCCTTCTGCTTGAAGAGCTCCATCGCCATGTGGTGCGGCGAGCCGTTGCCCGGCGAGGCGTAGCTCACCTTGTCCGGGTTGGCCTTCACGTAGCGCACGAACTCCGCCACGTTCTTCGCGGGAAAGTCCGGGTGCACCACCAGCGCCACCGGGAAGCGCCCGATGGTGCCGATGTAGGTGAAGTCGCTCGCGGGCTTGTACGGCAGCTTGGCGAACATGTGCTCATTGAAGAGCAGCGCGGCGTTCTCTGCCTGCATGATGGTGTAGCCATCGGGCCTGGCCTGCATCATCACGCCCACGCCGATGTTGGTGGAGGCGCCCGGCCGGTTGTCGATGATGAGCGGCTGCCCCAGCGACGGCTGCATCGCATCGGCCAGCGTGCGCGCGAGGTTGTCGGTGCCGCCGCCGGCCACGTAGGGCACGATCCATTTGATCGGCTGCGTGGGGTAGGTGGTCGTCTGCGCCGATGCGAAGTTGGAAGTGGCCATCGCGAGGGCTGCGGCCAGCATGGGTAGGAATCGCCTCATCGTCTCTTGTCTCCGTTGCTCGTTCTTGAAATCGGTCGGGCTCGCCTGCTAGCCGCGTAAGGTCTGCCACAGCTCGCGGTCGCGATCGGCGGTCCACACCACCGGGTGCTCGATGCCGCGCAGCTCGTCGTAGGCGCGCGAGACGTCGAAGGGCAGCACGTGCTGGAACACGGGCCAGTCGCCGAAGCGCGGGGTCATTGCCGCCTCGGCGCGCGCGAAGCAGCCCTTGAGGGTTTCGCCGGCCGCGATGCCGGCCTTCACGCTCTCCAGCAGCGTCGAGAGAAATGCCTTGGTGAGGCCGATGGCCTCGGCGCAGGCGGCCTCGTCCTGCAGCACCGCGCCGCGGCCGGGCACCAGCACGCGCGGCTTCAGCGCGGCCACCGCCTCGAGCGTGCCGGCCCAGTCGCCGATGTAGGCGTCGCCCGCGTACACGCCGCATCGGTTCTCGACCACGTCGCCCGAGAACAGCACGCCGCAGTCGGGCAGCCATGCGACCGCGTCGCCGCCCGAATGGCCGCGGCCCAGCGACATCAGTCGCAGCTCGCGGCTGCCGCCCAGCGGCAGCGTCATCTCGCGGTCGAAGACCTTCGTGGGCATGGTCAGGCCCGGTATCTCCTCGACGCCAGCGAACAGTCGCGGAAAGCGGCCGACCTCCGAGTCGAAGTCGGCCTGGCCGCGCGTGCGGATCCAGTAGAGCGTGCCGCTGCTGGCGACGATGTCGCGCACCTCGGCGAAGGCGCTGGCGCCCATCACCCGCACCGCGTGGTAGTGCGTGAGCACGATGGTGCGGATCGGCTTGTCGGTCACCGTGCGGATGGCGGCCAGGAAGTCGCGCGCCATGCGCGGCGTGGGGCGGGTGTCGATCAGCACCACGTGCTCGTCGCCGACGACGAAGCCGCAATTGGGATCGAAGTCGCTGATGTAGCCGTAGGCGCCGGGGCCGAGCTCCTGCAGGCGGGGCTTCTGCTCGCGGGTGTCGGAGGCGGATGCGAAGGAAACGCTCGTGGTCATGGGGTGTCGTGCTCCGTCGTCGTGGGTTCTTCTTCGGCCGCCGCGCGGATGCAGGCAAGCAGCACGTCCTGGTCGGCGCACTGGTTGGCCAGCAACAGCACGAGGCGCGCGTTGAGGTCGGCGCTCTGCGCCTCGCTGCGGCCTTCGTGGGCGGCGAGCAGCGCGGCGTAGAAGCCGTCGGGATCGGGGATGCGGGGCTCGGTGATCATGGGTTGCACTCGTTGGAGGCCAGCGCGGTGCGCACGGCGGACGCGATGGTTTCGGGCGTGGCGTTGGGCAGCACGGCGGCACGGTAGGCGTCGGGGCGCACGAGGACGAAGCTGCCTGCGTCGCCTGCGCCGAGATGGCTCGCGAGCTTTTCGTCGGCCTGCAGCGTGGGCAGGCCGCTGTCGCCGCCCACGGCCAGCAGGCGCAACGGCAGCGACGCGATGGCATCGAGCGCCGCTCTCGCCTGCTCGCGTGTCGGCGCGAACCACAGGCCGATGCACTCGGTGCCTTCGGCAAGCATCTGCATCAGCGTCGTCTCGCGGCCATCGGCCAGGCGCAGCGGCAGGTTCTGTACCGAGCGCGCGCCCTCGGGCAGCAGCGGCGCGGGCGGATAGTCGTTGGCCACCGACATGCGACCGGTGTTGACGAGCGCCCGCGCGAAGGGGTAGCGCGCCGCCAGCGCCACCACCGCGCGGCGCAGCGTGTGCTCGGCGGGCGAGCGCGGCGCGAGGAAGCGTGCCGATCGGCTGGTCACCTGCAGGTTCTGCTTCGCGGCGGGCTGGCGCTCGGCGTCGTAGCTGTCGAGCAGCGCGTCGCCGGCCTTGCCCTGCGCGACGAGCGCGAGCTTCCAGCCGAGGTTGGCCGCGTCCTGGATGCCGCTGTTGCCGCCGCGCGCGCCGAAGGGGCTCACCACGTGCGCCGCGTCGCCGATGAAGAACACGCGGCCGTGGCGGAAGCTGTCGAGCAGGTGGTCGCGGTAGCCGTAGGGGCCGATCCAGACGAACTCGAACTCCACGTCCGGCCCCAGCTGCTCGCGCAGCCGCGCGCCGGCCACTTCGGGCTTGCTGATGTAGGCGGTGTCGCAGTCCTCGGGCATCTGGTAGTCGATGCGCCACACGCCGTCGGCCATCAGGTGCTGCCACACGCCGCGGCCTTCGTTGAAGGGCGCGTCCACCCAGGTCCAGCGCTCGGTGGGCAGCGGCTTCCTGAAGCGCACGTCGCTGATGCACCAGCGGTCGGTGCTGCGCGAGGAGTGCGCGTCGATGCCCATCTGCGTGCGGATGGCGCTGTTGGCGCCGGTGGCGTCGATGAGCCGGTCGGCCTCGATGGTGTAGCTGCCGGCGGGGGTCTCGACTTCCAGACGCACGCCGTCGGCGAGCTGCTCCACACGCGTGACGCGGTTCTTCCAACGAAGGTCGGTCAGCCCCAGCTCGACGATGCGGTCGACCAGGAACCACTCGACGTAGAACTGCTGCAGGTTGATGAAGGGTGGCTGCCGCGAGACGCTGTTGGCCTGCAGGTTGAAGTTGTAGACCTCCTGCTCGCCCGAGAAGGTGCGCCCGAACGACCAGGTGATGCCCTTGGCCGCGATGCGCTCGTAGATGCCCAGGCGCTCGAAGATCTCCAGGCTCTTCTGCGCGTAGCAGATGCCGCGCGACGATGCGCCGCGCACGCCGACGGTGTCGTCCTCGTCCAGCAGCACGGCGCGCACACCGCGTTGCGCGAGGTCGCAGGCCAGCGTGAGGCCCGAGGGGCCGGCGCCGACGATCACGATCGGATGCCGCACGGGCTTCGTGCTGCCGAGCTCGGGCGGCGGCGTGAAGGGCCAGGCCGGCAGCTCGTAGGCCGGTGCGAAAGCGAAGTTTTCCATGGGGGCTCTGCGGCTACAGCGCGTGCGCGAACTCGGCGATGGCGTCCGCCGCCTTCGGGATCAGCTCCGGCTGCCCTGCGAGGTAGTGGTTGCCGCCGGCGATGTCGACGTTGCGGATGCGCGATCCGCCCGCCGTCATCCACGCATCGCGCGTGCTCGGGAAGGTCGACTGGTCGCCCGTGTAGGTCAGCAGCAGCTTCGGCACCGTGGTGCGCGCGAGGTTGGTTGGACCGTCGGCCTGCGAGCGCGACGACCACTGCGAGAGGAAGGCCGTGAGCGAGGTGGTGCGCCCCATCGCGTTGGCCGAGTAGTTCACCTGCCGCGCGTCGCCCCAGACGCTGCCGGGCAGGCGATCGTTGGGGTCGAGCGAGAGGTCCACGCAGCGCGGATCGGCGTGCGTGCGGTAGACGATGAAGGTCTGGTCGCGCGGCGCGCCGGGCGTGCCGCGCAGCAATGCGAGGCGGTCGATGCACCACTGCTCGATGCGATCGAGCCGCGCCTTCTGCGCGGCGCTGAAGCGCGCGAGGAAGTCGCGGTCGTAGGGCACGCGGTGGCGCGCGTCGTACATGTCGAGCTCGGGGTCGACCGAGAGCGGGTCGTGCTCGTCGGTGACCGAGGGGTCGATCCAGTCGCGCATCAGCCGGGTGCGGCCCAGGTGCGCGGCGCACAGGGCGATGCCGTCCACGGGCGGCAGGTCGTCGGGGTGCAGGTGCGTGGGGTCGCCGTCGGGCAGGTGCGTGGCGGTGAGCTTCTCGGCCTGTGCCTGGTAGAAGGCCGCGAGCGCGGCGCCGCCGGAGTTGCCGACGAGGAACACCTTCTCGTAGCCGGCCGAGCGCAGGTACTGCACGCCGGCGCCCAGGTCCTGGATGGCGCGCTCCATCAGCAGCACCGTGTCGTTGCCCACGAAGCGCGAGTTCAGGCCCATGCAGCAGATGCCGCGCTCGGCCAGCGGGCCGATCAGGTAGTGGCCCATGAAGTTGCTCGTGGGGTGCATCACGATGGCGGCGATCTTCTTCGGGCCCTGCGGCGAGCGGTAGGCGCCGTAGATGCGCGGGCGCAGCAGCTGCAGGCCCGACTGGCTCTCCATGGCCGCGCCGGGCTTCACGTCGATGACGGCGAGTTGCAGCTCAGGCATTCGACGCGCCCCTTGCCGCACGCAGACCGGCCTTGCGCGCGGTCCACGCGTCGAGATCTGCCCGGGCGCGCAGCGCGTGCGCGTCCATCTCCGATTGCGGCACGGTCGGCGTGGTCAGCTCCACGCGAATGCCGTTGGGGTCGAAGAAGTAGATCGATTCGATGATGTGGTGGTCGGTCACGCCCAGCACCTCGACGCCCGCGCCTTCGAGCCGCGCCTTGGCGGCCAGCAGGTCGGCCACCGAATCGACGCGCAGCGCGATGTGGTTTACCCACGAGGGCGTGTTGGGCGAGGGCAGCGCGGCGATGTCGTCGCCGAGGTCGAAGAAGGCGATGTAAGAGCCGTCGCGCATCTGGAAGAAGATGTGGACGTAGGGGCAGTACTCGCCGGTGCTCGGCACGTGGTCGCTCTTGATGACGTGGGCCAGCGGCAGGCCGAGCAGGTCTTCGTAGAAGCGGCGGGTTTCCTCGCTGTCGCGGCAGCGCCAGGCGAAGTGGTGCAGCCCGCGCACGGGCGGTGGTGGGGTCGGCATGGCTCGTGTCTCCGGTGAGCCGGTATTGGGCGATGCCGCGTCTTATGATGCAATCGAAATTAATTCATCGATTGATGAAATAACCGTATATATGAACCTCACCCTGCGCCAGCTGCGGGCCTTCGCCGCCGTGGCCGAAACCGGCAGCTTCACCGCCGCGGCGCAGCAGCTGCACCTCACGCAGTCGGCACTCAGCGTGCTGGTGCGCGAGCTGGAGCGCGAGATGGGCGTGCAGCTGCTCGACCGCAACACGCGCCGCGTGCAGCTGTCGGAGGCGGGGCGCGAGTTCCTGCCTTCTGTGCACCGGCTGCTGGGCGACCTGGCCGGCGCGGTGGCGGGCGTCACGGATTTGCGTGACAAGAAGAAAGGCTTGCTACGGCTTGCCGCGCCGCAGCTCATGGCCTGCACCCTGATGCCGCGCGTGATCGCCCTCTACCGCGAGCAGTACCCCGACGTCGACGTGCGCCTGGCCGACACCCTGCCCGAGCACCTGCTCGCGGGCGTGACGGCGGGCGACGTGGAACTGGCCGTGGGTCAGGACGTGCCGGTCGACGACGCCATCGAGCGCCGCACGCTGCTGCGCGACCGGCACTGGCTGATCTGCCCGCCGGGCCACGCCTTCGCCAATCGCCGCAAGGTGCGCTGGCACGAGCTCGGCCCCTACACCTTCATCGCGCCCACGCGCGACTTCCGCCAGCGCGTGCTGCCCGAGCTGGCGCCCGCCGAGCGCGAGTACATGCTGCGCTCCGGCACGCAGGAGGTGTCGTACATGACCACCGCGCTGGGCATGGTGGCCTCGGGGCTGGGGCTGACCGTGTGCCCCACGTATTCGGCGCCGCTGGTGCGCGCACACGGCCTGCAGATGGTGCGGCTGGAGTCGCCCGACTTCCATCGCGAGGTGTGCGTCTACAGCGCGGCGCGGCGCTCGCTGTCGCCGGCGGCGGCGAGCTTCGTCGAGGTGCTGGAAGGCTTTGCGCGCGAGCAGCAGCAAAAGGGCTGAAAAGCATCGGTGCGCGGCAAGAGGCGCATAGAGCGGCGATGGGGCCAAAACTACAATGCAGCCGATCCCCCGTCTTCCAATTTTCTCCAGGTTTCTCCAATGAACGTCATTCGATTCACCGACCTCTGCGCGCAGGGCAAGGCCGCCGGCCAGCGCGTCTTCATCCGTGCCGACCTCAACGTGCCGCAGGACGACGCCGGCAACATCACCGAAGACACGCGCATCCGCGCCTCCGTGCCCTGCATCAAGCTGGCGCTGGACGCCGGCGCCGCCGTGATGGTCACCTCGCACCTGGGCCGCCCGACGGAGGGCGAGTTCAAGCCCGAGGACTCGCTGGCGCCCGTCGCCAAGCGCCTGGGCGAGCTGCTCGGCCGTGAAGTTCCCCTGGTCTCCAACTGGGTCGACGGCGTCGACGTGAAGCCCGGCCAGGTCGTGCTGCTCGAGAACTGCCGCGTCAACAAGGGCGAGAAGAAGAACGACGAAGGCCTGGCCCGCAAGCTGGCCGCGCTCACCGAGATCTACGTGAACGACGCCTTCGGCACCGCGCACCGCGCCGAGGCCACCACCTACGGCATCGCGCAGTTCGCCAAGGTGGCCGCCGCCGGCCCGCTGCTGGCGGCCGAGATCGACGCCATCACCAAGGCGCTGGCGCAGCCGAAGCGGCCGCTGGTGGCCATCGTGGCGGGTTCCAAGGTGAGCACCAAGCTGACCATCCTGAAGAGCCTGTCGGCCAACGTCGACCAGCTCATCGTGGGCGGCGGCATCGCCAACACCTTCATGCTGGCCGCGGGCCTGAAGATCGGCAAGTCGCTGGCCGAGCCCGACCTGGTCGACCAGGCCAAGGCGGTGATCGACGCCATGCGCGCGCGCGGCGCCGACGTGCCCATTCCGGTGGACGTGGTCACGGCCAAGACCTTCGCGGCCGACGCGGCCGCCACCGTCAAGGACGCGAGCGACGTGGCCGACGACGACCTGATCCTCGACATCGGCCCGAAGACGGCGGCCCAGCTCGCCGCGCAGCTGCGCGAGGCCGGCACCATCGTCTGGAACGGCCCGGTGGGCGTGTTCGAGTTCGACGCCTTCGCGGGCGGCACCAAGGCCATCGCGCAGGCCATCGCCGAGAGCAGCGCGTTCTCGATCGCCGGCGGCGGCGACACGCTGGCGGCCATCGCCAAGTACGGCATCGAGAAGCAGGTCGGCTACATCTCGACCGGCGGCGGCGCCTTCCTGGAAGTGCTGGAAGGCAAGACCCTGCCGGCCTTCGAGATCCTGTCGAAGCGCGCCGCGGGCTGAGCGAAACCCGAAGCGGGAAAACCCATGGGTGACTTCCGTTCGACACACAAAGTGTATACAGTAGCGAATACAAAACGGAGACTACCCTCATGAGCACGGACCGCATTCCCCGCCACGCCACCAAGATCGTTGCCACCCTCGGTCCGGCGTCCAGCACGCCCGAACTGCTGGAAAAGATGATCCTGGCCAAGGTCAGCGTGGTGCGGCTGAACTTCAGCCACGGTACGGCGCAGGACCACATCGATCGCGCCACCATGGTGCGCGAAGCCGCCCGCAAGGCCGGGCGCGAAGTGGCCATCATGGCCGACCTGCAGGGCCCGAAGATCCGCGTGGGCAAGTTCGCGCAGGGCAAGGTCTGGCTAGAGGCCGGCGCCAAGTTCGTGCTCGACGCCTCGCGCACCGAGCTTGGCGACGCCGATGCCGTGGGCCTCGACTACAAGGACCTGCCGCGCGACGTGAAGCCCGGCGACAGGCTGCTGCTGAACGACGGCCTCATCGTGCTGACGGTGGACGCCGTCAAGGGCGAGGCCGTGCACACCACCGTGAAGCTCGGCGGCGAGCTCTCGAACAACAAGGGCATCAACAAGCAGGGCGGCGGCCTCACCGCGCCCGCGCTGACGGCCAAGGACATGGAGGACATCAAGACCGCGATGAGCTTCCAGGCCGACTACGTCGCCGTGAGCTTCCCCAAGAACGCCACCGACATGGAAATGGCGCGCCAGCTGTGCAACGTGGCCGCCGCCGAATACGGCCACAAGCCCGGCATGATCGCCAAGATCGAGCGCGCCGAGGCCATTCCGAAGCTCGAAGAGATCCTGCGTGCCAGCGACGGCATCATGGTCGCGCGCGGCGACCTCGCGGTCGAGGTGGGCAACGCGGCAGTGCCCGCGCTGCAGAAGAAGATGATCCGCATGGCCCGCGAGATGGACAAGGTGGTCATCACCGCGACCCAGATGATGGAGTCGATGATCACCAACCCCGTGCCCACGCGCGCCGAGGTGAGCGACGTGGCCAACGCCGTGCTCGACGGCACCGACGCCGTGATGCTCTCGGCCGAAACGGCCTCGGGCCGCTACCCGCTCGAGACCGTCCAGGAGATGAGCCGCATCTGCGAGGCCGCCGAAGCCGCCGAGGACAAGCAGCTCGACGCCGACTTCAGCGGCCAGAACTACAGCCGCATCGACCAGTCGATCGCCATGGGCGCGCTCTTCACCGCCCACCACCTGGGCGCCAAGGCCATCGTGGCGCTCACCGAGTCGGGCTCCACGCCGCTGTGGATGAGCCGCCACCGCGCGCACATTCCCATGTACGCGCTGACCTCGCGCCTCGCCACGCAGCGCAAGATGGCGCTCTACCGCAACGTGCGCCCGCTGCTGATGGATTCGGAAAGCGACCGCGACACCGCGCTGCTGCAGGCCGAGAACCACCTGAAGAAGCGCGGCATCGTGCAAAGCGGCGATGTCTACGCCATCACCTGCGGCGAGCCGATGGGTGCCCCCGGCGGCACCAACATGCTGAAGATCTGCAGAGCAAGTTAAGCAAACCCCCAGGCTTCGCGCACTTCGTGTCGCTGCGCCAACCCCCTTGCAGGGGGCAACACCTGCGGCCCGGCAGAGCCGGTTCCGCGGTGTTCCTGGAACTTATCCGTTCCTGAACAGGAAGCTATAAGCGTTCAGCGCGGGCACGCCGCCCAGGTGCGCGTACAGCACCTTCGAGCCCGCCGGGAATTCGCCCAGGCGCACCTTCTCGATCATCCCGTGCATCGACTTGCCCTCGTACACGGGGTCGGTCAGCATGGCCTCGAAGCGCGCGCTCAGGCGGATGGCTTCGAGCGTACCCTCGTTGGGCAGGCCGTATTCAGGGCCGCCGAAGCGGCGGTCGAGCACGATGTCCTTCTCGGTGATGTCGCGGCCCAGCTCCACCAGTTCAGCCGTGTTCTTGGCGATGCGCAGGATCTGGTCGAAGGTCTGCTGCGGCTTGGCCGAGGCGTCGATGCCGATCACGCGGTCGGCGCGGCCGTCGGCGGCGAAGCCCACCACCATGCCGGCCTGGGTGCTGCCCGTGACGGAGCAGACCACGATGTAGTCGAACTTGAAGCCCAGCTCGGCCTCCTGCTGGCGCACTTCCTCGGCAAAGCCGACGAAACCCAGGCCGCCGCGCGGATGCTCCGAGCAGCCCGCGGGAATCGGGAACGGCTTGCCGCCGGCCTTGCGGACGCTCTCCATGGCGTCTTCCCAGCTCTTGCGGATGCCGATGTCGAAGCCCGCTGCGTCCAGGCGCACGTCGGCGCCCATGATGCGTGACATCTCGATGTTGCCGACCCGGTCGTACACCGCGTCGGAGTAGTTGACCCAGTTCTCCTGCACCAGCACGCACTTCATGCCGAGGTGTGCCGCCACGGCCGCGACCTGCCGCGTCTGGTTCGACTGGATGCCGCCGATGGACACCAGCGTGTCGTAGCCGCCTTCGATCGCCTCGGGGATCAGGTATTCGAGCTTGCGCGTCTTGTTGCCGCCGAAGGCCAGGCCGCTGTTGCAGTCCTCGCGCTTGGCATAGAGGTCGACCTTGCCGCCCAGGTGCGCGCTTAGGCGCTTGAGAGGCTGGATCGGCGTGGGGCCGAAGGTCAGCGGGTAGCGGGGAAATTTCTCGAGGTTCATGGCGGCAGTTCCAGCAAAGGGAGGAAGAAGGAGGGGTGTGTCGAAGCCTCCATCGTAGGAACAATGCCGCACAACGTGCTTGCGAAGTTTGTTGGATCTGTCAGAGAAAAAGAGGCAATATCGAGGAATCCAATGCTTTCGTTCTGATGAATAAAAGATGAGCACAACAAAATTGCGTGACACCCCGGAGCTCGACCGCACCGACCGCGCCATCCTGCGCACCATGCAGCGCGACGCCTCGCTGTCGAACGTGGCGCTGGCCGCCAAGGTCAACCTGAGCCCGGCCGCCTGCCTGCGCCGCGTGGAGCGGCTCAAGGCGGCGGGCCTCATCAAGGGCATCGTCGCGCTGCTCGACCCCGACGCGCTCGACGCCAGCATGCTGGTGATGATCGGCGTGGTGCTCGACCGCTCCACGCCCGACTCCTTCTCCGACTTCGAGAAGGCCGCCCAGAAGGTCTCGGGCTGCCTCGAATGCCACGTGGTGTCGGGCGAATTCGACTACTTCATGCTCGTGCGCACCCGCGACAACGACAGCTTCAACCGCCTGCACGCCGAGCAGCTGCTGTACCTGCCGGGGGTGCGGCAGATCCGCACTTTCATCGTGCTCAAGCAGGTGCTTTCGACCACTCAGCTGCCGATCTGACGAAACCGGCGCGCGGCTGTCTGCGTACAGCACGGATGATTCCTCCCTCCCCCGCGTCATTTCTCCGGCGCCGCGGCGCCTTCGTCCTCGCCCTTGCCCTCGCCTCCGCATTGCTTTCGGCCTGTTCGCCGGTCAAGGTGCTCAACGGCCTGGTGCCCACCGACACCTACCAGTTCCAGGGCGGCATCGCCTACGGCGAGGCGCCGCGCCAGCTGCTCGACGTGTACCGGCCGCTGCCGTCCGTGCAGCCGGCGCCGGGCGCCCGGCCGCTGGTCGTGTTCTTCTACGGCGGCACCTGGACGAACGGCGACCGCGCCAGCTACCGGTTCGTCGGCGAGGCGCTGGCCGCACGGGGCGCCGTGGTGGTGGTGCCCGACTACGGGCTCTCGCCGGCCTTCACCTACCCGGCGTTCGTGCGCGACAGCGCGCTGGCCACCAAATGGGCGCTCGACAATGCGGCCCGGCTGGGCGCCGATCCGAAGCGGGTGTACGTCATGGGCCACAGCTCGGGCGGCTACAACGCCGCGATGGTCGCGCTCGACGGGCGCTGGCTCGGGGAACTGGGCGCCAGCCCGACGCAGCTCGCGGGCTGGATAGGCCTGGCCGGCCCCTACGACTTCCTGCCCATCGGCGACCCGCAGGCGCAGGTGGCCTTCAACTGGCCGGACACGCCGCGCGATTCACAGCCGCTGGCGCACGTCACGTCCGGGTCGCCGCGCGCCCTGCTCATGGCGGCGTCGAAGGACGAGCTGGTCTACCCCGACCGCAACACGGGGCAGATGGCCGCGGCGCTGCGCGCGGCGGGCGTACCGGTCGAGGTCAGGCTGTTCGACGACCTGAGCCACGTGACGCTGATCGGCGCCTTCGCCAGGCCCATCCAGTGGCTGGGCGGGCCGGTGCTGCCGCCTGTCATGGATTTCCTCGGGCTGGCGTCGGTCCTGTCCCACAAGGGTGCTCGGTAGAATTGCGGCAGTTTTTCCCGCCTTTCCGTCTTCTTCTTTTTCCAATTTCCCGCGAGGTATTTCCCATGGCACTCGTCTCGATGCGCGAACTGCTCGACCATGCCGCAGCCAATGGCTACGGCATTCCGGCCTTCAACGTCAATAACCTCGAACAGGTCCAGGCCGTCATGGAGGCCGCCAAGGAAACCGGCGCGCCCGTCATCCTGCAGGCCAGCGCAGGCGCCCGCAAATACGCCGGCGAGGCCTTCATCAAGCACCTGATCCAGGCCGCCATCGAGCAGTACCCGAACATCCCGCTGGTCATGCACCAGGACCACGGCCAGAGCCCGGCCATCTGCCAGGGTGCCATCGACCTCGGTTTTTCGTCTGTCATGATGGACGGCTCCCTGCATGAAGACGGCAAGACGCCCGCCTCCTTCGACTACAACGTCGACGTGACCCGCAGGGTCGTGCAGCTGGCGCACAAGGTCGGCGTGACCGTCGAGGGCGAGCTGGGCTGCCTGGGCTCGCTGGAGACCGGCATGGCCGGCGAGGAAGACGGCATCGGCGCCGAAGGCGTGCTCGACCACTCCGCGCTGCTGACCGACCCCGAGGAAGCCGCCCAGTTCGTCAAGGCCACGCAGCTCGACGCGCTGGCCATCGCCATCGGCACCAGCCACGGCGCCTACAAGTTCACCCGCAAGCCCACGGGCGACATCCTGTCGATCCAGCGCGTGAAGGAAATCCACGCCCGCCTGCCCAACACCCACCTGGTGATGCACGGCTCGTCGTCGGTCCCGCAGGACCTGCTCGAAATCATCCGCAAGTACGGCGGCAACATGAAGGAAACCTACGGCGTGCCCGTCGAGGAAATCCAGGAAGCCATCAAGTACGGCGTGCGCAAGATCAACATCGACACCGACATCCGCCTTGCCATGACCGGCGCGGTGCGCAAGTTCCTGTTCGAGAACCCCGAGAAGTTCGACGCCCGCGAGTGGCTCAAGCCCGCGCGCGAGGCCGCCAAGCAGATCTGCAAGCAGCGCTACATCGAGTTCGGCTGCGAAGGCCAGGGCGCCAGGATCAAGGGCGACAGCCTGCAGGTGGTCGCCGCCAAGTACGCCAAGGGCGAACTCGCGCAGGAAGTCATCTGATCACTTCCCGCTGATCCGAAGGCCACCGTTCGCGGTGGCTTTTTTCTGCGCGCACAATCCGCTTTCACCGTCCCCACGTTTCTCACTGCATTTGCCGTTGCTCTCATGACCACCGTCCACACCTCCTCCATCCAGAGCCTGCCCCTGCTTGCGCGCGGCAAGGTGCGCGACAACTACGCCGTCGGCGAAGACCGCATCCTGATGGTCGCGAGCGACCGGCTCAGCGCCTTCGACGTGATCATGGGCGAGCCCATTCCCGGCAAGGGCGAGATCCTCACGAAGATGGCCCTGTGGTGGTTCGACCGCCTCGGCCAGCTCTGCCCTAACCACCTGACCGGCGACGCGCCCGAGAGCGTGGTCACGGCCGCCGAGGTGCCGCAGGTCACCGGCCGCTCGATGCTGGTCAAGCGCCTGAAGCCGATCCCGGTCGAGGCCGTGGTGCGCGGCTACCTGGCCGGCAGCGGCTGGAAGGAATACCAGGAAAGCCGCTCGGTCTGCGGCGTGCCGCTGCCCGAGGGCCTGACCAACGCGAGCAAGCTGCCGCGCCCCATCTTCACCCCCGCCGCCAAGGCCGCCGCCGGGGAGCACGACGAGAACATCAGCTATGAGCGCGTGGTCGAGATCGTCGGCCCCAAGCTCGCGCAGCAGATCCGCGAAACCAGCATCGCCATCTACGAGACCGCCGCGCAGATCGCCCTGGCCAAGGGAATGATCATTGCCGACACCAAGTTCGAGTTCGGCCTCGACGAGAACGGCACGCTGGTGCTGATGGACGAAGTGCTCACTCCCGACAGCTCGCGCTACTGGCCCGTCGAGGGCTACCAGGCCGCGCTGGCGTCCGGCGCCAATCCGCCGAGCTACGACAAGCAGTTCGTGCGCGACTGGCTCGAGGCCACCAAGATCAACGGCAAGCCCTGGGACAAGACGCCCCCGGCGCCGCGCCTGCCGGCCGAGGTCATCGAGAAGACGGCCGCCAAGTACCGCGAGGCGCTGGAGCGGCTGACGGGCTGAAGCTTGTCAGCGGCTGCCGCCGCTGTTCAACAGCGCCACCGTCCGCCCGCTCGCATCCAGCAGCGCCAGCCGGGTCGGCCCGGCCAGCCGGTAGCTCGCGGCGCTCTGCAGCGCGGAAATGAACTGCGCCTCGTTGGCGCCGCGCGTCGGGTCGGTGCAGGCCATGCGGGTGGAGGCCAGCTGGCCGATCTTCAGCGCGACCCCGGTGCGCGTGAAAGTGCCGGAGATGCGGTTGCAGCCGCCCGAGCCGCTCACGCGCCCGCTGCTGCGGTCGAACTGCACCTGGGCGCCACTGCCCGGCTGCACCGGTTCATCGCCCAGCTGGGCCAGTTGCCAGGCCGGACCCTCGATCGGCTCGTCGAGGCTGATGCCGCTGCCGCAACCGGCCAGCGTGGCCAGCAGGGCAGTGGCGGCAAGGGCGGGGAAGAGCGGGGTGCGGCGGGCGAAGGAGCGCATGGCCAGTGTTCCTTTTTGCATCTGCAACAAGTTGAATCGGGCGTGATCGTATGCGACGGCGCCTGGCCCGCCAATGCCGCTCCCAGGTCGCCAAGCCATGGAAAAAGCGGCCCGTAGGCCGCTTTCGTGGAAGGTCTGCAGGGAAGTCAGCTCAGCACGATGCTGCTGAGCCGGCGGCGGTAGCTCGCCACCACCGGATCGTCCGGCGGGATCTGCCCGTCGGCCACCTTCACCTTCGGCGGCTCGATGATGTCGAGGATGGCGATGTAGGTCTTGCGGGCGAGGTCCTCGCTCCAGGTCTTGTCGCGCATCAGGATGTCGAGCAGTTCGTCCATGGCGTCGGTCCAGCGCTGCTCGACCATCAGCAGGCGGGCGCGGCCGAAGCGGGCGTCGAAGTCGCGCTTGTTGGCGGCGATCTTCGCGTCGAAATCGGCGATCGAGGGCGCGGCACCGGCCGGCGGTGCTGCGAAATCGATAGCATCCATCCAGCGCTGCAGCGCGTCGAAGCGGCGCACCAGCGAGGTCTTGGCGATCACCGGGGCGAAGGCCACCTTGGCGTCGTCGACGCGGCCTTCCTGCAGCAGCAGCTTGACGTAGTCGAAGCGGGCGTCGTCGTTGGCCGGGTCGGTGGCCACGGCGTGCTGCAGCTTTTCGAGGGCGCCCTGGGTGTCGCCGCCAGCCAGCGCTTCCTGCGCGGCGGCTTCCTCGGAGGCGGCCTCGGCCTCGTCGGCGCCGGGCACGTGCTTGTCGAGGAATTCGCGGACCTTGTCGGCCGGGATGGCGCCGACGAAGCCGTCCACCGGCTGGCCGTCCTTGAACATCACGCAGAACGGGATGCTGCGCACGCCGAACATCTCCGACAGCTGCGAGGAGATCTGCGGCACCTTGTCGGCGTCCAGCTTGGCCAGCGTGAAGCGCCCGCCGTACTCGACCTCGAGCTTTTCGAGCACCGGGCCGAGCTGCTTGCAGGGGCCACACCATTCGGCCCAGATGTCCAGCAGCACCGGTGTGGCGACCGAGGCTTCGATCAGTTCGGCCTGGAAATTTTCGAGAGTGATGTCGATCATCGGAACCAGCTGGGGGTGAAACGTAAAATTGAAACCATGAACGAAACCATTCAGGTCGGTGTAGTGATGGGCTCGAACTCCGATTGGGAGACGATGCGCAACGCGGTCGAGATTCTCCAGCAATTCGGAATCGGGCACGAAGCCAGGGTGGTCTCGGCCCACCGGATGCCCGACACGCTCTTCGAATATGCCGAAAGCGCCGCCGGGCGCGGCCTTGCCGCGATCATCGCCGGCGCGGGCGGCGCGGCCCACTTGCCGGGCATGCTGGCCTCCAAGACAACGGTGCCGGTGCTCGGCGTTCCGGTGGCCAGCCGCCACCTGCAGGGCGTCGATTCGCTCTACAGCATCGTGCAGATGCCAAAGGGCGTGCCAGTCGCCACCTTCGCCATCGGCAATGCCGGCGCGGCCAACGCGGCGCTGTTCGCGGTGTCGATGCTGGCGGTGAACGACCCGGCGCTGCGCGCGAAGCTCGACGCCTTCCGCGCCGCGCAGACGGCGGCCGCCGAGGCCATGACCCTGCCCCCGGCTCCTGCGGGCCATGGCGACGGGGCTCCCCCCGTGTCTCCTTTCTCGCCGCAAGGCGGAGGTGCCCTGTGAGCAGCAAGAACGGCGACCTGCCCATCCTCCCGGGCGCCACGCTCGGCGTGCTCGGCGGCGGCCAGCTGGGGCGGATGTTCGTCCACGCCGCCCAGCGCATGGGCTACTTCACCGCGGTGCTCGACCCCGACACCGACAGCCCCGCCGGCCGTGTGAGCCACCACCACATCCACACCGACTACGACGACATCGACGGCTTGGCCCGCCTGGCCGGCCTGGCCGACGCGGTGACCACCGAGTTCGAGAACGTGCCCGCGCCCTCGCTGGAGCATCTCGCGGTGGCGCGCCCGGTGTCGCCCGCCGCGCCGGCCATCGCCATCGCGCAGGACCGCATCGCCGAGAAGGCCCACTTCACCCGCTGCGGCGTGCCTTGCGCGCCCTACGCGGTCATCGAAACGGCTGCGCAGCTGGCAGCCATCGACGACAACCTGCTGCCCGGCATCCTCAAGACCGCGCGCCTGGGCTACGACGGCAAGGGCCAGCAGCGCGTGAAGACGCGCGCCGAGCTGGTCGATGCCTGGCAGGCCACGGGCTGCGTGCCCTGCGTGCTCGAGAAGATGCTGCCGCTCGAATTCGAGTGCTCGGTCATCCTCGCGCGCGGGCGCGACGGCCAGATCGTGCACTTCCCGCCGCAGCGCAACCTGCACCGCGACGGCATCCTCGCCGTGACCGAGGTGCACCCGCAGAACATGCCCAAGACGGTGGCGCAGGGCGCCGTCAATTCGGCGAAAAGCATCGCCAACGGCCTGGGCTACGTCGGCGTGCTGTGCGTCGAGTTCTTCGCGCTGGCCGACGGCTCGCTGGTCGTCAACGAGATGGCGCCGCGTCCGCACAACAGCGGCCACTACACCATGGAAGCCTGCGACGTGTCGCAGTTCGAGCTGCAGGTGCGCACGCTCGCCGGCCTGCCGCTGGCCGCTCCGCGCCAGCACAGCCCCGCGATCATGCTCAACCTGCTGGGCGACCTGTGGTTTCCGGCCGGTGCCGACGGCAAGTCCGACAAGCCGGTGTCGCCGCGCTGGAGCGAGGTGCTCGCGCTGCCCGGCGCCCACCTGCACCTCTACGGAAAGATCGAGCCGCGCCGCGGCCGCAAGATGGGCCACCTCACGCTGACCGGCGCCACGCTCGAGGCGGTGCGCGCCACGGCCTCGCAGGCCGCGCTGCTGCTGGGCCTGCCGGCGGTGAGCACCGCCGACCTCGCATGATCCTCGACGGCCGCACCCCCGAAGCCATTGCCGAGGCGGCGCGCGTGCTGCGCGCGGGCGGGCTGGTGGCCTTCCCGACCGAGACGGTGTACGGCCTGGGCGCCGACGCGAGCAGCGACACCGCGGTGGCCGGCATCTTCGAGGCCAAGGGGCGGCCGTCGGACCATCCGCTGATCGTCCACGTGGCGGCCGGCATCAAGGGCACCGAATCGCTCTCGCGCTTCGCCCAGCCGCTGCCGGACTTCGCGCAGAAGCTGGTGCAGGCTTTCTGGCCCGGGCCGCTCACGCTGATCGTCACGCGCCAGCCCGGCGTGGGCGCCGCTGCCGCCGGCGGGCAGGACACCATCGGCCTGCGCTGCCCCTCGCATCCGGTGGCGCAGGCGCTGCTGGAGGCTTGCGCCGAGCAGGGCGTGCCCGGTCTCGCGGGGCCCAGCGCCAACCGCTTCGGCCGCGTCAGCCCCACCACCGCGCAGCACGTGCACGACGAGTTCGGCGACGAGCTGCTGGTGATCGACGGCGGAGCCTGCGACGTGGGCATCGAATCGACCATCGTCGACTGCAGCCGCGGCGCGCCCGTGCTGCTGCGCCCAGGCCTCATCACGCGCGCGCAGATCGAGGCCGCCTGCGGCGAGAAGCTCGCCGACCGCGAAGTGCTCGAAACGCCCGACCCGCGCGCCTCGGGCACGCTCGAAGCGCACTACGCCCCGAACGCCAAGGTGCGGCTGATGGACGCCAAGTCGATCCAGACCGGCCTCGACGTGCTCGGCGCGAACGCCGCCCACATCGCCGTGTGGTCCCGCACTGCGGTGCGCAGCCGCTCGCAGCGCGTGCTGCTGCGGCGCATGCCAGACGACGCGGCGGCCAGCGCGCAGTTGCTGTTCGCGGTGCTGCGCGAGTTCGACGCGCAGGGCGTGAAGCTGATCTGGGTGGAGACGCCGCCCGACACGCACGAGTGGGAAGGCGTGAAAGACCGCTTGCAGCGCGCGTCGGCCGCTTAAACCTGGCTAACCCCCAGGCTTGCCCACTTCGTGTGGCCGCCCACCCCCTTGCAGGGGGCAACACCAGCGGCCCGGCAAAGCCGGTTCCGCGGTGTTCCTGGAATGGGCTCTTCGTTCAGCCTCCGGCTGCGAGCACTCCCTGGAAGAAGCCCCGCGCGGAGGCCAGGCAGAACGGCGGCGCAAGCGTGCCGTGGTACGCGAGCGTGACGGCCTGCGCCTTGTCCGATGCGCTGCCCGAGGTGTTCTGCGCCAGCAGGGCCTTGGCCTGCGCGAAGCCGGCGCGGGCGGTGGCGTAGGCGTCGATGGCTGCCGAGTCCTCCAGGTCGACCACGGACAGCAGGCTGGACGGCATGCCCTTGGCGCGGAAGTAGCCCGAGGTGGCGCGGGTGCTCGCGAAGTTCACCGTCGGGTCGTTGGCGCCGCCGCACATCAGCATCGGCCGAGTCGGCACCCAGTTGCGCAGGTCGTTGGCGATGGCGGCCTTGCGGAAGCCCGTGGAGGGCTTGCAGTCCAGCGGCGAGGTGGTGCTCAGCGAAGCGGCCGTGGCCGGCAGCGCGTTGCCGGGGCAGGGGTTGCCCTGGATGTCGCCGGCTGCCTGCGTGAGGAAGCTCTGCTTGATGAGGTTGTTGGGGCCGTAGAAGATCGAAAGCTCCGGGCTCACCGGCCCCGGCTTGGCGTCCGCCGGGAACAGCGCGAGCTGCGGCAGCTTGCCGCTGGAGAACAGCGTGCCGGGCGATGCGCTCGGCAGCAGCGTGTCGATGCCGCTGGCGTACTGCGCCTCGTACACGTCGCTGGTCGAGCCGTAGACGTTGCCGAACTGCTGCTGCCAGCTGGTCGACAGCAGCGGCACGAACAGCGTGGAGCCCAGCGCCGGCCAGCCCAGGTAGGTGTAGTCGCTCAGCAGGCTGATGGCCGAGGGCGCAGACAGCGGCGCCGAGGCTGTCACCGGCTTGCCGTTGGCCTGCATCTCGCGGTGCGCCGCCATCGCCACGTAGCCGCCCTGCGAATAGCCGGTGATGAAGAGCGAACCGGCGTCGTTCGCGCCGATGCCCGAGAAGGTCTTGCGCGCCGCGGTGAGCGCATCGACCATGTCCTTGCCCTGCTGGTCGCCGTCGAGGTAGGGGTGGTAGGGCAGCGTCGACTTGTCGTAGCCCGCGTAGTTGGGCGCCACCACGATGTAGCCCTGCGCCGCGAACATGGCGGCGACCATCAGGCCCTCGCCGGCGGCGGCCTGGGTGCTGTCGGTCCACTTGGCCAGGTTGTAGGCCTTGGCGGCGGTGGTGCCGTGGGCATAGAGCACGACCGGGCGCTGGCCGCTGCAGGCCACGTCGGAGCCGGTGGGCACCATGATGGCGGCGGTGGCGTTGGTGGCTTCGTTCTTCGCGCCGATGGTGCGGTATTCGAGGTAGCGCAGGTCCATGCCGCACTTGGGCGTGCCCGCCACCTGCAGCAGGGCCTTGCCCTGGTCGCTGGCCTGCAGGCTGGCGGTGAACTGGCCGGCCGTCAGCGCGGCCGTCTTTTCGGGCGGGTCGGTGACCACCGAGCCCCGGCCGTTGTCGGCCGCGGGCGGCGGAACGCCCACCCCGACGCCGATGCCTCCTCCGCCCCCGCCACCACCGCCGCAGGCGGCGAGCAGCAGCAGGGTCGCGGCGCTTGCGACGGCCGTGAAGGCGGCTGTCTTCTTGCGCATGGGGCTGGAGGGCTGGCGGTGCGGCTGGTTCAAGGCATGTCTCCTGCGCCGGCGAGGCGTCTGGCTTGTATGGAATCGAACGACCGTCCGATTCTGGGCAGCGGCATGTCCGCGCGCAAGCGGGCGTTTGCCCTCAGAAGACTTCAGTACACAGCACCGGGAGCCGGCAGCAGGCCGGCGGCCGGCCTTCAGTTGTCCTGCGAGGCCCAGTCGACCAGCGCGTCGAAGGCCGCGCGCGCGGCCCCGGCGTTCTCGCCGTTGGCGATGGCCACGAGCACGTAGCGGCGTCCGCTGGCGCCGTCCACGTAGCCGGCCACGCCCGAGGCGTCGCGCAGCGTGCCGGTCTTCAGGTGCGCCGAGCCGCCGGAGCGCAGCGAGCGCTTCTTCAGCGTGCCGTCCACGCCCATGGCCGGCAGCGAGGACATCAGCTCCGGCATCACCGGCGAGCGCCATGCCACCTGCAGCATCTTTCCGAGTGCGGCCGCGCTGATGCGCTCGTCGCGCGACAGGCCCGAGCCGTTCTCGAACACCGGCTGGGCCTCGCCCGTGCCGATGCGGTCGCGCCACCACTGGCCCATGGCCGCGCGCGAGGCTTCGAAGGTGCCGCGGTTCTTCTGCGCCAGCCCGATGGTGAGGAACAGCTGCTGCGCCATCACGTTGTTGCTGTACTTGTTGACGTCGCGGATCACCTCCGCCAGCGGCGGGGACTCGAACTCGAAGGCCGGCTTCAGCCCCGCCGGCACGCGGCCCTCGCGCATCTGCCCGCCCACGCGCCCGCCCATCTCGGCCCACATGCCGCCGATGGCGCGCATGGCGTAGGTGCGTGGGTCGCCATAGGCCACGGCCCAGCTCTTCTCGCCGCAGCCGCTGGGGAAACCGCCGTTGAAGCGGATGCGGTTCACGTCGGAGAAGTCGGCGCGCAGCGTGCCGCGCCAGTCGCCGCATTCGCCGGGCACGATCGCCACGGTCTGCGGCATCGCCACGCTGGCCAGCGGGGGCTCGTAGCTCACGCGCGCGATCTGGCCGGCGCGGTCGGGCGCGAAAGTCATGTTGACCGACTTGAAGTTCACCAGCAGCGCGTCGGGCGAGGCGTTGTAGGGGCGCAGCGGCTCGCCGTCGAAGGCCGACGGGTCGCCCTCCACCGTGGTCTCGAAGGCGCTGCGGTCGAGGACGATGTCGCCGCTCACCGTGGTGATGCCCAGCCCCTGCACGTGGCGCAGCAGCAGCCACACGCGCTCCAGCACCAGCTTGGGGTCGCCCTGGCCCTTGATGTAGAGGTTGCCGTTGAGCACGCCGTTGTTCACCGTGCCGTCGACGTAGACCGGCGTGGTCCAGCTGTAGGCGGCGCCGAGCAGGTCGAGCGCGGCGTAGGTCGTCACCAGCTTCATGATCGACGCCGGGTTCACCTGCGCCTGCGTGCGCCAGGCCAGGCGCGGCTGGCGCGTGCCGTCGGCCTCGGCGACCAGCATGGTCACCGACTCGCGCGGCACCTTGGCGCGGGCGAGGGCGGCTTCGATCTGGGTGGGGAGGGCTTGCGGAGCCTGTTGTTGGGCGAATGCGCCGGCCGGGGCCAGCGTCGTGAAGATCAGGGCGCAGGCGGCGCGGCGGAAGTCGAAGGGCATCCGCCGATTATCCCGGCGGGAAAACGTGCAGCTTCGCGTGATACAGCAGCATCACCGTCTTGGCGTCCGCGATGCGGCCGTCGGCCACCATGGCCAGCGCCTCGTCGATGCCGGTTTCGAGCACCTCGATGTCCTCGCCTTCCTCGGCCAGCCCGCCGCCTTCGCCGACGCGCATCGACGACTCGTAGGGCGCGACGAAGAAATGCAGCTTCTCGGTGACCGAGCCCGGGCTCATGAAGCACTCGAAGACCTTGCGCACATCGCCGAGCCGGTAGCCGAGCTCTTCCTCGACCTCGGCGCGGATTCGCTCCTCGGGCGCCGCGTCGTCCAGCAGGCCGGCGGCGGCCTCGATCAGCAGGTCGTCGTGGCCGTTGACGAAGGCCGGGTAGCGGAACTGGCGCGTGAGCAGCACCGTGCGCCGCTGCAGGTTGTAGGGCAGCAGCGTGGCTCCGTTGCCGCGGTCGTAGGTCTCGCGGTGCATGCGCTGCCACTGGCCGTCGTTGCGGCGCCAGTCGAAGGCGGTGGTGCGCAGCGTGTACCAGTTGTCGGAAAGCAGGGTGACTTCGTGCACCCGGACGCGGTCGTGGATGGTCATGGCGCCGAGCATATGTGCATGTTCGTGCAATAACAAGAAAAATCGTGCAAAAAGCGGCGCCAGCCGATACCATCGCCGGATGCTCACCAGCCAGCGCAAGCACCACATCCTTTCGGTCCTGCGGCGCAACGGCAATGTCGTCGCCAAGTCGCTCAGCGAGGAACTCGGCCTGTCGGAAGACACCATCCGCCGCGACCTGCGCGAGCTGGCGGCCGAGGGTCTGCTGCAGCGCGTGCACGGCGGTGCGCTGCCGCTGGCGGCGGCCGAGGCCGACTTCGCCGGCCGACAGCAGCTCGCGCCCGACGAAAAAATCGACATCGGCCGCGCCGCCGCGCGCCTGGTGAAGCCGGGGCAGGTGGTTTTCGTCGACGGCGGCACCACCGCCGTGCAGCTCGCGCGCCACCTGCCGGCGAAGCTGCAGGCCACGGTGGTCACGCACAGCCCGTCGGTGGCGGTGGAGCTGGCCTCGCACGCGGGCATCGAGGTGGTGCTGATCGGCGGGCGGCTCTTCCGGCATTCGATAGTGGCGGTGGGCTCGGCGGCGATGGCGGCCATCTCGCGCATCCACGCCGACACCTACTTCATGGGCGTCACCGGCGTGCACGCCGAGGCCGGGCTGACCACCGGCGACCTGGAAGAGGCCGAGATCAAGCGCGCGCTGATGGCCTCGGCGGCCGAGACGGTGGTGATGGCCTCGTCGGAGAAGATCGGCGCGGCGTCGGCCTGGGTGGTCAACCCGGTGGCATCGGCCGGCACGCTGCTGGTCTCGCCGCAGGCGCCGGCAGCGGCGCTGGTGCCGTTGCGCCGGGCGGGGCTGGCGATCCTGCGCAGCGACGATGCCGATGGCGGCAAACCTGCCGATACCGCAGGCGGGGCTTCGGAATTGCCCGGCGCTCGATAATCGCAGGGATGTCTCCCGTCCCGCCCAAGCTGCTCGCCTTCGACACCAGCACCGAACACCTGTCCGTGGCCGTGCTGCACGGCGACAGGCTCCTGTCGCACGACGGCGCCGGCGGCGCGCAGGCCTCCAGCACCCTTCTTCCCGTGATCCGGCAACTGCTGGGCGAAGCCGGCCTTGCGCTGGCCGAGCTCGACGCCATCGCCTTCGGCCGCGGCCCGGGCTCCTTCACGGGGCTGCGCACCGCCTGCTCGGTGGCGCAGGGCCTGGCCTACGGCGCCAAGGTGCCGCTGCTGCCGGTCGACACCCTGCTCGCGGTGGCCGAGGAAGCGCGCCACGCGTTCGGCGCGCAGCAGGTGGTGGCGGCGCTGGACGCGCGCATGGAGCAGGTCTACGCCGCGCGCTACGACTTCGTGGCGCACGGCCCGCTCGGCCAGCCCGAAGGCGGCGAGGAGCCGCTGCTGCTGGCGCCCGAGGAACTCGAAGTGCCCGCCGGCTGGGCGCTCGCCGGCAATGCCTTCGCCGCCTACGGCGAGCGCCTGGCCCCTGCCGCGGCCCGCCACGAGGCGCTGCCGATGGCCGCCGCCATGCTGCGGCTGGCGCCCGCGCTGCTCGCCGCCGGTCGCACCGTGCCGGCCGCGCAGGCCTGGCCGCTGTACGTTCGCGATAAAGTGGCGCAAACCACCGAAGAGCGCGCCGCCATCAAGGCTGCCGCCGCAGCACGCTAGTCACCCACGCATGAGCACCGTCCTCCAGCCCGTCGAAGCCCGCCTCGAACCGCTCACCGTCGAGCGGATCGATGCCGTCTGCGCGGTCGAGCAGACGGCCTACAGCCACCCCTGGACGCGCGCCAACTTCACCGATTCCATGGCCGTGGGCTACCACTGCCAGTGCCTGCTGGCCCCCGGCGTGGCGCCGGGCGTGACTTCCCCGGTCACGCAGCTGGGCGAGACGCTGATCGGCTACTTCGTCGCCATGAAGGGCGTCGACGAGGTGCACCTGCTGAACATCACCGTGGCGCCGGCCTTCCAGCGACAGGGCTGGGCGCCGCTCATGCTCGAGGCGCTGGGCGGCTGGTCGCGCGCCGAGGGTGCGCAGTGGCTGTGGCTCGAAGTGCGCCAGAGCAACCAGCGCGCGCTCGACATCTACCTGCGCCAGGGCTTTCGCAGCGTCGGCGTGCGCAAGGGCTACTACCCGGCGCACGACGGCAAGCGCGAGGACGCTGTCGTCATGAGCCTGCGCCTGAACGAAAGCTCCACCGCCTGGGGAGGCCTGCGATGAGCGCCGCCGTGCAGACGCTGAGGCTGGACGCCCGCCAGCGCGCCATGCTCGACGAAATGGGCGTGAAGGTCTGGTGGCCCGTGCCCGAGGCGGTCGAAGTGGCTGCCGCGCCCGAGGCTCCCGCGCCGGTCGAGCAGGATTTGCCCGTCGTCGACGAACGCCCCGAAGCCGATATGCCCGTGGCCGCACCCCCGCCGCCCGCCGCGAGGCCCGTCGCCGCGCCGGTGCAGGCTCCCGCGCCGGCTCCCCGTGCAGCCGCGCCGGTCACCCAGGGCGCGGCCGTGCTGGTCGAAGCGCCCTGCCGCCTCTATGCCGATGCCGGCGTCGCCGATTCCGTGCAGGGCGGCTGGCTGGTCGTCGCCGACATGCCGCCCGAGGCCGACGGCCGACACGGCGATCCCTTCGCGGGCGATGCCGGCCGCCTGCTCGACAACATGCTGCGCGCCCTGAAGCTGCACGACGGCAGCACGCCCGTGCACCTCATGCGCACCCACCGCGGCGTGGCCATCGGCCAGCCCGGCAGCCCCCGCGCCATGGACGAAGCCTTCGGCGAGCACGCGGCGGCGATCGCCCCGCGCGTCGTGCTGGCCATGGGCCCGCTGGCCGCGCAGAGCCTGATGCGCAGCGGCGACCCGCTGGGCAAGCTGCGCGGACGCGCGGTGCCGCTGGAGGGCGTCGAGGGCGCCTCGGTGATCGCCACCTATCACCCGGCCTACCTGCTGCGCAATCCGGCAGACAAGGCCCGTGCCTGGGCCGACCTCTGCCTGGCCGCAGAGCAGCACACGCCGGCATCGAACTGACCGCCTGGAGTGGTTCCGGGGCGGCCCGCCTAAAATCGGGCCTCATGACTTTTCTCGACAAGCTGGCCGCCGCACAGCAAAAAAACGGTTCCTTGCTTTGCGTGGGGCTCGATCCGGAGCCAGCCAGGTTCCCGGGTCAGCTCAAGGGCGACGCCACCCGCATCTACGATTTCTGTGCTCGCATCGTCGACGCCACGGCCGACCTGGTCATTTCCTTCAAGCCGCAGATCGCCTACTTCGCCGCCCACCGCGCCGAAGCCCAGCTCGAAAAGCTCATGGAGCACATGCGCCGCAACGCGCCCCACGTGCCCGTGATCCTCGACGCCAAGCGCGGCGACATCGGCTCGACCGCCGAGCAGTACGCCCTCGAAGCCTTCGAGCGCTACGGCGCCGACGCGGTGACGCTGTCGCCCTTCATGGGCTTCGACTCGGTGGCGCCGTACCTCAAGCACGAGGGCAAGGGCGCCTTCCTGCTGTGCCGCACCAGCAACCCCGGCGGCTCCGACCTGCAGGGCCAGCGTCTGGCGGACGTCGAAGGGCAGCCCTTCCTGTACGAACACGTCGCCAAGCTGGCGCAGGGGCCGTGGAACCTGAACGGCCAGCTCGGCCTGGTGGTGGGCGCGACCTACCCCGCCGAGATCGAGCGCGTGCGCGAACTCGCGCCGACCGTGCCGCTGCTGATTCCCGGTGTCGGCGCCCAGGGCGGCGATGCCGTCGCCACGGTGCGAGCCGGCTGGCGCGCCGATGCGCCGATCATCGTGAACTCGTCACGCGCGATCATCTACGCCTCGTCGGGCGATGATTTCGCCGAGGCCGCGAAGAGCGCCGCGCGCACGATGCGCGACACCCTCGAAGCAGCCAAATAGGGCTCGCTCCTAGGCTGCGTGCACTTCGTGTTGCGCGCTTTCCCCCTACCGGCGGCAACACCAGAGGCCCGGCAAAGCCGGTTCCTCGGTGTTCCTGGATTGAGCGTCAGGCTCTACGAAGCCTTGTGAAAGCCTCGAACTCCCAGTTCCGCATCCCCAGCAGCAGCGTGTAGCCCTCGCGGTCCTTGGCGGCCAGTTTCTGGTCGGTCTGGTGCTGCTGGGCGAAGTCCTGCGCCACGCGCTGCAGGCGTTCCAGGAAGGCGGGCGCGAGCGAGCGGCTGATCTGGCCGTGCACCAGCAGCAGGCCCTCGGCAGGGCCGTCGAAGCCGCCCTTGTAGTAGTCGAGCACCACGTTCTCGCGGAAGAACTCCATCACCGGGCCGTGCGGGCGCCAGCGGAAGGTCTTGGCGAGCTTCAGGCGATACCGGTTGAGCGGGCGCAACTCGATGATGCCGATGCGGTCGAGCTGGGCCAGGAAGCCGATGCACTCGGCCTCGCTCACGCGGTAGGCCGCCACGATCTGCTCCAGCGTCCACTGGCTCAGCACGCTGATGGCCACCAGCAGCAGCTTCTTGTCCTTGACCACGGCCTTTTCCTGCTCGTGCGTCAGCTCCTTCAGCAGCGGCTGGGCGTCGGCCACGCGGCGCGCCAGCTCGGCGAAATCGATCTTCAGCGCCCGGCAGATGGCGTCCACGCGCGACAGCGGCATGTCGCTCTTGGCCAGCATGCGCTTGACGCTGGATTCGGCCATGTCGAGCGACCGCGCCAGGTCGGCGTAGGTCATGCGGGCGTTCTTGAGTTCGTTCTTGAGGGCTTGGACGAGATCGACGGTGGTACTCATGGGCCGGAAGCGTACACGGGCGTCGGCAAGTATCAAGTGGAGATACCACCGGGTGTGAATTAGTACCTCGTATCGATTCTCGATGCCTCTGGAGGGGTGCGGACCCTAAATTCCGCCCCAGTTCAGACCACCACCGAGGACCGCCATGCTTCTGCCCTCCCTCAGCCGCCGCGAACGCGGGTTGCTTTTCACCTTCGCGCTGCTCGCGCTGATCGCCTTCTTCGGCCCCGAGCTGCCGGCCGCCGACGTGGCCATCGCCTCGGTGTTCGCCGACAACCGCGGCTGGCATGGGCTGCCGAACGCCATGGACGTGCTGAGCAACATCCCCTTCGTGGTGATCGGCCTGTGGGGCCTGTACCGGCTCAACCGCATCGACCGCTCGCACCAGGAGGCGCTGTCGCAGTTCCCGCTGGCCCCGCCGGCCAGCGATCCGCCGGACAACACGCTCGACTGCGCATGGCTCTTCTTCGCCGGCCTGATCGCCGCCGCCGCCGGTTCGGCCTTCTACCACCTCATGCCCGACGGCCCCCGGCTCGCGGCGGACCGCGCCGGCATGGCGGTGGCTTTCGCCGGGCTGATCGGCGTGGCGGTCTGCGAACGGGTGAGCCAGCGCGCCGGCTGGCCCGCCGCCTGGTTCGTGCTGACGGCGGGGCTGCTGTCGGCCGAGGTGTTCCAGGAGACGGGCAACGTCATGCCCTGGGCGCTGGTGCAGTTCGGCGGCATGGCGCTGGTGCTGACGCTGGCGCTGGCCACGCCGATGCGCAAGTCGGTGGGGCTGAAGCTGGGCTGGGTGATCTTCTTCTACGTGCTGGCCAAGGGCTTCGAGATGGCCGATCACCAGATCTACGAATTCACGCAGCACACGGTGTCGGGCCACACGCTCAAGCACCTGACGGCCTCGCTCGCCGGGCTGCCCGTGGTGTTCGCGCTGCGCAAGCTGGAGATGCGCTGGGAAGCCGCGCTGCGGCACAATCCGGGCGCCGCCGCCGTGGCCGCATGAGGAGCACTCTTCGAATGACAAATCCCGCCGCCGCAGCCCCGGCCACGCCCGTGGCTCACGAGGAGAACGCCCACGCCAACCAGTTCGCGCTCCTTGGGCAGCGGCGCTTCGCGCCCTTCTTCTGGACCCAGTTCGCGGGTGCCGCGAACGACAACCTCTTCAAGTTCGCCTTCACCGTGATGGTGACCTACCAGCTCCAGCTGAGCTGGATGCCGCCTTCGATGGCGGGCCTGGTGATCGGCGCGCTCTTCATCCTGCCCTTCCTGCTGTTCTCGGCCACCTCCGGCCAGCTCACCGACAAGTTCGACAAGACGAAGATGATCCGCTTCGTCAAGGACCTCGAGATCGTGATCATGCTGATCGCCGCCTGGGGCTTCGTCACGGCCAACGCGGTGGTGCTGCTGGCCTGCGTGTTCCTGATGGGGCTGCACTCCACGCTCTTCGGCCCGGTCAAGTTCGCCTACCTGCCGCAGGTGCTCGACGCGCGCGAGCTCACCGGCGGCAACGGCATGGTCGAGATGGGCACCTTCGTCGCCATCCTGCTCGGGCAGGTCGCCGGCGGGCTGCTGGTGGCCCTGCCGAACGTCGGCCACACGAGCGTGGCCGTGGGCTGCGTGCTGCTGGCGCTGGTCGGCCGGGGCGTGGCGCAGGCCATTCCGCGCGCGCCCGCCACCGACCCGGGGCTGGTCATCAACTGGAACCCCGTCAGCGAGACCTGGCGCAACCTCAAGCTCGCGAACCAGAACGTGGTGGTGTTCCGCTCGCTGCTGGGCATCTCGTGGATGTGGTTCTTCGGCGCGGTGTTCCTGAGCCAGTTCCCGAGCTTCGCCAAGGAAGTGCTGCACGGCGACGAGCAGGTGGCCTCGCTGCTGCTGGTGGTGTTCTCGGTGGGTATCGGCGTCGGCTCGCTGCTGTGCGAGACGCTCAGCCGCCGACAGGTGGAGATCGGGCTGGTGCCGCTGGGCGCCATCGGCATGAGCGTGTTCGCGATCGACCTGTACTTTGCCTCGCGCGGCCTGCCCAAGGTGGCGGAAATGGGCATCGGCGCCTTCGTGCACCAGCCCGCGCACTGGCGCGTGATGGCCGACCTCGCGCTGCTGTCGCTGTTCGCGGGGCTCTACAGCGTGCCGATGTACGCGCTGATCCAGCTGCGCAGCCAGCCCACGCACCGCGCGCGCATCATCGCGGCGAACAACATCCTCAACGCGCTCTTCATGATCGGCAGCTCGGTCATCGCGGGCGCGCTGCTGGGCGCGGGCTTCACCATTCCGCAGATCTTTTTGTTCACCGGCATCGCCAACGCGGTGGTGGCGTTCTACATCTTCATGCTGGTGCCCGAGTACCTGCTGCGCTTCGTGGCGTGGGTGCTGTCGCGCTTCGTCTACCGCTTCGACATCAAGGGCGAGACGCACATTCCCACCGAGGGCGCGGCCGTGCTGGTGTGCAACCACGTGAGCTTCATCGACGCGGTGCTGCTGATGGCGGCGAGCCCGCGGCCGATCCGCTTCATCATGGACCACCGCATTTTCAAGGTGCCGGTGCTGGGCTGGCTGTTCAAGCTGGCCAAGGCGATCCCGATTGCGCCGCAGAAGGACGACCCGGCGGCCTACGAAGCCGCCTTCGCGAAGGCGCAGGAGGTGCTGCGCGAGGGCGACCTGCTCGCCATCTTCCCCGAAGGTGCGATCACGCGCGACGGCGAGCTGCAGCCCTTCAAGGGCGGCGTGATGAAGATCCTCGAGGGCGCGCGCGCCCAGGGCATCGAGCCGCCGGTGATCCCGATGGCGCTCACCAACCTCTGGGGCTCGTACTTCAGCCGCATCGAGCTGCGCGGCGGCGAGCGCGTGGCCATGGCCAAGCCCTTCCGCCGCGGCTTCTTCAGCCGCGTGGGCCTGAACGTCGGCGCCCCCGTGCCGCCGGCCGAGGTGCAGCCGGACGCGCTGCGCCAGCGCGTGAGCGCCCTGCTGGCCGCCTGAAACACCCCCAAAAGTATCGATTGCGGATACCGGCGGAGCCGGAAACCGCAACTGGTGCAAGCATTCAAGCCTCGCGGTGCGGGAGCGAACCATCATTCGCTCACCTTCACTACGCCGCGAGGCACACATGCAACCCCTCTCATCCACCACGACCGTCTTCATCCAGCGCGACACGCGGGCCTGGCAGTTCCAGGCCTGGGCATCGTTCGCGATCGCCGTCTTCCTGTGCGCGACCGGCCTGAGCTGGCTGCCGGGCGAGGCGCTGGACCGGGCGTTCATGGTGATGGGCTACGTCTTCTGCCTGAGCACCGCCTTCATGCTTTCGAAGTTCGTGCGCGACAGCCAGCAGGCCGCCGAGCGGGGCGCCGAAGCAAGCCGCGACGTGCCGATGTGGAAGCTGGTCGTCTGGGGCAGCTTCTTCGTCGCGATGGGCCTGACCGGCTGGGGCCTCGTGCGCATGGACATCAACGAAGCCTACAAGGCCTTCCTGGGCGTGAGCTGGCTGTTCCTCATCAGCTCGGCCTTCACGCTGGCCAAGACGCTGCGCGACCGCCACGAGGCCGACCTGGCCGAAGCCCGCCTGCAGGGCCGCCGCATGGCGCGCGCCGAAGCCGCCGCTGCAGCCGCAACCGCTGCCGCCGAATGACCCACGCACCTCAAGAACGGAGACTCATCATGATCAGGAAGTCGATTGCCGCCGCCCTCGTCGCCGCCAGCACTGTCTTCGCCGGTGTCGCGGTTCCCATGCAGGCCCAGGCCCAGAGCGACGCCTCGCTCGCCCTCTCGCTGATGCCGGTGGCGTCGGTGGTGGTCGCGGGCTCCGCCGTCGGGGCCTCGGCCACCACGGCGGTCGCGCTGCCCGCCGCGCTGTCGGTGGGCGGCTCGACACTGGCCGTGGTCGCGGTCGAAGCCTCGGTGGACGGCACGGTGTACGTGCTCGAACGCGCCTCCGACGGCGCGCGCGCCAGCATCAAGGTCTCGGGCCGGGTGGCCGAAGGCACGGCGAAGGCGGTGGGCACCAGCGTCCTCGTGACCGTGATCGGCTCGGGCGTGGTGCTGTCGGCCGCCGGCGAGGTGCTGGCCTTCGTGCCCAACGCCATCGGCCGCGCGCTGCTCCACAACGAGAGGTTGTCGTGAACCGCGCGCTGGCGCCGCTGCTCGCACTAGCGCTTGCGGTCGCGGCGGCCTTGTTGCCCATGCAGGCGCAGGCCGGCCGCTCCTGCGAACAGGTCAGGCCCACGCCCGACGTGATCGTCAAGGGCATGCGGATGGCCGAGCGCACCTCGCAGGCGCTCGACGCCAGCGGCGCGCGCGTGGTGCTCCTGGCACGCGCCGGGCAGGACCTGAGCAAGTACGGCCTGCGCTATTCGCATCTCGGCTTCGCCTACAAGACCGAGGCCGGCCCGTGGCGCGTGGTGCACAAGCTCAACCAGTGCGGCACCGCCATCGCCGAGGTCTACCGCCAGGGGCTCGGCGAGTTCTTCCTCGACGACCCTTGGCGCTACGAGGCCGCCTGGGTGGTGCCCACGCCCGAGGTGCAGGCGTGGCTGCTGGCCGCGCTGAACGAATCGCCCGCGCGCATCGTGCGGCTGCACACCGAGCCCTACAGCATCGTGAGCTACGTGTGGGGCCGCAAGTACCAGCAGTCGAACCAGTGGGCCATGGAAACGCTCGCTGCCGCCATGGAACCAGCCACCATCGCCAACCGCGCGCAGGCGCAGGCGTGGATGCAGTTCAAGGGCTACGAGCCCACCACGCTGAAGCTGGGCCCGCTCACGCGGCTGGGCGGGCGCGTGGGCTCGGCCAACGTGGCTTTCGACGATCATCCGAACGACAAGCGCTTTTCAGACCGCATCGAGACGGTGACGGTCGATTCGGTATTCGCCTGGATGCCGCGCGCCGGTCTGAGCGCGGCGCCGGTGACGCTGAAGCTTCAGTGAGAAAGAACGAGGAGAAAACAACATGAGCAAGTCTTTGAGACTTTCCGAGAAATGGTTCCGCCGCGGCCTCTGGCTGGTGGCGCTGGTGTTCGCGAGCTTCCTCATCGGACTCGGCAGCACCGTGGTGAGCGACCTGCCGCAGGTCGAGCGCGTGCGCGGCATCGACGACTTCATCGACAAGCCCAGGGCCGAGCCGCTGCGCGCCACCATCAAGGCATCGGAAGCCGCCGAGCTGGAAGCTGCGCGCGAGCTCGACCAGATCCAGCTGCAGCTCAACGCCGCGCAGCAGGCCAGCCGCAATGCGCGCGAGACCTTTGCCAACTGGCTCTCCACGCGGCGCGCCACCGCGCTGCCCGACCAGGACACCGAGCTCATCGCGCGCACCAAGGCGCTGGACGCCTTCAAGCAGAAGGAAGAGGAGCTGCAGCGCAAGGTCAACGCGCAGCAGAAGATCACGCTCGATGCGCGCCAGGGCGAGCAGCGCGCGCGCATGGCGCTGTCGGAGCTGGAGCGCGATGCGCAGATCAAGCTGGACGCCGAGTACCGCCGCGTGGAGCTGCGCGTGTTCGCCTACCGGCTGGCGCTCACGCTGCCGCTGCTGGTGGTGGCGGGATGGCTCTTCGTGAAGAAGCGCAAGAGCACTTATTGGCCCTTCGTGTGGGGCTTCATCTTCTTCGCGCTGTTCGCCTTCTTCGTCGAGCTGGTGCCCTACCTGCCGAGCTACGGCGGCTACGTGCGCTACGTGGTGGGCATCCTGCTCACGGTGCTGGTGGGGCGCTACGCCATCGTCGCGCTCAACCGCTACCTCGCGCGCCAGAAGCTGGCCGAGCAGCAGCCCGACCAGGTGCGCCGCGAGGAACTGAGCTACGACACCGCGCTCGCGCGCCTGGCCAAGAGCGTGTGCCCGGGCTGCGAGCGGCCGGTGGACCTGAAGAACAACGAGATCGACTTCTGCCCGCACTGCGGCATCGGCCTTTTCGACCACTGCGGCAACTGCGAAACCCGCAAGAGCGCGTTCTCGAAGTTCTGCCACGCGTGCGGCACCTCGGCCGCGCCGCGCGTGCTGCCGCCTCTGGGGACGGGCACGGCCGAGGCGTAGTCTGCGAATTCGGTCACGGCCGGCGGAAGCTTCGACACGTCGTGTAGCGGACATGCCGTACGGTCGTGCTACAACCCGCCGGCTGCGACACAAATGTTGCCGCAGACTTCCAGCCAACCCCTTCGACGGAGCACAAGCATGAGCATTTTTGGCAGCATCCTTTCCAAGATCTTCCCGGGCGCCAAAGCCGCCGAGGCCCCGGCGCCTGCCCCCGCGGCGCCAGCCGATGCACCAGCGCCCGCCGTGGCCGCGCCGCCGCCCGCCATTCCGCTGGGCGACGTGGCCGCCGTGCTCGACGCCATGCCGGGCTCGAAGAACCTGAACTGGCGCACCTCCATCGTCGACCTGATGAAGCTGCTGGGCCTGGACAGCAGCCTCGAAGCCCGCAAGCAGCTGGCCGCCGAGCTGAGCTACGGTGAAGACACCAGCGACAGCGCCAAGATGAACATCTGGCTGCATCGCCAGGTCATGACCAAGCTGGCCGCCAACGGCGGTACGGTTCCGGCGGAACTTCGGGACTGATTGAGCACACCCCCAGGGCTGCGCGCACTTCGTGTCGCTGCGCCAACCCCCTTGCAGGGGGCAACACCGGCGGCCCGGCAAAGCCGGTTCCGCGGTGTTCTCGAAAGGGAAAAGCCCCGCGCGATGCGCGAGGCTTTTTTTTCAGGTCCAGCCCGCGTCCACCACGTAGTCCTGCGCGGTACACATGCGCGAATCGTCGGCTGCGAGGAAGAGCGCCATAGCCGCGATGTCCTCCGCCATCACGCGCCCCGGCAGGCACTGCGCCGCATCGATCTCGGCTGCCGACTCGGGCTTCACCCACAGCTTGATCTGCCGCTCGGTCATCACCCAGCCCGGCACGATCGAGTTCACGCGGATGTTCTGCTTGCCCAGGTCGCGCGCCAGCGAGCGCGTGAGGCCGCGCGCCGCGGCCTTGCAGGCCTGGTACACCGGGTAGCCCTTGCCCTTGATCATCCAGCTGATCGAGCCGAAGTTGATGATCGAGCCGCCGCCCAGCGCGCGCATGTCGTCGGCCACCGCCTGCGCGGCGAAGAACTGGTGCTTGAAGTTGACGGCCACGAGGCGGTCGAAGTCCTCGTCGGTCACGTCGGCCATCTCGTGGCGGCGGTCGTTGGCCGCGTTGTTCAGCAGCACGGAAACCGGTCCGAAGCGCTGGCGCACCGCGTCGATGGTGGCGGCGAGCGCGGCCGTGTCGGTCACGTCGCAGGGCAGGAAGAGCGCCGGGTGCTCGCCCTGCAACTGCGCCGCGAGCGCGTTGCCGGCGGCCGTGTCGAGGTCACAGAACCCCACCTTCGCGCCCTGCGCATGGAAGGCCCGCACCAGCGCTTCGCCGATGCCGCTGGCGCCGCCGGAGATGAACACGGTGCGTCCGGCCAGCGAGGGATAGCGGGCGGTGTAGGGCGAAAGTTGTGATGCGTCGGTCATGGGGATGCGGCAACGGCGTTGGAGACGGACGGCAAGCGTAGCGGATAGCGGCCGGCCGGTGTATCGGTGTATGGCTTCCGGCGAATGGGCGGCGCGCATGTGCGTGGCTACGCTTGCTCCCATGAAGACGAAGACACTTCCCCGCCGCCGCACCCTCGTCGCGTTCGCGATGCTCGTTCCCGCCGCGCTGGCGGTGCGCTCCGTGCGGGCGCAGGCGTCCGCGCCGGGCGTTCAACTCTTCAAGGTGGTCTCGTCGCGCGACGAGGTGATCGTCGGCGCCGACGCCGCGATGCTCGGCGCCGGCTCGGGCCCCGCGGTGGAGCGGCTGGCGGCGCAGCTCGCCGCCAAGGGCCAGCTCACGCTGTGGCAGTACGCCTCCAGCAAGGACGCGGGCGGCGCGCTGGTGCAGGCGCCGCTCAGGCAGATCGTGGTGTTCAGGAACGATGCGCTGCGCATCGAGCCCTACGCCACGCCGCTGCCGATCCAGCCGCTGAAGTGAGGCGAAGCCTCAGACCCCGCGCGCCCGGTCCGACTTGAAGCGCGCGCGGAATTCCGTGAACGTGCCCGCGTCCAGCGCCTCGCGGATCTCGCGCATCAGGTTCAGGTAGTAGTGCAGGTTGTGGATGGTGGTGAGCATCGGCCCCAGCATCTCGCCGCAGCGGTCGAGGTGATGCAGGTAGGCGCGGCTGAAGCCTTCGCGGCCGCCGTCGTTCCAGCTCACGCCCGAGGTGCCTGCGCAGGCATGGCAGGTGCAGCTCGGGTCGATGGGCTGCGGGTCGCTCTTGTGGCGCGCGTTGCGCATCTTCAGGTCGCCGAAGCGGGTGAAGAGCGTGCCGTTGCGCGCGTTGCGCGTGGGCATCACGCAGTCGAACATGTCCACGCCGTCGGCCACGCCCTGCACCAGGTCCTCGGGCGTGCCCACGCCCATCAGGTAGCGCGGCTTGTTCGCGGGCAGCCGGTGCGGCGTGTGGCCCATGATGTGCAGCATCTCTTCCTTGGGCTCGCCCACGCTCACGCCGCCGATGGCGTAGCCGGGAAAGTCCATGTCGACCAGCGCGGCGAGCGACTCCTCGCGCAGGTTTTCGAACATGCCGCCCTGCACGATGCCGAAGAGCGCGTTCGGGTTCTGCAGGCGCGAGAACTCGGCCTGGCAGCGCTTGGCCCAGCGCAGGCTCAGCTCCATCGAGACGCGCGCCTCGGGCTCGGTCGTGATGTGGCCCTTGGTGTCGTAGGGCGTGCACTCGTCGAACTGCATCACGATGTCGCTGTTGAGGATGGTCTGGATCTGCATCGAGACCTCGGGCGTGAGGAACAGCTTGTCGCCGTTGACGGGCGACGCGAACTTCACGCCTTCCTCGCTGATCTTGCGCATCGCGCCCAGCGACCACACCTGGAAGCCGCCCGAGTCGGTGAGGATGGGCTTGTCCCACTTCTCGAACTGGTGCAGCCCGCCGAAGCCGGCCATCACGTCGAGGCCCGGGCGCATCCACAGGTGGAAGGTGTTGCCCAGGATGATCTGCGCGCCCATCTCTTCCAGGCTGCGCGGCATCACGCCCTTGACCGTGCCGTAGGTGCCCACGGGCATGAAGATCGGCGTCTGCACCTTGCCGTGGTTGAGCGTGAGCGTGGCGCGGCGCGCGTGGCTGTCGGGGTCGGTCTTGAGGAGTTCGAAGTTCAAACTGCTATTCATAGGTTTCGAAAAACTGTTTCACTTGCGTTTCTGAGTTCTCAAAGGAAGGCAGTTGCCGAAGGGTTGGAAGACTCATTAGTTCGGCAACTCGGTGTCGTGCCGCTTCAGGTTTGAACTGTCGCTTTCGCCTGCCGGTGCAGTCTGTCGCGGCGTTGAGGGCCTCAAAGAGTCGGGCTTTGGGATCCGCGAGTCTCTCGATCGACTTGATCGGGGGAAGATCCAGTGGGGTTGTGCCTTTTGGATTGCCCGCAGCAGTTCGTATAGCTTGTTGGTCAAGCAGCAGCCAACTTTCAGTCATGCGAATCGGGATCAAGCAGACGTGTGTGGGTGGGTTCGCAAGTTGTGCCGTCGCTGCCGCGATTTCCTGTTGTCGATCTTTGGCGGGAGCAGCTTCAGCATCCCGATGGATGAAGAGGAGGTCACACGGATAAAGCTGCAACGCCCGAGGCAAACGCGTAGTGAGAGAGCCTATGTGAAGACCTTCCGCAAACAATGTGCGGTGTGGTACTGGACTCCATTCATCCAGTAAGAACTGAATGATGGGGAGAAGTGTGCGATCAGACGTTCCGTCAGCAACCAAGGTAGCGGTAAGAGTTTTCATCAAGGATGCGTGACTTTCCTCAGGAAGTCTGAAACAGATCCGCGGTTTCGGGCAGGTGATCCGTGACTAGCTTCGCGCCCTTGGACTTTGAGGGAAGCCGGTTGCCGGACAGATAGGCATGCAGTTCACCGCGCGTGATGACGCTTGGCGGCAAGCCCACCGTTGATTTGGTTCTCCATGTTCCGTTGATCGGCTTGAAGTTTGCAAAGGACTGGGCCCTGAACCGAATGGTCTCAGCGAACAAGAGTTCATCGTCAAGCAACTCTGCCACCACCAGCGGGGAGTGGGTGTTGATGATTACTTGTCGAAGGTTAAGCAGTCCGGCCATTTCCTGCGCGGACAGATCTGCGTCCGAGAGTTCTCGAACGAGCCGAAGCATTTCCGGAATTCGTTGCGGATGAATGCCGTTTTCCGGCTCTTCCAAGCAGACCAAGCCGGTTGCGTCGGGGTCGCTGGATAGAACCGCGAGTGCTAGAAAACGCAAGGTCCCGTCAGATAGCGAGCTTGCTGAATAGGGATGCTTGTCGCTCATCGTGACAGACAACGTCCGTTGCTGTCGAGTCTGGTCGGTATCGACATCGAGGGCCTCCACCCCTGGAATCAGGTCAGCGAGCCGGTTTGCGATGTCGCCGTAGTTTCCAAGTCGAAAGAGCGTGTTTGGCAGATGCTCGCCGGTTGGAGAGAGTGTGGATTCGCCGAAGATGTCGTCAGGAGAGCGGAGCGCGGTCGGCTCCAACTGCAGCATGCGCCAAGACTGCATTTCGCGGCGCGTGGCCAACGCTGTCGGGTGCGACGACAGATTAACCCCCGAGAGGACGGTCTGTGGACTTCTGCGAGCCGAGATCGTCTGGGGATTGCCTCTGCCCCCTCCGTCTCCGCGCAAAAGAATCGCGATGTCTGCAGCTTTGTCGTCGGTTTCAATGAAGGGGGATGTTCGAGGTCCCGGGCCGAAGATGATCTTCTTGTTCTTTGCAAGTGCGTTGCCTCCCTCGAACTGTAAAAATCTTTGAGCCGTGCTCGAGGGTTTGGCTCTCAACTCTTCTTTCTCGATATAAACCGGGTCCTTGAAGGGGCCCGAAGTTGGATCGGGATTCAGACGAAGAACCAGTGAGTACTCGACCAAGGTCGCGGTTGGCTTTGCCTTGCGGTCGAAGTCATCCACCACCTCGTTGGGGATAATCAATTCGGCAAGGAACTCCATTCGTAATCCATCGGAGCCCTTGTCCCGAAAGAAAAGCGACGCGAAATCTGAAGCTCGGCCATGAGTTCCACGCACATTGCTGCAGGCCTTGATGATGGGCATTGAAGCAAGATCGCTCAAGAACGTGATCGCATCAAACAGGTTTGACTTGCCTACGCCGTTTGCGCCGGCAATGCACGTAAATAGACCGAACTGGACGTCGATGTCGCGTAAGTTCTTGAATCCTGTCACTCTGAGACGGGTGAGCATCTTGTTCTCCAGGGCCAGATTGGCCAGATGGTGCCTTCAGGCGCCGAAGTATTCGCAGGGGAGCGGTCTATTCTTCTATTCTGATCCTTTGGCAGGCTCTTTTATTCGCTCCAGCAGCATGGCGTCGCCATAGCTGAAGAAGCGATAGCGCTCCGCGATGGCATGGGCGTACAGCCCCATGACCCGCTCGTAGCCCGCGAAGGCCGAGACCAGCATCATCAGCGTGCTCTTGGGCAGGTGGAAGTTCGTCACCAGCAGGTCGACGTGCTCGAAGGCGAAGCCCGGCGTGATGAAGATGCGCGTGTCGCCCGCGGCCTCGCCGCTCTTGGCCCACGACTCGAGCGTGCGCACGGTGGTCGTGCCCACGGCCACGATGCGTCCGCCGCGGGCCTTGCACTCGGCAATCGCGCGTTGCGTCGGCTCGGGCACCTCGTAGCGCTCGGCGTGCATCGTGTGCTCCGAGATGTTCTCGGTCTTCACCGGCTGGAAGGTGCCGGCGCCCACGTGCAGCGTGACGTTGGCGCGCTGCACGCCGTTGGCCTCCAGCTCGGCCAGCAGGCCTTCGTCGAAGTGCAGGGCGGCGGTGGGCGCGGCCACCGCGCCGGGCACGCGCGCGAACACGGTCTGGTAGCGGCTCTCGTCCTCGGCCGAATCGGTGTGGGTGATGTAGGGCGGCAGCGGCACGTGGCCGCAGCGCTCCATCAGCATGTAGGGGTTCTCGCCGCTGTCGCTCTCGAAGGCGAAGCGGAAGAGCGCTCCGTTCTCGTCCGGCCAGCGGCCCAGCAGCGTGGCGCGGAAGCCGCCGACCATCTCCAGCGTGGTGCCCACGGTCGGCTTCTTGCTGACCTTCATGTGCGCCACCACTTCCTGGCCCTGCAGCACGCGCTCGACCAGCAGTTCGAGCTTGCCGCCGGTGGGCTTCTCGCCGAAGAGGCGGGCCTTCACCACGCGGGTGTCGTTGAAGACGAGCAGGTCGCCCGGGCGCAGCAGCGAGGGCAGGTTCCTGAAGATGCGGTCGACCGGCGCGGGCCCCGTGCCGTCGAGCAGGCGGGAGGAGGTGCGTTCGGGGGCCGGGTGTTGCGCCACCAGCTCGGGCGGCAGGGCGAAATCGAAATCGGAGAGCGTGAAAGCGCGCATGTGCTTGAGGGCCGGACGGGCCCGTTCCAAGAAAGACGGGGAAGACGGGGATGCGACCCGGATTGTCCCATGCCGAGAAAGCCGCCCGTTTTCGCGGGGCTGTCGAGGCAGAATCGGCGGATGGTCGATTCACAAGCTGCGCGTGTTTCCTCGGGCTCGTCGTCCGGCCCTTCCGAAGGCGAGCTTTTCAAGAAGATCCTCGGCAGCGCCTGGCAGGGCCTGCATCCCGACATCCGCCGCCGCTTCGACAAGAACCCGTCGCCCGGCAAGGCGCTGCACTACCTGGGCTCGCTGAGCGAGCTGCGCTGCTCGCGCTTCGGCAAGCTGCTGGGCCACATCACGCAGCCGATGATCCAGGGCGCACTCATTCCCTACAGCGACGCCGACTTCCCCGTGGAAATCCAGGTCTACGCCAAGCCGCGGGACCCGGCCATCTACAAGCAGCGCATCTACCGCCTGCGCGGGCGCAAGCCGATCCAGTTCACCAGCTTCATGCGCGAGAGCGAGCGCGGCGAGGTGCTGGAGTACGTGGGCATGGGGCTGGGCATGAAGCTGGTGCTGAGCGTGGAGAACGGCAGCCTGCACTTCCAGAGCGACGGCTATTTCTGGGACGTGTTCGGCTGGCGCATTCCGCTGCCCGGCGTGCTCACGCCCGGCAAGACTTTCCTCTGGCACCACAACGAGACACCGGAGCGCTTCAACATCCGCATCGAGATCCGCCACTGCCTGATGGGCACGACCTTCACCCAGGTCGGCGTGTTCGAGGAGATTCCCGAGCCCAAGGCGGTGCCCGCATGATCGACACGCACCTGCTCGCGCTGCAGCTCATGGCCGCGCAAGGCGCGCTCGGCGCCTTCGACACGCTCTACCACCACGAGGGCACCGAGGCGCTGCCGCGGCGCGGCACGGCCGGGCGCGAGCTGGCGATTCACGCGACGCGCTCGTCGATCTACTGCGCGCTCTTCATCGGGCTGTCGTCCTGGGCCTGGCACGGCGCATGGGCGTGGGTGCTGCTCGCGGTGTTCGGCGTCGAGATCGTGCTCACGCTGTGGGACTTCGTGGTCGAAGACCGCAGCCGCCTGCTGCCGCCCACCGAGCGCGTGACGCACACGGTGCTGGCCATCAACGCGGGCGCCTTCATCGCGCTGCTGGCGATGAGCGCGACGGACTGGGCCGCGCAGCCGACCGCGATGGTGTGGCAGCCGCAGGGCTGGCTCGGCGCGTTCCTGGCGCTGTGCGGCGTGGGTGTGGGCCTGTCGGGCCTGCGCGATGCCTTCGCGGCGCGCGCTCTCTCCAGGCGCGGCGCGCAGGAGCAGGCGCGCGATGCCCAGACGCCGGTGCGCTTCGGATCGAAGCCGCAGCGCGTGCTGGTGACGGGCGGCACGGGCTTCATCGGCCAGCTGCTCGTGCGCCACCTGGTGGCCGACGGCCATGCCGTGACGGTGTGGACGCGCGACGCGCGATCGGCCGCCTGGAACTTCGGCGGCGCGGTGCGCTGCGTGCAGTCGCTCGACCAGGTGCCGGCGGCCGATGACATCGACGTGGTCATCAACCTCGCGGGTGCGCGCATCCTCGGCATGCGCTGGAGCGAGCGGCGCCGGGCGCAGCTGCTGCGAAGCCGCGAAGGGCTGACGCAACAGCTGGTCGCCTGGATCGCGGCGCGGCCGCGCAAGCCATGGCTGCTGCTGTCCGGCTCCGCCATCGGCTACTACGGCGTGCAGCCGCAGGGCGACGTGCGCGAACTCGCGGAAGACGCGCCGCCGCAGCCGATCTTCATGTCGCAGCTGTGCCAGCGCTGGGAGCAGGCGGCGCAAGCGGCGGTGGCGCACGGCGTGCACGTGGCCTGCATGCGCTTCGGCTTCGTGCTGGGCCACCAGGGCTCGTTGCCGCAGCTGCTGCTGCCGATCTCGCTGGGCATGGGCGGGCGGCTGGGCAGCGGGCGGCAGTGGCTGTCGTGGGTGCATGTGCACGACCTGATCCGCGCGATGGCGCACGTGTGGACCCTGACCGAAAACGCCGCGGCACCTGCGGCCGCGCAGGCGTTCAACTTCACCGCGCCCGGCGCCCTGAGCCAGGAAGAATTCACCCGCGTCGCCGCGAGCGTGCTGCACCGGCCCTGCTGGATGCCGACGCCGGCCGCGCCCGTCAAGCTGCTGCTCGGCGAGCAGGCCGACCTGCTGCTCGAAGGCCAGCGCGTGGTGCCGGCGCGGCTGCTGCAGTCGGGCTTCGGCTTCATGTTCCCCGAGGCCCGCAGCGCCTTGACGGACCTTTGCCGGCCGCGCTAGAAGACTCGTCCGTGCCCGCCAAGAAAGCCCCGACTCCCCCCGCCGAAGCGGCCGCCGCCGCGCCGGAGAAGCCGTCGCCGCCGGGCTCCGGCCTCAGCCAGGTCCAGCGCGCGCTGCGCAAGCTCGGCCTCGTGCGCGACATCGACTTCGCGCTCTACCTGCCGATGCGCTACGAGGACGAGACGCGCATCGTGCGCATCGCCGACACGCGCGACGGCGACGTGGCGCAGGTCGAAGGCGTGGTCACCGAATGCGAGGTGGTCTACCGGCCGCGCCGCCAGCTGATCGCGACCATCGACGACGGCAGCGACACCTGCCAGCTGCGCTTCTTCAACTTCTATCCGTCGCAGCAGAAGCAGCTCGCAGTGGGCGCCAAGGTCCGCGTGCGTGGCGAGATGCGCGGCGGCTTCGTGGGGCGGCAGATCATGCATCCGACCGTGAAGGCCGCCGGCACCGCGCTGCCGAATGCGCTCACGCCCGTGTACTCGACGGTGGCCGGGCTTCCCCAGCCGGTGCTGCGGCGCGAGGTGCGCTCGGGCCTGGCGCGCGCGGTGCTCGACGAGACCGTTCCCGTGCAGATCGGTTTTCGCGGCGCGTGGAACCTTCGCGACTCGCTGACCTTCCTGCACTACCCGACGCCCGACGTGGCGATCGCCACGCTCGAAGACCACAGCCATCCCGCCTGGCAGCGTATCAAGGCCGAGGAGCTGCTCGCGCAGCAGCTCTCGCAGCTGCAGGCGCGGATGGAGCGCGCGGCGCAGCGCGCACCGGTGCTGCCGCCCGTGTCGCCCGAACCCGATGCGGCCTCGCTGCATTCGCAGCTGCTCGCCGTTCTGCCCTTCGGCCTCACGGGTGCGCAGCAGCGCGTCGGCGAGGAGATCACCCGCGACCTCGGCCGCGAGATCCCGATGCACCGCCTGCTGCAGGGCGACGTGGGCTCGGGCAAGACGGTGGTGGCGGCGCTCGCGGCGGCGCGCTGCATCGACGCGGGCTTCCAGTGCGCGCTGATGGCGCCCACCGAGATCCTCGCGGCCCAGCACTTCGGCAAGCTCGTCGGCTGGCTCGATCCGCTGCTCGCCGCGCGCGGCCAGCGCGTGGCGTGGCTCACGGGCAGCCAGAAGAAGAAGGAGCGCGACGAGATGTCGGCGGCGGTGGAAAGCGGCCAGGCCGCGCTGGTCATCGGCACGCACGCGGTCATTTCGGAGAAGGTGCGCTTCAAGAGCCTCGCGCTGGCGATCATCGACGAGCAGCACCGCTTCGGCGTGGCGCAGCGCCTGGCCCTGCGCGGCAAGGCGGAAGGACATCTCGAGCCCCACCTGCTGATGATGAGTGCCACGCCCATCCCGCGCACGCTGGCGATGAGCTACTACGCCGACCTCGACGTCTCCACGCTCGACGAGCTGCCGCCGGGCCGCACGCCCATCGTCACCAGGCTGGTGGCCGACCACCGGCGCGACGAGGTCATCGACCGCATCCATGCGCAGATCGCGCAGGGCCGGCAGGTGTACTGGGTCTGCCCGCTGATCGAGGAGAGCGAGGCCGTCGACCTGCGCAACGCCACCGAGACGCGCGACGAGCTGGCCGGGACGCTGGGCGAGCCCATCCAGGTCGGCCTGCTGCATTCGCGCATGCCCACGGCCGAGAAGCAGGCGGTGATGGCGGCCTTCACCGCCAACGAGATCCAGGTGCTGGTGAGCACCACCGTCATCGAAGTGGGCGTGGACGTGCCGAATGCCTCGCTCATGGTCATCGAGCACGCCGAGCGCTTCGGCCTCTCGCAGCTGCATCAGCTGCGCGGCCGCGTGGGGCGCGGCGCGGCGGCCTCGGCCTGCGTGCTGCTCTATGCGCCGGGCGACAGCGGCCGCGTCGGCGAGGCGGCGCGCGCGCGGCTCAAGGCCATGGCCGAGACCAGCGACGGCTTCGAGATCGCGCGGCGCGACCTGGAGATACGCGGCCCCGGCGAATTCTTGGGCGCGCGCCAGTCGGGCGCGCCGCTGCTGCGCTTTGCCGACCTCACGACCGACACGCTGCTGCTCGACTGGGCCCGCGAACTCGCGCCGGTCATGCTGCGCAAGCACCCCGACCTCGCGCAGCGGCACATTGACCGCTGGCTGGGCACCAAGGCCGAGTACTTGAAAGCCTGAAGCTTCTTTCGCGGAACACCGCGGAACCGGCTTTGCCGGGCCGCAGGTGTTGCCCCCGGCGAGGGGGTTGGCGCAGCGACACGAAGTGCGCGAAGCCTGGGGGAGTGCTTCCTATGCAGGCCGGCGCGTGAACGCCAGGATCAGCCCGAAGCCGACCATCATGCTGCCGCTGATGCGGTTGAACCAGCGCATCGCACGGCTCCCATTGGCCAGCCGGCGCATGCGCGCACCGAGCAGTGCATAGAGCGCGATCGCCACCAGCTCGAACACCAAAAAGGTCAGGCCCAGCAGCAGGTAGCTGGAGGCATAGGCGCCCGGCACCACGAACTGCGGGAAGAAGGCGGTGAACACCAGAATGGCCTTCGGGTTGCCCGCCGCCACGGTGAACTCCTGCCGCACCAGCGCACGCATCGAGGGCGGCGCGGATGCGGCGTCGCGCGCCTGCACCTCGGCCGTGGGCGCCGGCGCGCGCAGCAGGCGGATGCCGATCCACACGAGGTAGGCCGCACCGATGTACTTGATGACGTCGAAGGCCAGCTCCGAGGCCACCAGCACCGCGCCCATGCCCAGCCCGGCGATGGCGATCATGATCGCGAAGGCCACGAGCCGGCCGCTGGCCGCGATGACCGCGGGAGACACGCCGTGCTTCGCGCCGTTGGTCACCGACAGCAGGTTGTTGGGGCCGAAGGCCATGTTGATGGCGAAGCAGGCCGGCAGGAAGAGCAGGTAGGCAGACAGGGTCATGGCGGGTGTCCTTCAGGGGCGGACAGCCATTATCCGCAGCACCTAGCTGTCGATGCCGCCCTCGGGCATGCTGCGCGCATAGACCGCCAGCACGATGCGCTCGGAGTGCACCAGGTAGTCGTTGAGCGCGGCCGAGCCCTCGGCGAACTTGCCGGCCTCGATGAGCTCGAGCAGCTTCATGTTCATGTCGACGTAGGGCGCGTGCAGGAACTCCGGGTCCTTCAGCAGCCCGAAGGCCAGCCGCAGCTCGACCAGGATGTGCGCGAAGAGGTTGTTCAGCCGCTCGCTGTCAGCCAGCTCCACGATGCCCTTGTGGAACTCCATGTTCGCCGTGCCCACGCCCAGCCAGTCGCCGGCCTCGCGGCACTTCAGCGCCATCTCCACCGCCTCGCGCATGTGCTTCTTGGCGGGGTGGCGCGGGTAGGCCTGGGCCAGCGCCTGGCATTCGATGAGCCGTCGCACGCGGTAGATGTCGATGATCGACGCGATGCTCGGCACCGCCACGAACACGCCGCGGTTGGGCGCGTGCTTGAGCAGCCCCTCCTTGGTCAGCGTGCGGAACACCTCGCGCAGGGTGTTGCGCGAAATCTCGAAGCTGTCGGCCAGCGCGGCCTCCGACAGCCGCTGCCCCGGCGAGAACTCGCCCTTCACGATCTTCTGGCGGATCAGCTCCGCGACCCGGTCATTGAGCGTCTGTGCGCCGGCGGCGGCCGCGGGCAGGGCGGAAGGGGGCGTGGAGGCCGGAGGGGTCATGCCGAAAGCGGAGGGCGGAGGAAATCGAGGGGTGGAGGGCGGTGAACCCGGCCGTTTGTAGCAGGTTTTCCCAGGCCGGCCGGCCCAAGCTGGGCTCCGCCGGATGCACCAGACGGCGGCGCGCTCAGGGTTTTCATGGGGCCATGTTGGCACCTTTGTTGGGCAAACTCGCATAAATTGTTCAACAATTTATTGGAAATGAGTGATTCAAGAGAAATGAATTGCTCATTCATTGGCACGCAGTTTGCAAGAAGCGGCCTGCCGGACCTCCCGGCGCAAGGTGTCTCCGAATCACCCAACGAAAGACCAACATGACTCCTGACATCCCTCACCTCTGGCCGCTGATCGGCGTCGCCGTGATCATTGCGGGCTTCGTCCTGCGCTTCAATCCGATGCTGGTGGTGATCGTCACCGCCGTCGCCACCGCGGCGGCCGCGGGCTTCGGCCCGATGGCGATCCTCACGGCCATCGGCAACGGCTTCATCAAGACGCGCAACCTGCCGCTGATCATTCTTCTGCCGCTGGCGGTGATCGGCCTGCTCGAGCGCCACGGCCTGCGCCAGCACGCGCAGAACTGGATCAGCCGCATCAAGTCGGCCACCGCCGGGCGCCTGCTGATCGTCTACCTGGCCGCGCGCGAACTCACCGCCGCCATGGGCCTGACCAGCCTGGGCGGCCATCCGCAGATGGTGCGTCCGCTGCTCGCGCCGATGGCCGAGGGCGCCACCGAAACCCGCTACGGCAAGCTGCCCGACCGCATCCGCCACAAGCTGCGCGCCTATGCGGCGGCCACCGACAACGTGGGCCTGTTCTTCGGCGAGGACATCTTCGTGGCCTTCGGCGCCATCGTGCTGATGACCACCTTCCTGCATGAGGCCGGCATCGACGTGGAGCCGCTGCACGTCGCGATGTGGGGCATTCCCACGGCCATCGCCGCCTTCGTGATCCACGCCTGGCGCCTGCGCCGGCTAGACCAGGCGCTGGCGCGCGAACTCGGCGGCAAGCCTGAAGTGCCCGCGGTTCCCTCGGTGCCCGCAACGCAAGAGGGCCGTTGATCATGATCCTCTCGATCCAGCACCTCTACATCCTTGTCGGCCTGATCCTCGCGATCACGGCGGTCATGACGCTGGCCGACCGCCAGCATCCCAAGCGCTACACCAGCGCGCTCTTCTGGGGCCTCTATTCGCTGGTCTTCCTGGTCGGCGACAAGCTGCCGCCGGCCCTGGTGGGCGTGGGGGCCATCGCCATGGCCGTCATCGCCGGCCTGCGCGGCGTGGGCGCGGGCAAGCACGACGAGCCGACGCCGGCCCAGTACGAGGCCAGCGCCAGGCGCCTGGGCAACAAGCTCTTCATGCCGGCGCTGGCGATCCCGCTGGTCACCGTGATCGGCACGGTGCTCGTGAGCAAGGTCAAGATCGGCGACGCCTTCCTGCTCGATCCCAAGAACACCACGCTGGTGAGCCTGGGCGTGGGCTGCGTGGCGGCGCTGGCGCTGGCCTGCTGGCTGACGCGCGAGACGCCGGTGCAGGGCATGCGCGAGTCGCGCCGCCTGACCGACGCGCTGGGCTGGGCCGTGGTGCTGCCGCAGATGCTGGGCATGCTGGGTCTCGTGTTCTCCGACGCGGGCGTGGGCAAGGCGGTGGCGTACGTCACCACCAGCTACATCAACATGGACATCCGCTTCGTCGCGGTCGCGGTCTACGTGCTGGGCATGGCGCTCTTCACCATCATCATGGGCAACGGCTTCGCGGCCTTCCCGGTGATGACGGGCGGCGTGGGCGTGCCGGTGCTGGTGGGCGTGTACCACGGCGACCCCGCGGTGATGGCGGCCATCGGCATGTTCTCGGGCTACTGCGGGACGCTGATGACGCCGATGGCGGCCAACTTCAACATCGTGCCGGCGGCGCTGCTGGAGCTGCCCGACAAGAACGCGGTGATCCGCGTGCAGATACCGACCGCGGCCACGCTGCTGGTGGTCAACATCTTCCTGATGTACTTCCTGATGTTCCGCTGAGGCCCCTGCATGACCACCGATGACAAGGCGCCCCGGGTGCTGGTCGCGGGCTTCGAGCCGTTCGAGAACGATCCCGTCAACCCCGCGTGGGAGATCGCCCGCGCGCTCGACGGATGGCGCTGCGAAGGCACCGTGGTGCAGGCGCTGCAGCTGCCCTGCGTGTTCGGCCGCTCGATCCAGGTGCTCGACGACGCCATGGCCGGCATCGCGGAGAGCGGCAGGCCGCTGCCGCTGGTGCTGTGCATCGGCGCCGCGGGCGGGCGCACCGAGATCTCGCTGGAGCGCGCCGCGCTGAACGTCGACGACGCGCGCATTCCCGACAACGCCGGCCACCAGCCCATCGACATCGAGGTGGTGCCCGGCGCGCCGGCCGCCTACTTCTCGACGCTGCCGATCAAGGCCATGGTGCGCGACATGCGCGCCGCCGGGCTGCCCGCGGCGGTGTCCAACAGCGCCGGCACCTTCGTGTGCAACCACATCTTCTATGCGCTGATGCACCGGCTCGCGACCCGGCCCGCGCTCGCGCACACGCGCGGCGGCTTCGTCCACGTGCCCTACCTGCCCGAACAGGCCGCCTCCAAGCCCGGCGTGGCGAGCATGGCGCTGCAGACGCAGGTGGAAGCCTTCCGCGTGGCGATCCGCACCGCGCTGCTCGTGCGCGACGACGTGCGGGAGACGGCGGGCCGCCTCCACTGACCGACTCACTGAAGACCGAACGATGAACATCGACTTGAACAGCGACCTCGGCGAGAGCCTGGGCGCATGGCGCATGGGCGACGACGCCGCCATGCTTTCCCTCGTGAGCAGCGCCAACGTCGCCTGCGGCTTCCATGCCGGCGACCCGGCCGGCATCCTGCGCACGCTGCGCCAGGCGAAGGAGCGCGGCGTGGCCATCGGCGCGCACGTGGCCTACCGCGACCTCGTGGGCTTCGGGCGCCGCAACATGGACGTGGAGAGCGCCGACCTGCGCGCCGACGTGATCTACCAGATCGGTGCGCTCAAGGGCCTGGCCGCCGCGGCCGGCACCACGGTGCGCTACGTGAAGCCGCACGGCGCGCTCTACAACACCATCGCCCACGACGAGCGCCAGGCGCGCGACGTGATCGCCGCCATCCGCGAGATCGATGCCAGCCTGGTGCTGGTGGCGCTCGCGGGCTCGCCGCTGATCGGCTGGGCGCGCGACGCAGGCCTGCGCGTGGTGGCCGAGGCCTTCGCCGACCGCGCCTACACGCCCAGGGGCACGCTGGTGTCGCGCCGCGAACCCGGCGCGGTGCTGCACGACGCCGAGGAAGTGGCCGCGCGCATGCTGCGGCTGGCTTCCGAAGGCGTGGTCACGGCCATCGACGGCAGCACCGTGCGCATCGAGGCCGAGTCGGTCTGCGTGCACGGCGACAGCCCCGGCGCGGTGGAGATGGCGCGCCGTGTGCGCGCGCTGCTGAAGCAGTCGGGCGTGGCGATCCGCTCCTTCGTGGACGCCGCATGACGACGATGCGCTTCCTGCCGGTCAACCTGAATGCGGTGCTGGTCGAGCTCGAAGACCTGCCGCAGACCCTCGCGCTGCTGGCCTCGCTGCGCGCCGAACCCATCGCGGGCATCGAGGAGCTGGTGCCCGCGGCGCGCACGCTGCTCATCACCTTCAGGCCGGCCGCAATTTCAGCCGACGAGCTCGCGCGGCAGGTCGGCGCGCGCAGCCTCGACGCAAGCGAGGCGCGCAGCGAAAGGCGCATCGAGATTCCCGTGCGCTACGACGGCGAGGACCTGGCCGAGGTGGCCGGCCTGCTCGGCATCACGCCCGATGAAGTCGTGCGCCGCCACACCGGCAGCGACTACACCGTCGCCTTCACCGGTTTCGCGCCGGGCTTCGCGTACCTCTCGGGCGGGCACCCGAGCCTGAACGTGCCGCGCCGCAAGGTGCCGCGCACGCGCATTCCCGCCGGCGCCGTCGGGCTCGCGGGCAGCTTCAGCGGCGTCTATCCGCAGGCCAGCCCGGGCGGCTGGCAGATCCTCGGCATCACCGATGCACCGATGTGGGACCTCTCGCGCGAGACGCCCGCGCTGCTGCAGCCTGGCGATGCTGTGCGCTTCGTCGATGTGACCGGCCAACCGCGCGCGGAGCTGAAGGCCGCCGCCGCGCCGGCGCAACCGGCCGTGCCGAAGAGCGGCTGCGCCCTGGAGATCCGCGCCCCGGGCCTGCAGTCGCTGCTGCAGGACGGCGGCCGCCACGGCCAGGCGAAGCAGGGCGTGTCGGCTTCCGGCGCGATGGACCGGCGCTCGCTGCAGGCTGCCAACAGGCTCGTCGGCAATGCCTCCGATGCTGCGTGCATCGAGGTCGCCTACGGCGGCTTCCAGCTCGCCTGCCGTGGCGATGCGGTGGTGGCGGTCACCGGCGCTGAAGCTCCGGTCACGCTGACCCGCACCGATGGCGCCCGGTGGCCGCTGCCGCGCTACCAGCCCATCGCGCTGGCCGATGGCGACGTGCTCGCGCTCGGCGAGCCGCCGGCCGGAATCCGCAGCTACATCGCGGTGCGCGGCGGCTTCGACATCGCGCCCGTGCTCGGCAGCCTCTCGACCGACACGCTCGCGCGCGTCGGCCCCGCCGCCCTCGCCGCGGGCGACCTGCTGCCCGTGCGCACGGTGTCCGCCGGTGCGCTGGTCGGCGAGCCCGAGTCGCCGCCGGCCGGCCTGCCCACCGTGCACGAGGAAGTGGTGCTCGACATCGTGCTCGGCCCGCGCACCGACTGGTTCACGCCCGACGCGGTCGAGCTGCTCTGCGGCCAGGCATGGGCCGTCACGCCGCAGTCGAACCGCGTCGGCATTCGCCTGGCCGGCGAGCAGGCGCTGCAGCGCGCCAACCATGCCGAGCTGCCCAGCGAGGGCACCGCGCGCGGCTCGATCCAGGTGCCTGCGAGCGGCCAGCCCGTGCTGTTCCTGGCCGACCATCCGCTGACGGGCGGCTATCCCGTGATCGCCTCCGTCGCCACCCATCACCTGGACCGCGCGGGGCAGATCCCCGTGAACGCGCGCGTCCGATTCAGGCCCATGGCCCAGTGAAAGCCTCCCCATGAAGAAAGTACTGATCGCCAACCGGGGCGAAATCGCCGTGCGCATCGCGCGCGCCTGTACCGACCACGGCGTGAAATCCGTCGCCGTGTATGCCGACGCCGACCTGAATGCGCTGCATGCGCGCATGGCCGACGAGGCATACGGACTCGACGGCAACAAGCCCGCCGACACCTACCTCAACATCGCCAAGCTGCTCGACGTGGCCGCGCGCAGCGGCGCCGACGCGGTGCATCCGGGCTATGGCTTCCTGTCGGAAAGCGCGGCCTTCGCGCAGGCCGTCATCGACGCCGGCCTCACCTGGATCGGCCCGCCGCCGGCCGCCATCGCGATGCTGGGCGACAAGGTGCAGGCCCGCAAGCTCGCGATGAAGGTCGGCGCACCGCTGGTGGCGGGCACGGCCGATCCGGTGAAGGATGCGGGCGAAGTGCTCGCCTTCGCGGAGAAGCACGGGCTGCCGGTCGCGATCAAGGCGGCCTTCGGCGGCGGCGGGCGCGGCATCAAGGTGGCGTGGCGGCTCGACGAAGTCGAGGGCCTCTACGAATCGGCAGTGCGCGAGGCAGTAACGGCCTTTGGACGCGGCGAATGCTATGTCGAGCAGTTCCTCGACCGCCCACGCCACGTCGAGGCGCAGGTGCTAGCCGACACGCACGGCAACGTGGTCGTGCTCGGCACGCGCGACTGCTCGCTGCAGCGGCGCAACCAGAAGCTGGTGGAAGAGGCGCCCGCGCCCTTCCTGAGCGACGCGCAGCGCGAGCGCATCCACCAGTCGGCACGCGACATCTGCGCGGAAGCCGGCTACACGGGCGCCGGCACGGTCGAGTTCATGCTGAGCGCGAGCGGCGCGATCTCTTTCCTCGAGGTGAACACGCGGCTGCAGGTGGAGCATCCGGTGACGGAGGAAACCACGGGCATCGACCTCGTGATCGAGCAGCTGCGCATCGCCGAGGGCCTGCCGCTGCGCGTCACGCAGACGCCCGCGCCGCGCGGCCATGCCTTCGAGTTCCGCATCAACGCCGAGGACGTGGGTCGCGGCTTCCTGCCCTCGCCCGGGCCGGTGAAGGTGTTCGACGCACCCTCGGGGCCCGGCGTGCGCGTCGATGCCGGCGTGGAGGCGGGCTCGCAGGTGCCGGGCACCTTCGATTCGCTGATGGCCAAGCTCATCGTCACCGGCGCCACGCGCGAGCAGGCCATCGCGCGTGCGCGGCGTGCGCTGAAGGAGTTCCGCGTCGAGGGCCTGCCGACGGTGCTGCCCTTCCATCGCGCGGCGATGGCGCACCCGGACTTCGTCTCGGGCGACGCCTTCAAGGTGCACACGCGCTGGATCGAGACCGACTTCGCCAACTGCGAGGCGCCGGCCCTGCGCCCCGATCCGCTGCCCGACGCCGCGCTGCTGCGCACGGCGATCGAGGTCGACGGGCGGCGCATGGCGCTGGGCCTGCCGGCGGTGCTGCTGAGCGGACTCTCGTCGGCGGCCGGTGGTGCCGTGGCGGCCCCCGCGTCGCAGGCACCCGCAGCGGATGCAGCCGCGGTGGCCGCGCCCGTCTCGGGCACGGTGCAGGCATGGAAGGTGGCCGACGGTGACGAGGTCGCCGAGGGCACAGTCATCGCGGTGATGGAGGCGATGAAGATGGAGATGCAGGTGCTCGCGCATCGCGCGGGGCGCATCGCCTTCTCGGTGGCCGCAGGCGGCTACGTGGCGGTCGGCGCCGCCATTGCGACCATCGCCTGAAAGGCAGCGGCATGACCAGCGGCAGCATCACGCGGCGCGGCTTCGCATGGCTGGCATGCGGGGCCGGCGTCCTCCCGTCGGCCGCGTGGTCGGCGCAGGCCGTCGTGTGGCGGCTGGCCACCGGCTACCCGGCGGAGAACTTCCACACCGCCAACCTGCTGGCGATGGCGAAGGAGGTGGAGGCCGCGACCGGCGGGCAGCTTCGCATCGAGGTCCATCCTGGCAACACGCTGTTTGCGCTGAACGCGATTCGCGCGGCGGTGCAGGAGGGCAAGGTCGAGGCCGGCGAAGCCATCATGAGCAGCCTCGCGGCCGACGTGCCGCTGGCGGGCGCCGATTCCGTTCCCTTCATCACGCGCAGCTATACCGACGCGCAATTGCTGTGGCGCATCCAGCGTCCGCTGATCGAGCAGGACTTCGCGCAGCGCGGCCTGCGCGTGCTCTATGCGGTGGCGTGGCCGCCGCAGGGCCTCTTCTCGACGCGGCCGCTCGGCGGCGTGGGCGACCTGCGCGGCATGCGCATGCGCGCCTACAACGACACCACCGCGCGCATCGCGACGCTGATGGGCGCGGTGCCTGTCGACGTTCCGGCCACCGGCCTTGGCAAGGCGCTGGCCGAAGGCCGCATCGACTGCATGCTGACCTCCGCCGTGACCGGCGTGGAAAACCAGGCGTGGCAGTCGATGCGCCACTTCTACGAGATCAACGCGTGGTTCCCGAAGAACCTCGTGTTCGTCAACGCCAAGGCGTGGGACGGGCTCGACCCGTCGTCGCGCAACTCGCTGGCCGCCGCGTGCGCGGTCGCCGAGACGCGCGGATGGGCCCGCAGCACCGAGGCCGCGGCCCGCTCGACGGACGAACTGCGGCGCAACGGCATGAAGATCGAGCCGGTGCCCTTCCTGCTCGGGCGCGACCTGCAGCGCCTGGGCGAGAACTTTTCGCTGAACTGGGTCAAGCAAGTGGGCACGGCCGCCAACGGCATCTTCATTCCGTATTTCGAGAAGCGCTGAGGACCACGCGCGGAGGGAAAACCCTACACCCAGCAGATGAAGTTGCTGCGTTGCAACATTCCATTTCCCGCGCTTGCGCTTGCGGTTACGACGAAAGCCATCGGATTTTTCGGCCGCGCATCGGGTGACCACTTCCCGATGAAATCTTTCTTGCTCAACGCTCCACGTGAAATGTTTTCACCCCGGAAGCTGTCTCTGAAATTGTTGAAACAGCTTGTACATTGAATCGGGAATGGCCATTGCTTCCTTGCAGGAGCAGTCGCCGCCGATCAATTCAAGACGTGGAGAAGTTCATGAGCACGGTCGACCCTCAGGGTGGCGCATCTGTCCTCACTTCGGGCCAGATGGCGATGTGGCTCGGCGCCAGGTTCGCCTCGCCCGACACCAACTTCAATCTCGCCGAAGCCATCGACATCGAAGGCCCCATCGACGCGGACGTCTTCATGGCCGCGATGCGGCAGGTGACCGGGGAAGCCGAGGCCACGCGGCTGAGCTTCGTCGACACCGCGCAGGGCCCGCGGCAGGTGGTCGCGCCCGACTTCACGCGCGAGATGCCCTTTCTCGACTTCAGCGGCGAGGCGGATCCGGCCGCCGCGGCGCAGGCGTGGATGCAGGCCGACTTCACGCGCAAGGACGACCTCGCGCGCGACCAGCTGTGGTTGTCCGCGCTGATCCGCCTCGCGCCGGAGCGCCACGTCTGGTACCACCGCAGCCATCACATCGTGCTCGACGGCTTCGGTGGCGGTCTCATCGCGCGGCGCTTCGCCGACGTCTACACCGCGCGCATCGAAGGCACCGAGGTGCCCGAGGCCTCGCGCCTCGCGCCCATCTCGCAGCTGGCCGAGGAAGAGAAGGCGTACCGCGAGTCGGGCCGCTTCCCGCGCGACCGCCAGTACTGGAGCGAACGCTTCGCCGACGCGCCCGATCCGCTGAGCCTGGCCTCGCAGCGCTCGGTCAACGTCGGCGGCCTGCTGCGGCAGACCGCGCACCTGCCGGCCGAAAGCGTGCACGCGCTGGCCGACATCGCGCAGCAGCTGGGCACCACGCTGCCGCAGATCCTGATCGCCACCACCGCCGCCTACCTGTACCGCGCCACCGGCATCGAGGACATGGTGATCGGCATTCCCGTCACCGCGCGCCACAACGACCGCATGCGCCGCGTGCCCGCGATGGTGGCCAACGCGCTGCCGCTGCGCCTCGCGATGCGCGCCGACCTGCGCGTGCCGGAACTCATCAACGAAGTGGGCCGCCAGATGCGGCAGGTGCTGCGGCACCAGTCCTACCGCTACGAGCACCTGCGCAGCGACCTCAACATGCTGGTGAACAACCGGCAGCTCTTCACCACGGTGGTCAACGTCGAGCCCTTCGACTACGACTTCCGCTTTGCAGGCAGCAAGGCGAAGCCGCGCAACCTGTCGAACGGCACGGCCGAGGACCTGGGCATCTTCTTGTACGAGCGCGGCAACGGGCAGGACCTGCAGATCGACTTCGACGCCAATCCGGCGATCTACACCGCGCAGGAACTCGCCGCCCACCAGCGCCGGCTGCTGGCCTTCATGACCGCCGTGATCGCCGAGCCCGACCAGGCCATCGGCCACGTCGACCTGCTGCAGCCCGGAGAGCGCGAGCAGCTGCTGGTGACGTGGAACGACACGGCGCACGCGGTGCCCGATACGAATCTCGTCGCGCTGATCGAGGCGCAGCTTGCGGCCAATCCGCAAGGCGTGGCGCTGCGCTTCGAGGGCGACGCCATGAGCAACGACGAGCTGAACCGCCGCGCCAACCGCCTCGCGCACCTGCTGCGCGCGCGCGGCGCGGGGCCGGAGCGCACCGTGGCGCTGGCCATTCCGCGTTCGTTCGACCTCATGGTGGCGCTGCTCGCCACGCTGAAGACCGGCGCGGCCTACCTGCCCGTCGACCCCGACTTCCCGCAGGACCGCATCGCCTTCATGCTCGACGACGCGCAGCCGGCGTGCCTCGTCACCACCGCTGCGCTCGCGGAGTCGCTGCAGGCGGGCGCCCCAGCCCTTCTGCTCGATGTAGGGCAAACGTTTGCGGACCTGGCGAATTGCGATGACGCTGATCACGGCATCGCCATCGACCCCTCGCATCCGGCCTACGTGATCTACACCTCCGGCTCCACCGGCAGGCCCAAGGGCGCGGTGGTGTCGCACCGCGCCATCGTCAACCGCCTGCAGTGGATGCAGGACCGCTACCGCCTGAAGGCCGACGACCGCGTGCTGCAGAAGACGCCATCGAGCTTCGACGTGTCGGTGTGGGAATTCTTCTGGCCGCTGATCGACGGCGCCACGCTGGTGCTCGCGAAGCCCGGCGGCCACAAGGACGCCGCCTACCTCGCGAAGCTGATCGCCGATGAAGGCATCACCACCGCGCACTTCGTGCCGTCGATGCTCGAAGTGTTCCTGCTCGAGCCGAAGGCGCGCGAGTGCGCCTCGGTGCGGCGCGTGATCTGCAGCGGCGAGGCGCTGTCGCCCGCGCTGGTGGCGCAGTTCCAGCAGCAGCTGCCCTGCGAGCTGCACAACCTCTACGGGCCGACCGAGGCCGCCGTCGACGTCACCTCGTGGGAATGCCCGCGCGATGCCGACGAGGGACAGGCTCCGAAGGGCAGCGTGCCCATCGGCAGGCCGATCTGGAACACGCAGATGCACGTGCTCGACAGCGGCCTGCAGCCCGTGCCGCCCGGCACCACTGGCGAGCTCTACATCGCGGGCGTGGGCCTCGCGCGCGGCTACCTCGGCCGTCCGCTGCTGAGCGCCGAGCGCTTCGTGGCCAACCCCTACGGCGAGCCCGGCAGCCGCATGTACCGCACCGGCGACCTCGCGCGCTGGCGCGAGGACGGCAGCCTCGACTTCCTGGGCCGCGCCGACCAGCAGGTGAAGATCCGCGGCCTGCGCATCGAGCCCGGCGAGATCGAATCAGCGCTGCTGCAGCATGCGCAGGTCGCGCAGGCGGCGGTGGTCGCGCGGGAAGACGTGCCGGGCGAGAAGCGCCTCGTGGCCTACGTGGTGGCCGCCGAGGGAGCCGATCCGCAGGCGGCCGATCTGCGCACCCATCTCGCGCAGTCGCTGCCCGAGTACATGGTGCCCTCGGCCTTCGTCAACGTGCCGGCGCTGCCGCTGGGCCCCAGCGGCAAGCTCGACCGGCGCGCGCTGCCCGCGCCCGAGCTGCAGGCGGCCACGCCCTACGTGGCGCCGCGCACGCACACCGAGAAGATCCTCGCGCGTCTCTGGGCCGAGACGCTGCACCTGCCGCGCGTGGGCATCGAGGACAACTTCTTCGAGCTCGGCGGGCACTCGCTGATGATCGTGCAGCTGATCTCGATGATCCGGCAGCAGTTCATGATCGACCTGCCGCTGGACACGCTGTTCCAGGTCTCCACCATCGCCGGCCTCGCCGAGCTGCTCGATCAGGCCTCGCAGGCGGGGCCGAGCCTCGTGCCGATGCCGCGGCCGGCGCGCATCCCGCTGTCGTTCGCGCAGCGCCGCCTGTGGCTGATGAACCAGCTGGAGAACGCCAACCCCGCCTACAACATGCCGCTGGCGCTGCGCCTGTCGGGCACGCTCGACCGCGCCGCCCTGCAGTCGGCGATCGACGACCTGATGCAGCGCCACGAGAGCCTGCGCACCATCTACCCGAGCGAGGACGGGCTGCCGTACCAGCACATCCTCGAAGGCGAGCAGGCGCGCGCATTGCTGGTCGCGGCCGACAGCAGCGAGGACGGGATCGCCGCGCAATTGCATGCCGCCGCGCGCGCCGGCTTCGACCTCGGCACCACCGCGCCGCTGCGCCCGCATCTCTTCAGGCTGGCCGACGACGAGCACGTGCTGCTGCTGCTCACGCACCACATCGTGGGCGACGGCGCCTCGCTGCTGCCGCTGGCGCGCGACCTCAGCGTGGCCTACGCCGCGCGCAGCGAAGGCAAGGCGCCGGGCTGGGCGCCGCTGCCGCTGCAGTACGCCGACTACGCGCTGTGGCAGCAGGAACTGCTGGGCAGCGAGGACGACCCCGAGAGCATGGCCGGCCGCCAACGCGAGTTCTGGCGCGAGACCCTGCGCGACCTGCCCGAGCGGCTGAGCCTGCCGGTCGACCGCCCACACCCGGCCGTGCCGAGCTACCGCGGCGACGTGGTGCCGCTGCAGATTCCGCCGCAGGTGCACGAGCGCATGCTGCAGCTCGCACGCGATGGGCAGGCCAGCGTCTTCATGGTGCTGCAGGCGGCGCTCGCGGGGCTGCTCAACCGGCTGGGCGCGGGAGACGACATCGTCATCGGAACGCCGGTGGCAGGCCGCAGCGACCACGCGCTGGACGAGCTCATCGGCTGCTTCGTCAACGCGCTCGTGCTGCGCACCGACCTGGCAGGGCAGCCCAGCCTGCGCGAGCTGGTCGCACGGGTGCGCGCCACCAACCTCGCGGCCTATGCGAACCAGGAGTTCCCGTACGACCGCATCGTGGAGCTGCTGCGTCCGCAGCGCGGCGGCGCGAACCTGCCGCTGTTCCAGGTGATGCTGGGCTTCCAGAGCGGCAGCAACCGGCTCTCCTTCGGGCTGCCGGGCCTGTCGATCACGCCGCAGCCGGTGGAGGTGGACACGGCCAAGTTCGACCTGTCCTTCATCCTCGACGAGCAGCGCGGCGCCGACGGGCTGCCCGGCGGCATCGCGGGCGGCATCCAGTACAGCACCGACATCTTCGACCGCCCGACCGTCGAGGCCATCGGCCAGCGGCTGGTGCGCCTGCTGGAGCAGGCCTGCGATGCCCCCGATGCCGCGCTGAACGGCCTGGACATCCTCGGCGAAGAAGAGCGCCATCGGCTGCTGCACGACTGGAGCGGCCGCAGCAGCGGCACGCGAGACGACATCGCGCCGCTCTCGCTCGCGGCCATGGTCGAGGCGCACGCCGCCGCGCGCCCGCATGAGGCGGCGGTGGTGCTCGACGACGCCTCGGTGGTGAGCTATGCCGCGCTCGACGTGCGCGCCAACCGGCTCGCGCACCTGCTGCGCGGCCGCGGCGTGGGCGCGGGCCACATCGTCGCGACCGTGCTGCCGCGTTCGCTCGACCTCGTGGTGGCGCACCTGGCCATCGTGAAGGCCGGCGCGGCCTACCTGCCGATCGACCCCAACCACATGGCCGGCCGCAGCGCCTTCGTGTTCGAGGAGGCTGCGCCTGCCGCGGTGCTGACGCACGCGTCGCTGCTGCCGGAGCTGGCCGGCATTGCGCGCTGCCTCGCGCTCGACAGCGACGAGACCGTCGCCGCGCTGGCGATCCAGTCGGACGGGCCCGTGGCGCAGCCGCGCGCGGTCGATCCGCGCGACGCCGCGTACGTGATCTACACCTCGGGCTCCACCGGCAAGCCCAAGGGCGTGGTGGTGCCGCACCAGGGCCTGGCAAGCCTGGGCGCCTCGATGGCGCAGCGCTTCGCCATCGACCACGGCTCGCGCGTGCTGCAGTTCTCCTCCAGCGGCTTCGACGCCTCGGTGATGGACCTGCTGATGGCCTTCCATGCCGGCGGCGCGCTGGTGGTGCCCTCGGCGCAGCAGGTGCTGGGCGCCGAGCTCGGCGTGCTGATCGAGAGGCTGGCCGTGAGCCACGCGCTGATTCCGCCGGCCGCGCTCGCGACGCTGCCCGAGGGCGCTTACCCCTGCCTGCAGACGGTGGTGGTGGGCGGCGATGCCTGCTCCGCCGAACTGGCTGCGCGCTGGTCCAGGGGCCGCCGCATGGTCAACGCCTACGGCCCGACCGAGATCACCATCTGCGCGAGCACCAGCGCGCCGATCAACGGCCAGGAGCCGCCCACCATCGGCACGCCGGTGTGGAACACGCGCGTGTACGTGCTCGACGACGCGCTGCAGCCGGTGCCGCCCGGCGTGGCGGGCGAGCTCTACATCGCGGGCAGCGGCGTCGCGCGCGGCTACCTGAACCGCGCGCTGCTGAGCGCCGAGCGCTTCGTCGCCGATCCCTTCGGCGAGCCCGGCAGCCGCATGTACCGCAGCGGCGACCTGGTGCGCTGGCGCAATGACGGCAGCCTCGACTTCCTGGGCCGCGCCGACCAGCAGGTGAAGATCCGCGGCTACCGCATCGAGCCCGGCGAGATCGAATCGGTGCTGCTGCGCCATCCGCAGGTGACGCAGGCGGCCGTCATCGCGCGCGAGGACGTGCCGGGCGAGAAGCGCCTGGTGGCCTACGTGGTGGCGTCGTCCGATCCGCAGCCCGCGGAACTGTGCGCCCACATGGCGCAGTCGCTGCCCGACTACATGGTGCCTTCGGCCTTCGTGCACCTGCCGTTCCTGCCGTTGACGCAAAGCGGCAAGCTCGACCGCAGGGCGCTGCCCGCGCCGGAGCAGCAGGCCACCTCGGCATATGTCGAGCCGCGCACCGCCACCGAGAGGCAGCTTGCCGCGCTGTGGGCCGAGACGCTGCACCTGGAGCGCGTGGGCATCCACGACAACTTCTTCGAACTCGGCGGGCATTCGCTGATGGCGATCCAGCTCGGCATGCGCATCCGCCAGCAGGTGCGCGCGGACTTCCCGCATGCCGAGGTCTACAACCGCCCGACCGTCGCGGCGCTGGCCGCATGGCTGGACGACAACACGGCCGGCGCCGAGGCGCTGGACCTCTCGCGCGAGCTCGACCTGCCCGCGCACATCCGCAGGCAGGACACCGCGCCGCCGCTGGCCCCGCAGCGCGTGTTTCTCACCGGCGCCAGCGGCTTCGTCGGCAGCCACCTGCTGGCCGCGCTGCTGCGCGACACCACCGCTCGCGTGGTCTGCCACGTGCGTGCCGTCGACGAGGAAGCCGGCAAGCGCCGCCTGCAGCTCACGCTGGCGCAGCGGCAGCTCGGCGCGATCTGGGACGACGCGCGCATCGAGGTCGTGACCGGCGACCTCGGCAAGCCGAACCTGGGCCTGGACGACCGCGCGGTGCAGCTGGTGCGCGAGGACTGCGACGCCATCTACCACTGCGCCGCGCAGGTGGACTTCCTGCATCCCTACGCGAGCCTGAAGCCGGCCAATGTCGGCAGCGTGGTCACGCTGCTCGAGTGGACCGCGCAGGGCCGGCCGAAGAGCATGCATTACGTCTCCACGCTGGCGGTGATCGACCAGAACAACGGCAAGGAAGGCGCCACCGTCACCGAGCAGTCGGCGCTGGCCTCGTGGCGCGGGCTGGTCGACGGCTACAGCCAGAGCAAGTGGGTAGGCGACGCGCTGGCGCGCGAGGCGCAGTCGCGCGGCATGCCGGTGGCGATCTACCGGCTGGGCGCGGTCACCGGCGACCACACGCACGCGATCTGCAACGCCGACGACCTGATCTGGCGCGTGGCGCATCTCTATGCCGACCTCGAAGCCATTCCCGACATGGACCTGCCGCTGAACCTCACGCCGGTGGACGACGTGGCGCGCGCGATCCTCGGCCTCGCGGGGCTGCAGTCGTCGTGGGGCCAGGTGTTCCACCTGACGAGCCAGGAGGCGCTGCGGGTGCGCGACATTCCGGCCGTGTTCGAGCGGCTCGGCATGCGGCTCGAACCCGTCGGGCTCGAACCGTGGCTGCAGCGCGCGCACGCGCGGCTCGCTGTGGGGCAGGACCGCGACCTCGCGGCGGTGCTGGCGATCCTCGACCGCTACGACACCTCGGCCACGCCGCCGAAGGTGAGCGGCGAGGCCACGCATGCGCAGCTGCAGGCCATCGGTGCCGCGATCCGCCCGGTGGACCGCGACCTGCTGCATCGCTACTTCGTCGACCTGGGCATCGACACCAAGGCGCGCCGCACCGCCGAAGCCGGCGCATCGCAGGAGGCCTGAAGCCATGGCGCGCTATCTCATCGCCGCGACGCCGCTGCCGGGACACGTGCTGCCGATGCTGGCCATCGCGCAGCACCTCGTGGGCCTGGGGCACGAGGTGCGGGTGCACACGGCCAGCCGCTTCCGGGCACAGGCCGAGGCCACCGGCGCCGGCTTCACGCCCTTCGACGCCTCGATCGACTTCGACCACCGCGAGCTCGACCAGCGCTTTCCGCAGCGCCAGCGCCTGCCGTCGGCGCATGCGCAGCTGTGCTTCGGCCTGAAGCATTTCTTCGCCGACGCCATGGCGGCGCAGCACAGGGGCCTGCGCGCGATCCTGGGCGACTTCCCGGCCGATGCCGTCATGGTCGACACCATGTTCTGCGGCACCTTCCCGCTGCTGCTGGGGCCGCGCGAGGAGCGCCCTGCCGTCGTGGGCATCGGCATCTCGGCGCTGCCGCTGTCGAGCTGCGACACCGCCTTCTTCGGCACCGCGCTGCCGCCGTCGTCCACGCCGGAAGGGCGGGTGCGCAACCGCGCGATGAACGCCAATCTCAGGCAGGCGATGTTCGGCGAGGTGCAGCGCTACTTCGATGCGCTGCTGACCTGCGCGGGCCTGCCGGCGCTGCCCGAGTTCTTCATCGACGCGATGGTGAAGCTGCCGGACGTCTACCTGCAGCTCACTTCCGAATCCTTCGAATACCCGCGCAGCGACCTGCCGGCTTCGGTGCGCTTCGTGGGCCCGCTGCTCGCGCCCGCCAGCCGCGACTTCGTGGAGCCCGACTGGTGGCACGAGCTGGACGACGGCCGCGCGGTGGTGCTGGTGACGCAGGGCACGCTGGCCAACCAGAACCCGGCGCAACTGATCGGCCCGACGCTGCAGGGCCTGGCCGGCGCGGGCGACATCCAGGTCATTGCGACCACGGGCGGACCGCAGCCCGAGGCGCTGAACATGGCGGTGCCTGCGAATGCGCGCGTGCTGCCCTTCCTGCCCTACGACCGCCTGCTGCCGAAGGTGCACGCGATGGTCACCAATGGCGGCTACGGCTCGGTCAACCATGCGCTGAGCCTCGGCGTGCCGCTGGTGGTGGCCGGCGCCACCGAGGAGAAGCCGGAGATTGCCGCGCGCGTAGCCTGGTCGGGCGCCGGCATCAACCTGGGCAACGGGCAGCCCACCGCGCGCCAGATCGGCGACGCGGTGCGCAGGCTGCTGAAGGAGCCCGCCTACCGCCAGCGCGCGGGCGTGCTGCGCGACGACTTCGCGCGCCATCACGCGCTCACCGAGATATCGGCCGCGCTCGAGGCGCTGCGCGAGGCCGCGGTGCCCGAATCCCTGGCCATGGCCTGACCCGGCCCGATTGAAGAACCCCCGAGGAAACAGACGATGAGCAACCTGTTTGACGACAAGGACGGCACCTTCCAGGTGCTGGTGAACGACGAAGGCCAGCACTCGCTGTGGCCGGCTTTCATCGACGTGCCCGCCGGCTGGAAGGTGGCGCTGCCCGCCACCGACCGCGCCACGTGCGGCGCCTACATCGAGGCGAACTGGACCGACATGCGCCCGCGCTCGCTCGCGGCCAGGGATCTCGATGCCGCAGGCGCATGAGGGTGTTCGCGCTGCACCGGCGCGGCGCCGCCTGGGCGTATGCGTCGCGGTTCCGCACGTCGGTCGCCGATGAGGTGAGCGTCGCTCCCGGCGACCGGCAAGAGCGCGCAGTGCCGGCGCAGGGAAGGCAGGAAAGACCGCGGCGGCAAGGCAGGCCGCAACGGCGATGAGCGTCTTCTCGCCCTGGCCGTACTTCGTGCTCGTGCTGGTGGTGCTCGGTGCGATGGCGCTGCCGGTGTTCCGCGCTGCCGACGAGCCGCACGACGCCCGCGACCGCCGCACCGCAACGCTCGACGGGCTGCGCGGCTTTCTCGCGCTGAGCGTCTTCGTGCACCACCTGATGGTGACCCACGGCTACATCGAGCGCGGCGAGTGGACCTTTCCGCCCTCGGGCTTCCACACCCTGCTGGGGCAGGCAGGCGTGGGCGTCTTCTTCATGATCACCGCCTTCCTGTTCTGGGGAAAGCTGCTCGACGCGAAAGGGCGGCCCGATTGGAGGGGGCTGTACACCGGCCGGCTCTGGCGCATCGGGCCGACCTATCTGCTGGCCGTGGGGCTGATGTTCCTCGTCGTCGGCTGGAGAACCGGCTTCGAGCTCAGGGAGCCGGCGTGGTCCGTGCTGGCCGAGGTGCTGCAGTGGCTGGCCCTCGGCATCTGGCCGCTTCAGCCGGACATCAACGGCTACGTGGGCACGACGCTGATCCTCGCGGGCGTCACCTGGACGGTGTTCGTGGAGTGGCTGTTCTACGGCGCGCTGCGGCCGATGGCCCCGCTCGCGCGCGGGGCCCGCACGCCGCGCTTCGTTATCGGCGGCATGCTGCTGGTGTGCCTGCCGCTGCTGGTCTTCGGGGCGCTGTCGCCGGGGGCCACGCCCTCGCGGCCGACGCTCGCGCTGGTGATCGGCGCGCTGGCCTGGGTGCTGGCGTCCTTCCTCATGGGCATGCTGTCGGCGTGGCTGGTCCGTCGCAAGGGGCCGCGGCTGCCGCAGCGGGAGGCGTCGCTGCTTGCGCTGGCTTGCCTCGCGGGGGTGTTCCTCGGTTTCGGGCACATGGTCGGCCCCGTGCAGGTGCTGCTGCTCTGGGTGTTCTTCCACCTGGTGTGCACGGGCAGCACGCTCTTCGGCCTGCTGGGCACGCGCGCGGCCCGGCGCATGAGCACGGTGAGCTACAGCATCTACCTGCTCCAGGGGCTCGTGCTGACCCTGGTGTTCGCGGTGCCGCCGGTGAGGGCGTTCGCGATGTCGGGGCCGACGGCCTACTGGTTGGTGGGCGCGGGCTGCGCCCTGCTGCTGGCGGCGGCATCGGTCGCGAGCTACCGGCTGGTCGAGAAGCCGGGCATCGCGCGCGGACGGCGCCTGCGGTCCGGCGCGCGCCCGATGCCCGCTGCGCAGGCCGCCCGGCCGTGAACGGGGGCGGGCTACAAGACCCCAAGCCATCCTCGTGACATACCCTTGCGCATAATTGACGCAAGCTATGACTCTCACCGAACTCAAATACATCGTCGCAGTGGCCCGCGAAAGGCACTTCGGCAAGGCGGCCGAGGCCTGCTACGTTTCGCAGCCCACTCTCTCCGTCGCAATCAAGAAGCTCGAGGACGAGCTCGAAGTCAAGCTCTTCGAGCGCAGCGCCGGCGAAGTGACCGTCACGCCGCTGGGCGAGCAGATCGTCCAGCAGGCCCAGAGCGTGCTCGACCAGGCCGCCAGCATCAAGGAGATCGCCAAGCGCGGCAAGGATCCGCTGGCCGGTCCGCTGAACCTGGGCGTGATCTACACCATCGGGCCGTACCTGCTGCCCGACCTGGTGCGCCAGGTGATCGCGCGCACGCCGCAGATGCCGCTGGTGCTGCAGGAGAATTTCACCGCCAAGCTGCTGGAGATGCTGCGCGCCGGCGAGATCGACTGCGCCATCATGGCCGAGCCCTTTCCCGACACCGGCCTCGCGATGGCGCCGCTGTACGACGAGCCCTTCATGGCCGCGCTGCCGAGCAAGCACAAGTTCGCCGACCGCGAATCCGTCACGTCCGAGGAGCTGCAGAGCGAGACGATGCTGCTGCTGGGCACCGGCCACTGCTTCCGCGACCACGTGCTGGAGGTGTGCCCCGAATTCGCGCGCTTCTCGAGCAACGCCGAGGGCATCCGCAAGAGCTTCGAGGGCTCGTCGCTGGAGACCATCAAGCACATGGTGGCCTCGGGCATGGGCGTGACGCTGGTGCCGCGCCTGTCGGTGCCGGCCGATGCGATCAAGCCGAAGGTCAAGGGCCGCAAGGAGCCCGAGCAGATGGTGCGCTACCTGCCGGTGCGCGATGCGCAGGACCGCGATCCGCCCACGCGCCGCGTGGTGCTCGCATGGCGGCGCACCTTCACGCGCTACGAGGCCATCGCCGCGCTGCGCAACGCGATCTATGCGTGCGAGCTGCCGGGAGTGAAGCGCCTTTCGTAGGTTGCGATTCGAGAACTTGGCCTACGCGGCGGCTGTTTTGAATCGTTGATCGCTGAGATAGAGTGGCGCTGTTGCGAAGCCGCGTGCCGGCTTCCAGAATCGAAGCCACACATCCCTCCAAGAACTCGACTGAAGAAAAGGATCTCCCGCCATGGCCAAGGACTCTAAGAAACCGTCGCCCGCCTCTTCCGCCGGCAAGGTGCCCAAGAAGGGCGGCAAGCAGGTCGCGCAGGAGTCGGGCAGCCGCAACGCGCCCATCATCAACATCGGCATCGAGCGCCAGGACCGCGCCGCCATCGCCGAAGGCCTGAGCCGCGTGCTGGCCGACACCTACACGCTCTACCTCACCACGCACAACTTCCACTGGAACGTGACGGGCCCGCACTTCAACTCGCTGCACGCCATGTTCATGCAGCAGTACACCGAGCTGTGGGGCGCGACCGACGTGATCGCCGAGCGCATCCGCGCGCTGGGCCACTACGCGCCGGGCTCGTACGCCGAGTTCAGCAAGATCGCCACCGTGCCCGACGTGCCTCAGAACCCGCCCAAGGCGATGGAGATGGTGCGCATTCTGGTGAAGGGCCACGAGACCGTGTCGCGCATCGCGCGCGAATTCATTCCTGTCGCCGAGGAAGCCGGCGACGACCCGACGGCCGACATGCTGACCGCGCGCTGCACGGTGCACGACCAGACGGCCTGGATGCTGCGTTCCCTCCTTGAAGACTGATTCCGCCCCTTCCGCCATCGCGCCCGCGGTTCACCGCGGGCGTTTTGCGTTGTATCTCGACCTGATCCGCTGGAACCGTCCGGCGGGCTGGCTGCTGCTGCTGTGGCCCACGCTGGGCGCGCTGTGGTTCGCGGCGGGCGGCTGGCCGGGCTGGCACCTGCTGGTCGTGTTCACGCTCGGCACCTTCCTCATGCGCAGCGCCGGCTGCTGCGTGAACGACGTGGCCGACCGCGACTTCGACCGCCACGTGAAGCGCACCGCGCAGCGGCCCGTGACCAGCGGCGCGATGTCGGTCAAGGAAGCGCTGGGGCTGGGCGTGGTGCTGGCGCTGGTGTCCTTCGGGTTGGTGCTCACGACCAACCGCACGACGGTGCAGTGGTCGTTCGCGGCGCTGGCCATCACGCTGGTGTATCCCTTCGCCAAGCGCTTCGTCTCGGTGCCGCAGGCGGTGCTGGGCGTTGCCTTCAGCTTCGGCATTCCGATGGCCTTCGCGGCCGTGCAGTCCGCAGTGCCGCTCTTCGCCGCGGTGCTGCTCGCGGGCAACCTCTTCTGGGTGCTGGCCTACGACACCGAGTACGCCATGGTCGACCGCGACGACGACCTCAAGATCGGCATGAAGACGTCGGCCATCACCTTCGGCCGCCTCGACGTGGCGGCGGTGATGACGAGCTACGCGATCTTCCTCGCCGTCTGGACCTGGGCCGGCGCGAGCCGTTCGCTGGGCGTGCTGTTCTATGTGGGCATCGCGGTGGCCGCGGCTCAGGCGCTGTGGCACTGGCGGCTGATCCACGACCGCACGCGCGAAGGCTGCTTCAAGGCCTTCCGCCTGAACCACTGGCTGGGCTTCACCGTGTTCGCCGGCGTCGTGGCCGGCTACGCGCTGCGGTGAGCACGACCATGGCCGGCATGCTGGAGCGGTTGAGGCAGAAGATCGGCCAGGAGGGTCACTCCGGCTGGCACCGCATCACGCAGGAGATGGTCGACCGCTACTCGGAGCTCTCGGGCGACGGCGAGGGCGAGTGGATCCACCTCGATCCCGAGCGCGCGGCGAGCGAGGCCGGCTACGGCGGCACCATCGTGCAGGGCTTCTTCCAGGTGTCGCATCTCATCCGGCTGACCGGCGAGGCCATGCGCACATTGCTGCCCTTCGACTCGAACCACGCCCTCAACTACGGCTTCGACCGCCTGCGCTTCGTGCGGCCGATGCCTGTGGGCGCGCGCTTCCGGGCGCGGGTTCGCATCGCGGACGTGACGCCGAAGGCTGGCGACAGCTTCCTGCTGAAGGAAGAGGTCTGGCTGGAACTCGAAGACGGCACCGTCACGCTGGCCGCCGAATGGCTGTTCCTGCTCGGCCCACGTGCGCTGGCCGCGGGCTGAGTCCTGCCCGGTGCCCCTGGTCAGCCGCGGCCGAATTCCTCGCCCAGCTCCGCGGCACGCTTCTGCGCCGCGCGGATCGCGGTCTTGAACTGGGACTTCACGTCCGCCGCCTGCATCGAGGTGATGGCCGCGTAGGTCGTGCCGCCCTTGGAGGTCACGCGCTCGCGTAGCACCGACGGCGGCTCGGTCGCGCTATGCGCCAGTGCCGAGGCGCCGGTGAAGGTGCCGATGGCCAGGCGCAGGGCCTGCTCGGGCGTCAGGCCCATCTCGGTGCCGGCCTCGGCCATCGCCTCGATGAAATAGAAGACATAGGCCGGACCGGAGCCCGACATGGCGGTGACGGCGTCGAGCGCCGGTTCGGTGTCGACCCAGAGCAGCTCGCCGGTGGGCGCAAGCAACTGCCCGACCGTCGAGCGGTCGGCGCTCTCGACGCCGGGCCGGGCGAACAGGCCGGTCATGCCCTTGCCGACCAGCGCGGGCGTGTTGGGCATCGCGCGCACCACGCGCTCGGTGCCGAGCCAGCGCGCGATGCTGTCGGACGGAATGCCGGCGGCCACGCTCAGGTGCAGGGCGTCGGCGGCGAAGGCGCGGACCGGCCTGGCGGCCTCGGCGAAGGTCTGGGGCTTTACCGCCCAGACCACCACGCCGCAGCGCGACAGCGCCTCGCCCGCCTCGGCCTTCGCGACGATGCCGAAGGACTGCGCCAGCTTCGCGCGGGCCTCGTCGAAGGGCTCGACCACCTCGAAGGCATCCGCCGGGGTGCCTTGCTGGATCAGGCCGCCGATGATGGCGCTGGCCATGTTGCCGCCCCCGATGAAGGCGACGGGAGGCAGCGGCGCGGGGCCGGTGCGGGGCAGGAAGGTCACGGCGATGGTCATGGTCGGTCGGCGTATTCGAAGGCGGCGAACTGGGTGATTTGAAGCGGATTGAAATTGTCGTCGCTCACGACCACCAGCATGCGCCCGCCGCCGGGCAGGGGCGGGCCCCAGCACATGCCTTCGGTGTTGTCGAGCCGGGAGAGGCCCAGCGTGGCGAAGTCGGCCACCAGCGTCTTGGCTGCCGGCCGGTGGTTGCCGGGCGCCAGCGTATCGACCGCGAGCACGTCGCTGGCGGCGCGGGTGTCTATTTCATACAGGCGCAGCGAATTGCCGCGGCCGGTGGCGTAGGCGCGCTCCAGCACCAGCATGCGGTCGGCGTCGAGCATCAGGATCTCGCTCACGCCGTTGTCGGCGTAGCTTCCGGGAACCAGCGGGCGCAGCGGGATGGCGTCGGGAACGTAGGCGATCTGGCGGTCGGGCTGGCCGGTCTCCAGGTCGATCCGCGTGAAGCGGCAGGGTCCGCCGGCGGCGCCGATGGCGGGTTCGGGGCCGTCCTGGATCAGGGCGTTTTCCATCGCCAGCCAGGCGAAGCGGCCGTCGGGCGTGAGGCTGATGCCCTCGAAAGTCAGGTTGTCGCGCGGGCCGCGACGCTTTGCCTGGTCGGGCTGGAACATCGCCGGCATCGGGAATTCGCGCAGGAAGCGGCCGTCGCGGGCCGATTCGTACAGCGCCGGGCCGAAGCCGCGGGCGACGTCGCCTTCGCTGGTCCACAGCAGTGTGTTGGTGGCGGGGCGCAGCCGGAGGGCCTCGGGGTCCGGAACCGGAAGGCCGTCGACCGCGTTGCGCCGGTTCGGCCATGGGCCGCCGCCGGGACGTTGCAGCTGAACCACGCCCGCAGGCTCGGGCGGCGCGGCCGGCGGGTCGGGCCAGCGGGCGATGTAATAGCGCACGGGAGCCAGATCCGATCGGTCGTCGCTGATGAGCAGGTACTCACCTCGGATCGGGTCGTAGTCGATGCCCGAGAGGCCCCCGGCCGTGGTTCCTTCTATATGAAGGCGGTGCGGCCATCGCGCCTCGGCGATGCGGCGCAGCCGGCCGGAGTCCGGGCTGGGCGTCGCGCCGCCCTTGCAGCCGGCCATGCCCAGCATCGCCAGCCCGGCGCCGCCGGCCAGCAGAAGGCGGCGGCGCGGCAGCGGCAATGAGGTCGAAAGGATGGATTTCTCGGGCTTTTCGGTCGGGCGCACGCCCCGAAGTCTAGTGGCACCGTCTCGCCTCAAACAGGGTTGTTGACTTCCCGGCCTTCGCGTGCAACAATCGCAGGCTTCGCCTTCAAAAGGCGGAGCTTTCAGCCCAAAGCGGAAGTGCCCCGAGTGGTTCGGGGTATGGACGACGGGCCCAAGACTGACTGATTTGCCTCCCTCCTGGAGGCGCATCGGTACAAGTTGGGAATATCAAGAAATGATCCAAACTGAATCCCGGCTCGAAGTGGCCGACAACACGGGCGCGAAATCCGTCCTGTGTATCAAGGTGCTCGGTGGCTCCAAGCGGCGTTACGCCAGCGTGGGCGACGTCATCAAGGTCAGCATCAAGGAAGCCGCTCCGCGTGGTCGCGTCAAGAAGGGCGAGATCTACAGCGCAGTGGTGGTCCGCACCGCCAAGGGCATCCGTCGCGCCGACGGCTCGCTCGTGAAATTCGACGGCAACGCAGCAGTGTTGCTCAACGCCAAGCTGGAGCCCATCGGCACCCGCATCTTCGGACCGGTCACGCGCGAACTGCGCACCGAGAAGTTCATGAAGATCGTGTCGCTGGCACCCGAAGTTCTCTAAGGACACAACGCCATGAACAAGATTCGCAAGGGCGACCAGGTCATCGTGTTGGCCGGCCGCGACAAGGGCAAGCGGGGCACCGTCTCGCTGCGCAAGGATGACTCGCACGTGGTCATTGAAGGCATCAACCTCGTCAAGAAGCACACCAAGCCGAACCCCCTGAAGGGTACGACCGGTGGCATCGTCGAGAAGGCCATGCCGATTCACCAATCCAACGTGGCGATCTTCAACGCCGCGACCGGCAAGGCCGATCGCGTGGGCGTCAAGGTCACCCAGGATGCTGACGGCAAGCGCGTGGCTGTTCGCGTGTTCAAGTCGAGCGGCGAAGAAATCAAGTTCGCCTAAGAGGTACTCACATGGCACGTCTCCAACAACACTATCGCGAAAAGATCGCGAAAGACCTGACGGAAAAGTTCGGCTACACGTCGCCGATGCAGGTCCCGCGCCTCACCAAGATCACGCTCAACATGGGTGTGGGTGAAGCAGTCGCCGACAAGAAGGTCCTCGACAACGCCGTTGCCGACCTGACCAAGATCGCCGGCCAGAAGCCCGTGGTCACCAAGTCGAAGAAGGCCATCGCCGGCTTCAAGATCCGCGAAAACCAGCCGATCGGCTGCATGGTCACGCTGCGTGGCGTGCACATGTACGAATTCCTGGACCGCTTCGTGACCATCGCGCTGCCGCGCGTTCGCGACTTCCGTGGTATCTCCGGCCGTGCTTTCGATGGCCGTGGCAACTACAACATCGGCGTCAAGGAACAGATCATTTTCCCCGAGATCGAGTACGACAAGGTCGATGCCCTGCGCGGTCTCAATATCAGCATCACGACGACGGCCAAGACCGACGAAGAAGCCAAGGCGCTTCTCGCTGGCTTCCGTTTCCCGTTCAAGAACTGAGGTGACCTGTGGCTAAAGCATCTTTGATCCAGCGCGAACTCAAGCGCGACAAGCTGGTTGCCAAGTTCGCAGCGAAGCACGCCGAACTGAAGGCAGCCTCCAACGACCTGAAGAAGACCGAAGAAGAGCGCGCTGCTGCACGCCTGGCGCTGCAGAAGCTGCCGCGCAACGCGAACCCCACGCGTCAGCGCAACCGTTGCGAAATCACCGGTCGCCCCCGTGGCACCTTCCGTCAATTCGGTCTGGCCCGCGCCAAGATCCGCGAACTGGCTTTCAACGGCGACATCCCCGGTGTCACCAAGGCCAGCTGGTAAGCCAGGCAGGAGCAAACAACATGAGCATGAGTGATCCCATTGCCGACCTGCTGACGCGTATCCGCAACGCGCAGATGGTGGCGAAGCCCACTGTGTCGATCCCGTCTTCCAAGGTGAAGGCTGCGATTGCACAAGTCCTGAAGGACGAGGGCTACATCGACGGTTTCGAAGTCAAGACCGATGCCGGCAAGTCCGAGCTCGTCATCACGCTGAAGTACTACGCTGGCCGCCCGGTCATCGAACGTATCGAACGCGTGAGCCGCCCCGGCCTGCGCGTCTACAAGGCCAGCGCCGCCATCCCGCAAGTCCAGAACGGCCTCGGCGTTGCGATCGTCACGACCCCCAAGGGCGTGATGACCGATCGCAAGGCTCGCGCTACCGGTGTCGGCGGCGAAGTTCTGTGCTACGTCGCCTAACCGAGACATCGAGGAGTTACTGAAATGTCCCGAGTAGGAAAAATGCCGATCACCATCCCCGCAGGCGTGGATGTGTCGATCAAGGAAGACCAGATCAGCGTCAAGGGTTCGGGCGGCACGCTCAACCTGTCGCGCAACGCACTGGTCAACGTCGTCAGCAAGGACGGCAAGCTGAACTTCGAACCCGCCAATGATTCGCGTGAAGCGAACGCCATGAGCGGCACGATCCGCCAGCTGGTGAACAACATGGTGGTTGGCGTGACCAAGGGCTTCGAGAAGAAGCTCAACCTGATCGGCGTCGGCTACAAGGCCGCGGCGACCGGCGCCAAGCTGAACCTGCAAGTCGGTTACTCGCACCCGGTCAACATCGACATGCCGCAAGGCATCACGGTGGCCACCGCGACCCCGACCGAAATCGTGATCAAGGGTGCTGACCGTCAGCGCGTTGGTCAAATCGCTGCTGAGATCCGCGCTGTTCGTCCGCCAGAGCCCTACAAGGGCAAGGGCATCCGCTATGCGGACGAGAAGATCGTGATCAAAGAGACCAAGAAGAAGTAAGGGGCAGCAAAATGATGTTGACCAAAAAAGCACAGCGTCTTCGCCGCTCGCGCCAGACCCGCATTCGCATCGCGACGCAGGGCGTGGCCCGTCTGACGGTGAACCGCACCAACCTGCACATCTACGCCACCGTCATCTCCGGCGACGGCGCCAAGGTGATTGCAACCGCATCGACGGCAGAAGCCGAAGTGCGTACCTCGCTCGGCGGTTCGGGCAAGGGCGGCAATGCCGCAGCAGCCACCGCCGTCGGCAAGCGCATCGCTGAAAAGGCGAAGGCAGCCGGCATCGAGAAGGTCGCTTTCGACCGCGCAGGCTTTGCCTACCACGGCCGCGTCAAGGCGCTGGCCGAAGCCGCCCGCGAAGCCGGCCTGCAGTTCTAACCGGACACGAGATTCAAAATGGCAAAGATTCAGGCAAGAGCTCAGAACGAAGGCCCTGAGGACGGTTTGCGCGAGAAGATGATCGCGATCAACCGCGTCACCAAGGTGGTGAAGGGTGGTCGTATCCTCGGTTTCGCAGCACTCACCGTCGTCGGTGACGGCGATGGCCGCGTCGGCATGGGCAAGGGCAAGTCGAAGGAAGTGCCCGCTGCAGTGCAGAAGGCAATGGAAGAAGCGCGTCGCAACCTGCTGAAGGTTTCGATCAAGAACGGCACGCTGCACCACCAGGTGCAAGGCCATCATGGCGCTGCAACGGTGGTGATGTACCCGGCTCCCAAGGGTACCGGCATCATCGCCGGCGGCCCGATGCGCGCCGTGTTCGAAGTGATGGGTATCACCGACATCGTGGCCAAGAGCCATGGTTCGTCGAACCCCTACAACATGGTTCGCGCCACGCTCGACGGGTTGAAGAACTCGACGACGGCGGGCCAGGTGGCTGCCAAGCGCGGCCTCACCGTCGAAGAAATCTTCGCCTGAGCGCGAGCTCTCGCAAGGCTGAAGGAAGCATTCAAATGACGACGCAACAACAAACCCTCAAGGTGCAGCTGGTCAAGAGCCCGATCGGCACCAAGGAATCGCATCGCGCGACCGTGCGTGGCCTCGGCCTGCGCAAGCTCAACAGCGTGAGCGAACTGCAAGACACGCCCGCAGTGCGCGGCATGATCAACAAGATCAGTTATCTGGTCAAAGTTCTGTAAGAGAGACTGATATGGAACTCAATGGCATCAAGCCGGCGGATGGCGCCAAGCACGCCAAGCGCCGCGTTGGCCGCGGTATCGGCTCCGGCCTGGGCAAGACCTCGGGTCGCGGTCACAAGGGCCAGAAGTCGCGCGCAGGCGGTTTCCACAAGGTCGGCTTCGAAGGCGGTCAAATGCCGCTGCAGCGTCGCCTGCCGAAGCGTGGCTTCAAGTCGCACCTGCTGAAGTTCAACGCCGAAGTCACGTTGACCGCTCTCGAGCAGCTCGGCCTGGCCGAAGTGGACATCCTGGCGCTGAAGCAAGCCGGCCTCGTGGGCCAGCTCGCCAAGGTCGTCAAGGTCGTGAAGACCGGTGAGCTCACCAAGGCCGTCAAGCTGACGGGCGTGGGCGCAACGGCTGGCGCCAAGGCTGCTATCGAAGCCGCCGGCGGCAGCATCGCCTGATCATCATCGGACTGAAAGAAGTTCTTCGTGGCAACTAACGCGGCAACGATCGCAAAGACAGGCAAGTTCGGCGACCTCCGTCGTCGGCTCGTCTTCTTGCTGCTCGCGCTCGTGGTCTACCGGATTGGCGCGCACATCCCTGTGCCGGGCATCAACCCGGACCAGCTGGCTGCGCTGTTCCAGGGCCAGCAGGGCGGCATTCTGAGCCTGTTCAACATGTTCTCGGGCGGTGCGCTGTCGCGCTTCACCGTGTTCGCGTTGGGGATCATGCCGTACATCTCGGCGTCGATCATCATGCAGCTGATGACCTACGTGCTTCCGACCTTCGAGCAATTGAAGAAGGAAGGCGAGGCCGGCCGCCGCAAGATCACGCAGTACACGCGCTATGGCGCGCTGGGCCTGGCCCTGTTCCAGTCGTTCAGCATCGCGGTGGCTCTCGAGTCGTCGGCCGGCCTGGTCATCTCGCCCGGTTTCGGCTTCCGCCTGACCGCCATGGTGAGCCTGACGGCAGGTTCGATGTTCCTGATGTGGCTCGGCGAGCAGATCACCGAACGCGGTCTCGGCAACGGCATCTCGATCCTGATCTTCGCGGGTATCGCGGCCGGTCTGCCCAACGCCATCGGCGGTCTGCTGGAGCTGGTGCGTACCGGCGCTATGAACGTGATCGTCGCGCTCTTCATCGTCGCCGTGGTGGTGCTGGTCACCTACTTCGTGGTGTTCGTGGAACGTGGCCAGCGCAAGATCCTCGTGAACTATGCGCGGCGCCAGGTCGGCAACAAGGTGTATGGCGGCCAGTCGTCGCACCTGCCGCTGAAGCTGAACATGGCTGGCGTGATCCCTCCGATCTTCGCTTCGTCGATCATCCTGCTGCCGGCAACGGTGGTCGGCTGGTTCAGCACCGGCGAAGGTGGCTTCCGCTGGATCAAGGACGTGGCCAGCGCGCTGCGCCCCGGCGAACCGATCTACGTGCTGCTGTATGCCGCTGCGATCGTTTTCTTCTGCTTCTTCTACACGGCACTCGTGTTCAACAGCAAGGAAACGGCCGACAACCTGAAGAAGAGTGGTGCATTCATTCCTGGCATCCGCCCGGGTGACCAGACCGCTCGCTACATCGACAAGATTCTGGTTCGCCTGACGCTGGCTGGCGCGGTGTACATCACCTTCGTCTGCCTGCTGCCAGAGTTCCTGATCCTGAAGTACAACGTGCCGTTCTACTTCGGTGGTACCTCCCTGCTGATCATCGTGGTCGTCACGATGGACTTCATGGCCCAGGTGCAAAACTACATGATGTCCCAGCAGTACGAATCGCTGCTGAAGAAGGCTAACTTCAAGACATCGTAGGGCTGTGTTTCAGTATTGAGTCCGGGCGGTAGACCGCCACGTTAAACAGTTTTAGGAGAGTGAAATGAGAGTTTCGGCTTCGGTCAAAACCATCTGCCGTAATTGCAAGGTCATCCGCCGCAAGGGTGTGGTGCGCGTGATCTGCACCGACCCGCGCCACAAGCAGCGCCAGGGTTGATTGAAGAGTATTAGAGGACGCACATGGCACGTATTGCTGGCATCAACATCCCGCCGCACAAGCACGCTGAAATCGGCCTGACCGCCATCTTCGGCATCGGTCGCACCCGCGCCCGTCAGATCTGCGAAGCGAGCGGCATCGAGTATTCGAAGAAGATCAAGGATCTGACCGACGCCGATCTCGAGAAGATTCGCGACCAGATCGCACTGTTCACGATCGAAGGCGACCTGCGTCGCGAGACGACGATGAACATCAAGCGCCTGATGGACATCGGCTGCTACCGCGGCTTCCGTCACCGTCGCGGCCTGCCGATGCGCGGCCAGCGCACGCGCACCAACGCCCGCACCCGCAAGGGTCCGCGCAAGGCTGCGCAGTCCCTGAAGAAATAAGGATAGAACAGCATGGCTAAAGCACCTGCAAACAACGCCGCACAGCGCGTTCGCAAGAAGGTTCGCAAGAACGTCGCGGACGGTATCGCTCACGTGCACGCTTCGTTCAACAACACCATCATCACGATCACCGATCGCCAGGGCAACGCCCTGTCGTGGGCTTCGTCGGGTGGCCAGGGCTTCAAGGGCTCGCGCAAGTCGACCCCGTTCGCTGCGCAGGTCGCTTCGGAAGTTGCCGGCCGTGCTGCTGTCGAACAAGGCATCAAGAACCTCGACGTCGAGATCAAGGGCCCCGGCCCCGGTCGCGAATCGTCGGTGCGCGCACTGGCTGCGCTCGGCATCCGGATCAATTCCATTGCCGACGTGACGCCCGTTCCGCACAACGGCTGCCGTCCCCAGAAGCGTCGCCGCATCTGATCGTCAGTCCGCAAGGCGCAGCCGGCTTTGAATAGCGGCTGCGCGTTTGTTTTTTTACTAAGCCCACCGCCATCGGCATGCTGCCGACGGCTCCCGTAGGCAACTGCGGCAGATGACACAAAGGAAAAATCGTGGCACGTTACCTCGGCCCCAAGGCCAAACTTTCCCGCCGTGAAGGCACCGACCTGTTCCTGAAGAGCGCCCGCCGTTCGATCCAGGACAAGGCCAAGTTCGACTCCAAGCCCGGCCAGCATGGCCGCACCTCGGGTCAGCGCACCTCCGACTACGGCCTGCAGCTGCGCGAGAAGCAGAAGGTCAAGCGCATGTACGGCGTGCTCGAGAAGCAATTCCGCCGCTACTTCGAGGAAGCCGACCGCCGTCGTGGCAACACGGGCGCCAACCTGCTGTTCATTCTCGAATCGCGCCTGGACAACGTCGTTTACCGCATGGGCTTCGGCTCGACCCGCGCCGAAGCGCGCCAGCTGGTGTCGCACAAGGCGATCACGGTGAACGGTCAGTCGGTCAACATCCCGTCGTACCTGGTCAAGACCGGTGACGTGATCGCCGTGCGCGACAAGTCGAAGAAGCAGACCCGCGTTGTCGAAGCGCTGCAACTCGCCCAGCAAGTCGGTATTCCGGCATGGGTCGACGTGAACGCCGACAAGGCCGAAGGCACGTTCAAGAAGGTGCCCGATCGCGACGAATTCGCAGCCGACATCAACGAATCGCTGATCGTCGAACTGTATTCGCGTTGATTTTTTCTACCCGCCTGCGCTTCCACGCGCCGGCGGGAGATTGTTTTTGTTGTTCACGTTCCTGCTCCGCGCTTCGTCGCGGCTCAGGTGCTTCACCAGCCTTACCGGTGTAACGAGCCGGGGGTATTGAGAGGAAGTCTGCATGCAAACCACCCTGCTGAAACCCAAGACCATCCAGGTCGAGCAACTTGCCGCCAACAAGGCCAAGGTGACGCTCGAGCCTTTCGAGCGCGGCTATGGCCACACGCTCGGCAACGCGCTGCGTCGCGTTCTGCTGTCGTCCATGGTGGGCTACTCGGCCACCGAAGTCACGATCGCTGGCGTTCTGCATGAGTACTCGTCGATCGACGGCGTGCAGGAAGATGTCGTCAACATCCTGCTGAACCTCAAGGGCGTGGTGTTCAAGCTCCACAACCGCGACGAAGTCACGCTGAGCCTGCGCAAGGACGGCGAAGGTCCGGTCCTGGCTTCGGACATCCAGACCCCGCACGACGTCGAGATCATCAACCCCGACCACGTGATCGCCCACCTGTCGCAAGGCGGCAAGCTCGACATGCAGATCAAGGTCGAGAAGGGCCGCGGCTACGTGCCCGGCACGATGCGCCGCTACGCGGACGAGCCGACCAAGTCGATCGGCCGCATCGTCCTCGACGCCTCGTTCTCGCCCGTCAAGCGCGTGAGCTACACCGTCGAGAGCGCCCGCGTGGAGCAGCGCACCGACCTGGACAAGCTGCTGGTCGAGATCGAAACCAACGGTGCGATCACCGCCGAAGACGCTGTGCGCGCATCGGCTAAAATCCTGGTCGAGCAGCTCGCCGTGTTCGCGCAGCTCGAAGGCGGCGAACTCGCTGCGTTCGACGCTCCGGCTCCGCGCAGCGCACAGCAGTTCGATCCGATCCTGCTGCGTCCTGTCGACGAACTCGAACTGACGGTGCGTTCGGCCAACTGCCTGAAGGCCGAAAACATCTACTACATCGGTGACCTGATCCAGCGCACCGAGAACGAGCTGCTCAAGACCCCGAACCTGGGTCGCAAGTCGCTCAACGAAATCAAGGAAGTGCTTGCCTCGCGCGGCCTGACCTTGGGCATGAAGCTCGAAAGCTGGCCGCCGGCCGGCCTCGACAAGCGTTGATTATTTGAATTTTTGAAAGAGGCCCCTGAAAAGGGCCAGTGCACCGGGCAGTACCTGACACGGCTGCCTGTTTTTATAAAGTAAAGGAAAGCACCATGCGTCACGGACACGGACTCCGCAAACTCAACCGCACCAGCTCGCACCGCCTCGCGATGCTGCAGAACATGATGAATTCGCTCATCGAGCACGAAGTCATCAAGACCACGGTCCCCAAGGCCAAGGAACTGCGCCGCGTCATCGAGCCGATGATCACCCTGGCCAAGAAGCCCACCGTTGCCAACAAGCGCCTGGCCTTCGACCGCCTGCGCAGCCGCGACAGCGTCGTCAAGCTCTTCGGCGAACTCGGCCCGCGTTTCGCCGCGCGTCCGGGTGGCTACACCCGCATCCTGAAGATGGGTTTCCGCGTGGGCGACAATGCCCCAATGGCGCTCGTCGAACTGGTTGATCGTCCTGAAATTAAAGAAGACGCAGCCGAGCAAAACGCTGCTGAATAAGCTATAATCTAAGTCTGCCGCGCGATGGAGCAGCCTGGTAGCTCGTTGGGCTCATAACCCAAAGGTCGCAAGTTCAAATCTTGCTCGCGCAACCAAATTAAAAAGGCCCTTTGAGAAATCAAAGGGCCTTTTTCTTTTTCGCTTTTCTGTCGCTCTTCTTTGCCGATCAACTGCCACGAAAGGCAAAAGGAATCGCAAAAAGAAATGCCCTCGCAATGAGGGCATTCCTGTTTTTGGGCCGGCGATGAGGCTCAGTCCGGTACGACCGCTGTGACCTCGATTTCGACCTTCGCCCGGTGCTCCACCAGCGCCGCCACCTGCACGCAGGTCATGGCCGGGAAGTTGCGGCCCATCGCGTCGCGGTAAACCGGGCCGAGTTCGCCCAGCCGCCGGCTGTATTCGTCACGGTCCGTCACGTACCAGGTCATGCGGACCATGTGTTCGGGACCTGCGCCGCCTGCGCGTAGCACCTCGACGATGTTGCGCAGCGCCTGGCCGCACTGGTCGATGAAGTCGTCCGACTCGAACTGCTGTTGTGCATTCCAGCCGATCTGGCCGCCGATGAACAGCATCGTTCCGCGAGCGGCGACGCCGTTCGCATAGCCTTTGGGAGGCAGCCAGCCTTCGGGTTGCAGGAGTTTGTTGATCATGATGTCGTCGTGTTGGGTTGTCTCAGTTTGAATCGCTGGAGCTTGCCGGTTTCGGTGCGCGGCAGCGCCGGCACGAACTCGATCTCCCTCGGGTATTTGAACGGCGCGATGGTCGCCTTCACGTGGTCCTGCAGCACCTTCACGAGGGCGGCATTGCCTTCGTTGCCCGGCTTGAGGACGCAGAACGCCTTCACGATCATGCCCCGCTCCGGATCGGGCTTGCCGATCACGCCGCACTCGGCCACCGCGGGGTGCTTGAGCAGCGCGTCCTCGACCTCCGGCCCGCCGACGTTGTAGCCGGCGGTGATGATCATGTCGTCGGCGCGCGCCTGGTAGAAGAAATAGCCGTCGTCGTCCTGCACGAACGAGTCGCCCGGATAGTTCCAGCCGTTCTTCACGTAATCGGTCTGCCGTGCGTCGTCGAGATAGCGGCAGCCCACGGGCCCCTGCAGCGCGAGCTTGCCGACCGTGCCGCGCGGCACTTCGTTGCCCTGGTTGTCCACCACCTTCGCGGTGAAGCCCGGCACGACCTTTCCGACCGCGCCACGGCGCACGTCGGCGCCGGCAGCCGAGATGTAGATGTGGAAGACCTCGGTGCCGCCGATGCCGTCGAGCATCTCGATGCCGGAGGCTTCCTTCCACAGCTGCCGCGTGGCATCGGGCAGGGCTTCGCCGGCGCTCACGCTGATGCGAAGCGTGGGCATGCCGTGCTGCTTCACGAACGGCGCCATCTGGCGATAGAACGTGGGCGCCGTGTAGCAGATGGTCGCGCCGACCTCGTTGATGAGCTTCACCAGCCCCTCGGGCGTGAAAGGCGCATCGGGGAAGTAGACGGAGGCGCCGGCCCACATCGGAAACACCAGCAAGCCGCCGAGCCCGAAGGTGAAGGCCAGCGGCGGCGAGCCCACCACGATGTCGTCGCTGCGCGCGCGCAGCACGTGGCGCGGCCAGGTCTGGCACATCGCGAGCACGTCGCGGTGCGTGGTGACGGGCGCCTTCGGCTTGCCCGTGGTGCCCGAGGTGAAAGCCAGCAGCGCGATGTCGTCCGACGCCGTGGGGCAGGCCTGGAATACGCCGCTCTTCTTCCCTGCGCGCGCCGAGAGCGAGTCGTCGGCATCGGGCTTGTTGAATGCCACCACCGTGGCAAGCACCGGATGCTCGCGCTGCGCGATCGCCAACTCGTCGAGCAGCCGCCCGTCGCACAGCGCGGCCACGGGCTGGGCCTTCTCGATGATGTCGCCCAACTCCTTCGCGCGCAGCAGCGGCATCGTCGCCACGGCGATCAGCCCGGCCTTCACCACCGCGAGCCACGCGAGCGCCATCGCCACCGAATTGCCGCCGCGCAGCAGCACGCGGTTGCCCGGCACCAGCTTGAGATCCTCGACCAGCACCTGCGCGATGCGATTGACCTCGACGGCCGCCTGCGCATAGGTCAGCGTGCCCTGCGGCGAGCGCAGCATCGGCTTGTCGCCGAAGCCCTTCGCTGCGGCCTTGTCGAGCAGTTCCTCGACCAGGTTGAGCTGGTCGGGCAGCTGCAGCTCGGGCAGGTCGTAGCGAAAGACGGGCAGCTGTGCCGCGGGCGGCAAGCGGTCGTGAACGAAGCGGTCGACTTGGGCAGACACGGTGTTTATCCCCGTAGAACGGATTTGCCGATGATCAGTTGTTGAACTTCCGTCGCGCCCTCGTAGATGCGCAGCGAGCGGATGTCGCGGTAGAGGCTTTCAACCTTCGTGCCAACCTTCACGCCGAGGCCGCCGTGCATCTGCAGCGCCATGTCGATCACGCGGCTCGCGTTCTCGGTGGCGCACATCTTGGCCATGGCCGCGGCGGCCGACACGTCGCCCACTGCCGGTGCACCGCGTCGCTCGGCGTCGTCGCGCATCCATGCGGCGCGGTAGGTGAGCAGCGCTGCGCCGTCGATCAGCGCGGCCATCTCGCCGAGCTTCGCCTGCGTGAGCTGGAAGTCCGCCAGCGTCTGGCCGAACATGCGGCGCTTCTTCGAATGAGCGATCGCTTCCGCCAGCGCGCGCCGGCCCATGCCGAGCGCCGCCCCGGCCACCGAGGCGCGGAAGATGTCGAGCGTGCGCATCGCGAGCTTGAAGCCGCCGTTGAGTTCGCCCAGTTGCGCGGCGCGCGGCACGACACAGTTCTCGAAGCGCAGCGTGGCCAGCGGGTGGGGCGCCATCACGTCGATGTGCTCGGAGGTGTCGAGGCCCGGCGTCTTCGCATCGACGATGAAAGCCGTGATGCCGCGCGTGCCGCCCGCCGGGTCGGTCTTCGCGAACACGCAGTAGAAGTCGGCGATGCCGCCGTTGCTGATCCAGGTCTTCTCGCCGTCGAGCTTCCAGCCGTCGGTGGTCGCTTCGGCGCGCATCGCCATCGCGCCCACGTCGGAGCCGGCTTCGGGCTCGCTGAGCGCGAAGGCCGCGATCCTGCTGCCCTTGGCCACGGCGGTCAGGTAGTCGGTGTGCTGCTGCGGCGTGCCCGCGAGCGTGATCGCGCCGCTGCCCAGACCCTGCATCGCGAAGGCGAAGTCGGCGAGCGGCGAGTGGTAGGCGAGCGTCTCGCGCAGCAGCACGAGGGCGCGCGAATCGAGCCGCTCCAGCGCGCCGCCGGAGCTGCCCGGCACGCAGTAGCGCAGCCAGCCGCCGGCGCCGAGGCGCTGGACCCAGTCGCGGCAGGCCGCGCGGTCGTCGTGCTCGTCGACTTGCTGCGCGTCGGCCCAGGGCAGCAGGCCGTCGGCCAGCGCGCGGTGCGCGTCGTCGAAGAAGGGCAGCGCGAGGTGCGCCGTCGAAGGTGGTGCGGGAGCCTTGGTCAACATCGCGTCAGTCCCCGCCGAAGACCGGCTTGCGCTTGGCCGCGAAGGCTTCGTAGGCGCGCTTGAAGTCCTCGGTCTGCATGCAGATGGCTTGTGCCTGCGCTTCGGCTTCGATGGCCTGGTCGATGGTCATCGACCATTCCTGCGACAGCATCGTCTTCGTCATGCCGTGCGCGAAGGTCGGGCCTTCGGCCAGGTCGCGCGCGACCTTGGTCGCAGCCTCGAGCAGCGCATCGCTTTCATGCAGTGCGTTGAAGAAGCCCCAGGAATGGCCTTCCTGCGCCGTCATCGCGCGGCCGGTGAAGAGCAGTTCCGACGCACGGCCCTGGCCGATCACGCGCGGCAGCAGGGCGCACGCGCCCATGTCCGCACCGGCGAGGCCCACGCGCGTGAAGAGGAAAGCGGTGCGCGTGGCGGGCGAGCCGTAGCGCAGGTCGCAGGCCAGAGCGATCATCGCGCCGGCACCCGCGCACACGCCGTCGATCGCGCCGACGATGGGCTGCGGGCACGCGCGCATCGCCTTCACCAGGTCGCCCGTCATGCGCGTGAACTCCAGCAGCTCGGGCATGCGCATGCCGGTCAGCGGGCCGATGATCTCGTGCACGTCGCCGCCGGAGCAGAAGTTGCCGCCCGCGCCGGTCACGACGATCGTCTTCACGTCGGTGGCGTAGACCAGCGCGCGGAACAGGTCGCGCAGCTCGCCGTACGAGTCGAAGGTCAGCGGGTTCTTGCGGTCGGGCCGGTTCAGCGTGATGGTGCCCACGCCGGCCTCGAAGCTCCATGCGAAGTGCTCCGCCTTGTAGGCCGCCTTGGGTTCGAATTGGGCGCGCATGGGATTGCCCGCGCCGATGTAGTGCTTCATTCGGTCTCCGCCATCAGTAGTTGGTTGTGCGAGTGCTGCTTGACCTTGCCCAGCAGCTTGTGCAGTTGCGCGATCTCCTTGGCGCTGAGGCCCGCGAAGGCCTCGACGATCCAGTCCTCGTGCTGCTGCGCCATTTCATTGAAGAGCTTGCGCCCGCGCGGCGTGAGGCGCACGCGCCATGCGCGGCGGTCGCCCTCGACGTTGATGCGCTCCACCAGCCCCTCGGACACGAGCTGGTCGGTGATGCCGGTCACGTTGCCGCCCGTCACCATCATGCGGCGCGAGAGCTCGTTCATCTTGAGGCCCTCGGGCGAACGCTCGAGCTGCGACATCAGGTCGAAGCGCGGCAGCGTGGTGGCGAACTGGGAGCGCAGCTCGTTGCGCACCTGCTTCTCGATCAGCTGGGTGCAGGTGAGCAGCCGGAGCCACAGCCGCAGCGCCTCCGGGTGTTCGCTGTGTGCGCGCGCTTCGAGGTCCATGTCAGTGCGTCTCCTCGCTGTTCTGCGCGGCCATCGCGGCATTGGCGGCGGCCGTGAGCTGTTGCTGCTTGGCGATCTCGCGGTACATCTGGTCGCGCCCGCTCAGGTACTGCACGGGCCACTCGACGTCGCGGCTCTGCAGCTTGGCGGCTTCGTGCAGCGTCCATGCGGGGTCGGCCAGGTGCGGGCGCGCGATGGCGCACAGGTCGGCGCGGCCCGCCGCGATGATGCTGTTGGCCTGGTCTGCGTCGGTAATGGCGCCCACCGCGATGGTCGAGATGCCGACCTCATTGCGGATGCGGTCGGAGAACGGCGTCTGGTACATGCGGCCGTACACCGGCTTGGCGGCGCGCGTGGTCTGGCCGGACGACACGTCGATGAAGTCGGCGCCGGCCTCCTTGAAGAGGCGCGCGACCACGATGGCGTCGGCGTCGGTGTTGCCGCCGGGCGCCCAGTCGTGCGCCGAGATGCGCACGCTCATCGGCCTGTCGGCGGGCCACGCGGCGCGCATGGCGCGGAACACTTCGAGCGGATAGCGGCAGCGCGCCTCGATGTCGCCGCCGTACTCGTCGGTGCGCAAATTGGTGAGCGGGCTGATGAAGGCCGACAGCAGGTAGCCGTGCGCGCAGTGCAGCTCGAGCCAGTCGAAGCCGCATTCGGCGGCGCGGCGGGTCGAGTCGACGAACTGGTCGCGCAGCGTGTCCATCTCGGCGCGCGAGATGGCGGCGGGCAGCTGGTTCTGTTCGCCGTAGGGCAGCGCGCTCGCGGCCAGCAGCGGCCAGTTGCCGCTTTCGAGCGGTTCGTCTGTGCCTTCCCAGCCGACGCGGGTCGAGCCCTTGGGGCCGCTGTGGCCGAGCTGCATGGCGATCTTCGCACTCGACTGCGTGTGCACGAAATCGACGATGCGCTTGAAGGCGGCCTGCTGCGCGTCGTTGTAGAGGCCCGTGCAGCCGGGTGTGATGCGGCCTTCGGGCGTCGGGCTCGTCATTTCGACGAACACCATGGCCGCGCCGCCGAGCGCGCGTGCGCCCAGGTGCACCAAAAGGAAGTCTTGCGGCATGCCGTCGACCGCGCTGTAGGTGGCCATGGGCGACACCAGGATGCGGTTCTTCAGCGTGAGCCCGCGCACCTTCAGCGGCATGAGCATCGGCGGCATCGCCTTGCCGCCTGCGAGCCACTGCTCGTAGCCGCTGAGCCATTGCGTGTCGCGCAGGCGCAGGTTCTCGTGGCTGATGCGCTGCGAGCGGGTGAGCAGCGAGTACGCGAACTGCTCGATCTGCATGCCGGTGTAGCGCGGCACGTTCTCGAACCATTCGGTGGAGTTGCGCGCGGCGTTCTGGATCTTCAGCACCTCGACGCTGCGGCGCGCCTCGTAGCCTTCGAGCACGTGGTCGACCGTGCCGCCCTGCGCGAACTCGTTGGCCAGGTCGATCGCGTCCTCCAGCGCCAGTTTGGTGCCCGAGCCGATCGAGAAGTGTGCCGTGTGCGCCGCGTCGCCCATCAGCACCACGGGCACGGAGCGGCCCTCGACGTCGATGCGGTGCGTCCAGCGCTCGCACACCACGCGCGGAAAGCGGATCCAGTTGGCCGAGCCGCGCAGGTGCGTGGCGTTGCTGATGAGCGAGTGGCCGCCGAGGTACCTGGCGAAGAGCTTCTCGCAGAAGGCGATGGCCTCGGGCTGCTCCATCTGGTCGAGGCCGTGGGCCTTCCAGACGGCCTCGGGCGTCTCGACGATGAAGGTCGAGGTCTTGTCGTCGAACTGGTAGGCGTGCGCCTGGAACCAGCCGTGCTCGGTCTGCTCGAAGGCGAAGGTGAAGGCGTCGAAGGTCTGGTGCGTGCCCAGCCACACGAAGCGGCAGTTGCGCAGGTCGATGTCGGGCCTGAACACGTCGGCGTAGCGCTGGCGGATGCGGCTGTTGAGGCCGTCGCTGGCGATCACCAGGTCGGCCTTGTACCTGGCGGCAATCGCCTGGTCGTCGGCGACGTCGGTCTCGAACACCAGCTCGACGCCCAGTTCGAGGCAGCGCTCCTGCAGGATGTTGAGCAGCCGCTTGCGGCCGATGCCGCAGAAGCCGTGGCCGCCGGAGCGCACCTGGCTGCCCTTGAAGAAGACCTGGATGTCGTCCCAGTGGTGGAACTCGTTGCCGATGAGCGCCGCGGTCGGCGCGTCGGCCGCGCGCAGGTTGGCGAGCGTCTGGTCGCTCAGCACCACGCCCCAGCCGAAGGTGTCGAAGGGGCGGTTGCGCTCCACCACGGTGACCTGCAGCGACGGGTTGCGCGCCTTCATCAACAGGGCGAAGTACAGGCCTGCCGGCCCGCCGCCGATGCACAGGATGCGTTGGAGATCCGAGGCGGGAGCGAACTTGGACGGGTCGAGGCTGTTCATGGCTAAATAGTTTAGACATAAACAATCCAATGTCAATCCGGGTTCTCGCCGGCCCGAAGCCGCCGCAGATCGCGGCTTGCGCCGACACGGGAAGTCATGCAAAAGCTTGGAAAAATCAATACCATGGCTCCATGCAACACTTGATACCCAAGATCGAGTCGCAGCTGGCGTCGCTGCCTGTCCCCATCGCGCTCGAGCTGCCGGATGGCCGGCGCGTCGCACAGGCCGGAGCCCGCGTCACCCTGGCCTTCAAGGAATGGACGGTGCTCGCCAAGCTGGCGGCGCGGCAGGTGGGGGCCATCGGCGAGGCCTACGTCGAGGGCAAGGTGCAGATCGAAGGCGCCATGCGCGACCTGATCGACGCCACGGTCGGCATGCTCCCCGGCAACCCGGCGGAGACCGACACCGGCTGGTGGAGCCGCCTGCAGCGCCGGGCCAAGTCGCACGGCTCGCACTCGCTGCGCAAGGACGCAGCGCAGATCGAGTTCCACTACGACGTTTCCGACGACTTCTACGCGCTGTGGCTCGACCCGCGCCGCGTGTATTCATGCGCCTACTTCCGCACGCCCGAGCTCACGCTGGCGCAGGCGCAGGAAGCCAAGCTCGACCACATCTGCCGCAAGCTGATGCTGCAGCCTGGCGAGCGCTACCTCGACATCGGCTCCGGCTGGGGCGCGCTGCTGCTCTGGGCGGCCGAGCACTACGGCGTGGACGCCACCGGCATCACGCTGTCGAGGAACCAGCACGCGCACGTGCAGCGGCTCATCGAGGAAAAGGGCCTGCAGGGCCGGGTGCGCGTCGAGCTGCGCGACTACCGCGAAGTGCCCACCGACAAGCCCTTCGACAAGATTTCCTCCGTCGGCATGTTCGAGCACGTGGGGGCGGCCAACATGCCGACCTACTTCCGCAAGATCCATTCGCTGCTCAAGCCCGGCGGCCTGGTGATGAACCACGGCATCACCTCCGGCGAGCTCAACTACCGCCAGCTCGGCGCCGGCATGGGCGACTTCATCGAGAAATACATTTTCCCCGGCGGCGAGCTGCTGCACGTGACGCACGTGCTGCGCGAGACCGCCGCGGCCGGCCTGGAGATGGTCGACACCGAGAGCCTGCGGCCGCACTACGCGCGCACGCTCTGGGCCTGGTCGGACGCGCTGGAGTCGCAGCTCGACGCCGCGCGGGAAGTGCTGCAACGAAGCGGCGGCCGCCAGAAAGAGAACGCGGAACGCATCCTGCGCGCCTATCGCCTCTACCTCGCGGGCTCGGCAATGAGCTTCGAGCAGGGCTGGATCTCGCTGCACCAGATGCTTTCCACCCGGCCCGACGGGAAGGTCGAACACGGCGTCCTTCGCGGCGCGCAATCGGTGTACCCTTTTGCACGTGACTACATCTATAACAAGTGAGTGAGAACAACACCATGCTCTATCGATTCCAGTCCCGGGCCGCTCCCGATTTCGTGATGCTCGAAGTGCATGCCCGCCAACTGCTCGAGATCGTCGGCAAGTCCGCCGCCCCGCAGGGCATCATCACCGTCGAACAGATCCCCGGCGCCATCGCGGCCCTCGAAGCCGCCCTGGCGCGCGAGGCCTCCAACGCCCACAACAACGACGACTACGCCGTCGAAGGCCACGCCAACGAGGCCGAGAAGCAGCACGTCGGCCTGCACCAGCGCGCCGTCCCGCTGCTGCACATGCTCAAGGACTCCCTGGCCGAAAAGAAGGACGTGACCTGGAAGACCTGATCACCAAAGATCAGCCGCCCCCGCCCTTTCGTGAAACACCACGGATCCGGCTCTGCCGGTCCGTAGGTGTTGCCCCCTGCAAGGGGGTTGGCGAAGCGACACGAAGTGCGCGCAGCCTGGGGGTTAGTCCACCTTTGCGCCGGAGTCCTTGACCACCTTCGCCCACTTCACATGCTCGCTCGCAATGAGCTTCGTGAAGTCCGCAGGCGAATTCCCGCTCGGGATCGCGCCCTGCGCGAGCATCTTCTCCTTCATGGCCGGCGTGCCCAGCGCCTTGGCCACTTCCTGCTGGATGCGGTTCACGGTCTCCGGTGAGGTGCCCGCCGGCGCCAGCAGCCCGAACCACGAGCTCGCCTCGTAGCCCTTGAGCGAGGGGCCGCCCACTTCAGCCACTGTCGGAATGTCCGGCAGGGCCGGCGAACGCTGCGCGCTCGTCACCGCCAGTGCGGTGAGCTTGCCGGCCTTGATCTGCGCCATCGACGAGGGCAGGTTGTCGAACATCACGTCGGCATTCCCGCCCACCATGTCCAGCAGCGCCGGGCCCGAGCCCTTGTACGGGATGTGCGCCATGAAGGTGCCCGTCATGCTTTTGAACAGCTCGCCAGCCAAGTGGATCGAGGTGCCGCTGCCGCTGGAGGCCATGTTCAGCTTGCCGGGGTTGGCCTTGGCGTACTTGATGAAGTCCTGCACGTTGTGGATGTTCAGCGACTTTGCTTTTTCTGCGTTCATCTCCATCACGTTCGGCACGGCGGCCACCAGGGTGATCGGCGCGAAGTCCTTGATCGGGTCGAAGGGCAGCTTGGGGTACAGCGCGCGGTTGATGCCGTGCGTGCCCACCGTGCCCATCAGCAGCGTGTAGCCGTCGTTCGGCGCGCGCGCCACGATCTCGGCGCCCACGTTGCCGCCGGCGCCCGCGCGGTTGTCCACGATGAACTGCTGGCCGAAGGCCTTCGAAAGCTCGGGCGCCACGGCGCGCGCCAGGATGTCGGTGGTGCCGCCGGCCGCGAAGGGCACGACGATGCGCACTGTCTTGGTCGGCCAGGTGGCCTGGGCCCACGAGGGCGCGGTGATGAGGGTCAGCGCGGCGGCAACGGATGCGGCCAGCGCGGTGCGGCGATTCAGGGAGAAAGAGAAAGTCTGATTGGTCATGCGCGCGTTTGTACAGGCGCACGCCCCGGCCGTCGCGGGTGAAAACCCCGTGGCTGCGTGAGGGAGTTCGCAGCGCGCAGTTCGCGGCGCCTCAGGCCACCTGCATCCGCTGCGCGAACCGCTCCTCGCGGAAGCGCTCCAGCACGAAATCGATGAACACCCGCGTCTTCGGCGGCAGCAGCTTCTTGCTCGGGTAGTAGAGCCACACCGCCCCCGCCTCCTGGTACCAGTCGGGCACCAGCCGTAGCAGTTCGCCGCTGCGCAGCCCGCGCTCCACGAAGGGCAGGGGCAGCATCGCCACGCCCAGCCCCATCAGCGCGGCATGCGCGATCGCCTCGGGGTCGTTGAAGATGGCGCGCGGCCGCGGAAGCTCGACGCTGACCTCGCCTTCGCCTTCGCCTCCGCCTCCGCCTCCGCCCGCGCCGCGCACGCGCCGCAGCGTCCAGCTGCGCACGCGCCCGGTGGGCGACGAGCGGCGCATCAGCGTGTCGAGCGCCGCCAGGTCCGACGGATGCCCGGGCGGCTTGCGCCCCTCCATGTACGCGGGCGAGGCCACCGCCACCACGTGGATGCGCGCCAGCTCGCGCGCCACCAGCCCGGCCGGCAGCTCGATGCCGCCGCCGATGGCCGCGTCGAAGCCTTCGCCCACCAGGTCGACCTGCTGGTTGTCGAAGTGCCAGTCGGGCACGATGGCCGGGTAGCGCGCGAGGAACCCGCCCATCAGCGGCAGCACGTGCTCGCGCCCGAAGGCCTGGCCCATGCTGACCTTCAGCGTGCCCGAGGGCTGGCCGTCGTCGGTGTCGACGCCCGCCACCGCCTCGCGCAGCGTGGCCAGCGCACCGCCGATCTGCGCGAGGAAGCGCTCGCCGCCCTCGGTCAGCTTCAGGCTGCGCGTGCTGCGCTGGAACAGCCGCAGGCCCAGCCGCGCCTCCAGACGCGCCACGTTCTTGCTGACGGCGGCCGGCGTCAGGCCCAGGCGCCGTGCGGCCTCGGAGAAGCTGCCGCCCTCCGCGCTCTGCACGAAGGATTCGAGGTGGTTGAGCGGTTCCATGACGGCATTGTCGGTCTCATCTTCAACTGTTGGTTGAATTTGATTGGATGGATTGATGGCTACCGGAGACGGAATGAAAGGCTCAGACTGAGGCCTTCTTCCTCCACTTCAACGGAAAAATCATGGCCTCCGACACCGCTTCCTCCTCGTCCTCCTCTTCTTCTGCTTCCCCCGTCCTGGCCGGCAAGGTCGCCTTCGTCACCGGCGGCTCGCGCGGCATCGGCGCGGCCATCGTGCGCCGCCTGGCACGCGACGGCGCCGCCGTGGCCTTCAGCTACGCCGCCTCGGCAGCCCCCGCCGACGAACTGGTGCGCAGCATCCAGTCCGAAGGCGGCCGCGCCCTCGCGCTGAAGATCGACAGCGCCGACGCCGCGGCCCTCACCGCCGGCATCGACGAAGCCGCCCGCACCTTCGGCAGGATCGACATCCTCGTGAACAACGCCGGCGTGTTCCTCGGCGGCACCCTCGACGAGTTCTCGCTCGAAGATTTCGACAAGACGCTGGCCATCAACGTGCGCGCCGTCTTCGTCGCGGCCAAGGCGGCCTCGCGCCACATGGGCGAGGGCGGCCGCATCATCAACATCGGCAGCACCAATGCCGAGCGCATGCCCTGGCCCGGCGGCAGCGCCTACGCGATGAGCAAGTCGGCGCTGGTCGGCCTGGTGCAGGGCCTGTCGCGCGACCTCGGCCCGCGCGGCATCACCGTCAACAACGTGCAGCCCGGCCCGGTCAACACCGACATGAACCCCGTCGACGGCCCCAACGCCGCGTCGATGCACGGTCTGATGGCGCTGGCCCGCCACGCCCGCCCGGAAGAGATCGCCGGCATGGTCGGCTATCTCGCCAGCCCCGAAGCCGGCTTCGTGACGGGTGCGAGCCTCAACATCGACGGCGGCTTCGCGGCGTGACTTGGTTCGCCCCCAGGCTGCGCGCACTTCGTGTCGCTTCGCCAACCCCCTTCCGGGGGCAACACCAGCGGCCCGGCAAAGCCGGTTCCGCGGTGTTTCTGGAATGGGGCGTGCCTTGCTCGGGAGGTCAGGGGCCGCTGCGCTGCACGGCCTCGATGAGCTTGTCGAGCGTGGCGTCGAGCTGGGCCAGTTCGGCGGCATCGATGCCGCCAAACAGCGCGACTTCGCGTTCGCGGCCGAGGGCGCCGACCGTCTCTTGCAGCGCCTTGCCGGCGGCGGTGAGGTAGAGCCGGCTGCTGCGCCGGTCGGTCGGGTCGTCGTGGCGCTGCACGCGCTTGTGGCGCAGCAGGCCGGCGAGGGCGCGGCTCACCGCCATCTTGTCGAGGCCGGTCTGGTCGGCCACCTGCGTGGCGTTGAGGCCGGGCTGCGCTGCTAGCACCGCCATCGTGCGCCACTCGTTGAGCGTGAGCCGGTGCTCGCGGCCCACGCGCTCGTGAAAGGGCCGGGCCGTGAGGTTCACGACCCTCACCAGCTTGAAGAAGAGCGGGTCCATGGCCGGTCGATCGTGCTTCAGCCGGCGAGCCTTTTCGCCGCGGCCACGATCGCTTCCGTGCCGACGCGCGACTGCGCCTCCAGCACCGGCGCGTAGCCGACCGGAATGCGCGGCGCGCCCAGTCGCGCCACGCGGCAGCCGGTGGCTTCCGCCGCGCTGGCCGCGATCTCCGCGCCGAAGCCTGCGGCCTGCACCGCCTCGTGCACCACGAGCAGCCGGCCGGTGCGCGCGCACGAGGACAGCACCGTCTCGCGGTCCCACGGCCACAGCGTGCGCAGGTCGATCAGGTCCACCGCGATGCCCTCGGCGGCCAGCACATCGCACGCTGCCGCGCAGGCCTGCATCTGCCGGCTCCAGCTCACCAGCGTGAGCGCATCGCCCTCGCGCACGCGCGCCGCCTTGCCCAGTGGCACGGCGATGGTTTCGTCGACCTCGCCGCGCGCGCCCCACAGTGTCTTGTGCTCGATGTAGACCACCGGGTCGCCGCACTGCAGCGCTGCGCGCAGCAGGCCGTGGTTGTCCTGCGGCGTCGAGGGGCACACCACCACCACGCCCGGCAGGTGCGCGAACCAGGCTTCGAGCGACTGCGAATGCTGCGCCGCCGACGCGTCCCAGATGCCGCCGGGCATGCGCGCCACCAGCGGCACGCGGCCCTGGCCGCCGAACATGAAGCGGTTCTTGGCGGCCTGGTTCACCAGCTCGTCCATGCCGCACAGCGCGAAGTCGACCACGCGCATCTCGACCATCGGACGCAAGCCCGCGAGCGCCATGCCCACGCCGGCGCCCATGATCGCCGCCTCGCTGATCGGCGTGTCGATCACGCGACCTTCGCCGAAGCGCTGCTGCAGCCCCTTGTACTGGCCGAAGATGCCGCCGCGGCCCACGTCCTCGCCGAGCACCACCACGCGCGGGTCGGCTTCCATTTCGCGCTGCAGGGCGAGCAGGGCGGCTTCCGAATAGCTCAGTTCGTGCTTCATCGCCACTGGCCCTCCCCGACGGTCTGCACGTCGGTGAAGGCGGCGGCCGGCTCGGGCCACGGGGCCGCATCGGCGACCGCGAGGGCGGTGTCGACCTCGTCGCGCGCGGCGTTCTCGATGGCGTCGAGCGTCGCGGCGGCGACGCCGGCCGAAAGCAGATGGCCGCGCGCCCGTGCGATCGGATCGGTCTCGAGCGCAGCGGCCAGCTCGGCCGGATCGCGGTACGCCGCGACGTCCACCGACACATGCCCCTTCACGCGATAGGTCAGCGCATGCAGCAGGCGCGGCCCGCCGCCGGCGCGCACTTCGGCCACCAGCCTCGCGGCGGCCGCGTGCACCGCGAACACGTCGTTGCCGTCGACCTGCGTGGACGCGATGCCGAGCGACTCTGCGCGCGCCGAGGCGCCTTCGCCGGCCGTCATCGGTCCGCTCGCGGTGGTCGCGCTCCAGCGGTTGTCCTCGCAGACGAAGAGCACCGGAAGCTCGTACACCCGCGCCCAGTTCAGCGCCTCGAGGAAGGGGCCGCGGTTGATCGCGCCGTCGCCGAAGAAGCAGACGGTGATGTCGTCGCCCTTGTTCAGTAGCTTCTGCGCGTGCGCCGCGCCCACCGCGATCGGCAGCCCCGCCGCCACCACGCCGTTGGCGCCCAGCATGCCGACCGAGAAGTCCGCAATGTGCATCGAGCCGCCCTTGCCGCCGTTGAAGCCGGTGGCCTTGCCGAACAACTCGCACATCATCCGCGCGAGGTCGGCGCCCTTGGCCAGCGTGTGGCCGTGGCCGCGGTGAGTGGAAGTGAGGTAGTCGCTCGCGCGCAGGTGGGCGCAGACGCCGGCCGGCACCGCCTCCTGCCCCGTCGACAGGTGCAACGGTCCGCGCACCTTGGCCGCGCCCGCCGCCTGCTGGCCGTAGGCACTCACGCCACCCTGGCTGGCGGTCTCCGCCGCGTTCTCGAAGGCCCGTATCCGCACCATGACGCGGTACAGGGCCACACCCGCGCCGTGCGCGCCGCCGCTGGAAATGCTCGAGTCCATCTTGTCTCCGACGCCCTTGGAGCGGGCGTTCCGGAAAAAATCGTATCAACCGAGACGGACTCGCGGCACCGGGCTTACCCGCCGCTCCCTCTGCTTCCCCGCAGGGTTCAGGCCACGGGCGGCAGGCGATCCAGCAGCTTGTCGAGCGTGATCGGGTAGTCGCGCACCCGCACGCCCGTCGCGTTGTAGACGGCGTTCGCCACCGCCGCGGCGACGCCGCACATGCCGAGCTCGCCGACGCCCTTGGCCTTCATCGGCGAGGAGATCGGGTCGGTCTCGTCGAGGAAGACGACGTCCTGGTGCGGAATGTCGGCGTGCACCGGCACCTCGTAGCCCGCCAGGTCGTGGTTGACGAAGAAGCCGTGCCGCTTGTCGAGCGCGAGCTCTTCCATCAGCGCGCCACCCACGCCCATCGTCATCGCGCCGATCACCTGACTGCGCGCGGACTTCGGGTTCAGGATGCGCCCCGCGGCGCACACCGCGAGCATGCGCCGCACGCGTATCTCGCCGGTGGCCGCATCGACGCCGACTTCCACGAAATGCGCGCCGAAGGTCGACTGCTGGTACTTCTTGTCGAGGTCGCCGAATTCGATGCTGTCCTCCACCACCAGCCCCTGCGCTCCCGCCGCTTCGGCCAGCGGCACCGCGCGCGAGCCGGCGCGCACCATGCCGTCGGCGAACTCCGCCTCGGCCACCGGAAGGCCCAGCCTGGAGGCGACCGCTTCGCGCAGCTTCATGCATGCCGCGAAGACGCCCGAGGTCGAGCTGTTGGCGCCCCATTGCCCGCCGGAGCCGGCCGAGACCGGGTGCGCCGAATCGCCCAGGCGCACCAGCACCTTGTCGAGCGGCACGCCCATGGTCTCGGCGGCGGTCTGCGCGATGATGGTGTAGGTCCCGGTGCCGATGTCCGTCATGTCGGTTTCCACCGTGACCATGCCCCGGTTGTCCAGGCGCACGCGCGCGCCGGACTTTATCACCAGGTTGTTGCGGAACGCGGCGGCCACGCCCATGCCGACGAGCCAGCGGCCGTCGCGCTGCTGCCCCGGCGCCGGGTTGCGCTTGTTCCATCCGAAGCGCTCGGCGCCTGTGCGCAGGCATTCGATCAGCTTGCGCTGGGAGTAGGGGCGCTGCGGCTTTTCGGGATCGACCTGCGTGTCGTTGAGCACGCGGAACTCGATCGGGTCGATGCCCAGCTTCTCGGCCATCTCGTCCATGGCGATCTCCAGCGCCATCATCCCGGGCGCTTCGCCTGGCGCGCGCATCGCGTTGCCCTCGGGCAGGTCGAGCACGGCCAGGCGCGTGGTCGTGAGGCGGTTCGCGCCGGCGTACAGCAGCCGGGTCTGGTTCACGGCGGTCTCCGGCTGGCCGCCCGGCAGGTCGCCCGACCAGCCTTCGTGGGCGATGGCGGTGAGCCTGCCGTCCCGGCCGGCGCCCAGGCGGATGCGCTGGATGGTCGCAGGCCTGTGCGTGGTGTTGTTCGCCATCAGCGGCCGCGGCAGCGCCACCTTCACGGGCCGCCGCGCAGCCCGCGCGCCCAGCGCCGCGAGCAGCGCGTCGGCCCGCACGAACAGCTTGCCGCCGAAGCCGCCGCCGATGAAGGGCGAGATCAGCCGCACATTCGCCTTCGGGATGCCGAGCGTCTTGGCGACGTCGCCGGCGCCCCAGGCGATCATCTGGTTCGAGGTCCAGATGGTGAGCTTGTCGCCCTGCCACTGCGCGATGGAGGCGTGCGGCTCCATCATCGCGTGCGACTCGTCGGGCGTGGTGTAGGTTGCGTCGAGCTGCACGGGGGCGGCCGCGTACGCGCCGGCGAAATCGCCCGTCTTCGTCTGCGGCTCGCCCGAGAAGGGGTTGGCGGCGGGCATCTGCGCCGTGCCCTTCTCGGCGGCCAGGTCGAAGCGGCCGGGCGTGCGCTCGTATTCGATGCGCAGCAGCTGCGCCGCCGCGCGCGCCTGCTCGAAGGTCTGGGCCACGACCAGCGCCACCGCCTGGTGGTAGTGGTCGATCTCCGGGCCGCCCAGGAGCTTCGCCGTGTTGAAGTCGCCTTTGGCGAGCTTGCCCGCATTGCGCGCGGTGACGATGGCCAGCACGCCCGGCGCCGCCCGGGCGGCGGCTGTGTCCATCGACGCGATGCGGCCCTTCGCGATGCCTGCGCCCACCACGTAGCCGTAGGCAGCATTCGGCATCTCGGTGTTGCGCTCGTAGGCGTAGCGCGCGGAGCCGGTGGTCTTCATCGGGCCGTCGATGCGGTCGGTGGGCTTGCCGATGATCTTCAGCTGATCGATGGGGTTGGTGGTGGCGGGGGTGTCGAATCTCATGCTCAGCTCCTCGCTTGCGTGATGGCCGCGGCCAGCGTGCGCTCGGCGAGCTGCAGCTTGAACGCGTTCTCGTGGGTGGGTTGCGCGTCGGCGAGCAGCCGCGCGGTCACGGCCTTCGCGCCCTGCGGCATGGCGGATTCGGCAGCCTCGAGGCGCCACGGCTTGTGCGCGACGCCGCCCAGCGCCACCCGGCCGGAGCCGTCGCGCTGCACGATGGCCGCGACCGACACCAGCGCGAAGGCGTAGGAGGCGCGGTCGCGCACCTTGCGGTAGACGTGCGTGCCGCCCACGGGCCTGGGCAGCGTGACGCCGGTGATGAGCTCGTCGCGCTCCAGCGCCGTCTCGACGTGGGGCGTGTCGCCGGGCAGGCGGTGGAAGTCGGCGATCGGGATCACGCGGGTGCGTCCGTCGGGCCGCACCGTTTCGACGGAGGCGTCCAGCACGCGCATCGCCACGGCCATGTCGCTGGGGTTGGTGGCGATGCAGGACTTGCTGCCGCCGATCACCGCGAGCTGCCGCGTCACGCCGCCGATGGCGCTGCAGCCGCTGCCGGGGCGGCGCTTGTTGCAGGGCTGGTCGGTGTCGTAGAAGTAGGGGCAGCGCGTGCGTTGCAGCAGGTTGCCCGCGGTGGTCGCCTTGTTGCGCAGCTGACCCGATGCGCCGGCCAGCAGCGCGCGGGAGAGCACGCCGTAGTCGCGGCGCACGCGCTCGTCGGCCGCCAGGTCGGTGTTGCGCACCAGCGCGCCGATGCGCAGGCCGCCCTCTGGCGTCGGCTCGATGCGGTCCAGCGCCAGGCCGTTCACGTCGACCAGGTGCACCGGCGCCTCGATCTGCAGCTTCATGAGGTCGAGCAGGTTGGTGCCGCCAGCGATGAACTTCGCGCCGGGCCGGCCCGCCACGGCGGACGCGGCCTGCGCCGGGGTCGCGGCGCGCTCGTAGGTGAAAGCCTTCATGCCTTGCTCCCCGCCACTTCCGTGATGGCCTCGACGATGTTGGAGTAGGCGCCGCAGCGGCAGATGTTGCCGCTCATGCGCTCGCGCAGTTCCTCGGCCGAGAGGATGGGGCGGGCCGTGAGGTCGGCGCTCACGTGGCTCGGGATGCCGCGCCTGACTTCGTCGATCACCGCCACCGCCGAGCAGATCTGTCCCGGCGTGCAGTAGCCGCACTGGTAGCCGTCGTGCCTGACGAAGGCGGCCTGCAGCGGATGCATGTTCTGCGGCGTGCCCAGGCCCTCGATGGTCGTGACCTGCGCGCCGTCGTGCATCACGGCGAGCGTCAGGCAGGAGTTGATCCGCCTGCCGTCGACGATGACCGTGCAGGCGCCGCACTGGCCGTGGTCGCAGCCTTTCTTGGTGCCCGTGAGCTGCAGGTGCTCGCGCAGTGCGTCGAGCAGGGTGGTGCGCGTGTCCAGGTCGAGCGCGTGCGCCGTGCCGTTGACGCTCAGTGAGAGCTTCGCGCGGAATCCGGCGGCGCTGGCCGCGGGTGCCGCCTGTGCCGTCGCCGGCGCTGCTGGCGCGGATGAGGTCGAGATCGCCGCGGCGGTGGCTGCTCCTGCGAGGAGCGCGTCGCGCCGGGAGATCAGTGGGGTCGTGGGACTGTCCATGTCGGCTCCTGCTGTTCGAGGTTCGGGTGGGTGGCGATCAATGCTGATCAGTGCTGATATCGCGGCCCATGGGCTTCGGCAGTAGGAGAACGGCGGCTGTTGCCCCCTGTCCGTGGCTCATGGAATCGCTGGCTTCGGAAAAAGGTTCTCAGGGCGGGAGCCGCGGCGACGTACCGGCCGGCTTCCCGCATCGGAATCGGTCCCCGCCTGCGAGCGGGGCCAGGGACTCCCATTCTTCTGAAGCGGCACGCCGATCGATAGAGCAATCCTCTTGCTTTCTTGCCCGATCCGATGAGGTGGCGAAGACTCCGTCAGTTCGCGGCCGGCGGAAGCCGCGCTTGCCCGGCGTCGCGCCTGGCTCCTTCGCGCAGCACCTCGATGTCCCGCCTGGGCGGGGCACCGAAGAGGCGGCTGTATTCGCGGCTGAACTGGGACGGGCTCTCGTAGCCCACCCTGAAGGCGGCGCTCGCCGCGTCGAAGTGCTCGTTCAGCATCAGCCGCTTCGCCTCGTTCAGCCGCAGCCACTTCTGGTACTGCAGCGGGCTCATCGCGGTGAGCTGGCGGAAGTGGTGGTGGAAGGTCGGCGCGCTCATCTGCACGCGGGCCGCGAGTTCGTCGATGCGCAGCGGCGATGCGTAGTTGAGCTTCAGCCAGTCGATGGCCCTCGCCACGCGGTGGCCCTGCCCGTCCACGGAGGCGATCTGCCGCAGCCTGGCCGCCTGGTCGCTCATCAGCAGCCGGTAGTGGATCTCGCGGTGGATCATCGGCGCGAGCACGGGAATGGCTTCGGGCTCGTCCAGCAGTTCCACCAGCCGGCCGATAGGCGCCAGCAGCGCGGGCGTCGCCTCGCCGAGTCCCACGCCGATGCCGATGGGGCGCTCGCGCTGCGGCGGCAGGTTGCCCTGCGCGATCAGCTCGGCCAGCACGCGCACGTCGAGCTTGAGCATCAGGCCCAGGCAGGGCTGCCGCGGGCTCGCCCCCGTCACTTCCGAGTTGGCGGGCATGTCCAGCGAGGTGACGAGGAAGCGCGAGGTGTCGTAGGGATAGGCCTGGCCGCCCACCCACATCCGCTTCGCGCCCTGCGCGACGAGCACGATGCTCGGCTCGACCATGCACACGGCGGGCGGCGCGGGCGACTCGCGTCGGAAGAAGCCGAGGTTCGCGATGGGCGTGTCGTAGTCGCCCGGCGCCGGCGTGCGCGCGCCGATGATCCGCGCCATCGCCGCCTGCAGGGCCCTGCACCGTGCCGCGGCGCCGGCGTCGTTCGAGTCCTTCGCGTCCTCCTCGTCCAGTCTGGGTGACATCTTGTTCGCTTCGAAAACTTGCCCGGCACTCTACCCGCGTGCCGCGGCGGCATTCACGCGGACGCCGTGTCTTCACAGGATCGGGCAAGAAATCCAGAGGAGCGGGCAAGCCCTGTCACTGCCGCGCGGGGTGGCCACCCGCCTGCTCTCCTACATCGTTGCGAGACGTTTCAGCGAACCCGTGCAGGACAAGCGCGCGACCCGACTTCGGAGGCCCCGAGGCTCGAACGCATGTGGCATCGTGACGCCCTCCTTCCGCTGCCTGCCGACGTGCGGGCATGCGGCCCTCAACAACCACATCACAGGAGGCTCATCACATGATCAAGATCGGCATCGTCGACGACCACGCGGTCGTCCGCACAGGCCTGAAGTCGTTCTTCTCCACCTTCGTCGATTTCCGCGTGGTCGGCGAGGCCGGCAGCGGCCGCGAGGCCATCGACCTCGTGCGCACGACCGACATCGACGTGCTGGTGATGGACCTGTCCATGCCAGGCCAGAGCGGCATCGACGCGCTCGCCATGGTGCGCGCCAAGGCGCCGGACCTGGGCGTGCTCATTCTCAGCGGCTACCCCGAGGAGCACTACGCGGTGAACCTGATCCGCCAGGGCGCATCGGGCTACCTCAACAAGGAATGCGACCCCGAGGAGATCGCCAAGGCCATCCGCACCATCGCGCTGGGCCGGCGCTACATCTCGCCCTCGGTGGCCGAGCTGCTCGCGGGCCAGCTGGAGCGCAAGGACGGCAGCGCACCGCCGCACGAGCAGCTGTCGGAGCGCGAGTTCCAGGTGTTCCTCAAGCTCGCGAAGGGCGAGACCGTGGGCGCCATCGGCGAGGCGCTCTCGCTGTCGGTGAAGACCATCAGCACCTATCGCACGCGCCTGATGGAGAAGATGAATCTCTCCACCAACAGCGACCTGACCTACTACGCCATCAAGACGCAGCTCATCGACTGAGCCGGGTCGTCCTGGGCCTACGCCGCGTTGCCCGATGGGCCGACGCGGCGATGCCGTCGATCTTTCCAAGATGGGTCTTCGACCAGCCGCCAACACCGCCCGCGGCCGCTGCCATCAGCACCGGGCGCCAAGGCTGGACTCCCAAGACCCGGCCTGCCGCGAGGCAGGCAACGAAAGGACCACGACATGGCATACACCGAAGCAATCGCGGCGGACACCCTGACCACCGGCCCCACGCTGGGCAACGACGAAGTGGTGGACGTGCTCAACGACCTGCTCGAGAACGCGCGCGACGGCGAATACGGCTTCCGCGCCTGCGCCGAAGAGGTGAAGGATCCCGCGACCAAGCAGCTGTTCGCGAATCGCGCCGAGCAATGCAGGCAGGCCGGCGTCGAGCTGATCGCGCTGATCACCACCTACGGCGGCACGCCGGCCTCGGGCGGCACCGCCAGCGGCGCGCTGCATCGCGGCTGGGTGCATGTGAAGGGATCGCTGGGCGCGAACAGCGAGCTGTCGATCCTCGAGTCGTGCGAGCGCGGCGAAGACGCGGCGGTCGCGCGCTACCGCAAGGCGCTCAAGCAGAACCTGCCGCTAGAAGTGCGCAGGGTCGTCTCCATGCAGGCCGACGGCGCGCAGCGCAACCACGACCAGATCCGCGACCTGCGCAACGCCGCGCGTACGCGCGAATGAGCGGGTGAATGAATGACCAGATAGAGGCGAGCGGCGCGCCTCAGGAAAGGGCCAGGGCTTCCTGGCCCTTTTTCTCGTGGGCGCCTTCGCCCGGATAGCGCACGCACTGCAGCGTCTCGAAGCCCTTCTGCGTGACCGCGAGCACCTGCACCACGCGCAGGCCCGGCATCTTCGCCATGTCGGCGGCCGAGGGCACCAGCGCGATCACCAGTCCTGCGGCGCGCAGCTTCAGCACTTCGTCGATGTCCCGGGGCGAGGACATCACCATCGGCAGTCGCGTGGCGGCAATCTGCCTGAGCATGTCGGTGGACATTTCGTCGTCTCCTTGTGGGCGGCGCGCCTGGCGCGTCGGGGGAATGGGGGGCAATGGGATCAATGGGGCTCCCGCCGGGGCGGGGGCAGCGAAAGATACCGGGCCGCGCGGTCCCGCCGCGTCGGACCGCGTCTCGCAAAAAGGGGCGTGGGAGCCCTCGAATGCGCTTCGGGAATTCCCGGATGCCACGAATCCCGCCGCGATGGGATAGTTAGTTCGCCCTTCAAACTAACTAATTTCTTACTGCGGCGGCCATGGCCGATCGACAGGGCGAACCAACAGGAGAGACATCGATGCGACTGAAACAAACCCTGGCCGCCATGGCCTTTGCCACGGCACTCGGTTCCACGGCCGTGGGCGCGATGGCGCAGACCGTCGTCGGCGTGAGCTGGTCCAACTTCCAGGAAGAGCGCTGGAAGACCGACGAGGCCGCCATCAAGGCCGAGCTGGAAAAACTCGGCGCCAAGTACATCAGTGCCGATGCGGGCGGCTCGCCAGAGAAGCAGCTGGGCGACATCGAGGGCCTGATGTCCAAGGGCGCGAAGGCGCTCATCGTGCTGGCGATGGACAAGGACGCCATCCTGCCGGCAGTCACCAAGGCCACGCGCCAGAAGGTGCCCGTGGTGGCCTACGACCGCCTCATCGAAGCGCCGGGCGTCTTCTACATCACCTTCGACAACGTCGAGGTCGGCCGCATGGAGGCGCGCGAGGTCTTCAAGGTCAAGCCCAAGGGCAACTACGTGATCATCAAGGGCTCGCCCAGCGACCCGAACGCCGACTTCCTGCGCGCGGGCCAGCAGGAGGTGCTGGACGCCGCCATCAAGAAGGGCGACATCAAGATCGTCGGCGACGAATACACCGAGGGCTGGAAGCCCGAGGTCGCGCAGAAGAACATGGAGCAGATCCTCACCAAGGCCGGCAACAAGGTCGATGCCGTGGTGGCGGCCAACGACGGCACGGCCGGCGGCGCGGTGGCGGCTCTCACGGCCAAGGGCATCCGCGGCATTCCGGTGTCGGGCCAGGACGCCGACTTCGCGGCGCTCAACCGCATCGCGCTGGGCACGCAGACCGCCACCATCTTCAAGGACTCGCGCGAGCTCGGCCGCGAAGCCGCCGCCGCGGCCATCGCGCTGTCGCAGGGCAAGCCGGTCGACAAGGCCGCGCCGTGGAACTCGGGCCCGAAGAAGGTCGCGCTGCAGTCGCGCCTGCTGACGCCCGTCGCCGTGACCCGCGACAACCTCGACGTCGTGGTCAAGGCCGGCTGGATCAAGAAGGACGAGCTCTGCAAGGGCGTGTCGGGCGCGAGCGCGCCCGCGGCCTGCAAGTAACGCGGCGCAGCGACAGGCAACGCGCCGGCGCCATCCTTCTTCGGAAAGCGCGCCGGCCCTTCTTCTCTCTCCCATGCAATGCACTCACTGCCGGCCCTCGCGGGCCCGGCTGGCGGGCGCCTTCGCATCCACGTAGTCCCAAAGGGGTCTGAAACATGAGCAACCCATCGTCATCAACGCCGGGCTGGTGGCGCCGCACCGGCGTCGACCTGCGGCTGATCCTGATGTGCGTGCTGCTGGTCATCATGGCCGTGGCGTTCAGCGTCATGTCCGGCGGCGTGTTCCTCTCGCCCGAGAACCTCTACAACGTCGCGCAGCAGACGGCGGTGGTGGGCATCGTGTCCACCGTGATGGTGCTGATCATCGTGGCGCGGCACATCGACCTGTCGGTGGGCTCGGTGATGGGCTTCGTGGGCGTGCTCATCGCCTACCTGCAGTACACCTCGGGCTGGTCGTGGCCCACGGCCTGCCTCGCGGGGCTCGCGGTGGCGCTGCTGGTGTCCATCTACCAGGGCTGGCTCACGGCGGTGCTGGGCGTGCCTTCGTTCGTGGTCACGCTGGGCGGGCTCATGTCCTTCCGCGGCGCGGCCTTCCTGGTGGCCGACGGCAAGACGCAGCCGGTGAACGACGAGTTCTTCCAGCGCCTGGGCGGCGGCTACGACGGCGGCATCGGCGTCACCGCGAGCTGGGTGCTCGCCGCGTTCGTGGCGGTGGTGCTGTTCGCGCGCATGGTGCAGAAGCGCCGCGCGCGCCAGCGCTACGACATGCCCACCGAGGCGCTGTGGCTCGACGTGCTGATCACGGCCGTGCCGGTGGCGGTGGTGTTCGGCTTCGCGTGGGTGATGAACAGCTACCAGATCTCGTCCAAGAACGAGCCGCAGGGCATTCCGATCCCGGTGCTGATCTGGGCGGTGGTGGCCATCGTGCTGTCGTTCATCGTGCACCGCACGCGCTTCGGGCGCTACGTGTTCGCGATGGGCGGCAACCCCGACGCGGCGGCGCTGGTGGGCATTCCGGTCAAGCGCGTCACGCTGATGCTGTTCGCGCTGCTGGCGGTGCTGGTCACCGTCGCGGCCATCGTGTCGATCGCGCGCCTGAACGCCGGCACCAATTCGCTGGGCACGGGCATGGAGCTGTACGTGATTGCGGCAGCCGTCATCGGCGGCACGGCGCTGGCGGGCGGCAGCGGCTCGATCTTCGGCTCGGTGCTGGGCGCGCTCATCATGCAGTCGCTCGACAGCGGCATGCTGCTGCTGGACGTGCCCATCGGCAAGCGCATGGTCATCATCGGCCAGGTGCTGATCGTGGCCGTCGTTTTCGACGTGCTGTACCGCCGCAAGTTCGGGGAGAACTGAAATGGCAGCCATCGACACATCCAAACCCCTGGTGGAACTGCGCGAGATCCGCAAGGCCTTCGGCGGCGTGAAGGCCGTGGACGGCGTGAGCGTGAACCTCTACCCCGGCGAGGTGGTCGCCCTGCTGGGCCACAACGGCGCGGGCAAGTCCACGCTGATGAAGATGCTCGCGGGCGCCTACCCCATCGACTCGGGCGACACGCTGATCGCGGGCGAGAAGGTCAACATCCGCACGCCGGCCGAAGCGCAGGCGCAGGGCATCGAGACCATCTACCAGACGCTCGCGCTGGCCGACAACCTCGACTCGGTGGCAAACCTCTTCCTCGGCCGCGAGAAGATGACGGCCTGGAACACGCTCGACGACCACTTCATGGAAGTGCAGGCGCGCAAGGTGTTCCAGCGCCTCAACAGGAACTTCACCAACATCCGCGTGCCGGTGCGCCGGCTCTCGGGCGGGCAGCGGCAGGTGGTGGCGATCTCGCGCGCGCTGTACTTCAATGCGCGCATCCTCATCATGGACGAGCCCTGCGCCGCGCTCGGCCCCGAAGAGACCGCGATGGTCGGCGGCCTGGTGAAGCAGCTCAAGGCCGACGGCGTGGGCATCTTCCTCATCACGCACGACATGCCCGACGTGTTCTCGCTGAGCGACCGCCTCGCGGTGATGAAGAACGGCAAGCTCGTGGGCACCTACCGTACCGCCGACGTGACCGAGGACGAGGTGCTCGGGATGATCATTGCCGGCAAGCGGCCCGAGGGCAAGGAGCAGGCCCACCACGCCGACTCCGCTGCGGCACTCGCCTGAACGAAGACCCGACGTGACCACCACCGCCGACCAGCAGCTCGTGAAGCGCATGAACCGCAGCGTGCTGCTGCGGCTGCTGCGCGCGCAGCCTGGCCTGTCGCGCGCGCGGCTGGCCGGCGAGAGCGGCCTCACCAAGTCGACCGTGAGCCTGCTGGTGCGCGAGCTGATCGACGAGGGCTGGCTCAGCGAGGCCGGCACGACCGTGGCCGACGGCCTCGGCCGGCCTTCCACGCCGCTGCAGATCAACGTGGGCGTGCGCGCGCTCATGGGCGTGGAGATCGCGGTGGAAACCGTGCGCCTCGTGTGCATGTCGTTGCAGGGCGAGGTGCTGCATTCGCAGAGCCACGCCCTGACGGACGGATCGCCGGCCGGCGTGTGCGCGCTGGTCGCGCGCATGGCCGCGGCCGCGCACGAGAGGCTGAAGCAGGTCGGGCTGCGCCTGTCGAGCATCGGCGTGTGCGTGCCGGGCGCGGTGGACGACTGCACCGGCGTGGTCCGCTTCGCGCCCAACCTCGGCTGGCGCAACGTGAGCCTGCTGCCGGCGCTCGAGGAAGCCTTTGCCGCCGTCGGTCTGCCCGGCGTGACCGTGCAGCTGCAGAACGACGCCGATGCCGCCGTGCTCGGCGAGTACGAGTTCGCGACCAGCGTGGGCCAGGAGGGCGAAGACCCGCTGATCTTCGTCAACTGCGACGTGGGCGTGGGCGCCGGCGTGGTGCTGAACGACCGGCTCTTCACCGGTGGGCAGGGCATGGCCGGCGAGATCGGCCACACCATCCTCGAACTCGACGGCCCGCTGTGCTCCTGCGGCCGCCGCGGCTGCGCCGAAGCCTTCTTCGGTTCGCGCGTGCTGGAACGCGAGGGCGTCGACACGCGCCGTGCCGCCGCCTTCTTCGGCGTGCTGCTGCAGAACCTGTGGGTCACCTTCAATCCGCGCGCCATCGTGCTGGGCGGCAAGGCCTGCACCGACCATCGCGGCTTCGTGCAGACCGCCTTCGAATGCGTGAAGCGCCACGCCGACGGTGCCGGCATGCCCGCGCCGGACCTGCGCACTGCGCGCTACGAGGAACTCGCGGCCGCGGTGGGCGCCGCGGCACTGGCGCTGCACGAGTACTTAAGGCCGCTGCAGCCCGACGCGAAGGCGCGCCGGGCACGCGCCGCGCAGGTTCTCGCCGCCGCCTGAGCCTTCGGCCTACGCGCGGCCCGCGCGCAGCGGTCTAGCGTCTGGACTCCGCCTCCGGAGTCCAAGTCATGAAGTCTTCGCCCGCCCGCGCTCCCGCATCTTCCGCGCTGCTCGTCGTGCTGGCCGTGTTCGTCGGCCTCGCGGGCCTTGCGCTCGTGGTCGCGGGCGCATGGCTCGCCGCGCTTGGGGGCTCGTGGTACTACCTTGTCGCGGGCCTGGGGCTCGTGGCGGCAGCGCTGCTGCTTCGGCGCGGCGGCGGCGCCGGGCTGCTGGTCTATGCGGCGGTGGTGCTGTTCACGCTGGCCTGGGCATTTTGGGAGGTCGGCCTCGACTGGTGGCCGCTGGCCGCGCGCGGCGACGTGTTCTTCGTGGTCGGCCTGCTGCTGCTCACGCCATGGGTGGCGCGTCCGCTCGCCCTGCGCAATGCCGCGGGCGTGGGAAGCGCGCGCACCGTGCTCGGCGTGGTGCTCGCGGCCTTCCTGGTGGCGGCGGTGTTCTCTTGGATGCGCGAACCCCGACGCATCGAAGGCATCGCGCCCCCGGCCGATGCGACGGCCGCCACGGCGGGCGCACCTTCAAGCCCTGCGGCCCCGGCGGACGAGTGGACGGCCTATGGCGGCACCGGCTTCGGCCAGCGCTACTCGGCGCTCGACCAGATCACGCCGCAGAACGTGGGGCAGCTCGAGGAGGCCTGGCACTTCCGCACCGGCGACGTGCGCGGCCAGCCCGGCGATCCCGAGGAGACGACCTTCGAGGTCACGCCGCTGAAGATCGGCGAGAGGCTCTTCCTGTGCACGCCGCACCAGTCGGTGATCGCGCTCGACGCCACCACCGGCCGGCAGGTGTGGCGCTACACGCCGCAGATCGCGGGGTCGCTCGCGCTGCAGCACCTGACCTGCCGGGGGCTTTCTTACTACCCGGGCGCCGCCGCCTCATCCGCACCGCCCGCGCAGGCAGCCACGCCATCGGCCGGCTGCGACGCCAAGCTCTTCATGCCCACCGCCGACGGCCGCGTCATCGCGCTCGACCCCGCGAGCGGCAAGCCCTGCCCGGCCTTCGGCGGCGGCAGCGGCCAGATCGACCTCTGGAAGAACATGCCGAACGTGCGGGCGGGCTCTTACTACTCGACCTCGCCTCCGGTGGTGGCGCGTTCGCTGCTCATCGTGGGCGGCACGGTGCTGGACAACGTCTCGACGAAGGAAACCTCGGGCGTGCTCCGCGCCTTCGACGCGAACACCGGCGCGCTGGTGTGGAACTGGGACTCCGGCAATCCCGAGGAGACCGCCCCCATCGCGGCCGACCGCACCTACACCGCCAACTCGCCCAACAGCTGGTCGATCTCCAGCGTGGACGAGGCGCTGGGCCTGGTCTACGTGCCCATGGGCAACCAGCCGCCCGACCAGTGGGGCGGCGCGCGCAGCGAAGGCGCGAAGAAGTATTCGTCGGCGGTGGTCGCGCTCGACCTGGCCAGCGGCCGCGTGCGCTGGAGCTTCCAGACCGTGCACCACGACTTGTGGGACTACGACGTGCCGGCGCAGCCCAGCCTCGTGGACCTGCGCGTGGGCAGCGAGACCGTGCCGGCGCTGGTGCAGCCGACCAAGCAGGGCGAGCTGTTCGTGCTCGACCGCCGCAACGGCAAGCCGATCCTGCCGGTGAACGAGCGGGCCGTGCCGCAGGGCGCCGCCGCGGGCGACGTCACGGCGCCGACGCAGCCCTCGTCGGCCCTGTCCTTCGATCCGCCGGCGCTCAAGCCGTCGGACATGTGGGGCGCCACCGTCTTCGACCAGCTGGCCTGCCGCATCGCATTCCACCGGCTGCGCTACGAGGGCCGGTTCACGCCGCCGTCGACGGAGGGCTCGCTGATCCATCCGGGCAACTTCGGCGTCTTCAACTGGGGCGGCGTGGCCGTCGATCCGCACCGGCAGCTTGTCTTCGCCACGCCCGCGTCGCTGGCCTTCGTCTCCAGGCTCGTGCCGCGCGCGGACGACACCTCGCTCTACGTGCAGGGCAAGAACCGCCCCAACGACAGCCTGCCCGCGCTCGGCGAGAACTTCGGCGCACCCTTCGCGGTGAAGCTCAGCGCCTTCACCTCGGTGCTCGGCCTGCCGTGCCAGGCGCCGCCCTGGGGCTACGTGGCCGCGGCCGACCTGCGCACCGGCAGGATCGCCTGGATGCACAAGAACGGCACGGTGCGCGACAGCTCTCCGCTGCCGCTGCCCTTCGCGATGGGCGTGCCCAACCTCGGCGGCCCCATCCTGACGGCCGGCGGCGTGGCCTTTCTCTCGGGCACGCTCGACCAGTTCGTGCGCGGCTACGACGTGAACGACGGCAGGGAACTCTGGCGCAGCCGCCTGCCGGCCGGCGGACAGGCCACGCCGATGACCTACCGCGGCGCCGACGGGCGCCAGTACCTGCTGGTGGTGGCCGGCGGCCACGGCTCGCTCGGCACGCGCACCGGCGACCATGTGATCGCCTACGCGCTGCCCAGGCGCTGACGGCCTTCAGTCCCTTCCGCCGGCCGCAGCCGCGGCTTCGTCGCGCCAGCCCCGCAGCCGCCGGTAGAGCGTGCCGCGCGACACGCGCAGCTGCCGCGCGGCCTGCGACACGTTGCCGCCGTGCGCGGCGAGCGTCTCCTCGATCAGCTTGCGGCTGTGCTCGCGCAGCGTGGTCTCGGCCTGGGGCGAAGCTTCCGCGTTGTCCGCGTCGGGGCGGGCCTCGGCTGCCGCGAACTGCATCTGCCGTGCTTCGCGCGTCTCGATGGCCAGCGGCAACGCTTCGCCCGGCATCGCCACCGCATGGCGGAAGTCCGCGCCATCGGCGCCGCCCTTGAGCTGCGCCTGCACCCACACGCCCAGGCCGCTGGCCAGCCGCAGCGGCTGCGCTGCCTCGCGCCGGCCGAGCCGCAGCAGGCTCGCGAGGTCGTGGCCGAGCAGGAACTCGACGTCGCGCTCGTCCGCCGCCTCGGGCAGCCGCCCCAGCAGCCGCGCGCCGGCATTGTTGAGCCAGGCGATGGTGCCGTCGGGCGCGATGCCGGCCAGCGCTTCGAGCGGCGTGCCCAGCAGCGTCGGGCTGGCCTGGAAGCGCAGGATCAGGTGGTCGCGCGACTGCGCCTGCAGCAGCCTGTTCTCGATGGTGGTGGCGTACAGCGCCACCATCGATGCCGCGTCGAAGCCGAAGCGCCGCGCCTCCACCGTGAGGTCGAGCACGCCGGCGAGCTGCCCCGTCACGTCGCGGATCGGCGCGGCCGCGCACCGCATGTGGCACAGCAGGTCGAAGTAGTGCTCGGCGCCGTCGACCGTGCAGGCCTGCCCGGTGCTCGCCACGATGCCCGGCGCGGTGGTGCCCACGATGCGCTCGGAGATGTTCACGCCCACGCGCGCCGTCTTGCGCAGCACCGGCTGTTGCGCCGCGGCCGGCTGCTGCGTGACGTGCACCACCACGCCCTCGCGGTCGGTGAGGATCACGCGGCAGTCGGTGCCCGCGAGCGCGTGCTCCATCTGCCCCAGCTCCTGGCGCGCCGCTTCGAGAAGCTGGCGGTTGCGCGCCAGCGTGGCGTGCAGGCGGCTGGGCGTGACCGGGTCGAAGGGCACGATGCGCTGGCGGTCGGCGTGGGTGCGGCTGCAGCGCATCCACGACTGGATCACCGCCTCGCCCACCAGCCCCGAGGGGCGCACGCCCTCCTCGAAGAACTGCTGCCGCGCGAGCGCCACGCGCTGCGCGGGCGTGCTGGCGAAGAGCTGGCGCGGGGCATCGGATGTGCCGATTCTTCCAACTGGGCTTCTGTCGAGGGCCATGGACTTGCTGCCTCCCGGTTCAGGATTCACACCGCCGTCGAATGTGTTCCGCAATGGAACAGCGCCGGACTGGGGAAATCCCCAAGATGAACGCGCGGCCCGTCCCGACGATTCTTGGCGCACAAAGGAGACCTGCGATGAAAAAAACACACTCCGGGCTGCTCGTGCTCGCCGGCGCATTGCTGTGCCTGGGCGCGACGAACACCGCCACGGCCCAGAACAACGCACAGGACCGCGCCGCCGCCGCGACCAAGCGGGTGGACGGCGCATTCATCCGCGCCAACGCCGCGCAGAAGAAGACGCCCGACTGGCCCAGCGTGGGCCTGGACTATTCGGAATCGCGCTTCAGCCAGCTCGACCAGGTGAACGCCGGCAACGTGAAGGACCTGGGGCTGGTCTGGTCGTACAACCTCGAATCCACGCGCGGCGTCGAAGCCACGCCGCTGGTGGTGGACGGCATCATGTACATCACCGCCTCCTGGAGCGTGGTGCACGCCGTCGACACGCGCACCGGCCAGCGGCTGTGGACCTTCGACCCGCAGGTCGACAAGTCCAAGGGCTTCAGGGGCTGCTGCGACGTGGTGAACCGCGGCGTCGCGATCTACGAGGGCAAGGTGTACGTGGCGGCCTACGACGGGCGCCTCATCGCGCTCGACGCCGCCACCGGCCAGAAGGTCTGGGAGAAGAACACCATCGAGGGCCAGAAGGGCAGCTACACCATCACCGGCGCGCCGCGCGTGTTCAAGGGCAAGGTCATCATCGGCAACGGCGGTGCCGAATACGGCGTGCGCGGCTTCGTCACCGCCTACGACGCGAAGACGGGCGACCAGAAGTGGCGCTGGTTCGTGGTGCCGGGCGACCCGAGCAAGCCTTTCGAGGACGAGTCGATGGCGCGCGCCGCCAGGACCTGGGACCCGAGCGGCAAGTACTGGGAGGCCGGCGGCGGCGGCACCGCCTGGGACAGCTTTGCGTTCGACCCCGAGCTCAACCTGATGTACGTGGGCACCGGCAACGGCTCGCCCTGGTCGCACAAGGCGCGCAGCCCCAAGGGCGGGGACAACCTCTACCTGGGCTCGGTGGTGGCGCTCGACCCCGACACCGGCAAGTACGTGTGGCACTACCAGGAGACGCCCGGCGACAACTGGGACTACACCTCCACGCAGTCGATGATCCTGGCCAACGTGAAGATCGGCGGCAAGCAGCGCAAGGTGCTGCTGCATGCGCCGAAGAACGGCTTCTTCTTCGTCATCGACCGCACCAACGGCAAGTTCATCTCGGCGAAGAACTTCGTCGAGGTCAACTGGGCCACCGGCTACGACAGGAACGGCCGGCCCATCGAGATCGCCGCCGCGCGCGACGCCACCAAGCCCGGCGACAGCATCCCCGGCCCCTTCGGCGCGCACAACTGGCACCCGATGTCGTTCAACCCGCAGACCGGCTTCGCCTACCTGCCCGCGCAGCACGTGCCGATCAACCTGATGGACGACAAGGACTGGAAGTTCGACGAGAACGTGCCGGGCCGCCCGCATTCGGGCCTGGGCTGGAACCTGGGCAAGTTCGCCAACGCCGAGCCGCCCAAGAGCAAGCCCTTCGGCCGCCTCGTGGCCTGGGACCCGGTGGCGCAGAAGGAAGCCTGGGGCGTGGACTACGCATCGCCCTGGAACGGCGGCACCCTCACCACCGCCGGCAACCTCGTGTTCCAGGGCACGGCCGACGGGCGCCTGCTGGCCTACAACGCGAAGACCGGCGAGAAGCTCTGGGAGACGCCCACCGGCACCGGCGTGGTGGCCGCGCCATCGACCTACATGGTCGACGGCAAGCAGTACGTGTCGGTCGCGGTGGGCTGGGGCGGCGTCTACGGCCTCGCGCAGCGCGCCACCGAGCGGCAGGGGCCCGGCACCGTCTACACCTTCGCGGTGGGCGGCACGGCGAAGATGCCCGACTTCGTGCAGTACCGCATGGACAAGCTGGTGCAGGGCGTGAAGTACGACCCCGCCAAGGTCCAGGCCGGCACCATGCTCTACGTGAGCAACTGCGTCTTCTGCCACGGCGTGCCGGGCGTGGACCGCGGCGGCAACATCCCCAACCTCGGCTACATGGACGCCGCCTACATCGAGAACCTCGACAAGTTCGTGCTCAAGGGCCCGGCCATGTCGCGCGGCATGCCCGACTTCACGGGCAAGCTCTCCAATGACGACATCGAGAGCATCAAGGCCTTCATCCAGGGGACGGCCGACGCGATACGCCCGAAGTAGCCCGCCGACCGCCTGCCCGGCCGCTCAGCGCCCGCCGTACCAGTACGGCGTGGCGGCCGTCCACGGCGAGTTCGGGTAGTTCGTGCGCAGGGCCTGCAGCCCCTTGCGCGACCAGTCGCCCGCGGCCTTGTCCTGGCAGGTGTAGCGCGCCATCTTCACCGCGACCGACAGCGCCTGCGGCACCAGCGGATCCGTGCGGGCGCGCTGCATCAGCGCCAGGCTTTCCTGCGTGAAGTAGATCGAGTCCTGCGGCACGGTGCGCAGCTTCTCGACCAGCGCGGCCTGCCGGCCGCGTTCTTCCTGCGGCAGGAAGGCGGGTATCTCGAAGTCGGCGGCGGTGGCCGCCTGTGGCCCGGAGGTCGGCACGCCCAGCGGACGGCACCACTTGCCATAGCTGCCGACCGTGTTGCGCTCGGAATACCCGGCGCCGACGCCGAGCTTCAGCGGCGTCGGCCGGATGCCTTCGGCAGCGGGCCAGTGCGGTGGCTGCAGCACCTCGGTGGTGCTCGCCATGCGCTCCAGCAGCAGGTGGCGCCAGGCGGCGCCGTCGGTCTCGGGCAGCGCCGCCGATCGGCGGATGCCTGCGATCGTGTCGGCGCCCTTGGCGGTGCCCGCCTGCGGCGGCGAGGCGATGCGCATCTGGGCCGCGCGGCGGGCCGTGGCGTAGTCCCCGGCCACCACGGCGCGGGTCCAGGCGGTCTCGAGCAGGCTGTCGCGCAGCGCGGGCGCCATGGCCGGCTCGGCGGCCAGGCGCAGCCACATGGCCAGCGGCGCGCGGGTGTTGAGGAAGCGCACCACGTCCTCGTCGAAGGCACTGGCCAGCGGCACCGCGCTCGGCTTTGCTTCCATCGCTTCAGGATCGCGGCGCGCGACCACGGGGCGGATCGCGAGGCGGCGCCATTCCTCTTCCGACGCGGCGGTCGGCAGCAGCAATGCCTTCACGAGGTTCTGGCCCGAGAGGCTGTGCGCGATCAGCGGCGAATCGGCCGTGGAAGCCACGAGCTCGCGCACTTCCTTGTAGCGGCCCTGCGCGAACATGCGTTGCGCGCGCAGCTGCGTGGCGGCGAAGCGCGCCGGGTGGTCTTCCGGCACGGCCGCGAGCGCGGCCTGCAGCTCGGCCTCGCGCTTGTCGTCGTTGGCGGCGGCCACCGGCACCAAGCTCGCGCCGGCCATCAGCCAGGCGAGGTCGTGCGTGCGCTGGTAGCGGCTCCAGCTCAGCGTTTCGCGCCACTTGCCGTTGGGTTCGAGGCCGCTGCCCGGTCCGTCGAAGCCGCGCACGGTGCTCAGCCACTGCACCAGGTCGGAGGTCTGCGCCGGGCCGATGTAGCTGCAGCCGCCGAAGAAGCCGCAGGCGCGGAACTCGTGGTTCAGCAGCAGCAGCTTCGCGGCGGCCGCGTCGGGCTGGCCGATGGTCCTGAGGCCGTCGGCCAGGCGCTGCATGCGCGTGGCGGGCAGCAGGTAGCGGATGCGCAAGGCCTCGGCCAGCCGGTGCACCGAAGGATGCAGCGCCTTCAGGCGCGGGTTCTTCAGCAGCGGCGGGGCGATGGCGTCGACCTGCTTGTCGAGCTCGGCCTGCTTCTTGAGCGCCTCGGCGCTTTCCTTGCTGCCTTCCGCCCCGCCGCTGTCCGAAGGTGCATCGCCGGGGTTCTGCCGCGCCAGCACGCGCAGCCGCATGTAGGCCGCGAGATCGCGCCAGGGGCTGGCCTTGTCGGCCGCGATGGCGGCGAACGCTTCGTCGGCGTCATCGAGCTCACCGGCATAGAACTGCCGTGCGGCCAGCTGGTAGGCATGGTCGGCCTGCAGCCATGCGGGAGCGGCTGCCGGAAGTTCGGGGGCGGCGCCGGGCTCCTTGTTGCAGGTGTCGAACACCGCGTCCTGCGTCTTGAGCCAGTGCAGCACGAAGGGCGCCGCGGACTTGTCGCCGGCCGCGCGGGTCATCCGCTGGGACAGCGTCTTCGCGGCGCTGCGGAAGGCGTCGCCGTAGAAGCAGTTCGGGTCCGCCTGCAGGGTGCCGGTGTTCCAGTTCGGTGGTCGCTGCGACGGCGGTGGCATGTTGGGCCTGTCGCGCGGCGATGCCGGATCGAGCTTCGCCATGGCGTCGTCGCGCGCCTTGCGCCATTCGATCCATGCGTCGTCGGTTTCGGCCATGCCGTTGTCTTCGCGGGGCAGCTTCTCCAGCAGGTCGGTGAAGGCGCGCACCGCGTCGGGCGAGAAGCTCTGGCCGCGAAGGCGCCAGTACCAGAGCACATGGTAGGGCACCAGATAGCCGGTGTAGTAGCCCGCGGGCCGCTCGACGAACTCGCGCACCGGCTGGTCGGGCCGGGTGCTGGCGAAGAACAGGTCCTCGGCGTCGTAGCCACCGCTGGCATGTGCAGCCGCGCTGCCGAGCAGGGTTGCCGCGGCCATTGCGGCGGCGGCGAGCAGCCTGCGGCCTCCCGTTGTCGAAAGAGTCATTTGTAGTTTTCCCTGTTTCCGGTCTGCAGTTTTTCGAAGTCTTCGTTCTTCCACGAGCCCGCATGGAACACATAGCGCCGCTTCACGTCGTGCAGCGCGGGCCAATCCTCGCCGAGCATCAGGCCGGCCGCGTCCCGGCAGGCCGGCACTGTGGCCTTGCCCGTCGTGGCAAGCCGCTGGCGGATGCGCGCGGACTCCGCGCCCATGCGGAAGTACATCGGCACGATCTCGTCGAGAAGGCCGGCCGGCAGCCACGGATCGCCCATGCACCACGACGCCAGCGCGGTGGCCGAGACGCGCGTGCCGCCTTCGCGCAGCGGCTGCAGCCGGCGCAGCAGCGCGACGTAGGCCTCGCGCTGGCTGCGCCTCGCCTCGAAGTCGAGCTGCACCCAGCCCGAGCGGTTGCCCTGCGTGGCAGCATGCCCGACAGCAGCGGCGATCGCCTGCTGCTGCGCGTCGTTCAGGGGCGAGGGCGAGAGGTTGTCGAGCGCGACGTGGACCACCGGCACCACCGTCGCGCCCGGCGCGACGCGCAGCGGCCACTGGCGCCAGCTGGTGCGGCTTTCGGTGCCGCTCAGCCGCACAGTGGCATGCAGGTAGGCCACGCCCGTGGCTTCGGGCAGCGAGGCAAAGCGCTGGGGCCGGTCCCACACCCAGAGCAGCGTTCGTGTTTGCGCCATGCCCTCGCGCGCCAGCAGGGCCACGAAGAGCAGAAGGGCCGCGCTGCGAAGACGCATGGGGGATGAAGAAGGAGAAAGGGTAGGACGCGGGAGGAAGAAATCCCGCGCAGCATAACGAAAAAGCCGCCTGGCCCCGGGGAGCTCAGGCGGCCTTGCGGCTGCTCGTGGCTGCTTGCGCTGTCGTGAATCGATCAGTCGGCGTACACGCCGGCGGCCTTGATGATCGGGCCCCACTTCGCGATTTCGGACGACACGAACTTCTTGTGTTCGGCCGGCTCGGTGCGCTTGTCGGTGGTGATCACCGCGCCCAGCGCTTCTTCACGCTGGATGAAGCCCGGGTCCTTCATCGCGGCCTTGATGGCATCGTTGAGCTTCTTCAGCACCGGCGCCGGCGTGCCCTTGGGCGCGTACACGCCGTGCCAGATCGTCACTTCGAAGCCCTTGAGGCCCGACTCGTCCAGCGTGGGCAAGTCCTTCAGCGCGGGCGTGGTCAGGCGCTTGCTCGTGGTCACGGCATAGGCCTTGACCTTCTTGGCCTCGATCTGCGACGTGGTGTTGGTGGTCTGGTCGCACAGCAGGTCGATCTGGCCGCCCAGCAGGTCGGCGATGGCCGGTGCGGTGCCCTTGTAGGGAACCGGCGTCATCTCGACCTTCAGCGCGCTCTGGAACAGCAGGCCGCACAGGTGCGAGGCGGCACCCAGGCCGGCGTTGCCGAGGTTGATCTTGCCCTTGTTGGCCGAGATCCAGGTCGTCAGTTCCTTGTAGTTGTTGGCCGGCAGGCCGGGCTTGCCGATCAGCGTCATCGGCACTTCGTTGACCATGCCCAGGTATTCGAAGTCGGTCTCGACGTTGAAGGGCAGCTTGCGATAGAGCGCCGGCATCGTCGACATGCCGATGTGGTTGAGCAGCAGCGTGTAGCCGTCGGGGTTGGCGCGCGCCACCTTGGCGGTGCCGATGGAACTGCCCGCGCCGGCGGTGTTGTCCACCACGATGGTGGTGCCCAGCGTCTTCTGCATGGCTTCGGCCAGGTCGCGGGCGACACGGTCGGTGGGGCCGCCGGCGGCGAATGGCACCACCAGGGTCACGGTCTTGCCCGCGGGGAAGTCCTGGGCGTGTGCACCGACGGCCGCGGCGGCAATCGCCGCGAGGGCGAACAGTTTCTTCATGTCGTCTCCGAAAAGGGGGGAATAAAAACGCCGCGATCTTAAGGGCTGACCAGGACCTGACCTATAGCGAATAGCCCTTAGCCGAGGGCCGTCTTGCGCACCTTGGAGGGGCGTGCGGCGGGGCATCCAAACCCGGGCCTGCCGAACGGGTTCCGCGGCGGCGTGAAGCGCGCGGGGCTCGGTAAGTAGTAGCGAGCAGGCCCACTCTTCGTAAGAGAAGTTTGCCGGCCGTCGAACTGTCCGACAGGCGGAGCCGGCGACGGACGATGCGGCCTGCGCGGGGCAGACCTAGGGTGAAGATTCAAAAGGAGATTTCACCCATGCCCAATACCACCACATCGTCATCCTCGTCGCTCGACGGATTGAAGGTCGCCATCCTCGTGGCCGACGGCTTCGAGCAGGTCGAGATGACCGAGCCGCGCAAGGCGCTCGACAACGCCGGCGCGCGGACGCGGATCGTCTCGCCCGCCCAGGGCAGCGTGCGCGGCTGGAACCATCACGATCCGGCCGACAGCTTCGCGGTCGACGCGCCGCTCAAGAGCGCCAGGCCCGACGACTTCGACGCACTGCTGCTGCCGGGCGGCGTCGTGAACCCCGACACGCTGCGCATCGACGAGAAGGCGGTCGCCTTCGTGCGTGCCTTCATCGAGTCCGGCAAGCCCATCGCGGCGATCTGCCACGGCCCCTGGACGCTGATCGACGCCGGCGGCGTCAAGGGCCGCAAGATGACCTCGTGGCCTTCGCTGCAGGCCGACCTGAAGAACGCGGGCGCGCAGTGGAGCGACAAGGAAGTCGTCGTCGACGGCAAGCTCGTCACCAGCCGAAAGCCCGACGACATCCCCGCCTTCAATCGCGAGATGACGGAGCTCTTCGAGCACGCGCGGGAGCCGGTGGCGCACTGATCGGCACCGCTTCCGCCGTGGCGGGCAGCGGGCCCGTGTAGCGCGCGCGGGGGCGGATCAGCTGGCCCGCGGCCTGCTGCTCGAGCACGTGCGCGGTCCATCCCACGCTGCGCGCGAGCGCGAAGAGCATGAGCGGCGCGCCGGCCGGCAGCTTGTGCACGGCCGCGAGTGCGGCGAGCGCGAAGTCGATGTTCACTGCCTCGCCAAGCAGTCTCTCGCCGATCTCGCGCAGCTGCGCGAATTCGGCCGGCAGCGCGATGTGCTCCAGCAGCGCCGCACAGCGCGCATCCCCCGTCGGATAGAGCGGATGCCCGAAAGCAGCCAGCGGCCGCCCGTGCGAGAGCCATTCGCGCACGGCGGCTTCGGTGCCGATGGCGGCTGCATTGCGCATCAGCGCCTGCACTGCGGCGGAAGCACCGCCATGCAGCGGCCCTGTGAGCGTCGAAAGGCCGGTGAGCAGGCAGGCCGCCGTCGAGGCGCCGGTCGATGCGGTCACGCGTGCCGCGAAGGTCGAAGCGTTGAGTTCGTGGTCGGCCAGCAGCACCAGCGCGCGGCGCAGGTCTTCGGCAGCGCGCGGGCGGCGCCATGCGGAGGCCAGTCGCATGTGCATGGGTGTGTCGGCGCGTGGTGGCGCGGTGCGCAGCATGGCATCGGCCAGCGCGCCGATCGCCGCCGCTGCCTCGGCCTGAAGCACGCCTGCCGAGCGGCCGCGCGAGGGCAGGTCGGAGGCGGCGCGCGTTGCAAGCGCTAATAGTCCTGCCTGCAAGGGATGTTCATGTGAGCCCTCCGCATCGGAAGGTGTGTCTGCGGCGTGAAAGCGCGGCGGTGCGCTTTCCCATAGCAGCCCCGCCACGTCTTCCAGCGTGGCGTGCGCTGCGAGTTCGCACGCGTTCTGTCCGCGATACAGCAGCCGGCCTTCGGCGACTGTCGATATCGCTGATGGCAGCACCGGCTCGCCCCACTGGATCGCCTCGCTCGCCACCGTCTCGACGCTGCGCCGGCCCTTCGCGCGTGCCGCGATGCGCTGCACGTCGTCGCGGTGGTAGAGGCTGCGGCGCGGGTCGGCCGCATCGGGCCTGGCGCGGATGCGGCCGCGGCTCACGCTCGCGTAGAGCGTCTGCGGACGCACCTGCATCAGTTCGAGCGCGTCGGCCGCGGGCAGCCACAGCGGCTGCGTCTTCTTGATGGTCATGTTGACAGAATAGATCAAGATTGACGTCAATATCCATCTGACCAGAATCGATGCCATCGTGACAACCAGGAGCAAAGAGCGATGAACAACGACGACGGCAGCCTCGAAGGCGTGGTGGCTGCGCATACCGTGCTGTCCGAGGTGGATGGCGCGGCGGGGCGGCTGGTGATCCGCGGCCATGAACTCGACGAGATCGCGCAGCGCTGGCGCTACGAGGACGTGGTGCACCTGCTCTTCGAGGGCTTCTTCGACACGCTGCCCACCGTCTCGGCGCTGCGCCGCGCCATCGGCCGTGCGCGCCGCGAGGCCTTCGAGCTGCTGCAGCCGAACGACGACGTGTTGCTGCGCCGTATGCCGCCCATCGAGGCCGTGCGCGCGCTGATGGCCCGCCTGCCCGATGGCGACGACCTGCCGACCGCGCTGCGCCTCGTGGCCGCGCCGGCCGTCTACACCGCTGCCGTGATGCGCTGGCGTTTGGGCGTTCCAGCACTGGCGCCCGACGAGGCACTGCCGCATGCCGCCGACATGCTGCGCATGCTGCATGGCCGCTCGCCGACGTCCGCGCAGAGCGCCGCGCTCGACACCTACCTCGTCACCGTGTGCGACCACGGCCTCAATGCATCGACCTTCGCGGCGCGCGTGGTCGCATCGACCGGGGCCGGGCTCGCATCGGCCGTGCTCGCGGGCATCAGCGCGCTGAAGGGGCCGCTGCACGGCGGCGCGCCCGGGCCGGTGCTCGACGCGCTCGATGCCATCGGCAGCGCCGCCAATGCCCGCGCTTGGCTGGAGCAGGCCGTGGCCGAAGGCCAGCGCCTGATGGGCTTCGGCCACCGCATCTACCGCGTGCGCGATCCGCGCGCCGACGCGCTCAAGGGCGCGCTGGGGCGGCTCGGCGAGGAGGGCAGCGTGAACGCGGCGCGCTTCGCGCTGGCGGAGGCGGCGGAGCAGGCCGCGCTCGCCATCCTGCGCGAGAAGAAGCCGGGGCGCGCGCTGGAGACCAACGTCGAGTTCTATACCGCGCTGCTGCTGGAAGCCCTGGGCTTCGGCCGCGAGAGCTTCACCTGCGTGTTCGCGGCCGGCCGCGTGAGCGGCTGGGTGGCGCATGCGCGCGAGCAGGTGAAGAAAGGTCGGCTGATCCGTCCGCAGTCGATCTACATCGGACCCGAGCCGCAGGAGTCGGGCGAAGCCGCACTCGCGCACTGAGCCTACAGGGGGCGCACGCCGCCATCCGATACGCTCGCCTTTTCCGCAGGGCGCGGCCGCACAGGCCGCACCTTGCATCGTGAAAGGCGAAAGTATTTCCTCCATGACGGCGACTCCCCTCCAGTCGCAGGCATTGCGCCTGCCGCGCGATCTCGCGCTCATCACCGTGGCCATCGACGCCGCGATGGTGCTTCTCAACATGGCCGTCCGGCTCTGGCCCGACTCGCCCGAATCCGAGCAGCTGCGCAGCGCCTATGCGCTGCCCGGCGTCTGGATCCCGATGGTCTGCAGCATCGCGATGGGCTGGGTGCTCTCAGGGACTATCGCGTGGTGCCACGGGCGCAATGCGCTCGAAAGGCATGGCGCCGGCAGCGTGGCGGAGCTGCCGCAGCCGCGCATGCGCTATGCCGCGGCCTACGTCGTGGTGCTGCTGTTGAACTTCTACGCGCTGAGCCCGCTGCTCTACGACCTTCAGCTTCTCTTCATGCCGGGCGGGCGCTTTCATGAATCGCTGGGCTTCACCTCGATGCGCGCGGCGATGCCGGTGTTCGTGTTCCTGCAGTCCGTGGCCCAGCTGATCGTGCTGGTGCTGGGCATCTGGCTCTCGGCCTGGATCGCGCTCAGGGGCGCCCGTGCCGGATCGGCGGACGCGCAGGCCGACGAGGTTCCAGGCGGGCCGCCGACGCGCCGTGCGGTGGCGCTGGTGGCTGCCTCGGTGTTCGCGTCGCTGCAGATGTGGAGCGGCGCCGCCATGAGCCGATGGAGTTCCATGACGCAAGGCCTGGACGGTCCCGCGCTGCTGGTCGCCTGGTTGGTGCCGCCGCTCGCGGCCTTCGGGCTCGCGTTCTGGGGTGCATGGCTGGGCGCCGCGCCGGTCTTCTCGAGGGTGCGGCCGTTCAGGGCGGTGAGGGCGTCGGTGCTCGCCTTCGTGCTGGTGCAGCTGCTGTGCATCGCGGCCGGACTCGCGTGGCTGGCGATGGCGGTCTGGCTGCATGGCTTCAACAGCGCGGGCAGCCTTGTCGGCTTCGCGCTGGCGCTCGTGCTGGTCTACACCGTGCTCACGGTGGTGCTTACGCGCGCCACCGTGCGCGGGCTGTATCGCCGCTACTTGTAGCTGCGCGCGTCCTCGATCACCTTGCCGTCGTTGGGCAGCGAGCCTGCGCCCACCACCACGACCTCGCCGCGCAGCTTGGTCACTTCGCGGATCGCGTCGCCCACGCGCGCTTCTAGTCCTTCAGGAGCCACGCCCGCGCATTCGAGCTGCAGCGTCATCCTGTCGTCGCCCGTCTCGCCAGATACGACCAGCCGCGCGCGTTGCACTTCGGGAAAGCGCCGTGCGATCTCGGCCACTTGCGAGGGATGCACGAACATGCCGCGCACCTTGGTGGTCTGGTCGGCACGGCCCATCCAGCCCTTGATGCGCCTGTTGGTGCGGCCCGTGGGGCAGGTGCCCGCCAGCACGGCCGAGAGGTCGCCGGTGCCGAAGCGCACCAGCGGGTAGTCGGGGTTGAAGGTGGTGACGACGATCTCGCCGACCTCGCCGTCGGGCACCGGATCGCCGGTGCCGGGGCGCACGATCTCGACCAGCACGCCCTCGTCGAGCACCAGGCCTTCGCGTGCGCTGGTTTCATAGGCGATGAGGCCCAGGTCGGCGGTCGCATAGCACTGCGTGCCCTTCACGCCGCGCGCGGCGATCCAGTCGTGCAGGCTCGGCGGAAAGGCCTCTCCGGAGACGAGTGCCTTGGTCAGCCACGGCAGCTTCAGGTTCTTCTCCTCGGCCTTCTCCAGCAGGATCTTGAGGAAGCTCGGCGTGCCCGCATAGCCCTCGGGCTTGAGGTCGACCATCGCCTCGAGCTGCTGCTCGGTCTGGCCGGTGCCGCCCGCGAACACGGTGCAGCCCATGGCGTGCGCGCCGCTTTCCATGATCGAGCCGGCGGGCGTCATGTGGTAGCTGAAGCTGTTGTGGATGAGCTCGCCGCCGCGAAAGCCCGCCGCGTGCAGTGCGCGCGCGGTGCGCCAGTAGTCGCGCGCCTCGCCCTCGGGCTCGTAGATGGTGCCGGGGCTCGCGAACACGCGCGGCATGCGCGGGCCGCGCACGATCGACGAGAAGCCGCCGAAGGGGTCGTCCGCACGGCGCGCCTTCTGCAGTTCGAGCAATTCCGATTTGCGCGTGACCGGTAGTCTTGCGAGCGCCTCGCGCGTGGTGACGTCGGCGGGCTTCACGCCATCGAGGATCTTCGCGAAGGCGGGGGCCGCTGTCTGCGCCTGAGCGATCTGCTTCGGCAGCGCGGCCAGCAGGTCGCGTTCGCGTTCGGCGGGGTCTCGGATCTCGAGCTTGTCGTAGTGGTCGGTCATGTCCGTACCCTTCAATCTGTTCAGTTCAGTTCTCTGCCGAGCGGTGTTTGTTCGGGGCGTGTGCACAGGCCACCGGGTACTCCCCTCCGCGAATGTCCCCCGGCCTGCGGCCTCCTCCTTTATTTCGCTGCGGGGAGCACCCGGTGCCCTGTGCACCGGGGCACGCTGTGGGTGATCGCCGATCAACCAGAGCTCCGAATCGATCACGTCGATGGGGTGCCTTGCGCAGCGAAATAAAGGAGGAGCCGAAGGCGGGGGACATTCGCGGAGCAAGGCACCCCGTCGGCGTGATCGCACCCCGAACGACGACGCGTGGACGCATCAAGCCAGCCACCTCTTGCGCCGCTTGTAGCTCTTCACGTCGCGGAAGCTCTTGCGGTCCGCGCCGCCGACGCCGAGGTAGAACTCCTTCACGTCCTCGTTCTCGCGCAGGCTCTTCGCCTCGCCGTCCATCACGATGCGGCCGTTCTCCAGGATGTAGCCGTAGTCGGCGTAGCGCAGCGCCATGTTGGTGTTCTGCTCGGCCAGCAGGAAGGTCACGCGCTCCTTGGCGTTGAGGTCCTTCACGATCTCGAACACTTCCTCCACGATCTGCGGCGCCAGGCCCATCGAGGGCTCGTCCAGCAGCACCATGGTCGGGTTGGCCATCAGCGCGCGGCCGATGGCGCACATCTGCTGCTCGCCGCCCGAGGTGTAGGCCGCCTGCGAGGTGCGGCGCGTCTTCAGGCGCGGGAAGTACGCGTACACCTTCTCCAGCGTCTGCTGCACCGCGGCCTTGCCGTCGGTGCGCGTGTAGGCGCCGGTCATCAGGTTCTCCTCGATGGTCAGGTGCGCGAAGCAGTGGCGGCCTTCCATCACCTGGATCAGCCCGCGCTTCACCAGCTCGGCCGGCGACAGCGCTTCGATGCGCTCGCCGCGCAGCTCGATGGTGCCCTTGGTGACCGCACCGCGCTCGCCCGCGAGCAGATTGCTCACCGCGCGCAGCGTGGTCGTCTTGCCCGCGCCGTTGCCGCCGAGCAGCGCCACGATGCCGCCGTCGGGCACCGTCAGCGACACGCCCTTGAGCACCAGGATCACGTGGTTGTAGATGACCTCGATGCCGTTGACGTTGAGGAGGATGTTGGATTCGCTCATGGTGTGGTCCGAAGCATTCGAAAGAACGGCGACGTGCGATACCCGCCGCTCTTGCGAATGGCGGCTCTCGCGAGCCGCCACGGAACGCGCGCTCAGCGCATCAGGACTGGCAATCCGCTGCTTCGCGTCGCGTGAGCTTCTTTTCGCCCGCGTACTTGTCGGCAGCCGTCTTCACCATCGGCTTGATGATCTGCTCGTCGGCCTGGTACCAGTCGGACATGTCGCCCCACTTCGCGCCGTCCCAGGTGTGCACGCGCGCCCAGGTCGAGCCCATGTGGTCCTGGCAGGAAGTGCTCACCGGACGCATCACGCCCGAGAAGCCCAGCGCATCGAGCTTCTTCTGGTCGAGCGCGAGGTTCTCCATGCCCCAGCGCACCTGCTCGCCGGTCATGACCTTGCCCTTGCCGAAGCGCTCCTGTGCGCGCTTGACGGCCTCGATGGTCAGCATCTGGATGATCACGCCGCGCGTGTAGAGCACCGAGCCCACCTCGTCCTTCGGACCCGTGCCCTGGCCCTTGTCGTGCACCTGCTTGAGGATGTCCTGGATCACCTTGGGCTCGGTGCCCGAGGTGTTCAGCGCCAGCGCGTGGTAGCCCTTGGCGTTCGCGCCCACGTCCTTCACGTCGGGCTCGGCGCCGGCCCACCACACGCCGTACATCTTCTCGCGCGGGTAGCCGGTGGCCACGGCTTCCTTCAGGGCGGTGGAGTTCATCACGCCCCAGCCCCACAGCAGCACGAAGTCGGGGCGCTGCTGGCGCACCTGCAGCCAGGCCGATTTCTGCTCCACGCCGGGCGCGGTCACCGGAATCAGCGAGAGCTCGAAGCCGTTCTGCTTGGCGCGCTCCTGCAGCAGCGGAATCGGTTCCTTGCCGAAGGGCGAGTCGTGATACACGAGGGCGATCTTCTTGCCCTTGAGCTTGTCCATGCCGCCTTCCTTCTTCCCGATGTGCTGGATCAGGATGTCGGCCGCGGTCCAGTAGGAGCCCATCAGCGGGAAGTTCCACTTGAAGACGCCGCCGTCCTGCGAAGCGGCCAGGCCGTAGCCCAGCGTGATCAGCGGGATCTTGTCGGTAGGCACCTTGTCGGTCAGCGCGAAGGTGATGCCGGTGGCCTGCGGATCGAACAGCGCCACGCCCGGGCGGCCCTTCAGGCGCTCGTAGCACTCCACGCCCTTGTCGGTGGCGTAGCCGGTCTCGCACTCCTCGTACGCGATCTTCACGCCGTTGATGCCGCCGTTGGCGTTGACCAGCTTGATGTAGTCCTGCTTGCCGTTGGCCCAGGGCGTGCCGTTGGGTGCGTAGGGGCCCGTGCGATACACCAGCAGCGGGAAGAACTGTTCCTTCGCCTGCGCCTGCGCGAGCGATGGCGCGAGCATGGCGCCGAGGGTGCTGGCCACCAGGGCGGCGGTCAGAGCGAGCGATTTCAGTTTCATGCCTGTCTCCTTTGTGGGCACCTCGGTGCCGGTTTTCTACGAACGGAACTCATCACATCAATGCGGGAAGGGCCACAGCCGCAGCTTCTCCTTGGCCGTGGACCACAGCCGCGCGAGGCCGTGCGGCTCGACGATCAGGAAGAACACGATCAGCGCGCCGAAGATCATGGTCTCCAGGTGCGAGGCCAGCGCAGTGGAAATCGAGAAGCCCAGCCACGCGGGCAGCTGGTTCAAAAAGAGCGGCAGCAGCACGATGAAGGCGGCGCCGAAGAAGCTGCCCATGATCGAGCCGAGCCCGCCGATGATCACCATGAAAAGCAGCTGGAACGAGCGGTCGATGCTGAAGGCCGCCGGCTCCCATGCGCCCAGGTGCACGAAGCCCCACAGCGCGCCGGCCACGCCGACGATGAAGCTGCTCACCGCGAAGGCCGTGAGCTTGGCGTACACGGGCCGGATGCCGATCACCGCGGCCGCCACGTCCATGTCGCGCATCGCCATCCATTCGCGGCCGATGGCGCTGCGCACCAGGTTCTTTGCCAGCAGCGCGAACACCGAAACGAAGATCAGGCAGAACAGGTACTTCTGCACCGGCGATTCGATCGGCACGCCGAACACGTTGAGCCCCGCCACGCTCACCGAGCCGGACGAAGAATTGTTGGTGAACCACTGGATGCGCAGGAAGGCCCAGTCGGTGAAGAACTGCGCCGCGAGCGTGGCCACCGCAAGGTACAGCCCCTTGATGCGCAGGCTGGGAATGCCGAACAGCACGCCGATCACCGTGGCGCACAGGCCGCCGAGCAGCAGCGATGCGATGAGAGGCATGCCCTCGATGCGCACCTGGAAGTTGTAGGCCGCGTAGGCGCCCACCGCCATGAAGGCGCCCGTGCCCAGCGAGATCTGGCCGCAGTAGCCCACCAGGATGTTCAGCCCCAGGGCAGCGAGCGACAGGATGAGGAAGGGCGTGAGGATGGCGCGCATCCAGTAGTCCGACACGCCCAGCGGCACCACCACGAAGGCCACCAGCAGGAGCACGAGGATCGCGAGGCGGTCCTGCGCGATCGGGAAGATCTGCTGGTCGGCGCGGTAGCTCGACTTGAATTGGCCGTTTTCTCTGTAGAACATCTCAGACCCGATCAATGATCTTTTCGCCGAACAGGCCCTGCGGACGCACCAGCAGGAACACCAGCGCCAGCACATAGGCGAACCAGATCTCGATGCCGCCGCCGAACATGGGGCCCAGATAGATCTCGGAGAGCTTCTCGCCCACGCCGATCAGCAGGCCGCCGATGATGGCGCCCGGAATGGACGTGAGCCCGCCCAGGATCACCACCGGCAGTGCCTTCAGCGCCACCAGCGAGAGCGAGAACTGCACGCCCAGCTTCGATCCCCAGATGATCCCGGCCACCAGCGCCGAGAAGCCGGCCACCGACCACACGATCACCCAGATGCGCTTGAGCGGAATGCCGATGGATTGCGCGGCCTGGTGGTCGTCGGCCACCGCGCGCAGGGCGCGGCCGGTGGACGTCTTCTGGAAGAACACGGCGAGCACCACCACCAGGCCCGCCGCCACCAGCGCGGCGATCAGGTCTTCCTGGCTCAGCAGCAGCCCGCCCTGGAAGGTGTTCTCCAGCACCATCAGCGGCTCCTTGGGCATGCCGACGTCGATCTTGTAGATGTCGTTGCCGAAGATCGTCTGGCCCATGCCGTCGAGGAAGTAGGCGATGCCCAGCGTGGCCATCAGCAGCGTGATGCCTTCCTGGTTCACCAGCTTGCTGAGCGCGAGCCGCTCGATGAGCCAGGCCACGACGATCATCACCGCCATGGCCGCGACGAAGGCCAGGATGTTCGCGAGGATCTGGCTCTGGAAGCCGAACCACTGCGGGAACCACTCGGCGAAGCGCGCCATCGCCAGCGCCGCGAACAGCACCATCGCGCCCTGCGCGAAGTTGAAGACGCCGGAGGCCTTGTAGATCAGCACGAAGCCGATGGCGATCAGCGAATAGAGCATGCCGACCATGAGACCGCCGAAGAGGGTTTCGAGGAAAAAGCCCATGCTCAATGCTCCACGCCGAGGTATGCCCGGATCACGTCTTCGTTGTTCCGGACTTCATCCGGCGTGCCGTCCCCGATCTTCTTGCCGTAGTCCAGCACCACCACGCGGTCGGAGATGTCCATCACCACGCCCATGTCGTGCTCGATCAGCACGATGGTGGCGCCGAACTCGTCGTTCACGTCGAGGATGAAGCGGCTCATGTCCTGCTTCTCCTCCACGTTCATGCCGGCCATGGGCTCGTCCAGCAGCAGCACCTGCGGCTCCATCGCGAGCGCGCGGCCCAGGTCCACGCGCTTCTGCAGGCCGTAGGGCAGGCGGCCCACGGGGGTCTTGCGGTGCGCCTGGATCTCGAGGAAGTCGATGATGTGTTCGACGAACTCGCGGTGCGCGAGCTCCTCGCGCTCGGCCGGGCCCCAGCGCAGCGCCTGCGCGAACAGGCCGCTCTTCATCTTGAGGTTGCGGCCCGTCATGATGTTGTCGAGCACGCTCATGCCCTTGAAGAGGGCCAGGTTCTGGAAGGTGCGCGCCACGCCCATCTCGGCCACCTGGCGCGAGTTCATGTGCTTGAAGGTCTTGCCGCGGAAGGTGATGGAGCCCTGCTGCGGCCAGTAGACGCCGTTGATGCAGTTCAGCATCGAGCTCTTGCCGGCACCGTTCGGCCCGATGATGGCCCGCACCTCGTGCTCGCGCACGTTGAAGCTGATGTCGGTAAGCGCCTTCACGCCGCCGAAGCTCAGGGAGATGTTCTGCACGTCGAGGATGACCTCGCCGTCCTTGCGGCCGCCCCGGGTCGTTGTTGCAAGCATGGATGCCTCGGTGAGGTTGTGCGCGTTCATGCGGCCGCCTTGATCAACGGAAATCGCTTCGCGTCGACGATCTTCAGCGTGGCGCTCACCGAGCCCGTGCGGCCGTCCTCGAACTTGACCTGGGTCTCGATGTACTGCTCTTTCTTTCCGCCGTAGAGCGCGTCTACCAGCACCGCGTACTTGTCGGCGATGAAGCCGCGGCGCACCTTGCGCGTGCGGGTGAGCTCGTCGTCGTCGGGGTCGAGCTCCTTGTGCAACACCAGGAAGCGCGCGATCTGCGTCTCGCCCATGCCGTCCTCGGCGGCGAGGTCGGCATTCACCTTGGCGATGCACTCGGCCACCAGCGCGAGCACGTCGGGCTTGCCGGCCAGGTCGACGTAGCCGCCGTAGGCCAGGCCGCGGCGCTCGGCCCAGTTGCCCACCGCCTCGTAGTCGATGTTGATGGCGGCGCAGACCTCGTCGCGGCCGTTGCCGAAACACACAGCTTCCTTGATCTGCGGGAAGAACTTGAGCTTGTTCTCGATGTAGTTGGGCGCGAAGATCGCGCCGCCAACGAGCCGGCCCACGTCCTTGGCGCGGTCGATGATGCGCAAGTGGCCCTCGCTGTCGAGCACGCCGGCGTCGCCGGTGTGGAAGTAGCCGTTCGCGTCCAGCACCTCGGCGGTGGCGTCGGGGCGCTTGTAGTACTCCTTGAGCACCGACACGCCGCGCACCAGCACCTCGCCGTCGTCGGCGATCTTCAGCTCGATGCCCGGCGCGGCCGTGCCCACGGTCTGCAGCTTGACCTTGCCGTCCTGCTGCAGGCACACGTAGGCGCAGGTTTCGGTCTGGCCGTAGAACTGCTTGAGGTTCACGCCGATGGAGCGGTAGAAGCGGAACAGGTCGGGCCCGATGGCCGCGCCCGCGGTGTAGGCCACGCGGATGCGGCTCATGCCCAGCACGTTGCGAAGCGGGCCGTAGATCAGCAGGTCGCCCAGGCGGTACATCAGGCGGTCGCGCAGGCTCACCGGCGCGCCGTTGAGGATGTCCGCGCCCACGCGCTGCGCCAGCGCCATGAACTTCGCGTACAGCCAGCGCTTGGGCGCGGCCGCGTCCTCCATGCGGATCGACACGGCGGTGAGCAGCCCCTCGAAGGTGCGCGGCGGTCCGAAGTAGTAGCTCGGGCCGATCTCGCGCATGTCGTTCATCACCGTCTCGCTCGACTCGGGGCAGTTGAGCGTGAAGCCGCCCACCAGCCACTGCGCCACCGAGAACAGGTGGTCGCCCACCCACGCCATCGGCAGGTAGCTCATGATGTTGTCGCCGGGGCCGAGCCTGTCGGTCTCCACGCCCCCGCGTCCCGCCGCGATGAAGCTCGCATGCGTCTGGCACACGCCCTTGGGGCGGCCGGTGGTGCCGGAGGTGTAGAGGATCACGCCGACGTCGGTGGCCTCGCCGCTGGCCACCGCTCGGTCGTAGTGGCCCACGTTGGACTTGTCGAACTCGCGGCCCAGTGCGCGCAGCTGCTCGTAGCTCATGAGCCCGGGCTGGTCGTAGTGGCGCAGGCCCTTGGGGTCGTCGTAGATGATGTAGCGGATGCCCGGCTGCCCGCCCTGCTGCAGTTCCCGGCACTCAAGCAGCTTGTCGACCTGCTCCTGGTCCTCGACGATCACGAATTCGATGCCGGCGTCCTGCAGCATGAAGACCATCTCGCCGGCCACCGCGTCCTGGTACAGCGGCACGGGCACGCCGCGCAGGCTCTGCGCCGCGACCACCGACATGTACAGGTGCGGCCGGTTGGCGCCGACGATCGCGAGGTTGTCGAAGGGCCTGAAGCCCAGGCTCGCGAGGCCGCAGGCGATCTCGCGCACTTCCTGCGCCACGGCGCTCCAGCTCCAGGTTTGCCAGATGCCGAGGTCCTTCTCGCGCATGGCGGGGGCTTCGGGCCGGGCCTCGGCGTGCGCGAGCAGCAGACGGGGAAAGGTGGGGGCGGTTGTTTGCACAGTGGGCGGATCGTAGGACTCACTTTGACGCCCGGTTGTCGTTCCAACGACAATCCTAGGGACACTACTCCCCGGAGTTTCCCGATGCCTCACGGCAATTCCAACCACAACGGCGCGCTCGGCGGTTCGACCATCAGGGACCGGGTGCGTCCCGCCGATGCCGCGGAGCTCGAAGGCATTCCATGGCTGTCGAAGCTCACGCCCGCCGAGCGCCGCCGCGCCGAGGCCGCGCTGGTGGTCGGCGAGGCCGAGCCCGGCGACCTGGTGTGCCGCGTCGGGCGCTCGCCCACCTACTGGTTCGGCGTGGTCGAGGGCCTCTTGAAGATGAGCAACGACAACGCCGATGGCGGCTCCGTCACTTATACCGGCGTGCCACCTGGCGGCTGGTTCGGCGAAGGCACGGTCATGAAGCGCGAGCCCTACCGCTACAACATCCAGGCGCTGCGGCGCAGCCTGATCGCCGGCCTGCCGATCGAGAGCTTCCACTGGCTGCTCGACCACTCCATCGGCTTCAACCGCTTCGTGATGAACCAGCTCAACGAACGGCTGGGCCAGTTCATCGCGGCACTCGAGATCGACCGGCTCAACAACCCCGACGCGCGCGTGGCGCGCAACCTGGTGTCGCTCTTCAACCCGGTGCTGTACCCGGGCGTGGGCGAAGTCCTGCGGATCACGCAGCAGGAGCTGGCCTACCTCGTCGGCCTCTCGCGTCAGCGCGTGAACGAGGCGCTCAACGGCCTGTCGGCGCAGGGGCTGATCCGCGTGGAATACGGCGGCCTGCGCGTGCTCGACCTGCCGGGCCTGCGCGCGACCGCGATGTCGAACAACAGGAAGAACGCTATGGTGGAAAAGGAAAGAACATGACTCTCAAGGACCAGCTCCTGGTGGTGCCCGCGAACGCGGAGGCCGCCTTCGTCCCGCCGCAGCCCGAAGTTCCTGCGAAGGCGAAAGCGAAGGCGGAAGACACCGGCCCCACGCTCGAGGAAGCGCTCGCGCGCAACGAGGCGCTCGCCGAGAAGATCGAGGCGCTGGACGCCGTGCTCGCCAAGCCGCTCGCCGAGATCCTCGCCGACCGCGAGAAGGCCGAGGAAGCCGCCCTCGCGTGGGACCGCTTCGGCGCCATGTGGATGCTCTCGCAGCGCGCGATGCGCCGCGTGGCGCTGGACCTCGCGGCGCAACTGGGCGTGAGCGAGGAAGAGGTGGTGGCGCGCGCCATGGCCAATGCCAACGCGGTGCTCAACGGTGCGGACGAGGTCGACTTGGGCGGCACCATCGCGCCGGCGCAGATGCAGCACATTGCTCGGCATCGCAACTTCCTGAGGAAGCAGTTCAAGTAGGGACAAGCGATTCGCTTTAACCTTCCGGCCTTCGTTCCATCAACAAAGACTTTTCCAGATGTCCACCTCCCACCTCACCCTCATCACCGGCGCCTCGCGCGGCCTGGGCCAGGCCATGGCCGAGCAGCTGCTGCAGGCCGGCCATACGGTGATCGGCATTTCGCGCAAGCAGTCGCCCGCGCTGGCGGAAGCGGCCAAAGCCGCCGGCGCCGAGATCACGCAATGGGAGCAGGACCTGTCCGACCCCGTCGCCGCCGCCGAGCGCCTCTCTGCCTGGCTCAAGACTGTCGACGCGCAGCGCTTCGACAGCGTCACGCTCATCAACAACGCCGGCACGGTCGGCAACCCGGCGCCGCTGTCGCGCGCGGTGGGGTCCGAGCTGTCGCAGGCGCTGCGCATCGGCCTGGAAGCGCCGATGCTGCTGACGGCGGCGTTCCTGGGCGCCACGCGCGAATGGCGCGGTGCGCGCAAGGTGCTGAACATCTCCTCGGGCCTGGGCCGCAACGCCATGGGCAGCCAGGCGCCCTACTGCGCTGCCAAGGCCGGCATGGACCACTTCTCGCGCGCCGTGGCGCTGGAAGAGGCCAATGCGCCGAACGGCGCGCGCATCGTCTCGCTGGCGCCGGGCGTGATCGACACCGACATGCAGGTGCAGCTGCGCGGCGCCTCGGCCGAGAAGTTTCCGGACCGCACGCGCTTCGAGAAGATGAAGAACGAAGGCATGCTCGACAGCCCCGCCAGCGCTGCTGCCAAGGTGCTCAAGTACCTGGCGCGCGCGGACTTCGGCGCGAAGCCGGTGGCCGACGTGCGCGACCCCGATTGAGCGGAAGGCGAGCGACCCCATGGCAACGGCCCAGGCCATCGACACCGGCGAGTACAAGCTCTTTCCCTCGCCGCGCAACGTGCACCGCATCGTGTTCGAACACCAGGTGTTCGTGCCCCATCCCTACGCGCTGATCGTGATGAACGAGTTCGGCTTCAAGGGGCGCTACAGCCTGTTCTCGGCCTGCCGCATGAAGGACGGGAAGATGGGGCAGGTGGTGACGTTCGAGGACGTAGGGGACGTGGACGTCTTCAATCGCAAGTTCGTACCGGACTGAGTCCGGTATTTCTCCCTCCCCCGCTGGGGGAGGGCAGGGGTGGGGGCACGCGGCCCATGCGCCGCCAGCGGCCTTTTCAAGCGCCGACTGCCCCCATCCCGACCTTCCCCCAGAGGGGGAAGGAGCAGGCCCCGCTTCACTGCATCGCAAACCTGTCCCGCTGCGCCTGCGCGCATTCCCCCATCACGCCCAGCGCACGCTCCACCGTCGGCGTGCCCATCACGAACGGGTTCGCTGCGCCCGCGGGCTGCTGGCGCAGCGCGGCCATCTTGGCCTGCGAGCTGTCGACGTTCGAGTGGTTCGACAGCATCACGTCGATGTTCTGCGCCTTCACGATCGAATCCATGCGCTTCGTGGACGCGATGTAGTTGTCCAGCCGCGGCACGTCCTTGCCGAAGTTGAAGCCCGTGCCGCCCCAGAGCATGGCGCGGTGCTTCCTGCCGTTCTCGCTCACGTCGAACACCGGCGACAGCGTGCCCATGGTGTGGCCCGGCGTGAGGTAGAGGGTGACGGTGGTGTCGCCCAGCGTGACGCGGTCACTGTCCTTCACCGAGATGTCGCGCTTGGGCGGCGCGCCCCAGATCGGCGTGGCGAATTCCAGCTTGGTCTCGGTCATCGTCCAGTCGGCATCGCTCATCACCACGCGCGCGCGGTATTTCTGCGCGAGGTAGGGGGCGCCGCCGTAGTGGTCGCCGTGGCCGTGCGTGACGATCACGTACTTGATCTGCGCCGGGTCGAGGCCCAGCTTTCGCATGCCGCCTTCGATGAGCGCGGCCGCCTCCACCTGGTTGTTGAGCGCATCGATGAGGATGATGCCGTCCGAGGTCTTGATGGCCCAGGCGCTGACCCAGTCGGCGCCCACGAAGTAGAGGTTGTCGAAGGCCCTGGCCGGCGGCGGTGCGGGCTTGTTGATGAGCAGGGGCAGGCCCTTGTCGAGCTCTTCCTGCGGCGGGCGTGTGGCCGGAGCGGGCTTGCACAGCGACAGCAGCGGCCCGAGGTCGGTGCCCGCGGCCTTGGTGGCTGCGGCGACGTGCGCGGCGACGGTGGCGTCTGAAGGCTTCTGCGCGGCAGGTGGTGTTTGCGCGCAGCCCTGGAAGAGGACGACGGCCGCCGCGAGGGCAGCCGTCTTCAATGGAAGCGAAGGAACCATCGGTGTCTCCATGCCGTCGTTGCGGCCTGTTCTGGAGACACCATTCTGCGACGCGAAGGCTTATTCGATTGTCGCGCCCGAGGCTTGCACGATGCCCTTCCACTTCTCGTAGTCGGTCTTCAGCAGCGCGCCGAACTGCTCGGGCGTCATGCTCTGCGGCTCGGCGCCCTGGGCGATGATGGCCGCCTTCATCTCGGGCGTGGCCAGCAGCTTGTTGACCTCGGCATTCAGCGTGGCCACCACGTCCTTCGGCGTGCCGGCGGGCACGAAGAGGCCGTACCAGGTGCTCACGTCGAAGTCCTTGTAGCCGAGCTCGGCCACGGTGGGCGTCTCGGGCAGCGAGGTGCTTCGCTTGGCCGAGGTGACGGCCAGCGGGCGCAGCTTGCCGGCCTTGATCTGCGCCATGGCCGAAGGCACCGACGACACCATCAGGTCGACGTTGCCCGCGAGCACGTCCATCATGGCTGCGTTGGAGCCCTTGTAGGGCACGTGGCGCATCTTGATCTTGGCGGCGCCGTTGAAGATCTCGCCGGCCAGGTGGATGGTGGTGCCGTTGCCGGGCGAGCCGTAGGTGACGGTGTCGGGCGCGGCGCGCGCGGCCTTCACCACGTCGTCGAGCGTCTTGAACTTGGAGTTGGCCTGCGTGACGATCACCACCGGCGTGTAGGCCACGTGGGCCACGGCCGTGAGGTCCTTCACCGGGTTGTAGCTCAGGTTCTTGTAGAGCCAGGGCGCGACGACCATGTTGTCCTTCTGGCCCATCACGATGTCGTAGCCGGTGGGCGTCGCGCGCGCGGCCTCGGCGATGCCGATGGTGCCGCCGGCGCCCGCACGGTTGTCGGGCACCACGGTCCAGTGTTTGGCCTCGGTGAGCTTCTGGGCCACCAGCCGCGCGAGGATGTCGGTGCCGCCGCCGGGCGGGAAGGGCACGACCATGCGGATGGGCTTGGCGGGATAGGCGGTGGACTGTGCGTGCGCCGCAATGCCGGCGAACGCCATGGGGATTGCCAGCGCGATGGCCAGCGGGCGGATGAGTTTTCGGATCATGGGTTCTCTTTGTCTCTGGACTGATCGCTGATCGGGTTGCAGCCTGAAGGCTTCGCTTCGCCTCACTGCACCAGCGGTGCAGTGTGCCGCAACCGGCCAGGCCGGGATTTCGCGGTTCGCGATGGCCGTCTTCTCCAGATGTGGCAGCTCGCGACGGTCTTGCACGCCTGCAGCGCGCCAGATGCGCGCATGAAGTGCGCCTGAAGAGGCCCATTCCCTCCTTTGCGCTGCCGTTCGCACCACGACTGTGCCGCCAGCCCGATTCCGGCTGGCATGAAAATTGTGTGCGTTCTGTGCAAGTAACTTGCATGAATGCAAGTTACTTGCTGATCCCGTTCACACCTGTTTCAATCCACACCCGAGGGCCTGGTCATGTTGTTACATCGCGCAATCGCTGGCGTTCTTTCCCTGTTCCTGCTTGGTGCCGCGCACAGCGCCGACATGCTGGAAACGGTGAAGAGCAAGAAGGAAATCGTCGTCGGCACCGAGGCGCAGTTCGCGCCCTTCGAGTTCCTGCAGGACGGCAAGATCGTGGGCTACGGCCCCGACCTGATGCGCCTGATCCTGGCGGACCTGCCCGAGGTCCGGGTCAAGCAGCTCGACGTGCCGTTCCAGGGCATCCTGCCCGGCCTGGCGACCAAGCGCTTCGACTTCGTCGTGACCTCGGTGACGCTCACGAAGGAGCGCGCCGACAAGTTCGCCTTCACCGTGCCGATCGCCGACGCCACGACGGCGCTGGTCAAGCGCAAGGAGGACAGCGCGCTCACCGACCCCGCGGGCATCGCCGGCAAGACGGTCGGTTCGCAGGCGGGCTCGGCCCAGTTGAAGGCGCTGCAGGACTACGCGAAGAAGCTGCAGGCCGAAGGCAAGCCAGCAGTCACCATCCGCGAATACGTGAGCTTCGACGAAGCCTATGCCGACCTGGCCGCCGGCCGGCTCGCGGCGGTGGCGCAGTCGCTCTCCAACCTGGCGACGCTGGTCAAGACGCGCGGCGACATCTACGCGGTGATGCCGGCGCCCATCGGCCCCAAGACCTACTTCGGCTGGGTCGGCCGCAAGGACGCGGAGAGCGCGCCGCTGGTCAAGTTCTTCAGCGACGGCATCGCACGCGCCCAGAAGAGCGGCAAGCTCAAGGAGCTGCAGATGAAGTGGTTCGGCTTCACGATGGACGTGCCCACCGACGCGGTGCCGGCGCCGCAGATGTGAGCGGGCCCGCAAGACACGACGCTTCCTGAGCACGCACCGTCCGATGAACGCGGCAACCCTTCTCGAGCGCCTGGCCGCCTACCTGCCGGTACTGCTGCAAGGCCTCGCCACCACGCTGAGCGTGGCGGTGGCGGCCATCCTGCTGGGCTTTGCCTGGGGTGCGGTGCTGCTGGGCCTGTCGCTGCGGCGCGGCGGTCGGGGCGTGTTGCCCGCCGCGGTGCGCACCTACCTGAGCTTCTTTCGCGGCACGCCGCTGCTGGTGCAGCTGCTCATGCTCTTCTACCTGCCCAGTGCCTACGGCGTCGATCTGCCGCCGCTGCTGGTGGCCATCGTCGCGCTGGGCCTGAACTCCGCCGCGTTCCAGTGCGAGATCCTGCGTGCCGGGCTGGTGGCGGTGCCGGCGGGGCAGATCGAGGCGGCCGCCTCGTTCGGCATGCCGCCCGCGCGCATCTTCCGCCACGTGCAGCTGCCGCAGCTTGCGCGGGCCGTGTGGCCAGCCGTGGTGTCCGAAGCCGTCGACGTGGTGAAGAGCTCGGCCATCGTCTCGGTGATCGCGGTGGCCGACCTCGGGCGTAGCGGCCGGCAGATCGTGGCGGCCAATTTCAGGCCGCTGGAGGTGTACGTCTGCGTGGGCCTGTGCTACCTGCTGATGACCGGTGCGGTGCTGTGGCTCGGCCACTGGCTGCGCACCCGGATGGAGCGGCCATGATCGACGCCGCGCTCCTGGGCCAGTTGCTGCCCGAGTTCGGCGCCGCCGCGCTGCGTACCGTGCTGCTCACGCTGGTGGGGCTGGCGGGCGGGCTGGTCGTGGGCTTCGGCTTCCACGCATTGCGCGAAACCGGCTGGCGCGCGGCGCGCTGGCTCTATGTCGCCTACACCGGCGTGTGGCGCGGCGTGCCGTTCCTGATCCACCTGTTCATCGTGTACTTCGGCCTGCCGAGCGCGGGCCTCTCGCTCGATCCGTTCGCCGCCGCGGGCCTCACGCTCGCCGTGTACGGCGGCGCGTACTTCGCGGAGATCTTTCGCGCCTGCTGGCAGAGCATTCCGCGCGGCCAGATCGAGGCGGCCCGGTGCATGGGCCTGTCCTCCCGCCAGATCTTCGCCACCATCGAATGCCCGCAGGCGCTGCGCGCCAGCCTGCCGCTGATCGCGAGCCAGACCATCCTGCTGATGAAGGAGTCCGCGCTGGCTTCGGTCATCACCTATCCCGAACTGACGATGACCGCCGGCAAGGTCGTGTCGGAGCAGTTCGTCTATGTCGAGCCCTACCTGCTGCTGGCGCTGAGCTACTGGGGCCTGTCGCTGCTCGTCAACCGCGCGGCCAGCACGCTGCGCGCGTGGTCGGCCCTTCGAGAAAACCCCCGCCCATGAATGCTTCCGTGACCGTTCCCATCGTCTCCATGCGCGGCGTCGGCAAATCGTTCGGCACGCAGTGCGTGTTGTCCGGCATCGACCTGGACATCCGCAAGGGCGAAGTCGTGTCGCTGATCGGTCCTTCGGGTTCGGGCAAGACCACGCTGCTGCGCTGCATGAACTTTCTCGAGGCCTACGACGAGGGCGAGGTCCGCATCCGCGGCGCTCTGCTCGGCTACCGCCGCAATGCCGCGGGGGCACTGGTCCGCGAGAGCGAGCGCGTGATCGCCGAGGTGCGGGCGCCGGTCGCCATGGTGTTCCAGCAGTTCAACCTGTGGCCGCACATGACGGTGCTGGCCAACGTAATGGCGCCTCTCACCCTGGCCAAGGGGCTGCGCGAAGACCAGGCCCGCAGCGTTGCCGGGGAGGCACTGGAGCGCGTGGGCATGTCGGCCAAGGCCGACGTGCGTCCGCCCCAGCTCAGCGGCGGGCAGCAGCAGCGCGTGGGCATCGCCCGGGCGCTCGCGGTCGGCCCCGAGGTGATGCTGCTCGACGAGCCGACCTCCGCGCTCGACCCGGAGCTCGTCGACGAAGTGCTGGAGGTGATCAAGTCGCTCTCGCGCGGCGGCATGACCATGATCATGGTCACGCACGAGATGAGCTTCGCGGCCGAGGTGTCGGACCGGATCGTGTTCATGGAGAAGAGCCGCATCGTGACGATCGGCACGCCGCGCGAGGTGATCCACCAGCCGGAGCACCCGCGCATCCGGGCGTTCCTGCAGCCGTGGATTCGCCGCAGCCTCGGCAATGCCGCGGCAGGAGCGGCCGCATGAACCTGCTCGACGAAGTGGGGGATGCGGCCGTGGCCCACAAGGTGGCGCACGCGGTCGACACCGCGCGCCTCGAGGCGCGGCTGCGCGGACTGGCGGCGCATGGCGCCGTCGCTACGGGCACCGGCGGCGGCGTGGCCCGGCAGGCGCTGAGCGCGCACGAACTGGCCGCGCGGCGCTGGCTGGTGCAGCCGTTCGCGCAGCGGCCCGGCTACCGCATCGGCATCGATACCGCCGCCAACGTGTTCGTGCGGCGCGACGGACAGGAATCGAAGCTGTCGCCGGTCATGACCGGCAGCCACATCGACACCCAGCCCCTGGGCGGCTGGCTCGACGGCGCCTTCGGCGTCGCGGCGGGCCTGGAGGTGTTCGATGCGCTGGACCGCCTCGGCCTGCGCACCCGCAGGCCGATCGACGTGGCGATGTGGACCAACGAGGAAGGCTCGCGCTTCGCACCCGGGCTGATGGGCTCCGTCGCTTTCACGTCGCCGCAACGTCTGGATGCGTTCCTCGGCGTGCGCGATGGCGAAGGCCTGTGCTTCGAGGCAGCGCGCGATGCCGCCGTGGACGACCTGCGCGGCGAGGCGCAGCGCCTCGGCTGGGCCTGGATGGACGACACCCCGCTGGCGCGCCCGGTGCACTGCTACGTCGAAGCGCACATCGAGCAGGGCCCGGTGCTGGAGGCTGAGGGCCTGCAGGTCGGCTGCGTGACGGCGATCCAGGGCGTGCGGTGGTTCCGCATCACCGTGGCGGGGCGCAGCGCGCACGCGGGCACCACGCCGCCGGCCTCGCGCGACGACGCCCAGGCCAAGGCCGTGCGCATGGCGCACGCGCTGCTCGAACATGCGGCGCTGTGCGGCGACGACCGGCTGCGCCTGACCATCGGGCGGTGGGAGTGCAGCCCCGGGTCGATCAACACGATCGCCGATCGCGTCGTCTTCACCGTCGATGCCCGGCATCCCGAGGCTGCCGCACTCGACGCGGTGCGCCTGCTCATCGATACGGCGCTGCCGGCCGGAGGCCAGGTCGAGGTGCTGCAGGACAAACCCACGGTGCGCTTCGACGCTGCGCTCGCAAGCCTCGCACGCGAGGCCTGCATCGCCCTGCAGCTGAGCCATCGCGAGATGCTCTCGGGCGCCTTCCACGATGCCATGCCGCTGGCGGGCTTCTGTCCTACCGCGATGCTGTTCGCACCCAGCCGCGCCGGCGTGAGCCACCACCCCGACGAAGACACCCCCATCGACGACCTCGCGGCCTGCACGCGCGCCCTGGCCTGGTGCCTCGCGCGGCTGGCGGGGCCGCTCGTTTCCTCCACTCCCAACGAACCTTCAAAGGACTAGCCAGAACCATGGACCACCAAGCCCTCTCCCATTCCCATGCGCACACCCACGTCGCCGACAACGGCGAACCCGTCGGTGCCAACAACACGCTGCGCGAGCCCGTGTCGGCCGACGGCACGCCGGAGCTCGGCAAGCGCTACGAGGTCCCCGCGCGCAACGGCCGTGCCGTGCGGCTCGCCAAGGGCCAGGTGATCCGCGTCATCAACACGCATGGCAGCCAGGTGTGCGACTTCTGGGCCTTCAAGGCCGACGACCTGAGCGAATTCATGTCGATGGAGCACGCGCGTGCCGTCATCGACCGCATCATTCCCAAGGCCGGCGATCCACTGGCCACCAACCGCCGCCGGCCCATCATGACGCTGGTGGCCGACACCTCGCCCGGCGTGCACGACACGCTCATGGCCGCCTGCGACGCCTACCGCTACCAGAACCTTGGCGTGACCGAGTACCACGACAACTGCGCCGACAACATGCGCATGGCGCTCAAGGCCATCGGCCTGCGCGCACGCGAGGTGCCGCAGCCGCTCAATCTGTGGATGAACATTCCGGTGGGCCCGGCCGGCGGCGTAGACTGGCTGCCGCCCGTCTCCAAGGCCGGCGACCATGTGGATCTGCGCGCCGAGATGGACTGCGTGGTGGTCATGTCGGCCTGCCCGCAGGATATTGTCCCGATCAACGACAACCGCCCGGTCGAAGTGCATTTCACCGTGCTGGCCACTGCCTGACCTTCCCGGCCCGCCGCCGGCTTACCGACGATTCGACATGCGCACCTCCAAGAAGACGAACTCCACGCCCGCCGCCTCTTCTCCTGTACCGGCTGGTGCGGACGCGGACCTGGCGCTGTCGGCGCTGGGGCCGCGGCTCAAGCATGCGCGCATGGTGCGAAGTCTGACGCTGAAGGCGCTCGCGGATGCGGCCGGCTGCTCCGAAAGCCTGCTGTCGCGCGTGGAGCGTGGCCAGGTCATGCCGTCGCTGGCCAATCTGCACCGCCTGGCGCGCGCGCTGGACACCAACGTCGCCGAGCTCACGGCTTCCTTCGCGCCACCCACGTCGCCGGTGACCCGGGCATCCGAACGCCCGGTGATCGAGTTCACCGGCCTGCGAGGCAAGAAGCGCGGCGTGAAGCTCGAACGGGTGATCGTGCCGATTCGCGGCCAGCTGCTGCAGGCTGACATCCACGTGCTCGAGCCCAAGGCCGAGAGCCTGGAGCAGATCGCACACGCCGGCGAGGAAATGGGCTACGTGATCGAGGGCGAGTTCGAGCTGCGCCTGCGCGACGAGGTCTACCTGCTGTCGGCCGGCGACTCCTTCTATTTTTCGAGCGACGTGCCGCACAGCTACCGCAATCCTGGCAAGACCCAGACCCGGGTGCTGTGGACCAATACCCCCGCCACGTTCTGAAGCTGCCTTCTCCATGCACACAGACACCGCCATGCAGACGCTGCCGCGCTACAGCGGCATCCCGACCTTCATGCGCGTGCCCTTCGCACAGCGCCTCGAAGACTTCGACATCGCCCTGGCCGGCGTGCCGTTCGACGGCGGAGTGACGGCGCGCCCCGGCGCACGCTACGGCCCGCGCGAGATTCGAAACATGTCGTCGATGACGCGCGCCATCCACCACGTGAGCGGCTTCAACCCCTTCGAGGCGTGCCGCGTGGCCGACGTGGGCGACGTGCCTTTCACCGACGTGTTCCACCTGGAGCGCTCGCACGAGGACATCCGCCGCTTCTTCGAGCCGCTGTTCGCCGCCGGCAAGACGGTGCTGGCCGCGGGCGGCGACCACTCGATCACCTTTCCCGTGTTCCAGGCGATGGCGCCTCGTCAGCCGCTGGGCATGGTGCACATCGATGCGCACACCGACACCTGGGACGACTTTCTCGGCTCCAAGTTCAGCCATGGCTCGCCGTTTCGCCGCGCGGTCGAGGCCGGGCTGCTCGACCCGAAGCGCACCATACAGATCGGCATCCGCGGCGCGCAGAACTCCGACGAAGGCTGGCGCTATTCGCTGGACAGCGGCATGCGCGTGGTCTTCATCGAGGAGTTCGAGGCCAGGGGCGTCGAGGCGATCGTGCAGGAGGCTCGGCGCATCGTCGGCAGCGGCCCCACCTACCTGTCGCTGGATGTCGATGGCCTGGACCCGGTATTCGCGCCGGGCACCGGCACGCCCGAGATCGGCGGCATGACCACGCGCGAAACGCTGGGGCTGCTGCGCGGCCTCGACGGCCTGGATTTCGTCGGCGCCGACGTGGTCGAGGTGTCGCCGCCCTACGACCCGACCGGCAGCACCGCGCTGCTGGGCGCCACGCTGATGTACGAGATCCTGTGCCTGCTGGCGCGCAACGTGGCCTCGAAGCGCTGAAACCTTTTGTCGGGAACCTGACTTGACAGGGTCTTGGCGAGCACTGAATACTGCACCGGATGGTTGAGTATTTTTGGCTCGCCTGGCGCCGCTCGATGGTCCGCCGGGCCCTACAGGAGACTCGCATGCTTGGAAACATCAACGCGGTGGCCAACCTGGCGGTGAAAGACCTCGCCACGGCCCGCCGTTTCTACGAGGACACGCTGGGCCTGTCGCAGGTCGATGCGGAAGGCGACGAAGTCATCGTCTACCGCAGCGGCAACACGCGCATCAACGTGTACCGCTCGCAGTTCGCGGGCACCAACCAGGCCACGGCCGTGACCTGGTCGGTGGACGGCGACATCGAGCGCATCGTGGATGCGCTGAAGTCGCGGGGCGTGCGCTTCGAGCACTACGACATGCCGCATGCGAAGCTGGTGGGCGACCTCCACGTCATGGGCGACATGAAGGTCGCGTGGTTCAAGGACCCGGACGGGAACATCCTGAACCTGATCAACGACTGATCGACCGAAAGGCCGATCAGCCGAAGTTCTTGGCGGCGAAGTCCCAGTTGACCAGCTTGGCCAGGAAGGTCTCGACGAACTTCGGGCGCAGATTGCGGTAGTCGATGTAGTAGGCGTGCTCCCAGACGTCCACGGTCAGCAGCGCGGTGTCTGCGGTCGTCAGCGGCGTGCCGGCTGCGCCCGTGTTCACGATGTCCACGGTGCCATCAGGCTTCTTCACCAGCCAGGTCCAGCCCGAGCCGAAGTTGCCCACGGCCGACTTCACGAAGGCTTCCTTGAAGGCGTCGTAGCTGCCCCACTTGGCTTCGATGGCCTTGGCCAGCGCGCCGGTGGGAGCGCCGCCGCCTTGCGGCTTCATGCAGTTCCAGAAGAAGGTGTGGTTCCAGATCTGTGCGGCGTTGTTGTAGATGCCGCCGCTGGACTTCTTGACGATCTCTTCGAGCGTCAGCGACTCGAACTCGGTGCCCTTCTGCAGGTTGTTGAGGTTCACCACGTAGGCGTTGTGGTGCTTGCCGTAGTGGTACTCGAGTGTTTCCTTCGAATACTCGGGTGCCAGTGCGTCGAGCGCGTAGGGCAGGGGTGGGAGCTTGTGTTCCATCGTGATTTCCTCGTGGTGGTTGAAAAAAGAAAAGGGGCTCAGGCGTTCGCCCTGGCCTTGGGTTCGATCCGGTAGGCGCAGCGCCGCGCGCCCGCGAGCACGTGCTCGACGCGGCTCACGTTCACGTCGGGGCCCAGCACTTCGTCGAACAGCTGCAGCTCGCTGCGGCAGAAGCCGGTGCAGGCCTGCGCGGCGGTGCAGATGGGGCAGTGGTTCTCGATGAAGAGAAATCCATCGCCTTCCTCATCGGGTCGGAACTCGGCCATGTAGCCCTCGCGGCTGCGGATCTCGGCCAGCCGCTCCAGCCGTGTCTTCAGGCTGCGCGCGCCGCGCATGGCCTCGGTGTAGTTGGCACGCATCGTCGCCTCGCGCGCCCCGATGAGCTGGTCCATGCCCTTCTGCCCGAACACGCTGATGACCGCGCTGATCATCTGCACCGTCATCTCGGCGTGCGTATCGGGAAAGCGCTTGTGGCCCTCTCCGGTGAGGCGCCAGATCTGCGTGGGCCGGCCCCGGCCGCTGGAGCGGCTTTCGGAGTCGACCAGCCCTTCTGCCTCCAGCTTGGCCATCTGCTGTCGCACCGCTTCCACCGTGACGTTCAGCACCTTGGCGATGTCGGGAATGCCGAGCGCGCCGCGCGTCTTGAGCGTCGAGAGGATGCGGTCTGCCGGCTGGTGCGGCATCCAGGTGGGCCTGGCAGCAGCATCCGGGAGCAGGCCTTGGGGTTGCTTGTTCATCGCAGGTTCATTATTAATCAAGCAAAGTGCTTTGATTATTTGACGCCGGAGACCGACTGTCGATGGGGCCGGGCAATGGCCCTCGCAAGCCGGGGCCATTTGAGCAGGGCATTCGCGTTTTTACGCTTTCTTTACGCCCACCCCATCACTCTTTCCCCCGTTTTGACGCCCGACTGCCGAGACTGACTCCCATCTTTTCTCGTTTGCAGGAGTGATGTATGGACATCGTCTGGATGGGCGCCTTGCTGGCGCTGTGGGCCGTGGTGGGGGCCATGGTGGTCGGGCTGGACAGGCTCGATGCGCCGAAGAACCCGTCGAGCAAGGCGTCGAATGCCGCCGATGGAGCCGCGTCGTGATCAGCCTCGAAGTTCTCTATGGCTTCGGCGCGCTGATCGCCGTGGTTCTCTTCGCGTACCTGGTGTTCGCGCTGATCTGCGCGGAGGAATTCTGAAATGACTTCCTCCGCCTGGGGCCTGCTGGCCCTTTTCCTGGTGCTGCTGGGCCTGCTCGCATGGCCGGTGGGCAAGTTCCTTGCCGCGCTGTGCAACGAGCGCGTGCCGCGCTGGATGCAGCGCGTCGAGGCGCCGCTCTACAGGCTCTCGGGCACGAGGCCCGAGCAGTCGATGCACTGGCTGCGCTATGCCTTCGCGCTGCTGGCCTTCAATGCCATCGGCGCGATCTTCGTCTATGCACTGCAGCGCCTGCAGGCCTGGCTGCCGCTCAACCCTGCAGGCATGGCGGCCGTGTCGCCCGACTCGGCCTTCAACACCGCGGTGAGCTTCGTCTCCAACACCAACTGGCAGGGCTATGCGGGCGAGTCGACCATGAGCTATCTCACGCAGATGCTGGGTCTCACGGTGCAGAACTTCTTCTCCGCCGCCACCGGCATCGCGGTGGCCTTCGCGCTCGTGCGGGGCTTCGCCCGCCGCGGCGACGGCAAGGGGCTGGTGGGCAACTTCTGGGCCGACATCACGCGCGTCACGCTGTGGGTGCTGGTGCCGATCTCCTTCGTCCTGGCCGTGGTCTTCGCGGGCCAGGGCGTGATCCAGAACTTCGACGCCTACAAGGAAGCGAGCACGCTCGAGACCACCGCCTTCCAGCAGCCGAAGAACGGCGCCGACGGCCAGCCTTTGAAGGACGAAAAGGGCCAGCCGGTGATGGAAGACGCCACCACCAGGACGCAGACGCTCGCCATGGGCCCGGTCGCCTCGCAGGAAGCCATCAAGATGGTGGGCACCAACGGCGGCGGCTTCTTCAACGCCAACTCGGCGCATCCGTACGAGAACCCGACGGCGCTGGTGAACCTGCTGCAGATGATCGCGATCTTCCTGATCCCGGCCGCGCTGTGCTTCACCTTCGGGCATGTGGTGGGCGACATGCGCCAGGGATGGGCCGTGCTCGCGGCGATGACGGTGATGTTCGTCGTCGCGGTCATCGTCATCACGCCCGCCGAGCAGGCCGGCAACCCGCTGCTGACCCCGCTGGGCGTCGACCAGATGCACGGCGCGCTGCAGGCCGGCGGCAACATGGAAGGCAAGGAGGTGCGCTTCGGCATCGACGCCTCCTCGCTCTTCGCCGCCATCACCACGGCCGCCTCGTGCGGTGCGGTCAACGGCATGCACGACTCGCTCACCCCGATCGGCGGCATGGTGCCGCTGGTGCTGATGCAGCTCGGCGAGGTGGTCTTCGGCGGCGTGGGCTCGGGCCTGTACGGCATGCTGATCTTCGCGATGCTCGCGGTGTTCATCGCCGGCCTGATGATCGGCCGCACGCCCGAGTACCTCGGCAAGAAGATCGAGGTGCGCGAGATGAAGCTGATCTCCATCGCCATCCTGGTCACGCCGATCCTGGTGCTGGCCGGCACCGCGGTGGCGGTGATCGCGGCCGCGGGCAAGGCCGGCATCGCCAACCCCGGCGCGCACGGCTTCTCGGAGATCCTGTACGCGCTGACCTCGGCCGCCAATAACAACGGCAGCGCTTTCGCGGGCCTGTCGGCCAACACGCCCTTCTACAACGGCCTGCTCGCGCTCGCCATGTGGCTCGGCCGCTTCGCGATGATCGTGCCGGTGCTGGCCGTGGCTGGCGCGCTGGCCGCCAAGAAGCGCCTGCCCGTGACCAGCGGAACGCTGCCCACGCACGGCCCGCTGTTCGTCTCGTTGCTGATCGGCACGGTGCTGCTGGTCGGCCTGCTCAACTACGTGCCGGCGCTGGCCCTGGGCCCGATCGTCGAGCACCTCGTGCTCTGGAAATGAGAAGGAGCGCACCATGACCGCCAATACAAAAACCTCTCTCTCGCTCTTCGATGCGGCGCTGGTCAGGCCCGCGCTGTGGGCCGCCTTCGCCAAGCTCAACCCGCGCACCCAGTGGCGCAACCCGGTGATGTTCATCGTCTACATCGGGAGCATCCTCACGACGGTGCTCTGGGTGCATGCGCTGAGCTTCCCGGGCGACACCGGCATGAAGCCCGCCTTCGTGCTGGCCGTGACCATCTGGCTGTGGTTCACGGTGCTCTTCGCCAACTTCGCCGAGGCGCTCGCCGAAGGCCGCAGCAAGGCGCAGGCCGCCTCGCTGCGCGGCCTGCGCAAGGACACCTGGGCCAAGAAGCTGCAGGAGCCGCATCACGGTGCCCAGTGGCTCCCTGAGCAGGCACCGAACCTGCGCAAGGGCGACGTGGTGCTTGTGGAAACCGGCGACGTGATCCCGCTCGACGGCGAAGTCATCGAAGGCGTGGCCTCGGTCGACGAGAGCGCCATCACCGGCGAATCGGCACCCGTGGTGCGCGAATCGGGCGGCGACTTCTCGGCCGTGACCGGCGGCACCCGCGTGCTGTCCGACTGGCTGGTGGTGCGCATCTCGGTGAACCCGGGCGAATCGTTCCTCGACCGGATGATCGGCATGGTCGAGGCCGCCAAGCGCCAGAAGACGCCCAACGAGATCGCGCTGACCATCCTGCTGGTTGCGCTGACCATCGTGTTCCTGGTGGTCACGGTCACGCTGCTGCCGTTCTCCATCTTCAGCGTGGAGGCCGCGGGTGCGGGCACGGTGGTGTCGCTCACCGCGCTGGTCGCGCTGCTGGTGTGCCTGATCCCGACCACCATCGGCGGCCTGCTGTCGGCCGTGGGCGTGGCCGGCATGAGCCGCATGATGCAGGCCAACGTGATCGCCACCTCGGGCCGCGCGGTCGAAGCCGCCGGCGACGTCGACGTGCTGCTGCTCGACAAGACCGGCACCATCACGCACGGCAACCGCCAGGCCAGCGCCTTCCTGCCCGCGCCGGGCGTGACCAAGGCGCGCCTCGCGCGCGCCGCGATGATCGCCTCGCTCGCCGACGAGACGCCCGAGGGCCGCAGCATCGTCGAGCTCGCGCGCCGCGAAGGCCTGGAGCCGACGCCGGTGGAGGGCGCCCGCTTCGTCGCCTTCACCGCGCAGACGCGCATGAGCGGCGCCGACCTGCCGGCCGCACCCAACAGCCTGGACACCGACCTGGTGCTGCTGCGCAAGGGTGCGGTCGACGCGGTGCGCCGGCACGTCGAGGCCATCGGCGGCACGGCCGCGCCCGAGGTGCTGCGCGCCGCCGAGGAGGCGGCGCGGCGCGGCAGCACGCCGCTGGCGGTGGCCGAGGGCAACCGCGTGCTGGGCATCGTCGAGCTCAAGGACATCGTCAAGACCGACATCAAGGAGCGCTTCGCCGAATTGCGCCGCATGGGCATCAAGACGGTGATGATCACCGGCGACAACAAGCTCACCGCGGCGGCCATCGCCGCCGAGGCCGGCGTGGACGACTTCCTGGCCGAGGCCACGCCCGAGGACAAGCTCGCGCTGATCCGCCAGTACCAGTCCGAAGGCCGCCTGGTGGCGATGACCGGTGACGGCACCAACGACGCCCCCGCGCTCGCGCAGGCCGACGTGGCCGTGGCCATGGGCAGCGGTACGCAGGCCGCCAAGGAAGCCGGCAACATGGTCGACCTCGACTCCAACCCGACCAAGCTGCTGGAAGTGGTGGAGACCGGCAAGGCGCTCTTGATGACGCGCGGCTCTCTCACCACCTTCTCGATCGCGAACGACGTGGCGAAGTACTTCGCCATCATCCCGGCGATCTTCATCTCGACCTACCCGCAGCTGGGCGCGCTCAACGTGATGCGGCTGGCGAGCCCGTCGTCGGCCATCCTGAGCGCGGTGATCTTCAATGCGCTGGTGATCGTGTTCCTGATCCCGCTGGCGCTCAAGGGTGTGCGCTACCGGCCGGTGGGCGCCGCCGCACTGCTGCGCCGCAACCTTGCCATCTATGGGCTGGGCGGCCTGCTGGTGCCCTTCATAGGCATCAAGCTGATCGACTGGCTGCTGGTCGCCGTGCATCTCGTCTGAGGAGTAATCAGTCATGAACAACAACACCGTCAATGTCCAAGGCAATGGCAGCGAGGGCGGCATCGTCCGCCCTGCGCTCGTGCTCTTCGTGCTGCTGAGCGCGCTCACCGGCCTGATCTACCCGATGGCCGTCACCGGCGCCGCGAAGGCGGCGTTTCCCGCGCAGGCGGCCGGCAGCCTGATCGTGATCGACGGCACCACGGTGGGCTCGAAGCTCATCGGCCAGAACTTCAGCGATCCGAAGCACTTCTGGGGACGGCCTTCGGCCACCGCGCCGCAGCCCTACAACGCGAGCGCCTCGGGCGGCTCGAACCAGGGCCCGCTCAACCCGGCGCTCACCGATGCGGTGAAGGCGCGCGTGGAAGCGCTGCGCGCGGCCGACCCGGACAACACGGCGCCGGTGCCGGTCGACCTGGTCACGGCCTCGGCCAGCGGACTCGACCCCGACATCAGCCCCGCCGCCGCGCAGTACCAGGCGGCGCGCGTGGCACGCGTGCGCGGCATGCCGCTCGCGCAGGTGCAGTCGCTGATCGACAAAAACACGCAGCAGCCCCTGCTGGGCTTCCTGGGCGAGTCGCGCGTCAACGTGCTGGCGCTGAACATCGCGCTGGACGCCGCCTCCGGTTCATTCAGTCCTTCGACACCGCGTTGAGGAGAAACAAGCCATGGCCTATGCCGCCTATCGAGAACACCCCGGTGCGCCGAGAACGCGCGCTTCCATGATCACCGGCAAGAGCAACGACAGCCCGTTCCATGTGCTCGACGTCACGGTCTGCTGCGCCGACGCCCTGCGCGTGCGCCGCAGCATCGCCGGCTGCCCCGAGGCCGGCGTGGTGCGCTGCGAGCCGCTGCTGCATGCCTGCAGCTCGCAGGAGAGCGACGCGCCCTGCGTGCGCCTGATGATCCGCCTGCCTCTTGCCCGCTACGCCGACGTGCTGCACCGGCTGGTCGAATGCGTGCCCTCGGGCGAGATCGGCCGGCTCGTGAGCTGGCGCGAGCACCTCGCGCGCTGCGGCCTGCGCCATGGTCACTGACCTGCTGATGGCGCTGCTGGCCATGGCGGCGCTCTTCGTGCCGCTGGGCTTCGCGTGGTGGGTGCTGTCGCGCACCGCGCGGCGCCATGCAGGCCGCCGCAAGGACCGCCCGATACGCTAACCTGTGCCGCCGATGAACGAAGTGCTCCGCCCCGACCCCGACGCGCTGCTCGCGCAGCTGCGCAGCGACGAGGCGCGTGCACAGCGCGGCAAGCTGCGCATCTACTTCGGCGCCAGCGCGGGCGTCGGCAAGACATGGGCGATGCTCAGCGCGGCGCAGCGCGAGCGGGCCGCGGGGCGCGACGTGCTGATCGGCGTGGTCGAGACCCACGGCCGCAGCGAGACCGCCGCGCTGCTTGCGGGGCTCGATGCGCTGCCGCTGCGCGAGATCGCCTACCGCGGCCGCACGCTGGCCGAGTTCGACCTCGACACGGCGCTCGAGCGCAAGCCCGCCGTGCTGCTGGTCGACGAGCTGGCCCACACCAACGCCCCGGGCTCGCGCCACGCCAAGCGCTGGCAGGACGTGCAGGAGCTGCTGGCCGCCGGCATCGAGGTTTGGTCGGCGCTCAACGTGCAGCATCTCGAAAGCCTCAACGGCACGGTCGGCGCCATCACCGGCGTGCGCGTGCACGAGACCGTGCCCGACACCGTGCTCGACGAGGCCGACGAGGTGGTGCTGGTCGATGTCACGCCCGACGAACTGACGGCCCGGCTCGCCGCCGGCAAGGTCTACCTGCCGCAGCAGGCCGAGCGCGCGGCGCAGAACTTCTTCCGCAAGGGCAACCTCATCGCGCTGCGCGAGATCGCACTGCGGCGCACCGCCGAGCACGTGGAAGACGACGTGCGCGGCTGGCGCGTGGAGCAATCGGGCGCGGTCGGAAGCGGGCGCGATCTGCAGGCCTGGAACACCTCGGGTGCGATCCTCGCTTGCGTCGGCCCGCACGAAGGCGCGGCGCAGACCGTGCGTACGGCGGCGCGGCTCGCAGGTCAGCTCAACGTGCGCTGGCATGCGGTCTACGTCGAGACGCCGCGGCTGCAGCGGCTGGCCGCCGCCGAGCGCGACCGCATCCTCGCGGTGCTCAAGCTCGCCGAAGAACTGGGCGCGGCCACGGCGGTGCTCACCGGCTCCGACGTCGCCGAGCAGCTGGCCGAACAGGCGAGGCGCCTGAACTGCGCGACGCTGGTGCTGGGGCGCTCGCAGCCCGAGACAGGCTGGCGGCGCTGGTGGCCCGCGAGGGCGGTGCCGCTCGCGCGCGCATTGGCGCTACGCGCGCCGGCGCTCGACATCATGGAAGTCGCGCCCGCCGACAGTGCGCGCCGCCTGTCGCGCACCTCGCTTCAGGGCGCGCTCGTCGACAGCGACGACCACGAGAAGGCCCCCATCCATTGGCCCGGCTACGCGTGGGCAGCGGCCACCAGCATCGCACTCACGCTGCTGTGCACGCCGCTGGCCAGCGTGCTGGAGCTGTCGAACATCGTCATGCTGTTCCTGCTCGGCGTGGTGGGCGTGGCGATGCGCTTCGGGCGCGGGCCTTCGGCGCTGGCGGCCCTGCTCAACGTCGCGGCCTTCGACTATTTCTTCGTGCCGCCGCGCCTGTCGTTCGCGGTGAGCGACGTGCAGTACGTGCTGACCTTCGCGATCATGCTCGGCGTCGGCCTGCTGGTGGGGCAGCTCACGGCCGGGCTGCGCTTCGCGGCGGGCGTGTCGACCAGCCGCGAGCGGCGCGCGCGATCGCTGTTCGAGCTCACCCGCGAGCTGTCGGCCGCGCTGGAGGCCTCGCAGGTGGTCGCGCTCGGCACGGCAGCCGTGCGCGGCCACTTCGGCGGCGATGCGCTGGTGCTCGTGACCGACGCGGCCGACCAGCTCGTGATGCCGGCCAGCGCGCCCCAGGGCTTCGATCCGCAGGTGGCCGACTGGGCCTTCCGCCACGGCCAGAGCGCCGGCCTGGCCACCGCCACGCTCGCGGCCCAGCCCTGGCACTACGTGCCGCTGCGTGCGCCGATGCGCGTGCGCGGTGTGCTCGCACTCTCGCCCGCGCAGCCGCGCTGGCTGCTCATACCCGAGCAGGCGCAGCAGCTCGACACGCTGGCGCGGCAGATCGCCATCGCGCTGGAGCGCGTGCACTACGTCGAGGTGGCGCAGCAGGCGGTGGTCGAGATGGAATCGGAGCGCCTGCGCAACGCACTGCTCGGCGCCATCTCGCACGACGTGCGCACGCCGCTCACCGCCCTCATCGCCCTGGCCGAGTCGCTGCAGACACTGCCGCCCGAGGAGCGTGCCGAGGCCGCGCGCGCCATCGTCGCGCAAGCGCACGAGCTGCATGCGCTGGTGAGCAACCTGCTCGACATGGCACGGCTCGAAAGCGGCATCGCCGGCGGCGCGGTGAACCTGCGGCGCGACTGGCAGTCGGTGGAGGAGGTGGTGGGCTCGGCCATCCGCGCCGCGCGCACCTCGCTGGGCGGCACCGTGGTGCAGACCGCGCTCGACCCCGAGCTGCCGCTGGTCGAGTTCGACGCCGTGCTCATCGAGCGCGTGCTGGTCAACCTGCTGGAGAACGCCACCAAGTACGGCGCGCCGCCCATCGTGGTCGGCGCGCGCGCGGAGCCCGGGGCGCTGGTGCTGACGGTGCGCGACCATGGCCCTGGCCTGCCGGCCGCGCTGCTGGGCCACGAGCAGAAGCTCTTCGACAAGTTCACACGGGGCGAGGCCGAGTCGGCGACGCCGGGTGTTGGCCTGGGCCTGGCGATCTGCAAGGCCGTGGTGAGCGCACACGGCGGCGAGATCACTGCCGAGAATGCGCGCGATGGCGGTGCAGAATTCACGGTCACGCTGCCACGCCGCGAGCCGCCCGAACCCGCTGAAGCACAACTCTGAACCCATGCCTTCCCCCACCGCCATCGTGATCGAAGACGAGCCGCAGATCCGCCGGTTCGTTCGCGGCGCGCTCGAGGCCGAGGGCTGGGTGGTTCACGAGGCCGGCACCCTGCGCGACGGGCTCGCCGCGGCAGGCACGCGCCAGCCCGACCTGCTCGTGCTCGACCTGGGCCTGCCCGACGGCGACGGCGTTTCGCTGATCCGCGACGTGCGCGGCTGGTCGGCCGTGCCGATCATCGTGCTGTCGGCCCGCACCGACGAGGCCGACAAGATCGCCGCCCTCGACGCCGGAGCCGACGACTACCTCACCAAGCCCTTCGGCACCGGCGAGCTCCTGGCCCGCGTGCGCGCCAACCTGCGCCGCCCGCGCACGGCGAGCAGCACGGAGGAAGCGGCACCCGAGGCGCTCTTCCGCTTCGGCGAGATCGAACTCGACCGTTCCGCACGCCTGGTGCGCCGCGCCGGCGCCGAGGTGCACCTCACGCCGACCGAATACCGCCTGCTGTCGGTGCTCGTCGCCAACGCGGGCCGCGTGCTCACGCAACGCCAGCTGCTGCGCGAGGTCTGGGGCCCGTCGTACACCGACCAGAGCCACTACCTGCGGATCTACATGGGGCACCTGCGGCAGAAGCTGGAGGCCGATCCGGCGCAGCCGAAGCATCTGCTGACGGAGACGGCGGTGGGGTATCGGTTGGTCGTTTAGTTCTTCCGGGTACGGCGGCTAGAGCCATGCCCTTCCCTGAATCAACTCCGGGTATTGCTCCCTCTCCCTCCGGGAGAGGGTTGGGGTGAGGGCTGCGGCATCAACGAAACGACAAGCCCGGTATGCGGCGCGGCGCGTTCGACCCCTCTGTGCCGCCGAGGAGCGCAGCGTTTCGCGGACAAGGGCTCGCAGCTGTTTGAGCGAAGCGAGTTCTGCGAGACCCCGCGAAACGTGAGCACCGCAGGGAAGCCGCGAAGCGGCCGGCATAGTGGGGGCGGGCGCGCCGTGCCGTACCGGGCGACCTGTTCAGGCAAGACGAATCAGGCCTTGTTCGGATTCAGCAAGAACTTCTCCCCCGTCGCCTGCTTGCCATACACGCCAATCGCGTCGAGCTGCAGCATCTCCACCAGCGAAACCTCGCGCGTGTAGTGGCTCGCGAACGTGGTCTTCAGTTCGGCGACCACGCGGGCCTTCAGGCGCTGCGTGCCGGCGTCGCCCAGGCGCTGCAGGAAGGGGAACAGCAGCCAGCCGCCCATGCCCCAGGTCATGCCGAAGTTGCGCACCACCTCGGTCGGGCTGCGGTCGAGGCCGCCGTAGATGTAGACCTGCTTGTGGGTGTTGGAGCCGTAGCGGCTGTATTCCTTGGCGGTGCGGTTGATGGCCGCTTCCATGCAGCCGAGGATCTGGCCCGCGAGCTTGCCGCCGCCGATGGCGTCGAAGGCCAGGGTGGCGCCGGTCTCGGCGAGGGCCTGGGTCAGGTCCTCGATGAAGGTGGACGAGCTCGAATTGCACACGTACTTGGCGCCGAGGCTGCGCAGCAGGTCTTCCTGGTCCTGCTTGCGCACGATGTTGACGAGGGCGATGCCGTCCTTCTGGCAGATCTTGTTGAGCATCTGGCCGAGGTTGGACGCGGCGGCGGTGTGCACCAGCGCCTTGTGGCCTTCCATGCGCATGGTCTCGACCATGCTCAGCGAGGTGAGGGGGTTGACGAAGCACGAGGCGCCTTCAGCCGGCGTGGTGCCCGCCGGCAGTTCCAGGCACTGGGCGGCGGCGAGGCAGCGGTACTGCGAGTACATCGCGCCGCCGATGGCGGCCACCGTCTTGCCGAGCAGCGCCTGAGCTTGCGGCGAGGAGCCAGCCTTCACCACCACGCCCGCGCCTTCGTTGCCGACCGGCATCGATTCGTCGAGCCGCGCCTTCATGGCGGGCAGCACGCGCTCGGGCACGGTGGCGGTGACGACGGGGCGATCGGCGGTGCCGAAGGCCTTGGCGGTGCTCATGTCGGCAGCGCCGAACAGCAGGCCCAGGTCCGACGGGTTCAATGGCGATGCCTCGACGCGGATCACCACTTCGTGGGCCTGCGGCTCGGGAATGGGATCGTCGTGCAGCGAGAGTTCGAGTTCGCCGCTGGAGCGGATGAGGGAGCGGATTTGGAGTGCCATGGAAGAGCCCTTCTGGTCAGGTTCGCGGATGGCCTTCGGCCACGGGGCGGCCAGTATAGGAGCGGCTTTCGCGGCCTGCTGGCGCCTTCAGGACACCACCGGAATCGCAGGCGCCTGGGCCAGCGCGTCGCGCATGGCGGCCGGGTCGAGCCGCTCGATGTAGCGCGGGATGTTGCGCCACAGCGTGTGGTAGCCGTAGCCGCCGCGCAGCATCTCCTGGCGGGCGCTGTCCTTGTCCCAGTCCTGCAGCGCCATGCGGTAGACCGCTGCGACCACGCCGGTGCGGTCGGCGCCGTGCATGCAGTGGATGAGCACCGGGCCCTGCTTCTCGGCCGCGCGAATGGCCTGCAGCGCCCGCAGCACCTTGGCGTCGTCGATGGACCAGGTGTTGATCGGCACGCGCACCAGCCGGATGCCGCTTCCTGCGAACACTTTCCGGTCGTCGTTGAACGAGCGCAGGCTCACCACCGTGCGGATGCCCAGCGACTGCAGCGCGGCGAGATTGGAGCGCTTCGGCTGCGCGCTGCGGTACAGCGTGGGCGTGATGCGGTGCAGGTTCTCCACGCCCAGCGCGTCCAGCGGATCGGCCCAGTGGCCGGGGCGCGGTACCTCGGCGACGGGCTCCTGCCCGCGTTCCTTGCGTCTTCTTCTGCTGTTGCTGCTGCTCATCGGCCGCCCTTGCGCGGCCAGTGCCGCGTCGCCAGGATGATCGCCGCCACCGCGAGGCCGCCCCAGTAGTCCACAGGCGCGCCCCACAGCCAGTGCTTGTGCCAGAACGCATCCACCGGGTTGAAGCGCTCCCAGCCGAAGGCCGGGTTGATGAGAAACCAGGTGAAGTCCTCGCAGACCCAGAACACGATCAGGCCCGCCGCGGCCAGCCCCGCGTCGCGCCACGTCCAGCGTCCGTTGAAGGCCAGCGGCGAGAAGAACACCAGCGCCATGAAGGTGAAGACCCAGGCGTGGTAGCCCGTCATCGCGCGGCCGCCCCAGAAGAGGTCGAGCCAGATGCTGTTCTCGATGCGCCATGTGGGAAGCGACGTGGCCCAGCCGGCGCCGCCTTCGATCTGGATCTCGGCGTTGGCGAAGAAGAAGGCCATGACGATGACCCACGCCAGGTAACCGAGCGTGCGGGCCACGCTCGTCTTTTCGACGGCGGGGCTCATGCGGGCGTTCCCAGCACGTGGCTCAGCACCGATCGCGCCGCCTGCGGCTTGCCCAGCGCGCGGCTGCGCGTCGCCATGCTCGCGAGCTTGGCCGGATCGGCCATGAGGCGCGCCACCTTGTAGTCGAGGCCGATGGCGTCGTAGGCCAGCCAGGCCGCGCCTTCTTCCATCAGGAAGCCGGCGTTGTGTTCTTCCTGGCCCGGAATGGGCGAGATCAGCAGCATCGGCTTGCCCAGCGCGAGGCACTCCGACACCGTGAGGCCGCCGGGCTTGGTCACCACCAGGTCGGCCGCGGCCATCATCCTGTGCATTTCGTTGGTGAAGCCGATGGCCACCACGCGCCCCGGATAGCGCCTGGCCAGCGCCTCGAGCTTGCCGTGTGCCTCCACGTTGCGGCCCGCCACGGCAATGACCTGGAAGCTGCCTTCGCCGCCAAGGCCGAGCACGCGCTCGACCATGCTCGGCAGATCGCCCACGCCCGCGCCGCCCGAAGCCATCAGCAGCACCGGCCGCGAAGGATCGAGACCGAGCCCGGCCACGCAGGCATCGCGCGCCAGCGAGGGCGCATCGGGTTCGGAGAAGGCCGGCATCACCGGAATGCCGGTGACGTGGATGCGCTCGGCCGGAATACCGCGCGCCCGCAGGCGGAAGGCCACTTCTTCCGTCGCCGCGAGGTAGCCTGCCATGCCCGGCACCAGCCACATGTTGTGCAGGTCGTAGTCGGTGATCTGCAGCCACACGGGGTAGTCGATGCGGCCGCGGTTGCGCTCGCGCATCAGCAGCTCGGCCGGCAGGAAGTGGGTGCAGACCACCGCGTCGGGCTTCTCGCGGCGGATCTCGCGCACCAGCGCGCCGGTGCTCAGCCGCTCGATGCCGCGGCGCAGGCGTTGCGAGGGCGCATGGTGCGGCGTGACGTCGGTGCGCTGGTGCAGGTACGACCACAGCTCGGGCGCGCGATTCACGAGCTGGATGTACCAGTCGGTGTAGACCTTGCGGAACCCCGCGGCCACATGGGCCATCGCGTCGATGTGGACCGCCGTGCAGGGCGGGGCGAGAGACTGGGCGGTGGCGGCAAGCGCCTGTGCTGCACGCACGTGGCCGTTGCCGGCACTCACGCTGAGGATCAGGAGTTTGGTCATGGAATCCGGGGTTTGCGCGGCGGATTATGGCGATGGCGTGTGGCAGTGCCTTTGGGTCTGTTGTTCGGGGCGCGATCACGCCGACGGGGTACCTTGCTCCGCGAATGTCCCCCGGGGCTTCGCCCCTCCTCCTTTATTTCGCTGCGCAAGGTACCCCATCGGCGCGATCGTTCAGAGCACTCGTGGATCGGCCAGCACAACGGCAGCGCTCGTGGTGCACAGGGCATCGGGTGCTCCCCGCAGCGAAATAAAGGAGGAGGGCCGCAGGCCCGGGGGACATTCGCGGAGGGGAGTACCCGGTGGCCTGTGCACAGGCCCCGAATGACTCCACATGCCCTGGAATCAGAGCGGCGCCCGCGAAGTGATGAACTGATTCACCCCTGCAGCAGCACGCTCACGCACAGCATCGAAAGTCGTGCTCTCGACGATGCGCCCGTTCTCGAACACCGTCTGCAGCAAGTCGGCCTGGCCCGCCGCCAGCATCTCTTCACGCACAGTGGTTTCAATGTCGTTCGCATTGCGCACCAAGGCAAGACGCCCCTTCTTCGAAGCCTTGCCCACATCGCCAACGGGCGACTTGTACACGTCGCGCCACTCGCCGTTCACCTGCATCGCCGAGCACTTCATCGCCCACTGCATGGTGTCGCGGTTGACCTGCTGCAGCAGCCCGCCGCCCATGCCGAAGGAGATGTTCTCGGTGGAGAAACCGTTGTGATAGAAGTTCGACAGGCACAGTCGCAGCGAGTCGAGGTTCACTCCATCGCCCTGGATGATGCGCACGTTGTTCAGCACGCGGAAGCCCTTGGCATTGGTCGTGGTGCCGAAGCGGTCGGCCAGGATGCGCGCCACCTTCAGCGTGGTTTCGGCCGGGTCGCCCGAGTCCGGCCGCACCACCAGCGTGGCGCCCGAGGCCACCACCTTCGCCTTCAACTCGTCGCCCCAGATGCGCGCGCAGGCATTGAAGATGTCGTAACTGTCGCTCACCACCGCAAAGGTTGCGCCGGGCTTGCCGAACTGGTCGACCATGTTGCTGTATGCGTCTGATTCATGGTCGCGGCCCCAGCCGGTGATGGTGCTGTGCTCGGCGGCGGGAATGGAGAAGCCCGCCACGTCGCAGTCGTAGTAGCGGCGCGCCGCCACCAGCGCGGCCAGCGTGTCGGTGCCCATGAAGTTCACCAGGTGCGCCATGCCGCCGAGCGCGGCCGATTCGAGGCTCGACACGCCGCGCGCGCCGAAGTCGTGCAGCCTGAAGGCGATCTGCCCCTGGGGGTCGTCGCAGGTCGCTTCCAGGTAGCGCAGCAGCGTGGTGCGCGCGGCGGCCGAGAGCGTGGCCACCGTGGTGGGGTACCAGATGGCGCGCAGCAGTTCGGTCTCGAGGAAGCTCGTGACCCAGAAGAACTCGGGGTCGGTGTTCTCGATGGTCGCCAGCACGTTGTGCACCGGCGTCACGCTGCCCTCGGGCACGGCGCGGATGCGCACCGGCATCAGTCCGCCGTGCTTCTCGATCAGCCGCAGCCAGCCCTCGCGGTTGAAGGGCTCGCCGTGCACGGCCATGAGCGCGGCTGCTTCCTCGACGTCGTCGCGCGTCACCGGCGTCTGCAGGTATTCGCGCAGGTAGGCCTGCAGCCCGAAGAACAGCGAGTGGCTGAATATGCCGCCGCGCGACTCGATGTAGCTGTACACCGTCTGCGTGCCGGGCGGGTACTGCATCCAGTGCGAGACCTTGTAGGAGTCGGTACGCAGCAGCAGGTTGTTGCCCAGGGGCGAGGAGGAGAGATTGCGGTTCATGTGAAAGCTCCTTTCACTGTGGCACCCGTCAACCGGGTGCCGTTCTTGCTGACAAGGCCGGGCGTTCAGTTCTTGCCCAGGCCACCCAAAAAATGATTCGCGATGAAGAAGTGGTCTTCGTAGATGCGCTCCTGCATGTCGAGGAACTCGGCAATGGGCACCCAGCGCACCTCGGCCGCGTCGTCGTCGGCGCGCACCTCGGACAGGCCCGTCCACTGGTTGTGCGCCAGCTCGAAGAAGAAGCCGTGCGTGATGGTGCGGCCGCGCTGCGAGCGGTCGGGCGCGTCAAACACGTGGCTGGCCTTCATGCTGCCGTTGAGCACGGGCACCGGCACCTTCAGGCGGGTTTCTTCCTTCAGCTCGCGGATGGCCGCGTCCTGCAGCCGCTCGTGCTGGCCGACGAAGCCGCCGGGCAGCGCCCAGGTGCCCTTGCCGGGATGGAACTTGCGCTGCACCAGCAGGATGTGGCCGGCCTCGACCACCACAGCATCGACCGTGGTGTAGATCGGCGGGAATTCGCTGCCCGCATAGCGGTACTTGTCGCGGTAGTCGGCGAGGAAGGCGCGCTCCTCGCAGAGCTCGGCGTAGTCGGCCGTGCGGGTGAACTGGTCGAGAAAGGCCGCGGTGCCGTCGGGCAGGTCGGCGCGCGCGAGCTGGCCGCGGTTCTCGGGGTCGAAGTAGAGGCTGCGCACGTCGGTGGCGTTGAGGCTTTCCACGCTGTTCTGGCCGACGAACTCCCAGTGCGGGAAGAGCTTGAGGTAGTAGCTCGACGCGTCCTTCAGGTGCCCCACCAGCGCCACCTTGGCCTTGGCGGGCGCGTGGCCGTCCTGGGCGATGAGCCGCTCGACCGCCGACTGGATCGACGCGATCCAGATCTGGTCGTTGTAGGGCGAGTCGCCCACGCCGACCACGCTGACGCGCATCTGCTCGGTGCCGCGAAGGCAGGCGCGCACCATGCGCTCGCGTTCATCGAAGGTGAAGGGGTTCTTGACGCTGCGCGGCTGACGGTCGGAGCCGACCACCACGATGACCCGCTCGGCGGCGCGAAGGCCTTCCTCGATGAGTCGTTGATGTCCGAAATGAACGGGCTGGAAGCGCCCGATGACGATGGCGTACTGGTACTTGCGTGTGCTCACTTGGGAATCCCCCAAAAATAACGCGATCAACTCGCGTCTGGGTTCAGGATAGCATCGGTGCCGCATTCCGATCAAGCCCCGATGACAGAGCCATCTTCCTCCCCCGCCGATGCCGTGCGCCTCAACAAGCGCATGGCCGACCTCAAGCTGTGCTCGCGCCGCGAAGCCGACGAATGGATCGCCAACGGCTGGGTGAAGGTCAACGGCAGGCCGGCCGAGATGGGCGTGAAGGTCACGCCGGCCGACCGCATCGAGGTCGACAAGGCTGCCAAGGGCCAGCAGGCCAGCCAGGTCACCATCCTCATCAACAAGCCCATCGGCTACGTGAGCGGGCAGGCCGAGGACGGGCACGACCCGGCGGTCAAGCTCTTCACGCCGCAGAACCGCTGGGCCGACGACAACGCGCGCTTCTTCTTCAGCCCCAAGCAGCTGCGCGGCCTCGCGCCCTGCGGCCGGCTCGACATCGACTCCACCGGCCTGCTGGTCATGACGCAGGACGGGCGCATCGCACGCCAGCTCATCGGCGAGGACTCGACGATGGAGAAGGAGTACCTCGTGCGCGTGGCCTACCACGGCCTGGGCCAGCCCGCGCCCACGGGCCAGTTGGTGCGGCTGGACGACGACGACCCCGTCACCACCAACGTGCAGGCGGTCTTTCCGAAGGCCATGCTCGCGAAGCTGCGCCACGGCCTGAGCCTCGACGGGCAGGCGCTGAAGCCCGCGCGCGTCGACTGGCAGAACCCCGAGCAGCTGCGCTTCGTGCTCACCGAGGGCAAGAAGCGGCAGATCCGCCGCATGTGCGAGCTGGTGGGCCTGAAGGTGGTCGGCCTGAAGCGCGTGCGCATCGGCCGGGTGATGCTCGGCAACCTGCCGCTGGGGCAATGGCGATACCTCGCGCCGCACGAGAAGTTCTGAGCCTGCGCGCGCTGAACCGCGCCACGCTGGAGCGGCAGATGTTGCTGGAGCGGCGCAGGCTGAGCGCGACACAGGCCGTCGAGCGCCTGGCCGGGCTGCAGGCGCAGGCACCCAATCCGCCCTACATCGGCCTCTGGAGCCGCATCGAGGGCTTCCGTCGCGAACAGCTCACCGAGGCCCTGCGAAGACGCCGCATCGTGCGCATGTCGACCCTGCGCGCGACGCTGCACCTGATGACCGCGCAGGACGCGCTGGCATGGCGCCCGCTGCTGGAGCCCGTGCATCAGCGAGGGCTGCTGGGCAGCACGCACAGGAAGGAACTCGAAGGGCTCGATCGCGCGGCGGTGATCGCGGCGGGGCGCGTACTGCTCGGCGAACGGCCGCGTACCGGCGCCGAGCTCGGCCAGGCGCTGGGCCTGCAGTGGACGGGCCGCGAGGCCGCATCGCTCGCCGCGCTGATCCGCAACAACCTGCCGCTCGTGCACCTGCCGCCGGGCGGCACCTGGAACTCGCACCAGAGCGCGGTGCTGCAGCCATTGGGCGATTGGCTCGGGGAGGCTGTGGAAGCCTCTCCCGCCACGCAGGACGACATGCTGCTGCGCTACCTTGCCGCCTTCGGCCCGGCCACGCTGGCCGATGCCGGTGCATGGTCGGGCCTCACGGGGTGGAAGGCAGTTGTCGAACGCCTGCGTCCGCAGCTGCGCGTGTTTGCGGGCGAAGACGGCCAGGAGCTGTTCGACCTGCCTCGTGCGCCGCGCCCTGACCCCGACACACCCGCGCCGCCGCGCCTCGTGGCCGAGTGGGACAACCTGCTGCTTTCGCACGCAGACCGCAGCCGCATCCTCAGCGAGGCGCATCGCGCACGCGTGTTCACCGTCAACGGCATCGTTCGCGGCACGGTTCTGCTCGACGGCTTCGTCGCGGGCGTGTGGAAGATCGAGCGCGGCAAGAACAAGGGCAGGAACGTCGCCAACGTGCTGCTGGAGCCCTTCGGCCGCTGGTCGAAGGCCGATCGCGCCGGCGTGGAGCAGGAAGCCCTCGACCTGCTGGCCTTCACTTCGGACGACGAGAGCGAACGCCGCGTCGTGCGCCTGGCCTGACCCGGACAGTAACCCCGTATCGCGCCTGTCGCCTAAGCGTGCCCTAAGTATTCGCACCTACTCTGCGCCGCGGCGCAGGCTCTTCCGATCATCCCGGTCGCGTGCTACCTTGCGGCCGAAGGAGTCGCCGCGATGCGCGTGCTGTTGGTGGAAGACGATGAAATGATCGGGCGCAGCCTGAAGCAGGCGCTCGAGGGCGCGGGCTGGTCTGCGGACTGGGTGCGCGACGGCGAGCTGGCGCAGAGCGCGCTGGGCGACGGCGGCTACACCTGCGTGCTGCTCGACCTGGGCCTGCCCAGGCAGGACGGCACCGAGGTGCTGCGCCGTGCCCGCGAACGCGGCGACGCCACGCCGGTGCTGGTGCTCACCGCGCGCGACGGCCTCGACGACCGCATCCACAGCCTCGACCTCGGTGCCGACGACTACCTGCTCAAGCCCTTCGAATTCCGCGAGCTGCTCGCGCGCATGCGTGCCGTGGTGCGCCGCCGCGACGGCGCCGCGCATTCGCTGGTCGGCAGCGGCGCATTGCAGCTCGACCTCACCACGCGCGAGGTGGTGGTCAACGGCGCGCGCGAGGCGCTCACCGCGCGCGAGTTCGCGCTGCTGCACGCGCTGCTGGAACGCCCCGGCGCCATCCTCTCGCGCGAGCAACTCGAGAACCGCATCTACGGCTGGGGCGAGGAAGTCACCAGCAACGCGATCGACGTGCTGATCCACGGCATGCGCCGCAAGCTCGGCGCCGATGCGATCCGCAACGTGCGTGGACTGGGCTGGCGCGTAGCCGCATGATGATGCTCGCCCCCAGGCTTCGCGCACTTCGTGTCGCTTCGCCAACCCCCTGCCGGGGGCAACACCGGTGGCCCGGCAAAGCCGGTTCCACGGTGTTCCGCGAACGGGCAGACGGGTTGTCTTGCCAATGAACGGAGTTTCGCGCGGCCCGGGCCGCTGGTGGCGGCCGCGCTCGCTGCGCACGCAGCTGTTGTTCTGGCTCATCACGCTGCACCTCGGCGCCGCGGTGCTCACGGCCTGGTTCTCCTTCGTGGCCTACGGCAACCTGGTGCACAACGCGCTGGACGACCAGATGCGCCTGGTGGCCGAGTCGTACGCGGGCAGCGATCCGCAGAAGCTGCCGCGCCCGATGGACGGCGAGGCCGCCTTCTCGCGCGGCGCCTTCATCGTGCAGATATGGAGCCCCGACGGCGCCACGCTGCGCGCCACTTCGTGGCCGGTGCTCACGGTGCCGCTGCAGGCCCGGCCCGGCTTCAGCGACGTGAATACCGGCGCGCATTCGGGCTCGGCCTGGCGCGTGTTCACCGCCGAGCCCGGTTCGCGCGCCGACCAGCCGCGCGTGCAGGTGCTGCAGAACGAGGACTACCGCCGCCGCCGCGCGCTGCGCCGCGCATTGCTCGAAGGCCTGCCGATCACGCTGCTGCTGCCGCTGGCGCTGCTGATCCTGTGGATCATCGTGTCGGCCGCCTCGCGCTCGCTGCGCGCGGTGGCGCGCGACGTTGCCTCGCAGGACGAGCGCAGCCCCACCGAGCTGTCGCTCGCGCGCGTGCCCGACGAGATCGCGCCGCTGGTGGGCGCCTTCAACAACCTGCTGTCGCGCGTGCGCAGCGCCTTCGCCACGCAGCGGCGCTTCGTGCAGGACGCGGCCCACGAGCTGCGCACGCCGATGGCCGCCATCGGCCTGCAGATCGAGAACCTGCGCGCGCACGTGCCGGCCGGCGAAGCCACCGAGCGCTTCAACCAGCTCGAGGCGGGCGTGACGCGTGCGCAGCACCTGATCGAGCAGCTGCTGCACCTGTCGCGGCAGGACGCGCCGCGCGCGGGTCATGCGGGTCACGCGAGCGAGCGCGTCGACATCGAGGTGCTGCTGCGCGACAGCGTGAGCCAGCTGATGGTGCTGGCCGATGCGCGGCGCGTGGACATCGGCTTCGAAGGCGGCATCGCCGCCGTGGTGTTCGCGCCGGCGGCGGAACTGCGCAGCGTGTTCGACAACCTGATCGACAACGCGCTGCGCTATGCGCCCGAGGGCGGCGTGGTCGACGTGAGGCTGCACGAGGTCGATGGCCACGCGGTGGTCGACGTGCTCGACAACGGCCCCGGCATTCCGAAGGAGGCCATCGACCGCGTGTTCGACCGCTTCTTCCGCGTGCCCGGCGCCGCGGCGGGCGGCAGCGGACTGGGGCTTGCGATTGCGCGCACGGCGGCAGAGCGGCACGGGCTGCGCATCGAACTGCGCAATCGCACCGACGGGCCCGGGCTGATGGCACGGGTGCATCTGCCTGCGCCGCCCGCGGCCTAGCCGGGGCCGCACGCCGGCGAACGAGGCAGGTGCGGCCCAAAGTTCCAGCAAAAGGCGCGCCGCTCACTCGCGCCTAACTCTTCGCTCACATCCAACTCAGTCTGCGTGCCTAGAGTGCGTTCAGGTCCTGCCACGCGCAGTTCGCGCGATGGCATGTGACCGGAGACAGCCTGCTTCCATCAATCAGGAGAACACACACCATGCGCACTTCCTTCAAGCTTCTCGCCGTCGGTTCCTTCGCTGCGCTGGCAGCCATGGGCGCCGTCACCGCATCGGCCGAAACCACCGACGGATCGGACTTCCATCCGCTGCAGTTGAACTCGCCAGAAAACCCCGACGTGAAGGCCGGCGCAATGGCCGCTGCGCGTCCGAGCGGCACCGAGTCCATCGGCCAGTCGACCAGCGCACCCGCAATGAACTCGACGACGCCGGTTTCCGACATCCAGGCCGGCGCCTATGCGGCCTCGCACGCGAGCGGAACCGAATCGATCGGGCAATCGACTTCGCTGCCGCTGGTGAAGTCGGCCAGCGGCAGCTGAGGCCGCCGAGTCGGCCGAGTCCGGTTCGCCTGCCGTCGATGAATGCGACGGCGGCGGCGAGGCTCAGTCGTCGCTGCCGTTGCTCAGCAGCGCGCGGTAGATCACCGCGCCGATGATCGCGCCCGCGATGGGCGCTACCCAGAAGAGCCACAGTTCCGACACCGCATGGGACGGCCCGAAGAGGGCCGGACCCGTGCTGCGCGCCGGGTTGACCGACGTGTTGGTGACGGGAATCGAGATCAGGTGGATCAACGTGAGGCACAGGCCGATGGCCAGCCCCGCGAAGCCGCCGGCCGCGCGCTTCGCGGTGGCGCCGAGGATCACGATCAGGAACACGGCCGTCATCACCACTTCGCACAGCAACGCGGCCGTGAGGCCGTACTTGCCGGGCGAGTGCTCGCCATAGCCGTTGGTGGCGAAGCCGCCGATGTCGGCGCCCGGCTTGCCGGTGGCGATGAGGTACAGGATGCCCGCCGCGGCGATGGCGCCGAGCACCTGCGCCACGATGTAGCCCGCGAGCTGCGAAGCCTTGAAGCGGCCCGCGGCCGCGAGGCCGATGGACACCGCCGGATTGAAGTGCCCGCCCGAGATCGGACCCAGTGCGTACGCCCCCGTCACCACCGTGAGGCCGAAGGCCAGCGAGACGCCGAGCAGGCCGATGCCGACATTCGGAAAGGCCGCCGCCAGGACCGCGCTTCCGCAGCCTCCGAGCGTGAGCCAGAAAGTACCAATGAACTCGGCAGACCACTTTTTATAGGTACTGTGTTCCATAACGCTCCATCCTGAAGTTGAGAAGGCGCGCAGCCCGCGAGGCGATGCGCGGGCGGATTCTAGGAACGCAAATAGAGGGCGTCGAGCAAGTCGTTGGCACTAACGGAACCTGTTCACGGATGGCGCTGCTTTCGTGCATTGCCGCAACTGCGTTGCATCTGCGGCACCAACGCGTTTCGTGATCTTTTACATCGTCACGACGATCTTTCCGAACGCGCCGCGCTCCAGGTGATCGAGTGCGGCGGGCAGTTCGTCGAAGCCGTATTGCGTGGCGATCACCGGCTTGAGCGCGTTCGTGTCGACGGCGCGCACCAGGTCTTCGAGCGCGCGCCGGTGGCCCACGCCGATGCCCTGCACCGTCACCCGGCCCAGCACCATCGCGTAGAACGAGGCACTCAGCGTCTCGCCTTCGAGCATGCCGATGATCGATACACGTCCGCCCTGCTTCACGGCCTGCAGCGAGCGGTCGAGATTGGGTCCGCTCGCGAGTTCGAGCACGTGGTCGACACCGCGTCCCTGCGTGAGGCGCCGTACTTCCGCGGGCCAGTCGCCGCCGCGCGCGAGCACGTGCGTGGCGCCGAGCGCAAGGGCCTGCGCGCGCTTGGCCTCGTCGCCGCCCGTCACCACGATGGCACGCGCGCCGTGCAGCCGGGCGATCTGCAGGCCGAACAGGGCGACGCCGCCCGTGCCGTGGATCAGCACCGTCTCGCCCGCGCGGAGCGCACCTGTTTCAGCCAGGGCGAACCACGCGGTGAGGCCCGCGCAGGGCAGCGTGCTGGCTTCGGCGAGGCTCAGCGTCTCGGGCGCGGCCACGGCCCAGGCGGCGTCGATCAGCACGTGCGAGGCCAGCATGCCGGGCCCGGGTCCGCCGAGCAGCGTGGTGTCGGCGTGCCAGTGGCTGTCGATCCAGCCGCCCCAGAAGGTGTCGATGACGCGATCGCCCACGGCGAAGCGCGTCACGCCCGGGCCCGCGGCCACCACGGTGCCGGCCATGTCGGAACCGGGCACGAAGGGCAGTTCGAGCGCCATGCCCATGCCATCGCGCGTCATCAGCAGGTCGCGGTAGTTGAGCGACACCGCGCCGACCTTCACGAGGATCTGGTTCGGCCCCGGCTCGGGCAACGGGGCCTCGGCCTGTTCGAGATGGGCGCGGCCGAATTCGGGAAGCTGCCAGCGGCGCAACGTTCGGGGTTCTTGCATGAATGAGCTCCAAGGGGAAAACGGGAAGAAAGTCTTCATGCTATTGACGAGTGAAGCTATCCGGTGGAGGATAATTTTCCTTTCAATGGCGCCTTAAAGTATCCAATGGGTCAACGCCTGCAAGGAATCGAGGAATTCGTCGCCGCCGTGGAGGCGGGCAGCTTCGCGCTGGCCGCGCAGCGCCTGCACGTGACGCGCTCGGCGGTCGCCAAGAGCATCGCGCGGCTCGAATCGCGGCTCGACACCCGGCTCTTCCTGCGCACCACGCGCAGCCAGAGCCTCACGGAGGAAGGCCACGGCTACTACGAGCGCTGCCGCCGCGCGCTCGCCGAGCTCGAAGCGGCCGAGGCCGTGGCCGACGTGGCGCGCAGCACCGCCTCGGGCCTGGTGCGGCTGAGCATGCCGGCGATGCTGGGGCGGCTGAAGGTCGGGCCGCTGCTGCTGGCGCTGGCGCGGCACCATCCGCAGTTGTCGCTGGAGCTCTCGTTCAACGACCGGCGCGTCGATCTCGTCGAGGAGGGGCTCGATCTCGCCATCCGCAGCGGCGAACTCGCCGACAGCACGGAGCTGGTCGCGCGGCCGGTCGGCATGCAGTGGATGGTGCTGTGCGCCTCGCCCGGCTACCTTGCCGCGCACGGGCATCCGGGTGGCATCGACGAGCTGAAGGAGCACGGAGCGGTGCTCTACGCGCGCGACGGGCAGGTGTCGTCCTGGCGCTTCCATGACGCCGAAGGCCGCCTCGTCGAGGTGACGCCGCCGTCGCGGCTGCGCTGCGACAGCGCCGAGGTGCTGCTCGAGGCGGCCACCGGAGGCATGGGCCTCGCGCGCCTGCCGGCATGGCTGGCGGCCGACGCGCTCGCCGCAGGCACGCTGGTGCGCGTGTTCGACGAGCCCCGGCCCTTCGGTTTCGAGCTCAACGTGATCCGCTCGCGCAGCCGCTACCTGCCGCTGAAGACGCGCGTGGTGACCGACTGGCTGGCCGAGCACCTGCCGCCGCTGCTGGCCGCGCGCTGAGCGCCGGCGCTATCCTGCGGCCTTCGAGAACCACGACGAGGAGACCCGCGCATGCGCCCATTCGCCATCCGACACATCGCCGCCGCGGCAGGCATTGCCGCCGCATTCATTCTGGCGGCGCCGAACGCTCTGGCGCAAGGCACCGTCAACGCGCTGTGCAGCACCGACGCGGGCTGGTGCGAGGCAGCGGCCGCGGCCTTCACGCGCGAGACCGGCATCAAGGTGCAGCAGGCGCACAAGGGCACCGGCGAGATCGGCGCCCAGTTGCGCGCCGAGGCCGCCAACCCCAAGACCGACATCTGGTGGGGCGGCACCGGCGACCCGTTCCTGCAGGCGGCCGAGCAGGGGCTGCTGGAGCCCTACCGCCCGGCCTACATCAACGACCTGCACGACTGGGCGGTGCGGCAGTACGCGCTGTCGCAGAACATGGTGGGCGGCTTCTACACCAGCGCCATCGGCTTCGGCTTCAACACCGACGTGTTGAAAAAGAAGAAGCTGCACGAGCCGAAGTGCTGGGCCGACCTGATCAAGCCCGAGTACAAGGGCGAGATCGAGATCTCGCACCCGGCCACCAGCGGCACGGCCTACACCATCATCGCGGGCCTGGTGCAGCAGATGGGCGAGGACGCGGCCTTCGAATACCTGAAGAAGCTGCACAAGAACGTCACCAGCTACACGCGCAGCGGCCAGGCGCAGGCGCCCAACGTCGCCAAGGGCGAAGTGGCCATCGGCGTGAGCTTCATCTTCGGCTTCGAGCGCTGGCGCTACGACAAATTTCCCGTGAAGACCGCCGCGCCCTGCGAGGGCACGGGCTACGAGATCGGCGGCATCGCGCTGGTGAAGGGCGCGCGCAACAAGGAGAACGCGAAGCGCTACTACGACTGGCTGATGAGCCCCGCGGGCCAGGCCATCGGCGGCAAGGCGGGCAGCCTGCAGTCGCCGGCCAACAAGACCTTCAAGCCCGACCCGCGCATCCCCTCGATGGCCGAGGTGAAGCTGATCAAGTACGACTTCGAGAAGTACGGCAAGGCGGCCGAGCGCAAGCGGATCATCGACCGCTGGACGCGCGAGGTGGAGTCGCTTCCGAGGTAGGGCTCGCCCCCAGGCTTCGCGCACTTCGTGTCGCTGCGCCAACCCCCTTCCGGGGCAACACCTGCGGCCCGGCAGAGCCGGTTCCGCGGTGTTCCTGGAAGAAGTCCTCCAGGGCGGGCGACGCCGTGACTTGCCTGCGCGGGGCTGGGGGTCAGGGCGAGCTGGCGGTGAAGGTGACTTGGCCCGTGTAGATGCCGGCGGTGCGGCTCGCCAGGTTGGCGTAGGAAAAGGTCCAGGTGGCGCTGCGCTGGGTGACGAGGTTGGCGAAGCTGGTGCCCGCGACGTTGACCGCCGTGCCGGTGCCCGTGTTCGGGATCTGCGGCGCGGGCAGGTTGGCGTCGCTGCTGGCGATGGTGATCTCCGACAGCGGGATCGTGTTGGCGCCGCTCGCCAGCGGCGTCGTGGCCGTCGCCCGCAGCGTGATCTGCCCTCCGTTGCTGCGCACCTCGACGGGCAGCGCGTTGTTGCTGGGCGTGACGCTGAAGCCCGGCGCCGCGCCGCTCCAGTTCACCGGCGTGTTGTTGCCGGCGACCGGCGTGGTCGGGCCGCCCGGGATCGACGGCGTCAGCACGAAGCTCACCGTGCTCGTGGTGCCGCCGGGCGTGGGCCAGGCGCCGTCGCCGATGCGGAAGAAGATGAACTTGTCGATGGCGATCGTGAAGTCCAGGTTGACGCCGGTGCTCAGCGGCACCGAGGCGCTGGGGCCGGCGGTGCTGGACGCGGCCTGGGCGATGCCCGTGCCCAGCCCGGCGACTGCGCTCGCAAGTGCGAAGCTGCACGAAGCGTGCGAGGCCATGGGGAGTTTCATTTCAGCTCCACGTCCACCTTGAAGCTGCCCTTGTCCCAGTCGAGCCTGCCGCTGGCCTTGACCGGATAGACGGGCTGCGGCGCCGGCTGGCCGTTCTCGGCCTTGGGCACCAGCGCCAGCGTGCGCGTCTGGCCCGGCAGGATCGGCGTGCCCTCGGGCACCAGCTCGAACGCGCGGCCCTTGCTGTCGGTGGCGTCCAGGCTGCCTTCGAGTCGGCCGTGCGCGTCGCCGGTGTTGGCCACGGTCACCACCGCGCGGCGCGCGCCGCCGGCTTCTCCGCTGGCGATCTGCCTGATCTCGAGCCTGGGCTCGGCGCCGTCGAGCATGACGTACACGGCCACCGCGATGCGGCCCGTGACCGGCAGGCTCAGGCTGGCGCCGCCGTTGCGGATGACGGTCTGCTGCGCCGGCTCCGTGCCCTCGATGGCGATCATGAAGCGGCACTCGCCGCGCGGCGCGTCGGCCGGCGGCTCCACCTGGAAGCGGAACGAGCGCTTGCTGCGCGCCGGCACCGAGAGGCTGCGCCGCTCCAGCACCACCCATGGCCTGCAGCTGCCGGGCAGCAGTTCGTCGTGGTAGCCGATGTTGCCCTCGGCCGAGTAGCTCCAGTCGATGGTGCGCATCGAGACCTCGGTGGCGGTCGATGCCAGGTTGTGGATGTCGAGCGACTGCCCCAGGCGCGTGCCGGGCTTGCCCGAGAGCTCGAAGCGCGACGGCGTGACGGCCAGCTCGAAGGGCGCGGCCCTTGCCATGCCGGCGGCCGCGAGCAGCGCAAGGCAGAAGGATGCAAGGGCACCCGTGGAACCGGCTTCGCCGGACCACAGGGTGCGTCCCTTTCCCGAAGGAGAGGGGGAAGGCGCGAAGCGACTCAGGGGGTGTCTCATGGCAATGTCTCGATCTCGAAGAACGACTCGAAGCTCAGCGCCGAGCCTGCGGGCATGCGCAGCTCGCGTGGATCGATGCGCAGCGTGAGCTCGAAGGTCTCGTTCATCCACGGAGCCTGGACCACGCCGTTCCACACCTGCACACGGTCGCCGGGCCGGCCGCTGCCGCTCGCGAATGCGCCGCTGCCACGCCACTGCACCAGCATCCCCGCCGGCGAGCGCAGGCCCGCGACGTTGGCGGGAATCACGTAGAAGATGCGCGCACGCCGGCCCAAGTGGGGCGTCATGGCCAGGCGGTACTCGATGCGGCCGAGGGGGAGCACGACCACGTGGCCGTCCATCGCCTGCGCATTGCTGAAATCGCTGCGCACGTGCGCGCGCGGCGAGGCCGAGTCGTCGAGCCGGGCGACCGTCGCCCATGCGGGAGCGGCCAGCACCGCGCCGCACAGCAGCGCGACGGCGGTCGCTCGGCGAAGGCGCGGCGGCTTCATTCCATCGACGCCGTGAATCGCACGGTGCCCTTGTAGTTGCCGCCCGGGTAGACGACGTCGTTGTCGTAGCTGAACTGCAGCCGCGTGGCCGTCACGTTGCGCGACAGGTAGGTCCAGGTGCCGACGCCCAGCACGCAGGGCAGGCCGAGCGGACCGACGCAGAAGGTGGCGTTCGCGTCGTAGCTCGCGATCGACTGGTTGGCGGTGGTGTCGAAGCGGCCGTTCTGGATGTCGCCCGAGGCCGCGCTGCTGTTGTTCGTGGCCACCCAACTGATCTTGCTGAAGGGAATGGCCGTGGTGCCGCAGCCGCCCGACTGGCAGGTCAGCGCAACGGACGAATCCACGCGCAGCGTCACCGGCCGCGCCACGGTGGTGTTGGCCACCGGGCGCACCGGCATCACCCACACGTCGATGGCCGGCGTGCCGGCCACGGCCGTGGGGGTCAGCCCCGCGTTGGCGCCGGTGACGCTGAAGGCCACCGTGTCGACGGTCGCGCCGGCCGAACCGACGCGAAGCGTCAGGCTGTAGGTGCTGCCGGTGTCGGTGACCGTGGTGATGACGGCGCGCGCGGACGTGGCGGCGAGCAGGGCCGCCGCGAGCGCCATCGCCGTCGCCGCACGCCCAGGCATCAGATGCCCTGGGCCGTGTACGTGATGGTGTTCGTGTAGGTGCCCGCCACCCAGCCCGCGGGCGTGCCGCCGAGCGTGTAGGCCCAGGTGCCCGAGGCGACCGCGTTCGAGGGGAACGAGGTCGAGGCGCAGGCGCCGAGGTTGGCCCCGGGGTGCGGCAGCGTGCCCGTGGTCGCGACGGTGAAGTCCGCGTTCGCCGGGCCGCCGGCGGCGGGCGCCCAGGTGCCCATGGCGCAGTTGATGGTGCCCGCGCCCGCGTTGGTCCAGGCGTACACGTTGAGCGTGTTCGTGGTCGAGGCGGGCGTGACGGTGGGAGCCGCGCCGTTCCAGTCCACATTGGTGTTGTTGCCCGTGACCGGCGTGGTGGGCACGGGCGGAATGCTGAGGGTGGAGGCCCAGGTCACGGTGTCGATGGTGGTGTTGGTCGAGCCCACGCGCAGCAGGATCAGCTTGGGCACCGTCACGCTCAGGTTCACCTTGGCCTGGGCGGTGATGGTGCCTGTGCCGGAGCCGTACTGGCTTTCGGCCGGGGCCTGCCCGCCGGCCAGCGCGAGGACTGCCAGCGAAAGCATCTGCATGCTGCGCACGAGGGGTGTTCGGATCATGGGAACTCCTTCTGGTTGGATGCGGCGGGGTGGAAAAAAGGAAGGTCGGTGCGGCTCATTCGCCCACCTTGACGACGGGTATCTCCGCGCTGGCCCGGCCACGCAGCGGAACGTTCACGCTCACCCCGGTCTCGCCGGCCGCGCCCCAGGGCAGCGGCACGCTTTCGAGCGTGAGCGTCAGCTGGTGGCGGCCGGTGGTCACCAGCGGGAATTCGAAGCGGCCGTCGCGGTCGGTGGTGGCGCGGTAGCGGCCGTCGAGCAGCACCTCGACGCCGGCCACGCCGCCTTCGCCCGACTGCTGCTCGCCGTCGCGGTTGGCGTCGTAGAACACCCGGCCCGACACGCTGCCGCCGCCCGCGCCTTCGCCGCGCGCGCCCGCCGGGCGGAAGGCGGTGCCGGCGCTGCCTTCCCATCGCAGGTAGACGTAGGCGGCCTTCTCGTTGCTGCGATAGAGGTTGGGAGACGAATACGAGGTCGGCAGCAGCGATGCGCGCGCCTGGTTGAAGTTGGCCATGAAGCCCACGCGCCAGCCCATGCCCAGCTCCTTCTCGGCCGTGAGCGAGCCCGACAGGCCGCGGCTGGTGTAGAGGCCGCCGCTTTGCGAGGTGTAGCGCAGGTTGCCGCCCACGTGGAAGCCGTCGTCGATCCAGTAGCGCAACTGCAGGCCCGCCGTCGGGTAGCTGCGGGAGGTGCCGCCGCTGCGGTCGCGCGCGTAGCCGACGGTGGTGGTGAGCTCGGGGCGCATCGTCTCGCGGCGCCCGCCGATCCAGTCCTGCTCCCACTGCAGCTCCTGGCCGGTGGCCGCGGAGTCGCCGAGCACGATCAGCTCGTTGCGGCGCACCGTCAGCGAGAAGCGGCTGCGCGGCCAGTCGAACAGGCGGGTCTGCCAGAAGGCGCTGCCGTAGAGGCTGCGGCCGTCGCCGCTGCCGCCCGCGATGCTCCCGTCGGGGAGCCCGTCGTAGCGCGTGCGGTAGACGCTCAGGCTGCCGCCGACGGAGTTGTCGCGGTCGAACAGGTACTGGAAGTTGCCGCTCGCGCCGAAGCGGCGGTAGCCCGCGAGGTTGAAGTTCACGTCCCGCCGGGAGCGCTCGTAGTCCAGGCCGACGCCCCAGCTCAGGCGGCTGGTGTTGCGGTCCACCCGCCAGTACGCGCCGCGCGTGCCGGTCGCCAGCGCGTAGTCGCCGAAGTACAGGTTGGGCCGCGCGGTGTAGGCGCCGAACTCGTGGCGGTAAAGGCCCGTGCGCGCGCTAGCTTCGACGAACAGGCCCCGCGAATCGCCGGTGGTCACCCCGGGCGTGGACGAGCTCACGCGGCTGCCCACCAGCGTGGCGCGGGCCTTGAAGTCGCCGTCGCGCGCCACCTCGCGGCCCCAGCCCACCGAGCTCGCCCAGCTGGTGACGTCCTTGCTGCCGTAGCCCCGGGCCGTGAGCGGGTCGTAGTAGTAGGCGGGCACGTTGCGCGCCCGGTCGAGCTGGAACGACGCGAACCACGGGTCGCCCAGGCGCAGCGTGGCCCCGAGCCAGCCGAGCGTGCCCTGGCTCTTCTCGAAGCCGGGATACGGTCCGCCGGTCAGGTTGCCGCGCTGGCCGAAGCCGCCGCGCAGGTCGAAGTCATTGCCGTAGACGCGCATGGACGCGCCGCGCACCGTGGTCGAGCCCAGCGAGAGCCTGTAGTTGCGCGCCAGGCCGCCGGTAAGCTCGCTCTGGATGTCGCCCACGGCGGTGTCGGCGAAGGTCTGCGTGGTCAGCGGAAAACCGAGGTTGCGCAGCGTGAAGCGGCCGCTGGTGGCTTCGCGCGCATAGCCCAGCGAGCCGATGCCCAGGCCGCTCGCGCTGTTGTCGCCGCCCAGGTGGCGGCCGTCGGCCTGCAGCACGAATTCGCCGTAGTTGAGGGTTTCGCGGCGGTATTCGAAACGCTGGCCGAACTCGGTCGCGCGCTGGCGGCCGTAGCCGGTGGTGGTGGCGTCGCCGAAGCCGATGCGGCTTTCCACCAGCCAGGCCCGGTAGCCCTGCGGCTGCTCGGACTCGGGCGTCGCGTCGGCCGCGGGGGTGTCCGCGTCGGAGGTCATGAAGCGGTCTTCGTAGGCCTTGGGCGCGGAATCGGCGAGCGCCTTCAGCCGCGCCTGCTCGGCCTGCGCGCGGTCGAGGGTTTCGATGCGCGCGTCAGCCACGACGTGGGCGGCCGGGGCCGTCGCCTGCGGTTTCTGCTGGGGCTGCGCCTGGGCCGGCGCGCAGGACAGCCATGCGAGGGCCGTCGTGCACTCGAGCCATGCAAGGGCGGCCACCGGGCGCCTTGCGGCTCCGGGGGGGCCGGAAACGGCCCTTGGCGACGTGCAAGTCATCAGACGTCATCCCTGTCTCGTTCCCCGGGGCTGGACCCCTGTTCTCTGTCACTTCTTGGCAGTCGTCAGGATATTTCAGAACTGTTAACAAGAGTCAATTTTTCCGGGCTCGGAGGGTTTTCCCCAGCGGAGCGCACGGGCGCCGGGTCTTCAGGAATGCCAAAAATGGAACGTTGAGCTTCATTTGCCCTTGATGAAGACAAAAGACAACCCAATTGAGGATGTTGGTGCGCGGGCGCTTTCCGGCGCCGCGCCCGACTTAGAATTTTTCGGCTTTCGACATTTCTCTATCCATGGCTGATTCCTCCAAAACCAAACTCCCGTTCCAGGCTGAAGTCGCGCAACTGCTGCATCTCGTCACGCATGCGCTGTACTCCAACAAGGAAATCTTCCTGCGCGAGCTGATCTCGAATGCATCGGACGCCTGCGACAAGCTGCGCTTCGAGGCCCTCGACCACCCCGAGCTCTACGAAGGCCAGTCCGATCTCGACGTGCGCCTGAGCTTCGACAAGGCCGCGCGCACCATCACCATCACCGACAAGGGCATCGGCCTGTCGCGCCAGGAGGCGATCGACAACCTCGGCACGATCGCCAAGAGCGGCACCAAGGACTTCATGAGCAAGTTGAGCGGCGACCAGAAGGCCGACGCACAGCTCATCGGCCAGTTCGGTGTGGGTTTCTACTCGGGCTTCATCGTGGCCGACAAGATCACCGTCGAGTCGCGCCGCGCGGGCCTGCCGGCCGACCAGGGCGTGCGCTGGACCAGCGGCGGCGCCGGCGACTTCGAGGTGGCCGACATCACCCGCCCGGAGCGCGGCACCAGCATCACGCTGCATCTGCGTGAGGATGCCGACGAATACCTCAACGCCTGGAAGCTCAAGCAGATCGTCGGCAAGTACTCCGACCACATCTCCCTGCCCATCCTCATGGAGAAGGAAGAGTGGAAGGACGGCGAGAACGACCAGCCCGGCGACATGGTGAAGACCGGCGAATGGGAAACCGTCAACAAGGCCAACGCCCTGTGGAGCCGCCCCAAGAAGGACATCACCCCCGAGCAGTACGAGGAGTTCTACAAGAGCATCAGCCACGACTACGAGGCCCCGCTCGCCTGGAGCCACAACCGCGTGGAAGGCAGCACCGAGTACACGCAGCTGCTGTACATCCCGGCCAAGGCGCCCTTCGACCTGTGGAACCGCGACAAGAGCGCGGGTGTGAAGCTCTACGTCAAGCGCGTCTTCATCATGGACGACGCCGACGCGCTGATGCCCAGCTACCTGCGCTTCGTCAAGGGCGTGATCGACTCGGCCGACCTGCCGCTGAACGTGAGCCGCGAGCTGCTGCAGGAAAGCCGCGACGTGAAGGCCATCCGCGAGGGCAGCACCAAGCGCGTGCTCGGCATGCTGGAAGACCTGGCGAAGAAGCAGAAGACCGCGCCGGAAAGCGGCGAGGGCAGGATCGACGTGGGCTCCGGCGAATCGGTGCCGGCCGCCGAGCCGACCGAAGGCGTGACCGACGTGGTCGACAAGAACGCGCCCACCGCTGCGGAAACCGCCGCTGCCGCCGCCGACGAATCGGGCAAGTACGCCAAGTTCTACGCCGAGTTCGGCGCAGTGCTCAAGGAAGGCCTGGGCGAGGACTTCGGCAACCGCGACCGCATCGCCAAGCTGCTGCGCTACGCCTCCACCACCACCGACTCGGTGAGCGTGAGCTTCGCGGACTACAAGGCCCGCATGAAGGAAGGCCAGGACGCCATCTACTACATCACGGCCGACACGCTCGCCGCCGCCAAGAACAGCCCGCAGCTCGAAGTCTTCAAGAAGAAGGGCATCGAGGTGCTGCTCATGACCGACCGCGTTGACGAGTGGGCGCTGAACTACCTCAACGAGTTCGACGGCACCCCGCTGCAGAGCGTGGCCAAGGGCGCGGTCGATCTCGGCAAGCTGCAGGACGAAGCCGAGAAGAAGGCCGCCGAAGAGGCCGCCGAGTCGTTCAAGCCCATGCTCGAGAAGCTCAAGACGGCTCTCAAGGACAAGGCCGAAGACGTGCGCGTGACCACGCGCCTGGTCGATTCGCCCGCCTGCCTCGTGGTGCAGGACGGCGGCATGAGCACGCAGCTCGCGCGCATGCTCAAGCAGGCCGGCCAGCCTGCGCCCGACCTGAAGCCGGTGCTCGAAGTGAACGCCGAGCATCCGCTGGTGAAGAAGCTCGAGGGCTCCTCGCACTTCGACGACCTGGCCAACATCCTGTTCGACCAGGCCCTGCTGGCCGAAGGCGGCCTGCCGGCGGACCCGGCGGCCTACGTGAGGCGCGTCAACGCGCTGCTGGTGTGAACGGCCGGCCGCGCGTCATACGGGCAGCGGCCGTCGTTCCGGCGGCGGCGCTGTTGCTCCTGGCGGGCGGCTGTTCCCACTACCACGTCGGCATTCCGCTGGTGCCCGGGCTCTCTCTGGGGCTCGGCGCCACCAAGGACGGCAACTTCTCCGTGGGCCTGAACACCGGCTTCGGCCCGCTCGGCGCGGGCGTGGCCGTGAACAACGGCGGGCAGGTGTCGGGCTCGGCCGGCGTGGGTGTCGGCGTGGGGCCGGTGCGCACGGGCGTGAGCAAGGGAGCCGTGCTCTACGACCCCAACGCCGCGCCCACGGCTCCAGCGGCACCGGCTACGGCAGCCGTAGCGCCCGCCGCAGGCGGCGCGGTGGCTTCTGCTGCGCCTGCGGCTTCCCCCGGGACGGCCGCCGCGCCGGCTCCGGTGCAGTACTACTCGACGCCCGCAGCCCCTTTCACGCCCGTGGGCCCCGTTCCCCCGCCCGCTCCGGTGGCCACGGCACCCGCCAGCGCAACGCCGGCAGCGACCGTCAGGCGGGCGCCCCTGGTCAAGATCACCCGGCCGCCGCCCGAGCCCACGGCGCCCGCTGCTCCCGCGGTGAACGTCACCTACCGCCCGCCCGCCGCGGCCGCGACGGCCGCCGCCGCGCTTTCGGCCCGCGACACCGGCACGCCGGGCAATCCCGTCGCGCCGTGACGCGGCCCCTGGTGCGTCCCTGATGCGCCCATAGGCGTGCCCCTCACGCGGACACGCGGCCCGGCCTAACATGGCGGCCGGTATCTCCCCGGAGACAGTCGCCCGTGATGACCCGCCGATCGCTCCTGCTGCAACTCGCCGCCATGGCCGCCCTCGCGGCCGGGGGAGCCCATCGCGCGGCGAAGGCGCAACTCGCGTATCCCGCCAAGTCCATCCGCTGGATCGTGCCGTACGCGGCGGGAGCCGGGGCCGACATCGTCGCGCGCACCATCTCCGCCCAGCTCGCCATCGACGCGGGGCAGTCCGTCGTCATCGAGAACCGTGCAGGCGGCAACACCGCGCTCGGCGCCATGGAAGCCGCGCGCGCCCCGGCCGACGGCTACACGGTGCTGTCGGCCGACAGCGGCACGCTGGTGTTCAACCCGGCGCTCTACCGCAACCTCAGCTACGACCCCTCGCGCGACTTCGCGCCCGTCACCCTGCTCGGCCGGCTGCCGATGGTGCTGCTGGTCGGCCCGGCCAGCGGCGTGAAGGACGCGCGGGCCTTCATCGACGACGCGCGCGCCTTCCCCGGCAAAGTCAGCTACGCCTCGGCCGGCACGGGCAGCCCGCAGCACCTGGCGATGGAACTGCTCGAACGCGAGGCCCGCCTCGAGATGGTCCACGTGCCCTACCGCAGCGCCGCGCCCGCTGTGGCCGACGTGGCCGGCGGACAGGTGCCGGTGATGATGTGCGACCTGGCCGCCTCGCGCCGCTTCATCCAGAGCGGCAGACTGCGCCCGCTGGCGGTGGCGAACCCCTCGCGCCTCGTGCAGCTGCCGCGCGTTCCCACCTTCGTCGAGATCGGCCTGCCGCGCGTCGAGGCCGCCGCGCTCATGGGCCTGGTGGTGCCTGCCGGAACGCCGGGCGAGATCGTCTCGCGGCTGCAGCAGTCGGTGGCCAGCGCCATCCACAACCCGGCCGTGCTGCGCCGGCTCGCCGAGTACGGCGTGGAGCCCGCGGGCGACGCGCCCGCGCAGTTCGCGGCACTGCTGCGGGGCGAATCGGCGCGGTGGCATCCGCTGATCCGCGACCTCAATCTTTCGCTGGACTGAAGGCCGGCGGGGAGCCGCGCGCTTTACGGCAACTTTGCGAAAGCCGGGGCCCTTGCTCACGCCGGGCTAAGAGTGGCTGCCTAGATTGGCGCATCGCACGCACAAGAAAGGTCGGCGGGGCGGCTTGCGGCAGCGCAGGAGAGAGCCGCCTCCCGAGGCCACCATGACTCGCCGGTTCCACAACGTCGTCTTCGCCGACGACTTCTTCCGCTCGCCCGCCAACGGGCTCCAGTATCACGTCGCCAACCGGCGCTTCCTGCGCGGCTTCTTCGACTCCGCCCTGGGCCGGCTGGGCCTACCGTCGAGCGAGGCCTCGCCGCTGTCCGAAGGCGGCCGCATCGACGTCGCACGGCTCATGAACCGGCTGGAGTTGCCCTGCACGCCCGCGGGCTGGGCGCGCGCCTGCATCGCCGACCTGCACGCGTTCGCCGGGCGCGACGGCATGCCGGCCTTCGACCCCGGGTGCCTGGTGATCGGCTGGGGCCTCACGCCGGCGCAGCAGCACTGCATCGACCGCTCGGGCGCCAGCTACCTCGACATCGAGATCGACCCGCGCCGCTTCACGGAGCACCTGCATTTCTGCGCGCGCACCAACGACCCCACCGTCGAGGCCGCGCTGCTCGCGCGCCGCGTGGACGAAGAGCTCTTCTGGAACCACGCGAGCGCGCTCAAGGGCCGCTTCGCGCGCCACGGCGCGGCCTCGCTGTTCGACCCGCGGCTGCGCGTGGGCCTCTTCTTCGGCCAGAGCCTGGTCGACCTGTCGCTCGTCAGCGGCGGCCGCACCATGCATCCGGCCAGCGTGATCGCGCCGCTGCGCGAGCTGGCGCAGGGCGTCGACCTGCTGGTCGTCAGGCCGCACCCTTACGAAAGCGCGCTGCACGACCTCGCGCCCATTGCGCGCGCCATTCCCAACGTGGCGTGGACCAGCGAGAACAGCTATGCGCTGCTGTCGGCGGCCAACGTGCACTTCGCCGCCAGCCTGTCGTCGAGCGTGCTCACCGAGGCGCGCTACTTCCGCAAGCCCACGCACGCGCTGATCCGCGCCGACCGCAACGCGCCGGAGCAATTGCCCAGGACCTGCTCGGGCTGGATACCGGTCGGTGCCGAGCTGGGCTCGATGGATTTCATGGCCGAGGCCTGCGGCCTGGCTGATGAGCGAAGCGGCGGGGCGGCTCGCAGCTTCCCGGCCTGGCCCGCCGCCGCGATCGACCGCGCCTTCCTCACGCGCTGGGGCCTCGACGACCAGGCCCGGGGCCTGGCCGAAGTGGCGGAGCTGCAGCTGGAGCGCCCCTACCTCTTCCACCCCGGCAGCCCCGCGATGAGCTGGCTGAGCCACGGCTGGGACGGCTTCGACGGCGAGGGCGCGCGCAGCGTGGGCGAGCTGGCCTGCCTCGTGGTGCCGCTGCCGGCGCTGTCGGCGCGATCGCTGTCGCAGATGCAGCCGCATCGCGTCGAGGTGCGCATCGACTACCGCAGCAATGCCAAGGCCACCAGCGTGCACGCGATGCTCGACGGCGCGGTGCTGCCCGGCCAGCGCGTCACCGGCGCGCGGCGGCGCAGCCTCGTGTTCGAGGTGGAGCCGGCCGCCGGGCGCAAGTGCCTGGTGCTCCAGTTCGTCGTGGCTGACACCGCGCGCGGACCCCGCATGCGCCGCAAGGCGGCGCGCCCGGGCTTCACGCTCAGGAAGCTGCAGGTGTCGCTGCGCATGGGCCGGGGCCTGATCTCCGCGCCGCCGAAGGCCGCCGCACCGGCGCGGTGGTCGGAGATTTCACCGGTGCGCGCGATGGCGCGGCTCTTCCGCGCGGTGCTCGATTCGGCGCGCGGTTCGGCCGGCAGTCACTGAGGCAGCGGCGCGTTACGGGCCGCGCGCGGCCTCCGCCAGCCCCGACAGCAATACGGTCCAGTGCCGAAGCCGCTCGATGGCGGCCTGCCGCCCTTCGGACGCATTCGCCTCGCCGTCCGGCAGGTCGAGCAGCTCGCCCGCCGCGGCGGCCACGGCCCGCGCGAACTTCGGCGCGTCCCCGCGCCACACCACCACGCGGTGCGCCAGCCCTAGCTGCGCCGCGCGGCCCGCGTTGATCGCCTGCTCGGGCTGGTCGGTGAGCAGCAGCAGGATCGGCTTGCGGTAGACCGCCGCGATCGACAGCGCCGCCATGCCGGGCGCGGAAACGATGAACGCGCTGCGCGCCGCCGCCTCGATCCAGTGTTCGTCCCGCGCATGCCAGTGCGCCCGGTGCGCATAGCCTTCGCCGACCAGGTGCGCGGGCACGCCGGCGTCGGCAAGGCCCTGCTCCAGCCCGTCGGCCAGCGCCGCATCCCGGAAATGCGGATTGAGATACACGGCCGCCATCTGCCGCGCCGCATCGCCGTGGCCCGCCGCGTCCACCACCGCCACCGGCGTGGCCAGCCGATGGCGGCCGCGTCCGTCATGCCGGGGCTCGCCGTAGGCGAAGTCGTGCTCGATGCGCGCGAGGCTGCGGTCGATCTGCCAGGCCACGATGCGGCCGAACAGACGGGCGACGAAGCCCGGCATGCGTCCGCCGAAGTTTGTCTCCAGCGCATGCCGCAGGCTCGCGCCGTACACGTGCACCACCTTGCGCCGCCAGAAGGGCAGCCAGCCCATCAGCAGCAGCGCGGGGTGGAAGGAGTCGTTCACCACCAGGTCGGCGTCGCGCAAGTGCGCGCGCAGCTTCCACACGTCGCGCAGCATGCGTTCGGGCCTGAACATGTACAGCGCCACGTTGCGGTCGGTCTCGCGCCGCAGCATGTTCTGCTGCGCGTCGAACTGCACCGCGTAGTGGCGCGAGAGCACCGGCGCGTCGATGCCGAAGCCGGCAAGGAAGCGCGCGCCTTCGTCCGATGTGGTGAGCACGCGCACCTGCGCGCCGGCCGCGCGCAATGCATGCGTGAGCAGCTGCGCGCGCATCAGGTGGCCGCGCGCGTCCGCGGTCGCGAGGTAGAGGATGCGCGGCGGCATCGCTCAGGCGTGGTGCCGCACCGGTGGTGCCGAGCCCGGCCGCAGACGCAGCGCCACGCCGGCGAGCCACATGCCGAACGCGCCGGTCACGCCGAAGCCGCGCTCGGTGTCGCGCACCTCGCGCATCAGCTGCGCCAGCCGCGCCTCTTCATGCGGCGCCACGCAGCGCTGCAGCGTGCGGGTGCACAGGCGGATGTGGCGGTCCTCGTCGGCCATCACGCGCGACAGCAGCGGATGCAGCGCGTGCTGCGGACCGATCAGCGCGCAATGGCGCTGCAGGATGCGCGAGGCCATCTGCTCGGCCGAGAGGCCGATGGCGTAGGCCGGCACCAGCCCGCCGTGCGCGAAGTGCGGCGCGTGGCGGCGGATCAGCGCCTGCCAGCGCGCGAGCTTGCGGCGGCTGAACCAGTCGGGCCTGGGCGCTTCCTCCGGCGATGCGGCGGCCTGCGCGCTGCCGCCGCGCTCGACGATGGCCTGCGCGAACAGGCGCGCGTGCAGCTGCTCGTCGGCCAGGTGCTGGTCGAGCTGGCGCGCGAGCCACTCGGGCGGCGCGATGCGCAGCTCGCGCTGCAGCGCCTGCTCCGACGATTCCTCGCCCACGAGGTAGAAGCGCAGCAGCAGCATCTCGCCCGCATTGCTTGCATGCAGCTGGCGCAGCGCGGCGCGCTTGACGTGGTGCACCAGCCAGGCCTGCAGCGCGGGCCAGCCGCGCAGACGCGGCGGCGAGAGACAGTCGAAGCCGGCCGAAGCGCCGGCTGGCGAGTCAGCGGGCATCCGTCTTGGTCTTCACCGGCGAGTGCTGCTGCTGCCAGCCCAGCACCAGGCCGATGAAGCTGTCCTGCAGGAAGGCGCGCGCGGACGCGTCGGCGCCCGCGAACTCGCGCTGCTGGCCATCGTAGCGCACGTAGCCCTTGCCGCTCGCGGCGCCGAGCACCAGCTTCTCGTTCTTGCGGAAGCCGCGCTGCAACAGCGGCTGCAGCAGCGACTGCGATTCGAGCCCGTACAGGAACAGGTCGCGCTGCACCACCTGGCGCGGGATCTGGCCGCTCAGTGCCTGCAGCTCCAGCGTCCAGTTGCCCTGCTGCATGGCCTCGGCCAGGTCGCGGCCCTTGGCGCCGGGCGCGCGGAAACGCGCGCGCGCCACCGACTTCGAGGCGCCGCTCAGGCCCAGGCCGATGGTGATGTCGGCGTCCTTCGCGCCATCGGCGCGGTTGTCTTCCACCTGCACGAACACGTTGGCCAGGCGTGCCGTCAGCGAGGGCCGGGCCAGCGCATCGACGATCTGGTCGGCCGTCAGCAGCACGTGGTCGGTGGTCGACTCGCTCACCACCACGATCTGGTAGGGGTCGATGCGGATGTCGCTGAACTCGCCGCCGATGGGCGTGTGCGCATGGCTGCTGACCGACCATTCGTTGCCCGAGCGGCTCAGCAGCGCGTGGAAGGTCAGCGGCACGCGCTGGCCGCCGCGCGCCTGTCCGGAGCCCTGCAGCAGCACGTCGCCGACGATGGTCTTCCCGGCGTAGCTGCGGGTGTTGACGAAGCGGATGGTGTGCGCGCCGATGTCGAGCGCGGCGCGGGTGTCCGGGTCGTCGAGCGCGAGGCGGTTGCAGTCGTTACCCTTGCCCGCGAGCGCGGCGAAGGGGCAGCCGGAGTCGGACCTGAAGTTGAAGACGCCGCGGCCGGCGAAGTCTGCCGCGCCGGCCAGCGTGAAGGCGCCCGCGAGCGCGATGCCGAGCGCCAGCCGGCGGGCGGAGAACGAAGAGGGGAGGGACATGGTTCCTGTCTTTTTTGTTGTTCTGGAGATGAGGCGGAGCGCCGTTCAGGGGCGGTGGTACGAAAGCGCCTGTGCATCCGCATTGGTGCGGCCCGTGGTGTGCCAGCCGATGCCGCGCGCGAACGCGCCCAGCATGTCGACGGCCGAGAAGCCCAGGATGAGCGCCACGCCCGCGAGCCAGCGCAGCCCGCGCAGCGGCGGGAGGTCTTGATGGTTCAGCGCCTTCATGCTGAAGCCCAGCCGCGTGAACAGCACCGCCAGCGGCCCGATCGGGCCGCTCTTCGCGAGCCACTGCCAGCGCGGCGACACGTAGCTGCGCAGCAGGTGCGGCGTGAGCGAGTAGGTGTCCTGCCCGCGCATCCAGCGCAGCTTGAGCGCCTCGGCGCGCGTGTCGGGCAGGCGGTGCTCGGTGTGGGCTGCGGCCGCGTAGTGGATGGGCACGCCCGCCGCCTTCAGCCGCATGCCGAGCACCTGGCAGTGCGCGCGGTAGACGCCGTCGAGCGCCTGGTAGCTGTGCTCTTCGAACACCTCGCGGCGGAAGGCCACGTTGTTCGCGTAGAAGTTGCTCGTGGCGCCGGCGTGGTCGGCATTGGGGAAGTACATGAAGTCGATGGTGGTGAGCGCGGTGCCCACCACGTTGGCTGCGTAGCTGGTGCGCCCGGCCACCACGGCGGGCGCGTCGGCTCCCCTGGTGAAGGGCAGCAGCATCTGCAGCAGCCAGTCGTCGTCGGGCAGGCAGTCGGCATCGGCGAACACCACGTGCGTGCAGCGCTGCGCGTCGGTGGCGGCGAAGCCGGCGTTCTTGGCGTCGTAGTAGCCGGTGCTCGCGTCGATGCGCACGAAGTCGACCGGGCGGCCCGCGAGCGCGCTCACGGCCTCGCAGGTGGCGGGGCTCAATCCGTCGTGCGTGATGACCAACTGCGCGAGCGCGGCGAGCGGCAGCTTCTGCCTGGCCAGCAGCGCGACCAGGCGCTGCAGGCTGGCACCGGCCCTGGCCTCGGCATCGGCGCCGCCGCGCAGGTTGTTGGTCTCCAGGACCAGCGCGCAATGCGAGGCAACTTGATCGGGCATCATCGAATTTTCCTGTCCGGACATCGTTTTGAAGGCTTGCATCCTGCTTTTATCGCACAACCGCGCCCGCCACCAGTGCCGCACGCCATGGGGCCGCCCATGAAAGTGACCATCTTCGGCGCGGGCTACGTGGGCCTGAGCTTCGCCGCCTGCCTGGCCGAGGCGGGCCACGAGGTGCTGTGCGCGGACGCCGACCTGGCGCGGATCGAGGGGCTGCAGCGCGGTCGGATGCCGCTGCACGAGCCGGGGCTGGAAGCGCTGGTGGCTTCGGGTGTCGCCGCCGGCAGCCTGCAATTCACGGCCGATGAGCGCGCGGCCTGCGAGCACGGCGACCTGCTCTTCATCGTGGTGAACACGCCGGCTGATGCCGAGGGACGGGTCGACCTGCGGCACGTGATCGCGGTGGCCGCCGCCATCGGACGGCACCGCGGCCGCGACGCGCTGGTGGTCTGCAAATCGACCGCGCCCGTGGGCACGGCCGCGCAGGTCGAGGCGGTGCTGGGAGGCGAGCTCGCGCAGCGCGGCACGCGGCACCGCATTGCCGTGGCGGTGAACCCCGAGTTCCTGCGCGAAGGCTCGGCCGTGCGCGACTGCCGCCAGCCCGACCGCGTGGTGATCGGCAGCGAGGACTCGTGGGCCATCGACTTGTTGACCCGGCTCTACGCGCCCCTCATCCAGGACCCGCAGCGGCAGCTGCTCGTGATGGACCGCCGCTCGGCCGAGCTCACCAAGTACGCAGCCAACGCGATGCTCGCCACCCGCATCAGCTTCATGAACGAGATGGCCCGCGTGGCCGAGCAGGCCGGCGCCGACATCGAGGCGGTGCGTCGTGGCATCGGTGCCGACAGGCGCATCGGCCCTGACTTTTTGCAGGCCGGCGCGGGTTACGGCGGCTCGTGCCTTGCAAAGGATGTGCGGGCGCTGGTGCATGCGGCCGAACGCAACGGCCATGCGCTGCGCATCCTCCCGGCGGTGGCCGTCACCAACCACGAGCAGAAGGGCCGGCTGTTCGAGCTGATGTCGCGGCATTTCGGCGGCACGCTGGCGGGCCGGACCATCGCCGTGTGGGGCCTGGCCTTCAAGGCCGACACCGACGACATGCGCGACGCGCCCAGCCTCGTGCTGCTGGAACGCCTGTGGGCCGCCGGCGCGCGCGTGCGGGCCTACGACCCGGCGGCGATGTCGAATGCACGCAGCCTCGTCGGCGAACGCGACGACGTGTGCTGGTGCAGCACCGCACAGGAAGCGCTGCGCGGCGCCGACGCGCTGGCCGTGGTCACCGAGTGGGCGGAGTTCCGCCGGCCCGACTTCGCGCTCATCGCGAAGGAGCTGAACGTGCCGCCGGTCATCTTCGACGGGCGCAATCTCTACGACGACGCGAAAGCCGAGTCGGCCGGCATCGCGTACTACGGCATCGGCCGGGGCCGGTCGTCAATGCTGCGTTGAATCTTCCGGGGACAGGAACGCATCCCCCGGCGTGAGCGGCGCGTGCCGGTAGCTCGCCGGCGTGCGGCTGAGCTTCACCGGCGCGCCGATGCCGCGATAGCCGCCGGGCATTTCCACCACCATCTCGCGGTGCAGCGTGTGCGGATGCTGCAGGGCGGCGTCGACGGGCAGCACGGGCGCGGCGGGCACGCCGGCGGCCATCAATTGATCGACCAGCGCGCGGCCGTCGAAGGCGGCCATCGCGGCCTCGAGCCGCTGCTTGAGCTGCCCGCGATTCACCGAGCGCGCGCCGGCCGTGCGAAAGAGCGGATCGTCCGCGAGTTCGGGCAGGCCGATGCAGCGGCACATGCTCGCGAACTGCCGGTCGTTGCCCACGGCGACGAACACCGGGTCGGTGCTGGTGGCGAGTGCGTCGTAGGGATAGATGTTCGGATGCGCGTTGCCGGTGCGGCGCGGCTCGGTGCCGTCCATGAACCAGTTGGCGGCGTGCGGATGCAGCAGCGAGAGGCCGCTGTCGTACAGCGCCGCCTCCACGAACTGGCCGCGGCCGCTGCGGTTGCGTTCCTGCAGCGCGAGCAGCACGCCGATCACCGCGTTGAGGCCGGTCACCATGTCGACCACCGGCAAGCCGACGCGCAGCGGGCCGCCGTCGGCCTCGCCGTTGATGCTCATGATGCCGGTCATGGCCTGCACGGCGGCGTCGTAGCCCGGCAGGCCACCCAGCGGGCCGTCGGCGCCGAAGCCCGACACGCGGCACCACACGAGGCGCGGGAAGAGCTTCGACAGTTCCTCGTAGCCGATGCCCCAGCGCTCCATGGTGCCGGTCTTGAAGTTCTCGATCAGCACGTCGGCTTCGGCCACCAGCGCGAGCAGCGCCTCGCGGCCTTCCTCCGTGGAGAAGTCCAGGTGCTGCACGCGCTTGTTGCGGTTGAGCCCGTGGTAGTACGAGGCCACGCCTTCCCTGAAGGGCGGGCCCCAGGTGCGCGTGTCGTCGCCCTGCGGCGGCTCGACCTTGAGCACGTCGGCACCGTGGTCGCCGAGGATCTGGCCGCAGTAGGGGCCGCCGAGGATGCGGGAGATGTCGAGTACGCGGATGCCGGCGAGGGCGCCTTGGGTTTGTGTCATTTCTTGTTCCTGTGTTTTGCTTTTCAGGGCGCGTGCACAGGCCGCCGGGTACTCCCCTCCGCGAATGTCCCCCGGCCTTCGGCCTCCTCCTTTATTTCGCTGCGGGGAGTACCCGACGCCCTGTGCACGATGGGCTCTCTGCTCGCGCGGGGCGCATGAGCGCTGCGTCCATCGATCACGACGATGGGGTGCCTTGCGCAGCGAAATAAAGGAGGAGGCCGAAGGCCGGGGGACATTCGCGGAGCAAGGTACCCCGTCGGCGTGATCACGCCCCGAACGACTGAAGCATCAATCGAGCTGCGCCCCCGACTTCTTCACGACGTCCTTCCACTTCACCGACTCACCCGCGATGAACTGCCCGAGCTTCTGCGGCGAAGTGTCGGCAGGCACTTCGAGACCCTGGGCCGCGAACATCTGCTTCACCTTGGGCGAATTCAGCACCTCCGTGAACGCATGGTTGAGCTTGTTCACGCGATCCGCTGGCGTGCCGGCCGGCGCGACGATGCCGAAGAACACGCTCACGTCGTAGCCCTTGTAGCCCTGCTCGGAAATCGTCGGCACGTCGGGCAGCGCCTGCGAGCGCGCGACGGTGGCCACGCCCAGCGCGCGCAGCTTGCCGGTCTTGACGTAGGGAAGCGCGGTGAGGATGTCGGTGAAGGTCATGCTGACCTGGTTGCCCAGCAGGTCGTTGAGCGCCGGGCCCGTGCCCTTGTAGGGGATGTGCTGCAGGTCGGTGCCTGCCACCGAATTGAAGAGCACGCCCGCGAGGTGCGACGAGGCGCCGTTGCCCGACGAGGCATAGCTGAGCTTGCCGGGGTTGGCCTTGGCGTAGGCCACCAGTTCCTGCACGTTCTTCACCGGCAGCGTGGGGTTCACCACCAGGATGTTCGGCAGGTAGCCGACCTGGATCACCGGTGCGAAGCTCTTCACCGGGTCGTAGTTGATCTTGCGGTACAGGCTCGAATTGATGGCCAGCGGGCCCGAGGTGCCGAACAGCAGCGTGTGGCCGTCGGCCTCGGCGCGTGCCACGTACTCGGCGCCGATGTTGCCGCCGGCGCCTGCGCGGTTCTCTACGATCATGGGCTGGCCGAGGCGGTCCTTCATCTCGGCGGCGAGGGTGCGCGCCATGGCGTCGGTGGGGCCGCCGGGCGGGAAGGGCACGACCAGCATCAGGGGCTTGGAGGGGAAGGCGTCGGCGGCCTGTGCCGCCGGCATGGCGGCCAGCAGAGTCGTCGCGCAGGCGGCCAGCAGGAAGGTGAAGCGTTTCAAGGGATGTCTCCGTTTTTTTGAAAGAAAGAAAAGTCAGGCTGGCACGGCCGTGGGCGCAGCGGCCGCGACGTTCCAGTCCGCCGGCATCGCATCGGGCGAGAGCGGATCGCGCGGCAGCACGCGGTGCAGCAGCACCAGTTGCGCCCAGCGCAGGCGCGCCGCAGAGCCGCCGCGCGAGGCCTCCCAGGCCATCGCGATGGCGCTGGTGCAGTGGTAAAGGGCGGAGGCGGCCTGGCGCGCGAGCACGTCGCCGCCTTCGCGCGCGGCGGTTTCGGTGAGCGCGGCGGCGCGGTCCAGCGCGCCGCGCAGTGACTTGTCGAAACCGGGGGCGAGCGCTGCGTCGTCGAGCAGCTTTGCGCAATGCGCGCGCAGCACCGGCAGCGAGCCCTCGCGCTTCACCGCGCGTATCACGTCCAGCGCCACGATGTTGCTCGTGCCTTCCCAGATCGAGCCCAGGTGCGCGTCGCGCACGAGGCGCGCGTCGCTCCATTCCTCGATGTAGCCGCAGCCGCCGCGCACTTCCATCGCGTCGCCCGTGACCTTGCGCGCATCGCGGCAGGCGCGGAACTTGATGAGCGGCGTGAGGATGCGCAGCAGCGCGTAGGCATCGGGCTCGCCGGCGTCCGAACGCGCGAGCGCCAGCGCCGTCTGGCACACCATGGTGCGGGCCTGTTCGGCGGGCAGGCGCAGCTTGTCGAGCTGGCGCTGCATCAGCGGCATCTGCTCCAGCGTGCGGCCGAAGGCGCGGCGCTCGGATGCGATGAACTCGGCCTCGGCCACCGCGCGGCGCATCAGGCCGGCGGCGCGCACGCCGTTCGACAGGCGCGAGTTGTTGACCATGTCGGCCATCTGCACGAAGCCGCGGCCTTCCTCGCCCACCAGCCAGGCGGTGGCGCCTTCGAGGCGGATCTCGCCGCTGGCCATCGAGCGCGTGCCGAGCTTGTCCTTCAGCCGGATGATGCGGTAGCTGTTGAGGCTGCCATCGTCGAGCCGGCGCGGCAGCAGGAAGAGCGACACACCCTTCATGCCCTGCGGGCCGTCATCGGCGCGCGCGAGCACCATCGCAAAGTCGGCGTCGGGGTTCGAGCAGAACCACTTGTCGCCCGTGAGGCGCCAGCTGCCGTCCGACTCACGGTGGGCCAGCGTGGCGGTGGCGGCGATGTCGGAGCCGGCGGCCTGCTCGGTCATGAACATCGCGCCCTGGGCGAGTTCGTCGAAGTCGAGCGAGGTGAGGCGCGGCAGGTATCTGGCGACCAATTCCGGGCTGCCGAACTTCTTCAGCGTGCGCGTGAGCGAGTCGGTCATCGACACCGGGCAGCACAGGCCGAACTCCGCCTGCACGAAGAGATAGGTCAGCACGTACTTGACCAGCGGCGGCATCCTGCCCTTCCAGCCCAGTGTGTCGTCGCGGTGCGAGATGGCGGCCAGGCCGAATTCGGCGAGCGCGAGGCGCTCCATCTCCACGTAGGCGGGGTGCTTGACGATCTTCTGCTCGTCGAGGCCGGTGCGCGTGCGCTGCTTCAGCACGGGCGGGTTGCGGTCGGCGGTGCCGGCAAGCTCGTCGATCAGGCCGCCCGCAAGGCCGCCCAGGCGCTCGAAGTGCGGCTGCATGTGGCGGCGCAGGTCCTCGGGCAGGTAGAGCGCGAGCAGGGCGTGCAGCTCGGCGTCGGTGGTGAACAGGTTCTGGCCGTGGCGGTCGGGGATCGGATGGGCGTGCTCTGGCATGCGCGTTGTCTCCATGGGTTCCTTGGTTTGGCGCATTGTTGAAGCCGCGACGATCCGTGTCTAATATCGATTTGGTCTTGTTCGATTCGATCTGACTATTCATGGAACTGCGGCACCTGCGCTACTTCTGCGTGCTCGCCGAGGAGCTGCACTTCGGGCGCGCGGCGCGGCGGCTGTCGATCTCGCAGCCGCCGCTGTCGGTGGCGATACGGCAGCTCGAGGACAACGTGGGCGCCCGCCTCTTCGAGCGCAACAGCAAGGAGGTGCGGCTCACGCCCGCGGGCGAGGCGCTGCGGGTTTCGGCGCGCAGGCTGCTCCTGCAGGCCGAGGAGGCCGCCATCGAGGCGCGCGATGTGGCGCTGGGTTCGGCCGGGCGACTGCGCATCGGCTTCGTCGGCGCGATGCTGTACCGGGGCCTGCCGCAGGCGCTGCGCGCATTCCAGGCGAAGCATCCGGCGGTGCGCATCACGCTGAGCGAGCTCAATTCGGGCATGCAGATCGCCGAGCTGATGAACGACCGGCTCGACCTGGGCTTCGCCCACACGCACCGCGTGCCGCCCGAGCTGCAGCACCGGCTGCTGTTGTCCGAACCCTTCGTGGCCTGCCTGCCCGCGGGCCATGCGCTGGCGCGCAAGCGGGTGCTGGCGCCGGCCGACCTGCGCGAGCAGCCCTTCGTGCTGTTCTCGCGCGAGGTTTCGCCCGATTACCACGAGCGCATCCTGAGCATCTGCGCCGACGCGGGCTTCCTGCCCGAGGTGCGGCACGAGGTGCGCCACTGGCTGGCGGTGGTCTCGTGGGTGTCGCAGGGCTTGGGCGTGGCGCTGGTGCCGCAGGCGATGCGGCATTCGGCCCTGCGCGGCGCGGTGTTCAGGCCGCTCGACCGGGCGGTGGCGCAGTCGGAGGCCTACGGCATCTGGCGCAACGGGCCGGCCAACGTGCTGGTCGAGCGGCTGCTGGCGGGCGTGGCGGACAGCCTTGCCGCCGCGCGGGAAGATCAGGCGTAGTCAGGCGTGATCATGCGTACAACGGCTCTTCCGCCATCTGCTCGCACTGCTCCTCGAGCATGAGGATCTGCCCCTTCCAGTAGTCGCTGGAGCCGAACCACGGGAAGTTGATCGGGAAGATCGGGTCTTCCCAGCGCCGCGCCAGCCAGGCGCTGTAGTGGATCAGGCGCAGCGTGCGCAGCGGCTCGATCAGCGCCAGCTCCCGGCGGTCGAATTCGCGGAACTGCTCGTAGCCGTCGAGCAGGCCCGACAGCTGCGCCGTGCGCTGCGCGCGGTCGCCCGACAGCAGCATCCACAGGTCCTGCACCGCGAAGCCGGTGCGCGCATCGTCGAGGTCGACGAAGTGCGGGCCGCCGCCGGGGCGGTCGGTGGGCGTCCAGAGGATGTTGCCGGGGTGCACGTCGCCGTGCAGACGCAGCTTGCGCGGCTGGAAGTCGGCCGAAGGCGGGCTGGCCGCGAGCGCGGTGGCGCCGATCATGTCCAGCGCCTCGTTGCAGGCCTTCTCCCAGTCGCGCTGCACGTCGAGCGGGATCTTGTCGTTGGCGAGCAGCCAGTCGCGCGATGCGATGCCGAAGCTCTGCAGGTCGAGCGCGGGCCGGGCCTCGAAAGGCTTGGCGCCGCCCACCGTGTGGATGCGCGCCAGGAAGCGGCCCACCCATTCGAGCACCTCGAAGTCGTCGAGCTCGGGCGCGCGGCCGCCGCGGTAGGGGCTCACGCTGAAGGCGAAGCCGGCGTGGTGGTGCAGCGTGCTGCCGTCGAAGGCCAGGGGCGGCACGGCCGGCACCTCGGCGGCGGCCAGCTCCAGCGAGAAGCTGTGCTCCTCGAGGATCTCGGCCTCGCTCCAGCGGCCGGGCCGGTAGAACTTGACCACCACCACGCTGCGGTCTTCCAGGTGGACCTGGTAGACCCGGTTCTCGTAGGAGTTCAGGCCGGTGAGCCGGCCGTCGCCGTAGAGGCCGAGCGTCGCGAGCGCGTCGAGCACCACGTCTGGCGTGAGGCTCTCATAGGGATGTGTGTTCGCGGGCGCCGCGGAAGATTGGGTCATGCGGCGATTGTCGTCGCCGCCGGGCCCCGGCCCGCTTCAGGACCTGACGGCCTGCCTGGAAAGGGAAAGGACGTGCCCGGTGCGCGGATCGCCCTTGCCCGCGAGCACCTGCGCATAGGCTGCCTGCACGGCCTCGGCGCCGTCGTGATGCTCGGCGCGAAGCCAGGGCGCCTTCGTGTCGGTGACGGTGCCCATGAAGTCGTGCCAGGCCGCGACCATGCGCCGGCCGAATTCCTCCGGGCCCCATTCGGCGGTGCGCTTCTTGATCTGCGCCGGCGCGAAGAACAGGGTGGCGCGCGGACCCGGGAGGCTCTTGCCTGCACCCTTGCTCGCGAGCTGCTCGACGTGCGTGCCGCCGATGGAACTGCTGTACTTCAGGTTGGCGAAGCGCTCGTGGATGGTGCTGCGCAAATCGCCGTTGCCCGCGAAGTCGACGTACACGCAGGGCGTGTCGGCCGCGATGGAATCGAGCGCGTCGTAGGTCACCACGCGGTCGTAGCAGCCGAGGCTCTCGCAGAAGGCCACGTTGGCGAGCGAGGTCAGGCCGATCACCTCGATGCCCTCGCGCTTGTGCAGCTGGAAGGCGGTGCCATAGGCCGTCTTGCTCGATGCGCTCGACAGCAGCATGGTGTTGGCGCCGAAGAAATCGTTGTCGGCCATGAAGTCGTCGATCAGCCACGAGGTGATGAACAGCGGGCGCAGCAGCGCCTGGATGTCCTCGGTGCCGGCCGTGTAGAGCGGGTCGCTCGCGCAGCGGAAATACTGGTTGTAGACGGCGGGCAGTTCGGCGCGGTGCGGCGCCACGTCGGTAAAGCGCTCGGGCGAGAGCCGCCCGGGGCTCAGCACCGCACCCGAGGCTATCGGCCAGTAGCCGTACAGCCGCTCGCCCACCGGCACGCCCGGGTGCAGCGACTGCACCACGCTCGCGAAGCCCCACACGGGGATGCTGCCCCAGCCTTCCTCGCCGCTCGGGAAGAACTGCCAGTAGCTCATCGCGTCGCCGAAGGCGGCATACGTGATGTTGTTGGAAGTGAGCGCGAAGCTGTCGATGCGCACGCGCACCTGCCCGTCGGCGAGCACTTCGTCGGTGGCGGTGTGAAGGCGCGTGGTGGAAAGCTGGTCTTTGCGGATGAGGAGGCTGGTGGTGCTCATGAGCGTGGCTCCTGGCGGTTGTAAGGTTCGCCAACGTTAGCCAAGCTTGATGAAAGGCGCCATCGCGCGGCGGCTTCCGGCGTCACCCGTGAGACATCGGCGGGCATGAAAAAAGCGGCCCGGCTTGGGGCCGGACCGCTTCTTTCTTCATGTGCGCCGTGGGCTCAGGCAATCGTCAGTTCGACGTCGATGTTGCCGCGGGTCGCGTTCGAGTAGGGGCAGACCTGGTGAGCGGTGTCGACCAGCTTCTGCTTGGCGTCGGCATCCAGGCCCGGCAGCGTGATCGCCAGCTTCACGGCGATGCCGTAGGCGGCGCCGCCGTTCGTCGGGCCGAGGGAAACGCTGGAGTCGATGGCGACGTCTTCCGGCACCTTCACGCCGATCTTCGGGCCGACGGCCTTCATCGCGCCGATGAAGCAGGCGGCATAGCCGACCGCGAACAGCTGCTCGGGGTTGGTACCGGGCTTGCCGGAACCGGGCGAGCTCAGCTTGACGTCGATGGCGCCGTCGCTGGACTTGCCTGCGCCGTCACGGCCGCCGACCGTGTGGGCTTCTGCGGTGTAGAGCACTTTGTCGAGCTTGGTGGTCATGGTGATTCCTTTGGTGGTGATGAAGTTGAAGGGAGGGTGGTCAAAAGGCTTCGTTCTTTTTCCTTGCGGAGGCCGACCGGAGCGGGAGAAACATGTTGCGTTGCGTCAGGCCGCCTTCTTGATGCGGTCGCGCAGCGTCTGGATCTGCTGGGTGAGCGAGATCAGCTCGGGCACCGAGCACTCGGCGGCGGCCATCAGGCAGGCCGGCACGTTCGATGCGCGGCTCTTGAGCCTGCGGCCCGCGGCGGTCAGCGTGATGTGCACACGGCGCTCGTCGGCCACGTCGCGCACGCGGGCCACGTAGCCGTTGGCCTCCAGGCGCTTGAGCAGCGGCGTGAGCGTGCCCGAGTCGAGCGAGAGGCGCTCGCCGAGTTCGGAGACCATGAGGCCGTCCTGCTCCCAGAGGGCGAGCATCACGAGGTATTGGGGGTAGGTGAGCTGCAGCTTCTCCAGCACCGGCTTGTAGAGCCGGGTCATGGCCAGCGAGGCCGAATACACGGCAAAGCACAGCTGGTTGTCCAGCTTGAGCATTTCGTCGGCGGAGACTTGGGTGGAGCGCATGGGTTGAATTGTAGCGAGCAATTAAATTGTGTGCAATCTAATTTGCAAGCATCGGTTTCAGCAGGGCTACAGTCGGCCGGGAACGGGGCATTCTGAACCCGCGAGGCTCATGGGCCAAATCTTTCGGTTCCACCTGTTGACCCGGCCCCAGGGGCAGGTTCTAAAAAGAGAAGACTGTCGAAAAAGGTTCTCTTCATGCCATCCACCACCCGCTTTCTCAGCCCGTCGGAAGCCGCCAAGCGGCTCGGCGTTTCGGCCAAGGCCTTGCGGCTCTACGAGCAGCGCGGACTCGTGGCGCCCGGCCGGACCGAAGCGGGCTGGCGTACCTACGGCCGCGAGGAGCTCGACCGTGCCGCGAAGGTCGTCGCGCTGCGCGCTCTCGGCTTCAGCCTCGCGCAGGTGGAACGCGTGCTGGGCGGCAATTCCAGCGGCCTGGAGCCGACGCTCGCGGCGCACCAGGCAGCGCTGGAGTCGCAGCTGCGCCAGCTTGCCGAGACGGTCGGGAAGGTCCGCGAACTGCGAAGCGACCTGATGCAAGGCCGCGCGCCGACCATCGACGAGTTGATGAGCCTGCAGGCGCCGGCGCGCGAAGTCCGCGTCGCATTCGAACTCCCGTGGCCTTGGGGCGCAGAGCTCTTCGAGCTGCGCGACATCCGCTCGCTGAACTACATCATCGGCCCGCTCGGCAGCGGCAAGACCCGGTTCGCGCACAGCCTCGCGCAGGCGTTGCCCGACGCTGTCTTTCTGGGGCTGCAGAGGCTCGAGGAAGCCAGAATGGCCGAAGCGAAAACAAGGCTGCGCGCCGACCGCTGGTTGAAGCCGAAAGTAGACGGGGCGATGGCCTGGCTCATCGAAGACGGCGCCACGCCATCGGACGCCCTGCTGGTGCTGCTCGCCGCGCTCGAAGCCGAAGGCTCCGCCATCCTGATCGTCGACATGATCGAGCAAGGCCTCGACCGGCCGACACAGGAGGCACTGATCGCATGGCTGCGCAGAAGAGGCTCGGCCGCGCGGCCCGTCTTCATGCTCACCCGCTCCTGCGCGATCCTCGACCTGTCCGCCGTGGGCCCTGACGAAACCATCATCCTCTGCCCGGCCAACCACAGCCCGCCGATGCAGGTAGCGCCGCATCCCGGTGCGCCAGGCTACGAGTCCGTTGTTACCTGCCTGGCTTCGCCCGAGGTCCGCGCCCGAACGGCGGGAGTCATCGCGTGGCGGCCGCCCGGCGGTCTCGAGCCCGCTATGCCCTGAACCGCTTCCGCGTCAGCGACAGCGCGATCCAGAACGCCGCCACCGCATACACCGCCAGCACCACGGCGTGCACCCACCAGCCGGCCGGCCACTGGTCCATGAAGAGCGGCCGCACCAGCGCCACAGCGTTCGTCAGCGGCAGCCACGCGGCCACGGCCTGCACGGCGGAGGGCAGTTGCTCCAGCGGAAAGAACACGCCGCTCAGAAACATCATCGGCGTCATGAACAGCGTGAAGTAATAAGTGAAGAAGTCGTAGCCCTTGGCCAGCGCGTTGAAGATCAGCGCGATCGACGAGAAGGTGATGCCCGCGCCTATCAGCACCATCCACGCGACCACGAGCTTCGGGCTGTGGCTGATGCCCAGCCCGAGCATCACGAACAGGATCGCCGTCACCGTGAAGATCGACTTGAATGCCGCCCACAGCATCTCCGCCAGCACGATGTCGTCGAGACCGACGGGCGCGTTCATGATGCCGTCCCAGGTCTTCTGCACGTGCATGCGCGAGAAGGCCGAGTACAGCGCCTCGAAGCTCGCCGCGTTCATCGCGCTCATGCAGATCGAGCCGCTGGCCAGGAACAGGATGTACGGCACCTTCGTGCCGTCGACCGACACCTGCCCGACCAGCGCGCCCATGCCGTAGCCGAAGGCCACGAGCCAGATCAGCGGCTCGGCGATGTTGCCGATCAGGCTCGGAATGGCGAGCTTGCGCCACACCAGCAGGTTGCGCAGGAACACGGGCCACCAGCGCAGCGAGAGCTCAGGCGGGCGCCATGGTGAGGGCGAAGAGGGAGCGCTTGTTGTTGCTGTCGTCGTGTTCATTGTTCAGCCGTCCTCGCGGATCTGGCGACCCGTGAGTTTCAGAAAAAGGTCTTCGAGATTCGCGGGCCGATGGAAGGTGCGCAGTCCACCGTGGCGGGTCAGCGCGTCGAGAAGCCGCCGCGCGTCCTGCGTGTAGAAGAACACCGTCTCGCCGCTGACCTCCACGCGCGCCGCCATCGCCTTCAGCTCGGCCGACTCGGCCAGCGACAGCGCGCCGTTGCCGTACACCTCGACCACGTCGGGCTCCAGGTGCTCGGCGATGAGGTCGCGCGGGCGGCCCTCGGCGATCTTGCGGCCGTGGTCCAGCACCAGCAGGCGCGAGCAAAGGCGCTCGGCCTCGTCCATGAAGTGCGTGGTCAGCAGGATCGACTTGCCCTGCTGCAGCAGCACCTGCAGCCGTTCCCACATCAGGTGCCGCGCCTGCGGGTCGAGGCCGGTGGTCGGCTCGTCGAGCAGCAGCAGCTTCGGGTCGTTGACCAATGCGCGCGCCAGCGACAGCCGCCGCCGCATGCCGCCCGAGAGCTCGCCCGGCTTCGCATCTGCCTTGTGCGACAGCGCCGCGAATTCCAGAAGCTGCGGTACGCGCGCGCGAACCTGCGCCTTGCCGAAGCCGAAGTAGCGGCCGTACACCACGAGGTTCTCGGCGCAGCTGAAGTCGGGGTCGAGCGTGTCGAACTGCGACACCACGCCGAGCTGCGCCTTGATCGCCAGCGCATCGCGCGGCATCTGCAGCCCGAGCGCGGAGATCTCGCCGCCGTCGGGGGCGGTGAGGCCCAGGCACATGCGGATGGTGGTGGTCTTGCCCGCGCCGTTCGGGCCGATCACGCCCAGGCATTCGCCGGGTGCGATCTCGAACGAGAGGTCGTCCACGACCGTCGCGTCTCCATAGCGCTTGTGCAGGTGGCTTGCGTGGAAGAGGGGAGGCGGTGTGGAGGAATGTGTAGGCGGCACGCGGCCATTCTGACGCAGCCGCGCGGCGGGCGTCCCATCGCTTCAATCGATGGACAATCCGCCGATGTCCAGAGCAATTTCATCCTGGTGCGTGGCGAGCCTTGCCGCGCTGGCGGTCCAGGCCGTGGCGGCGGCACCCGCCGACAGCCGCAAGTGCGAGGAGCTTCATGCGGTTGCGAATGCGAGCCCTGGCTTCGTTCCGCGCTACGGCGCTGTCGTCGTCGGCACCGGCCGGGCCCGCCTGTACACGGCGCCCGACGCCGCCTGCGACAGCGGCCGCTTCCTGATTCCCAAGGACCGCGTCACCGTCTACACGCCATACAAGGAGTGGGTTCAGGTGCTGTTCATCCACCCGAAAACGGGCGAGGACACTATGGGCTGGATTCTCGACAGCCGCCTGAAGACGACCGGCACCATGGGCCCTCGATAACCCGGGGCGGACCACGCTCCCGGCAGCGGCAAAATCGCCGCACCCATCGACAGAGGGATGAATGAGCCAATGGCATTTCACAAGGGGGGAGAGCCTAGGATGCTGCGTTTCTGGCTGGCGCTGACGGCGTTGCTGCTGCTCGGCGCCTGCGCGCCATTTCACAGGCCGCTGGCGGCCGCGGACCGCAACAAGGTCCAGGAGGTCGACCTGCGCGTGGTCGTCGCACAGGAGAGCTTCATGTTCTCCGCCCAGCCCCCGGGCGTGAGCGCTGCCACCGGCGGCGGGCTGATCGGCGCGCTCATCGACTCTTCGGTGCAGCAGTCGCGCCAGAAAGAGATGAGCGCCGAGGTGCAGGCCATCGTCGGCCCGCTGCTCGACTACGACTACCGCGCCGAGGCCGGCCGGGCGCTCGAGGCGCAGCTGGCCGAGCCGAGTTCGTTTCCGCTGAAGATCCGCTCGTCGGAGCTGCTTCCCGCCATGCCGGTCAAGGCAGAGCACGAGGCCCGCATCGCCGCCACGAAGAACGGCCCCGCCTACATGGTGCTGTTGCTCCAATACGCGCTGGAGCCCGGGCTGGGCGCATTCACCACGCGCACCTCGGCCCTGCTCTGGCAGGACGGCAGGAGCGAGCCTTCGTACCGCGCGGCCGTCATCTTCCAGACGCCGGTGGGCGGCGTCGCGCGCGCCGCCGTCATACGCCGCCTCACCGCCGACGACGGGCAGGTGCTGCGCGGCGTGATGCGCGAGTCGATGGCCCAGACCTTGCAAGCGGTGGCGCTCGATGTCGCAGGCGTGCGTTCCGGTGCGGTGAAGACCGCACGCTTCAACGTCAACGGCTCCTGGGTGACGCTGGCCGGCCCGAGTTTCGACGAGCGGCCGGGACGCGTGCTGTTCCGCGACCAGGACGGAGCCCTCTATTCGGTCAGGAGCGCAGCCCCATGACGCCACGCCACGCATCGAGGGCCGCCGCCGCGCTCGGTGCCTTCTCCGTGCTTCTTGCCGCACCTGTCGCGTCGCATGCGCTGACCGAGACCGAGCCGCTTCCCATGGTGTACGAGCCGGCGCCGGAGCCTGCGGAGCGGCCCAACAGCACACCGGTCGCACCGCTGCGCGTGGCGAGCGGCTGCACCCTGTACCTGCCGAAGATCGACGACGTGCGCCCTCACAAGGCCAGTGTCGGCAACCTGACCCTCATGATGCCCACGTTGCACGCCACGCCCTTGGCGGTGCAGTCCATCCAGGGCGGCGGCGACGCGAGTGCCTGGACACGCGGCGCGCTGCAGTCGGCAAGCCGCTACGGCCTGCGGGTCGCGACGGCCGCGCTACCCGCGTCCGGCAATGCGCGGCAGGTGACGGCCGACGTGGCGCTGCGCCTGGCGCATTCGTGGTCGGCCGGCCTGAACCTGGTCTCGCACGTCGTGCTGCAGGCCACCTACCGCATGCCCGGCACCGAGGCCGTCGTGCGCCAGTACCACGGCATGGGCACGCGCACCAACTGGGCCAACGGCAACGGCGAATTCATGTCGGTGCTGAACCTCGGCATGGAAGAGGCGGTGCGCGGCATGGTCAGCGACACGGCCGCGCTGTGCGACGGCAAGCCCCTGCCCGCTCGGGTGGCCGCGCCATGAACACGATTCCACCGCTGCTGAAAGGCCGGCTCGAACTTCACCTGACCTGCGGTGCGATGGATGCCGCGCGGATTCCTTCCTTCGTCGAGGTGTGCGAGCAGGTGGGGCTCAAGCCGCTGCTGATCGACCTCGCCCACGGCGAACAGAAGCAGCAGCCCATGGCCACCACCTGGCTGCGCGGCGACCTGACCGAGGCGAAGGCCGAGGCGATGGCGCTCGCGCAATGGCTGGCGCGCGCGGGCATGGCCGTGCTGCGCGTGAAGGTGGAGGCCCCCATCCAGGGCCACGAATGCCTGAGCCGGCCCGGCGAGTACTTCGAATGGCACGGCAAGCTGCGGGTGCACGACGCCTCCGCGTTGCAGCACCTGTGCGAGACGCACGGCGCGCGCCTCTCGCGCAACAGCCTGAAGGACGAGACGGACGTGCGCTTCGTCACCCTGCGCAGCCGCGAACCGCTGGACGGGTTCAGGGCCCGCGTGGCGGCACTGGCCGGGCAGCTGGAGCGCCAGGGCTGGCCGCTGCTCAAACAGGAGACGGAGATCTGCCTGCTCGACAGCCGGGAGTCGATGGACGCGGGATGGCTGGAAGCCTCGGCATGACCCTGTCGGTGACGCAGGCCGGCATGGAGAACGAAGCCCGGCGCACCGGGGCGACGGTCGAGCAGGCGCGAGAGCTCGTTCTGCTGGAAGGTTTCATGCGCCGCGCGGCATGGGTGGGTGGCCCTTTCATGCTCAAGGGCAGCCTCGTCACGCGCCAATACCTGAACGGGCCGGAGCAGGACAACGAGCGCTTGTCGCGCGACATCGACTGGGTGTGCACCGAGCCCTTCGACCGCGAGCGCAGCGCCCGGCAACTGAATACATGGGCGCAGTCCGTGACCACGGTGCACCTCGACGACGGCCTGCACTTCCGTCCGTTCATCGACAACGCGTTCTGGCGAATGATCGACTACGCCATGGACGACGACTTTCCCACCGTCAGCACCGACATCGACGGCTGCGTGCTCGACGGCGATTCGCAAACCCCGCTGCATCGCTTCCGGCTGGACGTGAGCTTCAACCTGAAGTTGGACCCTCCGCCCGTGCCGTTGCACTACCGGCCGTGTCTCGGCGAGGCGTTCCACTTGCCGAGCACTTGCGCGCTCGACCTGCAGATCGCCTGGAAGCTTCACCAGTGCCTGGTGCGGCCGCGCTTCAAGGACCTGCTCGACCTGATGTGGCTGGTGCCGAACAACGCCGTCGATGCCGATGCCGTCGGGCGCGCGCTGCGTACCGAGTGTGCTCAGGACAAGGCTGACATCGGGCGGCTGCGCTACCTGTTGAACGGCGATATGCCGCGGCATCCGGTGTTTCCGGGCCAACGGGCCGTTAAGACGATGGCGCAAGCCTGGGAGTGGTGGCGCCACGGGACTCTGCCCAACAAGGCGGGGCCGGGGCAGGTGGTGACGTTCATCGGTGAGCCTGCCAGCGCCTGCGTATCGCGCGTCAATGCATTGCCCGACCGGCTCGAAGCCTTTCTCGCACAACTGCACGAGGCCTTGCATGGCCTGGTCGAGGCGCTGTTGCTCGAGGTGCCGCCGCGCCGGAGCGCCCAGCTCAAAGCCTGAGCCCCCCAAACTCCATCTTCATCCAGTCGATGAACGCCCGCGTGCGCGCCGGCAGCAGCCGCGCGTTCGGATAGATCACGCTCACCGGCCGTGGCGGCGGTTCGAAGTCTTCGAGCACCAGCTTCAGCCGCCCCTGCGCGACGTGCGGCATCACCTGGTACGAGAAGAAGGTGCCGAAGCCCATGCCTGCCGCGCACGACTCGATGGCCGGCGCGAGGTGGTTGAACTCCAGCCGGTTGTCGGGCATCACGCTGATCGCTTTTGCTCCCTCGTAGAACTGCCAGTGCGCCGGCGCGTCGACGCGGCCGCGCACGCAGGGCGCGCCGTTCAGCTCGCGCGGATGCGCCGGCGTGCCGTGCCGCGCCAGGTAGTCGGGGCTTGCGACCAGCACGCGGCGGATGGTGCCCATGGTCTGGGCGACGAGGGAGGAATCTTCAAGCGGGCTGATGCGGATGCCGACGTCGATGCCCTCGTCGAGCAGGTTCACCGTGCGGTCGTACAGCCGCACGCTGCAGCGCACCTTCTCGTAGCGCTTCATGAAGCGAACGATGGCCGGCGCCACGTACATGTGGCCGAAGAGCACCGGCGCGGTGATGGTGAGCTGGCCCGCCGGTTCGCGCGCCTCGGCCTTCAGCGCGAGGTCGGCGGCGTCTGCCGCGAGCAGCACCTCGCGCGCGCTCGGCAGGTAGCTGCGCCCTTCCTCGGTGAGCGAGAGGCGGCGCGTGGTGCGGTGGAAGAGGCGCACGCCCAGGTGGGCCTCCAGCGCGGCGAGGGAGCGCACCACCGCGGGCAGCGAGGTGCCCAGCGCCTCGGCGGCGCGAGTCAGGCTGCCCTGGTCGGCAATCTGCACGAAGGTCTGCATGGCCTTGAAACGATCCATGGAGCGATTAAACCGGAAAACGCAGCAGTCAAATACAGGAATGGCTATTCATTCGATCTACGCAAGAGAGAAGAATCCAGCCCATGCCCCAACTCTTCGCAGAAAAGGAATCGTCCATGACCGCCGCCCGCCTCTCTCAACCTGTGCAGCCCATCAAGCTCTACGGCTCCGCCATCTCGGGCCACGTGCATCGCGTGCGGCTCTTCCTCGCGATGCTCGGGCTGCCCTTCGAGAGCGTCGAGATCGACATGCGCAAGCGCGAGAACCGCACGCCGGAGTTCCTGGCGCGCAATCCCTTCGGTCAGGTGCCGGTGATCGAGGACGGCGAGGTCACGCTGGCCGACTCCAACGCCATCCTGGTCTACCTCAACGAACGTTATGCGACCGATCCCTCGCGCTGGATGCCACGCGATGCGGTCGGCGCGGCGCGCGTGCAGCGCTGGTTCTCGGTGGCGGCTGGTCCGCTGGCGTACGGCCCGGCGGCGGCGCGGGTCATCGCGCTGTTCGGCCATCCGGCCGACCCGACGGAGATCGTCAAGCGCTCGCACGCGCTGCTGTCGGTGATGGAAATGCACCTGGAGCAGCAGCCCTTCCTCGCGGGCCCGACCGCCACGCTGGCCGACATCGCAAACTACGCGTACGTGGCACGCGCGCCCGAAGGCAGCGTGTCGCTCGACGGCTATCCGAAGGTGCGCGAATGGCTCGGGCGCGTGGAGGCGCTGCCGGGCTTCGTGCCGATGGTGCGCACGCCCGCAGCCCCCGCGGCACCCGCGGTGGGGGTCGGCTCATGATCGCCGCGCCTTTCCACGCGGGCGAGCGCGCGCTGCAGGCCCTGGCGGGCTCGCGCGAGCAGATGGAGGTCGCCGGGCCCCGCGTGATCCGCGACTACATGCCCGACCAGCATCGCGATTTCTTCGAGCTGCTGCCGTTCATCGTGGCCGGCAGCATCGACGAGAACCTGCAGCCCTGGGCCAGCGTGCTCGCCGCGCCCGTCGGCTTCGTGCACTCGCCCGACCCCACGCACCTGCGCGTCGATGCGCTGCCGGCGGCGGATGATCCTCTTGTCGGCCAGCTGAAGCAGGGCGCCACGCTGGGCCTGCTCGGCATCCAGCCGCACACGCGGCGGCGCAACCGCATGAACGGCACGGTCGAGGCGCTCGACGATGCGGGCTTCATGGTCGCGGTGCAGCAGAGCTTCGGCAACTGCCCGCGCTACATCCAGGCGCGCGAGCCGGTGTTCGTGCCGCCGCGCGCCGGCGCGGCACCGCAGGCGCAGTGGCTCGACCGGTTCGACCTGGCGGCGCACCGCCTCATCGGCAGCGCCGACACGCTGTTCATCGCCACCGCCTATCCCGACGAGGCGGCGACAGGCGACGCGGCCGATGCGAGCTCGCATGGTGTCGACGTGTCGCATCGCGGCGGCCGGCCGGGCTTCGTGCGCATCGATGGCGACGACACGCTCACGCTGCCGGACTTCAACGGCAACCGCTTCTTCAACACGCTGGGCAACCTGGCGGCGCATCCGCGCGCCGGGCTGCTGTTCGTCGACTTCGACAGCGGCGACCTGCTGCATGTGGCGGCCACGGCCGAGATCATCTGGAACGGGCCCGAGGTGGACGCGTTCGAGGGGGCCGAGCGTCTGGTGCGTTTCCACGTCGAGCATGCGCTGCGCCGCCCGGGAGCGCTGCCGCTGCGCTGGGGCGAGGCGCAGCTGTCGCCGCACCTCGCGGGCACCGGTCAGTGGAACACTGGAATGCGCCCGTTGACCGACGGACGGTAGCTCCAGCCGCGCAGGCGCTGCGCATCGAGGTCGAGGCCGCGATGCAGCAGCGTGTGCAGGCTGGCCGCCGCCAGCGTGCAGGCCAGTGCCTGTCCGGGACATGCGTGCATGCCGTGGCCGAAGCCGAGCATGCGACGCCGTGCGCGCACCGGCATGAATCGGTCGGGCTCCGGATTGAAGGCCGGGTCGCGGTTGGCCGAGGCCAGCAGCACCAGCACCGCATCGCCCGCAGCCAGTTCGGTGCCGGCGATGGTGACGGCCTCGGCGGCGAAGCGCCGCGTGTTGTGCACCGACGGATCGTGCCGCGCGGTTTCCTCGACGATGGCCCGGAGGCCGTCGCGCGTGCCGGTCGAGGGCAGCAGCGAAGGCTCGCGCATCAGCGCGACCAGGCTGTTGCCGACCAGCCCCGCCGTGGCGTCGCAGGTCTGCGAAAGCAGGCCGGCGAGGTTCGCGAGCAGCGAGCGCGAAAGCGGCGCGTCGCCCGCGCTCTGCGCCAGCACGGCGGCGAGCAGCGTGCCGTGCTGGGGCGGCGTGCCGGCTGCCAGGGTCTCGAAGCGCGTCATCAGCTCCGCGGCGGCGGTGCTCGCGCGTTGCAACTGATCGGGCGTCGAGAGCGGCGACAGGCAGGCCACGAAGTCGCGCATCCACCGGTTCACCTGCGGCAGCGCTTCGTCGGCAAAGCCGAGCAGGTGCGCGACGGTCTGCACGGGCATCGAGAACAGCGTATCGGACAGCGCCTGCTCCCGCGGCACGCGTTGCGCGACCTGCAGGGCGGCCGCATGAACAGCGTCGAGGTCGAGCCCGGCGAGCGCCCGCTGCAGCGCGGGCCGGTGCGCCTGATGCGCGGTGCCGTCGTTCATGCGCACCAGGTGGCCGAACACCTCGCCGGCCGGGCTGCCCGCGATGGCGCGCGGCACCGGCTCGGCGGCCGGCCTCACGCGCAGCGCGCTGTGGGCCTGCAGCACCTGCTCGACGACGTCGGCGCGGCTCGCAACCCAAAGGCGCAGCTTCTCGTTCCACGCGAGCGGCGGTCCGTCGCGAAGGGTCGCGTAGTACGGATACGGATCGGCGTGGGTGGCTGCCGCGACCGGATCGGCAGGCAGGGCGTAGTGCGTGGGGCTTTGGTTCATGGGCGCCAGTGTGCGATCGATGCGGCCACCACACTTCGCCCGAGAACGAAGTGTGGCGTGCGCCGCCGTCTTAGGATCGGCGCATGGACGACACCCTTTCCTCCTCCGCCGACTTCCAGCTTGCCCGCCTCGCAGGCGCCATCGCCGAGCCGGCGCGCGCCCGCATGCTGAGCTGCCTGATGGACGGCCACGCACGCACCGCCACCGAGCTCGCCACCGTTGCCGAGGTGGCCGCGTCCACCGCCAGCGCGCATCTGGCGCGCCTGAAGGAGGAACGGCTGGTCGACGTGATGGTGCAAGGCAAGCACCGCTACTTCCGCCTCGCCAACGACGACGTCGCCTCCGCGCTCGAAAGCCTGATGGTGGTGGCCGGCACGCCCCGTACGCCGCCAGCGCCCGAGTTCAAGCCCAGCACACCCAGCCGCCTGCGCAGCGCGCGCACCTGCTACGACCACATGGCGGGCACGGCCGGCGTCGCGCTGCACGACCGCCTGCATGCGCAGGGCTGGCTCAGCGGGCTGCACAGCGGCTCGTACGAGCTCACGCCCGAAGGCGCGATCGCGCTGGAGAGCCTGGGCGTGGAGATCGACGCCGTGCGCCGCTCACGCCGCCGCTTCGCCTGCGCCTGCCTCGACTGGAGCGAACGCCGCCCGCACCTGGGGGGCGCGCTGGGCGCGGCATGGCTGCAGCTCTCGCTGAAGCGCGGATGGGCGAGGCAGGAGCTGGACGGGCGCGCGCTCACGCTGACGCCGGAGGCGCAGCGGGAGATGCCGGAGCTTTTTTCCTGAAGCGCGAAGCGTTCAGGCTTTGAGCTTGAGCAGGTAGATCAAGGGGCCGGCCATCGCCGTATCGAGATCGAGAAAACTCTCGAAGTCCTTCCCCGCCATCCAGTACGAGTCCCAGTTGTTGCGCTTGATGGTCTTCTGCCAGACCTCGGCCGTGGTGGCGCGGCGCACCGCCTCGAGCAGCACGGCGCGGCGCTCGGCCGTGACCTTCTTGCCGGTGAGCACGCCGCGCCAGTTGGCGAGGTCGGCGTCCACGCCCTGTTCGCGCACCGACGGAATGCCCTGGAAGGGGCGCTTGGCCGACACGCCGATGGCGCGCAGCTTGCCGCTGGCGAGCTGTTCGCTGAATTCGCTGTAGCCCGAGATGCCGGCGGCGGCCTTGCCCGATTCGAGCGCCTCGACCACCTGCGCGCCGCCCGGGTGCGGCTGGTAGACCAGCGCGCCGGCGTTGCCGGCCACGCGTGCCAGCATGCCGGCGTACATGTGGTCCACGCCGCCGGCCGAGCCGCCCGCGATGACGGTCTTCGCGGCATCGGTGCGCAGCTGCGCGATCAGGTCCTTCGGCGTCTTGATGGGCGAGTCGGCCTTCACGGCCACCACCTCGTAGTCGCTGGTGAGGCGCGCCACCGGCGCAACCTGCGCGAGGGTGATGGCGGGCTTCTGCAGCGCGACCGCGCCGACCATGACCATGCCGCTCATCAGCAGCGTGTCGGGATCGGCGTCGTACTTCTCGACGTATTTCGCGAGGCCGATGGTGCCGCCCTTGCCGCCCAGGTTCTCGTAGGCCACGTCGCCCACCGCGCCGGAAGCGACCATGGCGGCGCCGAGGGCGCGGCCGGTCTGGTCCCAGCCGCCGCCTTCATTGGCGGGAATGAAGATGCGTAGCTTCGGAATCAGCTGCGGCTCGGCCGCACGGGACACGGCGGGCCAGAGCGAAGCGGGCACCGCGCCCGCCGCGGCGGCCGACGCAAAGAGTGCGGCAAAACCGCGACGAGAAAGGTCGGTTGGCATGGAATGCGTCATTTTGTTTCAATCTCCCCGTAAAAGTAACGGGATGATGGACGAAAACCATGTCAAAAGCCGGTGTCGCCTGATCGGGGAAAACCCGAACAAACGACCAGGCGGCCGTGTCCTGCCAGGGCCCGGAACGCTCAGGCTTTCAGCTTCAGCAGATAGATCAGCGGGCCGGCCATCGCCGTGTCGGTCTCGAGGAAGCTCTCGAACTCCTTGCCCTCCAGCCAGAACGGGTCCCAGTTGTTCTGCTTGATGGCTTTCTGCCACGTGTCGGTGGCGGTGGCGCGCTTCACCACTGTCAACAGCGCCGCCTTGCGGTACGGCGGCACCTTGCGGCCGGTGAGCACGCCGCGCCAGTTCGCGAGGTCGGCCTCCACGCCCTGCTCGCGCACCGAGGCGATGCCCTGGAACGGCCGCTTCGACGACACGCCGATGGCCCGCAGCTTGCCGCTGGCCAGGCTCTCCGCGAACTCGCTGTAGCCGGAGATGCCCGCGGCGGCCTTGCCGCTTTCCAGCGCCTCGACCACCTCCGCTCCACCGGGGTGCGCCTGGTAGACCAGCGACTGCGAGGCCTCGGCCACGCGCGCCAGCATGCCGGCGTACATGTGGTCGACGCCGCCGGCCGAGCCGCCCGCGATGACGGTGTTGGCCGCGTCCGCGTGCAGCTGCGCGATCAGGTCCTTCGGCGTCCTGATGGGGGAGTCGGCCTTCACCGCGATCACCTCATAGTCGCTGGTGAGGCGGGCGATCGGCGCCATGTTGGCCATGGTGACCGTGGGCTTCTGCAGCGCGACCGCGCCGACCATGACCATGCCGCTCATCAACAGCGTGTCGGGGTCGGCGTCATATTTCTCGACGTACTTCGCAAGCCCGATCGTGCCGCCCTTGCCGCCGACGTTTTCATACACCACGCTGCCGACCGCGCCCGATGCCAGCATGGCGGCACCCAGCGCACGGCCGGTCTGGTCCCAGCCTCCGCCCTCGTTGGCGGGAATCACGATGCGCAGCCTGTTGCTCAGCGGCGCATCGGCCGCGTGGGCCGCGCGCGGCCACAGGGCGGCGTGCCCCCCGCCGACTGCCGCGGCCGAGGCCGCGATCCATGCAGAGAAACTGCGGCGGGAGATGGAGGAAACGGAGCGCGACTGGGTCATCTTCTTTCCGGTTGTCGTGGGATAGACCGGATGATGTCCGCGAAAAGCGCCATTCCCGCGCGGCTTCGGGCAGGACAAACCCTGAGGCCCGCGCCCTCGCCGGCCCCTGCTGGAGCCATTCTTCTTAGGGGAATGCCATTACTGGAACGCCACTTCGGCGAAGCTGCGCAGCTTGCGGCTGTGCAGCCGCGACGAGCCTTCCTCGCGCAGGATGTCGATGGCCCGCATGCCGATGCGCAGGTGCTGCTCCACACGCTCGCGGTAGAAATGGTTGGCCATGCCGGGCAGCTTGATCTCGCCGTGCAGCGGCTTGTCGCTCACGCACAGCAGGGTGCCGTAGGGCACGCGGAAGCGGAAGCCGTTGGCCGCGATGGTCGCGCTTTCCATGTCGAGTGCCACCGCGCGGCTCTGGCTGAAGCGGCGCTGCGGCTGGTTGCCCGGCAGCAGCTCCCAGTTGCGGTTGTCGGTGCTGGCCACCGTGCCGGTGCGCATGATCTTCTTCAGGTCGGGGCCCTCATAGCGCGTGACGTCGGCCACGGCTTTTTCCAGCGCGAGCTGGATCTCCGACAGCGCCGGAATGGGCACCCACAGCGGGAGCTCCTCGTCGAGCACGTGGTCCTCGCGCACGTAGGCGTGGGCCAGCACGTAGTCGCCGAGCTGCTGCGTGTTGCGCAGGCCCGCGCAGTGGCCCAGCATCATCCAGGCGTGCGGGCGCAGCACCGCGATGTGGTCGGTGATGGTCTTGGCGTTGGCCGGGCCGACGCCGATGTTGACCATGGTGGTGCCGCTGCAGTCCTCGCGCACCAGGTGGTAGGCCGGCATCTGCGGCAGGCGCGGCGGCGCGGTGCCCTGGCTGCCGTCGAGCAGGTGGCCGTAGGTGGCGCTCGAGCCGGCGGGCAGGCCGCGTCGGCGCGTGACCACGTTGCCGGGCTCGATGAAGGCGACGTACTCGCTGTTCTCGTCGGCCATGGCCTCGTGGCCCAGGCGCACGAACTCGTCGATGTAGAACTGGTAGTTGGTGAACAGGACGAAGTTCTGGAACCACTCCGGCGCCGTGCCCGAGTAGTGGCGCAGGCGGTGCAGCGAGTAGTCGACCCGTGCGGCGGTGAACAGCGACAGCGGCTGAGCCTCGCCGTCTCGCGCCTCGAAGGTGCCGTTGGCGATGCCGTCGTCCATCACGCCCAGGTCGGGCAGGTCGAACACGTCGCGCATGAGGGCGCGGCGCTCGGCGCTCATGGTGCCTTCGATGTGGTCGTTCTCGGCGAAGGAGAAGTGGATCGGGATCGGCTGCGTGCTGGTGCCCACCTCGAGCTCAACCTGGTGGTTCTCCAGCAGCAGCCGGAACTGGTCGAGGTAGTAGCGCGCGAACAGGTCGGGGCGCGTGAGCGTGGTCTCGTAGCGGCCGGGGCCGGCCACGAAGCCGTAGCTCAGGCCGGCGTTGGCCGGCGGCGTGTGGCGCGAGACGGTGTGGGTGTGGACCCGCACGAAGGGGTAGCAGGCCCGCACCCGCCCCGGCAGTTCCTCGCCGGCGACGAAGCGCAGCATCGATTCGCGCAAATGGGCCAGGCCGCCGTTGTAGATGGACTTGACCTGTTCGAGCGCCGCGGCGGCGTCGGTGAAGCGGGCGGGGGCGACGAAAGTTGGCATGTAGGGCATGGCGGCATTGTGCAATGCGGCTGCCCGGTCAGTCAGTGATCGGTTGGGGGTCAGTCGTCCAGGAGGCAGGCCAGCACCTTCGCCAGCATCTCGTTCACGTCCGAGACCTGCACCGCCCCCGGCAGCGCCACGTCGCCATGCATCACGAACACCGGCTTGCCCCACTTGAGACCCAGTGCCATCTCGGACAGCGTTCCCATGTTGCCGCCGATGGCGACCAGGCACACGCCGCTGCGCGCGACGATGCCGTTGCGCATCTCGCCCATGCCGGTCGGAATGGCCACGCTGAGCCACTCGTTGGCGTTGCGGTCGTCGTCCTCAGGCAGGATGCCCACGGCGATGCCGCCGGCTTCCGCGGCGCCGCGCGAGGCCGCCGCCATCACGCCGCCGCGCCCGCCGCAGACCACGGCCATGCCCGCGCCGGCCAGCGCGTGCGCCACCGCATAAGCGGCTTCGCATTCGGCCGCACCGCCGTCGCCGGGGCCGATGATGGCCACCGGCTGGCGGTGGCGCTGCGGCCCCTTCTGCTTCTGCGCTAGGCGCGCCAGCGCCTCAGTGACCTGCGCCGGCAGCGCCACCGCGCTCGCGCCTTCGCGTAAAGACATCGCCCACTCCCATCACGATCACACACACAACCATCAGCACCAGCGACAGGGCCGCTGCCACCGCGAAATCGAAACCGCCGTCGCCCACCTGCGCCAGCAGCATCAGCGGCAGGATGTTGAGCTGCGTGCCCACGAGCGCCAGCGCCGTGCCGTAGGTGCCCATCGCGATCGCGGCCACCATGCAGGCGTTCGACAGCACCGAGGGCATCACCTCGGGCACCACCGTGTCCCAGAAGGCGCGCGCTTTCGACGCACCCAGCGTGCGCGCTGCCTGCACCGGGCGCAGGTCGAGGTTGGCGAACACCGGGTACAGCGACAGCGCCACGCGCGGAATCAGGTAATAGGCATACGCAAAACCCAGGCCCGACACGCTGTAGATCCAGCTGCCGATGGCCGCCGGGTCCGCCCCCAGGCCCGCGAGCAGCTGCGTCACGAAGCCCGCACGGCCGAAGGCCAGGATGAAGCCGTAGGCGATCACCAGACCCGAGAAGGCCAGCGGCAGGCCCAGCAGCGTCATCATCCAGCGCCGCCGGCCCTCGGGCTGGCGCGCGAGCTCGATCGCGATGCACGTGCCCACCAGCGCCGACATGGCACCCGCCGCGAGCCCGAGCGCCAGCGTGTTGCGCAGCGCGCCGAAGAACAGCGGGTTGCCGAACAGCCGGCCGAAGGCGCTGCCGCCCTCGCCGAAGGCCTCGGGCAGCAGCGCCGCCAGCGGCACCGCGAAGAACAGCGCCATGAAGGCCCACGCGGGCCAGGCGCCAAAGCGTCGCATGGCTGCCTACTTGCCCAGTGCGGCTTGCGCCCAGAGCTTGTCGACTTCCGCCTTGCGCTCCGAGGCCTTCACCACGTCGAGCGGCTTGATCTGCGGCGCGGCCGGCATCTTCGCCGCCACGTCGGCCGACAGCGGCGTACCCGGCACTGCAGGGCGCACGAAGCCCTGGGCGAACAGCGACTGGCCGGCCTCGCTCATGATGAAGTTGAGCCACAGCTTGCCGGCGTTCGGGTTCGGGCCGTTCTTCACGAGGCTGATGGCATAGGGCGCGGCCACGCTGGCTTCCTTGGGAATCACGACTTCCACCGCGTCGCCCATGCCGTCGACGTGCTTGGCCTTCAGGCCGTCGTTCTCGTAGCTGATCCACACCGGGATCTCGCCCTTCAGGAACTTGGCATAAGGCGTAGTGCCTTCCACGCGCAGCACGTTGCCGGCCGCATGCAGCTTGCCGAGGTAGTCGGTGCCGGGCGGCACGTTGTCGACGCTGCCGCCGTTGGCGTAGGCCGCCGCGAAGGTCAGCACTTGGCCGATGCCGGTGGAGCGCGGGTCGAGGTACACGACCGTGTTCTTGAACTCGGGCTTGAGCAGGTCGGCCCAGCCGGTGGGCACGTTCTTCACCAGCTTCTTGTTGACCAGGAAGGCGATGTTGAGCGTGTGGATGGTGAACCAGCGGCCCTCGGCCTCGCGGAACACGGCCGGCAGCTTGTCGAAGTTGACGGGCTTGAAGGGCGCGACCACGTCTTTCTTGGCGGCGTCGACGGCGGAGGCGGCGAAGTAGTAGGCGGTGTCGGCCTGCGGGCGGCGTTTGGTCTTCTCGAGCGAGACCACGGTGGCGGCGGAGCCGATGTCGTTGTAGGTCAGCTCGATCTCGGGATAGCGCTTCTTGAAGTCGCGGAACAGCGACTTCCAGTTGGCCCATTCGGGGCCGGTGTCGAAGGAGACGCACAGGCCTTCCTTCTGCGCCTCGGCGTACAGCGCCTTCTCGCCGGCGTAGAGCTCGGGGCCGTCGAAGGCGAATGCGGTGCGGGCCGCGAGGGTGGCCAGCGGCAGTGCGCCGGCGGCCTGGATCAGATGTCTGCGTTGCATGGTGGCTCCTTGGAGGATGGGTTCAGTGGTCCAGTAAACGGAGGTGTTCCGGAGCGATGGCGATGGCCTCTGCCGCCGGCATCGCCGATTCGGCGAGGAAGGGCTTGCCCGCGCCCGGCACTTCGAAGTCGTAGCGCGTGAGCGCGCCCAGGTAGCGCTGCGCGCCGGTGCGGCCCGCGAGCCGGTTCACGGCGTCGGCGGCCGGGTCGGGCCGGACGTGCTCGGGCCGCACCAGCACATGCACTTCGCTGCCGAAGGGGCGTTGGCCGGTGTCGGCGAAGAGCTCGGCGAAACCCATGTCCAGGCGGCCGGGCGCGGCCACCTTCGCGGACAGGATCGTCGAGAGCCCGACGAACTCCGCCACCGCGCGGCTCGCGGGGTTCTCGTAGATGTCGCGCGGCGTGGCGATCTGCAGCAGCCGGCCGTCTTTCAGCATCGCCACGCGGTCGGCCATGGCCAGCGCTTCCTCCTGGTCGTGCGTGACCAGCAGCGTCGTGGCGTTGAAGCGCTGCTGGATGGCGCGGATCTGGTCGCGCAGGTGGCCGCGCACGCTGGCGTCGAGGGCCGAGAGCGGCTCGTCGAGCAGCAGGGCGCGCGGGTCGATGGCCAGCGCGCGGGCCAGGGCCACGCGCTGCTGCTGCCCGCCCGAGAGCTGCGCCACTGCGCGCCGCGAGAACTCGCCCAGTCCGACGATGTCGAGCAGCTCCTGCGCGCGGCGGTGCCGTTCGGCCGTGGCCACCTTGCGCAGCTTCAGGCCGTAGGCCACGTTGTCGAGCACGCTCAGGTGCGGAAAGAGCGCGTAGCTCTGGAACACCATGCCGATGTGGCGCTGGTGCACCGGCGTGCGCGACATGTCCTCGCCGTCGAGCGCGATGCGGCCGGTGTGGCCCGTCTCCAGGCCCGACACCAGCTTCAGCAGCGTCGACTTGCCCGAGCCGCTGGGACCGATCACCGCGACCAGCTCGCCGGTGCGCACGTCCAGCGATACGTCGTGCAGCCCGTGCGTGCTGCCGGGGTAGTTGTAGCTGACCTTGTCGAGGAGGAGGCTCATGGCGTATCGGTTCTGCCGCTTATGCGCGTTGCTTCACGAGGGAGGAGGAAAGAAGCGCCGACGCGCTCGCCAGCACCAGCAGGATCACCGTGGCCGCGCAGGCGAAGCCCGTCGCGCCGTAGAAGGCCTGCAGCAGCACCACCGGGTAGGTGCGGTTCTGGAAGCTCGTGAGCAGGTTCGACACGCCGAACTCGCCCACCGAGATGGCCGCCACCATCACCAGCCCGCTGATCAGGCTCTGGCGCAGGCTGGGCAGCACGATGCCGGTGAACTGCTGCCAGCCCGAGGCGCCGAGCGTGGCGGCCGCCTGCTCCAGTCGGCCGAGGTCGAGGTGGCGCAGATCGGTCAGCAGCGTGTTGGTAAGGTAGGGCAGCGTGAGGATCGCGTGCGCCGCGATCAGGAGCGGCATCGAGCCCAGCCAAGGCGCGAGGTCGGTGTTGAAGACGATCATGTAGCCGAAGGCCAGCGTGATTGCCGGCACCGCCACCGGCGTGGCGCTCACGATGCGCGCCGCCAGGCTGCCGCCGCGCCGCGCGCCGTGGTACAGCGCATAGGCCAGCGGCAGCGCCAGCACGGTGTTGATGGCGCAGGCCGACATGGCGACCACGAGGCTGCTCACGAAGGCCTTGCGGAAGGAGGTGTCGAGCCAGAGGTCGGCATACCACTGCCCGGTGATGCCCGTGGGCAGCAGCGTGTTGGTCCAGTTGCCGCCCACGCTGCCGACCAGCAGCAGCGCGATGGGCAGCAGCAGGTACAGGCCGTAGACGAGCGAGATGACGCGAACCAAGTTTGTCTCCAATGTCATGGACACCCGGCATACTTTCCGGATGCGCTACTGTTCGCGCCGGCCATGCCGCCGCGCCGCCTCGAATTCTAGGAACCGCGTGCGTACTTATGGGTGAAAGTTGGATGACGACATTTGAGCAATCGGAAAGCGTTTTTCACGCAGCTTTCATGAAGCGAGGCCATGCATGAAGCGCGACTGCCCCACCATCCAGGAACTGCTGGCCTTCGACGCCGTGGCGCGCCACCAGAGCATCACGCTCGCGGCCGGCGCCCTGTGCATCACCGTGAGCGCGGTCAGCAAGCAGATCGCGGGGCTCGAGGCCTTCCTGGGCCGCGAGTTGCTGCAGAAGAACGGGCGCGGCGTGCAGCTCACGCCGCAGGGGCGCGTGTACTGGCAGAAGATCTCCGGCGGCCTGCGCGCCATCGAGACCGCCACCTTCGAGGCCCGTTCGGGCGACGCTGGCGCCGGCCTGCTCACGCTGGCGAGCGTGCCCACCTTCCTCACCAAGTGGCTCATTCCACGCCTGCCCGCCTTCAGCCAGAAAAGCCGCCACGTGATGCTGAGCTTCAGCCGCCACCTGGAGCCCAGCGACGGCATCCCGGCAGGCGTGGACGCCGCCATCCGATACGGCCCCGACGGCTGGCCCGGCGTGGTGTCCGAATACATCGCGGGGCGCGAGTTCGTGCTGATCGTGGCGCGCTCGCTGGTGGAAGGGCGCCACCGCATCGCGCAGCCCGCCGACATCGTCGGCCACACGCTGCTGCACCACGAGGGCGCCCCCACCGCCTGGCGCCTGTGGGCCGTGCAGCATGGCGTGCCAGAGGTGCAGACCGTGGCCGGACCGCGTTTCGCCCAGTATTCGGCGCTGATCCAGGCGGCGCTCAACGGACTGGGCATCGGCCTCGTGCCCAAGCTGCTGGTGCAGGAGGAGCTCGCCGAAGGCGCACTGCTGAGCCCCTGCGGCACGCCCGTGAGCGTGAACCAGGGGCACTACCTGTGCTATCGGCCCGACCGCCTCGACCTGCCGGCCTTCGCGGCGTTCCGCGAATGGCTGCTCGACGAGGGGCTGAAATCGCGCGGCGTGGAAACTGAGGCATGAAGCGAGGCATGAAGGCGCCATCTTCGCTAGGCTTGCCCTTCGTACGGACAAGCAAGGAAACGAACCGATGAAAGTCGCAGTCATGGGAGCCGGCGCGGTCGGCTGTTACTACGGGGCGATGCTCGCGCGCGCCGGGCATGAGGTTGTGCTGGTAGGCCGGCCCTCGCATGTGGAGGCCGTCAACGCCCGGGGCCTGCGCCTGGAGACCAAGGCCTTCGACGAGCACGTGCGCGTTGCCGCGAGCACCGAGGCTTCGGCCGTGCAGGGCGCCGACCTCGTGCTCTTCTGCGTGAAGTCCACCGACTCCGAAGCGGCCGCCGAACAGATCAGGCCGCATCTCGTCCCCGGCGCACTGGTGCTCACGCTGCAGAACGGCGTGGACAACGACCAGCGCGTGCGCTCGGTGCTGCCGCCGTCGAACGAAGTCGCCGCGGCCGTCGTCTACGTCGCGACCGAGATGGCCGGCCCCGGCCACGTGAAGCACCACGGCCGCGGCGAGCTGGTGATCGCGCCCTCGGCCCGCAGCGAGGAAGTGGCGCGGCAGCTGGAGGCCGCCGGCGTGCCCACGCAGATATCGTCCAACGTGCGCGGATCGCTCTGGGCCAAGCTGATCCTCAACTGCGCCTACAACGCTCTCTCCGCCGTCACGCAGCTGCCCTACGGCGTGCTCGTGAAGGGCACCGGCGTGGCCGACGTCATCCGCGACGTGGTGGCCGAATGCCTCGCGGTCGCGAAGGCCGAGGGCGTGGACGTGGTCGGCGACACCGACGCCGCCGTGCGCGCCATCGCGCAGACCATGCCGTCGCAGTACTCCTCCACCGCGCAGGACCTCGCGCGCGCCAGGCCCACCGAGATCGACCATCTCAACGGCCTCATCGTGCGTCGCGGCGAGGCGCTGGGCGTGCCCACGCCGGCGAACCGCGTGCTGTTCGTGATGGTGAAGCTGCTCGAGGACAAGCAGCAGCACGGAACCCGCTCCTAGTCTTTGGCTGAAACGCGACTTCTCGTATCATTTTGAAACGCGCCCTCAAGGGCGTCGTGAGCGGGGATATGTCGCCCCGTTCCCATAAGAGAAGCTCTGGAGGAGTTCATGTTCGAACGGATGCAGCGGGCCATCAAGTGGCCATGGGGAGAGTTTTGCCTGCTTGCCGCATTGGCTGTCACCACGGTGGCGCAGGCCGCCGAGCCTCAGCAGGCCCACTCTATTTCAAAGCAGTGGTATGCGGACTACGAGGTGGCGCCCGACGGTCGGTCCACAACAACCTACACATCGGCGACCCAGATTGTTCATTCGAGTGCGCTGGAGGACATGAAGTCCGCGACTTTCTCGTACAGCACAAGCATCCAGAAGGGCGAAATTCTGGAGGCGTATACGTTGAAGGCCGATGGGCGGCGCATCGCGGCGCCTCCGACCAACTATCAGACCGAGGTCAACAACGGACGTGATGGGGCGAAGCCGCTCTTCTCCGACTACACGCGTCTCTCCGTGGTGTTTCCGGACGTGGCCGTGGGTGACACGGTCGGCGTGAAATACCGTATCGCCGACAAGGAGCCGATCTTTCCGGGCGCATTCTCGGTCGTTCAAGCCTTCTCGCCCTACAGCGTCTATGAAGATGCCCGGATCACGGTCCGTTTCTCCAAGGCACTCGATCTGAAGTTCGAAAGCCACAACCTGAAGGAGGAAGCCGCCGGCGAAGACGGAGGCCTGCAGGTGCGCACGTGGAGCTATCGCAATCCTTCGCCGCGGACATACGACGAAGCCGACGAAGGCATCTGGCGCCTTGAGGAATTCCCCGTGCTGATGGTGAGCACCTTCCCGAACTACGAGTCCATCGCCAAGGCCTATGGCGACCGCGCGTTGCCCAAGGCCGAGCCCAATGACCGGGTGACTGCCCTGGCGAAGTCCATCGTGGGCGATCAGGCGGATCCCCTCGTGCGCGCCCGCCTGCTCTACGAATGGGTGTCCCGCAACATTACCTACGGCGGCAACTGCATCGGCGTGGGCGCGGTCGTGCCGCGAGATACCGATACGGTGCTCGAAAACAGAATGGGCGATTGCAAGGATCACGCGACCTTGCTGCAGGCTCTGTGGCGCGCGGCAGGCATCCGGGGCGAACAGGTGCTGATCAATGCCGGCAGCCAGCTCGATCTGCCGGCTACGCCTGTTGTGTCGATGGTCAACCACGTCATCAACTATCTGCCCGACTGGAAGATCTACCTGGACGCCACTGCCAAGGACATTCCGTTTGGCTACCTGCCAAGTGGTTCGCACGGCAAACCCGTCCTCCATGTGGGCGCGCCCACGGTATTGGCAACGATTCCGCCCTTGCCCGCTGACCGGAAGCAGCAGCATGTGCAAACCAGACTGCGCGTCGGCGCCGACGGCAGCGCGACAGGCGATATACAGGTCAGCCTCAAGGGAACACAAGCTGCACAATGGCGCGCCTACATGAATGATCTCAAGGCGACCGCGGTGCGCGACTTCGTGCGGCGCACGCTGTCGGCCTCCGGCTTCAAGGGCAAAGGTGAGCTCGACCGCGGCGATCTGTCCGACGCCAAGGCCCTGGCGGACGAGTATTCGTTCGGCTTCACCTTCGAGATAGACAACTATCTGCAAGCCGGGACCTCAGGGGCCTTCCGGCTGACCCCCGTTGCCAATCTGCCGCTGTCTGTTTCTCGTTTTGCGTTCAAGGGAGATCAGGCTTCGGTCACGCGCCGCCACTACTGCACCGGATTCAAGACTGGAGAGAGCTACGACATCGAACTGGCACCGGGTGTGAGCTTCGTCCAACTGCCGGAGTCTTTGACTAAGCGTGGCCGGTATCTCGAGTTTGCGAGCAGCTACAAGCGAACGAAGACCGGCGTGCGCGTTGTGCGCGAGCTGTTCGACAAGACGCCGGAGGGCGTCTGCACAGCAGACTTCCTGAACGGCTGGCAGTCCGAAGTCGAGCCGATTGCGCAGAACCTGAAGTCGCAGGTCTTCTACAAGCGCAAGTCGCGTTGAGCTTTCGCCGGCGGGCTAACCAGGCATCGGCTCGCGCATCGTCACGAACTCCTCGGCAGCCGTGGGATGGATGCCCACCGTGCTGTCGAAGATCGCCTTCGTCGCTCCCGCCCGCATCGCCACCGCGAAGCCCTGCACCACTTCGCCGGCATTGGCGCCCACCATGTGCAGGCCCACGACGCGATCGGTGGCCTTGTCGACCACCAGCTTCATGAAGGTGCGCTCGCTGCGGCCCGAGAGCGCGTGGCGCAGCGACTTGAATTCGCTGGAGAACACCGCCACTTCGCCGAATTTCGCGCGCGCGTCGAGCTCGGTGTAGCCGCAGGTGCCAATGTTCGGGTGGGTGAACACGGCGGTGGGAATGAACTCGTAGTCGAGCCGGCGCTTTCCCTTGCCGAAGAGCTCGTCGACCACCACCATCGCCTCGGCCAGCGCCACCGGCGTGAGCTGCACGCGCGTGGAGACGTCGCCCACCGCATAGATCGACGGCACCGAGCTGCGGTAGTGCGCATCGACCGCGATCGCGCCGCGCTCGTCGAGCGCCACGCCCGCCGCCTCCAGGCCCAGCCCCTGCGTGTTGGGCACGCGGCCGGTGGCGAAGAGCACCGTGTCGGCCTCGATCTGCTGGCCGCGCGCGAGCGTGACCGTGAGTCCGCCGGTGCCGCCCGTGCCGCGGGTTACCGATGCGACATCGCAGTTCAGCCGCACGTCGACGCCGGCCTTGCCCATCTCGTTGGCCAGGAACTGCCGCACGTCGTCGTCGAAGCCGGTGAGCAGGTGCGCGCGGCGGTGCAGCTGCGTGACCTTGGCGCCCAGCCCGTTGAAGATCGATGCGAACTCGCAGGCGATGTAGCCGCCGCCCACCACCAGCAGGCGCTTGGGGAACGGGTCGAGGTCGAACATCGCGTCGGAGGTCACGACGTGCTCGCGGCCCTGGATGTCGGGCACGAAGGGCGTGCCGCCGGTGGCCACGAGCAGGTGGCGCGCCGTGTGGCGCTTGCCGTCGACCTCCACCGTGTGCGGATCGACCAGCTGGGCCCATCCGGTGACGAGCGTGACGCCCGCGTTCTTCAGCAGCGAGGCGTAGATGCCGTTGAGCCGGGCGATCTCTTTTGCGCGCTGCGCCTTCAGGTGCGCCCAGTCGAACTGCGGCGCCTCGGGCAGCTTCCAACCGTAGCCCGCGGCCTCCTCGAAGGATTCGGCATAGCCGGCCGCGTAGCTGTAGAGCTTCTTGGGAATGCAGCCCACGTTGACGCAGGTGCCGCCGAGCTCGGCGGCCTCGGCGAGGGCGACGCGGGCGCCGGTCTGCGCCGCCATGCGCGCGGCGCGAACGCCGCCGCTGCCGCCGCCGATGACGAAGAGATCGAAGTCGAATGTGGGCATGAAAGGCTTGCTCCTTGGCCGCCGACTGTAGCGGCCGGGACGAAGCCGGCGCTTTCGTCGGGGCTTGCTTGACCCTGGAGCTGGTTCAGGGATTCCACTGCGTCCGGGCCCCGCGGGAGTTCATCGCCGTCGGCGACGCTTCCACGGACAGCCTGTTTCCAGGGAGATGCACATGGGCATGCTTGAAAGACTTTTTGGAGGCCACGGCGGATCGCGGCACGGCGGCGGTGGAGGCCACCACGGCGGATACGGCAACGGCGCGCCGCCGACAGGAGGAGGCGGTGGTAGCGCATGCCCCGCATGCCGCGCAGTCAACGGCCCGGACGCGCGTTTCTGCCAGCAATGCGGCGGCTCGATGCAGCCGGCGGCCTGCAGGCAGTGCGGCACCGCGATGCAGGCCGGCGCGAAGTTCTGCGCGCAGTGCGGCCAGCCTTCGGAAGCCGCGCCGCGCGGCTGAAGCGCTACCGCTACTGGCGCGAGTCCGGCGAGGTCCAGAGCCGGCGCGGATCGTCACCGCGCTGGCCGGGTTGCGGCTGCGGCTGGGGCGCCGCCGGCTGGATGCCGCGCTGCTGCTGCAGCGCGCGCAGCTGGGCCTGCTGCAAGGCCTGCTGTTGAGCCTGTGCCTGCTGCTGCATCTGCGCGGCACGCTGCTGCATCTCCTGCTGCTGGCGAAGCTGCTGTTGCTGCGCCAATGCCTGCTGCTGGGCCGCGCGCATCTGCTGGAGCTGCATTTGCTGCGCTTGCTGCTGCTGGAGCAGCTGTTGTTGCTGCAGGGCCTGCGCCTGCGCGGCGCGCTGCTGCATTTCCTGCTGCTGGCGCAGTGCCTGTTGCTGCTGGAGTTGCAGCTGCTGTTGCTGCAATTGCTGTTGTTGCTGGTGCTGCCAGCGTTCCTGCTCGCCGCGCCGCTGCCATTCCTGCTGCGCGCGCCAGTCCTGCTGCTGGCGTGAATCCTGCTGCTGCCTCCAGCCTTGCTGGCGCTGCCATTCCATCTGCTGCTGTTGCTGCATCAGTTGCTGCTGCTGCGCCTGCTGGAGCTGGATCTGCTGCTGTCGCGCCACCAGCGCAGCGGCCGGCGGCACCACCGCGGCGGGCCGGCCGAAGCCGCCGAAGGCGTTGACGTTGATGCCCGGCGTGGGCGCCACCGGGCCGCGCGAGAAGCGGTCGTCCGGCAGCCGCATCAGGTCGCGCCGTCCGAAAGGGCCGCGGCCGAAGCGGTCGGCGGGCACCACGGTCACCGCGCCCGGCATCTGCTGGTTGGCATAGAAGTCGCTGCGCAGCGCCTGGCGGTTGTAGATGGCCATGCGGTTGACCTGGTCCAGGTAGCGCTGGCTCGCGCGGTAGCCGGGGCGCCATTGTTCGCCCGGGGCCAGCGGGAACCAGCCGACGCCGCCGGCGCCGCCCGCGCTGCCGCCGCCGTTCACAAAGCCCACCAGTGCCGGCGAATACACGGGCCGCCCGTTCGGCCGACCGGGCACCCAGCCCCAGCGCGGGCCCACGCGCGCCCAGCGGCCGTAGTGGGAGGGCGCGAAGCCCCAGGGCGCGGCGTCGATCCAGGTCAGGCCCCAGGGCGCGACGTTAACCCACTGGCCGTCGCGGTACGGCGCCCAGTCGGCATCGACATTGCGCGGGAACCACACGTCGCCGTAGGTCGGGTCGCTCTGCCAGTCGCCGTACGCGTCGAGCTGCTGGTAGCCGACCACGTCGCGCGACACGTAGCGCGCGGAGATCGACTGGTCCTCGATGCGGTTGCGCTCGGCCACCCAGGCGTCGAAGCCGCCGCCCTGCTGCGGCGCGCCGCCCACGGCGGAAAGATCGCGGCCCGCCACCGTGAGCTGCTGGCGCGCGCCCAGCGACTGCGACTGCCCGTTCTCGCCATGGAGCGTGACCCGGCCCGAGGCCACCGCCACCCAGGTGGTGCCGGCGGCCGGATCGGCGGCGATGCGGTATTCGCCCGGCTCGTCGATCACCACCGCGAGGTTGCCGGTGTCGACCTCGAAGCGCTGGCCCGAGAGATCGTCGCGCACGCGCAGCTGCAGGTTGCCCTGGTTCGAGGTGATGCGCGCCGTGTCGTCGTCGAGCTCGGTGAATTCGACATGGGTCTGGCCGTCGAGCCGCAGCGCCGCGGAGCCGACGTGCAGCTCGGCGCGCGCATTGCGGTCGGTCCAGAGCCGGTCGCCGGTGGTGAGGGGGCGGTTGGGTTGCGCGTCGTACCAGCTGTCGGCGCCGGCGGGCGCGAAGCTCACCGTGCCCTGCTGGTAGTTGAGCCGCGCGATGCGGCCGGGCGGGTCCTGCTGCGCGCTGGCTGCGAAGGCCACGCACAGCAGCGCGATGCCGAGCAGCCATCGGCGTGGCGCGGCAAGCATGGAAGGGGCGGGTTGGTTCATGGCGTTGTTCTCTGATCCTCGGGACGATGTGCGAGCGCTGGAGTTGTAACGCGCGAGAATCCGCTACCGCTGTCACCGCGCATCCCCTGCTTGGTGAAGCGCGCGTGCATTCGGCAACCGGCTGTAAGGAGGGACACCCCATGAAAAACCAGAACAACACACGGCCCACGGGCAAACCGCGCTTCAAAAACGGTAGCGCGATCGTTTTCTGCATGGCTGCTGCTGCGGCAACACTGGCGGCCATGCCCGCCAATGCGCAGCTGGCGCGCAAGCCGTCGTACTACCAGCAACAGAACCAGCCACAGAATCAGCCGCCCGAAGGCCCCGCCGCGCAGCTGGTGCCGCGCCCCTCGGTGCCTTCGTCGCTGCCCGCGCTGCGCAGCCAGGGCGACTTCGACCAGCTCGCCCGCGTCTACGACGCCGGCACGCCGATGCAGCTCGCGCACGTGCTCTTCGTGGTCGACCGGCAGGCGAAGCCGCTGCGCATGTACTACATCGATACGCCGCGCTACCAGCTGCACGTGCGTTTCCTGCGCGACACGCGGCTCGCGCCCGGCGCCGGCAAGCGCGAGATCGACCGCAACTACCTCGTGCCCGACCGCCGCTTCCTGTTCGGCACGCTGAGCTGGCAGCAGAACATCGGCAGCTTCACCTACGAATTCTGGGAGGGCGACAAGCTCACGGCGCCGCTGCTGCGGCAGGCCGAGCAGCAGGTCAGGGCCAGCTTCTTCGGTCCGGTGAAGTTCAAGACCAACTCCACGCTGCACGAGCGCGTGGCGAAGGAAGCCGGCATCGACTTCGTGAGCCAGGAGGCGCTGATCCGCGAGCAGCCCTTCCTGCCGATGAACCTCGGCACCGCCACCGGCCGCGTGCGCATCGTGGAGGATGAATCGGGCATCAACGCACTGCTGCCCGACGACATCGCCGTGCTGCGGCAGGTGCCCATCGGCCTGCCGCCTGTTGCGGCCGTGCTGACCGAGCGGCCCTCGACCGCGCTCTCGCACGTCAACCTGCTGGCCAAGGGCTGGGGCATTCCCAACGCCTACGTGCGCGACGCCGCCGCCGTGCTGAAGGAGCACGCCGGCCAGTGGGTGGCGCTGAAGGTGGCCAGCTCGGGCTACCAGGTGCGCCGGCTCACGGCGGAGGAGATCGCCGCTCTGCCGCCGCGTGCGGTGCGCACCGCCGCTGCCGGCGCTGCTGGCGCCGTGCCCGGCAGCGCGCGCGCCATCAAGCCCGACCTGCGCGAAAACCGGCTGCTTCCGCTGGCCTCGCTGCGCGCGCGCAACAGTGCGCAGTGCGGCGTGAAGGCAGCGAACCTCGGCGCCATGCAGGCCGCGCACATCCCGGGCACCTCGGTGCCCGACGGCTTCTGCATTCCCTTCGCGCACTACGACCGCTTCATGCGCGCCAACGGCCTGGCCGAGCGCATCGCGCGCATGCAGCAGCAGCCCGGCTTCGCGAGCGATCCGAAGGTGCGCCAGAAGGCGCTGGCGCAGCTGCGCGACGAGATCGTGCAATGGCCCGTCGATGCCGCCACTGCGGCCGGCTGGCGCGCCGCATGGCAGTCGCAGCTCGGAGGCGGCGGCGTGTTCGTGCGCAGCTCGTCCAATTCCGAGGACCTGCCCGGTTTCAGCGGTGCCGGGCTCTACACCACCGTGCCCAACGTCAAGACCGGCGACGCGCTCGAAGTGGCCGTGAAGAAGGTCTGGGCCTCGGTGTTCAACCCCGAGGCATGGGAGGCCCGCACGGCGGCCGGCTTCGGCGCCGAATCGGTCCTCATGGGCGTGTTCGTGCAGACCGCCATCGACTCGACCAACGCCGGCGTGATGATCACCCGCGACCCCTTCGACGCCGGGCACCCGCACATCACCTACATCTCCGCCAAGCGCGGCATCGGCATTCGCGTGGTCGAGGGCCGCCGCGTGGCCGAGCAGGTGATGTACTCGAGCTGGTCCAAGGCCATCCAGGTGCTCAGCCGCTCGGCCGAAGAGACCGCGCTGCAGCTGGACAAGGACGGCGGCGTGAAGGAAGTGCCGGTAGAAGCCGGCCGCAACGTGCTGACCGACGAGCTTGTGGTGCGGCTTGCCAACGTGGGCGCGGCGGTCAAGCGCACCTTCAACGGTGTCGACCAGGACATCGAGTGGGCGACGGTGGGGGACAGGATCGTGCTGCTGCAGGCGCGGCCGTATGTGGAGAGGCGGCGTTGAGGCCGCCTCTCCCGGCCGGGCCTGCCGTGGCTACTTGTACAGCAGCTGCGGCAACCACAGCCCAATCTGCGGCCACATGTACAGCAGCACGATCGCCAGCACCTGGATGCCCATGAAGGGCAGCATGCCCAGGAAGATCTGGTTCAGCGTCACGTGCGGCGGGCTCACGCCCTTGAGGTAGAAGGCGGCCATCGCGACCGGCGGCGAGAGGAAGGCGGTCTGCAGGTTCAGCGCCACCAGCAGCCCGAAGAACAGCGGGTCGACGCCGAAGTTGTCGAGCAGCGGGATGAAGATGGGCATGAAGATCACGATGATCTCGGTCCACTCCAGCGGCCAGCCCAGCAGGAAGATGATGACCTGGCTCAGGATCAGGAACTCCACCTTGGTGAGGTTCATGCCGAGCACCCATTCCTCCACCAGCGCCTGTCCGCCCAGCAGCGCGAACGCGGCCGAGAAGATGGCCGAGCCGACGAAGAGCCAGCACACCATGGCCGATGTCTTGGCCGTGAGGAACACCGATTCCTTCAGCACCGCGAGGTTGAGCCGCCGGTAGGCCGCGGCCAGCAGCATGCCGCCCAGAGCGCCCATGGCGGCCGCTTCGGTGGGTGTGGCCAGGCCCAGCACGATCGAGCCCAGCACCGCGAGGATCAGCAGCACCAGCGGGAAGAACGATGCCAGCAGCATCTTGAAGATCTCGAGCCGCGCGAAGCTCAGGAACAGATAGAACAGCGTGACGATGGCGCCGAAGACGGCGAAGGTGACCCACCACCAGGTCGGCGCGGGCCGCTGCGTGGCGGCTTCGGCGGCGGCGGGGGCGGTGGGTTCTGCGCCTGCTGTTGCAGCGGGTGCCGCCGATGCGCCCGGCGGTTCCGCCAGCGAGCCCTGGGCCGACGCGCCGGCCGGTGCCGCCGGCTGCGCATCTTCGCTGGGAGGTTCCTGGAGGCCGCCTTCCTGCGGCGGCTCCTGCAACCCGCCTTCGACCGGAGGCTCCTGCAGGCCGCCGGACTCCGGCGCGCTGCTGCGCACCGAGCCGATCTCCTCGATCTCGTAGCGCGCCTGCGCTTCGACCGTGGTCACGGCCTTGTAGCTGAAGGCGACCAGCAGCAGGAAGATCACGCCCGGCAGCGCGACGATGCCGAGCTGTTTCAGCACATGCGAGAAGGGCACGCCGGCGTTGCGGCGGCCTTTCAGCAGGCCGACCAGCGCATGCGCGGCGGGACTCTCAGCCAGGCGCTGCGACAGCGGCGGCAGCGGCACGACGCGCTCGGCGTGCGGCAGCGGCGGGGCCCATTGCGGCTTGAGCCACGCGACGATGATCACGTACAGCACGTAGAGCGAGGCCAGCATCAGCCCCGGAAAGAACGCGCCCGCGTACAGCTGCACCACCGACACGCCCGCCGTCGCGCCGTACACGATCAGCAGCACCGAAGGCGGAATCAGGATGCCCAGGCAGCCGCCTGCGGTGATCGCGCCGGCCGCCAGCGGCACGCTGTAGCCCGCGCGCAGCATGGCCGGCAACGCAAGCAGGCCCATCAGCGTGACCACCGCGCCCACGATGCCGGTGGCCGTCGCGAAGATGGTGCAGGTGACCAGCGTCGCCACCGCCAGCGCGCCGGGCAGCCGCGCGAGCGCGAGGTGCAGGCTCCTGAAGAGCGACTCGATGAGGTTCGCGCGCTCCACCAGGTAGCCCATGAACACGAACAGCGGCACTGCGATGAGCACGTCGTTGGCCATGGTCTTGAAGGCCGACTGCACCATCAGGTCGAGCGTGCGGTGCCAATCGCGGTCGTAGGCCAGCCAAGTGAAGAGCATGCCCATGCCCAACAGCGTGAACGCGGTCGGAAAGCCCAGCATGATGGCCACGACCACCAGCGAAAGCATCAGCAGGCCGAGGTGGCCGTTGGTGATGGTGGGCGCGTTGGCCAGCACCGCCACCGCGCCGATCACGATCAGTGCCATGAACGAGAGGCCGAACCAGAGTTCGCGGCGGATCATCGCGCGGCCTCCTTCGAGACCACGACGCGGTCGAGCGCGGCGATGTCCTCGTCCTTCACGTGCACCATCTCCTTGAGCTTCTCGACGTCGACTTCCTCCACGTCCTGCTCGCGCGAGGGCCAGGCACCGTCACGGATGCAGCGCACGCAGCGGATGATCTCCACCAGCCCCTGCAGCAGCAGCGTGAAGCCCGCCAGCGGAATCACGAACTTGAACGGGTACAGCGGCAGCGGCTCGGCCGAGAATGTCTGCTCGCGGATGGCGAGCGACTCGCCCGCGTAGACCCATCCGGCCCAGGTCAGCGCCACGATGCCGGGCAGGAAGAAGACGATGTAGAGCACCAGGTCCACCAGCGCCTGCGTGCGCGGGCGGAAGAAGCCATAGAGCACGTCGCCGCGCACGTGGCCGTTCTTCGAGAGCGTGTAGGCGCCCGCGGTCATGAACATGGTGCCGTACAGCATGATCTGCGCGTCCAGCACCCAGGCGTGGGGCTTGTTGAGGGCATAGCGCGAGAACACCTCCCAGCTGATCAGCAGCGTGAGCAGCAGGGCGCACCAGGCGAAGGTCTTGCCGATCCATGTGGAGAACCGGTCGACCGCCAGCAGGAAAGATTGCATCGGAACGAACTCCTCGCCGCGTCATCCGTGTCTTGCGCGGCAGCTTGGGCGCAGGCATGAAAAGAGGGCACCGCCCGGGTGCCCTCGCGTCGCATCGATCCCTTGGCTCAGGTCTTCTTCGCCTGCCGTCCGAAGTAGTGGTTGTAGGCCATCTTGAAATCGACGGCGTAGTCGTTCTGCCACTGGCCCGCGCGCTCGGCGAAGGCGCGCTGCGAGTCGAGTACCTTCTTGAACATCGCGTTCTCCGCCGACTTCTTCGCGATGGTCTTGTCCCACGATGCGAGCTGCGCGCGCAGCACCGCGTCGGGCGTCTTGTAGAACTTGATGCCGGCCTTCTTCAGCTCCTCGTAGTCCTTCGAGTTGCGGTCGATGGCCTTCCAGCTCATCTCGGCGCTCGCGGCCTGCGTGGCGTATTCGATGATCGACTTCAGTTCGGCCGGCAGCGCCTTGAGCTTGGAGCCGTTGAAGAGCACCTCGAACTGCTCGCCGCTCTGGTGGAAGCTCTGGAGCATGCAGTTCTTGGCCACGTCGGGAAAGCCCAGCACGCGGTCGCTGGAGGCGTTGTTGAACTCGGCCGCGTCGATCAGGCCGCGGTCCAGCGCGGGCACGATCTCGCCGCCGGGCAGCGGGTTCACGGCCGCGCCCATGTCGGTGAACACGTCTACTGCCAGGCCCACGGTGCGGAACTTCAGGCCCTTCATGTCCTCGGCCTTGGCCACCGGCTTCTTGAACCAGCCCAGCGGCTGCGTGGGCATGGGGCCGTAGAGGTACGAGACCACGTCGAGGTTCAGGCCCTTGTAGATCTCCTCCATCAGCGCCTTGCCGCCGCCGTAGGTGTGCCAGGCCAGCACCATGTTGGCGTCCATGCCGTAGCCCGGGCCGGAGCCCCACAGCGCGAGCGCCGAGTTCTTGCCGTACCAGTACGCGACCACGCCGTGGCCGCCGTCGAGCGTGCCCTTGGCCACCGCGTCGAGCAGCTGGAAGGCGGGCACCACCGAGCCGGCGGGCAGCACCTCGATCTTCAGGCGGCTGCCCGCCATGTCGTTGACCTTCTTCGCGTAGTCCTGCGCGTACTCGTGGAAGATGTCCTTCGCGGGCCAGGTGCTCTGGAAGCGCAGGGTGGTGGTCTGGGCCATGCTGACCATCGGCACGGACATGGCGCCGGCGGCCACGGCCGCGCCCTTGAGCAGCCCGCGGCGGCGGGGCATCTTGCTGTCTGTCATTTGTCTCTCTCCAAACGGTTCTGAGTTGGGAAAACCCAGGCTGTCCGTCTTGGAGTTATGGTTCGACAGGCCCAAGGCGCCATCTTTGGTGCGCGGGAGCACTCAACAAACAGGGTTTTCACGAACCGGTGAAAAATTCCGGGCCATGAAAACCCGCATCCCAAGGACACGAGAGAAATGACCGAACCCGTAGAGAACAAGGGCTACGCCGGCGACGTGACGCCCGATCAGGCCGCCCAATGGACCGCCAGCGGCGACGCCGTGCTGGTCGACGTGCGCACCGACGCCGAGCGCGAATGGGTCGGCTACGTGCCCGGCGCCGTGCCGCTGGCATGGAAGCAATGGCCCGGCATGGCGATGAACCCGGCCTTCGACGAAGGCATCCGTGCCGCGGCCGAAGGCGGCAGGAAGGTGGTGCTGCTGTGCCGCAGCGGCGTGCGCTCCATCGCAGCGGCCAAGCGCGCGACAGAGCTGGGCGTGGAGGCCTACAACATCCTCGAAGGCTTCGAGGGCAACCCGGACGAGAACGGCCACCGCGGGCTGATCGGCGGCTGGCGCAAGCGCGGGCTGCCCTGGCGGCAGAACTGACCGGAACGAGCCTATCGCCTCACTCGGCCGTGGCCGGGTCGATCACGCTGTAGACCCGGTCCACGCGATTGGCCGGGAAGCCGCCGAGCTCCGCGTGCCGGCGCACCAGTTCGGCGTCGGTGGCCTGGTAGACGCAGTAGACGCGGTCGTCCGTCACGTAGCTGTGGATCCACTGGATGTCCGTGCCCATGCTACTGAGCACGCCGCAGGACTTCTGCGAGATGGCCTTCAGGTCCGACGGGGTGAGCTTGCCGGCGCCGGGGATGTCTCGCTCGATGACGAATTTGGGCATGGTGGTACTCCTGTCTGGCTGTCAGAATCGGTCGAAGGCGACCAGGACCTATGGTGCCGAGGCGAAGCCGCCGCGTCTTGCCCGCCTCGCCTGACTTATTGACCGAAACCCCGCCCTCGCTTGCCCCGGGAGGTGACCATGGATGTCTTGTCGGACGTGCTGCGGACCATCCGCCTGGAGGGCGCGCTGTTCCTCAATGGGGACATGCATGCACCCTGGTGTTTCAAGGTACCCAAGGGTACGGACATCGCGCAGCTGCTCAGGCCCGGTGCGCAGCGGCTTGCCATCTGTCACCTGGTGCTGCAGGGCGAATGCTGGGCCCAGGTCGATGGCGGCGAGCCGATCCGCGCGCATGCGGGCGAAGTGATCGCCGCGCTGCACGGCGACTCCCACGTGCTGGGCAGCGGCCTGCACCATGCGGCGGTAGACATGTCGCATGTGGTGAGCCCTCGGGCACCCGAGCTGGAGCGCGTGCGCTATGGCGGCGAGGGCGATCGCACCTTGCTGGTGTGCAGCTGGTTCGCGTACGAGGGCGACGCGCCCAATCCCGTCATGGCGAACATTCCGCGCCTGTTCACCACGCAGCTGCGAAGCAGGCCGGCGGGCCCGTGGATCGAGCAGTCCGTCAACTTCGTGCTGGGCGATGCGGCTTCACGCTCGCCGGGATCGGAGATGGTCGCCGCCAAGGTGGCGGAGGTGCTGTTCGCCGAAGTGCTGCGCGGCTACATCGAATCCATGCCCGCCAACAACCCCGGCTGGCTGGCGGGCCTGCGAGACCCCCACGTGAGCCGCTGCCTGGCGCTCATGCATGCCGAGCCCGCGCGCAACTGGACGGTCGACGCGCTGGCGCACGAGACGCACACCTCGCGCAGCGTGCTGGCCGACCGCTTCGCCGAACTCGTGGGCGTGCCGCCCATGCACTACCTGGCCCGCTGGCGAATGATCCTGGCCGCAGGCATGCTGCGCAGGGACCAGTGCAACCTGGCGCGCATCGCCGAGGGCGTGGGCTACGAGTCGGAGGCCGCCTTCAACCGCGCGTTCAAGCGCGAGTACGGCGTGTCGCCAGGGGCATGGAGGCACAACGGGGCCTGACCCCCGTGTCTTGCTCAGAGCGCCGGGATGCGCAGCTTCTGCCCCGGATAGATCTTGTCCGGATGCGTCAGCATCGGCTTGTTGGCCTCGAAGATCACGTTGTACTTGTTGGCGTCGCCGTAGTACTTCTTCGAGATGGCCGAGAGCGTGTCGCCGCGCACCACGTCGTGGTACTGGGCGGGCGGCGCGGCAGGCGCGACGAGGTTGTTCTCCACGCTGGTCACGTTCGCCACGTTGCCCGCGGCCAGCGACGCCTTCTCGCTGGCTTCCTGCGATGGCGCCTGGCCCGCGAGGGTGACCACGCCGGTGCTCGCGGTGTAGGTCACTTCCAGTCCCGTGAGGCCGAGGTTCTGCGTCTCGATGTAGGTCTTGATGGCGGCGGCAGCGGCCTGGTTGGCGTCGGGCGTGGCGGCATGGGCCGACGAGCCGCCGAACAGCTTCTCACCAGCCTCCTTGATGAAACTGAGCAATCCCATGGTTCTCTCCTTGTGCGGTGGTGGGTGGAACCGGCCAATGTAGAGGCGGAACCCGGCGCGCCGGCGTAGGCCCATGCCGCGTGTGTCAACGACGTGCCAGCCGGAATAACAACAAAGTCGCAATAATCCCGCGCATGTCATCCCCCTTCCTCGCCATCGACATCGGCAACACCCGCCTCAAGTGGGCGCTCTACGACTCGGCCCGCCCCGGCGCCGCGTTGCAGGCGCAGGGCGCCGAATTCCTCGACCACATCGAACGGCTGGCCGACGGCCCGTGGGCCGAGCTGCCCTCGCCCGGCTCCATGCTGGGCTGCGTGGTGGCCGGCGACGCGGTGCGCCGCCGCGCCGAGGAGCAGATCGTCGAGCACTTCGACTGCACGCCGCGCTGGGTGATGTCGAGCGCGGGCGAGGCCGGCATCGTCAACGGCTACGACCACCCCACGCGCCTGGGCGCCGACCGCTTCGTGGCGATGATCGGCGCGCGCCACCGCATGCTGGCCGCCGCCAGGCCGGGGCAGGCGCCGCGGCCGATGGTGGTGGTGCTGATCGGCACGGCCGTGACGGTCGAGGCCATCGACGCCGACGGCAAGTTCCTCGGCGGCCTGATCCTGCCGGGCCACGGCATCATGCTGCGCGCGCTCGAATCGGGCACGGCGGGCTTGCACGTGCCCACCGGCGAGGTGCGCGAGTTCCCCACCAACACCAGCGACGCGCTGACCAGCGGCGGCACCTACGCCATCGCCGGCGCGGTGGAGCGCATGGTGCAGCACGTGCGCTCGCACTGCGGCGCCGAGCCGGCCTGCTACATGACCGGCGGCGCGGGCTGGAAGATGGCGCCCGTGATGAACGGGCACTTCGAGCTGGTCGAGAGCCTCATCATGGACGGCCTTCTGGTGATCGCCCGCGAGCGGGCTTCGAACTGAGAAGGTTCGGTCAGGGGCGCATCAGCGCCTCGGCCATCGCCTGGAAGGCCGGCAGCGTCAGCGGATCGTTCGCGCCGTTGGCCGCCACCGGATGCGCCGCGTAGCGCACGATCACCATCTCGGCCTTCGGGTCCACATAGATGCTCTGGCCGTGGATGCCACGCGCCATGTAGGCGCCGTGCGGGTTGTGCGACACCCACCACATGTCGCGGTACGACCAGCCCTTGAGCAGCGGGTAGCCCGCCTTCACGAACTTGGCCGGATCGCCGCCGCGCTGGATGTCTTCCACCACCGCCTTCGGAATCGCCTGCTGCCCGTTGGAGGCACGCCCGCCGTTGCGCATGGTCTCGCCGAAGCGGGCCAGGTCGCGCAGCACGGTGTTGAGGCCGCCGCCGCCCGATTCGGTGCCGATGCGGTCGACCATGAAATACGCATCCTGCTCGGCGCCGATGCGGCGCCAGATCTTCTCGCTCAGCAGGTCGGCCAGCGACTGGTTGCTGGCGCGGCGAACGATCCACGCCAGCACCTCGGCGTTGACCGTCTTGTAGGCAAAGCCTTCGCCGTGCTCGCCTTCCTTCTTCAGGGTGACGAGGAATTCGTAGAACGACTTGGGGCCGGTGTAGTTCGCGCCCTGGGTGAGCATGCCGCCGGCACGCGCGTAGTCCCAGATCTCGGCCTTGGGGTCAGCGTAGTTCTCGGAGTAGTGCACGCCCACGGTCATGTCCATCACCTGGCGCACGGTGGCGTCGCCGTAGGCCGTGTCCTTGAGTTCGGGGATGTATTTGGTGACGGGCGCGGCCGGGTCGAGCTTGCCCTCGTCCGCAAGGATGGCCGCCAGCGTGCCCACGAAGGACTTGGTGACCGACATCGCGATGTGCGGGCGCTCGGGCGTGAGCGCGCCGAAGTACTTCTCGTAGACCACCTTGCCGCGATGCATCACGAGGATGCCGTCGGTGTAGGTGCCGGAGATCATCTGGGCGAAGTTCAGCGTCTGCTCGCTGCCCAGGGGCTTGAACTTGACGGCCTCGATGTCGAAGGGCGCTGGCGCCGAAGGCAGCGGGCTGGCCGCACCGGGACCGCGCCATACGTTGGCCGTGGGCACGGTCTCGCGCACGTGCGAGAAGCTCCAGCGCGTGCGCGGAAAGACGCCGCCGGCCGGGTTGTCGAAGGTGATGAGCTTGTCGGGCGGGGGCGGGAAGCCCTTCATCCAGCCCATGGCGTCGACCGAGGTGGCGGCAGGGTCGGGCAGCGCGGGAGGCGTGGGCGTCTGTGCGGAGGTGGTGTTCACGGCGAGCAGGGTGAATGCGGCGGCGAGCGCCGTGCGAATGAAGAGGGACATGTTGTTCGTTGTTCTGGATGAGGAAGGGGTCAGCGGCCGCTGAAGCGCGCCGGCCGGCGCTCGATGAAGGAGCGCACGCCCTCGGCGGCGTCCTCGCTGTTCGACAGGCGTTTCTGCGTCTCGATGAATTCCGACACCGCCGCCAGCGGCCCCTGCTCCACGGCCTTGATCACGTTCAGCCGCGTGGCCACCACCGCCAGCGGCGCCTGCGCCGCGATGCGCTGCGCGATGGCCAGCGCCGCGTCGAGCTCCTGGCCGGCCGGCACCACCTTCTGCACGAAGTTGAGGCGGTAGGCCTCGGCGCTGTCGAACTCGTCGGCCGTGAGCAGGTGCAGCATCGCGTTGCCCACGCCCGCGCGCTCGGCCATGCGCAGCGTGGCGCCGCCCGTGGCCATGATGCCGCGCTGCACTTCCATCTGCGAGAAGCGGCAGTTGTCGGCCGCCACCACGATGTCGGCGCCCAGCATCAGCTCGATGCCCACCGTGAAGCAGATGCCCTTGACCGCCACCACCATCGGCTTGGTGCGGCGGCGGTAGTCGGGCAGGCCGAAGTCGTGCGGCTCCACCAGCCCTGCGGGAATCGCCTTCTCGCCGCGCTTCATGTATTCGGCGACCGCCGGCAGGTCCAGGCCCGCCGTGAAGTGGTCGCCGAAGGCATGCAGCACGCCCACGCGCAGCTCCGGGTCGTCGTCGAGCCGGGTGTAGGCCTCGGCCAGCTGCCTGAACATCGGCGGCGTCCAGCCGTTGCGCTTGGCGGGACGGTTGATGCCGATCAGCAGCACGTGGCCGAGCACCTGGGTGTCGATGCAGCCTTCTGCCGGTGGGGTGGTGGGGATCGCAGTCATCGGTCTTGTCTCCGTGTTGTTGTTATGGACCTGCGGATCAGTACGTGTACACGCCGCGGCCGGTCTTGCGGCCCAGTTGGCCGGCCGCGACCATTTCTTTCAGCAGCGGGCAGGGGCGGTATTTGGAATCGCCGAACTGTTCGAGGTACACCTCCATCACCGCCAGGCACACGTCCAGGCCGATCATGTCGGCCAGCGCCAGCGGGCCGATGGGCTGGTTGCAGCCCAGCTTCATGCCGGCATCGATGTCTTCCGCCGTGGCGATGCCCTCGGACAGCACGAAGAAGGCCTCGTTGATCATCGGCACCAGGATGCGGTTGACCACGAAGCCCGGGGCGTTCTTCACCGTGATCGGCGACTTGCCCAGGCGCTCGGCCAGTTCCTTCACCGTGTCGTGCGTGGCGTCGCTCGTGAGATAGCCGCGAATGAGCTCCACCAGCGCCATCATCGGCACCGGGTTGAAGAAGTGCATGCCGATGAAGCGGTCGGCGCGCGAGGTGGCGGCTGCCAGCTGCGTGATCGAGATCGAGGAAGTGTTGGAGGCGATGATCACCTCGGGCGCCAGCATCTCGTCGACCTGCTTGAGGATCTTGAGCTTGAGCGCGTGGTTCTCGGTGGCGGCCTCGATGACCAGCTGGGCGCCCTTCAGGTCTTCGTAGTTGGTCGAGCCCTGGATGAGCGCCAGCGCGGCGGTCTTCTGCTCGGCGGTGAGCTTTTCCTTCTTGATCAGGCGGTCGAGGCTGCCCGACACGGTGGCCAGGCCCTTGTCGACCGCCGCCTGGGCGATGTCGACCATCACCACCTTCACGCCGGCCACCGCGCAGGCCTGCGCGATGCCGTTGCCCATCGTTCCGGCGCCGATGATGCCTACAGTCTGGATAGCCATGAGAGAACTCCTTGGAGAAAGCAAAAAGAAAGGGGAGCGCGCGGCCGGCGCCGCGGCGGAAACATCGATTGTGAAGCAGCCCCGCGCCCGCGCCGTTCCCGCGTGCGACACCGGCGGCTGCAGGTGGCTTACAGTCCTGCGGTTGCTTTTTTCCGCCCCCTTTCGAATTCCCGACTTCCGACCATGACCACCCTCGGCACCCCCCTTTCCCCCTCCGCAACCCGCGTGATGCTCCTGGGCTCCGGCGAACTCGGCAAGGAGGTGCTGATCGCCCTGCAGCGCCTCGGCGTCGAGACCATCGCCGTCGACCGCTACGAGAACGCCCCCGGCCAGCAGGTGGCGCACCATGCGCGCACCATCACGATGAGCGATCCGGCGCAGCTGAAGGCGCTGATCGAGGCCGAGAAGCCCGCGCTGGTGGTGCCCGAGATCGAGGCCATCGCCACGCCCATGCTCCAGGAGCTGGAAGAAGCCGGCACCGTGCGCGTGATCCCCACCGCCCGTGCCGCCCGCCTGACCATGGACCGCGAGGGCATCCGCCGCCTGGCCGCCGAGACGCTGGGCGTGCCCACCAGCCCCTACAAGTTCTGCGACTCGCTGGCCGAGCTGCAGGCCGCCATCGACGCAGGCATCGGCTACCCCTGCATCGTCAAGCCGGTGATGAGCAGCTCCGGCAAGGGCCAGAGCAAGATCGACGGCCCCGCCGACGTGCAGAAGGCCTGGGACTACGCCATGGCCGGAGGGCGGGTCAGTCATGGCCGCGTGATCGTCGAGGGCTTCATCGACTTCGACTACGAGATCACCCTGCTCACCGTGCGCGCGAAAGACGCCGCCGGCAGCGTGCAGACGCAGTTCTGCGACCCCATCGGCCACGTGCAGGTGAGCGGCGACTACGTGGAAAGCTGGCAGCCGCACCCCATGGCGCCCGCCGCGCTGCAGAAGGCGCAGCAGATCGCGCAGGCCGTCACGGCCGACTTGGGCGGCCAGGGCCTCTTCGGCGTGGAGCTCTTCGTGAAGGGCGACGAGGTCTGGTTCAGCGAAGTCAGCCCGCGCCCCCACGACACCGGCATGGTCACCATGGCCACCCAGTGGCAGAACGAGTTCGAGCTGCACGCGCGCGCCATCCTCGGCCTGCCGGTGGACACCTCGCTCAAGAGCCCGGGCGCCAGCGCGGTGATCTACGGCGGCGTGGACGCCGCCGGCATCGCCTTCGACGGCGTGGCCGAGGCGCTGCAGGTGCCCGGCAGCGACATCCGCCTGTTCGGCAAGCCGGAAAGCTTCACCAAGCGCCGCATGGGCGTGGCGCTGGTGCACGCGGCCGACACCGACACCGCCCGCAAGCTCGCCAAGGAAGCGGCCTCCCTGGTCAAGCCGCGCAAGGCGTAGCCAGTTTCCGCAAGCCGCGCCGCAAGGGCGCGGGCATGGTGCGGGGGCTTGCCGCGCCCCGTCGGGTGCGGGTGCGTGCGGATACCGCGAGCGCCCGATGCCTCCCACACTGGATGCTCGCAACGATCCACCGGAGACACCATGCTGCATCCCCAGGCGCGCGCCCTGCTGGACTTCATCGAGGCGCGCGGCATTCCGCCGACGCACACCCTGTCGCCCGCCGACGCGCGGGCCTTCTATCGTGAGCGCCGCACCGCCACGCAGCCGCTGCCACCTGAAGTGGCCGAGGTGCGCGACCTCGCCGCCGACGGGCCGCACGGCACCATCCCGGTGCGCCTGTACCGTCCGATGGGCTCCGGCGTTGGCCCGCTGCCGGTGCTGGTGTACTACCACGGCGGCGGCTGGGTCATCGGCGACCTCGACACGCACGACGTGCTGTGCCGCCAGCTGGCCAACGGCGCGGGCTGCGCGGTGGTCGCGGTCGACTACCGCATGGGCCCCGAGCACCGCTTTCCCGCCGCAGTCGACGACGTGCTGGCCGCCACCCGCTGGGTGCGCCGCGAGGCCGCCGCGCTGGGGCTCGACGCGAACAGGCTGGCCGTGGGCGGCGACAGCGCGGGCGGCAACCTCGCGGCGGTGGTGTCGATCGCCGCGCGCGACGCGGGCGACCTGCCCATCGCCTACCAGCTGCTGATCTACCCGGCCACCGACATGCGGCGCGGCCACGCATCGCACCAGAGCAACGGGCAGGGCTACCTGCTCACGGCGGACACCATCCGCTACTTCCACGACCACTACATCACCGACCCGAAGCACGACCTCGACTGGCGCGCCTCGCCGCTGCTGCATCCCGATCTTTCGAGGCTGCCTCCGGCATTGGTGCTCACCGCCGGCTACGACCCGCTGCGCGACGAAGGCGCCGCGTACGCCGAGGCGCTCACGGCCGCGGGCAACAGCGCGGTCTACGTGTGCTTCGAGCGCCAGATCCACGGCTTCGTGCCGATGGGCAAGGTGCTCGACGAGGCCAATGCGGCGGTCGCGCTGTGCGCCGCCGAACTGCGCCGCGCGTTCGCGGCGGCATAGGGAAAGTCCTCGCGCAAATCGGCGCAAACCCATATCGCGCTGGCGGCCCGCGCCGCTACGATCCAGCCAACAAAGGACGCCGCCACTAAGCGGCAATCCACCGATGCAGGAGACAAGCACCATGCAGCGAACGAGGACGACGACGCCGCCCGCGCGCGGTGCCCAGAGGCAAGGCGAACGCCTGATGTGGCTCACGCCGCATCGCGTGTTCTACGCTGGCCTGCTCGGTGCCGCTGCCGAGCGCACGATGGGCGGGCACGGCGTGTACGTGTCGCCCGCCGGAGCGCCGCCCACGCGCATCCGCATCGGCGGCGGAGCCTGGGTGAGCGGCGAGTTCATCGTGGTGCCGCCTCACGTACCGCACGAGGTGGAGACCGCGCATCCGCTGATCTTCAATTTGCTGATCGAGTCGGAGTCGGTGGACCCCGCGCGCATGCCGGCCTTTCTTCAGCACTGCGGCCCGGTGGAGGCGCCGGCCTTCGTGCAGCGCGTGCGCGAAGCTCATGCGAATTTGCTCGCCGCTTCTGCGCGTGGCATGAACTTCGAGGGCTTCGACTTCGACACCATGTTCTTCGGCGAGCCGCTCGCGCCGCGCGCGCTCGACGCGCGCATCCGCAAGGTGGCCGACGCCATCAACGCCGATCCGGCCGCACCGGCCTCGGCGGAGGAATGGGCGGCTTCGGTGCACCTGTCCTTCTCGCGCTTCCTGCACCTGTTCAAGCAGGAGACCGGCATGGCCTTCCGCGCATTCAGGGCCTGGAAGCGCGCGCGCAGCCTGCTGCGCTACGTGCGCCAGAGCAGCACGCTGACCGACATCGCGCTCGACACCGGCTACCCCGACTCGACGCACTTCAGCCATTCGATCCGCCAGGTCTACGGCCTCAAGCCCAGCGACATCGTGGCCGGCTCGCGCCGCCTCGTGCTGCACGACGCGGCCGGCGGCTTCCGGCAGTAGGCGCGGCAGAGGGCGCCGATGCAGATCCTCCAACTGCTGTTGTCGGGCATCGCGCAAGGCTGCATCTACGGCCTGATCGCGCTGGGCTTCGTGCTCATCTACAAGGCCACCGAAACGGTGAGCTTCGCGCAGGGCGACCTGATGATGCTCGGCGCCTTCGGGGCGTTCGCGGGCATGTCGCTCTTCGGCATGCCCTTCTGGCTCGCGGCGATCCTCGCGGTGGTGGCGATGGCGGCCTTCGGCGTGCTGCTGGAGCTGGTGGTGATCCGGCCCATCCTCGGGCAGCCGCAGTTCTCGATCGTGATGCTGACCATCGGCATCGCCTACGTGGCGCGCGGGCTCATCACCATGGTGCCGGGCATCGGCACCGACACGCATACGCTCGCCGTGCCCTACAAGGACCAGATCTGGAAGCTGGGCGAGCTGGTGGTGAACCTGGAGCAGTTCGTGATCATCGTGGCCACCGCCATCCTGTGCGGCCTGCTGTTCGCGATGTTCCGCTACAGCAAGCTGGGCATCGCGATGCAGGCCTCGTCGCAGAACCAGCTCGCGGCCTACTACATGGGCATTCCGGTGAAGCGGCTCAATGGGCTGGTGTGGGGCCTGGCGGCGGCTGTGGCGGCCATCGCGGGCATGCTGCTGGCGCCCATCACCTTCGTGCACGCGAACATGGGCTTCATCGGGCTCAAGGCCTTTCCGGCGGCGGTGGTGGGCGGCTTCGGCAGCCTGCCGGGTGCGATCGTCGGCGGGCTGGTGATCGGCATCGTCGAATCGTTCGCGGGCTTCTACCTGCCGGACGGGTTCAAGGACACGGCGCCGTACATCGTGGTGCTGCTGATGTTGATGATCAAGCCGAACGGCCTGTTCGGCGAGAAGCTGCGCAAGAAGGTGTAAATCTCAGATGCGCTTCATCTTCAAGACAAGCTACGACCAGGACATCCGCCTCGCCAAGCACGGTGGGCATGTGTTCTGGTACGGCCTGCTGGTGGCCTTTCTGCTCGCGGCGCCGTGGATCATCGACGAGTACTGGCTCGCTCAGCTGACCTTCGTGCTGATCTACGGCATCGTCGGCCTGGGGCTGATGCTGCTGGCGGGTTTCACGGGGCAGTTCTCCATCGGGCACGCGGCGTTCCTCGGCGCGGGGGCGTACACGCAGGGCGTGCTGACGAACATCGGCGTGCCGTTTCCGCTGGCGCTGGTCGCAGCCGCTGCGCTGTCGGCGGCGGTGGGCGTGGTGGTGGCCTTGCCGGCGCTGCGGGTGAAGGGCATCTACCTCGGCATCGCGACGCTGTCCTTCGGCTTCATCGTCGAGGAGGTGTTCGCGCGCTGGGAGAGCATGACGGGCGGCAACGCGGGGCTGCACGTGAAGTCGCCGCAGCTCTTCGGCTGGTCGCTGGGTTCGGGCGAGGGCTTCTACTTCCTCTGCCTGGTGGTGGCGGTGCTGGCGACACTGGGCATCCTGAACCTGCTGCGCTCGCCGACGGGGCGGGCCTTCGTCGCGATCCGTGATTCGGAGATCTCGGCGCAGAGCATGGGCATCCACCTGGCGCGCTACAAGACGATGTCGTTTGCGATATCGGCAGCGCTGGCGGGGCTGGGTGGCGCGCTGTATGCGCACAAGCTGAGCTTCATCTCGCCGGACCAGTTCAGCATCCTGCAGTCGATCGACCTGCTGCTGATGGTGGTGATCGGTGGGCTGGGCTCGGTACACGGCGCGTTCCTGGGCGCGATCTTCCTGATCGCGATGCCGCAGCTGATCTCCATCGGCAAGGACTGGCTGCCGGCGGCCATCGGGCAGGCGCCGGGGCTGCAGGGGCTTGTGTACGGCCTCGTGCTGATCGCGTTCGTGCTGTTCGAACCGCTGGGCCTGTACGGCCGCTGGCTGAAGATCCGCACCTGGCTGCAGCTCTTTCCGTTCTACCGCAAGGGCCTGTTCAAGCGGCAGAAGTCCTTCACCAAGTCGGACCGGTTGAGATGAGCAGCGGCGACGTTCTTCTGTCCGCGAAGGAGTTGAGCGTTCGCTTCGGCGGCGTGCTCGCGGTCAACAAGGTGAGCTTCGACGTGCGGCGCGGCGAGGTGTTCACGCTGATCGGGCCGAACGGTGCGGGCAAGACGACGGTGTTCAACCTGATCAGCCGCATCTACACGCCGACCACGGGCGACATCACGTGGCATGGCGAGGCCGGCGGCCCGCTGGCGCTGACGCAGCAGGCGCCGCATGCCATCGCAGCGCTGGGCATTGCACGCACCTTCCAGAACATCGAGTTGTTCGAGCACGCGACGGTGCTGCACAACCTGCTGATCGGCCGCCATACGCACCGGCAGACGGGTTTCTGGAGCGAGGTGTTCTTCACGCCGGCCACACGGCGCGCGGAGATCGCGGCGCGCGAGAAGGCGGAGCAGGTGATCGACCTGCTGGACCTGCAGCACCATCGCGACTCGATGGTGGCGGGGCTGCCCTATGGCGTTCGCAAGGTGGTGGAACTGGCGCGTGCCTTGTGCACGGAGCCGAAGCTGCTGCTGCTCGACGAGCCTTCTTCCGGCCTCAACGTGGAGGAGACGGCGGACATGGCGTTCTGGATCCAGGACATCCAGCATGAGCTGGGCGTGTCGGTGCTGATGGTCGAGCACGACATGTCGCTCGTTTCGAAAGTGTCGGACCGGGTGCTGGCTATGAACCAGGGCGAGGTGCTGGCTACCGGCTCTCCCGGCGAAGTGCAGGCTGATCCTCGTGTTGTCGAGGCCTACCTTGGGACTGTGGACGACGTAAGCAGCTTGAGGAGGGTGGCGGCGTGAATGCTTCGTTCGCTGCCTCTTTGGGAGCGCCCGGCATGCGGCACGGCGCGGCCACCCCCACTATGCCGGCCGCTTCGCGGCTCCCCTGCGGTGCTCGCGTTTCGCGGGGTCTCGCAGAACTCGCTTCGCTCAAACAGCTGCGAGCCCTTGTCCGCGAAACGCTGCGCTCCTCGGCGGCACAGAGGGGGCGGCCGCGCCGCGCCGCACGCCGGGCTTGGCTGAGTGGTGGAGGGCGGATATGAGCGACATCGTTCTCCAGCTCATGAACGTCGAAAGCGCCTACGGCCCGATCAAGGCCATCAGGGGCGTGAGCCTCAGGGTTCGCAAGGGCGAGATCGTGACGGTGCTCGGCTCGAATGGCGCGGGCAAGACGACGATCCTCAAGACCATCTCCGGGATCATCGATCCGCGCAAGGGCAGCATCGAGTTCCAGGGTGCGGACATCACCGCCAAGGACCCGGCCTACATCGTCCAGCAGGGGCTGAGCCACGTGCCCGAGGGGCGCGAGGTGTTCCCGCTGCTGTCGGTGAAGGACAACCTCCTGATGGGCGCCTACACCCGCAAGGACCGCGACGGCGTGGCGCGCGACATCGAGACGGTCTTCGGCTACTTCCCGATCCTGCGCGAGCGCGCGGCGCAGGACGCGGGCCTGCTGTCGGGCGGGCAGCAGCAGATGCTGGCGATCTCGCGCGCGATCATGGCGGCGCCGCATCTGATTCTTCTGGACGAGCCCAGCCTCGGCCTGAGCCCGAAGCTGACGAAGGAGATCTTCGAGATCGTGGTGCGCATCAACCGCGAGCGCGGCACCACGATTTTGCTGGTGGAGCAGAACGCCAACATGGCGCTCAACGCGGCCGACCACGGCTACGTGCTGGAGAACGGCCGCATCGTGATGGAAGACTCCTGCGACCGCTTGAGGGAGAAGGAGGACATCAAGGAGTTCTATCTCGGCATGAAGGACGACGGCGTGCGCGGCGAGCGGCGCTGGAAAAAGAAGAAGACCTGGAGATAGCGGCCATGCAGCAAGGACTCTGGGACCTGAACACCTTCGCGCCCAAGCTCGACGTGGTCGTGCCCGGCGACACCATTCCCGCGATGTTCTGGAACGCGGTGAAGCAGCGCGGCGACAACATCTGGATGCGGCAGAAGAAGCTGGGCATCTGGCGCAGCTGGAGCTGGCACCAGACCGCCGACGCGGTGCGCGAGATCGCGGCGGGGCTGCAGGCCATCGGCTTCGCGCCGGGAGAGTGCGCGTCGATCCTGTCGAACACCGTCATCGAATGGGTGCTGGCCGACCTGGCGGTGCTCAGCTGCGGCGGCGTGTCCAACGGCATCTATCCGACCGATGCGGCCTCGCAGGTGCACTACCTCTGCGAGGACTCGCGCACCACCGTGCTCTTCGTGGAAGACGACGAGCAGCTCGACAAGGCGCTCGAAGTACGCGGCGGGCTGCCGGGGCTGCGCCGCGTGATCGTGTTCGACATGGAGGGGCTGCGCGAGCTCGACGACGCCGGCGTGATGAGCCTCGACGCGCTGCGCGCCCTCGGCCGCGAGCGCCTTGCCGCCGACCCGCAGGCGGTGGAGCGCACGGTCGCGGCATGCCGCCCGGAAGACCTGGCCATCCTCGTCTACACCTCGGGCACCACCGGCAAGCCCAAGGGCGCGATGCACAGCCACGCGGGGCTCGTGTACACCGCGCGCGGCTACAACACGCTGGTGGCGCAGGACGACAAGGACGAGCGCATGTGCTTCCTGCCGCTGTGCCACATCGCCGAGCGAATGGGCGGCGAGTATTTCGCGATGTACACCGGCTCGATCCTGAACTTCGTCGAGAACCCGGAGACGGTGCCCGAGAACGTGCGCGAGATCGCGCCCACCGTGTTCACTGCGGTGCCGCGCGTGTGGGAGAAGTTCTATTCGGGCGTGATGATCGCGCTGAAGGAAGCGAGTCCGCTGCAGCAGGCGGCCTACAGGTGGAGCATCGGCGTGGGCGAACGGATCGCCGAGCGCGTGCTGGCGGGCCAGCCGGTGGGCACCGGGCTGAAGCTCAAGTTCAGGCTGGCGCGCGCGCTCGCGCTGGACAACGCGCGCAAGCTCATCGGCATCCACCGCTCGCGCTTCCTGGTGACGGGCGCGGCGCCCATCTCGCCGGAGCTGGTGAAGTGGTACCTGGCGCTGGGCGTGCCGATGCTGGAGGTGTGGGGCATGACGGAGTCGTGCGGCGCCTCCACCGCGGTGCCAGCCGCGCGGATCAAGCCGGGCTCGATCGGGCCGGCCACCAGTTACAACGAGGTGCGCGTGGATGCCGCCACCGGCGAGATCCTGGTGCGCGGCCCCAACGTCTTCATGGGTTACCTCAACCTGCCGGAGAAGACGGCCGAGACCATCGACGCCGATGGCTGGCTGCACACCGGCGACGTGGGCGTGATGGACGAGGACGGGTATTTCCGCATCACCGACCGCATGAAAGACATCATCATCACGGCGGGCGGGAAGAACGTGACGCCCAGCGAGCTGGAGAACGAGCTCAAGTTCAGCCTCTACATCACCGATGCGGTGGTCATCGGCGACAGGAGGCCCTACCTCACGGTGATCGTCATGATCGACCAGGAGAACGTCGAGAAATTCGCGCAGGACAACGACGTGCCGTTCAGCAACTACGAGAGCCTGACGCGCGCCAGGGAAGTGCAGGAGCTGATCCAGGGCGAGATCGATCGCGTCAACGCCAAGTTCGCCCGCGTTGAGCAGATCAAGAAGTTCTTCCTGCTGGAGACGCAGCTCAGCGCCGAGGACGAGGAGCTCACGCCGACGATGAAGCTCAAGCGCAAGCTGGTTCAGACCAAGTACGCCGAGCGCATAGAAGCCATGTACCGGTGATTCGTTTTTTTCGTCAACCCGAGGAGACAACCGCATGAAGCTCAAGACACTGACGACGCTGGCCGTGCTGGGACTGACCGCGACGCTCGCGTCCGCGCAGCAGCAGGGCGTGAGCAAGGACGAGATCCGCATCGGCACCATCCAGGATTTGTCGGGTCCGCTCGCGGGCTTCGGCAAGCAGGCGCGCAACGGCATGCAGTTGCGCGTGGACGAGCTCAACGAGCAGGGCAACGTCAACGGCCGCAAGCTCAAGCTCTTCGTGGAGGACTCGGGCTACGACCCGAAGAAGGCGGTGCTGGCGGCGCAGAAGCTGGTGAACCAGGAGAAGATCTTCATCATGGCCGGCCACATCGGCACGGCGCAGAACATGGCGGCGATGCCGGTGCAGTTCGACAAGAACGTCATCAACTACATGCCCATCACCGCGGCGCGCGAGATGTACGAGCCGCTCAACCGCCTGAAGTATTCGTTCGCGGCCACCTACTACGACCAGATCCGGCTGGCGCTGCCGAAGATGATCAAGGACAAGGGCGCCAAGAAGGTCTGCACCATCTACCAGGACGACGAGTTCGGCCTGGAGGTGCAGCGCGGCGCCGAGGCGGGCCTGAAGGCCGCGGGCATGGAGCTGGCCGAGAAGACCTCGTTCAAGCGCGGCGCCACCGACTTCAGCTCGCAGGTCGCGAAGATGAAGGCCGCCAACTGCGACCTCGTGGTGCTCGGCACCATCATCCGCGAGACCATCGGCACCGTGGGCGAGGCGCGCAAGACCGGCTTCAACCCGACCTTCCTGGGCTCCAGCGCGGCCTACACCGACCTGATCCACAAGCTCGGCGGCAAGGCGATGGACGGCGTCTACGCCACCATGACGGTGCAGAACCCCTACACCGACGAGCAGTCGCAGCCGCTGCGTTTCTGGGCCAACAAGTACAAGACCAAGTTCAACGAGGACCCGACCGTGTTCTCGGTGTACGGCTACGTGATCATCGACTCGTTCATCAAGGCCGCCACCAAGGCCGGCCCGAACCTCACGACCGACAGCTTCATCAAGGCCATGGACAGCATGACCTTCGAGCCCGACATGTTCGGCAGCCCGAAGAGCAGCTACACGGCCACCAAGCGCTTGGGCAATGACCAGTCGCGCCTGTCGCAGATCAAAGACGGGAAATGGGTGGTCGTGTCGGACTATGTGACACCGTAATCCGGCACTCCCCAATGCTTCGCGCACTTCGTGTCGCTGCGCACACCCCCTCGCCGGGGGCAACACCTGCGGCCCGGCAAAGCCGGTTCCGCGGTGTTCCGCGATGAAGGCGCGCAGGTCGGCCGAGGTTTATATTTGCGGCGAACTTCTACGCTGAAGAGCCCGCAATGCCCCAGTATTGGCTGATGAAATCCGAGCCCGACGAGGTCTCGATCGACGATGCGCTCGCCGCGCCCGATGCCACCGTGCCGTGGACCGGCGTGCGCAACTATCAGGCACGCAACTTCATGCGCGACGGCATGAAGGTCGGCGACGGCGTGCTGTTCTATCACTCGAGTTGCCCGGAGCCGGGCATCGCCGGCATCGCGCGGGTGGCCTCTGCCATTAAGCCCGATCCCACGCAGTTCGACGCGAAGTCGCCCTACTACGACGCGGCGTCGAAGAAGGACGATCCGCGCTGGCTGCTGGTCGACGTGCAGGCGCTGCGCAAGACGCGCCTGCTGGCGCTGCCTGAGCTGCGCGCGAAACCCGAGCTGGCCGACCTGGTCGTGCTGCGCAAGGGCAACCGGCTGTCGATCACGCCGGTGGAGCCCGCGCACTGGAAGATCATCGAGAAGATGCTGGCCTGACAGCCAGGGTCGTGCAGGCCTCTCAGCCGAGCTTGTTCAGGATGGGGAACAGCTTGCCGAGCCCATCGGCCATCACCTCGACAGCGAGCGCGGCGAGGATCAGGCCCATCAGCCGCGTCATGATGTTGATGCCGGTCTTGCCCAGCACGCGCGCGATAGGCTGCGCGAGCGAGAAGGCCAGGGCTGTGGCCAGCGCCACCACCACGCCGTAGCCGACCAGGATCGCCAGTTCCCATAGGTGCTGCGCCTTGTCGGCGTAGATCACCACGGTGGAGATGGTGGCCGGCCCGGTGAGCAGCGGAATGGTGAGCGGCACCACCGCGATCGACGCGCCCATCGACGCCTTCACCTCGGTGGCGCGCAGTTCCTCCACGTTGGTCTTGCTCTCGGCCGGCTTGGCGTTGAGCATCGACAGCGAACTCATGAGCAGCAGCAGCCCGCCACCGACCTGGAAGCTCGCGATGGAAATGCCGAAGAAGGACAGCAGCTGCAGCCCCAGCAGCGCGCTCACGGCGATGACGACGAAGGCGCTGAAGGCCGACATGCGCACCGTGTGGCGGCGCTGCGCGTCGCTGTAGCCCTGCGTGTAGTGGATGAAGAAGGGCACGATGGCCAGCGGATTGACGATGGCCACCAGCGTGACCAGCGGCTTGATCAGGTCCATGGAGGTGCTCATGCTCAGCGGCCTCCGGTGACGTCGAGCAATGCCGTGGTGGTGTAGCTCGCCTCGGGCGACAGCAGCCACAGGATGGCGCCGGCGATTTCCTCGGCGGTGCCGGTGCGCTTCATGGGCACGGTGGGCGCGAGCTCGAAGGCGCGGTCGGGCAGGCCGCCGGAGGCGTGGATCTCGGTGTCGATCAGCCCGGGGCGTACCGCGTTCACGCGGATGCCTTCCTCGGCCACTTCCTTGGCCAGGCCGATGGTGAAAGTGTCGATGGCGCCCTTGCTGGCCGCGTAGTCCACGTACTGGCCCGGCGAGCCCAGCCGTGCGGCGCCGCTGGAGATGTTGACGATGGCGCCGCCCGAGCCGCCGTAGCGCGTGCTCATGCGCCGCACCGCCTCGCGCGCGCAGATGAAGCTGCCGATCACGTTGATGCGGAACATGCGCTCCAGCCGCGCGAAGCTCATCTCGTCGACGCGCGCCGTGACGTCGACCACGCCGGCGTTGTTGACCAGTGCGGTGAGGCGGCCGAACCTGGCGTCGACCTTCTGGAACATGGCAATGACCTGCGCCTCGTCGCCTACATCGGCCTGCACGGCCATGGCGTTGCCGCCGCCGTCGCGAATGGTGCGCACCACTTCGTCGGCGGCCAGCGAGTTGGTGGCGTAGTTGACGGCCACCGCGTAGCCGCGGCTGGCCGCGAGCAGGGCGGTGGCGGCGCCGATGCCGCGGCCGCCGCCCGTGATCAATAGCACCTGGTCCAAAACCTACCTCCTGCAGAGAAACTGCGTGTCAGTTAAAACGGCCGGCTTGGATTACATCACCGGGGGCATGCGCATGAGCACCAAGACGATCGACTATTACTTTGCGCCACAGAGCCCGTGGACCTATCTGGGGCATTCCCGCTTCGAGGCGATTGCCGCGGCCGCAGGCGCCACGGTGCGGGTGCGGCCCATCGACATGGGCAGCGTCTTCCCGGTGTCGGGCGGGCTCCCGCTGGGCAAGCGCGCGCCGCAGCGCCAGGCCTACCGGCTGGTCGACCTGGCGCGCTTCTCGAAACACCTGGGGCTGCCGCTGAACGTCAAGCCGAAGTTCTTCCCGGTGGCCAGCGACGACGCGGCGCGCGTCATCATCGCGGTCGACATGCACGACGGCACCGAGGCCGCGATGCGCATGTGCGCCGCGGTGTTCCAGGCCGTGTGGGTGCAGGAGCGCAACATCGGCGATCCGAAGGTGCTCGACTCGCTGGTCGTCGAATGCGGGCTGTCGCCCAAGCGCGGCGAGCAGTCGCAAAGCCAGGCGGTGCAGGAGCGCTACGAGGCCTACACGCAGGAGGCCATCGACATCCAGGTGTTCGGCGCGCCGAGCTATGTCATCGACGGCGAAATTTTCTGGGGGCAGGACCGCCTCGACTTCGTCGAGCGGGCGCTGCGCCCGTAAACCCGGCATTTATTCATCTATCTGCCATCCAGGAGCAAGACACATGGGTCAATTCATCGATCTCAAGGCCAAGGACGGCCTCACATTCCCCGCCTACGTGGCCGAGCCCACGGGCAAGCCGCGCGGCGCCGTGGTGGTGGTGCAGGAAATCTTCGGCGTGAACTCTCACATCCGCTCGGTGGCCGACGGCTACGCGGCCGAAGGCTACCTGGCGGTGGCGCCTTCCACCTTCCAGCGCGTCAAGCCGGGCGTGGAGCTGGGCTACTCGGAAGACGACATGAAGAACGGCTTCGGCCTGAAGACGGCGGTCGAGGCGCTGCCGCCGCCCGGCGTGCTGCAGGACATCGAGGCTGCCATTGCCTACGCCTCGAAGGCCGGCAAGGTCGGTATCGTCGGCTATTGCTGGGGTGGCCTGCTGACCTGGCGCGCCGCGGCGCTGCTGCCCGGCCTGGCCGCGGCGGCGCCCTATTACGGCGGCGGCATGACCACCCCGGAGGAAACGGCACGCCAGCCCAAGGTGCCGGTGCTCGCGCACTTCGGCAACCAGGACCACTGGATTCCGCTGGACTCCGTCGAGGCCTTCAAGAAGGCGCATCCGGAGGTGGAAGTGCACGTGTATCCGGTCGGCCACGGCTTCAACTGCGACCAGCGCGGCTCCTACGATGCCGACGCCGCCAAGCTGGCGCGCGAGCGCACGCTGGCGTTCTTCGCCAAGCACGTCGGCTGACCCGCTCCGGCGAACGAAGGAAAAGCCCGGCATGCCGGGCTTTTTTCATGGTGCCGGTTTCCGCTTGGAGCCGTGCCCGTCGCCCACGCGGGTCTGCAGGAAATCGAGCAGTGCCCGCAGCGCGGCGCTGTTGTGGCGCCGCTGGAGGTACGCGGCCGAGAGCCACATGTCCTTGCGCGTGTAGTCCTGCAGCACCGGCACCAGCTCGCCATGCTCGATGTGCGACTGCACGAGGATCGACGGCAGGTAGATCACGCCGAATCCGCGCATCGCGACGCGGATCAGCGGCGCGCCCTCGGTGCAGTCCATGCGGCTCCTGACGTTCACGTCCAGAGGCTGGCCGCCGTCGTCGAAGCGCCATACCGGCTGCGCGCCGAGCAGGGAATGGGTGAGGGCGTCGTGCCTGGCCAGGTCGCGCGGGTGCTCAGGCTTGCCGTGCTTCTTCCAGTAGATGGGCGAGGCGCAGACCACCATTTCCATGCGCCGGAGCTTGCGCACGATGAGGTTGGCGTCTTCCACCGGGCCGCTACGGATGTCGACGTCGATGCCTTCTTCCGCGAGGTCGACGGTGCGGTTCGTCAGCTGCAGGCTGATGCTCACGTCCGGGTAGTAGCGCATGAAGTCGGCCAGCAGGTTGGGGAACTCGCCGTTGCCCATGCCGTGCGGCGCCGAGATCCGCAGCCGTCCGCCGGGCTGGCTGGCGCGCTCCTGCAGCTCCGCCTGGGTGAGCTCGACCATCTCCAGCACCGGTGTGCTGCGCTCCAGCAGCAGCTGGCCCGCGTCGGTAAGGCTCACGGAGCGCGTGGAACGGTTCAGAAGGCGCACCCCGAAGCGGGTTTCCAGCTCGGCCACATACTTGCTGACGGTGGCCTTCGACATGTCCAGCCTCTTGGCTGCCTGGGAGAAACTGCCGTGCGAGGCGACTTCCCGGAAGGTTCTGATCAGATCGAGGCTGTCCATGTGGATGGGTCCATTGTTTCCGTTTTGGGAACGCGATGGTTCGATTCTCCCGGGTTTTTCCTAGCCGGCTTGGGCGACACTTCGGTTACACGCCAGCGTCGCCGGGCCGGCTGGGCCGCTGGAAGGAACTGAAATGAAGACCTCGAACCTCATTGCCGCCGCCGTCCTGTCGCTGCTTGCCGCTTCCGGCGTGCAGGCGCAGGGCTTCGAACCGGTGCAGCCGCTCAAGGCCGTCACCAGCCGCAGCGACGTGGTGTCCGGTGCGGACGCGGCGGCGCGCGGAGGCAATGTCTACGGCGACGTCGTTGCGACGCCCCTGGTTTCGCGGCCGAGTTCGCGCGACAGGGCTTCGGTCCGCGCCGAGGCGGTGGCCGCGGCCCATGCGCCCAACCAGAACCTGGACCGCCGCGCCTTCGTCAACAGCGAAGTGCCGCCGCAGCTCCAGGCAGCACCCCGGCCATAGGCCGGAAGCCTTCTTCTCTTGAAAGCCGGGCCGGTGTGAACCGGGCCCGGCTTTTTTGCTTTGCATGCCTCGATGTCGGCATTGTTTCAATAGAGGAAACACGGTGTCTCTGAACCGAGTGTTCCGGCAATGCCGTTCCCCCGGAAACTCGCCGCACAGGCTCGCGAACCAGCAGGCCTGGTGGACGAACCATCCAACGAACACCCTAGGAGAACTGAACATGAAGACCTCGCAAATCCTCGCCGCCGCCGCCCTGACCCTGCTGGCCGTTACCGGCGCCCAGGCTGAAACCTACCAAGGCGTGAACACCGCCGTGTCGACCAAGAGCCGCGACGAAGTCAACGCCGAAGCCGTTCGCACCGCGTCGGCTCCGAACCAGAACGTGACCCGCGGTTCGCGCGGCCCGGAAACGGTCGCCGTGTCGAAGGACCGTTCGATCGTCGAAGCTGAAGCCGTTCGTACCGCCTACGCTCCCGACCAGAACGTGACCGGCGGCTCGCGCGTCAACAGCAAGGTCATCTCGACCATGCCCCACCCGATGGACGCTCGCGTTCAGGCCCAGCAAGGCTCGGGCGCCGTCGCCAAGTAATCGAAGCAATTGAAGCGGTCCTCCGGGACTGCCGAAATGCAGAAGGGCCACGCGAAAGCGTGGCCCTTTTTCTTTGGCCGCGGAGGTTGCGGCAGCGGTCAGCGCGTGCGGGCGAGGTAGCGCTTGCGCCAGAAGATCACGACCAGCAGCACGGCGATGACCAGCATCGACGTCATCGCGATCCAGAAGCCGTCGGCCTTGTGCACCAGCGGGATGAACTCGAAGTTCATGCCGAAGATGCCGGCGATGAGGTTCAGCGGCAGGAACACGGCGGTGAGCACCGTCAGCACCCGCATGATGTCGTTGGCGCGGTGGCCCTGGACGCTGAAGTGCATCTGCACGGCGGTCTCGGCGTTCTGCTCCAGCCGGTGCACGTGGTGCACCACGCGCTCGATGTGCTCGAGCACGTCGCGGCTGCGGATCATGATGAGCTCCCGCTCGCGCTGTTCGAGCTCGCCCTTGGGCACGGGGAGCGTCTCCAGCGAGTCGATCCAGTCCTGCATGGCGGCGCGCTGGTCCTCGCAGATCTCGTCCAGGTGATGCAGCGACTGGCGCGCTTCCATGAGCGCGCCCCAGTTGGTGAAGCGGCTGCGCGGGTCGATCAGCTCGGTCTGCCAGTGGTCGAGCTGCTTGGTGAGCTCGCGCCGCAGGTCGAGGTAGCCGTCGACGATCTGGTTGATGACGCGCAGCATCAGGTCCGAAGGGCTGGTCGGCAGGCGGGCCGAAGTGGCGCGCACGTCGAGCGCCGGGGTGGCGCCGTCGGCCGAGACCGCGGCCAGCAGCCGGGCGGCGAAGGCGTCGCGCACTGCGCCGTCTTCCGGATGCACCGACAGCAGCACCCGGTCGAACACCGCGAAGCCGACCGGCCGGGTGTCGACACGGCGCAGCACGGGTGGGCCGCTGCGGGGCTGGCGGGGAGGCGCGACCGGTGCCGGCGGGGCCTCGTTGGTGCTGCCCTTGCCGTTGCCCAGCGCCGCCTGGCCCTGTCCGTTGGCCAGCCGCCGGAACACCAGCACGTCGTACAGCGAGGTGTAGTCGTAATGCGAGGGCAGCTGGTCGTTGAGCAGGTCGGCCACGTGCAGGTCGACCAGCTGCGTCTTGCACAGCGTCTGCAGGATCTGCTGCACTTCGGCCAGCGAGGCGCGGAATTCATCCCGCGTGAGCGAGATCCAGAGGTAGCCGCTGGCGCCGCAGGCGCCCGGCACGGCCAGCGGCGCCAGCGCGGCGTGCTCGCTGACCTGCGAACGGTTGATTTCGAAGATGCGCATGCCCGGTTGCCGGCGCGCCGTTACTTCTGCAGCAGGCGCGCGGCGTCGAGCGCGAAATAGGTCAGCACGCCATCGGCGCCCGCGCGCTTGAAGGCCAGCAGGCTCTCGAGCACCACGGCGTCGTGGTCGAGGCAGCCGTTCTGGGCGGCGGCCTTGAGCATGGCGTATTCGCCGCTGACCTGGTAGGCGAAGGTGGGCACGTGGAACTGGTCCTTCACGCGGCGAACGATGTCTAGATAGGGCATGCCGGGCTTCACCATCACCATGTCGGCGCCTTCGGCGATGTCGATGGCGACTTCGCGCAGGGCCTCGTCGCTGTTGCCCGGGTCCATCTGGTAGACCTTCTTGTTGCTCTTGCCGAGCGTGGCGGCCGAGCCCACGGCGTCGCGGAAGGGGCCATAGAAGGCGCTCGCGTACTTGGCGCTGTAGGCCATGATGCGCGTGTGGATGTCGCCGCGAGCCTCGAGCGCGTTGCGCACGGCACCGATGCGTCCGTCCATCATGTCGCTGGGCGCCACGATGTCCACGCCGGCCTGCGACTGGGCGAGCGCCTGCTTCACCAGCACTTCGACGGTCGCGTCGTTGAGGATGTAGCCGCTGTCGTCGAGCAGGCCGTCCTGGCCATGGCTGGTGTAGGGGTCGAGGGCGACGTCGGTCATCACGCCCAGTTCCGGAAAGCGCGCCTTCAGCGCCGCTACCACGCGGGGAATCAGCCCGTCGGGGTTGAAGGCCTCGCGGCCGTCGGGCGTCTTGAGGCTGGCGTCGATCACCGGGAACAGCGCCATCACCGGAATGCCGGCAGCCACGCACTGCTCGGCCACGGGCAGGAGCAGGTCGAGGCTCAGGCGGTCCACACCGGGCATCGAGGGGACGGCATCGCGGCGCTTTTCGCCTTCCTGGACGAACACCGGGTAGATCAGATCGTTGACCGTCAGTGCGTGCTCACGCACCAGGTTGCGGGTGAAAGCGTCGCGGCGCAGGCGTCGCGGTCGCCCGGCGGGGAACATGGCCAGGGGGGAGGATGATGACGTCATATACCCAAAATTGTGCCCGAAGCGGTTGTTTACAGCCTCCTGGCACGGGCGTTCGGTTGTCCTACAACTACGGAAATTCGTAGAACCAAGGTTCTCAGTTTTTTGCTTCAAATGTCAAAGAAAGTGCCCCAGTCGCTTGAAACCTTGTTTCGTCTTTGTTAAATTCTGAAGCGGGCGGCTTGCCGCTCCCCGCTTTTCCTCCCTGAGCGGGTGCCTTGATGTGTGACAGCAAAAGGGCTTCCCAGCCCGACGTGAAGACGTCGGGCTTTTTTTTGCCTGTCGTACAAGCGACCCGATGGGAAACGGGGCCATGCCGGAGAGGGCGCGCCACTAAACTGCCGCCATGCTCTGGGTCAAATCTCTACACATCGTCTTCATTGCAAGCTGGTTCGCGGGGCTGTTCTACCTGCCCCGGATCTTCGTCAATCTGGCGATGGTTCCACCCGAGTCGGTGGCCGAGCGCGAGCGCCTGCTGCTGATGGCGCGCAAGCTCCTGCGGTTCACGACCTTCCTGGCGGTTCCCGCGATCGGCTTCGGCCTGTGGCTCTGGCTGGGCTACGGCATCGGGCGCGGCCCGGGCAACGGCTGGATGCATGCCAAGCTGGCGCTGGTGCTGGTGGTGATCGGCTATCACCATGGCTGCGCCGTGCTGCTGCGACGCTTCGCCGCCGGCGAGAACCGGCGCAACGACCGCTGGTTCCGCTGGTTCAACGAACTGCCGGTGCTGCTGCTGCTGGGCATCGTGATCCTGGTGGTCGTCAAGCCCTTCTAGGCGGAGTGCAAACGGTGGATAGGCCGCACAAGTCCGCCGCGCTTCCCCTGGCGCTGGCGTACGCGGCGCTGATCGTCTACGCCAGCCTTTATCCGTTCGCCGACTGGCGCGACCAGGGGATCGCGCCGTGGGCATATCTCTCGGCGCCCTGGCCCAAGTACTGGACGGGCTTCGACTTCGCGGTCAACGTGGCGGGCTACGTGCCCTTCGGTTTCCTGTGCGCCCTGGCGGTGCTGCGCACGGGGCGCGCCACCGGGGTCTGGCGTGCGGTGCTGCGCGCCACCGTGGCGGGAACGGCGCTCTCGTTCGCCATGGAGACGCTGCAGAGCTACCTGCCCGCACGCATCCCTTCCAACGTGGACCTGGGGCTCAACGCATTGGGGGCGGTCGTCGGCGCGGTGGTGGCTGCGGGACTCGAGCGGCTGGGCGCGGTCGCGCACTGGAGCCGCGCGCGCTCGCAGTGGTTCGCCGAGGACTCGCGCGGCGCGCTGGTTTTGCTGGCGCTGTGGCCGTTCGCTCTGCTTTTCCCGGCGGCGGTCACCTTCGGGCTCGGGCAGGTGTTCGAGCGGCTCGAGGCGGCGATCTCCGAGTGGCTGCTCGACACGCCCTTCATCGACTGGCTGCCGGTGCGCCAGTTCGAGCTCGAACCGCTGGTGCCGGCGGTGGAACTGCTGTGCGTGATGCTGGGCGCGCTGGTGCCGTGCCTGCTGGGATACCTCGTCGCGCGCTCGGTGGTCCAGCGGGCGGTGCTGTTGCCGCTGACCCTGCTGGCGGGCATCGCGGCATCGGCGCTGTCCGCGGCGCTGAGCTACGGGCCGGAGCATGCCTGGGCGTGGCTCGGGCTGCCGGTGCAGGTCGGCATGGCGGCGGCGCTCTTCGCCGGCGTGCTGCTGCTGTTCGCGCCGCGCCGCCTGTGCGCGGCGCTGCTGCTGATGGGGCTGGTGCTGCAGCTGAGCCTGCTGAACCAGGCGCCCGAGAGCGCGTATTTCGCGCAGACGCTGGCTACCTGGGAGCAGGGGCGTTTCATCCGCTTCCACGGGCTGGCGCAGTGGCTGGGCTGGGTATGGCCTTACGCGGTGATGCTCTACGTGGTGGCGGCCTTGTCGCGCCGCGGGCGGTCCGGGGCGGTTCCGACGAGCTGAGCGTGCGGATTGCTCGGCCGGAGCGAGGGTGAAGAGGGTGGTCACTAAAATCCGCCGATGCCCAGCTCCACCCCAGCCGCCCCGTCCGGCTACTACGGCCGCCACATCTTCTTCTGCCTGAACGAGCGCAAGAACGGCGAGGACTCCTGCGCCATGCACAACGCTCAGGAAGGCTTCGACCGCTGCAAGGCGAAGGTCAAGGAAGAGGGCCTATCGGGGCCCGGCAAGGTGCGCGTCAACAAGGCCGGCTGCCTCGACCGCTGCGCGGGCGGGCCGGTGGCCGTGGTGTACCCCGAGGCTGTCTGGTACACCTTCGTCGACAGCGAGGACATCGACGAGATCGTCGAGTCGCACCTGAAGAACGGCCAGGTGGTCGAACGCCTGTTGCTGCCCCCGAGCGTGGGGCGCTGAACTTTTCCGCCGACCCTCTGCTCGTACCTGCGCCAATGAATTCCCAGACAGAAAAGATCAACCTAAAGGGCGCCGCCGGCGCGATCGAGGTGCAGCGCGACCAGCCCGCCGGAACCCCGCGCGGCATCGCGGTCATCGCCCATCCGCATCCGCTCTTCGGCGGAACGATGGACAACAAGGTGGTGCAGACGCTGGCGCGCGCCTTCGTCGCCACCGGCTGGACCACGGTGCGCTTCAACTTCCGCGGCGTGGGCGCCAGCGAAGGCGTGCACGACGAGGGTCGCGGCGAACTGGAGGACATGCTGAACGTCGTCGGGCAGCTCGCGCCCGAGGGGCCGCTGGCGATCGCCGGCTTCTCCTTCGGCGCCTTCGTCGCGAGCGGTGCCGTCTCCAGGCTCTGGGGCGGGCGCGACATCCGGCAGATCGTGCTGGTAGGTACGGCGGCGGCACGCAACAGCGTCGCGGCGCTGCCGGTGGAGGCGCACGAGCGCGCGCTGGTGGTCCATGGCGAGGCCGACGACACGGTGGCCCTGTCCTCCGTGATGGACTGGGCGCGGCCGCAGTCACTTCCTGTCACAGTCATCCCCGGGGGCGGTCATTTCTTTCACGGACAATTGCCGCTGCTCAAGGGGCTGGTCGTCCGCCATCTGCGCGCGGACATCGCTTGAAAGCCGCTCAGGCTTGTTTTCGTCTCTTTTCGAACTCCCAATGAATCGTTTTCTAGGCGCGCTCCGCGCGCTGGTCTTTACTGCCGCAGCCTCCTTCAGCCTGATCGCCGCCGCCCAGATACCGGCGCCGCCCGAGATCGCCGCGCGCAGCTATCTGCTGCTGGACGTGACCGCCAACCAGATCCTGGCCCAGAAGGACATCGACAGCCCGGTGGAGCCGGCCTCGCTCACCAAGCTGATGTCCGCCTACCTGGTGTTCGACGCCCTGCGCGCCAAGAAGATCACGCTGACCCAGACCCTGCCGGTCAGCCCGCGCGCCTGGAAGATGCCCGGCTCGCGCATGTTCATCGATCCCAAGATGCAGGTGCCGGTGGAAGACCTGATCAAGGGCCTGATCGTGCAGTCGGGCAACGACGCCACGGTGGCGCTGGCCGAAGGCGTGGGCGGCACGGTCGAGCATTTCGTCGAGATGATGAATGCCCAGGCCAAGGTGCTGGGCATGAAGAACACCACCTACAAGAACCCCGAAGGCCTGACGGCGCCCGGCCACACCACCACGGCCCGCGACCTGAGCATCCTGGCGACCCGCCTGGTGCGCGACTTTCCCGAGGAAGCCAAGTACTACGCGATCAAGAAGTACCGCTACCCGGGCACCCCGTCGACCAACGACACCAACCGCAACCTGCTGCTGTTCCGCGACCCGACCGTCGACGGCCTGAAGACCGGCCACACCGATGCCGCCGGCTACTGCATGATCGCCACCGCCAAGCGCGACTTCCCGAACCTGGCGGGCGGGCGCCGGCTGCTGTCGATCGTCCTGGGCACCACGGGCGAGACCGTGCGGGCCAACGAATCGCAGAAGCTCCTGAACTGGGGCTACACGGCCTACGACGCCGTCCGCCTGTTCGACGGCGGCCAGCCGGCTGCCACCCCGGCCGTCTGGAAGGGCAAGGCCAACACCCTGAAGCTGGGGCGTCCCGAGCCCATCGTGGTGGCGGTCCCGACCGGCACGGCCAACAAGATCAAGACCCAGGTGTCGCGCCCCGACCCGCTGGTGGCGCCGTTCACCAAGTACCAGCCGGTCGGCTCGCTCAAGGTCACGCTGGACGACCAGCCCCTGGCCGACGTGCCGCTCGTCGCCCTGGAGCCGGTCGAGCAGGCCGGCGTTTTCGGCCGCGCCTGGGACGCCCTGCGGCTCTGGATCAAGTAGCCTGAAAGGCGCGGAAAGCCGCCGGCAGGCCTGCGAGGCTGCCCGACTTTGCCGTTTTCAGACTCGTTTGCTATACTCGTGGGCTTTTCGGAATTTTCCGAAGGGTTTCACGTTTTCGTCATTCCCGGCCTCCTTGAGTCACGACAAGGGCGGTTTCACAGCCAGGGCCGGGGCGTTTCTCGTTTTGGGGACTTTTTAATTCATGCCAACCATCAATCAACTGGTGCGTCAGGGTCGGACGGTCGAAAAGATCGCTTCGAAGAGCCCTGCCATGCAGAACTCGCCGCAACGTCGCGGTGTCTGCACCCGCGTCTACACCACGACGCCGAAGAAGCCGAACTCGGCGCTTCGTAAAGTTGCCAAGGTCCGCCTGACCAACGGCTTCGAAGTCATTTCCTACATCGGCGGCGAAGGCCACAACCTCCAGGAACACAGCGTCGTGCTGGTTCGCGGCGGTCGTGTCAAGGACTTGCCCGGTGTGCGCTACCACATCGTTCGCGGTTCGCTCGACCTGCAAGGCGTGAAAGACCGCAAGCAGTCGCGTTCCAAGTACGGCGCGAAGCGTCCCAAGAAGGCCTGATAGGTCTTCCTGTCGTCAAAAACAAACGGTGTTCGGTTACCTTGGCGGGTACATCGAACGAAGTGACCCAACGTCGGGTCGAGTAAGTGAGAGTTCCAGCTGGCTCTCGCGGTGCCGGAAACGGTGCCAACTGAAGCAAAGAGGTTAAGAAAATGCCACGTCGTCGCGAAGTCCCCAAACGTGAAATCCTGCCGGATCCCAAGTACGGCAATGTCGAGCTGTCCAAATTCATGAACGTGATCATGGAAGGCGGCAAGAAGGCTGTTGCCGAGCGCATCATCTACGGTGCCCTCGACTTCATCGAGAAGAAGAACCCGGACAAGGACCCCCTCGAGGCGTTCACCGTTGCCATCAACAACGTGAAGCCGATGGTCGAAGTGAAGTCGCGCCGCGTCGGCGGTGCGAACTACCAGGTGCCGGTCGAAGTCCGCCCCGTCCGCCGCCTCGCCCTGTCGATGCGCTGGATCAAGGAAGCCGCCCGCAAGCGCGGCGAGAAGTCGATGGCCCTGCGTCTGGCCAACGAACTGATGGAAGCCACCGAAGGCCGTGGCGGTGCGATGAAGAAGCGCGACGAAGTGCACCGCATGGCAGAAGCCAACCGCGCCTTCAGCCACTTCCGCTTCTAAAAACCAAACTTCGCTTGGGCGTTGGGTGTCGGGTTTCGGGCGTTGTGCCTGTGCCCGGGGCCCAGCGCTCAACGCATTTCAACCCGAAAGTAAATCATGTCCCGCAAGACCCCCATCGAGCGCTACCGCAACATCGGTATCTCCGCGCACATCGACGCCGGCAAGACCACGACGACCGAACGCATCCTGTTCTACACCGGTGTGAACCACAAGATCGGTGAAGTGCACGACGGTGCCGCCACGATGGACTGGATGGAGCAAGAGCAAGAGCGCGGCATCACGATCACGTCCGCTGCCACCACCTGCTTCTGGAAGGGCATGGCCCAGAACTTCCCCGAGCACCGCATCAACATCATCGACACCCCCGGCCACGTGGACTTCACCATCGAGGTGGAGCGCTCCATGCGCGTGCTGGACGGTGCCGTGATGGTCTATGACGCCGTCGGCGGCGTGCAGCCCCAGTCGGAAACCGTCTGGCGCCAGGCCAACAAGTACAAGGTGCCCCGCCTTGCGTTCGTCAACAAGATGGACCGCACCGGCGCCAATTTCCTGCGCGTTCGCCAGATGATGATCGACCGCCTGAAGGCCAACCCGGTCGTGATCCAGATCCCGATCGGCGCGGAAGACAAGTTCCAGGGCATCGTCGACCTCGTGAAGATGAAGGCCATCATCTGGGACGAGGACAAGGGCGTGACCTTCACCTACGGCGAGATCCCGGCCGACCTGGTCGATGTCTGCAACGAATACCACGAGAAGCTGGTCGAGGCCGCCGCCGAATCGAGCGAAGACCTCATGAACAAGTACCTCGAAGGCGAAAAGCTCTCCGAAGAGGAAATCAAGAAGGCCATCCGCCAGCGCACCATCGCTGGCGAAATCCAGCCGATGCTTTGCGGCTCGGCCTTCAAGAACAAGGGCGTGCAGGCCATGCTCGACGCCGTGATCGAATACATGCCCGCTCCGACGGACATTCCCCCGGTTGCCGGCACCGACGAAAGCGAAGAGCCGGTGGTGCGCAAGGCCGACGACGAGGAGAAGTTCTCCGCGCTCGCGTTCAAGCTGATGACCGATCCCTTCGTCGGCCAGCTGACCTTCGTGCGCGTGTACTCGGGCGTGCTCTCCAAGGGCGACAGCGTCTACAACCCGGTGCGCGGCAAGAAGGAACGCATCGGCCGTATCGTGCAGATGCACGCCAACAACCGCGAAGAAGTCAGCGAAATTCGCGCCGGCGACATCGCCGCTTGCGTGGGCCTGAAGGAAGTGACCACGGGCGAAACCCTGTGCGATCCGGATTCCGTCGTGACGCTGGAGCGCATGGTGTTCCCCGAGTCGGTGATCTCGCAGGCTGTCGAGCCCAAGACCAAGGCCGACCAGGAAAAGATGGGCATCGCCCTTCAGCGCCTCGCACAGGAAGACCCGTCGTTCCGCGTCAAGACCGACGAGGAATCGGGCCAGACCATCATTTCGGGCATGGGCGAGCTCCACCTCGAAATCATCGTGGACCGCATGAAGCGCGAATTCGGCGTGGAAGCCAACGTGGGCAAGCCGCAAGTGGCTTACCGCGAAACGATCCGCAAGACCGTCGAAGACGCCGAAGGCAAGTTCGTTCGCCAGTCGGGCGGCAAGGGCCAGTACGGCCACGTGGTGCTGAAGATCGAACCCCAGGAAGCCGGCAAGGGCTTCGAGTTCGTCGACGCCATCAAGGGCGGCGTGGTTCCTCGCGAATACATCCCCGCGGTCGAGAAGGGCATCGTGGAAGCCCTGGGCCAGGGCGTGCTGGCGGGCTACCCCGTCGTGGACGTCAAGGTCACGCTGCACTTCGGTTCGTACCACGACGTGGACTCGAACGAAATGGCGTTCAAGATGGCCGCGATCTTCGGCTTCAAGGAAGGTGCCCGCAAGGCCAACCCCGTGATCCTCGAGCCGATGATGGCCGTGGAAGTGGAAACGCCTGAAGACTACGCCGGCAACGTGATGGGCGACCTGTCGTCCCGCCGCGGCATGGTGCAGGGCATGGACGACATGGTCGGTGGCGGCAAAGCCATCAAGGCGGAAGTGCCGCTGTCGGAAATGTTCGGCTACTCGACCACGCTGCGCTCGATGTCGCAAGGCCGCGCCACGTACACGATGGAGTTCAAGCACTACGCCGAAGCTCCGCGCAACGTCGCCGAAGCCATCGTGGCCGCTCGCGCCAAGTAAGTTTTTCAAGAACCAAGGGCCGTGCACTGCGCGGCCCTTCCTGTCTGCGATCCGGTGCCGCCCTGTTCCCGTGCGGGGCGAACCAGCAACCGGATGCAGACATAAAACCAATACACGGGGCTGCTCTTTCAAGGATTGAAAAATGGCAAAAGGTAAATTCACCCGCACCAAGCCGCACGTGAACGTGGGCACGATCGGTCACGTCGACCACGGCAAGACCACGCTGACGGCT
>NZ_JABMJG010000003.1 GCF_013376045.1 Variovorax sp. SG517 | reverse complement strand
GTGGAGAACCAGATCCGGCCGATTGCGCTTGGAAGACAGAACTGGCTGTTCGCCGGCAGCTTGCGCGCCGGCCAGCGAGCTGCGGCCGTCATGAGCCTGGTGCACTCGGCGCGTCTGAACGGCCATGAGCCGCATGCGTACCTGAAGGATGTCCTCGAGCGGCTGCCTACGCACCCAGCCAGTCGCATTGCAGAGCTACTGCCACATCGCTGGGACGCGTAGCGCCATCAAGCCCAGCATCGGATCGGCATCCCTGCAAGGGATGGCAGACTGCCGATCCACCAATGAATTGCGAGATCAAAAAATGCGCTTCCTCGAAGAGCAGCAAGTGTGGCTACTGCCGTCCCCTGCGGGAGCTTCATGCGAAGTACTCGTCGCCGGGAATTCACACGCTCCGACACAACTCTGTATGGACACCCTATCGCATGCACTTGACGGGCTGCAAGCGCTGCAGCAGAAGGCGTGGACTTACCTGACCGAGTTCGTTAGCCCCAACGCCCTCGGTACGCAGGAGCAATGGACTTTGGAGTCCCTGGAGTGCGGATGTGGCCAAGCGACGCGCGACAATCAGATCGCGCTTGTGTACTCCCACGCCGGCGACGTCAACGGCGAGTGGTCGGTGACGCTTCAGCTCTCAAGCCGCCGCTTCTTCACCGTGGCGTTCGCCAGGCGGCAGATCTAGCCGTGAAAGAGATCCGCCGCAAGACGGGATGCCCGGACGCATACAGTGGGTCAACTGGTTGGGGGGAGCTCCTTTCACGATCGGTGGTCGTCGCCCACTAGGAGGGGCGTCTTGCGACAGGGGCATTCACTTTAGAGAAGCGAAGCCGCGCAAGAGAAAAGATTTCGTCGAGAAATTCTCGAATTGGCGAGATATCTGCGGGGGCGCCGCGGCGGGACACAAAGCCCTGACGTTTGGACGCGCATTGCGTCGCCATCGGCCTCCTGAGTTGCTGGTCATCGGCGCCAGCTACCATCGCGCGCAAGCAAAAAAATCAATCGTCATCGCTGCCAATGACCGAGACGATCTACAAGGAGGTTGGAGCATGTCCGAAGAATCATCGACCGGTAGCCCCCGTCGGAAGTGGCTCCGCTGGATCGTCATCTTTTGCGCCATCTCGTCTGCCTCAAAGATCGGCTCGAAGCTGCTGAATGCGGCATTCGAGCCCGAGGTGAAGCCGCCTAGCGTATCGGCGTCACCTTCGGACGCGACGATTGGGATTGCCTTTGGCCGAGTTGCCGCGAAGACGGTCGAAAGCTACTTCGCAAAACACAAGGAGTTCCCGTCCAGCTTGACGGCGGCGCAGTTCGATGCGCCCTTGCCCGACCCCGTCGAGAGCATTCGAGTGAATCCCGAAACCGGAGCCTTGAAGATTGTCTTGATGGGATGGGCTCCCTCGCCTACCAGAACCTTCTTTCTGAATCCCACTATTGAAGCCACCGGAATGACCTGGGAATGCAGGGCGGGCGAAGTGCCGGTGCAAAACCGGCCGCCAGAGTGCCCGGATGCGTGGTGACGACAGTCGGGGCTTCGGTCCGCGAGTGCGCACAAGCTCAGAACCGAATGATCCACTCCCCCCGCAGATACCGGTACTGATAGCTCGGCCCCGCAAACGTCGTACTGCGGCTGTACCCCGCACCGAAGCGGAACACATGCGCGCCCCTCACCGGGCTTTGCAGGCTCACGTCGAGGAGCCTGGTGGGCTGGCTCAGGTCGTGGTTGATGGTCTCCCGGCCGAGGCCGGCGGTCACGGAGGCGGTCCATCCCGCGAAGCGGTGGCGCCAGCCGATGGCGAGCATCGATTCGCTGTAGTTCTTGGGGTTGAAGTAGGCCCTGTCCACGTCGTCGTGGGTGCTTCGGTAGGTGCGGTAGCGCGCCTGCAGCGTGAGGCCGAGGTCGAGCGAGGGCTGGTAGATGAGCCGCAGGCGGCCGTGGTCTCGGCGATTGCCGTCTGAAAAGTACTGCTGCGCGACGAGGCCCACCAGGGTGACGTGGTCGCCCAGGCGCTGGTCGGCCGCGACGCCGACGAACGTGAAGTCGATGCCCCTGTCGAGCGACTTCGGGGTTTCGACCCAGTCGCGCGTGATGAGGAATTCGACCGCCGTGCTCTTGGTGGGCGATATGCGGTAGCTGCCGTCGAGCGTGAGCAGCGTGTGGCCGCCCTGCTCGAACACGCCGGCTTCCATGGAACCGCCGTCGGCCGTTCGGGTTTCTATGTCGCGCGCGAGGAAGGTGAGCTTCTGGCCGCTTCTTTTCCAGCTGTCCTGCTTGTATCGGTAGTCGCCGAGCCTGAAACCGAGGAAGCGGTCGGCGTTCTCGAAAGCCGGAAAGAACTCGACCGACACGCGGCGCGACTGGAAGTGGTCGCTGTCGTTGGTCAGGTAGAACTCGGGGCCGAAGGCCATGGTCTTGGGCTTCTCTTCTTCCTGCGCCTGGCAGGAAGCGGCGGCAAGCAGCGCGAGCGCCGGAATGAAGGCAAGGGCGGCGGCCGAGTGTCGTCTCATCGGTTTCATCGATGCCCGGGTCATTTGGTGCCCCAGGACTTGGGTCTTTTCAATATCTCGTCCAGATAGCCGAGAACGCTGGCCGGTTGCAGGATCAGGCTGTAGAGCAGCACGTAGATGAAGAAGCCCTGGAAGTTCTTGCGCACGACGAGCCCGGTCTGCCTGAACATGCGGCGCTCGATGGAAAACATCAGCAGGCTCAGCGCGAAGGCGGCCGGTATGAGCGCGAGCGTCATCGGGCCGACGATCCAGAAATAGCCGAAGAGCGCGAGCACCAGCCCCGGCATGAAGCCGATGGTGTAGGCCAGGTCGAGCCACGGAAAAAGCAGGTTCCAGTAGATGAAGAAGGTCGACAGCCGCGGCTGCAGAAGAATGCCCGGGTGCTTTGCAAAGGCTTCGGTCATGCCGCGCGCCCAGCGCTGGCGTTGCTTCACCAGTTGGCGGATGCTGGTGGGCACGTTGGTGAAGAGGCAGGCGTCTTCGCAGTGGCCGATGCGGTAGCCGGCCTTCAGCAGCGCCCAGGTGAGCACGATGTCTTCACCCACGCATTCGGGCCAGCCGCCGACCTCTTCCAACGCGTCGCGGTCGTACAGGGAGAACGCGCCCTGCGCCACCAGCGTGCCCTGGAAGAGCGACTGCACGCGCTTGATGGCCGCAATGCCGTGGAAGTAGTCCCACTCCTGGCAGCGGGTGATCCAGTTGTAGCGCGAGTTGCGCACCAGGATCTTTCCGGCAACGGCGCGCGTGTTGGGCGGGTCGGAGTGGTAGCGCTCGACGATGCTGGTGAGCGCGCCCTTGTAGAGGAACGAATCGGCATCGACGGTGATGACGATGTCGTGCAGCACCTGCTTGAAGCCGATGTTCAGCGCGCGCGCCTTGCCGCCGTTCTGCTTGAGGTCGACGAAGGTGATCCACGGATACCGGGCACAGGCACCCTCGACGACGGTGGCGGTGCCGTCCCTGGAGCCGTCGTTGATCACGATGACCTGCAGTTCGCCGGGGTAGTGCTGCCGCTCGATGCTGACGAGGGTTTCCTCGATGGAGGCTTCCTCGTTGTACGCGGCGATCAGGATCGATATCGGCGGATAGACGGAGAGCGGGGAATGCGGCGGCCTCTTGTCCAGAAGCAGGCTGATGGCCAGGAACGCATTCATGAACCCCGGAACGATGGCGATGCCATAGACCAGGAAAACAGCCAGCACCATGCCGATATGGGTGGTCAGGTCGGCCATCCAGGCCTGTGCGGCCCAGATGGAGAAAGCAACCCAAGCAACCGAGCCGATCAATGCGATGAAGAACTTGCCCGATACGGGCAGGTAGATCATCGAATGGGACGTCTTTTGGCTGCTCTCGGTCATATCGCCTTGTGACAATTCCGCGAAATGTAATCTTCCGCAGAGGCGATGAATAGTCTGGTTACTCCCTCAGGGCTTGTTTACAACAGTTGGGCATTGGCCGCGCAGCCTCAGGTCACGAGGGGTCGTAGCCCGGCGCCGAGCTGATTTCGGTCGGCTTGTAGATCTTATGCTGGGCCACGCCGCTGCCGGCATCTGTTACCACCAGCAGGCGCCACAGCGGCTCGCGCTGGGAGCAGTCGCTTTCTTCCTTGCTGAGCTTGAAGCTGGGCACGCCGGACGCGGTGCCCTTGACGGTCACGCGCAGCAGGGTCTGGCCCTTGGCGTTCGACACTTCGAGGTCGAAGCCCTTGCCGGTCATGTTCTCGGCCTTGTAGCCGTAGCCGGTGAAGTGCTTCACCACGTATTCGAGGGCGGCGGCCTGCACGGCCTGGGGCGTGGCTTTTTCGTCGTCTGCAGCCTTGGCGGCGGCGGAGAGTTTCTGCGGCACGTTGCCGCGTTCGCGGGCGGCCTGAATTTCGGCTTCGCTGGGCACCCAGCCGCGCGGGCCGCGCACGAGCACGGCGAGTTTGTGGTCGGGCTCCCAGCTCGCGACGTGCCATTCGTCGTCGTCGCGCACGCGGGTGGACACCTTGGCGTCCTTGCTGCTTTCCACTTCGAGGATGGCGATGCGGTTGGTCTGCAGCAAGGCGCGGAAGCCGTTGCCGGCGTCATGGCTGCGCTTGAGCAGCGCAAGGCGGTCCTTGGCGCGCTGCACCTGCTGGGCGCTGCGCTCGCCGCCGCCGGCGCGGTGGTGGACGTCGAGCGACTCGAGATAGAACCAGCGGCCGTTGGCGGCCACGTTCACCCATTCGGCCCAGATGGTGGCGATGACGTTGTCGCCGGTGGCGAGCCATGCGTGCTCGAATGGCTTGTCGCGCGCGTCGAACACACCCATCTTGGCGACGATTTCCACCGGCGTGAGCCGCGGGCCCGAGAGCCGCATCTCGTCGATCACAGTGAGTACGCGGGGGTCGACTTCCTTGTCCATTCAGTGGAATTCTGCTGAGTTTGAGGGGGTGGGGAGTATGCCGCATCGCCTGGCGCGGGCGCCCGGGCGCGGGCATTCGTATGGCACGATCAAAGGATGAACGAGCCCTCACGCCGCATACCGTATCGCACCTGGCCGGGCGCGCTGGCGGTGCTCCTCGCGATTGCGGCCTACGTGGGCGGCCTCGCGTACTGGGACCGCCACACCCCGGGCAACCGCCCTCTTGCCGCGGGCAAGACGGTCGAGGCGGGCCAGGCCCGCTTCGTGCCGGCCGAGGGGTGGGAGATGGACGTGTCGCGCTCCAAGGCGGGCCAGTCGCTCATGCTCTTCAAGGGCGGCCACAAGTTCCTGGTTTCCACCTTCCCGTGGGCGGGCGGGCCCGACGGCCCGCTGGTGCGCCAGCAGCGGCTGATGGAGCGCGGCCAGCGGCTGCAGATGGACGGCGACGTGTCCGACTTCATCACCTCCTGGGGCCTGCAGGGCAAGACTTTCGCGTACTACGGCTCGAAGCTGGCGGGCCGCTTCTGGCAAGTGGTCGACCAGCGGCGCAAGTCGCTGGTGCAGATCGACTTCTACGGCGCCAGCGACGGCATGGAAGAGGCGCTGGCCGACGCGCGCAGCATGCTCGACTCGATGGACCTGGAGGCGCCGCAGTGAACGCGCCCGTCTTCGAGCCGAACGACCAGGGCCTTCCCACCAACCAGGACACAGGCGCGTGGCCGGTGGGCACCGATTCCTTCTTCCAGCCGCGGCGCGTGGCGTTCTGGGTGCTGGTGGCGCTGATCGTCAACGGGCTCTTCTACCTGGCCTACATGTTTTCAATAGGCTTGCGGGTGGTGCCGGTCACCGCCTTGCTGGGGCTGACGGTGTGGGGCATCTACACGCTGCTTTTCGTGCTGGCCTTCGGCACGCTCGACCTGCTGGAGCAGCATCCGCCCGAAGCCTACGTGCTGGCCTTCGCGTGGGGCGGGCTGGGGGCGGTGTACTTCGCGGCGCCGGCGAACATCGCCATACAGAGCCTGTGCGCCAAGCTGGTGTCGCCGGAGTTCGTGGCGGTGTGGGGGCCGGCCATCGCGGGGCCGGTCACCGAGGAATTCCTGAAGCTCATGGGCGTGATCCTGCTGGTGCTGGTGGCGCGCAACCAGTTCCAGACTTACCTGTCGGTGCTGATCGTGGGCGCCATGGCGGGGCTGGGCTTCCAGGTGATCGAGAACCTGAGCTACACGGTGCGCTCCTCCATCCACTTTCCGCTGGAGAACCAGGTCTATCCGGTGCTGCTGAACCTGTTCACGCGCGGGCTGCTGAGCGGGCTGTGGAGCCACGCGGCCTACACCACCATCGCCTCCTTCGGCGTCGCGTGGTTCCTGCTGCATCCGCGGCGGCCGATGGCGGCGCGCATCGCGGTGGCGGTACTGTGCTTCGTGCTCGCGTGGGCGATGCACTTCATCTGGAACTCGCCCTTCCTCGAAGACCTGTTCGACGGCGGCTATGGCGAGATGGCCGTCATGCTGGTGATCAAGGGGCTGCCCGCGATCATCGTGGCGGGGCTCTTCTGGCAGGTGGCCGCGCGCGAGAACGGCACCTACCTGCATGCGCTGGCGGCCTGGTTCGTGCCCGAGCGCGACCTGATCCGCGACGACGAATGGGTGCGGCTGGGCGCGCCCATGCAGCGCTACAAGGTGCGCCGCGAAATGGGCTGGACCCACGGCTGGCGCGCCCGGCGCCTGAAGACGCACCTGCAGCGCGAGCAGCTGCGGCTGATCCGCAAGGCGGCCACCTACGGGCGCGGGGCGCAGACGCTGCGGCACGAGCTGGCGGTGCGGCGCCTGCGCGCCAAGCTCGACCCGATCATCGAGGCGAAGGCCTGAAGGCCTGAAACCCTGAGGCGTTGCTTTCTCGCGAGGACGGGCAATTCCTGCCCCGAATTGTTAAAAAAGATTGCTAAAGTCGTACGCGTCATGCGACGACAACAACAAGAAATGCTTGGACTGCGCCTGCTGGCGCTGCTGGTGCTCGTGTTGCTGGGCACCGGCTGGAGCTTCCGCGCACAGGCCGCCACGCTCGTCGAACAGGCGCAGCTCACGCTGACCCTGCATGGCGATCACCCCACCGCCCAGCCGCCGGAGCCGCACGCGGTGCAGCTGCCCTACAACTGGGACCAGCGGCAAGGCGCGGTCGATGGCGAGGCGAGCTTCGCGTTCGATATTTCCGTTACCGACCCGAAGGTGCCGCAGGCGCTCTTCGTGCCGCGCATCGGCAACAGCTTCAGGGTGCTGGTCGACGGCCACGAGCTGGCGCGCTTCGGCACCTTTCCGCCAGGGCCGTACGACGACGCCTCCTTCACGCCGCAGTACTTCGCGCTGCCGGCCTCCTCCGCTTCTTCGCAGCGCGTGGAAATCGTCATCGCCGCGCAGCCCGCACGCCAGGGCGGGCTCTCGCCGGTGGTGGCGGGCACGGAGGCCGAGCTCCTGCCGCTGTATGAGAACGCCCTGTTCTGGCAGATCAGCGGCGGGCGCTTCATCGCCATCCTGAGCGGGGTGCTCGGGGCGCTGTCGCTGCTGGTGTGGCTGCGGCAGCGCGAATCGCTGTACCTCTATTACGGCCTGGGCGAGCTTTTCTGGTCGGTGCAGACGGCGCGGGTGCTCTTCACGCATGCGCCGCTGCCCTGGCCCTGGTGGGGCGTGGTGCCGCTGGCGGCGTTCCAGGCGGCGGTGCCGCTGCTGTGCCGCTTCGCGCTGTCGGTGGTGGGCAAGGGAGACACGCGGCTCGCGCGCTTCCTGGGCCTGCTGGCGCTGCTGTCGCCGGTGACGGCCACGCTGGGCATCACCGTGCCGCTGCTGTGGCTGATGCCGGCGTGGAACCTGTTGTGCTTCACGGCGGGGCTGGGCATGGTGGTGATGGTCGTGCGCGTGGCGGTGCGCAGCTCGGTGCTGGAGCACCGCGTGCTGGGCGTGGCCGTGGTGCTGGTGGTGCTGAGCGCCGCGCGCGACAACTGGGTCATGCGCACCTCGCCCGACGCCTACGCGGTGGTGCCGTGGATCCGCTTCGCGTGGGTGGGCTTCGCGATCTCGCTGGCCTGGGTGATCGCCGAGCGCATGCGCAAGGACATGCGCGCCGTGGCGCAGATGAACGCATCGCTCGAAGCCGAACTGGCCGAGCGCAACGCGGCGCTCGAAGCCGTCTTCGCCCGCGAGCGCGAGGGCGAGAAGGCGCGCGGCGCGCTGGAAGAACGCCAGCGCCTCACGCAGGACCTGCACGACGGCCTGGGCGGCCAGCTCGTCGGCCTGCTTCAGATGGCCCAGCAGCCCGGCGCCGCCATGAACGACGTGGCGCTGCACCTGCGCGACGCGGTCGACCAGCTCAAGCTCACGGTGGACGCCATGCACGGGTGCGAAGGCGACGTGGCCTCCGCGCTCGGCAGCGTGCGCTACCGCCTCGGCCCTCGTCTGCAGGCGGCCGGCATCGATCTGCGCTGGGACGTGGACTCGTTGCCCACCATGACGGGCTGGACCGCGCGCGAATCGCACCAGCTGCAGATGCTGCTCTTCGAAGCCTTCGGCAACCTGATGGCGCATGCGCAGGCGACGCAGGCCAGCCTTGGCGCGAGGCTGGTGGAAGGCTCCGAAGAGCGAGCCATCGAGATCGAGCTGCAAGACAACGGCCGCGGCTTCGACACGCAAGCAGCGTTCGCCGGCAAGGGCCTCGCGAACATGCGCACGCGCGCCGTTGCGCTGGGAGGCACGCTCACCGTGCGCTCGCAGCCCGGCGAAACCAGCCTGCTGCTGCACCTGCCGGTGCCGGCGGCATCGACGACGCCAACCGAGTCCGGGCGGGCAACCGACCGGCCGCCGCTTCAGCCGGCAAACGGCACGCTGCGATAGGGACTGCGCGCGTCGCTCAGCAGCAGGCGGTTGGTGCGCAGCAGGTGCTCTTCGCGCGCATCGGAATACTTCCAGATCAGGCCGCCGGCGATGTAGGCCGCGCTCACCTGCGGCCAGCCGGCGTAGGCCTCGCGCACCTGCCTGGTGAGCCCGCCGGCAAAGCCCGCGAACTCCGCGCGCTCGATGTAGCCGAGCTGCACCGCCCAGCGCGACAGGCTGGCCAGGCGCACGGCGTCCCACGCGACCAGGCTGGATATGTCGGCGGGCGAGGCCTTGAAATGCTTGCGCAGCTCATCCACCCAGCTGCGGCTGCCCGCCATCAGCTGGGCCAGGTCCGCCATCGGCTTGCCGCTTTGCGCCGAGAGCTCGCGGTAGTCCAGGCTCTTGCGCGCCTTGATCTGGAAGAACGAGGGGAAGAAGGCATCCATAACCATGCGCAGGACCGCTGGCGTCTCCTGCGTTGCCGTGTCGATCGCGGCGATGGCGTTCCACAGCGGCCGGTAGGCCGAGCGCTGCCCTTCCTCGACGAGCCATCGGGCGGTCTGCTCGAAGCTGGCGCGGTCGTGCACGCTCCACACGTCGGCGATGCCTTCGCGCAGCACGTCGTTGTCCTTGCCGGTGGCCACCGCGTTCACGAAGTCGCCGTTGAAGGCGGACAAAGGCGCGCTGAGCGTGACCAGCCATTGCTCTTGGCCCGAGGGCGCCTCGGCGGTGTCGAAGTGAAGCTTGTCGTTGTCCATCAACGCGTGGCCGAGCGTGTCCATCATCCCCATTGAAACTCCCTGTGTTCTAAGCGCCCATGCATCCGGCGGATGCCAGGCAGGTTGACAAATGGTGGGGCCGCACGCGCGGCGAACTGGCGCCGGATTGGCGTGGCAGGCACGCCGCAGCCCCGAGGAAGGGCAGATGTTAACCAGAACGGACGTCCGGACATCTGATGAATTCTGGCCTTGGCCAGGAAGAGGCCCGCCCTTCGTCTTGGGTATCGATTTGACTAAGTTTTAGATATATCTAAAATAATTCAGACATACTTCAAGAAGGACACCCACCATGAGACATTTCCACTTCGGCCACGGCCATCACCACTGCAGCGTCGCCCGCGGCGAGCATGAAGACGGTCTTTCCGGCGGCCGCGGGCATCGCAGCGGACGTGGCGGCGGGCGCGTGTTCGGCCATGGCGGCCTGCGCTTCGTGCTGCTGCAGCTCATTGCCGACAAGCCCTCGCACGGCTACGAGCTGATCAAGGCCATCGAAGAGCGCCTCGGCGGCAGCTACGCGCCCAGCCCCGGCGTGGTCTATCCCACGCTCACGCTGCTCGAGGAGATGGGCTACCTCAGCGTCGACACCGCCGACGGCAGCGGCCGCAAGAGCTACAGCATCACCGACAGCGGCCGCGAATTCCTCGCGGCCAACCGCGAGATGGCCGACGCCATGATGGCCCGCATGAGCGGCGGCGTAGACGGCGCCGGCCCGCGCGGCGGACGCCCGCCGCAGGTCACGCGCGCCATCGAGAACCTCAAGCTCGCGATGCGCATGCGCCTGACGGGCGCGCCGCTGACCGATCAGCAGGCCCACGAATTCGCCGCGGTGCTCGACGCCGCGGCCCAGCAGATCGAAAGGATCTGAGGGGCCGAGCGCAACCCGAATCCCAACCAACCCTGTCTCGCAACAGGATTTCCGCAATGACTGACTTCAGTACATCACCAGCGTCCACGGCACCCACCCTGCCGGACCGCACGCCCCGCCGGGTGCGCCACGAGCTGCGCTTTCGCAAGCTCGCGGTGAAGACCGTGCGGCGCGTGACGCCGCACCTGATCCGCGTCACGCTCGCCGGCGACGACCTCGCGGGCTTCACCAGCCCGGGCTTCGACGACCACGCGAAGATCTTCTTTCCCGACGCCTCCGGCAAGCTCGCGCTGCCCATGGCCGGCCCCGACGGCCCGGTGTGGCCCGACGGCCGCCCGACCATGCGCGACTACACGCCGCGCCGCTACGACGCAGCCGCGGGCACGCTCGAGATCGACTTCGCGCTGCACGAGGCCGGCCCCGCCACGCAGTGGGCCGAGCAGGCGAAACCCGGCGACATCCTCGGCGTTGGCGGCCCGCGCGGCTCGTTCATCGTGCCGACGGAGTTCGACTGGCACCTGCTGATCGGCGACGACACCGCCCTGCCCGCGATCTCGCGGCGCCTTGCAGAGCTGCCCGCCGGCACGCGCGTGGTGGTGCTGGCCGAGGTGGACAGCGAAGCCGACGAGCTTCCCTTCGACACGCACGCCGAGCTCACGCTGAAGTGGGTGCACCGCCGCGGCGCCGAGCCGGGCCTGAGCCCCGTGCTGCTCGACGCGCTGAAGGCCATGCAGTTGCCGGCCGGCGACTTCCACGCGTGGGTGGGCTGCGAATCGGCCATCGCCAAGGCGCTGCGCGCGCATCTGGTGGGCGAGCGCGGCGCGAACCCGAAGTGGACGCGGGCCTCGGGCTACTGGCGCCGCGGAGCGGTGGCCACGCACGATTCGCACGACGAGTGAATTGACTTGCTCCTTCCCCCTTTGAGGGAAGGTTGGGATGGGGGCAAGCAGAGCGCCCGATGGAGGCGCCGCTTGCCCCCACCCCTGCCCTCCCCCAGCGGGGGAGGGAGAAATGCAGGTCAGTGCGGCACTTCGGCAGGCCCCGACGCCGCCGCGCTGCGCCTCGGGCTACGTATCAGCAACAGCAGCGGAATCGCCAGCACCGTGATGATCATCATGATGGCGAAGTCGTCCAGGTAGCCGATCAGCGCACCCTGCCGCGTCACCTCGGCGTTCAGCAGCGCGAGCCCCGTGGCGGTGTCGGGCGACATCATCTGCGGCAGGGTCGCAAGCGCCGCGTTGCCGGGTGCCACGGTCGCCGCGATCTGCGCATGCGCCTTGCTCGAACCCTCGGTGAGCAGCGCCTGCACGATCGAAATGCCCACGCTGCTGCCGATGTTGCGCAGCAGGCTGAAGATGGGCGTGCCCTGGTTGCGCAGCCTCGGCGCCAGCGTGGCGAAGGTGGCGGTGGACAGCGGCACGAAGGTGAAGCCGATGCCCAGCCCCTGGATGAAGCCCGACACCACGATGAGCGTGCTGTCCATCTGCAGCGTGAGCCGCGTCATCTGGTAGAGCGAGAAGGCCGTGAGGCCGAAGCCCAGCGCCATGATCGCGCGCACGTCGATGCGCTGCACCAGCCGCCCGACGATGATCATCGCGATCATCGTTCCCACGCCGCGCGGCGCCGTCACCTCGCCGGTGTAGACCACCGGGTAGCCCATCAGGCCCTGCAGGAAGTTGGGCAGCAGCGCCATCGTCGCGAACAGGATCATGCCGACGATGAACGCGAACAGCAGGCCGGTGACGAAGTTGCGGTCTTTCAGCAGGTCGCGGTCGAAGAATGAGACGCCCTGCACCGTCCAGGTGTGGACCACGAAGAAGCAGAAGGCCACCAGCGCGGCCGCCGCTTCGAGCTTGATCTCCCACGACTCGAACCAGTCGAGCTGTTCGCCGCGGTCGAGGAACAGCTGCAGCATGCCGATGGCGATGCTCAGCGTGACGAAGCCGAAGATGTCGAGCCGCTCGCCCTGCGGCCGGCTCTCTGGCAGGTAGCGCGCGATGCCCCAGAAGGCGAACACGCCCACCGGCAGGTTGATGAAGAACACCCAGCGCCAGTCGAAGTTCTCGGTGAGCCAGCCGCCCAGCAGCGGCCCGAGGATCGGCCCGACCATGATGCCCGCGCCCCAGATGGCCATGGCCTGGCCGACCTTCTCGCGCGGGTTGATGTCCAGCAGCACCGCCTGCGACAGCGGCACCAGCGCCGCCCCGAACACGCCCTGCAGCAGCCGCGCCGCCACGATGCCCACCAGCGAGGTCGCCAGCCCGCACAGCGCCGAGGCCACGGTGAAGCCGATCACCGAGATGATGAACACTCGCCTGCGCCCCCAGTGGCCGCACAGCCAGCCGGTGAGCGGCAGCGCGATGGCCGAGGCCACGATGTACGAGGTGAGCACCCAGGTGATCTGGTCCTGCGAGGCCTGCAGGCTGCCCTGCATGTGCGGCAGCGCCACGTTGGCGATGGTGGTGTCCAGCGCCTGCATGATGGTCGCCAGCATGATCGAGATGGTGATCATGCCGCGGTGCGGCACGGCGGTTCCGGGCGCGGCGCTCACGGCTTGCGGCCTTCGCCGGAGGTGATCTCCACGAGGCTGCCGTGCACCCTGGAGAGCAGGCCCAGCAGCTGCGCGCGCTCGGCCTGCGACAGCACCGACATCACGCGGGCGTTGAGCCCGTCGCTGATGCTCAGGGCGCTGTCGAGCGCCTTCTCGGCGCTGGGCTCCAGGTGGATCCGGTTGACGCGGCGGTCGGTGGGACTGGGCTCGCGGCGTATCCAGCCGGCGGCCGCCATGCGGTCGCACAGGCCGGCCACGGCCATGGGCGTGAGGTCGAGCCGCTGCGCGAGTTCGGCCTGCGAGAGCGGCTCTTCTTCGTCGCCGTGCATCGCCAGCGCGCCCAGCAGGCGGCACTGCGCGCTGGTGAGCCCGATGCGCTCGCGCGCGAGGCGGTCGAACTCCTCGCCGTAGAGCTTGCCCACGCTCTTGACGAGGAAGCCGAAGCGCTGCGTGAAGTCCCTTTTCATAAGGGACTTGATTGTCTACATGTTTATTAGTTGGGCATTAGCAGCGCAGGTGTCCGAGGCTCCTAGAGCCAGCCCGCGCGCCTGAACCGGTAGTAGAGATAGCCGCAGGTGCTCACGATCAGCCCCAGCGCAATGCCGTAGCCGTAGCGGAATTTCAGCTCCGGCATGTTCTCGAAGTTCATGCCCCAGATGCCCGCGAAGGCGGTGCACACCGCGAAGATGCTGGCCCAGGCCGCGAGGCGCTTGGTGACCTCGCTCTCCTCGATGGTGACCATCGACAGGTTCACCTGTATGGCCGTGGCGATGGTGTCGCGCATGGCATCGATCGATGCGTTGATGCGCACCAGGTGGTCGCCCACGTCGCGGAAGTATTCCTGCGAGCTCATGCAGATCTGCGGCACGCGCCCGCCGTGCATCTTGCCGGCGGCCTCCACCAGCGGCGCCACCGCGCGCTTGAGGATCATGCTGCGCCGCTTCAGGTCGTAGAGCTGCTTGATCTTGTCGCGCGCCGCGCCGCCCTGGCCGAAGATCTGCTGCTCGATGGATTCCAGCTCCACCTCCAGCGCGTCGATGACCGGGAAGTAGCGGTCGACCACAGCGTCCATCAGCGCATACAGCACGAAGCCCGCGCCGTGGCGCAGCAGCTCCGGCTCGCGCTCGCAGCGCTCGCGCACGCCCAGGAAACCCTGCTTGCTGCGGTTGCGCACCGACAGCACGTAGTTGGCGCCGACGAAGACGTCGACCTCGCCCACGTTCATGCTGTGCTCGCCCTCCTCCGAGGGCTCCACAAGATGCATGACGACGAAGAGCGAGTTGCCGTACTCCTCCATCTTCGGTCGCTGGTGGCCGTGGTGGGCGTCCTCCACCGCCAGCGGATGCAGGCCGAATTCCTTCTGCATCTCGCGAAGCTCCTCGTCGGAGGCATCGCTGAGCGCCACCCACACGAAGCAGCCGGGCCGGCCGATGTAGTCGCTGATGTCCTCGACCGATATGTCGGCGAGCTTGGAGCCGTTTTCGTAGGCGACGCAGTTGATCAGCATCGATGCCCCCGGGGAGTTCACATGGGTGGAAACCATCGATGGTGCCACGAGACTCCCGCTGCGCCTGCCACCAGCGCTTCAGGCAGGTCGGATAGAGTTCGCCATGCCTGGCCGGCACGGGAACCGGCCGACGGCACAGCGGCACGCAACAACAACCACGACAACAGACGCCGCAACGCAGAAGACGAATAAGGGGAGCAAGGGATGGAAACCGGTTCGTTCGAGGAGTTGCTCAAGTGAAGCGCGACGTTCGCCTTGCGAAGGTCCTGCTCGCGGCCGTCATGGTCTCGGTGTCGGCGGCCACGGGCTGGCAGCTGTGGGCAGCGCGCGACCAGACGCTGGCGGCGGCCGACACCAACAACCTCAACCTCGCCAAGGCGCTGAACATCTACGCCGAAGGCATCTTCACCCAGAGCGACATGCTGCTGCAGAGCGTGGCCGAGACGCTGAAGGCGCCAGACTGGGAGGCGGAGCATCTGCAGCGCGTGCAGTCGCTGGTCGAGCGGCAGAAGAGCCTGCTCGACCCGCTCGACGGCGTCGCCTTGCTCGATGCCCGGGGCGACTGGCTGATGCACTCCAGGGGCCGCATCCCGCCGGGCACCAACAGCGCCGATCGGCCCTACTTCATCCACCACCGCGACACGCGCTCGAACGACGTCCTCATCAGCCCGCCGATCCGCAACCCCTTCACCGGCGAATGGGGAATCACGGTCAGCCGGCGCCTGGAAGACGACACGGGCGGATTCGCCGGCGTCGCCGTCATCGGCCTGGGCCTGCAGAACTTCCTGCGCGCATTCGGCACCATCACCCTGCCCGGCAGCGGCACCATCGGCCTGAGCACCTACCACGGGAAGATGCTGGTGCTCTACCCCTACCGCGAGCAGGACATCGGACTCGATTTCTCCGGCTCGCCCAACTTCCAGCGCCACTTCGGCGGCACGTCGGGCACCGCGTCGTTCCGCTCCAGCGTGGATGGAACGCAGCGGCTCTACGCCTTCCGCAAGAGCGACCGCTACCCGGTGCTGACCACCGTGGCGGTCGGCCGCCACCAGGCGCTGCAGGCCTGGAGGCACCAGGCGCTGCTCACGGTCGGCGTCGTGGGCGCGCTGCTGGCGGCAGTGGCCGCCGTGGGCTGGCGGCTGATCATCAACATCGGGCGGCGGATCAGGGCCGAGGCTTCGCTGCTGGCCGCGCGCGAAGACCTGCTGCAGGCCAACCAGCGGCTTGCAGTGCTGGCGACGCAGGACCAGCTCACCGGCCTGGCCAACCGCCGCAGCTTCGACGAGGTGCTGGCGCAGGAATCCCGGCGCGCGGCGCGCGAAGGCTCGGCCCTGTCGCTGCTGCTGCTGGACCTGGACTACTTCAAGCGCTTCAACGACGCATACGGCCACGTGGCCGGCGACCAGTGCCTGCGGGCCGTCGCAATGGCGCTGAGCCGCAGCATCAGGCGCCCGGGCGACCTGGTCGCACGCTACGGCGGCGAGGAGCTGGCCATCGTCCTGCCCAGCACCGGCCTGCAGGGCGCCTGCAAAGTCGCCGAGCTGCTGCTCGAACAGGTCCGCGCGCTCGGCATCACGCACAGCGAGAGTCCGCATGGACAGGTCACCGTCAGCATCGGCGTGGCGACCCTGCAGGGCCCTCGGTTGCACGAGCCGGAGCAACGGCTCGTCGAGGCGGCCGACCATGCGCTGTACCGGGCCAAGGAGAACGGGCGCAACTGCTGGATCAGCCAGGAAGAATGGCCGGCTGGCTGAGCGCCATGCGGCTCGAAGGCAGCGGGACTCGGCGGATTCAGCCGATTCAGCGCAACATGCGGCGGGCTGCGCGCTGCCCCAGCCAGCGCGCCAGCTCCACGAGCAGCGGCGTCATCACGGCCCAGCCGGCGCCCAGCACCAGCATCGCCCGCGTGGGGTCGGGAAACTGTCCGGCGCCCATGCGCACCGCGGCCGCGTAAGACAAGGCACCGCCCACGCCGCCGACCACGGCCGATAGCAGCCAGCGCCCATGCAGCCAGCGCAACGGCCCACGCAGCGTGGTCGAGAAGAGCGCCCACAGCCCCAGGATCCACGCGGGCGCCAGGCCCGGCCAGGGCCCGGGCGAGGCATAGACGAGCACGCCGCCGCGCGCCATGCCGGTGTCCCACGCCAGGCCCAGGAGCACCGCGCACAGCGCCAGCAGCAGCTCGTCCCGGCGCGCATCGCTGAACCACAGGTTCAGCAGCACGGCGCCGATGCAGGCCGCCACGCCCCAGCCGGGCGCGCCGCGCGCGGCGCCCAGCACGCAGGCGAACCAGGCCACCTGGAACACCGCGAGGTTGAGAAACACGGGGCCGTATCGGCGCGGCAGCGAGTTCATCGGCTTCGACTCCTCCGGCCCGAGCGCCTGGCGACGATCACACCTGGAGCTCCGGGCCACCGTCCGCCCGCGCCGCCTTCAGGCATCGGCCGCGCGCAGCCGGTACAGCCCCACATCGATGCGCCCGGAGCGAAAGCCGGCCTCGCAGTACGACAGGTAGTAGGTCCACAGCCGCTTGAACGCCGCGTCGAAGCCCAGCGGCTCGATCTGCGGCCACGCCGCGAGGAAGCGCCTGCGCCACTCGGCGAGCGTTCGCCCGTAGTCCGGGCCGAAGCAGCGCGAAGACTCGATCACCAGCCCCGCGCGCCGCGCCTGCTCCTGCAGCACGCCCGGGCTGGGCAGCATGCCGCCCGGGAAGATGCAGTGCTGGATGAAATCGGCGCCCTGGCGGTAGCCTTCGAAATGCTCGTCGGCGATGGTGATCGCCTGCAGCACCACGACGCCACCGGGCTTCAGGCGGTCGCGCAGGGTCGCGAAGTAGGTGGGCCAGTAGGCCTCGCCGACGGCCTCGATCATCTCGATGGACACGATGCGGTCGAACCGGCCCTGCACGTCGCGGTAGTCCTGCAGGCGCAGGTCGAGCTTGTCGGCCACGCCCCATTCCTGGCCGCGCTCGCGGGCGAAGGCCAGCTGCTCGGCAGACAGCGTGAGCCCGGTCACGCGCGCATCGTGGCGGCGGGCCAGGCTCGCGGCCAGGGTTCCCCAGCCGCAGCCGATCTCGAGCACATCGGCGCCTTTCGGGGTGTCGAGCATGCGGTGGATGGCATCCAGGCGGCGCGCCTGGGCGGCTTCCAGCGTGTCGTCGGCTTCCTCGCTGAAGAGCGCGCTCGAATACAACATGCTGTCGTCGAGCCAGAGCCGGTAGAACTCGTTGCCCAGGTCGTAGTGGAAGGAGATGTTGTGCCGGCTGCCGCTGCGGCTGTTCCTGCGCGCCAGGTGCAGCAGCCGGGCCAGCCAGCGCGAGGGGCCGCGACCCTTGAGCAGCGAGCCCCAGGCCGCCTCGTTGGCCAGGCCGAATTCGAACAGGGCCAGCAGGTCGGGGCTCTCCCATTCGCCGTCGCGGAAGCTCAGGGCCAGGCCGAGGTCGCCCTGCATGAGCAGCCGCATGATCGGCCGCCAGCTCAGCAGCCGCAGGCTGGCATGCGGGCCGGGCTCGCGGCCGGCCACTTCGATGCAGCGCCCGCCGGGCAGCGTCAGCGCCAGCCGGCCGAAGCGCGTGCGCGCGAGCAGCCGCCGCAGCGGCGAGAAGGCCGGCGCGGTGTCGAGAACGGGGGCGGAGGGCGTGGTCAGGCTCATGGAGTCTCGCTCGTGGAAACGATGGTGATGTCGCGCTCCGGGGCCGCCGGGCGCGGATGCAGGGGCACGCGCTTGATCCACAGGCGCAGGGCCTGCCAGTGGATGGCCGCGACGACCTTGAGGGTCAGCAGCGGATGGGTCAGGAACACGCGCAGCAGCGCGAGGTCGCTCAGCGGGGTGCGCTGGCCGTCCTGGCGCGCGTTGAGCACGGCGCCGTCGGCATCGTGCACGCTCACGCCGATCGACACCGACTCGCCCGGCGGCGCGATGCGGAAGCGGTAGCGCATTTCCATGCCGTTGAAGGGCGAGACGTACATCCGCTTGTCGCAGCGCTGGTCGATGACAGCGGCGGCCGCGTCTTCCATCGGATCCGCCGGGTCCACCGGTATCAGATAGCTGTGCCGCTGCCCGAAGGTGTTGTTGACCTCGTAGACCATCGCCTGCAGCGCGCCGCCCGGCGCATGACAGAACCACACGCTGAGCGGGTTGAAGACATGGCCGAGCAGCCGCGGCAAGGTCAGCAGCCGGATCGCGCCGCCCGTGGGCAGGCCGGCCTCGCGCAGGCGCGCCTCGACCTGGGCGCGCAGGTCGCGGCCCGAGCCGTCGCCATAGTCGGCGGCGTGGAAGCTGAACAGGTTGAAGCGGTCCACCGAGAACAGGCGCAGCCGCTCGTGCAGTTGCGGCAGCTCGTCGATGTCGACCAGCACGCTGTAGATGCGGTAGGCCAGCCGGTGGCGCCTGGGCCGCAGCCGCTGGTGCATGACGCGCCCGACATAGAGCGCCGAGCCGCCCTGCCCGTTCATGATTCGACGGCCTGCGCGGCCTGCATCCCGGGCAGCAGATGGATGCGCCCGGATTCCTCCGGCACGCTCCACGGCCGGCGGACGCCGCCCAGCGCTTCGGCCACCGCCAGGCCGGCCTGCAGGCCGTCCTCATGGAAGCCGGAGCCGAAGTACGCCCCGCAGAACCAGGTGCGGCGCTGGCCCTGCAGGTTCCAGAGGTGGCGCTGCGCGGCCATGGCGGCGGCATCGAACAGCGGATGGTCGTAGACCTCGGTGCGGATCAGGTGCTCGGGCCGCGGGCCGGTCAGGGGGTTGAGCGTCAGGAACAGAGGGTCGGCTGCCGGGCCCTGTGGCAGATGGGGCTGCAGCCGATTCATCCAGTAGGTCACGGTCGGGGCTGCGCCGCTGCCGCGCGTGCCGAGGTAGTTCCAGCTCGACCACACGGCGCGGCGCGCGGGCATCAGGGCCGGGTCGCGATGCAGCACGGCCAGGTTGCGGCTGTAGGGGAAGGCACCCAGCAGCGCGCGTTCGGTGTTCGATGCGTCGGGCAGCAGGGCCAGCGACCGGTCGGCGTGAGTGGCAAGCACGACCTGGTCGATTCGCTGCGGCCACCAGCCCTCGGTCGTGCGCAGCCGCACGCCATCCGGCTCGCGATGCAGTTCGAGCACGGCCTGGTCGAGGTGCACGCGCTCGGCGAAAGGCCGGCTCAGGCGCCGCACGTACTCGCGGCTGCCGCCGGTCACGGTGCGCCAGACCGGCCGGTCGCTGATCTGAAGCAGGCCGTGGTTCTCGCAGAAGCGAACGAAGGCCGCCACCGGATAGCGCCCCACCCGCGCCGCCGGCGTGGACCAGATGGCAGCGGCCATGGGATAGAGGTGGTCGTCGCGGAATGCGCGGCCGTAGCCGCGGGCGTCGAGGTAGTCGTCCAGCGCCTGATCGCCGGCTTCACGGGCGTCGCGCGGCGCCTCGCGGTAGAAGCGCAGCAGTTCGCGCAGCATGGCCCAGAACCGCGGGCTCGCCAGGTTGCGCTTCTGGGCGAACAGGCCGCGCAGGTCGGTGCCGGCGTATTCGAGCCGGCCGGCGTCCAGGCTGACGGCGAACGACATGTCCGAAGCCGCGGTCGGCACGCCCAGGTGCCGGAACAAGGCGCTGAGGTTCGGATAGGCGGGCTCGTTGTAGACGATGAAGCCGGTATCCACCGGCACCGGGCCTTCGCGGCCGGGCGCGTCCACCGTGTTGCTGTGGCCGCCGAGGCGCGATTCGCTCTCGAACACCGTCACCTCGTGCCGCTGGGACAGCAGCCAGGCGCAGGAAAGTCCCGAGATGCCGGTGCCGACGACGGCGATGCGCTGGCCCTGGCCCTGCGAAGTGGGTGTCGCGAGGACGGTGGGCTGGGCGGGCTGGGGATCGAAGGGCGGCATGGTGCGTATCCAGGTGTTGGAGCTTGTACGCAGGAAATTACCGTTTGGACCATGGCGCGTTGCGGCGATGATCCGATCGCGGCCCGATTGCGTAAGGGTTAGCATGGCCGCCGTTCCCGACCCATCCACCCAACCTGCGGGCATTCCGGTGCCCCGCGGCCGCCGAGCGCCCAACTTGACTGTTGTTGTGACCGATTTCAAGCAGCCGCGCCGCTCCGACGACCTCTGGGCGCAGGCCCTGGCCGCCGTGGCCGAACGGCAGGACAGGGAGGCGTTCGCCCGGCTGTTCTCGCACTTCGCGCCGCGCGTCAAGCACTACCTGATGCACATCGGCAGCCCGGAGCTGCAGGCCGAGGAGCTGGCCCAGGAAGCCCTGGTCAGCGTGTGGCGCAAGGCCGCGCTGTTCGATCCGGCGCAGGCCGCCGTCTCGACCTGGATATTCACCATCGCGCGGAACCTGCGCGTGGACGCGCTGCGGCGGCGCCAGGGCGTAGAGTCGTCCGAGGAGGAGTTCGATTTCGACCTGCTCCAGGCGGACGACGCCTCGCTCGACGACGGGCTGCACGCCTCGCGCCTGAACGAACGCCTGCGCAGCGCCTTTCGGCAGCTGCCGCCCGAGCAGCAGCAGGTGCTGCACCTTTCCTATTTCGAAGACGAACCGCATGCCCGCATCGCGGCCCAGCTGAGCATTCCGCTGGGCACGGTGAAGTCGCGCGTGCGCCTGGCGGTCGCTCAGCTGCGCCGCCTGCTGGAACGCTGATGATGGATATCCGACACCACCCCGACGACGACCTGCTGCTGGCCCGGGCTTCCGGCCAGTTGCCTGCCGGCGCACGGCTGGTCCTGGCCAGCCACCTGGAACTCTGCCCGCTGTGCCGCGAGCGTGCGCGCACGCTCGATGCCCTGGGCGGCATCCTGCTCGACGAGATGGAAGCCGCGCCCATGGCCGACGATGCGCTGGCGCGCACCCTGGCCTCGATCGACGCGCTGGAGCATGCCCGCCCTGCGCCCGTGCGGGCCAGTGCCCCGCCGCCGCTGCCGCCCGGTGCGCGCTGGCCGAGCGCGCTCGCCCACTGCAGCGCCACGCCCTGGCGCTGGATCGCCCCGGGCATGCGCTGGAGCCGGGTGAGCGTGCCCGAGGCGCCGGATGCGAACGTCTTCCTGCTGCGCATCGCGGCCGGCAAGTACCTGCCGCAGCACACGCACCAGGGACAGGAGCTGACCCAGGTGCTGCACGGCCGTTTCCATGACGGGCGAGCCCTGTTCGGGCCCGGGGATTTCGATACGGCGGACGGCGAGATCCATCACCAGCCCGTGGTCCAGGATGGCAGCGAGTGCATTTGCCTCGCATCGCTGGACGGCCGCCTGCGCTTCGACAGCGCTATCGCGCGCGTGCTGGGTTCGCTCGTCGGGATGTGAGGCGCGCCGACACCCACGCCGACACGCCGCTCACGAAGCTGCCCCACACCAGGTCGGCAGCGGTGATCGCCCAGGGCCAGCCGCGCAGCGTGGCCTGGTTGGTGAGGTCGTAGGTGGCGTAGGCGACCAGCCCGAAGAAGGCGCCCCGCCGCAGCGCCGCGCCCGCGGCTCCTTCGGCCAGCGCCGGCGAGATGGCGAAAACCAGCAGGCCGGCCAGGTAGATGGCATAGAACAGCACCGCCGCGAGCCAGTCGACGTCGGACGCCATCAGGTCGCCGAGCGCCGGTTTGTACAGGCGCGGCCCCATGAGCGACAGCCACACCGCATCGAGCAGCAGAAAGCTCACGAGCGCCCACAGGTAGGCGATGGACAAGGTGCGGGCGGAAGGTTTCATGGTGCGCCGGAAGTGGAAGTCAATCGGTAGCTCAGTTGCCGGTCGCCCTTGGTCTCGGCGTCCAGCCCGATCCAGCGTCCGCTGTCGGCGGCATACCAGATGCGGATGCGCTGCTGCGCGGCCTGCAGGCGCCAGCCCCGCGCCCGCACCGGCTGGCCGCGAACCTCGATGTTGGTGCCGGGCAGCGGCTCGAAGCGCACCGGCTCGAGCTTGCCGGTCTGCGGATCGACCAGGCGCTGCTGCTTCATCAGCCTGGGGTTCCAGTAGGCAAAGCTCATCAGGCACTCGTCGTCGTAGCGGCGCGCGACCTGCTGCCGGGTGCCGTCGTCGTCGGTGTCGGAGCGCAGCTCGCGCAGGCAGTCGCCGGCCCAGCGCTCCTCGTTCTGGTGACGGTAGCGGTAGACGGATACGCCGAGCAGGCGCACCACGAACTGGGCGCGGCTGTCGACGGTGCGTGCCGACGCGCTGCCGCCGACCACGAAGCGATGCGTGCCGATCGGCTTGCCGTCGAGCGTGGCGGTGAAGTTCCACTCACCCTCCTCGATCGCGCTTTCAACCCCGCTTTCCTGCGCCCAGGCCACGCCGGCCCCCAGCGCTATCGCAAGTGCCGGGGCAAGAGCCAGGGCGCGCGCCGGCATCAGCGCTTCTCGAACAGGTAGTGGGCGACCCACCACTGGCCGCCCTCGGCATAGCCGAACAGCTCTTCCACCGAGATGAAGAAAAGGCGCCAGCGCGTCCACCAGATCGGCGCGTCGCTCTCTCCGTAGACGGAAACCAAGAGCGGCATGAGCTCGTCGCGCCGGGCGTCCATGCGCGACAGCCAGGCGGCGGAGGTCTTCGCGTAGTGGCGGCCGTTCCAGCGCCACTGGTTCAGCAGGCGCAGGTCGTCCTGGCAGCGCAGGGCGAGGTCGTCGCCGGGCATCATGCCGCCCGAGAAGAAGTAGCGGCTCATCCAGTCGCTCGCATCGCGCACCTCGAAGGGGTACGGCGCCTCGCGGTGGACGAACACGTGCATGAAGAAGCGCCCCTGCGGATCGAGCCAGCGCGCGACGTTCGAGAAGGCGCGCGGCCAGTTGCGCAGATGCTCGAACATTTCCACCGACACCACCCGGTCGAAGCGCTCGGCCGTCTCGAAGTCGTTGAAGTCGCAGGTGATCACTTCCAGGTTGCCCAGGCCGCGCGCCGCCGCCTCGGCGGTGATGAACTTGCGCTGCGAATGCGAGTTGGACACCGCCGTGATGCGCGAGCCCGGAAAGCGCTCGGCCATCCACAGGCTCAGCGAACCCCAGCCGCAGCCGAGCTCGAGGATGCGCTGCCCGTCCGCCAGGCCGGCGCGGGCGCAGGTCTCGGCCAGCGCGGCCGCCTCGGCCTGCTCCAGCGTGTCGACCCCTTCGGGCCACCAGCAGCAGCTGTACTTGCGGTGAGGCCCCAGCACGGCGGCGAAGAACTCGGCCGGCAGTTCGTAGTGCTGTTCGTTGGCCTTCTCGGGCAGCAAGGCCAGCGGGGCATTGCGCAGCTCTTCGAAGAATGCCTGCGAATGGCGCGCCACGGCCTCGGGGTTGCCGCTGTCGAGCTCGACCAGCCGCTGCCGCAGCAGCCTGCGCACGCCCACCCGGACGGCGGCATCGGGCACCAGACCCTGTTCGACCCAATGGATGGCGGCGGAGGTGCTGGAGGCTCTTGGCATGGCAGGTGGTCGGCGGTGGTTGACTCCGTCGTACGCAAAGCCGCGCTCTATAGATCACCGCACCGACGGAATCCCGCTTCGGCCTTGGACAGTTCCGGTGCGGCGCACGGGCTGGCGATACGCGCATTGAACGTAGAATGCCCGCGGCACTTTCACCCGTGCGCGCAGGCCCCATGCGCCATGCCTTCATGCCCTCCCCGAACAAGCCCTCCAGCCCCTCGCCCGCCGCCGTCCGCGACGCCCGCATGGCTGTTGGCCTCACGCAGACCGAGGCCGCGCAGACGGTGCAGGCCTCGCTGCGCGGATGGCAGCAGTGGGAGGCCGGCGACCGCTCGATGGCGCCCGGCCTCTTCGAGCTTTTCATGCTCAAGACGAGGCAGTGGCCGCTCGAGCGCGGCCACCGGGCCGGCTGAACGGAGCGCCGCGCGGAGAATGCCTACGAATGTCCCCAACCTGCCCCGGAGCCCGGCGGCATGGATCGCAAGCCACTGACTGAAATGAACAAGACAGACCTCTCTGGGCACACGCCAATGATGGCCCAGTACCTGGGCCTGAAAGCCGACCATCCGGACACCCTGCTGTTCTACCGGATGGGCGATTTCTACGAACTCTTCTGGGCCGACGCCGAGAAGGCCGCGCGCCTGCTCGACATCACGCTCACCCAGCGCGGCCAGTCGGCCGGCCAGCCGGTGGTGATGTGCGGTGTGCCCTTCCACTCGGTCGACACCTACCTGGCCCGCCTCATCAAGCTGGGCGAATCGGTCGCCATCTGCGAGCAGGTGGGCGAAGTCGGCGCGGCCAAGGGGCCGGTCGAGCGCAAGGTGGTGCGCGTGGTCACGCCCGGCACGCTGACCGATTCGGAGCTCCTCAACGACAAGGCCGATTCGCTGCTTCTGGCCGTGCATGCGGGCGCGCGCAACTTCTGCGGCCTGGCCTGGCTCAGCGTGACCGGCGCGGAGCTGCGGCTGGCCGAGTGCCCTTCCGACGCGCTCGAAGCCTGGATCGCCCGCATCGGCCCGAGCGAACTGCTCTACAGCGCCGAGGTGACGCCCGCCTTCGAGCAGCGCCTGAAGGCCGCGCGCGCCGCCACGCCCTTCACGCTGTCGGTGCGCCCGGCATGGCAGTTCGACGGCGGCCTGGGCGAGCGCAAGCTGGCCGAGCAGATGGGCAGCAACAGCCTTGCCGCCTGGAACGCCGATGCTCTCCCCAACGCGCATGCCGCGGCCGCCGCGCTGCTGGGCTATGCCGAGCACACACAGGGCCGCGCGCTCTCGCACGTGCAGCGCCTGTCGGTGGAGCGCGACGGCGACCTGATCGAGCTGCCGCCCACCACGCGGCGCAACCTCGAACTGGTGCAGACGCTGCGCGGCGAAGACTCGCCCACCATGTTCTCGCTGCTCGACACCTGCATGACCGGCATGGGCAGCCGCCTGCTGAAGCGCTGGCTGCTCTCGCCGCGGCGCGACCGCTCCGAGGCGCAGGGTCGGCTCGAAGCCATCGGCGCGCTGCAGGCCACCGTGCTCGGCGCCACGGCCGCGCCCTGGCGCACGCTGCGCGAACAGCTCAAGAACACCAGCGACGTCGAGCGCATCGCCGCGCGCATCGCGCTGCGCCAGGTGCGTCCGCGCGAACTGCTGGCGCTGCGGCTCGCGCTCGCGAAGGCGGAACAGCTCGCGCCGCTGCTGCCGGGTTCGTCCGCGCTGCTGGGCCAGATCGCCGAGCGGCTCGCGCCGCCCCCGGGCTGCGCGGACCTGCTGGTCAGCGCCATCAAGCCCGATCCGTCCGCGCTGGTGCGCGACGGCGGCGTGATCGCCACCGGCCACGACGCAGAACTCGACGAACTGCGCGCCATCAGCGAGAACTGCGACGACTTCCTGCTCAAGCTCGAAATCAGCGAGCGCGAGCGCACCGGCATCAGCAACCTGCGGGTGCAGTTCAACCGGGTGCACGGCTTCTACATCGAGGTGACGCAGAGCGCGCTGTCGAAGGTGCCCGACAACTACCGCCGCCGCCAGACGCTGAAGAACGCCGAGCGCTTCATCACGCCCGAGCTGAAGGCCTTCGAGGACAAGGCCCTGAGCGCACAGGACCGCGCCCTGGCCCGCGAGAAGTGGCTCTACGAGCAGCTGCTCGACGCGCTGCAGCCCTCGGTGCCAGCGCTCACGCAGCTGGCCGGCGGCCTCGCCACGCTCGACGCACTGTGCGCGCTGGCCGAGCGCTCGCACACGCTGCACTGGCGCGCGCCCAGCTTCGTGTCGCATCCCTGCATCGAGATCCAGCAGGGCCGCCACCCGGTGGTGGAGGCGCGGCTGGCCGAGAAGTCGTCAGGCGGCTTCATCGCCAACGACACGCAGCTCGGGCCGCAGCAGCGCATGCAGGTCATCACCGGCCCCAACATGGGCGGTAAATCGACGTACATGCGGCAGGTGGCGATCATCGTGCTGCTGGCTTCCATCGGCTCGCACGTGCCGGCCGCCGCCTGCCGGCTCGGGCCCATCGACGCCATTCACACCCGCATCGGCGCGGCGGACGACCTGGCCAACGCGCAGTCGACCTTCATGCTCGAGATGACGGAGGCGGCGCAGATCCTGCACAGCGCCACGGCGCAGTCGCTGGTGCTGATGGACGAGATCGGCCGCGGCACCAGCACCTTCGACGGCCTGGCGCTGGCCGCCGGCATCGCGGCGCAGCTGCACGACCGCAGCAAGGCCTTCACGCTGTTCGCCACGCACTATTTCGAGCTGACCGAGTTCCCGGCCACGCACCACGGCGCGGTGAACATGCACGTGAGCGCCACCGAGGCGGGCCGCGACATCGTCTTCCTGCACGAAATGCAGCCCGGCCCAGCCAGCAAGAGCTACGGCATCCAGGTGGCGCGGCTGGCGGGCATGCCCGCGGCGGTGGTCAACCATGCGCGGCAGGCGCTGGAGGCGCTTGAATCGCAGCATGCGCAAACTCGTGCACAGGTCGACCTGTTCGCACCGCCCCCGGTGGCCGAAACACCCATGGCCAGCGCCGTAGAATCCGCGCTGGCCGCGCTCGACCCCGACACGATGAGCCCGCGCGAGGCGCTCGATGCCTTGTATGCCCTCCAGAAACTGAACAAACGTGAACTCGGCGCCGCATGACCTGGCACAGTTCATGCCAGATGAACCTGAACCCATGACTTACTGCGTAGGCATCAAACTCAACGCCGGACTGGTGTTCCTGTCCGACTCGCGCACCAACGCGGGCGTGGACCACATCAGCACTTTCCGCAAGATGATCGTCTACGAGCAGCCGGGCGACCGCGTCATGGTGCTGCTGTCGTCGGGCAACCTGAGCATCTCTCAGTCGGTGCGCGAAATCCTCCAGATCGAGGAGCTGCGCGAAACCCGCGAGGACGGCAGCCAGGGCGCGCCCATCACCATCTGGAACGCCAAGAGCATGTTCGACGCCGCCCGCGTGCTGGGCTCGGCGGTGCGCCACGTGTACGACCGCGATGCCGAGGCGCTCAAGCATGCGGGCCTCGACTTCAACGTCTCCTTCATCTTCGGCGGGCAGGTCAAGGGCGAGGGAATGCGCCTCTTCCTGGTCTACGCGGCCGGCAACTTCATCGAGGCCACCACCGAGACGCCCTACTTCCAGGTCGGCGAGTCGAAATACGGCAAGCCGGTGCTCGACCGCGTGCTCACCCCCGAGACCCCGCTGGACGAAGCAGCCAAGTGCGCGCTGGTGTCGATGGACTCGACCATGAAGTCGAACCTGTCGGTCGGCCTGCCGCTCGACCTGGTGGTGTACGAGGCCAACAAGCTCGAAACCGACCGCGTGATCTGCATCGACGCCGACAACCCCTACTACCGCATGGTGCACAACAGCTGGGGCCAGAAGCTGCGCGAGGTGTTCGACAGCATCGAGGACCCGGTGTGGGACGACGCCCAGACCGAGCATCCCCTGAAGATGCCGGCCACGCGCCACAGCCCGCTGCGCAAGATCTCGACCCCCGACGAAAAGCTCATCTAATCCAGTGCCGCCCGTCGTCTTCTCGCACGGCAACAGCTTTCCCGCGAGCACCTACCGAGTCGTCCTCGACAGCCTGCGCAACCGCGGCTTCGAGGTCGACGCCATCGAGAAATTCGGGCACGACCCGAAGTACCCCGTCACCGACAACTGGCCGCACCTGGTGCAGCAGCTGGCCGACTTCGCCAAGCCACGCGCCGAGCGCGCCGGCGGCCCGGTATTCCTCATCGGCCATTCGCTCGGCGGCTTCCTGAGCCTCATGTGCGCCGCGCTGCACCCCGAACTGGCGCGCGGCGTGCTGCTGATCGACTCGCCCATCCTCGGCGGCTGGCGCGCGAACACGCTCAACGTGGTCAAGCGCACGCCGCTCATGAAGAGCGTGTCGCCCGGCGCCATCAGCCGCAAGCGCAGGAACAGCTGGGAACACCGCGAGGCCGTGTTCGAGCACTTCCGCAGCAAGAAGGCCTTCGCGAAGTGGGACGAGCAGGTGCTGCACGACTACATCGACCACGGCACCTTCGATGCCGACGATGCTCGCGCGCTGAGCTTCGACCGCGACGTCGAAACCGCCATCTACAACACCCTGCCCCACAACCTGGGCGCCCTGCTGCGCGCGCACCCGCTCAAGTGCAAGGCCGCCTTCATCGGCGGGCGCCAGTCGGCCGAGATGAAGCGCGTGGGCATGGCGATGACGCAGCAAGTCACCAAGGGTCGCATCGCCATGCTGGACGGCACGCACCTCTTCCCCATGGAAAAGCCGCTGGCCACCGCGGCGGCCATCGAGGCCGCGCTGCGCAACCTGCTCTGAGCCACCAGCCGACGGCCCCCGTCACGCCTGCGTGACGTGCACGCCCGGCCGGCGCCCCGCGTTCCACTTGCCGCCCAGCGCCCGCTCGATCTGAGCGGCCAGCTGCAGCAGCAGCCCGTCGTTCGCCTGAGCCGCCTGCGCCTGGATGCCCAGCGGCAGGCCGTTTTCCTGCTCGGCCATCGGCAGCGAGATGCCCGGCATGCCGCACAGGTTGGCCAGCGGCGTGTAGGCGAAGTTCTGCCAGAGGTTGGCGAACCAGTCGTATACCGAGGGGTTCGTGCTGGTCGTGAGGTATTCGCTGGTGCCCACCTTGGGCGTGGGCAGCGCGGTGATCGGTGTGAGGATGATGTCCCAGCGCTGGAAGAAATCGCCGAAGGCGCGCGAGGTGGTGTTGAACACCGCCTGCATCTTCGCGCGCTCGGTGTACGAGGTGTGCAGCCCGGCTTCCCAGATCTTGATGTTGATCGGCTCCAGCAGCTCGGCCGGCGGGCGCTCCAGGCCCAGCCGGTGCAGGTGGCCGTCGATGACCTGCGCGAAGTTGCTGATGTAGCAGGTGGTCTGGGCGTCGAAGGCGGTGCGGAAGTCCACCTCCGGCAGCGCCCATTCGACATGGTGGCCCAGCTCTTCGAGGAACCTGCCCGTGCGCTCCAGCTCGGCCACGAAATGCGGCGTGGCGCGAAAGTCGCCCCACTCGTGCGACAGCGCGATGCGCAGCCGCCCCGGATCGCGCTTGATGAGCTCGCTGTACGGCTCGGCCGGCGACCAGAAGGGCATGAACTCGCCGGGCGCGCCGCCGCGGCAGTGGTCGACGAAGGCGGCCGTGTCGCGCACGGTGCGGCTGTGGCAGCCCTGGATCGACACCAGCCCCGAAAGATCCGACAGCCCCGGCGCCAGCGAGAACACGCCGCGCGACACCTTCAGCCCGATGTTGCCGTTCACGCCCGCCGGAATGCGGATGGAGCCACCGCCGTCGGTGGCATGCGACAGCGGCAGCACGCCGGCGGCCACGATCGCCGCCGTGCCGGCCGAGGAGCCGCAGGTGGTGTATTCGAGGTCCCACGGGTTGCGCGTGACATGGAAGGCGTTCTCCGCCGAGCTGCACACGCCGAACTCCGGCGTCGTGCTGCGGCCCACGATGTTGAGCCCCGCCTTGCGCAATTGCTGCGTGAGGAAGCTGTCAGCCGCCGGTCGGTGGCCCTGCATCATCATCGAGCCGAACTCCTGCAGGCGGCCCTTCAACGTGGGGCCCAGGTCCTTCATCAGGTAGGGCAGCCCGGCGAAAACGCCTTCGGGGTTCATGCCGTCCTTGAGCGGATCGGCCACCACGTCGTCGAAGACCTCGACGACCGCGTCGAGCTGAGGGTCGAGCCTCGCGATGCCGGCAGCCGCCTGCGCGGCCAGTTCCGTCGCCGTCACCTCGCCCTTGCGCACCCGTTCGGCCAGGCCGATGCCGTCGTGGTCGGCCCATTCGCTCCAGCTCATTGCCAGCGTCATTCGCAGTGCTCCATTTCTTGTTCGGTGAGGAAAGTGCGTCCGATTTTGCCGAGCGTGTCGGCGCGACGCATACTCATCCGTCCTTGGGTGAGCAGGAACGAAGGACAAACAAGCGCACCGCATGACCGACACCGCCTGGATCGCCACCACGCTGACCGCCTCGCGCCCGCGCGCGGTGGCCGCGCTGCTTCGCTACTTCCGCGAGCTCGACATGGCCGAGGAAGCCTTCCAGGAAGCCAGCCTGCGCGCCCTGCGCCACTGGCCCGAGAGCGGCCCGCCGCGCGACCCGCTGGCCTGGCTGATCTTCGTGGGGCGCAACGCGGCGATCGACGAGGTGCGCCGGCGCGGCCAGCACAAGCCGCTGCCCGAGGACGACGCGCTCATCTCCGACCTGGACGACACCGAAGCCGCGCTCGTCGAACAGCTCGACCAGGCGCACTACCGCGACGACGTGCTGCGCCTGCTCTTCGTCTGCTGCCACCCCGAGCTGCCGCTGACGCAGCAGATCGCGCTGGCGCTGCGCATCGTCTCGGGCCTGTCGGTGCGCGAGATCGCGCGCGCCTTCCTGGTCGGCGAAAGCGCGATGGAGCAGCGCATCACCCGCGCCAAGAAGCGCGTGGCCACGGCCGGCATTCCCTTCGACACGCCGGGCCGGCGCGAGCGCGACGAGCGGCTGGCAGCCGTGGGCACCACGGTCTACCTGCTCTTCAACGAAGGCTATTCGGCCAGCGGCGGCGAGGAGCATGTGCGCGCCGCGCTGTGCGAAGAGGCGATACGCCTCGCGCGGCTGCTGCTCGAACTGTTCCCCGGCGAGCCCGAACTGATGGGCCTGCTCGCCCTGCTCCTGTTGCAGCATGCGCGCGCCGCCGCGCGGCTCGATGCCGGCGGCATGGTCGTGCTGCTCGAGGACCAGGACCGCGCGCGCTGGAACCGCGCGCTCATCGACGAGGGCCTGGCGCTGGTCGAAGGCGCGCTGCGGCAGCGCAGGCCCGGCCCCTGCCAGCTGCAGGCCGCCATCGCCGCCACCCACGCGCAGGCCGCGCGTGCCCAGGACACGGACTGGGCCGAGATCGACCGGCTCTACGCCGCGCTCGAAGCGCTGCAGCCCTCGCCCGTCGTCACGCTGAACCGCGCGGTGGCGGTGCACAAGCTGCACGGGCCCCAAACCGCGCTGGCGCTGACCGAGCCGCTGGCCGGCGCGCTGGACGGCTACTTCCACTTCCACGGGCTGCGAGGCGCGCTGCTGATGCAGCTGGAGCGCGCCGACGAAGCCCGCGCCGCATTCGCGCGCGCCCTTGGCATGGCCCGCACCGCCGCCGAGGCCGCGCACATCCGCACGATGCTCGACCGCCTCGGCACGCCCGGCTGACCCGAACCAATCCGCCCGCCACGAACCACGAAAAGAAAAGGAAGACCATGCTCTATTCCATCCTCATCTACGGCTCCGAATCGACGGTGGCCTCCTGGGAGCCCGGCGTCGAAGAGGAGATGCTCGAGCGCCACACCGACCTGCGCGAGGACTTCCAGGGACAGGGCAAGCTCGGCACCGTGCTGCGGCTGATGCCGAACGTGGCCAGCACGGTGCGCCGCGCGGGCGACCTGCATCCGCTGGTCACCGACGGCCCCTTCGCCGAGACGAAGGAGCAGCTCATGGGCATCTACGTCGTGGAGTGCGAGTCGGTGGAGGAAGCCACGCACGCCGCGCACCGGCTGGCCTTCGAGGGCGGCGTATTCGAGATCCGGCCGATCACCTGGTACGACCCCGGCGTGATTCCGGCGCGCATTCCGCAGGTCTGACGGAAAAAACCTGCCGGCGATGTCGGATCGGGCCGCCGCCCCGCGTCCTTGCTTGGAACGCCCGCATGTCGCGGGCGGCAATCCGAGGAGAAAAGACGATGTCGCAGGCATTCAAGGACAAGTGCGTGGTGGTTCACGGTGGCAGCGGTGCCATCGGCGGCGCGGTGGCCCGCGCCTTTGCGCGTGAAGGCGCCAGGGTGTTCATCACGGGGCGGAATCGCGCCAGGCTCGACGCGGCGGCGCGAGCCATCGAGGCCGAAGGCGGGCGGGCCGAGGCGGCCGTGGTCGATGCGCTCGACGAGCAGGCCATGCTGCGCCATGCCGCCGAAGTTGCAGAGCGCGCCGGCGGCATCGACATCGCGCTCAACGCCATCGGCGTGATGCACGTGCAGGGCACGCCGCTATCGGCGCTGGCGCTGGAAGACTTCTTCCTGCCCGTGCAGGCCTACACCCGCGCCTGCTTCCTCACGGCCAGGGCCGTGGCGCCGCACATGGCGAAGCGCGGCGGCGGTGTGATTCTTTCGGTGTCGACACCCGCTTCGCGCATGCCGGGCCCGGGCTACCTGGGCCACGCGGTGGCCTGCGCGGGCGTGGAGGCGCTCTCGCGGCACATGGCGGGCGAGCTCGCGGCGTTCAACATCCGCACCGTGTGCATCCGCTCGCACGCCATTCCCGAGGCGGTGACCGCAGGCTCGCACGCCCGCGAGGTGTTCCGCCCGGCGGCGGAGAGCATGGGGCTCACGGTCGAGCAGATGCTCGCAGCCAAGCCACCCGGCCTGCTGGTGAAGCGGCTGCCCTCGCTCGACCAGATGGCCGCCACCGCACTGTTCGCAGCCTCGGAAGGCGCCAGCGCGATGACCGGCGCGGTGCTGAACCTGAGCGGGGGCATCACGCTGGACTGACGCGGGGCCAGGCCCGGCTCCCTAGAATCGCCCGGGTCATTCCCGAACCTTGCCGATTCCGCATGCAGCCCGAATTCCCGTCAGCGCCCGCGCTGGCCGACGCCCTGATCGTCGACCCGTTCTATCTGGCGATCTCCGTCGATTTCGAGCACGACATGCCGGCCCGCAAGGCGGTGCTCGCCGACTACTTCGCCTACTCGCTGGGCGAGGCATCGCGCACCGGCCGCTACCTCACGGCCGAGGACGCCCGGCTCGGCGCGGCGGCCTGGCTGCTGCCTCGCGCGGAGGCGGTCGACGCGGCCGAGTCGGCGGCGAAGGGCGAATACCTCGCCGCCACGCTCGGCCCGCGCGGCCACGGCAACTACCGCCGCATCGTCGATTTCATGGCCGCGCGCTCGCCGGACGTGGTGCCGCCTGAAGCGTGGTACCTGTCGATCCTCGGCATCTCGCCGGCCGCGCAGGGGCGCGGGCTGGGCGCGCAGCTGCTGGCACCCACCCTGGCCGAGGCCGACGCGGCGGGCGTGCCCTGCTTCCTGGAGACCTTCACGCCGCGCAGCGTGGCCTTCTACGAGCGGCTGGGTTTCCGGGGCGAGGCGGAGCACCGGGAGCCGGTCACGAACTCGGCCTACCTGATCATGTGCAGGCCGGCGCGGCAGTAATCGGCAGTAATCGGCAGCAAACGGGAAAATTGGTAGATACGTTCCACTCGCCGCGCCAGGTCGGCCGAAGATTCCGCCGCATGTCCTCTCTCCCTGTCGAAGACGCCGAACCCGTTTCGCTGAGCCCCACGCTGATCGTCGAGGACGAGCCGGCCATGCAGGAGCGGCTGCGCCACGTGCTGTCCACCCTCGGCTGCGACGAGAACCGCATCGCGGTGACCGACAGCGTCGCCGGCGCCCGGCAGCTGCTCGACGGGCACGACTACGGCGTGGTGCTGGTGGACATCGGCCTGCCCGACGGCAGCGGGGTCGAGCTCATCGGCTGGCTGCAGGCCAACCGGCCGGCCATCCCGGCGGTGGTGATCTCGGCCTGGCGCACCGAGGAGGTCATCTTCGCGGCGCTGCGCGCCGGCGCCATCGGCTACCTGCTGAAGGAGCGCGACGACGTCGAGCTGGGCATTGCGCTGCGCAGCATCGAGCAGGGCGGCGCGCCCATCGATCCGAGCATCGCGCGCCATATCCTCGCCTGGGTGGCGACGCACCAGCCGCCGCCGCCGGCCGAGACGGCGACACAGCCCTCCGGAGAAGCACCGGCCGCGCTCACGCGCCGGGAGCGCAGGATACTCGAGCTCGTCTCGCAGGGCCTGAGCAACCGCGAAATGGCCGAGTCGCTATCGATCTCCAGACTGACCGTGGAATGCCACACCAAGAACATCTACCGCAAGCTCGCCGTCAGTTCGCGCACCGAAGCCGTCTTCGAAGCGCGAAGGCATGGCTTGCTGCGCTGACCGGCGCGGTCGTCCTGCTTCTTCTCGCGGCCTGCCCGGCCATCGCCGCCGGAGAAACCGCCGCTCCGACGCTGCGCGCGGAGGCCGTGCGCGGCACCGGCTGGAACGACACCGCCCCGCCCGCCGAGGGCTGGACGCCCGTCGCCCTGCCCGACAGCTGGGCCACCCGCTGGCCCGGCTTCGACGGCGTGGTCTGGTATCGCCTGACATGGGAGCAGCCCGAACAGCTGCGTGAAGCCGGCCTGCTGCTGAACTACCTGAACATGGCCGGCGAGGTGTCGCTCAACGGCACGACGATCTCGCGCGACGAAAGCCTGGTCGAGCCGCTCACGCGCGCCTGGAACACGCCGCGCTACTGGCTGCTGGCACCGCCTCTGCTGAAGCCCGGCACCAACACGCTGCTGGTGCGCGTTTCGGGGTTGGCGCCCTACCAGGCGGGGCTGGGGCCGGTCGAGGTCGGCGAGCCGGCGGCGATGCAGTCGCGATTCGAACGCGAGCGGCTGGTGCGGCGCGACCTGCAGGTGCTTGGCCTCGCGGTCAGCGCGGCGGTCTCGGCCTTCTTCGCCGCCTGGTGGTGGCTGCGCCGGCGCGAGACGGCCTACGGCTGGTTCGCCGTGATGTCGGTGCTGTGGCTGCTGTTCGCCTACAACCAGATCGCGACCAGCCCCTGGCCCTTCAGCTCCAACCATCACTGGCAGGCACTCAACACCTCGCTGCTGCTGGTGTTCAGCGTGTCTTACCTGCTCTTCGTGCTGCGCTACTGCGGGCGCCGCCTGCCACGGCTCGAAGGCGCGGCCGCGCTGGTGGCGCTGGCCGGCGTGCTCGACCTGTGGCTGGCGCCCGAGCCGTCGCTGGCGGTGCACCGGGCCATCTGGACGCTGGTGGGCGGCCTCACCATCATCGCGGTGAACAGCTACGCCCTCGTGTACGGCTGGCGCCATCGCGGCAGCCCGGTGCGCTCCATCGCGCCGTTCATGGCGATCTCGGCCGTGACGGGCGCGCACGACCTGCTGGTGTTCACGCAGGTGATCGACAGCAACGTCTACTACACCAACATGTCGTCGTACGTGCTGCTGCTGGGCATGGCGCTGACGCAGGCCGCGCGCTTCGCGCAGAGCCTGCGGCGCATCGAGAACTTCAACACCGAGCTGATCGAGGAAGTGAACGCGGCCAAGGCCGAGCTTGCCGCCACGCTGGCGCAGCAGCATGCGCTGGAGCTGGCGCATGCGCGCATCGGCGAGCGGGTGAACCTGGTGAGCGACCTGCACGACGGGCTCGGCGGCATGCTGGTGGGCAGCATCGCGACGCTGGAGCGCAAGCCCGAGAACCTCAGCGCGCCGGAGCTGCTGGCCATGCTCAAGCGCCTGCGCGACGACCTGCGGCTGATCATCGACGCCACCGGCCACGACCACGGCGCCCGCGCGCTCGGCGAGCTGCTGGTGCCGATGCGCCATCGCAGCGCGCAGCTGCTCGACGCCAACGGCATCGACTGCCGCTGGCAGGTGTCGGGCATCGAGACGCTGGAGCTGCCGCCATCGCAGAGCCTGGACCTGATGCGCTTCCTGCAGGAGGCGCTGACCAACGTGCTCAAGCACAGCGCGAGCCGGCGCGTGGACGTGACGGTGGAGCGCGCGGGCGCCGAGCTCCAGCTCAGCGTGCGCGACGACGGGCGCGGCTTCGCGGTCGATGACCAGACGGCGGGCGCAGGGCTGCGCAATCTGCGCACGCGGGCCCGCCGACTCGGCGCCGAGCTGCACCTGCAGTCGCGCCCCGGTGAGACCCGGGTGGCGCTGCGGATGCCGCTCGCCACCTGAGCTGAGACCTCAGAGCTCCAGCACCAGCCGCCCTTCGCAGGCGCGTGAGCAGCAGGCCATCATCTTCGTGTTCGCGTCGCGCTCCACCCGCGTGAGCACCACGTCGCGATGATCGACCTTGCCCGCGAGCACGCGTACTTCGCAGGAGCCGCACAGGCCTTCCTCGCAATCGCTCTGCACGTCGACGTTGGCGGCGCGCAGCGCGGTCAGCAGGGTCTGGTCGGGCGGCACGGTGAGGACGAGGCCCGAATCCTTCAGCTCCACCTCGAAGGCATGTTCCTTCGATGGATCGAGCGTGGCCAGCGTGGATTCGAAATGCTCCACGCGCAGCGCGCCCTCGGGCCATGCGGCGCAGCACTCTTCCAGCGCCTGCAGCATGCGCAGCGGGCCGCAGGCGTAGACCTGCGCGCCGGGCACCGGCTGCGCGAGCAGCGCCTGCAGGTCGTTGCGCCGGCCTTCATCGGCGACGTGCAGATGCAGCCGGTCGCCATGCAGCGCAGCGAGTTCGTCGACGAAGGCCATGCTGCGGCGGCTGCGGCCGCTGTAGTGCAGCTCGTAGTCCATGCCCAGCGCCTTGGCGCGGCGCGCCATCGCGCTCACCGGCGTGATGCCGATGCCGCCGGCGATGAAGATCGCCTTCTTCAGCGATTCGTCGAGCCTGAAGTGATTGCGCGGGCCGCGGATGCGCAGCCGGTCGCCCGGCTTCACATTTGCATGCACCCATGCCGAGCCGCCGCGCCCCTCGGGCTCGTGCAGCACGGCGATCTCGAAGGCGCCCGTGTCGTCGGGGTCGCCGCACAGCGAATACTGGCGCGAGAGTTCGGGCGTTCCGCATTCGACGTCGATGTGCGCGCCGGCGGTCCAGCGCGGCAGCGGCTTGCCATCGGGCGACACGAGGCGCAACCTGACGATGCCCTCGGCCACCGGCGTCACGCCCTGCACCACCACCGGCCGCGCGATGGAATGCGCCGAGGGCTCGCCGATGCGCACCGGCACGCGCACGTCGCGCAGGCCCGGGTTCTTGCGCTCGGGGTTGGCGGCCGGGTCCCATTCCACCCACAGGTGCTCGGGACCGCGGAACGAGGTGTTCGGCACGTAGGTGAAGCGCTGCTCCGACAACCGCATGTGCGGCAGCCGGCGCGTGAACTCCTCCAGGAAAATCTGCATCTCCATGCGCGCCAGGTTCTTGCCCATGCACTGGTGCGAGCCGTAGCCGAAGGTGAGATGGTCGCTGGCGTTGTCGCGGCGGATGTCGAACAGGTCGGCATCCGAGAAATGCCCCTCGTCGTGGTTGGCCGACGAGGTGACGATGAGCAGGCGCGAGCCCGCCGGCAGGTCGACGCCGCCGACCTGGGTGTCCTTGGTGACCATGCGCCGCCACGCGGCCACCGAGCCGTTGTGGCGCAGGCACTCCTCCACCGCGTTGGGAATGAGCCCCGGGTCTTCGCACAGCTCGCGCCACACCTGCGGGTGCTGCAGCAGCAGCTTCATCGCGTTGGCGGTGGCGTTGGCCGTGGTCTCGTGCGCGGCGACGATGCCGGCCATCATCATCGAGTGCAGGTACGAGTCGGTCACCACATCGGGTTGCTGCATCTGCTTGCGGATGCCGTACTGCATCCAACCGGGTGCGTCCGGGTCCTGGCGCATCTTGTCGAGCACCTTGCCGGCGTACTGCCAGAAGTTGCCGACCGCGTGCGCCACCGCCACCTGCTCCTCGGGCTTCGGGCGGCCCCAGGTGTTGACGGTGTGGGCGATGGAGTACTTGCGCAGCGTGTCCATGTCTTCCTCGGGCACGCCGAGGAAATGCAGCGCCACGGTGAGCGGGATCTCCCACAGCATCTGATCGACGAGGTCGGCGCGGCCGTCGTCGATGAAGCGGTCGACGTACTCGCGCGCCAGCTCGCGCACCATGGGCTCGTGGTGCTTCAGCGCCTCGGGCGTGAAGGGGTCCATCAGCGCGCGGCGGCGCGGCATGTGGGCGGGCTCGTCCTCGTTGACCAGCGTGCGGTTGAGCGCGAAGCCGTACGAAGCCAACACCGCGTTGGCCTCCTCGCCCGTGGGCGTGATCTTCTCGAGCGCGATCGACGGGCTGAAGGTGATGTTGTCGCGGAACACCGCCTTGATGTCCTCGTAGCGCGTGAGCACCCAGTAGCCCAGCTTGGGGCTGTAGAAGATGGGCTCCTGTTCGCGCGCCCAGCGCACGTACTCGGGCGGGTCCTGCTGGTAGCCGTCCTCGAAGGGGTCGAAACCGGCGGCGCGCTGGCTCACGGGGCAGCCGGTGGGCGTGCGCTCGGAGGACAGCGGCCCGTGCGCGACGGGGCAGCCGGAGGCGCGCGATGGCGTGACGGTATCGGACATGGCAGGCAGCTTCAGTCGAGGGTGATCTTCAGGTCGCGGATCAGCTTGTGCCAGCGCTCGGTTTCGCTCCTGAGCAGCGCGGCGTACTGCGCGGGCGTGTTGCCGACCGGCTCCACGCCGAAGTCGACCATGCGCGTGCGCACAGAGGGCTCGTTGATGGCGGCGACCAGCTGGCGGTTGAGCGTGTTCACCACGTCCGCGGGCGTGGCCGAGGGCACCACCACGCCGACCAGCGCGGCGGCCTCGACGTTCTTGTAGCCGAGCTCGGCGAAGGTGGGCACGTCGGGCAGCTGCGGCAGGCGCGTCGGGTTGGCAACCGCCAGCGCCTTCACCTTGCCGCCCTTGATGAAGCCGGAGCCCGCGGCCAGGTCGACCATCATGGCCGGCAGCTGCCCGCCGACCACGTCGGCCAGCGCCGGCGCGGCGCCGCGATACGGCACGTGGACCATGAAGAGCTTGGCCTCCACCTTCAGCAGCTCCATCGCCAGGTGGTGCGGACTGCCCGCGCCGGCCGAGGCGTAGTTGATGCCGCCCGGCTTGGCGCGGGCCTGGGCGATGAAGTCCTTGGCCGAGCTGAAGCCCGAGTTGGCGCCGACGACCAGGATCATCGGGAACTTGCCCATCAGCGTGACTGGCGCCAGATCCTTCGTGGGGTTGTAGCTCAGCGACTTGTAGAGCGCGGGGTTGAACACCAGCGTGCCGTTGTCGGCCGACAGCACGGTGTAGCCGTCGGCCGCGGCGCGCGTGGTCTCGGAAGCGGCCAGCGCGGTGTTGCCGCCGGGCTTGTTGTCCACCAGCACCGGCTGCCCGACCTGGGTCGACAGCGTCTGCGCAACCGTGCGCGCCAGGAAGTCGGAACCGCCGCCGGCTGCATAGGGAACGATCCAGCGGATCGGCTTGGCGGGATAGGCCTGCTGGGCGCCGGCGCTGGCGGCCGCGGCAGCCAGCGAAAGAACAGCGAGGCAGCGGGCGATGTGCTTCTTCATGAGGGAGTTTCCGTGAGGGATTTTGTGTATTGCGTAATTATCATACGCATAGCGTAATTCACGGATCGCGGGTTTACCCGGCCTCCCCGGGTGAGCACCTAACATCCAGCCGTCATGACCCAGCCCAACGAGTCCGAGCCCCTCTCATCCGCCTCCCCCGCCCGCGAACGCCGCCAGCGGGTGCAGTCCGCCGAGACCGGCATGTCGGTGCTCAAGGGGCTGGCGCACCTGGGCGGGCGCAGCAGCCTGACCGCGCTGTCGGCGCACGTCGCGGAGAGCCCGGCCAAGGTGCACCGCTACCTTGCGAGCCTGATGGAAGCCGGCCTGGTCCTGCAGGACGCCGTCTCGCAGCACTACTACCTGGGCACCGAAGCCATCCAGATCGGCCTGGCCGCCATGCGTCAGGCCGACCCGATCCGCGCGGCCGAGCCCTGCCTGATCCGCCTGCGCGAATCGCTGGAGGTGACCTGCTTCGTGGCGGTGATGGGCAACAAGGGCCCGACCATCGTGCGCTTCGAGGAGCCGGGCCTGCCGGTCACGGTGAACGTGCGCGCCGGCTCGGTGATGTCGATGCTGTGGTCGGCCACCGGACGGGCCTTCCTGGGGCTGCTCGACGAATCGCGCGTGGTCGCGCTGGCCGAGCAGGAACTGGGCGAGGCCACGCCGGAGATGCGCGCGCAGCTCGACGCGAAAGACCCAATCGGACAGCTGCGCCGCGAGGTGCGCCAGGCGCACTGCGCGAGCGTGAAGGACACCTACCTGCGCGGCATCAGCGCCGTGGCGGCGCCGGTGTACGACTACGCGGGAAGGGTCTGCGCCGTGATCACCGCGCTGGGTGCCACGGGCGGCTTCGATCCGTCGATCGACGGACCCATCGCCGCTGCGGTGCGGCAGGAAGCCAGGGCCGCGAGCGCCCTGCTGGGCGCCGCGAACTGAAGTTTCAGGATCGGATCAGTCGGCCCAGACCACGGTGCCGGTCCACGCGGTGGCCAGCACCAGGATGCCGAAGGCGATGCGGTACCAGGCGAAGGGAATGAAACTGTGGCTGCTGATGTACTTCAGCAGCCAGCGCACGCACAGCCAGGCGCTGATGAACGAAAACACCAGGCCCACGGCGAACAGCGGCACGTCGGCCATCGAGAGCGCCGCGCGCTCCTTGTAGATGCTGTAGAGGCCCGCGCCGATCAGCGTGGGAATGGCCAGGAAGAACGAGAAGTCGGTCGCCGCCTGGCGCGACAGGCCCAGCAGCATGCCGCCGATGATGGTCGAGCCGCTGCGGCTGGTGCCCGGGATCATCGCGAAGCACTGCACCAGGCCGACCTTGAGCGCGTCCCACGGCGTCATGTCGTCGACATGCTCGACGCGCACCGATCCTGGCGGACGCTTCTCGGCCCACAGGATGATGAAGCCGCCGATGATGAAGGTGCTGGCCACCACGGTCGGGATGAACAGGTGCTCCTTGATGACCTTGCCGAACAGCAGGCCCAGCACCACCGCGGGCAGGAAGCCGATGAAGATGTTGAGCGCCAGGCGCTGGGCCTTGGGCTGGCGGGGCAGCGCGACGACAGTCGATCGGATCTTCTGCCAGTAGACCAGGATCACCGCGAAGATCGCGCCGGTCTGGATGGCGATCTCGAAGACCTTGCCCCGGTTGTCGCCGAAGCCGCCGAGCAGGGAGCCCGCAAGGATCAGGTGGCCAGTCGAAGAGATGGGAAGAAATTCGGTGAGGCCTTCGACGATGCCCATGACGGCGGCCTTGGCCAGCAAAACAATATCCACGCGTACTCCTTTTCAAGTGCAGCCATTATCACGAGGGGGCAGGTCAGCCCCGGCTCAGCATCCCCTGTTTCGGTGATGTTCAGGCCCCCTGCATTGACACACAGTCACGTATCAGGGTGTGTGTGAGACGCCCGCAGGAGTCATCGGTAATGCGAACGTTCACGCGCAGCGACAGGCTGGAAGAACACGCGTCGACTTTCGACGATCACGGCGAGGACCGCCGCAAGAACGCCCAGGACCTCGAATGCGAGCAGCGCGCCTCGATGCGGCGCGTGGTCGAGGCCACGGGCGCATCGGCCCACGAACTGCAGCAGCTGATGCAGCGGCTGCTCGACATCGACCGCTCGGGCTCCAGCGCGGGCATCGTCGCGCAAGGGCACATCGAGGCCGACCGCATGCAGTCGGGCATGGCGGCACTCGACCTGGGCGACGGCAACGTGGCCGAGCAGCGCGGCGACGCCGTGCAGACCATCGATTTCTGGCTGCTCGAGCCGCTGGACCCCGCGCACGACAAGAAGTGGTACGCGCGCTGGAAGTTCTGGAGCTTCATCCTCGGCGCGGCCGGCTCCGAGGCCGCCCTCACCCTGCAGGGCCTGGCGCTGCGCCCCACAGAGCCCGGCGACACGCATGCCGATTTGGTGGCGAAGGCGCGCAAGGTGCTCGAGAGCTGGCGCCGCACCTCCGAGCCGCTCTTCTGGTCGGCCGTGGAGTGCTACGTGCGGCAGCAGTCGTTCTCGCTCGAGACACAGGCCTACCTGATGCACTGCATCGCCGTGGTGTTCGCGGGCGATCCGATGAAGCTGTCGAACGAGCAGAGCGAGCAGCTCGCGGGCGTGCTCGCCGACACGTACTGCGACGCGCTGGGCACCTCGGCGTGCATGCCCTCGGCGGACATCTACCGGCGCCTGTCGCAGGGGCTGGAAGCGACCGACCGCGAGACCGGCCTGGTCCGCAACCTGGGGCGCAGCGACGCGGCCCAGATCGCGATGACGGCGCTGTTCTCGGTGATCGAAGGCTCGCGCCTACGCTGAGCCCGAAGCGGTGCGCCGGCGCAGCGCGCGCACCGCGCTGTCGACCGTGGTGAGCACCGGCAGGCCGCTGGCCGCCTCGCACGCAGCGCGTGCCCGCGCCATGCTGAACTGCGCCAGCGCGATGCGCGTGCAGCCGCGCTCCCGCAGCGCGACCGCCTGCGCGGCGATCAGGGCGTCGTGGTGCTGCGTGTCGCCCGCGTTCAGGGCATCGAGCGCGCCTTCGGCAAGCGCGGTTTCCAGCGCGACCTCCGAAGGAAACTCCGGCGGCATCGACGCCAGCGTGGGCGCGAAGGTGGCGATGAGGCCCAGCCTGCCCTGCCCCTGCACCGCCTCGTCGATCATGGCCTCGTTGGGCTTGAGTACCGGAATGCCCGCGTGCCGCCGCGCCACCGCCTCGATGCACGGCCCGAAGGCCGAGCAGGTGAAGAGGATGCCCTGCGCGCCCGTGTCGACCGCGTACTGCGCCAGGCGCTGGAAGCGCTCGTGCATGGCGTCGTCGAGCCCCTTTCCATTGCGCGCCAAATCGGCCGAGAGGCTGTCGTCGAGCAGGTTCATGCGCACGGCCTCGGGCCAGTCGCGCGCGAAGGCTTCGTTGATGGGCGCGACGGAATGCGAGAGCGCGTGGATCAGGGCAATGCGGGTCATGAGCTCGGGGGAAATCGTTCAGATGCCTTTGGAGGAAGGATTGGCGAAGGCCTCCTTCGTCTCGGCATTCAGCGGGTAGTTGATGTTGATGCCCTTGGGCGGAATGGGCGACATGAACCACTTCGCATAGAGCTTTTCCATCTCGCCCGACTTCATCATGCCCGAGACCACGCGGTCGACCAGCGCCTTGAAGACCGGGTCATCCTTGCGGAACATCAGCGACTGGTTCTCGGTGCGCAGGCTCTCGCCGGTGATGATGAAGTCCTTGGGGTTGCGCGCATTCGCGATCTGCCCGGCCAGCAGGATGTCGTCGAGCACGAAGGCCTGGGCACGGCCGCTTTCCACCAGCAGGAAGGAGTCGCTGTGGTCCTTGCCCGCGAGGTTGGTCACTTCCAGGTTGCGGCCGCGGTCGGCCTCGCGCAGCAGGCGGAACGAGGTGGTGCCGCTGGTGGTGGCCACCGTCTTGCCCTGCAGGTCGGCGATGCTTTTGATGCCCGAATCGGCCTTCACCAGCATGCGCACGTTGTAGCGGAAGATGTCCGGCGAGAAGGCCACCAGCTTCTGCCGCTCGACGAGGTTGGTGGTGGAGCCGCACTCGATGTCGACCGTGCCGTTCTGCACCAGCGGAATGCGGTTGGCCGAGGTGACGGCCTGGTACTTGATCTCGACGGCCGGCATCTTCAGCTCGCTCTTCACCGCCTCGACGATGCGGTTGCAGATCTCGATGCTGTAGCCGATGGGCTTGAGGTTGGCGTCGAGGTACGAGAAGCCGAAGGACGACTCCCGGTAGCCGAAGGTGATGGAGCCGCTGGCCTTGATCTTGGCGAGCGTGTCGTTCTCCTGCGCCTGGGCGGCGGCAAAGGGCATGAGCACGGCCGCAAGCACGGCGGCGAAGGAAAACAGCGGACGAAGCTTGGGCATGGAACGCTCCTCGGAACGATGGTTGGGGGAAAACGAACGGACGGAAAAGGGAGCGCTCAGCGCGCCGCGGCACGCGTGACCGCGTCGATGGAGGCCGCGAGCCGCGCGGCGATCTCCTGCAGATCGGCCCGGGTGGCGATGAAGGGCGGCGCCAGCAGCACGTGGTCGCCCTGGCGGCCGTCGACCGTGCCGCCGAAGGGATAGCACAGCAGGCCGCGCGACATGGCGTCCTTCTTGATGGTGGCGTTGATCTTCAGCGCCGGATCGAAAGGCGCCTTGCTCGCGCGGTCGGCCACCAGCTCGATGCCCCAGAAGAAGCCCCGCCCGCGGATGTCGCCCACGTGCGGATGCGAGCCCAGCGCCTCGGCCAGCATCGCGCCGAAGGCGATGCCGTCTTCCCGCACCTTGGCGACCAGGCCGTCGCGGCGGATCACCTGCTGCACCGCGAGCGCGGCGGCGCAGGCCATGGGGTGGCCGAGGTAGGTGTGGCCGTGCTGGAAGAAGCCGCTGCCCTTGGACATCGCCTCGACGATGCGGCGCTGCGCCAGCACCGCGCCCACCGGCTGGTAGCCGCCGCCCAGGCCCTTGGCGACGGTCATGAGGTCGGGCACCACGCCCTCCTGCTCGCAGGCGTGCAGCGAGCCGGTGCGGCCCATGCCGCACATCACCTCGTCGAGGATCAGCAGCACGCCGTACTTGTCGCACACCGCGCGCACCGCCTTGAAGTAGCCCGGCACCGGCGTGAGCACGCCGGCCGTGGCGCCGCCGACGGTCTCGGCGACGAAGGCGATCACGCGGTCGGCGCCCTGCGCGACGATGGCCGCCTCCAGTTCGGCCGCGAGGCGCAGGCCGTACTGCTCGGCGCTCTCGTCGGCAAGCTGCTCGCGGTAGGGGTAGCAGGGCGACACGTGCGTGGCCGGCACGAGGATGGGCGCGAAGGGTTCGCGGCGCCATGCGTTGCCGCCCACGGCCAGCGCGCCCAGCGTGTTGCCGTGGTAGCTCTGGCGGCGCGCGATGAAGTGCGTGCGCTGCGGCTGGCCGATTTCCACGAAGTACTGCCGCGCCATCTTCAGCGCCGACTCCACCGCCTCGGAGCCGCCGCTCACCAGGTAGACGTGGCTCATGCCCTCGGGCGCGGAGCCGATCAGCTCGTCGGCCAGCTGCTCGGCCACTTCGCTCGTGAAGAAGCTGGTGTGGGCGTAGGCCAGTTTGTCGATCTGCGCGTGCATGGCGGCCATCACCTCCGGGTGCGCATGGCCGAGCGACGACACGGCCGCACCGCCGGAGGCGTCGAGGTACTCGCGGCCCTCGGCGTCGCGGATGAACATGCCCTGGGAGCCCACGGCGACGGGCGGGGTCTGGCGGAGATGGCGGTGGAAGACGTGTGTCATGGATGGGGGTTTGGAACTAACGTTTCCGCCGAATTATTGTTTGGAACATTTGTTCCGTCAACCTCCAGAGTTCCACGCCTCCGGTACATTTGTTCCAGACAGGCCAAAGAGAGACACCGCCATGGGCGCCAAAGAGCAGATCCGCCAGCGTTTCAACGAACTGAGCCCCGCCCTTCAGCAGGTGGCGCGCTACGTGCTCGACCATCCGAACGAGGTGGTCACGGGCTCGATGCGCAACGTGGGCACGCGTTCGCAGAGCACGCCCGCGACGCTCGTGCGTTTCGCGCAGCACATGGGCTTCGAGGGCTGGCCGCAGCTGAAGGAGGCTTTCGCCGCCGACATGGGCCTGGGCTCCGAGACCTACGGCGGCCGGGCCAAGCAGCTCGTCGGCCGCGCCAGCGACCAGACACTGACTGGCGAGATGTTCGAGGTGCAGCGGCGCAACCTGGAGGCCACGCACCAGCAGAGCGAGCAGGCGTTGCAGAAGGCCTGCGCGCTCATCGAGAAGGCGCCCACCGTGCACGCCGCCGGGTTCCGGGCCTGCTTTCCGATCGCGTTCTCGTTCGTGTACGTGTATCGGATCTTCCGCGCCAGCGTGCATCTGGTCGACGGCCAGGGGGGCTCGCTGGAGATGCAGCAGCGCGCCTTCGCCAAGGGCGACGCACTGGTGGTGGCGAGCTTCGCGCCCTACTCGCGCGAGGCGCTGCAGGTAACGCAGGCCGCAAAGGCGGCCGGCTGCCGCATCGTCGCCATCACCGACAGCGTGACGTCGCCGCTGTCGCTGCTGGCGGACGAGACGCTGCTCTTCACGATCAACAGCCCTTCTTTCTTCCCCTCGGTCGCGGCCGGGGTGGCGGTGACGGAAGCGCTGGTCGAGCTGCTGGCCAGCCGCGCGGGCAAGCCGGTGATCAAACGCATCGACCAGGCCGAGGCGCAGCTCTTCGAGTCGGGGGCCTACCTGCCGGCGCCGGCCGCGCGCGGCGGCCAGGGGAGCGCCTGAGCTTCTTTCAGACCAGCGCCCGAACGCGGGTCGGGTTCTTCTGGCTCAGGTAGAGCACCAGCAGGTCGCGATTGGCATTGACGTGGTCGCGCATGGCGACCTCGGCGGCGGCGGCCTCCTGCCGGCCCAGCGCCTCGACGATGCGGCAATGCTCCGCGAACGCCTGAAGGGCCTGCTCGTGCCGGTGCAGCAGCATCGAGGCCTCGCGGTTGTGGGGCCGCAGCTTGCTGTCGAAGATGATCGGCAACTGGCTGGCGCGCTGCACCGCCTCGGTGAGCCAGCGGTTGTCCGCCAGCGCCAGCAGCTTGTAGTGGAAGGCCTGATCCAGGTCCTGCCAGCGCGCGCCGCGGCCTTCGGACCATTCCCCGGTGTGGTGCAGCAGTTCGTGCTGCTCGTCGAGCATGGCCGTCAACTGCGCCAGCGCCGTGCCGTCGAGGCCGACATCGCCGATCAGCCGGCAGCACATGCCCTCCAGCGTGGCGCGCACGCTGAAGGCGTCGTGCACGTCCTTCGCGTTGAAGCGCCTCACCTGGAAGCCCTTGTTGGGCAGGTAGACCAGCAGCCCCTCGTCCGCCAGCCGTGCCATCGCGCCGCGAACCGGCGTGCGCGAGACGCCGAGCTCGGTGGCCAGCGATATTTCCATCAAGTGGGAGCCGGGAGCGATCTCGCCGTCGAAGATGCGGTCACGCAGCGTATCGGCCACGGACAACGCTCGTGTCCGGGAGGGATCTGGGGAAGTCATCGAAAGTCGGGAACTGGGGGAGGCCGGAAGCAGGCCGCGCGGATGGTACGGCGGAGTACAAAAGCTTCATATCCCCTGTTTCCGTAAAAATTTTATTTCGCGACTTTTTCGATGAATACGGAAATTTTCTTAATTTTTGTAAACAGCCACGCAGCAAAAAGCGTTACCGCGCTCTTCCCCCGGCTTTCGGCCCCATCCTGGCCAAAAACCGGCCCGTCAGCTCGCCACCGACCCGGCCGCGAGGTGGATCGCGGCCCGGATCCGCGGGTAGGTCCCGCAGCGGCAAATGTTACCGCTCATGGCGCTGGAGACGTCCTCGTCGCTGGGCTTGGGCGTCTTCCTGAGCAGCGCGCAGGCCGACATCAGCTGGCCGCTCTGGCAGTAGCCGCACTGCACCACGTCGACCTCGCTCCAGGCCCGGCGCAGGGCGTCGGCCTCCTTGCCCTTCAGCCCCTCGATGGTGGTGACCTCGCGGGCGCCCACCGCCTCGATCGGCGTGACGCAGGAGCGCACCGCCTCGCCGTCGAGGTGCACCGTGCAGGCGCCGCACAGGGCCTTGCCGCAACCGAACTTGGTGCCGACGAGCTTCATCTCGCCGCGCAGCACCCACAGCAGGGGCGTATCAGGCTCCGCATCGACGGTGGTGGTCTTGCCGTTGACGGTGATCGTGGTGGTCATGGCGTCTCTCTCTTGGATGGAAGGTACGAATGTCGGGAGTCAGACAAGCCGCAGCGGCAGGCTGCGCAGCCGCTGGCCGGTGAGCGCGAAGACTGCGTTGGCCACCGCCGGCGCGATGGGCGGCGTGCCGGGCTCGCCCACGCCGCCGGGCTCCTCGCTGCCGGCGACGATGTCGATCTCGATGACGGGGCACTCGTTCATGCGCAGCGGCATGTAGTCGTGGAAGTTGCTCTGCTGCACCTGCCCCTTTTCGACCGTGATCTCGCCGTGCAGCGCGGCCGAGAGGCCGTAGACGATGGCACCTTCCATCTGCTGGCGCACGAGGTTCGGGTTGACGGCCACGCCGCAGTCGATGACGCAAACCACGCGATGCACGCGCACCTGCTTCTCGGGCGAGACCGACACCTCGGCCACCTGCGCGACGATGCTGCCGAAGGAGCGATGGATCGCGAGGCCCCGCGCCCTCTTCGCGCCATCGGGCCCCGCTGCGGGCGGCTGGCCCCAGTTCGACAGCTCCGCCACGCGTTTCAGCACGCGCATGTGCCGCTCGTCCTTCGCGAGCAGCGCGGCGCGAAAGGCCACCGGATCCTTGCCGGCGGCGGCCGCGCATTCGTCGATGAAGCTCTCCACGAAGAAGGCGTTCTGCGAATGCGCGACGGAGCGCCACACGCCCGTGGGCATGGCCGATTCCACCGGCACGTGCGCCACGCGCGCATTGGGAAAGGCGTAGGCCGTGTTCCAGGCGCCGTCGGTGGCGGTGTCCATGAGCGAGGGCGCGCCCATGCTCGAACCGGCCGTGGTGGTCTGCCAGGCGACCAGCGCGCCGGCGGCGTCGAAGCCCGCCCTGCAGCGCGCCACGTAGGCGGGCCGATAGAAGTCGTGCGCCATGTCCTCCTCGCGCGACCAGAAGAGCTGCACCGGCGCGCCTGCGGTCTCGCGCGCCAGCGTGGCGGCCTGGGTGACGAAGTCGGTGCTGTAGCGCCGGCCGAAGCCGCCGCCGAGGTAGGTCACGTGCAGTTCGACCTTGTCCGCATCGATGCCTAGCGCCTTGGCCGCCGCGCTGCGCGTGAAGCCCGGCGCCTGCGTCGGCGCCCAGACTGTCGCCTTGCCGTCCTTGAACTGCACGGTGCAATTCATCGGCTCCATGGTCGCGTGGGCCAGGAAGGGCACGCGGTACTCGGCCTCGATGGTCTTGGCGGCCGAGCGGAACGCGGCGGCCACGTCGCCGTCGTCCAGCCGGGCGTTGCCGGGGCTGGTGCGCAGGGTCTGTGACAGGCGATCGATCATTTCCGCGCTGGAAAGACTGGCGGCCGGGCCGTGGTCCCATTCGATGACGAGTGCCTTCACCGCGCGCATCGCGTGGTACGGCGTGTCGGCGATCACGGCCACGCCGCCGGGCGTGGCGCCGGTGCCGATGAGCGTGGCGCCGACCGGCTCCAGCGCCATCACCTTGCGCACGCCGGGCAGCTTCTGCGCGGCGCTGGCGTCGAAGCTCGCCACGCGGCCGCCGGTGGTCGGGCACATCGCGATGCTCGCGTACAGCAGGCCCGGCGCAAGCACGTCGAGGCCGAAGGTGGCGGAGCCATCGAGCTTGGCCGCGCCGTCCATGCGCCGAGCGGGCTGGCCGATGAGCTTGAAGTCGGCCGGCTTCTTCAGCGCCACCTGCGCCGGCAGCGGCTGTTGCGCGGCCTTCGGCGCCAGTTCGCCGAAAGTGGCGCTCCTGCCGCTTGCCTGGTGCAGCACGCGCCCGGCCTCGGCGCGGCATTCGGCCGCCGGCACCTGCCACTGCGCGGCGGCGGCGCCCACTAGCATGACGCGCGCCGACGCGCCGGCTTCGCGCAGCGGCATCCACTGGTCGGTGATGCTCGACGATCCGCCCGTACCCGAAAGCCCCGGGATCGCGCGCAGCAGCTTGCCCATCACATGCTCGGTCGAGCGCTTCATGGCGCCCTCGTCGCCGGGCCGGAAGGGCAGCGCGTCGAGGATCGCCGCCTGGTTGTTGTAGATGGCGTCGGAGCCGGCCGTCTCCAGCCGGATCTGCTCGAGCGAGGCGCCCATCTCCTCGGCCAGAAGCATCGAAAGGCCCGTGTGCGTGCCCTGCCCCATTTCCGACTGCGACATCATCAGCGTGACCGTGTTGTCGCTGCCCACCTTGACCCAGCCGTTGAGCGCGACCTGCCCAGGGGCCGTGGGCAACGGTTGGGCGGGCACGAGCCGCGGGGCAACCGGCGTGGCCGACCAGCCGACGACGAGGGCGCCGACGGCCCCTACGGTGCCGAGGACGAAATGGCGGCGCTTGAGCTTGGGCATGGTGCGGTTTTCTTTCGTGGGAATCTGCGTGCGTGGAATCAGGCGACGACGATGCCGCGCCAGAAGGTTTCGAAGCCGGCTTCGCAGTAGTCGGCGCGCCCTTTCCTGCTCTTCGTCTGCGCGACGAAGACCATCGTGGCCTCGGCCATCGCGCCCAGCATCGCGCCGAGGAAGGGCAGCGGCTGGTCGCGGATCAGCTTCTTGCTGATGCATTCCTTGGCGAGCACCTCCAGCCGCAGGAACGGCGCCATGCCTGCGGCCTTGCTTTCGTCGCTCACCTGGTCGGACACCTTGAGCTGCGACATCACCTTGAATTTCTCCGGGTTGTCGACGCCCCAGTAGACGTAGCCATCCCAGATGTGGCGGAACTTGGTCCTGGGGTCGGCCTCCTCGGGCCAGTCGGCGAGCATGGCTTCGGCGAGTTCGGTCTTCAGCTGGCGGTAGAGCTCGTTGACCAGCACTTCCTTGTTCGCGAAGTAGGTGAAGAGCGTGCCCTCCGCCACGCCGGCCGCGCGCGAGACGGCCGAGGTGGGCGTGCTCCACGCGCCGCGCACGGCGAACTCGGCAATGGCTGCGTCGAGGATCGCGTTGCGCTTGTCTTCGCTTCTGGGTCTGGCCATGGTTCGCGGCGGCAGTCTTTATTGATTGAGTACGTACTCAATTATAGAAATGCCTCGTCAGGGCTGGCAATGGGCGTGAAACCCCGAGGCCGCAAGGCCACCGCGAGCCCTCATAATCGCGCCCTTTTTTCCGAAGGGAGCCGGGGATGAAACTGGAAATCGCGCAATCCACGCCGACCGCCGCGAGCATCGCGATGCTCGTGCAGGAACGCTACGGCCTGGGCGAGGTGGTCGAGAGCGAGTTCCTGCGGCGCAGCTTCAACCAGGTCTACCGGCTGGGCTTTGCCGAAGGGCGCCGCGTGGTGGCGCGGTTGAGCGCCGATCGACCCCGCGGCGGCCCCAACCTGCAGTTCGAGGCGGCCGCGCTCGACCACCTGGCCCGCTCGGGCTGCCGCGTCTCACGCTGCGTGCCGACCGCCGACGGCAAGATCGCCATCGAGGCGCCGCTGCCCGAAGGCCCGCGTGCGCTGATGCTGTTCGAGCACCTGTCCGGCGAATTCACCGGCGACGCCGCTCCCGACATCGAAGCCTTCGCCCGCGGACTCGCAGCCCTGCACACCGCGGGCGAAAGCTACCGGGGCCCGGCGAGCATCTACCGGCTGGACCTGGACTACCTGCTGCTACGGCCGCTGCAAGGCCTGCTGCGCGTGCCGACCATGACGCCCGAGCTGCGCCCGCAGTTCGAGGAACTCGGCGAGCGCCTGCATGCCGCCATCCTGGCGCTCGGCGAACTGAGCCAGGTGCTGTGCCACGGTGACGCGCATGGCAGCAACAACTTCATCGTCAGCACAGAGGCGCAGGGGCTGCGCGAGGCCGCGTTCTTCGACTTCGACGAGGCAGGCCCCGGCTACCTCTCCTACGAACTGGCGGTCTATCCATGGGTGCTGTATCCCCGTGCGGACGATGAGGTCCTGAGCGACAAGGCCGCGCAGCGATGGCGCCATTTCATCCGCGCCTATCGCGAGGCTCGGCCCATGTCCGAAGCCGACCTCGCCGCCATCCCCCGCTTCATGGCGGCGCGCCAGTTCTGGCTGCTGGGCGAGTACGCCGGCCGCATCCCCGTCTGGGGCTCCCAGGCCATGCCCACCGACTACCTCCGCCGCCAGGTGACCATGCTGCGCAAGTGGGAAACATTGGAGTTGCCACTCTAGGCGCCACGCCCCGCCGGCAGGAACCCCTCCCCCGCAGTGCGAGTCAAAAAACTGTCGCGGCGCCTTGTCGCGACAGGAGGCTATGACCATGAAGCAATTGAAGCATTGGCAAGACCCCGTCAACGCCGCCGCCGGCGCCTGGCTGATCGTCTCGCCCTGGGTCCTGGGCTTTTCGGGCATGACGGCCGCCATGTGGACGATGGTGGCGACGGGCATCGTGCTCGGCGCGGTGGCGCTGGGTGCGACCTTCGTGCCACGGCAGTGGGAAGAATGGACCGAGGTCGCGCTGGCGGCCTGGCTCGCGGTGTCGCCCTGGGTGCTCGGCTTCCGCGGCAACGAGACGGCGATGGTCAATGCGGTGCTCGTCGCCGCGGTGATCCTGGTGCTCGCGCTGTGGGTGCTCGTGACCGACAAGGACTACCTGGGCCACACCATCGACCGTACGGCGCATTGAACTGAGCACCGGCGCGCGCCGCCGATGGCGAGCCGGAGGACGGGCCTCATTTAGGCCCCTCCTCCACATCGATCAGCCGCTCACTGCGTGCGGGGAGCGGCGGGCTGGGTTGCTGCTGCCTGCGCACCGGCATTGCCCCCGCCCATCCACTCCGCCTGCCAGCCCCCGCCCATCGCCTGGATCAGCGCGACGGCCGTGGTCTGGCGGCTGACCTGCAGCTGCACCAGCGTGCGCCGCGCACTCAGCGCGGCCGCCTGCGCGGTGACCACGTCGGTGTAGCTCACCTGCGCGGCGCGATAGCGGTTCAGCAGTTGCTGCTCGGTCTTGTCGGCCGCGGCCGAAGCCTCACGGCGAAAGCCCTCCTGCTCGGCCAGCGCCGCGCTCGCGGTGAGTTGGTCTTCCACCGCCTGGAAGGCCGTGAGCACGGTCTGGCGGTAGCGCGCCACGCTCGACTCATAGGCGGCCTTGGCCGAATCGACGTTCGCGGCGATGGCGCCCGCGTCGAACACCACCTGCGCCACCGACAGGCCCAGCGACCACAGCGAGTTGGCGGAGCCGAACAGGTCCTTCACGCGGCTCGCGTTGCTGCCCACCGAAGCCGTGAGGCTGATGTTGGGGAAGTAGGCCGCGCGCGCGATGCCGATCTGCGCATTGGCCGCCGCCACCGAGCGCTCGGCGGCGGCGATGTCGGGCCGGCGCTGCAGCAGCGTCGAGGGCACGCCCAGCGGCACGCCGGGCACCGTGGGCGTCCATTGCGCGGCCGGCAGGCTGAAGTCGGCCGGCGCCACGCCCAGCAGCGCGGCAATCGCATGCTCATAGGTGGCCCGCGTGCGCTGCAGGCCGACGCGCTCGGCCTTGGCGTTGACGAGTTGCGTCTGCGCCTGCAGCACGTCGGTCTGCGCGGCGATGCCGGCGGCGTAGCGGTTGCTCGTGATCTCGAAGGCCCGCTGATAACCCTGGATGGTTTCGTCGAGCAGCACGATTTCCGCATCGGCCTCGCGCAGCGAGAAGTAGCTGGTGGCCAGGTCGCCAATGGCCGACAGGCGCGCGGCGGCCAGGTCGGCCTCGCTCGCCTGGGCGTTCGCCTGCGCGCTGCTCACGGCTTCGCGCAGGCGGCCCCACACGTCCGGCGTCCAGCTGGCGCCCAGCGTGGCCGAGAAGGCGTTGGCCGGGCTCGACGTGCTGCTGCCGCCCACCGTGCCCGAGCGCTTGCCGCTGCCGTCCAGCGACACCGACGGGAACAGCGCCGCCCGCTCGCCGCGCACCAGCGCCTGGGCCTGCGAGTAGTTGGCCACTGCCGCGGCGATGTTCTGGTTCGACACCTGCACGCGGCCGGCCAGTTCGTCGAGCTTGGCGTCGCCGAAGAGCTTCCACCACTCGCCGCGGTCGAGCGCATCGGCCGGCGCGGCGGGCAGCCAGCCTTCGGCCGCCTTCTGCTCCTTCCAGTTGACGGAGGCCGCGGTGGTCGGCTGCTCATAGCGCGGGCCGACCGCGCAGCCCGCGAGCACCGCGGCCACGGCAAGCGCCGAGAGCCGGAAGCGGCATGCGCGAAAGGGGCGAAAGGGGCGAAGGGAATAAGGAAAAGGCGATGCGTTCATGGCGATGTCGTTCTCAGGCTTGCGGCGCGACCTTGCTCAGTTCGTGCTCATGCTTGCCGCGGCGGCGCAGCTTGTCGAGCAGCAGGTAGACCACCGGCGTCGTCAGCAGGGTCAGCAGCTGGCTAGCGATGAGCCCGCCGATGATGGCCACGCCCAGCGGGCGGCGCAGCTCCGCGCCCTCGCCGAAGCCGATGGCCAGCGGCAGCGCGCCGAGCGCGGCCGCCATGGTCGTCATCAGGATCGGGCGGAAGCGCAGCAGGCAGGCCTCCCGCACCGCCTCCAGCGGCGTGAGCCCGCGCGAGCGCTCGGCTTCGAGCGCGAAGTCGATGATCAGGATGGCGTTCTTCTTCACGATGCCGATCAGCAGGAACACGCCGATCAGCGCGATGATGGAAAACTCCATGCGAAACATCAGCAGCGCCAGCACCGCACCCACGCCGGCCGAAGGCAGCGTCGAGAGCACCGTGATCGGGTGCACCAGGCTCTCGTACAGGATGCCCAGCACGATGTAGATCACGATCAGCGCCGCCAGGATCAGCATCGCCTGCTGCCCTTGCGACTGCTGCGCGCTCGCCGCCGTGCCGGCAAAGGAGCCGCGCACGTTGGTCGGCATCGCGATGTTGGCCTCGGCCTTGGCGATGGCCTCGCGCGCGTCGCCCAGGTTGGCGCCTTCGGCGAGGTTGAACGAGATGGTCGTGGCCAGCTCGCCGTCTTCATGGCTCACCGAGGTGGCCACCGACTGTTCCTCGAACTTCGCGACCGCCGACAGCGGCACGAGCGCCGTGGCCGTGTTGCTCAGCACGTTGCCGGTCGATGCGTTTCGCAGCGCCGCGTTGGCCGAGACCGGCACGCTGGCCGTGGAGGACGCCGAGGACGTCGACGATGAAGACGACTTCGACGCCGTCGATGACGATGACGATGACGACGAAGAAGAGCTCGACGTGCCGCTGGCCGCCACCTGCGTGGTCACGGTCTGCCCGCCCACCACCGACGTCTTGGTGGCAGGCACGTACACGTCGGCCAGCGAGTTCGGGCTGCGCGTGTAGCGCGGCGCCCACTCCATCACCACGTGGTACTGGTTCAGCTCGGTGTAGATAGTGGCCACCTGCCGCTGGCCGAAGGCGTTGTAGAGCGCGTTGTCGATGGCCGTGGAAGTCAGGCCCAGCCGGCGCGCGCTGTCGGGGTCGACCTTGGCGACCGTTTCCACGCCGTTCTGGTCCTGGTCGGTGTCGATGTCGGTCAGCACCGGCTGCGTCTTCAGTTCGTCGGACAGCTTCACGGCCCAGGTGCGCAGATCGGCGACGTTGTCGCTCTTGAGCGTGTACTGGTAGGTCGAGTTGCTGGCGCGGCCGCCGGAGCGCACGTCCTGCACGGTGCCCAGGAACACGCGCAGGCCGGTCACCTGGTTGAGCTGCGGGCGCAGCCGCGCGATCACCGCCAGACCGCTGTCCTTGCGCTGGCTGGCGGGCTTCAGGTTCACGAACATGAAGCCGCCGCCTGCCCGGCCCGCGCCGGTGAAGCCCACCACGGTGTCGACCGCCTCGTCCTTGCGGATGATGTCGACCACCTGCCGCAGCTTCTCTGCGAGCGCCTGCGACGAGATGCTCTGGTCGGCGCGCAGGCCGCCGTTGAGCTGGCCGCTGTCCTGCTGCGGGAAGAAGCCCTTGGGCGCCGCGCTGAAAAGGTACACGTTGAGCCCGACCACCGCCACCAGGATCAGCATCACCAGCGCCTTGCTGTCGAGCGCCCAGTCGAGGCTGCTCTCGTAGCGCTTGAGCACCCAGTCGTAGCTGCGCGCGGCCATGCGGCCCAGCCTGCCCTGCGGCTTGTTCCTGTCGTGCTCGCCGCCGGGCTTGAGCATCCAGGCGCACATCATCGGCGTGGTGGTCAGCGAGATCACCAGCGAGATCAGCACCGCCGCGGAGAGCGTCACCGCGAACTCGCGGAACAGCCGCCCCACCTGCCCGCCCATGAACAGCAGCGGGATGAACACCGCCACCAGCGACACGCTGATCGACAGCACCGTGAAGCCCACTTCCTTCGCGCCCAGCAGCGCCGCCTTCATGCGCGTCATGCCCGACTCGATGTGCCGGCTGGTGTTCTCCAGCACCACGATCGCGTCGTCCACCACGAAGCCGGTGGCCACCGTGAGCGCCATCAGGCTCAGGTTGTTGAGGCTGAAGCCCAGCAGGTACATCACCCCGAAGGTGCCCAGCAGCGCCGCCACCGTCGCCACCGCCGGCACGATCGTCGCTCGCACGCTGCGCAGGAACAGGCTGACCACCAGCACCACCAGGATCACGGAGATGACCAGCGTGAGCTCCACCTCCCGCAGCGAGCCGCGGATGGAATTGGTGCTGTCCGACGCCACCTGCAGCGTCACGTCCGGCGGCAGCTGCGCCTGCAGCTCGGGCAGCAGCGCGCGCACGCTGTCCACCGTCTCGATGATGTTGGCCGAAGGCTGCCGCGTGATCAGCACGATGATCGCCGGCTCGCCGTTGAAGAGGCCCAGCGTGCGCGTGTCCTCCACGCCGTCGATCACCTCCGCCACGTCTTGCAGCCGCACCGCCGCGCCGTTGCGCCAAGCGATGACCATCGACGCGTAGTCGCTGGCGCGCAGGGCCGGCGTCTGCGTATAGATCTGCAGCTTGCGCCCCTCGCCCTGCACCATGCCCTTGGGCCGGTTGGCGTTCGAGGCCTGGATGGCGGCGCGCACGTCGTCGGTGCTGATGCCGTAGCGGCTGAGCGCGAACGGCAGCAGCTCGATGCGCACGGCAGGCAGCGAGCCGCCGCCGATCTCCACGTCGCCCACGCCGTCGACCTGCGAGAGGCGCTGGCTCACGATGTTCGAGACGGCGTCGTAGATCTGGCCAGGCGTCTTCGTCTTCGACGTGAGCGCCAGGATGATCACCGGCGACGCCGCCGGGTTGGCCTTACGGTAGGTCGGGTTGCTGCGCAGCGTGGCGGGCAGGTCGATGCGGCTGGCGTTGATGGCTGCCTGCACCTCGCGGGCCGCGCCGTCGATGTTGCGGCTGAGGTCGAACTGCAGCGTGACGCGGGTGGAGCCTACCGAGCTGGTGGACGTCATTTCGTTGACGCCTGCGATGGTGCCCAGGTGGCGCTCCAGCGGGGTGGCTACGCTGGTGGCCATCGTTTCTGGGCTGGCGCCCGGGATCGCGGCTCTTACGGAGATGACTGGGTAGTCGACCTGCGGGAGGGGGGAGACTGGGAGGACGAAGAATGCGGCTATGCCGGCCAGGGCTACGCCTATGGTCAGTAGGACTGTGCCTATGGGGCGGCGGACGAAAGGTAGGGAGAGATTCATCTCGCTGCTCCTTCTGGGAGCATGCTGAGGGTTTGTTTCCCGAGGCCGGGTCTCGGCCCGGCGGCCGACCTACTTTTCTTTGCTTCGCCAAAGAAACGTAGGCAAAAGAAAGGCGACCCCACTGTCTGCGACCCCTTCGCTGCGCTACGGGGCAACCTGCGGTGCTCGCGTTTCGCGGGGTCCGCAGAACTCGCTTCGCTCAAACAGCTGCGGCCCTGATCCGCGAAACGCTCCGCTCCTCGGCGCAGCCAGAGGGGATTGAAGACCTGCGGGCCATCGCTGCGCTCGGCCACCAAGGCACAGCAAGCGCTTTGCGCTTGCTGTGCTTGGAATGAGGGAGCGACGGTGTGAGTGTCGGTGTCGGTGTCGGTGTCGGAGTCGCCGGAATCGGGCGCGCAGCCGAGCGAAGCGAAGGCCCGCGGAGGCTGTTCAGACGCCGAGCGAAGCGATGGCGCGTCCCACTCCCTTCTGGCTGTGCCGAGGAGCGCAGGCGCGGGAGGGATCAGGGCCGCAGCTGTTTGAGCGAAGCGAGTTCTGCGGACCCCCTCCTGCGCCGAGCACCGCAGGTTGCCCGTAGCGAAGCGAAGGGACACAGACAGTAGGGTCGCCTTTTCTTTGCCTACTTTCTTTTGGCGAAGCAAAAGAAAGTAGGTCGCCCGCCGGGGCGAGACCCGGCCTCGGAAAGCAAAACAACCAGAGGCGAACAAGATCAAACCGCCTCCTCCTCAACCTCAACCCGCCGCGAGCTCCCCCCACCCAACCGATCAAACGCCAGATAAATAACAGGCGTAGTGAACAGAGTAAGCAGCTGACTGACGATCAACCCCCCAAAAATCGCCAACCCCAAAGGCCTACGCAACTCAGCCCCATCCCCAAAACTCAACATCAACGGCACAGCAGCAAACAAAGCCGCCAACGTAGTCATCAAGATAGGCCGAAACCGCAACAGAGCAGCCTGGTGAATCGCCTCCCGAGGAGACTTCCCCTGAGTCCTCTCGGCATCGATGGCGAAGTCGATCATCATGATCGCGTTCTTCTTCACGATGCCGATCAGCAGGATGATCCCGATGATCCCGATCACCCCCAGGTCGTTGCCGGTGATCATCAGCGCCAGCAGCGCGCCCACGCCCGCCGAGGGCAGCGTGGACAGGATCGTCAGCGGATGCACGTAGCTCTCGTACAGCACGCCCAGCACGATGTACACGCAGACGACCGCCGCAAGAATCAGCCACAGCTGGTTGGACAGCGACTTCTCATAGGCGCCGGAAGCGCCCAGGAAGGTCATGGTCAGGCTGCTGGGCAGGCCGATTTCCTTGGCAGCGGCGCGAATGGCGTCGACCGATGCGCCGAGCGAGACGCCGGGCGCTGTGTCGAAGTTCAGCGTGCTCGCCGGGTACTGCGCCACGTGCGTGATCTGCAGCGGCGCCTGCTGCTCGGAGATCTGCGCGATGGCCGACAGCGGCGTGGCCGTGCCCGAGCCCGCGATCAGGCTCAGCTGCCCCAGCGTCTGCGGCGTGTTCACCATGCCGGGCTGGGCTTCGAGGATCACGCGGTACTGGTTGGTCTCGGTGAAGATGGTCGAGACGATGCGCTGGCCGAAGGCGCTGTAGAGCGCGTCGTCCACCGTGCTCGCAGTGATCGACAGCCGCGCCGCGGTGTCGCGGTTCACGTTCACGAAGGCGGCGAGGCCCTGCGCACCGGCGTCGCTGCTCACGTTGCGCACCTTGCTCGACTCCTGCAGCTTGGCCACGAGCTTCTTCATCCACTCGGTGACGGCTGCACTGTCGACGCCTTCGAGCGACATGCGGTACTCGGTGGGGCCGGTCTCGGCGTCGATGGTCAGGTCCTGCGTCGGCTGCAGGTAGAGGGTGACGCCCGCCACCTGCCGCACGCGCTCGCGCAGGCGGTCCATCACTTCCTGCCGGCTGTCGCGGCTCTTCGCCAGGTTGATGAGCATGCTGCCGGTGTGCAGCATGGTGTTGTTGGCGGCATCGACGCCGACAAAAGAACTGAGGTTCTCGACCGCCGGGTCTTCGAGGATGGCCTGGGCCGCCTGCTTCTGCAGCTGCGACATGCGCTCGAACGAGACGTCCTGCGCGGCCTGCACGCGGGCCTGCAGCTGGCCGGTGTCCTGCGTGGGGAACAGGCCCTTCGGGATCGAAAGGTAGAGCACCACCGTCAGCACCAGCGTCAGCAGCGCGACCAGCAGCGTGAGCGCCTGGTGCTCGATCACCCAGTGCAGCGAGCGGTCGTACCGCACCATCACGCCGCCGAAGAAGCGCTGGGCGCGCGCGCCGAAGCCCTTGTTCGAGGGCTCCTTCTTCTCCTCGTGCTTGAGCCATCGCGCCGACATCATCGGCACCAGCGTGAGCGACACCACGGCGGAGATCAGGATGGTGATGGCCAGCGTCACCGCGAACTCGCGGAACAGGCGGCCCACCACGTCGCCCATGAACAGCAGCGGGATCAGCACCGCAATGAGCGACACGGTCAGCGAGATGATGGTGAAGCCGATCTGCGTGGCGCCCTTGAACGCGGCCTGCAGGGGCTTCTCGCCCTCCTCGATGTATCGCGCGATGTTCTCGATCATCACGATCGCGTCGTCCACCACGAAGCCGGTGGCGATGGTCAGCGCCATCAGGCTGAGGTTGTTGAGGCTGTAGCCCAGCAGGTACATCAGCCCGAAGGTGCCGATCAGCGAGATGGGCACCGCGATGCTGGCGATGACGGTGGCGCGCAGGCTGCCCAGGAAGGCGAAGATCACCAGCACCACGAGCACCACGGCCAGCACCAGCTCCATCTCGACGTGCTGCACCGAGGCGCGGATGCCGGCCGTGCGGTCGCTGAGCACCTCGATCTTCAGTCCGGCGGGCAGGCCGGCCTGCAGCTCGGGCAACTGCCGCTTGATGGCGTCGACGGTGGCGATCACGTTGGCGCCGGGCTGGCGCTGCACGTTCATGATGATCGCGGGCGAGAGCCTGGTCGTGCCGTCGGCCTTGTTGCCGGCCCAGGCGGCGAGCTGGTTGTTCTCGGCGCTGCTGACCACCTGCGCCACGTCGACCATGCGGATCGGCGCGCCGTTCTTGTACGAGACGATCAGGTTCTTGTAGTCGTCGACCGTCATCAGCTGGTCGTTCGAATTGATCGTGTAGGCGCGCTTGGGCCCGTCGAAGCTGCCCTTGGCGCCGTTGGAGTTGGCCGCCGAGATGGCCGTGCGCAGCGTGTCCAGCCCGATGCCGTTGGCCGCCAGCGCCTGGGTGTTGGCCTGGATGCGCATGGCCGGGCGCTGCCCGCCGCTGAGCGACACAAGCCCCACGCCCGAGACCTGGCTGATCTTCTGCGCGAGCCGGGTGTTGACCAGGTTCTGCACGTCGGTGAGCGGCAGCGTGTCGGAGGTGATGGACAGCGTGAGCACCGGCGCGTCGGCCGGGTTGACCTTGGCGTACACCGGTGGCGCCGGCAGGTCGGCCGGCAGCAGCGAGCCGCCGGCGTTGATGGCGGCCTGCACTTCCTGCTCGGCCACGTCCAGCGTCTGGCCGAGCGAGAACTGCAGCGTGATGATCGACACGCCCGCGGCGCTGGTCGAGCTCATGCGGTCGAGCCCCGACATCTGGCCGAACTGCCGTTCCAGCGGCGCGGTGACGGTGTTGCTCATCACCTCGGGGCTGGCCCCGGGGTAGAGCGTCTGCACCTGGATGGTCGGGTAGTCGACCTGCGGCAGCGCCGACAGCGGCAGGAAGCGAAACGCCACCAGGCCGGCCAGCACGATGGCGACCATCAGCAGCGAGGTCGCCACCGGCCGGAGGATGAACGGACGGGACGGACTCACCGGGAAGCCTCCGCGCGATTGCGTTCAGCGCCGCTCGTCATGGGCCGCGCCTGCCCTGTCCGCCTTCGCCGCGGCCTTCGGACATGCGCTGCCAGCGCTCCAATGCCGCCGGATCGCCGCGGTCGAGTGCTTCAAGGAAGCGCTTGCGGCGCTCGAGCTGCTCGGGGTTGTCCTTGGCCGAGTCGAGCATGCGCTGGCGCTGCTCGGCGGTCGGGAGCTTCGCAGGCGCCGGGGCTGATTCGGCCGGGGACGGGGCGGCCGGAGCAGCGGGAGCCGTTGCAGCCGACGGCGCAGCCGGTGTCGCGGGTGTCGCGGGTGTCGCAGGAGCCTCGCCCTTCGGCCGCGCCTCACCGTTGGCGCCGCCAGCACCGCCATGCCGGCGCCCGCCGCGCGCACCGCCGGCGGGTGCCGACGCCGCGCCGGCCGGCCGGTCGACCTGGGTCTGCACCCGCGCGCCGTCCTTCAACCGGTCGCCGCCCTCGGTCACGACCTGCTCGCCGGCCTTCAGGCCGGACATGATCGCCACGTTGTCCACGCTCGACTCGCCGCGCGTCACCGGACGCTGCGACACCGTGCTGTCGTCGTTCAGCACATAGACGTAGTCGCCGTTGGGCCCGTGGCGCAGCGCCGTGACGGGCACGACCACTGCGCTGTTCACCGTGCGCAGCAGCAGCCGCAAATTGACGAACTGGTTGGGGAACAGCGCGTTGTCGGCGTTGGAGAAGCGGGCCTTGGCCTTCACGGTGCCGGTGGCGGTGTCGACCAGGTTGTCCAGCGTGGAGAAGGTGCCGTCGGCCAGCCGCCGCGTGCGGGTGCGGTCGAAGGCGGTGGCGTCGAGCTTCGCGCCCTGGCCCAGGCGCTCCTGCACCTCGGGCACGCGGTCCTGCGGAATGGCGAATTCGACGTCGATGGGCGCGATCTGCGTGATGGTCGCCACGCCGTTGGTGGTGCCCGTGGAGATGTAGTTGCCCGCGTCCACCGGGCGCAGGCCGATGCGGCCGCTGGCCGGCGCGGTGATGCGGCTCCAGGCGAGGTTGAGCCTGGCGGTGTTCTCGTTGGCGCGGTCGATGGCCACCGTGCCTTCGAGCTGCTTGACCAGCGCGGCCTGGGTGTCCACGTCCTGCCGGGCGATGGAGTCCTGGCCCAGCAGGGTCTGGTAGCGCTGCAGCGTCACGCGCGCCGCCGCGAGCTGCGCCTCGTCGCGCTGGCGGGCACCGGCGGCCTGGTCCAGCGCGTTCTGGAAGGGCTGCGGGTCGATGGTGGCCAGCACGTCGCCCTTCTTGACCATCTGCCCTTCCTGGAAGAGCACGGCCGTGAGCACACCCGACACCTGCGGCTGCACGATCACGTTCGCCAGCGGCGTGACGGTGCCCAGCGCCTCGAGCTGCACCGGAATGTCGGCCTGCCGGGCCGTGGCGATGCCGACCGTGCTGGAGGCCGCGCCGCCACCGCCGCCACGCCCACCCGGGCCGCCCGGACCTCCGGGACCGCCCTGCCGCCCGGCGCCCGGGCCCGCACCGGGGCCGGCGGCCGGCATCTTCGAGCGCTGGACCAGATACCAGGCGCCGCCGCCCAGCACCGCCAGCAGCAGCAATGCCAGCAGGCTGCCCATCCAGCGGCGTCTGCGTACCGTCGGATGCGTGGGGGACACGGTGGAAGGCAGAGGCTCGGTTGGTTTTTCTTGTTCCATGGACGGTGCGTGCGAAGGGTGCAGAGGTGCGGACCAGCGTAGTACAGCGCGGATGGTAGTCCGGCTCTTTGCTGGGCCGTAAAGCGACGGTAAAGCTGAACGGGAGCCTCTTGCGGCCTCCTCGATGTCTCCTCAGAGCCTCCTCGAAGTTTCCCCAAACCCGCTCGAAACCCCGCAATTCGCGCTGCCGGGCTGCAATTCGCGCCGCCTGCGCGCATTCCGTCGCACGCCGGTGGCCGGGGCGGGCGGGCATCGGCACAGTCCAACCCATCGATCCCATCCCCGCAGTCTTTTCAGTTTTCCTTCACCTTCCACGGAGTGCCGCCATGCTGATGCAAATCATCCTTCACACGCCCAAGTGGGTGTTCGCCGTCTTCTTCCTGCTGCTGTGGCTCGGCGCCCGCCAGCTGCTGACCAACCAGGTGAGCCTGACCCGCGTGACGCTGATGCCCCTCGCCATGGGCGGCCTGTCGGTCTACGGCGTGGTTTCGGCCTTCGGCGATTCCTTCGGCGCCCTGCTGGGCTGGGCCGCCGCCGCGGCCGCGATGGCGGCGCTGGTGCTGCAGCGCCCGCTGCCCGCCGCCACCCGATACGACGCGGCCGCGCGCCAGTTCCAGGTGGCCGGCAGCCCGGTGCCGCTGATGCTCATGATGGCCATCTTCCTGACCAAGTACGTAGTGGCCGTCGCGCTGGTCCTGCACCCCGAGCTGCGCCAGCAGGCCGCCTTCGCCATTGCGGTGCCCGTGCTGTACGGCGCGTTCAGCGGCGTCTTCGTGGCCCGCGCGGTGCGCCTGTGGAAGCTGGCCATCCGCACTGACGCTATGTCGGCCGCCGCCCGCGCCGCCTAATATTCCCGGGCCACGACTTCCAGAAGAAGACACGCCGCCATGAACGCGCTCTTGCTGATCCTCAAGATATCCGTCACGGTGGTGCTCGCCGCCTCCTTCGCCGAGGCCCTGGTGCTCTCATGGCGCAACGGCTGGCGCAGCTACGACTGGAAGGCCGCCGGCGTCTCGGTGTTCGACTTCCTGGTGCGCGAATACCCCCTGCGCTGGCTGCTGCCCCTGGCCTTCTGGACCGGCGCGATGGACTGGTTCTACGCCCACCGCCTCTTCACCCTGCCGATGGACCACTGGACCGGTTGGGCCGCCTGCTTCATCGGCCAGGAGTTCTGCTACTACTGGTACCACCGCGCGGCGCACCGGGTGCGCTGGTTCTGGTGCACCCATTCCATCCACCATTCGCCGAACCAGCTGAACCTGTCGGCCGCCTACCGCTTCGGCTGGACCGGCCGCCTCACCGGCACCCTGGCCTTCTTCATGCTGGCGCCGCTGCTGGGCATGCCGCCGCGGGTGATCCTGCTGATGCTCACGCTGAACCTGCTGTACCAGTTCTGGATCCACGCGACCTGGATCCCGCGCCTCGGACCGCTGGAATGGGTGCTCAACACCCCCTCGGCCCACCGCGTGCACCACGCCTCGAACCTGGAATACCTGGACGGCAACTACGGCGGCGTGCTGATCGTGTTCGACCGCCTGTTCGGCACCTACATTCCCGAGCGCGCCGACGTGCCCTGCCGCTACGGGCTGGTCAACCCGGTCACCACGCACAACATCCTGGAGATCGAGTTCGGCCAGTGGCGCGCTCTCTTTCGCGACCTCGCCTCGGCCCGCTCGGTGCGCGCCTTCGTCGGCTATCTCGTGAAGCCGCCCGGCTGGAAGCCCGACGGCCCCGGCGACACGACCGAGGAGCTGCGCCAGCGCGCGGCCCTGCAGGCGGCGCCGGCCGGCCAGCCTGCCGTTGCCGCCGCCGATTTCATTCCTGTCCAATACAAGGAGCTGTCATGACTTCCTACGCATCGTCCGATTCCTCCCGCTCCGACATCGAGCGCCTCGCCCGCCGCCGCGCCGGCGCCAAGATGGGCTGGTACGTCCATGCCTTCGTCTACGTGCTGGTCAACCTGGGGCTGGTCGCCATCTCGGCCGCCAACGGCCGCAGCTGGGCGATGTATCCGCTCATGGGCTGGGGGCTGGGGCTGCTGATCCATGGCGCGGTGATCTGGTTCATCGCGCCCGGCGGCGGCTTCTACGACCGGCTGGTGGAGCGCGAGCGCCGCGCGCTGGGCTCGCGGAACCACGGATGAGCCTGGTCCAGCCCGCGGCCGACGTTCCCGGCAGGTTCAGGCTCGAGAACCTGAAGTCCATGCTGCGGCATGGGCTGATCACCGCCGTCTTCTGCTGCCTCATCGCCACCGCGATGACCATCACGGGCGGCGACAACTGGGCCGGCCACCTTGTCTATTCGCTGGCGATAGGCACCGTGAGCTGGCTGTTCATCGACATCGGCCGGCTCCTGATCAGCGGGCACGGCGAATCGCTGTGGCCCAGGTGGCCGTGGGGATTCGTGCTGGTCGCGGCTGGCGCGACGGTCGGCTTCGTGGTGGGCAACCTCATCGGCGACGCCCTGTTCGGCGCGCCCCGGTACGACTTTCTCGACATCAGGGGCCACAAGCTGGCCACCGGCGTCACGATCACCCTCATCGCGACCGTCGGCATGTGCTTCTTCTTCTACAGCCTCGGCAAGAGCAAGCACATGCAGAGCCAGATCGAGCTGGCCCAGCGCAACGCCACCGAGGCACGGCTGAAGCTGCTGGAGACGCAGCTGGAGCCGCACATGCTCTTCAACACGCTGGCCAACCTGCGCGTGCTGATCACCGTCGATCCGCCGCGCGCCGTGGCCATGCTCGACCGGCTCAACAGCTACCTGCGCATGACGCTCAGCGGCTCGCGCGCGCTCTCGCATCCGCTGTCGGCCGAATTCGAGCGGCTGGGCGACTATCTGGAGCTGATGTCGGTGCGCATGGGCGACCGGCTGCGCTACACGCTCGACTTGCCGGCCGACCTGCGCGACGTGCCGGTGCCGCCGCTGCTGCTGCAGCCGCTGGTGGAGAACAGCATCCGCCACGGCCTGGAGCCGAAGGTGGAAGGCGGAGAGATCGTCGTGCGCGCGCGCACGGAAGCCGGACAGCTGGTGATCGAGGTGAACGACACCGGCGTGGGCCTCGGCGCGGCGCCGCCTTCGGAAGGCAGCGGCTTCGGGCTGGAGCAGGTTCGCGAGCGGCTGGCCACTGTCTACGGTGCGCAGGGCCGCATGAGCATCGGGCCTGCGCCCGGTGGCGGCACCAGCACCACGCTGAGCTTTCCGGCACCGGCCTGAATGCGAACAGCCCACACGACAACAACGACAAGATGACCAACCCGACCGCCCTCATCGCAGAAGACGAACCCCTGCTCGCCCAGGCCCTCAAGGCAGAGCTGGCCGCCGCATGGCGCGGGCTGCAGATCGTCGCCACCGCCGGCGACGGCCGAAGCGCCGTGCGCGAGGCGCTGAGGCTGCTGCCGCAGGTGCTGTTCTTCGACATCCGCATGCCCGGCCTCGACGGGCTGGGAGCCGCCGCCGAACTGGCCGACAGCTGGCCCACCGACGAGGCGCCCATGCCGCAACTGGTGTTCGTGACGGCCTACGACGAATACGCCGCCCGCGCCTTCGAGGCACAGGCCATCGACTACGTGCTCAAGCCGGTTCAGCCCGACCGCCTGCGCAAGACCGTTGGCCGGCTGCAACAGGCGCTGGCCGCGCGCCAGCCGGCGCCCACGCCCGCGCTGGCAGACGCGGCGCTGGAGCAGACGCTCGCCCAATGGCGCCAGGTGCTGGGGGCCGCCGGGGCCGGAGCCGCTTCGGCCGCGCCGGCTCCCCTGCGCATGATCGCCGCCAGCGACGCCGGCGGCAGCACGGTGCGCATGGTGCCGATCGACGAAGTTCTTTACTTCGAGGCGGCCGACAAATACCTGCGCGTGCTGACCGCCGCGCACGAGTACCTGATCCGCACCCCGCTGAAGCAGTTGCTGCCCCAGCTCGACGCCGACACCTTCTGGCAGGTGCACCGGGCGGTGGTGGTGCGCAGCTCGGCCATCGAATCGGTGCACCGCGACGAGGCCGGCAAGCTGCACCTGATGCTGCGAGGGCGGGCCGAGAAGATTCCGGTCAGCCGGCTCTACGCCCATCTTTTTCGCGCCATGTGAAATCAGGCGGGCGAGCGCCCAAAGAAAAGCCGGCCCTTTCGGAGCCGGCTTTTTTCATTCAGTCACGATTGCCGTGGCGTTTTAACGCCAGTGGCCATGTCCGCGGTAGTAGCCACGACCGTAGTAGCGCGGGCCGTAATAGGCCGGCGGACCGTAGTAGACCGGGGCCGGACGGTAGTACACCGGCGGCGGCGGCGCGTAGTAGACGGGAGCCGGCGGCGCGTAATAGACAGGTGCCGGCGGCGTGTAGACCGGGGCCGGGTAGTAGGCCGGGCTGCCCACGCCCACTGCCACGCCCGGAACGCCGACGCCGATCGACCAGCTCACATCGCTGCGGGCGCTGGCCGAAGTGGCGGCAAACAAAGCACCGGCTGCCACGACGCCCGCGGCGGCCCACTTGAAAAAGGTTGAACGCGTGAAGTTCATGATCCTGCACTCCTTGTATGGTCGGGCTGCGTTCGGGTATGAACCGCCCATGTGGTGTATTGAACGCGGCAAATGCAAAGAGGGTGCACTCGGCATTGTGAAGAAAGTTGCCAAAGGTAACCCATAAGGGGTGCACCCTAAAATGCAACGATGACCTCCCCGACCGACAAAAACGGTAGCAAAACAACCGCCGCCCCGAGCAATTTCCTGCGCCATGTGATCGAGAACGACCTCGCACAGGGTGCTTATTCTGGCCGCAAGTGGGGCGGATCGCCCGGCAACGCCGCTCATCATGCGCAGGGCATGGCCGATCCGGCCAAGGTGCGCATGCGCTTCCCGCCCGAGCCCAACGGCTACCTGCACATCGGCCACGCCAAGAGCATCTGGCTCAATTTCGAGCTGGCCAAGGAATACGGCGGCGTGAGCCACCTGCGCTTCGACGACACCAACCCCGAGAAGGAAGACCAGGAATACGTCGATTCCATCCGCGACGCGGTGAAGTGGCTCGGCTACGAGACCTACCTGGCCGACCGCCCCTGCGCCCCCGGCACGCTGCAGCCGCACGAGTATTTCGCGAGCGACTACTTCGACTTCATGTACGAGGCCGCCGAATACCTCATCGGCGCCGGCCTCGCCTACGTCGACGAGCAAACGGCCGAGGAAGTGCGCGCGAACCGCGGCGACTTCAACACGCCCGGCACCGACAGCCCCTTCCGCACCCGCACGCCTAAAGAGAACCTGGCGCGATTCCGCGCCATGCGCGACGGCCAGGTGGCCGACGGCGCCGCCATCCTGCGCGCCAAGATCGACATGGCCAGCACCAACATCAACATGCGCGACCCCGCGCTGTACCGCGTGCGCCGGGCCCACCACCACAACACCGGCGACAAGTGGTGCATCTACCCGATGTACACCTACGCGCACCCCATCGAGGACGCGCTGGAGCAGATCACCCACAGCATCTGCACGCTCGAGTTCGAAGACCAGCGCCCCTTCTACGACTGGCTGCTCGACCGCCTCGCCGAAGGCGGCCTCGTCGCCAGCCCGCACCCGCGCCAGTACGAATTCGCACGCCTGAACGTGACCCACGTGCTCACCAGCAAGCGCAAACTGCGCCAGTTGGTCGAAGAGAAATACGTCGACGGCTGGGACGACCCGCGCATGCCCACCATCGCCGGCCTGCGCCGCCGCGGCTATACGCCCGAGGCGCTGCGGCTGTTCTGCGAACGCAGCGGTACCACCAAGTCGGGCGGCTGGATCGACTACGCCAGCCTCGAAGCCGCGCTGCGCGACACGCTCGACCCCGTCGCACCGCGCGCCATGGCGGTGCTCGACCCGGTCAAGCTGGTCATCACCAACTGGGGCGAGCTGATGGGCGGGGACGATGCGCTCGACGACTGCTCCGCCCCGGTGCACCCGCACCACCCCGAAATGGGCCACCGCGAGTTCAAGCTTGGCCGCGAGGTCTGGATCGAGCGCACCGACTACGAAGAAGTGCAGCCCAAGGGCTTCTTCCGCCTGTTCCCCGGCAACAAGGTGCGGCTGAAGTACGGCCACGTCATCGAGTGCATCGGCGGCACGAAGGACGCAGATGGCAAGCTCGTCGAAGTGCAGGCCAAGCTGGTGCCCGACACCAAGAGCGGCACCCCCGGCGCCGACGCGATCAAGGTGAAGGGCAACATCACCTGGGTGGCGGCCGCCGACGCGGTGCCGGCGGAGGTTCGGCTGTACGAACGGCTGTTTGCCGCCGCCAACCCGGGCAGCGGCGAACTGCTGGAAGAGCTGAACAAGAACAGCCTGGAAGTGTGCTCGGCCTTCGTCGAGCCCTCGCTGACCAAGGCCGAGCCCGGCGTCGGCATCCAGTTCGAGCGGCACGGCTACTTCGTGCTCGACGCGAAGGCCAGCGGCGCCGTCGGCAAGCCGGTGTTCAATCGCGCGGCCGGGATGCGGGACAGCTGGGGCAAGTAAGCCCCACCGGCAGCCTCTATTCGGGCCGCTTGTAGACCACGCCCATCACCGCGCTGTTCTCGTCGGTGGTGCACACGGCGGATCTTCCCTGCGGCCCGACCTTCAGGTTGACCGTGTAGACGCCGTCGCGCGGCGTGCTGCCCTTGTCGGCCGCGATGCTGCCCGGCGGCACCCTGAGTTCGCGCGCAGCCGCCGCCACGCAGTTCTTCGCGCTGGCCTCGGGCGCGCCGCCCACGCGGATGGCCGTGCTGTTGCACGCCGCCAGCAGCAGGCTGGCCATCGCCGCGCAGGCGAGTTGGATGGAGCTTCGCATCGTGGTCGTCATACCGGATTCCCTGTGTCTCGAGTGAACAGGTCCATTGGAGCCTCGCCGGCCGCCGGAGGTTGCAGGACAGACCCGGGCTATCCTGTCGGCACATGAATCGTCCGAGCCCTTCTTCTCGTTCATCGTCCTCTTCCTCGCGGCTGATCCGCTTCAACAAGCCTTATGGCGTGCTCAGCCAGTTCACGCCCGAAGGCCGCTGGCGCGGCCTGAAGGAGTTCATCGACATCCCCGGCGTCTACGTCGCCGGCCGGCTCGACGCCGACAGCGAGGGCCTGCTGCTGCTCACCGACGACGGCAAGCTGCAGGCGCACATCGCCGACCCGCGCTTCAAGATGGAGAAGATCTACTGGGTGCAGGTCGAAGGCGAGCCGACCGAAGAGGTGCTCGCCGCCCTGCGCTCGGGCGTGCAGCTCAACGACGGCCCCACTCGCCCGGCTCGCGCCCGGCTGCTCGATCCGCCCCCCGAAGTGTGGGAACGGCAGCCGCCCATCCGCGAGCGCAAGAGCATTCCCACAGCGTGGATCGAACTGGGCATCCGCGAGGGCCGCAACCGGCAGGTGCGGCGCATGACGGCGGCCGTGGGGCTGCCAACGCTGCGGCTGATCCGCGCCGCAATCGGGCCGCATACGCTCGAAGGACTGGCGCCGGGAACCTGGCGCGAATAGCGCGGCCCTCCCCTCATCCAACCGAACCACTGCCTTTTTCTCAATGAAGCACATACCCGCTCCTCCTCGCGACTTCGCCGCTTTCGCCCTGAACCGCCGCAGCGCCGTCCTCGGCACCGTCGGCCTCCTCGCCACGATGCATGCCGGCGCTGCGACCCAGGCCAAGGCGAAGAAGCAACCGGCGGCGGCACCCGACGTGTGGCCCCACGCATCGCAGGTGCCGGGCGGCGTGGCCCGCCTGTCGCTGGGCCCGTCGGCCAAGCGGCCCCAGGCCTTCTCGGGCGACATCCCCGTGCTGGTGCTCGGCGACACCATCGAATGGACCGCCGTCGTCGGCATTCCCCTCACGACGGAACCCGGCGAAGCCCGCATCACGGTGCGCACCGAAGGCAAGCCCGAACGCCAGATCGCCTACACGGTCGCCCCGAAGCAATACCGCGAACAGCGCCTCACCGTGGCTCCGCGCACCGTCGACCTCTCGCCTGAGGACGAGGCCCGCTACGTCAAGGAGCGCGAGCACCTCGCCGTGGTGACGGCCACCCTCACCGACATGCGCCCCGACACCGTGCTGAAGATGCGCGTACCGGTGCCCGGCCGCCGCTCCAGCTCCTTCGGCCTGCGCCGCGTGTTCAACGGCCAGTCGCGCAATCCGCACAGCGGCATGGACATCGCCGCCGGCACCGGCACGCCGGTGCTCGCGCCAATGCCCGGCAAGGTGATCGATACGGGCGACTATTTCTTCAACGGCGGCACCGTCTGGCTAGACCACGGCGGCGGCCTGCTGACGATGTACTGCCACCTCAGCCGCATCGACGTGAAGGTGGGCGACGTGATGAAGACCGGCGAGCAGCTCGCCGGCGTGGGCGCGACCGGGCGGGTGACGGGGCCGCACCTGCACTGGTCGGTGATGCTGAACCGGGCGATGGTGGATCCGGCGTTGTTCATTGCGGCCTGACACGGAACCGCCGCGACGATGTCCGCCGCCCCCGCTTTCACCGAAGCCTGCCTCGCCACGTCGATCCGTCCCGGCAGCCGGCGAGACATCCTTGCGCTGCTCAACGAGCGCCTGCACCCTGCGCTGCAGGCCATCGTCGCGGCCGAGGTCGCCTCGGGAAATCGCGTCTGCGACGCCGGCACCGACTGGCCCGACACCGGTTCCGTGCACATCACGCTCGACAGGCACTTCGACAACCGCCACGCCAGCGCAGAGGCCGTCTTCAGCCCCTGCGACGACCCGCACTACTGGCATGCGGACTACAGCACCGTGGACAAGCCCCGGCACCTGCTGATCTGCTGACTGGCTGGCTGACCGACCAGCCTCGCGGTCTGAGGGCCCTGGAGCAGCCAAACATTACACTCGGCTCCATGCGCCCCTCCGAAGCCCTGTCGCTGCATCGTGATCGCATCCGCGAGATCGCATTGAGCCATCACGTCAGCAGCGTGCGAGTGTTCGGTTCAGCATTGCGCGGCGAGGACAGCGCCGACAGCGACCTCGATCTACTGGTGGAACCCACGGCGCAAACCACGCTCATGGACATCGGGGCCATCAGGCATGAGCTGAAGAGCCTGCTGGGCATGGAAGTGGACGTACTCACGCCCAACGGCCTGCCTCCCAAGTTTCGCGATCAGGTGCTGCGCGAGGCTGTGCCGGTATGAGCCGAAGAGATCCGCAACGGGTGGCGGATTATCTAGGTCACATCCTGCAAGCGATCGACAGCATCCGCGACTACACGAGCGGCGCTACAGCCGACAGTTATCTGGCCGATCGCAAGACCCAGGACGCGGTGGTGCGCAACCTGGAAGTCATCGGCGAAGCCAGCAACAACATCGTGAAGCATCACGCGGAATTCGCGGCGGCCCACTCCGCTGTTCCATGGCGCTTCGCCTACGAGATGCGCAACGCGCTTTCCCACGGCTACTTCACCATCGATCACACCCTTGTCTGGCAAACCGTCCAGCACGATTTGCCGTCGCTTCGCGAGCAGATCGTGCGGCTGTTGAAAAACTGAGCCCCCGTGCCCCTGGTTGGCGTGGGGACGCCGGGTATCAGATCGGCTTGGTCAGATACACCGCCTCCCGCCCCACGATCGTGCGCTGCGCTGGCATGAAGATCGTGCAGTCATCGCACAGCGCACGAATCTCCTCCTCGCCGTTGGTCGCGATCAGTTCGCCCTTGGCGAAGGTCTCGAAGCCGATCAGCGGGCGCACGAAGGCGAAGTCCGGCGACTTGATGACGTAGGTCTGCAACAGCTGGAAGCGGCGCTGCGGCTCGAGCGGCGGGCTCGCCGGGTCCTTGTCGACGAGGCCGAAGTAGGCGAGGAAGTCATACGTGACGGCGGTGGCGAGGTCGGAGGCCGAGCGCAGGAAGTGCTGGCCGCACTCGACCACCATCGCCACGCCCTTGCCATCGGGGCCGCCGTGGCTGCCGTACTGGATGAGCGGCGTGCCCGAGCCCAGGCCGTCGGGCATCACGAGGTGCACCGAGGGGCGGCCGATGGCCTGCGCGACCTTGGCGTTGCGCTCGAAGGCCGGGTACACCCAGAAAGGCACGACGGGCTGGCTGGTCGAGTGGATGTCGAGGATGTGGTCGGCCGCCTCCACCACCGGGCGCAGGATGCGCGCGCGGCTCAGCTCGGGGCTGTCTTCGGTGCCGTCGAGCCATTCGGGCGACCAGATGCGGTTGAGGTTGTGCACGAGCTGCCGGCTGTCGAAGGGCAGCGCCTCGTTGAACGACTCGTACGCCGCCACGTTGGCGAAGCTCACGGTGAGCGTGCCGGTCTTCGGGCGCACGTTGTTGTCGAGCAGGTGCGTGGCCGCCGTCATGCCGCAAATCTCGTTGCCGTGCGTGAGCGCGTTGATCAGCACGTGCGGGCCGGGCTTGCCGGACTCGAAGCGGTGCACGTAGTCGACGCCTACGTTGCCCTTGCGGTAGGCGGAGAGGTCTCGGGGGAGGACTTCGAGGGCGGGAGGAGCTTGGGTCATGGGGCGGATGGATGATGAAAGCGAAGCAGCCGGCCAGTTTGCTACAGGGCGCGCATTCGCGCCCGCGCTCGTCGCAACACCGGGCCGCGCCGCTCAAGCTTCACCGGTGGCTCATCGCACCTGCTGGTAGTCCACCGGCACCCAGACGTAGCCCTTGCCCTCGGCCCGCACGTGGCCCAGCCCCGGGAACGGCAGGTGTGCGCTGCCGACCAGGTAGCGGCCCTTGGCTGCATCGGCGTATGCCTTCTTGCGCTCGGCCGCCGCGGGCTTGGAGTCGACGTCAAAGGAAATGGTGATCTGCGGCTGCGCGAACTGCACCGCGGCCACGTGCATCAGGTCGCCCCACAGCACCAGCTTCTGGCCCTTGGACTCGACGACGTAGATGTTGTGGCCGGGCGTGTGGCCGTGGGCGGGCACGGCCTTGATGCCGGGCGCCAGCTCGGTGCCGCCCTTCATGCCCTTGAACTTGCCGGCTTCCACGTACGGGTTGAGCGAGGCCATCGCGCCCTGGAAGAAGCCCTTCATCTCGGCCGAGGCCTTCTCCAGGTTGGCCTTGTTCAGCCAGAAGTCGGCGTCTTCCTGCCCGGCGTGGATGGTGGCGTTGGGAAAGACCAGCTTGCCGTCCTGCACCAGTCCGCCGACGTGGTCGCCGTGCATGTGGGTGATGAGCACGTCGTCGACCTGCTCCGGCTGGTAGCCGGCGGCTTTGAGGTTGGCCTGCAGGTTGCCAAGCGTGGGGCCGAAGAGGCCGCCGGCGCCGGTGTCGACCAGCACCAGCTTGCTGCCGGTGTTGATGAGGTAGCCATTCACCGAGGTGGGCACGGCGTCCTTCTCGAAGCCGCGGTCGAGCAGCTTGCCGACCTGTTCCTGGGTGGTGTTGGTGAGCAGCTTCTTGGGCTCGAGGTCGAGGGTGCCGTCGAAGAGCGCCGTCACCTCGAAGTCGCCGAGCATCATCCGGTAGAAGCCCGGCGCCTGGGTCTTGACCTGCGGCGCGCCGGCGAGCGCCGTGGAAGAAAACAAAAGCATCAGCAGGCTGCCGGCCATCGCGGCGATGCCCTGGCGCAGCCAGCGAGCGGGTGTTGTTGTCATGGTTCGGCTCCTCGGTAGTTTGAAGGGGCGCCGAGAATAGCCGAGGCAGGCCGGCCCTGCAGCGTGCCTGCCTACCGGCTGGCTACCAGTTGACCTCGCGCTCCGGGGTCGCCGAGATGTGATGGATCGACAGGTCGGCGCCGTCGTACTCCTCTTCCTGCGACAGCCGCAGCCCCGCCACCGCCTTGAGCGCGCCGTACACCGCCGCACCCGCCAGCGCGGCCCAGGCCACGCCCATCACCGTGCCGATGAGCTGCGCCCACACGTTCACGCCGCCGATGCCGCCCAGCGCCTGCGTGCCGAAGATGCCAGCCGCGATGCCGCCCCAGGTGCCGCACAGGCCGTGCAGCGGCCACACGCCCAGCACGTCGTCGATCTTCCATTTGTTCTGCGTGAGCGTGAACAGCTTGACGAAGATGCCGCCCGCCACGCCGCCCACCACCAGCGCACCCAGCGGATGCATCAGGTCGGAGCCGGCGCACACCGCCACCAGGCCGGCGAGCGGGCCGTTGTAGACGAAGCCGGGGTCGTTCTTGCCCATGGCCAGCGCCACCAGCGTGCCGCCGACCATCGCCATCAGCGAGTTGACGGCCACCAGGCCGGAGATCTTGTCGATGCTCTGCGCGCTCATCACGTTGAAGCCGAACCAGCCCACGCACAGCACCCAGGCGCCCAGCGCCAGGAACGGGATGTTCGACGGCGGATGCGCGCTCAGCGAGCCGTCGCCCCGGTAGCGGTTGCGCCGCGCGCCCAGCAGCAGCACCGCCGGCAGCGCCAGCCAGCCGCCGACCGCGTGCACCACCACCGAGCCCGCGAAGTCATGGAACTCGTGGCCGGTGAGCGAGGCGATCCAGCCCTGGATGCCGAAATGCTTGTTCCAGGCGATGCCCTCGAAGAGCGGATAGACGAAGCCGACGATCACCGCCGTGGCAATGAGCTGCGGCCAGAACTTGGCCCGCTCGGCGATGCCGCCCGAGATGATGGCCGGAATGGCCGCCGCGAATGTCAGCAGGAAGAAGAACTTCACCAGCTCGTAGCCGCTCTTTGCCGACAGTTCGGTGGCGCTCACGAAGAAATGCGTGCCGTAGGCCACGCCGTAGCCGACCAGGAAATACACGATGGTCGAGACCGAGAAGTCGACCAGGATCTTCACCAGCGCATTGACCTGGTTCTTCTTGCGCACGGTGCCCAGTTCCAGAAAGGCAAAGCCGGCGTGCATGGCCAGGACCATGATGGCGCCGAGAAGGATGAACAGCGCGTCTGCGCCCTGTTTGAGTGCGTCCATTGGAGCTTGTTGCGGGTTTTTGGTTTGAATTGGTGCGTCGCACCGGAATCAACCAGCGCGACCGGCCAATGAAGCAAAAATGGTGCCTATAGGCTCTTCGATGGTGCGACATGAACCAATAGCGGGCCGATCAAGCCCCGCCACGCACCGCTTCAGCCCGCGCCGACGCCTGTCCGCAGCGCGTCCCTGTATCGCCGGCTGCAGGGCACGGTGGTGCCGTCATGCATGTGCAGCCGGGCGTCGCCGCCGTCCAGCGGCTCGATCTCCTTGATGCGCCCCAGGTTCACCGCATGGCTGCGGTGCACGCGCACGAAGAGCGCGGGGTCGAGCTGGGTCAGGAAGTCGGTCAGCGTGGATCGCAGCAGGTAGTCGTGCCCGTTGACGTGCAGGCCGACGTAGTTGCCCTCGGCCTGGAGCCAGTCGATGTTGGTGGCGGCGATGAGGAATTCGCGGCGCAGCTTGCGGACCAGGAAGCGCTCGGGGCGCGATGGCGGCGGCGCAGGAAGCGCTTCTGCGGCCGGGGGTTCAAATCCCCCCGCCTCCGCCGAGTTCGGGCCCGAGGCAACAGCCGGCGCGGCCACCGCCCCATCCTCCGGCACGTCCAACACTCGCGCCTCCCCCTGCAACCGCAGCAGGAACAGCCGATACGCCCAGATGCCGAAGACGATGCTCACGTACACCCGCACGTCCTTGAGGTACTCGTACCCCCACTGGCTCACCCAGCCCCCGAAGTCGTAGCGTTCGCCCGCCATGGCGTACACCAGCGCCCGCAGCCCGAACATGCCCACCACGTGGACCACGCTGAACGCCAAGCTCGCCACCGCATGCCAGGCAAGGAAGCGCAGCAGGTGTGTGCGCACCAGCGGCGACAGCCGGCGTTCCACCATCGCCAGCGCCGGCACCAGGAGCAGCAGCATCAGGTGGCTGGACACCTCCCACGTCGCGACCTCCCAGTTGGGCCGGGGCACGGCGCGCGTGCGCATGTCGACGATTGCCACCATCGTGCTGAACACGGCCTGCAGCGTCAGCAGCACGATCCAGAAGGCCACCTCCAGCGGACGGCGGATCCGCGCGTAGCGTTCGTACAGGTTCTTGCGGGGGTCTCCCATGCGGGGAATTTTCGCGAAAAGGCCCCGGGGACGGCCGGTTCGGGCCGGATTTCGTCCCAACCGGCCACCGCTCGTCACAAAGCGGGGGCGATCCATCCCCTGGCCGCACCTCGCGGAAGCGGCCCGGCCGAGCATGGCGGCCTTCCCGCTTCGAGAACCCGCCCATGACCGCAGACCCCAATCCCGCAACCCCACCCGACCACCGCCGCCACGACATCGACGCCCTGCGCGCACTGGCCTTCCTCTTCGTCATCCTGTACCACGTGGGCATGTACTACGTGGCCGACTGGCCCTGGCACCTCAAGAGCCCGCACGCGGCCGAATGGCTGCAATGGCCGATGCGCGTCCTGAACCTGTGGCGCATGGACCTGGTCTTCCTGATCTCGGGCGTGTCCCTCGGCTTCCTGAGCCGGGGACAGGGCACCTGGGCCCTGCTGCGCAGCCGAGGCCTGCGGCTGATGCTGCCGCTGGCCTTCGGCATGGCGGTGGTCGTGCCCTACCAGGCCTACGCGCAGGGCGTGGCCAACGGGCTGGTCGCACCAGGCTTCGGCGCCTTCCTGCTGCGCTACCTGTCGATGGCGCAACCGTGGCCGAAGCAGGCCTTCGACGGCGCGGAGTTCGGCATCACCTGGAACCACCTCTGGTACCTGCCCTACCTGTTCACCTACACGGCGCTGATCGCGCTGACGCTGCCGCTGTGGAAATCCGCCGCCGGCCAACGGGTGCGCGGCGCCTTCAACGGCCTGCGCGGCTGGAAGCTGCTGCTGTTGCCGGTGCTGCCGCTGCTGGTCTTCACGATGCTGCTGGCCTCGCGCTTCCCGGCCACGCACAACCTGGTGCGCGACTTCCACCTGCACAGCCTCTACTTCACGATGTTCCTCTACGGCTACTGGATGGGCGTGGACACCGGCATATGGAAGGAGCTGGAGCGGCTGCGCCGCGTGTCGCTCGCGCTGGCCGTCGCGGTGATCGCGGCCTTCATCGCACTGCGCGCCGGCATGAAGAGCCCGCTGCCGGGGCTGCTGGTGGACACGCTGCGCATGCTCTACCTCTGGCTGGCGGTGGCGACCATCCTCGGCCACGGCCATCGCCACCTGAACCGCCCCTGGCCCTGGCTGCGCTGGGCGAACGAGTCGGTGTACCCGTGGTACGTGCTGCACCAGACGCTGATCATCGTCGGCGTGACGCTGCTGGCGCCGCTCGCGCTCGGACCGGTCGTCGAACCCGCGCTGCTCATCGCGCTGACGCTGCTGGGCTGCTGGCTCCTGACGGACGGGCTGATCCGCCGCACCAACCTGCTGCGGCCACTCTTCGGACTCAAGCTCAGGCGGCGGGCTCCGGCTTCTTCGGCGGCACGGGGGCAGGCTCTTCCACAGGAACCAGGATGGCGTTCCCCGTCGCCACGAGCTTGAGCGAATCGGCACTGTCGCCCTGCGTATAGAGCTCTGCGGCCGCGAATACCTGCTTGCGCCCGGCCTTCACAACGCGCCCGCGTGCGACGAACGCGCGGCCGATGGCGGGCGAGATGCAGTTCACCGAGAAATGCGAAGCCAGCACACGGCCCGCCACGGTGGCGGCCGCGTAGCCGCTCACGGTGTCGAGCATCGCGCCGATCATCCCGGCGTGCAGGAAGCCGGCGTACTGGCCCATGTCCTCCTCGCGCCAGTCCATGCGCAGTTCGGCTTCGCCGTTGGCGGCGCTGGTCACTTCGAAGCCGGCCCATCGGTTGAAGGCGGCGGTCCTGTTGATGGCCTGGATGGTGTCGAGCATGGCTGCGTGTCCTTGTCCTGGGTTGCGGGAAAGACGATGCGGCCACTCTATGAAGCGCGCCCTGCATCCGCCGTCGCGCGCGCGACCGGAAACGCCGCGGCGGTTGCGTTGGCGACAGCACCGAGAGGCAGGCGAACTTTTTTTGGCGATGCCTTAACCCCGTTCGCCGGGGCCGTCCGTATGAGCCGGGGTCATTCATCAATTCCGCTCCAGAGGCACCCCATGAAAACATCGACTTCCGCCCTCCTCCGCGCCACCGCCGGTGCCGCTGTGCTGCTGGTCCTGAGCCTCAGCGCCCAGGGGCAGGCAGCAACGCAGCAGGCCGTGGCGGCCGATTCGCGCATCACGCAGGTCAAGGTCTACCCCGGCAGCGCCACCGTGGAGCGCGTGGCGCGCGTCTCGGCCGGCGCGCGCTCGGTCACCTTCGCCTGCCTGCCTGCGGGGCTGGACGTGCAGAGCCTGCAGGTGTCGGCCGATGCCTCGGTACGCATCGGCGAGACCTCCGTGCTCAGCGAGCAGCGCGAGCTCTCCGCACGCTGCTCGACCAGCCCGCTCGACGGCCGCATCCGCGAGCTCGAAGACCAGAAGGCCGCCCTGCAGGCCGAGAACGACGCGCTGGGCATGGTCACCGGCTACCTCAAGGGCCTGGCCGGCGGCGGCGATGCCAATTCAGGCGCCCGCGCACCGATGGACGCGCGCAACCTCGTCGCGACGACCGAGGCCATGCGCCGCACCGGGCAGGACTCGCTGCTCAAGCAGCACCAGATCCAGCGCAAGCAGGCCGAGATCGACCGCCAGCTCAACCCGCTGCTGGCCGAGCGCACCCGCACCCAGGGCAACGGCGGACAGGTGACCGCCGTCACGGTGACGCTGGCCGCCGGCGCCGACGCCGATGTGAAGCTCAGCTACCAGGTCGCCGGCCCCGGCTGGACGCCCACCTACCGCGCGCTGCTCGACACCGCCACGCGCAAGGTGCGCATCGAACGCCAGGCGCTGGTGGCGCAGGCCACGGGCGAGGACTGGCGCGGCGTGAAGCTGGTGCTTTCCACCGGCCAGCCGCGCCGTGAAACCACGGGCCGCCTGCCGACGGCATGGCGCATCGGCATCGAGCCGCCGCCGCGCCCGGCGGCCGAGATGGCCTTCCCCGCGGCACCGGCGGCAGCCATGGCGCCGTCCCCCATCATGGCCAGCAAGTCCATGGACAGCCGCGAGCGCCGGGTGGCGGAGCCGGTGTTCGACGTCAGCGTGTTCGACAGCAGCTTCGCCACCGAGTTTTCAGTGCCGCAGGCCATCGACGTGCCCTCCAACGGCCAGCGCGTGACCATGGCGCTGGGCCAGCACGAAGACACGGCCAGGCTGGCAGCCCGCACCAGCCCGCGCGTCGACGCCAGCGCCTTCCTCGTCGCCGAACTCGACCAGCCCGCCGGCGTGTGGCCCGCCGGCCCGATGCAGCTGTACCGCGATGGCGCCTTCGTCGGCAGCGGCCGCTGGACCGCGCCCACCGACGCGCGCCTGACGCTCTCCTTCGGCCGCGACGAACTGGTGCGCGTGCAGGCCGAGCCCGAGCGCGACAACCAGGGCACCGGCGGCTTCGCCGGCTCGCGCGCCGAGCGCAAGGTGCAGCGCGCCTACGTGGTCGAGAACCGCCACCGCACGCCGATCGCGGTGCAGGTGCTCGAAGCCGCGCCGGTCTCGGTCGACGAGAAGGTGCGCGTGGCCTCGGAGTTCTTGCCGCAGCCCGCCGAGCTGGCGTGGAACAAGCAGCCCGGCCTGGCGATGTGGCAGCTCGACCTCGCTGCCGGCCAGACCGCGCGCGTGACGGCCGACTACACCATCGGCTATCCGAAGGACGCGCGCCTGCAGATGCGCTGAGCGGCGCGCGGGCCGGCATCCCGAAGAGGCTGTCGGCATGCATCTCCTCGGCTCTCCTCAGCCAGCTGTCAGGCCCGCATGGCATCGTCCTGCGCTGAAAAGACAGAGATGGACAGCTTTTTCAGTGGAGAGAACAACGTGAGATGGTTCCATCGGCGTGATGCGCTGGTACTTTCCGCCGCGTGCGCCGCAACCGCCCTGCTGGCCGCGTCGGGTTGCGGGCAGTCGGGGGACACACCCGCGGCCGTCCCGGCGACGCCGCCCCAGCCGGGCAGCATCGAGATCACGCAGGCCGACATCGACTGGTTCCGCCGCAGCCATGCCGAGTGGGTCGGCTGCGAATCGGGCGCGCCCGCCATCGTGCCGCCCGACATGACGCTCGAGCAGTTCGGCGACGTGCTCGACGGCGGCAGCTCGCCGGTCTTCGACCGCTTCGTGGACGTGGCCGCCGCCTTCTTCCTGCACGCGAGCTTCGTGGCCGGGCACTACGCCTTCCAGCCGCCCTTCGAGAAGCGCACGGCCTTCGACGTGACGGCCGAACACATCCGCCTGCTGCAGCACGCCAACTGGAACAGCTTCATGATCGACTGCAAGCGCCCCTACGGCGACTTCACGCACTTCGAGATCGACATGGCCGACATCCTGGGCCTGCAGATCGCCAAGGACGCGAAGGGCCGCGCGCAGATCGGCATGGACGCGGAAAAGCGCATGAACGCACTGCACGCCGACATCCTGCCCACGCTGCAGGCGTACATCCGCTTCGCGCGGCTCAACCCGGGGCGCTACGTGGTGCCCGGGCGCGGCATTGCGCAGACGCGCGGAAGGCCGCTATGCAGGCCGGTGTCGGCCACGCGGCTGGCGATGTATCAGCGCGCGCTGCAGGCAGCCGGGCCTGGCTCCGGCTCGCGACGGGTCGCGGCGCTCGATGAGGCGGCTGCGGCGTTGTTCGCGCTGGACTGAGAGGCCCGCCCGGGGAGCTCGGCGCTCAACCTTCCTGCGAAGGCTGCGCCTCGGGCTTCGGCTTGCCCTTCTGCTTGCGCGCAGCCTTCTTCGCGGCGCGTTCGGCGTCCGCGTGCTGGCCGTCCGCCAGCCACGCGGCGAACTCCTCGGGCGTCTCGAGCGTGATTCGCCCCAGGTTGCCGGCGCGGAACTCGTGCATCACGATCTCGGCGGCCTTCTGCAGGTTGACGCGGCCCTTGCCCAGCAGCGCGCCGCGCTTGCGGCCGATGGTGTCGAGCAGGGCCTCGTCCTTCATGCCGGCCATGGTCTCGGCGTCGAGCTCCACCAGCTTGAAGCGCGCGGCAATGCCGGCGGCGTAGTTCGACTTGAGGTAGCCGAGCAGTTCGAGCGCCACTTCTTCCTCGTCGAAGGCGTTGCGCCCGACAGCGCCGCTGGCCGCGAGGTTGTAGCCGCTCTTGGGCACGATGATGCGCGGCCACAGCATGCCGGGCGTGTCCCAAAGATAGAAGTCGCCGGCCAGCGTGATGCGCTGTTCGAGCTTGGTGATGCCGGCCTCGTCGCCGGTCTTGGCCTTGCGGCTGCCGGTGAGCGTGTTGATGAGGGTCGACTTGCCCACGTTGGGAATGCCGCAGATCAGCACCCGCATCGGCTTGGCCAGCCCGCCGCGGTTGGGCGAGAGCTCGTGGCAGGCCTTCACGATCTGCTGGGCCGGAGTGGTCTGGCTCGCGTCGAGGGGAATGGCGCGGGTGGCCGGCAACGCGTTGTAGTGCGCCAGCCAGAGCGCGGTGCGCTCGGGGTCGGCGAGGTCCTGCTTGTTGAGCACCTTCAGCGTGGGCCGGCCGGCCGTGAGTTCGGCCAGCATTGGGTTGGCGCTGGAGCCGGGCAGGCGTGCGTCGAGCAGCTCGATGACCACGTCGATGTCCTTCACCCGCTCGGTGATGGCCTTCTGGGTCGAATACATGTGACCGGGGAACCACTGGATCGCCATCGGTGGGGGCTTCTTTCTTTCGCGCTGTCTCTGTGTGTGGGGAATGGGGCCGCGCAGGGCCGGTGCGCATTGTGAACCGGGAACCTGAACGCAAGCTGGTTGCTACGCTTTCGATAGCTGCATGCGGGCATTCTGCCTTCGTTGCCGGATTGTTCGCTCCTAGAATCCCTTGGCTGGCCACAGACTGCGGCTCGACAGCGGTCCGGCAGCGATTCCAACAACCCCGAGGGAAATCCAACCATGTTCAAGCGCCTTGCCGCTGCCGCCCTGCTGGCAGCCACCGTCGTGCCCGCGTCCATCACCGTCGCCCACGCCCAGCGGCCCTCCCCGCCGCCCGGCCCGCTGGTCAGCGGCTTCCTGTGCTGCAACATGCGCACCTACGGCGACTCGATCAGCGACATCAACTACGACGAGCAGGGCACGAGCATCGTCCCCGTGGGCACCCCGGCGCGCATCACGGCCTACGACTTCCGCTGGTTCAGCCTCGACCTCGCCGGCAAGCCGCAGCGCATCAAGAACGACTACAGCCGCAACATCCCGCTGCCGACTTTCGCGCAACGCTACGTGGTGACGGCAGACCCGAAGCAGAAGCTGGCGACCTTCCCCGCGCCGGTGCGCGACGCCATCCTCGCCGGCAAGGTGATGCCCGGCATGACGCGCGAGCAGGTGCTGATGGCCATCGCCTACCCGGTGTCCAGCGAGAACCCCAGCCTCGACGCACCCGTGTGGCGCTACTGGCGCGACAGCTGGTCGGAGTTCCAGGTGCAGTTCGACGAGAAGGGCCTGGTGAAGACGGTGGTGGGCGACGCCGTTGCGCTGAGCCGCGTGTTCATCGCCACCCCTGCGACGGCGACTGCGCAGCCTTAAGTTCTCGCGCATTGCGCGTGTCCTGCACACACGCGCATTCCCTTAGAGTTTTTTGCGCCGCGCGGTCATTCATCGCCCCTATGATTTGAGCGAGTGCGGCGCCCGAGCGTCGGTCGAATCGAAACCCTTCATGGAGTTGCCAACGATGAAACCCGTCTCCGAACTGCTCAAGCGCCATGATTCCGCGGCATGGCGCACCTCCCCCGACACCAGCGTGTTCGACGCGCTTTCCATCCTGGCGCGCTTCGAGGTGGGCGCGCTGATGGTGATGGACGGCGAGAGGCTGGTGGGCTTCCTCTCCGAGCGCGACTACACCCGCAAGGTGGCGCTGCAGGGCAAGAACTCGAAGGAAATGAAGGTGCGCGAGATCATGACGCCCGACGTGATGACCGTCACCCCCCAGACCCGCACCCGCGCCTGCATGGCGCTCATGAGCCAGCGCAAGTTCCGCCACCTGCCGGTGGTCGACGGCGACAAGGTGGTCGGCATGATTTCCATCCAGGACCTGATGGACGACATCATCTCGGACCAGGAAGCCACCATCGAGCAGCTGACCACCTACATCCAGAGCTGAGCGGGCCCGCGGCGGCATCGCAGACCCTGCCCGGCGCGCGGGTAGGGAATAGACCTACGCGCCATCCGGCGCCCGAGGGCGCACAGTGGGCCTTCGTTCATCCATCCAGCGGGGACATTGAATGCAGATACAGGTCAACACGAGCAACGGCATCACCAACAAGGACGCGCTGGAGCGTTGGGCCGATGCGGAGATCAAGCAGAACCTGAGCCGTTTCGTCGATGACGTGACGCGCGTCGAGGTACACCTGAGCGACGAGAACCACGACAAGGCCGGCAGCGGCGACAAGTGCTGCGTGATGGAGGCGCGCCTGGCGCACCACCAGCCGCTGGCGGTGACGCAGCACGCGGCGAGCCTCGACGAGGCCTTCCGGGGGGCGTCCGACAAGCTCAAGCGCCTGATCGAGAACACGCTGGGGCGGCTTCACAACCACCGGGACCGGGGCTCGATCCGCACCGATCCTGGCTTCATCGCCGAGTAGCGCCGTTTCTGCTTCTGCGCTTCCCTGGCGCGGGCGAGAGCGCCGCGGCAATGAGCGGCGGCCGGTGGCCGCTGGCCATCCACTCGTCGTAGAAGTCGATCTTGCGCTCGACCAGCGACAGCGCCCTCTTCCACCCGGCGATGGTCTCGTTGACCCGCTCGCGGTGCGCGGCCAGCATGTCGCGCCGCTCGCGTAGCGTGGTCTTGCCCTGCATGGCGAGCACGGTGTATTCGCGCATCTCGGCGATGGACATGCCGGTGCTGCGCAGCCGCTCCATCAGGTCGAGCCAGCCCACGTGCAACTCGACGTAGAGCCGCCGGCCGCCCTCGTCGCGCGCCACGCCGGGCACGAGCCCCTGCGTCTCGTACCAGCGGATGGCGTGCACCGTGCGGCCGGTTCGCGTGGCCAGTTCGCCGATGTGGAAGGGAGTGCCCCTCTCGACGGCTTTCTCAGCCGGCATGGACGGCGGCCGGAGGCTGCAACGCCTCCTGCACGAGGGCGGTGTCGAAGTACTCGGTCAGCTCTTTCACCTTGCCTCCTTCGAGTCGGTAGACGTAGCAGTAGCGGTTGTTGTAGCGCTTGCCGGCCTTGGTGGGCACGTCGCCGCTGAAGAGCACAACCACCCGGTCGCCCTCGGCGATGACGCGCTCGGTCTTGCTCCTGTAGGGCGCCGCGAACTGGGCGAAGAGCGGGTCCAGCAGCTCCTCGCGGATCGCCTTCTTGCCCCGATAGATGCGCGACCACGCGGTGCTGCCTTCGATCTTCCAGGTCGCGTCGTCGGCGAGGCTGTCGACGAAGGGCTGGCCGTTGCCCTTGTCCAGCTCGTCGTGGATGTGCTGGACGATGGCCTTGTTCTCGATCGTATTCATGGCGTGATTTCCTTTTTGTTGAACGAACCGGATACCCGGTGGATTCATTGGAAATGCTCGAGTGCGCTCTAGGTCAAGCGCGCCATGAACACAGCGGCGGAAATCAGCCCCGCTTCGCGTTCGCCATGCCCTTGGCGACTTCGTTGGCGCCCTGCGCCGCGCCGCTTTGCGGCACCGCCTCGCCTTCGCGGTCGGTCACTTCCGACAGGCGAGCCGCCAGTTGCTCGGGCGTGTCGGCCTCGATGCCCAGCCAGGCGCCCTGCGTCAGCGTGATGTGCGCGGCCTCGAAGGTGCCAGCGCCCGCGCAGAGGATGGTGCGGTTGGGCGCGTCCTGCGCGGCCAGCACCAGCATCGCCGGCACCACCGCCTCGGGGCGGAAGGCTTCGAGCATTTCCTTGGGGAACAGGTCCTCGGTCATGCGGGTGGCCGCCGTGGGCGCGAGGCAGTTCACGCGGATGTCGTTCTTCGCGCCCTCGATGCTCAGCGTCTGCATCAGGCCCACCAGCGCGAGCTTGGCCGCGCCGTAGTTGCTCTGGCCGAAGTTGCCGTACAGGCCCGACGAGGAAGTGGTCATCACGATGCGGCCGTACTTCTGCTCGTTCATGAGCGCCCAGACGGCCTTGGTGCAGTTCACGGCGCCCATCAGGTGCACGTCGACCACCAGCCTGAAGTCGGCGAGGTCCATCTTGGCGAAGCTCTTGTCGCGCAGGATGCCGGCGTTGTTGACGAGGATGTCGACGCGGCCCCAGGCGTCCACCGCCTCCTTGACCATGGCCTGCACCGCCTCGAAGTCGGTGACCGAGGCGCCGTTGGCGATCGCCTCGCCGCCAGCGGCCTTGATCTCGTCGACCACCGCCTGCGCGGCGCTTACCGAGCCGCCGGAGCCGTCGCGCGCGCCGCCCAGGTCGTTGACCACCACTTTGGCGCCGCGCGTGGCCAGCGCCAGCGCATGCTGGCGGCCCAGGCCGCCGCCCGCGCCGGTCACGATGGCCACGCGGCCCTTGAAATCGAGGTTGCTGCCGTTGCTCATGTCTCTGTGTCGCCTTCCATGGGAGTTGCCGTTGTTCGTGGCCGCGCCGGGCTTGCCTTGCCCGGGCGGCAGCGTGGCGTTTTACCGCAGAAAGCGGCCATGGAGCAGCTTCGGCGCGGCGAGCCCAGTCGCCAGCGCGTCAGGCTGCAACTGCGGTACGGCTGCGCGGGACGCCCAGGCGCGCGGGCGAGACGTACTGCTCGCGGTAGATCTCGAAGGGCATGGTGTCGGCCGCCTCGATGCGCTTCTGCTCCTGGATGGACTCGGCCGTCATCTGCTCGAACTCCGCCTGCTGCGCCGCCGAGAACGGCAGGTCCAGCAGCGTGGCGCGGGTCTGCTCGGAGCGGGCGCGCACGAAGCCGATGAAGGAGTTGGCGTGCTCGTTCTCGATGGCGGCGAGCACGCGGGCCGAAGGCAGGCTGTCGGGCTTGCGCAGCGCGGCCGCGGCGGCGCGCACCGCGTCGGCATGAGCCGTGCCGCTGCCCTGGGCCGCGTCGAGCGCGGCGGCGATGGGCAGGCACTGCCCGACCAGTTCCAGGCCCCAGTCGGCGAGCGTCACCTCGGTTCCATTGCGCCGCAGCTTCAGACCCGGCTCACGGCCGCGCGCGGCGGTGAGATGCTGGTTCTGCGCGAGATCGGCGATTTCCTGGGGCGTGTCGTCGGGGCTGTCGCTCAGCAGGCAGTGCAGCAGGAATACGTCGATGAAGCGCATGGTCTGCGCGTTGATGCCGACGGTCTCGAAGGGGTCGAGGTCCATCAGGCGCACCTCGACATATTCCACACCGCGCTCGCGCAGCGCATGCAGCGGACGCTCGCCGGGGTTGATCACGCGCTTGGGGCGGATGGTGCCGTAGAACTCGTTCTCTATCTGCAGCAGGCTGGTGCCGAGCTGGTTGTAGTCGCCGCCCAGGTTGCGGATGCCGATGGCCTCGTAGGCCGGCCACGGGCGGGTCAGCGCATCCTGCAGCGAGGCGGCGTAGCCTTCGAGGCTGTTGTAGCTCACGGCCAGCGAGGCCTGCGCGTCGCTCTGGTAGCCCAGGCGGCCCATGCGCAGCGAGGTGCCGTGCGGCATGAACATGCTGCCGTCGCCCAGCGGCTGCAGTTCGTGCGGGCGGCCCGCCACGAAGCTCGAACACAGCGCCGGCGAGGCGCCGAACAGGTACAGCAGCAGGAAGGCGTGGCGGCGGAAATTGCGGATCAGCGCGAAATACTCTTCGCTCGACACCTCGGGCAGCGACCAGTTGTAGTGGATGCCCGAGATCGTCTGCATGCGCCGGCCGTAGCGGTGGCTCAGGCCCATGCGATAGACGCTCTTGGCGCGGCCCACATTCGAGGAGCCGTAGCGGCCGATCGGAATGGTCTCGTCGGTCGGCAGGCCGCAGGGCATGCTCGACACCCAGAGGCGCTCGTCTCCCTGCGCGTCGAGCACGCGGTAGGTGAACTGGTGCACCCGCGTGAGCTCTTCGATGGCCGAGTCGACGTCCGCGTGCACGCCCGTGATGAGTTCGAGCTGCGATTCGCTGAAGTCGGTGGTGATGTGCGGATGCGTAAGCGCGGAACCCAGCGCCAGCGGATGCGGCGTCAGCGCGAGCTTGCCGTCGGGCAGCGCGCGCAGGCTTTCCTTCTCGATTCCACGTCGCATGCCTTTCAGTCGTGTGGCTGAAAGTGCACCCAACCTCTCCTGCAATCTGTTGCTCATATTGTTATGACCCATCAATCTTCTGAGGGGCTGGAAGGTAGCACGGGCAAGCGGGCACTGCTCGTGCAGGGAATCCCGGGGCTGGCTACCCTGTTGTGCGCTATGTTTTTGATAGCTGGCGGCACGCCGGAACCTCTTCAGCCCCCGGAGCGGCCCGCCGAGAGGTCGATTTCTTCGGACCGGTAGACATGCATCTGCGGCGTGCCCTCGGCCATGGCCGAGAGCGCCTTGGCGAAGGCGCGCGAGGCGTCCACGCGGAAGTGCGCCTGCAGCGCGTCCATGTCGCTCCAGCGCTCCACGAATGTCAGGCGCAGCGGCTCCTGGGCGTCCGTCGAGACTTCATGCGAGATGCAGCCGGGCTCGGCGCGCGAGCGCAGCACGTGCTCGGTGCTGATGGCGAGCATGGCCTGCAGGGTGTCCGGCTTGGCCAATGCGTGTCCGATGACGAGGATCATTTCGTGGCTCCTTCGTGCGAGCGTTGATTCAGGTTCAGCCGAGCACCCGCAGCAGGAAGCGGTTCAGGTCGGCGATTTCTTCCATGCACACCGAGTGGGCCATGGGGTATTCGTGCCACTCGACGGCGTAGCCGAGGGCGGTGAGCGCCTCGCGCGTGCGCACGGCGGCCGCATAAGGCACCACCGGATCCTGCCGGCCGTGGGCGAGAAAAACGGGCGTCTCGTGGTTGGCCGCATGCCGCTCGGCCGCAGTGGTGGCCGCGATCGGCAGGTAGCCCGAGAGCCCGACGATGCCGGCCAGCCGCTCGGTGTGGCGCAGGCCGGTCATCAAGGCCATCGCGCAGCCTTGCGAGAAGCCGGCCACCACGATGCGGCCGGCGGCGATGCCGCGGGCCTTCTCGTTGGCGATGATGGCCTCGATGGCCGCCTGCGAGCGGCGCAGGCCGTCTTCGTCCTCCTGCACCTGGAGGTCGGCCACCGCGATGTCGTACCAGGCCGGCATCTGGTAGCCGTCGTTGATGCTCACGGGCATGACGGGCGCGTTGGGGAACACGAAGCGCACCGCCCCCACGGCCGAGAGATCCATCTCGCCGGCGATGGGCACGAAGTCGTTGCCGTCGGCGCCGAGGCCGTGCATCACGATCACCGTGGCAGTGGGGTTGGGAGCGGTTTCGATCTCGATGGGAGGACGGGACATGGTCGGCAAGGGTATTCAGGAACGGATGCCCGGACCTTAGCGCATCCCGGCCCGGCACTCCGAAACGGCCGGTAGGCCGACTTGCACATCGTTTCGATGTGCGGCCCTGCCGTTACCTCCAAGGGCGAAACGTTGCGATTCGGCCTTGATGCCGACGGCCTTGACGATCTGCGCATAGCGCTCGTACTCGGCCGACACCTGCGTCTGGAACTGGCGCTGCGCATAACCCGTGGCCTCGATGCCCTGCGCCGCGAGTTCGGCGCGCGCGGCCGGGGCCTGCACGATGCGCCCGGCCTCCGCGGCGATGGCGTCGAGCACCGGCTGCGGCGTGCGCGCCGGCGCGAACAGGCCGAACCACGTGCCCGAGCGATATCCCTTGTAGCTCTCGGCCACCGTCGGCACCTCGGGCAGCAGCGCATGGCGCTTCTCTCCGCTGGTGCCCAGCGCCACCAGCCGGCCGCTGCGGATGTGCGGCAGCGCGGGCCCGACCGCGATGAACATCACGTCGACCTGCCCCGCGATCACGTCCTGCATGCCCAGCGGGCCGCCGCGGTACGGGATGTGGGTGACGTAGATGCCCGCCTTCTGCTTGAGCAGCTCCATGCTCAGCTGCTGCGGGCTGCCGTTGCCGGCGGAGGCGTAATTGATGTGCCCCGGCCTGGCCTTGGCCGCGCGCACGAAGTCGGCCACCGTGCGAAAGCCCGTCTTCGGGTTGGCGACCAGCACGAAGTCGATCTGCCCCAGCGACACCACCGGCACCAGGTCGCGCCGTGCGTCGTAAGGCAGGCCGGCCTGGAGGTTGGGGAGGATGGTGATGGGCCCGTCGGCGCCCACCAGCAGCGAGTAGCCGTCGGGCTGCGCCTTGGCCAGCCCGTCGGCGGCCAGGATGCCGCCCGCGCCCGCTCGGTTGTCGACCACCACCGGCTGCTTCCATTGCTCGGACAGCCGCTGCCCCAGGTAGCGCGCCAGCACGTCGGGCGAGCTGCCGGGCGTGTTCGCCACAGTGATGTGCACGGGCTTCGATGGATAGGCCGCTCCAGCCGGTTGCGCCTGCGCCGCCACCGTCAACGAAGCACAAGCTCCCAGCAGCAGGATTGGCTTGAGCAGCTTCGACAGGAAAGGATGGGCACTCATGGCGGACTTTCGATCGCAAAAGACAAAGGGCGCGATTCTGTCGCGCCTCGCTGTCCAGGCGAACGACCCATTCGTCAGATGCTTAGGCGCATTCCGGCATATGCGCCCGGGCCGGGCAGGACATCGCCAGGGAGGTCATTTCCGCCGCCCCTACCCTCGCCGCCCCGGGATGCAACACAATGGCGTTTCGCAAGAAGACCGCATGAAGACCCCGACCTCGCACCCAAAGCCCCAGCGCGCAGCCCCGTTCGACAGTGCAACGCTGCTGCGCGAAAGCGGCCTGCGCGTGACGCGCGCTGCCCAGACCGTGCTCGAACTCCTGGAGCACAGCTCGCAGCCCCTGACGCACGAGGAAGTGGCCGCCGCCTACACCGCCGCCGCCGGCGAGGCGCCCGACCGGGTGACGGTCTACCGCGTGCTCGACCGCCTCGTCGAAGCCGGCCTGTGCGACCGCCGCGTGGGCGCCGACCGCGTCAACCGCTTCTCGCGCCACGTGGAGGCCGAGTCGGGCAACACCTTCGAATGCGACCAGTGCCACAAGGTGCTGGCCCTGCCCTCCGACCCGGAGCTGCCGAAGGTGATGGGCCGGCTGGGGCGGGCGCTGCGCAAGCAGGGCATCGACACGCGCCACACCGCCCTCACCCTCCACGGCACCTGCGGCGATTGCGCCAGATAGCGCGCCTTAGACGTTCCAGGACGGAAACGGATCCGGGAAGTTCTGCCACCACGAGGCGCCGAAGCGCATCTCGTCTTCGGTGAGCAGGCAGGCGTCGAGCTTGGCGCGCAGCGCGTCCTCGTCCATGCCGATGCCGATCAGCACCAGCTCCTGGCGGGCGTCGCCGGTGGCCGGGTCCCAGTTCCTGCGGATGAGCTCCAGCGCCTCCGGGTCGGTCGGCCAGTGCTCGCGTGGCACCGCCGCCCACCAGAAGCCCGCCGCGCCGTAGCGGCAGGCGCCGCCCGCCTGCGACCACGAGCCGGCGCGCGTCGCGCGGCTGGCGAGCCAGAAGAAGCCCTTGGAGCGCACCACGCCCTCCCATTCGCTCTGCACCAGCTTCCAGAAGCGCATCGGATGGAACGGCAGCCGCGAGCGGTAGACGAAGCTGCGGATGCCGTACTCCTCGCTCTCGGGCACGTGCTCACCGCGCAGCTCGGCCAGCCAGCCGGGCGCCTGTTCGGCCTGCTCGAAGTCGAAGAGGCCGGTGTCGAGCACGCGGTCGAGCGCGACGCGGCCGAACTCCGACACCTCGATGCGCGCGCGCGGGTTCAGGCTGCGCAAGATCGCCATCAGCCGCTCGCGCTCCTCGGGCGTGACGAGGTCGGTCTTGTTCACCACCAGCACGTCGCAGAACTCGATCTGCTCGATCAGCAGGTCGACCACCGTGCGCGTGTCCTCGTCGCCCAGCGACTGGCCGCGCTGGCCCAGGCTGTCGGGCGAGCCGTAGTCGCGCAGGAAGTTGAAGGCATCGACCACCGTCACCATGGTGTCGAGACGCGCCACGTCCGAGAGGCTCTTGCCGTCCTCCCCCGCGAAAGTGAAAGTCTCGGCCACGGGCAGCGGCTCGGAGATGCCGGTCGACTCGATCACGAGCTGGTCGAAGCGCTTTTCCTTGGCCAGGCGCCTGACCTCCAGCAGCAGGTCTTCGCGCAGGGTGCAGCAGATGCAGCCGTTGCTCATCTCCACCAGCTTCTCGTCGGTGCGCGACAGCGCGGCCCCGCCGTCGCGCACCTGGGCCGCGTCGATGTTGACCTCGCTCATGTCGTTGACGATGACGGCCACGCGCCGGCCTTCGCGGTTGTGGAGGATGTGGTTCAGCAGCGTGGTCTTGCCGGCGCCGAGGAAGCCGGAGAGCACGGTGACGGGAAGGCGGTCGGCCATGGGGCAGGCTCCATATATGCAACAGGATTGCATTATATGAAGCCAATGCAACCGTGTTGCAGTTAACGCCGCATCCGACCCTCGCCTGACCGCCAACGACAAGGCGCACTTCGTCGTGACCTGCACGTGGCGCGATGCGGCGGGCGCGGTGCTCAGCACGCACGTCAACCTGTGGATCGTGGTGCGCATCGACGGGCGATGGGGAATCGCCCTGCGTTCTCACTGAGCTGGGGATTCGCCAGGCCGGCCGGAGCCGGGGGCGCTACATCTCGAAAGCCGCCACCTGCCTGCCGTCAATGTCGGTGAACCCGTATTCGCGCGCAAGGTCGCCCACGCGCAGCACCTCGCCGCTCCTGTCCATCACGTTCGGGTCGCCAGCCAGCGCCGCAATGGCCCGGCCCAGGTAGTGCGGCGACTCGGTGCGCGCAAGCTCGGGCCGCTCCTGCCAGTGGGCCTCGTCGGTCTTGTGGCCGGCCAGCACGAACTCCGTGCGCATCCAGCCGGGCGACACCGCCACCGAGGCCACGCCGTGCGGCTTCAGGTCCTGCGCCATGCCGAAAGCCAGCCGCGTCATCGATGCCTTGGCCAGGTCGTAGAAGAGGCTGCCGCGCACGTAGTGGCCTCGGTCCCAGAAAGTGATGGTGACGATCAGGCCCTTCTTCCGCTTCACCATCAGCGGTGCGGCGCAGCGGCTGGCCAGAAGGTGGTTGCGCACGCCGCGGTCGAACATCGAGTCCCAGTTCGACAACGGGTGCTCCCAGAACGGCGCCTCGAACACGCCGTTGAAGGTCTCGTGTCCGCCCCAGGCGTTGTTCACCAGAAGATCGATACGGCCCGCCTCGCGCTCCACCCGGGCGAAGAGCGCGGCGACCTCCTCTTCGTTGGTATGGTCGCAGCGCACCGCAATGCCGCGCCCGCCCATGCGCGAGACCTCGTCCGCGGTGTCGTCGATGCTGCCGGGCACGGTCGCCATGTCGGAAAGGGCCAGCAACTGGCCGTAGGTGTCGGCGGGCTGCCCGCGCGTGCTGCGCCCGGTGACGTACACGGTGGCGCCGGCAGCGCCCAGTTCGATCGCTATGCCACGTCCCCCGCCGCGGCTCGCGCCGGTCACGACCGCCACGCAGTCCTTCAACGGCCGGCCTGGCGTCTTTTCTTCGTCGTTCATCCTGATGGCTCCTTTGATCCTTTTGCCTGAGAGCGGATGAAGATAGCCAGCGCTCAACCCGCCGTCTTGGAAGAACCCGAAACCGCCTGGTCGAGGAACTCGGTCGGCGTGACGCCGCACAGCGCGCGGAACTCGTTGACCAGGTGCGACTGGTCGTAGAAGCCGCCCTCCAGCGCCACCTCGGCCCAGGCCGGCGAGGGCTGCTGCCGCAGCGCGCGCAGGCAGCCGTGCATGCGCGCAAGACGGCTCCAGGCGCGCGGCGAGAGCCCCACGTGGGCATGGAAGAGTTGCTGCAGACGCCGCTCTCCGATGCCGACTGCGGCCGCCACCTCGCGCAACGGGCGCCGCCCGCCCGAGTCTGCAATGAGCTGCGCCGCTCGGATGGCGGCAGCGTTGCCCCCGGCATCGCCGTCGCGGAGCCTGCGCAGCAGCACGGCCTGCAGCAGCGCCACCCGCGCCGCATCGTCGCGCGCTTCGGTCATGCATTCGAGCAGTTCCGCGCCTTCGCCCCGCCAGAGCTCGTCGAGATGCACAGCCGTGCCGCCGATCTCTCCGGCCGGCAGTCCCAGCAGTGCGGCGGCGGCGCCGGGGCGGAGGGTGACGGAAAGGCCCTCCACCTTCCGCCGCATGCGCAACATGACCGGCGTGGTCGAGGCGCCGACGGCCTCCACCGCCTGCCCCTGCTCGTCCCCGACGAAGGGCGCATCGCCGAAGTTGAAGATCAGCCGCACGGCGCCGTCAGGCAGCACGCGCTCGCGTACCTCGTGGCCGTCGGCAAGGTTCTCGCGGCACAGCATGAGGTGCGAGACATGCCCGCGCAGCGCGGCCGCGACCGGAAACGCGCGCAGCGTGCCGGCGGGCGCGCCCGACTCCGGCCCGTGCAGCGGGTCGTCGTCGAGCCGGAGGAAGAGGCGGTCGGCCATGGGGTCCGATTGTCGGGAAAACCGACCATGGCATGCCCGAAAATCTCTGACTCCGCCCCTCCGAATCGAATGCCTTCCGCCCTGTCCGTTCTCTATTCGTTCCGCCGCTGCCCCTATGCGATGCGGGCCCGCCTCGCGCTGGTCGCCGCGGGGCAGCGCTGCGAGCTGCGCGAGGTGGTGCTTCGGAACAAGCCGGCCGAGATGCTTGCGGCCTCGCCCAAGGGCACGGTGCCGGTGCTGATCGTGGAAGACGGATCGGTGCTGGAGCAGAGCCTCGACGTGATGCTGTGGGCCCTGCGGCGCAGCGATCCGCAGGGCTGGCTCCAACCCGAGGTGGGCACGCTGCAGGACATGCTCGCGCTGGTCGCCGCCTGCGACGACGGCTTCAAGCCCCTGCTCGACCGCTACAAGTACCCCGAGCGGCATCTGGATGGCGGCGAACCGGCACGCGAGCGCGGCGCGGCCTTCCTGCTCGATCTCGAAGCCCGATTGTCGGCCTCGCAGCAGTTGGCCGGCGCCCACTCGACGCTGGCCGATGCCGCACTCATGCCCTTCGTGCGCCAGTTCGCGATGGTCGACACGGCATGGTTCAACGCCCAGCCCTGGCCGCGCCTGCAGGCCTGGCTATCAGCCTGGACAACCTCCGAGCTCTTCGAGCGCGCCATGCACAAGTACGAGCCCTGGAAGCCGGGCGAGGCCGGCGTGCTCTTCCCTCCTTCGCGCTAGGCAGCCATCGCCGCCACCGAGGCCCGCTGGATGCATTCCACGAAATGCTGCGCGGCCGGCGTCAGCAGCTGTCCGCGCCGCTTGATGACGCAGACGTTCAGCACAGGCAGTTCTTCCTCGATCTCCACGCGGCGGATGCCGTGGCGCTTGAAGGTCAGCGTGGCCAGCGGCTCGACGAACAGGCCGACGAGGTCCATCTGCCCGACCAGCGCCAGCGCCACCGTGACGGATTGCCCCTGGATCACCCGCGCCGGCGGCGGCAGACCCAGCGGCAGCAACGGCGACACGGCCTCGCGGCCGCTGAAGTGGTCGTCGCCTGGAAGAATCCATTCAGCCTTGTAGAGATCGCGTATCGAACGGCTCGCGCGCAGCGGGTGACGCTCGCGCAGGCCCACCACCAGCTTCACCGGAAAGAGCTCCATCGCCTCGAACTGCGGGTCGAGCCGACCGGGCACCACGTGCGCCACCGCGAAGTCGAGCGAGCCCTCGCGCAGGCGGGCCAGCATCCAGGGCAGCACTGTTTCGCTGAACTGCACGTCGACGGCAGGCAGCCGGGCGTGAAAGTCCTTGAACGCGGCCGGCAGCACGGTGAGCGCGAAGGAGGTGCTGACGGCCAGGGAGACCTTGCCGGTGAGCCCGTCGCGGATCTGCGCGATCTCGTCGCGGGCACGCTGCATGTCGGCCAGCAGCAGCCGGGCGCGCGGCGCGAAGGCCTTGCCGAATTCGGTGAGCTGCACGCCCTTGACGCTGCGCTCCACCAGCGGCGCGCCGACTTCGCGCTCCAGTTCGCGCACGATCTTGGTGACCGCCGGCTGCGAGATGCCCAGCACGCGCGCGGCGGCGCGGATGCTCAACTGCTCGACCACGGCCACGAAGGCATGCAGCTGGTTGGGTTTCATGAAAACCAAAAGTTATCTTCGACGCCCAATTATTGTCTTTTCATGACAGCAGTGAGTCTCTAGCATCCGGCGCGACCAGGCCCGTAGACCTTCGACCGACACCCGCGAAGACCCATTCCAAAAAGCCAATCCACAACTGGAGACACATGAGCACCCCAAGCAACCGGCCCGCGCCCTCCTCGTCCCCCTCCTCCCCCGCGCGCCGCCGCCAGACCATCGTGGCCACCACCATCGGCAACGGGCTGGAGTTCTTCGACTTCACCGTCTACGGTTTCCTGGCGCTCGTGATCGGCAAGCTGTTCTTCCCGACCTTCAGTTCCTACGGCCAGCTGCTGCTGACGGTGGCCAGCTTCGGCGTGGGCTTCATCATGCGGCCGCTGGGCGGCATCGTGATCGGCGCGTACGCAGACCGCGCGGGCCGCAAGAAAGCCATGACGCTCACCATCTTCCTGATGGCGCTGGGCTGTGCGCTCATTGCCTTCACGCCCACCTACGCGTCGATCGGCGTGGCGGCGCCCATCGTCATCGTGCTGGCGCGGCTCATCCAGGGCTTCTCGGCCGGCGGCGAAGTGGGCGCATCGACCACGCTGCTGGTGGAGCACGCCACGCCGGCCAACCGCGGCTACATGGCAAGCTGGCAGTTCGCCAGCCAGGGCCTGGGCGTGATGCTCGGCGCCATCGTGGTGGGCCTCTTGACCTTCACGCTGCCGGCCGAATCGATGCAGAACTGGGGCTGGCGCATTCCCTTCGTCATCGGCATGCTGATCGCGCCCGTGGGCATGTACATCCGCCGCCACCTGGAGGAATCGCTGCACATCTCGCCCCAGGAGGCCGCCGCGCCGCGCGAGAGCAGCCTGAAGATCGTCTGCACGCAGCACGGCAGGACGGTGCTGGCGGCCATCCTGTCGCTGGTCGGCGGCACCACGGCCGCGTATGTCGTGACCTTCTACATGCCGACCTACGCCGTGCGCGAGCTGGGCTTCACGCCATCGGTGGCGCTCTTCGGCGCCGCGCTCACCGGGCTGATCTCCTTCGCCTTCGCACCCTTCGTCGGCAAGCTGTCGGACGTGGTGGGCCGCAAGACGCTGATCGTCTGGAGCCGCGTCGCGCTGGCGCTGCTGATCTACCCCGGCTTCCTGTGGCTCAACGCCTCGCCCACGCCCACGGTGCTTTTCGTGGTGCTCGGCGTGTTCAGCTTTGGGCTGGTCGTGCAGACGGTGCCGGGCATCACGATGCTGCCGGAGATGTTCCCGAAGGCGGTGCGCGCCAGCGGCATGTCGCTGGTGTACAGCGTGGGCGTGGCGCTCTTCGGCGGCTTCGCGCCCTTCATCAGCACCTGGCTGCTTAACGCCACGGGCAGCAAGCTCGCGCCAGCGTGGTACCTGGTGGCGATGACCGTGGTCTCGCTGCTGGGCCTGCTCTGGCTGCGCGACCATACGGGCCGCGACATCGACGCCGCCGGCGCCCACGCGAACGCCTGACGGCCTTCCTCAACATTCCAAGCACGCCAAGCACAGGAGTACCCACCTCATGCAAGCACAACCCACTGCCGCCACGCGGTTCTTCTCGGGCACGTACGTCGAGGCCCGCGCCAAGTTCCTGGAAGCCGCGGCGCAGCGCGGCGCCGCCGTCGAGTCCTTCGTGATGGAAGCGCACAGGGGCGCGCTCGGCGAAGAGCTGGCCACCGACGTCGCGCTGGTCGGCGCCATCGACGCGAAGAAGGTGCTGCTGGTGAGCTCCGGCACGCACGGCCCCGAAGGCTTCTGCGGCTCGGGCACGCAGATCGCCACGCTCAACGATGCGGACCTGCTCTCGCGGCTGGAGCAGGCCGGCGTCTCGCTGCTGCTGGTGCACGCGATCAATCCGCACGGCTTCTCGCACCTGCACCGCACGAACGAAGACAACATCGACCTGAACCGCAACCACATCGACTTCAATGCGCCGCTTCCGGTGAACGCCGAGTACGCCGAGGTCGAACCCCTGGTGCTGCCCGCCACCTGGCCGCCGACGTCCGCAGACGAGGCGGCCGTGGCCGCATACGTGGCGAAGCACGGCATGCGCGCCTTCCGCGCCGCCGTGACGCGCGGCCAGTACACCTCGCCCGACGGCCTGTTCTACGGCGGCACCGCGCCTTCGTGGAGCAACGGGACCATCCGCAATATCCTGCGCAAGTACGCCGCCTCGGCCACGCACCTGGGCTGGATCGACGTGCACACTGGCCTGGGCCCCTACGGCCACGGAGAGAAGATCTACCCCGGCCGCAACACGCCCGAAGACCTGGCGCGCGCGCACGCCTGGTGGGGCGCCGACGTGTTCGCGCCCTTCGCAGGCGACTCGGCCTCGGCCGACGTGTCGGGCCCGGTGATCTCCACCGCGTACGACGAATGCCCGAACGCGAAGATCGCGCCCATGGGTCTCGAGTTCGGCACCCTGCCCGACGGCGAAGTGCTGACCCGCCTGCGCGCCGACACCTGGCTGCGCCGCCACCCCGAGGCCCCCGAAGCACAGAAGCGCGAGATCCGCACGCGGCTGCGCGACGCCTTCTACTGCGACAACGACGAGTGGAAGGGAATGATCCTGGGGCAGACCCGCGTGGTGCTGCTGCAGACGCTGCAGGGCCTGAAAGCGGGCTGACCCCTCAGTCTTCGCGCACTTCGCGTCGATTCGCCACCCCCTTTCAGGGGGCGACACCTGCGGCCCGGCAAAGCCGGTTCCGCGGTGTCTCGCGAAAAATCAAAACCTCAGCTGAAGTCCGGCGCGCGCTTCTCGCGCAGTGATGCGACGCCCTCGCGCACGTCGGCGCCCGCGAAGCCCATGAATTCGAGTGCCAGCGATGCATCGAAGGTCGGCCCGGCCTGGCGCAGCCAGTTGTTCAACGCGTACTTGGTGAAGCGGATGGCGCTCTGGCTGCCGGCTGCGAGGCGGTCGGCCACCTCGTAGGCGCGCGCCAGCAGGTCGGCCTCTTCCACCGCGAGCGACACGAGGCCGATGCGCTCGGCCTCCTCGCCGCTCACCGGCTCGCACAGCAGCAGGTGGTACTTGGCCTTGGCCATGCCGCACAAAAGCGGCCAGACGATGGCCGCGTGGTCGCCCGCCGCCACGCCCAGGCGGGTGTGGCCGTCGACGATCTTCGCGTTCTTCGCGGCAATGGAGATGTCGGCCAGCAGCCCCGCCACCAGGCCCGCGCCCACCGCAGGGCCGTGCATGGCGCTCACGATGGGCTTGTCGCAGTTGACGATGTTGTAGACGAGGTCGCGCGCCTCGCGCCACACGCGCTGGCGCACCGCGTCGTCGGTGGTCATGTCCTGCACCATGGCCAGGTCGCCGCCGCCCGAGAAGCCCAGCCCCTCGCCCCGCAGCACCGCGCAGCGCACGCTGTCGTCGGCCGACACGTCGCGCCAGATCTCGGCGAGTTCGCGATGCCCGTCATGGCCCGCCGTGGGCAGCTTGCCGTTGGCCGCCAGCATCCGGATGTCGAGCACCGCGCCGTTCGCCCCACGGCGCTCGATGGCGAGGGTCCTGTAGCGGGCGGCGTAGTCCATGGCGAGTGTCTCTTCCGGTTGTTCGCTTATTTTTTCGCGGCCACTTCGCGGCAGCGCTGCACGTTCGCGTCGAAGCGCGAGGCCAGGCCCGGCTCGCACTCGTCGGACGGCGTGAGCCTGCACATGCCGACCACAGCGTAGTCCATCACCGCCGCCGTGCACATCGGGTATGCAGCGAGCTCGGGATTGGCCTTGCTCTTGAAGCCCCAGCGCTCCGAGAACTCCAGCGTGCGGACCATCGCGCCGTGGAAGAAGCTGCGGTCCTTGGCGGCGATGGCTGCCTCCATGCGGGGCAGCTCCTCGTTCAGGTAGCCGACCGAGTCGAGCGGAAAGCCCGACGGATCCTGCTGTGCGGTGGCGAAGGATGCGGCGAGCACGAGGGGCAAGGCCGCGAGAGCGCGCAGAACGGGGGAAGTCGCGCGGCGTTGGAAAGTGCGGTGAAGGTGCATGGCCCCGAATTCTGCAACGTTTTGAAGCATTTCCGAACCCGCCGCGATGCGCAGGCACCACGCCGCCCGGCTTTGCTAGCGGCCCTTCTTCTGCTTGTCGAACTTACGCCAGTACTGGAACTCGTCCTCGTGTACCTCGAGGTCGATCTCCGAAACGCGCGCCTGCAGCCGCTCCTGCACCTCGGCCACCGCCCGGTTGTAGACCAGCGGCCCGATCTCCTCGAGGAAGAAGCCCAGCAGCGCGCCGGCCGCGACGTTGCCGATGGGCTCCTCCATGTTCTCGCGGAAATAGCGCTCGATGGAGGTGATGGCCTGCTGGCGGGCTTCTTTCGGGATCTCGATGGTCATGGGTCTTCTGTCCTCGGGAGGTTCGGGCCGTCGATTGTGCAGGGCACCGGCCCCGCCCTTCGCTACCATGCGCGCTCACAACAACACCGGAGACGCACACCATGAAGTTCCGCCCTGCCACCCTCGCGGCGCTCGCGGCCCTGGCCGCCCTCGTCGGCTGCACGAACCTCACCCCCACCGTGCCGCAGCGCCAGCTGATGCTGGTGGCCAACGACGAAAAGCAGTCGTGGAACGACGCCGGCGCGGTGATCCTCGGGCCAATGGGGCGCGACACGGTGCAGGTGCTGGACATCGGCACCGATCCGCTCGCTCCCAAGGTGCTCGGCACGCTGCAGCTGGACAACACCATCGCCGGCCCGCCGACCAACCTCGCGATCACGCCCGGCGAGACGCTGGCGCTGGTTGCCAACTCGCTCAACGTGGTCGAGGAGAACGGCGCGCGCAAGCAGGTGCCGGACAACCGGCTCTTCGTGATCGACCTGACCACCACGCCGCCCAAGCTGCTCGACACCCTTCAGGTGGGCAGGCAGCCCTCGGGCCTGTCGATCAACCGCGCAGGCGACCTCGCGCTGGTGGCCAACCGCGCCGACAACTCGGTGAGCGTGCTGCGCATCTCGGGCAAGAAGGTGACGCTGGTCGACACGGTGGCCATGGGCGACTCGGTGGCGCACGTGCGCTTCACGCCCGACGGCAAGCGCGCGCTGGCGGCCAAGTTTCCGAGCCACAAGATCGCGCTGCTCGACGTGAACGGCGAGAAGGTCAGCTACAACAAGGTCGATCTCGCCGCCGGCCTGTGGCCCTACAACGTCGACGTGACGCCCGACGGCAAGCTCGCGCTGACCGCCGACAACGGCAACTCGGGCGCCTCCGACGGACAGGTCGACACGGTCAGCGTGATCGACCTGGAAGCCGCGCCGCCGCGCGTGATCGACAAGGTGGTGGTCGGCGACGGCCCCGAGGGCCTGGCCGTGAGCCCGACCGGCCGGCATGCGGTGGCCGTGATCCTGCGCGGCAGCAACGCGGCGAAGAACGCCTACTTCTACAACCGCAACGGCTCGGTGGTGCTGCTGAAGATCGACGGCAAGAAGGTCACGCGCGCCAACGAGGTGGTGGTGCGCGGGCTGCCCGAGGGCGCGGTGTGGAGCGCCGATGGCCGGTATCTGTACGTGGGCAACTTCATCGACCAGGACATCACCATCCTGCGGCTCGATGGAGACACGCTGGTGCCCACGGGCCAGTCGTTCCAGCTTCAGGGCCATCCGGCCGCGATGCGCGGGAAAATGACGCACTGACAGACCAGCCTCCCCCGAAAGAACGAAGACCCATGGCCCAGCCCAAACGACCTCTCCGCACGCTCGAACGCGGCATCCTCTGCCTAGTGATCGGCGCTGCCGTCCTGCTGGGGCCGCGCTTCCTGCAGGGCACGCGCTGGTTCGAGATGGTGGCGGGGGCCTATCTGGTGGGCTGGTTCGCGGTGGTGCTGGGGGTGGTGCTGATTGTGGTCGAGCTGTTGAAGCTGGGCAGGAAGCGTCAGTAGGGCCCGTTGAGGCGGCGGCACCCGCCGCCTGGTCGGTCCACTGCAGAAAAATCCTGAGGCATTCATGGCACTCACCCGCGACAACTGGCCTGGCCGACCGGCCATTCAGGCCTCGCTGACTGCACAGTTCACGCTGCCGCCTCTGCCCCCGCCGATCCAGGAGTGGTTCGCCTGGTGCCGCAGTGTGGAGGCGCAGTCCCTGGTGTTGGACGAGACGGGTTGGCGCGACGGCTGGCGCGGCGAGCTCACGGGCTCGGGCGCTTTCGATGAGCCTGGCCTGATGGCGCAAATGGAGGGCTACCGTTTCATCCTGGACCAGGCAGCCAGCACGCCGGAACATCTGGTGTGGCGCGACGCCGTGGCCAAGGGCCAATGGCAGCCGCATTGGGTGGTTCTGCACACCGCGGACGGCGATCCGTTGATCGGCGACATCAGCAAGCCCGAAGTACCCGTCCTCTGGGACTGGCATGGAAGCGGACGCTGGTCGCCGCAGCCGTTGTTCCCGAATCTTCGAATGCTGATGGAGCGCATCGAGGTCGATGTGCCGGCTCTACCGGACGGCGTTGCGTCAACGGTCCTCTTCTACACGGTGCATCTGACGGATCTGGGCACTCAGCCCTTGCAGGTGCTGACCGCGCTCAAGGAGCTTTCGAACTACAGGCACCTGGCGGGCGCAGCCCTGTTGAAGCTCAAGCATCAGCTGCCGTTGGAGTTGTTGGCCGACAACCCAAGCGTCGCGGCGAAGGACTACCTGGTCCAGCGCTTCGAGGCGCTTGGCGCCCGGGTGACGGTCGTCGAACGGGGCCTGTGAAGAGTCGGTCAGCCGGGCAGCCGGGCCGTATCAAGCCTTCTTGCCGCGCATCTTGCCGATCAGTTCCACGACCACCAGCACGATCGCACCGGCCACGAGGCCCACGCCCGCATTCACGCCCATCGAGCCCAGCGTGCCGAACACGCCGCCCGTGGCCTTGGCCCAGTCTTCGACCGCGTGGCCCAGCGCCGGCACGCCGTGCACGAGGATGCCGCCGCCCACGAGGAACATCGCGGCCGTGCCGGCCACCGACAGCGCCTTCATGAGCCACGGCGCCGCGGCCAGGATGCCGCGGCCCAGGGCTTGCGCTCCCGCGCTCGCGCGCTGGCTCAGGTAGAGGCCGGCGTCGTCGAGCTTCACGATGCCGGCCACGAGGCCGTAGACGCCGATGGTCATGATGAGCGCGATGCCCACCAGCACGGTCAGCTGCGTGGTGAAGGGCTGGCCCTGCACGGTGCCCAGCGTGATGGCGATGATCTCGGCCGAGAGGATGAAGTCGGTGCGCACCGCGCCCTTGATCTTGTCCTTCTCCATCGCAACCACGTCGACCGAGGCATCGGCCATGGCCTTCTCGTGGCGTTGCGTGTCGGTGTCGTGTTCTTCCTTGTGCAGGAACTTGTGTGCCAGCTTCTCGGCGCCTTCGAAGCAGAGGAATGCACCGCCGATCATCAGCAGCGGCGTCACCAGCCAGGGCAGCCAGGTGCCGATGGCCAGCGCGGCCGGCACGAGGATGGCCTTGTTGACGAAGGAGCCCTTGCACACGGCCCACACCACCGGGATCTCGCGCTCGGCCTTGACGCCGGTGACCTGCTGCGCGTTGAGCGCGAGGTCGTCGCCCAGGACGCCGGCCGTCTTCTTGGCGGCTACCTTGGTGAGGACCGATACGTCGTCGAGAACGGTGGCGATGTCGTCGAGCAGCAGAAGCAGGCTGGAGGCCATGGGCAGGATTCGGGCTGAAAAGAAAGCGGCGAGCTTATCCGCAGCCGGGTTGCGCCCCGGCAATACCCGTACGCCGGCGCCGCCCTGGCCCTCAGAGCGCGCTCAGAGCGCGCTCAGCGCAATGGCCAGCATGGCCGCCAGCGAGGCGCCGAAGAGCGCCAGGCCCACGCGGCGGCGGCGATGCGTGAGCATCCACAGCGCCACGCCCGAGATCGACAGGAAGATCAGGCTGCCTGCCAGCGTGTCGACCAGCAGGATCCACGGCAGCGGCATGGCACCGCCCTTGTGCATGTTGGTGAGCGTGGCCACGATGCCGTTGTGCGTGGTGGTGACGCCCACCGAGCGGTTGCCCTGCCAGTACTCGGCCTGGACGATCTCGCTGGGACCGCCGAAGCTGAAGATCCAGTGCGCCGGCTGCGTGAGCGCGGGCGCGTTCTTGTCGCTCTTGTCGGCCCATGCGACGGGCTTGGCGGGCTCGATGCGGCTGGAATTGGGCGGGCCGCTCATGCGCAGCGCCTCCTGCAGCCAGCGGCTCATGGCCTCGGGCGTTTCCGGCGCCGGATCGGGCAGCGAAAGCTGGGCGCGCGTACGTTCCTGGGCCTGCGGCAGCTTCATCACGTTGCGGTGGTTGAGCCAGATGCCGCTGAAGCCGAACAGCAGCCCCAGCACCGCGCCCCAGAGGCCGAACCAGCCGTGGGTGCGGCGAATCCACTGCACGGCGGCCGTGCGGCGCTGGTGCGAACGCACGCGCGCGGCGTGGCCCAGGGTGTTGCTGCCGGCGGCGTCCATGTCAGGCCACGGCGCGCTTCAGCCGGATCTCTTCGACGCGCACGGTGCCGAAGGCGGTGGTCTTGGCGGTCTTCATCTCGCGCTTGAAGCCCGCGAGTTCGTGGAAACGCATGGCGCGTTCGTTGCGGATGGGCACCCAGATGGTGACCGTGGTGCAGCCCTCTTCCTCCAGGCCTTCGCGCGCGGCGTCCCAGAGGGCCACGCCCGCGCCCTTGCCCCAGTGCTCGGGCTTGACGTAGATGGCCCAGATCTCGCCGGTGGTGGGCGGCGTCTTGGGGTCGCGCGAGCGGTCGAAACCGACGAAGCCGATGATCTCGCTGCCCGACACGGCCACCCACACCTGCGGCTCGCTGTATTCGATGGCCTCGCGCCACTTGGCTTCGCGGCTGGCCGGGGCCAGGGCGCGCAGCTCTTCCTCGGGCAGGATGCCCTCGTAGGCGGCCTTGACGGCGAGAGCGTGGATTTCTGCGACGGCCTTGGCGTCGCGCAGGGTCGCGGGGCGAACTTCGTAATCTGACATGAATGCGGGAAATCGAATGGAACCGCATATTGTCGCCGCACCGCTAAACTGCACGCCGCATTGCCGCAACAACCGGAGAAATCGACATGGCCAAGGGTCAGCAACGCAGCAACAAGGAAGCGAAGAAACCGAAGAAGGACAGCTCGCCGCCCAAGCCCGTGAACACCGGTGGCGGCTTCGAGCCGGTCCGTACGGTCACGACCGAGGTCATTCCCCGCGGCAAGCTCAAGAACAAGTGATGAGCGAAGCGCCAGCGCCCGCCCCCAGGCCCCAGCCGCGCAACCCGCTGCACGGGGTCACCCTGGAGGCCATCGTGACGGCGCTGGCCGATTACTACGGATGGGAGCACCTGAGCGAGCTCGTTCCCATCCGCTGCTTCACGCTCGACCCGAGCGTGAGCTCCAGCCTCAAGTTTCTGCGCAAGACGCCATGGGCGCGCGAGAAAGTCGAGAGCCTTTACCTCTTCATGCTGCGCGAGCAACGCCGCGAGCAGCAACAACAGCAGCAACAGCCATGAAGGTCCGGATCGAGCCTTCGGGCCTCGACTTCGAGACCGACGCCGAAACCACCCTTTTGAAGGCCGCCGAGGCCGCCGGCATCGAACTGCCGAGCTCGTGCCGCAATGGCACCTGCCGCACCTGCATCTGCCTGCGGCTCGCGGGCGAAACCCGCCACATCATCGAATGGCCCGGCCTGAGCGCCGAGGAAAAGGCCGAGGGCTGGATCCTGCCCTGCGTGGCGCAGGCGCTCGGCGACATCACGCTCGAAGTGCCGGGCGCACGCGCCCTGTTTGCAGACTAGGCGCTCGGCGGCCTGACCGAAGGCGCCGCCACCACCAGCCGGTCGCGGTGCGCCAGCGAGGGGAATATCCTGAACCAGCTCAGCGCGACCAGCATCGTGCCCACGCCGCCCACCACCACCGAGCCGACCGGCCCGAGCAGCGCCGCCGTGGCCCCCGATTCGAACTCGCCGAGCTGGTTGCTCGCGCCGATGAAGATCGAGTTGACCGCGCTCACCCGTCCGCGCATGGCATCGGGCGTTTCCAGCTGCACCAGCGTCTGGCGGATCACCACGTTGACCATGTCGGCGCCGCCGGAGACCGCAAGCGCAATCAGCGAGACGATGAAGCTCTTCGAGATGCCGAACACCACCATGCACAGCCCGAAGAGCCCGACGGCCAGCAACAGCGTGCGCCCCACGTTGCGCTCCACCGGCCTGCGCGTGAGCGCGATCGACATCACCAGCGCGCCCACGGCCGGCGCGCTGCGCAGCAGGCCGAGCCCCCAGGGGCCGGTGTGCAGGATGTCCTTGGCATAGATCGGCAGCAGCGCCACCGCGCCGCCCAGCAGCACGGCGAACAGGTCGAGCGAGACGGCGCCGAGCACGGGCTTGCGCTTCCAGATGAAATCGACGCCCGCGAACACCGTGGCCAGCGTGACGGGCTCGCGCGCGGCCGGCGTGTAGGCGTAGCGCAGCCGCAGCACCAGCGCGCAGGCGATGGCGAAGAAGACCACGCTGGCGCCATACACCACCGCCATGCCCGCCACGAACAGCAGGCCGCCCAGGGCCGGCCCGCCGATGATCGCGCCCTGCATGCCCGCCGAGCTGAAGGCCATCGCGCGCGACAGCATCGAAGGCGGCACCAGCAGCGGCGTCAGCGCCTGCTGCGCCGGCATCTGGAATGCCCGCACCGCGCCCAGCACCAGCGACAGGCCCAGCAGCAGGCCGCGCGTGTCGTGCTTCTCGAGCACCGCCAGCAGCAGCACCAACGCCACCAGCCCCTGCACGGCGAAGCAGGCCGCCACGATGCGCCCGCGATGGTGGCGGTCGACGACGTGGCCGGCCAGCAGCGCCAGCACCAGCGCGGGCACGAACTGGTAGAGGCCGACCAGCCCCAGGTCCCAGGCGCTTCCGGTGAGTTCGTACATGTGCCAGCCGATGGCCACCAGCAGCATCTGCGAGGCGGCGGTGCCGAACAGGCGCGCAGTCCACATCTGCATGAACGGGCGTTCGCGCGTCAGGTCGGAGAAGCTGGGGGGAGAAATCGCCGCAGCCGGCAATGGGGCTTGGGCGTCGGGGGAGGAGGAAGCAGAGACTGGGGCGGGGCCGGACATTCGCCCGAGGATAGCCGAGGCCGGATGAGCGGGGCGTGAGGGCCAGCAAGCGGCGGCCGGGGCCTGTCTACACTCGGCGGCTCCCATGACCGCCCCGCCGCCGCTGCAACCCGTTCACGAAGACGCCCACCTGCTGGTGCTCGACAAGCCCGCCGGCCTGCTCTGCGTGCCCGGCCGTGGCGAGGACAAGCAGGACTGCCTGAGCGCGCGCGCCACGCGGCAGTGGCCCGACGCGCTCATCGTGCACCGCCTCGACATGGCCACCAGCGGACTGGTGGTGATGGCGCGGGGCATCGAGATGCAGCGCGCGCTGAGCGCCGAATTCGCCGAACGCAGGGTGCACAAGCGCTACGAAGCCGTCGTCGACGGCGAAATGCCGCTGCGGGAGGATTGGTCGGCGATCGACGCGCCCCTGATGGCCGACTGGCCGCGCCGCCCCCTGCAGAAGATCGACCCTGCCGGCAAGCCCAGCGTCACGCGATGGAAGGCGCTTTCAGTGCTGCCGGGAGAGCCCGCCGCCACGCACGTGCTGCTGGAGCCTCTGACGGGCCGCTCACATCAACTGCGGGTGCACCTGCTGTCGATCGGCCATCCGATCCTGGGCGATGCGCTGTACGGCGATGCCGCGCTGCAGGCACGAGCGCCGCGGCTGATGCTGCATGCGAGCGAGCTGGGGTTCGTGCATCCGGCGACGGGCGAAGTGCTTCGCTTCGAGCGGCCCTCCGGGTTCGCCTGAGGCTCCGCCCGTTCGTTCCTAGATTGCGCTACAGACGCCGCGGTTTGCGTTGTTGCCGTCGTTGCCGCTGCCGCTCAGCCGCCCTTGACGACCAGCACCGGCATGTTCGCGTCCTGCAGCACGCGCTGCGTCACGCTGCCCAGCAGCAGTTTCTCGATGCCGCTGCGGCCGTGGGAGCCCATCACGATCAGGTCCGCCGCGATGGCGATGGCCGTGTCGACGATGCCTTCGTGCACCACGTGGCCGTCGATCACGCGCTGGTCGCTGTGAAGGCCCTCGGCCGCGAGCGCCGCCACGCCGCGCGCCAGTGCGGCATTGGCACTGGCAGTGGCCGCCGCGAGGTATTCGTTCTGGCCGAGCGCGTAGTCCGCGCCCACGCCGATGAAGGGGTAGTTGTCGATCACGTGGATCAGCGTGATGCGGCTACCGAAGGCCAGCGCGAGGCCGCTGGCCTTGCTGACGGCGAGCATGGAAGTTTCGGAGCCGTCGATCGGAACCAGGATGTGATTGAACATGGCGGGACCTCGCTTTCGTTCGCAGACAGACTCGGCCCATACCGGACCGGGGCCCCGAATTTAACCGCTGTTGCTCGGCGCGGGCTGTAGGACTCGTACCAGCAAGGGCAAGCCCCCGTATTGCAGGGCGTCAATCCCCCTGGAAACCCTCTGCCCGGCAGGTGATCACCAGCGTGTCGCGCCAGCCTTCGCCGCCCTCTTCGAGCGGCTGGATCGGCGTCGACTCGTGGATCACGCGCGCGTCGTCGAGCAGCAGCAGCGTCCACGGCTCGGTCATCGTGAAGCGCTCGCCGCGACGCCCGTTGGCTTCGAACACGCGCGTCTCGCCGCCCTTGATGCCGTGCCGCCCCACGAGCGCCACCGCCACCAGATCCACGCCATCGCGGTGCGCCCCCTCGGGCGTGGGGCGGCCGATGCCGCCGGCGGTGTCGATGCGGAACTGGTGCGCTTCCACGTACCAGCGCTGCGCCGAGCCGCGCATCTCGCTGCTGGCCCTGCCGAGCTGCTGCAGCAGCCGCTGCCACACGGGCTGTGCAACGGTGCCCTCGAGCATCGGCGCGAACCAGCGCTGCATGCCGCCGTGCAGCGCGTTGTATTCGACCGGCTGCCAGTGCGCGCGATGCGGCACCTGCGCCAGCGAGGCCTGCGCGTCGGCCTCGACCGTGAAGCAGGCATGGCGCCGCGTACGGTAGCGGCCGCCGTCCTTCAGGTAGTCGTCGGGCGGAAGGCCATTCCAGTCGGCGTGCAGTGCCTCGAGCTGCGAGATCGGAACGCCGAGCCATTCGCTGACGCCCTGCGGGCTCAGCACGGCATAGCCCTGGTCGCGCAGCGCGGCGGGCAGCTCGGCCGGGGCGATGAACGGAGGAGCGAAGGCGGCGGTGGTCACTGGGCGCTGACCTTCACGTCCTTCCAGAACGCGACGCGGTCGCGGATCTCTTCGGCTTCGGGCTTCGGATCGGCGTAGTACCAGGCGGCATCGGTGTTGAGCTCGCCGTTGACCAGGAGCGAGTAGTAGCTCGCGGTGCCCTTCCAGGGGCAGGTGGATCTGTGGTTGCTGAAGGTGACGAAGTCGCGGTTGAGCGAGCTCATCGGGAAGTAATGGTTGCCTTCGACGAGGACGGTGTCGTCGCTTTCGGCGATGGTTACGCCGTTCCAGGTTGCTTTCATGGTGCTTGGGGTCTCCGGGGGCGGCCGGGTGCCGCTTTCGAAGGATATTGTGCCGCTGCTGCGGGGTTGGGCTTCCTTGGCTTCTATCTACCCTGTAGAGGGTTTGGATTCTGGAGCCGGGGGCCGGCTTCACTTTCGTTGGCCTTGCCTCGGTGGGACGCTGTTGGGTGATTGCTTCCCGAGGCCGGGTCTCGGCCCCGGGAAGCAAACCCCTCACAAGGCTAAGCAGCCAGCCAATGAACGCTGAAGAGCCTCTCCGGATCAGTCCAAACCGCCCCAGGCCGAAACCCAGCCCTCACAGCCAGCCCCCGAAGCCCTTCCACAGTGAACTTGTGCGAGTACTCCGTATGAATAGTCTCCCCTTCGGCAAACCCGAACACTTGCCCGTTCAGGCAAACGCTCTGATCCCGCCGGCTCACAAGGTGCATCTCGATCCTCTGCCGAGGCGCGTTATAGAACGCCGCATGCGAGAACCCATCGAGATCGAAGTCGGCATCCAGTTCGGCATTCGCACGCCGCAACAGATTGAGGTTGAACTCCGCAGTCACCCCCTGTGCATCGTTGTACGCAGCATGCAGCCGCGCCGGATCCTTCACCAGATCGACCCCGATCAGCAACCCGCCCCCGCGCAGCATCCGCGCAGCCAGCTGCAGGAAGGCCAGCGCCTCGTCAGGTTCGAAGTTCCCGATGGTCGAGCCCGGAAAGAACCCCACACGGCGACCGGAGCCAGCCATCGGCGCGGGCAGCACCAAGGGCATCGTGTAGTCCGCAGCGATGGGCTGCACCACCAGCTCCGGATAGTCCGCCTTCAGCCGCGCGGCCGCCGCCTCCAGGTGCTCACCTGAAATGTCGATGGGCAGGTAGCGCCTGGGCGTTTCCAGTGCATCGAGAAGCAGCCGCACCTTGGTGAGCGACCCCGCGCCGAACTCGACGATCTCCGCGTTCGGCCCGATCTGCCCGGCGATCTCGCCGGCGCACTCGCCGAGGATGCGCAACTCGGTGCGCGTCGGGTAGTACTCGGGCAGCTCGCAGATGCGGTCGAACAGCTGCGAGCCGGCCACGTCGTAGAAGAATTTCGGCGAGACGCTGCGCGGCGAGCGCGCGAGCCCCGCCTGCATCTCGCGGCCGAACTCCGACAGAGGCGGCGTCGCAGCCGCCGCTTGCGAGGGCGACGCTGCCGGCTTCTGCCGTGCCGTCGCGGGCACGAAGGACGACAGCGAGGACGAGGAAATTGGATTGCGCATGATCAGAGGTCTTTCGCGAGCCGCAGCCCCGTGAACTGCCAGCGCGCCGCCGGCGGGAAGAAGTTGCGATAGCTGGGCCGCGCATGCCCGGCTGGCGTGGCGACGCTGCTGCCGCGCAGCACCAGTTGCCCCACCATGAACTTTCCGTTGTATTCGGCCGCGATGCCCGCCAGCGGCCTGAAGCCCGGGTACGGGTCGTACGACGACCGCGTCCATTGCCAGACGTGCCCCGTCATCTGCGAGATGCCCGGCGCGTCGCATGCGGCTTCCCATTCGAACTCGGTCGGCAGCCGCGCGCCGGCCCATTCGGCGTATGCGGCGGCCTCGTAGAAGCTGAGCTGCGACACGGGTGCATCCGCCTCCATCGGCCGCACGCCGTGCAGGCCGAACACATGCCAGCCGCCGGCGCTCTGCGGCGACGAAGACCCGGCGAAGCGCAGCCTCGGATCGTCCTGCGCCAGCCAGCAGGCCGGATGCCGCCAGCCGTTGGCCTGCACCGCGGCCCAGCCGTCGGACAGCCACAGCTCGGGCCGCTGGTAGCCGCCGTCCGCGATGAACTGGGCGTAGTCGCCGCAGTTCACGAGGCGATCGGCAATCGCGTAGGGCTGCAGCAGCGCGCGGTGGCGCGGCGTCTCGTTGTCGAAGGAAAAGCCCGTGCCGTCGTGCCCCACCTCGACCATGCCGCCGGGCTGCTCGATCCAGCGCATCGCGGGCGGCACGGCGGCAAGCCGCAGGGCGGGCCCGCCTGCCGGCTTGTAGGCGGGCAGCATGGGGTTGCACGAGAACGCATGCAGGATGTCGGTGAGCAGCAGCTCCTGGTGCTGCTGCTCGTGGTTCAGGCCCAGCGTGACGATGGGCTCGATCACGGTCCAGTCGAAGCCGCCGTCCTCGAGCAGCGCCACCACCGCCTCGTCCACATGGCGGCGGTATTCGTGCACCTCCTCCAGAGAGGGCCGCGTGAGCAGGCCGCGCTGCGGGCGCGGATGGCGCGGGCCGAGCGCCTCGTAGTACGAGTTGAAGAGGTAGAGGAAGCGCGCGTCGAAAGGCTGGTAGCCGCCGGCATGCGGCTGCAGCAGCACGCTTTCGAAGAACCAGGTGGTGTGCGCGAGGTGCCACTTGGTGGGGCTCGCGTCGGGCATGGACTGGATGCACTGGTCTTCGGCGGAAAGCGGGGCGGCAAGCGCCAGGCTCGTGGCGCGCACTTCGCGGAACCTGTCGCGCAGCGCGCCCGCCGCCTGAGTGATCGGCCGGGAAAGCGTCATGGAATCTCCAGTCGGGTCAGCCGCAAGTTGTAGCCCATCCGGGTCGCGGCGGCGCGTAGGACAAAACGCCGCAGGCCTGCCGCCGCGACTTCGGCAAAGAGCGCAAACGAGCGCAAGGGGCAGCCACTGTGGCACAAGACGCCGGGGCGTGCAGGGCGGCTGCGTATCATCCGACGCATGCAAACGATCAACCCCTCGGGCAGGCCCAAAGTCGTCATCGTCGGCTGCGGATTCGGCGGACTCGAAGCGGCGCGCAAGCTGCAGAAGTCAGACGTCGACGTGACGGTGATCGACAAGACCAACCACCACCTGTTCCAGCCGCTGCTGTACCAGGTGGCGACCGCGGGACTCGCAGCTCCGTCCATCGCGGCGCCTGTGCGCGGGCTCTTTCGCAAGCAGCCGAACATCACCACGCTGCTGGGAGAGGTGAGCGGCATCGATCCGTCCACCCGGTCGGTGCACCTGGCCAACGGCGACCGCGTGCCCTACGACCACCTGATCGTTGCGGCCGGCGCCACGCACAGCTACTTCGGCCACGACGAGTGGTCCACCGTCGCGCCCGGGCTGAAGACGCTGGCCGACGCCTTCGAGATCCGCCGCCGCGTGCTGCTGTCGTTCGAGAACGCCGAGATCACGGCCGACCTGGAGCGCCGCCGCGCCCTGCTCACCTTCGTGGTGATCGGCGCCGGGCCCACGGGCGTCGAGATGGCGGGCACGCTGGCCGAGATCGCCAAGCACACGCTGTCGGGCGAGTTCCGCCACATCGACCCCGGCAGCGCGCAGGTGCTGCTGGTCGAGGGCGGCCCGCGCGTGCTCCAGGCCATGCCCGAATCGCTGAGCCAGAAGGCGCTCGAGCAGTTGGAAAGACTGGGCGTCGAAGTGCGCCTGAACGCGCGCGTGACCGCCATCGATGCCAACGGGCTCGAAGTGCAGACCGGTGGCGGCGCAGACGGAGCGCCTGTCACCAGCTACCGAATCGATAGCAGCTGCGTGGTGTGGGCGGCCGGCGTGGCGGCCTCGCCGCTGGGCCGCATGCTGGGCACCGCCACGGGCGTCGAATGCGACCGCGCGGGCCGCATCAAGGTCGAGCCCGACCTGAGCCTCGCGGGCCACCCGGAGATCAGCGTGGTCGGCGACCTCGCCGCCGCCATGAGCCATGCGCCCGGCAAGCCGCCCAAGCCCGTGCCGGGCGTGTCGCCCGGCGCCAAGCAGATGGGGCGCGCGGCGGCAGCCAACATCCTGCGCCGCATCGCGGGCCAGCCGACGGTGCCGTTCCGCTATGCCGACTACGGCAACCTCGCCACCATCGGCCGCAATTCCGCGGTGGTCGACCTGGGCACGCCTTTCGGCCCGCTGCGCTTCAGCGGCCGGCTCGCATGGCTGTTCTGGCTGTTCGCGCACGCGTACTTCCTGATCGGCTTCCGCAACCGCATCGTCGTGATGATGGACTGGGCCAGCGCCTACTGGAGCTTCCAGCGCAACGCTCGCGTGGTAGCCGATGTGCAAGGCAAGAGCGAATCCTGACCGTGGAACTCCCCCAGGCTTCGCGCACTTCGTGTCGCTTCGCCAACCCCCTCACCGGGGGCGACACCGGCGGGCCGGCAAAGCCGGTTCCGCGGTGTCCCGCCAACCGGCTGCGCCAGTTCTATGCGTCGCGGGTCACGCGAACGCGGGGCAGAAAAATGGGCCTTCCATGTCTCTGACCCTATGGATCGCAGCGCATGCCGCCGAAGCGCTGTTCTGCCTCTGGGTGCTGCGCTGGGGCGGCGCGCAGCGGCTCGAAGGCAGCTTCGCCTCGGGCCTCATCAGCACCTTTGCACCGCGCTGGAGCGCCCAGGGGCTGAAGCTGGCGGCGCTGATCCTACTGTTCTTCTGCGCCGTCAGCTTCGCGGCGGGGCTTTTCGTGCCCTCGCTGCGATGCTGGGGAAGCTGCTGAGGGGCGCCTTCTTCAGGTCCCGATCACGCCGCCGTCGTTCTTGGTGATGGCAATGGTCGCCGAGCGCGGCCGGCCTGCGCCGTCGGGCCACTTCGACACGGCGAGCGGGCGATCGGGGTCGCTGCGCTCGTTGGCGGGCTCGCCCGGGTGCTGGATGTTGATGAATAGCGTGCGCAGGTCGGGCGTGGCGGTGAGGCCGGTGATCTCGCAGCCGGCCGGGCCGAGCAGGAAGCGGCGGATCTCGCCCTTGGTCGGGTCGCAGGCCAGCATCTGGTTGTTGGGCATGTTGGCGTACTCGCCCTTGCCCAGCGTCGATGTCGACACGTCGGTCTCGATCCACAGCACGCCGCGCGCATCGACCATCAGGCCGTCGGGGCTGCCGAAGAAGTCGCCCTTGACGTTGCCCTGCGCCTCGTAGCGCACCTGCTTCGGGTCGCCCGCGAGCACGAGGTGGTTCCAGGCGAACTTGGTCGCGTCGAGGTCGCCGCTTTCCTTCCAGCGGATGATCTGGCCCATCGTGTTGTTGGAGCGCGGGTTGGCCGCGTCCATGAAGGGCTGGCCGGCGCCGCCGCGGTTGCTGTTGTTGGTGAGCGTGCAGTAGACCTCCTTGGTAAGCGGGTCCACCGTGGTCCATTCGGGACGGTCCATCTTCGTGGCGCCCAGCAGGTCGCTGGCCTGGCGCGCCTTGATGAGCACGTCGCCCTGGGTCGCGAAGCCCTTGTCGGCCACGAGGCCGCCCTTGCCCTGCGTGAGCGGCAGCCATTCGCCGGTGCCGTCCACGTCGAAGCGCGCCACGTACAGCGTGCCGTGGTCGAGCAGGTCGCGGTTGGCGGCTGCGCCGCCGGGCTTGACCGCGTCTCGGCTCACGAACTTGTAGATGTATTCGAAGCGCGAGTCCTCGCCCATGTAGATCACGGCGCGGCCGTCGTCGGTGAGCGCGGTGGCGGCGCCCTCGTGCGCGGCGCGGCCCAGCGCGGTGCGCTTGCGCGGCGTGGAGGCGGGGTCCTGCGGGTCGATCTCGACCACCCAGCCGTAGCGGTTCGATTCGTTGGGGTGCTTCGACACGTCGAAGCGCGCCTCGTGCTCGTGCCAGCGGTACTTGGCGCCGTTGCCCTTCCTGATGCCCCAGCGCTTCTGGTGGGCGTCGGGCGTGTCGGTGCCCTCGAAGTAGTCGGCGAAGTTCTCCTCGCAGGTGAGGTAGGTACCCCACGGCGTGTGGCCGTTGGAGCAATTGTTGAAGGTGCCCAGCACCTGCGTGCCGGAGGGATCGGCAGCGGTGCGCAGCATGGCGTGGCCGGCGGCGGGGCCGGTCAGCGTCATCGGGGTGAGCGCGGTGACGCGGCGGGCGAAGCGCGAAGGCGTGAGCTGGGTCCACCTGCCGGCGCCGTCGCGCTGCAGTTCGATGACCGACACGCCGTGCGCGTTCATCGACTTGCGCACTTTCTCTGGCGTCCAGGTCTTCATGCCGTCGGGGTGCAGCAGGCCGTCGTCGACGTACTCGTGGTTCAGAACCAGCAGGCCGCGGCTGGAGCCTTCGAGCGGAAAGAAGGCCATGCCGTCGTGGTGCATGCCGGCCTGCAGCGCCTGCTCTTCGGCGGTGTTGGAGCCGTCGGCCTTGAAGGCGGGCATGGCGCCCGCGATGCCGGTCGGGTCGCCCCAGCGGTAGAGAACCTGCGTGCTGTAGCCCTCGGGCACGACCACGGTGTCGACGGCCGCCATGGGCACGCTCTTGAAGCCGATGGCGCGGCCCACGCCGCTCACGTTGCCGCCACTGCCGCCGGTGGTGGCGCAGCCGGCCAGCGTGCCGGCCGCCAGCGGGCCGAAGAGCCCGGCTACCGCCGCCGCCATGCCGCCGCGCACGAACACGCGCCGGGCCGGGTCGGAAACTTCATGGATGGTGGGGTTGGCGCAGGGATTGGAGTCTTCCATGCGGGCGAAGTCTTTTGCCATGTCGTTGTCGCGGGGATTGTGGGAACCCGACATGGTCCTGCCCTCCCGTGAATCCGCCGTGACATGAGGCCGGTCGCAGAGGCCCCGGGGGCAATCAGAAGAGCCTGCCCCAATGGCTGCCGCCCCAGTGCGGCTGCCCTTCCCGCAGCTCCTCGCGCTGCTCCTTGCGCCACTCCCAGGGCGGCGTCGGGCGAGGGTCGGCCCAGAGGCCCGCGCGCCGGGCCCGGGCGCTTTCCTGCAGCTTGAAGAGCCCGCCGCCGCGCCTGGTGGCAAGGCGGTTGTAGTCGTACACCCAGGCCCAGCCGTCGGCCACCATTCGGCTGCCGGCGTCCTCGCCGTTGCAGCTCACGTCGGCGACGGTGCGGCCGTAGCGGTCGGTGTCGATCTCGGTGATGAGCGCCTGCTCGCGAAAGCAGATGCTGCTCAGCGCCTGCCGGCTGCGCTGGCCGTAGGGCTGGGCTTTTTCCGGCGCGTCGATGGCGGCGATGCGCACCTTCACGCGCTCGTAGGCGCCGATGCGCCCGCAGCGGGCGGTGAGTGTGTCGCCGTCGCTGATGCCGACGACGAGGCAGTCGCGGGGTGCGGCCTGGGAGAAAAGAGGAAGGGCGAAGAGGAGAAGACTGGAAAGCAGCGCGCGAAAGTGCATGAAGGAGCCGGAAAGACCTGGAGATTGGCAGAATCGCCAAACCGATCAAGGCTAAGTGATCCGTGCGCCGGCAAAGATCGGGACACAGTTTTTTTCTTTCTCGCGTTCTTTGCGGAACGGCCGCTTCGAAGGAGACCCCGCACATGCAGGAACCCACCCGGGACGACTGGTTTTCCGCCGCCAACGACGCATGGGACTCCGGCGCGCACAAGAAGGCGCTGTCGCTGTTCCTCAAGGCGGCGGCCGCTGGCGAGACGCATGCGCTCAACAGCGTCGGCTACTTCCTCGACCACGGCATCGGCGTGAGGCAGGACAGCACCGCCGCCCGCCAGTGGTACCGCAAGGCGGCCAAGGCGGGCGACGTGGCGGGCTGCGCCAACCTCGCCATCTGCTACCGCGACGAAGGCAACTTCCGCTGGGCCCGCTTCTGGTTCGAGCGCGCCTACGCCGGAGGCGATGGCGACGCGGCACTGGAACTGGGCCGCCTCTTCCTCTGGGAAGGCCCGCACAAGAACCACCGCAAGGTTGTCGACTACCTCACGAAGGCGGTGGCGGCGGCATCCGTCACGCCAGCGGGAAAAGAAGAAGCCGGGAAGCTGCTGAAATCGCTGGGCCGCAAGTGAAAGGCCCCGATCTCGTTTCGCCTCACTTCGCCTCGCTCTCCGCCTCCTGCAGCAGCCGCCACATCACCTTTCCGCTCCCGCTCTTGGGCAGCGCGTCGACGAACTGCACCTTGCGCGGGATCTTGTAGACGGCCATGTTCTCGCGGCACCAGTCGATGATCTGCTGCTCGGTGGTGTCCTTGTGGGTGGGGCGCAGCACCACCACGGCCTTGACGGATTCGCCGCGGTAGTCGTCCTTGGTCGAGATGACGCAGGCTTCCTGGATGGCCGGGTGGCGGAACATCAGCAGCTCGACCTCGGCGGGCCACACCTTGAAGCCGCTCGCGTTGATCATGCGCTTGAGGCGGTCGGTGATGAAGAAGTAGCCGTCCTCGTCCATGCGGCCCATGTCGCCCGAGCGGAAGAAGCGCTTGCCCTCGAATTCGACGAAGGCGGTGGCCGTGGCGTCGGGGCGCTTCCAGTAGCCCTGGAACACCTCGGGGCCGTGGATGATGATCTCGCCCGATTCGCCGATGGGCATTTCCTTGAGCGTGTCGGGGTCGACCACGCGCGCGTCGGTGCTCATGAACGGGATGCCCAGGCACTGCTGCTTGGGGTGGTCCGAGGGGTTGGTGTGCGATGGAGCGGCGGTCTCGGTCAGGCCGTAGCCCTCCTGGTACTTCAGGCCGTACTGCTCGAGGAGGCGCTGCGCCACGGCCTGCGGCATGGCGGCCCCGCCGCCGCCGATGTAGGTCATGCTCGACAGGTCGTAGTCCTTGAAGTTGGGGCTGGCCATCAGGTCGATGACCATGGTCGGGATGTTGGTCCAGGCCGTGACCTTCCAGCGCGAGATGAGCCGGCCGGCCACGTCGCGGTCCCAGCGCGGCATGATGATCAGCGTGGCCGCCGCGAGGATGGCGGTGTGCATCATGCTCACCACGCCGGTGATGTGGAACATCGGCACCACGGCCAGCACCACCGTCTCGGAGGTGGAGCCGCCCCACATCTGGCCGGCGACGGCGTTGTGCATCAGGCTGGAGTGGTTGTGGATGCAGCCCTTGGGCAGGCCGGTGGTGCCGCTGGTGTAGGGCAGCAGCGCCATGTCGTTGGCTCCCACCACGTGCTCGGGCGGCGGGTGGCCGGCCTCTAGCGCGTCGGTCCAGGCGATGACCGTGCCGCCATCGAGCGCGGGCAGCGGGTGGCGGGTGGTGAGCCATTCCTTCCAGGCGGGCGCCGGGGCATCGTCGCCCGAGGCGTCGGCGTCGAAGGCGTCGGTGAACTGGGTCACGATCATGTGGTCGAGCCGCTGCTCGGGCGGCAGCGCGTTGCTGGCCTTGGCCAGCTCGGGCGCCAGGTCGCCGGTGATGAGGGCCACCTTGGCGTCGGGGTCGGTGATGTAGTGCTTGAGCTCCTCGGCCCGGTTCATCGGGTTGACCGGCACCACCACCGCGTTGGCGCGCAGGATCGCGAAATGCGCGATCACCAGCTGCGGGCAGTTCTGCATGTCCAGCATCACGCGGTCGCCGCGCTTCACGCCCAGCGCATGCAGCGTGCCGGCCAGCCGGTCGACCTGGGCGGCGAACTCGCGGTAGCTGGTCACGCGGCCGAAGAACACCAGCGCGGGCTTGTCGGGGTAGCGCGCGGCCGAGGTGGCCAGGTTGTGCCAGAGCGAGGTGGCGGGGACGGTGATCGAGTGCGGGAGGCGCTTGGGCCAGAACTTGTAATGCGGGCGTTGTTCCATGGTGGTCACGGTCGGGGGCGGGAGGGCGGGAAGATGGATGCCCGCCAGCCTAAGCCGCCACGTCCGCCGCTCGCATCGGGGAAGCCCCCGGGGGCGTCGCCTAGGTGACGCCAATTTTTCTCACATGCCCGGCCCTGCCGGATGCGCTCTGCGACTACAGACAGGCGCCGCCTTCCGCGCGATACCTGCAGGCTCTTCTCCTTTCCCCCCATCCACCCACCCAAACGAAGGAGCTTCCATGGCAGTAGAAAAGCACGCGAGCGTTCACTGGGAAGGCGCCGGCAAGACCGGCAAGGGCCTGGTCAGCACCGAGACCGGCGCCCTCAAGGACTACCCCTACGGCTTCGCCAGCCGCTTCGAGGACGACAAGCGCGGCACCAACCCCGAGGAAATCGTCGGCGCCGCGCACGCCGCCTGCTTCACGATGGCCTTCGCCTTCGCGCTGGAGCGGGAAGGCCTGGCGGCCACGAAGATCGACACCCGCGCGGCCGTGCGGCTGGCCAAGGACGGCGACGGCTTCAAGATCGACCGCATCGCGCTCGAACTCGACGCCAGCGTGCCCAACCTCGACGAGGCGAAATTCCAGCAGATCGCGGCCGCAGCCAAGGCCGGCTGCCCGCTGTCGAAGGCGCTGGCGAGCGTGCCGGAGATCACGCTGAAAGCCACGCTGGCCGGCTGAAGGCGCTGCTTATGATCGTCTCCCAACAAAAAGGAGACGGATCATGAACAAGCCCCTGCGGACCGCGCTCGCGGCCCTTTCCCTCGGCCTCGGCGCCACGGCGGCAATGGCCGCCTTTCCCGACAAGCCGATCAAGATCGTCATCGGCTTCCCGGCCGGCGGCCCGCTCGACCAGCACGCGCGCCTGCTGACCGACAAGCTGCAGGCCGTGCTGGGCCAGCCGCTGATCGTCGACTACAAGCCCGGCGCGGGCGGCTCGGTGGGCGCCGATGCAGTCGCCAAGAGCCCGGCCGACGGCTACACGCTCATGCTGGCCAACACCGGCGTGGCGGTGATCAACGGTGCGCTCTACAGCAAGCTGCCCTACAACACGCAGCGCGACTTCGTGCCCATCGCGCGCACCGCGATGCAGCCGCTGGCGCTCTTGGTCACCCCCAAGCTGCCGGTGCAGAACCTGAAGCAGTTCATCGACTACGCCAAGGCGCGGCCCGGCCAGGTCAACTACGGCTCGGCCGGCAACGGCGGCATCAGCCACCTGGTGCCGGAGATGTTCAAGACCGCCACCGGCATCTTCATGGTGCACATCCCCTACCGCGGCAGCGCCCCGGCCTTCACCGACCTGATGGGCGGGCAGGTGCAGTTCATGGCCGAGTCGATCCCGCAGGCGGCCAACTATCACAAGCAGGGCAAGGTGCGCGCACTGGCCGTGACCAGCCGCGAGCGCAACCCCGCCCTGCCCGAGATCCCGACCGTCATAGAATCGGGCGTCAAGGGCTTCGAGGTGGTGGGCTTCTACGGTTTCCTCGCGCCGAAGGACACGCCCAAGGACGTGGTCGCCAAGCTGAGCGACGCCTTCAAGCAGGTGCTGAACAACCCCGAGGTGCGCGAGCGCATGGTGAGCCAGGGCGCAGACCCGGCCTTCCTGGGCAGCGAGGATTTCGCGCGCTTCCTCGCGACGGAAACACCGCGCTGGGAGAAGGCGGTGAAGGCATCCGGCGCGCGGATGGACTGATCCCGCGCAGAACGCCGCTCAGGGCGGCGTGGCCGCGTGCCGCTCGAGCCGTGCGCGGTCCAGCAGCTCGATGGCGCGGTAGCGCACGCGCAGCGTGCCGTCCTCCTCCCACAGCTTGAGCTGCCGGTTCACGCTCTGGCGCGACACGCCGAGCATGAACGACAGGTCTTCCTGCGACACGCCCAGCAGCGCGCTGCCTCCCTTGTCCGCGCCCTCGCCCGTGCCCTCCGCGCGCGCGTCCAGCGTGAGCAGGCGGTGCGCGAGCCGCACCGGCAGCGGCATCAGGATCACGTCGTCGATCCACGCCAGCGCCTGGCGCAGCCGCAGGCACACCAGCCGGGTGAAGGCCATGTGCACGTCGGGATGCTCGGCCACGAGGCGATGGAAGTCGGCCGCAGCGACCACGGCCATCTCGGTGGTGTCGACTGCGCAGGTGTCGTAGACGCGCTCGCGCCCCACCAGCAGCGACACCTCGCCGAACCAGTGGCCGGGTTCGAGCATCGCGATCACCGCCTCGCGTCCGCCCGGCGCCACCACGCTCACGCGCAGAGAACCGGCCACCACGCCAAAGAGCGCGTCGGGCGACGAGCCCTTGTGGAAGAGCGATTCGCCGCGCGCCAGCGTGCGCCGGTGCGCCACTTCGAGCAGGCGCCGCTGCACGTCCTCGGCCAGCCGCATGTCGCCGTTGTGCACCGGCGATGGCTGCGCGTCCGGGGCCGTGTCGGGGGATGAAGGGGGCGTGCGTGGCATCGCGGGTTTGTCCGTAGCGTCGATTGCCAACACCGGACAGTCTTGTTTCAGGGGCGTGCCGATAGTACGCAGCGAGCCCGGAGCGGCGCATTCGCGCCAACCCGATGTCAGCAGCCATTCCTGTCACATGGAGCACACCCCGATGAGCAAAGACGACACCCCACGCACAGCACTCCAGGCCCGCCGCGAGCGCCTCGTGCTCGACCACTTCGCCGACGAGACCCGGCAGGACTTCGACGCGGTGCTCGGCACCTTCCCACATCCGCACTACGAGCTGGTTCCCAGCGGCGAGGTGCACGACGGCATCGCCGAGGTGCGCCAGTACTACATCGACACGCGCCGTGCCTTTCCAGACCAGCGCCACGAGATCATCCAGCTGCGCCACGCCGACGATTCGGTGATCGTCGAGTTCTGGCTGCTGGGCACGCACAAGGGCCCGCTCAAGGGCCTGCCGCCCACCGGCAACAGCTTCCGCTGCCGGATGAACGCCTTCTTCATCTTCGAGGGCGACCGGCTGGTGTGCGAGCGCGTCTACTTCGACACCCTGACGATGCTGCGGCAGCTGCTGGCGGGCGTGCCGGCAGAACAGGTCGGCGCGCTGGTGGCGGGGCTGCTGGGCCAGCCGGCCGCCTCGCGCACTCCCGAAACGGCCGCGGCATGAACGCGCTGCGCGGCGATGCGCTCGCCGGCCGGCATGCCATCGTGACCGGCGGCGCGCGCGGCATCGGGTTGGCGATTGCGCGGCACTACCTGGCGGCCGGCGCGAGCGTCGCGCTCTGGGACCTCGATGCGCTGGCGCTCGCCGATGCCCTGGAGACGCTCGCGCCGCTCGGCACCGCCGCGTCGGCAGTCGTCGATGTGCGTGAAGAAGACCAGATCGCCCGCGCGGCCGCGCAGTCGCAGGAGCGCTTTGGCGGCATCGACATCCTCGTCAACAACGCCGGGGTGCTCGGGCCGACCGTGCCGGCCTGGGAGCACACGCCGGCGCAGTGGCGCAACGTGCTCGACGTCAACCTCACGGGCGCATGGCTGTGCTGCCGGGCAGTGGCACCGGCGATGCTCGAGCGGCGGCGCGGCCGCATCGTCAACATAGCCTCGGTCGCGGGCAAGGAGGGCAACGGCTTCAACGCCGCCTACTCCGCCTCGAAGGCCGGGCTCATCGCGCTCACCAAGTCGCTGGGCAAGGAGCTGGCTTCCTCGGGCGTGCTGGTGAACTGCATCACACCCTCGGCGGCCGATACCGAGGTGTTCGCTGCCGTTCCGGCCGAACACCGCGAGCAGTTGCGCATCGCCCTGCTCTCGCGCGTGCCGATGGCGCGCTTCGTGGAGGTCGACGAGGTGGCCGCCATGGCGGCATGGCTCGCGTCGGACGACTGTTCCTTCAGCACCGGCGCGGTGTTCGACATCTCGGGCGGGCGCTCGATGTACTGAGCGCCTGCGCGCCAAAAAGCCAAGGAGAACTTCCCATGACCCGAGACCCCGACCCGACCGGCTTCGCCCAGCTGGCTGATTTCGACGGCGCGCGCAACGCCGCCATGCCGCAGGACCGCCTGCGTGCCATCCGCCGCGCCGCCGAGGGCCTGCGCGAGCGCCTGCTCGACGCGCCGCCGGTGCGCTTCGCACGCAGCTTCGACCTGCTGCGCATTCCGTATCCCGCGTGGTTCGCCTTCACCGGCGTGTACTCGCAGAAGCTGCTCAAGCCGCACATGGTGCATCTGCTGGCGCGCACGGTGCTGGTCCAGTACGACGACTTCGAGGGCCGGCTGCGCACGCTGCTGTTCACCCCGGCCGACTTCGAGGCCGGCAACGAGACGCCTTACTTCAAGCGCCTGGCCGAGCAGACACCGAAGTTCTTGCACAAGGCGATCGCGCCGGTCTACCGGACCGTGCCGCAGGCGCTGGCGAGCTGCGGCATCGCGCCGGAGCAGGTCGACTACATCACCTACGACCACCTGCACACGCAGGACCTGCGCCGCTGGCTGGGCGATGCCGGCACGCCTGGGATGCTGCCGAACGCCAAGCTGCTGGTGCACCGCCAGGAACTCGCGAGCGTGCAGGGCCTGATGCCGGTGCAGGCCGAGTGGTACTGCCCGCACGGGCTCGACGGCATTCCGGCCGAGCGAATCGTGGCTTTCGAAGGCAGCATCCAGCTCGGCCGCGGGCTGGCGCTGGTGCACACGCCGGGCCACACCGAAGGCAACCATTCGCTGGTCTATCGCGCCGCCGACGGCCTGCGGGTGAGCAGCGAGAACGGCGTGTCGGCCGACAGCTGGGCGCCGCTGCAGTCGCGGCACAACGGCATCCGCCGCTATGCGCAGGCCACCGGCGCGGAGGTGATCCTCAACGGCAACACGCAGGAAAGCAGCAACGACCAGTACCTGTCGATGGTGCTGGAGAAGACGCTCGCGGGCACTTCTTCCTCGCACGGCTTCAGCAACGTGGTGCCGTCGGCGGAATGCACGCCGCACTGGCTCTTTCCGGGCGCGCCGGCCAGCTTCCTCTGGGGCGAGACCAGCTTCGGAACGCCGGTGAAAGCCTGACCGAACGACCGACAACGAGGAGACAGACGATGAACACAGCCACCCTGGCCGGGGCGCAGGCAAGTACCTCCCCGGGCGCCACCGCCCGCGAGGACGCCGCCCTCTTCCGCAAGATCACCTGGCGCCTGATGCCGCTGCTGTGCGCCTGCTACGTGCTGAACTACCTGGACCGCACCAACGTCGGCTACGCGCAGCTGCAGATGAAGGAGCAGCTCGGCTTCAGCGACGCGGTGTTCGGCCTGGGCGCGGGCATCTTCTTCATCGGCTACGCGGTGTTCGAGATTCCGAGCAACCTGATGCTCGCGAAGATCGGCGTGCGCGCGACGCTGCTGCGCATCATGGGCCTGTGGGGGCTGGCCTCGGCCGCGATGATGTTCACGACGACGCCCACGCAGTTCTACGTGCTGCGCTTTCTCATCGGCGTGTTCGAGGCCGGCTTCGCGCCGGGCGTGCTGTTCTACCTGACGCTGTGGTTTCCGTCGCACCGCCGCGCGCAGGCCACGGCCCTCTTCTTCATGGCCTTCGGCGCGGCGCCCATCGTGGCCGGGCCGATCGCGGGGCTGACGATGACGTACCTCGACGGCGCGCTGTCGCTGCGCGGCTGGCAGTGGCTCTTCCTGCTGGAGGGACTGCCGAGCGTGCTGCTCGGCATCGCGGCCTTCGGCTGGCTGTCGAACGGCCCGGCGCAGGCGGCCTGGCTCAGCGCTGCCGAGAAGCAGCGCGTGGCCCGCCTGCTGGCCGAAGACCAGGCCGCGCACGGCGCCGCCGGGCGCCACACCTTCGGCGCGGCGATGCGCGACGGCCGGGTCTGGCTGATCGGCTTCATGTCGTTCCTGATCATCCTGGGCATCTACGCGCTGTCGTTCTGGCAGCCGACGATCCTCAAGTCGATGGGACTGAGCGTGCTGCAGATCGGCTTCTATTCGGTGATTCCGGCGGTGGCGGGCATCGCGGCCAACATCGTGGTGGGCCGGCATTCCGACCGCAGCAAGGAGCGGCGCTGGCACTTCGCGCTCAGCGCGGTCGCGGGCGCGGCCGGGTTGGCGCTGACGACGCTCTTCATGCATGACGCCATAGCCGCCGTGCTGTGCCTCGCGCTGGCGGCCATGGGCATCTCGGCGGCGTTCACCGTGCTGTGGGCGGTGCCGGGCAATTTCATGTCGAAGAGCGCGGCAGCGGCGGGCATCGCGCTCATCAGCACCATCGGCGGCAGCGCGGGGCTGGTGATGGTCGGCTGGCTCAAGACGCTCACGGGCGGCTTCACCGCCAGCCTCTACGTGCTGAGCGGGGCGCTGGTGCTGTCGGCATTGCTCATGCTTGTGGCACTGCCGGCCAGCGCGCTGGGCCGCGCCAGGCACTGAACCGGAGCATCCGCAGGGACCCCGCACCAGGGTCGCGCTCCATTCAGGTGCGCAAATCTTGCATACCAGTTGGCACAGAAGCTGCTGGTATGCAGGCATATGGCCATCTCCGCATCCGAAATCAGTGCACGCATCGTCGAGGCGGTGATGGCACAGAAGCTCGCGCCGGGTTCTCGCCTGGGCGAGCAGCAGCTGGCAATGCTGTTCGACTGCAGCCGCACCATCGTGCGCGAGGCGCTCACGCGGCTGGCGGCGCGCGGTATCGTCACGGTGAGCGCGCGGCGCGGCTGGTTCGTCATCGAGCCCTCGCAGGACGAGGCGCGCGAGGCCTTCGAGGCGCGGCGCGTGATCGAACTGGGGCTCATCCGAAGCGTGGGCAAGATCGAGAAGACCGCCCTGCGGCAGCTCAAGGCGCACCTGCAGCGTGAAAAGGCCGCACTGAAAGAGAGCGACGTCGGCAACCGCAGCTTCCTGCTGGGCGATTTCCACGTCTGCCTGGCCGAGTGCCTGGGCAACACGCTGCTGGCCGACACGCTGCGCGACTACACGGCGCGCACCACGCTGATCGCCATGCTCTACCAGTCCACGCACGACGCGGTGCAGTCCTGCGAAGACCACGTGCGCATCGTCGCGGCGCTGGAGCGCGGCGACCACGCCGCCGCCGAGGCGCTGATGGCCGAGCACATCGGCACGGTGCAGTCGGCGCTGCGCGTGCAGGCGCCCACCGACCCGCTGGCGCAGTTGCGCGACGCGCTGGCGCCGCTTCAGAACACGACCGCTGCGCCCGCCGCAGCCAAAGGCAGGCGCCGCAAGCCCGGCGCAGCCCCCGATTCCGATTCTTCGACTTACCTAGGAGCCCTGCTATGACCTTCTCTGCATCCAAACGCCGCGTCGCCCTGGCGCTCGCTTCCGCCGCCATGCTGGCCTCGGCCGGCGCCGCGCACGCCCAGAACGCGCTGGACAACGTGCTCAAGGCCAAGACGATCAAGATCGCAGTGCCCACGGACTACCCGCCCTACGGCTCGGTCGACAAGAACATGAAGCCGCAAGGCCTCGACGTCGAGATGGCCGAACTCATCGCCGCCAAGCTGGGCGTGAAGGTCGAGCTGGTGCCGGTGACCAGCGCCAACCGCATCCCGTACCTGCAGACCAAGAAGGCCGACCTGGTGATCTCCACGCTGGGCAAGAACCCCGAGCGCGAGAAGGTGATCGACTTCTCGTCGGCCTACGCGCCCTTCTTCCAGGCCGTGTACGCAGCCAAGAGCATGAAGCTCACCAGCTTCGCCGACATGGCCGGCAAGACCGTGGCCGTGACGCGCGGCGCGATGGAAGACCAGGAACTGAACAAGGTGGCGCCGCCGAACGTCGACTACCGCCGCTTCGAGGACAACAACGCGACCATCGCCGCCTTCGTGGCCGGCCAGACGCAGACCCTCGCGACCAGCGCCGCCGTTGCCGGCGACATGCTCGCGAAGAATCCGAAGGTCAGCGCCGAGTTCAAGCTGCTGCTGAAGGACAGCCCCTGCTTCGTCGGCATCGCCAAGGGCGAGACCGCGCTGAAGACCAAGGTCAACGAGATCATCGCGGCCGCCAAGAAGGACGGCACGCTCGATGCCATGTCCAAGAAGTGGCTGGGCAAAGCCGCTGGCGACCTCCCCGTCTGAACAAGCACTCCCCCATGCTTCGCGCACTTCGTGTCGCTGCGCACACCCCCTCGCCGGGGGCAACGCCTGCGGCCCGGCAAAGCCGGTTCCGCGGCGTTCCACGAAGAGAAGACTGACTTATGAACATCGAGTTTGACTTTGCTGCGGTGCTCTCCGAGTGGCCGCTGCTGCTGCGCGGCGTGGCGTGGACCATCGGCCTGACCGCCGTCGGCACCGTGCTGGGCATGATCGTGGGCACCTTCTGCGCGTGGGCGCGCGCCGACGGTCCGAAGTGGCTGCGCGCCATCGTGGGCACGTACGTGGAGCTGATCCGCAACACGCCCTTCATCGTGCAGCTTTTCTTCATCTTCTTCGGGCTGCCGGCCGCGGGCGTCAAGCTCACGCCGGAGGTGGCTTCGGTGATCGCGATGGTGCTGAACCTGGGCGCCTACTCCACCGAGATCATCCGCGCCGGCATCGAAGCCACGCCCAAGGGGCAGATCGAGGCCGCCGTGAGCCTGGCGCTCAGCAAGTCGCAGGTGTTCCTGCGCGTGGTGCTGCCGCCGGCGCTCAAGAAGGTGTGGCCCGCGATGGTGAGCCAGATCGTCATCGTGATGCTGGGCTCGGCGGTGTGCGGGCAGATCTCCACCGAGGAGCTGAGCTACGCGGCCAACCTCATCCAGAGCCGCAACTTCCGCGCCTTCGAGGCCTTCATCGTCGCCACGCTGATCTACCTGGCGCTGTCGGTGGCGCTGCGGCGGCTGCTCGACTGGGCGGGGCCGAAGTTCTTCTTCGGGCGCTGAGCGAACACGGGCACTTTCACCACCATGGCGGACTTTTCACTTTGGGACATCCTGCGCAACCTGCTGCTGGCACTGCGCTGGACTGTCGTGCTCTCGCTCATCGCCTTCATCGGCGGCGGCATCGTGGGCGCGCTGCTGCTCTTCCTGCGGCTGCGCGGCGGCAAGGTTGCCGGCCGGGCCGTGGGCCTCTACGTGCAGCTCTTCCAGGGCACGCCGCTGCTGATGCAGCTCTTCCTGGCCTACTTCGGCATCGCGCTCTTCGTCGTGGACGTGTCGGCGTGGACCGCCGCCAGCCTGGCGCTCACGCTCTACACCAGCGCCTTCCTCACCGAAATCTGGCGCGGCTGCGTGGCCTCGATCCCGAAGGGGCAGTGGGAGGCCTCGGGCAGCCTCGCGCTGAGCTTCGGCGAGCAGCTTCGCCACGTGATCCTGCCGCAGGCGGTGAAGATCGCCATCGCGCCCACGGTGGGCTTCCTGGTGCAGGTCATCAAGGGCACCGCGCTCGCGTCGGTGATCGGCTTCATCGAACTCACCAAGGCGGGCAGCATGATCTCGAACGCCACCTTCCAGCCCTTCGTGGTGTTCAGCTGCGTGGCCCTGCTTTATTTCGTGCTGTGCTTCCCGGTGAGCCTGTACGCCAAGAACCTCGAGAGGAAATCCCATGGCCGCCGTGCTTGAACCCCAACAACAACCCGCCACCGCGGTGGGCTCGCCCATCGTGCGCATCACGGCGCTGCGCAAGTCGTACGGCACCAACGAGGTGCTCAAGGGCATCGACCTCGACGTGAAGCGCGGCGAGGTGATCGCCATCATCGGCAAGAGCGGCTCGGGCAAGAGCACGCTGCTGCGCTGCGTCAACGGGCTGGAGGTGTTCCAGGAAGGCTCGCTCACGGTGGACGGCAAGCCGCTGCTGCACGAGAGCGCCATGGCCATGCGCGAGCTGCGCCAGCGCGTGGGCATGATCTTCCAGGGCTTCAACCTGTTCCCGCACCTCACGGTCGGCAAGAACGTGATGCTCGCGCCCACGCTGGTGAAGAAACGCACCAGCCTCGAAGCCGCCTCGCAGGCACGCAAGCTGCTCGCGCGCGTGGGCCTGGCCGAGAAGTTCGACGCCATGCCCGATCAGCTCTCGGGCGGCCAGCAGCAGCGCGTGGCCATCGCCCGCGCGCTGGCGATGGAGCCGGCCGTGCTGCTGTGCGACGAGATCACTTCCGCGCTCGACCCCGAGCTGGTGGGCGAGGTGCTGCGCGTGGTGGAGTCGCTGGCCGACGAGGGCATGACGCTGCTGATGGTCACGCACGAGATGAGCTTCGCGCGCAAGGTCAGCGACCGCGTGATCTTCATGCACCAGGGCCGCGTGCACGAGATGGGGCCGCCGGCCGAGCTGTTCGGCAATCCGCAGACGCCGGAGCTGAAGCAGTTTCTCTCTTCGCTGCACGACTGAGCCGCTGCCGGCCGGGCTGCTATCCTCCGCCCATGGCCAGCCTGCGTACCGCGTCCATTATTCGACCCATCCGGAAAACGGTGGGTTAGCGCGCGGCACTTAGAACGACACGTCAGGTACACGCCATGCAACCCGCCCCACGAGGCGGGTTTTTCGTTTCCTGGGGCATTTTTCTTCCACCCTCCAGGAGACCGAAATGACACCACTCCCCCGCCCCGTGCTCCACATGGTCTGCGGCAAGATCGGCGCCGGCAAGTCCACGCTCACGCGGCAGCTCGCCGAGGCGCCTGCCACGGTATTGATCAGCGAAGACGCCTGGCTGGCGGCGCTATACCCCGGCGAAATCCGCGAACTGCCCGACTACGTGCGCTGCGCGGGCCGGCTGAAGCAGGCCATGGCGCCCCACGTGGCCGGGCTGCTCGGGGTCGGCGTGTCGGTGGTGCTCGACTTTCCCGCCAACACGGTGGCCAGCCGCCGGTGGATGCGAGGCATCTTCGAAGCGGCCGGCGCCGCGCACAGGCTGCACTTTCTCGACGTGCCCGACGCCGTCTGCAAGGAGCGCCTGCGGGCACGCAACGCGAGCGGCACGCATCCCTTCGAGACGACGGACGCGCAGTTCGACCAGATCAGCAGCCACTTCGCCGCGCCTTCGCCGCAGGAAGGCTTCGACGTCCTCAGGCATGCCTGAAACCCGGCGCCGCTATGCTCTGGCCCCGATGCAGATCGAACAAGCCAAGCCCTCCGAGGCCGCCACCGTCGCGGCCGTGCTGAACGAAGCCGCCCGATGGATCGCCGCCGAAGGCCGGCCGCTGTGGTCGGCTGCCGACGTCGCCCTCGAGCGCATCCAGCGCGACACCGATGCCGGCAGCTACTTCATCGCGCGCGAAGGCGGCGATGTGGCCGGCGTGGTGCGGATCGACCTGGAAGACCCGGGCTTCTGGCCCGAAATGGAAAGCGGCGACTCGCTCTACGTGCACAAGCTCGCCGTGAGCCGGGCCTGGGCGGGGCGCGGCGTTTCCGTGCGGCTGCTGGAATTCGCACGAGAACGCACGACGCAGGCCGGCCGCCCGTACCTGCGGCTGGACTGCGTGGCCGACCGGGCGCCGCTGCGCTCGCTGTACGAACGCTTCGGTTTCTCTTTGCACAGCGTGATACACAAGGGCGAGCGGGCCTTTGCGCGCTACGAGATGCGGGTACAAGCCGTCGGCGCGCCGCCCGACACCGGGAAACCTACCTCCTGTGGCAAGCTCCCAACCGTATGAACCACCGCAACCTGCCCACCATCTCCCGCCGCCGCGTGCTGCACGCATTGCTGGGCGCGACGGCCCTGCAGGCGCCCTTCGCAGCGCTGGCCGGCTTCAATTTCTTCACCAGCGAATACACCGCCAGCCGCGACGAGCTGCAGGCGCAGATCGCCAAGCGCTTCCCGGTGGCCGAGCGCTATGCCGAGATCTTCATGGTCGGCCTGCGCGATCCGCAGCTGGGCCTGAACGCGCAGGCCAACCGCGCGGCCATCACCGCCACCTTGACCATCGCGAGCCCGCTGCTGGCCGCCTCGCCGGTGCAGGGCGTGGTGTCGGTCAGCAGCGCGCTGAAGTACGACGCCACCGCGCGCGCCCTTCGGCTCGACCAGCCCAAGGCCGAGCGCCTGGAGCTGCAGGGCATGGAGGGCCGCGACGCCGAGCGGCTGCAGAAGGTGGGCGCGGTGGTCGCGCAGGAACTGCTGCAGGGACAGGTGCTGCGCAGCTTCACGGCCGACGAGCTCACGGTCGGGCGCAAGACCTATGAGATCGGCGACATCACGGTGCAGGACAACGGGATCAAGGTACAGCTCAAATGAAGAAGAAATACACGCTCGTCGTCTGCGCCCTGCTGCTGGCCGGCTGTGCCGCCGTGGCCCCCAAGGCAAAGCAGCATTTCGATCTCGAGGCCCATCGCGGCGGACGCGGGCTGGCACCCGAGAACACGCTGGCCGCGTTCTCCAATGCCATCGACATGGGCGTGACCACGCTGGAGCTCGACGTCGGCCTCACGGCCGACGGCGTGGTGGTGATCTCGCACGACACCTCGCTCAACCCCGACCACACGCGCGACGCCAGCGGTGCCTGGCTGGCGCCGAAGAGCGGCGCGCCGATCCGCTCGCTCACGCTCGCGCAGCTGCAGACCTACGACGTGGGCCGCCTCAACCCGGCGAGCAACTACGGCAAGCAGTTCGCGCTGCAGATGCCACGCGACGGCGAGCGCATTCCCACGCTGGCCTCGCTCTTCGCACAGGTGCAGGCGCGCGGCGCCGACGCGGCCACGGTGCGCTTCAACATCGAGACCAAGATCGATCCCACCAGGCCCGACGAAACCGCCGCACCCGAGCCGATGGTGCGCGCTCTGCTCGCCGAGATCGACAAGGCGAACATGGCCGGGCGCGTGACCATCCAGAGCTTCGACTGGCGCACGCTGACGCTGGTCGGCAAGCTCGCGCCGCAGATGCCGCGCGCCTACCTCACGACGCCCCGCACGCTGAAGGACAAGCGCTGGACCGACGGCTTCGACGCCGCCAGCTTCGCCTCGGTGCCGCAGATGGTCAGGGCGGCGTCGGCCAATGCGCCGGGACCCGTCATCTGGTCGCCGGCCTTCGCCGACCTGACGCCGGAAGTCATCCGCGAGGCCCAGAAGATCGGCATGAAGGTGCTGCCCTGGACGGTGAACCAGCGCGCCGACATGCTGCGGCTGATGGACTGGGGCGCCGACGGGATCATCACCGACTACCCCGACATCCTGCGCGACCTGATGCGCGAGCGCGGCCTGTCGCTGCCGCCTCCCGGAAAGAACGCATCGTGAGCGCCGCGCTGCAGCAGCTCGATGCCGTCGCCGCGCGCGTCGCGGCCCTGCGTGCCGGGCGCGGCTCCGTCACCACGCTGTCGGACGAGGCCCGCGCCGGCACCGAGCTGCTGGGCGCGCTGCCCCCGCGCTACGGCGAGGTGCTGCTGGGGCTGCTCGACCGGCTGGAATCGAGCGCGCTCTTCAGCGAGGAAAGCTGCTCGTTCAGCCAGAAGGATTTGCTCGACAACCTGCAGGTGTGGGTCGACAAGGCCCGCGGACAGCTGGTGTCTTGAGGCACCGGTTTATCATCCGCCCTCATGCGCACCCTGCTGCTCGCCCTCATGATCGTCCTGCTGCCCGTTCGCGGCTGGCTGGGCGATGCCATGGCGGTCGAGATGGTGCGCCACTCGCTGCCGGCGGCCATGGAGGCCGCGACCGTGGCTTCCGCCGCGGCCGAAGCCCATTGCCACGAGGCGATGGATGCGGCCGGCGACATGGCGATGGACATGTCGGCCCACGCCGGGCATGACGACGGCGGCACCGGCACCACCAATCACGGCGATCACCAGGGCTGCGGCACCTGCGTCGCATGCCAGGTCTGCCACACGGTGGCGCTCGGCGGCATGCCGCTGGTCGCCATCGTCCACGGCGCGCCCCAGGCGTCGCCCGCGGCCCACGCGGCCCGCTTCGCCAGCGCGGAGCCCGTCCAGGGCCTGAAGCCGCCCATTTCCTGATCTCCCTGCCCGTAGTCCGTCCGCAGTGAGCCTGTTCCGGCTCGCGGCGTCCGTCGTATTGCTCATGGAGATCGAAAGTGAATTCCCCCGTTCGCCGGCATGCCGCCGGCACTCATCGCTATCGGAAGCGTAGCGAAGCACACCTGCCTGGCCCGAACAAGGTCGGCGACAAGCCCCTACTTCCACTCATCCGAACCGGCGCCGCGCTGGCGGCCGCGCTGGTGCTCGCCGGCTGCGCCAGCCTCTCGCCCGACGGCGGCAGCGCCGACGTGCAGGCGCTGGTCGGCAACAACCCGCTCATGGCGGGCACCACCGCCCAGCGCACGCCCGACGAGGCCTCGCAGAAGAGCGTCGACGAGCTGCTCGCCAGGCCGCTCGATGTCGAATCCGCGGTGCGCATCGCGCTCATCAACGGCCCGCGCGTGCAGGACGCCTTCGCCACCCTGCAGCTGAGCGACGCCGACCGCGTTCAGGCCGCGAGCCTGCCGAACCCCGTGCTTTCCTTCAGCCGCCTGGCGCAGGGCCGCGAGCGCGAGTTCGAGCGCATGCTCAGCTTCAACGTGCTGGGCCTCGTCACGCTGCCATGGCAGGCCCGGTGGGCCGGCCAGCGGCATGAAGCGGCCAAGCTGCAGGCCGCGCAGAGCGTGCTGGTTTTGGCCGCCGACACGCGACGCGCCTGGGTGCGCGCGGTGGCGGCGCAGCAGAGCGTGGCCTACCTGCGCGACGCGAAGGAAGCCGCCGAAGCCGGCGCCGAGCTCGCGCACCGCATGGCCCAGGTCGGCAACTGGAGCGCGCTGCAGCGCACGCGCGAACAGCTGCTGCTGGCCGATGCCGCCGCGCAGTTGGCGCGCGCCGAGCAGGCCGCCGTGGCCTCGCGCGAGCAGCTCACGCGCCTGATGGGTCTGAGCGGCGAGCGCGCCACCCGCTACACCCTGCCCGATCGCCTGCCACCGCTGCCGAAGGCCGCGCCGGAACTCGGCGACGTGCAGGCGCTGGCCCTGCGCGACCGGCTCGACGTGCGCTCGGCGCAGGCGCAGAACACCGCCGTGGCCGGCTCGCTCGGCCTCACGCGCGCCACCAGCGTCGTCAATGCGATGGAGCTGGGCGTGGTGCGCAACACCACCTTCGAGAACGACGCCGACCGCACGAAGACCACCAAGCGCGGCTTCGAGCTCGACCTGCCGATCCCGATCTTCGACTGGGGCCAGTCCCGCAACGGCCGCGCCGAGGCGCAATACCTGCAGTCGGCCGCCCGTGTGCGCGACGTGGGCGTGCTCGCCGCGAGCGAGGCGCGCGAGGCATGGCAGGGCTGGAACACGGCCTATGCGCTGGCGCGCCGCTATCGCGACGAGGTGCTGCCGCTGCGCAGGAAGGTCAACGAGGAAATGGTCCTTCGCTACAACGGCATGCTCGCCAGCGTGTGGGAACTGCTGGCAGAGACGCGCGCCAGCATGCTCGCGGTGAATGCGGGCATCGAGGCGCAGCGCGATTTCTGGATCGCCGACACCGACCTGCAGCTGGTGCTCACGGGCAGTTCGCCCGGCGGCATGTCGGCGCTGCAGACCGCTTCGGCCGCCGAAGCGCCGGCAACGGGAGGCCACTGACATGAACCGCCGCAACTTCTTCGCGGGCGCGGCCACGGCCGTTGCCGCCACGAGCGTGAGCCGCGTGTCCATGGCCGCACTGCCCGAACCGGTGTCGCAGGCCTCCACCGCCACCGCGCCACCGCTTTCGCCGCCCAACGGCCGGCCCTACAACCCCGTCGTCACGCTCAACGGCTGGACGCTGCCCTGGCGCATGAACGCCGGGGTCAAGGAATTCCACCTCGTCGCCGAACCGGTCGTGCGCGAGATGGCGCCGGGCTTCAAGGTCAACATGTGGGGCTACAACGGCCAGTCGCCCGGGCCGACCATCGAGGTGGTCGAGGGCGACCGCGTGCGCATCTTCGTCACCAACAGGCTGCCCGAGCACACCACCGTGCACTGGCACGGCCAGCGCCTGCCCAACGGCATGGACGGCGTGGGCGGCATCACGCAGCCGCACATACCGCCGGGCAAGACCTTCGTCTACGAGTTCACCGCGCGCCGGCCCGGCACCTTCATGTACCACCCGCACGCCGACGAGATGGTGCAGATGGCGATGGGGATGATGGGTTTCTGGGTCACGCACCCGAAGGCCGAACACCCGCTGATCGAGAAGGCCGACCGCGACTTCTGCTTCCTGCTCGGCAGCTTCGACGTGGAGCCCGGCAGCGCCACGCCCAAGGTCAACACCATGACCGACTTCAACATCTGGAGCTTCAACAGCCGGGTGTTCCCGGGCATCGACACGCTCAACGTGCGCAAGGGAGACCGCGTGCGCATCCGCGCGGGCAACCTGACGATGACCAACCACCCGATCCACATCCACGGCCACGAGTTCGAGGTGACCGGCACCGACGGCGGCCCCGTGCCGCGCACCGCGCGCTGGCCCGAGGTGTCGGTGGACGTGGCGGTGGGCCAGATGCGGCAGATGGAGTTCATCGCCGACGAGGAAGGCGACTGGGCCCTGCACTGCCACAAGTCGCACCACACGATGGGCCCGATGGGCCACGACGTGCCGACCATGATCGGCGTCGACCACAAGGGCGTGGCCGAGAAGATCAGGAAGCTCGTGCCCGACTACATGGTGATGGGCGACAAGGGCATGGCCGACATGGGCGAGATGGAGATGCCCATTCCCGACAACACCGTACCGATGATGACCGGCACCGGCCCCTTCGGCTCGGCCGAGATGGGCGGCATGTTCACGCTGCTGAAGGTGCGGCGCGACCAGAAGCCGGGCGACTACCGCGACCCGGGCTGGTTCAGGCACCCGGCAGGCACCGTGGCGCGCGAGGTGCCGAACGCGAACGTGCCGCCAGCGACCCGCAAGGAAACGCCAGCCTCGCCAACGGGCGCCAGGCCCGACGCGACCGTGCGCAAGCCCTCCGGGCACGACGCGCACAACCACTGACCTCTTCTATCTAGTCCTCCTTTCTCACGGAGCTCACCTCATGAAAAAGACACACCTGAAGTCCATCGCCGCGGGCCTTGCGCTCGCGGCACTCGCCAGCGCCTCGTTCGCGCACGAGGCCCACGACAAACCAAAGCCGAAGGGCGCCGCAGAACTCGCGCCCGAGCAGAAGCCCTGGGGCATCGCCGGCAAGAACGGCGCGGTGAAACGCACCATCGACATCGCGATGGCCGACGACATGAGCTTCACGCCCTCGGTCATCGAGGTGCGCGAGGGCGACACCGTCCGCCTGCGGCTGAAGAACCGCGGCAAGGAACTGCACGAGCTGGTGCTGGGCACCACCGCCGAGATCGAGGCCCACGCGGCCATGATGAAGAAGTTTCCGGACATGGAGCACGACGATCCGTGGATGGTCCACGTGCCCGCCGGCAAGACCGGCAGCATGGTCTGGACCTTCAACCGCGCCGGCGACTTCGACTTCGCCTGCCTCGTGAAGGACCACTACGAGCTCGGCATGGCCGGCCGCGTCCGCGTGCTGCCTGCAGCCGGCGGCAAGTCCTGAAGGAGAACGCCATGCACAGAAGGAACATGCTGCTGGCACTGGCCTCCGCGGCCCTGCCGTTCGCCACGACGACCGCGCGGGCCGCCGCGCCGATGGTCGAGATCTGGAAAGACCCGAACTGCGGCTGCTGCCAGGACTGGGTGAAGCACCTCAACAAGAACGGCTTCGCCACTCGCGTGCACGACGAAGGCAACACGGCCGCACGCAACCGGCTGGGCGTGCCAGCCAAGCTGGGCTCGTGCCACACGGGCCTGGTCGGCGGCTACGCCATCGAAGGCCACGTGCCCGCGCGCGAAGTGCAGCGGCTGCTGAAGGAAAAGCCCAAGGCCGTGGGCCTCGCGGTGCCCGGCATGCCGGTCGGCTCCCCGGGCATGGACGGCCCCGCCTACGGCGACCAGCGCGATCCCTACGACGTGCTGCTGGTGCTGGCCGACGGCAGCACGCGCGTCTACCAGAGCTATCGCTGAATCGAACCTCGAAACAGAAACAAGGAAGCAAACCGATCATGAAGAAACTGTTCACCGCCTTCTGCGCCGCCCTGCTCGCCGCCGCCGCCTTCGCTCAATCCGCCCTGCCCTCGGTCGAGGGCGAGGTGCGCAAGATCGACACCGACGCGAACAAGATCACGCTGAGGCACGGCGACATTCCCAACCTCGAGATGACGGGCATGACCATGGTCTTCCGCGTGAAGGACCCCGCGCTGCTCACGAAGGTGAAGCCCGGCGACAAGGTGCAGTTCACCGCCGACAAGGTCGACGGCGCGCTCACGGTGCTGTCGATCGCGCCGGCGAACTGAGGCTCTTGCGCAGCGCGGCCTCGAACAGCGCATTGAGTTCGCGCTGCGGGATCTGGCTGCTCGCGTAGGACACCGTTCCCAGCGCGTGCAGTTCCTGCGCGCTGCGCCTGACCAGCGCCATGACCGAGCGCGCGATCGATCCGCCCACGCTGATGCGCCGGGCGCCCGCCTCGATCAGGCTGAAGGCGCTGGCGCCGGCTTCGTTCAGCCCCATCACGATGTTGAGAGGCCCCGCGATCTCGCGCGCCAGCGTCGCCACCACTGATGCATCGGTGACGCCGGGCACGAACACGCAGTCCGCGCCCGCCTCGATGAAACGGTTGGCGCGCTGGATCGCGATGCGCAGCGCGCCATCGCCGGGCAGCTGGAAGGCATCGGTGCGCGCGTTCAGCACGAAGCCGCCGCCTGCCGCGCCGATTGCGGCGCGGGCCGCCGCGATGCGGGCAACGGCCAGTTCTTCGTCGAACAGACGCCCGTGCGCGGCGTCGGTGTCCTCGATGTTGCCGCCGGCCGCGCCGGCATCCATCGCCATGCGGACGGTGTCGGCCACGTCCTGCGGCTCGTCGCCATAGCCCGCCTCCAGGTCGGCATTCACGGGAATGTCCACCGCCTCGGCGATCCTGCCGACCACCTCGAGCATTTCCTTGCGCCCCACTGCGAGACGCGAGTCCCTGACGTTGTAGTCGGGCCTGCCCAGCGAGAACGCGATGCCCGCGCTGGTGGTGCCGATCGCCCCGAAGCCCTCCGCCGCGAGAAGCACGGCGCTGCCCGGATCCCAGGCGTTGGGCATGACGAACCCGCGGTTCGCGCGGTGCAGTTCGAGGAAGGTGCGGCCGCGCGCCATGCGTGTCTTCGGGTCCATTCCAGCTCCGGCTTGATCGACGAAGGCTCGATCGTCGCGACCGTGATGACACGCGTCAAACGCATAATATTTCTCGGACCCATCGATCTTTTGCATGGATTTTTGCCACATGGATTCCGAAGCTCTCGCCACCTTCCTGACGGTGCACCGGCAAGGCGGCGTATCTGCCGCCGCGACCGCGCTCTCGCGCACGCAGTCGGCCATCAGCCGCCGCCTCGCACTGCTCGAAGAGGAGCTCGACGCGCCCCTCTTCGAGCGCGTGGGCCGGGGCCTGCGGCTCAGCCAGGCGGGCGAGGCGCTGCTGCCGCACGCGGAGAAGGTGGCTGCGGCGATGGGGGACGCGGTGGCCGCCGTGCAGGCCGCGAAGTCCGACGCCGCGGGAACGGTGCACATCGCCGCCGTCGGCACGCTGGCAAGCTCGGGCCTCGCCACGGTGCTCGCGAAGCTGCGGCAATCGCTGCCGGGCCTCGACGTCCGTCTTCAGACGGCCACCAGCGCGGAGGTCAGCGAGAAGGTGCGCGCCAGCGACGTGGCGGTGGGCCTGCGCTACTACGAAGACCCGTCGCCCGACCTCCTGTGCAAGGTCATCCATCACGAGCAGCTGGTGGTCGCCTGCGCGCCATCGCATCCGCTCGCGGGCACACGGCTGAAGTCGCTGGTTCGGCTCTCGAAGGAGCGGTGGCTGGCCTTTCCGCAGCCGCCACGGCGTACCGAGCCGCATGCGGAGGCGATCTTTTCGCAGTTCCTGGTGCGGGGCGTGGAGCGCATCGACTGGAGCGCCGTCGACAGCCTCACGGCGCAGAAGCGGCTGGTCGAGGCGGGCTTCGGGCTCGCGTTCCTGCAGGAAAGCGGCATTGCCGAAGAAGTCGCGCGCGGGAGCCTCGCGCTGATCCGCATCGACGACCTGGACGTGCGCGTTCCCGTCGCCTGCGTGGTGCGCCGCTCGGCTTTTCTCAGTCGCGCCACGCGCGCCCTGCTCGCCGAGCTGGAACGCGCCGAACTCTAGAAGCGCGCCGGGTCGAAGGGCGCCAGCGGGATCTCCGGCGCGGCACCCGCGAGCAGTTGCGCAGCCAGCCTCCCCGTGCGCGCCGAACCGCACAGGCCGACGTGGCCGTGCCCGAAGGCCAGCACCACGTCTGAAGTGGCTGCCGCCGGCCCGATGCAGGGCAGGCCGTCGGGCAGGCTCGGGCGGTGTCCGAGCCAGTGCTTCACCGCGGTCGAGCCCGGTGCGGATGGCGCGAGCGAGGGAAACATCGATCGCAGGTGCGCGAGCAGGATCGCGGCGCGGCGCCAGTCGGGCGCGGCTTCGAGGCCGGCGATCTCCACCTGCCCGGCCGCACGCAGGCCGCCGTCCATCCAGTGCGCGATGAGCTTGCCGTCGGCCACCATGGTCGGCGTGCGCGGGCCGGCCGTCGCGTCCTCGACGACCACGTGGTAGCCGCGCTCCGACTCCAGCGGCACCGCCGAGCCGGCCGCCGCGGCCAGCGGGCCGGAGCGTGCACCGGCGCAGATGGCGGCGGCATCGCAGGCGATCTCGCCGGCCTCGGTGAGCACGGCGCGCAGCCGGCCGCCTTCGATGCGGAAGCCGGTCGCCCGAGCCATGACGCGCTCGGCGCCCGAGCCGAGCGTGTGCCGCGCCAGCGCGGCCACGTAGCGGCCCGGATCGCGGCAGTGGCCGGCCTCGGGCACGAAGACGCCGAGCGTGTAGCGCGCGTCGAGGTCGGGCTCGCGACGGCGCAGTTCGTCCTGCGGCCATTCCTCCCACTGCACGCCGGTGCGCTGGCGCACCCGCCAGCCGAGCGCGTCGCCATCGAACTCGGCGCGCGAGCGGTAGGCATGCAGCAGCCCGCGCTGCTCGATCAGCTGGGGCACGCCGGCCTCAGCTGCCAACCGCGCATGCAGCACGGGCGCATCGGCCAGCAGCGTGCGCAGCGCATCGGCGGTGCGCTGCACGCGCGCCTCGGTCCAGCCCGAGGCCAGGTAGCGCAGCAGCCACGGCATGGCGCGCGGCAGGTAGCGCCAGCGCAGGGCCAGCGGGCCGAGCGGATCGGCCAGCCAGCCCGGCACCTTGCGCCATGCGCCCGGCAGCGCGGGCGGCACCACCGAGTGCGACGAGAGCCAGCCAGCGTTGCCGTAGCTGGTGGCGTGCGGGCCGCCCGGCTCGCCGGGCTCCAGCACCGTCACGCGCAGGCCCGCGCGCAGCGCCTCGATGGCGCTGGCGCTGCCGACCGCGCCCGCGCCGATCACCACCACGTGGCGCGCACCACCCGGGGAAGAGAAACTTCTTGCAACCGTCATGGACGGCGATCGTAGAGGGTGCGGTCTCATAATCGGCCGCCATGTCAGCACCGTCTTCCTCTCTCCTCTCCCATTCCGCCGGCGCCATCACCGACGTCGCCGGCATCGAGGTCGGCCATTTCACCGAGACGCGCCGCCCCACCGGCTGCACCGTGATCATGGCGCGCGAAGGCGCCGTGGCCGGCGTGGACGTTCGCGGCGCCGCGCCCGGCACGCGCGAGACCGACCTGCTCTCGCCCGGCAACCTCGTGCAGCAGATCCACGCGGTGATGCTCGCGGGCGGCAGCGCCTGGGGCCTCGCGTCGGCCGAAGGCGCGATGCGCTGGATGGAGGAACGCGGCATCGGCATGGACGTGCGCTTCGGCACCCTGCCCATCGTGCCGGCCGCGGTGCTGTTCGACCTGCCCATGGGCGACGCGCGCATCCGGCCCGACGCCGCCGCCGGCTATGCCGCCTGCGAGGCCGCCAGCACCGCCGCGCCCGCCGAGGGCAACGTGGGCGCCGGTACGGGCGCGCTGGTGGGCAAGCTCTTCGGCGTGCATCGCGCGATGAAGGGCGGGGTCGGCACCGCATCGGTCAAGGTCGGCGGCGTCACCGTGGGCGCGCTGATCGCGGTGAATCCGCTGGGCGACGTGATCGACCCCGACACCGGCCAGCCCGTGGCCGGCGCACGCACCGAGGACGGCACCAGGTTGCTCGACACCCGGCGCGCGCTGCTTCGCGGCGACAGCCCCAAGCCGCTGCTGGCGGGCACCAACACCACCATCGGCGTGATCGCCACCGACGCGGTGCTGACCAAGGTGCAGGCCAACCGGCTCGCCATGGTTTCGCACGACGGGCTGGCGCGCTCCATCAACCCGGTGCACACCATGAGCGACGGCGACACCCTCTTCGCGCTGGCCACCGGTCGCGTGCCTCTGGAAGGCGATGCGCCCGGCATGACGGTGCTGAGCACCATGGCCGCCGAGGTCGTCGCCATCGCCACGCTGCGCGCGGTGCAGGCCGCGCGCACGGTGACGGTGGGCGAGCTGCACATTCCCTGCGCGGCGGACCTGGGCAAGGCGCGCGGCTGACCAAGGGAGGCAACACCATGGCGTTCCCCAGGACCCTGAAGCTGATATTGCTGTCGATCCGCGACCTGATCGCTTCGGCGGGGCCGATCGTCTTCATCGTCATCGGCCTGCTGGTCGCGGCCTACTGGTGGCTGCAGCCGCAGCCGCCCAAGCACGTGACGCTGGCCACCGGCCCCACGGGCAGCGCCTATGCCCAGTTCGGCAAGCGCTATGCCGAGGCGCTCAGGCACAACGGCATCGAGGTGGAGCTCAAGCCCACCTCCGGCTCGACCGAGAACCTGCAGCTGCTGCGCACCGGCGGCGCCGACGTGGGCTTCGTGCGCGGCGGCAGCGCCGACCCGGTGGCCGACGAGGAAGCCGGCCTCACCTCGCTGGGCAGCCTGTTCTACGAGCCGATCTGGCTCTTCTACCGCACCGACTCGGCCCAGAAGATCGACCGCAAGACCGCCACGCTGACATCGCTGACCCAGCTGCGCGGCCTGCGCGTGAACGTCGACCTGCCCGGCAGCGGGCTGCCGGACATCATGGAGCGCATGCTCAAGGCCAACAGGCTCGGACCCGACGACCTGCTGCTGTCGAACCTGGAGCAGGCCTCGGCCGCCGAGGCGCTGGAGGCCGGTCTCCTCGACGCCATCGTGCTGTCTTCCGCGCCGCAGTCGCCGCAGGTCCAGCGGCTGCTGCGCTCCGACTCGATCAAGCTCATGGACTTCGGGCAGGCCGACGCCTATTCGCGGCGCTTTCCCTTCCTCTCGGCCGTGACGCTGTCGCGCGGAATGATCGACCTGTCGAAGGACTCGCCGCCGCACGACGTGTCGCTGCTCGCGGCCACCACCTCGCTGCTGTCGCGCGACGAGACCCACCCCGCGCTGCGCCAGCTCTTCGCGCAGGCCGCGCAGACGGTGCACAGCGGCGCGGGCTGGTTCAACCGCGCGCGCGACTTCCCCAACACCCGCACCAGCGAACTGCCGGTGAGCCCCGAAGGCGACCGCGCCATCAACGGCACGCCGCCGGTGTGGCAGCGCTACCTGCCCTTCTGGGCCAGCAACCTCGTCGAACGCATGTGGCTGGTGCTCGGCGGCCTGCTGGTGCTGATGCTGCCGCTGAGCCGCGTGGTGCCGCCGCTGTACCAGTTCCGCGTGCGCCGGCGCGTGTTCCGCTGGTATGCGCGGCTGCGCGACATCGAGGCGAAGGTCGATACCCAGGCGCTGGCGAAGGAGGACGAGCGCAAGTCGCTGCTCGAGGAGCTCGACCAGCTCGACCGCGTGGTCAACAAGGTGGCCGTGCCGCTGTCGTACGCCGACGAGCTCTATGCGCTGCGCAACAACATCTACGCGGTGCGCAAGCGGGTGCTGGCCAAGGCCCCGCAGGCGGGCGTGGCCGGCGCGGCCACGGCAGCGGCGAACGATGCCGTCTGACAACACCCGAAAGACCCGGCCCGCGACCCCGCGCACGCTGATCGACTTCGCGCAGCCGCACGGCGAGGCGGGCAGGCTGCGCCTGTGCTTCGGCGCGCCTTCGCGCGTACTTGTGGCGCGCACCGCGGCCGATGTGCGACCCGTGCTCGACGCCGTCGAGGCACTGGCACACAAGGGGCGCTGGTGCGTGGGCTACCTGCGCTACGAGGCAGCGGCGGCCTTCGACCGCGCGTTCGCCGTGCATGCGGCGGATGGGCCGCTGGCATGGTTCGGCGTGCACGACGAAGCCCTGCCATGGCCCGAAGCCACGGGCGACGGCGTCTTTGCGCCCATCGACTGGCAACTCGATCTCTCGCGGGCCGACTTCGATGTCCGCATGCAGGCCATCCATCGCGCGATCGCGGACGGAAAGCTCTACCAGCTCAACTACACCGCCGCGCTGCACGCCGGCTTCCACGGCGACGCGCAGGCCCTGTTCATGGCGCTGCGGCAGGCCCAGCCTGACGGCTACACAGCCTTCATCGACACCGGCGAGGAGCAGGTGCTGTCGGTGTCGCCCGAACTCTTCTTCGACTGGCAGGACGACCGCATCCTGACGCGGCCCATGAAAGGCACCGCCCCGCGCGGCGCCACGCCCGCGGAAGACGAGGCGCTCGCGCAGCGGCTGCGCACCGTGCCCAAGGAACGGGCCGAGAACGTGATGATCGTCGACCTGATCCGCAACGACCTCTCGCGCATCGCCCGGCCTTTCTCGGTGCGCGTGCCGCGCCTCTTCCACACCGAGGCGCTGCCGACGGTGTGGCAGATGACCTCGGACGTCGAAGCCCGGGTGCGCGAAGGCACCACGCTGGCGGACGTGTTCGCGGCGCTGTTCCCGTGCGGCTCCATCACCGGCGCGCCGAAGGTGAGCGCGATGCGCATGATCCGCGAGCTGGAGCCCGAGGCGCGCGGCGTGTACTGCGGTGCGGTGGGCGTCGTGCGGCCGGGCGGGCACGCGACCTTCAACGTGCCTATACGCACAGTGACGCTGCGCGACGGCAAGGCCCGCTGCGGCATCGGCAGCGGCATCACCGCCGATGCGCAGGCCGACGCCGAATGGGAGGAGTGGCGCCACAAGCGGGCCTTCCTCGACCGCGCAGCCCGGGCCGGAGCGCCACCGTTCGACCTGCTCGAAACCCTGGCGCTGGCAAACGGCGAGCTGCGCGACGCGCCGGCGCATCTGGCGCGCATGGCAACCGCCGCCGCGCACTTCGGGCGCCCGTGGAACCAGGCGCTGGTCGCCTCCTGCCTCGACGAACTGAGGGCGCGGCACACCGCCGGCAGCTGGCGCGTGCGCCTGCTGCTCGATGCGCACGGCACGCCGCGCGCCGAAGCCTTCGCGATGGAGGCGCCGCCCGCGCGCGTGCGCCTGCAGCTCGCCACGCGCCCGTTCGACGAGGCCCACGGCGAATTCACCCGCTTCAAGACCACCCGCCGCGCCCACTACGAAGCCTTCGCGCCCACACAGCCCGGTGCCTTCGACACGCTGCTGTGGAACCGCGGCGGCGAAATCACCGAATGCACGCGCGGCAACATCGCCCTGCTGCTCGACGACGGCCGCTGGGTCACGCCGCCCTTGCACTGCGGATTGCTGAACGGCATCGGCCGCGCCAATCGCGTGCGAGACGGCCAGCTTGCCGAAGCGGTCGTGCGGGTGGACGATCTGCCCCGGGTGCAGGCCCTGGCCTTCGTGAACAGCCTGCGCGGCTGGCTGGATGCCGACCTGGAAGGCTTTCAAAAATAGTTCGACAAGGCGCTTGACTTAGAGCGCGCTCTAATTTCGAGAATCAATGCCATGGAAACCAGCCTGACCATCGCGGAAGTCGCAGAACGGACCGGCCTCACGGCCCACACGCTACGGTACTACGAACGCATCGGGCTGATCGCCGCGGTGTCCCGTGCACCGGGCGGCCAGCGGCGCTATGCGAGCGCCGACATGGACTTGCTGGATTTCCTGTTGCGCCTGCGCGAGACCGGCATGTCCATCCAGGGCATGCAGGCCTTCGTCAGGCTTCGAAGCCAGGGGGACGCCAGCGTCGGCGAACGGCGCGAGATGCTCGAACAGCACCTCGCCGAGGTTCAGGCCAAGGTGGCGGCGCTGCAGCAATCCATGCAGGCGCTGTCGCTCAAGATCGACCACTACCGCGAGATCGAGAAGACGAACGAGCGTCCTCCTCTGTCGGGCAAGGCCCGGAAAGGAAAGACGAGCAATGACGAACACACAGAACCAGGGCCAAAACGACAACCTGCGCTACACGCGTGGCCTGGCCAAGCTCCAGGAGATCGACGGTGAAGGCGGGGTCAAGGTGGTCGAGAGCCTGGCCGGCATCGCGCCGGACTTCGGCCGCCTGGTGATCGAGTTTCCGTTCGGCGACATCTACTCGCGCCCCGGCCTCGACCTGCGCTCCCGCGAGATCGCGACGGTGGCCGCGCTCGCCGCCATGGGCAATGCCACGCCGCAGCTGAAGGTGCACATCCAGGCCGCGCTGAACGTCGGCGTTACGCGCGACGAGGTGGTCGAGATCATGATGCAGATGGCGGTGTACGCAGGCTTTCCGGCAGCGCTCAACGGCCTCTTCGCGGCGCGCGACGTGTTCGCGGCGGACGATGAAAAAAGCGCGCAGGCCCTTGCGGAACCGCGCGCTCTTTCGGAAGCGGCCGAAGCCGCCTGAGGCTTACTTCAGCGCCTTGTAGCGCATGCGTTTCGGCTTGGCACCTTCCTCGCCCAGGCGCTTCTTCTTGTCGGCTTCGTACTCCTGGTAGTTGCCGTCGAAGAAGGTCCACTGGCTGTCGCCTTCGGCAGCCAGGATGTGCGTGGCGATGCGGTCGAGGAACCAGCGGTCGTGGCTGATCACCATGACCGTGCCGGCGAACTCGAGCAGCGCGTCTTCGAGGGCGCGCAGGGTTTCCACGTCCAGGTCGTTCGACGGTTCGTCAAGCAGCAGCACGTTGCCGCCGGCGATCAGCGTCTTGGCCAGGTGCAGGCGGCCGCGTTCACCGCCCGACAGCGTGCCGACCTTCTTCTGCTGGTCGGCGCCATTGAAGTTGAAGCGGCCCGCATACGCACGGCTGGCCATCTGGAACTTGCCGACGTTGATGATGTCGAGGCCGTTCGAGATGTCTTCCCACACCGTCTTCTGGTCGCCCAGCGCATCGCGTGACTGGTCGACGAAAGCCATCTTCACCGTCTGGCCGATGACGACCTCGCCCGAGTCCGGCTTCTCCTTGCCCGCCAGCAGCTTGAACAGCGTCGACTTGCCGGCACCGTTCGGGCCGATGATGCCGACGATGGCGCCCGCCGGGATGTTGAAGCTCAGGTTGTCAATCAGCATGCGGTCGCCGAAGGACTTGCTGACGTTCTTGAATTCGAACACCTGGCTGCCCAGGCGCTCGGCCACAGGAATGAAGATTTCCTGCGTTTCGTTGCGCTTCTGGTATTCGACGTCGCTCAGCTCTTCGAAGCGGGCCAGGCGCGACTTGCTCTTGGCCTGGCGTGCCTTCGGGTTCTGGCGCGACCACTCGAGTTCCTTCTTCAGGGCCTTGGCGTGGGCTTCCTCGCTCTTCTGCTCCTGCGCCAGGCGCTCGCCCTTCTGCTCGAGCCAGGTGCTGTAGTTGCCCTTCCATGGAATGCCGCGGCCGCGGTCCAGTTCGAGGATCCACTCGGCGGCGTTGTCCAGGAAGTAGCGGTCGTGGGTGATGGCCACCACGGTGCCCGGAAAGCGCTGCAGGAACACTTCGAGCCACTCGACCGATTCGGCGTCCAGGTGGTTGGTCGGTTCGTCGAGCAGCAGCATGTCGGGCTTGCTCAGCAGCAGGCGGCACAGCGCCACGCGACGCTTTTCACCGCCCGAGAGCACGCCGATCTTGGCGTCCCAGGCCGGCAGGCGCAGGGCGTCGGCGGCGATCTCGAGCTGGTGCTCGGAGTCGGTGCCGGCGGTGGCGATGATGGCTTCGAGCTCGGCCTGTTCGGCGGCAAGTGCGTCGAAATCAGCGTCTTCTGCGGCGTACAGCTCGTAGACCTCTTCCAGGCGCTTCTTGGCCGCGTTGACCGCGCCCATCGATTCCTCGACCGATTCGCGCACCGTGTGCTCGGGGTTGAGCTTGGGTTCCTGCTCCAGGTAGCCGATGGTCAGGCCGGGCATGGGCAGCGCCTCGCCCTCGATTTCCTTGTCGACGCCCGCCATGATCTTGAGCAGCGTGGACTTGCCCGAGCCGTTCAGGCCGAGCACGCCGATCTTGGCGCCGGGGAAGAAGGACAGCGAAATGTCTTTCAAGATCTGCCGCTTGGGCGGCACGGTCTTGCTGACACGGTTCATCGAATAGACGTATTGAGCCATGTGTGGTTTTGTTACCTTGGGTAGCGGGATTCGAGGGAATGCGCGGTCGCCGGAATGGAGGCATTCGGGCGCGGCAAACCACCGATTATCGACTCATGCGACAATAGGCTCCGTTGCCGGGTCCAGTTGCCCGCGACACCGGCTCTCTGCCGGGGACGAAGAAAGGCCCATTTCACCCTTTTGCGAGGGCGGACTTTCCGGCTCCCACCCCTGACCCTCATCTGCCTTGACTGGCTCGGCGTCAACAAGACGCCAAGCGGGCCGATGCCACTGCGCCGTGTATGGCGCTTATTGTTTTCAATGACTTTTGACGAACTGAAGCTGGCTCCCGCCATCTTGAAGGCTGTGCACGAGCACGGTTACGACACCCCCACCCCCATCCAGGCGCAAGCCATCCCCGCCGTCCTCGAAGGCCACGACCTGCTCGGCGGCGCCCAGACCGGCACCGGCAAGACCGCCGCCTTCACGCTGCCGATGCTGCACAAGCTCACCATGAGCCGCAGCGCCACCAACAAGTTCGGCGGCACCGGCATCCGCGCCCTGGTGCTGACCCCCACGCGCGAACTCGCCGCGCAGGTCGAAGAGTCGGTGCGCACCTACGGCAAGTACCTGCAGCTCGACTCGACCGTGATCTTCGGCGGCGTCGGCATGAACCCGCAGATCAGCAAGCTCAAGAAGGGCGTCGACATCCTCGTGGCCACCCCCGGCCGCCTGCTCGACCTGCAGCAGCAAGGCATGCTCGACCTGGGCCAGGTCCAGATGCTGATCCTCGACGAAGCCGACCGCATGCTCGACATGGGCTTCATCCACGACGTGAAGAAGGTCCTGGCGCTGGTGCCCAAGGAAAAGCAGAGCCTGCTGTTCTCGGCCACCTTCAGCGACGAGATCCGCGACCTGGCCGCCACGCTGCTGCGCAACCCGCAGAGCATCCAGGTCACGCCGCGCAACACCACCGTGCAGCGCATCACCCAGGTGATCCACCCCGTGGGCCGCGGCAAGAAGAAGGCGCTGCTCGCGCACATCATCAACGAGAACAAGTGGAGCCAGGTGCTCGTGTTCACGCGCACCAAGTTCGGCGCCAACAGCGTGGCCGAATTCCTCACCAAGAACGGCATCGAGGCGATGGCGCTGCACGGCAACAAGAGCCAGAGCGCACGCACGCAGGCGCTGGCCGGCTTCAAGAGCGGTGAACTCCGCGCGCTGGTGGCCACCGACATCGCCGCCCGCGGCATCGACATCGACGAGCTGCCGCACGTCGTGAACTACGAGATCCCCAACGTCAGCGAAGACTACGTGCACCGCATCGGCCGCACGGGCCGCGCCGGCTCCAGCGGCGAGGCCGTGAGCTTCGTGTGCCTGGACGAGGAAGGCTTCATGCAGGAGATCGAGCGCTTCACCAAGCAGACGATCCCCGTGCAGGTCATCGAGGGCTTCGGCCCCGAGGAAGGCGAGCGCGCCGAACCCATCGCCATGGGCCGCCAGACCATCTGGGGCGGCGCCGGCCGTCCGCCGAGCCGCGAAGTCATGCAGGCGGCCGCCAAGGCCGCACGCACCGAGATGCTGCAGCGCATCCGCGAGAACAAGGCTGGCCAGGGTGGCGGCAACGGCGGTGGCAATGGCGGCCAGCGCCGTGGCGGCAGTCAGGGTGGCGGCAACGGCCAGGGCCGTAGCGCCAACGGCGGCGGCCAGGGACAGGGTCAAGGCCAGGGCCCGCGCGGCCAGGGCGCGCGTCCGCAGCAGCAGCCTCGTAATCCGCAGGGCCCCGCACGCGCTCCGCAGCATCACCATCACGCGCCGCACGAGGAGCGCCAGCCGCGCCATCACGGCAACAGCCACAGCCCCACGCAGGCCAACCAGGTCGCGCACCTGCGCGCCGAATCGGTCGGCGGCGGCGCCGGCCAGCCTGATCCGCTTCGCACCAGCGTCGACCACATGGGCGGCCGCGGTCGCGGTGGCCGTTCGGGTGGCGGTGGCTACGGTGGCGGCAACCGTTCGGGCGGCGGTGGCCGCTCGGGTGGTGGCGGCGGCTACGGCGGTGGCAATCGCTCCGGCGGTGGCGGTGGTGGCGGCCGTTCGTTCGGCCGCTGACAAGGCACTGCGAGCAGCACGCCTGCTTGAAAACTGAAAGGGCACCTCGGTGCCCTTTCTTTTTTGTCCTCGCGCAGCAGCTGCCCTCAGCGGGGTGGTGCCGTCTGCGCCCGGATGTTCCTGGCGATGCGGGTCGCGAGCGCGACTACCGCGTCGTCATAGCTCGCGGCAACCGCCTGCGGCTGGGCAACCAGTTCGCCGAAACTGCCCCAGCGGTGGCCCGGGTTCGCCGGCACATTGACCGTTGCGTCTCCACTCGCATCGGCCCCGTAGTACAGGGTTTCTGAATAGACGGTGTCCCCGTCCTTCGAATCCATCAGGTAGGCGCTCACGTTGACCCGCGGAACATAGTCGGTCGAGAAGCGCGCCGAATACATGCCGACCTCGTTGAAGTACACGTGCAGCACCGGCTCGGTGGTCGGCAGCTTGCTGTAGTCGATGTTGTCCGGCGACGCCGCCGGTCGCGACACGGCCTCGAGTGCTTCTGCCCGGTAGCCTTGCGCATTCAGTTGCTGCACCAGCGCAGCCGTCAGTTTCGGGCCCATCCCGCGGCGCACGGCTTCCATGCGCTCATTGAAGTCGGCACCCTTGATTCGGTCGGCGATCGACTGCCACAGCACGCCCAGGGGGATGCCTTTGTTCTCGGTGTGCATCTTTTCGATGGGAGCGGCGGGGATCACCATGATGCGGGTGATCCTGGGCAATGGCGGCGGCGTCCTGGGACCGCCGGAGCCGCATGCGACGAGGGCGGGCAGGGCCGCGCAAGTCATCACCTGCCCCAGGGTGCCCAGAAAACCGCGCCGATGTGTCATGACCTCGCCGCTCATTGCTCGACCGCCGTAATCCTCTTAACCCCTTCGGAAGGCGGCTTGGCCGCGGCCTCCCCGAGCTGCACCGCGTAGCCGTAGTCGGTCAGATACACATAGCTGTTGGTCCGACCGAGCGAGTCGCGCTCCATGCGGCATTCCAGGCGCTTGGCCTCGCCGCTCAGTTCGGCATGGAGCTCAGCAGCCGCGCTGACACCGACGATCTTGCAGACAGTCGTGTAGTCGTAGGTCACTCCGCCCATCATGCTGAACAGGCTCAGTTTCTTTGTGGCGTAACGCAGCTCCGAGCCGACGGTCATGCGTTGCCAGTCCCCGGTCAGCGAGAGATCGGTCATGACCTGGCTGATGGTGGCGGAGCCGGGGAGGAAGTTGACGAAGGCGCTCAGATCGATCAAGCCTGCGAACGAGGCGAATTGCGCCCGTGTGCCATCCGCATCCCTGGAGCGGGCTCGGAAAATGGAAGCTGCCGCATCCGGCTCGATCTGCACCTCGCTGCGGGTCGAAGTCGTCTTCCCGTCTCGGGTCCATGTGCCTTCGAGCACGATGCGCTTCAGGCGCTTGGGCGCCGGCGGAAGCCCCAATTGCGAGATGGCGTTCGTCACCTGCGGGCTGATTGCCGTCAGGCCCCGGGGATCGGGCATTGCCTTGGCGCGAGGAGCGAAAACAGCCAACGCCTGCACTGCCGAAGCGCCGCCACAGGCCGCTTTGAAGAGCGCCAGGTAGTCCGAGTTCGTATCGGCGCCGATCACGCTGGGTTTCGCCTTGGTGCCTTCGACCCGACCGTCCGTGACCCGACCGCGCTCGTCGACGTCGAAGCCGCTCATCTGGGCATAGGACTTCGTCTGGCATTCGAGCCTGAAGCGCTCGCGCTTCTGGCCGAACGGGGCCCGGTAAGGCAGGTCGAAGTCCATTCGCGGATAGTCGAACGCACCCCAGAAGAAGAGTGCGCCGTCAGATGTCTCGACGCTTGCGATGTCGATGAGCGTGAATGTCCCGTCGGGGCTGCGTTGCACTTCGCGCCAATCGGGCCGCGCCGCCTGGCACGCACGCCCGACTTCGGGCAGCGCTTTCAGGGCCTGTGCCTGGCGCTCCACCAATTCCTTGCGCACGCCGTAGCGCGGCCCGGTGACTGGATAGCTTCGGCCAGCGCGCAGATCGGAGTAGAGCAACCACGCCTGCTCCGCATTGCACGAGACAGTGAAGTTGCGGGTCTCGGGCCCGTCTTCCAGCGCAAAGGAAACGTGATCGTCGATGCGCAGCAGGCTGTGTTCGACAAGTTTGCCGCCGAACGACATCGACGGATTGCCTCGGGATGCGCAACCGGCAACAAGCAACGTCGCCACGGCGCACGCGGTGATATGGGTGAGCTTCATACATTCCGCCCCCGGGCGGCTCCCTCGTTTCATTGTTGTTTCTGCAGCCGGCCTCGACGTCGAATGACATGGGCGGTGCATCTTGGCCCGGAATCGTAACCCGAGCCACAATCGTCACCCCATGCAATACATCCCGCCCAACTACGCCACTCTCTTCGTAGCCACCTGCAATCTCCTCAACCTCGCGGCCCCGAACCGCGTGTACTACGAGAACCAGGACGCCTACACCGAGCGCGAGTACGAGCGGAAGATCGACTGGATCGGCGAGCGCTTCCGCGCGCTCAACGCCGACGTGCTGGCGGTGCAGGAGGTGTGGGACGAATCGGCGCTGAAAGCCTGCATCGGGCGCAGCGGCCTGCGCTACGACTTCATCACGGTGCCTGGCGCGGAGAACACGGCGCCGCCAGGCAGCCCCGAAGGCACGCCCGCCCGGCCAGGCGCACAGGGCACGCCGCGCGTAGGCATCGCGACGCGGCTGAAGGTGGACGAGATTCGCTCCTTCGTCGACTTTCCACCCGGCTTCGGTGTCGATGTACCAGGGCTCGGCCCGCACACGCGCTTCGAGCGGCCTCCCCTGCTGGCCACGGTGCGCATGAAACACGGCCAGCAGGTGCACGTGCTCACGGTACACCTGAAGTCCAAGCGCCCCAAGTTCCTGCAGGACGCCCAGGGCAACCACCTGGAAGACCGCGACGACCGCAAGGTGGGCGTGATGGCCTCGCTGCGCTCGCTGCTGATGCGCGGCGCCGAGGCCGCCGCCCTGCGCTGCATCGTGATCGACCTGCTGCAGGGCACAAACGTGCCGCTCGTGGTGATGGGCGACTTCAACGACAACCCGCACAGCGTGACCACGCAACTGGTGGCGGCCACTTCGGAGGTGGCCTACGACAAGGCCGCGCGCGACGTGGCGCTCTTCAACGCCTACGAGATGCAGGGCGAGGCGGCGTTGAAGAAGGACGTGGCCTACTCGCACGTCCACCAAGGCTACCCGGAGGTGCTCGACCAGATCTTCGTGAGCGAGGAGTTCGTCGCCACCAGCCGGCACAGCCTGGGCGACGTGCGGCGCGTCGACTATTTCAACGACCACCTGCACGAAGGGCGCGACCGCTCGCGCTCGGACCACGGCTTCGTGCGCGCCCTGCTTCGGCTGCGCACGGCCTGAACGACGCCGCCCAGCGCGACTCAGCCCATGCGGCGGCCGGTCTGCCGGTCGAACAGGTGCACGTTCTCCGACTCGATGGCCAGGCGCACGATGTCGTCGGGTCCGGCATCGACGCGGCCGTGCACCGCGAGCACCAGCCTGGCTTCGCCGACCTGCACCAGCAGTTCGGTTTCCGCGCCCGTGGGCTCGACCACGATGACCTTGGCCTCCACGCCGTGCGAGCCGCCGCCGAGCGTCATGTCGCCAGGACGGACGCCGTAGTGCACCGATTGGCCATCGGGCACCGCGGTGGCCACGGGAACGGGCCAGCGCGCGCCCTGCGCCTCGACCCAGCATTCGCCGCCCGAGCGCCGCACCGTGCCCTCGATGACGTTCATCGACGGCGAGCCGATGAACTGCGCGACGAACAGGTTGTCGGGCCGGTCGTACAGCTCCAGCGGCGTGCCGATCTGCTCGATGATGCCGTCGTGCATCACGACGATGCGGTCGGCCATGGTCATGGCCTCGATCTGGTCGTGCGTGACGTAGACGGTGGTGGTCTTCAGCCGCTGGTGCAGCGCCTTGATCTCGGCGCGCATCGCCACGCGCAGCTTGGCGTCGAGGTTCGACAGCGGCTCGTCGAACAGGAACACCTTCGGGTCGCGCACGATGGCGCGGCCCATGGCCACGCGCTGTCGCTGGCCGCCCGAGAGTTCGCGCGGATAGCGGCCCAGCAGCGCGTCGAGGTTGAGGATCTTCGCGGCCCTGGCCACGCGCTCGTCCGTCACCGACTTGTCGGCGTTGCGCAGGCGCAGGCTGAAGCCCATGTTCTCGCCCACCGTCATGTGCGGATAGAGCGCGTAGCTCTGGAACACCATGGCGATGTCGCGGTCCTTCGACTCGAGGTCGTTGACCACGCGGCCGTCGATGACGATCTCGCCGCCGCTGATGTCCTCCAGGCCCGCGAGCATGCGCAAGAGCGTCGACTTGCCGCAGCCCGAGGGGCCGACCAGCACGACGAATTCGCCGTCGGTGATGTCGAAGCCCAGGCCCTTGATGATCTGGATCTTGCCGAAGGATTTCTGGATATTGCGAAAGGATACGGATGCCATTTTTTCGTTTCCTGCGTGAGCTCTTTCAGCTCTTGACCGCGCCGGCGGTGATGCCGCCGACCATGTAGCGCTTGAATGCGTAATAGATCGCCGCCGGGGGCAGCGCGTAGATCAGGCCGGTGGCCATCAGCAGCTCCCACGGCGAATCGTCGGCCGAGAGGAAGTTGCCCAGCGCCACCGCCAGCGTCACGCTCTTGTCGTTGGACAGCAGCAGGAAGGCATAGAGGTACTCGTTCCAGGCCAGCAGCAGCGAATACGTGCCCACGGCCACCAGCGACGGCACCATCAGCGGCAGGTACACGAGGCGGAAGAGCTGCAGCGGCGAGGCGCCGTCCATGCGCGCGGCTTCGTCGAGCTCGTAGGGCAGCTTGTCGGAAGCCTGCTTCAGCACCCAGATGCAATACGGCGAGGCAATGGTCACCATCGCGAGAATCAGCGCCCACTGGCTGTTGAGCAGGCCGTAGTTGCCCATGGTCTTGTACATGGGCACCGCAAGGAAGGCCGCCGGGATGAAGTACGTGAAGAGCGCCATGTTCATCACCGTGCGCCCGCCGCGCACGCGCAGCCGGCTGATGGCGAACGCGGCGGTCGTCGCCACGAAGAGCGTGAGCGCTCCCACCGAGACCGCGATCAGCAGCGAGTTCCACAGCTGCAGCCAGAAGTGGTCGAGGTAGAAGTGCTTCTGCTGGAACACGATGCGGAAGTTGTCCAGCGTCGCATTCTTGGGCCAGAGGTGACCGGAGGTCGCGGAGTCCTTCGACGAGATCGCGAACAGCACCATGTGGTAGACCGGGATCAGCGTCCACAGCAGCACCGGAATGCCGATCAGCAGCAGCCGGGCCTCGGTGAGCACGGCTTTGGGGGTCCAGCGCTTCATTTCGAGAGCCTCTTCATCATGAAGTACACGAGCGGCAGCACGAGCGGCATCGCCACCACGATCGAAGCCATCGACAGGTCGACCTGGTCCAGCCGCAGGTAGCGGATGCCCAGCGTGGCGAGCACGTGCGTGAGGTCGGCAGGGCCGCCGCCGGTCAGCAGGTAGACGCTGTTGAAGTCGCCCAGCGTCCAGATCATCGAGAGGATCAGCGAGGTGATGTAGAGCGTCTTGAGCGCCGGCCAGCTCACGAAGCGGAACTTCTGCCACGACGAGGCGCCGTCGACCGAAGCCGCTTCGTACTGCTCGGTGGGAATGGCCAGCCGGCCCGCCACGAGGATGAGCGTCCAGAACGGCAGCGACTTCCAGATGTGCACGATCATCGCGAAGGCCAGCGCCAGCGAGGGATCGTTGAGCCAGTTGGGGCCGTCGGCGCCGGTCAGGCGGAAGATGGTGCTGTTGATCACGCCCCACTCCGGGTTCAGCATGAATCGGATCGACAGGATCGTGGGAATGGAGGGCATCGCCCACGGGAGGATGAAGATCGCCGAGACGATCTTGATCCACCAGCGCGATGTCACGAAGAAGCCCGAGAGCACCAGCGCCACGAGCATCTTGAGGTTGATCGCCACGACCAGGAAGATGGCCGTGTTGATCACGGAGCGGAAGAAGATCGGATCTTCGACCAGCTTCACATAGCTTTGCGGGTGGCGGGCGAGCCAGAGCCCGTAGCCCACCGGGTACAGCACGAACACCACGAACACCAGCAGGTAGGGCACGACCATGACCGCGCCCCAGAACTGCCAGCGCGCATGCCGCGCTGCGGGATTGACGACAGGCGCCGGTGTGGTCGACGCGGCGGCGGTGGCAGTGGCGCTCATGGCATGCTGCTGTTGTTGGTGGCGACGTGTGCCGTACGTGCGCGGCTTACTGCCCCGCCACCGTCTTGATGCGGGCGATCATCTCGTCCACCGCCTTGTCCACCGGCACCTTGTCGGTGACGATGCGGTTCATGGCCTTGGCCCAGACGTTCTCGTTGTTCAGCACGGTGAACTTGTAGTTCTTCGTGAATTCGAAGGTCACGGTGCCGGCGGCGTACTGGTTGTAGACCGACAGGCGGTGCGGATCGGCCTTCCAGAAGTCACGCTGCTGCGCGGCCTTGGTCACCGGGAACCAGCGGCCCAGCGAGCCCTCGACATAGGGCGTGAGGTTCTCTTCCTGCATCAGGAACGACACGAACTCCTTGGCACGCGCCTTGTTCTTCGCGTCCTTGAACACCACGCCGGTCTTCACCGCCGTGCGGTAGACCATCTTGCTGCCGTCGGGCTTGTTCGGGAAGCCGGCCGTGCGGATGCGCTCGGTGTAGTTCTTGCGCGCCTCCTCGCGCTGCTCGGGCGTGAGCGAGGCGTTGTTCGAGTCGTCGAGCCACTTGGCAGCGATGGAGATGGTCGCGTTGTGCGTCATCACGGTCGTCTTGTTGTGGAAGGCGACGTTGTTGTCCGGGTCCTTCCAGCTGGTGGAGGAAGGCGGCGTGCAGCCCTTGGTGTAGGGCATGGTGTAGTCGGTCATGGCGCCGATCAGGCCGGTGCGCACCTTCGGGTCGTCGACCAGCAGCTTGCCGTTGTCGTCCACCAGCTTGACGTTGTAGGCGTCCATGAAGGTCAGGAACGAATAGAACGCGTCGCTCGAATCAACACCCATCGGCATGCCGATGCCGAAGTTGCGCTTGCCACTCTTCTGGCGGCTGGCGGGCTGCACCTTCTCGCACCAGAACGACCAGTAGTCCTTCCACGCGGTGGGAATGTCGGACTCCTTGAACCCGGCCTCGGTCAACATGTCGAGCCAGTACTCGATGTGCATGGTCTGCTGCTTGATCGGGAAGGCGTAGTACGCCTTGCCCTTGGTCTGGTCGTTGTAGAGGTAGGTGGTCTCCAGCGTGTTGGGCGCGAAGCGGTCCTTCATGGGCGTGAGCACGCTGCTGATGTCTTCCAGCTTGCCGTCGAAAGCCCACTTGCCGGTGACCTGGAAGTCGTACACGTCGGCGTACGCCACGTCGGGCGGGCTGCCGGAGTCGAGCGCGGACACGGTCTTGGGGATCATGTCTTGAATGGGGTACTGCGAGAGTTCGATCTTGACGTTCTTGTTCTTCTCCTCGAACTTCTTGATGGCGGCGTACAGCGCATCGTCCTCGGCCTTGTAGAAGCCCTTGACCCACCAGACGGTGAGTTTTTCCTGCGCGGCGACGTGGCCTGCCGACAGCAGGCCCATCGCGACCAGCGTCGGCGCGATCAGCGACTTGACGAGTTTCATGGACGTTGTCTCCTTCTCTTCTTGGGGTGGAATCTGCTCGGCGCGCGAGCGTGGGGTGGAAAACCTGATGAGGACTGCCGGCGGGACCCGGACGGCTAGCCGGCCTTGAGCCGTGGCGGCGGCCGGCTCAAGCGCGGCAACCTGCGGCGCGAGCCCAGCACGTCCTCGATGTCCTGGCGGGCGCCGTCGATGAGCCGGAGGATCGCGCGCTCCGCGACGTCGGGGTCGTGCACGATCACCGCGTCGAGCACCGCACGGTGCAGCGGCAGCGAGAGCGCGGGGCCGTCGGGCTTGGTGGTCGATATCTCGAAGCTGGTGCGCAGCAACGCGTTGAGCACCTTGCTCATCTGCGCAATCATCCTGTTGCGCGCGGCGCCCAGCAGGCCGTTGTGAAAGCGCAGGTCGAAGGTGACGTAGTCGCCGCCGTTCTCCACCGCTTCCTTCATGCCGGCATAGGCACGCTCGATCTCGTCGATGTCTTCGTTTGTGGCTCTCTCCGCGGCCAGCCGCACCGCCGCCGGCTCCACCGCGCGGCGCAGGTCCTGCAGGTCGCGCAGGAACTCGGGCGTGAGGCCGGCGCGCGCCTGCCAGGTGATGACGTCGGGGTCGAACCAGTTCCACTTGTCCTTGGGCAGCACGCGCGTGCCGACCTTCGGGCCCGTCACGATCAGGCCCTTGGCCGCCAGCGACTTCACCGCCTCGCGCACCACGGTACGGCTCACGCCCAGTTCCTCGCCGAGCACGGGCTCGGAGGGGATGGACGCGCCGATCGCATAGCGCCCCGACACCACGGCTTCACCGAGGAGTTCGAGCGTGCGACCGTGGATGTTCTTGATCATGCGTGATGTGAAAACTGGTATCCCGCCGCTCGAAAACACTAAGGCTCCGGCGTGTTGTTCGCGCTTATCATATGATGATTGAAACGCTCTATCGGCAGGACAAACCCTGAGGGTCGAGCCCACGCTTCGACAACAAAGAGAGACATTCCATGAGCACCTCCCCGAAGAAAAAGCCCGAAGAACTTCGCAGCCAGCAATGGTTCGGCCGCCACGATCGCGACGGCTTCATCTACCGAAGCTGGATGAAGGGCAAGGGTGTTCCGCACGACCAGTTCGACGGCCGACCGGTCATCGGCATCTGCAACACCTTCAGCGAACTCACGCCCTGCAATTCGCACTTCCGCACGCTCGCGGAGCAGGTGAAGATCGGCGTGTACGAAGCGGGTGGCTTCCCGCTCGAATTCCCCGTGATGTCGCTCGGCGAGACTCTGCTGCGGCCCACCGCCATGCTGTATCGCAACCTCGCGAGCATGGACGTGGAAGAAAGCATCCGCGGCAACCCGCTCGACGGCGTGGTGCTGCTCATGGGCTGCGACAAGACCACGCCCGCGCTCATGATGGGCGCCGCCAGCGTCGACCTGCCGACCATCGGCGTGTCGGGCGGCCCGATGCTCTCGGGCAAATGGCGCGGACAGGAGCTCGGCTCCGGCACCGGCGTGTGGCAGATGAGCGAGCAGGTGCGCGCCGGCACGCTCAAGCTGCAGGAATTCTTCGAGGCCGAGAGCTGCATGCATCGCAGCCACGGCCACTGCATGACGATGGGCACCGCCAGCACCATGGCCAGCATGGTCGAGTCGCTGGGCATTGGCCTGCCAGGCAACGCGGCCTACCCTGCCGTGGACGGCCGCCGCAACGTGCTCGCGCGGCAGGCGGGCCGGCGCATCGTCGGCATGGTTCATGAAGACATGAACATGTCGAAGATCCTCACGCGCCAGGCCATCGAGAACGCGATCAAGGTCAACGCGGCCATCGGCGGCTCGACCAACTTCGTGATCCACCTGCTGGCCATCGCGGGGCGCATGGGCGTCGAACTCACGCTGGAAGATTTCGACCGCCTCGCCTCCGAACTGCCCTGCTTGGTGAACCTGCAGCCCTCGGGCCAGTTCCTGATGGAAGACTTCTGCTACGCGGGCGGCCTGCCGGTGGTCATCAAGGAGATCGCCGACCACCTGCACAAGGACGTGATCACCGTCACCGGCCAGAGCATCTGGGAGAACGTGAAGGACGCGGAGAACTTCAACCCGCAGGTCATCCGCACCCTGGCCGAGCCCTTCAAGGACAAGGCCGGCATCTGCGTGCTGCGCGGCAACCTCGCGCCCAACGGCGCCATCATCAAGCCCAGCGCGGCCACGCCGGAGCTGCTGGTGCACAAGGGCCGCGCGGTGGTGTTCGAGAGCGCCGACGACCTGCACAAGCGCATCGACGACGAGAACCTCGACATCGACGAGCACTGCATCATGGTGCTCAAGAACTGCGGGCCCAAGGGTTACCCCGGCATGGCCGAGGCAGGCAACATGCCGCTGCCGCCGAAGGTGCTGCGCAAGGGCATCACAGACATGGTCCGCATCAGCGACGCGCGCATGAGCGGCACGGCCTACGGCACCGTGGTGCTGCACACCGCGCCCGAGGCGGCCGCCGGAGGCCCGCTGGCGCTGGTGCAGGACGGCGACATCGTCGAACTCGACGTACCCAACCGCAGGCTGCACCTGCACGTGAGCGACGAAGAGCTCGCGAAGCGCCGCGAGAAATGGGTCGCGCCCAAGGCGCCGCTCGAATCCGGTTACTGGAAGTTGTATGTCGATACGGTGCTGCAGGCCGACCAGGGCGCCGACCTGGCCTTCCTGCGCGGTCGCCGCGGTGCCTTCGTGCCGCGCGACAATCACTAGATGACAAGACTGGTAGCGATCGACTGGGGCACGAGTTCACTGCGCGGCGCGCTGCTTGACGCAGGCGGCAAGGTACTGGAAGAGCGCAGCGATGCGCGCGGCATTCTCACCGTGCCCGAAGGCGGCTTTCCCGCCGTCTTCGACAAGCTGTTCGGCGACTGGATGCGCCTCGAGGGCGCGCGCTGCCTGATCTCCGGCATGGCCGGCAGCAAGCAGGGCTGGGTGGAAGCGCCCTACTGCGCCTGCCCCGCCGGCCGCGTGGAAGTGGGCCGCACGATCATCGACATCGACGCAGTTCCGGGTGCGCGCATCGCGATCGTGCCGGGCCTGAGCGACGAGCATGCGGGCGTGCCCGACGTGATGCGCGGCGAAGAGGTGCAGATCTTCGGCGCGATGGAACTCACCGGCCTGAGCGAAGGCCTCTTCGTGCTGCCCGGCACGCACAACAAGTGGGCCACGGTGAAGAAGGGCCGCGTCGCGGGCTTTCGCACCTACATGACGGGCGAGTTCTACGCGCTGCTGAGCCAGCACTCGATCCTGGCGCGCACGCTCGATGCATCGGCGCCGCTCGACGAGGCGGCCTTCCTCGAAGGCGTGACCCGCTCCGAGAACGGACACGGCCTGCTCCACAACGCCTTCGGCACGCGCACCCTTGCGCTGTTCGAGCGCATGCCGAAGGAAGAGCTGTCGAGCTACCTCTCGGGCCTGCTGATCGGCGAGGAGCTGCGCACGCAGGCGCTGCAGGCGTCGGGCGAAGTGATCCTGATCGGCTCGTCGGCCCTCACCCAGCGCTACACGCTGGCGCTGCGCGCCACCGGCGTCGCCACGCGCACGCTCGGCGCCGAAGCCACCTGGGCCGGACTGCATGCGCTGTCCGGCTTTCTCGATTCCGACAGGACTCCCGCATGACCGCCCCCACTCCCCTCGAAAAATTCGACGCCGCGATGCGCGAGCTGCCGCTGGTGGCCATCCTGCGCGGCCTCTCGCCCGCCGAGGCTGCCGACGTCGGCGACGCCATCGTCGAGCCTGGCTTCCGCCTGCTCGAAGTGCCGCTGAATTCGCCGCAGCCGCTCGAGAGCATCGCGCTGATGCGCAGGCGCTTCCCGCAAGCGCTGGTCGGCGCCGGCACGGTGCTGGGCGCGCAGCAGGTGCGCGAGGTGCATGCAGCCGGCGGCGAGTTGATCGTCTCGCCGAACTTCAACGCCGAAGTCATCGCCGAGGCGGTGCGGCTGGGCATGGTCTGCCTGCCCGGCGTGATGACGCCGACCGAGGCCTTCGGCGCGCTCGCGGCCGGTGCCACGGGGCTCAAGCTGTTCCCGGCCGAGCTGGCCTCGCCCGCCGTGGTGAAGGCCCTGCTGGCCGTGCTGCCCACCGGCACGCCGGTGATGCCCGTGGGCGGCATCGCGCCCGACAACATGGCCGGATGGCGCGCGGCCGGTGCCGCCGGCTTCGGCATCGGCTCCTCGCTCTACAAACCCGGCAAGCAGGCCGCGGCGGTGCGCGAGGACGCCCGGAAATTCGTCGCGGCCTGGAAAGGCCTCACGCTCGCCTGACCCCCAAGAAGAAACAGGAGACCCCCACCGATGTCCGCCGATGCCCTCTACGCCAGCCCTGCCGTGCGCAAGCTGCGCGAAGACCTCGCCCTCGCCCTGCGCGCCGCCGACCATCACGGACTGTCGGAAGGCGTCTGCAACCACTTCAGCGTGATGCTGCCGGGCGCCCAGGACCGCTACCTCATCAACCCGCGCGGCCTGCACTGGAGCGAGATCGGCCCCGACGACATCGTGCTGATCGACGTGCATGGCGAGGTGCTGGCGGGCCGCCACCGCGTGGAGCCCACCGCCCTCTTCATCCATGGCGCGGTGCACCGGCTCACCGGCCATGCGGTGGTGCTGCACTGCCACATGCCGTACGCCACGGCGCTCACGATCACGGTCGACCGCGCGCTCGACCCCACCGCGAGCCAGAACGCGATGCGCTACATGAACCGCATCGCCATCGACGCCGAATACAACGGCCTCGCGCTCGACGACGCCGAGGGCGAGCGCATCGCCCGCGCGATGGCCGGCAAGGACGTGGCCTTTCTCGCGAACCACGGCGTGATCGTGGCCGGCGGCACCATCGCCCATGCCTACGACGATCTCTACTACCTGGAGCGCGCCTGCCTGCACCAGGTGATCGCGCAGTCGACCGGCCGCCCGCTGGTGCCCGTGAACCCGAAGCTGGCAGCCCACGTGGCAGCGCAGATCCAGGGCGAGCGCGAGCAGTCCGACCTGTTCTTCGAGGCATTGCGCCGCCTCCTGCCCGCTCCGCGCGGCTGAACCTTCGGCCGATAGAGCCGATGGCCTACCCGCGGAGGTGTTCCGCGGTGAAAAGTCCATTCACAATTGTGTCTTGCCCGTGCCGCACGCCGTGCGCACGGGTTACAGCTCTTCATCCGATTTCGCTTCAGCCTTACATCAACTTAACAAAGGGCAGCGAGGATGAGGCTTCCAACTCACAACCGGGGGATCAGATGAAAAAGCTCACTTTCGCATTCGGCGCCGCGGCCCTGCTCTCGCTGGCCGCCATCAGCGCACCCGCCCAGGCACAGACGGGCGGCTCGTTCATCCAGGCGCAGGTGTACGTCGTTCCGGCGCCGCCGCCGCCGCGCCGCTATTACGCGCCGCCGCCTCCGCCGCACCATTACTACGGCCCGGGCTACCGCCATGGCCACCACTACGACCGCCGCTGGGACGACCGCCGCCGCTATGGCCGCCGGGACAACGATGGCGATGGCGTGCCGAACCGCTACGACCGCCGTCCCAACAACCCGTACCGCTACTGAGCGGAATGAACGAGACCCGGGCCCCGCGCCCGGGTTTTCCGTTCAGGCTGCCTGGGGCACGCTCGCGTAGGGCGGCGTCGGGCTCGACAGGCCCTGCTTGAGCTGCCGCGACGTGTCGTCCGCAAGCACCTCGGCCTGGCCTGCTTCGAGGCCGGCCAGCGCCTGGCGCGCCACGTCGTCCGGGGATGCCTTGGGCAGGCCTTGGATGTGCGACGTCATGTCGGTGTCCATGTAGCCCACGTGCAGGCTCGTGACCTGCGTGCCCTGCCCGGCCAGTTCGTTGCGCAGCCCGTTGCTCAGCGACCACGCGGCCGACTTGGTCGCGCTGTAGGTCGCCACGCTCGGGAAGGTGGTCCAGGCCAGCGCCGACAGCACGTTGATCACGCCGCCGCCGCCGTTGGCCGCGAGCACTGGTGCGAAGGCCTGCGTCACCGCCCACAGGCCGAAGAAATTGGTTTCGAATTCGGCGCGCGCCGCGGCCACCGCATCGGGCGAACCGAGGAAGCTGGAGCCGCGCGAAATGCCCGCGTTGTTGACCAGCACCGTCACGTCACCGCAGGCACGCACGGCCGCCTCGATCTGCGCGGGCTGCGTCACATCGAGCGCCACCGGCGTCACGCCGGGCAGGTCGATGCTCTTGGGGTCGCGCGCCGCGCCGTAGACCTTGCGCGCGCCCGCTGCGAGCGCAGCCTTCGCAAAGGCGAGACCGAGGCCGCGATTGGCGCCGGTGATGAAGACCACGGAGTCCTTGATTTTCATGACGAGTCTTTCGTTGGTTGATGAATGAGTCGATAGCCGGATTTCAGGCCTGCGCCATGCGCCGCAGCAGTCCGGTGGTGGTGCGCGGCCAGCCCACGCGGCCGAACCAGGCACCGCCCGCGATGGCCGATGCGGTCACGACGCCGTACACCGCCAGCGCCACGCCCTGCGCCGCGAACACGCCGGTGAGCCCGGCGCCCCAGTTCAGCGCCAGCCAGCCGCCGCTGGCCGCCACCGCCAGGCGCGCGATGTTGCCGAGCATCGGCCACAGCAGCCGGCCCGCGCCTTGCGAGGCGAAGTACAGGACCAGCCCGACGCCGAAGAGGCCGTACATCGGCCCGACCACGCGCAGGTAATGCGCGCCGGTTTCCAGCATCGCGGGGTCGTTGCCGAACAGCAGCAGCCACGGGCGCGGGAACAGCGCCGCCGCGAGGCCGATGGTTTCCGTGAGCGTGAAGGCCAGCGCCGCGCCGGCCCAGGTGGCGCGCAACGCCCGCTCGCGCAGCCCCGCCCCCATGCAGGTGCCGACCATCGCCACCAGCGGTGCGCCCAGGCCGAACACCAGCGGCACCAGCAGGTATTCGAGCCGCGATGCCGTGCCGTAGCCGGCCAGCGCGCCGGAGCCAAAATGGCCGGTCAGCGCGGTGGCGATGCCGATGGAAAGATTGGTCGCCACCGTCGACACCGCGCCCACCAGCCCGATGCGCAGGATGTCGCGGAACAGCGGCCAGCGCAGCTTCAGCGCGTCGAGCGTGGGCTTGAGCAGGCTGCGCGGCGAGCGCAGGTAGGCGATGAGCGCGATGGAGCCCAGCAGGTAGTACAGCAGCAGCGCGATCGCGCCGCCCGCGATGCCCATGCCCGGCAGCGGCCCGATGCCGAAGATGAGCAGCGGCGATGCCGGAATGAGGAACACCACGCCCACCACCGTCACGTTGGCCGGCACCGACATGTTGCCGGTGCCGCGGATGATGGCGCCGAGCGAGTTGAAGAGCCACACCAGCGTCGCGCCCGCGAACACCCAGTTGGAATAGGTGAGCGCGGCTTCCAGCGCAGCCCCGGTGCCGCCCATCACGCCATAGAGCCAGCGCCCGCCCAGCAGCAGCGCCAGCGTGAAGCACAAGCCGAAGCCCAGCGCGATGACGATGGCGTGCCACACCAGCGCGTTCGCATCGTCGCGGCGGCGCGCGCCGAGTGCGCGGGCGATGGACGAGGCGATGCCGCCGCCCATGGCGCCGCTGGAGGTCATCTGCATCAGCATCACGATCGGAAACACCAGCGCCATGCCGGCGAGCGCATCGGTGCCGAGCTTGCCGACGAAGTAGGTCTCGATGAGGCCGACGCAGGCCTGCGCGACCATCACCAGCACGTTGGGCGCGGCAAGGCGCAGCAGCGTGGGGACGATGGGCGCCTCGAGCAGGCGGCGCGTGCGCGGGTCGAGTTCGGTGGAGCCGTGGGGTGCGGTCATTTCTGGCGCCTTCTTGGTTCAGGCGCGGGCCGCAGCCGGCGTGGCCGACGATCCGGACTTTGCCGCGGGACGGCGGATGGTCATCACGATCAGCGCCGCCATCAGGCAGGCTGCACCGGCGGTGTAGAGCGCCGGGGTGTAGGTCAGCAGCAGCGTGCGTGCGAAGCCGGCGCCATAGGCAGCAGTTGCGGCGCCCAGTTGGTGCGCGGCGAAGACCCAGCCGAACACCAGGCCGACCTTGGCGGGACCGAAGGCGGCGCCGGCGAGCTTGACGGTCGGCGGCACGGTGGCGATCCAGTCGAGGCCGTAGAACATCGCGAAGATGCCCAGGCCGTAGATGGTGAATTCCGAGTGCGGCAGCCAGAACAGCGACAGCCCGCGCAGGCCGTAGTACCAGAAGAGCAGCTTGCGGTTGTCGTAGCGGTCCGAGAGCCAGCCCGAGAGGATGGTGCCCACGAAGTCGAAGGCGCCCATCATCGCGAGCACCGAGGCGGCGGGAACCGCGCTCATGCCGTAGTCGCCGCACAGCGAGATGAAGTGCGTCTGCACCAGCCCGTTGGTGCTCAGGCCGCAGATGAAGAAGGTGCCGGCCAGAACCCAGAAGGTGCGGTTGGTCGAGACTTCCTTGAGCACGCGGAACGGCGTGGCGAAGTTCATTGCAGGTGCTGCCGCGGCGGGGGCTGCAGGCTGCGTGCCGGGCGCTTCGCCATACGGCAGCAGGCCGACGTCGGAAGGCCGGTTGCGCATGAAGCAAAGCGCCAGCAGGCCGATGAGGATGGTGCCGATCACGATCGGCACGATGGCCGAGCGCCAGCCCCAGTGCTCGATCATCCAGGCCGCCAGCGGCAGGAACGCCAGCTGCCCCGTCGCCGAACTGGCCGTGAGCATGCCCACCACCAGCCCGCGCCGTGCGACGAACCAGCGGTTGGCCACCACCGCGCCGAGCACCAGCGCGGTCATGCCGGTGCCCAGGCCCAGCATCAGGCTCCAGAGCACGAAGAGCTGCCACAGCTGCGAGGCCATGGTGACCAGCGCCATGCCCAGCCCGACCAGCGCGAGGCCGGTGCAGACCACCGCGCGCAGGCCGTAGCGCTCCATCAGCACAGCGGCGAAGGGGCCCATGAGTCCGAAGAGCGCGAAGCGCAATGCCAGCGAGGAGGAGATCTGCTCGGTGCTCCAGCCGAACTCCTTGCCCAGCGGCTGCAGCATGGCGCCCGGCAGGCCCAGCGCGGCCGACATGGTCAGCATGGTGAGGAAGGTGATGGCGGCGACGATCCAGCCGTAGTGGATGCCGCGGCGCTGCAGCCATGCGGAAACGGGTGTGGCGAACATGGGGCCTCTGCTGTTGGAATTGAATGGAGGAAAAAGAAGGCGAAACGGATCCCTCGCGCGGCCGGGCGCACGATGAGCGGGTTGGTCGTGGGTAAAGAAAAAGTTGAGGGGTCAGTCGTCGCTGGCGGGCTCTTCATCGCCGCCCAGCAGTTCCATGGCCTCGTCGATCAGCAGGTGCAGCGCGAGCACGCGCTCGACGCCCAGCAGCGCATTCAGCTTCTGCTGTGCGGTCTTCCAGTGCGCCAGGGCTTCGCGCCGCTTGACCTCGCCTTCCTCGGTGAGCTGCACCAGCCGGCTGCGCGCATCGGCGCCCGCGCTCTGCGCGATCCAGCCCGCGAAGATCAGCGGCTGCAGGTTGCGGCTGAGGGTGGAGGCGGTCATCTTGAGCTCGGCCGCCAGGTCGACCGGACGCGTGGGGCCGAGCCGCGCGAGGTGGGACAGCAGCGAGTACTGCGTGGTCTTGAGGCCGCTTTGCGAGACCTCGGCGTCGTAGTGCTGCGAGAGTCGTCGCGACAGCTGGCGCACCTTGAAGCTGGTGCAGCCGCGTGGCTTGGTGGGGGTGTCCATGGGCTATTATTGTATGTGCAACTATTGCATATGCAATCAACACCCCGGGACAAAGCCCCCAGAAGGAACACAGGCATGACACAAGCCGCCAGCCAGCTCGACGCATGGATCGCCGAGGAACAGAAGATCACCGGTCGCCTCGAGGCCGGCCCGGGCCCCGGCCTCGCCCGTCCCGACCAGATCGCCGGCAAGACCGGCCTCGAGATCATGCAGGCGATGCTCAACGGCGACATTCCCTACGCCGCCATCGCAAAGACGCTGGACTTCACGATCATCGAGGCGCGCCAGGGCGTGGCCATCTTCCAGGGCACGCCGCTGCCGCAACACCTGAACCCGCTGGGCACCATCCACGGCGGCTGGGTCGCGACGATGCTCGACTCGGCCCTGGGCTGCTCGGTCCACACGATGATGCCGCCGGGCCGCGCCTACACCACCGCCGAGCTCGGCGTGAATTACGTGAAGGGCCTCACGCCCAAGGTGCAGCGCGTGCGCGCCGAAGGCAAGGTGATCCACTGCGGCAAGCAGCTCGCCACCGCCGAAGCCCGCCTCTACGGCCCCGACGGCACGCTGTACGCGCATGCCACGACCACTTGCCTGGTGTTCGAGGTGCCCGCAGCGCGCTAGCGGACCGGGCAGGAAGGCGCCAGCACCACGAAGCGGGCGCCCCAGAGCAGTACCAGCCCCAGGCCCGCCCACAGCAGCCAGTGCGGCCTGCGCCGCCGCACGGACAGCACCGCGGCCACGACCAACAGCGGAACCAGGTACGCGAAGGATTCGATCCGCGCGTCCAGCCCGTGGTCGATGGGCAGGGTGCAGAAGGTCAGCCCGTCGCCGCGCATCGCCGGGTCTTCCAGCATCCACTCGTAGCGGTTGCGCGGGATGGCGAACAGCATCGCGGCGCAGAACAGCGCATAGAGCGCCGACACCACCGCGAAGATCGATGCGGAAGCGGACCTCTTCAGGCTCATCGAATCGCGCGCGTGCGTCGGCTCACCTGCTGAGCAGCGACTCGACGTGCTCGCGGTGCTTCACCATGGCGCGGCCATAGGACGAGTATTCGCGCCCCGAGCTGCCCGGCGTGGCCTTCAGCGAATCGACGATGTCGGAGAGCTTGCGCTCGATGCCGCGGTTGTAGCGCGCGCCGGCCACGACGAACTGCTCTTCCGACAGGTTCTCGGTGTCCGCCCCGGGATAGTCGTGCAGCACCAGCCCCTGCAGGTGCCTCGCGACGATCTCGAGGTTGAAGAGATCCTGCTCGAGGCAGGAGACCAGCCGCAGTTCTTCCTCGTAGCTCAGGCTGTCGGGGTCCAGCCCCAGCTCGCGCACCGCGGCGCGCATCTGGATGCTCACCGCGCCGAACGAGGTCTGGCCCGGCGGCCTGGTGACCGTGAGGTTGCGGTCGACCCAGTCGGGGCCGCTCCAGTCGAAGCTGCGCAGCGCGAACATGGGCCGCTTGCTCCCGTCGGGCTTGCCGCCCACCTCGGCCCACGCAACGCTGCCGAGCAGCACCGGGGATATCTGGTACTTCTTCGCCACCGCGACGATGCGCAGCCGGTTGTAGAGCACCCAGGCGTCCTTGTAGTCGCTCAGGTGCGGAAAACCGCCGCCGAGCCGCTGGGGCAGCATCTGCCACTTGAAGGCATCCCACGACGTCCACTTCGGATAGTTGGCGTTGTCCGGCGCGCAGAACTCTCGACCACTCATCGGCACTCCCTCCGTTTCGGGAAAAGGCTGGGGCCGTTTTAGCGGGCCGGTCGCGAGTTGTCGAGCGGCGCGGGCGCCTTGTTTGCAACGATGTGCAGTAGGCCTTCGATCTGTAAGTACAAAGGCATCCTGATCCTGGCGCCCAGTGATAATTATTCTCATCCGGTACCGACAATACCCAGCAATACATCTGCGGCCGGCGCCGGAGCTTTCTAGAACACCCGCTCCTGGAGGATCTTCATGACCGAACGCTCACGCGTCCAAGGCCGCGCCGCGCGCGCTTTGCTCGGCGCCGGCGCTGCCCTGCTCGCCGCCACCGCCATCCCCGCACAGGCCGCCGCCGACGAGCTCACGCTCTACACAACGCGCGAACCGGCGCTGATCCAGCCCCTCATCTCCGCGTTCAGCGCGCAGAGCAACATTAAGGTCAACACCGTCTTCGTGAAGGACGGCCTGCTGGAGCGCGTGAAGGCCGAGGGCGCCCGCTCCCCCGCCGACGTGCTGATGACGGTGGACATCGGCAACCTGATGGACCTGGTCGACGGCGGCGTGACGCAGCCGGTGAAATCGGCCGCGCTCGAATCGGCCATTCCGGCCAACCTGCGCGGCGCCGACGGCCAGTGGTTCTCGCTCTCGCTGCGCGCGCGCGTGCTGTACGCCGACAAGAACCTGCCGCTCACCAGCTTCCGCTACGAGGACCTGGCCAACCCCAAATACAAGGGCAAGGTCTGCATCCGCTCCGGCCAGCATCCCTACAACACCGCGCTGGTGGCCTCGCTGATCGCGCACGACGGCGAAGCCAAGGCCGAGCAGTGGCTGCGCGGCGTGAAGGCCAACCTGGCGCGCAAGGCCACCGGCGGCGACCGCGACGTGGCGCGCGACATCCTCGGCGGCATCTGCGACGTGGGCCTGGCCAACTCGTACTACGTCGGCCAGATGAAGAGCGCCAAGGAAGGCACCGACGCGCGCAAGTGGGGCGACGCCATCAAGGTGGTGCGCCCGACCTTCGCCAACGCCAAGAGCGGCGGCACGCACGTCAACATCAGCGGCGCGGCCGTGGCGAAGAACGCGCCGCAGCGCGCCAACGCGGTCAAGCTGCTCGAGTTCCTGGTGTCGGAGCCGGCACAGGCCCTGTACGCGCAGACCAACTACGAGTACCCGGTGCGCAAGGGCGTGGCGCTCGACCCGATCATCGGCCAGACCATCGGCGAGCTGAAGGTCGACCCGCTACCGCTGACCGAGATCGCCAAGTACCGCAAGCAGGCCAGCGCGCTGGTCGACAAGGTCGGCTTCGACCAGTAGCCGTGGCTCGCCCCCAGGCTGCGGCGCACTGCGTGTCGCCTCAGCCCCCATCCGGGGCAAAGCCGGTTCCACGGTGTTAATCGCAAAAACCAGAGCGCGCGCATAGGCATCTTTTGCTTCGCATGAACATAGGCGGTCGGTACGCGGGCCTGCAAGCCGCAGGCCCGGCCTGGCGCTGCGCGTCTTTCCTGATCGCCATCGGCGTGCTCGCGCCGGTGCTCACGCTGGCGTGGCTGGCATTCGGCTCGGGCCTCGGCCACTGGGGGCCGCTGTTCGCGCACGTGCTGCCGCAGGCCACGCTCAATACCGCCGTGCTGCTCGCGGGCGTCGGCACGCTGGTGCTGGTGATCGGCACCGGCTGCGCCTGGCTGGTGACGGCGCACGACTTCCCCGGACGCGGCATGCTGCACTGGGCGCTGCTGCTGCCGCTCGCAATGCCGACCTACATCGTCGCCTTCGCGTATCTCGACCTGCTGCACCCCATCGGCCCGGTGCAGGGCGCGATCCGCTGGATGCTGGGCTTCGACAGCCCGCGGCAGTTCCGCCTGCCCGATCTGCGCTCGATGCCCGGCGCGATCTTCGTGCTGGGCTTCGTGCTCTACCCGTACGTCTACATGACGGCGCGCGCGATGTTCATGACGCAGCCCGCGCACCTCATGGAAGCGGCGCGCATGCTCGGCGAAAGCCGGCGCGGCGCCTTCTTCCGCGTGGCGCTGCCGCTGGCACGGCCGGCGCTGGCGGTGGGGCTGAGCCTCGCGCTGCTGGAGACGCTCAACGACATCGGCGCTTCCGAATTCCTCGGCGTGAACACGCTCACGGTCGCGGTCTACACCACATGGATCACGCGCTCCGACCTCGCGGGCGCAGCGCAGATCGCCTGCGCGATGCTCTTCGTGGTGATCGCGCTGGTCTGGCTGGAGCGCAACGGCCGGCGGCACCAGCGCTTCGGCTCGGCGCAGCGCATGCGCGCGGTGCAGCCGCGGCGGCTGCGCGGCGCTGCGGCCTGGGCTGCGACGACGGCAGCCACGCTGCCGGTGCTGATCGGCTTCGTGGCTCCCGCTGCCTACCTGGTCTGGGAAAGCGCCAAGCGGCTGCGCCAGGGCGGCGGCATTTCGCAAGGACTGGTCGCGAGCCTGGGCAACACGCTGGCGCTGGCCGCGGGGGTCACCGCCGTCGCGGTGGCGGCCGGGCTGGTCGTGGCGTGGGCTGCGCGCAGCCAGGGCTCCGGCCCCGGCCGTGCCCGCTGGCAGGCGCGCGCTGCGACGCTGGGCTACGCGGTGCCGGGCACGGTGCTGGCCATCGGGCTGCTCACGCCGGCGCTGGCTTTCGACGCGGCCCTGGCCACGGCCTTCGGCTGGCAGGGGCTGCCGCTCATGAGCTGCGGCATGGTGCTGGTCGTGGCCTGCGCGATCCGCTTTCTCGCGATGCCGGTCGGCGGCATCGAGGCGGGGCTCTCGCGCATCCCGCCCGCCATCGAGCAGGCCTCGCGCCTGCTCGGCGAAACCACCGCCGGCACGCTGCGCCGCGTGCACCTGCCGCTGCTTCGCCCCGCCATGGCCTCCGCCGCGCTGCTGGTGTTCGTCGACGCGATGAAGGAGCTGCCGGCCACACTGCTGCTGCGGCCCGCCAACTTCGACACCCTGGCCACCTGGCTCTATGCCGAGGCCGCGCGCGGCACCTACGAGGAAGGCGCCATCGCCGCGCTCGCCATCGTGCTGGCCGGCCTGCTGCCCGTGGTGCTGCTCGCGCGCAACCAGCTGGGCACGCCTTCGGCCACACTGGCCGCCGAGAAGACACCGACATGAGCTCCCCACTGCATCTCGACGCGATCAGGCTGGCCTACGACACGCCGCGCGGCCCGCACACGGTCGTCGACGGCTTCTCGCTGGCGCTGGACGCGGGCGACATCGCCTGCCTCTTCGGCCCTTCCGGCTGCGGAAAGACGACGGTGCTGCGCGCCATCGCGGGCTTCGAGCCGCTGCGCGCCGGCACGATCCGCCTCGGTGACGTGCTGTTGTCGTCCACGCAAAAGCACCTGCCGCCCGAGCAGCGGCGCGTGGGCATGATGTTCCAGGAATACGCGCTGTTCCCGCACCTTTCGGCCGCGAAGAACGTGGCCTTCGGCCTGCGCCGGCTGGGCCGCGCCGAGCAGCAGTCGCGCGTGGCCGAGATGCTCGCGCTGGTCGGCCTTGCCGATGCAGGCGAACGCTATCCGCACGAGCTCTCCGGCGGCCAGCAGCAGCGCATCGCGCTCGCCCGCGCGCTCGCGCCCTCGCCCGCCCTGTTGCTGCTCGACGAGCCTTTCTCCAACCTCGACGGCGGCACGCGCGAGCGGCTGACGGCGGAAGTGCGCGGCATCCTCAAGCAGGCCGGGCAGACGGCCATCCTCGTGACGCACAACGAAGCCGAAGCCCACGCGATGGCCGACCGCATCGGCGTGATGCACGGCGGACGGATCACGCACTGGCTCGATACGGCGGCCTAGCACAAGCCGCCCGTTTCACGAATGGGCTTTCCGGGAAAAGGTTGTTCCGGCTCGCAAGAATCGCGGCGTTCCAGACCCACACCAGCCAAGCAAGAAAAGAACGGAAAGCCCCATGACGCAACAAGCCCTCACCCTCGTCAGCCACCTGCTGTGCCCGTACGTGCAGCGCGCCGCGATCGCCCTGCACGAGAAGAACGTGCCCTTCGAACGCGTGGTGATCGACCTGTCCAGCAAGCCGCAGTGGTTCCTCGACATCTCTCCGCTCGGCAAGGTGCCGCTGCTGAAGGTGCGCCGGCCTGACGGCGGCGAGGCCGTGCTGTTCGAAAGCAACGTTATCTGCGAGTATCTCGAAGAAACGCAGTCCGGCGCGCGCCTGCACCCTGAAGACCCGCTCACCCGCGCCGAGCACCGCGCATGGATGGAGTTCGGCTCGGCCATCCTCGGCGACCTCTGGGGCTACGAGACCACGCAGGACGCAGCCGTGTTCGAGCAGAAGCGGCAGGCGCTGCTGGCCAAGTTCCAGCGTGTGGAGGCGGCGCTGGGCGAAGGTCCCTACTTCGCGGGCGGCAGCTTCAGCCTCGTCGACGCGGTCTTCGCGCCGGTGTTCCGCTACTTCGAGGTGTTCGATGCGATCAGCGACTCGCTCATCTTCGATTCGCTGCCCAAGGTGGATGCATGGCGCAAGGCACTGGCCGCGCGCCCCAGCGTGCGCAACGCGGTGGTGCCCGAGTACCCGCAGCACCTGATGGAGTTCCTGAAGCGCCACCAGGCCCACCTGCTGACCCTGGCCGCTTGATCGCGGCGCCCGCAGGCTCACAATAGCGGGCTTCCCTCTCCACGACTACGAACAAGGCACCACGAGATGCGACTCCTCCACACCATGCTGCGCGTCGGCAACCTGCAGCGCTCCATCGACTTCTACACCAAGGTGCTCGGCATGAACCTGCTGCGCACTTCGGAGAACCCCGAGTACAAATACAGCCTCGCCTTCATCGGCTACGGCAACGGCAACCCCGACCAGGCCGAGATCGAGCTCACCTACAACTGGGGCACCGAGAGCTACGAGCTCGGCACCGCCTACGGCCACATCGCGCTCGGCGTGCCCGATGCCTACGCGGCCTGCGAGAAGATCAAGGCCGCCGGCGGCAACGTGACGCGCGAGGCCGGCCCGGTCAAGGGCGGCACCACCGTGATCGCCTTCGTCACCGACCCCGACGGCTACAAGATCGAACTCATCCAGCGCGACGAGAACGCCGCAGGCGGCGGCCTGCGCTGAGGGCCGCGCCGCCGACCCCGCCATGGCAGCCACGAAGAAACAGCCCGCGGCAACGCGCCATGTCGCGCTGCTGCGCGGCGTGAACGTCAACGGCATCACCATCAAGAGCGCCGAGCTGAAGGCGCTCTTCGTCGAACTGGGCTTCGGCGCGGTGCGCACGGTGCTCGCCAGCGGCAACGTGCTGTTCGACTCTGACGAGAGCGGCGCCGCGCTGCGCACCCGCATCGAGCAGGCGCTGCGCAAGCGCTTCGGCTACGACGCGTGGATCGTGCTGCTCACGCAGAAGACCTTGGCCGAGATCGCCACCGCCTACCCCTTCGAACGCATCGACGAGGAGCGCCATCCGTACATCGTGTTCGGCTCCGACAAGGCGATGCTCGACGAGATCATGGAAAAGGCCGGCGCGGTCGATGCCGCCACCGAGCAGTTGGAGCGCGGCAAGGGCGTTCTGTACTGGCAGTGCCCGCGCGGCGAGAGCCTCGATACGCCGGTGGCCAAGCTGCTCGGCAAGGCCCGCTACAAGTCGAGCACCACCACGCGCAACCTGCGCACGGTGGAGAAACTTCTCACCGACTGATTGATTCGTTGATCGATCAGCAGCCCAGCAGATCGGCCAGGTGGTCGATGTCGCGGGCGTGCAGGTTGTTGTCCGGCTGCGGCGACACGTCCTTCGGCCGGGCCTGGCCGAACTCGTGCGGGCGCTCGATGTAGGCCGTCTTCAGGCCGCAGGCGCGCGCGGCCGCGAGGTCGTCATGGTGCGCGGCGGCCAGCATCACCTGGCCGGGCGTCGCATCGAACACGCCCGCCACGCCAAGGTAGGTGCGCGGGTCGGGCTTGTAGGCCTTGAACACTTCGGCCGACAGGATGCAGTCCCAGGGCAGGCCCGCGCGCTTGGCCATCTCGGTGAGCAGGCCGATGTTGCCGTTCGACAGCGTGCAGATGGTGAACTTCTTCTTCAGCCGCGAGAGCCCGTCCACCGAATCGGGCCAGGCCGGCAGGCGGTGCCAGGCACGGCTCAGGTCGCGCTTGGCGCCGGCCTCGATGCTGTCGGCCAGGCTGAAGTCGTGCAGCACCTGGTCAAGCATGCTCAGGTGCAGTTCGTCGAGCAGCGTGAAGCCGCCCTCGCCCGCCGCGATGCGCTCCATCACCGCCTTCATGGCGGGCTGGTAGCCGGCGCGCCACGCGAGCGCGAAGGCCGCGCCGTCGATGCCCGGGAACACGCGCTCGACCTCGGCGGCGATGCCGCTGTGCCAGTCGACCACCGTGCCGAAGACGTCGAATGCGATGACCTTGAGATCGCTCGCGTCGAAATCCGCGCTGCTCATGGCGGCGGCGCTCAGCGCGACAGTTGGCTCGCGGCGCGTGCGAGCTGCTCGATGCGGGCCCAGTCGCCGTCGCGGATCGCGTCGGTCGGCACGATCCACGAGCCGCCCACGCAGGCCACGTTCGACAGCGCGAGGAACTCGGCCGCGTTGCCGGCATGGATGCCGCCGGTCGGGCAGAAGGTGACGTCGCCGAACGGGCCCTGCCATGCCTTGAGCATCGGCAGGCCGCCGGCCTGCAGCGCGGGGAAGAACTTCAGCTGCGTGTAGCCGTCTTCCTGCGCCGTCATGATCTCGCTGCCGGTGGCAACGCCGGGCAGAAGCGGCAGGCCGATGTCGTGGCAGGCCTTGCCGACGGAGCGCGTGTAACCCGGGCTCACGCCGAACTTCGCGCCGGCCAGCGCCGCGGCCTGCGCGTCGGCGGCGCTGCGGATGGTGCCAGCGCCGGCCACGGCCTCGGGCACGTCCTTGGCGATGGCCTCGATGCACTGCAGCGCCTGCGGCGTGCGCAGCGTGACCTCGAGCATGCGGATGCCGCCGGCCACGAGGGCGCGCGCGAGCGGGATGGCGTCCTTCACGTCGTTGAGCACGATCACCGGAATGACCGGGGCGTCGCGCATCACTTCGAGGGGGGTGAGTTTTTCAGTCATTTGCTGGCTCCAATCGGTTACGTATGCATCGCGCTCTGTGAGGACCGCCCCTGGTCACAGCCAGGTGCAGGCGCCCTCCTCGGCGGCCAGTGCATTGCGGCGCATGCCTGCGAACAGCTCGCGGCCGAGGCCGTGGCCGTCGGCGACGCGCTGCGCCTCGGACATGGTGGCGACCTCGCGGGCGGCCCATTCGTCCTCGGGCAGCAACACGGCGAGCGTACCCGCTACCGAATCGAGGCGAATCAGGTCGCCGTCGCGCACCTTGGCCAGCGGCCCGCCGGCGGCGGCCTCGGGCGAGACGTGGATCGCGGCCGGGATCTTGCCCGAGGCGCCGCTCATGCGGCCGTCGGTGACCAGCGCCACGCGGAATCCCTTGCCCTGCAGCACCGACAGCGGCGGCGTCAGCTTGTGCAGCTCGGGCATGCCGTTGGCCTGCGGGCCCTGCCAGCGCACCACGCAGACCACGTCGCGCTCCAGCTCGCCGGCAGTGAACGCCTTCTGCAGCGCGGCCTGCGAGTCGAACACGCGCGCGGGCGCCTCGATGACGTGGCGGTCGTCTGGCACCGACGACACCTTGATGACGCTGCGGCCCAGGTTGCCGCTCAGCAGCTTGAGGCCGCCGGTAGCGCTGAACGGATTGGCGACGGTACGGGTGACGGCATCGTTCTGCAGCGCGGCGCCCGGCGTCCATTGCAGGCGCTTCTGGTCCTGCTCGCCGGCTTGCTCCGTCAGCGACGGAATGTTCGCGAATTCGCGGATGCCGCCCGAACGCACCGTCAGCACGTCGGCGTGCATCAGGCCGGCATCGACCAGCTCGCCGATCACGAGGCCCGGACCGCCCGAGGCCTGGAACTCGTTCACGTCGGCGCTGCCGTTGGGGTACACGCGGGTCAGCAGCGGCACCACGTCGGAGAGTTTGGAGAAGTCGTCCCAGTCGATCAGGATGCCGGCGGCGCGCGCCACGGCCACCCAGTGGATCAGGTGGTTGGTGGAACCGCCCGTGGCGAGCAGCGCGACCATGGCGTTGACGATGCAGCGCTCGTCGACCATCTCGCCGATGGGCGGGCAGTCGAACGGAGCGTTGCCCGCCTTGCCAAGCACGGTGCGCACCGCCTCGCGCGTGAGCGTCTCGCGCATCGCGTCGCCGGGTTGGATGAACGCGGTGCCCGGCACGTGCAGGCCCATGGCCTCCAGCAGCATCTGATTGCTGTTGGCGGTGCCGTAGAAGGTGCAGGTGCCGACCGTGTGATAGGCGGCCATCTCGGCGTCGAGCAGGCCCTGGCGGCCGACGAGGCCCTGCGCCGCCTGCTCGCGCACCTTCGACTTGGCGCTGTTCGACAGGCCCGAGGGCATCGGGCCGGCCGGCACGAAAACCGTGGGCAGGTGACCGAAGTGCAGCGCACCGATCAGCAGACCCGGCACGATCTTGTCGCACACGCCGAGCATCAGCGCCGCGTCGAACATGTCGTGCGTGAGCGCGACGGCAGTGCTCATCGCGATGACGTCGCGGCTGAAGAGGCTCAGCTCCATGCCGGGCGTGCCCTGGGTCACGCCGTCGCACATGGCGGGCACGCCGCCGGCCACCTGGGCGGTGGCGCCGAGGCTGCGGGCCTCGTTCTTGATGATGTCGGGGTAGCCCTGGTACGGCGCGTGGGCCGAGAGCATGTCGTTGTAGGCGGTGACGATGCCGATGTTGGGCGCGCGCTCGGCGACCACGCGGAACTTGTCGTTGGCCGGAATGCCGGCCACGGCATGCGCGACGTTGGCGCAGCCCATGCGGTCGGAGCCGCGGTCGCGGTTGCGGATTTCGGCAAGGCGGGCGAGGTAGGCGCTGCGCAGCCCCTGGCTGCGCTCGCGGATGCGATCGGTGACGTCGCGGACGGTGGGGTTCGTGCTGCTGCTCATGGGGGTCGATGGCTCCTGCTGCATGTCGCCGGAGCGACTGTGGGCCTGGAAGGCCATGGTAACAAGCCAGGCGTGCGGGCCCGATGAAATCCGAGCGCAGGGCAATACGAATTTACCCGTTTGCATCCTGTGACGAAGCACACGCAAAAAAGCCCGGCGTGGCCGGGCTTCCTGGGGAATAGGCGCAAGGGGCTTTCAGTCGACCAGCTTGACCTCGACGCGACGCGCCTCGGCGTTGTTGCCCGAACCGGCCGTGACGGCGGGCTTCTGCAGATCGACCTTGGCGGCCGGCACGCCCAGGCCCACGAGCACGTCGCGCACCATCTCGGCGCGCTTCTTCGCGAGCTGCTCGTTGATGGCGGCGTCGCCGGTGGTGTCGTGGAAGCCCGAGATCACCGCCTTGCGGCCGCTCTCGACGCCCTTGATGACCGCGGCCAGCGCTTCGGCGGCGCCCGGCGCGAGGTCGGCGCTGCCGGTCGCGAAGTAGAAGTTCACCACGCCGTCGACCACGCGGATGCTCGCGCCGTCGGGGATGACCACGGTCACCGTCTCGGTGACCTCTGCCACCTTGGGCGCCGCGCCGGCGGGCGGCGCCGAAATCACCACCGCAGCCGCAGCGGGCTTGGCGACCGCCACGTTGGCCGCGTTGGTGTGGGCCTTGTGCCAGAGCACGATGCCGATCACGAAGAAGATCACCAGCGCGATCAGCGCCATGACGAATCCGAGGATGAAGTTCTGCTGGCTGTCGTCGTCGCTCATCGGGGGTCTTGCTCCGTAGGGAAGTGGCCGGTAAATAATGGTGCGGTGAACCATGATCAGGAAATTGTAGGTGCCGCTTCCGTCACGCCCGTGTCGGACCCTGCCCCGAACCCCGGTCCGCCGGGACTCGATCCCATGCCCAGGCCCCTGCGCGACCCGCAGCCCATGCTCGAGCGCGCCATCGCCGACTGGGGCGGGCACGAGGACCTCTGGCTCTTCGGCTACGGCTCGCTGATATGGCGGCCCGAATTCGGCTTCACCGAGCGCCGCCCGGCCTGGGTGCACGGCTGGCACCGCGCGCTGAAGATGTGGAGCCGCGTGAACCGCGGCAGCGTGCAGACGCCCGGCCTCGTGTTCGGGCTGCTGTCCGGCGGTAGCTGCCGCGGCATGGTGTTCCGCGTGCCGAAGGCCGACGGCCTCGAAACGCTGCGCCGGCTCTGGCTGCGCGAGATGCCCACCGGCGTGTACGACCCGAAATGGCTGCGCTGCGGCACCGCCCAGGGCGATGTGCGCGCGCTGGCCTTCACGCTCTCGCGGCGCAGCCCCAACTTCACGGGCGAACTCAGCGACGAGCGCTACCGCCACATCTTCGCCAATGCCGTGGGCCGCTACGGTAGCTCGCTCGACTACGCCCAGCAGACGCTGCTGGAGCTGCAGCGCCATTCGATCCACGATGCCGCGCTGGCGCGGCTGGTGGCGCTGGCCGAAGTGAAGCAGCAGCTCGCATCGGAGAATGCGGCTGATTGCGATGCGCCGCAGGCTCCGGTATATGTTCCGGGGTCGGCAGACAAGTCTTCATCCCAACCTTCCGGATCCAACAAGGAAAACACATGAACCAAAGTCGTCTCATCGCCACCGGCGGCGCCCTCCTCGCCTCGGCCCTCCTGGCCGCCTGCGGCAGCATGGGCGGCAAGCCGAGCACCGCCGTCGAGCTGGTGCCGACCGCCGCGATCACGCCCAACCCGACGCGCGGCACGGTGACCTTCACCGCCCTCGACCACGGCGTGCGCGTGGCAGGCGAAGTGCGCGGCCTGGTGCCGGGCAGCGAGCACGGCTTCCACATCCACGAAAAGGGCGACTGCGGCGACAACGGCAACGCCTCGGGCGGCCACTTCAACCCGACCGGCGGCACGCACGGCAAGTTCGGCGCGCCGGGCAGCCATGCGGGCGAACTGCCCAGCCTGCGGGCCGATTCCAGCGGCGTGGCGCGTTTCAGCCTCGAAGACCACTCGATCTCGCTCACCCCGGGTGCCGCCAACAGCGTGATCGGCCGTGCGCTGGTGGTGCACCGCGACCCCGACGACTTCACGACGCAGCCCGCGGGCAATTCGGGCCCGCGCATCGCCTGCTCGGTGATCGCGAAGCCCTGACGGCAGAAGACAGAGAAGAAAAGGAAGGCTAGGCGCCCTCGCGCGCCAGCCACAGCGCCTCGGCCTGCGCCAGCGCTTCGGGCGTGTCGATGTCGGTGACCACGCCCACGTCGTCCACCGCGAGGTCGGTGACCGAACCGGTGGCACGCATCGCTCGCAGGACCGACGCCGCGCCGGCCGCACCCTCCAGCGCCGCCAGCTGTGCGCCGCACACGGCGGCGAAGCCCACCGGGTGGCCCCGCTCCCCCCGATACTGCGGCTGAACGGCATTCACCGCGCCGCCCAGGGCGGCCGCCACGGCGTGCAGCGTCTGCGGCCGCACCAGCGGCAGATCGCCCGGCAGGATCAGCCAGCCCGCCGCGCCCGGCGTGGCGCGCACGGCGGCCGCTATCGAATCGCCCATGCCGGGGTGCCCGGCGTCTTCCACGTGCCAGGGCAAGCCGCTGGCGCGCACCGCGTCGAGCGTGCGCTCCAGCACCGGCCTGCCGGCCAGCAGCGCCCTGAGCTTGGAGCCGGTGCCGCCGGCCGCGATGAAGCGCTCTCCACGGCCCGAGGCCAGCACGATCACCACCGGGGAATTCGCCTTCTGCGTCGTCATGGGCCGAGTATGTGCGCAACAATCCCGGCATGACTTCCCCTCTTTCCAAAGACGCGCTGGCCGCGCTGCGCAAGAGCTACGAGCGCGCCGAGCTCGACGAGACCCGCAGCGCCGACGATCCGCTCAGGCAGTTCGAACGCTGGCTCACCGAGGCCGTCGAGGCGCAGGTGCCCGAGCCCAACGCGATGACGCTGTGCACCGTGGGCAGCGACCTGCGGCCATCGAGCCGCATCGTGCTCATCAAGGGCTACGACGCGCGCGGCATCGTCTGGTACACCAACTACGAGAGCCGCAAGGGCCGCGAGCTCGCGGGCAACCCGTATGCGTCGCTGCAGTTCCACTGGGTCGAGCTGGAGCGCGTGGTGCGCATCGAGGGCCGCGTGGAAAAGGCCGGCGCCGATGAAAGCGACGCCTATTACGCGAGCCGTCCGCTCGATTCGCGCATCGGCGCCTGGGCCAGCCCGCAGAGCGAAGTGATCAGCGGCCGCGAGGTGCTGGTGAAGAACGCCGCCGTGTTCGCAGCCAGGCATTTGCTCTCGCCGCCGCGCCCACCGCACTGGGGCGGCTACCGGCTCGTGCCCGACCGCTGGGAGTTCTGGCAGGGCCGCAAGAGCCGGCTGCACGACCGGCTGCGCTACAGGCTCGAGGGCGCGGATTGGGTGCGCGAGCGCCTGGCTCCGTGAAGCGGATCGTCGTCAAGCCTCGCAACCGACCACCTTGAATTCGACGCGCCGGTCCAGTGCGTCGCTCGCATCGTCGGCGCCCGTGCCGACGATATTCTCGCGGAACCCCATGCCCGATTCGCGCAGCTTCTTCGACAGCGGCGGGGCCTCGCCCACCAGTTTTGCTTTCACGCTGGTCGCGCGCTGCAGCGACAGCCGCTCGTTCACCGCTTCTGAACCGGTCCGGCTGGTGTGGCCCGTGACCACCACGCAAGAATCGATCTGCGCTGCCTGCCGCGCGATCTGGCGCAGCCACATCGGATAGGCGGCGCTGATCTTCGGATCGGAAAGAAAGTCGGTCGAGCCCGGCTTGAACAGGAACTTCACGCTCAGGTTGTTGGTTTCGAGCCCCAGCCGGGCGATGGTGCCGAATGTCTTCTCGGCATCGGCCGTGCGGCCCAGTTGCGACTGCGTGAGGTACAGCCCGCTGTAGATGCGCAGCTGCTGGCCGTCGGGCCGCTTCGACGCAGCTTCGTAGCGGCTCAGCGCCTCGCTCATGCGGCCGGCCTCGTAGGCGGCGGTGGCTTCCTGCAGCACGGTGGCAGTCGGCAGGCGTTCCAGGTACAGGGCGTCTGCGGCCTGGCCGGGCTGCGTTTCGGCGGTGCGGATGTAGCCCTCCACGCCGCGGTCCTTGCCGTTCACCGGACTGTCGCGGAAGAAGGCGGTGGGGCGGGTGTCGAGCGAGGCGTCGCTGATGCGCGTCACCGACTGCGCGATCACCACGCCGCTCTTGATCTCGGTGAGCGCGAGGTTCAGCCTGTAGGGCGCGCCCGAGGCGTCCTTGTCGCGCACCAGCGTGCCGTTGAGCACGTACTGCGCGTTGCCGATCTCCGTGGCGTTGAAGGGCGAGACGGTGAACTGCTTGAACTGCGCCTGCATGCGCTGGACGATGCGCTGCTCGGCCACGCGCGTCACCTCGGTCTGCTGGCCGCTCGCGCCCTCGAGCAGCGGGTCGATCACGATGCGGCGCTGCGTGAGCGTCGACTCCACCTTGGCCAGGAATGCCGGCAGCTTCTGCGTCTGCACCATCAGGTCGTCCACCGCCTGGTTCACAGCCTGGTCGAAGGGCATCGCGTTGCCGGTCGCGGGACGGTGCGCGCAGGCCGCGGCAAGCACGGCGGCGGCGCACAGCGCGAGCATGCGCAGCGCCAGGCGGGCTCGTTGGATGGTGGTCGTCATCAGCATTGGCTCCTCAATGTCTTCATGTCCTGGTCCGACAGCGGCTCGCCGACGGCGGCGCGCATGTTGATTTCGCTGCAGCGCTTCGACGGCGCGGGGCGCGGTGCCGCTGCGGCCTCCCTCTGCACCGGAGGGGGTGCCGACGGCGGCGGCGCGACCGGCTGCGGGCGTGCCCTGGCCGCCGGCTTCGGCTTCGACGGCATTTCCTCCGCCTTGTCCGCCTTATCCGCCTTCTCGGCCTTGCCGGCGCCGGACGATTCGGCCGGCTCGCGCGGCACGTTCGCCGACAGGCACGGCGTGCGGCATGGCTTGGCCTCGGCGGCATCCGCGGCCCGCACGGGACGGCCGTGCAGCGCGATCACCGTCGCGACCACCGCCATAGCAAGAAGGGCCGAAGAGCGCGCCGGGTGAATCATCAGCCGGCAAATGTAGGGGCCGGAAGGCCGCGCGGCATCTCGCCAAACGGCCACCCTGCCGAACGGCATAGGCGCGCCGCGTGAAAGCGCCAAGGTGCTAACGCGAAAGTGCGCGGCAGGCTATGGGGATGAGCGCGAAGGACTCAGCGCAGCCACTGCACGCACATCATCACGAGCGTGAGCGTGGCCAGCGCCAGCACCGTCGAGACGGCGACGCTGGCCGTCACCAGGTCTTCGGCCGTGCGATAGCGCTGCGAGAACAGGAACACGTTGGCGCCGATCGGCAGCGCCGCAGCCACCACCATCACCGTGAGCGGAATGCCGCGCACGCCCAGCAGCCAGCCGATGAGCGCCACCAGCAGCGGATGCAGCAAGTTCTTCACCAGCGCCTGCACCAGCGCGCCGCGCCAGTGCCGCCCGATGGGCGTGAGCGCGAGCGTGATGCCCACCATCACCAGCGCGATCGGCCCGAAGGCCTGGCCCAGCATCTGGATCGGCTTGTCGATGGCTTCGGGCATGACCAGCCCGGTCTGCGCGAAAAGCAGGCCCGCGATGATCGGCAAGGGCACCGGATGGATGATGGCGTTGCGCAGCGCGCGCATCACGGTGCGCGCCATCGAGGGACGCTTCTCACCGCCGGAGGCTCCGGCCTGCTCGCGCGCCACGGCCAGCTCCAGCACCACGGTGGCGCTGGTCAGCAGCACCAGCGAATGCAGCGAGATCAGCGTGAGCAGCACCACCATGCCCGCCTCGCCGTAGGCCAGGCCGATCAGCGCGATGCCGATCATCACGGTGTTGCTGTAGGTGTTGGCCAGCGCGATCACCGCGGCCGTGCGGTTGAATCCGCGCAGCGCCAGCGTGCCCGCGAACAGCAGGCCGGAGGCGATGAAGTACGCCGCCACCGGCTTGAGGCTCAGTTGCTCGACGTGCACCGTGCTCATTGCGCGGAACAGCAGCGCCGGCGCGAGCAGCAGGAAGATGAGGTGAGAAAGATCCTTCACCGCGCCGCCGCCGATCCAGCGCCGCTTGCCGGCCAGGTAGCCCACGGCGATCAGCACGACCACGGGGACGAGCGAGGAGATGACGAAGGAATTCACCCGGCGAGGATAGCCGAGGGGTCAGTCGCCTTGCTCCTTCCCCCTCTGGGGGAAGGTCGGGATGGGGGCAGGCGGCGCTCGAATGGCTGCGGCTTCATCGGACGCCGCTTGCCCCCACCCCTGCCCTCCCCCAGAGGGGGAGGGAGACAGGCACCGATCAGAACGTCACGCGCAGCCCGACCTTCATCGAGCGGCCCGGCAGCGGCGCGTTCGGATACACCGTCGTCGTCAGGATCGAAGTCGCGCTGTAGGCCAGCTTGTTGGTGATGTTGTCCATGCGCGCGTACCAGGTGAGGTTGGCGCGCTGCACCTTCATGCGGTAGGTGATGGCGGCGTTCCACAGCGTGTAGGCATCGGTCTCGCGCGCGCCCACCGAGGGCACGCGGCGTTGCGCCGCGTTGTAGTCGAAGCCGAAGCGCGCGCCCCAAGGGCCGTTGTTGTAGGCCAGCGTGGCCCCCAGGCGCAGCGGCGCGATGCGCGGCAGCGGCTCGCCGGTGTCGAGGTTCTTGGCGCGCACGATGTCGCCGCGCCACTCCAGGTCGAGCGTGCCCGCATCGCCCATGCGCGCGAAGCCGTCGGAGCCCAGCAGGCGCAGGTTGCCGTTGGCCTCGATGCCGGTGAAGCGCGCGCGCACGCCGCCGTAGACGTACTCGGCCAGCGTATCGGTGGCGCCGGGCTCGGCCACGTTGCCTTCCTCGTCGAGGCTGCGTCCCGTCGCCGTCAGGCCGATGTAGTTGCTGAAGCGCGTGACATAGGCATTCACGCGGGCCGTATTGGGGCCCGACTTCCATTGAGCGCCCAGGTCGAAGCCGGTGGACTTCTCCTTCTTCAGGTTCGGGTCGCCCACTTCCCAGGCGCCCGTTGCCACGTGGGGGCCGTTGGCCAGCAGCTCGTAGTCCTTGGGCGCGCGCTCGGTATAGGCGAGGTTCGAGGTCAGCTGCCACTGCGGCGCGAGATTCACCAGCGCACCGAATGCCGCGCTGTGCGGATTGAAGGTGCGCTCGCCGATGGCGAAGCGTGTCACCGTCGGATCGTCCGGATAGCCCAGCGAGCGGATGCGCACCTGCTCGCTGCGCGCGCCGAAGCTCAGGCGGCCCCACGACGTGCCGTATTCCTCGAACAGGAACAGAGCGTTGGTGCGCGTGCGGCTATGCGGCGCAAAGGCTTCCTCCCCATCGGCGGCGAAGCGGTTGGTCTCGCTGCTGAAGCCGACCAGGCCCTCGAAGTTGCCGATCTTCTGGTGGCGCGCCTCGATGCGCAGGTCATTGCTCATGTTCGAGAAGGTGGTGCCGGGCGTGCCGCCCTCGAACTCGGTGTGGCGGTAGTTCGTGTGGCTGAGCTTGGCGTGGATGCTGCTGATGAAGCCGCCCGGGCGCCATTCGCCTTCCAGCGCGTAGCGGTCGGACTTCATGTTGATGGTCACGTCGTCCTCGGCGACCGTGCCGTACTTGCTGCGGTAGCTGCTGACCGACGCGCCGATGTAGCCCTGGTCGAAGAACACCGTGCCGCCGAACGCGCCGCCGTTCGCCTCGTTGGCGGAGTTGCAGATCTTGCGCGCAGTCCAGGGCGAGCCGGGCTTGCTGCATTCGAGCGTGATCGGCACCGAGACATCCTTGGAGTCGCGGTTGAAGGCGTCGACGTGCACCGCGACGCGGTCGTTGCCGCCTTCGAGCACCACGCCGCCGTTCTTCTCCTTGTTGCCGGTGGAATAGCCCATGTCGGCGCGGCCGCCGAAGCCGTTGATCGGCTCCGTGGGAATGCGGTTGTCGATCACGTTGACCACGCCGCCCACGGCGCTGCCGCCGTATTGCAGCGCCGACGGGCCGCGCAGCACCTCGATGCGCTCGGTGACGAGCGAGTCGACGGGCACGGCATGGTCGTAGCTGAGCGACGAAGCATCGGGCGCGGCGCCGCCGTTCTGCAGGATGCGGATGCGGTCGCCGTCCTGGCCGCGAATGATCGGCCGGCTGGCGTTGGGGCCGAAGTAGCTGCTGCTCACGCCGGGCACGTTGTCCAGCGTCTGGCCGAGGGTCGATTCGGAGCGCAGCAGAAGCTTGTCGCCCGAGAGCGTGGTGGTCGGCGCGATCAGTTCGGAGGCGCCGAGCGGATTGCCTGTGACGGTGATCTCGCGCAGGCTCGCGGCGTCGGCGGGTTGGGGCTGGGCGGCCGGGGCGGCATCAGTTGCCTGCGCCTGGGCCATGCTTGCGAAGGAGGCAAGCGAAAGAACGGCAACGCCGATGGCGTTGCGACGGAAATTGGGGGTCATGAATGGACACTCGGTGAATCAAGAGACGACCGACCGCCACCGCGCGCGAAGCGGGTGCAGCAGCAATCGGGAACAGGGGATTCAGCGAGTGGAAGGCGGGCCGCGCGCGTCGAACAGCGCGACCCAGCGGGCGATGGCCTCGCCCTGCAGGAAAGCGAAGGTGGCCGACGGCAGCAGCATCGGCAGCACCACCAGCGGCACGCCGGGCGCGGCCGAGCCGTGGGAAAGCTGGTCGTACAGCCGGCACTCGGCATCGGTGTGATCGCCGAACAGGCCGGCCAGCTGGTGCCCGGCATGCTTGTGGGCGACCTGCAACGCCTGCTCCGCCGCGGCTGGCAGGCCCGGCACGTGCAGGGCACGGTGCATCAGCCCCAGCGTGCCCGCGAACCACAGCGCGACCGCCAGCGCGAACACGAGCGCGCGGGTCGAGCGGGTGCGGTGCTGGCGGATGGCGAGGTGCACGGAAAAGGGGGTTGGCCGGCCGGTCAGGCCTTCAGGCGCGAGGCGAAGGTCTTCTGGAACTTCTCGACCTTCGGGCCCACGACGAACGCGCAGTAGCCCTGGTTCGGGTTGTTCAGGAAGTAGTCCTGGTGGTAGGCCTCGGCCGCCGAGTAGTTGGAAAGCGGCGCCACCTCGGTGACCACGGGGGAGCGGTAGGTCTTGCTGGCCTCGATCTCGCGGATCACGTCTTCGGCCACCTGCTTCTGGGCATCGTCCGTGTAGTAGATGCCGCTGCGGTACTGGGTGCCGACGTCGTTGCCCTGGCGGTTGAGCGTGGTCGGGTCGTGCACGACGAAGAAGATCTCGAGGATCTCGCGCAGGCTGATCTGCGCCGGGTCGAATTCGAGCTTCACCACCTCGGCATGGCCGGTGCGGCCGGTGCAGACCTGCTCGTAGCTCGGATTGATGGTCTGGCCGTTGCAGTAGCCCGATTCGACGTCGAGCACGCCCTGGACGCGGTCGAAAACCGCCTCGGTGCACCAGAAGCAGCCCCCGCCCAGAACGATGGTTTCGGTGGGCGACGATGAAGTGGACATGGTGCTGCTCCGGCGGAGGTTGAAAAGGCGAACCCGATATTGTCGCGGCTTGACGTGACGGATGCCCGTCACTACATTACTAACCAACGAGTCATTAAGACATGCCTACGCCCCGCTCCTTCGTCGACAAGATCTGCCCGGTGCGCGCCAAGCGCGAGCGCCGGAAAGAGGCACGCCCCGGCGAACTGCTGGCGGCCGCGCTCGATCTGTTCGTGGAAAAGGGCTTTGCGGCGACACGCTCGGAAGAAGTGGCGGCGCGTGCCGGGGTTTCCAAGGGCACCCTCTTCCTCTACTTCCCGAGCAAGGAAGAGCTGTTCAAGGCCGTGGTCGTCGAAAACCTCGGCGGCCGTTTCACTGAGTGGAATGCCGAGTTCGAGGCCTTCGAGGGCACCACCGCCGACATGCTGCGCTACTGCATGACCGTATGGTGGGAACGCGTCGGCAAGACCCAGGCCTCGGGCCTGACCAAGCTCATGATGAGCGAGGGCGCCAATTTTCCCGCGCTCGCGGAGTTCTACCGCGAGCAGGTGGTCCGGCCCGGCCACGACCTGCTGCGGCGCATCTTCCAGCGCGGCATCGACAGCGGCGAGTTCGCGCCGATGGACGTCGACCACGCGATCTACTCGGTGGTCGCGCCCATGGTCTTTCTCATGCTCTGGAAGCATTCGGCCATGGTCTGCGTCGACGGCGCCGCGGCGCTCGACCCCGAAAAGTACCTGGCGACCCAGGCCGAAGTGGTGATCAACGGCCTCAGCGTGCGTCCCGGAAGGCCGACCGAACCGGGGGTGTCATCGGCGGCACCTAAAATTGAAGGTTTGTCCTGAGCCCACAAGGAAAGCCACGCCATGAACCCCACCCCCACCCTCGAGCGCTTGCGCTTCAACATGATCGAGCAGCAGATCCGTCCCTGGGACGTGCTCGACAACGACATCCTCGAGCTGCTGGCCCAGATCCACCGCGAGGACTACGTGCCCGACGCGCACCGCACCCTCTCGTTCTTCGACATGGAACTGCCGCTGCTCGACGGCTCCGTGCCCGGCGAGATCATGCTGTCGCCCAAGGTCGAGGCCCGCACGCTGCAGGACCTGCACATCCAGAAGCACGAGAGCGTGCTCGAGATCGGCACCGGCTCCGGCTTCATGGCCGCCCTGCTGGGCGCCCGCGCCGCCCAGGTGCTCTCGCTCGAAATCAACCCCGTGCTGGCCGCCCGCGCCGCCGAGACGCTGCGCCGCAACGGCGTGACCAACGTCGAAGTGCGCAATGCCGACGGCGCCGTGCCCCTGCCCAGCGGCCCCAGCTTCGACGTGATCGTGCTCAGCGGCTCCGTCGCGCGCATTCCACAGAACCTGCTGGGTTCGCTGAAGGTCGGCGGCCGCCTCTCGGCCATCGTGGGCGAAGAGCCGATGATGCGCGCGCACTTCGTCACCCGCACCAGCGAGAGCAAGTGGGACACCATCCAGCCCTGGGACACGGTGGCCCCGCGCCTGCTGAATTTCCCCGAGCCCTCGCGCTTCTCGTTCTGAGCAGACGGTTGACCGAAGCATGATCGACCAAGTCCGCCCCGCCGACCTCGCCGCCTGGTTCGCGCAGAACGCCGACGCAGCCCCCGTGCTGCTCGACGTGCGCGAGCCCTGGGAGCTGCAGACGGCGAGCGTCGCGCCCCAGGGCTTCACCCTGGTGGCGATTCCGATGAACGAGATTCCCGGGCGGCTGGCCGAGCTGAGCGACGGCCAACCCGAACTCAGGATTGCCTGCTTATGCCATCACGGCGCGCGCAGCCAGCGCGTGGCCGCCTTCCTGAACCAGAACGGCTTTGACCAGCTCGCCAACGTGGCGGGCGGCATCGACGCCTGGTCCTCGCACGACCCATCGGTCCCGCGCTACTGATTCTTTCCCCCAAGGACGTTCAATGCCCCCCAGGCCCCGGCTTTCGCCTCTTTCCGCAGCACTCGCAACCACCTTCGCAGTCCTGCTCGCATCGCCGGCCCTGACCCAGGCCCAGACACTGAACGAACTCTACGAATCCGCCCGCGGCTTCGACGCCACCTACCAGGGCGCACGAGCCCAGTACGACGCGAGCATCGCCCGCGCCGCGCAGGCCAAGGCCGGCATCCTGCCCGCCGTGGGGCTCACGGCCGGCGTGACGCGCAGCGACCTCGACATCGACACCCTCACGGGCGCCGGCCGGGGCACCTCGGCCTCGCGCGACTTCACCACGCAGAACGTCGGCATCAACGCCACGCAGCCGCTGTACCGGCCCGCCAACTGGGCCACCTACGAGCAGGGCAAGCGGCAGGCCGATATCGCTCAGGCAGTGCTCACCATTGCCGAGCAGGACCTGATCGTGCGCGTGAGCCAGGCCTACTTCGACGTGCTCGCGAGCCAGGACAGCCTGGCGCTCGTGCGCGCGCAGAAGGTCGCCGTGGCCGAGCAGCTGGCTTCGGCCAAGCGCAACTTCGAGGTAGGCACCTCCACCATCACCGATTCGCGCGAGGCCCAGGCCCGCTACGACCTGGTGATCGCGCAGGAGATCGCGGCGGAGAACGACCTGCAGGTGAAGAAGGTGGTGCTCGACCAACTGGTCGGCCGTCCCGGCAGCGTGCCGGTGCCGCTTGCCGTGCCCGTGGTGCTGCCGACGGCGACGCCCGCCGACATCAACGCCTGGGTCTCGCAGGCCGACGAGGCGCATCCCGCCATCCGGCAGGCCCGCCTGGGCCTGGACGTGGCCGGACTCGAGGTGGACAAGGCCAAGGCCGGCCACAAGCCCACGCTGGACGCCAACCTGGGCTACAACGTCACCCGCAACCCGACCGCCACCAGCACGAGCACCGTGGGCACGCGCGTCAACGCGGCCACGGTGGGCGTCACCTTCAACCTGCCGCTTTTCGCCGGCTTCGCCACCGAGAACCGCATCAAGGAAACGCTGGCGCTCGAAGACCAGTCGCGCAGCGTGCTCGACGGCACGCGCCGCAGCGTGGCGCAGGCCACGCGCGCGGCCTACCTCGGGCTCGTCTCGGGTGCGGGGCAGGTGAAGGCGCTCGAAGCGGCCGAGGCCTCCAGCCAGAGCGCGCTCGACGCCAACCGGCTCGGCTACCAGGTCGGCGTGCGCATCAACATCGACGTGCTGAACTCGCAGAGCCAGCTCTACCAGACCAAGCGCGACCTCGCGCAGGCGCGCTACAACGTGCTGCTGGGCAACCTGAAGCTACGCCAGGCCAACGGCACGCTGACCACCGACGACATGAACGCGATCAACGCGACGCTGGCGAGCAGCGGCAGCGTGCCGGCCGTGCCGCCGGCCATCGGCCCCGACCGCGGCACGACTTCGCCCGCGGTGCCCGTGGCGCCGCAGAGCATTCCCGTGGTTCCGCCGGTGCAGACGCCGCAGTTCAATCCCCCGGCGCCAACGATGCCGACGGCACCCGTGCCGCCGGTCATTTTGAATCCGCCGGTGCGCTGAGCCTTCCCCCCCAGAGGGGGAAGGAGCCGGAGGCAATTCAGTCCAGCGTGGGTTCCGCGCGCGGCGGTTGTTGCGGATCGTCGTCCAGCGGCGCATTCACCGTGTCCACCGGCTCGGCCGCCTGCGCAATCGCCAGCACGGCAGCCGCCGTGCGCTCGGCCGCTCCACGGTTCGAGGATGCAAAAGCCAGCGCAGCCTGCGCCATCGCGGCACGGCGCTCGGGGTTTTCGACCAGCTTCAGCGCGGCCGTCACGGCCTGCTCCATGCCCTCGACGCGCAGCGACGCGCCGGCAGCCAGCGAGAGCTGCGCCGCCTCCGCGAAATTGAAGGTCGACGGGCCCATCACCACCGGGCAGCCGCAGGCCGCCGGTTCGATCAGGTTCTGCCCGCCCAGCGGCTCGAAGCTGCCGCCAAGCAGCGCCACGTCGGCCAGGCCGTAGTACAGCGCCATCTCGCCCAGCGAGTCGCCCAGCCAGATCTCGGCCTCGGCCGGCTGGCCGGCGGCGCTGCGGCGCGCCACCGCGAAGCCTTCGGCCTCGATCAGCGCCGCGACCTCGTCGAAGCGCTGCGGATGGCGCGGCACGATCATCCATTGCACGTCGTGCACGCGCTTGGAAATCGAGCGGATCGCGCCCTGCTCCGGCGGCACCGGCGACGTCGCGCCGAAGCGCTTGAGCACTTCGAGCAGCATGCGCTCCTCGCCGTCGCGCGAGCTTGCGAGCACCACCATCGGCTTGGGCAGGCGCTCGCGCAGCGAGGCGGCCGTGGCGAGCTGGCGCGCGTCGGGCGTGGCGTCGAACTTCAGGTTGCCGTAGATGCCGGCCACCTTGGCGCCCAGCGACACCAGCCGGTGCGCATCGGCTTCGGTCTGCGCCCACACGGCCGTGAGAGACGAATATGCGGGCCGCGCCAGCCATGCGAGGCGCTCGGCCGCCGCCAGCGACTTCTCGTTGAGACGCGCGTTGGCCAGCACCAGCGGAATGCGGCGCTCGGCGCAGGCGGCCGTCATCTCGGGCCAGACCTCGGTTTCCATCAGCACGCCGATGCGCGGCTGGAAGCGGTCGAGGAAGCGGCGCACTGCGCCCGGCGTGTCCCAGGGCTGCCAGACCTGCGTATCGCCAGGCTCAAGCAGCTTGGCGCCCTCCTCTCGGCCGGTGGCCGTGCCGTGCGTGAGCAGGATCGGCACGCCCGGATACTGGCGCCGCAGCTCGGCAATCAGGATCGCGGCCGCGCGCGTCTCGCCGAGCGAGACCGCATGCACCCAGCACTGGGCCTGGCCGGTGGTGGCTTCGTCGTAGTAGCCGAAGCGCTCCTCCACGGCCACGCCATAGCCCGGCTCGGCCTCCGCGCGGCGCCGCAGCTTGCGGCGCACCAGCGGTTGCACGACGGTGGTGAAGGCGCCGTAGAGGCGCAGCAGCAGGGAACGCACGGGCTCGGCTGTTCAGTGGGCGGCTTCGCCCACCTTGGCGTCGGGCTTGGCGGTTTTCAGAAGCGCCAGCATCTCGGCCTCGATGCGCTTGAGCGCGGCATCGGTCTGGCCTTCGAAGCGCAGCACCAGCACGGGCGTGGTGTTCGAAGCGCGGATCAGCCCGAAACCATCGGGCCAGTCGACGCGCAGGCCGTCGATGGTCGAGACCTTGGCGGGGGCCGCGAAATTCGCGCTCTTCACCAGCTTGTCGACCACGGCGTGCGGTTCGCCCTCGGCGCAGGCCACGTTCAGCTCGGGGGTCGAGAAGCTCGTGGGCAGCGCATTGAGAACGGCGTTCGCGTCCGGGCTCTTGCTCAGGATCTCGAGCAGCCGGCAGCCCGCGTAGGTGCCGTCGTCGAAGCCGAACCAGCGCTCCTTGAAGAAGATGTGGCCGCTCATCTCGCCGCCCAGGGGCGAGTCGATTTCCTTCATCTTGGCCTTGATGAGCGAGTGGCCGGTCTTGAAGATCATCGGCTTGCCGCCCGCCGCCTCGATGGCCGGCGCCAGGCGCTGCGAGCACTTCACGTCGTAGACGATGGTGCCGCCGGGCACGCGCGAGAGCACGTCCTGCGCGAACAGCTGCATCTGGCGGTCGGGGAAGATGTTCTGGCCGTCCTTGGTGACGATGCCCAGGCGGTCGCCGTCGCCGTCGAAGGCCAGGCCCAGTTCGGCGTCGCCGGTGGCGAGCGCCGCGATCAGGTCCTTCAGGTTCTCGGGCTTGCTGGGGTCGGGATGGTGGTTGGGGAAGTTGCCGTCGACCTCGCTGTAGAGCTCGGTCACCTCGCAGCCCAGGGCGCGGAAGATGGCCGGGGCCGAGGCGCCGGCGATGCCGTTGCCCGAGTCGACCACGATCTTCATCGGCCGCGCCAGCTTGATGTCGCCCGCGATGCGCTCGATGTAGGCCTGGGTCACGTCGACCTTGCGCACGCTGCCGCCCGGGGCGAGTTGGGCGGAGCCGGCTTCCATGGTCCTGCGCAGGCCCTGGATCTCGTCGCCGTAGATCGCGCGGCCGGCCAGCACCATCTTGAAGCCGTTGTAGTCCTTGGGGTTGTGGCTGCCGGTGACCTGGATGCCGCTCGTGCACAGCGTGTGGGCCGCAAAGTACAGCATCGGGGTGGTCACGGCGCCGACGTCGATCACTTCGATGCCGGTGGCCACCAGGCCCTTGATCAGCGCCTGGGCCAGCGAGGGGCCCGAAAGGCGGCCGTCGCGTCCCACTGCCACCGACTTCTCGCCAGCCGCGCGGGCGGCGCTGCCGAAGGCCCTGCCGAGCGCTTCCGCCACCTCCTCATCGAGAGTGGCCGGCACGATGCCGCGAATGTCATAGGCCTTGAAGATCGACGCGCTGAGCTGCATGAAAGGCGGTTCCCTGCTATGGATTTGTAAACGGGGCATTGTAGGCAAGGCCCAGGGTGCCCACATGTCCGAAAACGGCCAGTTGAAACGAGTCGAAACCGTATCATTTCTCCATGCCCGCCAACCACACCTCCACCGAAGCGCTCGAGAGCGACGCCTGCTACCTGGCGATGAAGACGCATGACGCGCGCTTCGACGGGTCGTTCTTCACCGCGGTGACATCCACCGGCATCTACTGCCGCCCGGTCTGCCGCGTGAAGCTGCCGCGGCGCGAGAACTGCCGGTTCTTCCGCCATGCGGCACAGGCCGAGGCCGCGGGCTTCCGCCCCTGCCTGCGCTGCCGGCCCGAACTCGCTCCTCGTGCTTCAGGCGCAGCCACCTGGTCGACCGAAGACGCATCGCGCATCCTCGCGCAGCAGGCTGCGCGGCTGATCGACGAGCCCGACGCCTGGTCGGAAGACGGCCCCGGCGCGGCGCAGATCGCGGCCCGCCTGGGCGTGAGCGACCGCCACCTGCGGCGCATCTTCGAGGCGCAGTTCGGCGTCTCGCCCCTCCAATACCTGCAGACGCGCCGCCTGCTGGCCGCAAAGCAGCTCATCGCCGACACGCGACTGCCGATGACGCAGGTGGCGCTGGCCAGCGGCTTCGCGAGCGTGCGGCGCTTCAACGCGGCCTTTCTCGAGCACTACGGACTGAACCCCAGCGCACTGCGACGGGCCGGCGGCGCCATCGCCGAAGGCGGCGAAGGCAGGGCCATCGAGGTGCGGCTGGGCTTGCGGCCGCCCTACGACGCCAACGCGATGCTCGGCTTCTTCGCGCGCCGTGCGCTGCGCGGCGTGGAGGTCGTCTCCACGGCCGACGGCAAGGAGCCCGCCAAGGGCAGCACGCCGGTCTTTTCGAAGCTGACCCGCACGCTGCGCATCCAGCACGGCGGGCAGGCCCACGCCGGCTGGCTGCAGCTGCGCTTCGACATGGAGCGCGAGCAGATGCTGCTGTCCGTCAGCGATTCGCTGGCCGCGGTGCTGCCCATCGTCATCAGCAGGGCCCGCGCGCTGTTCGACCTCGACGCCGAGCCGATGGCGATCAATGCGGCGCTGCACGCGGCCTTCCCGCACGGCGACGGACTGCGCGTGCCCGGCGCGCTCGACGGCTTCGAGCTCGCGGTGCGCGCGGTGCTGGGCCAGCAGATCACGGTGGCCGCGGCGCGCACGCTGGGCTCGCGGCTGGTCGAGGCCTTCGGCGAAACGCTGGCCACGCCCGTCGAAGGGCTGAACCGGCTCTTTCCCACGCCAGCGGCCATCGCCGCCGCAAGCGGCGACGAGCTGGGCCGGCTCGGCATCGTGCGGCAACGGCAGACGGCGCTGCAGGCCATCGCGCGCGAAGTCGCTTCCGGCAAGCTGGCGCTCCATGCGGGGGCCGACGTGCCCTCCACCATCGCCGCGCTGCAGGAGCTGCCCGGCATCGGCGCCTGGACCGCGCAATACATCGCGATGCGCGCGCTGCGCTGGCCCGACGCCTTTCCGGCCGGCGACGTCGCGCTGCAGAAGGCGCTGGGCGTGACCACCGCCCGCGCCGCCAGCGAGGCCTCGCAGGCTTGGCGGCCCTGGCGCAGCTACGCGGTACTGCGGGCCTGGCATGCGCCCGGTGCGGCCCCTTCTCCTGTTCCGGCGAACGACGCCGGTTCTCCCCTTGTTGCAACGGCAGGCGTCGCAGCCTGAAGCGTCATGAAGTTCAAGAGCAAAGTCATCTACACATCGCACATCGACACGCCGCTGGGCGGCATCACGATGGCGGCCACCGACCAGGGACTGGCCGGCGTCTGGTTCGACCAGCAGCGCCACTGGCCCGACACCACCGGCTGGATCGCGAAGGACGACCACCCCGCGCTGGTCGAGGCGGGCGCGCAACTGCGCGACTACTTCGCCGGCAGGCGCGACAGCTTCGACATGAAGCTCGACCTGTCGCACGGCACGGCTTTCCAGCAGAGCGTGTGGCAGCAGCTGCTGGCCATTCCGACCGGCGCCACCACCAGCTACGGAGCCCTGAGCATCAACGTGGGCAACCCGGCCGCGGTGCGCGCGGTGGGCGCGGCCGTGGGGCGCAACCCGATCAGCGTGATCGTGCCCTGCCATCGGGTGCTCGGCTCGGACGGCTCGCTGACCGGTTACGCTGGCGGGCTCGAACGCAAGACAGCATTGCTGCAGCTCGAAAAGGCGATCTGAGCCATCCGGGTGTGCAGCAGAAAAGAAGAGAACGACCGAGGACTCATGAGCACAACGAACAACAACGCCGCCACGCCAACCACCGCCGCCAAGCCCCTCGCCCCCACTGCCTGGCTCATCGACCTCGTGCTGCTCGGCGCGCTGTGGGGCGCATCCTTCCTGTTCATGCGCATCGGCGCCGCCGAGTTCGGCGCGCTGCCGACGGCCGCGGTGCGGGTGGCGATTGCAGCGCTGTTCCTGCTGCCCATCGCGCTGCTGCGCGGCCAGGGGCCGTCGCTCGCGAAGCACTGGAAGGCCAGCCTGCTGGTCGGCGTCTTCAACTCGGGCATGCCGTTCGCGCTCTTCTGCTTCGCGCTGCTGACCATCAACACCGGCCTCGCGGCGGTGCTCAACGCCACCGTGCCGATGTTCGGCGCGCTGGTGGCCTGGGCCTGGTTCCGCGAGCGCCCCGCGAACTGGCGCCTGGTGGGGTTGCTGATCGGCTTCGCCGGCGTGGCGATGCTCGCCAGCCGCAGTGCCGGCCTGCACGCCGGCGCCAGCAGCAATGCCGCGCTCTTCGCCGTGCTGGCCTGCCTGGGCGCGTGCCTGTGCTACGGCATCTCGGCCAGCGCCACGCGGGCCTACCTGGGCGGCGTGCCCGCGCTCACCACCGCCACCGGCAGCCAGATCGGCGCCACCGTCTTCCTCGCCCTGCCCGCCTTCTTGTTCTGGCCGCCACAGATGCCGAGCCTGCGCGCATGGCTCGCGCTGCTGGCGCTAGGCATCGCCTGCACGGGGGTGGCCTACATCCTGTTCTTCCGGCTGATCGAGCGCGCCGGCCCGGCCCGCGCCCTGACGGTGACCTTCCTGGTGCCGGTGTTCGCGCTCTTCTACGGCGCGGTGTTCCTCGGCGAGAACATCACGCAGTGGATGCTGATCTGCGCGCTGGTGATCGTGTGCGGGGTGGCGCTGTCGACCGGCATCGTCAAGCCCGGCTGGCCGCGCAAGGCCGCAGCCTGAGACTGCATCGCACGGCGCCTACACGGCGCCCGCGACCACGTTCACCGAAAGCGCCAGCACCAGCATGTTGAAGGCGAAGGCCAGCACGCTGTGCAGCAGCGTGATGCGCCGCATCTCCTTCGAGGTGGCCTGCACGTCCGAGACCTGCGAGGTCATGCCGATCACGTACGAGTAGTAGAGAAAGTCGAAGTAGTCGGGCGCGTCCTCGCCCTTGCCCGGAAAGTCGAGGCCGCCGTCGGGCGTTCCGTCGCGCTGATCGATGTAGTAGCGGTGGGCGTAGTGGAAGGCGTAGATGGTGTGCATCGTCAGCCATGACCCCGCCAGCGCCACGAGGCCCAGCACCACGTGCCCGGCGCGCTCCCAGCCGCCCAGCCCCTTCCCCTGCTGGAGCAGCATGGCGATGGCCACCACGCTCATGGCCACGACCACCAGCATCGACACCAGGATCATCACGTTGGGCTGGTCCAGCGACTGCGCACGTTCGCGCGTGCGCTTCGCATCGAAGGTGCAGGCCAGCCACCAGGCCAGCAGCTGGTGCACGACCACCGCCGCGCACCATCCCGTGAGCCCGCGCGCCATGCCGCTCATGGGCACCGGCATCAGCGCGGCCGCGACGGCGCAGCCGGCGATGGCACCGTAGAGAAGACGCTGAGGGCCGGTGGTGGTGGAGAGGTGTCTGCGCATGGCGGCACTTTAGCGCCGGGCGAAGGGGCGGCACCGTCACGCCACGGCAACAGCGCTGGGCACGAGTCCTACAAGCACAGCGGCATTCCGCTCATCCACGGCAGGTGCGCGCGCCCCTATGGTCTTCGCTGTTCAAGGGAGCCTCGCCGGCAAGCACCGCACAGGACGCAGCGTTCGCGTCCGCTTCACGAGGTGCCCGCGGCATTCGTCTTTCGGGTCATCAAGGATCTGCTTCATGCTGCTCACGCGCTTTCGCTCACGTCCTTCCGGCCGGCCTGCCATGGTCGTCGCCGGCCTCCTGCTTTCCGCCTCGCCGGCTTTTGCCGACCCCTCGCCCGCACTCGACCGCTTCAGCCTCTCGGTCGGCGGCTTCAGCGCCGATCCGAAGCTCAACGCCTCCTTCGGCACGGCCTACGGCGCGCTGCAGACGGGCGACGTCAAGCCGGGCCGCGTCACCATGCCGCGCATCTCGGCAGACGTGCTGCTGGGCGACAGCCAGGGCATCTCGTTCGACTACTACCGCTACAAGCGCGAATACTCGGGCGGCGTTGACAGCTCCACCTCGCTGGGCCCCTTCGGCACGCTCAACACCTTCGGCAACGCGAACATCAGCACCAAGCTCGACTTCGCCAAGCTCTCCTACAAATGGTGGATAGGCTCGGGCAACACCGTGCTGGGCCTCGGCGCAGGCGCCGCCTACTACCGTGCGACGCTGGGCACCACCGCGCTGGCATCGGTGAACGGCCAGGTCGGCACGCTGAGCGAAAGCTCCAGCGGCAGCACCGTGGCGCCGCTGCTCGAAATAGGCGTGCGCCATGCCATCACGCCCGACCTGCGCCTGTTCGCCGACGCCTCGGGCGTGTGGAAGAGCAGCGGCCGCTTCCACGGCAACATCTACAACGCCTCCGCCGGCGTGGAGTGGTTCCCGGTGAAGAACGTGGGCGTGGTGCTGGCCTATGGCGTGACCAACATCGACCTGACGCGCGAGAACGATTTCGCCGACTCGCGCCTGAAGGTCAGGCTGCAGGGGCCGTCGGCCTTCCTCAAGGCGCGCTTCTAGCAGCGTGCCCCGGCTGCGGGCGGCAGCCAGTCTTCGCAAGACGCGGTACGGCGCACGGCCTTAGGCTGCGCCCACCATCGAAGAACGGAGACGAAGAGCATGCCCGCAGCCGCCAACGGCCCTGTGCCGCCGCAGTTCCATTCGCGCATCTCGCGCATCGCGCTCGGCGACGTGATCCATCGCAGCGCACGCCGCTTCGGCGCACGCACGGCGCTCGTCGAAGGCGAGCACCGCATCACCTACGGCGAACTCGACGCCGCCTCCAACCGCTTCGCGCACCACCTGCTGGGGCTGGGCCTCGCGCTCGGCGACCGCGTGGGCATGCTGTGCAACAACTCGATCCAGATGGTGGTCGCCATGCTGGGCATCCAGAAGGCGGGGCTGGTGTGGGTGCCGATCAACACCGCACTGGCCGTCGATGCCATCGGCTACATCCTCGGTCATGCCGAGGTGCGACACATCGTGATCGACACCGCGCTGCACGCCCGGCCCGAGCTGCGCGAGCTGCTGCACGCGAAGAGCGTGGCACCCATCCTCTGCGTGCTCGACGGCGACACGCCGCCGCAGGACGTGCCCACGGTGCCGCAAGCCATCGCGCAGGGCCCGACGACCTTGCCCGAGGTGCCCATCGACAGCGCGCAACTCGCTCTCATCATGTACACCAGCGGCACCACCGGCCGCCAGAAGGGCGTGATGCATTCGCACGCCTCGGTGCATTCGGTGCTGCTGAGCAACATGGTCGAATGGGGCAGCAGCCCCGAGCGCGCCGACGTGTGGAGCAGCGTGCTGCCGCTCTTCCACTGCGGCCAGCACACGGTGCTGATGTCGGCGCTGGCGGTGGGCGGCTCGCTCGTGGTGCTGCGCGGCTTCGACCCCGGCGCGGTGCTCGCGGCCATCGAGCGGCACCGCATCACGGTGATGGTCGGCCTGCCGATGATGTACGGCGCGCTGCTCGCACATCCGCAGCGCGCCGCGCGGGACATCTCGAGCCTGCGGCTTTGCGTGTATGCGATGGCGCCGATGTCGCGCACGCTGCTGCTGCGCCTGCTCGACGAGTTCTGCCCGAACTTCGCGCTCGTCTCGGGCCAGACCGAGATGTACCCCGGCGCCACCATCTTCGAGGCGCATGAGCAGCGCAGGCGCTTCGGCTCCTACTGGGGCGTGGGCACGCTGGTGAACGAGGTCGCGGTGATGGGCGACGACGGCGAACTGCTGGGCCCCGAGCAGGTCGGCGAGATCGTCTTCCGCGGCCCCAACGTGATGCTCGGCTACTACAACGACCCCGAGGCCACCGCTAACGCGCAGCGCTTCGGCTGGCACCACTCGGGCGACCTGGGCAAGCTCGACGCCGACGGCCAGCTGATCTTTCTCGACCGGCTCAAGGACATGGTCAAGTCGGGCGGCGAGAACGTGCCCTCGATCAAGGTCGAGGAGGTGCTGCTGCGGCACCCCGCCGTGCTCAACGCCGCGGTGGTGGGCCTGCCGCACGAGCGCTGGGGCGAGGCCATCACCGCCTTCGTCACGCGCAGGCACGACGCGCCGGCGGACTTCGACGAGAACGCGCTCGCCGCGCACTGCAGGGAGCACCTGGGCGGCTTCGAGGTGCCGAAGAAAATCATCTTCCTGCCGGCGCTGCCGATGACATCGACCGGCAAAATCCAGAAGTTCGAGCTGCGCCGGGCGCACCACGACCACTACGAGCGCGGCGGCTGATCCGCGCGCTGCAGCAGCGTCGCGCGCACTTCCTTCTTCAACACCTTGCCCACCCTGGAGCGCGGCAGGTCGAGCCACACCTCGATCTGCTTGGGCGCCTTCACGCTGCCGATGCGCGCCTTGACGAAGGCCTTGATTTCCTCCGCGTCCACCTGCCTGCCTTCGTGCAGCTGCAGCACGGCCACCACGCGCTCGCCCCACTTCTCGTCGGGCAGGCCGACGACCGCGCTGTCCTGCACGTCGGGGTGCTGCAGCAGCGCCTGCTCGACCTCGGCCGAATAGACGTTGAAGCCGCCCGAGATGATCATGTCCTTGGCGCGGTCGACGATGTAGAGGAAGCCGTCCGCATCGAGGTAGCCGATGTCGCCCGTGTGGTGCCAGCCATGGCGCGAAGCCTCTTCGGTGGCGCCCGGGTTCTTGTAGTAGCCGAGCATCACGAGCGAGCCGCGCACCACGATCTCGCCGCTCTCGCCCGTGGGCAGCAGCACGCCGTCGCCGTTCATCACGCCGACCTGCACCAGCGGACCCGGCCTGCCCGCCGAAGACAGCCGGTGGCGCGCGATGGTGCCGTCGGCGTTGAAGTGCTCGCGCGGCGACATCATCGAGATCATCATCGGCGCCTCCGTCTGGCCGAAGAGCTGCGCCATGACGGGGCCGATCTTCTGCAGCGCCTCTTCGAGCCGTGCGGCCGACATGGGCGCGGCGCCGTACCAGAAGCACTGCAGCGAATCGAGCCTGGTCTGCGCGAGCTGCGGATGCTGCAGCAGCATGTAGATCAGCGTGGGCGGCAGGAAGGTGTGGGTGACGCGATGTTCCTCGATGAGGCCCAGGAACTCGCCGAGATCGGGCCTGGGCATGATCACGACCTGCCCGCCCAGCGCCATCACCGGCAGGCACAGCACGCCGGCGGCATGCGTGAGGGGTGCCAGCGCGAGGTAGACCGGCCGCCCCTCGAAGGGATAGCCCATCAGCGTCAGCGCCGACATCGCCTCGAGATTGCGCCCCGACAGCATCACGCCCTTGGGCTGGCCGGTGGTGCCGCCGGTGCCGGCGATCATCGCGAGGTCGTCGGGCGGTGCGATGTCGAAAGGCGAATCGTCCAGGCCCTCGAGCCAGTCGTCCAGCGACGGCGCGAAGGCCTGCCGCTGGTCGAGGCACACCAGCGCCTGCAGCTTGGGCAGCTGCGACCGCATCTGCTCGACCATGGCCGCGTAGTTGCCGTGGAAGACCAGGCAGGCGCAGTCGAAGGCGTCGAGCACGTAGGCGTTCTCGCTCGCCTCGTTGCGCGGATTGATCGGGCACCACACGCAGCCCGCGCGCGAGATGCCGAACACGGTGGCGAAGGCCGTCGCGTCGTTGCTCGACAGCACCGCCACCTTGTCGCCGGGCCGGATGCCGGCGCGCTGCAGGCCCCGCGCCACGCGCCAGCTGATGCGCTGCACCTGGGCATAGCTCAGGCTGCTGGCGCCCATGGTCAGGCAGGGCGAATGGGCGCCGAGCTGGGCGCCCTTGTCGAGGTAGTCGACCAGGCGCATGGGATCAGCCCATCCGGGTAATCACGGGCTCCTGCACCAGCCCGAAACCGCGCAGCGCACCCAGCAGCTCGCGGTGACCGAAGGCCTGGCAGCCCGAAGCGAAGCCGGCGCGCCGCGGCGGCTGCTGCAGCAGCGAGGCGGCCGCGTAGGCCTGCAGCAGGCCGGTCTGCTTGTAGTTGCAGTTGCCGAAGATCACGCAGTGCACGCGGCCCAGCGGACCGGAGGCATGCACCGAGTCGACCGACTTGTTGATGCGCGGGTTCTCGCGTGGCGGCATGGTGTTCATCACGCCCGATGCGGTCTGGGCCAGCGCGGCATAGCGGTCGTCGTCGTTCATGCCCTCGGTGGCCTTGAGCGCGGCAGCCACGATCTGCGGTACGCCCTGCATCAGCGCCTTGTTGAAGACGCCGCCGAGCACCTTCACGTTGGCCACGCGCGGATCGCGCTTGAACCACACCGGGTGCGAGGTGCCGCCCCAGGGCAGCGCCAGCGCGGCCTCGTGCTGGCCGGGAATCGAGAGGTGGTACAGGCCCGCGTCGGGCTGCCACTCGACGTATTCGTTCTGCTCCAGGTAGTAGGCCTTGGAGGTGGCCGCATTCACCAGGATGGTCTGGGTGGACGCGATGGTCGGGCTGCCGCCCCAGAACACGGCGATGTCGAGCGTGTCGAGGCCGGGCGTCTCCAGGCACAGCTGCGCGGCGATCTCGCCGGTGGTGTACATGTGGGCCAGGCCCGGCGACAGCAGCAGGCCCGCGGCGGCGAACCTGGCGCCGTACTTCTGGTCGAGCGTGATGAGCCAGTCCTGCTCGCCGGTGGTGTCGGTGTAGTGGCAGCCCGCCGCCAGGCAGGCATCGACCACCTCGTGGCCGAAGCGGGCGAAGGGCCCCACCGTGTTCAGCACCACCGAGGCGCCGGTGAAAAGCTCGGTGAGCGCACCCACCGAATGCGCCACTTCCACCACCTCGTAGTTCGCGGTCTCGATGCCGGGCACGTTCGACTTCATCGCCGCTTCGACCTTCTGCGCGCTGCGTCCCGCGGCGACGAAGGGGATGTTGTACTCGCGCAGGTATTCGCACACCAGGCGGCCCGTGTAGCCAGAGGCGCCGTAGACGACGACGGGTTTCTTCTTGCTGCTGCTCATGCTGTGTCTCCTTGCTGTTGCTCGCCTGCGCGACTACATGCCCATGCCGCCGTCCACCGCGATGCCGGCGCCGGTGATGAACCGGGCCGCGTCGGAGCAGAGGAAGACCACCACGTCGGCCATGTCGCCGACTTCGCCGAGGCGCCCGAGCGGCGTCTGGCCGACCACGTCGCCCACGGCCGCTTCCACGCTGGGCGCGAGGCCCGCGGCGACGATGTCATGGGCGAGCTTCATGCCCATGTCGGTGGGCACGAGGCCCGGGTAGATGCAGTTGACTCGAACGCCGTAGCCCAGCTTGCCGGATTCCATTGCCGCGACGCGCGTGGCGCGGTCGACGGCGGACTTGGTGGCCGAGTAGCCGGCAATGGCGGGGAACGCGATGGTCGCGGCGACCGAGGCGATGTTGACCACCGCCCCGCCCTTGCCCGCGCTGCCGCCGGGGCGCATCGCGCGGAACGCGTGCTTCATGCCGAGCAGCGTGCCGGCCACGTTCACGTCGAGCATGCGGCGCAGGTCGTCGGCGTTCACGTCGACCACCAGCGAGGTGATCTCGATGCCGGCGTTGTTGACGAGGATGTCGAAGCCGCCGATCTCCTTCACCGTGGTCTCGGCGGCCGAGGCCCAGTCGCCGTCCCTCGTGACGTCGAGCGGGACGAAGCCCACCTTCGCCCCCGAGGCGGACAGCCTGGCGGCGGTTTCGCGCCCCAGGTCGGCGAGCACGTCGCCGATCATCACGGAAGCGCCGGCCGCGGCCAGCGCCTCGGCGATGCTCGCGCCAATGCCGCGCGCACCGCCTGTCACGAGCGCACTGCGCCCCATCAAGTCGTACTTGGCCATCACTTGTCTCCTGTGGATATGTTGTGAGATGGAGCGGCCATGCTAGAAATCGACTTTACGACTGTCAAGATTTTTCTTGGCACTCGTCAAGTTTTTCTAGAATGGCATCCGTGGCGCGCCGGATGCGGGTTCTCCCGCTTGCGTGCTATGGTCTGCGATCAAGAGGAACACAGGGGCCGGCACGCATGCGGCCCGGCTTTCAATGACGACACATCAACGGGTAAAGAAACACGCTGAACGAGTGCCCAAGGCGCGGGTCGACAAGTTCTCCGAGCGCCGCGCCGAACTGGGCGAGGCCGCGCTGACCACGCTGGCGGCACTGGGCTACGCACGCACCAGCCTGCGCGAGATCGCGCAGAACTCCGAGTTCTCGCACGGCGTGCTGCACTACTACTTCAGCGACAAGGTCGACCTGATCATCTGCAGCGTGAAGCAGTACAAGGCCCGCTGCGTCACGCGCTACGACCACGCCGTGGAAAGCGCCACGACCTACGACGAACTGATGGAAGGCTTCCTGCAAAGCCTCGGCGACACGCTGTGCGACGAAGGCCACGTGCACCGCCTCTGGTACGACCTGCGCTCGCAGGCGCTGTTCGAGGAAGCCTTCCGCGCCGACGTCGTGCAGATCGACAAGAGCCTGGAAGAAATGATCTGGCGCATCATGAGCCGCTTCGCCGAGCTCTCGGGCGAAGAGCCCGGCATGTCGCCCTCGGCCACCTATGCGCTGTTCGACGGGCTCTTCCAGCAGGCGCTGCTCAAGCACATGTCGGGCGATGCGAAGGCCGTGGAGAACATGAAGGCCGACGTGCGCGAGGCCATCGGCCGCCTCTTCACGCCGCCCGCGAAGGCCGCGGCGCCCCGCACGCGCGGCGCCTGAAGCGCGAAGAAGCTCAGCTCGCCTTCCTCGCCGGTGCGAGCGCACGCGCGCCGGCCCACTGGCCGCTCTCGCACAGGTCGCGCACCACATCGGCGATCAGCGTGCACACCGCGCGCTTGGCATTGGTGACGGGCAGGTGCACGGAAACGCACAGCCCCAGCGTGCGGCGCATCGACGGCCAGTCGATGCGGTGCGCGACGAGCCGCCCCTCCTGCACTTCGCGCTGCGCGAGGCCGAACGGCATGATGGTCGGCCCCAGCCCCGCCTCCACCGCGGCCTTCAGCGTGTAGACCGAGTTGATCTCCGCCGCCACCCGTGCCGCGGAGTACCCCGCCTGCTCCAGCACCGCATCGACCAGCCAGCGCGTGCAGTGGCCGTGCGCATGGGCGGGCCACACCAGTGGCCGCGCGATGGCCTGCTCGATGCTCACGTCGCCGGGCGGCAGCGCGTGCGGGCTCTGCGGGGCGTCGAGGAACACGAAGTCTTCCTCGACCAGCGGGGTGAACTGGATGTCCTCCGCCGCCATCGCGGGCGAGAACATCGCCACGTCGACGCGGCCGCGCAGCAGCTGGTCGGCCATGTTGCCGGTGAGTTCCTCGTTCAGGTGCAGCACCACGTCGGGATAGCGGCGCGCGGCCGCGCGCATCAGCGGCAGCGCGACCATGGGCGACACGCTCTGCGGCAGCGCCGCGACCACCGACCCCGCCACCGACTCGGCCGCGACATGCACAGCGGCCCTGGCGTCACGCACCTGCTTGGTGATGCCCTGCGCGTATTCGTAGAAGACCTTGCCGGCCTCCGTCATCGCCACGCCGTTTCGGCTTCGCAGCAGCAGCTGGGTGCCGAGCTCGCCCTCCAGCTCGGCCATCTGCTTGCTCAGGGCCGACTGCGCGATGAAGAGCTGCTGCGCGGCGCGCGACAGGCTGCCGCAATCCACGATGGCAACGAAGTACTTGAACTGGCGCAACTCCATCGAGGGACCTCCGGCCGTTCGCCGCGAGGCGCGGGCGAGGCCGGAAATTCTAGAGCGCACACCAGCCTGCTCTTCAGCCCTCGGCCAGAGCGACGACCTTCCCGGGGTTGAAGATGTCGTGCGGGTCCAGCGCCTTCTTCACCGCGCGCATCAGTGCCACGCCGTGCTCGCCGTGCTCATCGACCAGGTACTTCATCTTGTGCAGCCCCACGCCGTGCTCGCCGGTCGACGTGCCGCCGTGGCGCAGCGCACGCTGCACCAGCCGGTGGCTGAAGGCCTCGGCCGCCTCGTTCTCCTGAGCGCTGCCAGGGTCGACCAGCACGAGGCAATGGAAATTGCCGTCGCCGACATGGCCCAGCACCGGCGCGAGCAGGCCGTGTTCGGCGATGTCGGCCTGCGTCTCCTCTATGCACTGCGCGAGCGCGGACAGCGGCACGCAGGCATCGGTGCTCAGGCTGCGGCAGCCCGCCTTCAGCTGCAGGCAGGCAAAGTAGGCGTGATGGCGCGGGGTCCACAGGCGCGAGCGCTCCTCCGGCAGCCTTGCCCACTGCAAGTCGCCGCCGCCGTGGCCGCCCGCGATCTCGCGCACCACCGCCGCCTGCTCGTCGACCTGCCCCTGGCTGCCGCCGAACTCCAGGAACAGCGTCGGATGCTCGCCCAGCGCGGTGCGGCTGTGCGCGTTCACGGCGCGGATGGTCAGCGCGTCCAGCAGCTCCGCGCGCGCCAGCGGCACGCCCATCTGGATCGACTCGATCACGCAGCCGACCGCCGCGCGCACCGATGGAAAGTGCACCACCGCCGCGGCGTACGTCTCCGGGTGCGGATGCAGGCGCACAGTGGCCTCGGTGATCAGCCCCAGCGTGCCCTCGGAGCCGCAGTAAAGCTGCGTGAGGTTGTAGCCCGCCGAGCTCTTGCGCGCCCGCGACGCGGTGCGCACGATCTCGCCCTCGGCCGTGATGACCGTCAGGCTCACGAGGTTGTCGCGCATGGTGCCGTAGCGGACGGTGTTGGTGCCCGAGGCGGCCGTCGCGACCATGCCGCCGATGGACGCATCCGCGCCCGGATCGACCGAGAAGAAGAAGCCGGTGCCCTGCAGCGCCGCGTTTAGCTGTCCGCGCGTGACGCCTGCCTCCACGGTGGCCGTGAGATCGCCGGGCCGGATCGCCAGCACCTTGTCCATCTGCGAGAAGTCGACGCACACACCGCCCTCGACGGCCAGCAGATGCCCCTCCACCGACGACCCCACGCCGAAGCCGATGACCGGCACTCGCTCGCGCGCGCAGGCACGCACCACGAAGGCCGCGTCCTCGGTGCTGCGCACGAACACCACCGCGTCGGGCGGCTGAGGCGGGTAGGTCGATTCGTCGGTGCCGTGCTGCAGCAACACCACCTTGCTCGTCGAAAAGCGTTCGGCGAACCTGCCCTGCAGCAAGGCGAGCAGTTCCGGCGACGGGGAGCGCCGCGTATTCGAACGCACGGGAATATTCACGACCGAGTCCATGGGAGCCTCCTGACTGAATGCCGCTCAGCGCTGCGACAGCGCGCGGGCCGGCCTGACGAACAGCACCAGCACCGCGCCGATCACCAGCAGCGCCGCCAGCATGTGCAGGCCCGCATCGGTGCTCTGCGTCGCATCCTTGATGAGCCCGATCAGGTACGGCGCGCTGAAGCCCGAGAGATTGCCGAACGAATTGATGAGCGCGATGCCCGCGGCCGCCGCCGCACCGCCGAGAAAGGCCGTGGGCAGGCCCCAGAAGACGGGGAAGGTCGACATGATGCCCATGGTGGCCAGCGTGAGCCCTGCCATCGCGAGCGTCACGTTGCCGTGCGAGGCCACGCTGAGCACCAGCCCCGCCGCGCCGACGACCGCGCCGATCGCGCTGTGCCAGCGGTACTCCAGCCGGCGGTCGGCGCTGCGGGCCATGAAGTACATCGCGACCACGCCGAAGGTCCACGGGATGGCGCTGAGCAGGCCGATGTCGAGCGCGCCCTTCACGCCCGCCGCCTTGATGATGCTGGGCAGCCAGAACGAGATGCCGTAGAGCCCCGAGGTGTAGGCGAAGTACACCAGCGCCAGCAGCCACACGCGGCCGTTGCCCAGCACGCTCAGGATGCGCGGCTCGGCCTTGCCGGCGTCTTCGGCGGTGATCTCGCGGGCGATGAGTTCGCGCTCGGCGGGCGTGAGCCAGCGCACGTCCTTCACGCGGTCGTCGAGGTAGCGCCACACGACCAGGCCCAGCGCCACCGTCGGCAGGCCCTGCAGCAGGAACAGCCACTGCCAGCCGGCCCAGCCGTTGACGCCGCCCATCCCCTGCAGGATCCAGCCCGAGAACGGGCCGCCGAGGATGCCCGCGAACGGGATCGCCGCGAGGAAGAGCGACGTGGCCTTGCCGCGCCGCGCGGCCGGGTACCAGTAGGTGAGGTACAGGATGATGCCGGGGAAGAAGCCCGCTTCGGCCGCGCCGAGCAGGAAGCGGATCACGTAGAACGACGTGGGCGAGTTCACGAACATGGTGCCCGCCGACAGCACGCCCCAGGTGATCATGATCCGCGCGATCCAGCGGCGCGCGCCCACGCGGTGCAGCACCACGTTGCTCGGCACCTCGAAGAGGAAGTAGCCGATGAAGAAGATGCCCGCCCCCAGCCCGTAGACCGCGTCGCTGAACTGCAGGTCACCCTGCATCTGCAGCTTGGCGAAACCCACGTTCACGCGGTCGAGGTAGGCCACGATGTAGCAGAGGAACAGCAGCGGTATCAGCCGCCATCCCACCTTACGGTAGACGGCGTCGGAGGTGCTGTCGAAGCGGCCCTCGTAGGGCTGCGCGATGGTGCTGGTGCTCATGGGTGCGTCGCTTTCCTTCGTCTGGTTCGACTGCAGGCGATGGTCGGGTCCGCACCCGCCGCGCGGCTGCGGGTTTCCACGCAATATTCATATGGATTGAAGATCGCCGTATCTCGCAACGAGATGCGCGACGCAGGTGCACGTGGCGAAGACGGTGCGCATCGCGCTGAAGACGCACCGGAGCGATGCGCGTGGCACGCCGGCCACCGTAACGCAGTGTGTGGAGCGGCCAGGCGCGATACATGCGCATACGCAAGGCGCAGGAACGAGGAAAAGACGGCAGACCATCGGACGCGCCCCGGGGTGCGGGCCCGCGTCCCGTCGGCATGCCGACTCTGTCCAACCAACTCAGCTCACCCATGAACCATCCCCACACCCATCAGCCTCGCGGCACTCGCGCAACGAAGGCATCGCCCCGCTTCCTCCAAGGTGCGCCAGCCAGGCTCGCCAGCTTCGGCCTCCTCGCGCTCGCTGGCGCGCTGGCCGCCTTCGCGGTCGCGCCCATCGCGGCCAAGGAGACCCGCAGCGCCGCTGCAGGCCCCGACGCATCGCCGATCTACGGCGTCACCATTCCCAAGGGCTACCGGCAGTGGCAGCTGATCGCGCCCGCCATCGAGGCGGAGCCGCTGAATGAATTGCGCGCCGTGCTCGGCAACGCCAAGGCGATCAAGGCCTACGACCAGGGCACGCTGCCCTTTCCCGACGGAACCGTGCTCGTCAAGCTCGCCTGGAGGCACGTGCAGTCGCCCGAGTTCGCACCGGCATCCGTTCCGGGCGCGGCCACCACCGTGCAGGTGATGGTGAAGGATTCGAAGAAATACGCCGCCACCGGCGGCTGGGGCTTCGGGCGCTTCATCGACGGCAAGCCCGCGGACCTGGCACAGCACCAGACCTGCTTTGCCTGCCATCAGTCGCTGGTGAAGAACCACGACTACGTGTTCACGCGGCTCGCGCCCTGACGAGTCGCAATCGATGGGGTGCAGTTGATGGGTCGTGCCTGCGATTTTGAAATTTAGTGTTGACGAACACGGCCCGGATACAGAGGCATACGCAATCCGATCACCAGGTGCCTCATGAGCCGAACAATCTCTCCATCAGTTCGGAAAAGCCCATGCGATCCGACTGACAACCGGTCTTCCGAATCGTCATCACCTACCCGAAAGGATTCATCATGAAAGCTTCCGTACTCCTCGCCGCCGCTGCCGTCTCTTCGTTGTTCGCCTTGAGCGCGAGCGCCGAGGAATACCAGGGCGTGCTGCAGTTCCATTCCAGCGCGAGCCGCGCCGGTGTCAGGGCCGAGGCCGTCGTTGCCTCGCACAGCGCCGATCCCTACCGCGAAGGCGCTTCGGCAGATGTCGCTCCCGCGCTGCCCACCCTGGCCAAGCGCTCCGACACGCGTGCCGAAGCCGTCGCGGCTGCCCGCGCCGGCAACATCTACGCTGATGGCGCCAATGCCGACGCACCCCAGTCATTCACCAGCACGCTCGACCGCGCGATGGTGCGTGCGCAGGCACGCGCAACGGCGGCCCGCGGCGTGACCGAGGGAACGCTGTAAGCGGCCACCGATGCGCATCCGCTTCCATCGCTCCCGCCGCCGGGAAACCCCATGATCTTTTCCCGGCGGCAGCCCGCCGCGCGCGCCTCATCGACGCAGAGCGCGGCGTGGCCGCAGGCGGCGGACCGCGCCCTTCCCTAATCCATCGACCCGCCGAACAGCCGCTCGGCTTCCTGCAGGTCCGCAGTCTCGAAGCCCTCGGTGTAGCGGGCAAGCACGCCGGCCAGCAGGTTCCTGCCCTCCTGCCCGCGTCCGGCGTCTTCCAAAAGGCGCGCCAGGTCCATCGCCACGCGCAGTTCCCACGAGCGGGCGCCCTGCTGCCTGCTGACTGCCAGCGCTTCGAGCAGCGACTCCTCCGCGCCCGCGGTGTTCGGCGGCACGGCACCCGAGAGGGCACGCGCCTTCACGCGAAGAAGCTCCGGCAGGTTGTAGAGGTCGCCCTTGGCGTGCACCAGCGCGAGCGTGTCGTTCATCAACTCAAGCGCGTCACAGTTCCTGCCCATGGCATTCAGGCCTTCCGCGAGCGTGATGTTGAACGACGTGGTGAGCAGTTCGTAGCGCGACGCACGCAGCTCGACCAGAGAATCCTGGATCGCTCTCACGCCGCGTGCGGCGTCGCCGCGCTTGATGGCGAGCTCGCCCCTGACCCCGCGGCCCACCGCGAGATACGGCGTCAGCGAGTGCGATTCCGCATAGGCGATGAAGCGATCGATGTCCTGCTCGGCACGCGCGAGGTCACCTACCCACATGTAGACCGACACGGCCCATATCAGCGCGATGCAGAGCGTCACGGGGTGGTTCAGGTGCCGGGCCTCCTCGACCGCGCGCCCGGCGACGACCACGGCCTGCGAGGGCTGCCCCTGCAGCCACAAGGTCCTGGCCAGCGCGATGCACGCGCGATTGTGGAAATCGAAGCCGGCGTGGATGCTGCTGCGCTGCCGCGACACCGAGGCGCCGGCGATCGCAGCTTCCAGGAAATGCCGCGCGCGGGCCTGGTCTCCCACCAAATGATGGCAGAGGCCCACCAGTGAATTGGCGGTCGCCTGCGCCGTCGCGTCGTCGATGGAGGCGGCCACGGCGGCGCAGCGCCGGGCATGGCTGAGCGACTCGACGAAGTCCCCGATGCGCTCATGAAAGATCTGCAGCCGTCCCAGCAACTCGACCTGGCTGCGCGAGTCGCCGAGCGCCTCCGCCACCTGGAGGCTGCGTTCGAGCGCGTGCCGCACCTCGTCGCTGTGGCCGCGAGTGAACATCTGCGAGAGGCCGACGGCCGCCTGCAGGTGCATCTCGGCGGCGCTGCCGAGCAAGGCCGGGCCCAGTTCGGCGAGCGCGCGCTTCGACCAGTCGTGGCACTCGGCCAGCAGTGACATCGCCATGAAGGCCGGCACGGCCGCCAGAACGAGGGAAACGCCGAGTTCCCTGGAATCGACGCGATCGAAGCACCAGGCGAGCGCGGCCCTCACGTTGCCCAGGTCCGCGAGATCCGACGCGCGCGCCGTGTCGCGGGAGAAGGCGTCGTCCTGCTCTGCCATCTGCTCCAGCCGCTTGCGGAAGTAGATCGCGTGGCGCCGCGCCGCCGAATCGGCCAGGTCCGCGCCGGCCTTCGAATGCGCATACGCGCGGGTGCTCTCGAGCAGCCGGTATTGCGTCGAGGCGACGGAGCGCCGGATGGAGAGCAGCGATTTCTCCGCCAGGCTTGCGACGGCATCGACGACCTGCGCCTGCGTCAGCTCGCCGTCCGTTGCCACTTCTCGCGCGGCTTCCAGCGAAAAATGGCCCACGAAGACCGACAACCGGCACAGCACCTGGCGCTCCGGCATGTCGAGCAGTTCGTAGCTCCAGTCCAGCGTGGCCTGCAGGGTCTGGTGCCTTGGCTGCGCGGTGCGCTGCCCGAGCCACGAAAGCGCCAGTCGCTCGTCGAGCAGGGTGGCCGTCTGCTGTAGCCCGTAGGCGGCGACGCGCCTAGCCGCGAGTTCGATGGCGAGTGCGACGCCATCGAGCTTCCGGCAGATGCTCGCGATGACGGGCGCGTCGTCGTCGTTCAGGTCGGGCATGGCGCCGCTGGCGCCGGCCCGGTCGACGAACAGGCGCGTGGCGGGGTACATCAGGATGTCGCGCGCCACTAGCCCGGGCTGGTCGGGCGGGTTGTCCAGCGGATCGAGCAGATGGATGTGCTCGCCCTGGACGCGCAGCGCCTCGCGGCTCGTAGCGAGGATGTGTATGCGCGGCGCCGCCTGGAAGATGCGCTCGGCCAGCGAGGCGGCCGCCGCGATGACGTGCTCGCAGTTGTCGAGTATCAGCAGCATCCGCCTTTCCCGCAGGTAGGCGATCAGGCTGGGCACCGGGTCGGCGGAGCGCACCGAGAGCCCCAGCATCGATGCGATGGCGCTCGGCACCAGGCCGGGGTCCAGCAGCATGGAAAGATCCACGAACACCACGGCCCCGTTGAATTCGCCGAGCATGTCCTGCCCCGTGCGGACCGCGACGCTCGTCTTGCCCACGCCGCCCGAGCCCACGATGGTGACGAACCTCGTCCTGGCCAACTGGACCGGGATCGCGGCCAGGTCCTTTGCACGGCCGAGCAGTTCCACCAGCTGCGCGGGAAGACCGGGTTCGACAGGGCCCGCCTCGGGTTCAGGCGGCAGGTCGGGAGCGACGGCAGCCGGTGTGATGCGGGCGACGAAACAGTAGCCGCGGCCGACCACGTTCGACAGGTAGCGCGCGCCGTGCTGCCCGTCGCCCAGCGCCTGCCGCAGCATCGCGATCTGGTAACGCAGGCTTCCGTCCGAAACCACCATGCCGGGCCAGGCTAGCGCCATGAGCTCCCGCTTGCTCACGATCGTGTTGGCGTTGGCGACCAGGGCGAGGAGAACATCCATCGCCCGCCCGCCAAGGTCCACCGGCATGCCGTCGCGCTCGAGGAGCCGCTGCGCGACGCGCAGGGTGAACGGCCCGAAGGAGATGGAGCCGGCGGTCTTGAAGGAGTTGTCGTCGCTCATGGAGATGGGGAACTGCAGCGTGCCGCGCAGGCGACGCGATGCCAGGCCGGACATGGTCGATCCGATCGGCCCGGCGAACCCGCCGGCCACCTCGGCAGCGCGGGCGGACGGAGCATAACCGAGGGTCGCAGCATGCCGATTTGTATGGCCGTGTGTCGGTCCGCCCCCGAGGTACCTGCGCATGCGATTCGGCTGTTTCTTCACACACGCGGGATACATCCGCTGTCTTCAATGGAGGCGTTTCAACTTCACGGAAATGCCTGCATGAACAACCTCCATCCATCCCTCTCGCGCCGCCACCTCCTGGCCACGTCGATCGCCTTCGGCGCGGCGTCGGCGGCTACCGGCGCCTTCGCCATGCTGCGGCCACCCGGAGCCTCCGGTCCGGACGATACCTCGGTGCGGCCGTTCCGCATCGGCGTCGACCGCGAGGCTCTGGCCGACCTGCGCCGCCGGCTCGGCGCCACCCGGTGGCCGAGCGCCGAGACCGTCGCGGACGACTCGCAGGGCGTGCGGCTCGCCACGCTGCGCTCGCTGGTGCGCCACTGGGCCACCGACTACGACTGGCGCAAGGGCGAGGCCCGGCTCAACGCCGTTCCGCAGTTCGTGACCACCATCGACGGGCTCGACATCCAGTTCGCGCACATCCGCTCGCGGCACGCCGACGCGATGCCGCTGATCATGACGCACGGATGGCCGGGCTCGATCTTCGAGCTGCTCAAGGTCGTGGGCCCGCTGACCGATCCCACTGCCCACGGTGGCCGCGCGGAGGATGCGTTCCACCTCGTGCTGCCCTCGCTGCCCGGCTTCGGCTTCTCGGGCCAGCCGCAGGCCACCGGCTGGGGCTCCGACCACATCGCGCGCGCCTGGGGCGTGCTGATGGCGCGCCTGGGCTACAGGCAGTTCGTCTCGCAGGGCGGTGACTGCGGCTCGGTCATCTCGCACCGCATGGCGATGCAGAAGGTGCCGGGCCTGATGGCGATCCACGTCAATATGCCGGGCACCGTGCCTGCCGAGATCGCGTCGATCCTCGCCGCGGGCGGCCCCGCGCCCACCGGGCTGTCGCCCAAGGAACGCGCGGCCTTCGACAAGCTGGATGCCTTCTACAGGAACAGCTCCGGCTACTCCGCGATGATGGTCACGCGTCCGCAGACGCTGGGCTACGCGCTGGCCGACTCGCCCGTGGGCCAGGCCGCCTGGATCTACGACAAGTTCGCCACCTGGACCTACTCGGGCGGCGTGCCCGAACGGGTGCTCCCGCGCGACGAGATGCTCGACGACATCTCGCTGTACTGGCTGACCAACAGCGCGACCTCGGCCGCGCAGATTTACTGGGAAGACCACTCGAACAACTTCAACGCCGTCGACATCTCGCTGCCGGCTGCCGTGACGGTGTTTCCCGGCGAGATCTACCAGGCTCCGCGCACCTGGGCCGACCGCGCATACCACGACCTGATCTACTGGAACGAGGTAGACACCGGCGGTCATTTCGCCGCGTGGGAACAGCCGGCACTGTTCAGCCAGGAAGTGCGCGCGGCCTTCAGGTCGCTGCGCTGACCGGGGAAGAAGCAACCCCGTCGGTTCGCCAGGGGTTGCTTCATGCGACCACGAGCGGCAGCGTGAGCCGTGCCTCGAGCCCTCCGCAGCGGCGGTTCTGCAGCTGCAGGTCGCCCTGCATCGAGCGGGCCAGGCGCCTGGCGATCGCGAGGCCGAGGCCCGAGCCGGCCTTGCCTTCGACGCTGGCCTGCTCCGCCCTCACCCATGGCGCGAAGACCGCCTCCATCTGCGCCGGCCGGATGCCCGGCCCCGAGTCCACCACGGCCAGCACCAGACTCGTCGCATCGACGCGGGCGCTGACCCTCACGTCGCTGCCGTAGCGCAGCGCGTTGTCGATCAGGTTGGCGAGCACGCGGCGCAGCGCGAGGGGACAGGCCATCACCGGCTGCCCGATGCGGCCGTCGACGGCGATCGCCCTGCCTGCCTCGCGATAGTCGCGCATCAGGCTGCCGAGCAGGCCGTCGGCATCGACGCGCTGCAGCGGCTCGGCCACGCTGCGCTGAAGCCGCGCGCTGGCCACGCTGGCCTCGACCAGTTCGCGCATCTGGGCGAGATCACGCTCCATGGCTTCGCGCAGCGAGGCGTCTTCCAGCATCTCGCAGCGCAGCCCCATGCGGGTCAGCGGCGTGCGCAGGTCGTGCGCATAGGCGGCCTGCACATCCAGGTGCGCTACGTCGCGCTCGGCCTGGCGGCGGCGAAGGTTGTTGATCGCGCGCGCCAGCCGCACGATGGCGCGCGGGCCGCTTTCGGCGAGCTCGGGCATGCCGGCGCCGTGCTGCTCCAGTGTGCGAGCCAGGCGCGCCGCCCCCGCGCGGTGGTCCATCGCCTCCAGCCAGAGGACGACGGCGAGCAGCATGAGGCCGACGAGCACCGACACGCACAGCATCCACCGCAGGCTATCGTCGAGCGGGCAGCTCAACGGCGACAGCGTCGCGGCATGGACGTTCTGACCGAGCGTGGCCAGCGCGAGGGCGCGTGCCGCGATCAACGCCAGGCGGTGCGAACGGCGGTCAGGCTGGGTGGATTTGGAAGCGGCGCCGGCGAACGCCACGGATGCGCGCGCCCGGTGGAAGGAGCCGAAGTAGGAACAGATGAAGGAACTGATGGATGCGCGGGACTTCTTCGTCATTGGTTTTCTCCTGCTGCCGGCGCACGGGCCGGCGTGGGAGGGATGACATCACGCGAGGGGGAGCACTGACCATTGCATCAGCGTTTGCCGCACCCCTACGAAGGTTTGCCCTCTTCATGCACGAGGGTGGCGCGCGGCCGGCGCTCCTTCCCGGGTCTCAGGCCCGGCCCAGCGCGCGGCCGATCCAGGTCTCGAGTTCGGCGGCGTCGATGGGTTTCTCGATCAGGCAGAGTGCCGGGCTGGCCTGCACGCGCTCCCGCGTGCGGGCGGTGGCCAAGGCGCTGATGAAGATGACGGGCAGGCGCAGTCCTTCGCGCTCGAGGCACTCGACCAGTGCGATGCCGTCCATGGCCGGCATGTGAATGTCGCAGACGAGGCAGCGCGTACGCGCCGGAACGTCGGAGGCAAGAAAGTCGACGGCCGACTCGAACGCGCGGGCCTCCCATCCGAACGAGCGCACGAGACTGCTTGTCGCGGCGCGCACGAAGGGATCGTCGTCGACGATGGAAACGAGTTCGATGGCTGAAAAGGACAAGGACGCGGACAAGGAGGAAGCCCGTTCTCTACCCCGAAGGGTTCCGGTGAAGGCACAGGAACATTCCCGCCCCTGCCCAGAGCTGCAGGATACCGGCGCCAGTGCGCGGCGCCATCATCCATAGGTATGGCACCAGTTCAGCAAGCGCTCTCCACCACGCCCAGAGCCTCCATCTTGCGCACCAGCTCGGCGACCGAGCGCGCGTTCATCTTGCGCATCGCCTGGCCGCGGTGGATCTTGGCCGTGATCTCGGCAATGCCCATGCGATCGGCGATCTGCTTGTTCATCAGGCCGCCGGCCACGTGCTGCACCACCTCGCACTCGCGCGGCGTGAGCGATTCCCAGCAGGCACGCGCCGCCTGAAGCACGCGCGCGCTCTCGAGGCGCCGCGCATCGCGGTCCAGCGCGGCGATGACCGCGTCGATCATGTCCTGGTCGCGGAAGGGCTTCGCCAGGAAATCGACGGCCCCGGCCTTCATCGCCTTCACGGTCATGGCGATGTCGCCGTGGCCGGTCATGAACACGATCGGCAAGTGATGCTCGCCGCGCTCCAGCAGCGCTTGCTGGAAGGCAAGGCCGCTCTGGCCGCGCAGGCGCACGTCGAGCACCAGGCAGGAGGGCCAGCCGGAGCGCGGCGCGGCCAGGAATTCCTCCGTCGTGGCGAAGGCGTGCACCGTCAGGTCGATGGAGCGCAGCAGGCTGCACAGCGCGTCGCGCACGAGCTCGTCGTCATCGACGATGAACACGCAGCGAAGGGGCACCGGAGGCGGATCGGAAGGACGCATGAAACGAAGGGTTGGTGAGGGCATCGGGGTCGCCTGCGCTTTCATCGATGGCCAGGGGCCGGCCGCGGCAGGCTGAAGACGGCGCGCATGCCCGTGGGCTCGCGCGGCCGCAGCTCGAGCGTTCCGCCATGCGCATCGAGGATGGACTTGCAGATCGCCAGCCCCATGCCCATGCCGTTGGGCTTGGTGGTGAAAAGAGGCTTGAGCAGGTGCTGCGCCGCCTCGGGGCCGATGCCCGGGCCCGCGTCTTCCACCACGATGCGCACATGGCCGTCGCCCTGCGCGCAGGCCATGGACAGCGGGCGCGGACCGGGCGCAAGGGAAGCCATCGACTCGGCTGCGTTCATCAACAGGTTGACGGCCACCTGCTGCAGCTGCACGCGGTCGCCGTGAACGGCCAGCGGCGTGTCCAGGCCCTTCATTTCCAGCGTGACACCCATGGTGTCGAGCGCCCCGGCGACCAGCGCAGCGGCCTCGCGCAGCGCTTCGCCCAGGTCGAAGGCGGCGAACTGCGGCTCTGCGTTGCGCGCCTTGGCGCGAAGGCCCTGGATGATGGTGCGGGCGCGCAGCGCGCTCCTGCTGATGTGCGTGAGCATCTCCCTGGCCTCGCCGATGTCGGGCGGACTGCGGTCGAGCCAGCGCAGCGCGGCGCTGGCCGAGGTGTCCACCGCGGCGATCGGCTGGCCGACCTCGTGCACGATGGACGCCACCAGCTCGCCCATCGCCTTCAGACGGGTCGCGCGCTCCAGTTCGGCGAGCGTGCTCCGCAGCTGCTCCTCCGCCTGCGCGCGCTGCTGGTTCTGGTCGACCAGTTCCTCGTAGAGGCGCGCGTTCTCCAGCGCGAAGGCCGCCTGCGAGGCGATCACCTCCAGCACCTCGGCCTTGGCGGGCGTGAACACATGGGAGGCGAGGTTGTTCTCCAGGTAGAGCACGCCGACGAGCATCGCCTGGCGCATCAGCGGCACGCACAGGATCGAGCGCGGGCGCCGGCGGCGGATGTAATCGTCCTGCGCGAGCGATGCGCTCTCGCGCGCATCGTCCACCACGATGTGCTGCTGGCTGCGCGCGACCGCCTGGACGATGGAGACCGGCAGCGTCCCTGCATCGAAGGACATGCCCTCCTGCGTGAGCACGACGGCACCGTCGAGCACCCGCGCCTGGGCGCGCACCTGCCACGCCTCGTGCCGGAACAGCGCCAGCGTGCCCGACTCGGCGCCGGCGTTCTCGAGCGCGGTGCGAAGCAGCGTCTCGACCAGGCGGACGGGCACGATCTCGCCGGCGAGGGCCGTCGAGATGCGCAGGACGGCCTGCGCGTCGAGCCCCTGCATCCGCCGCGTGTTCGGCAGCGGGTCCTCGATCTCGAAGAGCCCCGGGTGCGAAGCCTGCAGCTGGCGCACCTTGGCCGTGGCGCCCCAGCGCTGCCATGCACCGCGTGCGTGGCGCAGGTTGCCGTGCGCGGACAGATCGTCGCCTCGCCCGGCATGGAAGGCCGCGGCAAGCTCGGCCGCCAACGCCTCCACCTGGGTGAAGCCGTGGCGCCGCGCATGCGACACCGCCCGCGCATAGGCCTCCACCGCCGCGAGCGGATCGCCGTCGATGCGGCACATCTCGGCGCGCACCAGCTGGAAGCGGGCCAGGAAGTTGGCCGGGCAGGCCTGGCTCCAGGCCTGGAGCTGCTTCGCGTCCCGCTGCAGCGCGGCCTGCTGGGAGGCATCGCGCGCGGGAAGCGCGAGCAGGGCGAGCGCGCCGTAGAACGGCAGGTCGCCGCTCTCGGCGAAGGTACGGCCCGAGGCCGCGCAGGCCTCGGCCCGATGGCGAGCCTCTATTGCCTCCGCCAGCCTGCCACCGAGCAGCGCCGCCTGCAGCCTGTACACCCAATAGGCGAAGTCCACCAGCGTGGCGGGCTGGCCTTCGCAGGGCGGACTCGGCTGCTCGTCGCGATTGCCGAATGTGCCGTCCTGCAGTTGCGCCAGCAACAGCTTCTGCGCCAGCAGCGCCTCGATCACGAGCTGGAAATTGGCATCGCGCGCAATGGCCAGCCCACGCTCCACCGTGTCCCGCACGTCGCCGAGGTACTCGCCGGCGAACAGCATGCCCGTCGCCTGGTTGCGTCCGCAGTAGATCGCGAAGGTGTGGTCGCCGCTCGCCACGGCCACGTCGTAGGCGCGCCGGATGTAGTCGCGCGCTGCGCGCGCCGGCTGCGTCCACGGGACCACCATGGTGCCGAAGGTCATGTAGACCCTGCCCCGGTACAGCGCGAGGCCGCGCTCGTCGACCAGGTGCAGCGCGAGCGCGCCGAACTCCCGCGCGGCGGCGTAGTTGCCGTAGCGCACGCCGAAGACCTGCGTCATGCAGGCATAGCCGTCCGCCGACGCGTCGGAATGGCCCTGCGCAATGTTGAGGCCGACCATGCGCAGCAGGATCAGGTCGACCAGGTTCTGGTCGGTGTACAGCGCCGGCGGAATGAGGTCCGCGAAGATGTCGGTGATCGCCCGGCGCAGCGGGTCTGCCACGATGGGCAGCTGGCGCAGCGCCCCGATGCCGTGCCGGTCGATCCATTCCTGCAGCGCCGCATGCTCCCGATCGACCGCCGCGGCATCGGGCCGCCTCGGCATGACGATGCCGGACTTGCGCAGGAAGGCCAGCCCCACGTCGAGTGCCCGGTCGAAGTTGCCGAGCGTGGTGTACAGCGCCGCACGCAGGCGCGCGAGATCGGCCCCGAAGATGCCGTCCCCCGCGACCTCCTCCAGTGCCGACAGGCGGCTCTCCGCGGCCTCCAGCGCCCCGGTCATGAACTCGGCCTCACCGCAGAGAGCGCGCGCGTGCAGGCCGTCTTCGCTGGTGTCGGCTTCGCCCAGGAAGGCGAGCGCGGCGCGGAAGAAGCCGAGCGCCGAATGGTGTGCGGCCGCGGCCTTTGCCTGCCGGCCGGCCCGCAGATTCAGCCGCGCGAAGTCGCATCGCTCCTGCGGTGCCTCAACGGCCGGGTGTGCGAGGCCGGCCTGCGCGGCGAGCGAGAAAATCCGCGCGGGATCGGACGCAAGCCGGAGTTGGCGGCGCACGATCTGCAGGTGCATGCGCGGCCGCTCCCCGTGCGGGATCGATGCGTAGGCGGCCTCGCGGATGCGGTCATGCCAGAAGACCCAGTCATCGCCCTCGCGCTGGATGCTGCCTGCTTCGCGCGCATTGTCGAGCGCGGCGTGCAGGCGCGAGGCTGCATCGGTGCCGGGCTGCACGTCCATCGCGAGCGCAAGCTCCACGTGCGGGGTGCGGTGGCCTAGGCATGCCATCAGGCGCAGTACCGCCTGCGTCGCCGAGGGCAGTTGCTCGAAGCGGTGCGCCATCAGGTCGCCGACGGTGTCGGCGCCGGGGTGGGACGCGAGCTGTTCCAGGCTCCAGCGCCACGAAGCGGTCTTCGCGTCGTAGGCAAGCAGGCCGTCGTCGGCCAGCAGATGGAGCAGGTGCCGGGCGAAGAGCGGATTCCGCTCGGTCTTCCGGCCGATGAGCTCGGCCAGTTCGCCAACGCCGCTCGCGTCCTGCTGCAGCGTGAGCGCGATCATCTCGCGCAGGGCGCCCTCGTCCAGCGGACCGAGCTCGATGCGCACGGCCCGAGGCACTTCCGCGAGCCGGCCCGCGCGCAGCGGATGGGTCACGTCCACCTCGTTGTCGCGAAAGGTTCCGACGAGCAGCAGCGCTGCATCGTCATGCTGATGCAGCAGGCGCTCAAGCACCTGCAGGGTCTCGACGTCGGCCCATTGCAGGTCGTCGAGCAGCATCACGAGCGGACGCGTGGGCACGGCGAAACAGGCGATCAGCCGCGCCATGCCCTGCAGCACGCGCTCGCGTTCGAGCGCGGGTGCCGCATCCGGGGAGGCGGGAACTGGCTGCCCCGATGGCGCGCCGAGGATGACGCCGAGCGCCGGCATCAAGCCCGCCAGGGTCCGCTCCACCGGCCTCGCGGCGGCGGCGATGCGATTGCGCCAGGCCGCGAACTCCTCGTTCGCACAGCCGATCACGTGCTGCAGCAGCGGATCGAGCACCTCCACCAGCAGCGCATACGGCTTGCCGCGGTGCCCTTGCTCGCTCTTGGCCGCAGCCAGCAGCGGCGCGCCCGAGCGCTGCATGCGCGCCACCACCTCGCGCAGGAGCGTCGATTTGCCGATGCCCGACGGGCCCGAGATCCAGGCTGCCGCCGAACCGGCGCTGTCCGCAACCTTGCGGTAGAGCGCCAGCAGCGCCTGCAGTTCGGCGTCGCGCCCCAGCACGAGGCCGGTGCCGCCGGGCTTGCACAGGGCCGAATAGGCATCGAGCGCAAACCGGGGAATGCGCCCGTGCTGGCACAGCAGGGTCTCGCAGCGCCGCAGGTCGGCCAGTACGCCGGCAGCGTCCGCATACCGGAGCTCCGGCGTCTTCTCGAGCAGCTTCATGACCAGCAGCGAGAGTTGCTCCGGAAGCCCCGGCACCAATTCCACGGGTGCGCGCGCGAGCCGGGTCGCATGCGCGTGCACGCGCGCGGCGGCATCGGCGCCCTCGAAGGGAAGCCTGCCGGTCATCAGCTCGTAGAAGATGCAGCCGAGCGCGTAGAGGTCGGCCCGCCCATCCACGCGCAGGTTCATGCGCGCGCCGAGTTCCGGCGCCATGTAGTTGAAGCTGTCCTCGTCCCAGGAGAGCTGGTCGTCGCCCGCGGACTTGTCCTCGTCCTCGACCGTGACGGCCTGGCCGAATCCGGTGAGGCAAACCCGGCCGTCTTCGCCGAGCAGCATGCGACCGGGCGTGAGCGCGCGATGCTGCACGCCGGCCGCATGCATCGCGCCCACGGCGGCGGTGAGGCGCAGCGCGATCGCAACGAAGGTGTGTGCGTCGGTACACGGCGCCGCACCGCGCAGAAGCGGCTCGCCGCCGGAGTCCTTCAGGATCAGCAGGAAGCTCTCTCCATGAGGCACCAGCGCGATCGGCACCGCGGCCCACTCGTCGCGAAGCACGTGGCGCAACGAGTACTCCCGCTGAAGCAGCGCGGCAATGGCCGGCGTGCTCTGGCCGCGCCCGGCCACGAGCGAAGAGGCTGTGCCATGCGCGCGTGCGCGTTCCAGGCGCGGCGTGCCCGCGCCCAGTTCGCGAAAGTCGCGGTATCGCACCGACGATGCCCCGTGCTGCGCGACGACGGGAGCATCTGGCAAGACCGCCTCTGGCTCTTCTTGTCCGGCGAGTTCCTGGTGTTGCATGGGCATGGATGTGGGCCTCTTGCGGCCGGCCGGGGCCGCGAAATGCGTGGGCACCGAGTCGAGTCCGCCGTTGTTCTTGTGTCTTCCCGTCTCCGGGCGCGCTGGGCGCGGATGCCATTGGAACTCCGCCGATCGCGAGATGGACGCTGCGGCCGTTGGCTGGTGTTAGGTGTTGTTAGGCGCGGGTATGCGCCACCGCAAACCGGGCGCGCCGCGGCGGTTCCGGCCGGGCCGCTTGAAAAGTAATGTCACGTCACGCCCTTCGGACACACAGGCATACAGACCGGCCCCGGCTTCCTTCGCATCGCCCCTAGATTCAGCGCCGTCGACCCAGGTCGATCCCGTTCCACCCGAATCAACCAAGGAAGAATCGTCATGAAGAAGTTCTCTCGCCGTCTCGCCGCGACCCTGATGGCCCACACGCTCGGCCTGGCCGCGCTCGCGCCCCTGCACTCGTTCGCGCAGCCGGCGGCCCCTGCCCCATCCACCAAGCCGACGATCGTGCTCGTGCATGGCGCCTTCGCCGATTCGTCGAGCTGGGACGGCGTGGTGCAACGCCTGGAGGCACGGCACTATTCCGTGATCTCCGCGGCGAACCCGCTGCGCGGACCTTCGTTCGACGCAGCCTCCGTCGCCAGCGTCGTCGATTCGGTCAAGGGGCCGGTGGTGCTCGTCGGGCACTCGTACGGCGGCTCGGTCATCTCTGCCGCCGCGAACGGCAAGCCGAACGTGAAGGCGCTGGTCTACGTGGCGGCCTTCGCGCCCGAGGCCGGCGAAACGGCGATCGGCCTCACGGGCAAGTTCCCGGGCAGCACGCTCGGCCCCACGCTGGCGCCCGCGGTGCCGCTCGCCGATGGCGGCAAGGACCTGTACATCGAGCAGGACAAGTTCCCCGCGCAGTTCGCGGCCGACGTTCCGCTCGCCAAGGCGCGTCTGATGGCCGTGGGGCAGCGGCCCATCGCCGAGGCGGCGCTGAACGAGGCGGCGCAGGCTCCGGCATGGAAATCGGTGCCGTCGTGGTTCGTGTACGGCGATCGCGACAAGAACATCCCGCCGGCGGCCATGGCCTTCATGGCGCAGCGCGCCAATGCGCAGAAGACGGTGGTGGTCAAGGGCGCCTCGCACGTCGTGATGACGTCGCAGCCCGAGGCGGTGACCAGGGTGATCGTCGAGGCGGCCGGGCGCTGAGCATCGGCGGCCCGCTTTCAGGTGCTTACTGCGGCAGGTCCCCGGCCGGGCGCTCCAGCCACTTCACGGACAGCCGGTCGAGCTCGCCGCTCTTCTTCGCCTCGTCGATGATGGCGTTGACCCGCTGGCGCAGCGCGTCTTCGCCCTTGGCCACGCCGATGTAGTTGGGGCTCTCCTTCAGCAGCAGCTTGTAGGTGGTGCCCAGCGCGGGGTTGCTGGCCATGATGGTGTTCGCAACGGAAGCGCCCGTGGCGATCAGCTGCGCCTGCCCGGACACGAATGCCGCGACGGTGCGGGTGTTGTCGTCGAAGCGGCGGACGTCGGTGCCCGGGGGCGCGACCTTGTTGAGCTCCTGGTCCTCGACCGAGCCGCGCGTGACCGCGATCGACTTGCCCGACAGGTCCGCGAAGCTCCTGATGTTCAGGCTCTTCGCGCCGAAGATGGCCTGGTAGAACGGCGAGTACGCGGCGGTGAAGTCGATCTGCTTCTCGCGGTCGGGGTTCTTGCCCAGCGTGGCGATCACCAGCGCGGCCTTCTTCTTCTGCAGGGTGGGGATGCGGTTGGCGCTGGTCACGGGGATCAGGTCGACTTCCACGCCGAGCTTGCTGCCGATGTAGTTGGCCATGTCGATGTCCAGGCCGTGCATCTTGAAGTCGCGGTCCATCGAACCGTAGGGCGGGAAATCGGGGGGAACCGCGATGGCGATCTTCTTGTTCTTGAGGATGGTGTCCAGCGCGGTTTGCGCGTGGACGGCCCCGGTTGCCATGAGGGCGCCGAGCGCGAGCCCCAGAACGAATTGCAATCTGCCGAATTTCATGATGCCTGAACGATGACGAGTGGTTGTGGGTTTGATGTCGGGCGCACGGCCGAGCCCGGCTGCGCCTGCCCCGAGCCGCACGAACCGTGCCAGTGGTATACAAGACTCATGCACCGAACCAGAACGACAAAGGTGCTGCGCAATCCGCGAAGAAGCCCCGATTGAGGGATCGGAGCCCCATATTGGGGACGTCCGCCATCCCGCGCCGGGCGCAGGGGCCATCGCTCGAGCGCTCGGGAAAAGCCCCTTGCTATCATCGATTCATGCAGTCACGGCCACCCCGTGGTGGCGGAGGAAAGCGAGTGCGGTTCAAGCTGAGAACGAAGACGGCACTGTTGATCACGTCACTGGTGCTCGTGCTGGTCGGCATGACGGGCTGGTGGCAATACCGGAGCCTGTCCAGCGAGTACATCGGGCTGATGCGCGAGCAGCAGCAGGCGCTGACCGACAGCGCTGCCGCCGACCTCGACTACAAGCTCGGCGTCCATCTGTCCGCCCTGGCGCGCGCGGCCCGCGAACTCGGCGCACACGGTTTCGCCGACCCTGCGGCGCAGCAGCGCTTCCTCGGGGACCAGGACCTGCGCACGATGTTCGACAACGCCGCGCTGGCCACGCCGGACGGCGCCATCGTGGCGATCAACCCTCCCACCGCGCGGCCGTCGAGCGTTGCCGACCGTGACTACTTCCGCCGCGTGCGCGACACGGGCCGGCCCACGATCTCGGCGCCCCTTCTCACCAGGAGCGCCCAGCACCCCGCGGTCATCATGGCCGTGCCCGTGGACGAAACGGACGGCCGCCTCGCCGGCGTGCTGGGTGCGGCGCTGAACCTGCAGCGCGCCAACGTGCTCGGCGATCTCAGCCGCGCCACCGTCGGCCGGGGCGGCCACTACGTGATCGTCACGCGCGGCCCGTCCCCGCAGATCGTCATGCACCCCGATGCGAGCCTGCTGCTCAAGCCCGCGAGCGCCCTCGCCTCTGACGACGGCATCGGCAAGGACATGACCACGCATGCCGCCATTCCCGCCGCCGGCTGGGAGTTGCGCCTGGTCGTGCCAGCCGCCACGGCCTACGCGCCGCTGGAGCAGGTGCGGCGGAACCTGCTGCTGCAGCTGCTCTGGCTGGGCCTGGGCTGCGCGCTCCTGGTCTGGGCGGGAACCGCGTGGGTGATGCGCCCGCTGGAGGCGCTGAGCAGTGCGATCCGCACCCTGCGCCGCTCGCCCGACAGCCAGGTCAGGCTCGATGTCGTCGCCAACGACGAGCGCGGAGACCTCGCACGCGAGTTCGACGCGCTGATGGCCGAGCTGCGCGAGCAGCGGCTCGAGATGGCCGCGGTCACCGACGCTTCGCCCGTAGGCCTGTTCCGCTGCGACAACCAGGGCCGCATGACCTACGTGAACGACGAGTACCTGGCGATCCACGGTCTCGCGCGCGGGGATGCGGCCGCGGGCTGGCTCACGCTGGTGCGCGAGGAGATCCGCGAGACGGTTCGCCAGGAGTGGGTGCGCCTGGCGAGCTCGGCCACATCGGTGGCAGTCACGCGCCGGCTCCATCGCAGGGACGGCACCCGCGTGCTGGTTGCGCTGAAGAGCCGGCCGGTGCTCGCGGCGGACGGCCGCGTGCTCGGCCATGTGGGCACGGTGACCGACATCACCGAGCGAACCCGCGCCGAGCAGGCGCTGCGCACGCTGACCGCCATCTTCGACATGACGACCGACTACATCGTCCAGCTGGACGCGAAGGGGCGGCTCATCTACATGAACCCGGCCGCACGGCTGCGCACGGGCCTGGCGCTCGACGCACCGATCGAGCAGTTCAGCGTGGCCGACTTCAATCCGCCGGAGACCCTGGAAAGGCTCCGCGCGGAGATCGTGCCAACCGCCGTGCGCACGGGCATCTGGGTGGGCGAGTCGATGGTGTGGGACGCCAGGCGCCAGGCGTTCCCGGCGAGCCACATGGTGATCGCGCATCGCGACAAGCACGGCAAGGTGGAGTACTTCTCCGGCCTGACGCGCGACATCTCGGCGGCCAAGGCCGCGGAACGCGCGCTGCGCGACAGCGAGCATCGCCTGCGTATGGTAACGGACCACCTGCCGGCGCTGATCTCCTACCTCGATCGCGACCTGCGGTTCCGGTTCGTCAACAAGGCCCACCAGGACTGGTTCGGCATTCCCGCCGAGCAGTTGCTGGGCATGGGGCTGTGGAAGTTCTACGGCGAGGAAGCATGGGCCGAGATGGAGCCGCACCTGCGGGCGGCACTGGCCGGGCGACAGGTCACCTACGAGCGCCGGTTGAAGACGCCCGGCGGGCGCCGCGACGTCCAGGCCACGCTGGTGCCGGAGCGCGACGAGCACGGCGAAGTGATCGGCCTCTACACGCTGGACAGCGACATCACCGCGCACCACGAGGCGGAGGAAGCGCTGCAGGAAAGCGAGGCACGCCTGCGCACCGTGGCCGATGCGCTGCCGATGCGCGTGGCCTACATCGACGCGGAGGAGCGCTACCGGTTCAACAACCTGGCCTACGAGCGCGGCTTCGGGCTCTCGCGCGAGCAGATCCAGGGGCATACCGTGCAGGAGCTGCTGGGCGAGCCCGACTACCAGGCCCTGCGGCCGCACATCCGCGCGGCATTGGCCGGCGAGACCGTCACCTTCCAGAGCGAGGTCGCCAAGAGCGACAGCTACTACTGCTACGAGGCCCAGTACATCCCGCAGCCCGCGGTCAACGACGAGGCCATCGTCGGCTTCCATGCCGTGATCACCGACATCACGCGGCAGAAACTCGAGGAGAAGCGCCTCGTGAATCTTGCCCAGGTCGATCCCCTGACCGGCCTCGCCAATCGCTCGGGCTTCGAGGCGCGCCTGGAAGAAGCGATGGAGCGCGCCCGGGTCGCCGGCGCGCTGATGGCGCTGATGTACCTGGACATCGACGGATTCAAGAAGATCAACGACCAGTTCGGGCACCAGGTGGGAGACGAGCTGCTGCGCGGCTTCGCGGGCAGGCTGTCGCAGGCGCTGCGCTCCGGCGACGTCCGCGCGCGCCTGGGCGGCGACGAGTTCACTGTGATCATGGAAGGCCTGCCCGGCGCGGATGCCGCGATCTCGGTGGCCTCCGAGCTGATCGACGCCATGCAGCTGCCATTCGATCTGGAGGAGCGCACGATCCTCGTCAGGACGAGCATCGGCGTGGCCTTCTACCAGGGCGGCGACGCGACGGCCGCCGCGCTCGTCAGGCAAGCCGACGAGATGCTCTACCAGGCCAAGGGCGCGGGCCGCAACAACTACCAGGTGGCGCCGCATCCGGTCGGCGGGCATCCGGCGGACGTTCGGCCTCCCGAAGCTGGCGCCCGTTGACCGGCGTCAATGCGCGGTCCTTAGCACGAACCTACTATCTGCCGCCATCGGAGCTTTCATCGAACGCGGGCGCCTGTTGCACCAGGCTGGATCAATGTAATAATTTAGTTACAAATCCATTACACCCACCTCCGAAGAAAGCCCCGCCATGCAACGCCTGCCCCTTCATCCTTCGCTTCGCCTCGTTGCCCGCGTCGCCGCGGGCGCGCTCCTCGCGGCCGGCGCCTCGGCGCACGCCCTCGTGATCGGGGTCAGCGAAGGCGTGAGCTACGACGTGTCCGACGCGCAGATCACCGCCCGCTTCGAGCCCATCGCCGACGTGCTCTCCAAGGCGCTCAAGCAGCCGGTGACGGTGAAGGTGCTCAACTCGTACAACGGCGCGCGCGAGGCGCTGAAGCAGCAGCAGGTCGACCTCGCCTTCGTGCATCCCTCGCACGTGGCGCTCGGCGCCATCAAGGGCGGCCAGTACAAGGCCTTCGCATGGACCACCGGCTACACCGACTACAAGGTGTCGTTCCTGTGCAAGGAGCAGCAGCCCATCTCCGACTGGAAGAGCGTGGCCGGCAAGCAGCTGGTGATGCCCGACGCCGACTCCATCACCGCCGTCATCACGCGCGCCATGCTGCGCGAACAGGGCCTGCAGGGCGCGACGGCCGTGAAAGTGACGAACACGCGCTTCCAGGAGGCCGTGCCCTTCTACGTGCAGAACGGCTTCGCGGCCTACGGCGCCACCGCCGCCTCGAGCGTGATCAAGACCTGGAAGGACGGCGGCGGCAAGATCTGCGCGGAATCGCGCGCGGTGCCCGTCAAGCAATGGCTCGCGTCCGGCAAGCTCGACGCTGCCACGGTGAACGCGGCGCGCGACGCGCTGCTGGGCCTGGCACAGAACGACGCCGGCAAGCGCGCGCTCGCGGCATCGAGCTACGTGGGATTCGTCAAGCCTTCGGCCGACGTCGAGGCCTCGCTGATGAGCTGGCTCGGGATCTGAGGCAGGGGCAAGACCGCACGCGCACGCCCGGGAGTCGGCCCGGGCAGAATCCCGCGCTTGCAGTCTTCTCCCCCAAGGATCTTTCATGACCGATCTCTCGAGCTTTCCCATCACGAAGAAATGGCCCGCGCAGCACCCCGAGCGGCTGCAGCTGTATTCGCTGCCCACGCCCAACGGCGTGAAGATTTCGATCATGCTGGAGGAAACCGGCCTGCCCTACGAGCCGCACCTGGTGAGCTTCGAAACCAACGACCAGATGTCGCCCGAGTTCCTGTCGCTCAACCCGAACAACAAGATCCCGGCCATCCTCGACCCCAACGGCCCCGGCGGCAAGCCGCTGGCACTGTTCGAATCGGGCGCGATCCTCGTGTACCTTGCCGAGAAGACCGGCAAGCTCATCCCGCAGGACGCCGCCGGCCGCTACGAGACGCTGCAGTGGGTGATGTTCCAGATGGGCGGCATCGGCCCGATGTTCGGCCAGCTCGGCTTCTTCAACAAGTTCGCCGGCAAGGACTATGAAGACAAGCGCCCGCGCGACCGCTACGTGAACGAGTCGAAGCGCCTGCTGGGCGTGCTCGACAAGCGGCTGGCCGATCGCGCATGGATCATGGGCAGCGACTACACCATCGCCGACATCGCCACCTTCCCGTGGATCCGCAACCTGATCGGCTTCTACGAGGCCGGCGACCTGGTCGGCTTCAAGGACTTCCCGAACGTCGCGCGCACGCTCGAGGCCTTCGTGGCGCGCCCCGCCGTGGTGGCGGGGCTGGGCATTCCGAAGCGCGGCTGAGCCTGGACGTTCAGTTGCCGCTGCTGGACAAGTCCATCAGCATGCGCGAGAGCAGGTAGAGCCGCGGCACCACGCTCTCGACTTCCGCGTACTCCTCCGGCGTGTGGATGCCGCCGCCCACGATGCCGAAGCCGTCGAGCACCGGCACGCCGACGCCCGCCACCAGGCTCGCGTCGGCCGCGCCGCCGCTGCTCTCGATGGTGAGCTTCTTGCCGATCTCCGCGTAGATGCCTTCGGCCATGGCAACCAGCTTGTCGGACGCGGGCGAGCGCGGCATCGGCGGCAGGCCGCGAATCAGGCGCACGCGCACCTCGGTCTCGGGAATCAGCTTGTTCTGCGAGATGCGCACGAGATCCTTCTCGACGCGGTCGAGCTCCTCGGGCGTGGCGGCGCGCACGTCGCCCTTGGCGCTCGCGGTCGCGGGAATCACGTTGGTCGGGCCGTTGGCCGTGAGCACCGTGAAGTTGACGGTGGTCTTCTTCGCCGCGTCGGCCGTCCTCGAGAGCTGCAGCACCTGGTGTGCGACCTCCATCGCCGCGTTGCGGCCGGCCTCTGGTGCCACGCCCGCGTGGGCGGCGAGTCCCTTCACCTCGACGAGCGCAGTGGCCGAGCCCTTGCGCTCGACCACCAGGCCATCGGCCGGGCGGCCCGGCTCCAGGTTCAGCGCCACGTCGTGCTGCTTCGCCACGCGCTCGATCAGCGCGCTGGTGCCCACGGAGCCGGTCTCCTCGTTGGTGTCGAGCAGGAAGGTGATCTGCCCATAGTCCTTGAAGCCGATCTGCTGCAGGATCTTCAGCGCGTACAGGCCGGCCACCACGCCGCCCTTGTCGTCCATCACGCCGGGACCGTAGGCGCGGCCGTCCTTGATGTAGAAGGGCTTGGCCGCGGCCGTGCCTTCCTTGAAGACGGTGTCCATGTGCGCCAGGATCAGGATCTTCTTCTTGCCCTGCCCCGTCAGCGTGGCCACCACGTTGGTGCCCGGATGCGGCTCGGCCGGAAAGGTCTCGATGCGCGCGCCGAGCTTGCGCAGCTCTTCCACCGCCAGATCGCTCACCTTGGCAAGGCCCGCCGTGTCGGCAGAGCCCGAGTCGATGTTGACCATGGTCTCCAGCATCTTGAGCGCGCCGTCCTTGCTCTGCGTAGCCGCGTCGAGCACGCCCTGGTGCGGCTTCTGGGCCATCGCGCTGCCGGCGAGGAGCGCGCATGCGAGCGCGGAGCACTGGGCGATGGCGAGCATGCGGCGGCGGGCAGGCGGCCGGGATTTCATGGCCGAAGGAGCCGACGAGGCGGATGCGGGATGGCGCGAGTGAATCGTCATTGTTTTCCGTTCTGTTGAAGGAGGTTCCGGGAAGGCGCGGCAGCGCCGCCGCGCCTCGCTGACTCTACCGACACTTCAGCCGGGAAAGTCTTCCGCGCGCAGCTCGATCGGCTGTCCGTGCGGGGTTCGGTCCGCCGCCTGCGCCCAGGCATGGCGGTACCGCGCCAGTTCGCCGTCGGAGCTGGCGCCCTTGCTGGCCACGAGCTTCTCGAGAGCGGCCAGCCAGTGCAGGTAGTAGGTCTGGCCGGTATCGGGGTCGCCCGCCGCTTGCGCCTGGGCGATCTGCGCCGCCAGCGCCTCGGCCCATTCGGGCCAGGTGAAGAGGCCGCGCTCGTGCAGCGCCAACGTCATCGCGAAAGCCTGTGCCTCCCAGGGCGCGCTGAAGACGGGCCCGTCCGCGTCACGCGGCATGCCGGGCGACAGCGGCATGCGTTCGCTGCTCATGCCACAGCCTCCAGATAACTTTCCCACGCATCGACCGACACCGACAGGTTCTGGCGCGGCGCATCGTCGCCCCAGAGCTCGGCTTCGTCGAACTCCACCGTGTAGAGCCACTGCGGCTGCTCGCCGAGCCCTTGCGCATTGGTGTCGGCGAACACGTGCGCGCCATGCACGCGGACGATGGTGCCGCGCTTGCCCTGCACGTAGCCCGGTAGCCGCGTGTGATGGTCGACCTTGCCCAGGTGCATGCGCACTGGCTGGCCAGCTGCGAAGCGCGCCGGGGCCGGCGCCGGCCGCTCGGTGGGCGAGCCCTTGGCGAGGACGGCGGGTACGTTGGCCGCCTGCAGCACGCGGGCCACGGGCGCGGCCGCGTGGCGCATCTCGCCGCTGGCGATCTCGTCGGGAAAGACCTGCCCGCGCTGCAGCATCAACTGCTCCAGCGCGCGAAGCCAGATCTGGTAGTAGCTCAGCTCGCCGTAGTCGGGCAGCGTTTCGCGCACGGCACGGCTCGCGTCGATGTTCCACGAGCCCGTCGCGCCCATGGCCAGCACCAGCGCCAGCGCGCGCGGCTCCCAGGCGGCATGGAAGAGCTCGACTTCGGCTTCGGGCACCACCTTGCCGAAGCCCGGCTGGCCGCCGAGGTCGGCCTTCGTCACGTAGCTCATGCGGCGCTCCCCGCTTCGGCCGGCGCGCCGGCCAGCCGCGTGCCGATCATCGAATCGCGCGAGACCAGTGCGGCGAGTTCTTCCTCGTTCATGCCTTCGGTGCCGGCGGGGCGCTGCGGGATCACCAGATAACGCACCTCGGCGGTCGAATCCCACACGCGGATACGCGTGCTCTCGGGCAGCGCGGTGCCGAAATCGGCGAGCACGCCGCGCGGGTCCTTCACCGCGCGCGAACGGTACGGCGCGCTCTTGTACCAGGTGGGCGGCAGCCCCAGCACCGGCCACGGGTAGCAGCTGCACAGCGTGCACACGACCATGTGGTGGGTATCGTCGGTGTTCTCCACCGCCACCATGTGCTCGCCCTGGCGGCCCGTGTAGCCCATCGAGGCGATCGCCGCGGTGGCGTCGGCCAGCAGCCACTGCCGGAAGGCCGGATCGACCCAGGCCCTGGCCACCACCCGCGCGCCGTTGCGCGGGCCGACGCGGGTCTGGTAGGTATCGATCAGCACGTCGAGCGCGGCCGGGTCGATGTAGCCCTTCTGCGCGAGCACGCTCTCGAGGGCGCGAACGCGCAGGTCCATCTCGCCGAGTTCGCTGTGTTCGTGGTCATCGTCGTGGTGGTGGCCGTCGCCGACGTGGGGGTTGGTGGAGCTCATCCGGACGATGCTACGCCCGGGCACTTAAAATTCGAAGCCTCCCGCCAGTTCCCCTCCGGAAGCCCTCCCCCATGACCTCCACGCCCGCCCGCCCCGTCCGCTCCCAGTACGAAGATTTCATGCGCCACGTCGACACCCATGGCGTCTTCAAGAGCGACCGCACGGGCACCGGCACCAAGAGCGTGTTCGGCCACCAGATGCGCTTCGACCTGAACGAGGGCTTCCCGCTGGTCACCACCAAGAAGGTGCACCTGAAGTCCATCATCCAGGAACTGCTGTGGTTCCTCACCGGCTCCAGCAACAACAACTGGCTCAAGGAACGCGGCGTCACCATCTGGGACGAATGGGCGCGCGAGGACGGCGACCTCGGTCCCGTGTACGGCGTGCAATGGCGCAGCTGGCCCACGCCCGACGGCGGCCACATCGACCAGATCGCCGAAGTCATCAAGACGCTGAAGACCAATCCCGATTCGCGCCGCATCATCGTGAGCGCATGGAACGTGGCCGAGCTCTCGAAGATGGCGCTCATGCCCTGCCACGCCTTCTTCCAGTTCTACGTGGCGCCGCCGCAAGCCGAGGGCGAGCGCGGCAAGCTCAGCTGCCAGCTCTACCAGCGCAGCGCCGACATCTTCCTGGGCGTGCCCTTCAACATCGCGAGCTATGCGCTGCTCACGCACATGATCGCGCAGCAGTGCGACCTCGACGTGGGCGACTTCATCTGGACCGGCGGCGACTGCCACATCTACAGCAACCACGCCGAGCAGGTGGCGCTGCAGTTGAGCCGCACGCCCTACCCCTACCCCACGCTGAACATCAAGCGCAAGCCTGCGTCGATCTTCGACTACCAGTACGAGGACTTCGAGGTGCTCGACTACCGGCACCACGACCCGATCAAGGCGCCCGTGGCGGTATGAGCGGTGTGAGCCCGATGAGCAAGCCGCGCATCAACCTCATCTTCGCCCGCGCCGCCAACGGCGTGATCGGCGTGAACAACACCATTCCCTGGCACATCCCGGAGGACATGGCGCACTTCAAGCAGCAGACCGCGGGCGCGCCGGTGATCATGGGCCGCAAGACCTGGGACTCGCTGCCGCCGCGCTTCCGCCCGCTGCCGGGCCGGCGCAACATCGTGGTCACGCGGCAGGCCGACTGGCAGGCCGAAGGCGCGCAGCGCGCAGCGAGCCTGCAGGAGGCGCTGGCGCTTTGCGAACAGCCGGGTGTCGACACCGCATGGGTCATCGGCGGCGCGCAGATCTACGCCGAGGCCGAGCCGCTCGCGCAGCGCGCGGTGGTGACCGAGGTCGCGCGCGACTACGAAGGCGATGCCTACGCACCGGAACTCGATGCCGCCTCGTGGCGCGAGACGCAGCGCGAATCGCATGTCTCGGCCAAGGAAGGCCTGGGCTTCAGCTTCGTGACCTTCGTGCGCATCGCACCGGCCCCGGCGGCGAAATGAGGCGATGAACGAAGGCGTCGCGCACCGGCCACTTCCGTCCGGCTTGCGGCGCCGCTCGGTGATCGCCGGCGCGGCCCTGCTCGCGGGCCTTGCGCCGGTGCGGCTCCTGCATGCCGCGGAGCCCCTGGAGCCCGACGAGGAAGCGCTCTTCATGACCGGCACCGCGCGCCCCACCGCCGACGGCCGGCTCGAAGTCGACATCCATGCGTGGATCTTCGAGCGCGAGACCCGCTGGGGCCTCAACCCGGCTTTCGCGCGCTACCTGGGCCTGAGCCTCAGGAAGCTCTCGCCCGCCGCGCGGCTGCGCTTCAACCAGCGCACCGCGCTCTTCCATGCGGAGTCGGAAGAAGGCAAGGTCATCGACATCGATTTCGACGGCGGCCCCGCGCGCGTGACGATGCCGCCATCGGGCAAGGACGGCCGGTGCAACCTGCGCATCGTGATCGACATGCCGCGCGCACCGCTGCTTTCGACGTCGCCTTCTCCGCAGGAGTGGGTGCACTTTCATGGCGTGACCGGTCCGGGCGAACTGCTGCACCGCTTCAGGGGTCAGGCGCTCGTGGTGCCCGAGCAGGGCATCTCCGTCATCTCGGACATCGACGACACCATCAAGCGCACGCAGGTGCGCGACCGGCGCGAGATGCTGCTCAACACCTTCGCGCGCCGCTTCGAGCCCGCACCGCGCATGGCAGCCTGGTATCGCGCATTGGCGAAGACGCCCGGCACGCGCTTCCACTATCTTTCGGCGAGCCCGATACAGCTCTATCCGTCGCTGTCGGACTTCATCCGCAACGCCGACTTTCCGCAGGGCAGCATGCACCTGCGCGAGAGCACGACGTGGCGCACGCTCATTCCCGGCGACGAGGATTCGCGCGCGCACAAGCTCGGCGTGATCCAGCGGCTGCTTGCGGAGTTTCCGCAGCGGCGCTTCGTGCTGGTGGGCGATTCGGGCGAGGCCGATCCCGAGATCTACGCGCAAACGTTTCGCTCGCATCCGCAGCGCATAGAGAGCATCGTGATACGCGACGTGACCGGTGAAAGCCGCAGCTCCGATCGCTATCGCGAGACCTTCGAGGGCATCGAACCGGTGCGGTGGCACGTCGTCATGCCGGACACCACGGCGTGGCCTGTCCAGTCCACTGGCTAGGGCCTGTTCACACTATTTCCGGGGTCGCGTTGGTGCTCCAAGGGGCTGGCTGCAAGGCGCCCGTGCGCAGCAAGGCTGAAGCCTTGCAAGCGCGGGCAACGCCGCAGACGGCCCCTTGGAGCGCCAACCCTGCGGGAAGGGCAGCAAGGGCGGACCACTCGGCGTTGCGCTCCTAGCGTGTGCGCATGCACACGCGTCGTCACGCGCCTTGATTGGCCCGCCCTTGCTGCCCTTCGCGACCCCGGAAATAGTGTGAACAGGCCCTAGACGCAGAAACCGCCGAACCCACGGACCGGCCACCAGAAACAAACTGGCACCTTCGTCGCTTCCTTCGTGCGAAAGGAACACTTCGGTACACGCGAAGAAAGGCACGCGCAGCACAGGGTTTAGACAAGGCTAATTGTTTGTGCGCACAATGTCCGGAACGCCCTCAACCAAAAGGAGACGGCTCATGTCCATGGAATTTCTTCGGGCTATCGCCGAGCAGAAATTGCCATATGTCATCCACACGCCGGCCGACATCGACAGGGTGCGCGTGCTGCGTGCGGCGGAGTTGGTGACGGCCTTCATCCCGCCTTCGGATCGCGCTCCCGATGCGCGCGCGATCCGCCAGCTTGCGCAGGTCGAAACGATCACGGCCAAGGGCATGCTGGCGCTCAACAAGGCCACCTCGGCATTCATCGAGCTCTAGGAAAACGCGGCGAGCGCCGCGGCGTTTTCCCCGGCGCAAACCTTCCTCCCCCGATGTCGCCGCCAAGGCCGCGGCACCTCGATTTCGGCTGTTACAAATAGGCCGCTTTTTCGCGTGCGCCGGCCGGCTCACGCCCTCCCCACATCCCCTCCTCCCATGGCATCCGCTCGGCCGGATGCACCTGCTCGCGCGCTGATTCGGTAGCACGCAAGCCATTTGCGTGTCAATTACGTGACGAAACCCTCAAAAGACGAGTTTTCAGTCACTGCAGCTCTTGCTTTTTTCAATGACTTTTCCTCGCCCATGGGGTACCTACCCAATTCTGGGGATTGTTAGCAGATATCTCGATTTGTATCTTTCGTACCGTCTCTGAGGCATTGCCGGACTGCAACGGCAACGGACCGCGCGCCGCCCCGACCAGGCGACGGGCGTCGAAAACCGCAACGAGTGTTCCTGTCACTTCAACCTTTTCTGAGAGCGAAAAAATGTCGAATAGCCTGCAAAAATGGGTTGGGCGCAACCGTCCGCCGCGCGTCCAGATCACCTACGACGTCGAGATCGGCGACGCAGTCGAGAAGAAGGAGCTGCCGCTGGTGGTGGGCCTGCTGGCCGACCTCTCCGGCCAGCCCGAGCAGCCGCTGCCCAAGCTCAAGGAGCGCCGCTTCGTCGAGATCGACCGCGACAACTTCGACGGCGTGCTCGGCAACATCTCGCCGCGCCTGGACCTCTCGGTGCCCGACACCATGAAGGGCGACGGCAACCTGAAGATCGAGCTGAACTTCAAGGAGTTCGCCGACTTCCATCCCGAAGCCATCGTGAGCCAAGTGCCGCGCCTGGCCAAGCTGCTCGAGGCACGCCAGCAGCTGCGCGACCTGCTCGCCAAGCTCGACGGCAACGACGAACTCGACGGCCTGCTCGAGCGCGTGGTGAAGAACAGCGAAGAACTGAAGACGGTCCAGAGCCAGGCCAGGGCCGAAGCCGGCGCCGCTTCCACGCAAGCGGCAGCGCCCGACGCCGCGCAGACCCAATCGTCCCCCGAAGCCGAAGCACCGGCAGCGTGATCAACCACGCCGGTGCCGCGCCCGCGCGCGATCCGGCACTTCATGAATGGTGATAGAGATGGCCAACAAATCCAAAGCCGCCGAAGCCGGCAGTGCAGCAGCAACCACCGTCACGACCAGTGACCTGAGCCTGCTCGACAAGATCGTCTACGAAGGCAACATGACGACGGAGCCCTCGCAGGGCGCCTACGCGAAGAAGCTGATCGGCCAGCTGGCTTCGCAGATCCTCGACGAAGGCATGAAGACCAGCCCCGACAAGGGCGTGGTCACGCTGATCAACGAGCGCGTCGCCGAGATCGACCGCCTGCTGACCGACCAGCTCAACGCGATCCTGCACGCCCCCGAGTTCCAGGCCCTCGAAGCCTCGTGGCGCGGCCTGCACGACCTGGTGTTCGGCACCGAGACCGGCAGCAACCTCAAGCTGCGCCTGCTCAACGTGAGCAAGAAGGACCTGCTGAAGGACCTGGAGACCGCCGTCGACCACGACACCAGCGTGCTCTTCAAGAAGATCTACGAAGAGGAATACGGCACCTACGGCGGCCACCCCTACTCGCTGCTGATCGGCGACTACTACTTCGGCCGCCACCCGCAGGACATCGCCCTGCTGGAGCGCATCTCCCGCGTGGCCGCCGCCGCGCACGCGCCCTTCATCGCCGCGGCCGCGCCCGCCCTGTTCGACTTCAAGTCGTTCACCGAGCTGGGCATTCCGCGCGACCTGTCCAAGACCTTCGAGAGCGCCGAACTCGCCTCGTGGCGCGGCTTCCGCGAATCGGAAGATTCGCGCTACGTGTCGCTGGTGCTGCCGAGCTACGCGGCCCGCCTGCCCTACGGCGCCAAGACCATTCCCGTGGAGAACTTCAACTACGAGGAAGACGTGGACGGCACCGACCACGGCAAGTACCTGTGGGCCAACGCGGCCTACCAGCTGGGCCTTCGCATCACGCAGGCGCACTCGCTGTACGGCTGGACCACGGCCATCCGCGGCGTGGAAGGCGGCGGCAAGGTCGACGGCATGGTGGCCCACGCCTACAAGACGGACGAAGGCGACATCGCCCTGAAGCCGCCGACGGAAGTGACCATCACCGACCGTCGTGAGAAGGAGCTGAGCGACCTGGGCTTCATCGCCATCGTCAACTCCAAGGGCTCGAACACCGCCACCTTCTTCGGCGGCCAGACCGTGAACAAGCCCAAGGTGTACGACAAGGACGCGGCCAACGCGAACGCAGCAGTGTCGGCGCGCCTGCCCTACATCCTGGCCGCATCGCGCTTCGCGCACTACCTGAAGGTGATCGTGCGCGACAAGATCGGCAGCTTCCAGACGCAGGCCGACATGCAGAAGCACCTGAACAACTGGGTCGCGAACTACGTGCTGGTGAGTCCCTCGGCGCCGCAGGCCATGAAGGCCAAGTACCCGCTGAGCCAGGCCCGCGTCGACGTGACCGAGGTGCCGGGCAAGCCGGGCTCGTACCGCGCCATCGCCTTCCTGAAGCCGCACTTCCAGCTGGAAGAGCTCTCGGCCTCGATCCGCCTCGTGGCCGACCTGCCGGCGGCTGCGGCCTGACGCTCCTCAACTTCCACGTCGATCTACAGACAAACTGAAAGAACATTCACATGCCTATCTATCTCAAGATGCCAGGGGTCAAAGGTCAGACCCAGATCAAGGGCCACGAAGACCAAATGGAAGTCCAGAGCTTTCAGTTCGGTGCCGGCCTCGCCGTGACCACGGGCACTTCCAACCAGGAACGCACCGCGGGCAAGCCCAGCTTCTCCGAGATCACGGTGACCCGCACGACCGACTCCGCCACGCCTCAGCTGCTGCAGAAGCTCGCAGGCGGCGAGGTGCTGGCGGGCGACACCGTCATCACCTTCCCGCGCGAGGACAAGAGCGGCCTGCTGCCCCTGATGATCGTGACGCTGACCGACGTGATCCTCAGCGGCTTCTCGGTTTCGAGCGGCGGCGACCTTCCATCGGAAAGCGTCTCCCTGAATTACGCGGCCATCAAGGTCGAGTACACGAAGCAGAAGGAAGAAGGCGGCCAGGAAGGCGTCGCACCGTTCGGCTGGGATATCTCGAAGAACGTCGCGGCCACCTGATGATGGCCCGACGCTGAAACCCGGCGCCCACCGTGTCCGAACTCGTCAAAGGCGGCGTCGCGCCCCTGTTCGACCGGCTGGCGTCGCCTCAGCAATCCGAGCCCGTCCGTGGCGGCGCGCATCTCGAGACGATGGAGTCCGTGCAGGACTCCATCGGTCGCGAGTTGCGCCGCCTTTTCAACACGCGCTCACCGCTGTCCGCCGAAGAATTCGCGCAAGCCAGCGGTACGGTGCTGGAGTACGGCATTCCCGACTTTTCCTCGCTCAGCGCACAGAACGCAGCCGACCTGCAGCAGTTGGCGGCGCTGCTGCGCACGGCCGTTTCGCGCTACGAGCCGCGCCTCACCGACGTGAGCGTGCAGGTGAGCGCCGCGGCCAACCGCCACGAGGTGGCGCTGGTGCGCATCGGCGCGCAGGCGCGCGCGGGGCTGGCGCTGCGCCGCGTGGACTTCGAGATGCTGCTCGGCGCGCCGGACAGCCTGATGAAAGTCGCCTGACGTGTCCGACATACAGCACAGCGACCTGCTGCAGTACTACAAGCGCGAGCTGTCCTACCTGCGCGGACAGGGGGCGGACTTCGCGCAGCGCTACCCCAAGGTCGCATCGCGCCTGTCGCTGCACGGCGGCGAGTCGCTCGACCCTCACACCGAACGGCTGATCGAGTCGGTGGCCTTCCTGTCGGCGCGCGTGCACCGCGACCTCGACCAGGAATTTCCCGACGTCGCCTACGCCCTGCTCGACAACCTCTGCCCTTCGCTCGTGCAGCCGCTGCCCTCGATGTCGGTGGCGCAGTTCGGGCTCGACCCCGCGCAGGGCAAGGTCACGGCGGGATTCCGCGTGCCGCGGCACACGATGCTGCATGCGCGCACGTCGCCGCACGCGCCGGGAGCTTCGTCCCAGGACTGCCGCTTCCGCACCGCCTGGGACACCGTGCTGTGGCCGCTGCGCATCGCGCACGCCTCCATCGACTCCGACGCCGTGCTGCGCCTCGCGCTCGAATGCGACAGCGAGGCCGACTTCTCCGAGCTGGAGATCGACAGCCTGCGCATCCACCTGCAGGGCGACTGGATGACCACCATGCCGTTGTACGACGCGCTGGTGTCCGGCGTGAAGTCGGTGGCCGTCATTCCGGAAGGCGGCATGGCACAGACGCTGCCGGCCGACGCATGGCGCGAGGTCGGCTTCGCCGAGGGCGAGGAAGTGCTGCCCCAGCCTGCCAACGCGCAGCCCGCCTACGGCCTGCTGCAGGAGTACTTCGCGTTTCCGCGCAAGTTCCACTTCTTCGACCTGCACCACCTGCGCTCGCGCCTGGGCGGCGGACGCCGCTGCGAGATCGCCTTCCAGCTCGACCGCTCCACGCGCGCGCTGCGCTACATCGACGCCGAGAACTTCCAGCTCGGCTGCACGCCCATCGTCAACCTGTTCCCGCGCGTGAGCGAGCCGCTGGCGATGGACCAGCGCCACTACGAATACATGCTGGTGCCCGACCGCCAGCGCGACGCGACCACCGAGGTGCACTCCATCGTCTCGGTGGTCGCCTCCGACCCCGACGCCGACAAGCCCGTCGACGTGCCGGGCTTCGCAGCGCTGGGCCACGTCGATGGCGCCAGGGGCGCGCAGGAGGCGGTGTTCTGGTCGGCGCGGCGCGAGCCCTGCCTGCGCCAGAACATTCCCGGCACCGACGTGTTTCTTTCCTTCGTCGACCAGGGCAAGGCGCACACCCGCCCTGCACAGCCCGTGGTCTACGCGCACCTGCTGTGCACCAACCGCCGCCTGGCCGAGCAGGTGCCCGTTGGCGCGCGCCTGCTGGCCGAGGGCCCGCCGCAGCCCACGCACGTGCGCTGCCTCTACGAGCCCACCGCGCAGCGCGATCCGCCGCTGGGCAGCGAGACGCTGTGGCGGCTGGTGTCGCTGCTCACGCTCAACCACCAGTCGCTGGTGGACGGCTCCACCGGCCGCGAGCAGCTGCGCGAGATGCTGCTGCTGTTCGCCTCCGACAGCCGGCGTGACCATGCGCAGATCCGCGGCATCGCAGGGCTCTCGGCGCGCGGCGTTACCGCGCACGTGGGCACCGAGGCCTGGCGCGGCTACTGCCGCGGCACGCAGGTCACGCTCGAATTCGAGGACGACGCCTTCGTCGGCGCCTCGCCGCTGATGATGTCGGCGGTGCTCGCGCGCTTCTTCGCGATGTACACCTCGGTCAACTCCTTCGTGCGCCTCGCGGTGCGCAGCGGCGAGGAGATCCGCAAGCAATGGGCCCCGATGACGGGCCGGCAGGTGGTGCTGTGATCGTCGAAGAACTCGCCGCCCGCCCGCAGGACTTCAACCTGTTCCAGGCCATCAGCCTGCTCGAGCGCGCCGCGCCCGACGCGGTGCCCGTGGGCCGCTCGCAGGGCCCGCGCGAACGCGAGGCCGTGCGGCTGCATGCCTTCGTCTCGCTCGCTTTCGAAGCCAGCGACGTGCGCGACGTCGGCACCGATGCCGCCACCGGCGAGCCTTATGCGCTCACCACGCCCGCGCTCTCGCTGGCCGGCAGCGGCGGTCCGCTGCCGATGCCCTTCACCGAGATGCTGCTGGAGCGCCGTCAGCAGCGCGACTACGCCACACAGGACTTCCTCGACATCTTCAACCACCGCTTCCTGGCTTTTCTCTACCGCAGCCGGCGCAAGCACCACATCGCGCTGAACCCGCAGTCGCCCGCACGCTCGACGCTGGCCACCACGCTCGACGCGGCCAGTGCGCTGGGCCTGCGCGCCGGCGTGCGCGCGCCCGACGGCTCGGCCCAGTGGCTGCGGCATGCCGGCCTGCTGGGCGGTGCGCCGCGCGGCATGACTGCGCTGCTCGCGCTGCTGCGCGACCGTCTCGGCGTGCAGGTGGACGGCACGCAGTTCCGCGGCCGCTGGCTGGCGCTGGAGCCCGATGCCTCGGCGCGGCTCGACATGCGTCAGCCGTTGGGCGGCGGCGCGGTGCTCGGCAAGCGCGTGTGGGACCAGGGCGCGGGCATCCGCCTCGTCTTCAGCAACCTGAGCCAGCAGCGGCTGCGCGGCCTGCTGCCCAAGGGCGCCGACCACGCGCTCGCCAAGTGGCTGGTGCGCCGCTTCATACCGCAGGACCTGAAGGTCGAGATGGAGCTGCGGCTGGCACCGTCCGAATCGCGCGGCAGCGTGCTCGGCGCATCCAACCCGATGCGCCTGGGCTGGACCTCGTGGGTCGCCGGGCCGGCCTTCCGCGGCGCGCTGCCGCCCGTTCAACACACCCTGACCAGCGACGGCGGCGACGCGCCCCACGGCTGATCCGACCACGCTCTCCCGCTCTCCTATGGACATCGACATCCGCACCCTGCTCGGCCGGCTCAACCCGGAATGCAAGCGCGCCATGGAACAGGCCGCCGAGCTGTGCGTGCAGCAGACGCACTACAACGTGGACATCGAGCACCTGCTGATGAAGCTGGTGGACAACGAGGCGCCCGACCTTCGGCTGGTGTTCGGCCGCTTCGGCATCCGGCCCGACGCGGTGCAGGCGCAGCTTCAGAAGTCGCTCGACACCTTCAAGCGCGGCAACGGCCGCACGCCCAGCCTCGCGCCCGACTTCGCGCCGCTCTTCCAGGAAGCCTGGCTCATGAGCTCGGTGCTGCTGGGCCAGCAGCACGTGCGCTCGGGCACGCTGATGCTGGCGCTGCTCGAGGTCGACCGCCTGCGCGGCCGGCTGGTCGATGCGGCGCCCGCGTTGCTGCAGATCCCGCGCGGTTCATTGCGCGACGAACTCGCGGGCCTGCTGCAGTCGTCGCCCGAAGACGCGGCGGGTGCGGCACTGGCCGCCGCGCCCATCGCACAGGCTCCTTCCGCGCCCGCAGCCAACCCGGCCGCCGCGACGCAACCAGCGCCCGAAGCCGGCGCGATGCAGATGCCCACCGCGCGCCGCAGCAGCTCTGCCACGCCCTCGCTCGACCAGTACACGGTCGACATGACGCAGCTCGCGCGCGACGGCGCCATCGACCCCATCCGCGGCCGCGACGGCGAGATCCGCCAGATCATCGACGTGCTGCTGCGCCGCCGCCAGAACAACCCCATCCTCACCGGCGAGGCCGGCGTGGGCAAGACGGCCGTGGTCGAAGGCTTCGCGCAGCGCGTGGTGCAGGGCGACGTGCCGCCTGCGCTGCGCCAGGTGTCGGTGCGCTCGCTCGACCTCGCGCTGCTGCAGGCCGGCGCGGGCGTGAAGGGCGAGTTCGAGAACCGGCTCAAGTCGGTCATCGCCGAGGTCAAGGCCTCGCCCACGCCTGTGATCCTCTTCATCGACGAAGCGCACCAGCTCATCGGCGCGGGCGGCGCCGAGGGCCAGGGCGATGCGGCCAACCTGCTCAAGCCGGCGCTCGCGCGCGGCGAACTGCGCACCATCGCCGCCACCACCTGGGCCGAGTACAAGAAATACGTGGAGCGCGACCCTGCGCTCGCGCGGCGCTTCCAGGTCGTGAAGGTGGAGGAGCCCAGCGAGGAAGTCGCCATCGACATGCTGCGCGGCATGGTCGAGACGCTGGAGAAGCACCACGGCGTGGAGATCGTGGACGACGCGGTGCGCGAGGCCGTGAAGCTCTCGCACCGCTACATCACCGGCCGCCAGTTGCCTGACAAGGCCATCAGCGTGCTCGACACCGCCTGCGCGCGCGTGGCCATCGGGCAGAACGGGCTGCCGGCCGAACTCGAATCGACGGCGCGCGACATCGCCACCGGCGAGAACGAGCTGCGCGTGCTGCGCCATGAAGCGGCCACGGGCAGCGACCGGCAGGAAGCCATCGCCACGCTCTCGGCGCGGCTCGACGAACTGCGCCAGAAGCACAAGCGCCTGAGCGACAAGGTCGACGAGGAAAAACACGCGGTGATGGAGATCGTCGCGCTGCGCCGCAAGATCGCAGAGAACCTGCGCAGCGACGCACCGCCGGCCGACGAGGAGAACGACCCCGCCCTGCTCACTGCCGCGCTGCGTCGCCTGGAGAAGGGCCTGGAGGCGCTGCAGAACGACGAGCCCATGGTGCCCGTGTGCGTGGACGGCACCATGGTGGCCGAAGTCATCTCCGGCTGGACCGGCATTCCGGTCGGCAAGATGATGACCGACGAGCTTCACACCGTGCTCAACCTGAAGGAGAAGCTGGCCGAGCGCGTGGTCGGGCAGGACGACGCGCTCGACGCCATCTCGCGGCGCATCCGCACCTTCCACGCCGACCTGGACGACCCCGGCAAGCCCGTGGGCGTGTTCATGCTGGTGGGCCCGAGCGGCGTGGGCAAGACCGAGACCGCCTTCGCGCTGGCCGACCTGCTGTACGGCGGCGAACGCAACGTCATCACGGTGAACATGTCGGAGTTCCAGGAGGCGCACACCGTCTCCAGCCTCAAGGGCGCGCCGCCCGGCTACGTGGGCTACGGGCGCGGCGGCGTGCTCACCGAGGCGGTGCGGCGGCGCCCCTACAGCGTGGTGCTGCTCGACGAGATGGAGAAGGCGCACCCCGACGTGCTGGAACTCTTCTTCCAGGTGTTCGACAAGGGCACCATGGAAGACGGCGAAGGCGTGCTGATCGACTTCAAGAACACGCTGATCCTGCTCACTTCGAACGCCGCGCAGGACGTGATCACGCAGGCCTCGCAGGGCGGGCGCAGGCCCGACCCCGACGAGCTCGTGGAGCGCCTGCGCCCCGAGCTGCTCAAGCAGTTCAGCCCCGCCTTCCTGGGCCGGCTCGCGCTGGTGCCCTACCACCACCTGGGCGACGGGCAGATCCGGTCCATCGTCAACCTCAAGCTGGGCAAGCTGGCACGGCGCTTCGCGCTGAATCACCACGCCGGGTTCACCTGGGACGCGCAGGTGGAAGACGCCATCACCGCGCGCTGCACCGAGGTGGACAGCGGCGCGCGCAACATCGACCACATCCTGGCGCACGCGGTGCTGCCCGAGCTGTCGCGCCAGGTGCTAGAGCGCATCTCGATGGCGGCCGCCTTCACCGGCGTGCACATGAGCGTGGGCGCCGACGGTGCCTTCGCCTTCGGCTTCGAGCCGGCCACGCTGAGCTGACGAAGCGATGAACATGCGCGAAGGCTTTACCCAGCACGCCGCCTTTCTGACGGTGAAGACGGCGTTCGGCCCCGACAAGCTGCTGCTCGAATCCTTCCAGGCCACCGAGGGGCTATCGCAGCTCTTCGCCTGCTCGCTGACCATGCGTTCGTCCGACGACGCGCTGGACGCTGCCGCGGTGATCGGCACCTCGGCCACGGTCGTGCTGCAGCGGCCCGGGAAGGAAAGCCGCTTCTTCAACGGCATCGTCTCGCGCTTCACCTACATGGGCAGCAACCGCGACTTCGCGACCTACACGCTCGAACTGGTGCCGCGCATGTGGCTGCTCACGCTGGGCCGCGACCGCGTGATCTACCAGAACATGAGCACGCCGGACATCGTGCAGAAGATGCTCGGCGACTTCGGCGTGAGCTTCGCGCTCCAGCTCAGCGGCAGCTACACGCCGCGCGAGTACTGCGTGCGCTACGACGAGACGGCCTTCGACTTCGTCTCGCGGCTGATGGAAGAGGAAGGCATCTTCTACTTCTTCACTTTCGCGGACGGTGAACACACGCTGGTGCTGGCCGACAGCAATTCGGCATGCCAGCCGTGCCCGCATGCCGACAAGCTTCTGGTTCGCAGCGCCGAGGAAGGCTTCGCGCACGCCCACGCCGTGACCCGCTTCGAGTCGGACGCGCGGCTGGCCACCAAGGCGCAGGAAGTCGACGACTACGACTTCCTCACGCCCGACACCAGCCTGCTGAAGGAGACGCAGGGCAAGGACGGCCGCGGCACCGACTACGAGTACCCCTCGCGCGTGCCGCTCTCGGCGGCACAGTCGCGCGCGCGCATCCGGCTGGAGGCACACCGCAGCGGCAGCCAGTCCGGCCGCGGCGACAGCCATTGCCACTACCTCACGCCCGGCACCACCTTCACGCTGGAAGACCATCCGCGCGCGGACCTCAACGTGGCGCACATGGTGCACAGCGTGCGGCACCACGCCGACCTCGAGCACTACGGCAACAGCTTCGAGACCCTGCCTCCCGCCCTGCCCTTCCGCCCGCCGCGCGTCATGCCCCGGCCGGTGGTTGCCGGCAGCCACACGGCGCGCGTGGTCGGCCCTGCCGGCGAGGAAATCTGGACCGACCAGCACGGTCGCATCAAGGTGCAGTTCCCGTGGGACCGCCTGGGCAAGAAGGACGAAAAGAGTTCCTGCTGGATCCGCGTCTCGCAGATGTGGGCTGGCGAAGGCTGGGGGGCGCTTTTCCTGCCGCGCATCGGGCAGGAGGTGGTCGTGAGCTACGTCGACGGCGACCCCGACCGGCCGCTCGTCTCGGGCAGCGTCTACAACGGCACGCACGCGACGCCGGTCGCGCTGCCGGGCAGTTCGTCGCAAAGCACCATCCGCTCGAACTCGACGAAGGGCGGCGGAGGCTTCAACGAGATGCGCTTCGAGGACAAGAAGGGCTCGGAGGAGTTCTACCTTCATGCGCAGAAAGACATGCGCGTGGAGATCGAGAACGACCTGGCCACCACCGTGAAGGCCGGCAACGAGACGCACACCGTCACCAAGGGCAATCGCACCGTGAAGGTCGACACCGGCAACGAGACCCACTCGGTGAAGGGCACGCGCGCGCTCGACGTCACCGGTAACGAGACGCACGACAACAAGGCCAACTTCACGCAGACTGTGACGGGCAACTACGAGCTCAAGGTCACGGGCAACCTGGTGATCGACGTGACGGGCACGCTGCTCATCAAGTCGGCGCAGACGCTGGACCTGAAGGCCGGCACCAACCTGGGCGCCAACGCCGGCATGAACTTCGCGGCCGAGGCCGGCGTGGCGCTGTCGGCCAAGGGCGGCGCCACGCTGTCGAACGAGGCGCCTTCCATCAGCAGCAAGGCCTCGGGCATGAACTCCGTCGAGGGCGGCGGCATGGTCACGCTCAAGGGCGGGCTGGTGAAGATCAACTGAGCGGCGCCATGGCAATCCCTTCCTCCCTGCCCGTCAAGGACATCGCCGCCCTGCCGGCCGCCGTCGTGCGCGAGACGCTGGACGATGCGGGCCAGACGGTGGTGCGCGCCTCCTTCGTGGGCGAGCTGCCGTACGGGCCGATGCAGGTCTTCTCGGCACCGGGCAAGCCGGCGCTCGATGCGTCGTACCAGGCCGGCCTGCCGCACGGCCCCATGCGGCTCTTCGACGAACGCGGCCAGCTGCTGCAGGAAACCCAGCGCATCGGCGGCCTGGCCGAGGGCGTCACGCGCAGCTACTACCCCAGCGGCAAGCTGATGCAGACGCTGCAGCACGTGCGCGGCGTGCAGCACGGCGAGGCGGTGTCGTATGCCGAATCGGGCGACGTCACCGCGCGCCTGCCCTACGCGGCCGGACGCCTCGAAGGCGAGGCCACCTATTTCCACGAGGGCCGCATGCTGCGGCGCGAGCGCTACCGCGCCGGACTGCTCGACGGCGAGGTCATCGACTACGCGCCCAACGGCGGCGTCGCGCAGTCCTCCACCTACGTGGCCAACGTGCTGCACGGCCCCCTGCGGCGCTACTGGCCCAACGGGCAACTGATGGAAGAAGTCGCCTACCGCCAGGGCAAGCCCTACGGCGGCGCGCGCCGCTTCGACCAGGCGGGCCGCGAGATCGTGGAGACCGCCGCCTCGCCAGGCTTCATGAAGAGCCTCGAAAAACTCGTGAGGGGGAGCTGAGCCATGGGCATGCACGTCTGCATGGGAGCCACGTTGCAGTGCAGCTTCGGCGCCGCGCCGTCCAACCTCGTGGTGCTGCCCGTGAGCGGCGTGCTCACGGGCAGCACGCCGGGCGCCAACATCATGGACAACAAGCCGATCGTCAACATCCTTCCCTTCGGCACCTGCAACAGCATGTCGAACCCGATGGTGGCCGCGGCAACCGCCGCCGCGCTCGGCGCCTTCACGCCCATGCCCTGCATCCCGGTGACGGCCGCGCCCTGGGCGCCGGGCTCGCCCACGGTGCTGGTCGGCAACATGCCCGCGCTGCAGGACAGCTCCAAGCTCGCCTGCAACTGGGGCGGCGTGATCCAGGTGGTCGCGCCCGGGCAATTCACCTCCATGGTTCCCTGAAACGAACGACGACCAACGAACGGCACGCACCGACAACCCCATGTCCCAATACGTTTTCACGATGAGTTCCCGCATGGTCGCCATCACGGCGGCCTGCCTGGTGCTGCTGTGCGTCCTGCTGTTCCTGATGGGCGTCGAGATCGGCAAGCTGATGGCGCCCGCGCCTGCTCCCGTACCCGCTGCCGCGGCGCCGTCGCAACCTCCACCGCCCGCCGCCGCGCCCGCAACGGCTCCCGCGGCCCCCACGGCCCCCGCTGCCTCCACCCAATGACCAAAGTGAATACAAGCATGTCGACCAACGCACGACACCTCACGGGCATGCACAACGCGCTGCGGCGCCTTGCCCTTCCCACACTGCTGGCGATCGCCGGCCTTTGCACAGGTGCAAGCGCGCTCGCCGCGGGCGAACGGCCCGTGGCGCAGGGCACGCTCGCGGCACCCGCTGCGCCCGTGGCGGCGACGCCGGTTGTCGCCGCACCTGCGACACCCGCAGCACCGGCAGCGGCCGCCTTTGCCGTCGAGCCTGCCGCTCCCGCCACGCCGCCCGTGCTCGTCAACGGCCTCGTGCGCGTGCCCGACGGACGGCTGCTCGCACCCGACATCGCCCGCATCGTGACGCGCGGCGAGCTGGTGGTGGCCATGCTCAAGGTCGACACGCCCCCGTTCTTCTTCTTCGACGACAGCGGCCAGTGGACCGGTCTGGAGGTGGGCCTCGCCCAGTCGCTCGCCAAGGAGCTGGGCGTGAAGCTGCGCTTCAACCGCGAGGCCGGCACCTTCAACGCGGTGGTCGACCTGCTGGCCAACGGCCAGGCCGACCTGGCCATCAGCAAGCTGTCACGCACGCTGGCGCGCTCGCAGACCATCGCGTTCAGCGACGCGTACCTCACGCTGAGCCACTCGCTGATCCTCAACCGCGTGAAGTTCGCGCAGCTCTCGCGCGGACGGCCGCTGCCCGAGGTCATCCGCAACTTCGACGGCAGCATCGGCGTGATCGCCAAGTCGTCGTTCGCCGACTACGCGCGCACCAACTTCCCGCACGCCAAGGTGCAGGAGTTCCCGACCTGGAACGACGTGCTGGTGGCCCTGCACAAGGGCGACATCGTGAGCGCGTACCGCGACGAGTTCGAGGTCAAGCGCGTGCTCAAGGCCGACCCCACCGTCTCGCTCGTGCTGCGCACCGTGACGCTGAAGGATCTGGAGGACACGCTGGGCATCGGCGTGGCCGTGACCGACACCACGCTGCTGGCCTACGTCAACCAGTTCCTCGCGCAGCGCGCCGAGAAGCTCGATATCCAGAAGGTGCTGCAGGCACTCGACCGCTGAGCGGCACAGGACGCGCAAACATCATGAACACCTCCAAGCTCTACGCCTTCGTCCTCAACCCGTGGGTCGTCATCATCAGCCTCGGGGCCGGCGTGGCCTTCGGCATGCTCGCGCCCCCGCTCGCCACGCCGCTGGCCTTCGTGGGCGACATCTACGTCGACCTGCTGAAGATGATCACGCTGCCCTTCATGGTCTCGGCCGTGATCTTCAGCCTGCAGCGCCTGTTCCGCGACGGCGGCACGGCCAGCCTGCTGGGCCGGGTGGCGCTCGTGTTCCTCGCGTTCTCGGCCTTCGTGGCCATCGCGGGCGCGGCCACGCTGCTGATCCTGCGTCCCGGCGAGAACCTGCCCAGCAGCACCATGCAGACCTTCGGCCAGATCGTGGGCGGCGATCTCAGCGCCAGCGACACGGCCATGAACCTGCGCGGCGTGGACGAGGTCAAGAAGACCGCCAGCTTCGCCGACATGCTGGTGAGCCTGGTGCCCGCCAACATCTTCTCGGCGCTGGCCAACGGCGACACGCTGAAGACGCTCGTGTTCGCGCTGCTCTTCGGCCTGGCGGTGGGTCACGTGCCCACGCGCATCTCCGACGGCCTCACGCAGGCGCTGGAGACCGTGTACCACGCCTGCCAGACGCTGATGCGCTGGCTAAGCTTTCCGCTGCCGGTGGTGCTGTTCTGCATGAGCGCGGCGCAGCTGGGCAAGACGGGCATCGAACCGTTGAAGGCGATGGGCGCCTTCGTGGTCGCCTTCCTCGTCGTGTCGGCGCTGCTGCTGGCGGTGGCGGCGGTCATCATCTGGAAGCGCTCCAACGGCACGCTGGGGCAGACGCTCAACGCGCTGCGCGGCCCCTTCGCGCTGGCGCTGGCCACGCGCAGCAGCGCCACCTGCATGCCGATCATGATCGAGAGCCTGGTCACGCGCCTGGGCTTCGCGCGCTCGCGGGTGGAGCTGCTGGTGCCGCTCACGGTGTCGCTGCTGCGCATCGGGCCGGTCGTGTACTACGTGTGCGCCACGCTCTTCATCGCGCAGATCTACGGGCGTTCGCTCACGCCGGTGGAGATCGGCATCGTGCTCACCTCTTCCGTGCTCGCGGGCTTCGCCTCTGCAGGCATGACGGGGCTGGTGACGGTGTCGCTCATCGGCATGACCTGCACCTACCTGGGCCTGCCCTTCGAGGCGGCCTTCATCCTGTTCCTGGCGGTGGACCCGGTGTGCGACATGCTGCGCACGCTGGTGCTGGTCATCGGCAACACCGCCGCAGTGGCCGTGGTGTGCCCGCGTCCGCTGAAGATCTAGGGAGCGCGCCTTCATGTCACGCATAGGCGTTCTCGGCGGCATGGGTCCATCGGCGACGGTGGACTTCATGGACAAGATCATCCAGCTCACGCCGGCCACGCGCGACCAGGAACACCTGCCGGTGATCGTCGCGAACCTGCCGCACGTGCCGGACCGTTCCAGCGCCATCCTGGGCACCGGGCCCGACCCGCTCGATGCGCTGCTCGCGGGCATCGACGTGCTCAACGACGCCGGCGTCGGCGTGATCGCGATTCCCTGCAACTCGTCGCACCACTGGTATGCGCAGATCGCGGCGCACAGCCGCGCGCCGGTGATCCACATCGCGCAGTCGTGCGTGGCCGCCATCGCGACGGCATCGGACGACCGGCCGGTGCGGGTGGCGGTGCTCGCCACGCGCGGCGCGCTGGCCTCGGGCTTCTACCAGCAGGCGCTGCGCGAGCGCGGAATCGATTTCATCGTGCCCGATGCCGGCACCGGCCAAGACCACGTGGACGCCTGCATCCGCTCGGTGAAGGGCGGCGACATCGACGCCGGCGCTGCGGCGTTCGGGCTCGCGCTGCAGGCGCTGGCCGCCACGGGCGCCACCGCCGTCATCATGGGCTGCACCGAGCTGCCCATCGCTGCGAAGGCCGCGAAGGTCGCACGGGCCACCGGTCACACGCCGCTGACGCTGGTCGACAGCTCGCTGGAACTGGCGCGCGCGACGGTCGCCTTCGCGCTCGACAAGGGATGGAACAGGCCGGCATGGCTTTCCTGACGCGCATGTCCCACAGCCTGCTCGCCCTGCTCCTGTGCATGGCGGCAGGCGCCGTCGCGGGCGTGTATGCGCCCGCGCTGGGCGACGTGGCGTACACGGCGGCGCAGGTCTACCTGGCGATCGTGAGCATGGCAGCCATTCCGCTGCTGGTGGTGGCGACCTTCTTCGGCCTGCGCCAGACCATGGGCCTGCCCTTTCCCGGAAGGCGCATTGCGATGATCGCTGGCCTCGCGCTGCTGCTGGTGGTGAGCTGCGCCGCCACCGGGCTGGCGCTGGGCTGGGTGAACGCGCCGGGCGCGCACCTGGACGCCGAAGCGCGCGAGCACCTCGGCGAACTGGTGCAGCGGGCCGGCGACGGCGGCGACATCGAGATGCGACTGCACGACAACGGCATGCAGGCCACGCCCATCGAACGCCCGCGCGCCACCGTGGTGCCCGACAACTTCTTCCGCGTGCTGGCCGAGGGCCGCTCGCTGGGCATCCTCTCTTGCGCACTGCTGTTCGGCCTGGCTTTCGCGGCGCTGGCGCGCACGCAGCACGCGGCGCTCAACCACATGTTCGAGGGCATCTACCGCACGCTCGAACTCATCATCGCGCGCGCCAACATCCTGCTGCCGGTGGTGGCCTTCGGCATGTCGGCGCACGTGCTGTCGCAGACCGATGCACTGACCATCCGCGCCATGAGCGGCTTCCTGCTGCACTTCGTCGTGCTGGTGGCACTGCTGGGCGCGCTGGCCATCGCGGTGATTCACCGACGCGGCAACCAGCCGCTGGCCGAGGTGCTGCAGCACCTGAAGACGCCGATGCTGGTGAGCCTGATGTCGTCGAGCACTACGGCCAGCATTCCGCACACCATCGAGACGATGAGCGCGCGCCTGGGCTTCAGCCGCGGCATCGTGGAACTGGTGGTGCCCACCGCCTCGGTGTTCCTGCGCGCGGGCTCGGCGCTCTACTACGTGCTGGCGGCGCTCTTCGTCGCCAACCTCTACGACCGCACGCTCAGCGCGGCCGACATCGGGATGATCGGCACGGGCGCGACCATCGCGGCCTTCGCCTCTGCCGGCAACAGCAGCCTCACCAACGTGGGCTACGCGGGCATCGTGCTGTCGATGCTGCAGCTGCCCATCGAGGCGGCGCTGGCGCTCTTCCTGGCCATCGACCTGATCTGCGAGGGCCCGCGCAACCTGCTGACGCTGCTGGCTACCTGCGCGCTGATTTCGATGGTGTCGGCCGGCTTGCCCTCTGAGCGCGTGGCGGCGCCGGCTGCCGAGATCAAGCCCGCCCAGCCGCTGCGCTTCGTGTTCGCACGCGGGCACGTCGCACTGCTCGCGGGCTGCAGCGTGCTGGCCTCCGTGCTGATCCTGCTGATGGGCATCGCGGTGGGCGTGCGGCAGGCGCAGTCGGCGGTCACGTACGCATCCCCCGCCGCGGCGAACACAGGAATTTCGCGATGAACCGGACGAAGAAGCTTCTCATCAAGCGGATGGCCGCGCTGCTGCTCATCGTGCAGCTGGCCGCATGCGGCAGCCTCTTTCCCAAGGGCACGCGCGTGAGCTGGAACGAGCTCACGCTGTCGGCCGCGCCCGGCGCCAACCAGAACAGCCCCGTGGCCGTCGACGTGGTGATGGTGCTCGACGACGCCATGCTCGCGCGCGTGACCGAGCTCACGGCCGCCAAGTGGTTCGGCGCGCGCGCCGACCTGCAGAAGACCTTTCCGCAGAGCCTGTCGTACCTCTCGTGGGAGCTGGTGCCGGGCCAGACGATCCGCGTGCCCGCCAGCGCCATCGGCTCGCCGCGCGTTTCGGCGGTGCTGGTCTTCGCGAACTACACCACGCCCGGTGCGAACCGCATCCGGGTGGAAGACCTCAAGGGCTCGATCGTGGCCCGCTTCGATGCACAGAGCTTCGACGTGTCGGCCGCGTCGCGCTGAACAACACGGATTCCTTCAAGTGAACCAACAACTCCAATCCAGCCGCGCGGGAGCACGCCATGTCTGACCTGCACCGCGCCGCCCCCGTCACCGACCGCGTCGAGTGGCATGAAGGCATGCTGCTGTCGCCGCAGCACTTCCAGCAGTTCTCCTCGCGCATGGACACCCTCGTGGCCTGGCAGACGCTGGCCGCCGCGCCCTTCGCCTGGGGCGTGCGCCGCCTGGTGTTCGACCAGGGCCTGCTGCCCGCCGGCCTGCTGCGCGTGCTGGCGCTCGAAGCCATCCTGCCCGACGGCACCGCGGTGCAGTTTTCGGCTGCCGAGGCCGCGCACGGCGCGCTGGAGCTTTCCCTCGCGCCCTACGCGGAGCGGTTGGCCAACGAGCCGCTGGACATCTACCTCACGCTGCCGGTCACCACGCCCAACCGGCATCGCGCCGCGACCGTGCGCTTCCGCTCGGTGGCCGGCGCGCCGGTGGAAGACGCGGTGTCCGACGCCGAGCCCGCGAACATCCCGCGCATGCTGCCGCGCCTCGCGCTCAGCGCCGGCGCGGTGCCGCCCGGCACGCACGTGCATCTGCGGCTGGGCCAGGTCTTCAAGGACAACGAGGTGGTGAAGCTCGGCGACGCGCAGCCGCCGCTGCTGGAAGTGGCGCGCGACAACCCGCTGTGGACCGCCGCGTCCGCCCTGCTCGGCCAGCTGCGCGGCAAGGCAGCCTTCGTCGCCAAGCAGACGGCCGTGCCTTCCTCGCGCATCGACGACCGCCTCGCGCACCTGGAGCTGAAGGACCGGCTGCGCAGCCTGCTGTCGGGCCTGCCGCATGCGGAGGCGGTGATGCGCACGCCGCACCTGCATCCGCTTCCGATGTACTGGTCCCTTTGTGCGCTGCTGGCCTCGCTGAGCCTGCTGCGCCCGGGCGGCGTGCCGCCTGTGCCGATGGACTACGACCACGCCGACCCCTCGCGCGTGTTCCAGCCGCTGCTGCTGGCGCTGCGCGACGCGGTGTCGGAGGTGAGCCAGGAGTATCGCGAGCACAAGTTCGATTTCCGCCAGGGCGCCTTCGAGACCACGCTGCAGCCGCAGTGGGTGGCCGGCGCGCGCATCGTGGTGGGCCTGCGCGGACAGTCCGACAAGGACCTGCTGGCCTGGATGGACAGCGCCATCGTCGGTTCGCAGTCGGCCTATCCCTCGCTGCGCGAGCGCCGCGTGCTGGGCGCGGTGCGCCGTTCCATCGAGTCGGCCGACGAGCTCGGCCTGCGCCCGGGCTCTGGCTACCTGCTCTACGCGATCCAGACCAGCGCCGCGCTGACCGTTCCCGGCGAGCTGCTGGTGATCGCCAACGCCAACGAAGGCGCCACCGCCCAGCCGCCACAGGAAATCGTCCTGTTCATCAAGGACTGAAGCCATGGCACGCAACCTACCCGAGCTGGCCGTCGACGACCACATCACGCGGCAGTTCCGCGCCTTCTACGACGAGATCGTGAAGGCACGCGACCGCACCGCCGAATCGCGCGAGAGCGACATCGACATGGTGGCGCAGACGCTGGCGCGCCACCTGGAGAACCTGCTGGAGCTGCAGTCGCTCGAATCGCGCCGCGAGAGCACGCGCTTCGAGCTCGAGAACGTGGCCGACGCGCGCTACCTCAAGGCCGCGCTGGCCGACGAGATCCTGCTGCACACGCCGTGGATCGGACGCGAGCGCTGGACGGCGCACCTGCTGGAGTCGTCGCTCTTTCGCACCAACATCGCGGGCGACCTGGTGTTCAGCCGCATCGAGGAACTGCTGTCAGGCCGCGAACCGTCGAAGCGCGACATCGCGCGGCTGTATCTCTTCGCGCTGGCGCTGGGCTTCCAGGGCAAGTACCGCGGCGCGGGCGAGGAAGCCCGCCTGCTGGGCTACCGCGAGGAGCTCTTTCAGTTCGTCTACCAGCGGCCGGCCGATTTCTCGGGCCGCGACCGCGTGGTATCGGAGCGCGCCTACGCGAGCACGCTTTCGCACATCGCGCCGCGCAAGCTGCCCACGCTGAGCCGCTGGACGGTGCTGTTCATGCTGGGCGTCGCCACGCTGCTGGCGGTGTCGGAGCTGCTGTGGCTGTGGCAGTCGTGGCCCGTGCGGCAGGTGCTGCAGCCGGGAGCGGTCGACGCATCGGGGGCCTACCAGCGATGAACGACCTGCGCCACCCAAGGAGCATCAGGAGGTCGTCGACATGCTGACTGACCAGCTCTTCCTCGTTTCCATCGCGGTGCTGACGCTGGTGGTGCTGCTCGTGCTCGGCATGGTGCTGTACTTCGCGGCACGCCGTTCGCACGCCAAGCCATCGAGCGATCCGAAGGTCGCGCGCATCCGCTTCGACTCGCTGCGCAGCTCGTTCCGCCAGGCGGTGGAGCTGATCGAGGGCAACATCGCCTCGCGCGCCGACCGCTACGGCATTCCGTGGATCATGCTGCTCAACGAGGGCGACGACCACCGGCAGCTGCCGATCGAGCAGTCGGGCGTGGCGAGCGCACTCAGCACCGAATCGGCCTCGGCCGCGGCCACGCAGGGCATCTCGTGGCACTTCTTCGACCGCGGTGTGGTCATCGACATCCAGGGCGCCTACCTCGGCTCGCCCGACGACGACGATGCCTCCGAGAAGCCGTGGGACGAGTTCCTGGGCATGTGCCGGTCGTACCGGCCGCAGCGGCCCTTCGACTCGGTGGTCATCACCATTCCGGCCGCGCTGCTGCTCGACGACAGTACCGACGGCCGGCTCGAGCTCTCCAAGCGCGCCAAGCTCGCGCACCGGCGCCTGTGGCTGGCGCAGAACCGCTTCGCTATGCGCTTCGCGGTGTACGTGCTTGTCACCGGCGCGGAGCACCTGGAGGGCTTCAGCGCCTTCGCGAGCGCCCTGCCCGAGCCGCTGCGCGCGAGCATGCTGGGCTGGTCCTCGCCCTACGACCTGTCGACCACCTACCAGCCCGCGTGGGTCGACGAGGCGGTGGGCACGGTGGTGCGCTCGGTGTCCGACGTATCGGCCGAGCTCTTCGCCACCGGCACTGAGCCGCAGGGTGCCGGCGCGCAACTGCTGCTGCCTTCGCGCATCGAGGCGCTGCGCGGCCAGCTGCAGCTGTACGTCGACGAACTGATGCGCCCGAGCGCGTACCACGAGCCCTTCTTCTTCCGCGGCATCTACCTCACGGGCGACAGCGGCGAATCGGCGCAGACCGTCGCGGCCATCGACTCGGAGCACGACGCCTACGGCCGGAAGGACCTGGAGCCCATCGGCGGCGACCTGATCGCGCAGCTGATGCGCCAGCCGGCCTTCCTGCGCGACCTGTTCGAGAAGAAGATCTTCCTGGAGTACGGCCTCACGCGGCCCTCGCGCACGCAGACGCTCACGCGGCCCGTGCTGCATCGCGCGCTGCGCTGGGCGGCGGTGCTCTTCCTGGGCGGCTGGGGCATCGGGCTTCTGGTGGCGACCTGGCAGCTGAACAGGCACAACGCGACGCTGGTTTCCGCGCTCTCGCAGCTGCAGCATGACGCGCAGTACCGCATGCGCGCGCTGCAGCGCGGCGAGACCATTCCCACCGCCTGGTACCGCAACAAGGCGCTGTCCTTGCTGGCCATGAACGAGCGGCTGCGCACTGACGGCACGTACTCCTTCTTCATGCCCGGCTCCTGGCAGCCCTTCGACGACCTGAACGAGCGCGTGATAGAGCGCATCGAGCGCGAGTTCGGCGACATCGCAGTGAGCACGCTGCGGCGCGAGCTGATGGCGCGCGTGAGCCAGCTCAGCGGCGTGGAGCAGGACGAGGCCACCGGCGAATTCATCACCGGCGCGAGCTGCGGACTCCCGCCGAGCTTCAAGACCATTGGCGACGCGCCACGCAAGAACGGCCTGCTGGTGGAAGACCAGCCGGAGTTCGGCGCGCTGCAGCGCTACCTGGGCTCGGTCGAGCAGCTCGATGCCGCACTGCAGGCGGTGGAGCGGCTGCGCCAGCCGGCCACCGGCAATGCGGAAGACCTTCGCGTGGCCGTGCGCTACGCGCTGGGCGCGGAGCTGCCGGCGGACCTGAGCCGCAACCTGCGCTACTTCAGGCAGGCGGCAGAGGGCAACGCGCTGGCCATTCCGCTCGCTCCCGTGCAGTCGGCGCTGCGCTGCGCGCTCGACAAGGGCACGGCACAGCTGGATGCACGGCTCTTCGTCAACAACGAGCTGCTGGTGTCGGAGCAATCGCTGGCACGGCTGCTGCCATCGCTGGCGAGCACCGGCACCTTCACGCGCACGACGGCCAGCTACCGGGAGGTGATCGCGGCCATCAAGGACCAGGAAGACCTGGTCGCCTCGGGCAAGGGCGGCTGGATGCGCCAGCCGGTGCTGGTGCTGGGCGCCTCTTACGACCGCACGATCGCGCGCATCGAGCAGAACCGGCTGCTGGGGCTGGAACCTGCGGACGCGGTGCGCTCGCGGGCGCAGGACGCCTTCCAGAAGTTCCGCGCCGAGTTCAACCTGCGCTTCGGCGGCGCGCAGCCGGGCCTGGTTTGGCAGGACAAGGACGGCCGCTTCGCGCTGGCGCCCGAGCGCATCGCGCTGCGCGACGCGCTCACCGCCCTGCTGGCGCAGCCTTTCATGGCCGCCGCGCGCGACCGCGAACTGCCGGGCGCCGGCATGCGCGGCCTCGCCGCGTGGGACCTGCCGCGGCTCGACCAGGCGCTGGCCGTTGGCGACATCCGCAAGCGCTACATGAGCGAGGGCATGCAGGCATTTCCGGCGGCGCTGCGCCCGGGCATCGAGGCCGCGCTGAACGCGCACTTCGCGCAACTGGTGGTCGACCAGGTCGCCGAAGCCGCGAACGGCATGGGCGACGGCGGCCGTGTCACCGACACGCAGGCATCGGCCTACGAAGCCTCGCGCCAGCGCCTCGCCAAGCTCCAGGCGCTGCTCTACGAGCTGGGGGCCGGCTCGCGCGCCGAAGACCTGCGCGCGATGGTCTCGCGCGACGCGCTGCTGCGCCTGGAGGCCGTCGACGACGCCTTCAACCAATCGGAGCTGTACGCCATGCGCGGACGCGACTTCCAGGCCTGGCGCGGCGAGCGCGGGCCGATGCTGGTGGCCTTCGGCGTCTCCGACGCGGGCTCGCTCGCGGCCTACCTGGGCCAGCAGTTCAATCGCACGGAGGCGCTGGGCAAGCTGGCCGACAGCTACATCTCGGCGCTCGACGGCGCGGGAGCGGGCTCGGTGCTCGCGCAGCGCTGGCAGGCCATCAACCGCGACCTGGAGCGCTACCGGCTGAAGAACCCGAACAGCAGCCTGCTGCTGCTCGAACAGTTCCTGGGCACGACCGGCGCCGAGATCGATCGCGAGTCCTGCGGCGCGAAGCTGGCCGGCAAGGCACCGGCCACGCGCATCGGCGACTACTTCGCCGACCGGCACCAGCAGATCTACAGCGCACTGCTCGCGCGCTGCCAGGAGCTGCAGTTCGGCGACCAGCAGGAGCTGTGGACGCAGTTCTCCACCCGTTTCAACCGCTCGCTGGCCGGCCGCCACCCCTTCGGCCCGGCCACCGGCCGCGCCTTCGAGCTGGCGGATCCGGCGGACGTGAACGACCTGGCCCGCGCCTTCGACCCGCTGGCGCGCGCGCTGAAGGAGAACCGCGCGATCGACGCGGGCGGCATGCGCGGCCCCGGCATGCAGGGCGCGGGCGCGCGCCGCTTCGCCGAACAGTTCGCCCGCGCGCGCGACTTCCTGCTGCCGCTCTTCCCCACAGAGGACGGCGCCGCGCCGGGCTATGACCTGAGCGTGGACTTCCGCGCGAACACCATGGGCGAAATCGAAGGCAACAAGATCATCGACTGGTCCTTCGAGGTCGGCGACCAGGTGCTCCGGCTGCGCGACGCGCCGCGCACGCTGCGCTGGGAATACGGCATGCCGGTGGCGCTGGTGCTGCGCATCGCGAAGGACTCGCCGCTGATGGCGCGCGCCGACCCGCAGCAGCATGCGCTGATCACCGACGGCCAGACCGTGAGCTTCCGCTTCGCCGACCCGTGGGCGCTGTTCACGCTGGCCCAGCGCCAGCGCGAAGGCGACCCGGCGCAGCGGCCCGACGGCCGCTCGCAACTGCTGAAGTTCGAGTTTCCGCTGGTGGCCCAGTCGGCCGGCGACGCCGCCCAGGCGCCAGACGGGGGACGCGCGCGCGTGTTCCTGCGTATCGCCGCCAGCCCCGCCGGAAAGAAGAACGCCCTGATCTGGCCCACCGCGTTTCCCGCGCGCGCTCCCGAATGGAACATGCCCTGATGGCCGCCCTGATGTCTCCCTTGAACGCCGATATCGACGAAGCCACCGGCGGCTTCGCGCCCGACCTCGCGGCCTTTCTCTCGCCGCTGGAGGGCCCCGAAGGCCCGGCCGGCCCGCCGCTGCGCTACGACCCGGTGTGCGCCCGCATTCGCGAAGCGCGCACCGAGGAAGACGCCAGCCTGCCGATGGGCGAATGGACTCGTCCGCTGAAGAAGGCCGACTGGCGTACCGCCGAAATGCTGTGCACCGAGGTGCTGCAGCGCCGCAGCAAGGACCTGCAGATGGCCGCCTGGCTCACCGAGGCCTGGGTGCACCGCCATGCGGTCGACGGGATGGCCGCCGGGGCGCGGCTGCTCGAAGGCCTGGCGCGCGAGTTCTGGGAAGACGTGCATCCGCGCATCGGCGACGACGGCGACGCCGACATGCGCACCGCCACCTTCGTGTGGGTCAACGACACCATCGCGCAGGCGCTGCTGATGCGCGTGCCGCTGCTCGAATGGCCGGATTTCTCGCCGCCCTTCATCACGCTGGGTGACTGGCAGCGCGCGCTGAGCAGCGAGTACGGCACGGGCGCGGCCGGCGTCGCGGGCAACGCCAAGGGGAAGGCGAAGGAAGTGGCCGAGGAGCCGAGCGCGCAGACGGTGTCGCGCCAGGACATCCTCGAGCGCGCCGCGCGCGACCTGCATGCGCTCGCCGCGCTCGACGACCGGGTCGCTGCGGCCGCCGATGCATGGCGCAGCCTGGAAGCCCTGCTCGACGAGCGGCTGGGCGTGGACGCGCCCAGTCTGTCGAAGCTGACGGAGATGCTCGCGCGCATGCGGCAGGCGCTGCGCAGCCTGCTGCAGGGGCGCGATCCGCGCGACGAAGAGAAACCAGTCACTCCGGCTCCGACCGGATGGGTGCCGGATGCCGAACCGCTGCCCACCGCAACCCCGATGGACGACAACGACATGAGCGACGCTCCTCCTGCCTCCTTTCCTCCCCCTCCCTCCGAGGCGCTCCCGCAGGTGCTGGCGGGCGGCCGCATCGGCAGCCGCGCCGAGGCCTATCGGCTGCTCGAGCTGGCCGCCGCCTACCTGATGCGCGAGGAGCCGCACAGCCCGACGCCCTACCTCGTGAACCGCGCCGTGGCATGGGGACGCATGCCGCTGCCGCAGCTGATGCAGGAAGTGCTGCGCGAGGACGGGGACCTGAACCGCTACTTCTCGATGATCGGCGTCAGGCCGGACCTCTAGGGTGAATCCGTTTTCTTGAATACGTCACGTCGTCAACCTCATGGCAACCTCCACTCCCCTGTTCAATGCGCTCGCGAGCGCCAAATTCACGCACAAGTACGAAGTCGTCTGGGCCGAGTTGCCCGGCGGCGAGTTCAACACCAAGACCAAGGCCTGGCTCAAGCAGCTCGGCAAGATCATCGGCGGCCCCTCCAGCAAGGAGCGCAAGGCGCTCGCGCAGGAGTTCCTGCAGTTCCTCTACGTCTACAAGCAGATGCTGGAGAAGCTCACGCAAGGCACTCACTCGCCGGAACCCGCGCTGGTGCTGCAGAAGATGAACGACTTCAACGCCGAGTACAAGCGGCAGTTCGGCGGCCTGCTGGACATGCCCATCCTGCGGCTGCCCAGCGAGCTCGCCTCGGTCGCGGACAAGATGGCGGTGAACGCGGTGCGCCGCGACCTCATCGTGCGCAAGAAGCAGCTGCTCAAGTTCTGGATGGACGGCCTGCGCAACGGCTCCGAGTACATGGAGGACGTCTCGCTCCCGCTGCAGTACATGGGCAACAACGAGCCCGCCAAGGTGCGCCTTTTCCTCGACGTGCTGTGCAAGGACCTCACCAAGATCAGGTTCGCCGATCCGCGCCCGTGGCTGCAGACCAGCGGCAAGATCGAGACCGGCCTCATGCGCGGCGGTGAGAACGGCAAGTTCGGCAAGGTGACCTGGACCAACGAGGAATTCAAGAAAGCGGTGAAGGCCGAGGCCTCCGTGGGCTACGGCGTGCGCGCCACGGGCGAGTGCGTGATCGAGATCACCGGGCTGCGCGCCGAGTTCAAGGCCGATGCGTTCGCCGGCGCCTCCGCGTCCGTGGAGGCCGAAGCGAGCTACGAGCGCGGCAAGGGCGTGACGGCCAAGGCGAGCGTCGAGGCGATGGTGGGCGTGAAGATCAAGCTCGACGCGAAGATCGACGTGGCCGACATCTTCCTGATCGAGGCCAGCGCCGAGGCCTTCGCGGGCGCCATGGCAAAGGCCGAGGTCGAGTTCAACGCCACGGTCGACGGCGTGAAGTTCAAGGTCGGGGCCGAGGCCTTCGCCGGCGCGCGCGTGAAGGGCGAGGCCTCGCTCTCGGTGCGCATGTGCGGCTACGACATCGTCAAGGGCACGGCCAAGGGCTCGCTGTCGGCGGGCGTGGGCGCGTCCTTCTCGCTGGAGTTCGAGTCGTCCGCGTTCGGCGGCTCCAAGCTCGGCATCGAGGCCGACGTGACGCTCGGCGTGGGTGCCGGCGGCGGCGGCGAGTTCACCGTCTACCAGGACAACATCGGCCGGGCCTTCAACTCGCTCTTCTACAGCGCCTATCTCACGCTGCTGGGACAGTCGAAGGAACGCGACACCTGGCGCACCTACTTCCGCGACCTGGAAGACAACCAGATCCTCTTCGAGCGGGCCGACAAGATCATCGACGAGGCGCTGACCGGCTGCTACATCGAGTACCAGACCAACTTCACGCAGCTGCAGGCCTGGAAGCAGATGGAGGCGCTGTCGTGCTTCAAGGCGAACAAGCCGATTGCGGATGTGATTGCGCTCTAGGACGAAGGCAGCCGGCCACCGGCACCGGCGCGCGCCCAGGTCAGACCGCCCCGTGCGCCTCCACATAAAGCGCATACAGCGAATGGCTGCTCGCCATGTAGAGCCGGTTGCGCTTCGGCCCGCCGAACTCCAGGTTCGCGCAGCGCTCGGGCAGGCGGATGAAGCCGATGGGCTTGCCCTGCGGGTTGAAGACCTTCACGCCATCCATTTCCTCCGACTTGCCGGTGGGCAGGTAGGCCTTCATGCCGCCGCCGACGTCGGTGGGCTCCGAAGCGATGGCGCCGGAGTGACCCCAGCCGCACCAGAGGTTGCCGTCGCGGTCGACGCGGAAGCCGTCGAGCGAGCCGGGGCCGTCGGCGTCGATGAGCTTGGTCTTGTTGGAGACGCTCGTGCCGTCCGGTGACACGTCGTAGCTCCAGATGCTGCGGTTGGGCGTTCCCTTCCACTCGACCACGTAGAGCTTCTTCTCGTCGGGCGAGAAGGCGATGCCGTTCGGATTGACGAGATCGGTGATCACCGCCGTGAGCTTGCCGTCGGTGGCGATGCGATACACGTTGGTCGTGGCCTGCTCCGGCGCGGCCCTGCTTCCCTCCCATTCGCCGTTGATGCCGAAGATGGGGTCGGTGAACCAGACGGTGTCGTCCGATTTCACGACGACGTCGTTCGGCGCGTTGAGGCGCTTGCCCTGGTAGCTGTCGGCCAGCACGGTCATGCGGCCGTCCTTCTCGGTGCGCACCACGCGCCGCGTCACCGAGTGCTCGCAGGTGACGAGGCGGCCCTGGCGGTCGCGGGTGTTGCCGTTGGCGTAGTTGACGCCGGTCTTGTGCACGCCGAACTTGCCGGTCTTCTCGTCGTACTTCATGAGCCGGTTGTTGGGAATGTCGCTCAGCAGCAGATAGCCGTGCTCGGGAAAGTACACCGGCCCCTCGGCCCAGCGCATGCCGGAGCCCAGCTGCTCCAGTGTGCTGCTGTAGAGCCTGTACTTGGTGAAGCTCGGGTCGAGGATCAGCACCGCCGGGTCGGGATAGCGCTGGCTGGGCTTGAAGTCGAAGGCCTGGGCGCCTGCGAGCGTGCCGAAGGCTGCGGTGCCGACACCCGCGGCTGTGCCCACGGCTGTCTTGAGGAATCGGCGGCGGTCGTCGTTCGTCTTGTTCTGCATCGGTTGTCTCCTTGGATTCTTGTCGGTTGCTCCTGGCCGTTGTTCCTGGCCGTTGTTCCTGGCCGTTGTTCCTGATCGTTCAGTCGGCGACGGCACCGGACTTCTTCACCAGCTCGGCCCAGCGCGGGATCTCCCTGGCCATGTGGTCGCGCAGTTCTTCGGGCGTGCTGCCCACGAGTTCCATCGCGAGCTGGCCCGAGAGCTTGGCCTGCACGTCGGGCTGGTGCAGGGCCTTCACGATCTCGGCGTTGAGGCGCTGCACGATGGGCTTGGGCGTGCCCTTGGGGGCATATACCGCTTGCCACGACGACATCTCGAAGCCGGGAATACCCGATTCGATCATGGTCGGCAGGTCGGGCACCAGCGCGATGCGCTTCGCGGTGGTCACTGCCAGCAGCTTGAGCTTTCCGCTCTTGACCAGCGGCAGCGCAGCGGTCACCTGGTCGAACATGAAAGGCACCTGCCCCGCGGCCACGTCGGTCAGCGCCGGAGGCGTGCCCTTGTACGGCACGTGGGTGAGCTTCACGCCGACGAGGTCGGCGAACATCTCGCCGGCCAGGTGCGTCGAGGTGCCGGCGCCCGAGGAAGCGAAGGTGCGCTTGCTCTCGTCCTTCTTCAGCAGCGCCACGAGCTCGGCCACGGAGTTCACGCCGAGCTGGCTGTTGACGATGAGCACGTTGGGCAGTCGCGCAACCAGCGAGACGGGCTCGAAGTCCTTCATCGGGTCGTAGGCCAGCTTCTTGTAGAGGCTGGCATTGATGGCGTGCGTGCTGATGGTTCCGCCGAAGAGCGTGTAGCCGTCGGGCGGCGCCTTCGCCACGTAGGCGGCACCGATGCCGCCGGCCTGGCCGGGCTTGTTGTCGACCACCACCGACTGCTTGAGGCTCTCGCCCAGCTTCTGGGCCAGCGTGCGGCCCACGATGTCGGTGGAGCCGCCGGGTGTGAACGGCACCACGTACACGATGGGCTTGGCGGCGGGCCAATCGGTTGCCTGGGCCGATGCGGCCAGAGGAACGAGCGCAGCCGAAAGCAGCGCCGCAGGGAGGAACGCCGCAGCGAGGCGGATGGAACGCATGTCTTGTCTCCTTTGTGTTCTGTGATCGGCGGGCCGGCTCAGCGGCCCCTGGCCTGGCGCCATGCCGCGAAGTCGGTGCGGCTCTGTTCGTCGGTGGGCGGATAGAGGCCCAGGATGGAGCGGCCTTCGAGCACCTTCTCCTGCACGAAGTCCTCGAAGGCGGTCATCTCGGTGGCCTCGGCGGCGATCTCGTCGGCCATGTGGGCCGGGATGACGACGACGCCTTCCGCGTCGCCCACCATCACGTCGCCGGGGAATACCGGTGCATCGCCGCAGCCGATGGGCACATTGATGTCGATGGCCTGGTGCAGCGTGAGGTTGGTAGGTGCGCTGGGGCGCTGGTGGTAGGCGGGAAAGCCGAGCTTCGCAATGTCGGGACTGTCGCGGAAGCCGCCGTCGGTGACCACGCCGGCCACGCCGCGCTTCATGAGCCGCGTGACGAGGATGCCGCCGGCCGATGCGGCGCGCGCATCTTTGCGGCTGTCGATGACGAGCACCGCACCCTCGGGGCACTGCTCCACGGCCTTGCGCTGCGGATGGTCGCGGTCGAGGAAGACGCCGATCGGGTTCAGGTCTTCGCGCGCCGGCATGTAGCGCAGCGTGAAAGCCTCGCCGACCATGTTGGGCAGGCCGGCATCGAGCGGGCGCACGTCCTGGATGAACTGGTGGCGCAGGCCGCGCTTGAACAGGGCCGTGCACAGGGTGGCGGTGCTCACCTTCATGAGCTGCTCGCGGGTGGCGGGATTCACGTGGGGTCTCCGTTGTCTGGAAGTGGGTGGAATCGGATGGCGGTCAGAAGATGTCCGGCTCGGGCACCGGCTTGCCGAAGCTGGTTTCGAGGAAGTCGAAGTCGCAGCCCTCGTCGGCCTGGCGGATGTGGCGGCCGAACATCCAGCCGTAGCCGCGTTCGTAGCGCGGCGGCGGCGGAGTCCACGCGGCCTTGCGGCGCGCGAGCTCCTCGTCGTCGATCTCCAGGTGGATGCGGCGCGCGGGCACATCCACCGTGATGCGGTCGCCGGTTTGCACGAGCGCGAGCGGCCCGCCGACAGCGGCCTCTGGCGAGCAATGCAGCAGGCAGCCGCCGTAGCTGGTGCCGCTCATGCGTGCGTCGGACAGGCGCAGCATGTCCTTCACGCCCTGCTTCAGCAGCTTGGTGGGGATGGGCAGCATGCCCCACTCGGGCATGCCGGCGCCACGCGGACCGGCATTGCGCAGCACCAGGATGTCGTCGCCGGTCACGTCGAGTTCCGGGTCTTCCACGGCCTTCTTGAGCGACGGGTAGTCGTCGAAGACCAGCGCACGGCCCGTGTGCTTCAGCAGATGCGGCGCGCAGGCGCTGGGCTTGATGACCACGCCGTCGGGCGCAAGGTTGCCGCGCAGCACGGCCAGCGCGCCTTCGGCGTAGATGGGGTTGGTCAGCGGCCGGATCACGTCGTCGTCGTACACCTCGGCGCCTTCGATGTTCTCTCCGATGCTGCGGCCGTTGACGGTGAGCGCCTCCGTGCGCAGGTGGCCGCGGATGCGCTCCAGCATCGCCGGCAGCCCACCCGCGTAGAAGAAGTCTTCCATCAGGTAGGCATCGCCGCTGGGCCGGATGTTGGCGATGACGGGCACGCGGCGGCTGAAGGCGTCGAAGTCCTCGAGGCTCACGGCGTGACCGGCGCGGCGCGACATCGCGATCAGGTGGATGACGGCGTTGGTGCTGCAGCCCATGGCCATCGCGCAGGCGATGCCGTTCTCGAAGTTGGCGCGCGTGAGCATCTTCGCGGGCGTAAGGTCTTCCCACACCATATCGACGATGCGGCGGCCGCAGTCGGCGCTCATGCGGATGTGGTTGGCATCCGCCGCGGGAATGCTCGACGCGCCGGGCAGTGTCAGTCCCACAGCCTCGGCGATGCCCATCATGGTGGCGGCCGTGCCCATGGTCATGCAGGTGCCGTGGCTGCGGGCGATGCCGGCCTCCATCTCGGCCCATGCCTGTTCGCCCAGGCGGCCGGCGCGGCGCTCGTCCCAGTACTTGAAGGCGTCGGAGCCGGAGCCCAGCACCTTGCCCTTCCAGTTGCCGCGCAGCATGGGGCCGGCCGGCAGGTAGATGAAGGGAATGCCCATGCTGAGCGCGCCCATCGTGAGGCCGGGCGTGGTCTTGTCGCAGCCGCCCATCAGCACGGCGCCGTCGATGGGGTGGCTGCGCAGCAGCTCTTCCGTCTCCATCGCGAGGAAGTTGCGATAGAGCATGGTGGTGGGCTTGACCATGCTCTCGGAAAGCGAGATCGCCGGCAGCTCGAGCGGAAAGCCGCCCGCCTGCAGCACGCCGCGCTTGACGTCTTCCACGCGCTGTTTGAAATGCGAGTGGCACTGGTTGGCGTCGCTCCAGGTGTTGACGATGGCGATGACGGGCTTGCCCATCCAGTCGGCGTAGCTGTAGCCCATCTGCAGCACGCGCGAGCGATGGCCGAAGGAGCGGAAGTCGTCGGGCGCGAACCAGCGGGCGCTGCGAAGGGATTCGTAGGGGCGTTTCGTCAAGGGGTTGTCTCCATGGCCGCTGCGTGGAAAGTGCGGCCTCGCCAGGCCTTGCCGGCGTCTTTCGTCGAATTAAAACACTAGTATATTAGTGCGTCAATGACACAATCGCCGGCGATGAGCGCCTCCCCGAAGATCCGACTTGACCGCACCCGCCTCGCCGCGCCACAGGTGCTTGAGAACCTGCGCGAAGCCATCCTCGCGCTCGAACTCGTTCCCGGCACCGTGCTGCAGCGGCAGGAGCTGGCCGACCGCTTCGGCGTGAGCCAGACCCCCGTGCGCGAGGCACTGCTGAGGCTCAACGAGGAAGGCCTGGTGGACGTGTTCCCGCAGCACGCGACGCTGGTGAGCCGCATCGACATCGCGGCCGCACGCGAGGCGCACTTCCTGCGGCGCTCCATCGAGCTGGAGCTGGTGCACCAGCTGGCCCTCGACGAAACACCGGGCCTGGTTGAGCAGCTCAAGGGCGTCATCGCCCAGCAGGCCGCGCTCGCGAACTCGCAGCGCTATGGCGACTTCGTCAACGCGGACCGCGCGTTCCACCGGCTGATGTACGAGGCCGGCGGCGTGCTGGGCCTGTGGGATCTGGTGGGCCGCGTCTCTGGCCACGTCGACCGCCTTCGCCGCCTGCACCTGCCGACCGCCGGCAAGACCGAGGCGATCCTGCGCGACCACCGCGCCATCGTGCGCGCCATCGAGGCGAAGGACCCGGACGCAGCCCAGGCCGCGTTGCGCAAGCACCTGTCGGGAACGCTCAGCGCCGTCAACGAGATCTGCAAGCAGTATCCCGACTACGTGATTCCCTGAAAGGGCTGCGCCGCCCCCTACTTCACCCCAGCGCGTCGTTCACCTGCTCCCTGAACTCGCTCAGGCTCACCGCCGCGCCGATCTCCCTCGGCAGCGCATCGCGCACCGAGAACACGCCGAGCACCTTCGCGCCCGACACCAACGGCAGATGCCGGAAGCCGCGCTCGAGCATCAGCACCACCGCGTCGGACACCAGCGTCTCGGGCGGCACGCAGATCGGGTTGGGCGTCATCACCTCGCGCACCGGCGTCGCGTCGGGATCGAGTCCCTTGGCGAGCACGCGGGTCATGAGGTCGCGCTCGGTCAATATGCCCAGCAGCGTGTCGGGCAGTTCCATGACGAGCACGCTGCCGCAGTTGGCGCGCGTCATCGCGCAGGCTGCGTCGCGCACGCTGGCCTGCGGTGCCAGGCTGAGCACGTGCGTGCGCGAAATCGATTGGAAAACGGTGCGCTCGGACATGATGCGCCCTCCGTGAGTCGAACCCTGAATGGTGCCGCCGCCGTTGCTCAGCGCAAGGAGGCGTTGAGCCGCTCCAGCGCCTGGGCGCCGGGGCACAGCTGTTCCGGCCCCAGTGCGTTGAGCGGCCGGTCGCAGGTGTTGAGTGCCGTATGAAGGTCGGTGGCCAGCGGGTCGACGTACAGCAGCCCCGTGACCACCTCGCCCATCTCCTGGTGCCGCTGCATGTAGGCCATGGCGGCGAAGCGGTCGCCCGGGTCGTAGTCGGGGTGCAGGCTGCGCAGGCGCAGCAGCGTGCCGTCGTGCTGGCGCACGTCCATCACTTCGCCGGGCTCCATGTCCACGGCGATCTCCTCCCGCCCGCTGATGAAGTCGATGCGGCTGACCGCCTCGTTGTGCTCGCGGATGTAGTCGTAGCTCTTGGTGCTGCCCGGATGGTTGTTGAAGGCCACGCAGGGGCTGATGACGTCGATGAAGGCGGAACCGCCATGGCTGATCGCGCCCTTGATGAGCGGCACCAGCTGCGCCTTGTTGCCCGAGAAGCCCCGGCCCACGTAGCTCGCGCCGAGCTGCAGCGCCATGGCCACCAGGTCCACCGGGCTGTCGGTGTTGACCACGCCCTTCTTGCTCTTGGAGCCCTGGTCGGCCGTGGCCGAGAACTGGCCCTTGGTGAGGCCGTAGACGCCGTTGTTCTCCACGATGTAGGCCATGCGCACGCCGCGCCGCATGGCGTGCGCGAACTGGCCCAGGCCGATGGAGGCCGAGTCGCCGTCACCCGAGACGCCCAGGTACAGCAGGTCGCGGTTGGCGAGGTTGGCGCCGGTCAGCACGCTCGGCATGCGGCCGTGCACGGTGTTGAAGCCGTGCGATGCGCCGAGGAAGTAGTCCGGCGTCTTCGAGCTGCAGCCGATGCCCGAGAGCTTGGCGACGCGATGCGGCTCGATGTCGAGTTCCCAGCAGGCCTCGATGATCGAGGCCGAGATGGAGTCGTGCCCGCAGCCCGCGCACAGCGTGGAGATCTTTCCTTCGTAGTCACGCCGCGTGTAGCCGACCTTGTTGGTGGCCAGCGTCGGATGCCGGAGCTTCGGCTTGGCGAGGTAGGTCATGCGGGCTCCTTCGCGCCGGTGATGGCGGCACCTTGCGCGTTCGCCTTGCCGACGTGCGCCTCTATCGCCTGCACGATGAAGCGCGCGGTGATGGGCGTGCCGTCGAAGTGCAGCACGCGCACCAGCTTGGCGGGATCGGCATCCAGTTCGTTGACCAGCAGGCTGCGCATCTGCGCGTCGCGGTTCTGCTCGACCACGAACACGCGCTCATGCTCGGCCAGGAACTGCACCACGCTCTCGGGCAACGGAAAGGCCCGCAGCCGCATGGCGTCGAGATGGATGCCGTGCTCTTCCAGCTCCTGCAGCGCCTCGTGCATCGACGGGCTGGTGGAGCCGAAATAGATCACGCCCAGGTCGGTCTTCCGTGCAGCGGGCCGCAGCACGGGCTGCGGCACCAGCGTGGCCGCGGTCGCGAACTTCTTCAGCAGCCGCTCCATGTTGTAGATGTAGTCCGGCCCGCGCTCCGAGTAGCGCGCATAGGCATCGCGCGTGGTGCCGCGCGTGAAGTAGCTTCCCTTGGTGGGATGCGTGCCGGGCAGCGTGCGCCACGGGATGCCGTCGCCGTCCACGTCCTTGTAGCGGCCGAAGTCGCGGCCCGCCTCCAGCTCCTCGGCGGTCATGACCTTGCCGCGGTCGTACACCTTGCTGTCGTCCCACTCGAAGGGCTTGCACAGGCGCTGGTTCATGCCGATGTCGAGGTCGGTCATCACGAACACCGGCGTCTGCAGCCGGTCGGCCAGGTCCAGCGCCGCTGCCGCGTGCTCGAAGCACTCGTGCGGGTCTTCAGGGAACAGCAGCACGTGCTTGGTGTCGCCGTGCGATGCATAGGCGCAGCAAAGAATGTCGGCCTGCTGCGTGCGCGTGGGCATGCCGGTCGAAGGGCCGCCGCGCTGCACGTTGATGAGCGTGACCGGAATCTCCGCGAAGTAAGCCAGCCCGATGAACTCCGTCATCAGCGAGATGCCCGGCCCCGAGGTCGCGGTGAAGGCCCGCGCGCCGTTCCATCCGGCGCCGACCACCACGCCGATCGATGCGAGTTCGTCCTCCGCCTGCACGATGGCAAAGCGGTGCTGGCCGGTGGACTGATCGACGCGGAACTTGGTGCAGTACTTCTGGAAGGCCTCGGCCACCGACGACGACGGCGTGATCGGATACCACGCCGCCACGGTCGCGCCGCCGTACACGCAGCCCAGCGCCGCCGCGCTGTTGCCGTCCACGAAGATCCTGTCGCCCACACGGTCGGCGCGCCGCACCTTCAGGCCCACGGGCTCGCGCAGGTTCTCGCGCGCGAAATCGCAGCCCAGGTGCAGTGCCTGCACGTTGGAGGCGAGCAGCTTCTCCTTGCCCTTGTACTGCTCGGAGAACAGCTTCTCGACCACCTCGGGCTCGATGCCCAGCAGGATGGCCAGCGCGCCTACGTAGACGATGTTCTTGAACAGCTGCCGCTGGCGCGGGTCTTGATAAACCGCGTTGCAGATCTCGGTGAGCGGCATGCCGATCACGCGGATGTCGTCGCGGAACTTCGAGGGCGGCAGCGGACGCGTGCTGTCGTAGAACAGGTAGCCGCCGGGCTCCAGCTCGGCGATGTCGGCGTCCCAGGTCTGTGGGTTCATCGCCACCATCATGTCGGTGCCGCCGCGCCGGCCGAGGTGGCCCTCTTCGGTCACGCGCACCTCGTACCAGGTCGGCAGGCCCTGGATGTTGCTGGGAAAGATGTTGCGCGGGCTCACCGGCACGCCCATGCGCAGGATGGCCTTGGCGAACAGCTCGTTGGCCGATGCGGAGCCCGAGCCGTTGACGTTGGCGAACTTGATGACGAAGTCGTTGACCGCCTCGATCTGCTTCATGCGGCCTCCTTCCGGACTTGCGGTTCCGTGGCCTTCTCCTGGCCCGCGAGCGTCATCTTCAGCAGGAACTTCTGCATGTCCCACGCGCCGGTCGGGCAGCGCTCGGCGCACAGGCCGCAGTGCAGGCAGACGTCTTCGTCCTTCACCATCACGCGGCCCGTCTTCAATCCGCCGGACACGTACAGGTCCTGCGCCAGGTTCAGCGCGGGCGCCTTCAGCCGCGGGCGCAGGCTCTCTTCATCGGCGTTTTCGACGAAGTTGATGCAGTCCATCGGGCAGATGTCCACGCACGCATCGCATTCGATGCAGGCGGGCTCGTTGAACACCGTCTGCACGTCGCAGTTGAGGCAGCGCGCGGCCTCCTTGAAGGCGGTGGCGGCGTCGAAGCCCAGCTCCACTTCCACGCGGATGCTCGCCAGCGCCGCCTCGGCCTTGGCCCAGGGCACCTTGTAGCGCAGGTCGTTGGAGGTGTCGTTGTCGTAGCTCCACTCGTGGATGCCCATCTTCTGCGACACCAGGTTGGTCATCGGCGGTGGACGGACCTCGATCGGCTCCGAGCGCAGCAGCTTGTCGATGGACACCGCGGCCTCGTGGCCGTGGGCCACCGCGGTGATGATGTTCTTCGGCCCGAAGGCCGCATCGCCGCCAAAGAACACGTTGGGCACCGTCGACTGGAAGGTGGTCGCATCCAGCAGGGGCAGTCCCCACTTGTCGAAGTCGATGCCGCAGTCGCGCTCGATCCACGGGAACGAATTCTCCTGGCCCACCGCCACCAGCACCTCGTCGCATTCGAAGTACGCCTCGGGCTCGCCCGTGGGCTCCAGCGTGCGGCGGCCCTTGTCGTCGTACACCGCCTTGACGATCTCGAAGCGCATGCCCACGAGCTTGCCGTCGTCGTGCACGAAGGCCTTGGGCACGTGGAAGTTGATGATCGGGATGCCCTCGTGCGCGGCGTCTTCCTTCTCCCAGGGCGAGGCCTTCATCTCGTCGAAGCCGCTGCGCACGATCACCTTCACGTCGCTGCCGCCCAGGCGCCGGGCCGAGCGGCAGCAGTCCATGGCCGTGTTGCCGCCGCCCAGCACGATCACGCGCCGGCCGATGCTGCTCACGTGGCCGAAAGAGACGGAGCTCAGCCAGTCGATGCCGATGTGGATGCTGGCCGCGGCTTCCTTGCGGCCCGGAATGTCGAGGTCGCGTCCGCGCGGCGCGCCGCAGCCGACGAAGATCGCGTCCCAGCCCTGGCCCATCAGCGCCTTCATCGAATCGATGCGCTCGCCGCCGCGGAACTCCGCGCCCAGGTCGAGCACGTAGCCCGTCTCCTCGTCGATGATCGATTCGGGCAGGCGGAAGCGCGGTATCTGCGTGCGGATGAAGCCGCCGGGCTTGGCCTCGCCGTCGAACACCGTGACCTCGTAGCCCAGCGGCGCCAGGTCGCGTGCCACGGTGAGCGAGGCCGGCCCCGCGCCGATGCAGGCCACGCGCTTGCCGTTCTTCGGCACGGGCTTGGGCATGCGTGCGCGCACGTCCTCCTTCATGTCCGCGGCCACACGCTTGAGCCTGCAGATGGCCACCGGCTCCGGCGCCTCTGTATTGCTTTCTTCCACACGCCCGCGCCGGCAGGCCGGCTCGCAGGGCCTGTCGCAGGTGCGCCCCAGGATGCCGGGGAAGACGTTGGAAACCCAGTTGACCATGTACGCATCGCCGTATCGGCGCTGCGCGATCATGCGTATGTATTCGGGGACGGGAGTGTGCGCCGGGCAGGCGTACTGGCAATCGACGACCTTGTGAAAGTAGGCCGGGTTGGCAATGTTCGTTCGCTGCAACACGTGTCTCCTGGCTGTCGCCCGGAACCCCGCAGGGGCCGACGAGTGGCTTGTGGCGCTTTTGGCGGAGTATGCGCCCCGCGCGCGGAAGCGCAATCTTGGTGGAATCCCGCAGCCGCGCGGGCCGGCCAAAGCATCTGCGCCGGGAGGGCGATTCCCCCGTTGCGGACTTCATGCGCTCACAATGTCCGCCGGTTACTCCACGGGACGACACCATGAGCGTTTTGCACATGTTTCTACCGGTTTGCGAGCCGGCGCGCAGCGAGGCGCTGGCCCAGTTGCGCAAGACTCACCACCTGCCCCGCCACCTCGTCAAGGGCATCGCGATAAAGCATCACGCCGAAAGCGAGCCGGTCGCTGGGTCCGATGCGCCCGACGCGCAGCAGACCCAGCAGCAGGCACAGACACCACCGCCGCAAGCGCAGGCACCGGCCTCGCCGCAATAGCTGCGGGCGCTTCGGCGGCTGCGAGAGCTTCGGCGGCTGCCAGGCCGAAGCCCGCTCACTGGCTCGCGTTCGGCGTCGCGCGCGCCAGCAGCCGGATGTGCTCGAAGTCGAGCAGGTCGAGTGCGTGCCGCACCGCCTCGACCAGCGCCGAATGGCGCGTATCGGCCGCGAGCCTGTCGGCCCATTCGTGCAGGTCGCTCCAGCGGCCGTCGCGCGCGAGCGTTTCGAGTTCGTCGAGCACCGCCGCGGGCAGCGGCGCGATCGCGGGTACCGGCACGCGCCTGGGCGCGGGGGCCGGGGCGGTCGCAGGCTGTGCGGGGCGCTGCGGCGGCTTCGCGACGAAGGGCACCAGCTCCTTCGGCGCCTCTCTCACGATCACCGAGAAGCGCACGCGCGTGCCCAGGTTGCGGCGGCTCTCCAGCTGCATCCGTCCGCCCATGTTCTGCACGATGCGCCGCGCGATCGTCAGCCCCAGGCCGTGGCCGTTCGAGCTGGGCGCGCCCTGCTCGAAGGCCCGCATGATGCGCGCCTGGTCTTCCTTCTCGATGCCCACGCCGCTGTCCCACACGTCGAACTCCAGCCGCCATGAATCCTGGCGCGGCCTAGCCTGCACGCGCAGGCCCATCTTGCCGTCGCGCGTGAATTTCGCGGCGTTCGACAGCAGGTTCAGCAACAGCTGCTGGAAGCGCTTGCTGTCGAGGTACACGGCGGTGGGCAGCGCGCCCAGCACGTCGAGCTCGAAGCGGTTGTGCTGGCGCTGCGCGAGGGTGTCGGCGTACTGCGCGACGTCGTCGATCAGCGCGCGCAGGTGCACCGCCTTCGACTCGAAGGAAAACGGCAGCAGCTCGCTCCTGGCGTAGTCGAGCAGGTCGTCGATGAGCGCGAACTGGTAGGCGGCGCTGCGCTCGATGGCCTGCAGCCGCTCGGGCTGCACGGAGCCGTCGTCGTTGAGCCGGCGCACGTTGCCGATGATGGTCGACAGCGGTGCGCGCAGGTCGTGGCTGATGTAGGCCAGCAGCTGCGTCTGCTCGCGCGACTGCTGCTCGGCCTGTTCCAGCGCCGCGTTCAGCGCGTGCGTCTTGCGCTCCACCTCCTCGCGCAGCCGCTGCTGCTCTTCCGCCTGCCAGTGCGCCAGCGAGCGCTGGGCGGAATGCCGCTGGCGCGAGAGGTGGTGCGCCCACACCGCCAGCGCCACCAGGCCGACCAGCATGCCCGGGAAGCCCAGCGCGTAGGCGTCGAAGCCGGGAATCATGTGCGAGGGCATCGTCAGCTCGACCAGCCGCAGGCACACGCCGACGGCGACGATGGTCATCACCGGGAACGCCAGCCGCCCGCCGGGCCCCGCGCGGCGCATGTAGATGAAGGTACTGACGGTCAGCGACAGCACCACCAGCGGCGCGCTCAGCGTGCCCGCCGTCGCGAAGGGCGCGTAGGGTCCGAAGAGCGTGCCCAGCACCACGACGCATTGCACCAGCGCGAGCACCACCAGCCAGCGAAGCCCGGGCACGCGCACCGGGCCGCGGCGCGACATGGTGTACAGGTAGAACATCAGCGACAGCACGCAGCAGCCGGCGGTGACGCCCGCCGCGCGGTAGCTCCACTCGATGCTCTCGGGCCACAGCGCGAGCCGCGCGTGGCCGCGGTAGGCGCTCTCGTAGAGCGCCACCAGCGCGAATCCCATGCTCTGCACCGCCATCGCCAAATTGCGCGAGATGACCCACAGCGACAGCGAATACACCGACAGCACCAGCAGGCCGCCGATGAGCAGGCCGTCGAGCAGCGCGCGGCAGCTTTCGGACGCGCGCCATGCGTCCGCCGAATACAGCCTCGGCACGAGCTTGACGCTGCTGTCCGTGCGCACGCGCACCAGCACGCGCGCCTGCTCGCCGGGGCGCAGGTCGAGGTTCAGCGTGGGCACGCGGTCACGGTCGCGCGCGCTGCTCGGACGCACAGACACGCCGGCCTGCTCGTGCGTCCAACTGGCCCAGCCCGCGAGTTCGCGGCGGGCATGGAAATCGACGTGCTGCAGCCATGTCGCGTCGAGCACCAGCCGCAGCGGCTGGATCGCGTCGGTGCCGTTCACCACGGTCAGCCGCAGCCAGAACGCCGACTTCGAAAAGCCCGGCCGCATGCGCGCGGGCGTGCCGGGCTGGAAGCCGGCGGGTGCGTCGCCCTGCAGCGCGTCGACCTCGTCCAGCGTCAGTTGCGCGCCGGTGTCCTCGAACACCTCGACGCGCGTGTCGAGCGCAATGGGCCAGCGGGTCTCGTCGTCGATGCGCAGCACGTCCGCGCGGGCCGCGGCCAGCGCCACCAGCCAGAAGAAGGCGAACAGCAGGAGCGCGCGAGTGCCGCGAAGGCCCGGGGTGGTCACCGCCTTTGCCGTGGCGCGTCAGGCCGAAGGCACCGACGGCGGCGCGACCGGGGCCAGCCGCGCCTGGCGAAAGGCGGTGGGCGTGCTGCCGAAGCGTTCGCGGAATGCGGTCGAGAAATTCGCTGCGCCCGAGAAGCCGACGGCCAGCGCCACTTCCTCCACGCTGAGCGCCGAGTTCGCAAGCAGCCGCTGCGCCTCCGCAAGGCGCGCCTCGCGCACGAACTCGAACACCGTGCGGCCCGTCCGCTCCCGGAACACGCGCGACAGGCGCTTCTCGTGCGTGCCCACGCTCGCGGCCAGCGCGGGCAACGTGGGCACCTTGGCCAGGTCGGCCCTTATCAGCCGTTCGACCGCCTGCGCGAGCACACGGTCAGCATGGTCAGCATGGTCGGCATGGTCGGCGCCAGGTTCGCCCCTGGCGTGCTCGAGCGCGCTGTCGGCCTCTTCCATGCAGGCCTGCGCCTGGTGCCTGCAGCTTGCGAGCGCAAGGTGCACGGCCACGCGCGCGAGCACTTCCGCCGGCTCGAAGGGCTTGAGGATGTAGTCGACCGCGCCTTCGCGCAGGCCCGTGAGGCGCTCTTCCACCGTGCTCGAAGAGGTCACGAAGATGACCGGGATGCGTGCCGTCGTGCGGTCGGCCTTCAGCAACCGGCAGGTCGCGAAGCCGTCGGTGGCGCCCATGCGCACGTCGAGCAGCACCAGGTCGGGCTGCAATGCGGTCGCCCTGCGATAGCCCTCCAGCGCATCGAACGCCAGGCTGATGCGGTGCCCCGCCTCGCGCAACACGCCGAGCAGCAACTGCAGCTCTTCGATGTTGTCGTCGATGACGAGGATGTGCGCGCGCCGGGGCGGCGTTGTCGACCAGTAGGACATGGGCGTCGAGCGTAGAAGTGCGTCGCCGAAACGCAGCGTGAATTAGTTCACATTTGGTTCACATTATGTTGCATTAGTAAACAAATGTCATCACTGGCAAAGCTTTCGTCCTGAATCGCAAAGGCGCCTCTCGGGGTGGCGCCGAAGAATCCCGCCCTTTCCGGAGCACCTGCCGCCTTCGCGGCGCCACAAGAAACGGTGCCCGGCCAACACAGAGCCATCACGAGGGACGGGATGTTCAGGACCCCATCGAATCTGTCGCACGCGCAGGCGCGGCGCGACGTGTCTTCCAGCGCCGCGAGTCCGCGGCACGGCCATTGGCGCCGCCGCACGGCGCACCTTGCCGCGCGGCTCGCAGCGCCTCTTGCGGCGCTGCTGCTCGCCACCGCCGCGCACGCGGTGCCGCAGGTGTCGAGCCTGGTGCATTCGCCGGACATCCTTCCCGCCGGCGGTACGGTGACGAGCACCGTCACCATCGCCGAGAGCGACAGCCTGCCGATCGGCGCGCCGGGCGCTTCGTTCACGTACACGATTCCCGCCAACAGCATCTACATGGGCACCGGCACTGTTCCCGTAGGCAGTTGCTCGGCCGACGTGTCCGTTGGCGCCGCCGGCCCCGGCACGCTGACCTGCTCGGGCATCACGCTCGCCGCGAACCAGCAGCGCAATTTCGAGGTGCTGCTGCGCACGGTCTCGCAGGGCACGCTGACAGTGAAGGCCGAGCCCAGCGGTGGCGGCTCCAGCGAGACCAAGATCATCACCGTGAACCAGGGCGCCGACGTGGCGGTGTCGATCAGCGCACCGGCCACCGCTCCGAGCGGCTCCACGGTGCCGATCGTCTTCACCGTCACCAACAACGGTCCCGACACCAGCACGGGCTCGACGCTGACCTACCCGATTCCCACGGGCCTGTCGGTCTCGGGCAGCGGCCTGCCTTCGGGCTGCTCGATCAGCGGCAGCCAGCTGACGTGCAACGTGCCGGCCACGCCCGCAGGTGCCGGCAGCAACACCCGCACCTACAGCATCAACGCCGTGGTCACCGCGGGCGCGGGCTCCACCATCACGCACCAGCCGGCCGTGGCGCCCGCGGGTTCGGTGGGCGACGGCGTTTCCACCAACAACAGCGCCACCGCCAACACGACCGTGACCGCGGGCTACGTGCTCGCGCTGGCCAAGAGCCATGACGGCGGCCAGCTGCTGGTGGGCCAGCACTTCAACTTCAGGCTGAGCCCGAGCTTCAGCGGTACCGCTCCCACGGGCGTGACGCTGACCGACACCATTCCCGCCAACTTCGCGATCCAGCCGCTGCCCGCGCAGTCCACCGGCTGGACCTGCTCCGTCAGCGGCCAGACGGTGAGCTGCACGCGCAGCAACATCGGCGGCAGCGGCGGCGCCAACGTGGCGCTCGGCGACGTCGTGGTTCCGGTCATCGCCATGACGGCCGGCACCGGCATCGTCAACGAAGCCACCGTGAGCGCGACCGGCCCCATCTCCAACTCGGCCACCGGCAGCGTACCGGCCGACGTGGCGGTGTCGGCCACCGACTTCCGCGCCGACAAGCGCCGCAGCTGGCCGCAGAACAACGTACCGCTGGGCCAGGCCTTCGACTACCAGGTCGGCAGCACCAACCTCGGCAGCACCCGCCTGCTGGCGGGCAGCACCATCCAGCTGGTGGACGACCTGCCGGCCGGCGTGCAGATCAACAGCGTCACGCAGCGCGACGGCTACACCTGCACGGTGACCAAGGGCGGCGCCACCGTCGTGCCGACGCCCGCGACGCCGGTGCCCGGCCCGGCCACCGTGACCTGCACACGCACGCTCTCGGCCGACATCAGCGTGGACACATCCAACGGCAGCAGCGCGCGCAACGGCGGCTACATCATCGTGAACGCCACCATCCCGTCGCTGCCGCCGGGCGGCCAGATCGTCAACAGCATGTGCGTGAACGTGGCGCTGCCCGCGGGCGCCCCCACGCTCGGCGCCGACCCCGACGCCAACACCGGCAACGACTGCGTGAGCCTTGGCACCGGCGCGAACGACGGCGCCACCGCGGCCGACGTGAAGGTGCTCAAGCGCGTGGTGGGCATCGGCGACAGCGCTGGCAACCGCCAGATCGCGGGCCAGGACGTCACCTGGCAGATCGAGGTGGTCAACACCGGCCCATCCGAGGCGCAGAACGTGGTCGTCACCGACGCCTTCGCGCAGGTCATCGGCGCAGGCAGCGTCTCGCAGACGCCCAACGGCGGCACCTTCGCGGGCACCTGCGCGCTGCCGGCCAACGGCAGCGGCTTCGGCCAGGCGTCGCTGTCGAACTGCACGCTGTCGACCTTGCCGGTCTGCCGCGCGAGCACCGACCCCGCCAGCGCCCTGCCGCTGTGCCCGGTCATCCAGGTTGTCGCAAAGCACTACGGCGATGGCGCCTCGGCCACCGACCACGGCTTCCAGATCAACAACACCGCCAATGCACTGGCGACCACGCCGGCCGATCCGGACCTGGGCAACAACAATGGCAGCGCCTCCGCCTTCCTGCTCGCGCGCACCGACGTGACGGTCACCAAGTCGGCCAGCCCCGCCTCGGTGCCCGTGGGCCAGCTGCTCACCTACACGCTGACGGCGCGCAACCAGAGCCTCGCGCAGGGCAGCCTCAGCCGCGCCTACGACGTGCACGTGGTCGACACACTGCCGGCCAACCTGATGTTCATCTCGGCCACCGCCTCGGGCGGCGGCAACTGCAGCACGAAGCCGAACACCACGCAGCCCACGGGCACCGGCACCACCAACAACCAGCTCGAGTGCGCCTGGACCTCGCTCGATCGCAACGTGCAGCAGACCGTGACGGTGCAGGTGCGGCCGCTGTATGTGCTCAACGGCTCCACGGTGACCAACACCGCGCAGGTCTCCACGGCCACGCCCGAGATCAACACGGCCAACAACAGCGCCGCCGTGCCCGCCACGATCACCGCACCGGTGTACGACCTGGTCGTCACCAAACGCGACGACGTCGACCCGGTGAACGTGGGCGATGACGTGGGCTACACCATCACGGTGTCGAACAACAGCGCCTCGACGGCGGAAGACGTGCGCATGGTCGACACGCTGCCGCTGCCAGGTCCGAACGGCGAGGCGCCGCCCACGCTGGTGTCCGTGAGCATTCCGGCGAATGCACCGGCAGGCACGACCTTCGCGCTGGCCAGCGGCGCGGCCATAGGCTCGGCCGGCGGACAGATCGTGTTCACCATTCCCACGCTGGGAGGCACCGGCGCCACTTCCACCGGCGACCTCAACACGCTGCAGTTCCGCGTCGTGCTGCGCGGCGTTTCTCGCGGCACCTTCCAGAACAACGCCAAGGTCGATTTCTTCGACGCCGCGCGCAACGCCTTCGACACCGTCCAGGGCAACAACGCGGTGGCCGAGAACACCACCTTCCGTTTCAAGGCCGACGTGCAGGTGGTCTCCAAGGCCGCCGTCTCCTCCGGCACTGCCGCGCCGGTGACCACCGCGTCCTCGGCCGTGCCCTTCGACTGGCTCGTGCAGCTGCGCAACAACGGCCCCGACAGTGCCGAGACCACCAGCTTCACCGACACCCTGCCCGCACCGCTGGTGCTGGCGGGCACCCCAGTGTTCACCGTGACCGGCGGCAGCTTCACGCCCGCCGCGCCCACCTGCACCGGCACGGCCGGCAGCACCGCCGTGAGCTGCGCCATCACCTCGATGCCGGCCAACGGCACGGCCACCGTGCGCATTCCGGTGCGCTTCAGCGGCGCGGCACCGGCCAACGGCACCGTGCTGACCAACCGCGCGCACATCGTCACCACCGGCTCGGGCGACACCAACGGCGGCACCGATCCGGACGGCGGCAACAACTTCAACGACGGCAGCGTCACCTTGCAGAACAGCGCGCTCTCGGGCCGCGTGTACGAAGACCTCAACGGCAACGGCCTGATCGACGGCGGCGAACCCGCCATCGCCGGCGTGACCATCCGCCTGAGCGGCACCGACAGCGCGGGCAACCCCATCGCCCTCACGACCACCACCGATGCCGGCGGCAACTGGAGCTTCACCGTGCCCGCCGGCACCTACAGCGTGGTGGAGGACCAGCCCGCCGCGTACCTGCCCGGCATCACCCGCGCGGGCACCGTCAGCGGCGCGGGCAGCACGCCCGGCACCGTGCCGCCGGGCACCGGCAACGGCCCGAACGGCTCGAACGCCAACCGCATCGACAACATCGTGCTTGGCACCGGCGGCGCCTCCAGCGCCAACAACTTCGGCGAGGTGCGCGCGTCCAGCCTGGCCGGCCGCGTCTACCAGGACGCCGATTACAACGGCTCCTCCAGTGCGGGCGACCCCAGCATCGCCGGCGTGACCGTCACCCTGACCGGCACCGACATGTACGGCAACCCGGTGTCGCTGACCACCACCACGGCGACGGGCACCGGCAACTACGCCTTCAACAACCTCACGCCCGGCAACTACACGCTGACCGAGACGCAGCCGGCCGGCTTCGTCGACGGCACCGACGCGGCAGGCTCCGCGGGCGGCACCGCGGGCAACGACGTGGTGAGCGCCATCACGCTGGCTTCCAACGTGAACGGCACCGGCTACAACTTCGGCGAGCAGCTCACCCGCATCACGACGCGCGTGTTCGTCGACGGCAACAACGACGGCGTCCCGCAGGCCGGCGACACCGGCATTCCCAACGTCGAACTGCGCCTCACGGGCACCGACGCCGCGGGCAACCCGGTGAACCTCCTCGCGGTGGCGACAGGCACGACGGGCGCCTACGAGTTCCGCAACGTGCCCCCCTCGGGCGCTGGCGGCTACACCATCACCGAGACGCAGCCGGCCAACTTCGCGCCCGGCAAGGCCAACAACAACGGCCAGCCCGGCACGCCCCAGGGCGGCGGCAACGTCATCACCGGCGTGACCGTCTCGGGCACCAACGTACCGTCGACGCAGGGCGAGTACTGGTTCGGCGAGCTGCTGCCCGGCGGCATCTCCGGCCGCGTCTACTACGACCGCGACGGCAACGGCGCGCAAGGCGCACCGGCCACGGAGCCGGGCCTGGCTGGCGTGACCATCACGCTCACCGGCACCGACGTCAACGGCCAGGCGGTGTCGCGCACCACCACCACCGACGCCAGCGGCGACTACAGCTTCCCGAACCTCGCGCCGGGCAGCTACGCCGTGACCGAGGCGCGGCCCGCGGGCTACCTGCCCGGCATCACGCGCGCCGGCACCGTCAGCGGCGCGGGCAGCACGCCGGGCTCGGTGCCCACCAGCGGCAGCGGCGTGACCAACGGCCCCAACGGCTCGACCGCGAACGTCATCCAGAACATCGTGCTGGGCGCCGCGGGCGCGGGCTCCGCCGGCAACAACTTCTCTGCCGTCAAGCCAGCGAGCCTCTCGGGCTACGTCTACGCCGACGTGGCGCCTTCCAACGGCACGCGCGACACCGGCGAGCCCGGCATCGCAGGCACCACCATCCGCGTGACCGGCACCGACTTCCAGGGCAACGCGGTCGACCGCACGGTGCAGACCGCCGCAGACGGCCGCTACCTGGTGGACGCGCTCACGCCCGGCACCTACCAGATCGACGAGACGCAACCCGCCGGCGTGGCCGACGGCCCCGAGTCGCTCGGCACGGTGGGAGGCGCGCCGCGCGGCACTGCCAACCCCGGCGGCACCAACGACCGCTTCGGCGGCCTCGCGCTGGTGTCGGAAGACGCGGGCATCGACTACAACTTCGGCGAACGCGGCGGCCAGATCGCGGGCTGGGTGTACGTCGACACCAACAACGACGGCGTGCGCCAGCCCACCGAGGCCGGCATTGCGGGCGTGACGCTCACGCTCACCGGCCGCTCCGCCAGCGGCCTCGCGGTGAACGCCACGGTGGTCACCGATGCGAACGGCCGCTACGTCTTCACCGGCCTGCTGCCGGCCGACGCGGCGGGCTACACGCTGCGCGAGACGCAGCCCGTGACCTACGCCGACGGCCTGGACGCCGTGGGCACGGTCGAGGGCGCGGCCACCGGCACGCTGGGCAACGACGTCGTCAGCGCCATCGCCTACCGCGGCGGCAACGGCGACAACTACAACTTCGGCGAACGCGGCGCATCGCTGGCGGGCACCGTCTACAACGACGCCAATCGCAACGGCAAGCGCGAGCCGCAGGACCTTCCGATCGCCGGCGTGACCATCACGCTCACCGGCACCGACGCAGCCGGCCAGCCGGTGACGCGCACCGCCGTCACCGACGCCAACGGCCGCTACGAGCTGCCCGGCCTGCCCCTTCCGGGCAGCGGCGGCTACACCGTCACCGAGACGCAGCCGAGCGGCTACGACGAAGGCATCGCCATCCCCGGCACGCTGGGCGGTACCGCGCAGGGCACCAACCAGATCCGCGTGAGCTTCACCGGCCTGGAAGCCAACGGCACCGGCTACGACTTCACCGAGCACAGCAACCAGCCCGCGTCGCTCACCGGCACCGTGTGGTTCGACCAGAACCACAACCGCAGCCGCGAATCGGGCGAGGGCCAGGGCGAAGGCTGGACGGTGGAGCTGATGCGCTGCGCCGACGGCGGCAACGCCTGCGCCGAGAACGCGGCCACCGTGCTCTACACCGTGACCACCAACGCCGACGGCAGCTACCGTTTCGGCGACCTGACGCCCGGCGAATACCGCGTGCGCTTCCGCTCGCCCGACGGCCGCGTGGTGGGCGGCGTGTGGCCGACCGATGCCGCGCAGAACGGCGCCAACGGTCCCTACCCGACGCCGGCCGCGAGCGACCCGCGCTTCAGCATCAAGGTGCGCGTGACCGCGGGCGCCAACATCCAGAAGCAGGACCTGCCCTACGACCCGGGTGGCGTGGTGTACGACAGCGTGGGCGGCACGCCCGTGCCCGGCGCCGTGGTGAAGCTGGTCGGCCCGCCGGGCTTCGACCCCGCGCAGCACCTGCTCGACGGACGCGACAGCTACACCACCGGCGCCAACGGCTACTACGATTTCTTCGTGCTGCCGGGCGCGCCGGCCGGCGAGTACCGCCTGGCCATCACCCCGCCGGGCGCCTACCTGCCCTCCACCATGTACCCGCCCGCGGCCGGCGCGCTGGGCACGCAGTCGTGCGCGGCGCCCGCCAACGGACCGGCGCCCGCGCAGACCAACCCCTGCGTGGTGAGCCCCGGCGCGGCACTGGTGACCGGTGCCGGCTACTACCTGGTGTTCAACATGCCGGGCGGCGGCGGCCAGCACGTGGTGGCCAACAACATCCCGCTCGACCCGTCGAACGCCACGCTCATCGAGCTGCGCAAGACCACCTCGAAGCTGACCGTGAAGAAGGGCGAGCTGCTGCCCTACCGCATCACGGCGCGGAACACGCGAAGCACCACGGTGCCGGGCGTGGCCGTGGTCGACACGCTGCCGCCGGGCTTCCGCTACATCCAGGGCTCGCTCAGCGTGCGCACGCTGCCCGGCGGCGTGGCGCTGCCGGTGATCCCGCAGGTCAACGGCCGCCAGGTCGTGGTGCCCGGCCAGAACTTCGCGCCCAACGAGACCAAGGAATACCTGATGGTCGCGGGCGTGGGCGTCGGCGTGGGCGAAGGCGAGTTCGTCAACCAGGTCGTCGCCACACAGGGCGTGGGCGGCCGGACGCTCTCGAACCTGGCCACCGCCGCCGTGCGCGTGGTGCCCGACGCCCTCTTCGACTGCACCGACGTGATCGGCAAGGTCTACGACGACAGGAACGCCAACGGCTACCAGGACGACGGCGAGCCGGGCGTGGCCAACGTGCGCATCGCCACCGTCAACGGCGTGCTGGCCACCACCGACGCCGAGGGCCGCTACCACATCGCCTGCGCCGCCATTCCGAAGGAAGGCACCGGCAGCAACCTGGTGCTCAAGCTCGACGAGCGCACCCTGCCCTCGGGCTATCGCACCACCAGCGAGAACCCGGCGGCCGAGCGCGCCACGCGCGGCAAGGTGCTGAAGATCAACTTCGGCGCCACCGTGCACCGCGTGGTGCGCCTCGCGCTGCAGGGCGCGGCCTTCGACGACGGCGCCGCCACGCTGCGCGCCGCCTTCGCAGGCGAGCTCGACCGCACGGTCGCCGTGCTGGCGGAGAAGACCTCGGTGCTGCGCCTGGCCTACAAGGCCGCGCCGGGCGAGCCCGCATCGCTGGGCCGCGACCGCACCGACGCGGTGAAGGCCGCGGTGCTCTCGCGCTGGAAGCAGCTCGGCGAGCAGCGCGCCTCGCGCAAGGAGCCGCCGCTCTTCAACCTGGACGTCGAGATCGAGCTGGTGCCTGCCGCCGCCTCTTCCGAAGAGGTCAAGCCATGACGCGAGGAAAAGACACCGCCGCCATGACCCGACAACAGACACCGAACCCGATCGAGCGAGCCGACATGAGAAGAAAGAAGAAGGCGCTTCCGAAGCGCATGGCCCTCGCGGGCGCCGTGGCCGCCGCCTGCCTGGGCATGGGTCTGGCCGCCGCGCAGGAAAGCGCCGTGCGCGGCCGCATGCTGGACCGCGCCGCGGCCGACCCGCGCGCGATCGACATCGACGGCGCGCGCCACCTGCCGCGCAGCAGCGAGCGCGAGCTGCCCAAGGCCACCTTCGTGCTCGGCGACGAGCGCGTGGCAGCGGCCGCCCCGGTTTCATCGCCAGTCGCCACGCCCGCCGAACGCAGCGACGCCAGCACGCCGCATTTCGATTCCGGCGCCGACGCACTCTCCCCCGCCGACCGCGCGCAACTCGACCGCATCGCCGAGCAGGTGAAGGGCCGCGACGGCCTGCGCTTCGAGATCGTCGGCCACACCGACACGCAGGCGATGAGCGCGAAGTCGCGCGAGCGCTTCGCCGACAACCACGCGCTGGGCCTGGCGCGCGCGCAGCAGGCCGCGCGCTATCTGACGCAGCGCCTCGGCTTGCCGGAGACCGCCGCGGCCGCGAGCTCGCGCGGCCCCGACGCGCCCGTCGCCACGCCAGCCACCGACCCCGCCAACTGGGCGGCCAACCGCCGCGTGGAGGTGCGCGTGTACTGGCGCGACGCGCCCGTCGCCGCAACCCCGGTCGCCGCGCCCGCCGACCCCGGCGTGTGCCGCACCTTCACCGCCTTCGGCACCGACGACGCGCCGCTGCGCCTGAGCGTGGACGGCCAGCTGCTGTCGCCCGACGGCAAGCAGGCTTCGGCGGACGGCACCACCAGCGCCGACCGCCAGCGCTGCGTCGACGTGCAGCTAGAGCGCAACCAGTTGCGCCTGCAGTACGACAACCTCTCGCAGCCACGCCGCCTGAGCGCCAGCGCCTGGCCCACCACCGTGGTGGCCGGCGACACGGTGCGCTTCGCGGGCTACAGCAACTACCTGCTCTTCACCTCGAAGGCCGAGCTGCGCGTGTACACCGCCAACGAGGCGATGCAGCGCCGCCTGCTGGCCACCGTGCCGCTGGACGCCGGCCTGCGCGGCGAATGGCAGGTGCCCGAGGGCCTGCTCGACCGCATGCCCGAAAGCGCGACCGGCAAGCTCTACTACCGCGTGCGCGTGTACGACCGCCAGGGCCGCTTCGACGAGACCGACGACCTCTCGCTCACGCTCGTGAAGCGCCACAAGCCCGAGACCGGCACGCCGCCCGATGCGGCGCGCGAGCTGCTGCGCGGCTACGGCCAGAACAACATCGCCATCGCCAACATTCCGCTGAGCGCGGGCACCGTCACCGCCAGCGGCGCGGCCATCCGCCCCGGCGAGAGCGTGCGCGCGCTGGGCTTCGCGGTGCCGGTGGACGAGAGTGGGCGCTTCGTGTTCCAGCAATTGGTGCCGCGCCGCGTGCAGACCGGCGAGATCGCCGTCACCGACGCGCAGGGCGCCACGCGCGCCTACCGGCGCGACTTCGACCTGCCCTCCAGCGACTGGTTCTTCGTGGGCCAGGCCGACCTCACCGTGGGCAGCAACAGCGTGAGCGGCCCGGCCGCGATCATGACCAACGACAAGAACCGCTACGGCGGTGGCGGCTGGAGCGAAGGCCGCATCGCCGGCTACGCCAAAGGCCAGCTCAACGACCGCTGGACGCTCACCGCCAGCGTCGACACGGAAGAGCGTCCGCTGAAGGAGTTGTTCCGCAACATGGACCGCAAGGACCCGACCTCCCTCTTCCGCCGCTTCGACCCGGAGGATTCGTGGAGCACCTTCGGCGACGACTCCACCACCGTCGAGGACGCGCCCACCCAGGGCCGCTTCTACCTGCGCGTGGACGACGGCCGCTCGCAGGCGATGTGGGGCAACTTCAAGCTCAACTTCGGCGACACCGAACTCACCCGCGTGAGCCGGGGCCTCTATGGTTTCCACGGCCGCTACCTGGGCGAGGAATCGACCTCCTTCGGCGAGGCGCGGCTGAAGGTCGACGCCTTCGCCGCCGAGCCCGGCACGCTGGCCGCTCGCGAAGAGTTCCGCGGCACCGGCGGCTCGCTCTACTACCTGCGCAACCAGGACATCACGCGCGGCGCCGAGCGCGTGACGCTCGAAATCCGCGACCGCGACTCCGGCCTGGTGCTCAAGCGCACGCAGCTCGTGCCCACCACCGACTACGAGATCGACTACCTGCAGGGCCGCGTGCTGCTGTCGGCGCCGCTGCCCAGCCTGTCGGACGACGGCTCGCTGGTGCGCGCCGGCGGCTTCACCGGCATGCCGACCTACCTGGTGGTGGACTACGAATACACGCCGCTGGCCACCTCGCTCGACACGCTGGCCGTGGGCGGCCGCGTCTCGTGGTGGGCCAACGACAACGTCGGCGTGGGCGTCACCGCCTCGCGGCAGGACCAGATCGGCGGCGACCAGCGCCTGGCCGGCGTCGACCTCACGCTGCGCAAGACCGAGAACACCTACGTCAAGGGCGAGTTCGCGCGCAGCAAGGGCCCAGGCACCAGCCAGCTCGACTCGACGGACGGCGGCTTCAGCTTCACAGGCCGCAACGGTTCCCTGACCAACGGACTGGGCAACGGCCCCACCGGCAACGCCAACGCATGGCGCCTCGAAGGCCAAGCCGACCTGGGCGACTTCGACATCCGCGGCGGCGGCCGCGTGAGCGCCTATGCGCAGTCGCGCGACGCCGGCTTCTCGGCACCGGGCCAGTACGCGAGCAACGCCACGCGCCAGGTCGGCGTGCAGGCCACCGTGCCCTTCGGCGAGAAGGCGGAGAACGGCGAGCTGCGCCTGAAGGCCGACCGCCGCGACGAACAGAACGGCTACAACAGCAGCGTGCTCGACGCGCAGTACTCGCTGGCGCTGTCGTCCGAGTGGAAGCTCGGCCTCGGCCTGCGCTACGACGACAAGACCGGCGACGCGCTCATCACCAGCCCTTCCTTGCCGACCACGCAGGCGGTGTCGGGCGAGCGCGCCGACGCCGCCGTGCAGCTCGAATACACCGGCGCCGACCGCTGGAGCGCCTACGGCTTCGCGCAGAAGACGCTGCGGCGCACAGGCACGCGGCTGGAGAACGACCGGCTGGGCCTCGGCGGGCGCTACCGCGTCAACGACAAGCTGGCGCTGCGCGGCGAGCTCTCCACCGGCGACGGCGGCTTCGCGGGCAAGGCCGGCGTCGACTACCAGTACGACGACCGCTCCAGCGTCTACATGACCTACGTGTCGGACACCGGCCGCACCGACGAGAACCTCATCGGCCGCGGCGGCAGCCTGGTGACCGGCGTGCGCTCGCGCGTGGGCGACGGCCTGACCATGTTCACCGAGCATCGCCAGGCCACCGGCGCGCAGCCCGGCCTCACGCATGCCTACGGCGTGCAGTACGCGCCCGACACGCACTGGACTTTCGGCGTCAACTTCGAGAACGGCTGGGTCGGCGCCGAAACGCTCGGCGCCACGCGCCGCCAGGCCGTGGCCTTCACCAGCGGCTATTCGAGCGAACGCCTGAAGTACAGCGGCGGCCTCGAATACCGCAAGGACCGCACCACCGCCGAGACCCGCACCAGCTGGCTGGTGAAGAACTCCTTCAGCTGGAAGGTGGACGACGACTCGCGCTGGATCGGCAAGTTCAACTGGGCCGACAGCGACAGCACCACCGGCACGCTGGCCGCGGCCAAGTACACCGAGGCCATGCTGGGCTACGCGCTGCGCCCGGCACTGAACGACAAGCTCAACCTGCTGTTCAAGTACACCTACCTGTACGACCTCTCGTCGCCGGGCCAGGTGGTGTCCGGCGGCGTCGACTCCACGCTGGGCACGGTCTCCACCACCGGCATCGACTACCAGCAGCGCAGCCACGTCTTCGCCATCGACGCCACCTACGACATCGACCCGCGCTGGACCATCGGCGGCAAGTACGCCTGGCGGCTGGGCGAGCTGCGCGCGAGCCGCGACAGTTCCGCGCCGTGGTTCAAGAGCTCGGCCGAGCTCGCGGTGCTGCGCGTCGACTGGAAGCTGGTGCGCAACTGGGACTGGATGCTCGAGTGGCGCACCCTGCGCGCCAAGGAACTCAAGGACCGCAAGAGCGGCTGGGTCACGGCCGCGTACTACCACGTCAACGAGAACCTGAAGGTGGGCATCGGCTACAACTTCACCGACTACTCCGACAACCTCACCGACATGAGCTACCGCAGCAAGGGGTGGTTCCTTAACGTGCTGGGCAAGTTCTGAAGGAGTCGGCCATGCATGAACGCAACGCCGGGATTCCCATCACCGTGCCGCTGGTCGACATCGCGCAGACGCTGGCGCGCGCAGGCTTCATCGACCCTCATGGAGAACGCTACAGGCTCTACGAGGAATGGGCGCGCGACTTCCAGGCCGACTTCGAGGCCCGCGCCGCCGCGGGCCGCAAGCCGGGGTGCACCTACCTGCGCGACGTGACCGCCTTCGCGCTGCGGCGCGCCGCGGCGTACGGTTTCGAGGTACGCTGCGAGGACTACGGTCCCCGGCTTTGCAGCGAAGTCCGGCTCATCGCCGGTGCGCGCTGAGGGCGATCGTCACCGGCGAACAATGCTCTACCCGCCCACCGGAAGCAGGACGAAATGAAGAAGACCGATGTTCTCGTGACAGTGATGGGAATGGCCCGATCGGGCCTGGGCTTCACGCCCACCGACGCACTCGCCTGCATCTCCGAGCTCATCGAGCAGGAGGACGCGCAAAGCCCCTACTACGACAGCAACGTCGAAAGGCTGCTGCGGCTGGGCGCCTGCGTGTGGAGCCTGAGGCACGGCATGCTGGCATCGCCGTCCTCCGGGATGCTGCCGAAGCAGTAAGCCCCCAGGGCGCCCCGCAGCCCCCGGGGCCCCGAAGCGTCCCATCACCCCGCGGTCTTGCCCGCCGGCGCATAGCCGCCAAGGAACACCTGCAAGGCACGCTGGGTCGCCTCGCGCAATTCCTTGCGGGTCATCGGCCCCTGGATGCCCAGCAGGCGCGGCTTGACGGTCTCCGAATCCAGCAGCGCCAGCAGGTGGTGCGCCGCCACCGTCGGGTCGGCCGTGCGCAGCCGGCCCTTGCGCATCTGCTGCTCCAGGAAGCCCGCCATCGCGGCGAGCCCCTGCCTTGGGCCGCCCTCGTAGAAGAGACGCCCGATGTCGCTGCGGCCGGACTCGGCGATCACGGCCCGTTGCGACTCGATGACTTCCTGCGAGCACACCACCGCCAGGACCTTCTCGCCGAAGCGCTGCAGCACGCGTTCGAGATCGTCGTCGGCTTCCTGGCCCAGTGCCTCGAAGATCGGATCGAAGTGGCTCTTCGCCGCGCCGAGCATCACCGCGACGAACAGTTCCTCCTTGGAGGCGAAGTAGCCGTAGAGCGTTGCCCTCGAGCCGCCCACGCGCGCGGCGATCTCCACCATGGAGGCGCCCTCGAATCCCAGCTCCCTGAAGACTTCCGATGCCACCTGGACGATGGCGTCGCGCTTCGCTTCGGTCTTTACCCGCATACGGTGTCCCTCCTTATTTCTGTACACGCCTGACTATTTTAATTGACAGCCCATTCAAGTCAAAATACATTTCAGTACAGCACTGTCTATTTAAACGCCGACTGAACCTACCTGCGTCCGGTCGTTTTCCCAGGAGAACCGCAATGCGCCCCCCTCTCACCTACGGCCTGACCTTTGCCGCGGCCGTCGTGTCCACCCTCATGCTCGTCGCCTGTGGCAAGCCCCCGGGCGGCCCGCCCCCGGCGGCAGGCACGCCCGAGGTCGGCATCGTCACCGTGCAGCCGCAGCGCGTGGCCATCACGACCGAGCTGCCCGGGCGCACCGTGCCCTTCCTCATCGCCGACGTGCGACCGCAGGTCGGCGGCATCGTGAAGTCGCGCAAGTTCCGCGAAGGCAGCGACGTGAAGGCCGGCGAGGCGCTCTACCAGATCGACTCCGCCACCTACCAGGCGACCTACGACAGCAACGTCGCCGCGCTCGCCAAGGCGCAGGCCAGCCTGGGCACCACGCGGCTGAAGGCCGAGCGCTACAAGGAGCTGGTGGCCATCAAGGCAGTGAGCCAGCAGGACTACGACGACGCCGCGGCCTCGCTGCGCCAGGGCGAGGCCGACGTCGCGGCGGCCAGGGCGAACGTCGAGACCAGCCGCATCAACCTCGCCTACGCGCGCATCGACGCGCCGATCTCGGGGCGCATCGGCAAGTCGTCGGTCACGCCGGGCGCGCTGGTCACGGCCAGCCAGTCGAGCGCGCTCGCCACCATCCAGCAGCTCGACCCGATCTACGTCGACGTGACGCAGCCCAGCGCCGCGATGCTCCAGCTCAGGCAGGCGATGGCGCGCGGCGATCTGCAAAAGAGCGGCGCCAACGCCGCGAAGGTGCGGCTGCTGCTGGAGGACGGCAGCACCTACGCGCTCGAAGGCAAGCTCGAGTTCTCGGACGTCACCGTGGACCAGAACACCGGCGCCATCACGCTGCGCGCGGTGTTCCCCAACCCCGACGCCGTGCTCCTGCCCGGCATGTACGTGCGCGCCGTGCTGCAGGAAGGCGTGAAGGAGCAGGCATTGCTGGTGCCGCAGCAGGCCGTGTCGCGCGACGGCGCCGGCAAGCCCACGGCCTACGTGGTCGATGCGCAAAGCAAGCTGCAGCGCCGCTCGCTCGAGACCGAACGCGCCATCGGCGACCAGTGGCTGGTGCGCGGCGGCCTGCAGGCCGGCGACAAGCTCGTGGTGGACGGCCAGCAGCGCGCGGCGCCCGGCGTCGCGGTGAAGACCGTGCAGTGGAGCCCCAAGCCGAAGACCGGCACCGACACGGCCAGCGCGGCCCCGGCCGGCACCGCCGGCGCGGCGAACTGATCGATCGGGAGAGACCTTCATGGCACGCTTCTTCATCGACCGCCCCATCTTCGCGTGGGTGCTCGCCATCATCGTGATGCTGGGCGGCGCGATGTCCATCGCCACGCTGCCGATCGCGCAGTACCCGAGCATCGCGCCGCCCGCCGTCGCGATCACCGCCAACTACCCCGGCGCTTCAGCGAAGACGCTGGAAGACACCGTCACCCAGGTCATCGAGCAGAAGATGAAGGGGCTGGACCGGCTGAGCTACATGGCCTCGACCAGCGAATCGTCGGGCTCGGTCACCATCACGCTCACCTTCGAGAACGGCACCGACCCCGACACCGCGCAGGTGCAGGTGCAGAACAAGCTCTCGCTGGCCACGCCGCTGCTGCCGCAGGAAGTGCAGCAGCAGGGCGTGACCGTCACGAAGTCGGCCACCAACTTCCTCAATGTGCTGGCCTTCACCTCCGAGGACGGCAGCATGAACGGCTCCGACCTGTCGGACTACGTGGCCGCGAACGTGCAGGAGGCCATCAGCCGCGTGGAAGGCGTGGGCGACACCACCCTCTTCGGCTCGCAGTACGCCATGCGCGTGTGGCTCGACCCGAACAAGCTCTCCAACTTCAGCCTCACGCCGCTGGACGTGAAGACCGCGATCCAGGCGCAGAACGCGCAGGTGTCCGCCGGCCAGCTCGGCGGCATGCCGGCGGCCGCCAACCAGCAGATCAACGCGACCATCACCTCGCAGACGCGCCTGAAGACCGCGCAGGAGTTCGAGGACATCCTGCTGCGCACCCAGACCAACGGCGCCCAGGTGCGCCTGCGCGACGTGGCCCGCATCGAGCTCGGCAGCGAGTCGTACAACACGGTCGGCCGCTACAACGGCAAGCCGGCCGCCGGGCTGGCCATCAAGCTGGCCGCGGGCGCCAACGCGCTCGACACGGTCAAGGCCATCGACGCGCGCGTGGCCGAGCTGGAGAAGTTCTTCCCGCAGGGCATGAAGGTGCAGAAGCCCTACGACACCACGCCCTTCGTGCGCATCTCCATCGAGGAAGTGGTGCGCACGCTGGTCGAGGCCGTGGTGCTGGTGTTCCTGGTGATGTACCTCTTCCTGCAGAACTTCCGCGCCACGCTCATTCCCACCATTGCGGTGCCGGTGGTGCTGCTGGGCACCTTCGGCGTGCTCGCGGCCTTCGGCTTCACCATCAACACCCTCACGATGTTCGCGATGGTGCTGGCCATCGGCCTGCTGGTGGACGACGCGATCGTGGTGGTGGAGAACGTCGAGCGCGTGATGACCGAGGAAGGTCTCTCGCCCAAGGAGGCCACGCGCAAGTCCATGGGACAGATCACCGGCGCGCTGGTGGGCGTGGCGCTGGTGCTGGCTGCCGTGTTCGTGCCGATGGCCTTCTTCGGCGGCTCCACCGGCGTGATCTACCGGCAGTTCTCGATCACCATCGTCTCGGCGATGACGCTGTCGGTGCTGGTGGCGATGGTGCTCACGCCCGCCCTGTGCGCGACGCTGCTCAAGCCCGTGCCCAAGGGCCATGCGATGGCGAGCACCGGCTTCTTCGGCTGGTTCAACCGCAGCTTCGACCGCGGCAACCGCCGCTACCAGGGCTTCGTGCGCCACATGATCGGCAAGGGCTGGCGCTACATGGCCGCGTACGCGGTGGTGCTGGCGCTGGTGGTGGCCGGCTTCATGAAGCTGCCGGTGGGCTTCCTGCCCGACGAGGACCAGGGCACGATGTTCGCGCTGGTGCAGCTTCCGCCGGGCGCTACGAACGCGCGCACGGAAGAGGTCATGCGCCAGATGGAGCACCACTTCCTGGTCGACCAGAAGGACGCGGTCTCGGGGCTCTTCACGGTGGCCGGCTTCAGCTTCGCGGGCAGCGGGCAGAACACGGGCTTCGCCTTCGTCAAGCTCAAGCCCTGGGACGAGCGCAAGGGCGAGGCCCTGAGCGTGAACGGCGTCGCGGCCAAGGCCGGCGCCTTCTTCAACACGATCCGCGACGCGAAGGTGTTCGCCTTCGCGCCGCCGGCCGTCGCCGAACTGGGCAACGCCACCGGCTTCGACCTGATGCTGCAGGACCGAGCCAACCTCGGGCACGACGCGCTCATGCAGGCGCGCAACCAGCTGCTCGCCACGCTGGGCAAGGACAAGCGCCTCGTGGCGGTGCGCCCCAACGGCCTGGAGGACTCGCCCGAATTCCGGCTGGAGATCGACCCGCACAAGGCGCAGGCCCAGGGGCTTTCGATGAGCGACATCAACGACACCTTCTCGGCCGCCTGGGGCAGCAGCTACGTCAACGACTTCATCGACAAGGGGCGCGTGAAGAAGGTGATGCTGCAGGCCGACGCGCAATACCGCATGCTGCCCGAGGACATCGACCGCTGGTACGTGCGCAACAGCGCCGGCACGATGGTGCCCTTCACCTCCTTCGCCAAGGCCGGCTGGAGCTCGGGCTCGCCGCGCCTGGAGCGCTACAACGGCGTTCCCTCGGTCGAGATCCTGGGCATGGCGATGCCGGGAGCCGCATCCAGCGGCGAGGCACTGGCCATCGTCGAGGAGGCGGTGTCGAAGCTGCCCGCGGGCATCGGCTACGAGTGGACCGGCCTCTCGCGGCAGGAGAAGGCCTCCAGCGGGCAGACCACCCTGCTCTACACGCTGTCGATCCTCATCGTGTTCCTGTGCCTGGCCGCGCTCTACGAGAGCTGGTCCATCCCGCTGTCGGTAATCCTGGTGGTGCCGCTGGGCGTGTTCGGTGCGCTGCTCGGAGCCTTCCTCACGTGGAAGATGAACGACGTCTACTTCCAGGTGGGCCTGCTCACCACGATCGGCCTCGCGTCGAAGAACGCCATCCTGATCGTCGAGTTCGCGAAGGACCTGCACGCGCAGGGCAAGGGGCTGGTCGAGTCGGCGCTGGAGGCTGCTCGGCTGCGGCTGCGACCCATCCTGATGACCTCGCTGGCCTTCATCCTCGGCGTGCTGCCGCTGGTGCTGGGCAGCGGCGCGGGAGCCGGTGCGCAGCACGCGCTGGGCACCGCGGTGATCGGCGGCATGCTGTCGGGCACCGTGCTCGCGATCTTCTTCGTGCCGCTTTTCTTCGTGCTGGTGCGCGGGCTCTTCAAGAGCGGTTCCGCCGAGCCTGCCGAACCCATCGCGCATGCACAACCGGCCACGGCCGCATCCTGAACGAGGCACATGCCATGAATCCATTTCGCCTTGCGCCGCTGTCCCTCTCCGTCTCGCTCGCCGCGCTCACCGCGCTGATGGCCGGCTGCAGCCTGATACCCACCTACCAGCAACCCGCAGCGCCGGTGCCCGGCAAGTTCGCCGGTGACACGGCGGACGCGGGCTCCTCATCCGCTCCCGTGGCCGACCTCGGCTGGCGCGACGTGTTCACCGATCCGTCGCTGCAGCGCGTGATCGAGATGAGCCTCGCCAACAACCGCGACCTGCGCGTGGCGGTGCTCAACATCGAGAAGGCGCGCGCCCAGTACCGCGTGCAGGACGCGGCGCTCTTCCCCACAGTGAATGCGAGCGCGGGCGGCAGCGGCAGCCGCACGCCGGCCAGCCTGTCGTCCACCGGCGAGACGCTCATCGCGCATCAGTACAGCGCCTCGCTGGGCTTCAGCTCCTACGAGATCGACCTCTTCGGCCGCGTGCGCAGCCTGGGCGAGCAGGCGCTGCAGCAGTTCCTGTCCACGGCGGAGGCGCGCCGCAGCACCCAGATCAGCCTGGTGGCCGAGGTGGCGACCAGCTATCTCACGCTCGCTGCCGACCAGGACCGGCTGAAGCTCGCGCGCGACACGCTGCGCAACCAGAGCGACGCCTACCGGCTCAACCAGCGCAGCTTCGAGCTGGGCACGGCCTCGGCGCTCACGCTGAGCCAGGCACAGACCAGCGTGGACAGCGCGCGCGTGGACGTCGAGCGCTACACCGCGCAAGTCGCGCAGGACCGCAATGCGCTGGTGCTGCTCGTGGGCGCGGACGTGCCCGACGAACTGCTTCCGCAGGCCCTGCCCGACGGTGCGACGGCGGCCACGAACCCGCTGGCGACCATACCGCCGGGCCTGCCCTCGGAGCTGCTGCAGCGCCGCCCCGACATCCTGCAGGCCGAGCGCGACCTCAAGGCCGCCAACGCCTACATCGGCGCGGCGCGCGCGGCCTTCTACCCGCGCATCAGCCTCACGGCCTCGGCGGGCTCGTCGAGCAGCGAGCTCTCCGGCCTGTTCAAGGGCGGCTCGGGCGCCTGGAGCTTCGCGCCGCAGATCTCGCTGCCCATCTTCGACGGCGGCGCCAACCGCGCCAACCTGAAGATCGCCACCGTGAGCCGCGACATCTCGGTGGCGCAGTACGAGAAGGCGATACAGACGGCGTTCCGCGAAGTCTCCGACGCGCTGGCGCAGCGCAACACGCTCGGGCGCCAGCTCGATGCGCAGCAGTCGCTGGTGAATGCCACCGCAGACAGCTACCGGCTGTCGCAGGCACGCTTCAGCCGCGGCGTGGACAGCTACCTCAGCGTGCTCGACTCGCAGCGCTCGCTCTACACCGCGCAGCAGGACCTGATCGGCACCCGGCTGTCGCGCTTCACCAACCTCGTGACCTTCTACAAGACGCTGGGTGGCGGATGGAACGAGACCACGGGCGCGGCCGTCCCCGTGGCTGCGGCGCCTTCGGAAAAGAGCTCCCGGCTCATGCCATGAGGACAGCCCATGGCACGCCGGACGGAACCGCTCGCGGATTCCCGGCCTGTCCAGCCGAAAGGCCGCAGAGGATTCTCGAAAGGAAAAGATGATGGCTTTCGCGAAGAAGCCGCAAAGGCTCTCGGGTCCGCCAAGGTGGTGGGAGACGATGGCGGGTGCACCGCTGGCCTACTTCCTGGTGCTGGGCGGGCTGTTCGGCGTGCTCTTTCTGCTCAAGGGCCTGTTCTCGGCCTGGTAGCGGAACCCGCCTGGGCCTCGCAAGGCCCAGGCTACTTTCCAGGCCGGTGTTGACCAGCCCCACCCTCTATTGGTGGCAGGCCGACAGCCGGCGCATTCGTCATGCGGCGGCTCCAGGCGCTGGCTCGGTTCACACCAGCGGCGGATCGGTTTCGCGCGCCAGGTGCCGGTGCATGCCCACTGCGGCGATGAACGCCAGGCCCGCATCGGTGGCATCCGCCGCGTCGGCCATGATCAGGCCGGGATCGGGGGAGCCGTCGGGCAGCATCGCCGGAATGCCGGCCTCGGTCAGCAAGGCCTGCGATGCACCGAAGGCCAGGATGGTCTTGCAGTGCCGGTACTGGTCCTTCACGAACTCCATCGTGTGGCCGTCCTGCGCGAGCCATTCCACACCGGGCAGGCCGTCGGGCAGTACTAGCGCGTCGAAGAGCACGCCGGGGCTGTTCTCCAGGCTGGCATCGGCCTCGAAGACGGTGCCGTCCGCCGCGGTGCAGCGCCCCAGGCGCGACGCCACGAGGCGCGGCACGGCGCCGGCACGCACGAGCACCGACACCAGCTCGGCCACTGGAGCGCCTTCGATCCCGTCGGCAATCAGGACGGCGATCTTGCGCGTGCGGATGCCGCCGTCGCCCGGACGCGCGAACAGCGACAGCGCGGGCGAGCGGTCGACCTCGGGCGCGGTCGGCTCGTCCAGCACGCGCGGCAGCGGCGCGGGCAGCTCCATGCCCAGCCCCGTCGCCACCTGCTGCGCCAGCTCCGGCGAGGCATTCAGCAGCCCGGCGACCATGCGCTCACGCACTGCGGGCACCGTCACCTTCGAAAGTTCGAAGCGGAACGCGGCCGCGATGTGCGCCTGTTCGGCCGGCGACTGGCTTTCGTAGAAGAGGGACGCCTGCGTGTAGTGGTCGGCGAACTTCTCGGGCTTGATGCGCACCTTGTCGCTCGACTCCTTCGCGTCGAGGCGGCGTGCCACGCTGACGAAGCCCTGCGCGGCGCCGGCCTGGAACGGGCAGCCGCCGCCGAGCGAGTTGGGCTCGTAGGCCGTGCGGCCGCGGTGGATGGCCTGCCGGTGCATGCCGTCGCGCTGGTTGTTGTGGACCTGGGCCACCGGCGCATTGATCGGCAGCTCGTGGAAGTTGGGCCCGCCGAGCCGGCTGATCTGCGTGTCGACATACGAATGGATGCGTCCGGCCAGCAGCGGATCGTTGGTGAAGTCGATGCCCGGCACCACGTGCGCCGTGCAGAACGCGACCTGCTCGGTCTCGGCGAAGAAGTTGTCGGGATTGCGGTCCAGCACGAGCCGCCCCACCACGCGCAGCGGCACCAGCTCCTCGGGCACGATCTTGGTGGCGTCGAGCACGTCGAAGCTGAACCCCGCCGCCTGCTCCTCGGTGAAGATCTGCAGCGCGAGCTCCCACTCGGGGTACTCGCCGGCGTCGATGGCCTCCCAGAGATCGCGCCGGTGGAAGTCGGGGTCGGCCCCGGCAATCTTGACCGCCTCGTCCCACACAAGCGAATGCGTGCCGAGCTTGGGCAGCCAGTGGAACTTGACCAGGCACGACTCGCCCGCGTCATTCACCAGCCTGAAAGTGTGGACGCCGAAGCCCTGCATGGTCCTGTAGCTGCGCGGAATGGCGCGGTCGCTCATCTGCCACATCAGCATGTGGGTCGACTCGGGCATCAGCGAGACGAAATCCCAGAAGGTGTCGTGCGCCGAGGCGGCCTGGGGCATGGCGTGGTGCGGCTCGGGTTTAACTGCGTGCACGAGGTCGGGGAACTTCATCGCGTCCTGGATGAAGAACACCGGCATGTTGTTGCCCACGAGGTCCCAGTTGCCCTCGTCGGTGTAGAACTTGACGGCGAAGCCGCGCACGTCGCGCGCCGTGTCCTTGGAGCCGCGCTCGCCGGCCACGGTGGAGAAGCGCACGAACACAGGCGTGATCTTGCCGGCCTCGCGAAACGGCGCCGCCCTGGTGTGGGCGGTCAGCGGCTCGTAGCACTCGAAGAAGCCGTGCGCGCCAGAGCCGCGCGCGTGCACGATGCGCTCGGGAATGCGCTCATGGTCGAAGTGCGTGATCTTCTCGCGCAGGATGAAGTCTTCGAGCAGCACGGGGCCGCGGGCGCCGGCCTTCAGCGAGTTCTGGTTGTCCGCCACGGGCACGCCCTGGTTGGTGGTGAGCCGCTGGCCGCTGGAATCGACACGCACGCGCTCGAGAGGACCGACCGTGGGATTGGTGCCCTCCGGCGCCATGCCACCGGTCTTGGCCGAGACATTGGCTTCCGAAGGCGTACTGGCGGTGGCGAGCCGCGATGCGGGCTGCGCGTGCTGGCCCTGCGGCGCGGAGAGCGCATTCGCGTCGCCGTGTTCCGCCGGCTTGCTGGCATTGGCCGGCATGGCGGCGGCCAGCGCCTGGGTCTCGATCGCCTTGCGCGCGGGCAGGTCGCCGCTGCCGGCTTCCGGCGGTGCCGCATGGGCAGGGCCGCTGTCGGTGTTGCGCGCCGCGGCGCGGGCGGCGTCGATGGCGACAGGCGTGGCGGAGGACGATGGAGCGGCGGCTGCAGGGGTTCGGCTGGAGGTTCGGGAAGTCTTGGGCATGGATGCTTTCGTGAGGTTGCGGGAGGGAAGGACAGGACCGGACGAGGCGGTGCGAGACGAGAGCAGGAGGAGACAAAAAAGGAGACGGAAAAGAAGAGCGCCGGGCCAAGCTAGAGCCACCGCAAGCTCGCGCCTGTAGGACTTCCCGCAGTGATGCGGTCGTTGTGGCGGTCGTTGCGCCGCCCGCCCCCTCTGGTTGCCTCACCGGTGCAGGCTTTCCAGCGAATGCGCGTAGAAGGCGGTCTCCTCGGGCGTCATCGCGTCCTCGAGTTCGGCCAGCTCCAGACGCTCGCAGTCGTGCGCCACCCACTCGAACAGGTGCGATGGCGGGATGTGGGCAAGGTCGCTGCGGTCGTCCCACGGCGCCAGGCGCGCGGCCGCGCTTTCGAGCATCCGGCGCAGGTGCAGCGCGCGGGCGACGCGCACCGCCGTCGCCAGTTCCGGGTTCACCAGTTCGGCACGGCAGTGCTCCCAGCTCGCTTCGCAGCCCCGAAGCCGACGACAGGCCGTGGACAGCTCGGGCGGCGACACGGCGCTGCCCGCATGCACCTGTCTCTGGCGATGAAACTCGCAGAGGATGCGCGCGTAGGCCAGTCGCTGCAGGACCAGCAACGCCTGGGTCAATCGGTTCGACATGAATCGGGATTTCGCTAGCGGCCGCGGCTCGCCGCGGTAGGACATGGCGCACAGCGCACGCCCGTCTGCACGCCCGTCTTGCCGAACGGACGAAAAAAAAGCCCGGCGTGGCCGGGCTCGAAACCTCATGCTTTCGCGCATCAGGCACCCGCTCAGGGAGGAAAGCGGGGATGGATCGCTCCATCGATGCGAATCGTCGGGCACCCGCCGCGCCCGCGGAACGGGAAGCAGCGCTCCTCCGTTCGTAGGACCCGGCGCACAGGACATCGCATGGGCGCCTCCATCGGACTCGCGGTGGTGTTCCCCGAGCTTGTGCAGAGCAACTTCATGCGGCCGAGGCATCCGAGGCACCCGAACAACCGAGCGGCGTAGCGGGTAGCGGAATGCGTGCAGACCGACAGCGCCCTCTCCTACACCCCGGTGCCCGACGCCGTTCGTAGCGTGGCCTTTCGCATCGGCAGCACAGCAAGCACAGCAGCCACAGCACAAGCACAGGCAGTCACGCGCCCGCAACGTCGCGGCACCGATCGCCTCCCGATTCAACCGAAGGAACCGACATGGCCACACACAACGTCACGGGCAGCGGCGACGGCACGCGCCCCACCACCAGCGGAGGCGTCGACAACATCGGCGGCGCGGAGCGGTTCACGCAACGGCGCAACGCCGAGGGCGAGGAGATCTCCGGTCCCGCGCCCAGGGAGCGCATGCAGGACAAGCGCAAGGACGTGGAAGCCACCAGGCACGACGGCTCCGACGCCTTCGGCCTGCACGAGGACCTGACGCCGGAGTCCAACCAGGATCCGGTACAGCCGCAGACTCCCGCGCAGAAGGCGATGAAGCAGTTCTCGAAGACGCCGGCCGAGCGCGGCGAGCCGGAAGGCGCCGCCGGAACGGCGCCCGCGCGCCCTCCCCCTTCGGCGGGCGACGCGCCGGTCGGCGAATCGGACAACCAGGGCAGTTCGCCCTACGCCGACCGCAGCCGCAAGGAAGCGCCGGAGCGCGATCGTTGACGACGCCCTCCCGGTGCCCATCCCGGCGCCCATGCCTGAAGCGCGGGAAGAAAACCGACACGCGCGAGGGGCCCGCTTTGCTACATTTTTCGGCCATGCCCCCGAAGATGCCGAAGAACCACAACCAACCCGGCCCAGAGGCCATCCGCCATGGCCGCTGAGACGCCCGTTCCTCCTGCTTCCGCCTCTCCTGCGCCTGCGTCTATTTCGCGGCGGCTCTCCCCCGACACCCTGTCCGATGCGGACTTCCGCCTGATGGTGGAAGCCGTCGGCGATCACGCGATCGTCATGCTCGATCCCGACGGGATCATCGTGGACTGCAACCCGGGAGCGCAGGCGCTGTACCGCTGCGACCGTGCCTGGGCGGTCGGGCAGCATGTCTCGCTGTTCTACACCCCGGAGGCGCTCGATGAAGGCCTGCCGGCGCGAGACCTGCAGCAGGCGCGCGAGAACGGCCGGGTGCACGGCGAAGGCTGGGAAGTGCGGCAGAACGGCCCCCGCTTCTGGGGCGACACCGTCATCACGCGGCTCGACGGCCCCGACGGCACCGTGCGCGGCTTCGTGAAGATCACGCGCGACTTCACCGAGCGCCGCCAGCAGGAGGAACTGCTGCGCGCGAGCGAGGAGCGCTTCCGCCTGATCGTCGAGGGAGTGAAGGACTACGCGATCTTCATGCTCGACCCCGGCGGTCACGTGGCGAGCTGGAACCTCGGCGCGCAGCACACCAAGGGCTATGCGGCCGAGGAAATCATCGGCCAGCACTTCTCGAAGTTCTATCCGCCGGAGGTGGCGGCGCGCGGCTGGCCCGCTGAGGAACTGCGCAACGCGCTGCGCGACGGGCGCTTCGAGGACGAGGGCTGGCGCGTGCGCAAGGACGGCAGCCGCTTCTGGGCCAGCGTGGTCATCACCGCCGTGTACGACCGCGCGGGGCGCCACAGGGGCTTTGCGAAGGTCACGCGCGACCTCACCGAGCGCCGCCGCATCACCGCGCTGGAGGACGAGGGCCGGCGCATGACCACCTTCCTGGCCATGCTGGGACACGAACTGCGCAACCCGCTCGCGCCCATCTCCAACGCGGTGGCGCTGCTCAAACGCGAGCAGACGGAGTCGCGCGTGCTGCGCAACACCCGCGACATCATCGACCGCCAACTCAGGCAGATGACGCGGCTGATCGACGACCTGCTCGACGTGGGCCGCATCACCAGCGGCAAGATCCAGCTCGAGGCCAAGCCGGTGCGGCTGCGCGACGCAGTGCTGGACGCGGCCGACGCCGTGCGTGCGCTGGCGGCGCAGAAGGAGCAGCGGCTCGAGGTGCAGGTGCACGCCGCCGACCCGTGGATCACCGGAGACCGCGCGCGCATCGTGCAGGTGGTGAGCAACCTGCTGCACAACGCCTGCAAGTTCACGCCCATCGGCGGGCAGGTGACGGTCACGCTGGGTGCCGGCGCGGCCGATGCCGCCACGGGCATGCCCGAGGCGGAGATCTCCGTGCGCGACAACGGCATGGGCGTGCAGCCGCAGGACCTGCAGAAGATCTTCGACCTGTTCGTGCAGGGCGAGCAGGACGTCGCGCGCAGCAGCGGCGGGCTCGGCCTGGGCCTGAGCCTCGTGCAGCAGCTGGTGTCGCTGCACGGCGGGCGGGTGAGCGTGTTCTCCAGCGGGCGCCCCGGCGAGGGCAGCGAGTTCCTGGTGCAACTGCCCGCCGCGGCGCCGCCCGAGCCCGGCGTCGGCCTGTCCCGCTCGCCGGAGGACAGGCTGGTGCTGGTGGTGGACGACAACAAGGACGCGGCCGAAACGCTGTCGCTGCTGGTGCAGTCGCTGGGCTACGCGACGCAGGTGGTGCACGGCGGACTCGCCGCGATCGAGGCGGCGAAGGAATTGCGGCCAGACGTGATGCTGATCGACATCGGCATGCCCGACCTCGACGGCCATGCGGTGGTACGCCGGCTGCGCGCCGAGCTGGTCGATCCGCCCGTGGCGATTGCCGTCACCGGCTACGGGCAGGCCGCGGACCGCGAGACCAGCTACGAGGCCGGCTTCCACAGCCACCTGACCAAGCCGGTGGACGTCGAGCGGATGACCGACATCCTCACGCACCTGCTGCGGCCGGTGGAGCAGCCGGGCAGCTGACGCGGCGCTCCGGTCGTCGCACCGCCGGATGTCATGACGCGGCAATCGCGGACGAAACGGAAGCGCTCCTACAGCCCGAGCCGAGCATTGCCGATGAGACGCGGCCTCGATAAGAGGGAGACCGGTGGCCTGGGCTCTGAAGCATTCGTCGATGCCCCCCAGACGCGTCGACAAGGAGAAAGCCATGGCCATTCCGGCAAACGTCATCTCGTCGGATCGGGTCGAGGGAACGACTGTCTACAACACCGCGGGCGACAAGCTCGGCAGCATCGACGACCTCATGATCGACAAGCTGTCCGGCCAGGTGCGCTACGCCGTGATGGAGTTCGGCGGCTTCCTCGGCATCGGCACCGACCGCTATCCCATTCCCTGGAGCATGCTGAAGTACGACACCGCCCAGGAAGGCTACGTGGTTCCGCTTCGGAAGGAAACGCTCGAAGGCGCGCCGAAGTACGACGACACCCGCATTCCGGACTACGACGAGAGCTACACCGCCAGCATCAACAAGTACTACGGCCTCTGAGCGATCGGGGGTTGCCAGCAGCCCCGCGATGCGGCTCTTGCTGATGGTGCCTTCTGGAAAGGTCCTCCACGAGCATGCCTTCGACCCGCCGCCTTTCCCTTTCCGCCAGCGCCTCGCCTTCGCGCGGCGCGCTGGCCGTCGAGGAGGCCAAGGGCGGCACCGCCCTGCTCATCGTCGACATGATCAGCTGCTGGGACTTTCCCGACGCCGACAAGCTGCTGCCCGCCGCTGTGGCGGTCGCCCCTTCCATCGCCGCGCTGAAACGCCGATGCAAGGCCGGCGGCGTGCCCGCGATCTACGCCAACGACAACCGGGGCCGCTGGCGTTCCGACTTCAGTGCGCTGGTCGAACTGTCGATGGCCGGCGGCGGGCCCGGCGCGACCGTCACCGCCAGCCTGGCACCCGACAACGACGACTACTTCGTGCTCAAGCCGCAGCAGTCGGCCTTCGTGGCGACGCCGCTCGAGCAGTTGCTGGGCGTGTTGAAGGTGCGCCGCCTCATCGTGACCGGGGTCGCCAGCGACCAGTGCGTGCTGAGCACCGCCAACGACGCGCGCATGCACGGCCTCGAGGTGGTGCTGCCCAAGGACTGCACCGCCACGCAGACGGCCCGGCGCCACGCGATGCTGCTGGAGCAATGCGCCACGGTCTTCGGCATCGCGACCACTTCCGGCTCCCGCATCCGCCTGCCCGCCGCGCGGGCGCGCAAGCGCTGACCGCCTAACTTCATTCAGTTGTCCTGCAGCGGTTTCGCGGCCCCTGCTCCGGCTTGCGCACGCCGTAGAAGAAGAGCGTGCCGCGAGGGCTGTGTCATCCACCCCGCAGGCACGCTGCCGCTCATTTGCCGCCGCTCAGGCCACTTCGACGTTGATCCGCCTCGGCTTCGCGTGCTCGGCCTTGGGTATCCGCAGCTTCAGCACGCCCTGCGCGAGTTCGGCGGAAACCTTCTCGGTGTCCAGTTCCTTGCTGAGCGTGAAGACGCGCTGGAATCGCCCGAGCCCGACTTCCGTGTGGCTGGTCTTCAGGCCATCGGGCACGCTCAGGCTCGACTCCGCCTCGATGGTCAGGGTTTCCGCTTCCACATGGAGGTTCAGGTTCTCGCGCGAGACGCCCGGAAGGTCGGCATAGAGGGTGATGCCGCCCGCGTCCTCGATCACGTCGACCGGAGGCGTGAGCGCGGCGCTGCCGTAGCGCGGCGCCTTCTCCTTCTGCCTGGCATCGGTGCTTCCCGGAGCACCGGAAGAACGAGTCTGGATATCGTTGCTCATGGTGTTCATCTCCTTGCTTTATTGGACTCACTGGACGGCGATGCGCCGCGGCTGTGCCGACGCGCGGCGGCGAACGGTGATGTGCAGCACGCCGTCGCGCAGCTTGGCGTCGACCGCCTCGGGGTCCGCATCGTCGGGCAGCGTGAGCATGCGGCGAAACGGCCCCTCGAAGCGCTCGTTGATGTGCACGGCCGCCTTCGCGTTCGCCTCGGGCAGCGCGCTCTTGCGCTCGCCGGCGATGGTGAGCAGGCCGCGCTCGAGATGGACCTCCAGCGTGGCCGGGTCGACGCCGGGCGCGAAGGCATAGATTTCCACCGCCTGCGGGGTCGCGCCTACGTTCAGCGCCGGAAAGCCGTTGCTGCCGAAGCCGCGGATGGTGGGGGCCAGATCGAACGCCTGCCGCATGTCCCGCTGCAGGCGATCCATTTCCGCGAGCATGTCGCGAGGGAAGAAAGATCGGTACATGGCTGAACCTCCAAAAAACATGGAACGAACGAAACCTGGAATGGGCCGCAGCCCTTACTGCGGCAGGTTGTGCACGCCGGCCGGCTGCGAGGAGCCGCCCGCGTAGGAGCGAAGCCGTGCGGTGATGCGCGGCAAACGGTTTCGCCAGCGCGGAGGTCGTGACTCCGGATAGTTGAATCTCGCCAGTTCCTCGCGCCCCTTCTGGGTGATGGCCAGGACCTGCGCGGCCTGGGCGGAACCGGACAGGGACACTGGGTTCGACGGCGATGGCACCAGGGCGACGACGAGCCCGGCGGCGCGCAACAGCCGGACCTGATCGATGTCCTGCGTGCGATAGAACGTGACGGGTAGGCGAGAGCCGGCGATTTGCTTGAGCAAGTTCATGGTCATTGCAGTACCTCCTTTTCGGTCGACCAATTTCCGACGGAGGTGAAGATAGGCCGCGCGCCGCCGATTTCAAGAGGGAATTTTTCGACACCCGGGCTCATGCGCAAGGCGTGCGGGCCACAAGAAAAAAAGCCCGGCCGCAAGGGCCGGGCTGAGGTTTACAGCAAGCCTGCGGGAGACCGCAGGAGCGGAAATTTACGACATGGCGGCGGCCTGCCGATGTCGGACGAATCCGACATCTGGAGCCCGGTGCTCGCCGGGACCCGCTCGCGCCGCAGTCGAGCCGCCGATATAGTTTTGCGCGCGCAACTGCAAGAGATCCAGCGCGGCTTCCCGCGTGGGTTGCGCCACGACGACGACCAAGATCAGTCCTCGATGCCGCAGGGGAAATGACAACGCTCTACCTCACCATGACCGAGAAGCTCTCCGAGCACTGGAAAGCCCACCACAACGTCTATCCGCGAAAGTTCGTGCTGTCGCCGGCGCTGCGCGACGAATACCTGAAGTGCCTCGGCTGGATGACCGGCAACCAGGGCCGCACGGTCACCCTGCCCGAGAAGCACATGGGCGTGCGCATCGAAGTCGACGAGAGTTCGCCGGGCGTCATGGTGGCCGCGGACGGCACCGAAGTCCTGCTGCGCCAGTGACGGCAGCGCCTGCTTGCCGGTGAGCTCGGGCTCGGCCCATCGCGGGCCGGTGTGGCGCCCGCGGTACTCGCGGTCGAATGCGTCCGCCCTCGGAGTGTTGCCACGCTGCCGCGTCTCACCCGCTCTGCTATGCGGAAACGGTGCTTTCCTACGCGAGTGCCCCGATCGCCGCTTCAACGTTCGGCATTCCACAACCCGATCAACCCAAGATCAACCCAAACCAACGGAGCCCACGATGCCAACTTCCCGACGCGCCGAACCCGATGCCTGCAGCCTTCTGGATGCCGACCATCGCAACGTCAAGAAGATGTTCAAGGAGTACGAGGAACTCACCCATTCGCGCGCCGCTTCGGCGCAGCAGAAGAAGCGCGAGCTCGCCAACGAGATCTGCATGGAGCTCACCGTCCATGCGCAGATCGAGGAAGAGATCTTCTATCCGGCCCTGCGCGAGGCGATCAAGGAAACGGACCTGCTCGACGAAGCCGAGGTTGAGCACGCGAGCGCCAAGGACCTGATCGCGCAGATCCAGGAAGCCACCGAGGTCGACGACAAGTTCGATGCCAAGGTGATCGTGCTGGGCGAGTACATCGACCACCACGTGAAGGAAGAGCGCAACGAGATCTTCGTGAAGGCGCGCGCCGCCCGGGGGCTGGACTTGGTCGCCATGCGCGAGCAGCTGGCCGCCCGCAAGGAGGAACTGATGGAGGAACTCGGCGCCACGGCCTGAGTTCGCCCGCGCCCGAAGACGCCGGCCGCGCGTCTTCGGGTCCATTCACCCAGCTTCACGCTGCCCTGACGTTCTGGAGGCCCTCGTGACCGGACTTCTTTCCCGACTTTTCCCGAGCGCGACGAACATGATCCGGCTGGATCACACGCACGTGCTTTCCACCTTCCACCAGTACAAGGCCAGCGCGCCGAGGCGCGTGAAGAAAGGCCTGGTCAACACCATGTGCACCGCGCTCGAAGTCCATGCGCAGCTCGAGGAAGAGATCTTCTATCCGGCGGTGCGCGCGGTCACGCAGAACGAACTCATCGCCAAGTCGCAGGAAGAGCACCAGGAGATGCGGCGCCAGATCGAGCTGCTGCGGCAGATGGAGCCCGAGGCGCGCGACTACGACGAGACGGTCGCGAACCTGATGCGCGACGTGATGCACCACGTGGCCGACGAGGAAACGCTCGTCATCCCAGAAGCCGAGCGGCTTCTTGCCGACCAGCTGGGCGAACTGGGCATGCGCATGACCAAGCGCCGCCTGCAGCTCGTGGGCCCGCGCAGCGGAGAGATCGCGCTCGACATGGGACGGGCCGCATCGGGCAACGTCCTGGGGCTCACGCTGCTCGGACTCGGCGCCATGGGCCTGCTGGCGGCGCAGCGCACAGGGCTTCTGGGCTTGCCGGCGCGCAAGCGCCGCGAGACGGCTTGAGGGGTCGGGTAGCTCGGCTGGATCGAAGCCGATGGAGAACGGCCTCCACCCGGCTCGCGCTGACGCATCTTCGAAGCTTTGCTGCAGGCTTCTCGCGGCGATGACCGACGCACGGACGCCGCGGCTTCGGCCAATCTCCACGGCAGGAGAGCTTCACCCAATGGACCAGATCTTCGCCCGCTTCGCCAACAGGATCGCGCATATCGCGGGGAGCCCCATCACCTTCCTTGCCTGCGTGAGCCTGGTGATCGCATGGGCCGTGGCCGGCCCGTTCTTCGGTTTCTCGGAAACCTGGCAGCTCCTCATCAATACCGGCACCACCATCGTGACCTTCCTCATGGTGTTCCTGATTCAGAACACCCAGAACCGCGACGGCGTGGCGCTGCAGACCAAGCTCGACGAACTCATCCGCTCGTCCGACGCGCAGGATGAATTCATCGGCATCGAGAAGCTCACCGACCAGGAATTGACGATCCTGCATGAAAGATGCGAAGCCGCGGCCAGGAAAAGCCGCGTCACGCTCGAACGCACGCGCGCCGAACGCCGCAGGCGCGGACACGAGCAGCCCGCCCGCAGGCATGAAGCACCCGAGGCCGGCCAGGGTTGAGTGGCCAGGCGGGCCCTGGCCGACGCCGGCCCGCCAGCCCGGTTGCCTCCTGCTACGAGGGTTGCCCGGGCTTTTGCTAAGCTGCCCCGCTCTGCATCCATCGCCAAAGCACAGCGAACCATGAAAATCGCCACCTGGAACGTCAACTCCCTCACCGCGCGCCTGCAGCACGTGCTCGACTGGCTCATTGCCAACCCGGTCGACGTGCTGTGCCTGCAGGAGCTCAAGATGACGGACGACAAATTCCCGCTCGACGTGCTCAAGTCGGCAGGCTACGAGGCTGCGGTGTTCGGCCAGAAGACCTACAACGGCGTCGCGATCCTGAGCCTCGCGCCGGTGCGCGACGTGGTGAAGAACATCACCGGCTTCAGCGACGACCAGTCGCGCGTGATCGCGGCCACGGTGGAGACGCCCTCGGGCCCGCTGCGCGTGGTCAACGGCTACTTCGTGAACGGGCAGGCGCCGGGCACCGACAAGTTCGAATACAAGATGAAGTGGCTCGATGCGCTGCGCGACGCGCTGCGCCAGGAGCTGGTGGCCAACCCCGACCTCGTGCTGCTGGGCGACTTCAACATCACGCCCGAGGACCGCGACAGCTTCGACCCCGTGGGCCTGAAGGAAACGATCCACCACACGACCGAGGAGCGCAACCATTTCAAGGCGCTGCTCGACCTGGGCCTGAAGGACAGCTTCCGCATGTTCGAGCAGCCCGAGAAGAGCTATTCGTGGTGGGACTACCGCATGCTGGGCTACCAGAAGAACCGCGGGCTGCGCATCGACCACATCCTGGTGAGCGAGCCCCTGGTGCCGCACGTGAAGGGCTGCGTCATCGACCGCGTGCCGCGCAAGTGGGAAAAGCCGAGCGACCATGCGCCCGTGGTGCTCGACCTCGACCGTGGTGCCTGACGCCATGCGCTCGACGCTCCTTCGGACCGGCCGCCGCCTGGCGATTGCAGCAGCCGCGCTGTCGCTCGCGGCATGCTCGCTGCTGAAGCCCGCCGACAAGGCTGAGGAAGGCGACAAGGGCACCGCGACCACACCCGCCGGCGAGACCGCGACGGACGGCCGCGAAGTGCCGACGGTAAGGCTCATCACCGCGCAGACGCCCGCGGTACGCACCTACCGCAAGATCGGCGCGCGCCACATCTACAACAAGTACGCAAGCCGCATCTACAAGGGCAAGCTGCCGCCGCTGGTGTATGCCGTGGTGGTGGTCGAGACCGACATCGACGCGACGGGCAAGGTGGTCAACGTCACCTTCAGCCGCACGCCGAGCCACGCGCCGGAGGTGGCGCCGATGATCGCGGAGATGATCAAGGCCGCGTCTCCCCTGCCCAACCCGGGCAAGCTGGGCGGCCATACCTACGTGGACACCTGGCTCTGGGACAGGAGCGACAAGTTCCAGATCGATTCGCTGACCCAGGGGCAGAGAAGCCGCTGAAAAGAAAAAAGGCCCGGAGAGGGCCTTTTTCATTCGATCCCGAGTTCCTGGATCTTCCGGGTGATGGTGTTGCGCCCGATGCCGAGCTTCTGGGCAGCCTCTATGCGGCGGCCTCGCGTGTTGGCCAGCGCGGTGAGGATCAGCCTCGACTCGAAGCGGCGCGAGAGCACGTCCCACACATCGGTGCGGCCGGCCGCGAGCAGGGCCTGGGCTTCGGCCTCGAGGCCGCCTTCCCAGCTGCTGGTGCCGGTTGCGGGAGCAGGAGTCTCGGCAGGCTCGGAAACGGCATGCGCCGGCGCCACCGATTCGCCACCCGACGTCGGGAACGAGGACACGGGCTGTGCCGTCACGGCCGACGCAGCGGCCGGCGCCTCCGACACCGCATGCGCCTCGGCGACGCTGCCGCCCGCCATCACCTCCGGCGGCAGGTCCTTCGCCTCGATCAACTGGGCCGGCGCCATCACCGTAAGCCAGTGGCAAATGTTCTCCAGCTGGCGCACGTTGCCGGGGAAATTGAATGCCGCGAGCTTCGCCAATGCGGCATCCGAGATGCGCTTGGGCTCCACGCCGAGCTGGCGCGCGCTCACCTGCAGGAAGTGGCGGGTGAGTGCGGGCACGTCTTCGCCGCGCTCGCGCAGGGCCGGCAGACGCAGGCGGATCACGTTGAGGCGGTGGAACAAGTCTTCGCGGAAGCCGCCGAGCTTCACGCGCTGCTCCAGGTCCTGGTGGGTCGCCGCAATGACGCGCACGTTGGCCTTCACCGAGTTGTGGCCGCCCACGCGGTAGAAATGGCCGTCGCTCAGCACGCGCAGCAGGCGCGTCTGCAGGTCGAAGGGCATGTCGCCGATTTCGTCGAGGAAGAGCGTGCCGCCCTCGGCCTGCTCGAAGCGGCCGCGGCGCATGGTCTGTGCACCGGTGAAGGCGCCGCGCTCATGGCCGAAGAGTTCGCTTTCCAGCAGGTCCTTCGGAATGGCGGCCGTGTTGATGGCCACGAAGGGCCCATTGGCGCGCGGCGAGTGCTTGTGCAGCGCGCGTGCCACCAGCTCCTTGCCCGAACCCGACTCGCCGGTGATGAGCACCGTGACGTTGCTCTGCGAAAGCCGGCCGATCGCGCGAAACACGTCCTGCATGGCGGGCGCCTGGCCCAGCATCTCGGGCGCGGCGACCATGCGCTCCTCGGCCACTTCCTCGCGCTGGCTTTCGTCGACCGCGCGGCGGATGAGCTCGACCGCGCGCGGCAGGTCGAAGGGCTTGGGCAGGTATTCGAAGGCACCGCCCTGGAAGGCCGAGACGGCGCTGTCGAGGTCGGAGAACGCCGTCATGATGATGACGGGCAGGCCCGGGTGCATGGCCTTGATCTTGTCGAGCAGGTCGAGTCCGGAACCGCCGGGCATGCGGATGTCGCTCACCAGGACCTGAGGTGCGAGTTGGTCGTCGTCGGCGGCCTGTTCGAGTGCTGCGAGCACCTCGCGCGTGTTGGTGAAACTGCGCGTGGGCAGGTCTTCGCGCAGCAGAGCCTTCTCGAGCACGAAGCGAATCGATTGGTCGTCATCAACTATCCAGATCGGCTTCATGCATCTCCTCTGTTGCCGGTGGCTGCGCTAGGGCAGCGGTATCAATATCTTGAAATCGGTTCGGCCCGGGACGCTGTCGCACTCGATCACGCCGTGATGCTGTTGCACAAAAGTTTGTGCGAGCGTCAATCCCAGCCCTGTCCCGCCTTCCCTGCCCGATACGAGCGGATAGAAGATGCGGTCCTTGATCGTGTCCGGCACACCCGGTCCATTGTCGATTACATGCAATTCCAGTGCCAGTCGATACCACTGCTTGTTGAAGATCACCTGACGGGCCACCCGCGTCTTGAAAGTGATCTGCGCGTCGCCCGCCGCGCGGCGCTCGGCCAGCGCCTGCGCCGCGTTGTGCGCGATGTTCAGCGTGGCCTGGATGAGCTGCTCGCGGTCGCCGCGGAACTCGGGAATGGAGACGTCGAAGTCGCGCTCGATGTGCAGGTCGCGCGGAAACTCCGCGAGGATGACCGAGCGCACGCGCTCGCAGACTTCGTGGATGTTGACGTCGCCCACCACGTGCGGGCGGCGGTGCGGTGCCAGTAGACGGTCGACTAGCGTCTGAAGCCGGTCGGCCTCGTGGATGATGACCTGGGTGTATTCGATGAGGTCGCGCGACTCGACCTCCATCTGCAGCAGCTGCGCCGCGCCGCGGATGCCGCCCAGCGGGTTCTTGATTTCGTGCGCGAGGTTGCGGATGAGTTCCTTGTTCGCCTGCGCCTGGTCGATGAGCCGCTCCTCGCGGTCCTGCCGCACCTGCTGCTCGAGCGGCGACATCTCGATGATGAGCTCGCCCTTCTTCTCGCCGTGGGCGAGCGTGACCTGCACCGGCATCAGCTCGTGGTTCACGCGGCGCAGGAACGCCTCGTAGCGCAGCGTGGCGAAGTCGTTGCTGCTGGCGCCGTCGATGGCCGTGCGCAGCACCTGCGGCTCATGGAAACATGCGCCGAACTGCGAGCCCTCGAGCGTGCGGCGCGAGGTGCCCAGTGCGTCTTCGAGGCCTGCGTTGGCGAACAGCACGGAGCCGTTGCTGTTGACCACGGCGATCATCGTGGACAGCAGGTCGAAGGACTGAAAGCGCGAATTGGCGCCGGCCGCCTTCTTACCGAACACCATGGCGTCTTACTGGGGCTGCTTGGCCGGCAGCCGGGCGATCTCGCGGCGGATGCCGGCGATGTCGCTCTCGTTGCGCGCCAGCTCGGCCTTCATCTCGGCGACGCGGTCCAAGTACTTCTGGTAGTTGCGGCCTTCGCTGCCCTGCTTCTCGGGCTCGCCGTTGTTGTATTCCTTCTGCAGCTCGGCCTGGCGCGCCTCGGCCTTCTTGAGCTCGGCCTCGAGCACCGATCGCGCCTCGCCGTCGCGGGCACGCTGGTCAACGCCTTCCACCCTCGGACTGCCCGCCGGCGAACGCGCGGCGGACGAACCGCCCGACGGGGAAGAAGCGGAACCGCCACCCGACGCCCGCGTGCCCTGCACGACCGTGACGTTGCCGCCTTCCATGATCTTGCAGCCCTTCTGCTGCGCGACGGTGGAATTGTTCGTGTACTCGTTGCCGCAACGCCAGACACGCTCCTGCGCGAGCGCCGGCAGCGCGATCAGTGAACCGGCCAGAAAGATGAGGGAAGCTGTCTTCATGTGTATCGGTGGGAAGCGGCGACAAAGGGGCATTTTCGTGCAATTCGACGGCAAAAGTGACCAGATGTTCCATCCCAAAGAAAAAGGACGGCCCAGCCGTCCTTCGTAACCCATCAGGCCTACAAGCCCCAAAAACCTCTTCCCGGGAGATACCGCGGAACCGGCTCTGCCGGGTCGCAGGTATCGCCCCCCGGTAGGGGGCTGGCGAAGCGACACGAAGTGCGCGAAGCCTGGGGGGCGAGCCAATTACAACGAGTAGTACATGTCGAACTCGACCGGATGGGTCGCCATGCGGAAGCGCGTGACTTCCTGCATCTTCAGTTCGATGTACGCGTCGATGTAGGCATCGGTGAACACGCCGCCCTTGGTCAGGAACGCACGGTCCTTGTCCAGGTATTCCAGGGCCTGGTCGAGGCTGTGGCAGACGGTCGGGATCAGCGCGTCTTCTTCCGGCGGCAGGTGGTACAGGTCCTTGCTGGCGGCTTCGCCCGGATGGATCTTGTTTTCCACGCCGTCCAGGCCGGCCATCAGCAGCGCGGCGAAGCCCAGGTACGGGTTCATCAGCGGATCGGGGAAGCGCGCTTCGACGCGGCGGCCCTTCGGGTTGGCCACGAACGGGATGCGGATCGAGGCCGAGCGGTTCTTGGCCGAGTAGGCCAGCTTCACCGGGGCTTCGAAGCCGGGCACCAGGCGCTTGTAGCTGTTGGTGCCGGGGTTCGTGATGGCGTTCAGGGCACGTGCGTGCTTGATGATGCCGCCGATGTAGTGCAGGGCGAAGTCCGACAGGCCTGCGTAGCCGTCGCCGGCGAACAGGTTCTTGCCGTCCTTCCAGACCGACTGGTGCACGTGCATGCCGGAGCCGTTGTCGCCGACGATGGGCTTGGGCATGAAGGTGGCGGTCTTGCCGTAGGCGTGGGCCACGTTGTGGATCACGTACTTCTGCAGCTGGACCCAGTCGGCGCGCTGCACGAGCGTGCTGAACTTGGTGCCGAGTTCCATCTGGCCGGCGTTCGCCACTTCATGGTGATGCACTTCGACCGGGATGCCGAGCGATTCGAGCACCAGGCACATTTCCGAACGCATGTCCTGGAAGCTGTCGACCGGGGGAACCGGGAAGTAGCCGCCCTTGACTGCCGGACGATGGCCGGTGTTGCCGTGCTCGTATTCCTTGTCGGTGTTCCACGAGGCTTCTTCGGATTCGATCTTCACGAAGCAGCCCGACATGTCGTTCTTCCAGCGCACGCCGTCGAACACGAAGAATTCGGGTTCCGGACCGAAGTAGGCGGTGTCGCCCAGGCCCGATGCCTTCATGTAGGCTTCGGCGCGCTTGGCGAGCGAACGCGGATCGCGCTCGTAGGCCTTGCCGTCGGCGGGGTCGATCACGTCGCAGGTCAGGATCAGCGTCGTTTCTTCGAAGAACGGGTCGATGTTGGCGGTGTTCGGGTCGGGCATGAGCTGCATGTCCGAAGCTTCGATCCCCTTCCAGCCGGCGATGGACGAGCCGTCGAATGCGTGGCCCGAGGTGAATTTGTCTTCGTCGAAAGCCGAGACCGGCACGGTCACGTGCTGCTCTTTGCCGCGGGTATCGGTGAAGCGGAAGTCGACGAACTTGACCTCGTTTTCCTTGACGAGCTTGAGTACATCGGCGACGGTCTTTGCCATCAGTTTCTCCTGAGTTGGATGGTGGTTAGGAATACAGGGACGTGGGATGCAGTTTCTGTGCCATTGTCGCCTCACCGGATGAGGCTTCGATGACCGCCTCAGAACCCAAATGAAGGCGGAAACTCACTATTTTGGTGCATTGATTTTTATCGCACCAATTCGGGGCCAAGCTTGGCGTCAAAAGTGTGCAGGCCTTCGATCAACTGGGCATAGGCGGCATCGAGCCGCTCGGCATCGCCCTTGACGCCCAGTTCGATGTGCCGGCCGTAAGTCGGATGGTCGACACTGGGCAGGCTGAACACCTTGATGCCGGCGTGATTGGCCTCGATCGCCTCCATGAGCGGCGTCAGCGTGGCCTCCATGGCACCGAAAACGATCACGGATTTCTCGGCGACGGCCTTGGTGGCGAACAGCCCGGCGTAGCGGCCGTCGAGCACGGATTCGATCATGGGCCAGGCCATGACGGGGAAACCGGGCACGAAGTGGACGTCGCCCACGCTGAAGCCCGGGATCTTGTTGTACGGGTTGTAGATGAGCGTGGCCCCCTGCGGAAACACGCCCATGTTGAGCCGGTGCACGTTGTCGGCCCGGTCGGGCTCGTAGGGCAGGCCCTGCTCGCGCGCGGTGTCCTGCATGCGCTCGCGGATCAGCAGCTCGGCCTCGGGGTGCAGCGCCAGCGGCACGCCAAGCGCCCTGGCGGCGCACTGGCGGGTGTGATCGTCGGGCGTGGCGCCGATGCCGCCGGTCGAGAAGACGATGTCGCCCGAGGCGAAGGCGCGCTGCAGCGCCGCCGTGATGCGATCGGGCTCGTCGCCCACGTACTCGGCCCAGCTCAGTTGAAGGCCGCGTGCGGCAAGCAGTTCGATGACCTTGGCCATGTGCTTGTCGGCACGCTTGCCGGAAAGAATCTCGTCGCCGACGACGATGAGACCGAATGCGCGTGTCATGGAGAACCCCATTGGGAAAGAGCGGCCTTGCTGGCTTCGTCGGCCTCGATGGCCGGCATGCCGCCGCCGGCAGCCGCTGCCTCGGCCGCCGCGCGCTGGGCGCGAAGCTGCGCAAGCGCATCGAGGCAGTAGTGAGCGAACCACACAGCCGAGAAGGCGAAAACCAGCGTGTAGATCCAGATCGCGATCGGCACCAGCACGAAGAAAGCGGCGGCGAACAGCAGGCCCGAGGCCCAGACGATGCTGGGCGCGGCGCCCAGGTAGCCGCACAGCACGCCGATGCAAAGCAGCGGCACCCGGTGCGCGCGGATGAGGGCGGCGCGCTCCTCGGGACTGGCGTGCTCGGCGAGTGCGTCGAAGCTCATCACGCGGTAGGTGAGCCAGCCCCAGATCAGCGGCGGCAATATCAGCACCAGCGGCGGAATGAGCCACAGCGGCATCGACACGACCAGCGCGATCACCGCCAGGATGGTGGCGCCCAGCGAGCGCGCCACGCTGCCGAAGAAGGAGGCGCCCTTCTTCTGCTCGAGCCCCGGAAAGCGCCGCTCGCCCACCAGCTTGGTGAGCGCGGGCGCCATGAATCCGGCGACGATCAGCAGGCAGACCACCACGATCACCGGCGTGGCCGCGAACACCACGACCAGCGAGGCCAGCACGGAAGTGACGTCGCCGGAGAAAAGCCGGCCGAGCCAGGACCAGAAGCTCGACAGCAGCGGCCAGGCGTCCAGCGCGCCGCGCGTCCAGACCACGGCCGCATCCCAGTAGAAGTAGCCCAGCACCGAGGCCAGCACGATCATCAGCGCCAGCGGGAGCAGCGACAGCACGATCACGCGCGGCAGCATGCAGTAGGCGACCGCGCGCCAGAAGGAGTCGAGGAGCAGGCGCATGAAGCAGCGAGGATAACGCCTCGGGCGGGCCGTCCAGGGCCCGTAGCCCCTCAGCCGCGGCCGACCATCCGCTTCAGCCCGAGCCACTGCTGGGCCCAGAAGCCCCGGCCGTACTCGCGCACGCGGCCGTCGGCGCCGGGCTCGACCTGGTCGCGGATGCCGGTCGGGTCGTAGCGGTCCTCGAAGTTGGCGGTGCGAAAGAGCATGTCCCACCAGGGCAGCAGCACGCCGAAGTTGTGGCCGCCGAGCGTGCTGCGGCCGTTCGATTCGTGGCCCAGCCCGATGCTGTGGTGCAGCCGGTGAAAGCGCGGGCTGATCCACAGCCGCTCGCCGATGGCGCCGAAGCTCAGCCGCAGGTTGGCGTGCTGCAGGCTCTCGCTGAGCTGGGTGAAGGCGACGAAGGCGATGAACTGCCCCGGCGCCACACCGATGAGCTGCGCCACGATGACGATCAGCGTGTCGTGGACGATGTCGTCGAGCAGGTGGTTGCGGTCGTCGCTCCACATGGTCATCTGGCGCTGCGAGTGATGTAGCGAATGCAGGCCCCACCACCAGTTGAACTGGTGCTGGCCGCGGTGGATCCAGTAGCCCACGAAATCGAGCACCACCAGGTAGATGGCGAAGGCCACCCACGGGATGTCCGTGACGCCGGGCCAGACCTCGTCGAGGTGGAAGGTGCCCCACCCCGCTGTTCTCAGCGCGCCCATGGCGTCGTCGAAGAAGGGCTGCAGCGTGAAGAAGATCGCCAGCCGGAACAGCCCCAGCCGGTGGATGAGCGTGTAGAGCACGTCGATGCGGATCGCGTGGCGGTCGACCACCGGCTCCACCGAGCGCCAGCGCTGCAGCGGGCCGATCACCGCGATCAGCACCAGGATCTGGATGACGCCCACCAGCAGCCAGCCGGTGGCGTCGAAGGCGTCCTCGGTCCAGCCGCCCAGGCCCACGGCGTAGACGAGCGGCTGCACGGCGGTTTCGAAGAACCAGCCCTGCAAGGCGGAAAAGGCGTCTGTCAGCCAGTCGATCACGATCAGGAAAACTCGTCGTTCAGTCGTTCAGGGGTGGGAGGCGATCCAGGCCTTGAAGTCGGGATGCTGGCGCAGCGTGCGGAAGCAGAAGCCCTTGGCCTTCAGTCCGACGATCAGCGGCTCGAGGTTGGCGGGCGCCCACGGGTCCTTGCGCGACCAGATGCCCAGGTGCGCGAGCAGGATGTCGCCGGGGCGGATGGTGTCCAGCGCCTGCGTCAGCAGCTTCGCGTTGCTGAATTTCTCGCTCGGCAGTTCGTCGCCGAGGAAGCCCGCCGGCGCCCATCCCACGTACTTGTAGCCGCAGCCTTCGGCCGCCGCCAGCAGCGCGGGCGAGGTCTTGCCGCCCGGCGCGCGGTACAGCGGCAGCGGCTTCTTGCCGGTGACCGCCGCCAGCCGGTCGGAAGCCTTCTTGATATTGGCGCAGTACTCGGCCGCGCTCCAGGTCGACTCCTTGCCGTTCTGGGGGCCGGCCGAGGGTTTGATGCGGAAGCTGGGCGGTGTGCCCTTCACGTCGCCGCGCCAATAGGCGTGGTCATAGGTGTGGGAGCCGAATTCGTTGCCTTCGGCCGCCCTCGCCTTCCACCAGGGCGCCCAATGGTCGTCCAGGCTGTCGCCGTCGGTCTGGGTGCGTTCGGCGGCGGCGAAGAAGGTGACGCGCACGTCCTGCCGCTTGAGCACGTCTGCCACCAGGGGCGCGATGCCCATGTGGCCGGTGTCGAAGGTCAGGTAGACGGGCTTCTCGCAGGCGGCCGGCTCCTGCGCCGCCCAGGCGGTTGGCGACAGCGCCGCCGCCAGGGCGAGCATGGAGGCGGCAGCGGCGGCGGCAATGCCGGCGCGCCTAGATGCGCTTCGCATGATCCAGCGTCCACACGCCGTGCGGCGAGCGGCCGACGTTGACCTGGCGCACGACCTTGTTGCTGGCCAGGTCGACCACGCTGAGCTTCTTGGCCCAGCGCGAGGTCACGTAGAGCGTCTTGCCGTCGGCCGAGACGTCCATGCAGTCGGGGCCGCCGGGCACCGGGTAGGTCGCGACCACCTTCAGCGTCGTCAGGTCGATGCGGCTGATGGAGTTGGCCACGCGGTTGCTCACGAACACGGTCTTGCCGTCGCCGGCCGAGCGGAAGGCATGGGCGCCCTTGCCGGTGGGAATCTTGCCGACCAGCTTGGGCTCGGCGCCGGCCACGTCGAACACCTGCACGCCATCGCTGCCGGTGAGGCCCACGAGCAGGGTCTTGTCGTTGTGCACGCCGAAGATGTCGGCCGGCATGGGGCCGGTGGCGGTGCGCCACTTGATGGTCTGGGTGGGCAGGTCGACCGCGATCATCTCGTCGCTGTCCTGCATCGTCACGTAGGCGATGGTGCTGGTGTTGTCGATCCAGATGTGGCTGGGCGTCTTGCCGCTGGCGATGCGCTTGGCCAGCTTCAGGTCCTTGCCGTCCCAGCGGTAGACGTCGACGTGGTTCAGCCGGTTGCCGGCCGTGACGAACCACTTCATGTCGCGCGAGAACTGCAGCTGGTACGGATCGATGATGCCGTAGACCACGCGCTGCACTTCCGCCGTGCGGGGGTTCAGGAAGGTCAGGGAGTCGCCCGCCGAATTGGCCACGATGACCGACTTTTCGTCGGGCGTCATGTAGATGTGGTGCGGCTCCTTGCCGGTGGGAATGCGCAGCTTTTCCGTCCAGTCGACGGGATTGATCACGCTAACGTTCGCGTCCAGCGAGTTGAGCACGAAGATCGGAGGGGGTTCCGGCGCTGCGGCGGCGGTGTGGGCCGCGAAGGCCGTCATGCAGGCAAGCAGGAAAGCCGCGATGCGGCCGTTCGGTCGGGCAGGGAGTCGCAAGGGAAGATTCCGGGAGAGAGTTCGGAATGTTAACGGCCGGCCCTTAAGACTGGCTGACCGGAGTCGTGCCCTTTTCCCTCGTTTCCCTGCGTTTTTCCCTTCTATTTCAAGGCCTTGGCGGGTTTGGCCGGGGCGCGCAGGCCCGCGACCTCGTCGGCCGTCAGCCAGCGCCACTGCCCGGGCGCGAGGTCGGCGGGCAGCGCCAGGTCGCCGATGCGCGAGCGGTGCAGCCCCTCCACCCGGTTGCCGACCGCGGCCAGCATGCGCTTGACCTGGTGGTACTTGCCCTCGGTGAGCGTCAGCCGCAGGTGCAGCGGGCCGTCGGATTCGCAGGCGGCGGCGCGTACCGGCTTCGGATCGTCGTCGAGCACCACGCCGGCCAGCAGTTTCGCGATCTGCGCCTCGTCCACCGGGTGCTTGGCCGTCACCTCGTAGACCTTGGGCACGTGGTGCTTGGGCGAGCCCATCTTGTGGATGAACTGGCCGTCGTCGGTCAGGAGCAGCAGGCCGGTGGTGTCCTGGTCGAGCCGGCCGATGGCCTGCACGCCCTGCACCGCGCCCTTGTTGGGCCGCAGCCGCAGCGGCGACGGCAGCAGCGTGTAGATGCTCGGATAGGTCGAGGGCTTCTGCGAGCACTCGGTGCCAGCGGGCTTGTGCAGCATCAGGTAGGCCTTCTCGTGGTACGCCCACGGGGTGCCCTGCACCGTGTATTGAAGGCCTTCGGGGTCGATGTCGGCGAACGGGTCGTCCACCGCCTTGCCGCCGATGAGCACGTGGCCCTGCTGGACCAGCCCCGCGCACACGCGTCGCGTGCCGAAGCCCTGGGTATAGAGGATGTCTTGCAGATGCATGGGAAAAGAAAAAAGCGGCCGCACCGCCAGGGGCACGACCGCCTTCGAGTTTGCCGCAGGATCAGTACCCTGCCGCCAGGCCCGTGTTGCGGCGCGGGTCGTTGGCGCCGTAGAAGCGGTTGTTGCCCACCGGCTTGCCGCCCAGCGAAGGCGCGCCGACGATGATCGCCGCCAGGTGGTTGGCCGGCTGCGGCACGCCCAGGTTGTGGCCCATGTCGGTCAGGATCTTGCGGGTGTCGGGGCTCAGCGCATAGGTCTCGACGTTGGTGACGTCGGGCAGCCACTGCTGGTGGAAGCGCGGCGCGTCGACGGCTTCCTGCACGTTCATGCCGTAGTCGATCGCGTTGATCATGGTCAGCATCACCGCGGTGATGATGCGGCTGCCGCCCGGCGTGCCGACCACCATCACCGGCTTGCCGTCCTTGGACACGATGGTCGGGCTCATCGAGCTCAGCGGGCGCTTGCCCGGTTCGATCTTGTTGGCCTCGCCCTGCACCAGGCCGTAGAGGTTGGGCACGCCCACCTTCGAGGTGAAGTCGTCCATCTCGTCGTTCAGCAGCACGCCGGTCTTGGCGGCCGTGACCTTGGCGCCGAACCAGTCGTTCAGCGTGTAGGTCACCGAGACCGCGTTGCCCCACTTGTCGGCGATCGAGTAGTGGGTGGTGTTGCTGCCCTCATGCGGCGCGACGCCGGGCTTGATGTCCTTGGAGACGCCGGCCTTCTTCGGGTCGATGACGGCGCGGATCTTCTCGGCGTAGCCCTTGTCGAGCAGCCGGTCGAGCGGGTTCTTCACGAAGTCGGGGTCGCCCAGGTAGCTGTTGCGGTCCACGTAGGCGTGGCGCATGGCCTCGATCTGGTAGTGCACGGCCTGTGCCGAGCGGTAGCCCAGGTCCTTGAGCGGATAGCCCTCGAGGATGTTGAGCATCTCGCAGATGATCACGCCGCCCGAGCTCGGCGGCGGCGCCGACACCACGCGGTAGCCGCGGTAGTCGCACTCCACGGGCGCCATCTCGCGCGTCTTGTACTGGTCGAGGTCGGCCTGCGTGATCAGGCCCTTGCCGGCCTGGCTGGAGGCCACGAGGGCGCTGCCGACCCAGCCCTTGTAGAAGCCGTCGGTGCCCTTGGCGCTGATCTCGCGCAGCGTCTTGGCCAGGTCCTTCTGCACCAGCTTGTCGCCCACCTTGTAGGGCTCGCCCTTGTTCAGGAAGATGGCCGCCGTGGCCGGGTCTTCCTTGAAGTCGGCCGTGGCGGTGCCGAGCAAGTCGACGTCGCCCTGCTGCAGCGCGAAGCCCTTCTCCGCCAGCTGGATCGAGGGGGCGAGCAGGTCGCCGCGCTTCATGGTGCCGTACTTCTCGCGCGCGTACTCCATGCCCGAGACGCTGCCCGGCACGCCCACGGCGAGGTGGCCCTTGGTGCTCAGGCCCTTGATGACGTTGCCGTCCTTGTCGAGGTACATGTTGGCCGTGGCGGCCAGCGGCGCCTTCTCGCGGAAGTCGAGGAAGGTCTTGCGGCCATCGGCCAGCTGCACGGTCATGAAGCCGCCGCCGCCGAGGTTGCCCGCCGCAGGGTAGACCACCGCGAGCGCATAGCCCACGGCCACCGCCGCGTCGACCGCATTGCCGCCGCGCTTGAGCACGTCGACGCCCACCTTGGTGGCCAGGTGCTGGGCGCTCACGACCATGCCGTTCTCGGCGGCGACGGGCGCCACCGACGCCGCGGTCGACGCGCCGGCGGCCGCCAGCGCGAGCACGGCCGCGACGGCGGTGCGCAGCTTGGGAGTCCAGTGGATTTGTTGCATATAAGAGTCTCCTCTAGAGCGTGATGAAGTGAAGGTGAGCGGACGAACGAATGAATGGAAGAAGGACCGACAGGCGACCGCGGTTCAAGCCGTGAGCAGTGCCTTGCGACGCAGGGCGTCGAGCGCCAGGGCCACCTGCCCGCGAGCGAATTCCCTGATCGCCGACGGCTCGGTCAGCGGCTTGTCGTCCTTGACGAAGCGCAGGCGGTCGCTGCGCACTTCGGCCTCGAGGTGCTCGGCCAGTGCCTCGTGCGAGTGCCTTCCATCGAGCAGCGGCAGCAGGCTTCGCTCGAGCAGCGACACCGTCACGTGCTCGTGCCACTGGTTGCAGGTGCTGACGGTGGCGGCGGAACCCTGCACCAGGCCCACCGTGTTGCGCACCGCGGGCAGCGCCCGAGGCAGGCCGGAAACCGCAACGGCCGCAGGCACCGGCGAGCGCCTGATGCGCAAGGCGCCGAGGATCAGCAGTTCCTCAACCATCCCCATCACGACCGGTTCGGCGGCCGCGAGCGGCTGCCCCGCCAGCCCGGCGGCGGCCTCGACGAGGGCCGATACGGACATCGAGGCGGGATAGCGGGTGTCGAGCAGGTGCGCCACGGCCTTCTGCACGGGCAGGCGCATCGTGACCTTCAGGTTCCGGATCGCGGTGCAGGGCTGCTCGCGGGCATCGAGCGTGAACGCGGCGCCATCGTCGGTCTTGAACATGCCGGCGAATTCGAGCTGGCGGATGCGCGCGGGGTCGAGCTTGTAGCGGATGCTCCCGGCCAGCGGCTGCCTGACGAGCAGGGTCTGGCGAAAGGTGCGGTTGACCAGGAAATCGAGGTACTGCTCCATCATCACCTGGCTGCCGCCGCATTCGCGCAGCAGCGGATCGCGCACCTTGTCGCCGTAGTTCTGCACGAACATCGTCGACGGTTCGGCATCGCACAGGTAGGCCAGGCCACGAGCCTCGGCGCGCGCGACGAATTCCTTGAAGTAGCAAGGCGCATTGCAGGGCTCGAGGAACTCGTGCAGCAGGTACGAACTGTTGGCGCTGCGCACGATGGGCATCGCCTCTTCGAGCGTCTTCTTGAGCACGCTGTCGGCGCGGGCCGACTGCTCGAGGAAGTCGAGCATGCCGCGCGCATAGGAGAGCTTTTCTTCCGGCGTGTCGCGCGGGCCGCCGCGCAGGATCATCGCGTCGCGCACGATCTCGCGCGCCTTCCAGCCGGGGTACACGTTGTAGCTCACGTAGGCCACGCCGTTCGGCGCGAGGTTCTCGCGGCAGATGCGCAGGATCGCGTCCTGTACCGGCCCCGGCACCCAGCTGTAGACGCCGTGGCACACGATGTAGTCGAACTCGCCGAACGAGGCATCGATGTCGGCGAGATTGAAAGCCTTGAGCTCGATGTTCGACAGGCCGGCGCGCCCGATGGCCGCCATGCCCTGGGCCACCTGCACCGTCGACAGGTCGACGCCGATCGCGCGCGCCTCGGGATGCCGTGCCGCAAAGGGAATCAGGTTGCCGCCGGCCGCGCAGCCGAGTTCCAGCACACTGGCTGTTGCGGGAGGAGGAACGTCGAGACCGAAGAGAAAAGCCAGCGCTTCCAGGTGCTCCATCGCCGACTGAGGGAACGGATGCGAGTCGTAGGGCACCGCGTCGTAGTAATTCGTCAACTCGGAGGTCAGGGAATCCGGCACGGGCGTCCTTTTCGGGATCTGGGCAGGCGGCAAGAGCGGGAGATTGCAGTGACTGCAATGTGACAGTGCCCGCCGACTATAGCCTTGCCCCCAGGCAAAAAGAAGCGCGGCTGCACGGGGCGGCACCACGGACACCGCATGCATAAAAAAAGCCCAGCACGAGGCTGGGCTTGAAAAGCCTATCTGCTTGGCAATGCATCAAGGCCCCCGCACAGGTTGACCAGCGGGGGACGGTTTACCCGTCAAGGAGAAATCAGAAAACCGGATGGACAGGCCGGACAGTCATCGAGCCGCGGGGGCGCGTTTGCGAACGGCGTGTTTTCCATGGGCATAGTTTACTGTATATTTGTACAGTCTTTTCAGCAAGGATGCCCGCCATGTCCCCAACCGAAGAAACAACCGCCCCACCCAATCATGCGCTCAAGGATGCGCTGGCCTGGATCTCCAAGTTCGCGCATGCCTGGAAGGCGATCGAGCCCTCCCCCAAGAGCCTCAGCATCGACGGCTTCATCATCTGGGGACCCGTGCTCTACGAGAAGCACAAGGGCGAAGACCCGGTCCAGCTGGCGCGGCAATTGTTCGGGCGGTCAGGCGAGTACTTCAAGTATCTCTACCCCGAGCGTGGGCGCAGCTCCAGCGATCCGCAGTCTTAGAATGCCCCGATGATTTGGCGCACACTGCTTCCGCTTGCTCTCCTGGTCCTGGCCGGCTGTTCGACCCCACCCAACGAAGTGATGCAAGTCCGCGAAGGCGTGCTGCGCGCCACGACCTATGTCCAGGCCTCCGACTATTGCGATGCGCGCGACAAGACGCCGCGCTGGCTTGGCAGGGCTCCTGCGGAACAAGGCGTGCTGTTCCAGTGCTACTGAGTTGAAGCCGGGCGTTCCCCGGCTCTGCGTTGGCTGCGAGTGGACTCCGTCGGAATCACTGGGCTCCCCGACTGGCGGAGGCGGACTGGCGATTTCCCAATGAAAAAGGGCGTTCACCGGACTTCAGTGAACGCCCTCGGACGTTGTGTGGTGGAGCTGGGGGGATTTGAACCCCCGTCCGCAAGCCTTCATCGCGCAGTTCTACATGTTTAGTGATCTGTTTTGAATCTCGCTTCCGGAGTCGCGCAGTCACACGCTAAACCGGACGCCAGCACCCTATTTTCTCGCCCCGACCCAAGGTACCCGGATCGGAGCCAGCCCATGTAGTTATCCTTGCAGCCGGGAGGTCAGGATTGCTCCAGACCCCCTTGCCCAGCCCATCGGCCAACTGTTGCAAGGCTCACTGGCAATTAAGCAGCGAGTGCGAAACGTTCGTCGTTTGCAGTTAGTTTGTTTGAATCTGTTTTACGAGCGCATTCAGCTCGACATGCCCCGCTGCGACTCCGAACCCACGTCGAAACCAGTGCAGCCCCAAGGGAGAGTATTTTAGGCGCTATCGAGCAACTTCAAGAGCTCGAGGGGTGAAGTTATCGAAGCATCGGCTTCCCAGAGCGTCGAATCGGCCTGGGTGCCCATGTAGCCGTATGTCGCCGCGACCGTGCGCATGCCCGCCGCGCGGCCCGCGATGATGTCGCGCTCGTCGTCGCCGACGTAGATGCAGGCCTCGGACGGCACCCCGAGCCGACGCGCAGCCTCATGCAGGGGCTCGGGATGAGGCTTGGCGAACGGCGTGGTGTCGCCGCTCACCACCGCACCCGCACTCCCGAAGAGCGGAATGGCCCGCGTGAGCGGGTCGGTGAAGCGCATCGACTTGTTGGTGACGACTCCCCACAGCAGCCCGCGCTCGCGCAGCGCCTCGATCAGCGCCTGGATACCGTCGAACACTTGGGTGTTGAGCAGCATGCGGCGTTCATAAGCCACGAAGAATTCTTCGCGCAACTCGGGAAATTCCGGCGATTCCGGCGTGATGCCGAACGCAACCCCGAGCATGCCGCGCGCGCCCGCCCCGGCCATGGGACGGTAGCGTTCCAGCGGGAGCGAGTCGAGGCCACGATCGGTGCGCATCTTGTCGGCAGCAGCTCCCAGATCGGGGGCGCTGTCGATCAACGTGCCGTCGAGGTCGAACAGCACGGCCTTTGTCTCGACGCCCATCATCCTTGCGATCCCGGCTTCTGCGTGGCGAACATGTAGTTGACGCTGGTGTCGTCGCTGAGCCAGTAGCGGCGGGTCAAAGGGTTGTGCTCCAGCCCGCGGGTGTGCCGCAGATCGAGGCCCGCCGCCCTGCAATAGCCGGCCAGTTCACTGGGCCGGATCAGCTTTGCATATTCGTGGGTACCGCGCGGCAGCATGCCGAGCACGTACTCCGCGCCCACGATGGCCAGCATGAAGGCCTTCAGGTTCCGGTTGATCGTCGAGAAGAACACCCATCCGCCCGGCTTCACAAGAGTGGAACACGCCTGGATCACCGAGGCCGGCTGCGGCACGTGCTCGAGCATCTCCATGCAGGTGACGACGTCGAAGCTCCCGGGCTGCTCCGCAGCCAGTGCTTCGGCGCTGATCTCGCGATACTTCACGCCCTTGGTGCCGGCCTCGAGCGCGTGCAGCTGCGCCACCTTGAGCGCCCTGCCCGCGAGGTCGATCCCCAGGACCTCGGCCCCCTTGCGAGCCATCGAGTCGGCCAGGATCCCGCCGCCGCAGCCGATATCGAGCACACGACGTTGCGAAATTGGCGCAATACCGTCAATCCATTCCAGGCGCAATGGATTGATTTCATGCAGCGGGCGAAATTCGCTTTCCAAATCCCACCAGCGATGAGCGAGCTCTGAAAACTTGGCCAGTTCGGCCGGGTCCGCATTCAGGTTTTCTGTCATGAAGCGATTATGAAACGGGCGATGTCCGATAAACACCGCAAGCCTTTACCGAAGATCAATCGCGAATTCGGCAGCCATAAAAAAACCCCGCCGAGGCGGGGTTTCATTGTCGATGGAATCGATCGATTAGTTGGCGCGGGTGCCGACCACTTCGATTTCCACGCGACGGTTCTTGGCGCGGCCTTCCTTGGTGCGGTTGTCAGCCACGGGCTGCTTCTTGCCCTTGCCTTCGGTGTAGACGCGGTTGCGTTCGATGCCCTTCGAGACCAGGAAGGCCTTGACGGCTTCGGCGCGACGCACCGACAGACGCTGGTTGTAGGCGTCCGTACCGATCGAGTCGGTGTGGCCGACAGCGATGATGACTTCCAGGTTCACGCCACGGATCTTCTCGACCAGGTCGGTCAGCTTGGCGCGGCCTTCGGGCTTCAGAACCGACTTGTCGAAGTCGAAGAAGGCGTCAGCAGCGAAGGTCACCTTCGAAGCGGCGACTTGCGCAGCGGGCGGGGGAGTCGGGGTACCGGGGGTCGGAGCCACGGCAGCCGGAGCGGGAGGAACCAGAGCGCCGTCGCAACCAGCAGCAGCCGTTGCGGGCGTCCAGTTGGCATCGCGCCAGCACAGTTCGTTCGTGCCGTTCTTCCAAACCAGTTCGCCGGTGCCGTTTTGCCAGTTGTCGATCGTAGGACCGCCGTCCGCAGCGGTGACACGGGTCTGCGCGCCGGCGGCAGTGGCGAGCGCAGCGACTGCAAACATCATCGCCACTTTATTCAGTTTCTTCATGGTTCTCCTCTTGGGGAAAAAGCCGCAGCCGCGCTGCGAATCAAGGACGCTTTAAGTGACCACCACCCAAAACGTTGAGGCGATTGTGCCATAGGGTCTTTGGCAAACAGGCCGCCGGACGGCCCGGAAGCGTAGGACGGAGGCGGAATAGGCGCCTTGTGTTGCGGCGGTGCGACACCCCTCACAGCGTAAAATTTCGCCTTCCTGCCGCCAGCCCCTTGCTCATGACCTCCTTCGCAAAAGAAACCCTGCCCATCAGTCTCGAAGAGGAAATGCGCAGCAGCTATCTCGATTACGCCATGAGCGTGATCGTGGGCCGAGCGCTCCCCGATGCCCGCGACGGCCTCAAGCCGGTGCACCGCCGCGTCCTCTACGCGATGCACGAGCTCAACAACGACTGGAACCGGCCGTACAAGAAGTCGGCCCGTATCGTCGGCGACGTGATCGGTAAGTACCACCCGCACGGCGACCAGTCGGTCTACGACACCATCGTCCGCCTGGCCCAGGACTTCTCGATGCGCCACATGCTGGTCGACGGCCAGGGCAACTTCGGGTCCGTCGATGGAGACAACGCGGCCGCAATGCGGTATACGGAAATCCGGCTGGCCAAAATTGCGCATGAAATGCTGGCCGATATCGACAAGGAAACTGTCGACTTCCAGGACAATTACGACGGCTCCGAAAAAGAGCCCAAGGTGTTGCCGAGCCAGCTGCCGAATTTGCTGGTCAATGGCTCCGGCGGTATTGCGGTCGGCATGGCCACCAATATCCCGCCGCACAACCTGAACGAAGTGGTGGACGCCTGCCTGCACCTGCTGCGCAACCCCGAGGCCAGCATCGACGAGCTGATGGAGATCGTGCCCGCGCCCGACTTCCCCACGGCCGGCATCATCTACGGCATCAACGGCGTGAAGGACGGCTACCGCACCGGCCGCGGCAAGGTCGTGATGCGCGCCAAGTGCCATTTCGAGGACATCGACCGCGGCCAGCGCCAGGCGATCATCGTCGACGAGCTCCCCTACCAGGTCAACAAGAAGACGCTGCAGGAGCGCATGGCCGAGTTGGTGCACGAGAAGAAGATCGAGGGCATCAGCCACATCCAGGACGAGTCCGACAAGTCGGGCATGCGCCTTGTCATCGAGCTCAAGCGCGGCGAAGTGCCCGAGGTGGTCCTCAACAACCTCTACAAGCAGACCCAGCTGCAGGACACCTTCGGCATCAACATGGTGGCGCTGGTCGACGGCCAGCCCAAGCTGTGCAACCTGAAGGACCTGATCGAGGTCTTCCTGCAGCACCGCCGCGAAGTGGTCACCCGCCGCACGGTGTTCAACCTGCGCAAGGCGCGCGAGCGCGGCCACGTGCTCGAAGGCCTGGCGGTGGCGCTGGCGAACATCGACGAGTTCATCCGCATCATCCGCGAATCGCCCACGCCGCCCGTCGCCAAGGCCGAGCTCATGACGCGCAGCTGGGACAGCAAGCTGGTGCGCGAGATGCTCACGCGCACGCGCGCCGATGGCGGCGTAGTCAACGCCGACGACTACCGCCCCGAAGGCCTCGAGCGCGAGTTCGGCATGGGCAACGACGGCCTCTACCGCCTGTCGGAAACGCAGGCCCAGGAAATCCTGCAGATGCGCCTGCAGCGCCTGACAGGCCTCGAGCAGGACAAGATCGTTGCCGAGTACAAGGAAGTCATGGCCGAGATCGACGACCTGCTCGACATCCTGGCCCGGCCGGAGCGCGTCTCGACCATCATCGGCGAGGAGCTCGGTGCCATCAAGCAGGAGTTCGGCCAGTCGAAGATCGGCGCGCGCCGCAGCCAGGTGGAGCACAGCGCCTACGACCTCTCGACCGAAGACCTGATCACGCCGACCGACATGGTGGTCACGCTCTCGCACAGCGGCTACATCAAGAGCCAGCCGCTGGGCGAGTACCGCGCGCAGAAGCGCGGCGGCCGCGGCAAGCAGGCCACCACCACCAAGGACGACGACTGGATCGACCAGCTCTTCATCGCCAACACGCACGACTACATCCTGTGCTTCTCCAACCGCGGCCGGCTCTACTGGCTCAAGGTATGGGAAGTGCCGGCGGGTTCGCGCGGCTCGCGCGGGCGCCCCATCGTCAACATGTTCCCGCTGCAGGAAGGCGAGAAGATCAACGTCGCGCTCGCGCTGACGGGTGAAAAGCGCAACTTCCCGGCCGACCAGTACGTGTTCATGGCGACCTCGATGGGCACGGTCAAGAAGACCGCACTCGACGAGTTCAGCAACCCGCGCAAGGGCGGCATCATCGCCGTCAACCTCGACGAGGGCGACTACCTGATCGGCGCGGCGCTCACCGACGGCAAGCACGACGTGATGCTCTTCAGCGACGGCGGCAAGGCCGTGCGCTTCGACGAGGAAGACGTCCGCCCGCTCGGCCGCAATGCGCGCGGCGTGCGCGGCATGTCGCTCGAAGCCGGACAGGGCGTGATCGCCATGCTGGTGGCCGAGGACGAGCAGCAGAGCGTACTCACCGCCACGGAAAATGGTTACGGAAAGCGAACAAGCATTACCGAATACACCCGTCACGGCCGGGGAACCAAGGGCATGATCGCGATTCAACAGAGTGAGCGCAACGGCAAGGTCGTTGCTGCGACTCTCGTGCACGCCGATGATGAGATCATGCTCATCACCGACAAGGGTGTGCTGGTGCGCACCCGGGTGGCCGAAATTCGTGAAATGGGTCGCGCGACGCAAGGCGTTACGCTGATCGGTCTCGACGAAGGCGCCAAACTCAGCGGGCTACAACGTATCGTCGAAAACGACGCGAACGGCGAAACCGAGCCGGACGCAGACGATACTTCCTCATCTTCAACGGAGAATCCTCAGTGAAAAAAATCAAACTCGCACTTCTGACGGTCGCCCTGGCGAGCAGCTCGATGGCAGCCCTGGCCCAGGACAAGGCCACGCTCATCAAGCAGTTCATCGACATCCAGCGTCCCGGCATCGAATCGCTGGCACGCGGCCTGGTCGAGCAGTCGAGCGCCCCGATCGCACAGGCGGGTTCGCAATACCTGCAGACGCAAGTGCCCGAAGCCAAGCGCGAAGCCGCCGCCAAGGCCGCCGACGCCGAGCTGAAGAAGTACTTCGACGAGACCTACCCCATCGTGCGCGACAAGGCCGTTCAGCTGGCACCGGGCGCTCTCACCCCGCTGATGGAGCAGAACTTCAACGAAGACGAGCTCAAGCAGCTGCTGGCCTGGATCAACTCGCCCCTGAGCAAGAAGTACCAGGAACTCAACCCCAAGATGCAGACTGCCCTGACGGAAAAGCTCGTGTCCGAGACGCGTGCAACCGTCGAGCCCAAGATGCAGGCGCTCGACACCGCCGTCGCCAAGGCCCTCGGCGCTCCGACCGACGGTGGCGCAGCCCCCGCCAAGGCACCTGCCAAGGCTCCAGCCAAGAAGTAAGGGCAACGTGACCCAGCAGCAGACCCCGACCGGCAAGCGTCCCTACAACTTCTCGGCCGGTCCGGCCGCCATGCCGGAGGCGGTGCTGCAACGTGCCGCCGCCGAAATGCTCGACTGGCAGGGCAGCGGCATGAGCGTGATGGAGATGAGCCATCGCGGCAAGGAGTTCGGCTCGATCTGCACGCAGGCCGAAGCCGACCTCCGCACGCTGCTGGCGATTCCCTCGAACTTCCACATCCTGTTCATGCAGGGCGGCGGGCTCGGCGAGAACGCCATCGTTCCGCTGAACCTGTCGCGCGGCAAGACCGCCGACTTTGTCATCACCGGCAGCTGGAGCACCAAGTCGCACAAGGAAGCGCAGCGCTACTGCAGCGCGCGCGTGGCAGCCAGCAATGCCGACGACCAGCACACGAAACTGCCCGATCCCGCGACCTGGCAGCTTTCCAAGGATGCCTCGTACGTGCACGTGTGCTCGAACGAGACCATCAACGGCATCGAATTCCAGCAGTTGCCCGACCTGGCCGCGCTCGGCAGCAGCGCTCCGCTGGTCATCGACTTCTCCTCGCACGTCGCCTCGCGCAGCGTCGACTGGAGCCGCGTGGGCCTGGCCTTCGGCGGCGCCCAGAAGAACCTTGGCCCGGCCGGCCTGACCATCGTGGTCGTGCGCGACGACCTGCTGGGCCACGCGCTCGATATCTGCCCGAGCGCCTTCAACTACAAGACGGTGGCCGACAACCAGTCCATGTACAACACCCCGCCGACCTGGGGCATCTACATGGCGGGGCTCACGTTCAAGTGGCTGCTGGAGCAGACCGAAGGCTCGCATACCGGTGTCGCCGCCATGGAGCAACGCAACATCGCCAAGGCGAAGCTGTTGTACGACTTCATCGACGGCTCCGACTTCTACGCCAACCGCATCGACCCGGGCTGCCGTTCGCGCATGAACGTGCCGTTCTTCCTGGCGGACGAAAGCCGCAACGAGGCCTTCCTGGCCGGCGCACGCGAAGCCGGGCTGCTGCAGCTCAAGGGGCACAAGTCGGTCGGGGGCATGCGCGCGAGTATTTACAACGCCATGCCGCTGGCAGGGGTGCAGGCTCTGGTGGCCTACATGCGAGAATTCGAGCGATCGCATGCCTAGGCGCATGCCCAGCCGCTCGCACCGATGACCGCCTCCGCCCCCACACCGCCCTCCTCCTCTCCCGACAATTCCGAAAGCCTGGCCGATCTGCGCGTGCAGATCGACTCGCTCGACCAGCGCCTGCTGAGCCTGCTCAACGAGCGGGCCCATGTGGCCGAGCTGGTCGGCGAGGTCAAGAAGCGCGAGGGCACGCCGTACTTCCGCCCCGACCGCGTGGCGCAGGTCATCGACAAGATGCAGAAGAGCAATGGCGGCCCGCTCAAGGACATCCATGTCGCCGCCATCTGGCGCGAAATCATGTCGGCCTGCCTGGCGCTCGAATCGCCTCAGCGCGTTGCCGTGCTCGGCCCCGAAGGCACCTTCTGCGAGCAGGCCGCCATCGAATACTTCGGCGGCGCCGCCGACCTGATCTACTGCGCCAGCTTCGACGAGGTATTCCACGCCACCGCCGCGGGCAGCGCCCAGTACGGCGTGGTCGGCGTCGAGAACTCGACCGAGGGCGTGGTCACGCGCTCGCTCGACCTGTTCCTGCACTCGCCCACGCACGTCGTCGGCGAAGTCAGCCTGCTGATTCGCCACCACCTGCTGCGCAGCAGCAACTCGCTCGAAGGCGTCGAGGCGGTGCTGGCCCATCCGCAGGCGCTGGCGCAATGCCAGACCTGGCTGTCCAAGCACCTGCCCAATGCCGAGCGCCGTGCCGTATCGAGCAACGCCGAGGGTGCGCGCCTAGCGGCCACCAATCCTAAATGGGCCGCGCTGGCCGGTGAACGCGCCTCCACGCGCTTCGGCCTGCACATCGTGGCGCATGCGATCCAGGACGACTCGTACAACCGCACCCGCTTCTCGGTGATCTGCCTGCCGCAGACGCTTGCCATGCCGCCGGCATCGGGCCGCGACTGCACGAGCCTGATCGTCTCGGTGCCCAACCGGCCCGGCGCGGTACACGACCTGCTGGTGCCGCTGAAGCTCAACAACGTCTCGATGACGCGCTTCGAGTCGCGCCCCGCGCGCACCGGCCAGTGGGAGTACTACTTCTACATCGACCTCGACGGCCATCCCTCGCAGCCCAACGTGGCTGCCGCGCTGGCCGAGCTGCGCGGCCTCTGCGCCTTCTACAAGGTGCTCGGCGCCTATCCCGTCAAGGCCTGAGCGGCAGGCAGACACACAGAGACAGCATGTTCGAACAACTGGGACTGATCGGCTGCGGCCTGATGGGCGGCTCCTTCGCGCTCGCACTCAAGCGCGCGAAGCTGGTGAAACGCGTGGTGGGGTACAGCAAGTCGCCCTCCACCACCGAACGGGCGCGCCAGCTCGGCGTGATCGACGTGGCGGCGCCCTCGGCGCTGCTGGCGGTGTCGGGCGCCGACATCGTGCTGCTGGCGGTGCCGGTGGCGGCCTCGGAGGCCACCTTCAAGGCCATCCGCCATGGCATCTCGAACGAGACGCTGGTCATGGACGTGGGCTCGACCAAGGGCGACGTGATCGAGGCCGCGCGCAACGGCCTGCAGCGCCAGTTCGCGAGCTTCGTGCCGGCGCATCCCATTGCCGGCAAGGAGCTTTCGGGCATCGAGCATGCCGAGGCGTCGCTCTTCACTGGCCGACAGGTGGTGCTGACCCCGGTGAAGACCACGCTGCGCTCCAACGTGCAGCGGGCCACGCAGGTGTGGAGCGGCATCGGCGCCAATGTCGTCACCATGACGCACGAGGAGCACGACGGCGCCTTCGCCGCCGTGAGCCACCTGCCGCACCTGCTGGCCTTCGCGTACATCAACGGCCTGGCCGCCCAGCCGCAGGGCGAGCGCTTCCTGAGCCTTGCCGGCCCGGGCTTCCGCGACTTCTCGCGCATCGCCGCGAGCGACCCGGTCATGTGGCGCGACGTGCTGCTGGCCAACCGCGAGCACGTGCTGGAGCAGTCCCGCGCCTTCCGCAAGGCACTCGACGACTTCGAGGCGATGATGACCGCGAACGACCTGCCCGGCCTCGAGCTGTCGATCGCCGCCGCCAGCAGGACGCGGGCTGCCTGGAAGCCGGCCACGGACACATCGTCGCAGCAGCAGGACAACTGAGATGTTCTCGACGACCTTCCTCGACCTCCCGCCGCTTGCCGGCGCGGCCGGCACGGTCCGGCTGCCGGGCTCCAAGAGCATCTCCAACCGCGTGCTGCTTCTCGCGGCACTCGCCAGCGGCACGACAACGATCCACGACCTGCTCGATTCCGACGACACCCGCGTGATGCTCGACGCGCTGCGCGCCCTGGGTTGCGGCATCGACCAGACGGGCAGCACGCTGCGCATCACCGGTCTCGGCGGCCAGCTGAAACCCAACGAGGCGCTGCTGCCGCTGTTCCTCGGCAACGCCGGCACGGCGATGCGCCCGCTGACGGCGGCACTGTCGCTGCTGGGCGGCGAATTCGAACTCAGCGGCGTTCCGCGCATGCACGAGCGCCCCATCGGCGACCTCGTCGATGCGCTGACCCAGCTCGGCTGCCGCATCGACTACCTCGGAAATCCCGGTTATCCGCCGCTGCGCATCCATCCGGTGCCGCACGGCGACCTGGCGCTCGACGCCCCGATCCGCGTACGCGGCGACGTGTCGAGCCAGTTCCTCACCGCCCTGCTGCTGGGACTGCCGCTGGCTGCAGCCAACGACATCGTGATCGAGGTGGTCGGCGAGCTGATCTCCAAGCCGTACATCGAGATCACGCTGAACCTGCTTGCACGCTTCGGCATCCAGGTGCATCGCGACGGCTGGGAACGCTTCACGATCCCCGCCGGCAGCCGCTACAGCTCGCCCGGCGACATCCACGTGGAGGCGGATGCCTCCTCCGCCAGCTATTTCATCGCGCTCGGCGCCATCGCCTCCGGCGTTTCCGGCAAGGAAGGCATCCGCATCGAAGGCGTGGGCGCCGACTCCATCCAGGGCGACATCCGCTTCATCGACGCCGCCCGCCAGATGGGCGCGCTGGTCGACAGCGGCCCCAACTGGCTCGAGATCCGCCGCGGCGCCTGGCCGCTCAAGGCCATCGACCTCGACGCCAACCACATCCCCGACGCCGCGATGACGCTGGCCGTGATGGCGCTCTATGCCGACGGCCCCACCACGCTGCGCAACATCGCGAGCTGGCGCGTGAAGGAAACCGATCGCATCGACGCCATGGCCAACGAGCTGCGCAAGCTCGGCGCCACGGTCGAGGCCGGGCCCGATTTCATCCGGGTGCATCCGCTGGCGCAGGCCGGCTGGCGCCCCGCGAGCATCCGCACCTACGACGACCACCGCGTGGCCATGTGCTTCTCGCTGGCGGCGTTCAACCCGGCGGGCGTGCCGGTGCGTATCCTCGATCCGCACTGCGTCGCCAAGACCTTCCCCGACTACTTCGAGACGCTCTTCTCCGTGGCCCAGGCCACCGAGGTGCCGGTGATCTGCATCGACGGCCCGACCGCCTCGGGCAAGGGCACGCTGGCGGCCGAAGTCGCGCGCCTTCTTGGCTACCACTACCTCGATTCGGGCTCGCTCTACCGCGTGACCGGCCTGGCGATGCGCCGCGCGGGCCTGAGCGCCGACCCGGAACACGAGACCGAAGTCGCCGCCCTTGCCGCCGCCCTGCCCCTGCAGTTCACCGAAGGCAAGGTGCTGCTCGACGGCGAGGACGTCAGCGACGAAATCCGTACCGAAGCCGCCGGCATGGACGCCTCCCGCGTATCCACGCTGCCGGCCGTGCGCGAGGCGCTGCTGGCCCTGCAGCAGCGCTTCCGCCAGCTGCCCGGCCTGGTGGCCGACGGCCGCGACATGGGCACGGTGATCTTCCCCGACGCCGCGCTCAAGGTCTTCCTCACGGCCAGCGCTGCCCAGCGCGCCGAACGGCGCCATAAGCAGTTGATTTCAAAGGGAATTTCGACTACACTCGACAGTCTTCGCTCCGACTTGGAGGCCCGTGACGCCAGGGATTCGTCCCGCAGCGTCGCCCCCCTGAAGCCGGCGCAGGACGCCCGCCACCTCGACAACTCGCAGTTGTCCATCGAGCAATCGATCGACACCGTGTTGGACTGGTGGCAGGAAATTCAGCCGTTCAAGTCCGCTTGATCGGCCTGAAGTGACAGCTCTTCAGGTCCGCTTGAAAAGCTGGCGCCCAACGGCATATCCGTAGGTGCATACCGCTCCAGCAGGCTCCTTCCGCGCGACAGCGCACCGGCCTGCTGGTTGTTCAACCAACCGGGCTCACGCCCACAAAACCGCCGTCTACAGACCCACAGCAGCCGCACGCAATTTCGCAAGAGCGCCTGCCAACCCTGCCTGACGGAAGGAAACTAAATGTCTGAATCTTTTGCCGATCTGTTCGAAGAGTCCCTGAAGCGTTCCGAAATGCGCACGGGCGAGGTCATCACCGCCGAAGTCGTGCGTGTCGAACACAACCACGTCGTCGTCAACGCCGGCCTGAAGTCCGAAGCGTATGTGCCGATCGAAGAGTTCAAGAACGACAAGGGCGAACTCGAAGTGCAGGCCGGCGACTTCGTTTCCGTTGCCATCGGCAGCGTTGAAAACGGCTACGGCGACACCATCCTTTCGCGCGACACCGCCAAGCGTCTGGCTTCGTGGCTGGCCCTCGAGAAGGCGCTGGAATCGGGCGACTTCGTCACCGGCACCACCAGCGGCAAGGTCAAGGGCGGCCTCACGGTCCTGGTCAACGGCATCCGCGCATTCCTGCCGGGCTCGCTGATCGACACGCGTCCGATCAAGGACCTGACCCCCTACGAGAACAAGACCCTCGAATTCAAGGTCATCAAGCTGGACCGCAAGCGCAACAACGTCGTGCTGTCGCGCCGCGCCGTGGTCGAGGCCAGCATGGGCGAAGAACGCGCCAAGCTGATGGAAACGCTGAAGGAAGGCGCAGTGGTGCGCGGCGTGGTCAAGAACATCACCGAATACGGTGCGTTCGTGGACCTCGGCGGCATCGACGGCCTGCTGCACATCACCGACATGGCATGGCGTCGCGTGCGCCACCCGAGCGAAGTCGTTCAGGCCGGCCAGGAAATCACCGCCAAGATCCTCAAGTTCGACACCGAGAAGAACCGCGTGTCGCTGGGTCTGAAGCAGATGGGCGACGACCCGTGGATGGGCGTTTCGCGCCGCTACCCGCAAGGCACCCGCCTGTTCGGCAAGGTCACGAACATCGCCGACTACGGCGCGTTCGTCGAGCTCGAGCCCGGCATCGAAGGCCTGGTGCACGTCTCCGAAATGGACTGGACCAACAAGAACATCGCTCCGAACAAGATCGTCTCGCTGGGCGACGAAGTCGAAGTCATGGTCCTGGAAATCGACGAAGACAAGCGCCGCATCAGCCTGGGCATGAAGCAGTGCAAGGCCAACCCGTGGCAGGAATTCGCGCAGAACACCAAGCGCGGCGACCGCGTCAAGGGCCCGATCAAGTCGATCACCGACTTCGGCGTGTTCGTGGGTCTGGCTGCCGGCATCGACGGCCTGGTTCACCTGTCCGACCTCTCGTGGAACGAAGCCGGCGAAACCGCCGTTCGCAACTACAAGAAGGGCCAGGAAGTCGAAGCGATCGTGCTGGCCGTGGACGTGGACCGCGAGCGCATCTCGCTGGGCATCAAGCAGCTCGACAGCGACCCGTTCACCACCTTCACCACGGTGAACGACAAGGGCCAGATCGTGACCGGCAAGGTCAAGACGGTTGACGCCCGCGGCGCTGAAATCGACCTCGGCGAAGACATCGTCGGCTACCTGCGTGCTTCGGAAATCTCGCGCGACCGCGTCGAAGATGCCCGCAACGTGCTGAAGGAAGGCGACGAAGTCACGGCCATCGTCGTGAACGTGGATCGCAAGACCCGCAACATCCAGCTGTCGATCAAGCAGAAGGACATGGTCGACGAGCAAGGCGCCATGGCCAGCCTGAGCCAGCAGTCGGCACGCGAGAACGCGGGCACGACCAGCCTGGGCGCCCTGCTGCGCGCCAAGCTGGACAACAACGACAGCAAGTAAGCTGAGCCGGAAGACAGAGCAGGCCCTTGGGCCGCTCTGTCTTTTTTTTCGTCCACGTTTTTCGTTTATGTTTGGCCTATGACACGCTCGGACCTCGTCGAAGAACTCGCAGCCCGCTTTGCACAGCTCACGCACCGCGATGCCGAATACGCCGTCAAGACCATCCTCGACGCCATGAGCGACGCGCTGGTGCGCGGACACCGCATCGAGATCCGCGGCTTCGGCAGCTTCTCGGTCAACCGGCGTCCGCCGCGCATCGGCCGCAATCCGCGTTCGGGCGAGAGCGTGCAGATTCCCGAGAAGCGGGTGCCGCACTTCAAGCCCGGCAAGGCGCTGCGCGAAGCCGTCGACGCAAAGACAGCCGAGCTCGACGTGGGCAAGGAAGCCAAGGGCCGCAAGGCCTGACGCGCGGACGATCTAAATGCCTGCAAACGTAGAATGCTCCCGGCAACGGGAACGGCTATGAAATACCTCCTGTGGCTGCTCAAGGCAGCCATTTTTTTTACGCTCTTCGCCTTCGCGCTGAACAACCAGCACGACGCGACCGTCTATTTCTTCTTCGGCACCTACTGGCGCGCGCCGCTGGTGCTGGTCGTGCTCGCGGCCTTCGCGGGCGGGCTCGTGGTGGGAGCGCTGGGCATGCTGCCGGGCTGGTGGAAGCATCGCTCCGCAGCGGCGCAGGCACCGGCCGCAGCCGACACCCAGCCGGCCACCCCTTCGGCCGCCACGGCCGCTGCCTCGGCAGCAGCACCGACCATCTCCGCCACCGATCTTCCGGCCGTACGTCAACATGGACTTTGATCCCAGCTGGCTGCTGATCAGCCTGCCCGTCGCCTTCGTGCTGGGCTGGCTCGCATCGCGCTTCGACATCCGCCAGCTCAAGCTGGAGAACCGGCAGGCGCCCAAGGCCTACTTCCGTGGCCTCAACTTTCTGCTCAACGAGCAGCAGGACCAGGCCATCGACGCCTTCATCGAGGCCGTGCAGAACGACCCCGACACGCAGGAGCTGCACTTCGCGCTCGGCAACCTGTTCCGCCGCCGCGGCGAATACCAGCGCGCGGTGCGCGTGCACGAACACCTGCTGGGCCGCGGCGACCTCAGCCGCAGCGACCGCGAGCGCGCGCAGCACGCCCTGGCGCAGGACTTCCTGCGCGCCGGCCTGCTCGACCGCGCCGAAGCCGCGCTGCAGAAGCTCGAGGGCACGCGCTACGAGAACGAGGCACGGCTCGCGCTGCTGGCCATCTACGAGCGCTCGCGCGAATGGGCGCAGGCCGCCGACGTGGCGCAGAAGCTCGACGAATCCGACCAGGCCAGCTACAGCACGCGCCGCGCGCACCATCTCTGCGAGCAGGCGACGGAGCGCGTCGCCGCAGGCGACCTGCCCGGCGCCGAAAAGCTGCTGGCGCAGGCCGTCGAACTCGCGCCGCAGGCACCGCGCCCGGCCATCGACACCGCCAGCCTGCAACTGCGCAAGGGCGAGGCGAGCGCGGCCTTCGACACGCTCGTGGCCCTGAGCGACACCGCGCCGCTGGCGCTGCCGCTCTATGCCGCCACGCTGCAGCAGGCCGCCGTGGCCGCGCATCGCGAGGCCGATGCGCTCGAGCTGCTGCAGCGCCGCTACGTCGAGTCGCCCTCCATCGACGTGCTCGAGGCGCTGATGGCGCTCGGCGGCAAGCCATCCGCGACCACGGAAGAACCGAACCCCACGCCGCGCGACGGCTACATCGCGCATCTTGCGCAGCAGCCTTCGCTGGTCGCGGCCTCGCGCTGGCTCGCGGGCGAGCGCTTCGAGCACGAGCAGTTCCATCCGCAGGTGCAGCGCGCGCTCGACCAGGCCACGCGGCCACTCATGCGCTACCGCTGCGCGGCCTGCGGCTTCGAGGCGCACCAGTACTTCTGGCACTGCCCGGGCTGCCAGGCGTGGGACAGCTATCCGCCCCGCCGCGTCGAAGAACTCTGATCACGTTTCTGAACAATGGTCACATGAAGGCCGGCACGGCTTTCATGCGTCAACGCCCTGCTTTCGTGTCTCGTTGAGCGCGGGCCGACATTTCCGTCGGCTGTCACTCATCAACAAAATACAGGGAGTTTTCATCACCATGTTCAAGAAGATCCTGGCCACCACGGCCATGCTGTTCGCGGTTGCTTCGTTCGCCGCGGTCGACGTCAACAAGGGCACGGAAGCCGATCTCGATGGCATCAAGGGCGTCGGCCCGTCGATGTCCAAGCGCATCCTCGACGCACGCAAGCAAGGCGAGTTCAAGGACTGGCCAGACTTCATGCAGCGCGTGAAGGGCGTAAAAGAGAAGAAGGCGGCCAAGCTCTCGTCGGAAGGCCTGACGGTCAACGGCAAGGGCTTCGGCGACGCGGCACCCGCCTCGTCGAAGGGAACAACGAAGAGCACGAAGGAAGCGAAGTCCGCCAAGCCCTGATCCCGCTCCGGTAGAAATATGCAAGGCCGCCTTCGGGCGGCTTTTTCATGCGCGCGAGCATGCACGCCATGGCAGGGAAAAGCCTCAGAAAGTGGCCCGGAATTTGCACGTAAGCTTCCTTTCGTTTTGCTTTCACTACATTCCGGAGCGAGTCAATGAATCACAAGTTCGGCATTGCCCTCGCGGGCCTGACCCTCGGCGCCGCGGCCTTCGCCCAGACCAAGTGGGACCTTCCCACCGCCTACCCGGCAACCAACTACCACACGGAAAACATCACGCAGTTCGCGAAGGATGTCGACGCGGCCACGGGCGGCAAGGTGAAGATCACGGTGCATGCCAACGCGTCGCTCTTCAAGGCGCCCGAAATCAAGCGCGCGGTACAGAGCGGCCAGGCGCAGGCCGGCGAGATCCTGCTGGCCAACTTCGCCAACGAGAACCCGATCTACGCGCTCGACGGCGTTCCCTTCCTCGCCACCACCTACCCCGAGGCACGCAAGCTCTACGACGCGTCGAAGCCCGCCATGGAGAAGCTGCTCGCGGCCCAGGGCATCAAGGTGCTGTTCGTGGTGCCTTGGGCGCCGCAGGGCATCTACACCAAGAAGGAAATCGGCTCGGTGGCCGACCTGCGCGGCATCAAGTGGCGTGCCTACAGCCCGGCCACGGCCAAGATCGCCGAACTCATCGGCGCGCAGCCGGTGCAGATCCAGCAGGCCGAACTCAGCGCGGCCATGGCCACCGGCGTGATCGAGAGCTACATGAGTTCGGGCTCCACCGGCTACGACACCAAGACCTACGAGCACATCAAGAACTTCTACGACACGCAGGCCTGGATCCCCAAGAACGCGATCCTGGTGAACGCGAAGGCCTACGACGCGCTCGACGCCACCACCAAGGCCGCCGTCGCCAAGGCCGCGGCCGATGCCGAAGCCCGCGGCTGGAAGGTGGCGCAGGAGAAGAACGAGGAATACAAGCGCCTGCTCGCCGAGCGCGGCATGAAGATCCACAAGCCCTCGCCCAAGCTCGACGCCGACATGCGCCAGGTCGGCGGCATCATGCAGGCCGACTGGCTGAAGGTGGCCGGCGCCGACGGCGCCGCCATCGTAGACAACTACAAGAAAAAGTAGGCGATGCGCCGCTTCCTCGACCGCCTGTACGACGGTGCAGGCGCGCTCGGCGCGCTCTGCGTGTTCCTGATCTTCGTGCTGATGATCCTGGCCGGCGTGGGCCGGCAGATGAACTGGCACGTGAGCGGCCTCAACGACGTGGTGGCCTGGCTGTGCGCCGCCGCCGCGTTCTTCGCGATGGCGCATGCCTTCCGCCACGGCGACTTCGTGCGCGTGACGCTGCTGCTCGAATCGGTGTCGCCGAAGATCCGGCGCGTGCTCGACGTGGGCTGCCTGCTGGTGGCCGCGGTGTCGGTGGCCTATCTCACCTACTGGGCCACCAGCTTCACCTACGAGAGCTACGAGTTCGCCGAGATGGCGACGGGCCTGGTCGTCATTCCGATCTGGATCCCGCAGTCGACCTTCGTGATCGGCTGCTGGCTGCTGCTGATCGCCATGATCGACGAACTGGTCGGCGTGGTGCGCGGCGAGAAGCCCAGCTACCAGCGCGCCATAGAGGAGCGCCACGCGGCGGGCGACTTCTCCTCCGACGTCTGAACAACAACAGCAACAAAGACACCCGATGTTCGAAAACCTCTGGATGGGCGCGCTGCTGCTCGCGATCATGCTGCTGCTCCTGGCGGGCGGCGTGTGGATCGCGATGACACTGGCCATCGTCGGCTGGGTCGGCCAGGCCTTCTTCACCAACACGCTGCCGGGCAAGAACCTGTTCTCGGCCTTCTGGGAAAGCAATGCGAGCTGGGAGCTCGCCGCGCTGCCGCTCTTCATATGGATGGGCGAAATCCTGTTTCGCACCAAGCTCAGCGAGGAGATGTTCGAGGGCCTGCGCCCCTGGCTCAACCGCGTGCCGGGCCGCCTGATGCACACCACCATCCTCGGATGCGGCGTGTTCGGCTCGGTCTCGGGCTCGTCGGCCGCCACCTGCGCGACCATCGCCAAGGTGGCGCTGCCCGAGCTCAAGCGCCGCGGCTACAACGAGAAGCTGGCGATCGGCTCCCTCGCCACCGCAGGCACGCTCGGCATCCTGATTCCGCCGTCGATCACCATGGTGGTGTACGCGGTGGCGGCAGACGCGTCGATCATCCGAATCTTCCTAGCCGGCTTCCTGCCGGGCTTCCTGCTGATGCTGCTGTTCTCGGGCTACATCGGCTGGTGGAGCCTGCGCAACCCGGGCCAGGTGCCGCCGGCCGATCCGCCGACCACCTTCATGGAGAAGATCAGGCTGTCGGGCAACCTCATTCCCTGTGCCTTGCTGATCGTGTTCATCGTCTGGGTGCTGGTGGCCGGCTGGGCCACCGCCACCGAGTGCGCGGCCTTCGGCGTGCTGGGCTCGCTGGCCATCGCAGCCTGGGGCCGAAGCCTCACCTGGAAGAACTTCAAGGACGGCATCATGGGCGCCACGCGCACCAGCTGCATGATCATGTTCATCCTGGCCGGCGCCGCCTTCCTCACCAAGACCATGGCCTTCACCGGCATCCCGCGCGAGCTGGCGGAGTGGGTCGACAGCATGCACCTGTCGCCCTACGCGCTGATCGGCGCGCTGGTGCTGGTGTACCTGGTGCTGGGCACCGCGCTCGACGGCATCTCGATGATCGTGCTCACAAGCGCGGTGGTGCTGCCGATGATCCAGAAGGCGGGCTTCGACCTGATCTGGTTCGGCATCTTCATCGTGCTGCTGGTGGAGATCGCCGAGGTCACGCCGCCGGTGGGCTTCAACCTCTTCGTGCTGCAGAACATGACGGGCAAGGACAGCAACGTGATCGCCAAGGCGGCGATCCCGTTCTTCTTCTGCCTGGTGCTGTGCATCGTGCTGATTACGCTGTTCCCGAGCATCGTGACGATCCTGCCGGACGTCGTGATGGGCAGGGAGAAGTAGCGCGGCCTGGCAGCCCGGCGGCATGCGGATAATCGCCGTCATGCTGCTGAACGTCATCGTCATCTGCCTCGCCGCATGCGTCGGCGCCCTCATGCGCTGGGGCTTCGCGCTCTGGCTCAGCCCCGGCGGCCTCATTCCCTGGGGCACGCTGGCGGTGAACCTGATCGGCGGCTACCTCATCGGCGTGGCCATCGGCGTCTTCAGCGGCCTGCCGGACATCAACCCCGCATGGCGGCTGATGGTGATCACCGGCTTCCTCGGCACGCTCACCACCTTCTCGAGCTTCTCGGCGGAAGTGGTGGGCATGCTGACCAGCGGTCGCTTCGGACTCGCAATGGGCACCATCGCGCTGCACCTGGGCGGTTCGCTGTGCATGACCTGGCTCGGGCTGCGCACAGTGCAGGCTTTCTCCTCCTGAATCGCATGAAAGCCGGGTGAAAAACTGCCTTATGTCTTGCGGTTATAGATAAGGCTTTCCATAGGGTCGGCCGATAGAATCGACCCCAATGCCCCTGGTCTTTCTCGTCGCCCTCCCCTTCATTGCCAGCGTGCTGGCCGCGTTGATGCCTTCCAACGCGCGCAACAGGGAGTCGACGCTGGCAGGGCTGGTCGCGCTGGGCTGCGCCATCCAGGCCGCATGGTTCTTCCCGCAGATCGCCAACGGCGGCGTGTTGCGGCAAGAAATCGAATGGCTCCCCGCACTCGGCCTGAACCTCGTGTTCCGCATGGACGGCTTCGCATGGCTGTTCTGCATGCTGGTGCTGGGCATCGGCGCGCTGGTGGTGCTGTATGCGCGCTACTACATGTCGGCCTCCGACCCGGTGCCGCGCTTCTTCTCGTTCTTCCTCGCGTTCATGGGCGCGATGATGGGCGTGGTGCTCTCGGGCAACCTGATCCAGATGGTGCTGTTCTGGGAGCTCACCAGCCTGTTCTCCTTCCTGCTGATCGGCTACTGGCACCACCGCCGCGACGCGCGGCGCGGCGCGCGCATGGCGCTCACCGTCACCGGCGCGGGCGGGCTTTGCCTGCTGGCCGGCGTGCTGGTGCTGGGGCGCATCACCGGCAGCTACGAACTCGACAAGGTGCTGGCCTCGGGCGACATCATCCGCGCGCACGCGCTCTACCCCGTCGCGCTCACGCTGATCCTGCTGGGTGCCTTCACCAAGAGTGCGCAGTTCCCCTTCCACTTCTGGCTGCCGCGCGCCATGGCCGCGCCCACGCCAGTGTCGGCCTACCTGCACTCGGCCACCATGGTGAAGCTGGGCGTGTTCCTCATGGCGCGGCTGTGGCCGGTGCTCTCGGGCACCGAGCAGTGGTTCTGGCTGGTGGGCGGCGCTGGCGCCATTACGCTGCTGCTCGGCGGCTTCATCGCGATGTTCCAGCGCGACCTGAAGGCGCTGCTGGCCTACTCGACCATCTCGCACCTCGGGCTCATCACGCTGCTGCTGGGGCTGAACAGCCCGCTGGCCGCCGTGGCCGCCGTCTTCCACGTGATGAACCACGCCACCTTCAAGGCGTCGCTGTTCATGGCGGCCGGCATCATCGACCACGAGACCGGCACGCGCGACATCCGCAAGCTCAGCGGCCTGATGCGGCTCATGCCGATCACCGGCACCCTGGCCATCATCGCCAGCGCCTCGATGGCCGGGGTGCCGCTGCTCAACGGCTTCCTCTCGAAGGAGATGTTTTTCGCGGAGACGGTGTTCATCCAGGCCACGCCGTGGGTCGACTTCAGCCTGCCGCTGATCGCCACGGTGGCCGGCATCTTCAGCGTGGCGTACTCGGCGCGCTTCGTGTTCGACGTGTTCTTCGGCCCGCCCTGCGGCGACGAGGTGCCCAAGCATCCGCACGAGCCTCCGCACTGGATGCGGGTGCCGGTCGAGCTGCTGGTGCTGGTGTGCCTGGTGGTGGGCGTGGCGCCGGCGTGGTCGGTGGGGCCGATGCTCGCCGCGGCTGCATCTCCGGTGGTCGGCGGCACGCTGCCCGAATACAGCCTGGCCGTGTGGCACGGCTTCAACCTGCCGCTGCTGATGAGCTTCGTGGCACTGGCGGGCGGCGCCGCGCTGTACCTGCTGCAGCGCCGCCAGCGCGAGCGCGGCGGCCTCGAGAACACGCCCCTGCTGCACCGCTTCGACGGCCAGGTCATCTTCGAACACATCATCGCGCTGCTGAGCGAGGCCGGCCGGCGCAGCCGCCGCCTCTTCGGCACGAAGCGCATGCAGTGGCAGTTGCTGCTGCTGGTGGTGGTGGCAGTGGCGGGCGCGACCGCTTCCCTGCAGCTCACGCCCGCCGCGCCCGGCACGCGCGAGCTGCTGCCCTTCTCGCCGATGTTCGCCATGACCTGGCTCATCGGCGGCACTTGCGCGGTGGCCGCCGCGTGGCAGGCCAAGTTCCACCGGCTGGCGGCGCTGATGCTGGCCGCGGGCGCGGGGCTGGTCTCGTGCGTCACCTACATCTGGTTCTCTGCGCCCGACCTGGCGCTGACGCAGCTGGTGGTCGAGGCCGTCACCACGGTGCTGATCCTGCTGGGCCTGCGCTGGCTGCCGATGCGCAGCAAGGACGTGGTGCAGCCCGCGCGCGCGCGGCTCAAGCCGTGGGGCCGGCGCGGGCGCGACCTGCTGATCGCCGCCATCGCCGGCAGCGGCATGGCCGCGCTCGCCTGGGCCATGATGACGCGCACCTTTCCGCAGAGCATCTCGCCCTTCTTCCTCGAACGTGCGCTCACCGAGGGCGGCGGCACCAACGTGGTCAACGTGATGCTGGTCGACTTCCGCGGCTTCGACACCTTCGGCGAGATCACGGTGCTCGGCATCGTCGCGCTCACCGTGTATGCGCTGCTGCGGCGCTTCCGCCCCGCCATCGAATCGATGTCCCTGCCGATCCAGCAGCGGCTGCAGGCCGACGACGGCAGCAGCGACCTGCTGAACCCGCGCCGCGCCAAGGACACCGCCGTGGGCTACCTGATGGTGCCGGCCGTGCTGGTGCGCCTGCTGCTGCCGGTGTCGGTGCTGGTGTCGGTCTACTTCTTCATGCGCGGCCACAACGCGCCGGGCGGCGGCTTCGTCGCGGGGCTGGTGATGTCGGTCGCGCTGGTGCTGCAGTTCATCGTCTCGGGCACCGAGTGGGTGGAAGAGCACCTGCGCATCTACCCGCGCCGCTGGATCGCCATGGGCCTGCTGCTGGCGCTGGCCACGGGCGGCGGCGCCGTGTTCTTCGGCTACCCCTTCCTCACCACCCACACCGCGCACCTGCACCTTCCGCTGCTGGGCGAGGTGCACGTGCCCAGCGCCCTCTTCTTCGACATCGGCGTGTTCGCGCTGGTGCTCGGCGCCACCATGCTGATCCTGACCGCGCTGGCCCACCAGTCGATACGCAGCCACCGCTGGGCCGACGAGCAGAAAGAAAAGGAAGCCGAGGCGACCGCCGCCGGTGCGACCGAGGGAGGAGCCGGCTGATGGAAATCGTGCTCGCGCTCGCCATCGGCGTGCTCACCGGCTCGGGCGTCTACATGCTGCTGCGCCCGCGCACCTTCCAGGTCATCATGGGCCTGACGCTGATCTCGTACGCGGTCAATCTCTTCATCTTCAGCATGGGGCGGCTCAAGGTCGACAGCGAGCCGGTGCTCATCAAGGGCCTGACCGCCACGCTGGCCAACACGGCCGACCCGATGCCGCAGGCACTGGTGCTCACCGCCATCGTGATCGGCTTCGCGATGACGGCGCTCTTCCTCGTCGTGATGCTCGCCTCGCGCGGCATCACCGGCACCGACCACGTGGACGGTGAAGAACGGCAGGAGGCGGAGTGAAGGAGGTTTTTCATCTGCTCGACCAGTTGCTCGAGTTCAGCATGCCGCACCTGGTGGCGGTACCGATCCTCGTGCCCATGCTCACGGCCGCGCTCATGCTGCTGCTGGGCGAGAACCGCCGGCGCGCCAAGTCGGCGCTGAGCGTGGTTTCGGGCCTGGTCGGCCTGCTGGCCGCGCTGGCGCTGCTGCGCTGGGTGAATGCGCCCGACACGGGCGGCGGCCCGGGCTCCATCGGCGTGTACCTGCCGGGCAACTGGCGCGCGCCCTTCGGCATCGTGCTGGTGGCCGACCGGCTCTCGACCATGATGGTGGCGCTCACCGGCGTCATCGCCTTCGCGGCGTCGATCTACTCCACCTCGCGCTGGGACCGCGCGGGCGTGCACTTCCATCCGCTGCTGCAGCTTCAGCTCATGGGCCTGAACGGCGCCTTCCTCACGGGCGACCTGTTCAACCTGTTCGTGTTCTTCGAGGTGATGCTCGCGGCCTCCTACGGCCTGCTGCTGCACGGCTCGGGCCGGCTGCGCGTGCAGGCGGGGCTGCACTACATCGCGATCAACCTCGCGGCGTCGTCGCTGTTCCTGATCGGCGCGGCCATCCTCTACGGCGTGACCGGCACGCTCAACATGGCCGACCTTGGCATGCGCATCGCCGAACTCGCGCCGGGCGACCGCGGACTGGTGCACGCGGCCACGGCCATCCTCTTCACCGCCTTCTTCGCCAAGGCGGGCGCGTGGCCGCTCAACTTCTGGCTGGTGCCGGCCTACAGCTCGGCGGTGTCGCCGGTGGGCGCGGTGTTCGCGCTGCTCACCAAGCTGGGCGTCTATACCGTGCTGCGGCTGTGGACGGTGCTCTTCGCGCCAGACACCGGCGCATCGGTCGCCTTCGGCCAGCCGGTGCTGGTGGGCGCGGGCATCGCCACGCTCTTCGTGGCGGCCTTCGGCATCCTCGGTACGCAGCGGCTTTCCAACCTCGCGGGCTTCAGCGTGCTGATATCGGCCGGCACGCTGCTCGCCGCCGTGGGGCTGGGGCAGCCGGCCGTGTGGGCCGGCGCGCTCTTCTACCTGCTGAGCTCCACCCTCGCGGTGAGCGCCTTCTTCCTGCTGATCGACATGATCGAGCGCTGGCGCAACGCAGGCATGAGCGTGGCGCCGCACGAGGCCGCCGGCACCGCGCCCTTCCTGGCGGAAGACCTGAGCGCGCTGAGCGACGTGAACCTCGACGACGACGCGCAGGCGCTCTATGGCCGCGCCATTCCGGCCGGCGTCGCCTTCCTGGGCCTGAGCTTCATGATCTGCACGCTGCTGCTGACCGGCCTGCCGCCGCTGTCGGGCTTCGTCGGCAAGTTCGCGATGCTCTCGGGGCTGATGAACGGCAGCGGCGGCAGCGGCGTGATCGGCACGACCGGCTGGACCTTCCTGGTGCTGCTGATCGCCTCGGGCTTCCTTGCGCTGATCGCGCTGAGCCGCACCGGCATCCGCCATTTCTGGACCCAGCCGCACGGCAACCTGCCGTCGCTGCCGGCGCTCGAAGTGCTGCCGGTGGCCGGGCTGATCGCGGCCTGCATTGCGCTCACGGTCTGGGCCGAGCCGGTGATGCGCCACGCGCTGGCCACCGCCGAGGGCCTGCGCGCGCCCACGGCCTATCGCGCGGCGGTGATGGAGGCGCGGCAGGTGCCGAACCCGGTGCCCACCGCCAAGGCCGAAGGAAAGGCAGGCGCGCAATGAAACGCCTGATTCCCTCTCCGCCGCTGTCGCTCGCGCTGTTCGTCATCTGGCTGCTGCTCAACCAGTCGCTCGAAGCGAGCACGCTGTTGTCGGGCGTGCTGCTCGCCATCGCCGTGCCGCTGCTGACCAAGGGCCTGCGGCCCGCCACGGTGCGCATGCGCCGCCCCGGCGTAGCGCTGCGGCTGTGCGGCGTCGTGCTCTACGACATGTCGGTGTCGGTGTTCGCGGTGGCGCGCGCGCTGCTCACGCGCCGCAGCGAACACATACAGGCGAGCTTCGTGCGCATCCCGCTCGACCTGCGCGACCCCAACGGCCTCGCGGTGCTCTCGATGATCATGTGCCTCACGCCCGGCACCGCCTGGGGCGAGGTGGCCTTCGACCGCAGCACCCTGCTGATCCACGTGTTCGACCTCGACGACGAAGCCGCCTTCATCGCGCAGATCAAGCGCCGCTACGAACGTCCGCTGATGGAGATCTTCGAATCATGACGCCCATCCTTTTCTGGTCGCTCAAGTTCGCACTGTTCCTGCTGGCGGTGGCGATGCTGTGCGCCGTCGCGCGCCTGCTGATCGGCCCTTCCGCCCAAGACCGCGTGATGGCGCTGGACTGCCTCTACATCAACGGCATGCTGATGATGCTGGTGCTGGGCATCGTCTACGCGAGCGACGTGTACTTCGCCGCCGCGATGCTGATCGCGCTGTTCGGCTTCGTGAGCTCGACGGCGATGGCAAAGTTCCTGCTGCGCGGGGAGGTGATCGAATGAGCGCCGCGCCGGGCCGCCACCAGCAAGCTCGCACCGCAGTGCGAAGCACGGAGGTATTCCGATGACCGATTTCATCGTGGGCCCGCTGCCGCTGTGGGCCGAGATCGTCACAGCCGTCTTCGCGGTGCTGGGCGCGGCCTTCGCGGCCATCGGGTCCTTCGGCCTGGTGCGGCTGCCGACCTTCTTCCGACGCATCCACGCGCCCACGCTGGGCGCCACCGGCGGCGTGTGGTCGATGACGGTCGCGACCATCGTGTATTTCTCGGTGCAGGGCCACAGCCTCTCGCTGCACGGCGTGCTGATCGTGCTCTTCGTGGCGCTCACTACGCCGGTCACCACCATCTTCCTGATGCGCGCCGCCTTGTTCCGCGAACGGCAGAAGAACGGCGACGTGCCGCCGCCAGCACCTTCGGACCAGGGGCCGATCCCGCCCTACGAGGGCTGATCGAACCGGGTTGCGGCCCCGGTCACGCGGCCAGCAGCCGCTCCTTGGCCTGCGCCACTTCCATCTCGCGCGGCAGCGTCACCGCGTTCTTCACCGCGAGGATCTCGGCCATCACGCTCACCGCGATCTCCGGCGGCGTCTTGCTGCCGATGTAGATGCCGATGGGCCCGCGCAGGCGCGCGAGCGACTCCTCGGTCTGGTCGAAGTGCTCGATCATGCGGCCGCGCCGGGCATCGGCATTGCGCCGCGAGCCGATGGCGCCGACGTAGAAGGCCTCGCTTTGCAGCGCCTCCAGCAGCGCGAGGTCGTCGAGCTTGGGGTCGTGCGTGAGCGCGACCACGCAGCTGCGGCGGTCGGGTTTGAAGGCAGTCACGGCGTCGTCGGGCATCTCGGTCGTGATCTGCACGCCGGGCAGCGACCAGGCCGTGCGGTACTCGGCGCGCGGGTCGCACAACGTGACTGCGAAGCCGCTGAACTTGGCCATGGTGGCGAGGTATTCGGCGAGCTGGCCGGCGCCGATCAGCAGCATGCGGTACTCGGGGCCGAAGGTGTTGGTCAGCTCGGTGTCGTTCACCGTGAGCTCGTCGGGCGCCTTGGCTTCGGCGAGCCGTACCGCACCGGTGGCGAGCGTCACCGTGCGCTGCATCAGCTTGCCCTGCTCCAGCTGCGCTACCAGCAGTTCGAGCGAGCCGGCGTCGGGCGCGTATTCGAGCAGCAGTTCCAGCGTGCCGCCGCAGGGCAGGCCGAAGCGATGCGCCTCGTCGGCGGTGATGCCGTATTTCACGAGCGAAGGCGGCGCGCCAAGCGGCACGTCTTCCGCCTTGCCGTGGGCATGGCTGTAGCGCGCGATCAGGTCGTCCTCGATGCAGCCACCGGAGACCGAGCCGACCACCGCACCGTCTTCCGCCAGGGCCATGATCGAGCCCACCGGGCGGGGAGACGAGCCCCAGGTACGCACCACCGTCGCCAGCAGCGCGCGCTTGCCGGCACGCCGCCAGTCGCGCAGCGTGCGCAGCACCATGACGTCGAGGTTTTCCATGACGCTGCCGTCCCGCGTTCAGGCCGCGTCGCCGCCGGGAGCGGCGGGCGCGTCCTTGTCGTCCTTCTTGCCGAGGCCGATCTTCTTCATGAGGCCGGACATCATCCCGCTCTTCTCGGCGGGCGCCTCGGCAGCTTCCGCGGCAGGAGCGGGCGGCGGGCCGTAGCGGCTCTGCATCTCGGCCTCGAAGCGCTTGAAGAAGTCGTCGGCCGTGGACTTGGCGGCGCCGTCTATCAGCCGCTGGCCGAGCTGGGCGATCTTGCCGCCGACCTGGGCCTGCACGGTGTAGTCGAGTTCGCAGCCCGTGGGGGCGGCGTCGGGCGGCGTTGCCGAATCGGCCTCGTGCGCGACGGCATCGCCGGCAGGAGCTGCTGCCGCTTCCACGGCAACCGGCTTGAGCGTGACGCTCGACGATCCCTTGGCGAATCCGGCCACGCCGCCCTGCCCTTCGAAGGTGAGCTTGTAGCCGTCGGGCGCCACGATGTCCGACAGCAGCACCTTGCCGTTGAACTTGGCCGAGACCGGACCGATCTTCACGGCCAGCGCGACGCTGTACTGGTTCTCGCCCGTGAGCTCGAACTTGTCGCAGCCGGGAATGCACTTCTTCAGCGTTTCGGGGTCGTTGAGCGCTTCCCAGGCCTGTTGTTGGGTGACGCCTAGGCGGCGGTTTCCGAGCATTTCCATGGTGGGTTTCCTTTATCTTCCTTCCCGTGCGCCGCTAGCGGCCCGACCGCATCAGGGCGGCGAGGCTCGCTGCGAGCTGTTCGAGTGCGCTGAGATTGTGAACCGCCAGCATCGCATCTGCTTGCCGGTGCAGCACGGCGGCCCCACGCGCCAGAGGGGCGTAGCCCTCGAAGCGCAGCAAGGGGTTGAGCCACAGCAGGCGGCGCGAATGGCGCTTGAGCCACAGCAGCTCATGCTCCAGCAGCGAAGGCTCGCCGGTGTCGAGCCCGTCGCTGATCACCAGCACCAGCGTGCGGCGGCCGGTCAGCCGGCGGGCATGCGCGTGGCGCAGCTCTGCCAGCGAGGCGCCGAGCCGGGTGCCGCCCGCGAAATCGTCGATGGCGAGGCTGGCGGCGCCCAGCATCGCGTCGGTGTCGGCCAGCCGGAAGGCCGGCGTCAGGTCGGTCAGCCGGGTGCCGAAAGCGAACACGTCGCGCCGACCCGCCCGGCGTGTAGAGGCATGCAGGAACGCCAGCAGCAGCCGCGCGTAGCGCTCCATCGAGCCCGAGACGTCGACCAGCACCAGCAGCGGCAATGGCTGCTCGCGCCGGGCCAGCCGTGGCAGCCGCATGATCTCGCCGCCGGTGCGCGCTGCCTCGTGCAGCACGCCCGGCCAGTGCATGCGGGCATGCTGCCGGCCCGCCTCGCCGGCCACGCGCAGGCGGCGCGACGGCAGTTCGGGAATGGGCAGGCGGATATCGCGCGCGAGCCGCTCCACCAGCCGGTATTCGGCGGCGCCGAGCGCGTTGAAGTCGGCGTGCTGCAGGCGCTGCCTGTCGCTCGACGTCATGGCGGCATCGAATTCGACTTCGCGATCGGGCTTGGCCGGCTCCACCGGCTTGGCAAACGCGCGCGGTGCGCTGAGGGCCTCGCGCACGCGCGGCCGGCGCTTCGAGGGCTCGGCCTTGCCTTCGGCGCTCGGCAGCATCTGGGCAAGCAGCTTGTTGGCCAGCTCCGGGTCGCGGAACCAGGCGTCGAAGAGTTCGCGGAACACCATGCGGTCCTGCTCGCGGCTGACCATCACCGCCTCCATGGCGGCGCTCAGATCGAGCTTGTCTTCCACGCCCACCAGCGTGGCGGCCTCGTCGGCCAGCGCGATACGCATCGCGTCGGTGCGCACGCCCGCCCGGCGCAGTGCGCGGCCGAAGGCGGCGATGTTGCCCGCGAGCTTGCCGCTGCGGACGTCGCCGAGTTGCTGCACGCCGGTGGTGGCCATCGACCGTTCACGCCTCGGGCTTGAGCAGATCCGACGCCAGCTCCTGCGTCAGCGCGGCCACGTCGTCGCGCTGCTTGAACAGGATGCCGGCGGTGTCGACCACCACCTCGGGGTCGAGCTCCACGGTGTCGAGCGCGATCAGCGCCCTCGCCCATTCGACGCTCTCTGCGATGCCGGGCGCACGCTGGAAGGCGTTGGCGAACGGCGTCTCGCGCAGCCGCGCGACGAAGGCCGCCACCTGGGCCGACAGCTTCTCGCCGGCCTCGGGCACCTGCGCGCGCACTATGGCGAGTTCGCGCTCGCGCTCCGGGTAGTCCAGCCAGTGATAGAGGCAACGGCGCTTCACTGCGTCGTTGAGTTCGCGCGTACGGTTGCTCGTGAGGATGGTGACGGGCGGCGCCACGGCGCGCACCGTGCCCAGCTCGGGAATGCTCACCTGGTACTCCCCCAGGTATTCGAGCAGGAAGGCCTCGAAGGGCTCGTCGGCACGGTCGACCTCGTCGATCAGCAGCACGGCGCCCGGCAGCGGCGTCTGCAGCGCCTGCAGCAGCGGGCGGCGGATCAGGTAGTGCGGCTGGTAGACCTCCGCCTCCACGTCGCGGGCCGCGCCGGTGGCCTCGGCGGCGCGCATGTGCAGCAGCTGCGCCGCGTAGTTCCATTCATAGAGCGCCTCGCGCTGCTCCAGACCGTCGTAGCACTGCAGGCGCAGCAGCTCTCGGCCCAGCGCCGTCGACAGCGCCTTCGCCAGCTCGGTCTTGCCGACGCCGGGCTCGCCTTCGAGCAGCAGCGGGCGCTGCAGCTTCAGCGCGAGGAACACGGCAGTCGCCAGCCGCCGGTCGGCGAAATAGCCGGCCTGCATGAGTCCGGCGGAGAGGGAGTCGATGCTCGGGAAGATCATGGCGAAGCGTAGCGGAAGACGCGAGGCTGTCGCGTCTTCCGGCAAGCGAACAGAACGCCTCCGGGCTTCTTTAGCCCAAGGCCTTGGTGACTGCGCGCTGCGTCAGCACGCTGATCAGGTTCGCGCGGTACGCGGCCGAGGCGTGCAGGTCGCTGTTCAGGTCGCTCGCGTCGATCTTCACTGCGGCGGCGGAAGCGGCGGTGAAGCTCTTGTTCAGCGCATCCTCCAGCCCTGCATGGCGGAACACGCCGTTGCCCGCGCCGGTGATCGCCACGCGAACGCCGCTGTCGTACTGCGCGAGGAACACGCCGACCAGCGGGAAGTTGGACGCCTTCTGGCGCAGCTTCTCGTACACGGCGCGCTTCGGGATGGGGAAGCGGATCGCGGTGATCAGCTCGTCCTCTTCCAGCGCCGTGGTGAAGAGGCCGAGGAAGAAGTCGTCGGCCGCGATCTCTCGCTTGGAGGTGACGATGGTCGCGCCCGAGGCCAGCACCGCGCTGGGGTAGCAGGCGGCCGGGTCGTTATTGGCCACCGAGCCGCCGATGGTGCCCATGGCTCGCACCTGCCGGTCGCCGATGCGCGAGGCCAGGTCGGCCAGCGCCGGATAGGCGGCCTTCACGTCGGCGTTGTTCGCCACGTCGAGGTGGCGCGACATGGCGCCGATGGTGATGGCATTGCCGTTCTTCGCGATGCCGGTGAGCTCCTTGATGCCGCTCAGGTCCACGAGCTGCTCGGGTGCCGAGAGCCGCAGCTTCATCGAGGCAAGGAGGGTCTGTCCGCCGGCCAGAGGCTTGCCGCCGGCGGCGATGAGCCTGGCGGCATCGGCCACGGAAGCGGGCCGTTCGAGTGTGAAGGCGTACATGGCGTGGTTCCTTCTTTGTTTTAGTTGATCAGGGTTTGGCGGCTGCGGCCTGCATAGCTTCCCAGACGCGGGCGGGCGATGCGGGCATGTCGAAATCCTTGACGCCCAGCGGCGCCAGCGCGTCGAGCACGGCATTGATCACGGCCGGCGGCGAGCCGATGGCCCCCGCCTCGCCGCAGCCCTTGGTGCCCAGCGGGTTGTGCGTGCACGGGGTGCACACGGTGTCGAGCTTGAACTGCGGGAAGTCGCCGGCGCGCGGCATGGCGTAGTCCATGAAGCTGCCGGTGAGCAGCTGGCCTGTTTCCTTGTCGTAGACGCAGTTCTCTAGCAGCGCCTGGCCGATGCCCTGCACCAGCCCGCCGTGCACCTGGCCCTCCACGATCATCGGATTGATGATGGTGCCGAAGTCGTCCACCGCTGTGAAGCGGTCGACACGGACCTCGCCGGTCTGCTTGTCGACCTCGACCTCGCAGATGTAGGTGCCGCCCGGGAAGGTGAAGTTGGTCGGGTCGTAGAAGGCGGTCTCGTTCAGGCCGGGCTCCAGCTTGTCGAGCGGGTAGTTGTGCGGCACGTAGGCCGTCAGCGCCACCTGGCCGAACGGGATCTTCTTGTCGGTGCCCTTGACCGTGAACTCGCCGTTGGCGAACTCGACGTCGGCGTCGCTCGCCTCCATCAGGTGCGCGGCGATTTTCTTCGCCTTGGTCTCGATCTTGTCCAGCGCCTTCATGATGGCCGCGCCGCCCACCGAGATGGAGCGCGAACCGTAGGTGCCCATTCCGAAGGGCACGCGGCCGGTGTCGCCATGCACCACGTCGACGTTCTCGACCGGAATGCCCAGTCGCGCCGCCACGACCTGCGCGAAGGTGGTCTCGTGGCCCTGGCCGTGGCTGTGCGAGCCGGTGAACACCGTCACGCTGCCGGTCGGGTGCACGCGGATCTCGCCGCACTCGAACAGGCCCGCGCGCGCGCCGAGGGCGCCCGCGATGTTCGAAGGCGCGATGCCGCAGGCCTCGATGTAGCTCGAATAGCCGATGCCGCGCAGCTTGCCCTTGGCTTCGCTCGCCGTCTTGCGCGCCGCGTAGCCGTCGACTTCGGCGAGCACCCGGGCCTTGTCCATGCAGGCATGGAAGTCGCCGGTGTCGTACTGCAGCGCCACCGGCGTCTGGTAGGGGAAGGCGGTGATGAAGTTGCGCTTGCGGATCTCGTCCTGCCCCAGGTTCATTTCCCAGGCGCAGCGCGACACCAGGCGTTCCAGCAGGTAGGTGGCCTCGGGCCGTCCTGCCCCGCGGTAGGCATCGACCGGCGCGGTGTTGGTGAACCAGGCATCCACCTCGACGTAGATCTGCGGCGTGGTGTACTGGCCCGCCAGCAGCGTGGCGTAGAGGATGGTGGGCACCGCGGTCGAGAAGGTCGACAGGTAGGCGCCCAGGTTGGCGTCGGTGTGCACGCGCAGCGCGAGGAACTTGCCGTCCTTGTCCATCGCCATCTCGGCGTGGCTCACGTGGTCGCGGCCGTGCGCGTCCGACAGGAAGCACTCCGAGCGCTCGGCCGTCCACTTGATGTTGCGGTTGAGCTGCCGGGCGGCCCAGGTCAGGCACACGTCTTCCGCATACAGGAAGATCTTGGAGCCGAAGCCGCCGCCCACGTCGGGCGCGATCACGCGCACCTTGTGCTCGGGCAGGCCCAGCACGAAGGCCGTCATCAGCAGGCGCTCGACGTGCGGGTTCTGGTTGGACACGTAGAGCGTGTAGTCGTCGCTCGCCCGGCTGTAGCTGCCGATGGCAACGCGCGGCTCGATGGGGTTGGGCACCAGCCGGTTGTTGACCAGGTCGAGCTTCGTCACATGCGCGGCGCTCGCGAACACCGCGTCGACCGCCGCCTTGTCGCCCAGCGCCCACTTGTAGCACTGGTTGTCGGGCGCCTCGTCGTGCAGGGTGACGCCGCCGGCCTTCTTCGCCGCGTCGGCCACGCTCACGAGCGCGGGGAGCACGTCGTAGTCGACCACCACCGCCTCGGCCGCGTTCTTCGCCTGCTCGACGGTCTCGGCCACCACCATGGCCACGTGGTCGCCGACGTAGCGCACCTTGTTGATCGCCAGGATCGGGTGCATCGGCTCCTTCATGGGGGTGCCGTCGGGGTTGTTGATGAGCCAGCCGCAGGGCAGCCCGCCCATCTTGCCCTCGATGTCCTTGCCGCTGAAGATGCCGATCACGCCGGGCATCTTCAGCGCCTGGGCGGTGTCGATCGATTTGATGGCAGCGTGGGCGTGCGGCGAGCGCACGAAGACCGCATGGCTCTGGTTGGCCAGCGTGATGTCGTCGGTGTAATTGCCGGCGCCGGTCAGGAAGCGATAGTCTTCCTTGCGCCGTAGAGCTTCGCCGATGTGCGGCAGGTTCGAGAAGTCGGAAGCACCCATGATGTCGCTCCCTTCATGCCGTGACGGTTGCCTTGACGGGAGTGCCCGAGGCCATCGCCTCGCCGCCCATCTTCACTGCCTTCACGATGTTCTGGTAGCCCGTGCAGCGGCACAGGTTGCCGTCGAGCAGCTCGCGGATCTCCGACTCGCTCGACTTGGGGTGGTGGGTGCACAGGTCGATGGCGCTCATGACCATGCCGGGCGTGCAGAAGCCGCACTGCAGGCCGTGGCACTCCTTGAAGGCCGCCTGCATGGGGTGCATGGTGCCGTCCGCCTCCGCAATGCCCTCGATGGTGGTGACTTCGGCGCCGGCCGCCTGGGCCACCAGCACGTTGCAGGACTTGACGGCCCGGCCGTTCACGTGGACGGTGCAGGCGCCGCACTGGGCGGTGTCGCAGCCGACGTGGGTTCCGGTGAGATGGAGGTGCTCGCGCAGAGCATGGACCAGGAAGGTGTTGGGAGGAGCGTCGACCGTGACCTGGCGGCCGTTGACCTTGAAAGCGACCTGCATTTGGCTGTCTCCGTAAAAGGTGATGGCTTGTTTGAGCGAAAGCATCTTGGATGCCGACCTTTCGCACTATCCTAGGCAAAACCCTTGACACTTGCACAGACCGCGCGAAATTCTCAAAATGAAACAGCTTGCCATCCGGCAGGCCGGGAAAAGCCTGCATACATGCGCGAAAAACCACGATGTCTGTATCAATCGTTTCGCAGCCTCCTGAGCGTTCCCTGGCCATTGCCCAAGCCCGCCGCGAACTGATCGAAGGCGAATCGCCCGCCCGTGCTCGCGGCGGCGCCTGCATCGATTCGTGGATCACCCGCTCCTGGCAGCGCTGCATCGAGGCTGGTCACAGTCCGCGGCAGCGCGTCAGTTTCGATCCGGTGAGCCGATCGGCCAGCATCGACGTCGCCGAGCGCAACCGGGCGCTGGTCTCCGCGGCCCGCCCGATCATCGACCAGCTCTCGCGCGCCATCGCCGACACCCGCTATTTCGCCGTGCTGACCGACGCCGACGGCATCGTGGTCGACGTGGGCAGGCTACCCGACGGTACCGACGCCGCCACCCGCTATGCGCGAGACCTCGCGCGCATCGGCGTCGACCTGTCGGAACGCGCCATCGGCACCAGCGCCATCGGTACCGCGCTGGCCGAGCAGGAATCGGTCTGGCTGCATCGCGGCGAGCATTTCTTCGACGACACCAGCGTCTACAGCTGCGCCGGAGCGCCGCTCTTCGGTCCCCGGGGCGACTGCATCGGCATGCTCGACCTGACCGGCGTGCAGGTGGTCGAGCGGCCCGAGCTTCGCCACCTGGCGACCCTTTCCGCGCGCAGCATCGAGAACATGCTGGTGAAGCGCGAGCCCTGCGAGCTGCTGCTGCGCCTGGCCTGGCCGGGCAACGCGGGCAGCGAAGCCACCGAGGGCCTGCTGTGCATCGACGCCGTGGGCAACGTGACGGGCGCCAACGCGGCGGCGAGGCAGATGCTGCACCAGCCGCTGCCGCGCAGCGAGCATGCGCTGAACTTCAACGACCTGTTCGCGCTGCCGCTTCACATGATGTTCGACGCGGCCCGCCGCGGCGACGCCGTGCTCGAGGTGCCGCTCTGGTCGGGCCTGCGGGTGCAGGTTCGGCCCCAGCGCGGCGGCAGCGGCGCCACGGCGCCCGCAAACGTTTCCGACAACCGGCCGCGGCTGCGCGACGTGGAAACGGCGCTGATCCGCAAGGCGGTGGCCGACGCGCGCGGCAACGTGGCCGAGGCCGCGCGGGCGCTGGGCATCAGCCGGGCGACGGTCTACCGCAAGCTGTGGCGCGGACGGGCCGCCGGCGCGCCGGACTGAAACGCCGGCTGGCTGTTCAGCCTTCGTTCAGCCTTCGGCATTCAGGCGCCGACCGGCACCTTGTCGAGGAAGCCAGTCACCGAACGCAGCTTGCCTGCATCGACCCGCGCGAAGTCGGTGCCCTGGATGAGATCTTCCGCGCCGCTGGGCCCCAGCGTCCACGAGAAGCGCAGGTGGTCGCCGTGCGAATCGGCCTTGCCCAGCAGGTTGAAGCGGAAGCCCGGATAGCGCTGGTGCACCGCGCCGACGAGAGCGCTGATCTGCTCGTGCCCGCTGGCCTGCGCCATCGGGTCGGCGTAGTGCGCGTCGGCGGTCCAGCCGGCTTCGATGAGTGCGGCGCGGCGCGCGGCATCGGTCTCGTTCCAGACGGCGATGTAGCGTTGGGCGATCGTGGTGGCGTCGTGTGCGGCGGCGTTCATGGTGACGATTCCTTTGGTGGGTTCCGACCCGCAACATCGCGGGGTGAAGGAATGGTCGCGTCGCACGCGATTTGCGTCGATGACGTCGCAGGTCATGGAACAGGGGCAGCAGCCCCCGCCAGTCAGAGTGCGTCGAGCGGAAAGACCGGCCGGCTCACCTTGCTGAACGGAAAGAGGCTGTAGTCCGAACTGGTGACACCGGGGCTGTCGCACTCCACCAGCGCGGCCGACAGCGGTTCGAACACGGGCCGGCAGTACATGCGCGACTTGAGCAGCAGAAAGCGCTCCTTGCGCGGATCGAGCCCCGCGCATTCGAAGACGCCGATGTCCCACGGCTCCTGCGTGCGCTCGGTCACCACGATGCGCGCCGCGCCGATGTCGAAGAGCACCGTGCGCCCCATGCTGCTGCGCTGGCCGGTGTAGGTGGGGCCTGTGATCACGTACTCGCCGTCGGAGATGGCGCGCACCGTGCCCGTCAGGCGCACCGGCGTCTTCTCGAGGCCGATGCCCGCGAGCGAGACCTTGTTGCCCAGCGCCACCGTCGCCTGCGCACCCTCGCCCGCCGCGATGAGCTGCGCCACGGCCTCGGGATCGCACAGCGGCCCCACGCCGATGCCGTGCAGGCCCTGCGCGAGCGCCTCCTGCAGCACGTCCATGGTGTCGCAGCTTCCGCCCGACATGCAGTTGTCGCCATGGTCGAGCAGCAGCACCGGGCGCGTCGCGCCCTCGGCAATCAGCTTCGCGCGCGTGACCGACTCCGCCAGCGGCTCGCTGCGATAGACGAAGGCTTCGCGCTCCGCCCACATCTGCGCCGCGATGCGGTCTGCCGTGGCCTGCGCTCGCTCGGGCGAATGCGCATCGACGACGATCACGCTCATGCACGGTGCCTCGATGTCCGACAGCGAGAAGCCGGCCAGGATCGACACCGCCAGCGACTCGGCCTTCTCGGCCTCGCACGCCGTCTCGATGGCGCGCTTCATCGCGCCGGTGAAGGAGGCGCTGCGCAGCGTGTGCGCCATCAACGGCAGCCGGTGCCAGCGCATCGCCGGCCTGCTGCGGCCGGCGAGCAGGTCGAGCAGCAGGCGGCCGGCGTGCTCGCCGGTCTCGTACATGTCGACGTGCGGATAGGTCTTGAAGCCGACGATCACGTCGGCGTTCTCCACCATCGCCGGCGTGACGTTGGCATGCAGGTCGAGCGCCACGCCGATCGGCACGCCCGGCGCGGCCGCGCGCAGGCGCACCAACAGGTCGCCTTCGCCGTCCACGCTGTTCTGCGCCACCATCGCGCCGTGCAGGTCGAGCAGGATGGCGTCGCAGCCCGGGGCCGCGTCGACGATGCATTGCGTCAGCACCGTGTACGCCTGCGCATCGACCGGCCCGCTCGGATTGGCCGAGGCCGACACCGGCGTGACGACCTCGGCGCCCGCCGCCTCGGCCAGGTCGATGAAGGCCGACATCGCGGTGCGCATGCCCTTGTTGTCGCGGTAGGCCTGCTCGCCGAAGGTCGGGCCGTCGGGGCCGAAGGCCGCGAGCGGCGTGGGCACCGGCGAGAAGGTGTTGGTTTCGTGGTTGAGACGTGCGATCAGTACTTTCATTGCGCAAACTTTCCACCGCTGGCCAGCATGGTGATGTCGCCGAAGCTGGAGCCGTTGCGGTTGTCGGGCCTGAAGGCGAGCGTGTATCCGCCCAGCTCCACGGGAGGCGAAGTCTCGATGCTGCGGCGAAGCGACTCGGTGGTCACCGGCCCCTTCACGCGCTGCAGCGCTTCGGCGAATGCCTTGGCCGTGATGTAGCCCTCCAGGCCCAGGTAGGAGCCCTCGCCCTCGCTGCCCGCAGCCTTGCGCGCGCGCTGGTACTCGTCGACGATGGGAAAGCGCGTCTTCCAGAACGGCGGCATCACCTGCGACAGCACGATGCCGCGGCTCTTGTCGCCCAGCTCCTTGTAGAGCAGGAAGGAGCTGGCCACCGAGTTCGTGTAGATCTGCGGATGCACCGGCGCCGCGACCAGCGCGCGGATGACGTTGATCGCCGGCATGCCCGCCGCGATGACGTACGCCGCCTGCGCACCGCTGGCAATCACCTTCTGCGCGACGCTCGCAAGCTCCTTCTCCTGCGGATCGAAGCGCAGCGACAGCACCGGGGACAGGCCGTTCTTCTGCAGCGCCTCCAGCGCGTCCTTCTCGATGCCCTTGCCGTAGGCGTCGTCGCTCGACACGATGGCGATGCGAACCACGCCCACGGTCTTCAGGTGATTCATCACGCGGTGCACCTCGTCGGCGTACGACTCGCGCACGTGGTAGATCGGCACCTTCGGCCCGCGCAGCACGGCCGCGCCGGTCAGTCCGCCGAAGATGAAACTGTCGTACTTCGCCGCGACCGGCACCATGGCCGCGCCGATGCCCGTACCCATGGTGCCGAAGAGGCAGACCACGCGGTCGGTGCCGAGCAGCTTCTCGGCGTTGGCCGCGGCCTTGTCCGGCGCATAGGCGTCGTCGTAGGTGATCAGCTTGACGGGCCGCCCGCCGATGCCGCCCGCCTTGTTCAGCTGGTCGAACACCAGTTTCTGGCCTTCCATGAACGCAAGGCTGTTGGGCGCCAGCGGGCCGGTCAGCACCGCGGACTGGCCGACAAGAATGGGCTCGGCGGCCGGTGCCGCCGCGGCCCAGGCCAGGCTGAACGCCGCCAGGGCGAAGCGCCAGCCCTTCACGATGCCACCCCCGCGCTTTGCAGCATCGCCTGCAGCAGCACGTTGCAGCCGGCCTCCAGGTGATCGGGCTGCGCGTCCTCGATCTCGTTGTGGCTGATGCCGTCGAGGCAGGGCACGAAGATCATGGCCGCGGGGCACACGCGAGCGAGATACACCGCGTCGTGGCCCGCGCCGCTGATCACGTTCATCCAGCTCATGCCCTGCGCCTGCGCGGCATCACGCACGGCAGACACCAGCTTGGGCGTGAAGGGCTGCGGCGGGAAGTACACCACCTGCTCCACCGACATCTCGACCTTGGCTTTGGCCGAGATGCGCTGCACGGTCTCCTTCAGCGCAGCGTCCAGCGCCGACAGCACCGTGTCGTCGGCCGCGCGCAGGTCGACGCTGAGCTTCACGCGGCCCGGGATCACGTTGCGCGAGTTGGGATAGTTGTCGATCCAGCCGACCGTGCCGCGCGCATGCGGCGCATGGGCCAGCGCGATGCGGTTGACCTCGATCACGAGTTCGGAGGCAGCCAGCAGCGCGTCCTTGCGCAGTTCCATTGGCGTGGGCCCGGCATGGGCCTCCATGCCCTGCACCACCACGTCGTACCAGCGCTGGCCCAGCGCACCCTCGACCACGCCGATCACGCGCTCGTTGGCTTCGAGCACAGGGCCCTGCTCGATGTGCGCCTCGAAGTACGCGCCCACGGGCGACGCTGCCGCCGAGACGGGTGCGCTGCCGGCATAGCCGATGGCAGCCAGCGCCTCGGACACGCTGATGCCGTCGTTGTCGCACTGCGCCAGCGCATGCTCCAGCGTGAAGGCGCCGGCGAACACGCCCGAGCCCATCATCACCGGCACGAAGCGCGAGCCCTCCTCGTTGGTCCACACCGCCACTTCGAGCGGCGCCTCGGTCTGCACCCCGGCGTCGTTCAGGGTGCGGATCACCTCCAGCCCGGCGAGCACGCCGTAGTTGCCGTCGAACTTGCCGCCCGTGGGCTGGGTGTCGATGTGGCTGCCGGTGGCGACCGGCGGCAGCGCGTTGTTGCGGCCGGCACGGCGCGCAAAGATGTTGCCGATGGCGTCCACGCGCACCTCGCAGCCGGCCTCGCGCACCCAGCGCACGAACAGGTCGCGGCCCTGGCGGTCGAGGTCGGTCAGCGCGATGCGGCAGACGCCGCCTTTCTCGGTGGCGCCGAGCTTCGCCAGCTCCATCAGCGAGTTCCAGAGCCGCTGGCCATCGATGCGGAGTTCGGTATGTGATGTCATGGTTTTGCGAGTGAGATGAGAAGTGCGGGAAGCCTCAAGCAAGGCCCACGCCCAGATAGCGGTCTTTCACTTCATGGTCGGCCATGAAGGCTTCGTTGCCGGCCTCGTGCACGATCACGCCCTGCTCCACGATGTAGTGGCGGTCGGCCAGCTGCACGCAGACTTCGAGGTTCTGCTCGACCAGCAAAATCGCCACCCCGGCGGCCTTGATGGTCTTGAGCTGCGCGACGATCTCTTCCACGATCACCGGCGCGAGGCCCTCCACCGGCTCGTCGAGGATCAGCAGGCGCGGATGGTTCATCAGCGCCCGGCCGATGGCCAGCATCTGCTGCTCGCCGCCCGAGAGCTGCCCGCCGCCGTTGCGCCGGCGCTCCTTCAGGCGCGGGAAGATGCGGTAGATGTCGTCCAGCTGCCAGGGCGACTGGCGCCGCAGGCCGAGCAGCAGGTTCTCTTCCACCGTCAGCAGCTTGAAGATGCCGCGGTGCTCGGGCACCAGGCACACGCCGCGCGTTGCGATACGGTGCGCCGGCATGCCCGCGATGTCCGCCCCCTGGAAGCGCACGCGCCCGCTGGTGGGCGTGACCGCGCCCGCGATGCTCTTGAGCGTGGTCGACTTGCCCGCGCCGTTGCGCCCGAGCAGCGTGACCAGCTCGGCCTCGCCCACGGTCATCGACACGCCCTGCAGCACGTGGCTCTTGCCGTAGTGGGCGTGCAGCTTCTCGACTTCGAGGATGTTGTTGCGGGCGCCGCTCATGCCTTGCCTCCGGTGATCATGTTGCCCAGGTAGGCGGTGCGCACGCGCGCATCGGAACGAATGTCGCCCGGCAGCCCCTCGGCCAGCACGCGGCCCAGCTGCATCACGGTGACGGTGTCGGAGATGTCCATCACGATGTTCATGTTGTGCTCGATGAGGACCACGGTGTGCGCGTCGCGCAGGCCGCGGATCAGCTGCTTCATGTCGTCGAGGTCGTCGATGCCCATGCCCGATGTCGGCTCATCGAGGAAAATCGCCTTCGGCCTCGCCGCAAGCGCCATACCCACTTCGAGCCGGCGCTGCTGGCCGTGCGAGAGCTCGGCGGCCGGCGTGTTCGCCAGCCGCTCCAGCCCGATGCGCTGCAGCACCTCGTCGACGATTTGCGTGCAGGCCAGTTCGCCGACCGGCGCGCGCCAGCAGTTCATGGCCTGCCGCGGCGAAACGCCCTGCGCCGCCACGCGCAGGTTCTCGCGCACCGCGAGGCTCGCGAACAGCGCCGTGACCTGGAACGAGCGCGCCATGCCGCGCTGCACGCGCTTGTGGTCAGGCTCGCGCGTGACGTCGTGGCCGTCGAACAGAATGCGCCCACCGGTGGTCATGCCGGTGCCGGTGAGCATGTGGAACAGCGTGGTCTTGCCCGCGCCGTTGGGGCCGATCACCGAATGCACCGTGTTGCGCCGGATCTTCAGGTCGACCCCGCCGAGCGCCGCGAACTTGCCGTAGTGCTTGGTGACGCCGACGGCTTCGATGAGAACGTCGCTCATGCTTTTTCTCCTTGCGCGGCAGGCGAGACAGCTGCGGCAGCTGCGGACGGAACCGCCGGTGCCTTGCGGAAGATGCGCTTCCACGCGCTCTCGCCCAGCCCCCAGAGCCCGCGCTGCATGCCGATGCTCACGCCGATCAGCAGGAGCCCCAGCAGCAGCAGCCAGCGCGGCCACAGCGTGGAGAGCCAGTCGGCCAGCAGCACGTAGAACGCCGAGCCCAGCACCGAGGCGAACAGGTTGCCGGTGCCGCCGATCACGGTGATGACCAGGATCATCTCGCTCGTGTGGTACTCGGCGTTCGACAGCGGCGCGATGCCGGTCATCATCGCGTGCAGCCCGCCCGCGAGGCCGGTGACGGCGCCCGAGATCACGAAGGCCAGCAGCTTGAAGCGCTTGAGGTCGTAGCCCACGGCGGCGGCGCGGTCCTCGTTGTCGCGGATGGCCAGCAGCGTGCGGCCGAAGACCGAATCGGTCACGCGCAGCAGCAGGCCGAAGGCGACCAGGAACACCACGGCCACGAAGGCGTAGTACTTCCAGGGCGTGTCCATGAAGCCGGGGCGCGGCACGTCGAGCAGGCCGTTGTCGCCGCCGGTGAGGCCGGTGGCGGTGTAGGCGATGAAATAGAACATCTGCGCGAAGGCCAGCGTGAGCATCACGAAGTAGGTGCCGCGCTGCCGGATGGCCACCCAGCCCACCACCGCCGCGCCCAGCGCGCCCATGGCCACGGCCGCGGCCAGCGCGAGCGGCATCGGCAGGCTCAGCCGCGTGAGCAGGATGGCGATGGTGTAGCTGCCCAGCCCGAAGAAGATGCCCTGCCCGAAGGACAGCAGCCCCGTGTAGCCTAGCAGCAGGTTGCAGCCCAGCGCGGCCAGCGCATAGATCAGCACCTCGCTCGCGAGCGAACCCGAGCTCAGCACCAGCGGCAGGCCCAGCACCGCGATGAGCGCCAGAAGGAAAGTGATTTTTCTCGGCATGGCTTGTCCGTTCATGCTTTCCGGCCGAGCAGGCCGTGCGGGCGCAACAGCAGCACGGCTGCCATCGCGATGTAGACCATCAGGCTCGCGCCCGGCGGCCAGATGGTGCTCATGAGGCTCTGCACGATGCCGATGAGCAGGCCACCCACGAGCGCGCCGCCGAAGCTGCCGAGCCCGCCGATCACGACCACCACGAAGGCCACGGCCAGCGCCTCCACGCCCATGAAAGGCTCGGCGCCGCGGATGGGCGCGGCCAGCACGCCCGCCAGCGCCGCCGTGGCCGCGCCGAGCGCGAACACCAGGCTGAACACGCGGAACACGTTGATGCCCAGCAGCGACACCATCTCCGTCGATTCGCTGCCAGCGCGCACCGCGCTGCCCAGGCGTGTGCCTTCGAGCACCCACCACAGCAGCACCGCGAGCACGGCGGTGAAGCCGATCACGAAGAGCCGGTATTTCGGATAGACGAACGAGCCCCACATGACCACGCCCTGCAGCAGGTCGGGCGTGGCGACGCTGTTGCCCAGCGGACCCCAGAACACGATCACCATCTCCTGCACCACGAGCGCGAGGCCCACCGTGACGAGGATGTGGAATTCATGCGCCTTGGCATACACGCGGCGCAGCAGCAGCTTTTCGGCCAGCCAGCCCAGCGCGCCCACGAAGAGCGGCACCAGCAGCAGCGCCAGCCAGAAGTTCAGGCCCCATTGCATGGCCTGGAAGCAGAGGTAGGCGCCCAGCAGGTAGAAGGCTCCGTGCGCGAAGTTCACGAAGCGCAGCAGGCCGAACACGATGGACAGGCCGACCGCCAGCAGGAAATACAGCATGCCGATGCCGATTCCGTTGATGGTCTGTAGCAGGTAGACGGACATAGATGAAGGTATTGGCGGAGTGCAGGCGCATACGCGCGGCCCCTTCCAGGAACACCGCGGAACCGGCTCGGCCGGGCCGCAGGTGTTGCCCCCTGCAAGGGGGTTGGCGGCCACACGAAGTGGGCAAGCCTGGGGGTCAGCCCAGCTTGCAGCCGGTCTTGTCCACGGCCAGGAAGGACTTGCCGGAACTGACCACGTCGACGTAGTCCGCAGCGTCCTTCATCTTCGACTTGGCCTTGCCCTTGAGCAGGTAGTAGTCCTTCACGACCTGGTGGTCGGCCTTGCGGATTTCCTCTGCGCCGGTGAGGCCGTCGTACTTCATGCCCTCGAGCGCGGCGATCACCGCCTTCTGGTCGACCGAGCCGGCCTTCACGATGCCGTCGATCAGGATCTTGGTGCAGATGTACGAGCCGGCGAGGCTGTAGTTGGGCACGATCTTGAGCTTGTCGGCCGTGCGCTTCACCAGGTCCTTGTTGAGCGGCGTATCGGCCGTGTGCCAGTACTGCGCGCCGAAGTAGACGCCGTCGCACAGGTCCGCGCCCAGTTCGTCGAACTGCTCCAGTCCCGAGGCCCAGGCCATGAGGATCGTCATGTTCTTGTGCATGCCGAAGCTCACCGCCTGGCGCAGCGCGGCCGACGACTGCGCGCCGAAGTTCAGCAGCAGCAGCACGTCGGGCTTGGCGGCCATGGCGTTGGTGAGGTAGCCGCTGAACTCCTTCTCGGTGAGCGAGTGGTAGCTGTTGCCCACGTGCTCGATGCCCTTCTCCTGGAAGATGTTCTTGGCGGCGCTCAGCAGGCCGTCGCCGAACACGTACTGCGGCGTGATGGTGTACCAGCGCTTGGCCTTGGGCATGGAGGCGATCAGCGGGCGCACCGTCTGCTCGATCGCACCGAAGGTGGGCACCGACCAGCGGAAGGTGGCGGGGTTGCAGTCCTTGCCGGTGATCTCGTCGGCGCCCGCGGTGGTGATGAAGAGGCCGCCGGCCTTCTCGGCTTCCTTGCCCATGGCCAGCGCTTCCGACGACAGGATGCCGCCCGCGAAGAACTTCGCGCCCTGCTGCTGCGAGGCTTCCTGCACCTTGCGCACGGCGGTGGCCGGCTTGCCTTCGGTGTCGAGCACCGTGTAGGCCAGCGGGCGCTTCAGTACGCTGCCGTATTGCTCGATGGCCAGCTTCATGCCCAGGTCGGCAAACTTGCCGTTGGCCGCGAAGGCGCCCGACATCGGGACCGGGCAGCCGAATCGGATCGCGTCCGCCGATTGGGCAAAGGCGGCGCGGCCGCCCAGGAGCGAGGCGGGGGCAGCCGACAGGGCGGCCAGCTGAAGAAGTTGTCTGCGTTGCATGAGTTCTCCGGTCGTGGTGGGGAGTAAGGAAAAAGGGATGCCAGCGATCGCGGCGAATTTAAGCGGATAAATTGGATTAATATGCTGGTAAAAACCCTCTAGCAACAGCCGTGCCAAAATCTGCGGCGCTCCCCTTGGGGCCCAATACCTGCTTACAGGTCACCTTCTGTTTTTCCATCGCTCCGAACGCATGAATTCGTCTCCATCTGATCGTGAAATGCCGCGGAACCGGCTTTGCCGGGCCGCTGGCATTGCCCCCGGCGAGGGGGTGGGCGAAGCGACACGAAGTGCGCGCAGCCTGGGGGTGAGCAAGTGAAAGTGGGGCAGAACCGTCCTAAGCGGCAGAAGCTCTCGGACGTCATCGTCGAAGACGTCAAGCGATGGATCGTGGCGGAGCGCAAGCAGCCCGGCGACCGGTTGCCGAACGAGAAGGAACTGATCGAACTCTTCGGCTATTCGAAGAGCACCGTGCGCGAGGCGCTCAAGGCGCTGGAGGTGCGCGGCCTGATCTCCATCCGCACCGGGCCGGGCGGCGGCGCCTACCTGCAGCAGGTGTCGGTGGAGCACGCGTCGGAGCCGCTGCGCAACTTCCTGCACTTCCACCATCTCGATGGCCATCACATCTACCAGCTGCGCAAGGCGCTGGAGCCCGAGTTGGCCGTGAGCGTGGTGGGCAAGCTGACGCCGGAGCAGTTCGAGAAGCTCGAAGAAAACGTGCGGCTGTGCACGATCGAGCCGACCGGCGAGGACGAACTGCGCATCCAGCGCGAGGCAGAGCTGGCCTTCCACACCATGCTGGCGGAGAGCTGTCCCAATCCGGTGCTCTCCTTCATGTGCCGCTTCCTCAACGACCTGCTGCGCGACCTCGTGGTCTACAAGAAGGCGCTCGACCATCACCACTTCGGCGAGGCGAACGTCGACTACCACACGCAGCTGCTGGCGGCCTACCGCAAGGAAGACGCCGAAGAGGTGCGCCGCCTGATGACCGAGCACATGGTCGATGCCGAGCAGCACATGCACGAGATGGAGGCGCACATCGGCGCCAAGCACCTGCTGCTGCCGAGCGGGCAGCGCTGACTTCTTTTACTTCTTCTTCCGGTGCGCCTGCTCCAGGCACTCCTGGAACGCCAGCACCGCCCGCGACGGCTTCGGAGAACGCCGCAGCAGGCTCACGAAGCGGCACGCGTAGTTGAAGCGCGCCGGCAGCACCGCCTTCATGAGCCCGCGCTCCTCGAACACCTGCGCGTAGTGGTCTGGCAGGAAGCCCAGGAAGCGCCCCGAAAGAATCAGCGTCGCAATCGCCTCCTGGTCGAAACCCGTGGCCATGCGCGAGAGCTTCGCGCGGTGGCTCAGCTCCATGTTGGGCGAGTGGTAGCCCAGCCCCGCGAAATGGTGCTCGCGCAGCCTGGCCCAGGTGAGCTTGTCGTGGCGCACGCCGAAGAGCGGATGCCCCGCGCCGCAATACAGCAGCATGGTCTCGTCGAACAGGTCGGCGTACACCAGGCTCTTGGAGGCGCGGTGCGCCGGGATGATGCCGATCTGGAAGTTGCCCTCCAGCACACCCTGCTCGATGGCGTTGATCGAGCCCACGTGCACGGCCAGCCGCACCTCGGGCGCGATCTCGGTGAAGCGCGCGATCGCCTGGCCGATGCGCGCCTGCGGGTTGGTGGCCGTCTTGTCGAACAGCGCCACGTCGAGCTGGCCGCCCATGCGGTTGTGGATGTCGTCGATGCTGCCGCGGAAGGCGTCGACCGAGGCCAGCAGGCGCAGCGTCTCGTCGTAGACGCGCTGCCCCTCGGCGGTGAGCGCGAAGCCCGCCCTGCCCCGGCGGCACAGCACCAGTCCGAGGCGCGTTTCGAGATCCTTCACGTGGCGGCTCACGGTGGAGGTGCCGATGTTCAGCTCCAGTTCCGCGGCCGCCATGCCGCCGCAGTCGACCACGCTCTTGAACACCTTGAGCAGGCGCAGGTCCATGTCGCTGAGCTGCCCCAGAACGGCGCGGTTGCGGGCACCGCTTTGGGTACCGTCTTCGGCTTTGGCCTTTACTTGCATGAAACGTCAAGTGAACATTGATATTGCGCCATTCTCCACACTGAAGGCTCTACGAACAATCGGCGCATTCCCATCACCCCGGAACCCGCCAGCGCGGGAAACGCCATGACCATCGCAACGCCCGTCACCGAACCGACGCCCGCCGTGCGCACCGACGCCGCCTGGCTCGACGCGCACTGGATGCCCTACACCGGCAACCGCAACTTCAAGGCCGATCCGCGGATCGTCGTGGAAGCCAAGGGCGCCTACTTCACCGACGCCGACGGCCGCAAGATCTTCGACGGCCTCTCGGGCCTGTGGTGCTCGGGCCTGGGCCACGGCCGCCCCGAGATCACCGAGGCGGTGAGCCGCCAGATCGCCAAGCTCGACTACTCGCCCGCCTTCCAGTTCGGCCATCCGCTCTCGTTCGAGCTGGCCAACAAGATCAAGGAGATGACGCCCGCCGGCCTCGACTACGTCTTCTTCACCGGCTCCGGCTCGGAAGCCGCCGACACCTCGCTGAAGCTGGCGCGCGCCTACTGGCGCACCAAGGGCCAGGCGAGCAAGACGCGCCTGATCGGCCGCGAGAAGGGCTACCACGGCGTCAACTACGGCGGCATCTCGGTCGGCGGCATCGCGGCCAACCGCAAGCTCTTCGGCCAGGGCGTGGAGGCCGACCACCTGCCGCACACGCAGCTCGCCTCCAATGCCTTCACGCGCGGCATGGCCGACAACGGCGTCGAGCTGGCCGACCGCCTGCTGGACATCATCGCGCTGCACGACGCGTCGAACATCGCGGCCGTGATCGTCGAGCCCTTCGCGGGCTCGGCCGGCGTGGTGATCCCGCCCAAGGGCTACCTGAAGCGCCTGCGCGAGATCTGCACCGCCAACAACATCCTGCTGATCTTCGACGAGGTCATCACCGGCTTCGGGCGTTGCGGCGCGCTCACCGGCGCCGAGGCCTTCGGCGTGACGCCCGACATCATGAACATCGCCAAGCAGATCACCAACGGCGCGCAGCCGATGGGCGCGGTGGTCGCGAGCAAGGACATCTACGACACCTTCATGGCAGCGGGCGGCCCCGACTACATGCTCGAGTTCCCGCACGGCTACACCTACAGCGCCCACCCGGTGGCCTGCGCCGCCGGCATCGCCGCGCTGGACGTGCTGCAGAAGGAAGACATGATCGGCCGCGTGCAGGCGCTGGCGCCGCATTTCGAGAACGCAGTGCACAGCCTGAAGGGCAGCAAGCACATCACCGACATCCGCAACTACGGCCTCGCCGCCGGCCTGACCATCGCCGCGCTGCCGGGCGAGCCCGCGCGCCGCCCGTACGAGATCGCGATGAACTGCTGGAAGAAGGGCTTCTACGTGCGCTACGGCGGCGACACCATCCAGCTCGCGCCGCCCTTCATCACGGAGAAGGCCGAGATCGACCGCCTGGTGAACGCGCTGGCCGACGCGCTGGCCGAGACGGCCTGATCTTCTAGCGTCTTTCAGCGGCTGTAGGCAGCGCCCGCGAGCGGCGCGGTCCTACACCTCGGCGCCCCGCAGGTTCGCAGAATCTGTCGGGCCGCCGATGACCACGCTGCAGACAGACATCCCCGCCCGCCTCGACCGCCTCCCCTGGTCGCGCTGGCACTGGCGCGTGGTGATCGCGCTGGGCGTGGCCTGGGTGCTCGACGGGCTGGAGGTCACGCTGGTGGGCTCCATCGGCGCGGTGCTGGAGCGGCCCGACACGCTGGGGCTCACGGCCGGCGAGATCGGGCTGTCGGGCTCGGTGTACGTCGCGGGCGCGGTGCTCGGCGCCCTACTCTTCGGGCGCATGACCGACCGGCTCGGGCGCAAGAAGCTCTTTCTCATCACGCTCGCGGTCTACACCGTCGGCACGCTGGCAACGGCCTTCTCGCCGAACTTCGCCTTCTTCGCACTGTGCCGGTTCGTCACCGGGCTGGGCATCGGCGGGGAGTACGCGGCCATCAACTCGGCCATCGACGAACTGATTCCGGCGCGGGTGCGCGGGCGCGTGAACCTCGCGATCAATGGCAGCTTCTGGATCGGTGCGGCGCTGGGCGCGGCGCTCAGCCTCGTGCTGCTCGACGCACGCGTGATCGGGCCGGTGTGGGGCTGGCGAGCCGGCTTCGCACTCGGCGCGGTGCTGGCGGTGGCCATCCTGCTGGTGCGGCGCCACGTGCCCGAGAGCCCCCGGTGGCTGGTCGCGCACGGGCGGGCCGACGAGGCGAAACGCATCGTCGAGCGCATCGAGGCGGAGGTCGAGGCGCAGCACGGCCCGCTGCCGGCGCCGCCGGGCTTCGTCGTGAACTACACGGCCGCGCGGCCCAACAGCCCGCCCATGCGCCAGGTGGCGCGCGTGCTGTTCAAGCGCTATCCGCAGCGCAGCGTGGTCGCGCTGGCGCTGATGATTTCGCAAGCCTTCTTCTACAACGCGATCTTCTTCACCTACGCGCTGGTGCTCACCCGCTTCTACGGCGTGCCCGAGGGCGACGTGGCGCTCTACATCTTTCCGTTCGCGCTGGGCAACGTGCTGGGACCGCTGCTGCTGGGACCGCTCTTCGACAGCGTGGGCCGGCGCCGGATGATCGCGGCGACCTATGTGCTCGCGGGCATCGGCCTCGCGCTGACCGGCTGGGCCTTCATGCAGGGCTGGCTCGACGCGCGCGGGCAGGCGCTGTGCTGGTCGGCGGTGTTCTTCCTGGCATCGGCCGCGGCGAGCTCTGCGTATCTCACGGTGAGCGAGGTGTTTCCGCTGGAGATGCGCGCGATCGCCATCGCCATCTTCTACGCGATCGGCATGGGCGCGGGCGGCTTCGCGGCGCCGCTGCTGTTCGGCCTGCTGATAGAGACTGGCAGCCGTGGTGCGGTGATGGTGGGCTACTGCATCGGCGCCGGGCTGGTCATCGTGGCGGGACTGCTGGCGCTGCGCCATGCGGCCGATGCGGAGCGCAAGCCGCTGGAGGAAGTGGCGCCGCCTTTGGCCTCCGAGGCCGGTGGGGAGCGGTGAGCGCCTGACTACCGGTCAGAGCGCGCAGGTCCGGAAACCGAAGAAACCGTCGTCGCGCCCGGGCAGCGCGAAACCGCGGCGGCGCAGCGAGCGCAGGCGCGCGCGCGTAGCGAACGAGGCCCCGCGCAGTACGCGCGCCCGTCCGAAGACCGCTGCCGGATCGAACTCGGTGCCCGCGCTCCACGGGTCGGCCCGATAGCCGGGCCAGGGCTGCAGGGTGCCGGCGGTCCACTCGTGCACGTCGGCCCAGCGGAAGCCGCGGCGCGCCGCCATATGCGCGGCGATCTCCCATTCGACCTCGGTCGCCACACGCCGCCCGGCCCAACGCGCCCAGGCATCGGCCTCCCACCAGCTCAGGTGCACGGCACTGTGGTGGCCCGCCGCGCGCACGGTGGCGCCAAAGCGCTGCTGCAGCACCGAGCCGCCCGTGCCGTTGCGCGCCGCGCCGATCTGCTCGATGTGGCGCGGCCCGCGCCGGCCCTCTACCTGCGCCGAGAGCCAGCGCCAGCCTTCGCCGTGCCAGAGCTCCTCGCGGTCGTAGCCGCCGTCCTCGACGAACTCGACGTACTGGTTCCAGGTGACGGGCTGGGCGTCGATCTCGAACTCGGGCACGTCCACCCGGTGCGCCGCGCGCTCCTGCGCGAAGGCGAAGCCGCTTTCGGGCATGCCCAGCTCCCAGCGCGTGGCCGGCAGCAGCAGCGGCTCGCGCGTGACGGCCATGGGCGCCTGCTCGACGCCCAGGGGCAGCCCCATGGTCTGCGCCATCACCACGAACTGCTCGCCGCGCATGTCCTCGTGGAACAGGGCGAGGCGGTAGAAGTACAGGCCGGCGTCGGTCTCGGCGGCGTTGTCCAGCAGCTCGAGCGTGCTTTCCAGGGTTTCGAGCAGGTAGGCCTTGGTCTGGGCGAGGTCCGGCAGGTCGGGCGGCCAGCGGCGTCCCGGGCCGGAATGGGCAGGGTTCCACCAGTCGTCCGCACCGGGGTCGATGGCGGCCAGCCGCGTGGGCCGCATCGGGCAGTCGGCGCCGAAGGCACGCTGGGTGTTGCGCCCGATCCACCATTCGGCGAACCAGCCGATGTGGCCGGCCAGCCAGGCCGCGGGCACCACGCCGTCTTCGTCGGACCCCGGCGGCCGGGCGAGCGCTTCGGCGCCCAGCGCCTGCTCGTAGAGCGACAGAAGGTGCAGCGTGTGGTTGCGCGCGTCGATCAGCGCCAGCGAAAGAAGCTCCCGGCCGGCCCGGCACATGTCGGGCGAATCGATCGAATGGGGCTGGCCAGCTGCGCCCGAAGGCGTGGAAGGCGGAAGGCGCGAGGACATGGACGATTATGGCGACCGGCTCCCCCGCGACGCCGGCCGGCCGGCCCGCATTCCGGGTAAACCCCTGCCCCGGTTGCAAGGCAATACAAAGGTTCACCGGGGTAACATCGCGGGCTTTGCGCAGCCCCCACCAGGGGCCGGCGCTCCACCTTCGGGATTCGTGGGAGACACCCCCTTGTCTGCATTCCTCAAGTTCGCGACCGGCATGGACTGGATCAGCGAAAAACTCGGCAAGATCGCTGGCTACGCCGTCCTGGCGGCATCGCTCATCTCGGCCGGCAACGCACTCATCCGCTACGGCCTCGATTTCAGCAGCAACGCCTGGCTCGAGATCCAGTGGTACCTGTTCGCGGCCACCGTGATGCTGGGCGCCCCCGTGGTGCTGCGCTTCAACGAGCACGTGCGCGTGGACATCATCTACGGCAAGCTCAAGGGCTACGGGCCGGTCTACGTCGACCTCTTCGGCCTCATCTTCTTCCTGCTGCCGGTGATGGGCCTCTTCACCTACCTCACTTGGCCCTTCTTCTGGAACATGTGGGTCACGGGCGAGATGTCGGGCAACATCGGCGGCCTCATCCGCTGGCCCGCGGCGCTGCTGATGCCCGTGGGCTTCGCGGCGATGTTCCTGCAGGGCGTCTCGGAAATCATCAAGCGCATCGCCTACCTGCGCGGCCTGATCGAGATGGACACGCACTACGAGAAGCCGGTGCAGTGACGGGCGCAGTTCCCCGCGCCCTTACGCCACCGCCCTCTCCCGCACCGCAGGACAAGTAGAAATGCACATGGAAAATTTCGCCCCGATCATGTTCGCGGGGCTCGTGGTGATCATGCTGATCGGCTTCCCGGTCGCGTTCTCGCTCTCGGCCCTCGGCCTGATCTGCGGCTTCTTCGCCATCGAGATGGGCTGGTTCCCGGCCGGCTTCATGGCCAACCTGCCGCTGAACGTCTTCGGCATCCTCTCGAATGAAACGCTGCTCGCCATTCCGTTCTTCACGTTGATGGGAGCGGTACTGGAGAAATGCGGGCTCGCCGAGGACATGCTCGACTCCATGGGCCAGCTCTTCGGCCCGGTGCGCGGCGGCCTCGGCTACTCGGTGATCATCGTGGGCTTCATCCTCGGCGCCATCACCGGCACGGTGGCCGGCCAGGTGATCGCGATGGCGATGATCTCGCTGCCGATCATGATGCGCTACGGCTACAACATGCGCTATTCCACCGGCGTGCTGGCGGCCTCGGGCACCATCACGCAGCTGGTGCCGCCCTCGCTGGTGCTCATCGTCATGGCCGACCAGCTCGGCACCGACGTGGGCCAGATGTACAAGGGCGCATGGGGCCCGTCGATCCTGCAGGTGATCATCTTCGCGATCTACACCTTCATGGTCGGTCGCCTCTACCCGAGCTACGTGCCGGGCCTGCCGGCCAGTGCGCGCACGCTCAACGGCTGGGCGCTGTGGGGCAAGTGCCTGCGCGGCATCATTCCGTCGGCCATCCTGATCTTCGCGGTGCTCGGCTCGATGGGCGGCCTGCCCTTCATGGACAAGGCCATCGCCACGCCGACCGAAGCCGGCGCCATGGGCGCGGTGGGCTCGCTGGTCCTCGCGCTGATCCACCGCCGCCTGAACTGGCAGCTGCTGAAGGACGCCATGGAAGGCACCATGCGCCTGACGGCCATGGTGGTGTTCATCCTGATCGGCTCGCGCGTGTTCTCGCTGGTGTTCCAGGGCGTGGACGGCGCCAAGTGGATCGAGCACATGCTCTCGGGCCTGCCCGGCGGCCAGGTCGGCTTCCTGATCGCGGTGAACATCTTCGTGTTCTTCCTCGCGTTCTTCCTCGACTTCTTCGAGATCGCCTTCATCATCCTGCCGCTCTTGGGCCCGGTGGCCCACAAGCTGGGCATCGACATGGTGTGGTTCGGCGTGCTGCTGTGCGTGAACATGCAGACCTCGTTCATGCACCCGCCCTTCGGCTTTGCGCTGTTCTATTTGCGGGGCATAGCGGACACGCTCTTCAAGAACGGGGCGCTGCCCAAGAAGGTGGAGTCGCGCGACATCTACCTGGGCGCGGTGCCGTGGGTGGCGATGCAGCTGCTGCTGGTGGCCATCGTGATCTTCTTCCCGCAGACGGTCACCGTGTTCCTCGAGAAGGAAAAGGTCGTCGACATCGACAAGGTCAACCTCGACATGCCGGTGGAAGAGCAGCCCAGCTCGCCCGACAACAACGGCGTGAACATGGAAGACCCGTTCGGCAACGAGAAGAAGGACGAGTCCTCCACGCCGCCGCCGTCCACCGATGCGCCGCCGGCTTCCGGTGAAGCCGCCAAGCCGTGAGCGACCGAGCCCACGGCCCCGCTGAAGAACCAAAACAACAAGACGACGACAACAGCCCCGGCGACGAAGCAGCCGGGGCAATCATCGAAAGCCCCGCCTTCCCGCCGCTGCTGCGCACGCTGGCGGTGGTGCTGGTCGTCGACCTTTTCGCCTTCGCGATCTGGAGCCTCCCCTCGCTGCGCACGGCCGACTGGTCGGCCAGCGCGCTGGTGGTGATGGGCATCGCGGCGCTGTGCGTGGTGTGGGTCGGCTACTGGATCGTCTACAGCCGCACCCGGCTCGAAGGCGACGTGCTGGTGCAGACCTGGCTCTGGGACAAGCGCGTGAGCGCGCAGGAAGTGGCGCAGCTCAAGCTGGTGCACATCCGCATGCTGGAGCGCGTGATCGCACCGCGCCTGCTGGTGCGCCGGCGCTTCGGCGGCATGACCTGGTTCCACTCGGCCGACGCCGCCGTGCTCGTGGCCTTCGGCGAGCAGGTGGCGAAGCGGACCATTCCGCCCACGCCGCCGCAGGCATAGCGAACCCTATCGGCGCAGCAGCCGCTGCATCGCTTCGCCGATGGCCTGCGGCTTGTCGGCGCCATCACCGGCCGGGCAAATGGCAGCCTGCTCCCTCTCCTTGCCCTTCGGACCCACCGCGGCGTGGAGCCGCTCGCAATCACAGCGCAGCCGGCCCTTCAGCGCCTTCGTGCGCGCATCGCGCAGTTCGGCCACCCAGCACGAATCGCCGCAGCCGCAGGAACGGTACTCCAGCACCTCGCCGGGCGTGTTCCACGGCAGCGTATAGCTGCCCGTGCCGCCGGCGGCCTGGGCGGCCGGAGCGAGCGCGGCCATGAAGAGCAAAGCGGCGAGGGACGACGTTCGGAGCATCGGGCGGGACCTGCTGGAAAGTGGAAAGCCGCGCATCGACGAAAAAAAGCCCCGCCGGGACCGGCAGGGCTTCCTGTTCGACGAGGCGAGGCCTCTTACAGCTTCTGCTGCTGCATGAAGCGGTCGAAGGTGCCTTCGGTGTAGCGGAACCAGGCGTTCTGGTCGGCCAGGAATTTCGACCAGTCGCCGTAGATCTTCTTCCACTCGGGGTTGGTGTTGTTCAGGTCCGAGTAGATCTGCTGGGCCGACTTGAAGGCGGCGTTCATCACGTCCTGCGAGAACGGGCGCAGCTTGGTGCCCGAGCCGACGAGCTGCTTCAGCGCGATCGGGTTCTTCGAGTCGTACTTGGCCGTCATCGTGATGTTGGCGTGCGAGGCAGCCGCTTCGACGATGGCCTTGTACTCGGCCGACAGGCCTTCCCATGCCTTGGTGTTGATGTAGAAGTCCAGCTCGGGGCCGCCTTCCCACCAGCCGGGGTAGTAGTAGAACGGGGCGATCTTGTTGAAGCCCAGCTTCTGGTCGTCGTAGGGACCGACCCACTCCAGGCCGTCCAGCGTGCCCTTCTCGAGCGCGGGGTACAGGTCGGCGCCGGGAATGGATTGCGGGATCACGCCGAAGGGCTCGAGCACCTTGCCGGCGAACGGGTTGGTACGGAACTTCAGGCCCTTCAGGTCGGCGACCGACTTGATCTCCTTGCGGAACCAGCCGCCCATCTGCGCGCCCGTGTTGCCGCCGGGCAGGTTGATGATGTTGTACTTGGCGTAGAAGGCGCGCATCAGCTTCAGGCCGTTGCCTTCGTACATCCAGGCGTTCTGCTGGCGGGTGTTCATGCCGAAGGGCACTGCGCAGCCCAGGCAGAAGGTCGGGTCCTTGCCGTAGAAGTAGTACGGAGCCGTGTGGGCCATTTCGACCGAGGCGTTCTGCACGCCGTCGACCACGCCGAACGCGGGCATCAGCTCGCCGCCGGCATGCACGGAAATCTGGAACTTGCCGCCCGACATGTCGCTGACGCTCTTCGCGAACACTTCGGCCGTGCCGTAGATGGTGTCCAGCGACTTGGGAAAGCTCGACGCCAGGCGCCAGCGAACTGCGGCTTGCGCGTGAACCGCGGGGGCGATGCCGGCAGCCAGAACGCCGGCGATGCCGGCGTTTTTGATGAGGGAACGACGATCCATTAGATAGCTCTCCGAGTTCTTTGAAAAAACGAAACGCGGCTTGTGACCGCGTTGGGGACTTTTGTGTAAGTCCCGGGGATTGTAAAAACGCGCTTACACGTCCCGGGGCGGGTTTACCCTGCGCTGTTGCCGCTATTGCGAACGAATCGCTCGCGGATCGACGCCTCGATGCCGATCGCATCCAGCCCGATGGATGCGAGCAGCCTGGCCGGATCGCCATGCTCGATGAAGCGGTCGGGCAGGCCCAGCTGCAGCACCGGCTTCTGCACGCCGGCCGCCTGCAGCGCCTCGAGCACCGCGCTGCCCGCGCCGCCCATGATCGCGCCCTCTTCCAGCGTGACGATGGCATCGTGCGTGCCCGCGACCTTCAGCAGCAGCTCGACGTCGAGCGGCTTGGCCCAGCGCATGTTGACCACCGTGGCGTCGAGCGATTCCGCCGCCGTGAGCGCCGGATACAGCAGCGTGCCGAAGGCCAGGATGGCGATGCGCCGGCCTTCGCGGCGGATCTCGCCCTTGCCGAAGGGCAGCGCATCGAGCGTGAGATGCGGCGCGGCGCCGGCACCCGAACCGCGCGGATAGCGCACGGCCACCGGATGGTTCTGCTCGTATGCGCTGGTCAGCAGCTGGCGCGTTTCGCGCTCGTCGGCCGGACAGGCGATGCTCATGTTCGGAATGCAGCGCAGGAACGGGATGTCGTACGCGCCCGCGTGCGTCGCGCCGTCGGCACCCACGAGGCCAGCGCGGTCGAGCGCGAACACCACCGGCAGGTTCTGGATGGCGACGTCGTGGATCAGCTGGTCGTAGGCGCGCTGCAGGAAGGTCGAGTAGATCGCGACCACCGGCTTCAGCCCTTCGCATGCGAGGCCCGCGGCGAAGGTCACGGCGTGCTGCTCGGCGATGCCGACGTCGTAGTAGCGGTCGGGGAAGCGCTTCTCGAATTCGACGAGCCCCGAGCCCTCGCGCATCGCGGGCGTGATGCCCACGAGGCGGCCGTCGGCCGCGGCGGTGTCGCACAGCCACTGGCCGAACACCTGCGTGAAGGTCTGCTTGGGTGCCGAGGCCGGCTTGACCAGCCCCACCTGCGGGTCGAACTTGCCGGGGCCGTGGTAGGCCACGGGGTCGGCCTCGGCCAGCTTGTAGCCCTGACCCTTCTTCGTGACCACGTGCAGGAACTGCGGGCCGTCGAGGTGCTTGAGGTTCTCGAGCGTGGGCACCAGCGAATCGATGTCGTGGCCGTCGATCGGGCCGACGTAGTTGAAGCCGAACTGCTCGAACAGCGTGGCCGGCACGACCATGCCCTTGGCATGCTGCTCGAGCCGCTTGGCCAGCTCGAACAAGGGCGGCGCATTGCGCAGCACGCTCTTGCCGACGTTCTTGGCGGCGGCGTAGAAGTTGCCGCTCATCAGTTGAGCCAGGTAGCGGTTGAGCGCGCCCACCGGCGGGCTGATCGACATGTCGTTGTCGTTCAGGATCACCAGCAGCTTGCAGTCGCACACGCCCGCGTTGTTCAGGGCCTCGAAGGCCATGCCGGCAGTAAGCGCGCCGTCGCCGATGATGGCCACGGTGTAGCGGTCCTCGCCCTTCTGCTTGGCAGCCATGGCCATGCCGAGCGCGGCCGAGATGCTGGTCGACGAGTGGGCGGTGCCGAAGGTGTCGTACTCGCTCTCGTTGCGCTGCGGAAAGCCCGAGATGCCGCCGATCTGCCGCAGCGTGGGCATGCGCTCGCGCCGGCCCGTGAGGATCTTGTGCGGATAGGTCTGGTGGCCCACGTCCCACACCAGCCGGTCGTGCGGCGTGTTGAACACGTGGTGCAGCGCGACCGTGAGTTCGACCGTGCCGAGATTGGAGCTCAGGTGGCCGCCGGTGCGGGAAACGTTGTCGAGCACGCAGGCGCGCACCTCGTCGGACAGCTGGCGCAGCTGGGCCCGGTCGTATTTGCGGATGGGCGAAGGGTCGTGGAGTGTGGGAAGCAGCGGAGCAGCCATGGGGGAGGTTTGTTCTTTTCTCTCAGCGGTCGCGGTCGACCACCATGTGGGCCAAGGCGCGCAACGCGGCGGTATCGGCCAGGCCGCTGCGCTCCAGCGCGGCGAGCGCGTCGGCCAGCAACTGGCGGGCCTGGGCGCGGGCGCCGTCGAGGCCGAGCAGCGACACGTAGGTGGGCTTGTCGGCCGCGGCGTCCTTGCCGGCGGTCTTGCCCAGGGTCTGCGAATCGGCCGTGACGTCGAGGATGTCGTCGACCACCTGGAACGCGAGGCCGATGGCCGCGCCGTAATCGCGCAGCGCGGCCAGCGCGGCAGCGCTCACCGTGCCGCAGGCGGCGCCCATCTCGACGCTGCCCTGCAGCAGCGCGCCGGTCTTCAGGCGGTGCATCTCGCGCAGTTGCGCTTCGTTCAAGGCGATGCCGACGCTGGCAAGGTCGATGGCCTGGCCGCCGGCCATGCCCTGGCTGCCCGCGGCGCGCGCGAGCAGGCGGCACAGCAGGGCCTGGGTGGCGGCGGGAATCTCGTCGCCTTCGGGGGTGAGCAGCTCGAAGGCCAGCGCCTGCAGCGCGTCGCCGGCCAGCAGGGCATCGGCTTCGCCGAACTTGACGTGCACCGTGGGCTTGCCGCGGCGCAGCACGTCGTTGTCCATGCACGGCAGGTCGTCGTGCACCAGCGAATAGGCGTGGATCAGCTCGGTGGCGCAGGCCGCGCGCAGGGCCGCGGCCTTGTTGCCTCCCACGGCCTCGCTGGCGGCCAGCACCAGCAGCGGCCGCAGCCGCTTGCCGCCGTCGAGCACGGCGTAGCGCATGGCGTCGCCCAGCAGCACCGGGGCATCGACACCGACCCAGCGCGACAGCGCAGACTCGACATTCGCCAGGTGGGGTTCGCTCCAGCCGGCGAGCGTGCGGGCGTCCCAGTGGCCGGAATTCAGCGTGGCGGCGCTCATTCAGGCGTCCAGACCTTCAGGCTGCCCGAATCGAGCACCTTGATCTGGTCTTCGACCGCCTGCAGCTTGTCGCGGCAGAAGGCCAGCAGCGCCGCGCCGCGCTGGTAACTGACTAGCAGCTGGTCCAGCGGCAGCTGGCCCGACTCGAGTTCCGCGACCAGTTGCTCCAGTTCCTGGAGCCCGGCTTCGTAACTGGCTGGCAGCGGACCCGTGTCGGGCGTTGCCGCCGGGCTGGACGAGGAAGGAGGGGGCACCTTGGGCATGCAAGCGAAACGTGGGTGAAACGAGGCATTTTAGGACCGTGACCGGAACAAGTGGCGGGCGGGCCGCCCCCTCCTCTGGCGGAGGCCGATCGCACATTGCGAAACGGCGCGGGAAGCCGGGAGGCCGAAAAAATGGCCCCGGGTACAATGCGAACTTCTCTCGTTGACGACGTTCAACACTGCTTCGGGCCGCCGAATCCTCCTGGCGGCGCCTTCCGTTCTTTTCTTCCTTTTCTCCCTGTGGGGAGCTTGGTCAGGTCCTCCATGTCTGATTTAAGTCTTCAACTGCAGCAGGCCGCGAGCCAACTTCCAGTTTCCGCGTATTTCGACGAGGCGCTCTTCGCCCGCGAGATGCAGAACCTTTTCTCGCGAGGGCCCCGCTATGTCGGCCATCGCCTGGCCGTGCCCGAGATGGGCGACTTCCACACCCTGCCCCAGGAGCACCAGGGCCGCGCCCTCGTCCACACGCCCAAGGGCGTGGAGCTGATCTCCAACGTCTGCCGCCACCGCCAGGCCCTGATCCTGCAGGGCCGCGGCCAGCTCGAGAGCCAGTCGGGCGGCAACATCGTGTGCCCGCTGCACCGCTGGACCTACGCCGCGGCCGACCCGCGCACCACCGGCACGCTGATCGGCGCCCCCCACTTCGAGCAGGACCCCTGCCTGAACCTGCACAACTACCCGCTCACGGAGTGGAACGGCCTGCTGTTCGAGAAGAACGCCGACGGCTCCGGCCCCGACGTGGCGGCCGACATGGCCGGCCTCGGCCCGCAGGCCGACCTCGACTTCTCGGGCTACGCGCTCGATCGCGTCGAGCTGCACGAGTGCAACTACAACTGGAAGACCTTCATCGAGGTCTACCTCGAGGACTACCACGTCGGCCCGTTCCACCCCGGCCTGGGCAGCTTCGTCACCTGCGACGACCTGCGCTGGGAGTTCAAGCCGCGCTATTCGGTGCAGACGGTGGGCGTGGCCAACCGCCTGGGCCGCGCGGGCAGCCCGGTCTACCAGAAGTGGCAGGAGCAGCTGCTCAAGTACCGCGAGGGCAAGCCGCCCAAGTACGGCGCCATCTGGCTGACCTACTATCCGCACGTGATGGTCGAGTGGTATCCGCACGTGCTCACGGTGTCGACCCTGCACCCCGTGAGCCCGACGAAAACGCTCAACATGGTCGAATTCTTCTACCCCGAGGAAATCGTCGCCTTCGAGCGCGAGTTCGTCGAGGCCCAGCAGGCCGCCTACATGGAGACCTGCGTGGAGGACGACGAGATCGCCGAGCGCATGGACGCCGGCCGCCGCGCGCTGATGCTGCGCGGCGACAACGAGACCGGCCCCTACCAGAGCCCGATGGAAGACGGCATGCAGCAGTTCCACGAGTGGTACCGCAGCGCGATGCAGAACGCCTGAGTCGATGACTGCCTCATCGACGGGTGTTTCAGGAACACCGCGGAACCGGCTTTGCCGGGCCGCTGGTGTTGCCCCCCGGCGAGGGGGTGGGAGAAGCGACACGAAGTGCGCGAAGCCTGGGGGAGAACCAATAGTGCAAGCCCTGTGGATGGTGCTCGGCGCCTTCTTGTTCGCCACGATGAGCGTGGTCGTGAAAGTCGCCTCGGCGTGGTTCAACAGCGGCGAGATGGTGCTCGGGCGCGGCCTGATCGGCATCGTCTTCCTCTGGCTGCTGGCACGCAACCGCGGCGTGTCGCTGGCCACGAAGTATCCCGGCATGCATGCCTGGCGCAGCACCATCGGCGTTGTGTCGCTCGGCGCGTGGTTCTATGCCATCGCCCACATGCCGTTGGCCACGGCCGTCACGCTCAACTACATGAGCAGCGTGTGGGTCGCGGCCTTCCTGGTCGGCGGCGCGCTGCTGGCCTGGGTGCCGGTGCCCGGACGCGACGGCCGCGTGGAGCGCCCGCCGCTGCAAGGCACGCTGGCGATGACCGTGCTCGCGGGCTTCGTGGGCGTGGTGCTCATGCTCAAGCCCACGGTGAACGGCAACGAAGGCTTCGCGGGCCTGCTGGGGCTACTTTCGGGGCTGACGGCCGCCTTCGCCTACATGCAGGTGGTGGCGCTCTCGCGCATCGGTGAGCCGGAGCTGCGCACGGTCTTCTACTTCGCGGTCGGCTCGGCCGTGGCCGGCGGCATCGCCACGGCCTTCACCGGGTTTTCGGGCGACAGCTCCTGGACATGGCAGCATGCGCTGTGGCTGCTGCCGATCGGGCTGCTCGCCGCGCTCGGCCAGCTGTGCATGACGCGCGCCTACGCCACCGCCAAGACGCAGGCCGGCACGCTGGTGGTCGCCAACCTGCAGTATTCGGGCATCGTCTTCGCGGCGTTCTACGGCGTGGTGCTGTTCCACGAACGCATCGACGCCGCGGGCTGGGCCGGCATGGCCCTTATCATCGCCAGCGGCATTGCTGCAACCGTGTTGCGACAACGGGCCGTGCCCAAGGCGCCGGCCGAGGAACACTGACGCAGGCAGCGTGCATTTCCAGATTCCCCAAGGAGCAAGCGCCATGTACGACACCCTCATCTCCGCCGAACAACTGCAGCAGCTGCAGGCCAGCGGCAAGCCCTTCATGGTGTTCGACTGCAGCTTCGACCTCATGAAGCCCGAAGCCGGCGCGCAGCAATACGCGGCCGCGCACATTCCAGGCGCGCTCTACGCCAACCTCGACACCGACCTCAGCGCGAAGCACGGTGCCCCCGGCGCGCACGGCGAAGTCGTCGTGGCAAAGGAAGACGGCGTGCCCGCATCGGGAGGGCGCCATCCGCTGCCCAGCCGCGAGAAGTTCGCCGCGTGGCTCTCCAGCATCGGCTTCGCCAACGACATGCAGGCCGTGGTGTACGACCGCAACGGCGCCAACTACTGCGGCCGCCTGTGGTGGATGCTCAAGTGGATGGGCCACGACGCGGTGGCCGTGCTCGACGGCGGCCTGCAGGCCTGGCAGGCCGCGGGCGGCGAGGTCACCGACCGCGAGGAGCCCGCGCGCTTCCAGTCGAACTTCGTCGCGGGCGAGCCCATCGCGAAGCTCGTCACCACCGACATGGTGGTGCGCCGGCTCGGCCAGCCTGACCAGAACCTGATCGACGCACGCGCCGGTGCCCGTTACCGCGGCGAGGTGGAACCTCTGGACCCGATCGCCGGTCACATCCCCGGGGCCCTCAACCGGCCTTTCGCCGACAACATCGGTCCCGACGGCAAGTTCAAGCCGGCATCGCAATTGCGTGCCGAGTTCGAAGCGCTGCTCGCGGGACGCGATGCGGCGACAGTCGTCCACCAGTGCGGCAGCGGCGTGAGCGCCGTGCCGAATCTGCTTGCCATGCAGATCGCGGGATTCGGGACGACCGCGCTCTATGCCGGCAGCTGGAGCGAATGGAGCAACACGCCGGGGCTGCCGACCCGGCAAGGCGCCGAACCATGAAGCACATCCGACTCCGACGCAACACCGGTCTCGCAATCGCAGCCGCCGCGCTCTTCGCGGCGGCCCCCTTCCTCACCGCCCAGGCCCAGCAGCAGCACGCCCACGTGCACGGCCAGCTCAAGCTCGACGTGGCCGTCGACGGCCCCACGGTGGTGATCGACATGGAATCGCCTCTCGACAACATCGTCGGCTTCGAACGCGCCCCCAAGACCGACGCCGAGAAGAAGATCGTGGAAGACGCCGTGGCCCAGCTGCGCGCGGCCGACAAGCTCTTCGTGGTCGACCCCGCCGCCAACTGCAAGCTGGGCCCGGTCGACCTGCGCTCCGGCGCGCTGGGCCTCGGCAACCCCGACCCCAGCGAGCCCGTCGGCCACGCCGACCTCGACGCCACCTTCTCCTTCAACTGCACCAACGCGGCCGCCGCGAAGTTCATCGACCTGAACCTGTTCGGCGCCTTCAAGGGCCTGCGCCAGATCGACTCGCAGATCGCCACCGCGCAGGGCCAGTTCAAGCGCCAGCTCAAGCGCCCTGCCGGCGCCCAGGCCTCGCAGCCCGCGCGCCTGAGCTGGGGCAAGTGACACCGTGAGCGACCTCCCTCCAGCGCAGGCCTCGTCGGCCCTGCGCGTCGTGCTCGCGGCCGAGGCGCTGCGCTTCACATGGCCCTCGGCCAAGACTCCGTGCATCGACATCGAGGCCTTCCGCATCACTGCCGGCGAATCGGTGTTCCTGCACGGCCCGAGCGGCTGCGGCAAGAGCACGCTGCTGTCGCTGCTGGCCGGCGTGCTGGTGGCCGACGAAGGCCGCGTCACGCTGCTGGGCCACGACTGGTCGAAGCTCTCGGGCACGCAGCGCGACCGCAGCCGCGTGGCGCACGTGGGCTACATCTTCCAGCAGTTCAACCTGCTGCCGTACCTGAGCGTGATCGACAACGTGCTGCTGCCCTGCCGCTTCTCGCAGCGGCGCGAGGCCAATGCGTCGCGCAACGGCAGCTCGCGCGGCGAGGCCGAGCACCTGCTCGACCAGATGGGGCTGGACCGCAACCTGTGGGGCCGCCAGGCGCTGCAGCTCTCGGTGGGCCAGCAGCAGCGCGTGGCCGCGGCGCGCGCGCTCATCGGCCAGCCCGAGGTGGTGATCGCCGACGAGCCCACCTCCGCGCTCGACGAGGACCGGCGCGAAGCCTTCCTCGACGTGCTGCTGACGGCCTGCGCCGAGCACCGCAGCGCACTCGTGTTCGTGAGCCATGACCAGCGCATCGCGCAGCGCTTCGCGCGGCATGTGCTGCTGCCTGAAATCAACCGCGCCGCCACCAACGCGATGGCGGTGGATGCATGAAAGCACTCTTTTCCATCGCATGGCGCAGCGCCTGGAACCGGCGCTTCACGCTCGCGCTGACGGTGTTCTCCATCGCGCTTTCCACGTTCCTGCTGCTGGGCGTGGAACGCATCCGCACCGAGCTGCGCGAGAACTTCGCATCGTCCGTCTCGGGCACCGACCTGATCGTCGGCGCGCGCACCGGCTCCACGCAGCTGCTGCTGTACTCGGTGTTCCGCATCGGCGCGGCCACCAACAACATCTCGTGGAAGAGCGTGCAGGCGCTGTCGGCGCATCCGGGCGTCGACTGGGTGGTGCCGCTGTCGCTCGGCGATTCGCATCGCGGCTTCGCGGTGCTGGCCACGTCCACCGACTACTTCACCCGCTTCCGCTACGGCGACAGGCAGACGCTGAAGCTGCGCGAGGGCAAGCCCTTCAGCGAGCTCTTCGACGCAGTGGTCGGCGCCGAGGTGGCCGACAAGCTCAGCTACCACGTGGGCCAGAAGATCACGCTCGCGCACGGCAGCGGCGAACTCAACGTGGCCGAGCATGCGGACAAGCCCTTCACCGTGGTCGGCGTGCTCGCGCGCACCGGCACGCCGGTCGACCGCACGGTGCACATCGGCCTCGCGGCGATGGAAGCCATCCACCTCGAATGGGTGGGCGGCGCGCCGATGCCGGGCGTGCACATCTCGCCCGAGCAGGTGCGCAAGTTCGACCTCACGCCCAAGAACGTGACGGCCGTGCTGGTGGGCCTGAAGAACCGCGCTGCCGTGTTCGGCGTGCAGCGCTGGATCTCGACCTACACCGGCGAGCCGCTGATGGCCATCCTGCCTGGCGTGGCGCTCGACGAGCTGTGGAGCGTGATCGGCATCGGCGAGAACGCGCTGCTGCTGATGTCGGCACTTGTCGCGCTGGTGAGCCTCGCGGGGCTGGTGTCGGTGGTGATGGCGGGTCTGAACGAGCGCCGCCGAGAGCTCGCGGTGCTGCGTGCGGTGGGCGCGGGCCTGCGCCATGTGCTAGCGCTGCTCGCGCTCGAAGGCGCGCTGGTCACGGTGCTCGGCGTGGTGCTGGGCTTGGTGATGGCGGTGCTTGGCATCGCCCTGCTCTCGCCATGGCTGCAGTCGCAGTTCGGGCTGACACTGAGCCTTTCCGAACCTACACTGAACGAATGGCTGCTGATGGCGAGCCTGCTGGCCGCCGGTTGGCTGGCGAGCCTGCTGCCCGGCATCCGCGCCTATCGCCTCTCCCTTGCAGACGGCCTCTCGCCGAGGATTTGAACCATGCCCATCGCACAGAAGACCTTGTCCACGAGCAAAGCTTTCACTCGGCTTTCAATGCTGATCGCAGGTGCCGGCCTCGCCGCCGCCGCATGGGCCGCCGAGCCTGCCCCCAAGGACACCACCGCCACCAATCCGCTGGGCGGAAAGGCATCGCCCGCAACGGCGGCCAAGCCCGCTACCGGCCAGCCGCGCCAGATCACCTGGGAAGAACTGGTGCCCAAGGACTGGGACCCGGCCAAGGAGTTCAAGGGCATGGACCTGAGCGCACTCGACGACGGCGACCCGCGCGCCAACGAGCTGCTCATGAAGATGCAGGAGGTGTCGAACAACGCGCCGACCAATCCGGCGATGAACGGCGCGGAGATCAAGATCCCCGGCTTCATCGTGCCTCTCGAAGAAGCCAAGGGCGAGGTCACCGAATTCCTGCTGGTGCCCTACTTCGGCGCCTGCATCCACACGCCGCCGCCGCCTGCCAACCAGATCCTGCACGTGGTGCCGCAGAAGGGCGCCAAGTTCCGCGCCATGGACACCGTGTGGGTCACCGGCAAGCTGCAGACGCTGCGCAACGATTCGATGATGGGCGTGAGCGGCTATCACGTGAGCGCGGCCACCGTCACCAAGTACACCGGCGGCTCCAAGTAGAAGGCTAGGAGGCCGCGGCCTCCGCCCCGTGTGGTTCTGCGCCGACAGGCTTGACGGCACGGAACCGACACAGACCGTTGCATCCGCGGCGCAAGCTCTGTCATCGCTTGCTGCCGAGTTCCGTTGAAGAAGTCCGGGCATGCCCCGGGCGTCTTCATGGAAATCCAGATGACAAAAAAACTCCCTACTGCCCCGCGGCTGTTGACGATCTCGCTGTGCATCGGCGCCCTCGTCCTCGCAGGCTGCGACAAGGGCCCCACGAACACTCCCGCCCCGCTCGCTTCGACGCAGGATCCGGCGACTTCCATCCCACCGCCTTCGGTGCCGCAGACGCAGCAGCAGCCTCCAGCCGCCGCGCCCGTGCAGGCCGCCTACACGCCACCGAGCGCCGAGCAGCTCTACCAGATGGTCGCACCCATCGCGCTCTACCCCGACAAGCTGGTGGCGCAGATCCTGGCCGGCGCCACCTATCCCGACCAGATCACCGCGGCGCACGACTGGCTCGCGCAGAACCGCAACCTCAGGGCCGGTCCGCTGGCCGATGCCGCCAACCAGCAGCCGTGGGACCCGAGCGTGAAGTCGCTCACCGCCTTCCGCCCCGTCCTCGACCAGATGGCCGGCAACATCCCGTGGACCCAGGCGCTCGGGCAGGCCTACTACAACGACCCGGCCGACGTCATGAACGCGATCCAGGTCATGCGCCAGCGCGCGGCGAAGGCGGGCCGCCTCAAGAACAACGACAAGCTGCGCGTGGCCACCGCCGCGCCGCCGCCCAACTACGCACCCGCTCCCGACGTGCAGCCCGTGTACGCGGGCCCCGCGGTGGTCGAACCGCCGCAGGAGTTCATCACCATCGAGCCGGTGCAGCCCGACGTGGTGTACGTGCCTGCCTACGACCCGCAGGTGATCTACGGCGCGCCGCAGCCTGTGTATCCGGGCTACGCGTACGCGCCGCCGGTGCAGGTGGTGTCTACGCCGGGCTACAGCGGCGGCCAGGTGCTGGCGGCCGGTGCGCTCGCATTCGGCGCGGGTGTGATCGTGGGCGCCGCGCTCGAGCGCCACGACTGGGGCTGGCATTCGTGGAACATGAACTGGGGCGCGCCGCGCTGGCGCGACCGCGGCCCCGCCGTGCAGCCGGCGTACGCGCGGCCGGCGGTGGTCTACAACAACAGCACCTACGTCTCGCGCTCGACCACGGTGGTCAACAACGTGCGCAACGTCAACATCTACAACAACAACGGCGGACCGCGCGGCGTGCTCCCGCCGGGAGCGCCGCCCAACTTCGCTGCAGGGCCGGGTGCCGCGCAACAGGTGCAGCAACAGCAGCAGCGGGCCCTCTTCGCCCAACAGCAGGCCCAGCAGCAGCAGGCCCAGCAACAAGCGCAGCAACAGCAACAACAGCGCCTCCAGCAGCAGGCCGCACTCGCGCAGCAGCAGCAGCAGCAGCAACAACAGCAGGCACGGGCGCAGCAGCAAGCCCAGCAGCGTCAACAGGAACAGATCCAGCGCCAGCAGGCCATGCAGCAACGGCAGGCACAGGACCAGTCCCGCCAGCAGCAACAGCAGATGGCCCAACAGGAGCAGACGCGCCGCCAGCAGCAGATGCAGCAACAGGCCCAGCAGCAGGCGCGCGACCAGCAGGCCCGCCAGGCGCGGGGACTGGTGCAGACCCAGCAACCCCAGCAGGCGCAACTCGCACAGCAGCGCCAGCAACAGCAGGCCGCGCAGGAGCAACAACGCCAGCAGCAGGCCCAGCTCGAACAATCACGCCGCCAGCAGACGCAGCAGGACCAGATGCGGCGCCAGCAGCAGGCGGATCAGCAAGCGCGTGCGCAACAGCAGGCCCAGCGGCAACAGGAGCAGATCCAGCGCCAGCAGGCCCAGCAACAGCAGCAGGCGCAGAACCAGGCCCGCCAGCAGCAACAGCAGATGGCCCAGCAGGAGCAGATGCGCCGCCAACAACAGGCGCAGCAGCAGGCACAGCAACAGGCCCAGCAGCAGGCCGCGCGCATGCAGCAGCAACAGCAGATGCAGGCCATGCAGCAACAGCGCCAGCAGCAGATGCAGCAGCAACAGGCCCGCGCGCAGCAGCAGGCGCAACAGCAGGCTCAACACCAACAGCAGCAGGCCCAGCAACAGCAGCAACGCATGGCCGCCGCGGCCGCGGCACGGCAGCAGCAGCAACAACAGCACCAGCAGCACCGGCCCGGCGACCCCAGGCAGCAGCAATAGTGCGGCGCCCGGCGGCGCCTGCCGCCGGTCTCAGTTCTTGCCGATCTCGGTCAGCAGGCGCGTGACGAGATAGATGCGCGGCACGATCGAGTCGACCTCGATGTACTCGTCGCGTGCGTGATAGCCGAAGCCCGCGAGGCCGAAGCTCTCGACCACCGTGGCCTTGCCCGAGCGGCCCGCAAAGCCCGCGTCGGTGCCGCCGCCGGTCATCGGCGTCAGCACGAGCTCGCGATCGATTTCCTTGTAGATGGCCTGCGCCTTCTCGGCCAGCGCGCGGCCCTTGTCTCCCGCGATGAAGGCCGGGCGGCCCACCTCCACTTTCACCGTGGTCTCTGTGTCGGGGATCAGCTTGCCGGAGGCGACCTTCGCCTGCAGCGCCTCGGCGAGCTTCTTCTCGGCGCCGGGCTGGGTGATGCGGATGTCGCCCTGGGCCTGCGCCTTCTCGGTGATCTGGTTGAGCGGGCCGGTGGCGCGCGCCACGGTCCAGTTGAGCGTGGCGCCGGGGATGTCCTTGGCGAGGTCCTTGGTCTGCAGCATCTGGTACGACAGCTCGTACAGTGCGTTGCGGCCCAGTTCAGGCGCGGCGCCCGCGTGCGACGCCCGGCCCTTCACCTCGAGCGTGGCGGTGGCAATGCCGGCCGCGCCGAGCAGCAGCGACTCGCCCTTGGCCACCGACTTCGCCGCCGTCGGCTCGAACGACAGCACCGTGTCGTGCTGGTCGGCAATCGTCGCGATCAGCTCGCCGGAGCCGACCGAGCCCACTTCCTCGTCGGGGTTCATCAGCACGGTGAGCGTGTCGTAGTCGCGCCAGCCGGCGTCGGCCAGGATCTTCAGCGAAGCCAGCATGACCGCGAGGCCGCCCTTGTCGTCGGCGATGCCGGGGCCGTAGATGCGGTTGCCGTCGACCTTGTACGGCTGGCTGCCCAGGATGCCCGCCGCGTACACGGTGTCCATGTGGCCCTGCAGCATGATCTTGCGCTTCCCAGTGCCCTTGAGGGTGCCGATCACGATGTCGGCGCCCGCGCCGGCCGTCGCCTTGCGGCGCTCGGTCTTGAAGCCGGCGGCCTTCAGCCTCCCCTCCACCACGTCGGCCATCTTGAGCAGGCCGTCGACGTTGAGGCTGCCCGATTCGATCAGCACCATTTCCTTGAGGTTGTCGATCACCGCCGGCTGCGCCTTCTCGGCCGCCGCGAGCAGCTTCGCATCGGGCGCGGCATGCGCGCCGGCGGCGGCACCGAGCGCGAGACCGCAGGCCAGGGCCATGGAACGAAGCGGGAAGGAGGGCAAACGCAAGGTCATGGTGTTTTTCTCGGGAGTGGATGACGGCGCACAGCATATCCAGCCCGACCCGCATGGCGAGCAAATCGGGGACACGCCGCGAAGGCGGCCGGGCCATGGCGCGCCGGGCTCCACTCCCGGCCCCGGTACTCAGTACTGTTCGAAGATGCGCTGCAGTTCCTTGGGATCGCTGGTCCTGGTCAGCCCCAGCATCAGGAGGATGCGGGCCTTCTGCGCGGTATGCATCATCGAGCTCACGAAGCCGGCTTCGGTGAACGGGCCGGTCGGCGTGACGATGCCGCTCACGGTGCGGGAACCGACGACGACGGCCACGCCCTTCTGCTGCGCGGCCTTCAGGCTCTGCATCGTGACCTCGGGCATGTTCGCATGGCCCACGCCAGCGTTGACGATGCCCCTGGCGCCGGCGGCCACGGCCGCGTCGATGAGCACGCCGTCCGAGCCCAGCGTCGTGTAGTTGATGTCCACGCGCGGCAGCTTCTGCAGACCGGAGACATCGAACTCGCTGTGCACGGTGTGCCGCTTCAGCGGCTGTGCGACGAAGAACGGCGTCGAGTTCTGCATGTAGCCCAGGTCGCCGCCGTCCAGGCTCTTGAAGGTGGCGACGTTGGTCGTGTTGGTCTTGGTCACGCTGAACGCGCTGCCGATCACCTCGTTCATGCTCACCATCACGCCCTTGTCGCGGGCCGAGGGGCTTGCCGCAAGCGCCACCGCGTTGACCAGGTTCAGCGGGCCGTCCGCGCTCATGCCGGTGCTGGGACGCATCGAGCCCACCAGCACGACGGGCTTGGCGCTCTTGACCACCAGGTTGAGGAAGTAGGCCGTTTCCTCGAGCGTGTCGGTCCCGTGGGTGATCACCACGCCGTCGACGTTCTTCGACGCGAGGATCTCGTTGGTGCGCTTCGCCAGCGTGAGCCAGTTGTCGATGCCCAGCTTGGAGCTGCCGACATTGAAGATCTGCTCGCCCGTGATGTTGGCGAACTTCTCGATCTCGGGCACGGCAGCCACCAATGCCTCGACGCCCACGGGCTTGAGACCCTTGCTCAGCCCGTAGTCGGTGAGCGCCAGGCTGTCCGCGCCCCGGCTGGCGATGGTGCCGCCGGTGGCCAGGATCACCACGTTGGGCTTGGCCGGGGTCTGCGTCTGCGCGCCTGCCTGCCCGGCGCCTCCGAGGAGGCCGATGGCTGACAGAAACGTCAAGGCGATCTTCTTGGGGTTCATGATTCGACGGTTTTGAAGGAAGGAGGAAAGAAAGAGAAATGCCGGATCAGTGCCGCTCGAGCACCCTGCCCGGCCGCAGGCCGGTGGGGCGCTGCCCGTCCCAGACCCGCTGTCCGTTGACCCAGACGCCCTCGATGCCGCGGCTGGCCTGCACGGGTTGGTCGAAGGTCGCGAGATCCGTCACGCGCTGCGGATCGAAGGCCACCAGGTCGGCCCGCAAGCCGGGTTGCAGCAGGCCCCTGTCGCGCAGCCCGTAGTTGGCTGCGGCCAGGCCGGTCATCTTGTGGACGGCGGCTTCCAGGGTCAGCAGGCCCTTGTCGCGAACCAGCCGCGACAGCACCCGCGTGAAGGTGCCCCATTGGCGAGGATGCGGGTGCGGGTCGAACGGCAGCCCGTCGGATCCGACCATGGTGCGCGGGTGCGCCAGGATGCGCTCGACGTCGCGCTCGTCCATCAGGAAGTAGATGGCGCCTGCGGGCGCGAGCCGCTGCAGCATGGCGTCGTCGTCCAGCCCCCATTCGCGCTGGAGCTCCGCGAAGTCGCGCCCCTGGGCGGACGGATCGCCCTTGGACCACGCGATGAGCGTGCGGCGCGCCAGCCGCACGCGGTCGAGCCGCAGCATGGTCGAGGTGGCCGGATAGGGATGGCAGTCGAGGCACACCGGCTGCATCGCACCGGCCTCTTCGATCCGCGCGAGCGTCTGCACGGAGCGGCCGTGGTTGCGCTCGCCCGCCAGCTTGTGGTGCGAGAACACGACGCGCGCCGCCAGCGCGCGCCCGATCTCCAGGGCCTCCTCGATGGCATCGTCGATCCGGTCGGATTCGTCGCGCAGGTGAACCGCGTAGACCATGCCACCACGGCCCCGCATGGTCTCGCCGATGTCGATGATCTCCTGCGTGGTGGCGTGCTGCGCGGGCGGATAGAAGGTGCCGGTGGACATGCCGAAGGCACCCGCGTCCAGCGCTTCGGCCAGCAGCCCGCGCATGCTTGCGCATTCCTCGGAGGTCGCGGGCCGCTGCAGGTCGTCCATCGTGCTCACGCGCAGGCTGGCGTGCCCCACGAGCGGAATCACGTTGACCGCCGCGGGCGCTTCCCGCAGGGCCTGCATCCAGGCGGAGAAGGTCGGGTAGCGGAACAGTTCGGGCGGCCCGAGCAGGTCCAGCGGCTGCGGCAGCGGGCAGCCAGGCGGAACGGGCGCCAGGCTCACGCCGCAGTTGCCGGTCACCACCGTGGTCACGCCCTGCGAGACCTTGGGCACCATGTCCGGATGCGCCAGCAGGTAGCCGTCGTCGTGGGTGTGGGAGTCGATGAAGCCGGGTGCCACGGCCAGTCCGTCGAGCTCGACGACCTCGGCGCCGGCAAGCTCGCTTCCCGGCGGCAGGATGTCCGCGATGGTGTCGCCTTCGAGCAGCACGTCCGCGCGGCGCGGCGGGGAGCCGCTGCCGTCGATCACCGTGCCGCCGCGCAGGAGCACCGGCGGCCGCGATGGCGTCGCGAGGCCCGCCATCAGTCGAGCTTCTCGATGCGGTTGCGCTCGATCAGCTCTCCCCAGCGCCTGGTCTCGCGGTCGATGGTGCGCTGGAAGTCGGCGGGCGTGCCGCCGGCCGGCACGGCGCCCAGCTTGGCGAGGCCCTCGCGCACGCTGGGGGTGGCCAGCGCGGCGTTGATGGCGGCGTTGAGCTTCTCGATCACCTCGCGCGGCGTGCCGCGCGGCGCGACCACGCCGCCCCAGGCCACGGTCTCGTAGCCCTTGATGCCCGCCTCGTCCAGCGTGGGCACGTTGGGCAGCATGGCGATGCGCCTGGCGCTGCTCACCGCGAGCGCGCGCACCTTGCCGGACGCGACCAGCGGACCGACCTCGGAAGAGTTGGCGAACAGGTAGTCGATGCGCCCGCCCATCAGGTCCTGCAGCGCGGCCGGCCCGCCGTTGTAGGGAACGAAGAGCACGTCGATGCCGGCCATGCTGCGGAACAGCTCGCCGCCCATGTGGCCGGTGGTACCGATGCCGGGTGCGCCGAAGGACAGCTTGCCCGGCTGCTTGCGCGCCGCGGCCACCAGCCCGGGCACGTCCTGGATGGGCGACTCCCTGGGCACGATCAGCACGTTGTAGAGGTCGAAGGCCTGGGCCACCGGCATCAGGTCGCGGTTCACGTCGTAGGGCAGCTTCTTGAACAGCGTGCGGTTGACCGCCAGCGTGTTCACGTTGCCGTAGCCGATGGTGTAGCCGTCGGCCGGCTTGCTCTTGATCTGCAGGATGCCGATGTTGCCTGCCGCGCCGGGGCGGTTCTCGATGACCACCGGCACGCCCAGCGACTTCGAGACCTCGTTGGTCACGAGCCGCGAGAGCACGTCGGGCGAGCCGCCGGCCGCCGAGGGCACGACGAAGGTGATGGGCCTCTCGGGCCACGCGGCCCAGGTAGGGGCCGAGCCTGCCAGCAGGCCGAAGGCGGCGGCCAGCACGGCCATCGGGCGGGAGAACTTGCGATGGGTCATCGGAAGGGGATCTTTCGTGGAAGTGGGAAAGGGATGGCGCCTCAGTGCCCCAGGCGGCAGTGCGCGATCGCGGCCAGGGCCAGCGCGTCGATGGAGTCCGTGAGCACGCAGTCGAACTCGCCGCGCCGGTGATGCGGAACCGCCAGCGGCAGCTCGGTGCAGCCGAGCACCACGGCCTTCGCGCCGCGTGCGACCAGCGCGCGGATGCCTTGTGCTGCAGGTTCCCAGGCGGCATCGACCTGCCCGGACTTGACCGCCGCGATGGCCGCCACGCAATGGCGCTGCACGTCGTCGGCTGCGGGCACGATCGCCTCGTACCCCGCCTGCTCCAGCGCCCGCTGGTACAGGCCGAGCGCCAGCGTGGCCGGCGTGCCGAGCACGCCCACCTTGCCCTGCAGGAGCCCGTGGCCCCGCAGGTCCTGCACCACCGCCTCGGCGATGTTGAGCAACGGCAGATGGGTGGCGCCCTTCAGGTCGTCGAACCAGAGGTGCGCGGTGTTGCAGGGCACGGCGATGCAGCCGGCGCCCGCTGCCTCCAGCAGCCGGATGCCGCGCTGCATGGCCGGCAGCGGGCTCTCGCCGCCCTGCAGCATGGCGCTCGAGCGATCAGGGATGCGCGGGTCGTTGCACAGGATCGTCGGGATGTGGTCCTGGTCGACGGCGGCCTCGGTCAGCTGCACCATCCGCAGCGCGAAGGTCGCGCCCGCCAGCGGCCCCATGCCGCCCAGGATGCCCAGCGCGCTCGGCGCCGGCTGACGTACGCTCACGGCAGCGGATCCCCCGCGCCGGTGCGCTCGACAATCAGGCGGTAGTGCTCCGGACGGCGGTGCTTGGCGAAGTTGAAGACGTGCTCGCGGAAGTGCGCGCCCAGCGCGAGGTCGGCGCGCACGCAGATCACTTCGTCCTCCTCGCTCACCGTGCGCGCGACGATCTCCCCGGTCGGCGCCACGATCACGGAGCTTCCGATCATGTGGTGCCCGTCTTCCGAGCCGCACTTGGCTGCCGCCGCCACCCAGATGCCGTTCTGGTAGGCATTGGCCTGCAGCGAGATCAGATGCGTGGTGGTGCGCAGGTGCGCCGGCTCGTTCCAGTGGATGTTGAGCGAGGGCGTGTTGTAGCCCAGCACCACCACCTCGGCGCCCTGCAGCGCCATCACGCGGTAGGTCTCGGGCCAGCGGCGGTCGTTGCACAGGCACATGCCAATGCGCACGCCATCGGTGTCGAAGGCGCGGAAGCCCAGGTCGCCGACCTCGAAGAACTTCTTTTCAAGATGCTGGAAGGGAGCCTCGGGCTTGTGTTCCGAATGGCCGGGCAGGTGGATCTTGCGGTAGCGGCCCGCGATGCCGCCGTCGCGCCCGACGATCACCGCCGAGTTGAAGCCGCGCCCGTCCCCGGTGAGTTCCGCGTAGCCGAGATAGAAGCCCACGCCGAGCCTGCGCGCCTCGTCGAACAGCGGCTGCGTCGCCGGACCGGGCATGCTGCGCTCGAAGAAGCGCTCGCGGGCTTCCTCCTCGGTCATCCAGTAACGCGGGAAGAAGGTGGTGAGCGCGAGCTCGGGGAAAGTCACGAACTCCGCGCCGCGGCTGTGGGCCTGGCGCAGCATGTCCACCAGGCGTGCCACCACGGACTCGCGGCTGTCCGACAGGTGGACCGGGCCCATCTGGGCGACGGCGAGGCCGAGAAAACGTGGGGGAGAGCCTGGGCGCGATGTCATCTGAACCTTCTTCGTTGCAGCCGTGTGACTGGTGCAATCGATTATTCGAAGCGGTTCGCGCGACGTCGAATTCCGATTTGTCGCTCGGGTTTAACAGCGTGCTAAAGGCCTGCCTTCCGATGGTGCGCAGGCGCCCCGCCGCACCGGCGCAGGGCGCGGCAAGCCCCTCGGGACGCGCTCAGCGCAGGATCTCGTCGTCGTCCGCCAGAGGCAGCGCCAGCCCGCGCTGCAGCAGCACGCTGTGCAGCGCGCGCAGCAGCGCCTGGGCCGCGGGCGACAGCGGCTCGGTCTGCAGGTACACCAGGTCGGCCACGATCGGCAGTGCGTCGCGCACCGGTATCGCCACGAAGTGCGAACCCAGCCAGCCCTGCAGCGAATACTCGTCCACCAGCGCCACGCCCGCGCCGGCATGCACCAGCGAGCAGGCGTACTGGGGCGAGGTGACTTCCACGCTGATGCGCGGCGAGGCATCGCGGGTCTCGAACATCTGGTCGATGCGCAGGCCCAGCGGCGAGCCGTGCGGATAGCCGATGAACTCGTGGGGCAGCAGCTCGTCCAGGCCGACTTCCTGGTACGCGGCCAGCGGGTGGCTGCGCGGGCAGATGCACATCAGGCGGCTGCTGGCCAGAGGTTTGGTGGCGAGGTTCGGGTGGTCGACCGGAAAGGTGGAAATGCCCAGGTCGGCCCGCTGCTGCAGGATGCGCTCCTTCAGCGCCTCGTGCGTGAGGCAGTGGAAATGGACCTGCACGTCGGGCATCGCGTTGCGCAGCTGCGCGATCGCCTGCGGCACCAGCGTCTGCCCGATGCTCGGGCTCGAGAGAATGCTCAGCAGGCTGCGCCGCCGCAGCGCGAGCTCGTGCGAAAGGCTGCCGATGCGCTGCACGCCGCCATAGACCTGCTCGACTTCCAGGTACAGGCGCCGCGCCTCCGCCGTGGCATGCAGGCGTCCCTTCACCCGTTCGAAGAGCAGGAAGCCCAGGCGCGTCTCGGTATGCGAGAGCAGCCGGCTGACGGCCGGAATGGAAACATGGAGCAGCCGCGCGGCGCCGCTGACGGAGCCGGTGATCATCACCGCGCGGAATACCTCGATCTGTCGCAGGTTCATGCCTGATTTTCCGATATCGGCGCGCCGACGATGTCCCCGCGCGCTTTCCTTTCTGTAGACAATGGCCCGATCCAAACCGGTGAAAGGTTCAAGATGTCAGCCGACGACTGGTGGAAGCACGGCATCGTCTATCAGGTCTATCCGCGTTCGTTCCAGGACAGCGACGGCGACGGCATCGGAGACCTCGACGGCATCCGGGCACGGCTGGACCACCTGGTCTCGCTCGGCGTCGATGCCGTCTGGATCTCGCCGGTCTACCCGTCGCCGATGGCCGACTTCGGCTACGACATCTCCAACTTCTGCGACATCGATCCGCGCTTCGGCACGCTCGATAGTTTCGATGCGCTGGTGCGGGAGGCCCACGCGAAGGGGCTCAGGCTCATCATGGACTTCGTGCCCAACCACACCTCCGATCGCCATCCGTGGTTCGTGCACAGCCGCAGCGCACGCAGCGATCCGCATCGCGACTGGTACATCTGGCGCGACCCCGCCCCCGGCGGCGGGCCGCCCAACAACTGGCTCAGCAACTTCGGCGGCCCGGCCTGGAGCTTCGATGCGGCCACCGGCCAGTACTACGCCCATTCGTTCCTGAAGGAGCAGCCCGACCTCAACTGGCGCAACCCCGAGGTGCGCGCCGCGATGTACGAGGTGATGCGCTTCTGGCTGCGGCGCGGCGTGGACGGGTTCCGCGTGGACGTGCTCTCCCAGATCGTCAAGGACGCGCAGTTCCGCGACAACCCGCCGAACCTGGACTTCGTCGAGGGCCAGGACCCGTTCCTGCGCTGGACGATGCTCTACAACACCGACCTGCCCGAGGTGCAGCCGATCGTGGCCGAGATGCGCTACGTGGTCGACGAGTTCAGCGACGCGCGCTCGTCGCGCGTGCTGATCGGCGAGCTCTACCTGCCGCTCGACCGGCTGGTCGCCTACTACGGCCCGAATGCGGAAGGCCTGCAGCTGCCCTTCAACTTCCAGCTGATATCGACCGAGTGGCAGGCGGCGCGCATCGACCGCTTCGTGCGCGACTACGAAGCCGCCCTGCCCCCCGGCGCCCAGCCGAACTGGGTGCTGGGCAACCACGACAAGTCCCGCATCGCGAGCCGCGCCGGGCCGCGCATGGCCCGGCTCGCGGCCATGCTGCTGCTCACGCTGCGCGGCACGCCGACGATCTACTACGGCGACGAGATCGGCATGGCGGACGTTCCCATTCCCGCCGACGAAGTGCAGGACCCGTTCGAGAAGAACAAGCCCGGCATGGGCCTGGGTCGCGATCCGGTGAGAACGCCGATGCAGTGGAGCGCCGCGGAACACGCGGGCTTCACGACCGGCACGCCGTGGCTGCGGCTGGCGGCCGACTGGCGAACGTGCAACGTCGAGGCGCAGTCGCGCGACCCGCGTTCCATGCTGGCGCTCCACGGGCGCCTGATCGCACTGCGCCGCGCGAAGCCCGCGCTGCACCGGGGCAGCCATGAAGCGCTCGAGGCCGGCGACGAGGTTCTCGCCTACGCGCGCGAGTGCGAGGGACAGCGGCTGGTGGTTGTCCTGAACTTCGGTGCCGCCGCAGCGCCCGTGCCGCCAGCGCTGTTGCCGCGGCAGCCTGTGGTGCTGGCATCGACCGATCCCGAGCGCGCCGGATCGATCGATGGCCCCTTGGTACTGGCGCCCGGCGAAGGCGTCGTGATCGGCACCTGAGCGCGACCGGGAAAGCGCGGCAGGGAATCAGGGCTTGCCGCCCTGGATCTCGATGTAGCTGCGCGCGTGCCAGCGCACGCGCACGGGCCATTTCGCGTCGGCGATGGTTTCGGAGTTCACGTCCTTGCCGCTGCCGTAGTTGACCTGCCTGTCGGCGCGCCGGTTGATGCCGACCACCAGCACGATGCGGCTGCCTGCCGAGAGCCTGCGAGCCGTCACGCGCTCGGTGGTGAACGCAAGCAGCTGCCGCTCCCCCGCCCGCAGGAGCCGCCGGCGCACGCGATGGCCGGCATAGCTGGCGCGGAAGTCGTAGGGATCGAACAGCAGCAGGTATTCGCCGCTCGCCGTCTGCTCGTACAGCGAGACGTTGAAGTCCATGTCCTGCCGCGACGGCGTGATGTCGAACACGCCGCGCAGGCTGCCGGCGATTTCGGTGTCTTCGGTCAGCGGATCGCTGGCGAAGCTGATGCCGTTGCGCGCCGTCAGCCGGTCCGCTCGCAACGCGTCCGGCCAGGGGATGCGCGCGTCTCGTCGATCGGCCAGATCGACCGCGAGCCGCGCATTGCCGCCGCCCTCGGAGGGCGATGGCAGCAGGCCGTGCGGTTCGTCGCGCCTGCGGGTGTCGAGGTACAGGCGCAGCCGGGGGCGCTCCGGCGCCTCCAGTGCCGGCACGTGGCGCCAGCGGTCCGCGCCCATCACCTGGTAATTGACGCGGTCCAGCAGCAGCGAAGGTTTGTCGGCGCCCTTCAGGACGTGGTCTAGCCATTGGTAGCGCAGCCCGGGCAGGTCGACGCGCGCGACGGGGTCGGTCGTGTAGCCGCGCAGCGTGGCCGCCGTGCCGCGCCGGATCGAACCCGCGTCGTAGGGGCCGAGCAGCAGCGTCGTGTCGGCCTGCGGCCGGTTGCGAAGATGCTCGTTGTGGAAATAGAGCGCGCCGGCATCGGCGCCGTAGTAGCCGGCGATGCCGAGCACCGGGATGTCGATGCGCGCGAACTGCTGCGCCGAGGGCAGGAACTTCTGCCAGAAGCGGTCGTGGCTCGGGTGCGTCAGCCAGGACCGGATCAGCCTGCTGCGCTTGCCCAGCAGCACGCGGTCGATGTCCCAGTAGGGTCGGTTGCCGCGGTGCCAGCGCGCGTCCAGTGCCTGCCAGACCGCATCGGGGCCCGCGTCGGCGTCGATGCCGGCGTGCAGCGGCTCGGCCAGCGCGTGCTCCTGCGCCCAGCGGACCATGGCGTTGCGGAAGATCTGCCCCGCCATCGGGAAGTCGATGCCCGGCGCCATCGGCGCGATGGTGGCGATGGCCTTGAGCGCCGGCGGCTTCCTGCGGGCCGCCGCCCAGGCGGCGTAGCCGGAGTAGCCTTCGCCGAGCATCGCGACGCGGCCGTCGCTCCACGGCTGCCGGGCGATCCAGTCGATGACTGCGGCGGCGTCATCGCCGTCGCGCACGAACGGCCACACCGCGCCCTTGCCGTCGGGCGTGCGCCCGCGCACGTACGCGGTGACGCCCACGTAACCCCTGGCGGCGCTCAGGCGGGCGTCGTCTTCCGAAGGGTCGAGCGTGAAGCGCAGCAGCGCCGGCAGGCCTCCATCGGCACGGCCGGGCCGGATCACGCTGGCATGGATGACGCCCCCGCGCACGGGAATCCTCACGTCGGCTTCCGCCACGTAGCGGCTGCCGTTCTGCGCCGCGAACAATTCGGGCAGCAGCGCATTGAAGCCGCGGCGCGACTGGTAGGACAGCCAGGTCCGCACCAGTGCCAGGGCATCGGCCTCCGGCAGGCTGCCCTTCGCGCGCCACTGGTCGAAAGCCTGGCGCAGCGGCTCCCTGAACGCCGCCGGCGGAATCTCCAGCCGCGCCATGACGGCCTGCGCCTGCGGGTTGTCGAGCGGCGACACCAGTTCGTGGAACGAGCGCGCATAGGCTTCGGCGAAGCCGGTGCGCCCGTCCGCCTCGAGCATGCGCGCGTTCGCATAGATGCCGTCGAGCACCGCCCGCTCGGCCAGCAGGTCGAAGGGCTTGCCCTGGCGCCGCTCGCGCAGGGACTTGCTGCTGCCAGCGGCCGCGCGGTAGGCGCCGCTGACGATCTGCAGGGCGGTCACGTTGGCCAGGAAGGAGTCGGTGTCCGCGTCCTGGTACACGGGCAGGATGCGCTCGGCCAGATCGCGCATCAGGCCCTCGGCGGCGGGATCGTCCGGATCGCGCGGCGGCCGGAAGCCGAAGTCCGCCGCCCAGGTCCACGAGGGCAAGGCAGGCAGCGCGAGACCCAGCCGCATGAGGGCGCGGCGCACGCGGCTGACGGTCGACACTTTGCGTCTCATGGTCGCGGCTCCTCGGGCACGTCGTGCGGCGCCTTGACCAGATGCACCACCTGCGTGAACAGCCGGTCGTGCGCCCCGCCGGCCGAGCCTATGTGAATGATGCCCGTGCGCGTGAGCTTGCCCAGCGCGCCGATTATCAGTTCGAGCGTGTCGTCGTCGAAGGCGCCGAAGGCCTCGTCCATCACCAGCCAGGGCGGCGCCTGCAGCACCACGCGGGCGAAGCCCAGGCGCAGCTGCTCGTCCATGCTGAGTTCGCTCTCCCAGCGGCCCGTCCTGTCCAGCAGGGGCTCCAGGCGGTGCAGGCCAACGCTCTGCAGCGCGGCCACCAGCGCTTCCCGCGGATAGGTCGCCGGCTCCATCGCATACGACAGCACCTCGGCCAGCGTGCCGCGGGGAATGTAGGGCGTGCCGCGCGGCATGTAGTGGATCGTCTCGCCGACGGGTCTTCGCACGGTGCCCGAGCCCCAGGGCCACAGGCCCGCGAGCGCCCGGAACAGCAGCGTCTTCTCGGTGCCCGGCGTGCCGAGGACCAGCACGCACTGGCCGGGCCGCACGGCGAGCCCCGGCACGTCCAGCCGGTCATGGCCGCTCCAGGAGCGGACCTCGAGCGCATCGATCGCGAGCGTCCCTTCTTCGCCCTCCTCGTAGGCGATGCGGCTGCCGCCCGCCTGCGATTCCAGGTCGGAGGCCAGCATCCGTCGCAGGTCGGTCACGCGCAGCAGCGTGGCGCGCCAGTCGGCAATGATGCTGAAGTTGTCGACGAACCAGCGCAGCGACGACTGCGCCTGCGTGAAGGCCGCGGCGGCCATCATCAGGCCGCCGAAGGACACCTTGCCCGAGAAATACAGCGGCGCCGCCACCAGCGTCGGCGCGATGACGGTGACCCAGCCGAAGCCCGCGGTGGCCCAGGTCAGGTTGGTCAGCCCGAGCACCACGCGCGAGGTGGCGCGCAGCACGTCGCCGAAATGCAGCGCGACGCGGCGCTTCTCGTCGGCCTCGCCGCCGGCCAGGGAGACGCCGTCGAGGTGCTCGTTGATGCGCGTGAGCGAGAAGCGCAGCTCGCCCTCGCGCGCGTAGCGTTCGGCGTTGCGCGAAATCAGGCCATTGCCCACCCAGTAGGTGACCAGCGAGCCGACGACCGCGTAGCCGATCGCCGCCCACAGCATGAAGCCCGGCAGCACGTGGTCCTGGCCGTTGAAGAAGATGCTGAAGTCCTTGGAGAGCACCCACAGCACGCTCGCGAAGCTGCCGAACAGCATCGTGGCCTGCAGCAGGCCCACGCCGAGGTTGACCGAGAGGTCGCACAGCTTCAGCGTGTCCTCGTGCATGCGCTGGTCGGGGTGAGCCCCCATCGGGCCGCTGGCCTGGAGCCAGAACGCACGGCGCGGCTGCAGCCACAGCCCGACGAGGTCGCTGACCACGGCCTCGCGCAGCCTCATCTGCAGGGTTTCGCTCAGCCACCGCTGCGCGACGTTCAGCACCAGCAGCGCGCCCGCGATCACCGCGAAGACGCCGACCTGCACGATGAATTCGTTCAGGTCGCGGCGCGAGATCGCGTCGTAGAAGGGCTTGTTCCAGCTGTTGAGCTCGATCTGCCCATACGCCGTGAGCCCGATCACCACGACGATCGCGGCCAGCAGGCCGACCAGCTTCTTCGCGACAGGAGACACGCGCAGGGCGCCGAGCAGCTCGCCGACCTGGCCGAAGACGCCGACCCTTGCGGCCGGCTCGGTGCGGTCGTCCGGGCTCGTGCTCATCCCTGCTGCGGCGCCTGGCTGGCGGCGAGCGCGGCGCGGCGCGCCGAGACGCACGAAATGAAGGCGGCATGGCTCCAGGCGAGCTGCTTCGCCGAGGTCTGCGCGCCGCTGCGCTGGTCGAACTGTTCCGACAGGTCGCCGCTTTTCGGCGTGTAGGCGCGCACGGTGGCGAGGTAGGCGTCGCCGCGCTCCAGCCACTGCCGCCGATGGCGCGCGTCGCCGCCCTCCGCCGCCGCGGCGCGGAAGCAGAACTCGGCGGCGCCGAGCGTCGAGAAGTAGTACGCGCCGCCCGAGCAGTACACGTCGCCGTCGTACCGCCCCATCGCAGCGCCATGGCCAGCAGCGCGGCCGTGGTTGATCGGGTAGGCCGCGTCGAACAGCGCGTCGAGCCGCGCCAGCGTGGCCTGCATGCGCGCATCGGTCGGGCCGTGCGCGGGCGCGGTGCCGAGACTGTGGATCGCGGACAGGATCACGGCGATGTCCAGCGCCTTCGGGCTGGGCTGCCCGTCCGGGAGCATGCGCGAACGGTAGTAGCCGCGCGTCCCGTCGCGGCCGCCGTCATCGGCTTCCTCGTCCACCCAGTAGCCGTCGAGCAGGCTCAGAACGGCCTGCGACTCCTCCCGGCAGCGCCGCGCCTCGGCCGTCTCGCCCAGTCCCTCCAGCCACGCCGCGCCTTCGGCCAGCGCGGCCGCCGAGACGCGCAGCGTGTAGTAGTGGTGGCCGCTTTCCTCCTCCCAGATGTCGAAGGAGGGCTCGCGCCAGTGGCGCAGCGTGAAGTCGAGGTCGAAGCGGATCAGCGACGCGACCTCGGCCAGCAGCGCGGCATCGAGATGCCCGCCGGCCACCCAGCGCAGCAGCGCCAGCGCGCGCAGCGGCGGTCCGTCGTGCTGGGGGCGCGCCCACCGCAGGATGTCGAGCGTGCCGTCGGGGTTCACCCGCGTCTCGGCGACGACTGCGTCGCCGTGCACGCCCGCGAGTTCATCGTCCTCGCGCAGGTACTGCAGCAGTCCGGGCGCCACGCGCGCCCTGCGGTCCTGCACCGCGACCACCGCGCGGCCGTCGAGTCCGTTCAGGGCAAGGCTGAAGCGGGTGAAGTCGCGCAGGTGCCGCAGGGCCTCGTCACCGATGCGCCGGTCGGCATGGAGCAGGCGCAGCGCATCGATGACGACGGCGGAATCGCGGAACCAATGGAAGAAGTAGTCCGGGTCGGGGTCGTAGTTGCCGAGGACGGGCGAGGCGACGATGGCACCGGCGACCGGCCGCACGGTCTGGCCGAAGCCGTCCCTGTGCTTGACGATCGACACCGGCGAGATGCTGCTCAGCATCGCGCTCGCCGAATGCGAGAGCTGCCGTTCGAGCCAGGACTCGAGCGCCGGGTCTTGCCGGTTCACCGCGCCGAAGCTCACGCAGGCGACTCCCACGCGGGCGACTCCAGATGCGGGCTGCTGAAGTCCAGGCGGCGCAGCCCGGCCTGCACCTCGGGCGCGCTCATGAACAGCTTCCACAGCAGGCCCGTGCGGTGGTTCTCCATCATCACCACGATCGGGCCCTGGTCGATGGCGAGGTAGGTGTCCGCGAACCAGCCGCGCGACTCGCAGAACGCGTCGACGAAGCCGTAGTCCCGCCAGAGCCGCTCGCCATGCGCGGTGAGGAAATGCCGCAGCACCTTCATCACCTCGGCGGGTGCGTACGGCAGGCTGGCCAGCGCGGCCGTGGGCGAGATGGTGCCGTTGTCGTTGTTCGGGTCGTGCGCGAGGTAGCCGTCGGGGTCGTCGCTCGCGGTCAGGCCCCAGCACGATTCGCCGTAGCCCTTGAAGCCGCGCGGATTGGCGATGCAGTGCGCGCGGTTGACCTGCACGTGGCGGCGGTTGAGCTCCCAGTAGTCGGCGTAGCGGTCCTTCAGCCCGCGCGGATCGAGGCCGCAGAACGAGTAGTGCGCGAAGAACAGCGGCCCGCCGTTCGGCGGTCCCAGCGGCAGTTCGATGCCGTGGTACGAGCGGCCATTGAGAAAGTCGGGGCCGGAGGCGTAGCCGCGGTGGTAGACCTTCGGATCGATCGCGTGGGTCGGCGATGCCGCGGCCATGAAGTAGGTGATGAGGCACTCGTTCCAGCCATGCACCTCGTGGTTCATCGCCCAGCCGTGGTTCGGGCTCCAGTGCCAGTACAGCACGTCGCGCCCGCCCTGGGTGAACCAGTTCCATTCGACCTCGTGCCACAGCGTGTCGAAGTCGGCGCGCAACCGGCGCACCATGGCCGTGTCCTCGTTGAAATACTGGCGCGCGCACAGCAGGCCCATGCAGAGGAACGAGGTCTCGACCAGGTCGCCCGCGTCGTCCTTCGGGCTCATCGGGATCGTCTTGCCGCTCGCCCCGTCCATGAAGTGCGGGAAGGTGCCGTGGTAGCGCCTGGCGCGAAGGAGCGCGTCGCGCATGCGGCCCAGGCGCTCCAGCGCCGCTTCTCGCGAGACCCAGCCGCGCTCCACCGCGACGATCAGCGCCATGATGCCGAAGCCCGTGCCGCCGATCGCCACCCTCTCGTCGGCCAGGTCTTCGCCCGTGGCGCGGACCAGCGTACGGCGGTCCAGCGCCAGGCCGCTGGCGGCATCCGCGCCGTCCCAGAAGTAGCGGAAGGTCTGGCGCTGCACGGCGTCGATCAAGGCTTCGTCGGGCAGGGCAGCCAGCGCCCCGGGGCTCTTGTCATCCTTCAGCACGAACGGTTCCTTTCGCAGTTGTCCGCAGTTGTCCCGGCCTGTCACTTCCGGTTTCATCGAGGCATCGGCGCCACACGGCCGATGGCCCTCACCCGCAGCATGCCATCATTAGGTCCCCTGGGTTCTATTCGAAATCCCTGATGAGCCGCATCGATACCCTCATGGCCCGGATGACGCTGCCCGAGAAACTCGGCCAGCTCACGATGACCGCCTCCAGCTATACGGTCACCGGACCGGTGCTCGCGGGAGACTCCACGCAGTCCATCATCGACGGCACCGTCGGCAACCTGCTGAACATGGTCGGCGCCGGGCCCACGCACGAGATGCAGCGCCTGGCCGTCGAGAAGTCGAGGCTCGGCATTCCGCTGCTGATCGGCCTGGACATCATCCATGGCCATCGCACGCTCTTTCCCATCCCGCTCGCGGAGGCCGGCACCTTCGACGAGGCGCTGTGGGAGCGCACGGCGCACGAGGCCGCGCGCGAAGGCGCCGCCGACGGCCTGGCGATGACCTTCGCGCCGATGCTCGACGTCTCGCGCGATCCGCGCTGGGGCCGCACCGCGGAGGGCCCCGGCGAAGACCCCTGGCTCAACGCGCGCATCGCGCAGGCCAAGGTGCGCGGCTTCCAGGGTGCCGACCTGTCGTCGGCCGAATCGCTGGCCGCGTGCGCGAAGCATTTCGTCGCATACGGCGGGGTCAACGCGGGGCGGGAATACGCCCCGGTCGACATCTCCGAGCGCACCCTGCACGAAGTGCACCTGCCGGGCTTCGCGGCGGCCGTGCGCGCGGGCGTTGCGACGCTGATGCCCGCCTTCACCGATCTCAACGGCGTGCCGATGACGGCGCACGTCCCGTTGCTGCGCGACTGGCTGCGCGGCGAGATGGGCTTCGACGGCGTCATCGTCAGCGACTACAACGCGATCGCGGAGCTGATCAAGCACGGCGTGGCCGCCGACCTGGTCGATGCCGCGGTGCTGGCGCTGAAGGCGGGTGTCGACATCGACATGATGGCCGACGCGTACCGCAAGGGCCTGCCCATCGCGCTCGAGCAGGGACGGGTGACGATCGAGGAGATCGACGCGAGCGTGCGCCGCGTGCTGCGGCTCAAGGAGCAGCTGGGCCTGTTCGACGATCCCTACCGCCGCGGCGCGACACCGGAACCCGCGGCGGTCGTCGCCGGGCGGCGCGACGTGGCGCGCGACGCCGCGCGCAAGGCAATCGTCATGCTGAAGAACGAGGGCGACGCCCTGCCCTTGCCCGCGAAGGCGAAAGCGCTGTGCGTCGTCGGCCCGCTAGCCGATGCGGTCACCGAGATGAAGGGTCCGTGGTGGGGCGCCGGCGAACACGAGCCGGCCGTCACCGTGCTTGCCGGCCTGCGCGCCGCATTGCCGCAGACCGATATACGCCACGCGCCGGGCGTCGCCATCGAGAGCGACGACGAGAGCGGCATCGAGGCCGCCGTCGCTCTGTGCGACGGTGCCGACGCCGTGCTGCTGTGCCTGGGCGAGCGCGCCACCATGAGCGGCGAAGCGGCCAGCCGCGCCACGCCCTCTCTTGCCGGCCGGCAGCAGGCGCTGGCCGAGGCGGTGACTGCGCGCGCGAAGGCGCAGGGCATCCCCGTCATCGCGATCCTGTTCTCGGGCCGGCCGCTCGTCGTGCCCTGGCTGGCCGAACACGCCGACGCGCTGCTGGCCGCGTGGTTCCTCGGCGTCGAAGCCGGCAATGCGATCGCCGACGTCCTCACGGGCCAGGCAAGCCCCGGCGGCCGCACGCCGATGAGCTGGCCGCGCGCCGTCGGCCAGGTGCCGGTCTTCTTCGGCCAGCGCCCTTCCGGCCGGCCGATGAGTCCCTCCGACTACTTCACGAGCAAGTACCAGGACGTCGAGAACTCGCCGCTCTATGCCTTCGGCCATGGCCTGACCTACGGCCGGTTTGTCTACGACGAGCTCCAGGTCGAGCCGCGCGGCGTGCACGAGCAGGGCACGCTGAAGATCGGCGTCAGGCTGCGCAACACCGGCGCACGCGAGGCCGAGGAAACCGTCTTCCTCTTCGTTCGCGCCAAGGTCGCCCGCGTCACCCGGCCCCTGCTCGAACTCAAGGGCTACGCGAAGCTGCGGCTGAAGCCCGGCGAAGCCGGTTCGGTAAACCTGGAACTGCCGGCGGCCGAGCTGCGCTATCTGGGGCCGGACCTGCAGCCCCTGTTCGAGGCGGGCGAGGTCGAGATTCTCGTCGGGCCTAGCGCCGAGCAATCAGGGTTGCTGCGCCAGACCGTCGAGCTGCGTTGAGGCCTGGGCCGCTCAGTTCCAGTTCTCCTGAACCCAGCTGCGCACCTGCGCCCACTGCGTCGATGTCTCGATGTAGTTCAGCGTCGCGCTCACCAGTTCGCCCACGTTCTTGTAGTCGTCCAGCCCGAACGGCTGGGCGAGCGGCAGGTTGGCGCGCATGTAGTTGCCGCCGAGCAGCTGGCCGGCCTGGGTCGCCGCCAGTTCCGCGGTGGCATCCATCGTGAGGTTGAGCAGCGCGGTGGCCGGCACCACGCCGTCGCTGAACGGCCAGAGCCAGTGCGTCACGCCCCAGTCGAGCGGATCGGACACGGAACTTGGCGGCACGCCCACCGGATTGGCGCCGGTGCCCAGCGACAGCATCACGATGTCGGACGTGCCGCTGGCATAGCCCTGGTAGATCGCTTCCACGATCGCCGTCATCGAGGGGTTGTTGGCGAAGGTGCCGCCATCGGCGAAGTAGCCGAAGCCGCCCACCTGGTACGGCGGGAAGTAGGTCGGCGCGGCCGAGGTGGCCAGCGCTGCATCCACCATGCTGATGCCGCGATAGGCGTTGCTCGGGCCGTTGGAGATGGTGCACGGCTCCCAGCTGTTCTGGCTCGCGTCCCACAGCCGCGCGGAGTTGACCGCCACGAAGCGGCCGGCGGAAGACAGCGCGCCGCTGCCCACAAGCTTCTGGGCGACCGACTGCAGGCCGGTGTTGACGTACTGGCACTCGAAGATGCCGGGGCCGCTGCCCAGCAGTTCTTCGGTCGACTGCGCGGGCGCCTTGTCCTGCTGCTTGGCCTGTGCATCCAGCAGCCAGCCGTTGGGCTTGAAGATGGTGGAACCCTCGTTCTCGTAGAGATCGACGATGGCGTCGATGCCCACGCCGTTCACGAGGCCCAGCGAGATCAGCCCGCCGGTGGAAGTGCCGGCGAAGCCGTTCGCGTTGGCGACGACGCCGAAACTCTTGTCCAGGTCCTGGATCAGCAGCGCCGTGATGACACCGCGAATGCCGCCGCCGTCGCAGCAGAGAATCTTGAAAGACATGGCTGTGCTCCTTGCTCGAGTGAATGAACGTCGGCGCGCCTTCTCTCCTCGGTTGCCTGCCTGCCTCCGCGCACCGACGGAAACTGGACACCGGGGCACTGTGGCGCCGCTTCACGCGCCGATCCATTGCGTTCCATTACATCGAACAGGAATGAGAACCTAAGAATTCCTGTGCCTGTCGAGCCCCGATGAAAGAGACAAGGAGGCATCGGTTCGACTACGGCCGAACGCCTTCCGCCCTCGCCGCCGGCTCACCCGATCGCGGCGCGAACGCTTCGCCAACAAGTCCGGAATGCCGCGCCGTTGCAGCAGCGACGTCGACGGGTGCATCCAGCAACGGCCCCGCGAGGAACGCGGCCAGCACGTCGTTGCCGGCCGCCTGCGTCCGCGCCGGGCCGCGCGACCCGCCGATGAGCGCGGCAGCCGCGAAGCGCGCCGGCGCCGACAGATACAGCGGCACGTCCGTGAAGCCGTAGTGATTCGCCTCGGCGATCTGGTAGCGATAGCCGCCGGCGCGCGCGTGCTGCACCAGCGCCAGGTTGCCTTGCAGGTAGTGCCGCGAATGCCGCGTCTCGCGGTGATCGCTTTCCAGCAGCAGGAACGGCACCGGCATCGGATCGGCGGCCGCGCGGCCGTAGAGCGTTCCGTCGATGTTGGCGACGGCGCGGATGCGCGCATCCTCCATGGCCGCCTCTACCGCACTCGCGCCGCCGAAGGAATGGCCGATCGCGGCGATGCGTTGCGCGTCGAGCCGCCCGGACAGCATCGGCCCGAAGGCGCCGGGCCGGCCGACCTGCCCGACGACGAAGCGCAGGTCGGCCGCACGCACCGACTGCCGTTCGCTCATGTAGCGCAGGCGATCCGGATCGTCGGGCAGGAAGCGCTCGGTTGGCGTCGCGAGCCGGCCGTCGGCCAGTTCGACCACCGGCGCCTCGTAGGCATGGTCCAGCGCGAGCACCACGAAGCCACGGCTTGCCAGGTCGGCAAGAAGCCCGGAATAGAACGCGCGCGACGCGCCATACCCCGGCGAGAACAGCACCACCGGCCAGCGCGCCCGTTGCGCAGCCACCGGCGCGTCGAGGCGCGCATGCGCGTCGATGCGGTCGTAGCGCTGCATCGCCAGCCCGGGGATGAGCGACACGAAGGACGGCAGCCTTCCCAGGCCGTCGATGTAGCGCGGCGCCACGCCCTGCCCCGGTTCTGCCGGATACCAGGCCTGGACCACGACGTTGCGCCGGTCATCCGGATCGGCGGTCGCATCTTCCGCCCGCTCGCCGTCCACCCATCGGAACACCTGGCTGCCGACCGCATAAGGTCCGTGCGGCGCGGGCAGCTCCGGCACCGGCACGAAGCTCCACGCGAGCAGCGCCGCCACGGCCAGCCCCGCGATGCCACTGCGCCCGAGCCATGCGAGCGCGCGCCGCGGCGCCGGCCGGCTTCGCCTCCATCCGAGCACCAGCAGCGCCGCAAGCAACGCATGGACGGGCAGGTATTGCCAATAGAGGCCATCGCGCCAGAGCTGGAAGGCGCAGGCGGCCAGCAACGCAGCCGACACCGCGAAGACCGCGCGCCCGCTCACCCGCCTCGTCGCCGCCGCGATCAGCCCCAGGCCGACCGCGACCAGGACGATCGCGCCATCGAGCATCGACATCGCCCGCGCTCCGTTGCCGTCCCGTCAGCCGGCGTAGCGGGCCAGCATGCCCAGCTTCTCGTTCAGCGCGGCCTGGAAATGCTCGCGCTGCGAGGGCACCCACATCGGCGCGTCGAAGGAGGCGACGACGCGATGGCCCTCGATGCGGATCGTGCCCGCCAGCGGCTCGCGCACCGCGAAGTCGTCGCCCTGCGGCTCGATCCTGAAACCCAGCGCCTCGACCTCCTTCAGCTGCGCCTTGAGCGCCTCGCGCAACACGGCCGGGCGACCGGCATGCGCAACGGCGATCTCGACCGGCCGCAGCTCCGGCAGCGGCAGCAGCACCGGCGCGATGAGCTTCGAGGGCCCGCCCGCGGCCGGAAAGCGCAGCTTCGCCGCCGCATCGAGCACCAGCGCGCGCGCCGCCGCGACCTCGTCGTTCGCTTCGTAGCCGCTTTGCGCGGTGACGAAGTTGTCGGTCAGCACCTCGACCGACTCCACGCCGCCGCCGGCCGCCACCGCGAGGCGGAAGCTCATCACGCCCTGCACGTCCCTGAGGGGCCTCAGCGGTTCGGCGAGCGCGCGATGGAATCCGGCGACCACTTCGCGCGCGGCAGCCTCGTCCAGCGGCCCCGCCACCACCGGCGAGCCGGCGCGCAGGTGACCGACCAGCGCGATGCGCGCTTCCAGCGGGTCCATGCTGCCCTGGATGGCCGGCGTGCCGTGGACGATGCGGTCGTCGAACAGCAGCAGCTGGTTGAACTGCGCCGGCACCAGCTCGTACAGCGCCTCGCCGTGCACGTGGTGTTTCTTGTAGCTGGGCACGCCGTCGCGCATCAGCAGCGTTTCGCCGCCGGCGAACTTGCGCGACTGCCAGCGCGTGAGCGAATAGACGAAGCCCAGCGTGCCGTTCTGGAAGTCGCTGTGCAGGCCCAGCGTGCAGCCATTGACCATCAGGTGCAGGTTGGGCTCGCCGGTCGGAACCAGCCCCGCGTGCTCCATGCACCACTGCCGCAGGTGCCGGTCGAAGCGCCGCCACAGCGGCTGCGGAAACACCTGCTGCGGCGTCGTGCGCAGGTAGGTGTACATGCGCGGATCGCAGAAGTACTGCCACTGGACCGACTGTCGGTAGGCGTTGCCCACCTTCTCGTCATAGGCCGCGCGCAGGGCCTCGGCTTCAGCAAAGAAGTCGGCGGCGACGTGCTGGCGGCGGATCACGCGGCCACCTCATGCATGTCGCCCAGCGCCACGCGCACCTGGCGGTTGCCGCTGTAGGGCAGGCGGCCGTGGGCCATCAGCAGGTTGTTGACCAGCAGCACGTCGTGGGCCTCGGTCGGGATGCGGACCGAGCATTCCAGCAGCACGCGGTCGATGGTGCGCACCCAGTCCGCCGGGATCGGGCTGCCGTCGCCGAAGAACACCGTGCGCGGAAACTCGTCGCGGCGGAAGTGCTTGCCCAGCATCGCATCGACCTCGGCCGGCAGCGCATCGGGGTGGTGCAGCAGGATCTGGTTGAACCAGGCCTCGGTGCCGCGCCCGGGAATCCGCAGCACGGCATGGGTGCGGTACGACACGGTGATGTCGTTCTCGGAGATGGCGTCGATCTCGTGCCCGCTGGCCTCGATCTTCCCGCGCAGCTCGTCCAGGGTCTGGACCTTGAAGAACTGCTGCCACGAGGTGTCCAGCCCGCGGATGAAGCGCCGCCGATACACCAGGCCCAACTCGCGGAAGCGCTCGAGCATCTGCGCGGGCAGCCGCTCGATCACCTGGCGTCCGTCGGACAGGGTCCACTCGCCGCCCTCGGAGGCCGGCTCCAGGCAGAAGAAGAGCTGGCGCGAAGGCCAGCTCTGCGTGTGCGAGGCCTCGTTGTGGAAGCGGATCTCCAGGTGCTTGGGATACGGCGTGGCGAAGTAGACGTTGTCGCCCGCGCTGGCCAGCGGCAGGTCGCCGTAGTGCCTGTAGAGCGCGTCGCAGGCCGAGGCCGCGCAGTCCTCGAAGCCCGGCAGGCCACCGACCTCGAAGCCGCGGAACAGCACGTGGCCGTCGCTCCACAGCGCCTCGTCGATGCGATCGCGGTTCTGCCGTATCCAGGGCGCCAGCGGCTCGCGGGATGTCGAAGTGATTTGCATGGGTTCTTTCACAGCTTCGTTCGTTGATCTCTTCAGGACATGGCCACCAGGATGCGGCGCGGCCCGTCGAAGGGCAGCCGCCCGTGCGCCGCCAGCAGGTTGTCCACCACCAGCAGGTCGCCCTGGCGCCACGCGAAAGTGCGCCGCTGCGCGCGCAACACCTCGCGCACGGCGGCCAGCGTGGTGCCGTCGATGCGCCCGCCGTCGCCGTAGTACGCCGCCATCGGCAAGCCGGCCTCGATGCGCGCATCGACCTTGGCGCCCGTCGGCGTATTGGAGGCGTGGAACAGGTGCACCTGGTTGAACCAGACGCGCTCGCCGCTCAGCGGATGCACGCGCGTGGCGGGCCGCCGCTCGTGGATGCGCAGGCCGCCGCCGGGCTGCCATTCGCAGCCGATGTCCATCTCGCGGCAATGGGCCTCGACCTGCTCGCGGTCGGAGGTCTCGAAGGCCTTGCTCCACGCGTTGTAGGGCGCATGCGCCGGCGCGAGGTTGCGCACGTACATCAATTGGCGGCGCTCGAACTCCTCGGCGATGGAGGCCGGCATCGCCTGCAGCACGCGCCGCGAATCGGCCAGCGGCGTCTCGCCGCCCGCCTGCGGCGCGGTCGCGCAGAAGAAGTAGAGGCGCTGCGGCCATCGCAGGCTGTACGACATCTCGTTGTGAAGCGGAATCTCCAGCTGCTTCGGATACTCGGTCGAGGTGTAGACGCCCTCGGCCACCTTGCTGCGCGGCGAGGTGCCGCCCGCGTAGTCGAGCAGCTGCCGGGGCGCCATCGCCGCGACCGCGCGGCGGAAGTCTTCGGCCTCACGCAACGGGAAACCGCGAAACAGCAGCGCGCCTGCGCGCAGCAGCATGGGCTCCAGGCGCGGCATCGCTGCGCCGAACCAGCCCTCGGCATCGGCCGTGCTGCCACCGGCCAGCTCGGCATCGGCGTGGATGAGATGCGGAAGGCCGTCCTCGAAGTCCTCGGCCTCGCGCGAGTCCGCGAGGGTTGCCGCCGCCCCGCTCATGCGCGCTGCCCCAGGTACCAGTGGCGCCCGACGATCTCGATCACGCGATCCACATGCGGCGGCCTGAGGATCGACAGGTGGTGGCTGCCGGGCAGGTCGAAGCTGCGCAGCCGGGGCTCGTGCGTGCGCCAGGCGTCGAGGTTCACGGCGTCGTCCTCGTCGCCGGAAACCGCGCGCAGCAGCAACGCCAGGCCGGTGAACTCGCCCTCGGGGCGGTAGCCGATCGCGCACTGGCGGCAGAACATCTCCAGCACCGGCGCGAAGTCCGCGCGCCGCGCGCTGGGCGGCAGGAGGCGGGCGCGCCGCATGGCCTCGAAGACCGATGCCGTCTGCTCGCCGGCCGGCAGCACGGCCAGCGTGCTGGCGTCGAGCCCGTGCTCCTTTCCGCCCTGCAGCCGGATCAGTGCCAGGTACTCGCGCAGCGCGTGGGCGCGGTCGCCGAAACCTTCGGTGCGCGGCGCATCGGTGTCGACCAGCACCACCGGCGCGACCGTCGCACCGGCTCCGGCCAGCTGCCGCGCCGCTTCCAGCGCGACCCAGCCGCCGAAGGAATGGCCGATCAGGTGATAGGGCCCCTGCGGCTGCAGCGCGCGGATCGCATCCACGTAGCGCCGCGCCGCCTCCTGCAGCGTGGGCGGCTCGCCGTCGCGGCCCAGCAGCGCGGGGGCTTCCAGGCCGATGAAACTGGCGTCGCCGGGGCTGCGCGAAGCGAACTCCAGGAACGAAGTCGCATTGGCACCCGCCCCCGGCAGGCAGAACACCTTGCGTGCCTGCGTGCCCCCGCTTCTGATCGTCACCGCCGCACCGTGCGCCGGTGGGCGGCCGGCCACGGCAGGCGCACTCGCCGTGCCATCGAGCCGGGCCAGGATCGAATCGATCGCGGCGCCGACACGCGCCGCGTGCCCGGTGTCCATCATGATGCTCCAGTGGTCGCCGCCCACCGGATGCACCTGCAGCCGGTTGCCGAAGACCGCGCCCCAGCCGTTGGTAGGGTCGCCCGCATCCCCCGGCAGTGCCGAGAACAGGTGCGCATCGAGCTCCAGCGGCCGCGCGTGATAGCGATGGGCTGCCGCGCGCAGCTCGAACCAGAGCCCCGCGCGCGCGTCGAACTCGGCCGGGCTCATGTCCTTCTTCAGCCACCCCTCTGCGCGCGCCAGCGCGATCGCCGCGGGCAGGCCGTCGGCCGCGAGAAGCCGCTCGATCTCGCCCGCCTCCAGCTTGCGCCCGTAGTACTCGGCGAAGGCCACCAGCAGCAGCTTGCGGTCCTGCTCGCCCAGTTCGGACACGCCGCGCTCGCCCGCGCCGGGGTGCCAGCTGTCGACGAGCCCGAGGAACTCGACCCGCTCGCCCGCCGCGATCAGCTGCCGCGCGACCTCGAAAGCCAGCACGCCACCAGCCGACCAGCCCGCGAGCCGGTAGGGCCCGCGCGGCAGCGCCTCGCGGATCAGCCGCACGTAGCCCGCGGCCAGGTCCTCGTAGCGGCTTCCGGCCTGCACCGCGTCGCGGTCGGCGCGGATGCCGTAGAGGCCGACTTCCGGATCGACGTGCCGCGCCAGCCGCTCGTACGACAGCACCTCGCCGCTGGGCTCGTGGATGAACACCAGCGCGCGCCGCGCGTTGCCGCCCTTGCGGATGGTCACCCACTGCGCATTTGCGTCCGCCACGTTCTCGCGCGGCTTGCCGATCAGCTCGGCCAGCGCGCTGAGCTGCTGCGCCAGCAGCACGTCCTGCAGCGCGACCTCGTAGCCCTTCTGCTTGAGCCCCTCGATGACCTGGAACACCATCAGCGAGTAGCCGCCCAGGTCGAAGAAGTTGTCGTGGCGGCCGATGCGCTCAATGCCCAGCAGCTCCGACCAGAGCGCGGCGATGGTGCATTCCGCCTCGCCCCGCGGCGCCTCGTAGCGGCCCAGCGCCAGGCCCTGCGCGTCGGGCGCGGGCAGCGCCTTTCGGTCGAGCTTGCCGTTGGGCGTGAGCGGCAGCGCGGCCAGCGCCACGAAGGCCGAAGGCAGCATGTACTCGGGCAGGTGCGCGGCCAGGCCGGCGCGCAGCTTCGCCGGATCGGGCGTTTCCGTGCCGGCCACCACGTAGGCGACAAGCCGCCTGTCGCCGGGAATGTCCTCGCGCACGACCACCGCCGCCTCGCGCACGCCCGGCAGCCGCGCGAGTTGGGCTTCGATCTCGCCGGGCTCGATGCGGAAGCCGCGCAGCTTGATCTGCTGGTCGTTGCGGCCGAGGTATTCGAGCGTGCCGTCCTCGCGCCAGCGGCCGAGGTCGCCGGTGCGGTACATGCGTGCCTGCGCATCGTGCACGAACGGATCGCGCGGAAAGCGTTCGGCGCTGAGGTCGGCCCGGCCGAGATAGCCGCGCGCGACGCCGGCGCCGCCGATGTGGATCTCGCCCGCCACGCCGACAGGCACCGGCTGCCCCGCCGCGTCGAGCACGTAGATCCGCGCGCCAGGCATCACCTGCCCGATGTGCGGCCGGCGCCCGTCGATGACGCCGCAGCTCGCATCCACGCTGCATTCGGTCGGCCCGTACATGTTGAAGAAGAGCCGCCCTTCGACGGCCGCCAGCGTGCTCCAGGTGGCCGCGTCGATCGCCTCGCCGCCGAGCAGCAGCTTGCGCAGGCTCGGCGCGCGCCCCTGCAAAAGGCCCGCACCCTGCATCAGCCGCAGGTGCGAAGGCGTGCACTCCATCGCCTCGATGCGATGGGTTTCGAGGAAGGCCAGCAGCTCCTGCGCGCCCAGCCGGTCGGCCTCGGGCAGCAGGAACACGCTGCGGCCGAAGGCCAGCTGCCCCCAGGCCTTCACGGCCATGTCGAAACCGAAGGAGGAGTTCCATGCCACGCGCCGGCAGTCGGGCGCCGTGCCGTGCACGCAGGCCTCCATCGCGCGCAGGAAGAAGGCCACGTTGCGGTGCTCGACCATCACGCCCTTGGGCTCGCCGGTCGAACCCGATGTGTAGATCACGTAGGCCAGGTGCGAGGGCCTGAGGCCGACGGCAGCCGGATCCGGGTTGGTGGACGGCGCCGCGGCCAAGTCCGGCAGCTCGGCGTCGAGCAGCACGCGTGCGCATCGCTGCGGCGCCTGCAGCCTTGCGTCGAGGCGCTGCTGGGTCAGCAGCACGATCGCGCCGCTGTCTTCCAGCATCTGCGCCAGGCGCTCGTCCGGATGGACCGGATCGAGCGGCACGAACGCGCCGCCGGCCTTGAGCGTGGCCAGCATCGCCACGACCATCCCGATGCTGCGTTCGGCGCAGATCGCCACGCGGTCGTCGGGCTTCACGCCAAGCGAGCGCAGGTGATGGGCGAGCCGGTTGGCGCGCTCGTTGAGCTCGCGGTAGCCCAGGCTTTCGCCCGCGTATTCGATCGCCGGCGCATCGGGCCGGCGCGCCGCCTGCTCCTCGACGAGCGCATGCACCAGCACGGGCTCGGCGGTGGCGGCATGGCTTTCGTTGAAGCCTTCCACGATCGACTCGCGCTCATCGGCATCGAGCAGGTCGATGCGGTCCACCGGCTGGCTGTCGTCGGCGACCATGGCGCGCAGCACCGCTTCCAGGCATTGCCATTGGCGGCGCACCGTGGCCTCGTCGAACAGGGCACAGGCGTAGTTGAGCTGGCCGGCAATGCCCTCGCCGTTCTCGCGCAGCTCCAGCGACAGCTCGAACTGCGCGCTGTCCGCGCCGCCGCCGAGGCTCTGCGCCTGCAGGCCGGGCAGGTCGAGCCCGGCCTCGGGCGTGTTGTGCCACGACAGCATCACCTGGAACACCGGATGGTGGGCCAGCGAGCGCGGCGGGTTGAGCGCCTCCACCAGCCGCTCGAAGGGCACGTCCTGCAGGCTCTGCGCCTGCACCGCCGTCTGCCGCGCCTGCGCCAGGAGCGCGCCCACGCTCGGGCCGTCCGAAAGATCGATCTTCAGCGCCTGCGTGTTGACGAAGAAGCCGATCAGCGGCTCCACCTCCACGCGGTTGCGCCCGGCATGCGAGCTGCCGATCACCACCTGCTCCTGTCCGCTCAGCCGGCCCAGCACCACCGCCCATGCCGCGAGCAGCGTCATGTACAGCGTGGTGCCATGGCGCTGGCCCAGCGCGCGCAGGCCCCGGCCCAGCGCCGCGTCGAGTTCGACCGCGATGTTGGCGCCGCGGTAGTCCTGCACCGGCGGGCGCGGCCGGTCGGTCGGCAGGTCGAGCAAGGCCGGCGCGCCGCGCAGCTGCCGCACCCATTGCTCCAGCTGCTGCTGCAGCAATGGCCCTTGCAGCCACTGGCGCTGCCACATGCCGAAGTCGGCGTACTGGATGGCCAGCGGCGGCAGCGGGTCGGGGCGGCCCTGGCGAAAGGCGCCATACAGCGCCGAGAACTCCTTCGCCAGCACCCCGCCCGACCAGCCGTCAGAGACGATGTGGTGCATCGTGACCAGCAGCACGTGGTCGTCGGGCCCCAGAGCCAGCAGCTGGCCCCGGATCAGCGGGCCCAGCGCAAGGTCGAAGGGCCGCAGCGCCTCCTCGCGCACGATGCGCTCCAGCGCCTCGTCCGTGATGCCGCGCCGGTCTTCGTGCAGCAGCGCGAAGCCGCGCGGCGCGTCGATGACCTGCCGCACCTCGCCGCCGATGCCGACGAAGCGGGTGCGCAGCACCTCGTGGCGCTCGACGATGCGGTCGAAGGCGGCCTGCAGCGCCACGGTGTCCAGCGGGCCGCGCAGCCGCACCGCGTCGGGCACGTGGTAGGCCTTGCTCGCCTCGGGATCGACCCGCGCGATGAACCACAGCCGCTGCTGCGCGAAGGACATCGGCAGCGGCGCCGAGCGGTCGGCGCGCGCGATCGTGCCCAGCGTGTTCTGGCTCGCCTGCGCCACCTCACGCGCCAGGTCGGCAAGCCGCGGATGGGTGAACAGCGCCGGCAGCGGCAGCTCCACGCCGAGCCGCTCGCGCAGCTGCGACACCAGCCGCACCGCGAGCAGCGAGTGGCCGCCCAGTTCGAAGAAGTCGTCGTTGCGCCCGACGCGTTCCATGCCGAGCAGCTCGCACCAGATCCGCGCGAGCGTGTCCTCGATCTCGCCCATCGTCGCCTCGTAGCTTCGATGGGCGAAGGCCAGGCCCTCGGGCGCCGGCAGCGCCTTGCGGTCGAGCTTGCCGTTCGGAGTCAGCGGCAGGGCCGCGAGCGGCACGAAGGCGCCCGGCAGCATGTGTTCGGGCAGACGGATTGCCAGCTGCCGGCGCAGTCCGGCAGGGTCGATGGCGTCCTGCGTGCCGTCCGCGACGACGTAGGCGACAAGGCGCCTCTCGCCGGGCACGTCCTCGCGCGCGACCACAGCCGCCTCGCGCACGCCGGGCAGCTCCGCGAGGCGCGCCTCGATCTCGCCGGGCTCGACGCGGTGGCCGCGGATCTTGAGCTGGAAGTCGTTGCGCCCGAGGTACTCGATCGTGCCGTCGTCGCGCCAGCGGCCGAGGTCGCCGCTGCGGTACATGCGTGCACGCTCGTTGTCCGCGAACGAATCGCGCAGGAAGCGCTGGGCGCTCAGCGCGGGCTGGTTCAGATAGCCGCGCGCCACCTGCGCGCCGGCGATGTGGATCTCGCCCGCCACGCCGCGCGGCACGGGCCGGCCCTGCGCATCGAGCAAATACAGCCGGCAGTTGCCGACCGGCGTGCCGATGGGCGGCAGGTCGTCCCATTCGTCCGGGGAGCCTGCGAGCGTGTACGTCGTGACCACGTGGCTTTCGGTGGGGCCGTAGTGGTTGTGCAGGCGCGCCGTACTGCCGCCATCGAACAGCCGCCGTATCGCCGGCGTGATGCGCAGCTGCTCGCCCGCGACGATCAGGTCGCGCAGCGTCGGCGGCAGCGCCGCGCCATGCTGCGACCACAGCTCGCTCAAGGCATTGAGCGCAATGAAGGGCAGGAAGAGCCGCTCGATGCCCTGCCCGCCGAGCCAGCCGGCTAGCGCGGGCAGGTCGCGCCGCAGCTCCTCGGGCAACGGCACCAGCGTGCCGCCCGTGGCCAGCGTCGAGAAGATTTCCTGGAACGCGACGTCGAAGCCCGGCGCCGCGAACTGCAGGGTGCGCGCCGCACCCGGCAACTGTTCGCGCTGCCAGGCCAGCAGGTTGACCAGCGCGCGGTGCGGCATCACAACGCCCTTGGGCACGCCGGTGGAGCCGGAGGTGTAGATCACGTAGGCCAGGTGCTCGCCGCGCAGGCCCAGCGCGTGCGGGTCGGGCCGCGGCGCGGCGGCCTGCGCCCATGGCGCCGCGGCGATGTCGTCGAGCAGCACGCGCTCGCAGGCAGGCGGCGCGGCGAGGCGCTGCACCAGCCGCTCCTGCGTGAGCAGCACGAGCGGTGCGCTGTCGGCGAGCATGTGCACCAGGCGTTCGCCGGGCAGCGCGGGGTCCAACGGAACGTAGGCGCCGCCGGCCTTGAGCGTGGCCACGATCGCGATCACCGATGCAGCCCCGCCCTCCAGGCAGATCGCCACGCGCTGGTCGGGCACCACGCCCAGCGTGCGCAGGTGCCGGGCCAGCTGGTTCGACCGGGCCTCCAGCTCGCCATAGCCCAGCCGTTCGGTGGCGGACTCCAGTGCGGGCGCCGAGGGGTCGCTGTCGGCCTGGCGCTCGAACAGCGCGTGCACCAGTTCGCCGATGTCGCCGCGGTCAACGCGGGTGGAGTTGAAGCCTTGCAGCACCTGCTCGCGCTCCGCCGCCGGCAGGGTCTCGATGTCGCGCATCGGCGTGTCGGGCGCCCGGTCGAGCGCACGCACGAGGTTTTCCAGGGTTTCGCGCATCCAGCCGGCGATGCGCGCGGCGTCCACCTGCTTCACGATCTCGGCGGTGATGGAGAAGCCCTCGCCGTGGTCGTCCACGTGCAGCACGAAGGGGTAGTTGGTGCGGTCGCGGCTCTCCAGGTGATGGATGCCGGTGACGCCCTGCTCACCTTGCGCCGCTGCTTGCTCGCGGCTGTGGCGGTAGTTCAGCAGCGCCGAGAACAGCGGCGTGTTCGCGGGCAGGCCGCTGCAGCGCTGCGCCAGCGTGAGCGATGCGTGCTCGTGGCGCAGCAGTTCCGCGAGCGCGGCGGCCGTCTCACCGAGCGCAGCGCCTGCGCCGCGCCCCTCCAGCCGCACCCGCAGCGGCAGGGTGTTGATGAACATGCCCATGGCGCGGTCGGCGCCTTCGCCGCCCTGCAGCCGGCCGAGCAGCACGGTGCCGAACACAACGTCGCCGCGGCCATTGCCGCTGCAGCGCGCGAGCACCTGCGCCCACGCCAGGTGGAACACGCTGGCGGCGGTGGTTCCGTGCCCACGGGCAATGCGCCGCAGGTCCGCGCACAGCGCCGGCGCCAGCCGCAGCTTCGCCTGCACCGCGTCGCTGCCGTTGCCCTGCACGTCGAGCAGGTCGAAGGGCGCGGTCGGCTGCTCGACGTCGCCCAGCATCGCGCGGAAGAACTTCTCGTGCTCGGCTTCGCGTGCGCCCAGCCGCGCCTGCGCGACGAAGTTGCGAAAGGGCACTGGCTGCGGCAGCTCGGCGCTGCGGCCCTGCATCACCACGGCCACCTCGTGGGCCAGCAGCTCCAGCGTGACGTGGTCCATCGCCAGGTGGTGATAGAGCATCTGCAGCAGCCAGCGTCCGCCTTGCGCTTCGTCGAAGGCCGCGAAGCCGCGCATCATCGGCGCGCGGCGCACGTCGAGGCGGTAGCGGGCCGGGTCGGCATGCGCCTGCAGCCGCGCCTGCACGCCATCGCCATCGCCATCGCCATCGCCATCGAACTCCAGCGTCTCGACTTCCAGCCGAGCCCGCCGCCACACCACCTGCACCGGCTCGGGCAGTCCGTCCCACTGCACGGCGGTCCGCAGCACGTCGTGGCGCGCGATGGCCTCGTTCATCGCGGCGACGAAGCGGTCCAGCAGCTCGCGGCTGTCGAAGGCCATCAGCAGCCGGGTCAGGTAGGCATCGCCCTGCTGCTGCAGCAGGTGATGGAACAGGATGCCCTCCTGCAGCGGCGCGAGCGGATAGATGTCCTGCACGTTGCCCGCACCACCGGGCGTGGCGGCGACGATGCGGTCGATCTGCGCCTGCTCCAGCCGCACCAGCGGCAGCATGCCCGGGGTGATGCGCGGCTGCTGCTCCTGCTCCTTCCCCTTCTTCTGCCGCTGTGTTGCCGCGGCAGCACGATCGTCGTTGGCGGCCACCCAGTTCATCAGCGCCTGCTTGTGCAGCTTCAGCGACGCCATCACGCCGGGCGTCAACACGCCGCGCGGCGCCTTGAGCACCAGCTCGCCCTGCTCGATCCGCGCCAGGACCCGGCGTTCTTCGAGCAGGCCGATCAGGGCCGGCGCGTCCATCGATTGCGTGCTCGCGACTTCCAGATTCACAGTCTGAACTCCTCGGTTTCCGATTCGGTTTCCCACTCCGCCTGCTGCTGTGCGAAGTGCGCCGGGATGGCGTTGTGCGGCACATGGATCTCGCCCGCGTCCGGCGCGGTGCGCACGGCGGCGGCCATCGCGGCCAGCCCCGGCCGGTCGAAGACCGCGCGCACGTCGATGGCCCAGCCGCGCCTGCGCAGTTGCTCCAGCATCTGCACCGCCAGCAGCGAATGCCCGCCGAGCGCGAAGAAGCTGTCGTGCCGGCCGATGCGCTCCACGCCGAGCAGCCGCGACCAGATCTCCGCCAGGGCCTGTTCCACCTCGCCCTGCGGAGGCACGAAGGCGCGGCGGTCGAAGGCTTCGCCGTCCGGCGCCGGCAGCGCCTTGCGGTCGAGCTTGCCGTTGGCGCCTAGCGGCAGCGCGGCGAGGCACACGTAGGCGGCGGGCAGCATGTGTTCGGGCAGGTGCTCGGCGAGCAGGCCGCGCAGCCGCGCGGGCTCCAATGCTTCATCTGGCGAGGCCGGCACCACGTAAGCGACGAGCGACGGCGTGCCCGACCGGTCCTCGCGCGCGAGCACCACGGCGTCGGTGACGCCGTCGATCGCGCGCAATCGCGCCTCGATCTCGCCGGGTTCGATGCGTTGCCCGCGCAGCTTGATCTGGAAATCGCACCGGCCCAGGTATTCGATCGCGCCATCGGCACGCCAGCGGCCGAGGTCGCCCGTGCGGTAGAGCCGGCCACTCCCGCCGAAGGAGTCGGCAATGAAGCGCTGCGCCGTCAGCTCCGGCTGGTTCAGGTAGCCGCGCGCCACCTGCACGCCGCCGATGTAGAGCTCGCCCGCAACGCCGATCGGCACCGGGCGCAATGCGTCGTCGAGCAGGTACAGGCGGGTGTTGGCGACCGGCCTGCCGATCGGCACCGAGTCGCCGTCGTCGCTGCCGCAGGTCCAGGCGCTCACGTCCACCGCCGCCTCGGTGGGGCCGTAGAGGTTGTGAAGACGCGCATGCGGCAGGCGCTCGCGGCACCGGCGCGCGAGCCCGGCGGAGAGTGCCTCGCCGCTGCAGACCACGCGCCGCAGGCTCTTGCAGGCGGCCACATCGCCGACGTCATCGAGCCGCGCAAGGAAGAGCTGCAGCATCGAGGGCACGAAGTGCAGCGTGGTCACGCCGCTCGCGCGGATCAGCTCGCAGAGGTAGGCGGGGTCCCTGTGCCCGTCGGGCCTGGCCAGCACCAGCCGCGCGCCGGCCATCAGCGGCCAGAAGAACTCCCACACCGACACGTCGAAGCCCAGCGGCGTCTTCTGCAGCACCACGTCGTCCGGCGTCAGCGCGTAGGCCTGCTGCATCCAGTGCAGGCGGTTGACGATACCCCGGTGCTCGTTCATCACGCCCTTGGGACGGCCGGTGGAGCCGGAGGTGTAGATCACGTAGGCGAGATTGTTTTCGTGGAGGCCTGTGCCGGGCGTGGTGCCTGCGAACGCCTCCAGGAGATCGTCGCGATCCACCGGCAGCGTGCGCACCGTGGCCGACAGCATCGGCGCGAGTTCGGCGTCGGCGAGCACGGCTACCGGACCGGCTTCTTCGATCATCTCCAGCAGCCGTTGCGGCGGATGCGATGGATCGAGCGGCAGGTACGCGCCCCCGGCCTTGAGCACCGCCAGCAACGCCACCACCAGCATCTCGCTGCGCTGCATGAAGATGCCGATGCGCGCGTCAGGCACCACGCCCAGCGCACGCAGTCGCCGCGCCAGCCGGTTGGCTCGTGCATCGAGCTCGGCGTAGCTGAGGCTGCGGCCCTCGAACACCAGGGCGGTCGCATCGGGGCGCTTCGCGGCCTGGCGTTCGAACAGCTGGTGCAGCAGCAGGCCGCGCGGATGGTCGGCGTCGGTGGCGTTGAAGTCGCTCATCACCCGCCGGCGCTCGTCTTCCGGCAGCACATCGATGCGCCGCAGCGACAACCCGGACCTGGCTTCCAGCGCATCGACCAGCGAACGCAGCGCCTTTTCGACGAAGCCGCGGATTCGCCGTGCATCGACGCAGCGGTCGATCTCGGCGGTGATGCCGAAGCCGTCGCCATGATCGTCCACGTGCAGCACGAAGGGATAGTTGGTGCGGTCGTGGCCGCCGAGCGATTCGATGCCCGGCACGCCCGTGATGCCGTCTTCGTCCTGGCGGGGGCTGTAGCGGTAGTTGAGCAGGCTGGTGAAGAGCGGCGCATCGGCCGGCAGCCCGCTGCAGCGCCGCGCGAGGCTCAGCGAGGCGTGTTCGTGGCGCAGCAGCTCGGCAAGATCCGCGTGCACGCGGCGCAGTGCAGCGTCGGCTTCGCCGTCGATGCGCACGCGCAGCGGCAGCGTGTTGAGGAACATGCCCATCGCCCGCGTCGCCTCCGCGCCGGCCTGCAGGCGGCCGAACAGCACCGTGCCGAACACCACGTCGTCGCGGGCGCTGCAACACGCCAGCACCAGCGCCCACGCCAGGTGGAACACGCCGGCCGCGCCCACGCCGCGCAGCCGCGCCTGTTCGCGCAGGCGCCGCGCGAGCCCGGGCTCCAGCTCGCCGCGCGACTGCAGCACGCCGCTGCCGTCGCCGCGCACCTCGTCCAGCCCGAAGGGCGCGGTGGTGGCATCCACGTCGCCCAGCACGCGGCGGAAATAGGCTTCATGGCCCGCTTCCGCCCCGCCCTGCCGCGCCTGCGCGACGAAGTGCCGGAACGGCACCGGCGCCGGCAATTCGGCGCGGCGCCCCTGCAGGATCAGCAGGACCTCGCTCACCAGAAGCTGCGAGGCCGTGTGGTCGAGGATCAGGTGGTGATGCAGCAGCTGCAGCAGCCAGCGTCCGCTGCCCTCTTCCTCGATGGCGTGGCCGCGCAGCATCGGGGCGCGCCGCACGTCGAGGCGGCAGCGGCGCGGATCGGCCAGCGCGCCCAGGCGTTCGCGCGCCTCTTCGACTGGCGCAGGAGCCAGCATCGCGATCTCCAGACCTGCCTCGCGCTGCACCAGCTGCACGGGCTGCTGCAGTTCCTCCCAGTGCACGCTGGTGCGCAGGATGTCGTGGCGCGAAATCACCTCGCGCAGGGCCTGCACGAACGCCTCCAGCCGCTGGCGGCTGTCGAAGCGCAGCAGCGTCGGCATGACGTAGGCGTCGCCCCCATCCTCGCTCTCGCGGTGCAGGCGGTGATGGAACAGGATGCCCTCCTGCAGCGGCGCGAGCGGATAGATGTCCTGCACGTTGCGCACACCGCCGGGCACCTTCGCCACCAGGCGGTCGATCTGGTCCTGCCCAAGCGCGAGCCCGAGCAGCGGCAGCATCTGCGGCGTGATCGTCTCGGCCTTCTCTTCGATGCGGTAGTCGATGCGGTAGTCGAGCGGATCGGCACGCCGGCCCTCGCGCAGCAGCGCGATCAGCTCCGCCTTGCGCTCGCGCAGGGCCTGCACCAGTGCCGAATCGGCGAGCAGCCGCGCATCGCCCTGCAGCGCCAGGCGCTCGCCGTCCAGGCGCAGCGAGAGGCCGCGCGAGGCCAGCGCGTCGAGCAACTCGGCCGGGGTCGCTGTCTGGTGGTTCACAGGACGATCTCCTCCATCTGCACGGTGGCCGCGGCAAGCTCGGCCAGCGTCGCGGCGTTGAACACCATCTGCACGTCGACCTGCAGCTGCTGCTCGCCCATGGCGTGGATCAGCTGAATCGCGAGCGCCGAATGCCCGCCGAGCTCGAAGAAGTTGTCGTGGCGGCCGACCTGCGCCACCCCGAGCAGTTCGCTCCACAGCGCCGCCAGCCGGGTCTCGATGCCGGCCTGCGGCGCGGCGTAGGTCCGGCGCGCGATGCCGCTGTCGTCGGGCATCGGCAGCGCCTTGCGGTCGAGCTTGCCGTTGGCGTTGAGCGGCCAGGCCGGGAGCACGACGTAGGCGGCGGGCAGCATGTAGTCGGGCAGCTGTGCGCCGAGCTGCGCCCGCAGCGCGGAAGGCTCCGGCGCCGCGCCCTGCTCCGCCAGCAGGTAGGCGATCAGCCTGGGCTCGCCGGGCTGGCTCGCATCGGCCACCACCGCGGCCTCGCGCACGTTGTCCAGCCGCGCGAGCCTTGCCTCGATTTCGCCAGGCTCGATGCGGTAGCCGCGGATCTTCACCTGATGGTCGTTGCGGCCGAGATATTCGATGCTCCCGTCGGCACGCCAGCGACCCAGGTCGCCGGTCCTGTACATGCGCGCGCCGCTCTCGGATGCGAACGGATCGGGCAGGAAGCGCTCCGCCGTGAGCTCCGGTCGCCCGAGGTAGCCCCGCGCGACGCCAGCGCCGCCGATGTGGATCTCGCCCGCGACGCCGATGGGCACCGGTTCGCCATGCGCATCGAGCAGGTAGACGCGCGCGCCCGGCATCGGCCGGCCGATGTGCGGCACCGCGCCTGCGACTGGCCCGCAGGTGGCGTCCACGCTGCACTCGGTCGGGCCGTACATGTTGTGGAACTGCACCGTGCCCGCTTCGGCAAGGCCTTGCCAGGTGTCGGCGTCGAGCGCCTCGCCGCCCAGCAGCAGCTTGCGCAGCGATGTGGCGCGCCGCTGCGGAAAGCCGGCCGAGCGCAGCATGCGCAGGTGCGAGGGCGTGCACTCCATCGCCTCGATGGCATGGCGCTCCAGGAAGTCGAGCAGCGCCTGCGCATCGAGGCGGGTGCGCTCGGGCAGCAGGAACACGCTGCGGCCGAAGGCCAGCTGGCCCCAGGCCTTCACGGCCATGTCGAAGCCGAAGGACGAGTTCCATGCCACGCGCCGGCAGTCGGGTGCCGTGCCGTGGATGCGTTGCTCCATCCCGTGCAGGAAGTTGGTCACGTTGCGGTGCTCGACCATCACGCCCTTGGGCTCGCCGGTCGAACCCGAGGTGTAGATCACGTAGGCCAGGTGCGCCGGGGTCAGCCCCACCGCTTCCGGATCGGGATCGTGCGCGGGCTCGTCCGTCCATGGCGATGTGGCGCCATCGAGCAGCAGCACCGCGCATCCTTCGGGCACCGCCAGGTGCGCCAGCAGGCGAGACTGCGTCAGCACCGCCACTGGCGCACTGTCGCGCAGCATGTGGGCGAGGCGGTCGTCGGGATGCACCGGGTCCAGTGGCACGCAGGCGCCGCCTGCCTTGAGCGTGGCCATGAGCGCCACGCCCAGATCCACGCTGCGCTCAAGGCACAGCGCGACGCGGTCGTCGGGGCGCAACCCAAGGCCGCGCAGGTGGTAGGCGATGCGGTTGGCGCGGGCGTTGAGCGTGGCGTAGTCCAGCGCTTCGTCTTCGCACGCAAGCGCCAGCGTGCCGGGCTGGCTTGCGGCCTGCAGCTCGAAGAGGCGGTGCAGCAGCTCGCCTTCGCCGCCTTCATCGACTTCACCGGCTGCGGCATTGAAGCCGTGCAGCGCCTGCTCGCGTTGCTGCGGTGCCATCAGGCCGATGCGGTCCACTGGCACGGCGGCATCGGCCACCATGCCTCGCAGCATCGCCACCAGCGCATGCCAGTGGCGCCGCACCGTGGCCTCGTCGTACAGCGCGGTCGCGTAGTTGACCTGGCCTTCGATGCGCTCGCCGGTCGGCTCCAGGTCGAGCGAGAGATCGAACTGCGCGCTGCCCGCGTGGCTCGCGAGGTTGTCGAACGCCAGCCCCTCCAGCGCCAGTCGCGCGCGCGGCGTGTTCTGCCAGGCCAGCCGGACCTGGTAGACGGGGTTGTAGGCGCTGGAGCGCTGCGGGTTCAGCGCCTCGACCACCTGCTCGAAGGGCACGTCGCGGTGCTGCTGGGCCTCCAGCGCGACCTGTCGCGCCTGCTGCAGCAGGCCGCTCACGTCGAGGCCCTCGTCGATGTCGAAGCGCAGGGCCTGTGCGTTGACGAAGAAGCCAATCAACGGCTCGAGCTCGGCCCGGTCGCGTCCGGCGACGGCGCTGCCGAGCACCACGCGCGGCTGGCCGCCCAGGCGCGCCAACACCGCCGCCCACGCCGCGAGCACCACCATGTAGACGGTGACGCCGTGGCGCCGTGCCAGCGCGCCCAGTTCGCGCGTCAGCGCCTCGTCGAGGCCGACCTCGATGCTGGCGCCGCGATAGTCCTGCTGCGGCGGGCGCGGCCTGTCGGTGGCCAGGCCGATCAGCGGCGGCGCGTCGCGCAGGCGGTCTACCCAGTAGCGCAGCTGCGCCTGCGCGGCCCCGCCCTGCAGGCGCCGCCGCTGCCAGGCGACGTAGTCGCCATACCGCACCGGCAGCGCCGGCAGCGGATCGGGTTCGCCACGGCTGAACGCGCCGTACAGCACCGAGAACTCGTGCGCCAGCACCGCCAGCGACCAGCCGTCGCAGACGATGTGATGCATCGTGAGCAGCAGCACGTGCTCGTCCGCGGCCAGCCGCAGCAGGCGCACGCGCAGCGGCGGCTCGCGCTCCAGGTCGAAGGGCGCGGCGGCCTCGGCCAGGCACAGCGCGCGCAGGGCGCTGTCGCCGAGCTCGTCGAGCGCGTCGACCCCCTCAATCTCCTGCAGGCTCAGCGCCACGGATTGCGCCTCTTCGATGCGCTGGCGCGGCTGGCCGTCGACCACGACGAAGCGCGCGCGCAGCGACTCGTGCCTCTCGACGATCCGGTCCAGTGCGCGCTGCAGCGCGACGCGGTCGAGCACGCCGCGCAGCCGCAGCGCGGCGGGCAGGTGGTAGGCCGCGCCGGCCTGCGCGTCGATGCGCGTCACGTACCAGAGGCGCTGCTGCGAGTGCGAGAGCGGCAGCAGCGCGCCGCGCTCCAGGGAGACGATCGGGTCGGCCCCGTCGGGCGCCGCGCGCGCCACCTCGGCGGCGAGCTCCGCGAGCCGCGGCCGCGCGAACACCGTCGTCAGCGCCAGCTCGACGCCAAAGCGCTGGCGCAGCTGCGAAACCATGCGCACCGCCAGCAGCGAATGGCCGCCGAGCTCGAAGAAGCCATCGTCACGGCCGATGCGCGCCACACCGAGCAGCGATTCCCATATCAGCGCCAGCGCCTGCTCGTGTTCGCCCTCGGGTGGTCGGTAGCCGCGCCGTGCATGGGCCTCATCGTCGGGCGCGGGCAGCGTGGCGCGGTCGAGTTTGCCGTTGGCGTTCAGCGGCAGCGCGTCGAGCGGCACGAAGGCGGCGGGGAGCATGTATTCGGGCAGGCGCTCCGCCAGGCGTGCACGCAGCTGCGCCGGGTCGGGCTGCGGTCCGGCGGGGTCGACGGCCACGTAGGCCAGCAGGCGTCTTTCCTCGTTGTGCTCCAGCGTGGCGATCACCGCCGCTTCGCGGATGCCATCGATGCGCATCAGCTCCGCCTCGACCTCGCCGGGCTCGATGCGGAAGCCGCGGATCTTCAGCTGCCGGTCGTCGCGGCCGAGGAACTCGATGGAACCATCGGCGCGCCAGCGGCCGATGTCGCCGCTGCGGTACATGCGCGGCGATGTGCCCGCGCAAGCTGGCGCGAACGGATCGGGCGCGAAGCGCTGCGCGGTCAGTTCGGGGCGATGCAGGTAGCCGCGCGCCACGCCCGCTCCGCCGATCCAGATTTCGCCGACAGCGCCGACCGGCACCGGCTCGCCATGCGCATCGAGCAGATAGATGCGCGCGTTGGCGACCGGGCGACCGATGTCCAGCGGCGAATCCCCGGCGCGACAACGCGCGACAGTCGCGTTGATCGTGGTTTCCGTCGGCCCGTAGGCATTGGCCAGCGCCGGGCGGTGGCCCTCGCGCCGCCACCAGGCCTCGAGCGCAGCCGCGCCGACTGTGTCGCCGCCGATCACGATCTGGCGCAGCGACGGCGCAAACACGGCTTCGCTCGACAGCGCCAGCCGCTGCCAGAACAGCGTCGGCAGATTGGCCACGCTGAGTCGGTGGTCGGCGCACAGCTCGCACCAGCGCGCGGGCTCGGCGAGCCACTCGTCGGTGCGCAGCACCAGCGTCGCGCCATGGCTGAGCGCGCCGAAGATCTCCTCGCCCGCGACGTCGAAGCTCAGGCCGGAGAACTGCAGCACCCTGTCCTGCGCGCCGAAGCCGTAGAGCGCCTGCAGCGCCGCGATCTGGTGGGAGAGCTGCCGGTGCTCGACCATCACGCCCTTGGGCGTGCCCGTGGAACCGGAGGTGTAGATCACGTAGGCCAGGTGCGCGCCGTCGCCGGGCAGGTCGGGCGATTCCATGGGCTCGCCTGCCGGCAGTGGGTGCGCGTCGAGCTCAATCGTCGTGCAGCGCGACGGTGGATGCAGGCGCATGCGCAAGGTGGAATGCGTCAGCAGCACCGCCGGTGCGCAGTCTTCCAGCTGCCAGGCCAGCCGCTGGTCGGGGTACGAGGGGTCGAGCGGCACATAAGCGGCCCCTGCCTTGAGCGTGCCCAGCACCGCGACGATCAGGTCGAAGCCGCGCGGCAGGCACAGCGCGACGCGGTCCCCGGCGCCGGAGCCCAGGCGGCGCAGGTGGTGCGCGAGCCGGTTGGCGCGCTGGTCGAGTTCGGCATAGCTCAGTCGTTCATCGTCGTGTTCGAGTGCGATGGCCTGTGGCCGCAGCGCGGCCTGCTGCTCGAAGGCGGCATGGGCGAAAGCGTGCGCGGGCAATGCAGGCGCGCTTTCGGAGAAGACGTGCAGCAGGCGGTGGCGCTCCGCATCGTCGAGCAGCGCGATGCGATCGACCGGCCGGCCCGCATCGCCTTGGGTCATGCCGCGCAGCATCGCCAGCAGCGCTTGCCAGTGCCGGCGCACCGTCGCCTCGTCGAATAGCGCCGTGGCGTAGTTGAGCTTGCCGGCGATGCGGCCGCCCTCTTCCTGCAGATCCAGCGCCAGATCGAACTGCGCTCCAGCCGGCAGGCTTTCGACCCGCTCGACTTCCAGTCCCGCGAGTTCCAGCGCGATGGGCGGCGTGTTGTGCCAGGCCAGCATCAGCTGGAACACCGGGTGATGGGCCATCGAGCGCGGCGGGTTCAGCAGCTCGACGAGGCGCTCGAAGGGCACGTCCTGGCGAGCCTGCGCCTGCAATGCCGTCTCGCGCACCTGCTTCAGCAAGTCGGCAACGCTCGGGCTGCCGTCCAGCGCGATCTTCATTGCTTGCGTGTTGATGAAGCAGCCGATCAGCGGCTCGACTTCCACGCGGCCGCGGCCGGCGTGCGAACTGCCGATCACCACCTGGCGCTGGCCGCCGTAGCGCGACACCACGGCGGCCCAGGCTGCCAGCACGACCATGTACAAGGTCGCGCCGTGCCGCTGGGCGAGCGCGCGCAGGGCCTGCGTGGTTTCGGCATCGATGCCGGCCTCGATGCTCGCGCCGCGATAGTCCTGCAGCGCGGGCCGCGGGCGGTCATGCGGCAGCTCGACCAACGCCGGTGCGTCGCGCAGGTGCCCGGCCCAATCCTGCAGCCGGGACTGTGGCGCCGCGCCCTGCAGGTGGGTGTGCAGCCACGCGGCATGGTCGGCGTACTGGATCGCCAGCCTGGGCAGGCGAGGCTCGTGCCCTTCGCGCAGCGCGCTGTAGGCGGCTGCGAACTCGCGCATCAGCACGCCCAGCGACCAGCCGTCGGAGACGATGTGGTGCATGGAGACCACGAGCACGTGCTCCTGCGCAGCGATGCGCAACAGGCGGCCGCGGATCGGCGGGCCGGCCGCAAGATCGAAGGGTTCCGATGCGGCTTCGCGGCACAGCGCTTCGATGCGCTTCGCGTCCGAAGAGCCCGCGTCCTGCTCATGCAGCTGGAAGCCGCGCGGCGGATCGATGTGCTGCCAGGGCTGGCCGTCCGTTTCGACGAAGCGCGTGCGAAGCACCTCGTGCCGGGCCACGACGTGGTCCAGAGCGGCGCGCAGGGCCGCACGATCGAGTTCGCCGCGCAGGCGCAATGCACCGGCGATGTGATACGCGACGCTGGCCTGCGCATCGACGCCGGAGATGAACCACAGGCGCTGCTGCGCCGGGGACAAAGGCAGCGGGCGGCTGCGGTCGGCGGGCCCGATCACACCCAGCGCGCCGGGGCTTGCTTCGGCTACGGCATCGGCGAGCGCGGCAAGGCGCGGCCGGGCGAACAGCGTGGCGAGCGGGAGTTCGGCGTCGAGGCGGTCGCGGATCCGGGAGATGAGCCGGATGGCCAGCAGGGAATGGCCGCCGAGCTCGAAGAAATCGTCGTCGCGGCCGATCTGCTGGATGCCGAGAAGCTCTGACCAGATATCGGCAAGGGTCTGTTCGACTTCGCCCTGCGGTGCTTCATACGTGCGTTGGCTGTGGCCTTCGGGTGCGGGCAGCGCCCTTCGGTCGAGCTTGCCATTGGGGGTCTGCGGCAATGCGTCGAGTGCGACATAGGCTGAAGGGACCATGTAGTCCGGCAAGCGTTCGCGCAAGGAACTGCGCAGTGACGATGTGTCCAATGCGCCGGCCAGGACGAGATAGGCGACCAGCCGCTTGTCGCCCGGCTGATCTTCACGAGCGATCACCGCCGCCTCTCTGACACCGTCGAGCTTCGCAAGCTGCGCTTCGATCTCCCCAAGCTCGACGCGATAGCCCCGCAGCTTCACCTGATGGTCGTTGCGCCCCAGGTACTCGATGCTGCCGTCGGCACGCCAGCGGCCGAGGTCGCCGCTGCGATACATGAGCGCGCCTGTGGAACCGAACGAATCGGGCACGAATCGTTCGGCGCTCAGTTCAGGCTGCGACAGATAGCCGCGAGCCACCTGGGCTCCGGCCAGGTACAGCTCACCCACGACACCCACCGGCACCGGATTGCGCTGCGCGTCGAGCACATGGATGCGGCTGTTGCCGACCGGCTTGCCGATCGGCGGCAGGTCCTTCCACTTTTCAGGAAGGCCACTCAGCGTGTGCGTGCTGACCACATGCGTCTCGGTCGGACCGTAGTGGTTGTGCAGTCTTGCCTGCGGATGCCGGGCGAACATCCGGCGGATTGCCGGCGTAATGCGCAACTGCTCGCCCGCGGTGATCACGTCCCTCAGCATCGGCAGCGGCGCACTGCGCTGCGACCACAGCTCGCAGAGGTTGTGAAGGGCGATGTAGGGCAGGAACAGCCGCTCGACCGACTCCTGCGCCAGCCACTCGGCCAACGCGGGAAGATCCTGGCGCAGTTCTTCGCGCAGCAACACCAGCGTGCCGCCGCTGGCCAGCGTCGAGAAGATCTCCTGGAAGGCGACATCGAAGCCCAGCGCCGCGAACTGCAGGGTACGCGCGGGTTCGGGCAACTGCTCTCTCTGCCACTCCAGCAGGTTGGCCAGCCCGCGATGAGACATCGCCACGCCCTTGGGTTCGCCCGTGGAGCCGGATGTGTAGATCACATAAGCCAGATGCGATGCCGCGAGCCCTTCGACCTGCAGGTTGCCGGCGGAGGCTTCGGCCCAGGCTTCGTCTGTTTCATCGAGCGGGACCGCTGCCATCTCCGGCGCGAGCCGTTCGATCGAGGCTTGCTGGCCCAGCACGACCATCGCCGCGCTGTCTCGCAGCATGTGGATCAAGCGCTCGTCCGGATACGCCGGGTCCAGCGGCACGCATGCGCCGCCGGCCTTGAGCGTGGCAAGAATCGCGACCACCATCGCGAAGCTGCGCTCGGCACAGATGGCGACGCGGACATCGGGCCCGACGCCAATTCCGCGCAGATGCCGCGCAAGCCGGTTGGCCTGTTCATTGAGCGCGCGGTAGCTCAGCTGCGCGCCGTCGAACTCCACGGCGATGCGCTCGGGATGCGCCACCGCTTGCCGCTCGAAGGCCTCGTGCACCAAGGCTGCCGTGTCATAGGCACGATGCGTGTCGTTGAAGTCATGGACCACACGCCGGCGTTCCCCGGCGGGCAGCACGTCGAGCGCCATCAGCGCCCTGTCCGGGTCCTCTTCCAGAGCCTGCGAGAGCGATTGCAGCGACTGCTGCACGAACTGCGCAATGCGCTGCGCCGATACCGAGGCATCGACCTGCACCGTCAACCCGAAGCCGCTGCCGTCGTCGTCCACGTGCAGGCCGAACGGGTAGTTGGTACGGTCTCGCACGTCGAGCAGGCGCACGCCGTAGAGCACATCGGTACGCGAGAAATGGCCATGCCTGTAGTTGAGCAGCGCCGAGAACAGCGGCACGTGCGCCGGCATCGCGCTGCAGCGTTGGGCCAGGGTGAGCGACGCATGCTCGTGGCGAAGCAGCGCGGTCAACGCTGCGTGCGTCTCGCGCAACCCCTGTACCGCACTTCGCTCGCCCATCGCAATGCGCACCGGCAGCGTGTTGATGAACATGCCCATCGCGCGGTCGATGCCCGGCCCGCCCTGCATGCGTCCGAATAACACCGTGCCGAACACCACGTCGTCGCGGCCGCTGCACACAGACAGTACGCGCGCCCAGGCCAGGTGGAACAGGCTGGCGGTGCTCACGCCGTGGCGCATGGCGAGTGCGCGCAGCTGAGACGACAGAGCTGGCGGCAACATCGACTTCGCCTGATCGACCCGCGATCCATCGCCCTGCACATCGAGCAGGCCGAAGGGCGCCGTCGGCTCTCCCACGTCGCCGAGCATCGCGCCGAAGAAGGCCTCGTGTTCGGCTTCGCTCACGCCCTGGCGCGAGCGCGCCACGAAGTCGCGGAACGGTACCGGCGCGGGCAGCCGGGCGGCATCGCCGCGTTCGACGGCCTCGATTTCCTCCACCAGCAGCTCCAGCGCGGTGTGGTCCATCACGAGGTGGTGATAAGACAGCTGCAGCAGCCAACGCCCGCTGGCTTCGTCGCGGGCGGCGAAGCCATTCAGCATGGGCGCGCGGCGCACGTCGATGCGCAGGCCGCGCACCCGCGGATGCTCGCGCAGGCGCTGCTGCGCAGGATTGGTGCCCGCGGCCAGCGTCAATTCCTCGGGCACGAATGCGACGCGCCGCCACACCACCTGCACGGGCTCCGAAAGGCCTTCCCAGTGGACCGCCGTGCGCAGGATGTCGTGGCGCTCGATCACGCGCGACAGCGCCGCGACGAAGCTGTCCATGCGCGGCCTGCTGTCGAACTCGAGCAGCGTCGGCAGCACGTAGGTGTCGGTGTCGCGCTCCAGCAGATGATGGAACAGGATGCCCTGCTGCAGCGGCGCGAGCGGGTAGATGTCCTGGATGTTGGCCGCGCCGCCCGGCGTGGCCTGCACGATCCGCGAGATCGCTGCGGCGTCGAGCCGGGCCAGCGTCAGCATCTCGGGCTCGATGACCAGGCAATCCGGCGGGATCAGGTTGGGCGGAACCGTTGCCGCGTCCTCTTCGCGCCGGATCGTGGTGGCGAATGCGTGCAGCTTCGGGTGCGCGAAGAGCGAGCGGATGTCGGTGGACCAGCCGCGCCGGCGCAGCTGTTCGAGCAACCGGATGGCCAGCAGCGAATGGCCGCCGAGTTCGAAGAAATCGTCGTCGCATCCGATCTGCTGGATGCCGAGAAGCTCTGACCAGATGTCGGCGAGGGCTTGTTCGACTTCGCCCTGCGGTGCCTCGTATGTGCGCTGGCTGTGGCCTTCGGGTGCGGGTAGCGCCTTGCGGTCGAGCTTGCCGTTGGGGGTCAGCGGCAGTGCGTCGAGTGAAACGTAGGCCGAGGGGACCATGTAGTCCGGCAGGCGTTCGCGCAAGGATCTGCGCAGTGATGATGCGTCCAATGCGCCGGCCAGGACGAGATAAGCGACCAGCCGCTTGTCGCCCGGCAGATCTTCACGAGCGATCACGGCCGCCTCTCTGACGCCGTCGAGCTTCGCAAGCTGCGCTTCGATTTCCCCAAGCTCGACGCGATAGCCCCGCAGCTTCACCTGATGGTCGTTGCGCCCCAGGTATTCGATGCTGCCGTCGGCACGCCAGCGGCCGAGGTCGCCGCTGCGGTACATGCGAGAGCCTTCCCGGCCGTCGAACGGATCGGGCAGGAAGCGCGCTTCGTTGAGATGCGGCTGCGACAGATAGCCCCGTGCGACCTGAACGCCGCCCAGATACAACTCCCCCACCACACCTGCCGGCACCGGATTTCTCTCGGCATCGAGCACGTAGACGCGGCCGTTGCCGACGGGTCGGCCGATCGGCGGCAGGTCTTCCCATTGCTCGGGTGCGCCGCTCAGGGTCTGCGTGGTGACTACATGCGTCTCGGTCGGTCCGTAGTGGTTGTGCAGCCTTGCCTGCGGATGCCGAGCGAACATCCGGCGGATTGCCGGCGTGATGCGCAACTGCTCGCCCGCGGTGATCACGTCCCTCAGCATTGGCAGCGGCGCACTGCGCTGCGACCAAAGCTCGCAGAGGTTGTGCAGCGCGATGTAAGGCAGGAACAGCCGCTCGACCGATTCCTGCGCCAGCCACTCGGCCAACGCGGGAAGATCCTGGCGCAGTTCTTCGCGCACCAGCACCAGCGTGCCGCCACCGGCCAGCGTCGAGAAGATCTCCTGGAAGGCGACATCGAAGCCCAGCGCCGCGAACTGCAGCGTGCGAGCGGGCTCGGGCAACTGCTCTCGCTGCCACTCCAGCAGGTTGGCCAGCCCGCGATGTGGCATCGCCACGCCTTTGGGCTCGCCCGTGGAGCCGGATGTGTAGATCACGTAGGCCAGATGCGATGCCGCGAGCCCTTCGACCTGCAGGTTGTCGGCGGAGGCTTCGGGCCAGGCTTCGTCCTTTTCATCGAGCGGGACCGCTGCCACCTGCGGTGCGAGCCCTTCGATCGAGGCTTGCTGGCCCAGCACGACCGCCGCCGCACTGTCTCGCAGCATGTGGCTCAAGCGCTCGGCCGGATACGCCGGGTCCAACGGCACGCACGCTCCGCCTGCCTTGAGCGTGGCGAGGATCGCGACCACCATCGCGAAGCTGCGCTCGGCGCAGATGGCAACACGGACATCGGGCCCGACGCCAAGTCCGCGCAGATGCCGCGCAAGCCGGTTGGCCTGCTCGTTGAGCGCGCGGTAGCTCAGCTGTGCGCCATCGAACTCCACGGCGATGCGCTCGGGGTGCACTGCCTCCTGCCGCTCGAAGGCCTCGTGTACCAAGGCAGCCGGGTCGTACGCGCGACGCGTGTCGTTGAAGCCATGAAGAACACGCTGACGCTCCTCGGCCGGCAGGACATCGAGCGCCGACAGCGCCCTGCCAGGCTCTTCTTCCAGGGCCTGCGCAAGAGCCCGAAGCGCCTGCTCCACGAGCCCGCACACGCGTTGCGCGGACACCGAGACATGAATCTCGGCGGTAAGCACGAAATCCCCGCCCAGGTCGTCGACGTACAGGCTGAACGGATAGTTGGTGAGATCGCGGCCGCCGACGTAGTGCATGCCTTCGGCGATCTCGATCTCGCCTTCGCCGGAAAAGCTGTCGCTACGGCTGTGCCTGTAGTTGAGCAGCGCCGAGAAGACCGGTGTGTTCGGCGCCAGGCCGCTGCAGCGCTGCGCCAGCGTGAGCGATGCGTGCTCGTGGCGAAGCAACTCGCTCAGAGCCGCATGGGTTTCGTGCAGCCCCTGCGCCGCAGCTCGCCCGCCAAGCCTGATGCGCACCGGCAGCGTGTTGATGAACATGCCCATCGCGCGGTCGATGCCGGCTCCGCCCTGCATGCGCCCGAACAACACCGTGCCGAACACCACGTCGTCGCGGCCACTGCAAACAGACAGTACGCGCGCCCAGGCCAGGTGGAACATGCTGGCGGTGCTCACGCCGTGGCGCATGGCGAGTGCGCGCAGCTGAGACGACAGGGCTGGCGGCAACATCGACTTCGCCTGCTCTACCTGCGAGCAGTCGCCCTGCACGTCGAGCAGGCCGAAGGGCGCCGTCGGCTCGTCCACGTCGCCGAGCATCGCGCCGAAGAAGGCCTCGTGTTCGGCCTCGCTCACGCCCTGGCGCGAGCGCGCCACGAAGTCGCGGAACGGTACCGGCGCGGCAAGACTTTCGCCGCGCCCCTGCAGCAGCGCTACCACCTCGTGCAGGATCAGCTCGGTGGTGGTGTGGTCCAGCGTCAGGTGGTGATGCAGCAGCTGCAGCAGCCAGCGGCGCGACACCGGGTCGAAGGCCGCATGGGCCTGCAGCATCGGCGCGCGGCGCAGGTCCAGGCGCACGGTCCGTGCATCGGCATGGGCCTGCAGCTGCGCCTGCACGTCGCCATTGGCCGGGTCGAAATGCTGTTCCTGCAGCGCCAGCGAGGCGTTGCGCCAGACCACCTGCACGGGCGTGTCCAGCCCCTCCCACTGCACGGCGGTGCGCAGGATGTCGTGGCGCGCGATCACCTGCTGCAGCGCGGCCGCGAACTGGTCGAGCCGCGCACGATCGTGGAAGCGCAGCAGCGCGGGCAGCACATAGGCATCGCCCTGCCCTTTCCCTTCGCCCTGCAGCAGGTGGTGGAACAGGATGCCTTCCTGCAGGGGCGCGAGCGGATAGATGTCCTGGATGTTGCGCATGCCACCCGGAACGCCGGCGGCGATCAGGTCGATCTGCGCCTGCGTCAGGCTCGCGAGCGGAAGCATCCGCGGCGTGATGCGCTCGCATTGCGCGGGAATCGCATTGGGCGGCACGGGCATCGATGCGGCGGGCTGCCCATTCCGCTCCACGCTGGCCGCGAGTGCACCCAGCGTCGGCTCGGTGAAGAGCTGGCGGATGTCGACCTCCAGCCCCTCGCGCTGCATGCGCTCGACCAGCCGCACCGCGAGCATCGAATGCCCGCCGAGCTCGAAGAAGTTGTCGCCGCGCCCTACCTGCCCGATGCCAAGCACTTCGGCCCACAGCCTTGCCAGCGCCTGTTCGACCGCGCCCTGCGGCGGCTCGTGCTCGCGCCGCCGGGGCCAGGCCTGAAGCTCGGGCGCGGGCAGTGCCTTGCGGTCGAGCTTGCCGTTGGGCGTCAGCGGCAGTGAGTCCAGTGGCACATACGTTGACGGGACCATGTAGTCGGGCAGGTTCCTGCCGAGCGCGGCCCGGGCGCCGGAAGGGTCGAAGGCGCCGCCGGCCCTGGCGTCGGCGAACACGAGGTAGGCGACCAGGCGCCGGTCACCCGGCAGGTCCTCGCGCACGATCACCGCCGCGTCGGCGACGCCGCCGAGTCGCATCAGCCGTGCCTCGACCTCGCCCGGCTCGATGCGGAAGCCGCGGATCTTGACCTGCTGGTCGTTGCGGCCGAGGTATTCGAGGCTGCCGTCGGCGAGCAGGCGGGCCATGTCGCCGCTGCGGTACATGCGCGCGCCCGGCACCTCGCTGAACGGGTCGGGCACGAAACGCTGCGCATCGAGTTCGGGCCGCCGCAGGTAGCCGCGCGCCACGCCCGCGCCGCCGACGTGGATCTCGCCCGCGCAGCCCACCGGCAGCGGCCGGCCGCGCGCGTCGAGCACGTACAGGCACAGGTCGGGAATGCGCGTGCCGATCGGGCTTGCGCCGGTGCGCCCGGCATCGTCCGGGCCGAGCACGCGGCAGGTGACGTGCACTGTCGTCTCGGTGATGCCGTACATGTTGACCAGGCGTGCGCGCCGGTTGCCCTCCTGCGAGAACCAGGGTTCGAGCGCGGCCGTCTCCAGCGCCTCGCCGCCGAGGATCACATGCCGAAGCGCGTGCGCCGGCAGCGCCTTCGCCGCGGCCCGGCATGCGGCGGCGAACTGGCGGAACGCGCTGGGCGTCTGGTTGAGCACGGTCACGCCCTGCTCGCACACCAGGCGATGGAATTCCTCCGGCGCGCGGCTGACCGCATGCGGCACGACGACCAGCCGGCCGCCATGGATCAGCGCGCCCCACAACTCCCAGACCGAGAAGTCGAAGGCGAAGGAATGGAACAGGGTCCAGACGTCGTCGCGGCCGAGATCGAACCAGCCGCGCGTGGCAGCGAACAGTCGGCCGACCTGCGCATGCTCGACCATCACGCCCTTGGGCAGGCCGGTGGAGCCGGAGGTGTAGATCACATAGGCCAGGTGCGATGGCGCGAGGCCCTCGACCCGTGGATTGCCGGTGGGCGCGTTGGCCCAGGGCGCTTCTTCCCATGGCCGGTCGAGGCGTATGCGCTGGCATGAAGCGGACGCCGGCAACCGATCCAGCGCAGCGCCGTCGCCGATCAGCGCCACCGGCGCGCTGTCGCGCAGCATGTGGGCGAGGCGCTCGTCGGGGTGCACCGGGTCCAGCGGCACATAAGCACCGCCGGCCTTGAGCGTGGCCAGGATGGCCATCACCACGCCGGGCCCGCGCTCCATGCAGATCGCGACGAGCGCGTCGGGGCCGACGCCCAGCTCGCGCAGATGGTGAGCCAGTTGATTGGCGCGGCGGTCGAGTCCGCCGTAGCTCAGCCGCGTGCCTTCGAACTGGACCGCGATGGCATCGGGATCGCGCTGGGCCTGCCGCTCGAACAGCGCATGGATCAACGAGGGCGCGCCGGTGTCGAGCAGCGGCCGGTTGAAGCCGTGCACCACAAGCTGGTGCTCGGCCTCGTCCATCAGCGGCAGGTCACCCACGGGCGTGTCCGGCGCATCGGTCGCGGCACGCGCCAGCACCTTCAGCCGCCGAAGGTGCACGGCCATCTCCCGCGCGGAGAACGCAGCCGGGTCGTGGTTGAACTCGATATGCACCGGTCGCCCCTGCTCGTAGTCGCGCACGTAGACCGCGAGCGGCTGGCGCTCGTGGCCGTTGTGCAGCGGGAGCACCGTGCTGCGGATGCCTTCGAGCCCGATGTCGCCCTGGAAGCTTTCGATCGACAGGGAGATGTCGAACAGGCCCCGCCGTTCGCCAACACCGGCCAGCAGCTCGCGGTGCAGGTCGGCCAGCGGATAGCGCTGGTGGCGGTAGCACTGCTTCAGCTCGCCCGCGACGCGGCGCAGGGTCTGCGCGAATGTCTCCCGCGTATCGACCGCGATGCCGACCGGAATTGCGCCCGAGAACATGCCCGGCATGCGCCTTTGCGCCGCGGTCGTGCGGTTGTGCACCGGCATGCCGATGACGACTTCGTTGCCCTCGCCGCGTTCGCGGCCGTGCAGGCGCGCGAAGTACACCGCCAGCAGCGCGGCGAGGAAATGCGTGCTCGATGCGCCCTGCGCCTCGGCCACACCGGTCAGGCGATCGTGATCCGCGCGCTCCAGCTGCCAGACGGCCTGCTCGACCCTGCTTCGGCCCGCATGGAGGCGCCGCGCAGGCGCTTCCTCGAACAGCGGCTGCGCAAGTCGTGCATGGCGCCGCAGCCAGAAGGCGCGGTCGCGGGCGTAGCGCGGCGAGGCCTGGTATTCGGCGTCCTGGCGGATGAAGCCGGCATAGCCGTCGCCCCCGTCCCCATCCCCTTCCTCATTTCCCTCTTCGACGGCGGCCTCGCCGCGCCCGAGCCGGTTGTAGGCCTCGGCGATGGCATTGCCGGTCAGCGAGACCGACCATCCATCCGCGATGAGGTGATGGAAACAGACCAGCCAGTAGCCGCGTTGGGGCGCGACCCGCAGCCATTGCATGCGCCAAAGTCGCTGGCCATGCAGATCAAAGGGAGCGAGGAAGGCTGCGCGCAGGTGCGCCCGGGCGCCTGCTTCCGGATCGGCATCGCCGCTGAAATCGAAGCGCTGCAATGCCGTGCCGGCGAGGACGTGGTCATCGGGCGCGGCGAAGCGCTGCATGGCCTCGCCGTTGCCGCCGCGCTCGAGCACGATGCGCAGCGCCTGGTGGCGCGCCACGACGGCACGTATCGCGGCTTCCAGCCGGTCGAGGTCGATGGGCCCTTCGAGGCTGGCCGCCACGCCGATGTTGTGGCAAGGCAGGTCGGGCGCCAGCGACTGGTCGAGCCAGACGGCCTGCTGGGGCGAGCTCAGGGCGTGAAGGATCTGGCCGCTCACGATTCGCCACCATCCGGTACCAGCGCTTCCAGCCGGCGCAGGCGCCGATGGAAGAGCGCGAAGACGGTCAGCGCGAGGCCCGCCGCGCCGGTCGCGAAGAACAGCAGGCCGATGCCACGGCCCGGCCCGGTGCCGAACCACACGCCCACCGCCGTATCGGCGAGCGAGCCGCCCTGGCGCAGCGCCGGTTCCAGCACCGCATCGGCGAGCCAGCCGCCGGCCAGCAGCACCACGCACATCACCAGCATGTTGGATGCGGCGATCAGGGCGAACACGCTGCCCTGCCGGCCCGCCGGCGCCTTGCGCATCCACAGTGCGTGCGAACACGCGACCGAGGTGCTGCCGCAGAACAGGCAGACGAAGGCCGCGGCGCACCACAGGGCCGGCGTGGTCACGCATCCCGCCACGAGCACGGCGGCGCACTGCAGCGCGTCGCATGCCAGCACCCATTGCATGAGCCCGTGCCGAAGCCGCGCGGTGGCGACCAGGATCGAGCCGAGCAGGCCGCCGACGATGCCCACCGACATCACGAGTCCCAGCACGCCGCTGGAATGCGTGGACAGCACCAGCGGCGTCACCATGGCGGTGGCCAGCACCATCAGGCACTGCACCAGCGCGCCGTAGCCGAGCAGCGCGCGCATCAGCGGCTGCTCGCGCAGGTAGGCGAGTGCGCCGGCGAAGCTCGTGCTTGCGCTGCGCCACAACGAGGCGTCGCGCACGGAATCACCGCCGGAGGCGCGCTGCCCGCCGCGCACCTGCGCCCCGGCGCGGGTCAGTGCCGCGAACACCAGCGCGGCCGCGGCCAGCAGCAGGCACAGCTGTGTCGCCATCACGCCCTGCAGGCCGCCCGTTCGCGCCATCAGGAAGCCGGCCGCGGCGGGCGCGCCGATCTGCACCAGCGCGCGAGAGATGCCGGTCAGCCCGCCGGCCTGCGCGAAGCGGTCCTTGGGCACGAAGAGGCTGACCGCCACCCGGATCGAGGGTCGGCGAAGCGCACCCGCCGCCGCCGCGACCGCGGCGTAGACATACAGCGCGCCGACGCCGAGCCGGCCCGACAGCAGCGCCATCACGATCGCGAAGGTGCAGGCAATGGCGGCGATGTCGCACGACAGCACCACCCAGCGCCGGTCGTGGCGGTCGGCAAGCGCGCCGGCGAAGGGCGTGACCAGCATCGCCGCCAGCGCGGCGGCCAGCACCGAGAACGAGTAGTCCTGCGCCGAGCCCGTGCGCGAGAAGATCCAGACCCCCACGGCGAAGCTGACCAGCGTGGTGCCGAGATCGAAAGCGGTTTCGCTCAGCCAGAGGAGCGCGAACGTCGATCGCGCGCCCCGCCGGCCCAATTGCAGCGGCAGTGGCAGCGGCGGCGGCCTGGCCGGGTCGTCACGGGTCGGGGGCGCAGCGGCTTCCACGGTCGTTTCCTGCATAACGGGCGCTCCCCGGGAGCCCGCGCTGTCAACTGGTGAAAGAAGAAAAAAGCGCGAATTCTGCGGGCGGCGGGATGGATTTTTTTCGCGGCAAAGCCGCGAGGCGATGCACGATTATTCCGCGCTGCAGCACTGTAATTGGCAGGCTGCACAAATGACGCATCATTTAAATTTGTTGACGCGCAAAGACGAGAACTTCGGAATTGGCAGGAGCCCCGAATTACGAAAATCTGTTCTGTTCCAGCGCATTGCATCGACGCGATCGGCACTGCGATGCCCGTCGAAACACCGGGTGTAAACCGAAGATGGCGCCCGAGTCAAATCGAAAATGAAACACCATGTCATCGCTGCGGTGTTCAGGTCGCCGCAAGCTATTCATATTCGGCTCGATCCGGATATAACTAATAGCTTATTTTCGATGGAAATGGCAAATCCGGGGCACCGCCGCCTCACGGACAATTTCAATTCAGGAAGAATCGAAAGAGGCCGGGCAACGCCTCTTTTTTGGAAATTCGCGGACTAAGGTTTTACGCGAATCGATCAATGACTCTCCTTGCCGGGTGCCGGCATGGGAGTTCGCGGAAATCGATATCCAGCTCGGGACCGGCCGGTCCCGCAGCATCAGGTCAGGGCTGTCCGCCCTTTACCTTCCCCGGCTTCCCGGAAGCCTTGGCCGGACGCTTCGCAGGCTTGCCCGCGGCCGGCACCGGCATGCTGCGCGCCTCGCCCTCGCGCGCCGACTTCATGTGCCCGCTCTCGCCGATGGTCATGCCGACGATGCGTGCGAGCTGCCGGCTCACGCTGATGTATGCGTGGCCCAGGCGGCTGTCGAAGTACAGCGAGTCGCCGCGCGCCATGTGCACCACCTCGCCGTTCTCGAAGTGCACCTCGATCTCGCCCGAAAGCACATAGGCGAACTCCTCGCCTGCGTGCCGCACGAAGTCTTCCGGCCCGTGGATCTGCCGCGCGTGCACCGTGCCGACGATGGGGCTCATCTGCTTGCCCGCCGCCGTGGTGCCGAGGAATTCATAGGCGATGGAAAGCCCCTTGTAGACCACCCCCTTGCCCGAGCGCGTGACCACCGGGCCGTCGAGCTGCGCGGGCTTGACGCCGGCGCCGGCGAACATCGCATTCATGTCCATCTCGAGCGCGCGGCCCAGCGCGGTGAAGTTCTCGTAGCCCAGCGCGAGTTGTCCGCGCTCGGCGCGCGAGATGGTGGTGATCGACACGCCAGAGCGCTCGGCCAGCTGCGCCAGCGTCCAGCCGAAGCGCTTGCGCGCGGTGCGCAGGCGGTTGCCGAAGGTGACGCGGTCCAGCGTGGGCGGCTCGTCCCTGGGCTTCGTGCCCGTCTTGGTCCCTGTGTGTGGATTCACGCTTGGCTTTCTCTTGTGATGCCGGTGGATTCTGCCAGCCGGCGCCTGCGCCATCCATGACGGCCCGCATGACGCGGGCCCGGAATTTGCGTATGCGCAAATTGCGTTAGCGCAAATTTCACCGATGCGGTGCACCATGGTTTCCCCTTGGTACCCTCGAATCAATTTGCGTATCCGCAAATTTCTTCCTACACTTTTCGCCGATGACTTCCAGCACTCCAGAGCCCATCGTGGCTGACTTCCTCGTGATCGGCGGCGGCATCGCCGGGGCCTCGGTGGCCCACTGGCTCGCCCCGCACGCACGCGTGATCCTTCTCGAACGCGAATCGCAACCGGGCTACCACTCCACCGGCCGGTCCGCCGCCCTCTTCATGGAAAGCTACGGCACCGCGCAGGTGCGCGCCCTCACCATGGCGAGCCGCGCCTTCCTCGAACATCCGCCCGAAGGCTTCAGCGAGCATCCGCTGCTCACCCCGCGCGGCGCGATGATGGTCGCCGGCGCCGAGCACATGGCCGAGCTCGAAGCCCACTGGGAAGTGCTGCGCGCCATGGACACCGGCGCCTCCCGCCTGAGCGGCGAGCAGGCGCGCGAGATGGTGCCCGCGCTGCGCCCCGAGCAGGTGCTGGGCGCCGTGTACGAGCCCGACGCCGCCGACATGGACGTGCACGCCATCCACCAGGGCTACCTGCGCGGCATGCGTCGCGCGGGCGGCAAGCTGGTGTGCGACGCGGGCGTGACAGCCATCGAGCGCGTGGGCGAGCGCTGGCGCGTCGAGGCCGGCGGCGCGGTCTACGAAGCGCCCGTGGTTCTCAACGCCGCCGGCGCATGGGTCGACACCATCGCGCGCATGGCCGGCGTGCCGCCGCTGGGCATCGAGCCGCGCCGGCGTTCCGCATTCATCTTCGCGCCGCCCGAGGGCCAGAGCGTGGCGCACTGGCCCATGGTGTTCGGCGCCGACGAGGGCTGGTACATCAAGCCCGACGCCGGCATGCTGCTCGGCTCGCCGGCCAATGCCGACCCGGTCGAGCCACAGGATGTGCAGCCCGAGGAGATGGACATCGCCATCGCGATGCACCGCATCGAGGAGGCGACCACGCTCACCATCCGCCGCCCCACGCGCACCTGGGCCGGCCTGCGCTCCTTCGTGGCCGACGGCGACCTGGTCGGCGGCTTCGAGCCCGGCGTGCCCGGTTTCTTCTGGGTCGCGGCACAGGGCGGCTACGGCATCCAGACCTCGGCCGCCATGGGCGAGGCCTGCGCCGCGCTCGCACGCGGGCTGCCGCTGCCGGAGCGCATCGCCTCCTTCGGGCTCACGGCGGAAATGCTGGGCCCGCAGCGGCTGCGCGCGGCCGCGGGCTGAGCCCGGCCTGTTTTCTCCCACACACACAGAACCACTCCACGAGGTCCGACCATGCGCGTCTTCAGTGCTTCCCTGGCCACCGAAACCAACACCTTCGGCCCGATGCCGACGGGCCTCGCCTCCTTCAAGGACCGCGGCTACTTCCCCGCCGGCAAGCACCCCGAGGCGATGACGCTCTTCTCGGGCCCGCTGTGGGCCGCACGCATGCGCGGCGCCGACAAGGGCTGGACGCTGTTCGAAGGCATGGTGGCCGGCGCGCAACCCAGCGGCACCACCACGCGCCACGCCTACGAGACGCTGCGCGACGAACTGCTGAACGACCTGCGCGCGGTGCTGCCGGTCGACATGGTGCTGCTCGGCCTGCACGGCGCGATGGTGGCCGACGGCTACGACGACTGCGAAGGCGACCTGCTGGCGCGCGTGCGGCAGATCGTCGGGCCCGACGTGGTGATCGGCGCGGAGCTCGATCCGCACAACCACCTCACGCCCGAGATGATCTCCAACGCCGACGTGATGATCTCCTTCAAGGAGTACCCGCACACCGACGTGCTCGAGCGCGGGCTGGAGCTGGTCGACATCTGCGCCGCCACGGTCGAGGGCAAGGTGCGGCCGGTGGCGGCGGTGGTCGACTGCGACATGATCGTCACCGTCCACACCTCGCGCCAGCCGGCGCGCGGCTTCGTCGAGCGCATGCAGTCGCTCGAAGGCAAGGACGGCGTGCTCTCTATCTCGCTCACGCACGGCTTCTCGTGGGGCGACGTGCCCGAGATGGGCACCAAGGTGCTGGTCTACACCGACGGCGACAAGGCGAAGGCCGACATGCTGGCGCGCCAGCTCGCCGACGAGGTCATCGCGATGCGCGACGGCCTCACCGTGAACTACCCCGGCATCGATGCATCGCTCGACGAGGCCCTGGCCTTCGACGGCGGCCCGGTGGTGATCTCCGACGGTGCCGACAACCCCGGCGGCGGCGCCGCGAGCGACTCCACATTCATCCTGCGACGCATGGCCGAACGCGGCATCGCCAACGCGGCGCTGGGCCCGCTGTGGGACCCGATCGCGGTGCGCATCGCCTTCGACGCCGGCGTGGGCGCGAAGCTGCCGATGCGCATCGGCGGCAAGATCAGTCCGCTGTCGGGCGACCCGCTCGACCTCGAATGCACCGTGAAGGCGCTCAAGCACGACCTGGTGATGACCGGCCTGGCCGGCACGCCCACGCTGATGGGCGACAGCGCGCTCGTCGAGGCCAACGGCATCGAAATCGTGCTGATCACGCTGCGTAACCAGGCGATGGGCACCGACCTGTTCACGCAACTGGGCTGCGACCTTGCCGCGAAGAAGATCATCGTCGTGAAGTCGTCGCAGCACTTCTACGCTTCGTACTCCAAGGTGGCGAAGCACGTCATCTATGCAGGCGCGCCGGGCGCCGTCACGCTCGACCTGAACACGCTGCCCTATCGCAAGGCCCGCCTGCCCAAGTGGCCGATCGGCGTCGCGGCCTGAGCCGCCCTTCTTTCGCCTCCTCTTTTTCCTGCTGCCTTCCCTCACCGGAGAACCGACGATGAAACGACGGACGCTTGGCGCTCTTGCCGCCCTGGCCCTTTCCACCGCCTTCGCGGCGAGCCTTCCCGCGCATGCCCAGACGCCGCAGCCCAAGACGCTGAAGGTGGTGGCGCATGCCGACCTGAAGATCCTCGACCCGACCTTCACCACCGCCTACATCTCGCGCAACTTCGGCTACATGGTGTACGACACCCTCTTCGCGCAGGACGCGAGCGGCAAGCCGCAGCCGCAGATGGTGGAGAAGTACAACGCCTCGAAGGACGGCAAGCAGTGGAGCTTCACGCTGCGCCCCAACCTCAAGTTCTCCGACGGCGGCGCCGTCACCTCGGCCGACGCGGTCGCGTCGCTGCAGCGCTGGGCCGCGCGCGACAGCCTCGGCCGCGCCATGACGGCCAGCGGCGCCGAGTGGAAGGCCACCGACGCGCGCAGCTTCACGCTCACGCTCAACGAGCCCTTCGGCATGGTGCTCGACGCGCTGGCCAAGCCCTCGGGCTTTCCGCCGGTGGTGCTGCCCGAGCGGCTGGCCAAGATGCCCGCCACCGCGCCGCTGACCGAAGTGCTGGGCTCCGGCCCGTACGTGTTCAAGCGCGACGAATGGGTGCCGGGCAACAAGGCCGTGTTCGTGCGCAACCCCAACTACGTGGCGCGCAGCGAACCGCCGAGCGGACTGGCCGGCAGCAAGAAGAGCAACTTCGACCGCGTCGAGTGGCTCTACCTGCCCGATGCCAACAGCGCGGTGGCCGCTCTCAAGCGCGGCGAGGTCGACATCATCGAGCAGCTGCCGCCCGACTACATCGCGCCGCTGCGCACCGATACGGGCGTGAAGATCGGCTCCGGCGGCGCCTACCAGGGCTTCCTGGTGATGAACCAGCTGCATGCGCCCTTCAACAACCCGAAGGTGCGCCAGGCACTGCTGCAGGCCGTGAGCCAGGAGCGCTTCATGGCGGCCATGGGCTTCCCGCTGGACATGCGCATGGCCTACTGCGCCACCTACTTCATCTGCGGAAGCCCCAACGACACCGCGGCCGGCGCCGAGCCCTACCGCAAGGCCGACGTCGCCAAGGCCAAGAAGATGCTCGCCGACGCCGGCTACAAGGGCGAGAAGGTGGTGCTGCTGGTACCCAGCGACGTGCCCTACCTGAACGCCGAGGCGCTGATGGCAGCACAGACCATGAAGAGCATCGGCCTGAACGTCGATGCCCAGACCATGGACTGGGCCTCCATCGGCGCACGCCGCGCCAAGCGCGATGCGCCCGACGCCGGCGGCTGGAACATCTACGTCACCGTGGCCGGCGAATTTGACGCCAACTCGCCCATCAGCAACGCCTACCTGAGCGCGGCCTGCGGCAATACCCTGCCCGGCTGGCCCTGCGACAAGCAGCTGGACGACTTGCGCACCGCCTGGCTGAAGGAAACCGTTCCCGCCAAGCGCAAGGAGCTGCTCGACGCCTTCCAGGCCCGCGCCTACGAGGCCGTGCCGTACATCAACGCCGGCCAGTACTCGGCCGCCTTCGCCGCGCGCACCAGCCTGAAGGGCCTGGACAAGCTCTGGTCCGGCATGCCGACGGTCTGGGCGCTCGACAGGCAGTAAGGGCCGGAGGGGCACCGCCATGGGCTACATCGTTCGACGCTTCATCGCGACCCTGCCCGTCATGGCGGTGGTGGCCGTGGTGGTGTTCCTGCTGATCCACCTCTCGCCGGGCGACCCGGCCGCACTCATCGCGGGCGACCTCGCCACCACCGAAGACATCGAGAAGCTGCGCGCCGCGCTGGGCCTGAACCTGCCGCTGTGGCAGCAGTTCGGGCTGTGGATCGGCAAGCTCTTCACCGGCGACCTGGGCACTTCGATCTTCACGCAGATGCCCGTCACGCAGCTGCTGGGCCAGCGGCTGGAACCCACGGTGTCGATCGCCGCGCTGACCATGCTCATCACGCTGGTGGTGTCGGTGCCGCTGGGCACGCTCGCGGCCTACCGCGCGGGCAGCTGGATCGACCGGCTGGTGATGCTCTTCGCGGTGCTGGCCTTCTCGGTGCCCGTCTTCCTGGTGGGCTACCTGTTGGTCTACAGCTTCGCGATCCAGCTGCCGTGGTTTCCGGTGCAGGGCTACGTGCGCTTCGCAGAGGGCCCGGGCGAGTGGCTGCGCTCGCTGGTGCTGCCCTGCGTGAACCTCGCGCTGGTCTACATCGCGCTGGTGACGCGCATGACGCGCGCCACCGTGCTCGAAGTGCTGCACGAGGACTACATCCGCACCGCCCGCGCCAAGGGCCTGGGCGTGCTGCCGGTGCTGGGCCATGCGCTGCGCAACGCGGCCATTCCCATCGCCACCACCGTGGGCGCGGGCATCGCGCTGCTGATCGGCGGCGTGGTGGTCACCGAGACGGTGTTCGCCATTCCCGGCGTGGGCCGGCTGGTGATCGACTCGGTGCAGCGGCACGACTACCCGGTGATCCAGAGCGTGCTGCTGCTGTCGGCGGGCGTGTACGTGCTGATCAACCTGCTGATCGACCTGAGCTACCGGCTCTTCGATCCGCGCATCCAGTACTGAACCACCCATGTCCTCCGTACTTCCCATGAGCGACATCGACGTGCCCGCGACGCCCGCCACCGCTGAAGTCGCACCGCCGGTCGAGCCGCCTTTCGGGCCGCCGCGCTTGCGCTGGCTGCGCAAGCACCCGACGCTGATCATCGGCGCGCTGCTGCTGATCGCGGTGGCGGCGCTTTCCATCGCCGCGCCCTGGATCGCTACGCACGACCCGCAGGACATCGACCCGCTCGCGCGCATGCAGCTGCCCTCGGCCGAGCACTGGTTCGGCACCGACGCGCTGGGCCGCGACGTGTTCAGCCGCGCCGTGTGGGGCGGGCGGGTGTCGATGATCGTGGGCGCGTCGGTGGCGCTGCTGGCCACCTTCTTCGGCGTCGCGCTCGGGCTGGTGGCCGGCTTCGTGCGCTGGGCGGACGGGCCGATCATGCGCGTGATGGACGGGCTCATGGCCATACCGGGCATCCTGCTGGCCATCGCGCTGATGGCGGTCACGCGCGCCAGCCTGACGACGGTGATCGTCGCCATCACGGTGCCGGAGATTCCGCGCGTGGTGCGGCTGGTGCGCTCGCTGGCGCTCACGCTGCGCGAGCAGCTCTTCGTGGAGGCCGCGCATGCGGTGGGCACGCGCCTTCCGGTGATCCTGGTGCGCCACGTGCTGCCGAACACCGTGGCGCCGCTGATCGTGCAGGCCACCTTCGTGGCCGCGGCCGCCGTGCTGACCGAGGCCGCGCTCTCCTTCCTCGGCGTGGGCGTGCCTTCGCAGACGCCGAGCTGGGGCAACATGATGGCCGAGGGCCGCAACTTCGTGGCCGTGGCGTTCCACATCATCCTGTACCCGGGCCTGCTGCTGGCGGCCACGGTGCTGGCCATCAACCTGCTGGGCGACGGCCTGCGCGACGCGCTGGACCCACGCCTGGCGCGCCAACTCTGAGCGAGGCAGCCCCATGACCATCGCCATGTCCCACGCAGCGCTGGCTCCCGGCGAGCCGCTGCTCGAAGTCGACGACCTGCGCACGCACTTCCTCACGCCCGGCGGCGTGGTGCGCTCGGTCGACGGCGTTTCCTACACGGTGCGCGCGGGCCGCACGCTCGGCGTTGTCGGCGAGTCGGGCTGCGGCAAGAGCGTGACCGCCCTGTCGATCCTGCGGCTGGTGCCCACGCCGCCCGGCCGCCACATGGGCGCGGTGCGACTGCGCGGCACCGACCTGATGCGGCTGAGCGAGCGCGAGATGCGCCAGATCCGCGGCAACCGCATCTCGATGATCTTCCAGGAGCCGATGACATCGCTGAACCCCGTGCTCACCGTGGGCCGGCAGATCGCCGAGACGGTGCAGCTGCACCAGAAGGCCAGCCGCGCCGACGCGATGAAGCGCGCGGTCGAGATGCTGCGCGTGGTGCAGATCCCGGAGCCCGAGCGCCGCGTGAACGAATACCCCCACCAGCTCTCCGGCGGCATGCGCCAGCGCGTGATGATCGCGCTGGCCCTGGCCTGCAACCCCGAGGTGCTGATCGCCGACGAGCCGACGACCGCGCTGGACGTGACGATCCAGGCGCAGATCCTCGACCTCATCAAGCGGCTGCAGAAGGAGCTGGGCATGGGCGTGGTGATGATCACGCACGACCTTGGCGTGGTCGCCGAGAGCTGCGACCGCGTGGTCGTCATGTACGCCGGAAAGAAGGTGGAGGAAGCCGACGTGATCGACCTGTTCGACCGCCCGCTGCACCCCTACACCCGCGCGCTGATGGCCTCGATGCCCGCCATGAACACCGCGAGCACGCGGCTCACCGAGATTCCGGGGCTGGTGCCGGCCGCGCACGAACTGGGCCGCGGCTGCGCCTTCGCGGCACGCTGCAGCCAGGCGCGCGAACGCTGCCGCGCCGAAACGCCGCGGCTGACGCAGCAAGGCGGCGACCATGTCGTGGCCTGCTTCGCCGTCGAGGAAAACTGGGCCGGTGCCGAGGAGATCGCCGCATGACGACAACCGCTGCAACGCCCTTGCTGAAGGTGCGTGACCTGCGCAAGCACTACACCACTCCCAAGCGCTGGCTGCGGCCGGCCAGGCCTCCGATCCAGGCGGTGAACGGCGTCTCCTTCGACGTCGCACGCGGCGAGACGCTGTCGCTGGTCGGCGAATCGGGCTGCGGCAAGACGACCACGGCCAAGTCGGTGATGCGGCTGGTCGAGCCTACCTCGGGCTCGGTGCAGCTCGAAGGCCGGGAGCTGCTGTCACTCTCCGCCGAGGACATGCGCATGCGCCGGCGCGACCTGCAGATCATTTTTCAGGACCCGTATGCCTCGCTGAACCCTCGGCTGACGGCCGGCGACATCGTGACGGAACCGCTGCGGAACTTTGGCATGGGCGCGGCCGCCGAGCGGCGCGAACGGGTGCAGTGGCTCTTCTCGCGCGTCGGGCTGCGGCCCGAAGCGGTGAAGAAGTTCCCGCATGAATTCTCGGGCGGTCAGCGCCAGCGCCTGGGCATCGCGCGCGCCCTTGCGCTGAATCCGAAGCTGATCGTGTGCGACGAGCCGGTGTCGGCGCTCGACGTGTCGGTGCAGGCGCAGGTGGTCAACCTGCTGATGGACCTGCAGGCCGAGTTCGGCATCGCGTACCTCTTCGTCGCACACGACCTCGCGGTGGTGCGCCACATCAGCCATCGCGTGGCGGTGATGTACCTCGGCCACATCGTCGAGATCGCCGACCGCGACACGCTGTTCTCGGCGCCGCTGCATCCTTACACCGAGATTCTTCTGTCGGCCGTGCCGGTGCCCAATCCGCGCACGCCGGCGCGCCGCATGCTGCTGCAGGGCGATCCGCCGAGCCCGGCCAATCCGCCCTCGGGCTGCCGCTTCCACACCCGCTGCCCGATGGCGCAGGCCGTGTGCAAGGAGAAGGCGCCGGAGCTGAGCGAGCGGCCTTCGTCGTCCGCGACCGGAAGCCACCTGGTCGCCTGCCATTTCCGCTGAAGAAAGGATTCCTCCCGTGTCCGAAAAGCTCCCCCACTACGAACTGCTGATCCGCGGCGGCACCGTGATCGACGGCACCAAGGCGCCGCGCTTCGACGCCGACGTCGGCATCGTCGGCGATCGCATCGTGGCCATCGGCAAGCTCGCCGGCCACACGGCGGAACAGACGATCGACGCCACGGGCCGCATCGTCGCGCCCGGCTTCATCGATTCGCACACGCATGACGACCAAGCGGTGCTTTCGCAGGCGCAGATGCCTTTCAAGGTGTCGCAGGGCGTGACCACGGTGGTGGCGGGCAACTGCGGCATCAGCGCCGCGCCGCTGCGCGCCGACATGGACCTGCCGATGCCGCTGAGCCTGCTCGATTCGCCCGCCGAAGGCCGTTTCACCAGCTTCGCTGCGTACCTCGATGCGCTGCGCGCCGCGCCTTCGTCGGTGAACGTGGCGGCGATGGTGGGCCATTCGACATTGCGCGCGGTAGCCATGGCTGACCTCGACCGCCCCGCGAACGAGGCCGAGATCAAGGCCATGCAGGCGATGGTCGAGGAAGCGATGCAGGCCGGCGCCATCGGCCTGTCGACCGGCACCTTCTACCCGCCCGCTGTGAAAGCGACGACCGAGGAGATCATCGAGGTCGGCCGCCCGCTGACCTCGCGCAAGGCGCTGTACGTGACCCACATGCGCGACGAGAGCGACCGCGTGATGGAGTCGCTGGAGGAAACCTTCCACATCGGCCGCGCGCTGGGCATTCCGGTGGTGGTGTCGCATCACAAGGTGCAGAACACGCGCAACTTCGGCAAGACGAAGGTCACGCTGCCCTTCATCCAGGAGGCGATGAAGCACCAGTGCATCGGGCTCGATTGCTACCCCTACACGGCCGGCTCCACCATGATCCGCACCGACCGCGGGATGATGGAAGGCCGCGTGCTCATCGCCTCCAGCGTGCCGCACCCCGAATGCGCGGGCCGCGACCTGAAGGACATCGCGGCCGAATGGGGCGTCTCGGGCGAGGAAGCGGCGAAGCGGCTGCAGCCCGGCAGCGCGATCTACTTCATGATGGACGAGGACGACGTGCAGCGCATCCTCGCCTTCGACGAGACCATGATCGGCTCCGACGGCATCCCGCTGGGCGACAAGCCGCATCCGCGGCTGTGGGGCACCTTCCCGCGCGTGCTGGGGCACTACAGCCGCGACGTGGGCCTGTTCCCGCTGGAAACGGCCGTCTGGAAGATGACCGGGCTCACCGCCCGCAACTTCGGCCTGCACGAGCGCGGCACGCTGAAGCCGGGCCACCACGCCGATGTGGTGATCTTCGATGCCGCGACGGTGCGCGACACCGCAAACTACGAATCGCCGATGCAGCCGGCCGAAGGCATCGACGCGGTCATCGTGAACGGCGCCCTGACCTGGCGCAACGGGGCGCACTGCGGGGTGCGCAACGGGCAGGTGATCACGCGGCGCAAAGTGGCTGCCTGAGCCTGGTGGGCCTGGTGGGCCTGGTGGGCGCGCTCAGTCGGGCGCGTTCATCACCCGGTCGAACTCTTCGTCGGCTGGCACGTTGTCCGCGTCGAGTTCGCTCGCGTCGGTGAGATCGATCCCCGTTTCCTCCGACAGGTCATCGGAGATATCGTCCTCGGGTTCCTCGAAATCGTCGGCGGGCGTGGTGTCCTCATCGTCTTCGGCGGGCGAAGCGGATCGCGCGGTGGCATTCATGATCTTTCCTCGGCTTGTTTCTGACACGCCCCCTATGGTGCGCCTGTTTCGGCCGTTCCGGTTCATCCGGCGCGAGGCGTCGGTGTCGGAAAGTTTCCCGCCGGTCCGGAAGATCAGTCCTTGTGCACGTGCCCATGCTCCCCGTGGCCGGGGTCGTCATGGCCGTGGTCGTGCCCGTGCTCGCCGTGCGCCAGGCGGCTCACCAGCGTGACCAGCACGATGCCCGCCGCCAGCCACAGGATCTGCGCGGCCGTCTGGCGCGCCGGCAGGCGCTTCTGCAGCTGCGGAATCAGGTCGGCCAGCGCCACGTAGACGAAGCTGCTGCCGGCCAGCACCAGGAAGTACGGCAGCAGGCCGTGCAGCTGATCGACCAGCCACCAGCCCACGATGCCGCCCAGCGCGGTCATGGTGCCGGCGAGCGACACCTTCACCAGTGCCGCGCGCTGGTTGGCCGAGCTCTGGCGCAGCACGACCAGGTCGCCGATGTGGTGCGGAATCTCGTGCGCCAGCACCGCGAGGGCGGCCACCAGGCCCAGGCGCAGATCGGCGGTGAAGGCGGAGGCGATCAGGATGCCGTCGCCGAAGCAGTGCACGCTGTCGCCGGTGAGCACGGCCCAGCCGCCGGTGCGGGGGCCCTGGTCGTGCGCATGGGAGTGGTCGTGGCCATGATCGTGGCCGTGCCCGTGGTGATGGTCGTGGCCCGCGTGCCCGTGGTCCTTCCCGCCGCCGTGGTGGTGTTCATGGCCGTGGTGCCACAGCTCGGCCTTGTCGAGCAGGAAGAAGAACACCAGCCCGAACAGCAGCACCCCGAAGAGCAGCGCCGGCTCGATGCGGCTCTCGAAGGCCTCGGGCAGCAGGTGCATGAAGGCCGTGGCGAGCAGCGCGCCGGCCGCCAGGCTCAGCAGGTGCTGCGGGTTCACGCCGCCCGAGCCGCTTCGCACGCCCACCTTCAGCAGGAGGGCCGCGAGCCAGACGCTCCCGATACCGGCAACCAGGGTCGCCACGATGATGACTATCAAATTCATAGCTGCTTGCGCAAGAAAGACGGCTCCCGGAGAAGTTCCGGCGGCCGTTGTCCGTTCATAAAAAGAGAAAGGCCGTCATTCGACGGCCTTCGGCGGGGGTGGCTACAGGGCGCCGTCTTCAGGCGACGCCATTGGCTTTGAACCAGGCCGCGGCGCGTTGCCAGCCGTCTTCCGCCGCGCTCTTGACGTAGCTGGGGCGGTAGTCGGCATGGAACGCGTGGCCTGCTTCCGGATACACCACGAAGCTCGACGCCTTGGCCGCCGGAGTTCCGTTGGCCAGAGCTGCTTTCATCTTATCAACCGTGTCAAGGGGGATGCCCTGGTCTTTTCCGCCGTAGAGGCCGAGCACCGGCGCCTGCAGGCCGGCGGCCACATCGACGGGATGCTTCGGCGTCAGTTCGCTGGCCTGGCCGACCAGCCGGCCGTACCAGGCCACGCCCGCCTTGACCTTGCCGGTGGCCGCATAGAGCCAGACGATGCGACCGCCCCAGCAGAAGCCGGTGATGCCCGCCTTGCTGGTGTCGCCGCCGTTGGCCTTGGCATAGGCCAGGGCGCCGTCGAGGTCGGCCATGACCTGCGCGTCGGGCACCTTGCTGACGATGTCGGCCTGCAGCTTCGGGATGTCGGTGTAGCCGCGCGGGTCGCCCTGGCGGGCATACAGCTCGGGCGCGATGGCCAGGTAGCCGAGCTTGGCGAAGCGGCGGCAGGTGTCGGCGATGTATTCGTGCACGCCGAAGATTTCCTGGATCACCAGGATCACGGGCAGGCCGGTCTTGCCGGCGGGCGCCGCTGCATAGGCGGGCACCTCGAAGTCTCCGACGGCGTACTTGATGGGGCCGGCCTTCAGGCCATCGGCCGGGGTGCTGATGGCGGTCTGCGCCATCACCGGCATCACCGCGGCCGCGTAGCCCACGCCGATGGCGGCCTTGAGGGCGGTGCGGCGCGTGGCGCCCTGCTCTGTGCTTTCGCCGGGGCGAAGCGAGTCGAAGTCGGAACGGCTGTCGTCGAGAGGCATGTAGTGGGCTCCGGTTGGATCGTCGTACAAGGGACGTTGCGCCATGGAAAAACGCACGCCGCAATGTAGGCGAAATCGGCCGGGGCCTGCATGCCCCCTGGTCTCAGTGGGGTTGCGGCGCCCCGTAGGCCCGTCGCGCCAGCGCGGCTGCCAGCACCTGCGCGGGGTCGACGAGATCGAGCCCGGCCACCGCGGCCGAGCCCTGCAGGCCCAGCGGCACCTCGGTGCAGCCCATGACGATGGAGACGGGGCCATGGCGCCCGGCCAGCCGCAGCGCCACATCGGAGAAGCACTGCTCGGCGAGCTGCATGTTGCCGGCCTTCACGCCCTCGAAGATGCCGCGCGTGATGATCTGCCGCTCCTCGGGCAGCGGCACATGGCATTCCAGGCCTTCCTCGGCCAGCGCCTTCTCGTAGAGGCGGATGCGGTAGGTGCCTTCGGTGGCCATCAGCGCCACGCCGGTCGCGCCCTGGCGGGTAAGGTGCTGCGCCGTCTCGCGTGCCATGTGCAGCAGCTCGACCTGCGGAAAGCGCTCCTGCAGGCTCGCGTGCCAGGCATGCGCGGTGTTGCAGGCGATGGCCACGGTGCGGCTGCCGAGCGCGGCCAGGCGGCCCAGTGCCTGCAGCATCGGCTCCAGCGGCTGGTGCGCGCCCTGATCGGCCGAAGCCAGTGCCTCGGTGCGGTCGGGCACCGGCACCTGCGCGAGCCAGTGCTCGGGAAAGGCCTGGTCGCGCACCGGCTCGCCGCGCGCACGCATCTGCTGCGTGCAGGCCTGCACGAAGAGCCGCACGAAGTCGGCACCCGCCGCGGGGCCCATGCCGCCAAGAATGCCAACGACGCTGGTCGAACTCATGATCTTTCTATCTCTGTTTCAGGAATACCGCGGAACCGGCTTTGCCGGGCCGCTGGCATTGCCCCGGAGGGGGAAGGCGTGCGCGACCCGAAGTGCGCGCAGCCTGGGGGATGAACTCAAGTCGCGGGCTTGTCGCTCAGGGCCTTGAGGTTTTCCTTGAGCTGCGGGCTCATCGGCAGGTTCAGCGGCACGTTCTTCGGCGGAATCGGCTGCATGAACCACTTGTCGTAGAGCTTCTCGAACTCGCCGCTCTTCATCATGCCGGCGAAGGTGTCGTCCACCAGCTTCTTGAAGGCCGGGTCGTCCTTGGGCAGCATGCAGGCGTAGGGTTCGACCTGCAGCGACTCGCCCACCACCTCGAAGTCGCCCGGCGCCTTGGCATTGGCGATCAGGCCGTACAGCAGGATGTCGTCCATGGCGAAGGCCGCGGCGCGGTCGCTCTCGACCAGCAGGAAGGAATCGGCATGGTCTTTGCCGAGCACGATGTCCATGCCGAGGTTCTTCTCGGCGTTGTACTTCCGCATGACCAGCGCATTGGTGGTGCCGGTGGTGCTGGCCACAGTCTTCTTCGCGAGGTCGGCGTAGTTCTTGATCTTCGACGACTTCTTCACCAGCAGGCGCGTGCCCGTGTAGAAGTGGTTGATGGCGAAGGCCACGTCCTTGCCGCGCGCGGTGTTGTTGGTGGTGGAGCCGCACTCCAGGTCGACCGTGCCGTTGGTGATGAGCGGAATGCGGTTCTGCGAGGTCACGGGCATGAGCGCCACCTGCAGGTTGGGCTTGTTCAGCTTCTTCTTCACCGCCTCGACCACGGCGTTGGAAAGGTCCACCGCCATCCCGATCGGCTTGTTGGGGCCGTCCAGGTAGCTGAAGGGCACCGACGACTCCCGATAGGAGAGCGTGATCTTGCCGGACTCGGCGATCTTGGCCAGCGTATCGGCGGCCTGCGCGCCCGTGGCGGTGAAAAGCACCGTGGCGGCCAGGGAAGACATCAGGACGGAGAGTTTCATTCGAGCCTTCATTCGGTTGGACTGAACAGGCGGCCAGTGTAGGAAGTAGCGACGCAAAACGACAATTCCAATTGAAACCTGGCCCATGCCCAAAGGTTATGGGCGGGGGTTCTTTTGGCATTTCCGCCCGCAGCCGAGCGCGCCTACAGTCCGAGCCTCGGTTCTCTAATCAATCTCCTTGCGGAAAGTCGCCCCATGCATGTGTGTGTGCTCGGCGCCGGCATCGTGGGCCTGGCGACCGCCTGGCAGCTCGAACGCCGGGGCCATCAGGTCACCGTGATCGACCGCGCCGCCCCCGGCTCGGGCGCGAGCGGCGGCAACGGCGCGCAGCTCAGCTATTCGTACGTGCAGCCGCTGGCCGACCCCTCGATCTGGAAGCAGCTGCCCAAGCTGCTGCTGTCGCCCAACTCGCCGCTCAAGCTGCGGCCGCAGCTCGATCCGCTGCAGTGGCGTTGGGGCATGGAGTTCCTTGCGGCCTGCAACGCGCGCACCTCGCGCGACACCACGGCCAGGCTGCTGGAACTGGCCGCCTCGAGCCGCGTCGAGTTCGAGGCGATGCGTGCCGAGCTTTCGCCCGACTGCGATTTCTCCGCCACCGGCAAGCTGGTGCTGTATGCGAGCCAGGCATCGCTCGAAGGCGCCCGCGCCCAGCTTGAACTGCAGCGCGCCATGGGCAGCGAGCAGCGGCTGGTGACGCCCGAGGAATGCATCGCCATCGAGCCCGCGCTCGCAAGCTACCGCGACCGGATGGCGGGCGCCGTCCATACGCCCAGCGAATGCGCCGCCGACTGCCTCAAGGTGTGCACCGAGCTGACGAAGGCGTTGGGCACGCGCGGCGTGGGCTTCATGTCCGGCGCCGAGGTGCAGGGCTTCGTGCGCAGCGGAAACCGCATCGCCGCGGCACGCACCGGCGACGGCGACGTGGAGGCCGACGCCTTCGTCATGGCGCTGGGCTCCGCGTCGCACAGGCTGGGCCGCGCGCTCGGGGCCTATCTGCCGGTGTATCCGCTCAAGGGCTACAGCATCACGGTGGACGTCGATTCCGCGCCGGGCGCGGCACCGCATGTGAACGTGACGGACAGCGCGCGCAAGGTGGTGTTCGCACGCATCGGCTCGCGCCTGCGCGTGGCGGGCATGGCCGAGCTGGTGGGCCACGACGCGAGCATTCCGGCCACACGCATCGAGACGCTGGTGGCCGCCACGCGCGCCCTCTTCCCGCATGCGAGCCGGCTCGAGGAACTGCATCCCTGGACCGGCATGCGCCCCGCCACACCCAAGGGGCTGCCGATCATCGGACGGCTCGGCAGCGCCCCGTCGAACATGCTGTTCAACACGGGCCACGGGGCTCTGGGCTTCACGCTGGCCTTCGGCTCGGCGCTGCGCGTCGCGCAGGAACTGCAGGCCTGACCAGGGCCCAGGGCCTCGCTAGGTCCTAGATCGTTTCCTGAATCGCTTCCTGCATGCAGCGCGTGATGCCGCGCACCGCCACCGAGTCGGGCCGCGCAGCGAAACGCAGCGCGCGGATAGGCACCGGGATCCGGGGCTCCAGCATCAGCACGTCGACCTTCTCGCGGTCGGCCGAGCGCGCCGTGCAGCCGTCCACCAGCGCGATGCCGATGCCGTGGTGCGCCATGGCCAGCGCCGCGTGGTAGGTCTGCACCGTCACCACCGCCTGCTGGAAGCCCACGCCCGCCTGCCGGCAGGCCTGGCTCAGGCTGGTGCCCACGGGGTCGCGGCTGTCCAGGCCGATCACCGGCCGGTCGACGAGATCGTGCAGCGCCACCGAGCCGTTGCGCACCAGCGTGCGCGGCAGCATGCCCTTGGGCGCGATGCACACCATGCGGCTGTCGGCCAGCGTCTCCTGCGTGAGCGAGGGATGCACCGCCGGGCTGAAGGCGAAGCCCACGTCGGCCTCCTGCAGCAGCAGCGCCGACATGATCTGCGGCGAATGCAGCGACTCCACCGTGATCGCATAGCCCGGATGCTTCTCGCGGAATGCCTTGAGCGCGCGCGGCAGGATGTCGTAGCTCAGCGCCAGCACGCTCAGGATGCGCAGCTCGCCGGTGTCGCCGGCCGTGCGCAGGTTGGAGGCCAGCCGCTGCACCTCGTCGAGCTGCGCGAACAGCCGCTCGATGTGCGGATACAGCGTGAGCGCCTCGGTGGTCGGCGTGAGCCGGCCCTTGGCCCGCTGGAACAGCGGAAAGCCCAGCTGCAGCTCGGCATGCTGCAGCGTGCGGCTCACCGCCGGCTGCGTGATGTTGATGAGCCGCGCCGCCGCGCTCACGCTGCCCGTGAGCATGATCGCGTTGAAGACCTCGATGTGGCGCAGTCGCATTGCGAGCGAAGGGTTCAGTTGCCCGAGGACGCCTTGCCTCGGGCGAGGTCCATCACTATGCGCGTGCCGAGGTACAGGCGCGGCTCGATCGAATTGACCAGCACGTACTCGGCATCGGCCGAGTGCGCGCCGAAGCCCTGCAGGCCGAAACGCTCGACAACCGGCGCCTTGGTCTTGAGCGCGGCGAAGGCCGCATCGGTGCCGCCGCCGGCGGCCTTGTCGTCGGCGCCCAGCGGCAGGCCGAGTTCGTCTTTGTAGATCTGCTGCGCGTGGCGTGCCATGGCGATCGAAGCGTCGGAGGACTCCAGCGGCGGACGGCGGCGCTCGAACTTCAGCTCGACCTTGGCCTCGGGAATGAGCTGCTTCTTCACGCGCTCGTTCACCTGCTGCTCGATGCGGTCGTAGTCGCTCACCTTGAGCACGCGCACGTCGGCCGCGGCGGTGGCGCTGGCCGGGATCACGTTGCGGTTGCTGCCCGACTTGGAGATGGTCCAGTTCATCTTCAGCCCCGTGGCCGGGTCGGACAGGTCGCGCATCTGCAGGATCTGGTGCGACAGCTCGTACAGCGCATTCACGCCCAGCTCGGGCGCCGAGCCCGCGTGCGAGGCCTTGCCGGTGACGTTCAGCGTGACCGATGCGATGCCCGCGGTGGCGAGCGAGAGCTTGTCTTCCTTCACCGAGGCACCTTCGAAGGACAGCACCGCGTCGTGCTCGCTGCCCATGCGCGTGATGAGCGCACGAGCGCCGGGCGAGCTGATTTCCTCGTCGCCGTTGATGAGCACGGTGAGCGTGCCGTAGTCCTTGAACTTCATCGCCTGCAGCATCGACACGATGTGCGTGATGACGGCCACGCCCTGCTTGTCGTCGGCGATGCCCAGGCCGTAGGCCCTGTCGCCCTCGATGCGGAAGGGCTGCTTGTTGAGCATGCCCACGGTGTAGACCGTGTCCATGTGCGCGATCAGCAGGATCTTCTTCTTGCCCGTGCCCTTGAAGGTGGCACGCACCGCGCGGCCGATCTTCTCGGGCGTGTCTTCCATGCGATAGGCCTCCGCGCTCGGATCGATCAGCTCGACCTCGCCTCCCAGCGCCTTGAACTTCGCGGCGATGAGGTCGGAGATCTTCTCCAGGCCGTCGAGGTCGCGGCTGCCGGACTCGATGGAGACCAGCTCCTTCAGCGTGTCGAGCAGGGCGGGCTTTTCCTTGGCGGCGAGCGCGGCGATCTTCGCATCGGGCGCCGCGAAGGCGCTGCCGAGGAAGGCGGCGCAGACGGCGGCGAGCAGGAATTGGCGGTGCGGGAATCGGTTCATGTTCTTGCGTTTCTTCCTTGTGTGGCTGACTGGTTGTCTCGTCCTTGTCCGTTCCCTGCTCTCTTCTTCTTGATGTTCTCTTTCAGTGCGCCTTGTCCCAGTTGGGACCGACGCCGATCTCGGCCAGCAGCGGCACCTTCAGCGAGGCAACGCCCGCCATGATGCGCGGGATCTCGGTGCGCACCCATTCGATCTCGGCCTCGGGCACCTCGAACACCAGTTCGTCGTGCACCTGCATGATCATCCGGGTGGCGCGCTTCTCTTCGTCAAGCACGTTCTGTACCTTGACCATGCTGAGCTTGATGAGGTCGGCCGCGGTGCCCTGCATCGGCGCGTTGATGGCCGCGCGCTCCGCGCCGCCGCGGCGCGGGCCGTTGGGCGAGTTGATCTCGGGCAGGTACAGGCGCCGGCCGAACACGGTTTCGACGTAGCCTTGCTCCTTCGCCAGCGCCTTGGTCTCGTCCATGTAGGCCTTCACGCCCGGGTAGCGAGCGAAGTAGCGCTCGATGTACGAAGCCGCAGCCTTGTTCTCGATGCCCAGGTTCTTGGCGAGGCCGAAGCTGCTCATGCCGTAAATCAGGCCGAAGTTGATGACCTTGGCGTAGCGGCGCTGCTCGCTCGACACCTGGTCGGGCGTGGAGCCGAACACCTCGGCGGCCGTCGCGCGGTGCACGTCGATGCCTTCGGTGAAGGCGCGCAGCAGCGATTCGTCGCCGCTGATGTGGGCCATGATGCGCAGCTCGATCTGCGAGTAGTCGGCGCTGGCGATCACGCTGCCCGCCGGCGCCACGAAGGCCTCGCGCACGCGCCGGCCCTCGGGTGTGCGGATCGGGATGTTCTGCAGGTTCGGGTCGTTGCTCGACAGCCGACCCGTGACTGCCACCGCCTGCGCATAGTGCGTGTGCACGCGGCCCGTGCGCGGGTTGGCGAGCTGGCCGAGCTTGTCGGTATAGGTGCCCTTGAGCTTGGAGAGGCTGCGGTGCTCGAGGATCTTGGCCGGCAGCGGATAGTCTTCAGCGAGCTTCTCGAGCACCTCTTCGTCGGTGCTGGGCGCGCCGCTGGGCGTCTTCTTGACCACGGGCAGGCCCAGCTTGGTGAAGAAGATCTCGCCGATCTGCTTGGGCGAGCCGAGGTTGAAGGGCTGGCCGGCGATCTCGTAGGCCTCCTGCTCCAGCTCCATGATGCGCTTGCCGAGCTCATGGCTCTGCGCGGCCAGCGTGGGCGCGTCGATCAGCACTCCGTTGCGCTCCACGCGGTAGAGGGCCTCGCTCGAATCCATCTCGAGCTGGTAGATGAAGAGCAGCTTCTCGTCGGCCTGCAGGCGCGGCCAGAGCGTGTTGTGCACGTCCAGCGTCTGGTCGCTGTCCTCGCACGAGTATTCGGCGGCCTTGGCGATGTCGACCTGGCTGAACGGGATCTGGTGCGCGCCCTTGCCGCACAGGTCTTCGTACGAGATGCCGCTGCGGCCCAGGTGGCGCTCGGCCAGGCTCGAAAGGCCGTGCGGCTTGTGCACTTCGAGCACGTAGCTCTGCAGCATGGTGTCGTGCGCGTAGCCCTGCACCTCGATGCCGTGGTTGGCGAACACGTGCCGGTCGTACTTGATGTGCTGGCCGAGCTTCTTCTTCGCGCCGTTCTCCAGCCAGGGCTTGAGCTTCGCCAGCACCTCGTCGATGGGCAGCTGCTCGGGCGCATCGGGGTAGTTGTGCGTGAGCGGAATGTAGGCGGCCTCGCCGGGCGTCACGCTGAAGCTGATGCCGACGATCTGCGCGACCATCTCGTCGAGCGAGGTGGTCTCGGTGTCGATGGCGGCAAGCTCAGCCGCCTCGAGCTTCGCGAGCCAGGCCTCGAACTGCTCCCAGGTCGTGATGGTCTCGTACTTCAGGTTGCTCGCGGGCGCGGCGGCTTCCAGCGCCTGCATGTCGGAGGGCTCGTCGAACAGGCCGCCCTGGTCGGTATCGACCTTCCCGGAAGCCGCCTTCTTCTTGAGGTTCTCCTCGATCAGTTCGGGCGGCACGGCCTGCGCCTCGAGCGCCTTGACCAGGCTCTTGAAGCCGAACTTCTCGTAGAAGGGCTTGAGCTCGGCCGTCTGCGGCGCGCCCACCGGCAGGCCATCGAGCGAGGGCAGGCCGGTGACGTGGCCGTCGAGGTCGCAGTCGGTGCGGATGGTCACGAGGCGCCGGCTCAGCGGCAGCTGCTCGAGGGCGTTGCGCAGGTTCTCGCCCGCGGCACCCTTCACCTCGGCGGCGCGCTCGATCAAGGCGTCGAGCGAGCCGTATTCGAGCAGCCACTTGGCAGCGGTCTTAGGGCCGACCTTCGGCACGCCGGGCACGTTGTCGACCGAGTCGCCCACCAGCGTCTGGTAGTCGATCATCAGGCTGGGCGGCACGCCGAACTCGGCCGTGACGCCGGCTACGTCGCGCCGCTTGCCGTTCATGGTGTCGATGATGGTGATGTGCTCGTCGACCAGCTGGCTCAGGTCCTTGTCGCCGCTGGAGACGATGACCTCGACGCCCTGCGAGGCGGCGATCCGGGCGAGCGTGCCGATGACGTCGTCGGCCTCCACGTCGGGCACGCTGAGCACGGGCCAGCCGAGCAGCTTCACCACTTCGTGGATGGGGTCGATCTGGCTGCGCAGGTCGTCGGGCATGGGCGAGCGGTTGGCCTTGTACTCGGGGTACCAGTCGTCGCGGAAGGTCTTGCCGGGCGCGTCGAAGATGCAGGCTGCGTAGTCGGCGCGCACCTCGCGGCGCAGCGCGGTCATCATGTTGATCATTCCGCGGATGGCGCCGGTCGCCGGGCTCTTCGGGTCGCCGGGCACGGCCCGCAGGTCGGGCATGGCGTGGAAGGCGCGGTAGAGGTAGCTCGAGCCATCGACGAGCAGCAGCGTTTTCTTGTCGGTCATCGGGGCATTTTGCCGTGCCCGCGACAGCCCCCGGAACCACGACGCCACGAGGTGCCAACCGACGCCCCGGAACCGGGCGCGCGCCTACAATGCCTGCATGCCTAGCTCCACACTCCTGGTCGCCCGCCGCATCCTGCTGGCGCTGGCCTTCGCAACCCCCTTTGCCGCCGTGCAGGCGCAACAAGCGGCGCCCGCCCCGGCGGCGGCTCCGGCCGAAGCGCTCCCAAATCAGGAGCAGGCCAAGGCCGAAGGCCGACGCAACCAGAAGGTCGAGCACATCCACACCGAGGACAGCGGCGCCTCGGTCGACGAAGTCCGCTACGGCGGCCGTACGCAGAGCATCAACGTCAAGCCCAAGTCGAACATGCCGGGCTACGAAGTGCTGCCGGCCGATGCCGCCACGGGCCGCCAGGGTTCGAGCGAAACGGGCGCCAACGGCCCCCGCGTCTGGAACGTGATGAAGTTCTGACCGTGATGGAGGCAGTCTCCCTTCCGGTTATCGCGGCAGCAATGCAGCGCTGAGTACCTCCATGGCAGTTTTTACCGAAGTCGGCTTCGGCGAGGCAGACGCGCTCGTCCAGAGCCTGGGCCTGGGCCCGCTGCGCGATCTGCGCGGCATCGAGGGTGGCATCGAGAACACCAACTACTTCGCGACCACCGAGTCCGGCGAGTTCGTGCTGACGCTGTTCGAGCGCCTGAGCGCCGAGCAGTTGCCTTACTACCTTTGTCTGATGAAGCACCTGGCGGACGCCGGCCTGCCGGTGCCCGCGCCTGTTGCGCTGCCCGAGGCCGAAGCTGCCGGCAAGCCCCGCAAGGGCCAGCAACCGCCGGTGCCCGCCGAGGCTTCATGCGACCTGCTGCACCTCGTGGCCGGCAAGCCGGCGGCGGTGGTGCAGAAGCTCTCTGGCCGCAGCGAACTGGCTCCAACCGCGGCGCACTGCACCGAGCTGGGATCGATGCTGGCGCGCATGCACCTCGCGGGGCGCGACTACCCCCGCATCCAGCCGAACCTGCGCGGGCTGCCCTGGTGGAACGAAACGGTGCCGGTGGTGCTGCCGTACATCGAGGAATCGCAGGCGAACCTGCTGCGCGCCGAGTTGGCCTACCAGAACCACGTCGCCGAATCGTCGGCCTATGCGGCGCTGCCGCGCGGTCCGGTGCACGCCGACATGTTCCGCGACAACGTGATGTTCGCAACCGACGGCGAGCCCGGCGCGGCGCCGCGCCTGACCGGCGTGTTCGATTTCTACTTCGCCGGCACAGACACCTGGCTGTTCGACCTGGCCGTGTGCCTGAACGACTGGGCCATCGACCTGCCCACCGGCCGCCATGACCCCGAGCGCGCCGACGCGCTGCTGTCGGCCTACGAGTCCGTGCGCGCGCTGAATGCCGCCGAACGCGCGCTGCTGCCCGCGATGCTGCGTGCCGCGGCGCTGCGCTTCTGGATCTCCCGTCTCTGGGACTTCCATCTGCCGCGCGAGGCGAGCATGCTCAAGCCCCATGACCCCACGCACTTCGAGCGCGTGCTGCGCGACCGCGCCACCCATCCGCATGCCGTGGCGCAGGCCCTCGAGCCGCTGCTGGCTGCCTGACCTTCACACATGAAACTCAACCTCGTGCCGGCGCGAACCGGCGTGGAATGGGTCCGCCTCGGGCTCAAGAACTTCTGGCGGCAGCCGCTGGCCTTCGTGTCGCTGTTCATGCTGTTCATGGCGCTGATCTCGACGATCTCTCAGCTGCCGGTGATCGGCAGGTTTCTTCCCTTCGTGCTGCTGCCCTTCTCCACGCTGGGCTTCATGGTCGCGGCCTCGGTGGCCGATGCCTCCGCCAGCGACAAGGCCGCGGCCGCTGACGGCACTCCCGGTCCCAGGAAGCCGACCGGCGCGCTCATGTTCCTGTCGGTCGCACAGGCCATGCGGGCGGAATGGCGCTCGCTGGCGGTGCTGGGCGTGATCTCGGCGGTGTACTGCCTGCTGACGGTGTTCGTGACCGCGGTCGTCGATGGCGGCCAGTTCATGCGCAGCTACTTCACCGGCGAGGCTCCCGCCAAGGAAGTTATGGAAAGCAGCCGCTTCCAGGTGGCCAACCTGCTGCAGATGTGCCTGACGCTGCCCCTGATCGCCGCCATCTGGCATGCGCCCGCGCTGGTTCACTGGCATCGCGTGGAGCCGGTGAAGAGCATCTTCTTCAGCCTGGTCGCGATGTTCCGCAATTTCGGCGCCTATGCGCTGTACTGGCTCGCATGGTGCGGCGTGCTCCTGCTCGGCCTGCTCGCGGCGGCGCTGGTCGGCACCGTCGTGATCGGCGTGGGCTCGCTGGGCTCGGGCACCGGCGCAATGACCGCCGGCAACATCCTGATGCTCGGCACGGTGATGACGCTCGCCGCGATGGCGCAGGCGTCGAACTGGTTCACCTTCCGCGACACCTTCAACCCGGACTGAGCGCCGCCGCGGCCGGCAGCGCTCCCGCCCGGCAGCCTCAGATCGGCGTGAGCTTGGCCACCGACAGCGCCAGCCACTTCACGCCGTGGCGCGCGAACTTGACCTGTGCACGCGCGTCGTCGCCGGTGCCTTCCAGTGCGGTCACCGTGCCTTCGCCGAACTTGTTGTGGAACACCTGCATGCCCGAGCGCAGGCCGTGCGAGGGCGCGGTCTTCTGCGGCGGCACGGGCGGGCTGGCGAAGGTGTCCTTGTCGCGGCTTCCGCCCGAACTGCCGCCGTAGCCGCCACCGTATCCGCCCGAGCCGCCGCGCGTGCTGCCGTAGCCGCCGCCATAGCCGAAGGCCGAGGGCGCGAAGCCCTGGTTCTTGGGCGTGAGCCACTTGAGGGCGCCCTCTGGTAGCTCGTCGAAGAAGCGGCTCTTGAGGTTGTAGCGGGTCTGGCCGTGCAGCATGCGGGTCTGCGAATGGCTCAGGTACAGGCGCTTGCGGGCGCGCGTGATCGCCACGTACATCAGCCGGCGCTCTTCCTCGAGGCTCTCGAAGTCGCTCATCGAGTTCTCGTGCGGGAACAGGCCCTCTTCCATGCCCGTGATGAACACGCAGTCGAACTCCAGGCCCTTGGCGGCGTGCACGGTCATGAGCTGCACCGCGTCCTGGCCCGCCTGCGCCTGGTTGTCGCCGGATTCGAGCGCGGCATGCGTGAGGAAGGCGGCCAGCGGGCTCAGCGTTTCGCCGGTCTCGGCGTCGGGCGCGAGCGGCTCGTCGAGCACCGGGCGGTTGGGGTCCAGGCCCTGGCTCGCGGGCGACTGGCGCAGTTCGTCCACAGGCAGCGCCACGGCGTCGCGGCCGAAGCCCTCCTGCGTGACGAAGCTCTCGGCCGCGTTCACCAGTTCGTCCAGGTTCTCGATGCGGTCGGCGCCTTCGCGGTCGGCCCTGTAGTGCTCGACGAGTCCGCTGTGGTCGAGAACCAGCTCGATGATCTCGCGCAGGCTCGCACCCTGGGTCTGCTCGCGCAGCACGTCGATCTTGGCGACGAAGCCCGTGAGGTTGGCACCGGCCTTGCCGCCGACCACGCTCACCGCGTCGTGCAGCGAACGGTTGGCTGCGCGCGCAGCGTCCTGCAGGGTTTCGAGCGTGCGCGCGCCGATGCCGCGCGGCGGGAAGTTGACGACACGCAGGAAGCTGGTGTCGTCGTCCTTGTTCTCCAGCAGCCGCAGGTAGGCCAGCGCGTGCTTGATTTCGGCACGCTCGAAGAAGCGCAGGCCGCCGTACACGCGGTACGGCACCGAGGCATTGAAGAGCGCGGTTTCGATCACCCGGCTCTGCGCATTGCTGCGGTAGAGCACGGCCATTTCCTTGCGCTCGTAGCCGTCGCGCACGAGCTGGCGCATTTCCTCGACCATCCACTGCGCCTCGGCGAGGTCGGTGGGTGCCTCGTACACGCGCACGGGCTCGCCGGGGCCCTGGTCGGTGCGCAGGTTCTTGCCCAGGCGCTTCTTGTTGTGGCCGATGAGCTCGTTGGCGGAATCGAGGATGTTGCTGTAGCTGCGGTAGTTCTGCTCCAGCTTGATCTGGTGGCGCACGTCGAACTCGCGCACGAAGTCGGTCATGTTGCCTACGCGCGCACCGCGGAAGGCATAGATGCTCTGGTCGTCGTCGCCCACGGCGATCACGCTGTTGTGCTGGCCCGGCACGAAGCGGCCCTCGACGGTGTTGCCCGCGAGCATCTTGATCCACGCGTACTGCAGGCGGTTGGTGTCCTGGAACTCGTCGATCAGGATGTGGCGGAAGCGCCGCTGGTAGTGCTCGCGCACCGGTTCGTTGTCGCGCAGCAGCTCGTAGCTGCGCAGCATGAGCTCGCCGAAGTCGACCACGCCTTCGCGCTGGCACTGCTCTTCGTAGAGGCGGTAGAGCTCGACCTTCTTGCGGTCGTCGTCGTTGCGCACCTCGATCGCGTCGGGGCGCAGGCCGTCTTCCTTGGCGCCGGCGATGAACCACTGGGTCTGCTTGGCGGGGAATCGCTCGTCGTCGACGTTGAACTGCTTCATCAGGCGCTTGATGGCCGAGAGCTGGTCCTGCGTGTCGAGGATCTGGAAGGTGGAAGGCAGGTTGGCGAGCTTCCAGTGCGCGCGCAGCAGGCGGTTGCACAGGCCGTGGAAGGTGCCGATCCACATGCCGCGCACGTTGACGGGCAGCATCGCCGTAAGGCGCGTCATCATTTCCTTGGCGGCCTTGTTGGTGAAGGTCACGGCGAGGATGCCGCCGGCGGAGACCTGGCCGGTCTGCAGCAGCCAGGCGATGCGGGTGGTGAGCACGCGCGTCTTGCCGGATCCGGCGCCTGCCAGGATGAGGGCGTTGCCTTCGGGCAACGTGACCGCGGCAAGCTGCTCCGCGTTCAGGTTCTGGAGCAGCGGCAGCGCTGGGGGATGGGCGTCGGCCGCAGGATCGTTAAACAACATCCTCCAATTGTAGAAACCACGGCGTATGCGGGTTATATAAAGAAGCGGAAGACCCGGCTTCGCGAGTCCGCGTAAAATCAATCACCGGGCCCAAGTTTCTTGCGCCCGGTTTTTTGTGGGCGTTTCCTTCGCGAAACGTACTGCAGAAGCCGGCCGGACCAAGCGCTCATTCGTTTCTTTCAACGATCCCGGCCGCCGCCGGGCCGCCCCAAGGCGGCTCGAGCCTCCCCCTCGGGGGGTGGCGAAGCACACGCAGTGGCAAGCCGGGGGGCCATATTTACTGGAGCCTGGTCATGCAGATTTTCGACTACGACAACATCCTCCTCCTCCCGCGCAAGTGCCGCGTGGAGAGCCGTTCCGAGTGCGACACCAGCGTCACGCTGGGCGAGCGCTGCTTCCGCCTGCCGGTGGTTCCCGCCAACATGAAGACGGTGGTGGACGAGTCGATCTGCCTGTGGCTGGCACAGAACGGCTACTTCTACGTGATGCACCGCTTCGACCTCGACAACGTCGAGTTCGTCAAGGACATGCAGGGCAAGGGCGTGTTCGCCTCCATCTCGCTGGGCGTGAAGAAGGCGGACTACGACACCATCGACCAGCTGGTGGCCCAGGGCCTCGTGCCCGAGTACGTCACGATCGACATCGCGCACGGCCACGCCGACAGCGTGAAGAACATGATCGGCTACCTCAAGCAGAAGCTGCCGAAGACCTTCGTGATCGCCGGCAACGTCGGCACGCCCGAGGCGGTGATCGACCTCGAGAACTGGGGCGCCGACGCGACCAAGGTCGGCATCGGCCCGGGCAAGGTCTGCATCACCAAGCTCAAGACCGGCTTCGGCACGGGCGGCTGGCAGCTGTCGGCGCTCAAGTGGTGCGCCCGCGTGGCGACCAAGCCGATCATTGCCGACGGAGGCATCCGCGACCACGGCGACATCGCCAAGAGCGTGCGATTCGGCGCGTCGATGGTCATGATCGGCTCGCTGTTCGCGGGGCACGAGGAGTCGCCCGGTAAGACCGTCGAGGTCGAGGGCAAGCTCTTCAAGGAGTACTACGGCTCGGCCAGCGACTTCAACAAGGGCGAGTACAAGCACGTCGAGGGCAAGCGCATCCTCGAACCCATCAAGGGCAAGCTGGCCGACACGCTGATCGAGATGGAGCAGGACGTGCAGAGCTCTATCAGCTACGCGGGTGGCCGCGCGCTGATGGACATCCGCAAGGTCAACTACGTGACACTCGGCGGCGACAACGCCGGCGAGCACCTGCTGATGTAACGGCCCTCCTCAGGCTTCCAGGAGCTGCACCGCGTGCCGGTGCAGCGAATGCGCCGGATCGGCGAGCGCGTCCACCACGTCGAAATGGTTGAGCCCCGGGAGCACCTCGCACACCGGCACGGTGTTGCGGCCCCACGCGTCGCGGATCATCGCGTTGTGGCGGATGAATTCTTCGCTCTCGCTGCCGCCGGCCACCGTGTACAGCTGGCCGCGCTTCGGCGCCGGCCACAAGGCGGGACTGGCGCGCAGGACATCGGCGTCGGTCAGCTTCAGCGTGTTCTCGAGGAACGGCGTGCGCTGCAGCGGACGAAGGTCGTAGAGGCCCGAGATCGACAGCGCGTTGCGCACCAGGCGCTCAGGCAGGTCGGGCGCGACGGCCTTCCAGTCGCAGGCCAGCAGCGCCGCCGCCATGTGTCCACCCGCCGAGTGGCCCGCGACGGTGATCCGTGCCGGGTCGCCGCCGTGATCAGCGATGTGGCGCCACGTCCATTCGAGCGCACGCACCATCTGCAGCAGGATGCCGGGTACAGTGACGGGCTGCTCCGAAGTGCCGGGGCAGAGCGCGTAGTTGGGCTGGACCACGCAGATGCCGCGGTCGTTGAAGGCGGGGGCAATGAAGGAATGGTCTTTCTTGTCCATGGCTCGCCAGTAGCCGCCGTGGATGAAGACCAGCACCGGCGCATCGGGCACCGGCGCGGGAAAGATGTCGAGCGTTTCGTTCACGCCCGGGCCGTAAGGCACGTCGATGCGGGCCGGGAGAGCTTCGCGCGCCGCAGCCGATTCCTTCGCCCAGCGCTCGAAATACGCGGGGTGGTTCCTGACCCGCGCGAGGTTGTTGTACATGCCTTCCAGCCAGGCGGGGTCGAACGAGGCCATGCAGTCTTTGCTCCGTGTTTCGCGAGGCGCGCATCTTGGCACGGCGGCATGCGCCAAAACGGGAGTTTTGGTTAAAATTCGCCTTGCGTTGGGGGGGTAGCTCAGCTGGGAGAGCGCCGCGTTCGCAATGCGGAGGTCGGGAGTTCGATCCTCCTCCTCTCCACCATTTCGCTAGCAACAACGGGCCTGGAAGGCCCGTTTTGCTTTCTACCCACCACTGAACCCGCCATGGCTGAGCAGCGATTCGAACCCCAGATGTTCTCCCGCGCAGCCGACGTGATGACGCATTACGTCATTCCTCTCTACATTGACAACTGGAACGGCTTGCCCGAGCAAGTTGGCACAGCGTTCTTGGTGCAGTTGGGGCCAGCCGACTACTTGGTTTCAGCCGCCCATGTCCTCGACCTGAGGTCGGAAGGGCGACTTTATTTTTATAGCGGATCAAACATCAGGACGGAAGTGCTCGGCCAGCTATGTCATAGCGGCAAAAATGTGCCCCGTGACCAAGACAATATTGATGTAGCAGTCGTGCGCCTCGCCCCCGGCACGCCGCGGCCGCCATACCGGGAGATCGAGCGACTCGCATTCGAAATCCATGAGCTTCGTCCTAGGTTGTTACCACGTATAGGGCGCGACTTTGCCGTTCTTGGTTTTCCCTCATCAAAGAACGAATTTCGTCGTGCGCACGGGGAGATCCGCGCAAAAGCATATGCCTACTTCGGTCACTCAGCGGACGAAAGTGTGTATTCCGAGTTGAATTTGCCCACCCAAGACCATCTGCTACTCAACTTTGACCGGAAATCGGGAATCAACGCTCAGAAGGAAGCGGTTGTGTTCCCGAAGCCCCAAGGCATGAGTGGGGGGCCAATATGGCAATTCCATAGCGAGGATGAAAACGACTTCAGATTCGGCTTCCCGGTTGTGGGTGTAGCCGTCGCCCACAAAGAGCGGCAGAAGTTGTTGCAGGGGACCGATATCTCTTTCGCTCTGCAGGCTATCGGCATACTCCAAACCGGCGGCTGACACACGAGAGCATCTATCGACTCGAACGCCTTGACGCGTACATCGGCTGTTGCAAGGTTTGCGATCAGCGTCATGCAACCACACCTCCGAAATCACGACTGCGCGCATACCGCGCGGCCTGCTGGTTTTGCACGACTTTCATGGCCTCAATCACCATGCTTCGTGGCCACATCGCCCACCGTTCGGTTGTAGATGGTGGTGCCGCCTCCGGCCGCGGCCATCGCGTGATTCGGAACGATCGTGCCGGGCACGCTGGGGATGAACAGCTCTGCTCCCCGCTCTCCCACCACGCTGTACGAGTGGCGAGCAGATGAATGCAAGCTCTTCGTCGGTGACATAGATGGGCAAAAAATTCATGCTCCGAGGCTACAGGTTTCGCGTGGAACGAGTTCCGGCGGCCTTGTCCATCCCCGAAACGGGCGAGAGGGTCGACCCTCTTCAACGGGTCCGCCTGCCGCGCGCACGATCTTCCCGCGCAATTTGGCGCGGAGGAGACATCATGGCTTTGTACAAGTACGGCACCCATCTGACTCAGTCTCAGCACGGAAACTTTGATACCGACAGAACACCCGGAACCGCGGCGCCTGACGCAGGGATTTACCGCTGCACAGGTTGCGGTGATGAGATTGGGATTGCGAAGGATCACGCCTTGCCACCGCAGAACCACCATCAGCACAACAACGGCAGCGCCGTTCGCTGGCGCCTCCTTGTTGCAGCCGTTCAGGTCTGAAACCGTTCGAAGTTGATCGGCTTGAGCGAACTGAGTTGCGGGTCGCGTTGCAGGCGTGCGATGCTTCGCACTCCCGACGAAGGGATGCAATGCCTGAGTGGTTCTTCGGTCTGCTCGTTTCTTACCCCGCCGCATTCAATGCGGTGGGCCGAGCGTTGTTCTCCCTGGCCGGGCTTCTCGCAGTGCTGGGCTTGCGTCTTGATCGCATCGGCGGAAAGGTCGAACGGATGTCCGCTCGCACCGGCATCGTCCCGCCGGACTTCTTGGCAGCGCTGCCTTGGTGGCTGCGAATGATGGTCCCCGAGACCGTCGCCGGCTGGGTCGCGTTGGCCATACTCGCCCTTTCGGGGATCTGTCTAGCACACCTCGGCAAGTGGGCCAAGAAGCTGCAAACCTGAGTGCCAAGGACGGGGGGTTGGCCCCGGGCGAATACCGGCCTGTCACGCCGGTATTGCCCGAGGCCGGAATCGAACCGGCACGCCTCGCGTGCGGAGGATTTTGAGTCCCCTGCGTTTCGCGTGGAACACGTTTCACAAGGCCGTCCCCAACACGCCGCCTCGAGGAGCTGGGAAGACCAGCTCATTGCCCTTAATCTGAGGCTGCACCTTGATGAGCGCGATGGCATGCGTCGAAAGCGGCACGCGATGCTCTTTCTGAGCCTTCATCCGAGTCGCCTGTACAGTCCACGTTCGAGCCACTCCACCAACCGACACGAAAAGGCCTTGGCATCCGCCAAGGCCATTTCTCTTTTCGCTCAGGCATCGAGCGTCAGGTGCTGCCCGTGCAGCGCAGCAGCGCCCGGCGACGCGAGGAATGCGATGGTCTGTGCGGCGACCGAGGTCGACACCCATTCGGCAGGATTCGCATCCGGCATCGCCTGCCGGTTCGCTGGCGTATCGAGCACGCTGGGAGCCACGCTGTTGACGTTGACGCCATGCGGCGCCGCTTCCGCCGCCATCGCTTCCACCAGGCGCTGCAGCGCGCTCTTCGAGGCGATGTACGCGGCCATCGCCGGCACGCCGCGCGCCGCCACCTTGGCGGTGACGGCAATGACGCTGCCGGCACGGCGCTCGATCATCGAGGGCAGCACTGCCTGCGTCACCGCGACGAACGACCAGGCGTTGAGGTTCATCATGCGGTCCCAGCTTGCTCGCGTGAGCGCGTGCGTCGCCTCGCCCATCTCGAAGCCACCCGCGATATGCACCAGCGTATCGATGCGCCCGAAGGACTTGAGCGCCTGCTCCGCAAGAGCCGCCATCTCGGTCGCGGAAGTCACGTCGCCGGACAACAGCAGGTGCCGCGAGTTGTCGAGTCCCGGGAACACTTCGGCCAGGCGACCCGCGTGGTGGTCGACCAACGCAAGGCGCGCGCCCTGATCGATGAAGTGCTGGGCCACCGCACGGCCCAGTGCGCCTGCGGCGCCGGTGATCAGGACATGTGGCGTGGTGCTGGCGTCAGTCATCGAAGTTCTCCTGGGTTGAGGGGCCCTGCCCCATCGTTGATGACGAATCCTAACGCTGCAAGTCACAAATTTTTTGGACAAGCTCGATTTCTGGGATATACTCGTGGTCTTGCCAGAAAACACTAAACGTTTTCAAGCAAGGGCTCTTAGCTCAGTTGGTAGAGCAGCGGACTCTTAATCCGTAGGTCGAGTGTTCGAGTCACTCAGGGCCCACCACCAACACTAAAAATAGCGCGGTCTCCGCGCTATTTTTTCGTCCAAGCCTCCTCATGATCTTCGTGAGGAGGCTTTTTCTTTCTTTGGCTGCGCCGGTCACCAGCCCGATTCGGGCTCAGCTCCCCCGCCGCGCAATCCACTCGTCGACGCAGCGCTCGAGCAAGTCATGTCGCTCGCTCACCTCGGCCACCAGGTACTGGCGCGCATGCGTCTGCGCAAGGCCGCTCGACAGGAACCACTGCTCTCGTTCCGGACTGCCCTGCGCCGGCGGCGCTCCCCAGGCGGCGCTGCCGAGAAAGGCTTCGGTGACGGGCAATCGCCCATCGGTCTTGCCGATGGCCGACAACGCATCTCGTGAGCCTCCGAGGACGATGCGCACCTGCACCACCTCTTCGTCCGCCTCGATCGACGCGCCGAGACCGCCCTCCTGATGCACCTGCCACAGCTGCGCTGCCGATGCATTGCGAACCCAGCTCTCCAATGCGCGCTTCAGGCTTTCGAGAATGATTTCTTTGTTCATAAGGAAATATTTCACGGTTTACTCCATCGGCTACATGCCGCTCGCCTTCGAGTTACAAGCTACCTCCATCCGACGTGGCATCTTGCACCTGCTGTCACGCATCGAACAAGAAAGACCCAGGGATAGCAAATTCGAAGCCGCCAAGGCTCGTTCGGCCCGCTCATGCGGGTATTTTTTTGTCCGGCCGCGGCCGGACTCGGGGACGATGCACCGAGGCGACAGAATGCGCCCGGTCCCGGACCACGCCTTCGGGCGTGAGCTATATTTCCTCCCATGGAAAAGGCGTCCGACATAGGCAAACCCACCGTTCCCATCGACCTGATCGGGCCGGACCACTGGCCACGCTCGAAGCGCGGCTCGGGCCGTGCGGCCAAGGTGATCCTGGCCATCGTGGGCGGCCTGGCAGCAGCCGGCGTGGTCGCCTACCGCTTCTTCGGCATCGGGCGCTGACCACTCGGCCCCGTCCATACGAGCAAAAGCCCGCCGTCCCGAGGACAGCGGGCTTTTTTCATGGGCGCAGGACAGGATCACGATCCAGCCCCTACTGAAGCCGCGAGCCCTTGGGCAGGCGCTTCGCCAGCCACTCGTGCACGTCCGCACGGATGTTGCGGCCTTCGAGCAGGAAGTTCTCGTAGCGGCTTGGCACGTAAGGCAGATACACCAGCGGCATGCCTGCCTCCTCCGGCGTGCGCGCGGCCTTGCGGTTGTTGCAGGCTGCGCATGCGCTCACGAGATTGGTCCAGGTCCACGGACCTCCGCGCGATTCGGGCAGCACGTGCTCGCATTGCAGCTCGCGCTCGTGGAAGACGCCTGCGCAGTAGGCGCAGGTGTAGCGGTCGCGGCGCAGCAGCTTGCTCTTGGTGACGCTCGGAATCACGTCGAAGAGGTTGATCTTCGACGCGCCGCGCAGCGCGATGATCGGTGCCACCTCGATGCGCGACTGCGCACCACGCGCCACGTTGAATCCGCCGCGCAGCGTGGCCAGCGGCTGGTCGCCGTCTTCCCAGGCGACCGAGCCGGTCGCGTAGTGCAACACCGCCTGCTCCAGCGAGATCCAGGCTTGCGGCGTGCCCTGAATATCGAGTTGCAGGACGTGAGGGTGCATGAATCGCCTCCTTTCGCGGCGACGGTTGCGGGGTTGTTGATGAATGAAGGCAAGAAGCCATGGGGTACACGAACGGAATCGAACCGTCGTCAGCGGGACCACAACCCGCGGCTCTGCCATTGAGCTACGCGCACCATGAAGACGAAGAACAGACGGGTGACCAGCTACCACTCGCCGACCGCGCGAACGCGCTGGTCGAGATCGAGTGCTTCAAGCGGCGACTCGCGCCCCTGCTCGCACGAACTCGGGGTGCGGGGACCGGCCATGAGGCCGAAGCGCCGAACCAGGCCCAGCACCGTGCTGCGCTCGCGCGGCTGTGCCGGGCGGACGGCGATCATCCGGATCGGGGTATTGCGCTTGCGCATGGCGATTGCTCCTCGGTGATGTGACAGCGAACAAAAAAGCGAAGAAATGGCCCCACGTGCACGACTCGAACGTGCAACCCCTTGCTTCGTAGGCAAGTGCTCTGATCCATTGAGCTAACGCGGGTCGTAAACAAAAAGTGTCCGGTTACGAGTTCCGGCGCCGCCCAATCTTTGCGGCCGGTTTCCGCGGGAGGGCCATCTGCATGGCCCTGTCCCGCTCGGGTTCTGTTGTCTTGCTCGAAAAACGGTGATTCGCTTTCCATTTCGGTTGTGTCCTCACGCGACGGACAGCACGCTGGGCGCTGTCCCGTACGACGTCGCTGCACAGGAGTGATCAGTTCCTGCACATCCCGCCAGACCGTCTACGCGGTGGGTTCTGGCGGTGTGGTGAAGGCACACCCGAAATGAAAAACCAAAACAAAAGGCCCGGAACCTTGCGGTTTCCGGGCCTCCACATGAGAGAGCTTGGAAGGTGTGCGCCTATGCGCAACCTCCACCCGGTAGCACCTGATCCTCGAGTTTTCCAAAACGCAGGCTGGCTGCGGCTTTCGTGGAATACGCGCGGCTCCGGTGCTGGCTCGATCGGACCGACGGCATGCCGACGAAACCACCGCACGCCCAGACGCGCACGAGCGAGCGACCCGAAGCGGGTCGAATGCTGGTGAGGTTCAGTGCGGTGTTCACGATGGGTCCTGAGTCAAAAATTGCCGCTGTCGGCCGTTAGGGGTTGGAAAAATGGTACGGCTTGGGGCCGCGATTGAGGGCAACTGTAAATAGTGTTTACGACTGCGTCAACAACCGGGACAATCTTTTTTTGTCTTGTTGTTGTTTTTGAACAGTGCCCAATATCACCGTCGCGCGTCGCCGCAATGCGCTTGCGCTGCACCGCCGCTTTCTCGAAGAGGCCGTTGCCGCAGGCTTGCCAGCCAAGGGGCTGGACCAGGCGTTCGCGAAGAAGATCGAGATTTCCCCCAGCATGTGGAGCCAGATCAAGAGCTCCCGTCCCATTGGCGACAACCTGGCGAGGCAGATCGAAAAGCACTGCGGCGTCGAGCTCGGCTGGCTCGACGAGGAAGACCGGCCCAGCGAAGTGCCGGATGCTGCCGAGGAACGCTTCGTCGCCGCGGCCCGCGAAGCCTGGCGCAATGCCAACGCCAAGGGAAAGAAGGAACTCGCGGGCTGGCTGAAGAAGCGCGCGCAGGACGCCGCTGCCGGCAGCGAGCCCGCGTCCTGAAGAAGCCTCAGCCCAGCTCGGGGGCGTTGCGCACGATGGCCGCGCGCATGTCGTCCGGAATTTCGACGGCCCGATGGGTCTCCAGCGACGTCGTCACCAGCACCTGCTGCATCTGCATGCGCACTTCGCCGCTCACCGGCTCGAAGCAGCGCACGCGCAAGGTCATCGAGCGGGAGCCGAGACGCTCCACGGCCAGCCCCAGCATCACCTGGTCGCCCATGCGGCTCACCGCGCGGAAATCGACCTCGAGCTTCACCGTGGGCAGGCCGATGCGCCGCTGCGCCACCAGCCCGTGGTAGCTCAGGCCCAGGCCTTCGTTCACCCAGTCTTCGACGAGGCCGTTAAGCATCACGAAGTACTGCGGATAGAAGACGATGCCTGCCGGATCGCAGTCCGAGAAGCGGATCAGCCGCGGCCTGCAGAACTCTTTTGCGCCGGCCACGCTCAGCCCTCCTCGCCTGCCGGCTCGCCGCGCATCACGTGCACGCGCAGCAGGCCCAACTGGGTGTGCAGCTGCTTAACGGTCTTCATGTCGAGCCCCGAGAACATCTCGAGGATCCACTGCTCGTGCTCGCTCGCCATGGTCTCGAAGGTGCGGCGGCCCGTGGGCGTGAGACTCACGATCCAGGCCCGGCGGTCGTCGGGGCTGGGCGAGCGCGCCACCATGCCTTCGCGCTCGAGTTCGTCGGTCAGGCCGGTGACGTTGCCGCCGGTCACCATCAGGTAGCGCGACAGCACGCGCATCTTCAGGCCGTCCTTGTAGCGGTAGAGCTGCGCCATGTAGTCGAAGCGCGCCAGCGAGATGCCGAACCGCTCGCGCAGCCGGCGGCGGATTTCGGACTCGATCTGCGTGGTGCTGGCCAGCATGCGCAGCCACAGCTTGAGCACCGCGTGATCGTCGTGGCCGGCGCGGGCCTCGTGGCCCAGCTCTTCCGCATCGCTCAGCACGGCATGCGAGGCGTCGTTGCGTGTGCTCATGTCACTTCTCCCCCTGAAACCGAGATCGACTGCCCGGTGACCGATGCGGCACCCTCGCCGCACAGCCAGCGAACGGCATCGGCCACTTCGGCCGGCTGCACGATGCGCTTCTGCGGATTGACGCTGGAGAACTCCGCCAGCGCATCGGCCTCGCTGCGCCCCGTCTTGCCGACCACGTTGGCGACGCTGTTGCGCAGGATGTCGGTGTCGGTATAGCCCGGGCACACGGCGTTCACCGTGATGCCCTTGCGCGCCACCTCCAGCGCCAGCGAGCGCGTGAGCCCGACCACGCCGTGCTTGGCCGCGGTGTAGGCCGCCACGTAGGCATAGCCCTTCTGCCCCGCCGTGCTGGCGATGTTGACGATGCGGCCCCAGCCGGCGTCGAGCATGTCCGGCAGCGCCGCCTGCGCGCAGAGGAAGCTGCCCGTGAGGTTGACCGACAGCATCCGCTGCCAGAGCTCGAAGGAGGTCTTGAGGAAGGGCGCGCTCTCCGCAGCGCCCGCATTGTTGACGAGCACCACGACCGGCCCGCGTGCCGCCCGGGCCTCGGCAAACGCCGCCTGCACGGCCTCCGGGCTCGCCACGTCCGCGGCGACGACGCCGTGCCCGCTGCCGGCCAGCGAATCCGCCACCCGCTGCAGCGCCTCGCGGTCACGACCCAGCAATGTCAGCGTGGCGCCTTCGGCAGCCAGCGTGCGGGCGATCTCCGCCCCGATGCCGCGTGCAGCGCCCGTGACGAGGGCGTGCCGGCCAGTCAGTGAATTTGATTGCATACCTGAATGATTTAGTTCTGAACCATTTTAACCGGATGGCCCGGCAAGCCTTGTCAGCGCATGAAACGGCCGCCGTTGAGGTCCAGCGTCGCGCCGGTCATGAAGGCCGCCGCAGGAGAAGCCAGGTAGACCACGGCCGCCGCCACCTCCTCGGCCAGCCCGAAACGCCCGAGCGGAATGCCCGCCTGCAGCGCCTGCAGCCGCGCAGGTTCCATTGCATCGAGCGCGGGGCTTTGGATCGCCGCCGGGGCCAGCGCGTTCACCGTCACGCCATGAGGCGCCAGTTCCTGCGCGAACGACCGCGTCAGCGCCAGCATCCCGGCCTTGCTCGCCGCGTAATGCACGCCTGTCGCGCTGCTCGCCTGCTGCCCGGCCATCGAACCGAGGTTGACGATTCGGCCCCCGCCGCGCTCACGCATGTGGCGCCCCGCGATGCGGCAGCCGAAGAAGCTGCCGCGCAGGTTGATGGCCAGCACGTCGTCCCACTCCTCGGGCGTGATGTCCCACAGCGAGGTCGATGGCGTGCGCGCCGCGTTGTTGACCAAGATGTCGACGCAGCCGAAATGCGCGACGGCCCTGTCGAAGCACTCGCGGAATGCCGCTTCGTCGCGCACGTCGAGCCGCAGCGCGAACCCGCCGATCTCGCCGGCCACGGCCCCGACCGCCGGCAGCTCGATGTCGGCCAGCGCCACCCGCGCGCCCGCCTGTGCCAGCCCTCTCGCGATGGCCGCGCCCAGGCCCTGCCCCGCTCCCGTCACGAACGCCACGCGCCCGGAAAGAGGAAGCTGCGGCGCCAGGTTCGTCATGCTCAGGCCTTCGCGGGCCGACCGTCCCAGGTCTGCGGCCCCACGCCGCGTTCCCGCAGCTTGAACTTCTGTACCTTGCCGTTCTCGGTGCGCGGCAGGTCGGCCAGCACATCGATGTAGCGCGGCACGGCGAAGTACGGCAGCCGGCCTTCGCAGAAGCGCGCGAGCTCGGCAGGATCGACGGTCGCGCCCTCGCGAACCACAAGCGCGGCCATCACCTCGTCCTCGGCGAGCTCGGAGCGCACCGGGTACACGGCGCACGAAGCCACAGCAGGGTGGCTCAGCAGCACCTGCTCGACCTCGAACGACGAGATGTTCTCCCCGCGCCGCCGGATCGCGTCCTTGATGCGGTCGACGAAACGGAAGGCTCCATCCGCATCGCGCACCACGCGGTCGCCGGTATGGAACCAGAGGTTGCGCCAGGCCTCGACGGTCTTCTCCGGCATGTTGAAGTAGCCGCTCGCGAAGGCGTAGGGCTCGTCGGCGCGCAGCAGCAGTTCGCCCGCCTCGCCGGGTGGGAGGGCCGCGTCGTCTTCGTCGGCCACGCGCGCCTGGAAACCCGGGCGCAGCCAGCCCATCACGCCGCCGCGCGGCGAATCGGGCGCGGTGGCGATGGCGAAGTTGGTCTCGGTCGAGCCATAGCCCTCCAGCAGCGACACGCCCGTGCGCGCCTTGAACGCGGCAGCGGCGGCAGCCGGCACGCCGGGCCCCAACCCGATGCGCACGCGGTGGTCGCGCTCCCCGGCCCCTTCGGGCTGGGCCAGCAGGATCGGCACCATCGCTCCCAGCAGATAGACCACCGTCGCCCCGCTCGCGCGCATCGTCGGCCAGAAGCCCGACGCCGAGAAGCGCGTCTCGAACACCACCTGCGAGCCCGTCAGGGCAGCCTGCGCGAAGGTGTTGAGCGCGTTGATGTGGAAGAGCGGCAGCGTGGTGCACAGCACGTCGTCGGTGCCCACGCCGAGCACCTCCGCGGTGTTCACACCCCACCAGAAATACTGTGCGTGCGGGCAGACCACGCCCTTGGCGGGCCCCGTGGTGCCCGAGGTGTAGAGGATCGCGAGCGCGTCCCCAGGCTGCACCGGCGCAGGCTCGACGGGTTCCCCATGCGCGGGATACGCCACGACGCGCACGCCCGCAAGTGCCCGCCAGGCATCCGAAGCCGTCTCGCCGACAACCCAGATCTCCCGCAGCGCGGTACGCCCCAGGTCTGCCGCCGCAAGCCGCTCCAGGAAGCCCGCTTCGATCACCAGCAGCTTCGCCTCGCTGTTCGCAAGGAAGTATTCGATCTGCGGCCCCATCGACGCCGTATTGACCGGCACCGTCGAAGCGCCCAGCCATCCCGCACCCAGAAAACTTTCGAGAAACTCGACGCGGTTGCCGCACATCACCGCGATGCGATCGCCGCGAACCACGCCGGCCTGCGTCAGCGCGCCGGCCCGCGCCGCCGCAACGCGAGCCGCATCGCGGTGCGTCCACGCGCTCCCCGCGATCTTCAGCAGCGTGCGCGCGCCGAACAGTTCGGCCTGCCGCTGCAGCATCACCGGCAACGTACGTTGCGCGGGCGGTACGGCGCGGGGCTCAGTCGTCATCGTGCGTGCCTCCGCCGAGGTAGGTGGCCTGCACGCGCGAGTCGCTCGCCAGTTCGGCCGAGGCTCCCGAGAGCGCGATCTCGCCCGTCTCCAGCACATAGCCGTGGTCGGAGCTTTCGAGCGCGGCGCGCGCGTTCTGCTCCACCAGCAGGATCGACACGCCGTCCTCCCGCAGCTTGCGCACGATCGCCAGGATGTCGCGCACGATCAGCGGCGCCAGGCCCAGGCTGGGCTCGTCGAGCATCAGCAGGCGCGGCGCCGACATCAGCGCGCGGCCCACGGCCAGCATCTGCCGCTCGCCGCCCGAGAGCGTGTCGGCTCGCTGCGAGCGGCGCTCGGCCAGGCGCGGAAAGCGGTCGTACACCGACTGCAGCCGCTTCTTCATCGCGTCGCCGCGCAGCCGCTTGGCATAGGCGCCGAGCTGCAGGTTGTCGAGCACGGTGAGCTCGCCGAAGAGCTCGCGCTTCTCGGGCACGAGGCACAGGCCGCGCTCCACGCGCGCCTCCACGTCGAGCCCCTGCAGGTCCTCGCCCTCGAAGCGCAGCGTGCCCTTGCAAGGCAGCAGGCCCATGGCGGCGGCCAGCAGCGTGGTCTTGCCCGCGCCATTGGGGCCGATCACCGAGATGATCTGGCCTGGCTGCAGGTCGAGCGACACGCCGCGAACAGCTTCGACCTGCCCGTATGACACATGCAGGTCGCCGATCTCCAGCATCGCGGTCATACCGACACCCCCAGGCTCGTCACTTCGTGTACTTCGCGCGCCCCCTGAAGGGGGCCCGCGCCTTCGGGCGGCCGTGCGGCGCTCATACAACGCTCCCCAGATAAGCCGCCTGCACGCGCTCATCCGCGCGCACCGCCGAGGGCACGCCCTCCACGAGCTTGGAGCCGAAATTCATCACCACCAGCCTGTCCACCAGTTTCATCACGAAGTCCATGTCGTGTTCCACGATGAGGATGGTCACGCCTTCCTCGCGCAGCTTGCGCAGAAGGTCGCCGAGCGCCATCTTCTCCTTGCGCCGCAGCCCGGCCGCAGGCTCGTCGAGCACCAGCAGCACCGGGTCGGCGGCCAGCGCGCGAGCGATCTCCAGGATGCGCTGCGTGCCCAGCGGCAGGCTGCCCGCCTGCTCGTGCGCACGGTCGCCCAGGCCGATGCGGTCGAGCTGGCGCTGCGCTTCCTGCAGGATCTGCTGCTCTTCCGTGCGATCGAGCCGCAGGCCCGCCTTCAGGATGCCCGAGCGCGTGCGCGAATGCGCGCCCAGCGCCACGTTGTCGAGCAGGCTCATGTGCGGGCGCAGCTTCACGTGCTGGAAAGTGCGCGCCAGCCCCAGCCGCGCCACCTCGCGCTGCGGCATGCCGGCGATGTCGTGCTCGAGGAAGCGCACCTGGCCCGAGCTCATCGGCAGCGTGCAGGTCAGCAGGTTGAACATGGTCGACTTGCCCGCGCCGTTCGGCCCGATCAGCCCGACGATCTCGCCGGCCTTCACGTCGAAGCTCACGTCGTTCACCGCCACCAGACCGCCGAAGCGCTTGACCGCGCCGTTCACCGACAGCACGGGCGAGCCGCGGGCGGGCAGCGTGCGGTTGGGCAGCGGGTCGACCGCGGGCCCTTCGTGGCGCGAAGGCCCCCGCGCGCCGGCGCGGCGTCGCGTCCAGCGGCGCAGCAGCCCCATCACGCCGCCGCGCGCGAAGTGCAGCAGCAGGATGAAGAGCGCGGCGAAGGCCACTGCCTCCAGCTGGCCGGCGCGCTGCGTGAGCATCGGCAGTACGTCCTGCAGGCCGTTCTTCAGCACCAGCACCAGAGCGGCGCCCACCAGCGCCCCGCCCAGCTGGCCCAGGCCGCCGGCCACCGCCATCAGCAAATACTCGATGCTGGCGCGCACGTCGAATGGCGACGGGCTCACGAAGCGGTTCATGTGGGCGTAGAGCCAGCCCGCCAGCCCAGCGAGCAGGGCCGCAGTGACGAAGAGCGAAAGCCGCACGCGGTAAGCGTCCGCCCCCACGCTCGCCAGCAGCGTCGCGCCGCCGCGCAGTCCACGGATGGCGCGCCCCGGCCGCGACTGCAGCAGGTTGTGGCTGAACAGGCAGGCCAGCCCCACCACCGTCCAGATCAGCCAGTACATCGCACGCGGATCGGCCAGCGACCAGCCCGCGATCTGCAGTGCCGGAATGTTCGACAGGCCCGTGTGCCGGCCCAGACCATCGACGTTGCCGAACAGCATCGCGATGGAGAGCCCCCAGGCGATGGTGCTCAGCGGCAGGAAGTGCCCGCCCAGCCGCAGCGTGAGCATGCCGATGGCCAATGCCGACAGCCCCGTGAGCAGCAGCGCGAACAGCAGCCCCAGCCAGGGCGACATGCCCTGCGCAGTGGTGAGCCACGCGGTCGCATAGGCCGCGATGCCCACGAAGGCCGCCTGCCCGAACGAGGTGGCGCCGCCCACGCCGGTCAGCAGCACGAGGCCCAGCGCCACGAGCGCGCCGATGCCGATGTCGTTGAGCAGCGAGACGGTGAAGCTGCCCGCGAACACCGGCACCAGCGCCAGCACCACGACCAGCCCGACGATCCACGCCATGCGTTTGCGATTGCCGTTCATTCGTCCACCTCGTCTTCTTCCTCTTCGGCATGCGCGGCCGCGAAGGAGCGCAGCATCAGCACCGGGATCAGCAGGCTGAACACGATCACGTCCTTCAGCGCGCCGCTCCAGAACGAGGCGAAGCTCTCCACCACGCCGACCGCCAGCGCGCCCACGGCCGTCATCGGGTAGCTCACGAGGCCACCGATGATCGCGGCCACGAAGGCCTTCAGGCCGATGATGAAGCCCGAGTCGTAGTACATCGTCGTCACCGGCGCGATCAGCACGCCGATCAGCCCCGCCAGCAGCGAGGCGCAGCCGTATGCCAGCAGCGCGGTGCGCACCGGCCGGATGCCGACCAGCCGCGCGCCCACGCGGTTCACCGCCGTCGCACGCAGCGCCTTGCCGGCCACCGTGCGCTCGAACACCAGGAAGAAGAGGCCGCTCAGCACGATGGCCGCCCCCACCATCAGCACCACCTGCCCGCTGACGGTGAAGCCTTCGCCCAGCGTGAACACGGCGCTGGTCAGCGGCGTGGTGCGCGAACCCTCGGGCCCGAAGAACAGCAGGCCCAGGCCCGACAGCAGGAAGTGCAGCGCGAGCGACACGATCAGCAGCACCAGCACCGAGGCATCGGCGATCGGCTGGAAAACCACCCGCGCCAGCAGCGGCGCGATGGGCACCACCAGCAGAACCGCCACCGCGATGTGCACCGCCACCGGCACGCCGGGCCGCGCCGCGAGCCACGCCAGCGCGCAGGGAATGGCTGGCAGCACGCCCCAGGTCAGCACCGCCTTCGGAATGCGCGCGGTCTCGCCGCGCCGCAGGAGGCTGCCGACTTCGGTGGCCAGCGCCAGCGCCGCGAGCACCGCGACCATGCCGATGGTCGGCGGCACGCGGCCGGTCTCGAAGGCCGCGAGCGACAGCGCCGCGAAGGCCGCGATGTCGCCGAAGGGCACGAACACCACCCGCGTGACTGAGAAGATCAGCACCAGCCCGAGGCCGGCCAGCAGATAGATGGCACCGTTGGCGAGGCCGTCGGTGATGAGGATGAGGGCCACGTCCCAGGTCATCGCGCGGCCCTCCACAGAGTCGAAGGCAAGAGGTTCAAGGTGCGAGCTTCCATTGGCCGTTGTCGAGCTTGACGATCACCCGGGCGCGTTCATCCACGCCGTAGAGGCTGCCGGGCTTGAAGGTGTAAACGCCGTGCGTGCCCACCACTTCCTTGGTGCTGAAGATGGCGTCGCGCAGCGCCACGCGGAACTCGGGCGTGCCCGGCTCGGCCTTCTTCATCGCGCGCGATGCCGCATCGGCGAACACCAGCCAGCCGTCGAAGGAATAGGCAGAGAAGGCATCGCTGGTCGGTGCGTTGTTGACCTTCTGGAAGACGGCACGGAAGTCGGTCGCGATCTTCTTCGTCGGGTAGTCGGCCGGCAGCTGCTCGGCCACGATCACCGGGCCCGTCGGCATCAGCGCGTTCTGACCTGCCGCGCCGACCACGCGCACGAAGTCGGGGTTGATGAGTCCGTGCTGGCCGTAAACGCCGCCCTTGAAGCCGCGCTCCTGCAGCGCCAGGAACGGCAGCGCGCCCGGCGTGCCGGCGCCGCCGGTCATCACCGCGTCGGGGCGCAGCGCCACGATCTTCAGCACCTGCCCGGTCACCGAGGCGTCGGCGCGCGCGTAGCGCTCGTTGCTCACCACCTTGATGCCGGCGGCGGGCGCGGCCTTCATCAGCGCCTCGTACACCAGGTCGCCCCAGGCGTCGGAGAAGCCGATGTAGCCCACGGTCTTCACGTTGTTGCGCTTCATGCGCTCGACCACCGCGTCGATCATGAGCTGCGTGGGCTGGGCCACCGTCATCACCCAAGGGTTCTCGTTGGGGTCGAGCAGGATGGGCGTGAGGCCGATCAGCGGCGTCTTCGCCTCCTTGCTGACCTGCGCCATGGCAATGGCGGCGGGCACGCCGGAAGTGCCCATGAGCACGTCGACCTTCTCCTCCTCGATGAGCTTGCGCGCATTGCGCCCGGCCGTGGTCGGGTCGGAGCCGTCGTCGAGCACGACGAGCTGGATCTTGCGGCCGTTCACCTCGCCCTTGTAGGCGAGTGCGGCCTGCATGCCCTTGGCGTAGGGCACGCCCAGCGAGGAGTTCGGCCCCGACAGCGACACGCTCAGGCCGACCTTGAGGTCGGCCGCGAATGCGCTGGCAACGCCACAGGCGGTCAGCGCGGCGGCAAGGGCGCCGCGCGTCAAGGTCTGCATCAGGCTCTTCATGTCGTAGCTCCGGTGAGGATGGTTGGAATGGACAACGGGTAACTCGGATGGATCAGATGAACAACTGGATGGCGGGCAACGCGCGCGGGGCGTTGAGCAGGTCGATGCGCTTCTCGCGGATCAGCCATCCCGTGGACGTGCGAACGAGGTGGTGGCGTGCGGTGCCGCTCAGCAGCAGTTGCCCTTCGCCGCGCGCCTCGACGTAGAGGAACGGCGTGCGCAGCCACGCTTCATCGCCCTCCTCGCGCTCGATGCGCGAGGGCTGCAGCACATGCTGGCTGTGGCTGGCCGGATGCTGCGAATGCGCGCGCGGGTTCTTCAGCCGCTCCACGCGAAGCTGCAGCAGCAGGCGGTCTTCGAAGGCCAGCGAGTTGTGCGAGAAGGGATCGGCCTGCGCCGCGCCGAGCAGCGGCACCCAGTAGTGGCCGTCTTCCGCGAACAGGGCCAGCCAGTCGTCGAAGCGGCGCTCGTCGAGCAGCGCCGCCTCATGGGCGACGAAATCGCGCGGATCCGTCATGCCGTGGCCTCCATGCCCGCCGCCATGGCCTTCGCCCAGGCGCGGAACTGGTTGCGCATCAGCAGTTCGTTGGTGCCGTTGGTGGTGATCGTGGCCTGCTGCTTCTCGGCCGGGTCGAAGTTGCGATGCAGGCTCACCCATTCGTTGCCGCCCGCGCGCAGGCCCTGCTGGATGCTCTCGAACAGGTGCACGTCGTCGTGCGCGACCACCGACATCGGCGAGAACACCAGCCGGTTGTAGCTCATGGCACGTTCGAAGAGCAGCGCAGGCGCGCCGGCCGCGCTGAAGCTCCACGCCTCGATCAACGTGCGGTCGGCCGCCAGCGGGCGGATCACGCGGATGGCCAGCGGCGAGCCCTTGACCGACAGGCTCGGAAAGAAAACCGAGTTCTGCGGCGAGCGCTGCAGGATCTCGGCCGCGCGCGCCTCGCCATGCGCAGCGCTCATGGCGGCTTCGTACTCGGGCAGCTGCGCGTAGTTGGAGTGGATGCTGAAGTTCACCCCCAGCACGCTGTGGCCGTTGGCGAACGCGCGCCCGCCCATCCTGTCGAAGAACTCGTAGCCCGCGCCGAAGGGCAGGATCTGCTCCATCGCCATCGGCTTGGGGTCGGAGGGCGCATGGCCCTCCCACAGCGCCTCGGCCGCCTTAGTGGCCGACTCGTGCGTGGACATCGGATGCACCGTGTCGTTGATGTTCTCCAGGTACATCTTCCAGTTGCAGTGGACGATGTTGCGCAGCACGCCGCCACCCACCGTGAGCTTGCCTTCGGGCGAACGGTCGACCATGTTGTCGATGGCGCCCAGCACCTCGCCGAAGTACTCGTCGAACGAAGGGCCGGTGTCGGAAAGGCGCACGAACACGAAGTCGCGGTACACCTTCACGTTCTTCACCACCGAGAGCCCCTGCCCCGACTCGCAAGCCTTGAGCTGCGTGCCCTCGTAGCCGTTCTTCAGCGGCAGGCCGAGCGGCGCGCCGTCGAGCTTGTAGGTCCAGGCGTGGTACGGGCAGCGGAAGAAGCGGCCGGTGTTGCCGCACTCGTCCGTCACCAGCTGCGTGCCCTTGTGGGCGCAGCGGTTGTAGAGCACGTGAACGTCGCCGTCGGGCTGGCGCACCATGAGCAGCGGCCGTCCGGCGATCTCCTGGGTCACGAAGTCGCCGGCCTGCGGCACCTGGCTCGCATGGCCCAGGAAGACCCAGGTGCCGGCGAACAGATGCTCCTGCTCCAGCGCGAAAAGCTCCTCGCTCAGGTACAGGTCGCGGTGCACCCGGTCGTCCTGCACCAGCGCCGCGACGAGATCGGGGCGATTGCGGTAGGTGGTCATGGCTGTGCTCGGTGGCCGGTCCGGGGGCTACGGGACCAATTTCCACTGGCCCTTGGTCATCTGCACGATGACCACGCCGCGCTGGTCGGAGCCGTAGCGGTCGTCGGGCTTGAAGGTGTAGATGCCGTGCGTGCCCACCAGCTCCTTCGTGCTCACGATCGCATCGCGCAGCGCCGTGCGGTAGGCCTGCGTGCCCGGCTCGCCCTTGGTGCGCGAGGCCGCGTCCGCCAGCAGCAGGAAAGCGTCGTAGGTGTACGACGAGAAGGCATCGGTCGGCACCGCGCCGTTGAGCTTCTGGTACGCATTGCGAAAGCCCATCGACACCTTCTTGATCGGGTTGCTGTCAGGCAGCTGGTCGGCCACCAGCACCGGACCGCTGGGCACTTGCAGGCCCTCGATGGAAGCGCCGCCCACGCGCACGAAGTCGGCGTTGATGAGGCCGTGCGTGCCGTAGATCCTGCCCTTATAGCCGCGCTCGGCCAGCGCGATGTAGGGCAGCGCGCCCGGCGTGCCCGAGTTGCCGGCGAACACCGCGTCGGGCCGGGCCGCGACGATCTTCAGCACCTGCCCGGCCACCGACGAATCGCTGCGCGCATAGCGCTCGTTCGCCACCACCTTGATGCCGGCCGCGTCGGCGCTCTTGACCAGCGAGTCGTAGGCCAGGTCGCCCAGCGCGTCGGAGAAGCCGATGAAGGCGACCGTCTTCACGCCCGAAGCTTTCATGCGCTCGACCACGCCCGCCACCATGAGCTGGAAGGGCTGCGACACGGTCACGGTCCACGCGCCCTCGGAGCCGGGAATGGTCACGGGCGTGGGCGAGATCAGCGGCGTGTTGAGCTCGCGCGCCACCGAGGCGATGGCCATCGCGCCGGGCACGCCGGATGTGCCGATGAGCACGTCGACCTTGTCCTCGGTCACCAGCTTGCGCGCGTTGCGGCCCGCCGTGGTGGGGTCGGAGGCATCGTCGAGCACGATGAGCTGCACCTTGCGTCCGGCGATCTCGGGACGTTCCGCGATCGCGGCGCGGATGCCCTTCTCGTACGGCACTCCAAGCGCGGCCACGGGGCCGGAGAGCGAGCTGATGAAGCCGATCTTCAGGTCGGCAGCCATGGCCTGCGCCGCGGCGAGGGCGGCGGCTGCAGCGACTGCCGTGGCGGCGAGGATGCGGGTGATCTTTTTCATGGGGGTCTTCACGTCGGGCGTTTCAGGGAACGAGCTTCCATTGGCCCTTGTCGAGCCGCACCACGACGCGAGAGCGGTCGTCCGAGCCGTAGCGGTCGGTCGGCTTGAAGTTGTAGACGCTGTGCGTGCCCACCAGCTCCTTGGTGCTCACGATCGCGTCGCGCAGCGCCACGCGAAACTGCGGCGTGCCGGGTTCGGCCTTGCTGGCCAGCGCGCGCTGCGCGGCGTCGAGATAGATCAGCCACGCATCGAAGCTGTAGGCCGAGAAGGTGTCGGTGGGCGGTGCGCCGTTGGCCTTCTGGAAGGCGGCGCGGAAGTCCATCGCGATCTTCTTCATCGGGTTGGCGTCGGGCAGTTGCTCGGCCACCACCACCGGGCCCGTGGGCGCCAGCAGGCCTTCGACCGACGCGCCGCCGACGCGGATGAAGTCGGGGTTGATCAGCGAGTGCATGCCGTAGATCTTTCCCTTGTAGCCGCGCTCCTGCAGCGCCAGGTAGGGCAGCGCGCCCGGCGTGCCCGATGCGCCGGTGATCACCGCGTCGGGGCGCAGCGCCACGATCTTCAGCACCTGGCCAGCCACCGACGAGTCGCTGCGCGCATAGCGCTCGTTGCTCACCACCTTGATGCCGGCGCCGGGCGCGGACTTCATGAGCGCGTCGTACACCAGGTCGCCCCAGGCGTCGGAATAGCCGATGTAGGCGACCGTCTTCACGCCCGACTGCTTCATCTTCTCGACCATCGCGCCCATCATCAGCGGCGCGGGCTGCGGCAGCGTCACCATCCACGCGCCGTCTTCGCCCGCCAGGTCGGCGTTGGCGATGGAGATCAGCGGCGTCTTCGTCTCGCGCGCCACGCCGGCGATGGCCAGCGAGCCCGGCGCGCCGGCCGTGCCGATGATGACGTCCACCTTGTCCTCCTCGATCAGCTTGCGCGCGTTGCGCGCCGCCGTGGACGGGTCTGACGCATCGTCGAGCTGGATCACCTGGACCTTGCGGCCGCCGACTTCCGACTTGTAGGCCACGGCCGCCTTCATGCCCTTGTCGTACGGAATGCCCAGCGACGACACCGGCCCCGACATCGAAGTGATGAAGCCGACCTTGAGATCGGCGGCCCACGCGCCCGCGGCGCCCGTCAGCGCGCCGAGGCCCGCGGCGATGGCCGCGAATGTGCGAATTCGGTTCAGTACTTTCATGGCGGTGCTCCAGAGGTGGTTTTTTTGAGGGACGAGAGAAAGCAGGAAAGGGAGAACAGGTTCAGAGGGCCAGGCTGCCGACGCTGGTGCCGCCGCACACGTACAGCACCTGGCCTGTGACGAAGCTGTTGTCGGCATCCGCGAAGAAACGCACGGCGCGTGCAACGTCGGCCGATTCACCGAGCCGCCTGACGGGCACCGACGCGGCGAGCGCGCGTTCCTTGTCGCTGCCGGCCTCGACCACGTCGTAGAACATGTCGGTGCGGATGGGGCCCGGCGCCACCACGTTCACCGTGATGCCGTCAGCCGCTAGCTCCAGCGCCCAGGTGCGCGCCATGCCCAGCATGCCGGCCTTGGTGGCCGAATAGCTGGTGCGCGTGGCCAGCCCCAGCGCGGCGCGCGACGACAGCAGCACCACGCGGCCGAAGCGCTGCGCACGCATCGCGGGCAACGCACCTTGCACGAGCTGGATCGCACAGCCCAGGTGCAGGTCGACCAGCGCGTCGAGGTCGTCGAGCTTCACGTCGGGCAGCAGCGCGGCGCGGATCACGCCCGCGTTGTGAACGATGGTGGTGGGCGAGAAGCGCTCGACCAGTTCGCGCACCGCCTCGCCGGTGGCGGCGCGGTCGCTCAGGTCGACCTCGATGTTGTGCAGCTTCGGGTGGTCGATCTCGGCCTTGCGGCGCGCGAGCGACACCACCTCGTAGCCCTGTGCGAGCAGGTCCTCGCAGATGGCCTTGCCGATGCCTGCGCTGCCGCCGGTGACGGCCGCGACCTTGGGGACGGCCGCGCTCATGCCTGCGCTCCCACCAGCGCCAGCACGCGCAGCGGACTGCCGCTGCCCTTCTCGATCTTCAGCGGCGGGCAGATCAGCACTGCGCCGGCCGGCGGCAGCAGGTCGAGGTTGCTCAGGCACTGCAGCCCATAGCGGCCCGCGCCATGCATGTAGTAGTGGCAGGGGTACGGCGGGCGCAGGTGGTAGCCCTGCCCGGCATCGGTGCCGATGGCCTCCGAGCCGAAGCCCAGCACGTCGCGCTGCTCGACCAGGAATCGCACGGCCGCCGTGCTCGGGCCCGGCGTGTGCTGGCCGGTCTCGTCGAAGTTCTGGTAGGCCTCGGGGTCGGTGCGCTTCGACCAGTCGGTGCGCATCAGCACCCACGCGCCCTTCGGGATGCGGCCATGGGCAGCCTCGTAGGCCTCGATGTCTTCCAGGGTCAGCAGGTAGTCGGGGTCGTCCTTCACCTGCGGCGAGCAGTCGATCACGCAGGCCGGCGCCACGAAGTGCTGCACGGGGATGGTGTCCACCGAGTTGTTCGGCAGGTCGCGGCCAGAGATCCAGTGGATCGGCGCATCGAAGTGCGTGCCGGTGTGTTCGCCGCAGGAAAAATTGTTCCAGTACCAGCCGGGGCCGCGTTCGTCGTACTTCGACACTTCCTCGATGCGGAAGGGCCAGCACTGGCCCATCTCGGGCGGCAGCGCGATCTGCGGAAACTCGGGCGTCAGCGTCTGCGTGAGGTCGATCACGCGGATGCGGCCGCTGGCCATGGCGGTCACCAGGCCGCCGAGGATTTCGGCGGTGGACATCAGTTCGGTCGTCGTGGTCATTCGTTTGGCTCCTGTCTCAACCGCCTGCGGCCAGCTCGCGCTCGAGCACCTTGGGGTTGTCGCGCCAGCGCTCCAGCCACTCCTGCGCGACGTCGCCGGGGTACACGTCTTCCACGCCGTCGCGCAGCGCCTTCACGATGGCGTTGGCCAGCGCCGAGGGCGCGAGCTTGGGCGGCGGCGTGTGCTGGTTCCATTCGTCGTCGATGGGACCGGGGAACACGTTGATCACGCGGATGCCGGCGGGCCGCATCTCCGCGCGCAGGCATTGCGCGAGCGAATGCGCCGCCGCCTTCGATGCGCTGAAGGTGCCGTGCGGCGGGAAGTTGCTCAGCGCGTAGATCGACAGCAGGTTGACCCACGCGGTCGCACCCGTCACGCCGTCGGCCGAGCGGCCTTTCAGCGCTGGGCCAAACTCCTGCGCGAGGCGCAGCAGGCCGAAGTAGTTGATGTCCATCTCGGCCTTCGCCACGTCGGTGCCGCGCCGCGCGCCGATGCCGAAGGTGCGGTGCACCTCCGCGTTGTTGATGACGATGTCGACCTTGCCGCCGATGGAGCCGGCCAGCTCAGTCACCTGCCGTCCGTTGGTCAGGTCCAGCGGCACCAGCGTGACCTGCGGCAGCGCCGAGATGTCGTCGAGTCCGTCGCCCATCTTCTTCCAGGGCTCGGCATGACCGACCCAGACGATGTCGGCGCCGGCCTTGACCAGCGAGCGCACGATGGCCTGGCCGGTCTCCGTCTTGCCGTCGGTCACCAGCACCTTGCGGAACTTGGGGTCGCTGGTCATCTCGCGCAGCATCTTGTCGTCGGCCATGTGGGGACTTCCTTCGTTCGGAAAACCAATGAGAACGGCCTGGCCCGCGCGGTCGAGCCGGGCGCCTACGCGCACGCGCTGCGGCGCGTCGCCGACCTCGCCATGCAGGTGGACCATGAGCGTGGGGCCGGCATCCAGGTGCACCAGGCCCAGCCGCCAGGGCAGCCGCTCGCGGAAGAACAGGTCGTTGCTGTGATGCAGCGTGGTACTGCCGAGCAGCTCGCCCTCGCCGCTTTGCTGCCGCCAGCGCAGCGCGGCGGAAAGACACTTGTGGCAGACCTCGCGCGGCGGGTACTGCACCGTGCCGCAGTCGTCGCAGGTCTGGAGCTCGAAGCGGCCTTCGGCCGCGGCAGCGGTCAGGCCCAGCGCGACGCGGCCGCGCGCGCCTGGCGGCAGGTTCATCTGCCGGGTGCGCAGCACCGGGTTCTTGCGCGGAGGGCGCATCAGGGGCATCGTCATGCGGGTCTCCCCAGAATCACCGCGCCCGTGCACAGGCAGCGGTCGTAGGTCACCATGCCGAAGCCGGCGACGAGGCCGAGCTGCGCATCGGGCACAGCGCGCGCGCCGGCTTCGCCGGTCAACTGGCGGATCGCCTCGACCATGCCGAGGAAGCCGCCCGCAGCCCCCGCCTGCCCCGCCGAGAGCTGCCCGCCGCTGGTGTTGTTCGGAAAGCTGCCGTCGAAAGTCATGGTGTTGGCCTGCACGAAGGCCGGGCCCTCGCCCTTCTCGCAGAAGCCCAGGTCCTCGAACTGCATCATCACGATGACGGGGTAGTCGTCATAGGTCTGCACGAAGTCGAGTTCCGCGGGCTGGATGCCGGCCTGCGCGTAGAGGTCGTCGCGGTCCTTGCGCCAGCCGCCCTGCACCATCACCGGGTCTTCGGCATAGGCGTTGTGGCGCTCGATGGCGCCGCGGATCACCACGTGCGCCAGTCCCAGGTCACGGGCGCGCTCCTCGCTCATCACGAGAAAGGCGTCGGCACCGGCGCAGGGCATCACGCAGTCGAACAGGTGGATCGGGTCGGAGATGGGCCGCGCGGCCATGTACTCGTCGAGCGTCAGCCCCTTCTTGAACATCGCGTTCGGGTTGCCCAGCGCGTTGGTGCGCTGGTCGACGCAGATGCGGCCGAAATCCTCGCGCCTGGCGCCGTAGGTGCGCATGTAGTTGGCGGTGATGAAGGCGAAGATCGAGTTCGGGCCGCCCGAGCCGTAGGGGTAGCTCGCATCGCGCGCGAAGTTGCTGAAGCTGCCCAGCGTCTGGCGGAAGGAATCGACGTGGTTGGTGTCGGCCCCCACGCAGGCCACGATGTCGGCATCGCCCGCCTGCACCGCGCGCGCCGCACGGCGCAAGCACATCACGCCCGATGCACCGCCGGTGGGCACGTGGTCGAGCCAGCGCGGCGACAGGCCCAGGTGCTGGGTGACGCCCACGGCCGTGTCGGGTGCGAGCGAGAAGCTGCTGAGGCACAGGCCGTCGATCTGTTCCTTGGGCACGCCGCTGGCCTTCACCAGCGCCTGGATGGCCTGGCCGACGAACCAGTGCGCGGTGCGCGTGGAGTAGCGCACGTAGGGCACGGTGATGGGCACCGCGACTGCGACGCCTTCGTACGAGAGCCGCTTCGCCGTCATGCCTGCCTCTTCTTCATCGAGCGGGTGTCGATGCAATGGGCCTGGCCGGGCAGCGACTGCGCCATGTCGCGCAGCTGCCCACGCTGGATCTTCTGCGACGGCGTGAGCGGCAGTGCATCGACGAAGGCCACGTAGCCGGGTGCCTTGTAGTAGGCCAACTGCGCCAGCGCGTGCTGGACGATGCTGGCCGCAGTCTGTTCGAGCTGCGAGGCATCAGTGCCCTCGCGCATCACGATGCAGGCCAGCACCTCGTCTCCGCGCACTTCGTCGGGCGTGGCCGCCACGGCCGATGCCTTCACCGCCGGATGCTGGTTGAGCACGCTCTCGACCTCGACGGCCGAGATGTTCTCGCCGCTGCGGCGGATCACGTTCTTCTTGCGATCGACGAAGAAGCAGTTGCCCTCGGCATCACGGCGCACCAGGTCGCCGGTGTGGAACCAGCCGTCGGCCCAGGCTTCGCGCGTGGCCTCGTCGTCCTTCAGGTAGCCGGAGAAGAAGTGGCGCCGCGGATCTGGGCCGGCCGAGCGCACCAGCAGTTCGCCGGGCGCATCTACGCCGACGTCGCTGCCGTCGTCGCCCACCAGGCGGATCTCGACGAAGTCTTCCTGCCGGCCGAAGCAACTGGTGCCCACCAGGCGCGGCTCGCGGTTGGCCATGATGCAGGCGGCCGCGCCGGTCTCGGTCATGGCCCAGGCCTCGACCAGCGGAAAGCCGAAGCGTTCCTCGAAGGGTGCGTGGTTCTTGCGGTCCACGCCGGCGCCGAAGCCCCAGCGGATGGCATGGTCGCGGTCGGCCGCCGATGCGGGTGCCGACAGCAGCATCGCGGGCATCACGCCCAGGTAGTGGACGATGGTCGCGCTGCTCTCCTTCGCGCTCGCCAGCCAGGTCTTCGGATGGAAGCGGTCGAGCTGCACCAGGCAGCCGCCCGCGACCAGCACCACCATGGTGGAGAAGGCCATCGCGTTCATGTGGTTGAGCGGCAGCGGCGTGATGACGCGCTCCTTGTCGGGTCGGATGCTGCACACGCCATCGAGCGCCGCGTACCACTCGCCCGCGCGCAGGAAGTAGGCATTGCTCAGGATGCAGCCCTTGGGGCGCCCCGTGGTGCCCGAGGTGTAGAGAAGGCCGCATTCGGTGTCGATGCCCACGGGCTCGCCAGCGCGCGGCGCGGCTGTCTTCGCGGGCGGCACCGCGTCGTCCGGGCCCATGGTCTCGAAGGCGATGCCTGCCTGTGCGGCCGCCGCGCGCAGATCGACCGCGCGCTCGGGCAGCGTCACGGCCAGGCCTATCTCGCTGTGGCCGATCAGGTAGACCAGCTCGGCCGAGCGCATCTCAGCATTGATCGGCACCACGCTCACGCCCAGTGCGTTCAGCGCGAGCCAATGGAAGATGAAAGCCGGCCGGTTCTCCAGCAGCAGGCCGACGCGATGGCCGTGGCCGTAGCCGGCGCGTGCGTAGGCCGCGCGCAGCCGCTCGATGCGCTCCGCAGCTTCGCCCCAGCGGATGGCGCCCGCTTCGATGCCGTAGGCGGCGGCGGTCACCGATTCGGTGAAAAGGAATTCGGCCTGCGGCGTGCGGGCCGCGGTGGCTGCGAAGACGTCGTGGACGGTGGCGTGCGGCATCTCGTCCCTGTCAGATGAAGAGTTGCACGGCCGGCAGGGCCGCGTCGCAGTTGAGGAGGTTGACGCGCTTGAGCGTCATGCGCAGCGCGCCGTCCTGCACCGTGAGGTGGTGGAAGAAGGTGCCCACGTAGAACTGGATCTCGTCGCCCTGCGACTCGGTGTAGTGGAACGAGGTGCGCACCACGTAGCGGCGGGATTCCGCGTCGAACTGCTCCACCACCGGCACCTGCAGCAGGTGATGGCAGCGGCTCGGCGGCTGCTGCGAGAAGGCGCGTGGGCTCTTCAGGCGCTCGATGCGCAGCTCGCGCAGGAGCTTGTCCTCATAGAGGTGCGAGGTGTGATTGAGACCATCCTCCTGATCGGGAATCAGCGGTATCCAGTAAAAGGCGTCGTCGGTGAAGAGCGCGTTCCACTCCTCGTAGCGGCGGGTGTCGAGCAGGTAGGCCTCGTTCACGACGAAGTCGATCAGGTGCTGGCGGGTGATTTCTGACGCGCTGCCGGCCATCACATCGTCTCCGTCATGCGTTGCACCCAGCTGCGGTATTGGTTGCGCATGGGCAGCTCGTTGGTGCCGCCGGTGGTGATCTCGCCGCCCTTCAGCTCGGTCGGGTCGTAGTCGCGGTGCAGGCTGACCCACTCGTTGCCGCTCGCGTGCAGGCCGGCCTGCATACCGCGATAGGCCTGCAGGTCGTCATGGCCCACCACCGAGAAAGGCGAGTTGATGAGGCGGTTGTACATCGCGGTGCGCTGCAGCAGTTCCGGCGGTGCGCCCTTGAGGCGGAAGGTCCAGCTCTCGATGAGGGTCTTGTCGGCCGAGATCGGCTTGACCACGCGGATCGCCTGGATCGCGCCCTTGATCGTGAGGTTCGGGTAGTAGACGGTGTTGTGCCGTGCCATGCCGAGGATCTGCGCGGTCTTCTCGTCGCCGTAGCGCGCCTTCATGGCGTTGTCGTACGCGGGGATCGCCTTGTACTTGCTGTGGATGCTGAAGTGCACGCCGGTGAAGCTGTGGCCGTTGTCGTACGTGCGGATGCCCATGTCCTCGAAGAACTTGTAGTCGGACATGAAGGGCACGAACTGCTCCACCGCCATGGGCTTGGGCTCGCTCTCGGGCTTGTCGGCCCACATGCGCTTGGCGGTGCCGGCCGAGGACTCGTGCGCCACCATCGGATGCATGGTGTCGTTGAGGTTCTCCACGAACATCTTCCAGTTGCACTGGTGCATGAAGCGCAGGCAGCCGCCGGCGATCTCCAGTTCGCCCTCGGGCGAGCGGTCGGCCATGTTGTCGATGGAGCTCAGCGAGTCGCCGAAGTACTCGTCGAAATCGGGGCCGGCGTCGTTGATCTTCACGAAGATGAAGCCGCGGTGGCTGCGCACGTGCTTCACGGTGGTCAGGCCCTTGCCCGATTCGCACTCGTGCAGCTGCGTGTTCTCGTAGCCGGTCTTCAGCGGAATGGCCAGCGGCGCGCCGTCGGTCTTGAAGGTCCAGGCGTGATAAGGGCAGCGGAAGAACTTGCCGGTGTTGCCGCAGGGCCCGTTGACCAGGCGCGAGCCCTTGTGGGCGCAGCGGTTCATCATCACGCGCACGCTGCCGTCGGAGTGGCGCACGACGATCAGCGGACGCCCGGCGATCTCGTTGCTGATCCAGTCGCCGGGCTTCGGCAGCTGGCTCTCGTGGCCGACGTAGTTCCAGGTGTTGGCGAAGAAGTGCTCCTGCTCCAGTTCGAAGAGTTCCTGGCTGGTGTATAGGTCGCGGTGCACCCGGTCGTTCTGCACCAGCGCGCGGATGGCATCAGGGTTGTCTATGTACGAGGTCATGGCGTTCATGTCTCCTTGCTTCAGATGTCCAGCACCAGGCGCGCACCCTTGGCACGCGAGATGCAGATCTGCATGACGTTGCCTTGCGCCTTCTCGCGGGCGGTGAGCACGTAGTCGCGATGGTCGATCTCGCCTTCGAGCACGGGCACCGCGCACACGCCGCATTCGCCGCGCTTGCAGTCGAACATCGGGTCGCAGCCGTGCTCGATGAGGCAGTCGAGGATGCTCTGGTCCGCCGGCACGGTGAAGCGCTGGCCCGACTGCGCGAGTTCCACCTCGAAAGGCTGGTCGCCCTCTTCCGCGACGGCCTCGGTGAAGAGCTCGAAGTGCACACGGTCGTGCTCCCAGCCGCGTGCCTGGGTGCGTTCGAGCACCGCGTCTAGCATGACCTTGGGGCCGCACACATACAGGCGGTCGCCGGCAGGAACGCTGTCGAGTAGCGCATCGATGGCCAGCGGCGCGCCTGCTTCGGCATCCGCGTGCACGTGCAGGTCGTCGCCCAGCAGCGCCTGCAGCTCGGGCAGGAAGGCCATCAGCTCGCGGCTGCGGCCGGCGTAGTGCATGCGCACGGCCGCGCCTTCGGCACGCCGGCGCGCGGCCATGGTGGCCAGTGGCGTCACGCCGATGCCGCCCGCCACGAGCACCGAACCGCCCGGGCCGGTGTGCAGCGGAAAGTCGTTCTTCGGCGGCTCGATGGCGATGGTGTCGCCCTCTTTCAGCCCCTCGTGCATGAAGCGCGAGCCACCACGGCCTTCGGCCTCCTTGCGCACCGCGATCACGTACTCGGTCGGTGCGTTGGTGGCGTTGCGCGCGGTGTCGAAATTGATGAGCGAGTAGTGGCGCCAGTCGGTCTTGCCGCCCGGCAGCGACACCTGCACGCGGATGTGGGCGCCCGCGGCAAAGCCGGGCAGCGCGCGGCCGTCGTCGGCGCGCAGGCGCAGCATGCGGATCAGCGGATTCAGTTCGCGCGCCTCGGCGACGCGCAGCGAGAGGGTGGCTGAAGTTGTGCTCATCGTCGTTTTCGTCTCTTCAGGCCAGCGCATGCTGCGCGAGCGCGGCCTGCAGCTTGTGGCCGTGCTCGTCGGCCAAGGCGGCATCGCGCAGTTCGCGCAGTGTGGCCGGTGCCAGGGCATTGCCCGCGCGCTCGAAGGCGCGCATCACGGTGTCGTAGTTGCGGATGCCGCGCTCGTGCGTGTCGCTGTAGCCCTTGACCAGGCGCTGGCACTGGGCGAGCTCGACGGCAAGTTCCGGATTGCGCTGCGCCGTGGAGGCGATGCGCTGCAGCCACTCCTCGATGCGGCGGTTCTCCTCGGCGTAGCGGATGGTCGACAGGCGCCAGCGCCTGCATGCCGCCACCATGCGCAGCATCAGGTAGCCGCGCAGCGAGCTGGTCTGGATCACGCGGCCGTGCTGCGTGAAGCGCTCGACGATCTTCTTCGGCAGCGTGGAGTTCATGAGCCAGCGGCCGATGCCGCCAGGCAGCGTCTCGCAGATCTCTTGCAGGCGCGGATGCATGTATTCGTTGATGGCGAGCACCTGGCCGGGCTGCACGCGCACCTCGCCGCGCACGCGCTCGAAGCGGGTGGCGCGGGTCTTCAGGGCCGCGACGCGGGCAGTGTCTTCGTAGGACATCCAGAGCGCGAGGTGCCGCGCAGTTTCGCGCAGCAGGCGGTGGTCGCCCGCAGGCAAGGCCGCGATGGAGGCCATGCGGTCGAGATACAGGCCGGCATAGGCCGGGTCTTGGTAGTCGATGAGGCGGCGCACGCCTTCGAGCAGCAGGTCTTGCGCTTCGGCCGGGAAGCTGCTCTGCACGCGCTCGACCAGTGCGCGCACCGCAGGGTGGCGCGGCTGTGGTGCGGGGGCGGCGATGGGTGATTCCTTCACCGGCTCGCCGTCGTCGCCGCCCTGCGCGCGTTCGAACGCCGCACCGAAGGCCTTGAGGCTGGGCTTCACGCCCACGCCACCGCGTTCGATGGTCGCCTCGAACTGCGCGCGGCTGAAGGGCAGCACGCCCGAGCCCGCCAGCGCACCGAAGAGCACCGCGCTGATCACGCTGCCCGAAGCCTCGGCGGCCTGGGCCATGTCGAAGCGGATGAAGCGCTTGGCGGCGTTGGCCGTGTGGGCGAGGAGCTGGCCGCTGTCGACGCGGCCGTCGCCCATCGCGCTCTTCTCGGCAATGGAGAACACGCGATGCGTGGAGGCGATCAGTGTGGTGCGCTGGCGCGTGACCAGGCCGCGCTGCACGGCTCGGCCGGCTTCCATCAGCTCGGATGCGAGCACCACGTCGACGTCGCCCGGCAGCGGCATCAGCGCGAGCACCGGCGTGCCGCCGTCGGCCTCGGCCTGCGCGGCGGGGTACAGCTCGACGTAGTAGATGGTCGCGCCGGTGCGCTGGGCCACGCCCGGCACGGAGGTGGTCTGGGCGACGTAGCCGTTGGCCTCGCCCATGTCGACAATCCAGTCGGCGAGCACGCCGCCGCCCTCCCCGCCCATGGCGAGGATCGCGATCTTTATAGGTTGGGCCTTGCTGTTCGTCATCGCTTCAGAAGGCATAGGCTTCACGGCGGCGAGCCTCGCCGCGCTGCATCCAGCCGATGACGGCCGCGCGCACGCGCTCGCGCAGCTGGTCCCAGCGGCTGGGGTTGCTCACGATCTGCGCCTTGTAGAAAGAGGGGCACAGCACGGCGGCGTGCGAGACCTCGCCGCACACGCCGCAGCCCACGCAGCTGTCGAGCACCGCCGCGACCGGGTCGGTGCGCAGCGGATCGGGATTGGGCTTGATCGACAGCGACGGGCAGCCCGAGAGGCGGATGCAGGAGTGGTCGCCGGTGCAGGTGTCGGAGTCGACGCCGAACTTCTCGCGCACCATGCGCTTGCCGTCGGCGATGGCCCTGCGCACCAGCGGCTTCTCGCGGCGCTGCTTGTTGAGCATGCACTCCGACTGCGCGATCAGGACCTTCGGGCCTTTCTCTTTGGTGGTCAGCGCTTCCTTGAGTGCATCGCGCATGCCGGCGATGTCGTAGGTGCGACGCATCGTCTTCACCCACTTCACGCCCACGCCGCGCACGGCGCTCTCGATCTCGTGGCCGGTGCTGCGCGTCTTGTTGACGGCGTTCGACGAGAGGATGTCCTGCCCGCCGGTGGCCGAGGTGTAGTTGTTGTCGACGACGATGGTGAGGTTGTCGCTCTTGTTGAAGACCGCGTTGGCCACGCCGCTGGTCAGGCCGTTGTGCCAGAAGCCGCCGTCGCCCATCATCGAGATCGCGCGCTTGCCTGCAGGCGCGTTGAGCGCCGCGGCGCCCGCGCCGCCCAGGCCGTAGCCCATGGTGGTGTTGCCGATGTTGAAGGGCGGCAGGATGGAGAACAGGTGGCAGCCGATGTCGGCGCTCACGTGGTGCGGACCGAGTTCGCGCTCGACCAGCTTCATCGCGCTGAAGATGGGACGCTCGGGGCAGCCGGTGCAGAAGCCCGGCGGACGGGCGTGGACCACCTCGCCGAGCGGCGCGACAGGCTGCGCGGGCTCAGCCGCGACTTCGGTCAGCGGAATCACCTTGCGCACGGGCGCGGGCACCGGTAACGGCGCAAGGCGCTCGTAGCGTTCGCAGAAGCTGCGCGTGCCCTTGAGCAGCTCGGCGGCCGTGTATTCGCCGGCCACCGGCAGCATGTCCTTGCCGTGCAGCACGGTGGAGGAGCCGGCCTGGCGCAGGATGGTCGCGAGGTTCTGCTCGACGAAGTTGGGCTGCCCCTCTTCCACCACGAGCACCGCGCGCTTGCCTTCGCAGAAGCGGATCACCTCGCTCTCGATGACGGGATAGGCCACGTTCATCACGTACAGCGGCACCTGGGTGTCGCCGTAGACGTCCGCGAGGCCCAGGCGTTCGAGCGCACGCACCAGCGTGTTGTAGCTACCGCCCTGGACGATGATGCCGATGTCGTCGGCGTCCTCGGAGAAGAACTCGTTGAGCTTGCGCTCCTCGATGAAGCGCACGGCCGCGGGCCAGCGGTCCTTCACCTTCTCTTGCTCATGCACGAAGCTCGCGGGCGGCAGCACGATGCGGCCCACGTCGCGCTGCGGGTTCTCGAGCGCGTCCTTCAGCGTGAACTTCGCGCGCTTGTTGTCGCCCGCGACGAAGTGGCCGTGCACGTGGCAGGCGCGGATGCGCAGCTGCAGCATCACAGGCGTGTTGCTGGCTTCGGAGAGATCGAAGCCCTGCTTCACCGCATCGACGATGCTGGGCAGGTTAGGGCGCGGATCGAGCAGCCAGATCTGCGACTTCATCGCGAAGGCGTGGCTGCGCTCCTGCATGATCGACGAGCCCTCGCCATAGTCCTCGCCCACGATGATGAGCGCGCCGCCGGTCACGCCGCCCGATGCCAGGTTGGCCAGCGCGTCGGACGCCACGTTGGTACCCACGGTAGCCTTGAAGGTGACGGCGCCGCGCAGCGGGTAGTTGACGGAGGCTGCGAGCGTGGCAGCCGCGGTGGCTTCGCTCGCACTGTTCTCGAAGCGAATGCCCTGCTCGGCGAGGATGTCCTGCGCATCGGCCAGCACGTCCATCAGGTGCGAGATGGGCGCGCCCTGGTAGCCCGCCACGTAGGAAACTCCCGACTCCAGAAGGGCCTTGGTGACCGCCAGAATGCCCTCACCGCGGAAGACTTCCCCACCAGAAAGCCGCAGTTTCTTGACTTCTTCAACGAATGAACGCTCTGCCATCGGGGTCCTTGTTGTCTGTCGTGGGACGATGCGACCAGGAGGTTGCATCGTGCTTTCTATAATGTTGACAAATGAATGTATCCACAATCATGAATTACCCTAGACATGCAAGCAGCGTGCCCGTGGCGACTGTGAGGTGCCTTCATGGCTGATCAACCCGTCGAATCGCATCGCTTCGTCGATGACTACCTTCCTGCGCTGCTGGCGCAGGCCAGCCAGCTGATCTCCTCGGAGTTCCACGAGGTGGCGCGCCAGCAGGGCTTCTCCGTATCGGAGTGGCGCGTGATGGCTTCGCTCGCGGGCAGCGAGCCGGTCAGCATCGGCCAGCTCGCGCAGGTCACCGTGACCAAGCAGCCCACGGTTACGCGGCTGCTGGACCGCATGGAAGCACGAGGACAGGTCGAGCGCCTGCCCCATGAGAGTGATCGCCGCATCACGCTGGTGCGCATCACGCGCAAGGGACTCAAGGCTGTCGAGCACCTGATGGAACTTGCGCGCGAACATGAGCGGCGCGTGCTCGAGCCCTTCGGGCTGCGCCGCGCGGAAGAGCTCAAGCAGACGCTGCGGCAGATGATCGACCTGCACATGCGACTGCCGGCCGACGAGCGAGAAGAAGACTGAGCCCTCGGGCCCCGCAGCTCAGAGGCGGGGCACGAGAACGGCGCGTCCGCGATGGCCGCGCTGCGCGATCCAGTCGAGTGCGGCAGCGGCATCCGCAAGCGCGAAGGGCCGCACTTCGAGTTTCAGGCGCCCATCGGCAAGCCGCGCTAGCAACTCGGGGACCGCTGCGCGGCCTTGTGCTTCGCGCCGGAACATGTTCAGGGGCAACAGGGCCACGTCGCGCTGGAGGAAGTGCGCGATGTCGAGCGACAGCGTCGGCCCCGCGGTGTAGCCGATCAGCACGGCCCGCCCACCGGGGCGCACTGCAGGCAGCGTTCGCGCGAGCACGTCGCCACCGACGGTATCGATCAGCAGATCGGTGCTGGCCACCGCAGGCGGTTCCGCATCCGCAGCGACCGCGACGGCCGTACAACCGGCATCGCGCGCAAGCTGCATCACGAGCGAGCCGACGGCGCCGCTGGCCCCGGTCACCAGGACCTGCTCTCCCGCCTGCAGCTTCGCGACTTCATGCAGCGCCACCCACGCCGAGGTCGTGGGAGAGAAAAAGGCCGCGCCCAAGGTCATCGGCACGTCGTCGGGCAACAGGCCCAGCGCCTCGTCGGGCGCATCGATCTGCTCGCACCATGTGCCGTCGAAGAGCGTGCCCAGGCCGCTTCCTCGCAGCCAGACGCGCTGCCCCGCCTGGTAGCGACCGCTCGCGATGACGACGCCCGCGGCCTCCACGCCCGGCGTGTAGGGCAAGGGCGGATGCTTGAGGAAGCTGCCGCGCCACACGGTGCGGTCGATGTGCCCGACCGTCGCAGCCTCCATGCGCACGATGGTGCGCCCGGGCCGCGCCGTCGGCTCGGCGATCTCTTCCAGCACGGGCACGGCATCGAATCCATGGATGCGCACAGCTTTCAAGGCAGGTTCTCCAGAAAATCGAGCACCGTGCGCGCGAAGGCGTCGGGCATCTGATCGGGCAGCGGCACCATGCCGCCTTCGATGTCGGCGATGCGCGCCTGCGGAAGGTGGTGCTGCAGTTCGGCGGCATGGGGAGCAGCGAAAGGGTCGTCGGTCGCACGCACGATCAGCACCGGCTGCGCGATGCCGCCGATGCGCTCTTCCATGCGGTACGACGCCACGGCACGGTGCCCTTCCTCGACACGCGCGACCTTCAATGCGTCGAGCACGAAGGCTTCGAGCAGCTCAGGACGACCGGCCGGATAAAAGCCCTGGCGCTTCTGCCAGAGCGCGGCAAGATGCGTTCCGTCTTCGCTCGGCGCGACTTCGTCGATGGGCGGACGCTGCGCACGCGCCTTGCGAAAGGGCTCGTCGGTGTAAGGCGTGGATGACAGCACCAGGCTGCGAACGCGCTGCGGAAACGCCGCGGCAAGCTCGACCGCGATGACGCCGCCAGTGTGATGCCCCACCACGTCGACCTTCTCGATGCCGAGCGCATCGAGCAGCTCGCAGGCCACGCGCGCCCATTGCTCGATGCTCGCCGGCACGCCGCCATCGGCGGAATCGCCGAAGCCGGCCGTGTCCATCGCGATGGCCCTGCGGCGCACGCCGATCAGCGGCAGCACCGCGCGGTATTCGGTCCAGCTGCGCGGCGACTGGTGCAGCAGCAGCACGGCCGGTGCCGTCGGGTCGCCACATGCCGCGTAGTGCACCTGCCCCACAGACAGATCTGCGAATGCGCGGCGGATGCTGATGCTCATGACAATGTCCGGTCGGCAGGTGCGCGCCACAGGCCCGCATGCCGCAGCTCGCCGAGCGTGCGCGAGAGTACGTCGCGACGATAGGCCGCGACGTCGCGGCCCTCGTAGTCGTAGAAGCCGCTGCCACTCTTGAGGCCCAGCCGCCCCTGCTCGACCATCTGCCCGACGATCGCCGGCGCGGTGTAGCGGCCGGCGTCGAGCGAGGCGGACATCTCGCGGCTCGCGTGATGCAGGATGTCGCAGCCGCCGAAGTCGATGAACTCCACCACGCCGAGCGCCGCGAAGCGCAGGCCCAGGCCGTAACGCGTGGCCTTGTCGATTTCTTCCGCCGTGGCAGCGCCCTCCTCGATCATCCGCGCGGCCTCGTTCATCACCAGCGCCTGCAGGCGGGGCACGATGTAGCCGGGCGACGCGCCGCAGACCACAGGCAGCTTGCCGATCTCTTCCATCAGCGCCTTGGTGCGTGCGAGCACCGCGGCGTCGGTGCCGGGGTGGCAGCTCAGCTCGACCACGGGGATCACGTAGGCCGGGTTGAGCCAGTGCATGTTGAGAAAGCGGCCGGGCAGCCGCACCAGCGACGCGAGTTGCGTCACCAGGATGCTGCTGGTGGTCGAGGTGAGGATCGCGTTGTCGCGGCAATGGCGGTTGAGCTGCTCGAAGGCATCGCGCTTGGCCTCCATGGTTTCGGGCACGCCCTCGAACACGAGCTCGGCTGCGGCCAGCGCCCGCGGGGCGGCGGCGGCATCGACGAAATCGACGCGCGCAGCGATGTCGGCGATCTGCGACTTGCCGATCACGCCGAGCTGCGCGAGCCCCGAGAGGCTGGCGTCGATCTCGGCCTTCGCTTCGTCGCGCAGCCGCTGCCACGCTTCGTCGGTGCGCTGGCGCAGGTCGATCAGCGAGATGCGGTGGCCGGCATAGGCGAACGCGATGGCGATGCCGCGTCCCATGCGGCCCGCGCCCACGGCCGCGAAGCGAGGCAGCGAGGCGGTTTCATTCGCCATCGTGGAGCCTCTGCTTGAGCTGCGCGGTGCTCAGGCCGGCGAAGCCCAGGCTCTCGAAGGTACGGGGGCCGCGCCGCAGGTCGCGCCCGAGAAAGCCGCCGACGATGGCCAGCAGACCGTGCGCGATGGGCGCATCCACGCCCGCATGGCGCGCGGCGGAGGCGAGGAAGGCGAGGCCGAGTTCTGTGTCCTCGGTGATGTAGCGGTGCGTGTGCAGGTCGATGTTCTCGCGCCAGTCGCCCGACTTGACGAGCTGCTTGTGCGCATCGCCGTACATCCAACGGTCGTTGTTGTAGTGGTCGGCCAGCGGATAGTGCGGCGCTCCCTGCCCGAAGGCTTCGCGCACCGCGATGCGCTCCTGGTCGAGCCGGTCGGTCACGTCGCGCACGGCGCGCTGCGTGCCTTCGTTGTGGATGTCCCAGCGCTCGAAGTGCTGCAGCGGCGCGGCGTTCATCACCATCAGCGGCGGGTGGATGACGGGGCCCGCGTTCATCAGCGCGCCCGAGAGCGCATCGCCGCAGCCGTGCACCGCCGGATAGGCCCTGCGGATCACCTCGATCGCCTGCGCCTCCTTGCGGGCCGGATAGACGCCGGTCGGCAGGCGGATCGCGCGGATGGTGACGTTCACCTCGCGCTCGCCGTGCTTGCGCGCCAGGTAGGGCAAGGTGCCGGTTTCGGCCCAGGCGACGTCGGCGCGGCTGCCGGCGTCCTTCACGGTGCGCGCCATCACGTAGCTGCCGAAGGTGCCCGGAGGCAGGAAGACGACCTGGCCGTCGACCAGATGCGGCGCCATGGCAAGAGCGATGTCGTGCTGGGCGATGGCGGGGGTCGGGATGACGATCAGCTCGGCGCCCTGCATGGCGGCGCCGATGTCGGCGGTGGCGAGCGCGATGGGCACCTCGCGCGAGCCGTCGGCGTCCTTCAGCGTGATCGCGCCGGCGCGCGTCAGCGGCTGGAGCGCTGCGGCATCGCGGCGCCACAGGCGCACTTCATGGCCGGTTTCAGACAGGTCCGCGGCAGCCGCGTAGGCGCCATGACCACCCCCAAGAATCGCAATTTTCATGTCGAAAGTCGAAAAGCAGGTGTCGATGAACCGGCGGCCGCGGGGCGACTCCGGGGAAGCAATGCGCCATTACATTACTTTTCATCGATTCAGATGTCAATCAAACTCGACGAGATCGGCGTGCTCGGAAACCCGGAACGCGCCCGAAACGAAAAAAGCCCGCGCTCGTGAGAACGCGGGCTTTCGCAAGGATGGTGCAGCCATCAGGCTGCGTGCCGGGACGGATCAGCGGCTGGGCTTGAACGCACGCTTCTGGGCGTCGCGGGGCACGAACACCTTGCCCGGGCCGCCATGGCCGGCGCCATTGCCACGGGGCGCGAAGCCGCCGTCGCCACGGCCGCCGCCGTGACCGTGGCCACTGCGCGGAGCGCTGTCGCCCCAGCCCGGCTTGCGGCCGTAGCCGCCGCCGTTGCCGCCTTCTTCACGGCCGCCGCCGAAACCGGCGTTCTGGCCCTGATAGCCGCCGCGCGGGCCCGATGCACCCGGGCCACGCGAGTTGCGGTCGTTGAAGCCGCTGGCGCCGGCATAGCCGCCGCCGTTGCCGCCACGGTAGCCACCACCGCCACCGCCGAACTTGCGGTCGCGCGAATGGCCGTCACGGCCGCCGCGGCCACCGAAATCAGGGCGCGACTGCGGCATGCGCTGCTGCGGTTCCATGCCCGGAATCACTTCGGCCTTGAACTGCTGGCGGCTGTAGTGCTCGATGTCCATGATCCGGCGGCGATCGCGGAACTCCGCGAAGGTGACGGCGATGCCGTCGCGACCGGCACGGCCGGTGCGGCCGATGCGGTGGGTGTAGTCCTCGGCCTTCATCGGCAGGCCGAAGTTGAAGACGTGGGTGATGGTCGGCACGTCGATGCCGCGCGCGGCGACGTCGGTGGCCACCAGGATCTGCACCTGGCCGTTGCGCAGCGCCATCAGGCGGCGGTTGCGCAGGCCCTGGCTCAGGGCGCCGTGCAGCGCGACGGCGCTGAAGCCGTCCTGCTGCAGGTCATTGGCGAGGCCGTCGCACTCGACCTGCGTGCTCGCGAACACGATGGCCTGGTTGATGCTGGTGTCGCGCAGCCAGTGGTCGAGCAGCTTGCGCTTGTGCTGGGCGTTGTCGGCCCAGAACAGCACCTGCTTGATGTTGGCGTGCTTTTCCTGCGGGCTGTCGATGGTCACGCGCTGCGGCTCGCGCATCACGCGGGCGGCCAGCTGCTGGATGCGCGGCGCGAAGGTGGCGCTGAACATCATGGTCTGCTGGCGCTCGATGGTGAGCTGGTTGATTTCGGCCAGGTCGTCGGCAAAGCCCAGGTCGAGCATGCGGTCGGCCTCGTCGACCACCAGGAACTTGACCTGGTCGAGCTTGATCTGCATCGAGCGCTGCAGGTCCAGCAGGCGGCCCGGCGTGGCGACCACGAGGTCGGCGTTCTGCAGGCGGGCGATCTGGAGCTGGTAGGGCATGCCGCCCACCACGTTCGCGATGCGCAGGCCGCGGCAGTGGCGAACCAGTTCGATGGCGTCGTGCGCGACCTGTTGCGCGAGTTCACGCGTGGGGCACAGCACCAGGGCGCCGGGCGTGGCCGCCTTGAAATGGCGGGCGTTGGTCGGGTCCTTGCGCTTCGGCTTCTTGGGAGGAGCTTCGCCGCGGGCAGCGGCCTCTTCGGCCAGGCGCTGGAACTCGGCCTTCGCCTCTGCTTCGGCTTCGGCCTGGCGCTTGATGAGGGTGTGCAGCACGGGCAGCAGGAAGGCTGCGGTCTTGCCCGAGCCGGTCTGGCTGGAGACCATCAGGTCGACGAAGCGCGCCGACTTGGCTGCGCCGTCCTGGTCGCCCATGGCGATGGGAACGACCTTTTCCTGCACGGCGGTGGGCTGGGTGAAGCCCATGTCCGCCACGGCGGCGATCAGCTCGGGGGCGAGGCCCAGCTTGATGAAGCCGTTGGGAGCGGCGGGTTCTTCGGCCGCAGCAGCTTCGGGAGCGGCGCCGTCCAGCGCTTCGAGGATGGGCGCCTCGGAAACAGTGTCCGTGGCGGCGGTGAATTCGTTGTGGGTAGCGGATTGCACAGGCGCGAACTCGCCCTGCGCTTCAAAAGCGTCGGTCATGAATTTCAATCTCAAACGCGAGCGCCGCCGTGGACGGCGCCCCGTTGGGTGGTTAAAAACATCAACCATCCAACGACATTCAACTCCGGGCGGGTGCCCGAGGCTGCGGCCCTTTTTGATCAGCGAATGCGATCGGGCGCGGTGTGCAAGATAGGGAGATGCGAGAAACGCTCACCGGGCCAAAAATACCTGCCCTGTCAGCGAAGCCCGCAATTATGGCATGGATTCGGGTTTTTACCTAATCCCTGCTCTTTACTCAGTCCGTGAGGCGCAAAAAGGTCTCGCGGTAGTGCGCAAGCTCCTCGATGGACTCGTGCACGTCAGCCAGCGCCGTATGCGCCTGCTGTTTCTTGAAGCTGTTGTAGGCGGCAGGCTTCCAGCGCTTGGCGAGCTCCTTCAGCGTGCTCACGTCGAGGTTCCGGTAGTGGAAATAAGCCTCCAGCTTGGGCATGTACTTGACCAGGAAGCGCCGGTCCTGCCCGATGGTGTTGCCGCACATGGGCGAGCCGCTGCGCGGGATGTATTTGGCGATGAATTCCAGCAGTTGCTGCTCGGCGGCGGCCTCGTCGAGGGTGGAGGCCTTGACCTTGTCGATCAGGCCGCTGCGGCCATGGGTGCCCTTGTTCCAGGCATCCATGCCGTCGAGCACGGCGTCGCTCTGGTGGATGACGAGCACGGGGCCGTCGATGCGGGGCGTGAGGTCGGGGCCGGTGACGACCACGGCGATTTCGAGCAGGCGCTCTTTCTCGGGGTCGAGGCCGCTCATTTCGCAGTCCAGCCAGACCAGGTTCTGGTCGCTCTTCTTCAATGTCGGCGGGGCTGCGAGGGGCGTCGGTTCAAGGGATTCGGGCATCGCAGGATTGTCGTCGAAGGGCTGCGGCCCCGGATAGCGAGGGCTAAACTCGCCGATCCATGTCCTATTCGCTCATCTTCACCATCGCCTTCGCGGCAGCGATCGTCGCGGGCCTGCTCGTGAAGTTCTGGCTGGCCACGCGGCAGGTCCGCCACGTGGCACAGCACCGAGGCACCGTGCCGGCCGCTTTCGCGCAGACCATCACCCTCGCCGCCCACCAGAAGGCGGCCGACTACACCATCGCCAAAGCGCGCTTCGGCCTGGTCGAGATGGCATGGAGCGCGGCGCTGCTGCTGGGCTGGACCCTGTTGGGAGGCCTCGACGTGCTCAACAAGCTCCTGCTGGGCTGGATCGGCGGCGGCATGGTGCAGCAACTGGTGCTGCTGGCGGCCTTCGCGGCCATCGGCGGACTGCTCGAACTGCCCTTCACGCTCTGGCAGACCTTCAGGCTCGAGGAGCGCTTCGGCTTCAACAAGATGACCTGGAAGCTCTGGCTGGCCGACACGCTCAAGTCCACGCTCCTGGGCGCGGTGATCGGCCTGCCCATCGCGGCATTGATCCTCTGGCTCATGGGCGCGGCCGGCCAACTGTGGTGGCTGTGGGCCTGGGGCGCGTGGATGGGCTTCAACCTGCTGCTGATGCTGATCTACCCGACTTTCATCGCGCCGCTGTTCAACAAGTTCCAGCCGCTGGACGACCCCACGCTCAAGGAGCGCGTGACCGCCCTCATGAAGCGCTGCGGCTTCGCGGCCAAGGGCCTGTTCGTGATGGACGGCAGCACGCGCAGCGCCCATGCCAATGCCTACTTCACCGGCTTCGGCGCCAGCAAGCGCGTAGTGTTCTACGACACGCTGCTGCGCCAGCTCAATGCCGGCGAGGTGGAGGCGGTGCTCGCGCACGAACTGGGCCATTTCAAGCATCGCCACATCGTGAAGCGGCTGGTCGCGATGTTCGCGCTGAGCCTGGCCGGCTTCGCGCTGCTGGGCTGGGTGTCGACGCAAGCCTGGTTCTACACGGGCCTGGGCGTGCAGCCCAACATGGCTGCGCCCAACAGCGCGCTGGCGCTGCTGCTGTTCATGCTCGCGGCGCCTGTGTTCGGCTTCTTCGTCGCCCCGCTGCCCGCGCGGCTGTCGCGCAAGCACGAGTTCGAGGCCGATGCCTACGCGGTGGCACAGACCAGCGGCGCCGACCTGTCGGCAGCCCTGCTCAAGCTCTACCAGGACAACGCGTCGACGCTCACGCCCGACCCGGTGTTCGTCAAGTTCTACTATTCGCACCCCCCGGCTTCCGAGCGCCTCGCCCGCATGGCGGCGGCAGCATGACCCGACCAACCCTCGCATTCCGAAGAAGCCCATCATGAGCAGCATGTTCAAGCCCAAGGACTGGAAGAACCTCCCTCCCCGCAACGCGCTGAGCGCCACCGAGATCGTGTCCGCCCTGGCGCGCCTCGACGGCTGGAAGCTCACGGGCGACGGCGCCGATGTCGCCATCGAAAAGACCTTCAGCTTCGCCGACTACTTCGAGACCATCGCCTTCGTGAACGCGCTGGCCTTCGTGGCGCACACGCAAGACCATCACCCCGACCTTTCGGTGCACTACAACCGCTGCGTGGTGCGCTTCAACACGCACGACGTGAACGGTCTGTCGGTCACCGACTTCGACTGCGCCCGCCAGGCCGACGCGCTGGTCGGGGCCGCGCCCGCCGCCTGATGACGGATCGCGCCCTTGGCTAAGCCTGGCCGCGCCGCGCCCGCAGCCGCCGCTGCGAAGGCCCTCCACGAAGGCCTCGTTGTTGCCAGCCACGGGCGCCACTGCATCGTCGAAACGCCCTCCGGCGAGCGGCTGATCTGCCATCCGCGCGGCAAGAAGAGCCAGGCGGTGGTCGGCGACAGGGTGCGCTGGCAGCCCAGCGAGGACGAAGGCACCATCGAGCAAGTACTGCCGCGCCGCAACCTCTTCTACCGGCAGGACGAGATCCGCACCAAGTCGTTCGCGGCCAACCTCGACCACGTGCTGATCCTGATCGCGGCGGAGCCGGAGTTCTCCGAGCACCAGCTGGCCCGCGCGCTGATCGCCGCCGAGGCCGAGCGCATCGCGCCGATCATCGCGCTCAACAAGAGCGATCTGGTCGAACCCTTCGAGCGCGCATGGGCCAGGCTCGCGCCCTATCGGCGCATGCACCACGGCGTGCTGCCGCTGTCGCTGAGGGCCTCGGCGGAAGCGGACCACGCCTCGCTGATGAAACTGCTCGCAGGCAAGTCCACCCTGGTGCTGGGCCCTTCGGGCTCTGGCAAGAGCACGCTGACCAACCTGCTGGTGCCGGGTGCGGCCGTGCTGACGCAGGAGATCTCGCAGGCGCTCAACTCGGGCAAGCACACGACCACCAGCACCACCTGGTACTGGATCGACGAGGCCCGCACCACCGGCCTGATCGATTCGCCGGGCTTCCAGGAATTCGGCCTGAACCACATCGCGCCGATGCAGCTCGCCAGCCTCATGCCCGACATCGCCGAGCATGCCGGCGACTGCAAGTTCTACAACTGCACGCACCTGCACGAGCCGGGCTGCGGCGTGATCGCGAACGTGGAAACGGCCGCGGCGCCGGGCGCCATCAGCGCAAGCCGCTACAGGATCTATGGCGAGCTCTTCGCCGAGCTGAGCCAGAAGCGCTACTGAACGGAGGCGGCTTCGTCCCGCCCGTCAGCCGAGCCAGACCCGGTAGGACTGCCAAGTGGGATCGAAGACGAGTTCCATCTCCACCGCCACATCCATGTCTTCCTGCAGCGATTGCGCCTGCGAGATCGCGCTGTCGGGGTCGGCCACCTGGAAGTGAACGGTGCGCACGCCCTCCTCCAGCACCACGTGCGTGCAGCAGCCGGCCTCGTGCACCTGCAGCCGCGCAGTCAGCCGGTCTTCGTAGGCGCGCGCCTCGTCCAGTTCCTCGCCCGACTCGACCGGCATCGCCACCGACAGACGGTGGCACAGGTCGGCCCGCCCCACCAGCGCGGTCGCCACGTCGTTGCGCATGACGATCATCTCGATCTCGCGGCCGTCCTCGGCGGTGCGCGTCGCGCTCAAGCCGGACCACGCGTGCTCGCCCGGAGGAAACACCCCGGTGTGGCCGAGCTCGTCGCGCCAGCAGGCGTCGAACAGCGGCACGAAATCGTCGAGCGGCACGCCGTCGAAACCGGCCTGCGCGTCGGCCTCGCAATAGTCGACCGCGCCCACCTTCACCGCGAAGTCGTACTCGCCCAGGATGTGGTCGAGCATGATGAGGCTCATGTGGCGGGCGTGGTCCTGCATGTCCATCGGAATCGGCTTGGCGAAGCCGATCTCCAGCGCCACCCGCCCGCGGTAGCTTTGATGCTTCACCAGGACTTCGGAGCTCGCCAGCTCGAAGTTGTTCATGCGCATGCCGAAGCCGTCGCGCGATCGCTGGCGAAAGGCCTCCACCTCGACCTTCGGCAGCTTCGGGCTGCTCTGCACCAGCATCATCAGGTCTTCGAAATCGTCCACCGATCCGTGTGCCGTGAGCACCAGCTTGAACACGGGCGGATCGCCGGCCACCTCGGCGGCCAGTCGCGGAAAGTGAGGCTCCAGCAGCGAGTTCAGCCCTTCCATCAGTTCGCGGGCAGGCAAGGCGCGAAGGCTCTCGAGCCGGGTGCTCACGGCCTGCCAGAAGCTCGCACAGGCCTCGGCGCGTGGATCGGTGTCGTAGGTCGACATGCCAGTGAGTCCTTCAGGCGGATGGATTGAGGATGTCCTGCAGGTGCCGCACCAGCGTGCTGCACTGTTCCCGCGTGCCGATGCTGATGCGCAGGTATTGCGCGATGCGCGGCTGCCTGAAATGCCGCACCAGCACCGCGCGCTGGCGCAGCAGCGAGGCCAGTTCCGCCGCATCGCGTTGCGGATGGCGTGCGAAGACGAAGTTGGCCTGCGACGGCAGCACCTCGAAGCCCAGATCCTCGAGCTGGAGGCAGAGTCCTTCGCGGGTATCGACGATCTTGTTCCGGGTACTGCGAAACCAGTCCTCGTCGTCGAGCGCGGCGACCGAGCCGGCGGATGCCAGCCGGTCGAGCGGATACGAGTTGAAGCTGTCCTTCACGCGCACCAACGCATCGACCAGGTGCGTCTGCCCGCAGGCGAAGCCGACGCGCAGGCCGGCCAGCGAGCGAGACTTGGAGAGGGTCTGCACCACCAGCAGGTTCGGATACCTGTCGATCAGCGGCAACGCGCTTTCGCCGCCGAAGTCGACATAGGCCTCGTCGACCAGCACCACGCGATCGGGACAGGCTTCGAGCAACTGCTCGATGCGCGACAGCGGCAGGCCGATGCCCGTCGGCGCGTTCGGGTTCGCGATGACGATGCCCGCGCAGCCCTGGCGCGCACGCGCCGCGAGCGCGTCGACGTCGATGCGCAGCCCCTCGTCCACAGGTAGCTGCTCGCAGGCAATGCCGTAGAGCTGCGCGTAGACCTTGTAGAAGCTGTAGCTCACGTCTGGCATCAGCAGCGGCTCGGCCTGCTGGAAGAACGCGAAGAACGCGTGCGCCAGCACTTCGTCGGAGCCGTTGCCGGCGAACACCTGGTCGGCGCTCAGGCCGTGCCGCCGCGCCACGGCCTCGCGCAGGGCCAGCGAGGCGGGGTCGGGATAGAGCTGCAGGCCGTTCTCGGCCGCGCGGCGGATGGCCTCGATGGCCATTGGCGACGGCGGATACGGGTTCTCGTTGGTGTTGAGCTTGACGAGGTTGTCGATGCGCGGCTGTTCGCCGGGCACGTAGGGCTCGAGCGCGGCAATGCGCGGGCTCCAGAAGACGGGCGCCGGTTGTCCTTCTTGCGTCATGGCTTGGCGTTCTCCTTGCCGCTCAGCCGAGCAGGCGAGCCAGCGTCAGCAAGGCCAGCAGCACCATCCACATCACGACGGAGCGCCAGACCAGGCCCACCACGCTGCGCAGGTGGCCGGGCTCGGGCTCTCGTCCAGGCGTGCTGCCGCTGTCGGTGCGGCGGCCGTCGGCCAGCGATTCGCCTGCCTGGGCGCGCGGAAGCGGATCGGCGACCGGGATCGGACGCAGCGAGCCGCCGCCCAGGCGCACGTTCACGGCCCCGGAGGTGGCCGCGAGGATCACGCCGTCGTTCTCGTTGGGAAAGCGCTGTGCGTCGTTGCGCCAGCAGTCGATCGCTTCCTCGAAGCTGCCGACCACCGCGAAGCCCAGCGCGGTGATGCGCGCGGGCAACCAGTCGATCGCGTGCCATGCACGATCGGCCGCCTCCTGCACCGCGACACTCGAGGGCTGAACCGCGGCGCCGTTCTTGTGCGCCCAGTAGCGGGAGACGAATTCGCTCATGCGGTAGAACACCGCGCCCGCCGGGCCGAGCCCGATGGCCGCGATGATGGAGAACCATGCAAGCACGCCGAACACATGGCGATGCGCGGCGATCACCGAATGCTCGATGACATGGCGCACGATTTCGCTGCGCGGCAGGTCTGCCGCGTCGACGCCCTGCCAGTGCGCGAGCAGCGAGCGCGCCAGCGGCTCGTCGCCTTCGTCGAGCGCATCGCGGATGTCGGTGAAGTGGTGGCTGAACTGCCGGAAGCCCAGCGTGACGTAGAGCACCGCAATGCTCCAGAGCACCGCGAACGGCAGGCCCAGCGTGAGCACCAGAAGCCAGTGGATGCCCAGTGCGCCGATCGTGGGCACGAACACCGCGAGACCCCAGGCGATCCATCCGTGGTGCGGCTTGCCCGCATCGAAGTTGCGGCTGGTCCAGCGTGTCCACGCCAGCACCGCGCCGTACACGGGGTTGTGCGGGCCCAGGGGCCGCACCTGCTCGATCAGCAGCGCGCACAGGATGGCAAAAAAGCTCATCCTTCGATGATAGCGAGCGCGCCTGAAGGTTCAGGCCGCATTCAGGCTCTTCTCAGGCGGCGAGGAAACGGTAGAGATTGCGCAGCATGCCCGCGGTCGCACCCCAGACGAAGCGCTCGTCGGCACCGTCCTGATAGGGCATCGAATACCAGTGGCGCCGTGTGCCGTCCGGTGCGGGCACGGTGTGGTGGCGGTGATTGGCCGGATCCATCAGCCACGCGAGCGGCACCTCGAAGGCCTGCGCTACTTCATAAGGATTAATGGTGAGTTCGAAGTCGGGCTGCACCAGCGAAACCACCGGCGTCACGATGAACGAAGTCACCGTCGTATAGGTAGGCAGGCTGCCGAGCACCTCGATGTACTGCGCGGAGAGGCCGACTTCCTCCCAGGCCTCGCGCAACGCGGCGGCCGCGATGTTGGCGTCCTCGGGGTCGACCCGGCCACCGGGAAATGCCACCTGCCCCGAATGCGTCGACAGGTTCGAGGTGCGCTCGGTCAGCAGCACCGTCGCGCCCTGCGGGCGCTGCACGATGGGCACCAGTACGGCAGCCTGCGCGGGAACGCGATCGCTCATCCTCGGCTCGCGGCGCAGCTCGGGCGTCCAGTCGGGCGGGTTCGCGAAGCGCGAGCGCAGTGCCTGGGCCGTCAATTGCGAGGCCGGTACCGCCGGCAGCCCCTGGACCTCCCCAGCCACGAAAGGCACCTTGCGCGGGTCGAACTGCATCAGCGTGGGCGGCGCCACGGCATTGACGATTTCGGCGGAAGCGGCCTGCGGGGAGGTGGATGAGTTGGTCAAGAGATGAAAGGTACCGGAGTCGGGGTAGACGAAGTAGAGCGGAAAAAGGGAAAGTTGTCGCCGAGCGGGGGCAACAACGCAAAAAGCCGCCAGAGCGGCGGCTTTTTTGCACGGCAGGAAGGCTGCTTTACGCGGCCGTCGAAGCCGTCGACTTGCTCGGCAGCTTTTCCTTGATGCGTGCCGAACGGCCGCTGCGGTCGCGCAGGTAGTACAGCTTGGCGCGGCGCACATCGCCACGGCGCTTGACTTCGATGCCGGCGATCAGCGGGCTGTAGGTCTGGAACGTACGTTCCACGCCTTCGCCGCTGGAGATCTTGCGCACGGTGAAGCCGCTGTTCAGGCCGCGATTGCGCTTGGCGATCACGACGCCTTCGTAGGCCTGCACGCGCTTGCGGGTGCCTTCGACGACGTTCACGCTGACGATGACCGTGTCACCGGGCATGAAATCGGGGATGGTCTTGCCGAGACGGGCGATTTCTTCCTGCTCGAGGGTCTGGATGAGGTTCATGATTTCCTGATATTCGATCTTGCCGGGCTGCACAAAAGGCGCCTTTGGCTTTCGCGGGGAGAACCGCAAGAAGACCGGGCGCGGCCGGACAGAGGATCGGGGAACCCGGGATTATAGCTTTTTTTTGAGCGCAGCCTCATCGGCCTTGCCAAGCCGTCCGGCGGCACGCGCCGCCTCGACCAATTCCGGCCGCCGGGCAGCCGTGATTGCCAGCCGCTGATCGCGGCGCCAGCGCTCGATCTGGGCGTGATGACCCGAGAGCAGCGGCGCCGGCACCCCCTGCCCGTTCCACTGCTCGGGCCGCGTGTAGTGCGGGCAATCGAGCAGGCCATCGAGCGCGGGGTTGAAACTGTCCTGCACATGGCTGGCTTCGTCGCCCAGCACGCCAGGCTGCAGCCTGGCCACGGCGTCCAGCAGGGCCATCGCCGCAATCTCGCCGCCTGAAAGCACGAAATCGCCAAGGCTGATCTGGTGGGTGACGCGCGCGTCGATGAAACGCTGGTCGATGCCCTCGTAGCGCCCGCAGATCAGCACCGCCCCTTCACTGGCCGACCAGCGCTCGACCGCTTCGTGCCGCAGCGCCTCGCCAATGGGGGAAAAAAGCACGACCGGCACATCGCCGGCGGCGCCACGCGCCGCGAGCGCCGCGTCGAGGCAAGCCGCCAGCGGCTCCGCCATCATCACCATGCCGGGGCCGCCGCCGAACGGCCGGTCGTCCACGCGCTTGTAGTTGCCCTGCGCGAAGTCGCGCGGATTCCACAGCACCACCTCGACCTGCTTCGATTCGTAGGCACGGCGCGTCACGCCGCTGGCCACGAAGGGCGCGAACATTTCGGGAAAGAGCGTGAGGACGTCGAAGCGCATGCCGCGCGGGCGCCGGTCAGTAGTCCGGCTGCCAGTCGACCGTGATGAGCCGCCCGGGCAGGTCGACCTTGTCGACGAAGGCGGAGACGAAGGGCACCATGCGCTCGATCGCCTTGCCGCCCTCTTCGGCGGCCAGCACCAGCGTGGTCTGGGGGCCGGTCGCGAGCAGCTCGCGCACGGCGCCGAGCGCCACGCCTTCACGATTGACCACCGACAGGCCGATCAGGTCGACCCAGTAGTACTCGTCGTCGCCGGCGGTGGGAAAGCTGGAGCGCGGCACGAACACGCGCGCCCCGCGCAGCGCCTCGGCGGCGTTGCGGTCAGGCACGTCAGCGGACGTGGCGACGATGCAGTCGGAATGTTCCTTGGCTTCGCGGATCGCGAGCCGGAAGGCTGTGCTCGCCGAGGCTCCGGGAGCCTGCAGGAACCAGCGCTTGGAAGAAAAAAGCGCCTCGGGCCGGGCGCTGTGGGGCAGGACCTTGAACCAGCCCTTGATGCCCCAGGCGTCGGCGATGCGCCCTACTTCGATCGCATCCGCCGGCAATTCGGCGGCTTCGAGTGCAGGCAGCATCGCCGTGCGGGCGGCTTAGGCCGCCGCCTTGGGAGCTGCCGCGGCGGCTTGCTTGATCAGGCGCAGAACGGTGGGCGAAGCTTGTGCGCCGACGCTCTTCCAGTACGCCAGGCGGTCCTGGGCGATACGGATGCTTTCTTCGTTTTCCTTGGCGGTCGGGTTGTAGAAGCCCAGGCGCTCGATGAAACGGCCATCGCGGCGAACGCGCTTGTCCGACACGACGATGTTGAAGAACGGACGGCCTTTGGAGCCGCCGCGGGAGAGTCGAATGACGACCATGATTTATCCTTGGGTGGTCAGCAAGCCTAGTGGATGAAAAGAAGGCCTGCTCACAATGTTCTTCCAGCGTCGAGACACGCGACATGGCCACCCGGCCAGCGACACGCTGAAAAGCCCGCGATTATAGCCCGACAAGCGCTTTCCCCCAATTCCGGCCCTGCGCCATTCGTTTCCATCCGCATGCCCCTCGCCATCCGCCCCAGCCGCGAAGAAGACGTCGCAGCCATCACCGCCATCTACGCTCACCACGTGTTGCACGGCACCGGCACCTTCGAGACGGAGCCGCCCTCCCCCACCGACATGGCGTCACGCCGCGCCGACGTGCTGGCCAGGAACCTGCCTTACCTGGTTGCCGAGGAAGACGGAAAAGTGTTGGGTTTTGCCTACTGCAACTGGTTCAAGCCGCGCCCGGCATACCGTTTCTCTGCAGAAGACTCGATCTACGTGTCCGAGTCAGCGCGCGGCAAGGGTCTGGGCGCCAAGCTGCTGGCCGCGCTGTCGCAGGCCGCCGAGGCAGCCGGCGTGCGCAAGCTGATCGCGGTGATCGGCGACTCGGCCAACGCAGGCTCCATCGGCGTGCATCGCAGCCAGGGCTTCACGCACGTCGGCGTGCTGAAGGACTGCGGCTGGAAGTTCGGCGAATGGCGCGACGTCGTATTGATGGAAAAGGTGCTCGGCGAAGGCAGCACCACCAGACCCGAATGAAAAACAAGACCGTTGCCGCCTGGCTCTCCTTCCTCGGCGGCCCTCTGGGGCTGCACCGCTTCTACCTGCGCGGCCTGGGCGACTGGCTAGGCTGGCTGCTGCCCATTCCCACCGCGCTGGGCGTCTACGGCATCGAGCGCGTGCGCATGTACGGCGTGGACGACGGGCTGAGCTGGGCGCTGATACCGCTGCTGGGCTTCACCATCGCAGGCTGCGCGCTGATGGCGATCATCTACGGCCTGATGACGCCCGAGAAGTGGAACGCCCGCTTCAACACCAGCGCCCCGGCCGACGCCGAACCCGGCCGCACCAACTGGTTCACCATCGGCGCCGTCGTGCTGGCCCTTTTCTTCGGCAGCACGATCCTGATGGCCAGCATCGTCTTCAGCTTCCAGCGCTACTTCGAGCACCAGATCGAAGAGGGGCGGAAGATTTCGCAGTAGCCGCCGTCAGAACAGCTGCATGCTGATCCAGTAGGCAATAGCCGCCACGAACGCCGAAGCCGGGATCGTGAAGATCCAGGCCCACACGATGTTCCCCGCCACGCCCCAGCGCACCGCGCTTGCGCGCTGCGCGGAGCCGACACCGACGATGGCGCCGGTGATGGTGTGCGTGGTCGACACCGGAATGCCCAGCGCAGTGGCCAGGAACAGGGTCAGTGCCCCGCCGGTCTCGGCGCAGAAGCCGCCCACGGGCTTGAGCTTGGTGATCTTCTGGCCCATCGTCTTCACGATGCGCCAGCCGCCGAACATGGTGCCCAGCGCGATCGCGGCGTAGCAGCTCACGATGACCCAGTTCGGGGGCGTCGCGTCGCTGGCGGAGGCATACCCCGTCGCGATCAGCAGCATCCAGATGATGCCGATGGTCTTCTGCGCGTCGTTGCCGCCGTGGCCCAGGCTGTAGGCGCCGGCCGAAACCAGCTGCAGCCGGCGGAACCAGCGGTCGATGCGCGACGGCGTGGCACGGCGGAAGCCCCAGGCGACCAGGATCATCATCAGCGAGCCGAGCAGGAAGCCCAGCAGCGGCGACACGAAGATGAACGCCACCGTCTTCCAGATGCCCAAGGCCACGAGCCCGCTGGTGCCGGTCTTGGCGATCACGGCGCCCACGATGCCGCCGATCAGCGCATGCGACGAGCTGCTCGGGATGCCGTAGTACCAGGTCACGAGGTTCCAGCTGATGGCGCCCACGAGCGCGCCGAACACCACGTGCACGTCCACCACCCCGGGCTGGGCGATGCCCTTGCCCACCGTGGCGGCCACGCTCAGGTGAAAGATGAAGATCGCGACCAGGTTGAAGAAGGCCGCGAAGACCACGGCCTGCCCCGGCCTGAGAACCCCGGTGGACACCACCGTCGCGATCGAATTGGCGGCATCGTGGAATCCGTTCATGAAGTCGAACAGGATCGCCAGAGCGACCAGCACCACAACCACCCAGAGGGCGACCTGAACCGTTGCCATCGGTCGCTGCCCGCTTACGAGTTCTCGAGGACGATGCCCTCGATCACGTTGGCCACGTCCTCGCACTTGTCGGTGATCGTCTCGAGCAGTTCGTAGATCGCCTTGAGCTTGATCACTTCGCGCACGTCGGGCTCCTCGCGGAACAGCTTGCTCATGGCGCTGCGCATCACGCGGTCGGCGTCCGATTCCAGGCGGTCGATCTCCTCGCAGGTCTTGAGCGTGGCCTCGGCCACGGCGGGGTCGGCGATGCGGCCGAGGAACTTGACGGCGTCCTTCAGGCGGTCGCAGCACTTCACGCTCAGCGAGGTGAGGCGCACGATCTCTTCCGTCATGTGGCGCACGTCGTACAGCGCCATGGTCTCGGCCGAGTCCTGAATGAGGTCGGCCACGTCGTCCATCGTGTTGATGAGCTTGTGGATCTGCTCGCGGTCGATGGGGGTGATGAAGGTCTTGTGGATCAGCCGGTTGACGTCGTGCGTCACGCGGTCGGCGGCGCGCTCGGCGTTGTCGACGTCGCGGTTGTACTGCTCGCGCAGGTGCACGTCGTTGTAATTGGTCACCAGTTGCTCGAACGCCCGCGCCGCCTCGACGATGCGCTCGGCGTGCTGGTTGAACATCTCAAAAAAATTCCCCTCGCGGGGCAGCAGCTTGCCGAACATGGAAACTCCAGGCTGCGCCAATCACAATTTCATGACGCCTTGATGAAAACCCGCGAAGTTTAACGGCCGCGCGGCCCCGACCCGGCCCGACCGGCTTTTCAAGCCCTCGGAGCACCTGCAATTCAGGCCGGCAGACGCAGCACCGGCAGGTGCCAGCCGCCGTAGATCCCGCCAAGACGAAGCGCCACGATCAGCAGCACCCCGGCATGAAAGGCCCAGCGACGCGGCGTTTTGGCAGCCTGCAGCAGCAGGTAGGCAGCGATGCCCGCAATGGCGGCCGAGCCATAGATGCCGCTGCTCAGCAGCAGCGGAACGCGGGCGGTGAACACGTCGCGCAGCAGCCCGCCGGCCGCCCCGGTCATGGTGCCGACCAGCAGCACGATGACGGCCGACAGGCGCCGCTCCTCGGCCACCTGCGCACCGGTGATGGCGAACAAGCCGAGCCCCAGCGCATCGGCAACGGCCAGCGCGTGCTCGGGCAACGGCATCAGGTGCACCCAGCCAATCGTGAACGCCGCCGCCGCGAGGATCACGTAGACATACCGGGTGTCGCGAATCCAGAACACCGGGTGGCGGTCGAGCAGCAGGTCGCGCAGCGTGCCGCCGCCCACCGCGGTGACCGAAGCGATCACCACCACGCCCAGCCAGTCGAGGCCCGCATGGCCGGCTGCAAGCGCCCCACTGACCGCGAAGACCGCCACGCCGGCGAGATCGAGGACGTAGAGCAGCACGGCCTTCAGAGGATGCGCTTGACCACCTGGCCCGTGACACGCGCCAGCGCGGCGCGCGGCACCTTGTCGGGTGCGATCTCGGCGAGCGGCTTCAGCACGAAGGCTCGCTCGCGCATGCGGGGATGCGGCAGGGTCAGCGTCGGCGTGTCGATCACCGAGTTGCCATGCATCAGCAGGTCGAGATCGAGCGTGCGCGGCGCGTTGGGAAACGGTCTTTCGCGGCCGGCCAGCGTCTCCAGGCGCTGCAACGCAACGAGCAGCTGCTCGGCATCCAGGCCGGTGCGCACCGCCACCACGGCATTGATGAAATCGGGGCCTTCGGCATCCACCGGCTCGCTGCGATAGAGCGACGAACGGGCCGTCACCACGGTTCGCTGGAGTGCGCCGATGTCGGCCATGGCGGCCTTCACGGATGCCTCGGCATCGCCCAGGTTGGCGCCGATGGCGATGAAGGCCTGTACCGTGGGGTAGTCCTCCCGCGGGCCGCGCGGGCTGCGCGAAGGGGCACGGGTAGGGGTACGGGTGGGCGCACGGCGCGCAGGCGGCCCGCTCTTTGCGCCTGCAGACGGAGGCTTGGCGCCTCCGCCCGCGCGCGGCGGTACAGCCTTGGCCTTGGGGCCCGGCTTGCCGTCCTTCGGCCGGTCTGGCGTGCTCATGCGCCCTCGGCGCTCCGGCCGCCCTCACCGCCAGCACCACCGCCGCCTCCGGTTCGGGGCTTGCGGCGACGCCGGCGCTTGCGCGGCGCCGCCTCGCCATCGGGCGGGACGGCACCGGCCTCCACTTCAGCCTCTTCGACCTCGGCGTCCTGCTCCGAATCGGGAGCCCGACTCTTGCGCGCAGCCGGTTCACCGCCGCGCGGCTTCGGCGCGGGCGTCTCGCGCACCCGCACGCGCTGGCGCACCTTCTGCTCCTCGCGCACCTGCTCCAGCAGATCCTGGCGGCGCGTGTCGTCGGCGGTGCTGAACTCCTGCCACCACTCGGCGATGGCTTCGCTCACCTCGCCCACGTCGGCGCGCAGGCGCATGAAGTCGAAGGCGGCGCGGAAACGCGCCTGCTCGACCAGGCTGTAGGGCGTGGAGCCGGTGCGCTTGTCGAAGCGCGGCTGCATCATCCAGATCTCGCGCATGTCGGCCGCCAGCTTGCCGCGGCCCGACACGTCGCCGATGCGCGCGTTGAACACGTCGTCGATGGCGTCCTGCAGCGCAGGGAACGGCGCCTGCGCGCGCTGGCCGTTGCGGCCTTCCTGGCGCTGGGCCCAGCCGTCGCGCACGTCGGCCCAGAGCACGCAGGCCAGCAGGAAGCTGGGCGCCACGGGCTTGCCCTCGCCCACGCGGCGGTCGGTGTCCTGCAGGGCGGCCTTCACGAAGGGCTGGTCGGCGCGCTCCACCACCACGTCGAGCAGCGGGTAGATGCCGCGGGCCAGGCCGAGCTTGTTGAGTTGCTCGACCGTGGCGATGGCGTGGCCGGTCTGCAGCAGCTTGAGCATCTCGTCGAAGAGGCGGCTCTGCGGCACGTCGGCCAGCAGCTTGCTCGATTCGACCAGCGGGGCGGCCGTCTTGGCTTCCATCTTGAAGCCCAGCGCCGCGAGCTTGGCCGAGAAGCGGATGGCGCGGATGATGCGCACCGGGTCTTCGCGGTAGCGCGTGGCCGGGTCGCCGATCATGCGCAGCGTGAGCTTCTGGGCGTCCTTGATGCCGTTGTGATAGTCCACCACCACCTGGTTGGCCGGGTCGTAGTACATGGCGTTCACGGTGAAGTCGCGGCGCGCGGCGTCTTCTTCCTGCGGGCCCCACACGTTGTCGCGCAGCACGCGGCCGCTGGCGTCCACCGCGTGCTTCATGCTGGCAAGCTCGCCCTTGCTGGTGCGCTCGTTGCCGGCCACCTGCTCGGCGGCGGCGTTGTCCATGTAGGCCCGGAAGGTCGAGACCTCGATCACCTCGTGCTCGCGCCCGCGGCCGTACACCACGTGCACGATGCGGAAGCGCCGCCCGATGATGAAGGCGCGGCGGAACAGCGCCTTGACCTGCTCCGGCGTGGCGTTGGTGGCCACGTCGAAGTCCTTGGGCCGCAGGCCCAGCAGCAGGTCGCGCACCGCGCCGCCCACCACGTAGGCCTCGTAGCCTGCCTGCTGAAGCGTGGTGACCACGTTCTTCGCACGCTCGTCGACCAGGGCCGGATCGATTCCGTGGACCTCGGCCGGCACCTCCTGGCGCTTGCCGAAGCGGCTCTTGCCCTGCGTGCCGCCGGCACCCTTGCCGAGCAGCTTGTCGATGAATTTCTTGATCATTGTTGTTGGAAGCCTTGTTCGCTCTTCTATTCGTTCTCGAGCATGGAGCGGATCAGCGGAATGGTGATCGCGCGTTGCGTCTGCAGGGCGTAGCCGTCGAGCTGCCCGAGCAGCTCCATCAGGCTGCCGAGGTCGCGGCTGAAGCGGTGGAGCATGTAGTCGAGCACGTCGTCCGACAGCATCACGCCGCGCGCGTCGGCCGCCTGGCGCAGCACCGCGCGGCGTTCGCTTTCGCTCAGCACCTGCATGTGGAAGACATGGCCCCAGCCGAGACGGGTGCGCAGGTCCTCGCGCAGCGGCAGGTCGGCCGGCGGCAATGCACCGGCGGCGACCACGCCGCGCTGCAGGGTCTGGGCGTTGACGAACCAGTTGAAGGCCGCGTGCTGCTGCACGGCGGTGTAGAGGTGCACGTCGTCGAGCAGGACGGCGCCCCAGCGCTCGTCGAACTCGGGCGGCTCCAGCAGGCCCGCATGGAGCCAGCCCACGCTGGCGCCCTGCTCGCGCAGTGCGACGCGCACCGATTCGAGCAGATGGGTCTTGCCGCTGCCGCCGTCGCCCCACAGGTAGGTGGGCACCGGCGAGTGCAGCACGGGGCTGCCGGCGCCGCCCACCCACACTTGCAGGTGCCGCAGAGCCGCCTCGTTGGGGCCGGCGAAAAAGGCGTCGAAGCTGGGGCCCGTCGCAATGCCGATATCGAGCGCGAGCTGTTTCATCCCGGGAAGGTTCATGGAGGGGGCCGCGGGGGCCCTTAAAATCATCGGGAATTCTATCGGCCCGGCCACCACGGTTACCGGCGCCCCTTCCGCCCCCACTCTTTGCGTCCCTTCCGACCTCGACCACCCATGACTTCCTCCACGCCCACCCCGCTCAGCTACAAGGACGCCGGTGTCGACATCGATGCAGGCGACGCCCTGGTCGACCGCATCAAGCCGCTGGCCAAGAAAACCCTGCGCGAAGGCGTGCTGGCCGGCATCGGCGGCTTCGGCGCCCTGTTCGAGGTGCCCAAGCGCTACAAGGAGCCCGTGCTCGTGAGCGGCACAGACGGCGTGGGCACCAAGCTCAAGCTGGCCTTCGAATGGAACATGCACGACACCGTCGGCATCGACCTGGTGGCCATGAGCGTCAACGACGTGCTGGTGCAGGGCGCCGAGCCCCTCTTCTTCCTCGACTACTTCGCCTGCGGCAAGCTCGACGTGGACACCGCCGCGGCGGTCGTCGGCGGCATCGCCCGCGGCTGCGAGCTCTCGGGCTGCGCGCTGATCGGCGGCGAAACGGCCGAAATGCCCGGCATGTACCCCGCTGGCGAGTACGACCTGGCGGGCTTCGCGGTCGGCGCGGTCGAGAAGTCGAAGATCCTCACGGGCCAGAACGTCAAGCCCGGCGACGTGGTGCTGGGCCTGGCCTCGGCCGGCGTGCACTCCAACGGCTTCAGCCTGGTGCGCAAGGTGATCGAGCGCGCCGGCACCGACCTGCCCGCCACCCTCGACGGCAAGCCCTTCCGCGAAGCCGTGATGGAGCCCACCCACCTCTACGTGAAGCCGGTGCTCGAGGCGCTGGGCAAGCACCCGATCAAGGCGCTGGCCCACATCACCGGCGGCGGCCTGCTGGAAAACATCCCGCGCGTGCTGCCCGAAGGCACCGCCGCCCACCTGAAGAAGGGCAGCTGGCCGCAGACCGAGCTGTTCGCCTGGCTGCAGAAGGTGGCCGGCATCGACGACATCGAGATGAACCGCACCTTCAACAACGGCATCGGCATGGTGGTCGTCATCGACGCCGCCGAAGCCGCGGCCTGCGCCGCCACGCTGCGTGCCGCCGGTGAAACGGTGCACGAAATCGGCGTGATCGCCGAGCGCGGCGAAGGCGCGGCCGTGGTCGTCGGCTGAGCGCCGGCTGCTGCGTCCACTTTTTTCGAAGAATAGAGCACGCACCCGCACCGGATGGCCAACAAGCCGCAGCCCTCCCCCATCGCCTCATCGGCGTCTTCCACCATCCGCCCCGCGGCCTCGCGCGGCGTGACCATCGCCAGCTACCTGCTGATGCTGGGCGCCCTGATGCTGGTGATGTGGGAGCACCTGCTGCCGGGGCTGCTGTGCGTTTGCATCGGCTTTCTCGTCACGCGCTGGTTCGCGCGCCTGCTCGCCTCGGGGCTGGGGCGCATCCCGGCGCTGGCCAGGCGGCCCGGCAGCGCCCAGGGCTGGGCCGGCGTGGTGGCCGTTACGGTCGTGCTGCTGGCGCCCATCGCGCTGATCACGCTGGGGCTGTCGCAGGCCCGCGAATACATCGTCGATGCGCCCGACCAGTACCGGGAGCTGCTCGACTACACCGCGCGCACCGTGCTGGAGCTGCGCTCCAAGCTGCCGGTGGAGATCGCGGTCTACCTGCCCGAGGGCGCGGCCGAGGTGCAGCGCGTGATCGCCAATTACCTGCGCGCGCAGGCCGGCTCGCTGGCCGTGGCAGGACGCGCGTGGCTGCACGGCATTCTTTTCTCGTACGTGGGCCTGATCATCGGCAGCCTGGCCGCCGTGGCCCACGCGCCGATGCGGCGCCTGCCGCTGGCCGAACAGCTCCACCGGCGCGTGCAGACCTTCGGCGAGGCCTTCGCCCAGATCGTGGCGGCCCAGTTCTGGATCGCGGCCTTCAACACGCTGCTGACGGCCATCTTCCTGCTCTTCATCATGCCGCTGTGGGACGCGCACCTGCCCTACACGCCGGCGCTCATCACCCTCACCTTCCTGGCCGGCCTGGTGCCGATCGTGGGCAACCTGGTGTGCAACTCGGTGATCACGCTGGTGGGGCTGTCGGTGTCGCCGGTCACTGCCGCGGCCTGCCTGATCTTCCTGATCGTGATCCACAAGGCCGAGTACGTCATCAATGCCAAGGTGGTGGGCGCGCGCACGCAGATGAGCGTGTGGGAGCTGCTGGCGGTGATGTTCGTGGCCGAGGCGGTCTTCGGGCCCGCGGGGCTGGTGGCGGCACCCCTGTACTACGCGTACCTGAAGAAAGAGCTGCAGGCGGCTTCGCTGGTCTGACGGGGCTTTCGCCCTGGCCGATGTCCTGATCTGATCGATTCTGGTCCGGTGCCGAGCGGACCGGAAGTTGGCGTAGCGAAAGAATGAGCGGCATCATCCCCTCCGCTCCCGCCTGCGAGCCCCGCCATGAAAACCTGTCTGATAGTGATCGACGCCCAGGAGTCGTTCCGCCAGCGCGCCTACTGGAACGAAAGCCAGGCCGCGCCCTACTTCGCCGCGCAGAACGCGCTGATCGAAGGCGCCGCCGCCTCGGGCATTCCCATCGTGCGGGTCTTCCACACCGACGAACCCGCCGATGCCAGCAACCCCTTCGCGGTCGAATCGGGCCATGTGCGCCCCATCGGCGGGCTGGCCGCCTTCGATGCCGCCGCCACTTTCACCAAGCACCGCCACAGCGCGCTGGTCAACAGCGGGCTGGACGTGTGGCTCACGCAGAACGGCATCGGCCGGCTGATCGTGAGCGGCATCCGCACCGAGCAATGCTGCGAGACCACCACCCGCCACGCCTCCGACCTGGGCTGGGAGGTCGACTACGTCACCGACGCCACCCTCACCTTCGACATGAAGCATCCCGACGGCAGCCCGCTGGCCGCCGCCGACATCAAGGCCCGCACGGCCGCCGTGCTGCATGGCCGATTCGCCACCGTCTGCACCGTGGCGCAGGCGCTAGAGCGGGCCGTGGCATGAACGGCATGAACGGCATGACCAGGCGCGTTCTGATCCTCGCGTTCGACGGCGTCGAGGCGCTGGACTTCGCCGGCCCCTTCGAGGTGTTCACCACTGCGAGCCGGGTCGGGCAGCGGCTGCGGCCGGGCTCGCCGGCGCTGTTCGAGGTCGCTTCGGTGGCCCACGCCGCCGCAGGCCAGCCCATTCAGGCGCGCGCCGGCCTGCAGTTGCTGGCCAACCACACGCTGGCCGACAGCCCGGCGGCCGACGTGCTGATCGTGCCTGGCGGCGTGGTCGATGCGCCCATGGCCAGCCCGCAGACGCTGCGCTGGATAGCCGATCAGGCGGACCGCGCGAAGATCGTCGCCTCCGTCTGCACCGGCGCCTTCCTGCTGGCCCAAAGCGGCGTGGTGACCGACGACCCGGTCACGACCCACTGGGAAGACATCGCCGAGCTGCGCGAGCGCTTCCCCTCGCTCGACGTGCGCGAGGACGTGCGCTGGGTGGACAACGGCCGCATCGTCAGCTCGGCAGGCATCAGCGCCGGCATCGACATGAGCCTGCACCTCGTCGAGCGGCTGGCCGGGCTCGAACTCGCCGAGCGCACCGCGCACCAGATGGACTACGAATGGAACCGCAGCAATCCGAGCCAGCCCCCATCCGCGTAGTGTTCGTCCTCCTGCCCGGGAGCCTCGTGCTCGACTGGGCCGGGCCGGCGGAGGCGCTGCGCATCGCCAACCAGCGGCTGCGCGCGGCGGGGCGGCCCGAGCGCTTCGCCATCGAATTCGCCAGCCCCCGGCCGACGGCCATGGGCTCGGTGGGCGTGGCGCTGGCCGGGCTCTCGCCGCTGCCCACGGCCTGGGACGGCTCCGGCTGGGTCGTGCTGGTGGGCCTGCCGGGCGACACCATCGCCATCGACAACCCCGAGACACAGGACCTGCTGCACTGGCTGCGCGGCCTGCGCTTCGAGCGCGGCCGGCTGGAGCTGGTGACGGTCTGCGCCGGCGCCGTGCTGGCCGCGTACGCCGGGGCGCTGGCGGGCCGTCGCGCCACCACGCATCACCATCACCTGGGCGAATTGCGCGAGGTGGAGCCGCGCTGCGACGTGGTGAGCAACCGCGTATTCGTGATCGATCCGCCGCTCTACAGCAGCGCGGGCGTGACCACCGGCATCGACCTGATCCTGCACCGCATCGGCGAGCTGTGCGGCGAGGCGCTCGCGGCGCAGGTCGCGCAGTCGATGGTGATGCCGCTGCGCCGCGGGCCGCACGATCCGGAGCTCTCGCCCTTCCTCGCATACCGCAACCACCTGCACGCCGCCCTGCATCGCGTGCAGGACGCCGTGAGCGAACGGCCGCAGGCCGACTGGAACGTGCCGCGCATGGCCGAGGTGGCGCATACGTCGGCGCGGCACCTCACGCGGCTCTTCGTCGAGCATGCGGGCGTGGCGCCGCTGGCCTACCTGCGGCGGCTGCGGCTCGCGACGGCCCAGCTGGCGCTGGCCTCGGGCGCGAGCGTCACGCGGGCGGCGGAGCAGTCGGGCTTCGGCTCCGACACGCAGCTACGCCGCGCATGGCACCAGTTCGGGCTGCCGGGATCGCCGTCGGAAGCGGGTTCGTCTTCCCGCGCCTGACGCCGCTCAGTGCCAGACGCCCGCGGGCGCCGGACCCGGCACGCGCAGCAGCCTGTCGTCGCCGATCTCCAGCAGCCGGTTGGCCGCGTAGCTGTTCTGCGAATCGGGCTCCAGCGCGGCGCTGACCAGCGGCGACAGCGGCTGCGCCAGCGACACGTAGAAACTGCCCGGCTGCACCACCGCACGGCCGTGGCGCAGCCGCACGCGGAAGCTGCGGATCGCCTCGCCGTCCTCGATGGCGCCACGCGCATCCTGCCGCTGGCCGTCGGCCTGCGAGAGGATCTCGTAGCGCTCCACCGACCACGGCGCCGCGCCGTCGATGCGCTCCACGCGCACGCCCAGCATCTGCAGGCGCTGCACGGCCACGGTCTCGCTCGACGCGAGCAAATAGCCGCAGGGGCGCGGGCGCGCATTGACGATCTTCAGCGGCTCGGCGGCGCGCCAGTCGACGTCGACGGCCTTGTCCTCGCCGGTTTTCGCATCGAGGAATTCGAGGCGCTGCTTCGCCGGCGTCTGCCAGGCCTCGACCACCAGGTCGCCACGGCAGGCGTCGGCCTTGGCGCGCTGGCCGGCCTGCGCGGTGAGCTGCATCAGCGCCGGCCCCTGCTTAGCGGCCGTCTCGATGACCGTGGTGGCCGCCAGCACCTGCGTGTGCACGCGGCGCGCGAAATGCGCCCGGCCCAAGCCCACTCCGCGCACCTCGAGCAGCAGGCTCACGGCCTGGTGCAGCGCGCTCACGTTGCGGCCGGTGTCGGGCTGCACGCCGCCCATCGACACCGTGCGATCGTCAGACTTGCCACCGGAGGTGGTGTGGTACTTGAAGCCCTGCAGCCCGGCCCGCGCGAAGGCCGACTGGATGGCGTCGACGTAGTCGCGCTGCGCGCTCGCGGCGATGGCAGCGTCGAGGTTGCCCACGGTGGCGGGCTGCAGCAGGCCGTCGTATTTCATGACGGCGCCGAACTTGTCGATCCAGCGCCCGCCGACGGTGAACTCGTGCAGGTCGAGCACCACCTGCGGCGCGTAGCGCAGGGTGGCCGCTGCGATCACGCGTGCCTCGGGCGTGCGCAGCAGCAGGTGGTCGCGGTTCACGTCGATGCCGTTGGCGGTGACGCGGGTGAAGCGCTCGGCGCCGTCGGGGTTGCCGCGCGGCACCAGCACGAGGTTGACCTTCTTGAGCAGCGCCGAGCCCGGCTCCGTGGCGAACTGCTGCGCCAGCGCCAGCACCGCCTCGCCGCCGGCCGGCTCGTTGCCGTGCTGCTGGCCGATCACCATCACCGTGGGCCGGGCCGGATCGACGCGGCCCTGCTCGGCCAGCACCACCAGCGGCATCTCGCGGCCCTGCTGCGACATCCCGATGCGCTCGACGCGCACGTTGGGCGACTGGCGCGCCAGCTCGTCCAGGAAGGCCAGCACTTCGGCATGCGAGGGGAAGTCGGTGCGGCCCGCGCGAAAGCCCGGCGTGGCGTAGCTCACCGGCGGATCGGGAAAGCGCGCGGCGATGGCCGGCGGCTCGACCCACGACTTGGAAGGATCGAATTGCGCCTGAGCCGAGGCGGCCGGCAGCAGAACGAGACCGAAGGCGCACAGGCGCTGGAGGGAGGGGGCACGCAGCATGGCTGCGCATTCTGCTCCGGCGCGGCCCTGAATGGGTTCAGATGGGGTTCAGTTCGTCGCTCAGTTCGCAGCGGACGTGCAGGCCCGGGCGCGCGCCAGCAGCAGCGCTCGCTCGCGGGTGTTGCGAGTGAGCGTCGCGGCGCGGTCGAACTCCCTGCGCGCCTCGTCGAAGCGGCCGAGCTTGAAGAGCAGGTCACCGCGCACCGTCGGCAGCAGGTGGTAGCCCTTGAGCGCAGGCTCGTCGAGCAGCGCATCGGCCAATTCCAACCCGGACGCCGGGCCGAAGGCCATCGACAGCGCCACCGCCCGATTGAGTTCGACGATGGGCGACGGCGCGAGCTCGGCCAGCGCGTCGTACAGGGCGGCGATACGGCCCCAGTCGGTCTCGCCGGCGGTGCGGGCGCGGCCGTGGCAGGCGGCGATGGCGGCCTGCAGCGCATAGGGGCCGAGCGCTTCGCCCAGCGACTCGGCTCGCGCGAGCGCGGCGAGGCCGCGGCGGATCAGCATCTGGTCCCAGCGCGCGCGGTTCTGCTCCAGCAGCAGCACCGGCTCGCCCGAGGGCCCCATGCGCGCGGCCGTGCGCGAGGCCTGTATCTCCATCAGCGCGACCAGCCCGTGCACCTCGGATTCCTTCGGCACCAGCTCGGCCACGATGCGGCCCAGGCGCAGCGCTTCCTCGCACAGCGAGGGGCGCATCCAGTCGTCGCCGGCGGTGGCCGAGTAGCCCTCGTTGAAGACCAGGTAGATCACCTCAAGCACCGAGGCAAGCCGTGCCTCCAGCTCGTGCCGGCGCGGCACCTCGAAGGGCACGCGCGCCTCGGCCAGGGTGCGCTTGGCGCGCACGATGCGCTGCGCCACCGTGGCCTCGGGCACGAGGAAGGCGCGGGCGATCTCGTCGGTGGTCAGGCCGCCCATCACCCGCAGCGTGAGCGCCACCCGCGCCTCGGTCGAGAGCACCGGGTGGCAGGCGGTGAACACCAGCCGCAGCAGGTCGTCGCCGATGTCGTCGTCCAGCGCGGCATCGACGGCCTCGGCGAAGTCATCCTGCGCCATCTCGTGCTGCGCGTCGATCTCGCGACCGATCTCACCGGCCTTGTGCTCGGCCAGCTGCAGGTGGCGCAGGCGGTCGAGGGCGCGGCGCTTGGCCACGGCCGTGAGCCAGGCGGCGGGGTTGTCGGGCACGCCCGATTCGCTCCATTGCTCCAGGGCCGAGACCAGCGCGTCCTGGGCCAGCTCTTCGGCCAGGCCCACGTCGCGCACCATCCGCGCGACGGTGGCGATGATTTTCGCGGACTCGATGCGCCACACCGCCTCGATCGTGCGGTGGATGGCGGCAACCTCGGCGCGGCCCTCGGCCTGGCTCATGCCCCGGGCTTCTTCACCGTCTGCATCGAGGTGAATTCGCCGGCCACCGCCTGCACGTCGGCCGGGAAATCTTCCATCTCCTGGATCTGGCGCACCTCGATGACCTCGTTGTCGCCGCCCGGGCAGCGGCTGGCCCACTCGATGGCGGCGGCGCGCGAGGGCACGTCGATGATCCAGAAGCCGCCCAGCACCTCCTTCGCCTCGGCGAAGGGGCCGTCGACGACCTTGGGCTTGCGGTTCTTGAAGCTCACGCGCGCGCCCATCGAGGGCGGGTGCAGGCCGTCGCAGCTGACCAGCACGCCGGCCTTCTGCAGCGACTCGTTGTAGGCCATCATGGCCGACACCGCCTCGACGTCGGGCGCGGTGCCGGGCGCGGCGTTCTCGTAGCCGTGGGGAATCATCAGCATCATGAATCGCATGGTGTGTCTCCTTCGGTGCGGGGGCGGGGCCGGCTCAGCCGCCAGCCTTGGTGCGGGCCTCGGTCTCGGCGCGCAGGCGGTCTTCCTGGGCGAGCAGCTCGGGGGTCATGGAGTCGCCGAAGTCGGCGGCCTCGAACACCTGGCGGATCTCGATCTCGCCTTCCTGGAATGGGCTGCGCTTGATCCACTCGATGGCCTCCTCCTTCGACTTGCACTGGAACAGCCAGAAGCCGGCCAGCAGCTCCTTGGTCTCGGCGAAGGGGCCGTCGATGACGGTGCGCTTGGCCGGTCCCTCGCAGCGCACGCGCACGCCCTTGGAACTGGGGTGCAGGCCCTCGCCCGCCAGCAGCACGCCGGCCTTGACCAGTTCCTCGTTGAACTTGCCCATGGCGGTGAGGATTTCGGTGCTGGGCATCACGCCGGCTTCGGAATCCGCGTTGGCCTTGACCAGAATCATGAATCGCATCTCGTTTCTCCTGAAGGTTGATGGTGGTGAAGCGGCGTCGGAAATTGCCTGCTCCTGTTCACACGTCGGACGAGCTGAAGCCGGATCGACACGGATGTGCCGATCTATTTGTAATTTTGTGTTTCCGAAATTCGGAGGGCGGGCACCGGGATTCAGGGCAGATAGCCGCAGAAGCGCAACACATGGCCGTCCGGCTCCCGGATCGCGAATTCGCGCAGCCCCCACGGCTGGGAGACGGGCGGCTCGATGACCGTCACGCCGCGCTTCACATAGGCGGCGTGCAGGCCGTCGATGTCCTTACCGACGTGGATCACGATCTCGCCGCGCCAGGGTTTCGCCTCGCGCGCGTTGCATTGCCACAGCCGCAAGTAGACCGGGTCACCGTAGCTGCGGTCGCCCTTCTTCACCCGGGCGTAGCTGGGCGGCTCGCCGGCAATGAAGTCGAGCTCGAAGCCCAGCACGTCGCGGAACCACCGCGCGGCGCGGGTGACGTCGGATACCGGCAGCACGGGCTGCACGCCGTGGAACTGATGCAATGTGCCCAGGTCGGGCGCAGGGCTGACGCCGGCCTGGGTGCTCATGCGGTTCAGCTGGCCAAGCGGCGCAGCGTGGCGACGCGCTCGGCGATCGCGTCGAGGTCAAGCGCGTCCTCGGCCTTCGCGAGGTAGGTTTCGAGGTCGCGCACGGCCGATGCGGTATTGCCCTGCTCGGCGTGCGCGACACCGCGGTCGCGGTACTCGCCCCAGGCGCTGGGCAACAGGGCGATGAGGCGGTCCTGCACGGCGATGACGCGCTGCCAGTCTTCCTGCGCGTGATGCACCTCCTTCAGGTTGCGCAACATGCGGGCGATGATCTCGCGCGGGCTCGCGGGCTGCAGGTAGAGGCCCAGCGGCACGTCGAAGTCGCCCACCAGCCCGTTGCCGCGCTTGTAGGGCTCGAGCCGCTCGCTCAGTTCCTCGCGCGAGAGCGACTTGCCGGTGAACGGGTCGATCACCACCTGCCCCTTGGGCAGCGTCACCTTGAGCATGAAGTGCCCCGGAAACCCGATGCCGCGCGCCTGCAGGCCCAGGCCCTGAGCCAGCTCCATCCACAGCACGGCCAGCGAGATCGGGATGCCGCGGCGGGTGCGCAGCACGGCGTTCAGGTAGCTGTTGTCGGGGTCGTAGTAGTCGTTGACGTTGCCGCCGAAGTTCAGGTCGTTGAAGAAGAACTGGTTCAGCGCCCGCAGGCGGGCCAGGGGCGCCGCGTCGGCGGGCAGGCGGCGCTTGAGACGGGCCAGGAGCTGGTCGACGTCGCCCAGCACCTGTTGCACGTCGAGATCGGGGTATTCGTCCTGCGCCAGGCTGGCGGCGGCCTCGAGCAGCGGGAACTGGTCGTCGCTGCGGACCAGCGATTCGAAATACTCCAGGGCGGTGGGAACCTGAAAGCTGAACGTCATGTGGCTTTGTAGAGGAGCAATTCGGGAGCGTCAAGGAGGGGCACACGCGTATTGCGCCCGCCTGAAAAGCCCCGGCAGGGCCTCAGCGGCGGACGAAGCTGCGCAGCCGAACGCCGACCGCCGCCAGTACGCCGAAATACAGCAGCGCCGAGCCGGCGACCAGCGCGGCCAGCAGGCCGATGCGCAGCAGGCGCTGCTCGCGCAGGGCGACCCAGTCGAAATGCGCCGAGCCCCAGACCAGCAGCCCCGCAAGCACCGCCGTGCCGGCAACGACCTGGAACGCGAACCTGCCCCAGCCCGGCTCGGGCTTGTAGCTGCCCCGCCGGATCAGCCCGACCAGCAGCCACGCCGCGTTGACCAGCGCGCCGATGGCGATCGTCAGCGTGAGCGCCGCGTGCTGCAGCACCGGCACCAGGAAGACGTTGAGGATCTGCGTCAGCACCAGCACGCCCACCGCGATGAGCATCGGCGTGCGCGTGTCGTGCTTGGCGTAGTAGCCCGGCGCGAGCACCTTCACCGCCACGATGCCGACGAGCCCGACGCCGTAGCCCATCAGCGCCAGGGTGGTGCGGCCCACGTCCTCGCCGGAATACGCGCCGTTGTGGAAGAGCACCGCCACCAGCGGCTTGGCGAACAGCAGCAAGGCGATGGCGCATGGCGCCGACAGCAGCACCACGAGGCGCAGGCCCCAGTCGAGCAGCGAGGAATAGCGCGCATCGTCCTTGGCGGCGCGGGCGCCGGCCAGCTGAGGCATCAGCACCACGCCCAGCGCCACGCCCAGCATGGCGGTCGGGAACTCCATCAGCCGGTCGGCATTGGTGATCCAGGTGACGCTGCCCACCGCAAGGTGCGAGGCGATCTGCGTGTTGATGAGCAGCGAGATCTGCGCCACGCTCACGCCCAGCAGCGCCGGCAGCATGAGCTTGAGCACCTTGCGCGTGTTCGGGTCGGTCCAGGCGGTGCGCAGCGCCCGCAGGCTCATGCCCAGGCGCGGCAGCAGGCCCAGCTTGCGCAATGCGGGAATCTGCAGGGCCAGCTGCAGCACGCCGCCGGCCATGACGCCCACGCACTGGGCGTAGATCGGCTCGATGCCCCAGTGCCGGAAAAGCGGTGCCCCGACCACGATCGACAAGATCAGCGCCACGTTGAGCAGCACCGGCGACGCCGCCGGCACCGCGAACTTGCGCCAGGTGTTGAGGATGCCGCCCGCCAGCGCCACCAGCGACATGAAGCCGATGTACGGGAACATCCACCGCGTCATGACCACGGCGGCGTCGAAGCCGGGCAGCCCGCTGGCCATGGCCCAGACCAGCAGCGGCGCGCCGGCCACGCCGGCCACGCAGACGATCACCAGCGTCCAGGTCAGCAGCGTGGCGACGTGGTCGATGAGCTGGCGGGCGCCCTCGTCGCCCGCTTCGGTCTTGCGGGCGGCCAGCACCGGCACGAAGGCCTGGCTGAAGGCGCCCTCGCCGAAGACGCGCCGGAACAGGTTCGGGATGCGGAATGCGACGTTGAAGGCGTCGGTCAGCGCGCTGACGCCGAAAACCGAGGCGAAGAGCACGTCGCGCACGAGGCCCGTGATCCGCGAGGCGAGGGTCAGCAGGGAGACGGTGGAGGCGGATTTGAGCAGGGACACGGGGGCCGAGTTTAGGCCCCGCCGGAGCCCCGAAACGCCCGGATTCGGCGGAAAAGCCAACCCAGCCTATAATGGAGGGCTTTGCTGCATCATCCTCAGACACCTAAGGACATAAATCATGGCATCCGCCAAGCCCAAGAAAAAGAACCCGCGCCTCGCCTCCGGCCGTAAGCGCGTCCGCCAGGACACCAAGCTGAACGCTGCGAACACCTCGCTGCGTTCCAAGTACCGTACCGCTGTCAAGAACGTCGAAAAGGCTGTTCTGGCTGGCGACAAGACCAAGGCAAGCGAGCTGTTCGCGAAGGCCCAGAGCATCGTCGACGCGATCGCCGACAAGGGCATCTTCCACAAGAACAAGGCCGCCCGCGACAAGAGCCGCCTGTCGGCCAAGGTCAAGGCCCTCGCCCTCGCGCCTGCAAAGGCCGCCGCCTGACACCTGTCAGGCAAGCCCGGACCGGAATCCTCCGGTCCGCCGTTTGATCGGGGTGCGCTGCAGCAAAAGTGAAAAACCGCCTTCGGGCGGTTTTTTCATGCCCGAACGTTTCGCGAGCCAGGGAAGTCAGGCGAGGAACGGGCAAAGAAAAAGGCCTGTCAGGCCTTTTTCGGGGGGATGGGTGCGTCGGGCACCAGGCAGGCTTCGGCCACCTGCAGGTCGTTGTCTCTCGCGAAGTTCACGCAGAAGTCCCAGGCCATCGGCTCGGCGTCGCGCAGGGCGCGGTTCACGACCACGCACTTCACGCCGTTGATGGTCGTCGGGATGCACCAGGGCGAATAGCTCAGGTAGCTGCCCGGAAAGGCGCCGCCGGGCCGGAAGGAGCTCATCACGCCGGCCAGACGCTCGGCCCAATCGCTCGGGCGAAAGGTCCGGCCATCCTTGGTGATGCCCTGGATGAAGATTTCTTTGGCTGTGGGGGAAATCATCGTTGAATGAGGCGACCGGAGCAGGTGCTGCGGTGCAGCAAGCGATTCTATCCGCGCCCCTTTTTGCATCCTGAACATGGGGCATTGCTGTGATGCGCAATCCTCAACGAAGCCGTCAAACCACGCGCCTAGAATCCGCCTTCCCTATCTGGAGAACCTGAATGAGCGCTACCGCCCAGCCCACCTCGCCCCACGTCATGAACACCTACGGTCGCCTGCCGATCGCGCTGTCGCACGGTCAGGGTTGCCGAGTCTGGGACACCGCGGGCAAGGCGTATCTCGACGGCCTCGGCGGCATCGCGGTGAACACGCTGGGCCACAACCATCCCGAGCTGGTGCCCGCGCTGCAGGACCAGCTGACCAAGCTGATCCACAGCTCCAACTACTACCACGTGACCGGCCAGGAACAGCTCGCCACCAAGCTGACCGAGATCTCCGGCCTCACCAATGCCTTCTTCTGCTGTACCGGCCTCGAAGCCAACGAAGCCGCCCTCAAGCTGGCGCGCAAGTTCGGGCACGACAAGGGCATCGAGCGCCCCGAGATCGTCGTCTACGAAGCCGCCTTCCATGGCCGCAGCATCGCCACCCTCTCGGCCACCGGCAATCCCAAGGTGCAGGCCGGCTTCGGCCCGCTGGTCGAGGGCTTCATCCGCGTGCCGCTGAACGACATCGAGGCGCTGAAGAAGGCCACCGAAGGCAATCCGAACGTGGTCGCGGTGTTCTTCGAGACCATCCAGGGCGAAGGCGGCATCAACCCGATGCGCTGGGAATACCTCCAGCAGGTGCGCAAGCTGTGCGACGAGCGCGACTGGCTCATGATGATCGACGAGGTGCAGTGCGGCATGGGCCGCACCGGCAAGTGGTTCGCCCACCAGTGGGCGGGCATCAAGCCCGACGTGATGCCGCTGGCCAAGGGCCTGGGCTCGGGCGTGCCGATCGGCGCCGTGGTGGCCGGCCCCAAGGCCGCCAACATCTTCGGCCCCGGCAACCACGGCACCACCTTCGGCGGTAACCCGCTGGCCATGCGCGCCGGCGTCGAGACCATCCGCATCATGGAAGAGCAGAACCTGCTCGAGAACGCCGCCACCGTGGGCGCCCACCTGAAGTCGGCGCTGGAGCGCGAACTCGGCGGCCTGTCGGGCGTGAAGGAAATCCGCGGCCAGGGCCTGATGATCGGCATCGAGCTCGACCGCCCCTGCGGCGTGATCCTCAACCGCGCGTGCGACGCCGGCCTGCTGCTGAGCGTGACGGCCGACAAGGTGATCCGCCTGGTGCCGCCGCTCATCCTGAGCGTCGCCGAGGCCGACGAGATCGTCGCGATCCTCGCGCCCATCGTCAAAAACTTCCTGTCGGAGCCTGCTGCCCAATGACGACGACCGCGCCCGCCATCAGGCACTATCTGCAGTTCTCGGACTTCACGGCCGACGAATACGCCTACCTCTTCGATCGCATGGCGATCATCAAGAAGAAGTTCAAGACCTACGAGAAGCACCAGCCGCTGGTCGACCGCACGCTGGCCATGATCTTCGAGAAGGCCAGCACGCGCACCCGCGTGAGCTTCGAGGCGGGCATGTACCAGCTCGGCGGCAGCGTCGTGCACCTGACTACCGGCGACAGCCAGCTCGGCCGCGCCGAGCCCATCGAGGACAGCGCCAAGGTCATCAGCCGCATGGTCGACCTGGTGATGATCCGCACCTACGAGCAGACCAAGATCGACGCCTTCGCCGCGCACTCGCGCGTGCCCGTCATCAACGGCCTGACCAACGAGTTCCATCCCTGCCAGATCCTGGCGGACATCTTCACCTACATCGAGCATCGTGGGTCGCAAGGCGCCGGAGGCGACGTGCTTTCCTGCCTCAGGGGCAAGACGGTCGCGTGGGTCGGCGACGGCAACAACATGGCCAACACCTGGCTGCAGGCGGCCGAAATCCTGGGCTTCACGGTGCACGTGAGCACGCCCAGCGGCTACGAGGTCGACCAGTCGATCGCCGGCATCCGCTCGGGCGACAGCTACAAGGTCTTCAAGGATCCGATGGAAGCCTGCCGCGGCGCAGACCTCGTCACCACCGACGTCTGGACCAGCATGGGCTACGAGGCCGAGAACGAGGCGCGCCGCAAGGCCTTTGCCGACTGGTGCGTCGACGAGGAAATGATGCGCGCGGCCCAGCCCGACGCCCTCTTCATGCACTGCCTGCCCGCCCACCGCGGCGAGGAAGTGCAGGCCGAGGTCATCGACGGGCCGCAGTCGGTGGTGTGGGACGAGGCGGAGAACCGCCTGCACGCCCAGAAAGCGCTGATGGAGTTCCTGCTGCTCGGCAGGCTCTGATCCGGCGGGCGCCGCAACATGTCCGATTGCCAGCAATGCGGCGCCTGCTGCGCCAGCTATCGCGTCGACTTCAGCGTCTACGAGCTCGACGAGAACGGCGGCAAGGTGCCCTCGGGCCTCGCCGTCGAGGTGAACGACGCCATCTGCCGCATGCGGGGCACCGACCACGCATCGCCGCGCTGCGCGGCACTCACCGGCAAGATCGGCCAGTCGGTGGGCTGCGGCATCTACGAATGGCGGCCGAATCCGTGCCACGAGTTGGAGGCCGGCAGCGACGCTTGCGAGCGTGCGCGGGCCCGGCACGGGTTGCCGGCGCTGCACTGATCACGGCCCCGGCTTCAACTCGTCACGCCTGGTGTTGGAAATAACCGACACCACGACCCCTCGCCCGGCGCTAACTTCGCGCCATGCGTTCACAGCAACCCCGCCTCCAGATCTGGGACATCTCGCCGCCCGTGCATGAAGGCGCGCCGGTCTTTCCCGGCGACACGCCCTACCAGCAGCGCTGGGCCGCGACCATTTCGCCGGGCAGCCCGGTCAACGTCAGCGAGATCAAGCTCTCGCCCCACGTCGGCGCGCATGCCGACGCCCCGCTGCACTACGACCCCGAAGGCCAGACCATCGGCGACGTCGACCTGACGCCCTTCCTCGGCCCCTGCCGCGTGATCCACGCCATCGACAAGGGCCCGCTGATCGAGTGGGAGCACATCGCCCACGCCGTCGACAGCACCCTGCCGCAGCGCGTGCTGGTGCGCACCTACGCCGCCATGCCGGTCGGCCGCTGGGACCCCGAACTCGCCGCCTACGCGCCCTCAACCGTCGAGCGCCTGGCCGCCATGGGCGTGAAGCTCATCGGCATCGACACCGCCAGCATCGACCCGGCCGACAGCAAGACGCTGGAAAGCCACCAACGCATCCGCCGCCTCGACCTGCGCGTGCTCGAGAACCTCGTGCTCGACGACGTGCCCGAAGGCGACTACGAACTCATCGCGCTGCCGCTCAAGCTGGTGAGCGCCGATGCCTCCCCCGTTCGCGCCGTGCTGCGCGAACTTCCTCGCTGAAACCTCCGCCATGACGACCCTTGAAGACTGCCGCGCGCTCGACGCGCAAGACCCGCTGCGCGCCCTGCGCGACCAATTCACCATTCCCGAGGGCGTGCTCTACCTCGACGGCAACTCGCTCGGCGTGATGCCCAAGGCCGCGCCGGCGCGCATCGCCGAAGTGGTGACCCAGGAATGGGGCGAAGGCCTCATCCGCTCCTGGAACACCGCGAGTTGGTTCGACCTGCCCCAGCGCCTGGGCGACAAGGTGGCCCGCCTGATCGGCGCCGCGCCCGGCGAGGTGGTGTGCACCGACAGCACGTCCGTCAATCTCTACAAGGTGCTGTTCGCCGCGCTTTCGCAGCAGAAGGACAGCGGCCGCAAGCTGGTGGTCAGCGAGCGCAGCAACTTCCCGACCGACCTCTACATCGCCGAATCGCTGTGCCGCGAGCGCGGCTTCACGCTGAAGCTGATCGACGCGACCGAATTGCCCGGCGTGCTGACAGAGGACGTGGCCGTGCTGATGCTCACGCACGTCAACTACCGCACCGGCGCCATGCACGACATGAAGGCCGTCACCGCCGCGGCGCACGCCGTGGGCGCGCTCACCGTGTGGGACCTCGCGCACAGCGCGGGCGCCGTGCCCGTGGCGCTGAACGAGGCCGACGCCGACTACGCCATCGGCTGCGGCTACAAGTACCTCAACGGCGGCCCCGGCGCACCGGCCTTCGCCTGGGTGCACACGAAGCACGCGGGCCAGTTCGAGCAGCCGCTGTCCGGCTGGTGGGGCCACGCGGCGCCTTTCGAGTTCACGCCGCACTACCGCCCTGCTCCAGGCGTGGGCCGCTATCTGTGCGGCACGCAGCCGATCATCGCGCTGGCGGGGCTCGAATGCGGTCTCGACACGGTGCTCGCGGCCGAGTCGTTCAACGGCGACCATGGCCCGATGTCGGCGCTGCGCGCCAAGTCGCTCGCGCTGACCGACATGTTCATCAGGCTGGTCGAGGAGCGCTGCGCCGGCCACGGCCTCTCGCTGGTCACGCCGCGCGACCATGCCCGGCGCGGCTCGCAGGTCTGCCTGAGCAGGGAGGAAGGCGCCTACGCCATCGTGCAGGCACTGATCGCGCGCGGCGTCATCGGCGACTACCGCGCCGGCGACTCGCAGATGCCCGACATCCTGCGCTTCGGCTTCACGCCGCTGTACATCGGCTTCGAGGACGTGTGGGACTCGGTCGAGCACCTCGTGCAGGTGCTCGAAACGGGCGAATGGAAGCGAGCCGAATTCAACCGCAAGAACGCAGTCACCTGAGCAACGCCCCATGAACCACCGATTGATCGCTTTCTTTGCATCGCTCCTGATGCTGGCTGCCCCGGCATTTGCGCAGCAGCCGAGCTTCACCTTGCCCCAGCTCAAGGCCTTCGTCGCCATGTCTCCCGACGCCTTCCGCCAGGAGATCAAGCGCCAGGGCTTCTCTTACCGCGACAAGACCACGACCGAGTGGGTCAGCATGATCGAGTACGACAAGTTCGCCGACGACCACACCACCAACGTCATGAAGTCCACCTATGTGGAAAGCCGCGCCGCCGAGAACAGCATCCAGCTCTCGACGACCGACAAGGCTGCCTTCGACGTGCTCGTCAAGGAAGCTCGCGCCACGGGCTACGCACCGGGCGAGAAGGGCCGCATTCCCGGCGGCGAGACCTACCAGGAGTTCAAGCGCAAGGACGAAGTCGTGCGCTTCGTCTATCCGAAGAAAGAATCCGGCATGGGCCGGGTCTCCTACACCGCCGTGGTCTGGCGATGACCCGCCAGCAAGCATCATGAGCACCGAAAAGACAACCACAGAGAACATCGTCCACGAGGAGAAGGCCCAGCTGGACTTCAGCAAGTCCATGAGCTACGGCGACTACCTGCACCTCGACGAGATCCTCAACGCGCAGCATCCGCTGTCGCCCGCGCACGACGAGATGCTCTTCATCGTGCAGCACCAGACCAGCGAGCTCTGGATGAAGCTGATGCTGCACGAGCTGCACGCCGCCATCGCCTGCATCGCGCAGGAAAAACTGCCTGACGCCTTCAAGATGCTCGCGCGCGTGAGCCGCATCATGGAACAGCTGGTCAACGCATGGACCGTGCTGTCGACCATGACGCCGCCCGAGTACACGGCGATGCGCCCCTACCTCGCCAACTCCAGCGGCTTCCAGAGCGCGCAGTACCGCTGCATCGAGTTCGCGCTCGGCAACAAGAACGCCGCCATGCTCAAGCCGCACGCGCACCGCGCCGACCTGCTGGCGCAGGTCGATGCCGCATACCGCGCGCCGTCGCTCTACGACGAGTCGCTGCGCCTGCTCGCGCGCCACGGCCTGCCCGTGCCCGCCGACCGGCTGGAGCGCGACTGGACCCAGCCCTATGAGCCGAGCGACGGCGTGGAGGCGGCCTGGCTCACGGTCTACCGCAACCCGCACGACCACTGGGACCTCTATCAGCTCGGCGAGAAGCTCACCGACCTGGAAGACGCCTTCCGCCTCTGGCGCTTCCGCCACGTGACGACGGTGGAGCGCGTGATCGGCTTCAAGCGCGGCACCGGCGGCACCGGCGGCGTGAGCTACCTGCGCAAGATGCTCGACGTGGTGCTGTTTCCCGAGATCTGGAAGCTGCGCACGGATCTGTAGCCTTCGTCCACTGCAAACGCCCTCATGAAGCTGGGGTGGCCCGGATTGCTCCGCGAGCGCAAAGCGCTACATTTTTGGAAAACAACGGAGGCCCCAGCCATGAACGACATCCGGTTCACACCCGACGAGCTCTCCACCCTGCGCGAACACGGCATCGTGCTGTTCGCCGAGCGCGTGATCTTCGACGCGCAGCCGCCGATGCCGCAGCAGCAGGTCGATGCGGTGCAGGCCCTTTGCTCAGGCCCTCTTCCCGAAGCGCTGGTCGCGCTCTGGCGGGAAACCGCCGGCGGGCGTCTCGACTACGACCTGTCGCTGGAGATGAACGGCAACCTCGAGGGCATCAGCTGGAGCGAGCTTTTCTGGAACGGCAGCGACGGCTACAACGACCTGCAGGGCTGGATAGAGCACGAGCAGGAACTGGCCGAGGAGGCCGCCGAGGAAAACGGCACGCCCTGGAGCGGCAAGCTCACGCACCTGCCCTTCGGCGGCTTCGAGTACACCGACCGCATCTACGCGGTGGTCGAGCCCGGCGCCGGACACGGCCAGATCGTCGCCTGGAAGAAGGGGCTGCCGCCGGCCTGGACGCACGCGCTTCACGAAGACAGCGTGAACACCGTCGCGCCGGACCTCTTCGGCGCCTTCGCTGCGCTGCGGCTGGACGAAGACCCGCTCGCGCCCACCAGCGACTACTTCTCGGGCCAGACGCTGCTCGGCTACCTCGACGACCGGCACGAGGAACACGGGCTCGACCTCGACCTGATGGACAAGCTGGTGACCTTCTATTGCCGCGCGGTCGTCGACTGGCGCACGCCGCTGGCCGAAGGCACGCTGCGCCACAAGCCGCAGCTGGCGCGCGTGGCCCTGCGCCACGCGATCGCCACCGACGACGCGAAGCTGGTGGCCGAGCTTGCAGCTGCCGGCGTGGACTTCGGCGGGCCGCAGCAAGGCAGCGCGCTGGCCACCGATGTCGCGGTGAGCCACGGGGCCTTCGCGGCCGCCGCTGCACTGGTGCGCGCGGGCGCGCCGGTGGCGGCCGATGCGCTGCGCAACATCGACGGGCAGATCTCGCCCGAGCTCACGAGCGCCCTGCTGGAAAACGGTGCCGAGCCCAGCGTGGCGGCGATCGTCAAGTGCGCGGCCTGCGGCGCGCCGGCGAGCGCCCACCTGATCGCGGAGGCCTGCGCGAAGGCGGGCATCGACGTGCCTGCCGCGTTCATCGCGGAGCGCGACGCGATGCTGCTCGAGCTGGAGAACTCGCTCGCGAAGATGCAGGGCGGCAAGTACGGCCACTACCTCGGGCAGGAAGGGCTGGCCGAGCGCATCGACCACCTGCAGACCTTCAGCTTGTAAAAGGCTCTCCCCCAGGCTTCGCGCACTTCGTGTCGCTGCGCCAACCCCCTCACCGGGGGCAACACCTGCGGCCCGGCAAAGCCGGTTCCGCGGTGTTCCTGGCATCAGGGGCGCTGCCTGGCGCCGATCGGATCTCAGCCGCCGTATAGCCAGGGCTGGTCAAGCAGCTTCGCACCGAGCAGGCGCATCGCCATGTCGCGGCCCAGCCGCACCGGGCCTGTGGCATGGAATATCTCGCCGTTGCGGCGCGCGCGGGCCTGCACCTGTGCGTTGCGAGCCCAGCGCGCCTGGGCGTAACGCGCAAAGGCGGCCGGCACGTCGGCCGCATCCGCGTCGGCCATCGCATCGGCGAGCGCCACCGCGTCTTCGATGGCCATGCCCGCGCCCTGCGCGAGGTACGGCACCATGGGGTGCGCCGCGTCGCCCACCAGCGCGACGCGTTCGTGCGCCATGTCGGCGGGCCCCGTCATCGGAGCGCGGTCGCCCAGCGACCATGCGCGCCAGGCGGGCATGGCGTCGAGCAGCGACTGCAGGCCGGCGCAGCTTCGGCCCATGGCCTGCTTCAGGGCGGTGATGCTGGTGGACTGGTCCCAGTCGCGCGCATCGCCGGCGGGCGCGGACTCGGCGATCACGACCACGTTGAGCCATTCGCCGCGGCGCACCGGATAAGTCACCGCATGCAGGCGCGGACCCAGCCAGACATCGACGCGGCCGCGTCGCAACGCGGCCGGCAAGGCGGATTGCTCGACCAGCGCACGCCAGGCCGTGTGGCCGGTGACGCGCGGCGGCTGCGCGGCGCCGGGGCTGTCAAGCTGCCGCCGCACCATGCTCCACAGGCCGTCGGCCCCGACGACGGCCTCGCCCTCCCAGGCGCGCGCGTCGGTGCTCGAAAGGCAGACGAGGTCGTCGCTGGTTTCCACTTGCCGGATCTGGGCACCGGTCACCAGCGTGCCGGTGCCGCGCGTGCGCACGGCCTCGAGCAGCAGGCCGTGCAGGTCGGCGCGATGAACGCAGAAGTAAGGAGCGCCGTAGCGCTGCTGCATGGCGTCGCCCAGCGGCATGCGGGCCATCTCGGAGCCGCTTTCGGCGCTGTGGACCACCAGCGCCTCCGGCCGCGCCGCGATGGCGGCGAGCCCGGCGCCCAGGTCGAGTTTCTGGAGCCGGCGCGTGACGTTGGGGCCCAACTGCACGCCGGCGCCGATCTCGCCGAAGGCCGCAGCCTGTTCGAACACGTCGGCCCGATGCCGGCCCCGAGCGAGTGCCAGCGCAGTGGCCAGCCCCCCGATGCCGCCCCCGGCGACGAGGATGTGCGCGGGCATCGGTCTCAGCGGCCGTGCGTGGACGGGCTGGGGCTGATGGCCTGGTCGGCTTGCGGTTGCTTGAGGGGGGTCTTGGGAGCGCAGCTCCCGCAGGTGTCGCATGAGCCGCAGCCCGATGTCTTGGCGAGCGAGGCGGCGAGTTCCTTCGCGCGGTCCTCGTCGATCAGGCCGGCGCGCTGCGTGCCGGCCGCAAGCTTCTGCGCGGCGCCGCGGCGCCATCCCGCGGGCATCCAGCGCCAGACCGCGTAGAACGCGGCGGCCGCGACGATCAATCCGACGATCAGTTGTTGCGTCATATCTCAAATACTCCAATCCCGAAGCCTACACCGCGGGGAATACCGCGGAACCGGCTTTGCCGGGCCGCAGGTATTGCCCCCGGCGAGGGGGTGGCGGCCACACGAAGTGGGCAAGCCTGGGGATGTGCTTTTTTACCCTGCTCCGAGTGCCACCGCAACGTGGTAGGTGATGAAGCAGGCCATGTAGGCCAGCGCGAAAAGATAGCCCGCCATGATCCAGACGTACTTCCACGAGCCGGTCTCGCGCTTCACGGCCGCCAGCGTCGAGATGCACTGCGGCGCGAACACGTACCAGACCAGCAGCGACAGCGCGGTGGCCAGCGTCCAGCTGCCGGCGATCAGCGGCTCCAGCGCACCCGCCACGTCGTCGCCCGTGGCCGACAGCGCATACACCGTGCCGAGCGCGCCCACGGCCACCTCGCGCGCCGCCATGCCGGGCACCAGCGCGATCGAGATCTGCCAGTTGAAGCCGATGGGCGCGAAGATGTGCTCCAGGCCGCGGCCGATCATGCCGGCCAGGCTGTACTGGATGGCCGGGCCGGTCGCGCCTTCGGGCGGCGACGGGAAGGTCGACAGGAACCACAGCAGGATCGTCAGCGTGAGGATGATCGTGCCCACGCGCTGGATGAAGATCCACGCGCGTTCGTACAGGCCCAGCGCCAGGTTGCGCAGGTTGGGCCAGCGGTAGGCCGGCAGTTCCATCAGCAGGGGCGAGTGCTGCGCGTTGTCGCGGAAGCGCTTCATGACCCAGGCCACGGCCATGGCCGAGACGATGCCGAACACGTAGAGCCCGAACAGCACCACGCCCTGCAGGTTGAAGATGCCGCCCACGGTGCGCGCCGGGATGAAGGCCGCGATGAGCAGCGCATACACCGGCAGCCGCGCCGAGCAGGTCATGAGCGGCGCGATCATGATGGTCGTGATGCGGTCGCGCCAGTTGCTGATGGTGCGCGTGGCCATCACGCCCGGAATGGCGCAGGCGAAGCTCGACAGCAGCGGAATGAACGAGCGGCCCGACAGCCCCACCGTGCCCATCACGCGGTCGAGCAGGAAGGCCGCGCGCGGCAGGTAGCCCGAGTCTTCCAGCGCGAGGATGAAGAGGAAAAGAATCAGGATCTGCGGCAGGAAGACGATCACGCCGCCCACGCCCGCGATCACGCCGTCGACCAGCAGGCTCTGAAGCATGCCCTCGGGCATGTAGGTCTTGAGCAGGTTGCCCAGCCCCTCGGTGCCGGCCTTGATGGCGTCCATGGGGACGTTGGCCCAGCTGAACACGGCCTGGAACATCAGGAACATGGTGACGGCCAGCACCAGCATGCCCCACACGGGGTGCAGCACCACGCGGTCGATGCGGTCGCTGGTGGCGAGGCTGCCGACCGGCTCCTTCACCGCGAGGCCGAGGATGCGGCGCACCTCTCGCTGGGTGGCCAGCACGTCGTCGAGGTCCGGCGCCTGCCAGGGTTGCGGCGCGGCGGTGGCCACAGGCGTGTCGAGCGCCTGGAGTAGGCCCTGCGCGCCGCCGGTGTGCACGCCGACGGTCTCGACGACCGGCACGCCCAGTTCGCGCGAGAGCACGGCCGTGTCGACCGCGATGCCCTGCTTCTTCGCCATGTCGGTCATGTTGAGCGCCACCACCATCGGCAAGCCGAGGCGCCTGGCCTCGAGCACCAGCCGGAGGTTCAGGCGCAGGTTGGTGGCGTCGGTGACGCACACCAGCAGGTCCGGCAGCGCTTCCTTGCTCTGGCCGGTGACGATGTCGCGGGTGACGGCCTCGTCGGCGCTCAGCGCATTCAGGCTGTAGGCGCCGGGCAGGTCGAGCACGAAGACACGGCGGCCCGAAGGCGTGCGCAGCGTGCCTTCCTTGCGCTCGACGGTCACGCCCGCGTAGTTGGCGACCTTCTGGCGGCTGCCGGTGAGGAGGTTGAAGAGCGCGGTCTTGCCGCAGTTGGGATTGCCCAGCAGCGCGATGCGCCCCGGCTGGGCGGTGGGTGCGAGGCGGCCCGGGCCCTGGATGACGGCTTCAACCATGGTTGGCGGCTCCCGGCGTGACGTGGATCAGCGCGGCCTCGTGGCGGCGCAGCGCGAAGGTGGTGTGTCCCAGGCGCACCGCCAGCGGCTCGCGCCCCGGGATGCCGCTGGCGACGATGCGCACCGCCTCGCCCGGCACGAAGCCGATTTCGGTCAGGCGCAGCACGAGCTCGCGGTCGTCGGCGTCGGTGGGGCGCGCCACGTCGAGCACGGTGGCCCACTGGTTGTTGGGAAGCTGGTCGAGGCTCAGGGCGACGGTGGCCGGCGCCGTACCGAAATCGTTGGTTCGCACGGTGAGGGGATGCCCTGAATATCGGGCACGCCATTAAGCAAAACCTAGATGCTATCAATTCTCACTCGCGTAAACCTGACCAAATCCCTTCAAAAGCGTCCGAGCATGCCCAAACAGGGGTTTTCGAGCAGTCCGGACGCCGTTTAGCGCCTAAGGATCGAGCAGGACGATGCGCGCGGTCACCGCCGCGCCGTCGACGATGAGTTCGGCCACCGAAATCGGCAGCCTGAACCGCCGCGGCCCCGCGCTGCCCGGATTGACGTAGAGCACGCCCTCGCGCTCCTCCACCTTCGGCTTGTGCGAATGGCCCGAGACCACCACGCGCACGCCGGCCGCGCGCGGATCGATGTCGAGCTGCGCGAGGTCGTGGATGGCGTAGACGCTCACGTCGCCGAACTTCGCGAGCTCGGTTTCCGCGATGCGATCGGCCCAGGCTTCGCGGTCGTTGTTGCCGCGCACGACCGTCAGCGGCGCGATGGCCGCCAGCGCCTCGAGGATGCCGGCGTTGCCGATGTCGCCGCCATGGACGATGAAGTCGCTGCCCTCCAGGAAGGCGAGCGCCTCAGGCCGCAGCAGTCCGTGGGTGTCGGAGATCAGGCCGATGCGAAGCATTGCTGGAAGGGAGGGAAGGAAAAAGTCGTGCGGGAAACAGTCCTGGCAAAGGCATCATCGACGCCATGCCCGAAGACATCATCGCACCGCAGCAGGCTCCTGGGAGCGCCGAAGAAACACCCGTTCCGCGGCCGCCCCGCGCAAGCCTCTGGCGCTGGATCGCCGGCGGCCTGCGCGCCTCGATGCTGCTGCAACCGCGCGTCGATGCGCAGCCCGCCCCCTGGCAGTTGCTGGCGCTCGTGCTGGTGCCCGAGCTGGTCTGGGTCGGACTGTCACGGCTCGAGATCGCCGGCCCCGCCACGCTGTATGCCAACGTCGGCCTCAACACCCTCTGGGTGCTGGCGGTGCTCGCCTGGCTGGGCTGGTTCGCGCTTTCCGGCCGGGCGCATGCTGGCGGACTGGCGCGCTGGTTCGCGCTGGCCACCTGGACGATGTTCCCGGCCAACCTGCTGCTGTCGCTGCTGGCGCTGGGCTACACGCGCGGCTGGCTGCCGGCGGCGATTTCGGTCTCGCCGGGATACTGGGTCGTCTTCGGGCTGGGCTGCGCCTGGATGATCGTGGCGCTGGTGCGCCTCACCGCGCGCGATGCCGGCGCCCGCTGGCGGGTCGCGCTCTTCGCGCCCGCGTTCGTGGTCCTGCTGGCTGCCACCTTCTGGCAATCGCTCTACACGCAGGAGCGCATGTGGCAGCCCGACGCCAGCGCATCCACCGAGCCCGAGCGCCCCCGGATGCAGCTCACGCAGGAGCTCTTCGAGCAGCAGCAGGCGCTGTGGGAACGCACGGTCGAGTCCCTGCCCGCCGGCAGGCCGGGTCAGACCAACGTCTACGGACTGGTGTTCGCGCCCTATGCGTCGGAAGACGTGTTCCTGCGCGAAAGCAACATGGTCACGCAGGTGCTGGAGGAGCGCTTCGACGCCAAGGGCCGCGTGATCCATCTGCTGAACAACCCGGCCACCGCCGAGACGCTGCCCTGGGCCACGCCGCTCAACCTGCGCCGAGCCATCGCAGCACTGGCCGCGCGCATGGACCGCGAGAACGACGTGCTGGTGGTCTACCTCACCTCCCACGGCGCGCGCGACCACAGGCTGGCCGCCGCGCACTGGCCGCTCACGGTGCCCTGGCTCACGCCGGAAGAACTGCGCGAGGAACTCGACGGCGCCGGCATCCGCCATCGCGTGGTGGCGGTCTCGGCCTGCTACTCGGGCGGCTGGATCGAACCGCTGGCCAGCGAAGACACGCTGGTGATGACCGCCGCCGACGCCACCCACACCTCGTACGGATGCGGCCGGCTGTCGGAGCTGACCTTCTTCGGCCGCGCGATGTTCGACGAGCAGCTGCGCAAGACCCGCTCCTTCGAAACCGCCTTCGCCGCCGCCGTGCCGGTAATCAAGCAGCGCGAGATCGATGGCGGCAAGGAAGACGGCTTCTCGAATCCGCAGATCAGCGTGGGCGAGAAGATCCGCCCCGTGCTCGACCGCCTTGCGCAGCGGCTCGACGCCGCCGGCAAGTAGTCAGGGCAATTCGGCCCCTGCCGCTCAGGCAGCCAGCAGCTGGCGCAGCACGAAGGGCAGGATGCCGCCGTGCTTGTAGTAGTCGACCTCGATCGGCGTGTCGATGCGCAGGCGCACCGTCACCTCCTGGTGCGAGCCGTCGGCGCGGTGCACCACCAGCTTCACGTCCATCTGCGGCTTCAGCTCGCCGCCGATCACCACGTCGATCTGCTCTTTGCCTGTGAGGCCCAGCGTCTGCCATGAGTCGGCGCCGCGGAACTGCAGCGGCAGCACGCCCATGCCGACCAGGTTGGCGCGGTGGATGCGCTCGAAGCTGCGCGCCACCACGGCCTTGATGCCAAGCAGCTGCGTGCCCTTGGCGGCCCAGTCGCGCGAGGAACCGGTGCCGTATTCCTCGCCGCCGAACACCACGGTCGGCACGCCCTGCTCCATGTACTTCACGGCGGCGTCGTAGATGAACATCTTCTCGCCCGAGGGCTGGAACAGCGTGACGCCGCCCTCTTCCTGGGTGCCGTTGGCATCCGGCGGGATCATCAGGTTCTTGATGCGCACGTTGGCGAAGGTGCCGCGCACCATCACGTCGTGGTTGCCGCGGCGCGAGCCGTAGCTGTTGAAGTCGGCCTTGGCCACGCCGTGCGCCTTGAGCCAGATGCCCGCGGGCGAGCTTTCCTTGATGGAGCCGGCCGGCGAGATGTGGTCGGTGGTGATCGAGTCGCCGAACAGCGCCATGATGCGCGCGCCCTTGATGCCCGCGTCCGACGCGTGCGGCTTCATCTTGAAGCCTTCGAAGAACGGCGGCTCGGCGATGTAGGTCGACTCCGGCCAGTCGTACACCTGGCCGGTGGTGCCCTTGATGCTGCTCCAGAACTTGCCCGGGTCGGTCTTGACCTTGTCGTAGTTCGCGCGGAACGACTTGGCGTTCATCGCATAGCGCAGATTCTGGTCGATTTCCTTCGGCGTGGGCCAGATGTCGCCGAGGTAGACGTCCTTGCCGCCCTTGCCCTTGCCCACGGGCTGGGTCATCAGGTCGGTCATCACGTTGCCCGCGATGGCAAAGGCCACCACCAGCGGCGGCGAGGCCAGGAAGTTGGCCTTCAGGTTCGGATGGATGCGCGCCTCGAAGTTGCGGTTGCCCGAGAGCACGGCCGCGCCGATCAGGTCGTTCTTCGTGATGGCTTCGTTGATCTCGGGCGTGAGGTCGCCGGCGTTGCCGATGCAGGTGGTGCAGCCGTAGCCCGCGAGGTAGAAGCCCAGCTTCTCCAGGTACGGCAGCAGGCCGGCCTTCTCCAGGTATTCGGTGACGATGCGCGAGCCCGGGGCCAGCGAGGTCTTCACGTGCGGCTTGACCGAGAGGCCAGCCTCCACCGCCTTCTTGGCCAGCAGGCCGGCGGCCAGCATCACGCTGGGGTTGGAGGTGTTGGTGCACGAGGTGATGGCCGCGATCAGCACGTCGCCGTTGCCGATGGTGACCGCGCCCTTGGGCGCCGCGGGCGCGCTGGCGCTCACGTGCGCGGCGGCCTTGGTCGAGCGGTTGGCCACCATCTCGACCACGTCCAGCGGCGCACCGGCGGGCGGCGGGGCGGCTTCCTCGTCGCCGCTCTTGCCGGCGGCAACCAGCGGATAGCGCAGCTTGAGCTTGTCGGCCGGCTGGTTGAAGCCGTTGGCGTCGTTGGGCTTGCTGTAGAGCTCCGAGAACTTGGTGGACAGGTGGCCCAGGTCGATGCGGTCCTGCGGGCGCTTCGGGCCGGCCAGGCTGGGCGACACGGTGCTCAGGTCGAGCCTGACGACCTTGGTGTAGTCGATGTCACCGGGGTTGGGCATGCCGAACAGGCCCTGCGCCTTGTAGTAGGCCTCGAAGCGCTCGACCTCTTCCTTGGTGCGGCCGGTGCCCTCGAAATACGCTACCGTCATCTCGTCCACCGGGAAGAAGCCCATGGTCGCGCCGTACTCGGGTGCCATGTTGCCGATGGTCGCGCGGTCGGGCACCGCGATGGATGCGGCGCCCGGGCCGAAGAACTCGACGAACTTGCCCACCACTTTCTCGGCGCGCAGGATGGAGGTGACGTACAGCACCAGGTCGGTCGCGGTGACGCCCTCGCGCAGCTGGCCGGTGAGCTCGAAGCCCACCACGTCGGGCGTGAGCATGTAGACCGGCTGGCCCAGCATGGCCGCCTCGGCCTCGATGCCGCCGACGCCCCAGCCGACCACGCCGATGCCGTTGATCATGGTGGTGTGGCTGTCGGTGCCGACCAGCGAGTCGGGGTAGTAGGTGGGCTTGTCGCTCTTGTCGTTCGGGCTCTTGTAGACGCCGCGCGCGAAGTATTCGAGGTTGACCTGGTGCACGATGCCGAAGCCCGGCGGCACCACGCCGAAGGTGTCGAAGGCCTGCATGCCCCATTTCATGAACTGGTAGCGCTCGTTGTTGCGCTGGAATTCCAGCTTCATGTTCAGGTCGAGCGCCTTGGGCGTGCCGTAGTAGTCGACCATCACCGAGTGGTCGACCACCAGGTCGACGGGCACCAGCGGCTCGATGGTCTTGGGCGACTTGCCCAGCTTGGCGGCCACGCTGCGCATGGCGGCCAGGTCGGCCAGCAGCGGCACGCCGGTGAAGTCCTGCAGCACGACGCGGGTGACGACGAAGGGAATCTCGTCGACGCGCTCGGCGTTCGGTGCCCAGTTGGCCACCTCCTCGACGTGCTTGGCGGAGACTTTCTGCCCGTCGCAGTTGCGCAGCACCGACTCCAGGACGATGCGGATGGAGACGGGAAGGCGATCGACGGACGGGTATTGCTTGGCCAGCTCCTTCAGGGACCAGTACTTGCCGGACTTGCCCGACGGGGTCTTGAAGGTCTTGAGGGTGGACGCAAAGGCATGCGCCGGGGCTTTGGCCATAGGGAGACTCCTGTGTGTTCGTGGAAGCCTCTCAAGGATAGCGGGGATCAATGTCAACAAGCGTAGTCGGTCTTCCCTGTCATCGTCTTGTCGCGCCACGTTCCTCATCGCGAAAAATGCCGGGTACAACGGCGTCGCCGGCATTCCTCACGAACTCCTCAGGCAAGGGCCATGTTCGCGCTGCGGCGGCTGCGGCGCAGCCCGGTCCACTGCAGCTCGGCCAGCACGATCACGCACACGGCCTGCGCCAGCACCCAGGCCACGCCCACGGCCGTCACCGGGAACATGCCGCTCACCAGCAGCGCGACGCAGGCCACGGCCCAGCCGAAGTTGCCGGCCACCACGAGCCCGATCAGCGTGCGCGGCGGCGTGCTTCGGCTCGCCATGAAGGCCGCGGCGGCCGCGTAGGCCAGAAGAAACACACCCGTGCCCATGAGCAGCGGTGCCGGCAGCCCGGTCAGGCGAGCCAGCGCGTCGGTGAAGGCTACCTGCAGCGCGCCGGTGGCGGCGCAGGAGGCGGCGTCGGCCCACATCACGTTGGGCAGGAAGCGGGGGGATGCGAAGACGGACATGGCGGACATGGAATCTCTCCTTGGTGGTTGACTACGCTGCAGGCCGGTCCTGCCGCGTTGGGGTCGATGATTCCGGGCGGCGTGCATCGGGTCGATGACCTGGGAGGTCATGGCGGCGCGGCCCGGCCACGCCAGAATGCGGCCTCATGAGCACAACCCACTCCCACTCGTCCAAGGCCGGCCAGCCCGGCGCGCGCGACCCCTTCGGCGTCCACCTGCGGCACTGGCGCACCCATCGGCGCCTGAGCCAGCTCGACCTGGCGCAGGAGGCCGAGGTCTCGACCCGCCACCTGAGCTACGTGGAAACCGGCCGCGCCGCCCCCAGCCGCGAGATGGTGCTGCGCCTGGCCGAGCGGCTCGAGGTGCCGCTGCGCGAGCGTAATGCCCTGCTGGTGGCCGCCGGCTTCGCGCCGATGTACAGGCAGCGCTCCCTGGATGATCCGGCGATGGCCTCCGCGCGCCGCGCCATCGACCTGGTGCTGAAGGGCCACGAGCCCTTTCCGGCGCTGGCGGTGGACCGCCACTGGAACCTGGTCGCGCACAACGCGCTGGTGCCGCTGCTGATGGAGGGCGCCTCGCCCGAGCTGCTGAAGCCGCCGATCAACGTGCTGCGCCTGAGCCTGCACCCGGAAGGCGTAGCGCCGCGCATCGCCAATCTGGCGCAATGGCGCATGCACCTGCTGGAGCGGCTGCAGCAGCAGATCGCCGCGACGGGCGACGCGGTGCTGCAGGCTCTGCACGACGAGCTCGAGGCCTATCCTCCGCCGACCGTGAGCCACGACGCGCCCGTCATCGACACCGCGCTGTCGGCGGTGGCCGTGCCCTTTCAGGTGATGATGCCCAGCGGCATTCTGAGCTTCATCAGCACCATCACCATCTTCGGCACGCCGGTGGACGTCACGCTGCAGGAACTCGCGGTGGAGTCGTTCTTTCCGGCGGACGAGCAGACGGCGGCTGCGCTGGCGGCGCTGGCGGCACAACAACAGCAGCAGCCGGCTCGCTGAAGTCCGCTCTGCCCTGCCCGTCGCGCGGCGGGCCTTCGAAATCGTCCACCTGGATGACCTTGTCGGCAGCCTTCAGATAGGCCAGCGCCAGCTCAGGGTCGGGTGAAGAACACGCCGCCTCCTCGAGCGAATTCGTGCGGCGCAGCACCTTGTTGAGCGCGGCCGTGCCGTCGCCGAGCTTCGCGCCCAGTTCCAGCGCGTGCATCAGGTCGAGCAGGCCACCCGAAGCGGGCTCGCTCAGGTCAGGCGCCAGGCGCGCGACGATGCGCGGCTCCTTGCGCAGCAGCTCCGCCAGTTCGAGCAGTTGCACGTCGCGCAGCGGCGCCAGGTGACCCGTGCGGCGCAGCACCAGCGCGCCGATCAGGCGCCGCCCCGGCGTCGGCAGGTTCGCGTAGAGATCGCGCAGGATGCTGCCGGCCTCGTCGATCTGCAGGCGGATCGCCGCCCGCGCGAAAGGCAGCATCTCGGGTGCCGCCTCGACCCGGTAGCGCCACACGCACGCGCTGGCCAGGTAGAGATGCGCGAGCACGTCGCCCAGGCGCGCCGACAGCAGCTCCATGCGCTTGAGCTTGCCGCCGAGCAGGCCCATTGCGAGGTCGGCCGTGAGCGCGTACTTGGCGCTCATGCGAGCGATGAGCCTCGCCTCGTGCGCGAGGTCGTCGGGCGGCGAGCCGAGCACCGGCGCGCCGAAGAGGCTGCGCCACAGGTTCAGCGCCACGTGCCTGCCGTGCGCCAGCAGCGCCTTGCCGAGTGCCGTCTCGTCCCTGGCCTGCACGGCCGCCATTTCGTCGAGCACGTGCGGATGGCAGCGCACCGCGCCCTGCCCGAACACGATCAGCGCGCGCGTGAGAATGTTCGCGCCCTCCACCGTGATCGCGATCGGCGCCTGCCGGTAGGCCACGCCGAGCAGGTTCGACGGGCCCGAGATGATGCCCTTGCCGCCGAGGATGTCCATGCCGCGGTTCACCGCGCGCCGCCCTGCCTCGGTCAGCTGCACCTTGAGGATGGCGCTCGCCACGCTGGGCCGCTCGCCCTTGTCGAGCGCGGCGGCGGTGAAGCGCCGCGCCGCATCGCTCGCGTACAGTTCGGCCGACATCTGCGCGACCAGCCCCGCGACCGCGTGGAACCGGCCCACCGGCATGCCGAACTGCTCGCGGATCCGGCCGTAGCCGTTGGCCACGTACAGCGCGGTCTGCTGCATGGCCGAGCCCAGCGCCGGCAGCGATATTGCGCGGCCGGCCGCCAGGCATTCCATTAGCATGCGCCAGCCCTGGCCGACCTGCTGCTCGCCGCCGATGATCCAGTCCATCGGCACGAACACCTGGCGGCCGTGGATCGGGCCGTTCATGAAGGCGCTGTCCATCGGGTGGTGGCGCCGTCCGATCTCCATGCCGGCCTGCGGGACAGGAATGAGCGCGCAGGTGATGCCCAGTTCGCGCTTGCCTTCGGGCCGGCTTTCATCGACGGCATGGAAGGCCAGCCCGACCACGGTGGCGACCGGCGCGAGCGTGATGTAGCGCTTGTCGAAATCGACGAGGAAGCCGCGCACCCTGCGCCCGTCGACTTCGCGCTCCACCAGCACGCCTCGGTCGGGGATCGAGGCCGCGTCGGAGCCCGCGTAGGGCGAGGTCAGCCCGAAGCACGGCAGCTCGCGGCCGTCGGCCAGGCGCGGCAGGTAGTGGGCCTTCTGGGCGTTGGTGCCGTAGCGCAGCAGCAGTTCGGCCGGGCCCAGCGAATTGGGCACCATGACCGTGACGGCCGTCGCCACGTTGACGGTCGCGATGCGCGCCACCACGGTCGCGTGCGCATGGTGGCCGAAGCCGAGGCCGCCGAACTCCTGCGGAATGATCATCCCGAAGAAGCGCTTCTCGCGCAGGTAGCGCCACACCTCGGGCGGCAGGTCTTGCGCCTCGTCGATGGCGTGGTCGTCGAGCATGCGGCACAGCTCGCGCACTTCGTTGTCGAGAAAGGCCTGCTCGCGCTCGTTCAGGCGATTCGGGCCCATGGCTGCGAGCGCGTCGAAGTCAGGGTGCCCCGCGAAGAGCCTTCCCTCGAAGCCGACGGTGCCGGCCTCCAGTGCCGCGCGCTCGGTGTCGCCCAGCGGCGGCAGCGCCTTCGAGAAAGGCTGCATGGCCCATCGGCCGATCAGTGAAGCCAGAGGCATGTGCGTCTCCTTCCTTCCGCCGCGGGTTCGCATGCGGATCGGCTCCATTCTTCGGGTTTGGGGCCGACTCGGGGGGCCGGCCGAGGGCGTCCCTGCTTGTCGGAGACGAGCGCCTGTCGCTCCTGTGGCGCCTGCCGTGCCTGGTGCCTATCGCTTCTTCGCCGGCTGGGCCGCACCGGCACCAGCGGGAGCCGCGCCCGGCGCAGCTGCCGGATCGCGCCAGCCGTATTCCACATAGCGCCGGATGATCAGGCAGCCCGGCGGCGAGTCGATGAGCGACACCGACGAGGTCGGCTCCTTCTCGTCGGTATAGACGGCGTAGTTGGGCAGCAGCCGCGTCATCTTGTAGCTGGCCAGTTCCTGCTGGCCGACGCTCGCGCAGGTGAAGGGCGCCACCGAGATGCGCTCGGCCGACACGGTGCATGCACCGCTCTCGTCGGGAATCGCGGTGATCGACGCCGCCACGCCCGCGTTCGGAAACTCCATGCCGATCAGCGAGAACATCGGGCCGGCGTCGGGGCGCTTGCGGTCCCAGTCGAGCAGCACGTCGTGGCTGCGGCTGCCCTGCACGGTGAGCGTGGACAGTCGCGTGATGGCCGGCAGGCAGCGCTTGACGCCCACGCTGGTGGCGGCGCGCGTGAGCGTGTCCTGCGGCGCGGCGGGCGGCGCCTGCGGCACCAGCACGCCCTGGGCGAACGCGGCACCGGCGGCGGCCCATGCCAGGGCGGCGGCCGGCAGGCGGGGGAATCGTGGGGTCGGCTTCATCGCGGTCCTCATGCGTAAAGGTTCTCGATGGCGGCGGTGTAGACGCGCACGTTCTCCTCGCCCTCGGGGTCGAGCGTGGCGATGAAGCGGCGCGCGCGCTCGCGGTAGGCCGGCAGGTCGGCGTCGTGCTCGGCGAAGGCGCGCCGCAGCGCGAGCCCGCCCTCCTCGCAGTCGAAACCGTGATAGCGATAGCCGCAGTCGCCGATGAGGTGCGAGTTGTGGATCAGCGGATAGCCGCCGTACAGCGCCTCGTAATAGAGGTAGTTCTGCGCGTTCTCCCAGTGGTGCGCGAACACCGCGTCGATCTTGCCGGGCATCACCTGGTAGACGGGAAAGCGCCCTTCGAAGGTGGCCAGCCCGTGCTGCACGATGTCCAAGCTCTGCGCGAAGCCGACGAAGAGCGGCTTGTCCTTCAGGTGGAAGCTGTTGAAGACCCACATTTTCTCGATGAGCCTGGGCTGCGCACGGTGCGCGGCCTCGCAGCCGAGCATCGGGATGAAGCTGGTCTTCACCATGCAGATGTTGGGCTCGAAGATGGCCACGCGCCACTGCCTGCGGCCGGGCTCGTAGGCGAAGGGCGGGCTGTCGGGGGCACGGGCCATGGCGCGCTCCAGCACCATCGGGCTCCACAGGTGCGGCATGAGGCGCACGGGCGCGCGGAAGGTGCTCTCGAAATAGGGCTTGCACGACACCTCGTACTCGGGAATCGTCCACACCTCGTCGTAGGGCGCGCCCGAGATCAGCAGGCCGTGCGGCTTGTCGAAGATCATGCGCTCGATGTCGATCACGTAGTCGTTGCCCACGCGCATCGAGACGATCTTGCCGCCCCGCTCGCGGAAGGCCACCGACCACGGCATGGCGAGCTGGGCGCTCATCTCGATCATGAGGTCGAGGTGCTGCCCTGCCGTGGCCATGTCGATGATGGGCACCGGCGAATCGGCGAGGAAGCTGGTGGCGTCCGCCGGGCCGCCGTCGCCGCCGCCGGCCACCAGCACCGCGCTTTCGACGCGCGGCGAGCGCAGCAGCAACATCACCAGAAACAGGCAGTTCTGGTAGACGCCGTTCTCCCACAGGCTCTGCTCGCCCTTGCGGATGAAGATGGAGACGCCAACCCTGAGCTTGGCCGGCATCATGCGGCAGCCCTCGCGGCATCGGCGCGGAAGCCGGCGTTGCCGCCCACCAGGTGCAGCAGCCGCTGCGCGTAGCCCTCGACGTTCGCGGGGCTGAAGGGATCGACCGACTGGAACACGCGCTGCGCACGGGCGCGATAGTCGTCGAGCTGCAGGTCGTGCGAACGCACGGCCTCCCGCAGCTGCGCCGCGCCGGCGGCGATGTCGAAGTCCGGGTAGTAGTAGCCCGCGTCGCGCAGCCAGGGCGAGTTGTGCACCAGCGGGTAGTTGCCGTAGAGCGCGTCGAGGTAGCCGTAGTTCTGGTCGTTCTGCCACTGGTGCGAGACCACCGCGTCGGCGAACTGCACCATGAAGCCCGCGAAGTCGTGCCGGCCATGGAAGACCGCCTTGTGCTGGCGCACTATGTCGAGCGAGTTCGCCAGGTAGAGCATGGTCGGGTGGTCTTTCAGGTGCAGCGTGTTGAGCACCTGCATCGAGGTCACGGCCGACGGATCGGCGCGATAGGCGCCGTCGCAGATCAGCATGGGTACGCTGCTGCACTTCACCACCGAGATGTTGGGCTCGAAGATCGCCACCCGAAAGCCCGGCTGCGCTGCCGTGCGGGGCACATAGCCGAAGCGGTGGCCCGCGGCCTCGACCTCGGCAACACGCTGGGCCAGGAACTGCGGCGACCAGAGGTAGGGCACCTCGAACACCGGGCAGCGGTGCATGGTGCGCATCATGGGCGCGAAGGCGGCGTCCTTGGGCAGCAGCCACACTTCGTCGCAGCGGTCGGGCCTGCTGAAGTGACCCTTGTCGGTGAAGACGATCGGCTCGGCCAGCGCCGCGAAAGGCTGGCCCACGCAATGGAACACCACGCGGCCGCCGCATGCGCGGAAGTAAGAGAGCCACTGCACGTCGAGCGCGCCGGCCATCTCGATGACCACGTCCAGCGAGCCGGTGAGCTCGCGCGCGCGTCCGAAGGCCAGGCCCATGGCGGCCGTGTCGACCTGGGGCGGCATGCTCTGCTGGTCGCCCGCGTCGATGAGGGTCACGGACTCGACGAAGCCGATGCGTTGCAGCAGCCGGGCCAGGAACAGGACGTTCTGTCCCATTCCGTTCTCCCAGATGTTCTGCCCCGCATGGGTAAGGACTGAAATACCGATGCGCATGAGGCGGAGTGTGTACCAAAAAGAAGGAACGGCCCCCACGCCGTGAAGCGCGGGAGCCGCCCGTTGGAGGGCCGGCCCGTCGGCCTTTCAGAGGCTTACTTCCACTTCCAGCCGATGCCGGCGTTGATGCCCCATTCCTTGCCCGTGGTCGTCAGGCCCGCGCCCCACGACATCTTGCCGTCGTCCGACAACGCCTTGAAGGTCAGCGCCACGGCGCTGTAGCCCTTGTAGCTGCCCAGGCCCACGCCCACCGTCTTCTCGCCGGGGTACAGCGTCGGCAGGTAGGTGCCCGACATCGCGAACGCCATGGCCGTGCCCGAGTAGGCGATGCGCGCCACGTCGCCGACCTGGCCCTGCACCTGGTTGAGCTGCTGCACGTTGACCGCATCGCCCGGCAGGATGCCCGGCGCCACGTTGCTGATGCGCGTGCCGCCCGGGGCCTGGCCGCCGCCCAGCGTGATCTGGTTGTAGTTGACCGACCCGTCGGGGTTGGTCGCGTACTGCACGCTGCTGGCCTTCGATGCCGCCGAGGCCGCCTTCAGCTGGGCCACGTTGGTCGCATCGCTGTCGGCCGTGCCCGCCGCCACGCCGGTGATCTGGCGGTACTGGCCGTTGGCCGCATCGCCCACCGACACCGCGGCCTGTGTGCTGGTGGTGGCCCTGATCGCGGCCTCCTGCTGCGCCGTCGCGCCGCCCGGCACGTAGCCGGCCATGCCCGCCGCGGTGGAAGCCACCGAGCCCGAGCCCAGCGCCACGCCGCCGCTTTGCTGCACGATTGCGCCGAAGCCGATCGCCGTGCCCTTGGAGACGTTCTGCGCCTGGCTCAGCGGCGTGCCGCCGGCATCCGCGTTGTCGCCCAGGGCCACGCCGCCGCCGCCCGCACGTGCATTGGCGCCGATGGCCTGCGAGCCCGTGGCCAGGGCGCCGCTGCCGATGGCGATCGCGTTGGTGCCCGTCGCCTGCGCGCCGAAGCCCACCGCCACCGCACCGTCGGCCGTGGCCTTCGCACCGTTGCCGGCGGCGAAGGAGTTGGCGCCGCTGGCCACCGACTGCGGCCCGATAGCCACCGCCTCCTGGCCGCTGGCCACCGAGTCGCCCGCCGTCGACTTGGCGTGGAAGTACTTGGTGCCGGTGTTGTAGATGTTGTTGACCGACGTGCTCAGGCTGTTGAGGTTGATGTTGGTCGTGCTCAAGCCCGTCGACAGGCTGCCGATGCCGCTGGTTGCCGTGCTCAGGCCGGTCGAGGTGGAGGTCGACAGGCTTGCGACGCTGCTGTTCGTGGAGCTCAGGCCGGTCGAGAGGCTGCCGATGCCGCTGGTCGCGGTGCTCAGGCCGGTCGAGGTCGACGTGGACAGGCTGTCGATGCTGCTCGTGGCCGTGCTCAGGCCCGTGGAGGTCGAAGTCGACAGGCTCGCCACGCTGCTGTTGGTCGTGCTCAACCCCGTCGACAGGCTGCCGATGTTGCTGGTCGTGGTGCTCAGGCCGGTGGACAGGCTGTCGACCGTGCTCGATACCGTGCTCAGGCCGGTGGAAAGGCTGGCGACGTTGCTGTTCGTCGTACTGAGACCCGTCGACAGGCTGCTGATGCCCGTCGAGGTGGAACTCGACAGGCTCGCGACGTTGCTGTTCGTGGTGCTCAGGCCGGTCGAAAGGCTGTTGATGCTGCTGGTGGCGGTGCTCAGGCCCGTCGAGGTGGACGTGGACAGGCTGTCGATGCTGCTCGTGGCCGTGCTCAAGCCTGTGGAGGTCGACGTCGACAGGCTGGCCAGGCTGCTGTTGGTCGTGCTCAGGCCCGTCGACAGGCTGCTGATGCCCGTCGATGTGGAAGTCGACAAGCTGTTGATGCTGCTGGTCGCAGTGCTCAGGCCGGTCGAGGTGGACGTGGACAGGCTGTCGATGCTGCTCGTGGCAGTGCTCAGGCCCGTGGAGGTCGACGTCGAGAGGCTTGCCAGTCCGCTGTTCGTCGTGCTCAGGCCGGTCGACAGGCTGCTGATGCCAGTCGACGTGGAGGTCGACAAGCTCGTGACGCTGCTGTTGGTCGTGCTCAACCCCGTCGACAGGCTGCTGATGCCCGTCGAGGTGGAACTCGACAGGCTCGCGACGTTGCTGTTCGTGGTGCTGAGGCCGGTCGACAGGCTGCTGATGCCCGTCGACGTGGAGGTCGACAAGCTGGCGACGCTGCTGTTCGTCGTGCTGAGACCGGTCGACAAGCTGTTGATGCCGCTGGTCGCGGTGCTCAGGCCGGTCGAGGTGGACGTCGACAGACTGTCGATGCTGCTCGTGGCCGTGCTCAGGCCTGTGGAGGTTGACGTCGACAGGCTGACCAGGCTGCTGTTGGTCGTACTCAGGCCGGTCGACAGGCTGCTGATGCCCGTCGAAGTGGAAGTCGACAGGCTTGCGACGCTGCTGTTGGTGGTGCTGAGGCCCGTCGAAGTCGATGTGGACAGGCTGTCGATACTGCTCGTCGCTGTGCTCAGCCCCGTGGAGGTCGAGGTCGACAGGCTGGCCACCGCACTGTTGGTCGTACTCAGGCCTGTCGACAAGCTGCCGATGCTGCTCGTCGCAGTGCTAAGGCCGGTCGACAGGCTGCTGATGCCCGTCGAAGTGGAAGTCGACAGGCTTGCGACGCTGCTGTTGGTGGTGCTGAGACCCGTCGACAGGCTGTTGATGCTGCTGGTCGCAGTGCTCAGGCCCGTCGAAGTCGACGTGGACAGGCTGTCGATACTGCTCGTCGCTGTGCTCAGACCTGTGGAAGTCGAGGTCGACAGGCTGGCCACCGTACTGTTGGTCGTGCTCAGACCCGTCGACAAGCTGCCGATGCTGCTCGTCGCAGTGCTCAGGCCCGTCGACAGGCTGCTGATGCCTGTCGATGTGGAGGTCGACAGGCTGGCGACGCTGCTGTTGGTGGTGCTGAGGCCGGTCGACAGGCTGTTGATGCCGATGGTCGCCGTGCTCAGACCCGTGGAGGTCGAGGTTGACAAGCTGGCCACCGCACTGTTGGTCGTGCTCAGGCCAGTTGAGAGGCTGCTGATGCCATTAGACGTGGAGGTCGACAGGCTTGCCACGCTGCTGTTGGTTGTACTCAGACCCGTGGACAAGCTGCCAATGCTGCTCGTCGCCGTGCTCAGGCCAGTCGACGTAGAAGTCGACAGGCTCGCCACGCTGCTGTTCGTCGTGCTCAGACCCGTCGACAGGCTGCCGATGCTGCTGGTCGCAGTGCTCAGGCCGGTCGATGTGGAAGTCGACAGGCTCGCAACGCTGCTGTTGGTCGTGCTCAGCCCCGTGGACAGGCTGCCAATGCTGCTCGTCGCGGTGCTCAGGCCAGTCGACGTGGAAGTCGACAGGCTCGCGACACTGCTGTTCGTCGTGCTGAGGCCCGTGGACAGGCTGTCGATGCTGCTGGTCGCGGTGCTCAGGCCAGTCGACGTGGAAGTCGACAGGCTCGCAACGCTGCTGTTGGTCGTGCTCAGCCCCGTAGACAGGCTGCCAATGCTGCTGGTCGCGGTGCTCAGGCCAGTGGAAGTCGAGGTCGACAAGCTCGCGACACTACTGTTCGTCGTACTCAGACCGGTCGACAGACTTCCGATGCTGCTGGTCGCAGTGCTCAGCCCGGTGGAAGTCGACGTCGACAGGCTCGCCACACTGCTGTTCGTCGTACTCAGGCCCGTGGACAGGCTGTTGATGGCGCTCGTCGAGGAACTGAGGCTCGTCGAGAGGCTTGCGACGGTGCTGTTGGTCGTGCTCAGGCCAGTCGACAGGCTGCCGATGCTGCTCGTTGCCGTGCTCAGGCCAGTCGACGTGGAGGTCGAGAGGCTGACGATGCTGCTGGTGGCCGTGCTCAGGCCGCTGGACAGCGACGCGGTGACCGTCTTCACCTGCAGCACGTTGACCGCGTCCTGGTCCGCCGTGCCGGGCGCCACGCCCGTGATCACGCGGTTGCCTACGTTCACCTCGCCGGCAGCGGTCTGCTTGCTCGCCAGTCCGAAGGCGTCGTAGTTCGTCATCTCCGCGGCGCTGCGGCTGGCCGTGGAGTTCGCGCCCAGCGCCACGCTGTTGTCGCCATTGGCGACGGCGTTCTGGCCGATGGCCACGCTGTTGGCGCCGATGGCCTGGCTGTCCGCGCCGGTGCTGTTGGCGTGGAAGTACTTCGTGCCCGTGTTGTAGATGGAGCTGACCGTCGAGCTCAGGGTGCCCAGGTTGCTGTTGGTCGTGCTCAGGCCGGTCGAGAGGCTGGTGATGCCGGTCGAGGTGGAGGTCGACAGGCTGGTCACCGCGCTGTTCGTGGTGCTGAGGCCGGTCGAAAGGCTCGTGATGCCGGTCGAGGTGGAAGTCGACAGGCTGGTCACCGCGCTGTTCGTGGTGCTGAGGCCAGTCGACAGGCTCGTGATGCCCGTCGAGGCGGAAGTCGAGAGGCTGGCCACTGCGCTGTTCGTGGTGCTGAGGCCGGTCGAAAGGCTCGCAATGCCGGTCGAGGTGGAGGTCGACAGGCTGGTCACTGCGCTGTTCGTGGTGCTGAGGCCAGTCGAAAGGCTCGTGATGCCCGTCGAGGTGGAAGTCGACAGGCTGGCAACTGCGCTGTTCGTCGTGCTCAGGCCCGTCGACAGGCTGGTGATACCGGTCGAGGTGGAGGTCGACAGGCTGGTCACCGCGCTATTCGTCGTGCTCAGGCCAGTCGACAGGCTAGTGATGCCCGTCGAGGCGGAAGTCGAAAGGCTTGCGACGGCGCTGTTCGTCGTGCTCAGGCCAGTCGACAGGCTGGAGACAGCGCTGTTCGTGGTGCTCAGGCCCGTCGACAAGCTGGTGATGCCCGTCGAGGTGGAACTGGACAAGCTCGCAACGGCGCTGTTGGTGGTGCTCAGGCCTGTCGAAAGGCTGTTGATGCGGCTGGTCGCAGTGCTCAGGCCGGTGGAGGTGGAGGTGGAGAGGCTGCCGACAGCGCTGTTGGTGGTGCTCAGACCGGTGGACAGGCTGGTGATACCCGTCGAGGTCGAGGTCGACAGGCTGGAGACAGCACTGTTGGTGGTGCTGAGGCCTGTCGACAGGCTGGTGATGCCGGTCGAAGTGGAAGTCGACAGGCTCGCCACGCTGCTGTTCGTCGTGCTCAGCCCGGACGACAGGCTGGAGACCGTACTGTTCGTGGTGCTCAAGCCGGTGGACAGGCTGGTGATGCCGATCGAGGTAGATGTAGACAGGCTGGAGACAGCGCTGTTGGTGGTGCTCAGGCCCGTCGACAAGCTGGTGATGCCCGTCGATGTGGAAGTCGACAGGCTCGCGACACTGCTGTTCGTCGTGCTGAGGCCCGTCGAAAGGCTGTTGATGCGGCTGGTCGCGGTGCTCAGGCCGGTCGAAGTCGAGGTCGACAGGCTGCCGACCGTGCTGTTGGTGGTGCTGAGGCCGGTCGACAGGCTGGCGATGCCCGTCGAGGTCGAGGTGGAGAGGCTGGCGATGCTGCTCGCCGTGGTGCTCATGCCGGTGCTCAACTGGGCCACCGTCACGGCGTCCTGGGCGGCGGAGCCGTCGGCCACGTTGGTGATGCGCCGCAGGGCGGACGACGAGCCGACCGAGACTTCGGAGGCGGGCGCGGCGGATCCGGTGAGGAAGCCCTTGCCCGTGGGAGCGGCCGCGCCGGTCACACTGCCCGCGCCGAGCGCGACGCTGTTGGTGTACGCGGCGTTGGCCTGGCCGCCGATCGCTATCGCGTCGTCGGCGAGGGCCTTGGCGCCTTGGGTGCCGTTGTTGCCGATCGCGATGGCGCCCTTGCCCGTGGCAAGCGCCTGGGTGGTCGGCGCGGTGGCGGTGGAGCCGCCGATGGCGATCGAGTTCAGCCCGGCGGCGTTGGCCATGCTGCCGACTGCCGTGGCGAAGTTGCTGGATGCGACCGCCGACTGGCCGAGTGCAACGCCTGCCGCGCCGGAAGCATTCGCGGAGCGCCCCATCGCCAGGCCGTTGCTGTTGGCCGCCGCGCCGCCGCCGATGGCGGTACTGCTGTTGCCGTAGGCGTTCGCGGTGCTGCCGATCGCCGTCGCCCAGGCATCGCTGGTCGTGGCTCCTGCGCCGATGGCCGTGGCGTTGTTGCTGGTGGTGCCGGATCCGGCGCCGATGGCGACGGTGCTGGTGCTGCCTGCCTGGGCGCCGCGGCCGAGCGCCACTGCATCCGAACCGAGCGCATTGGCGCTGGCGCCGATCGCGATGCTCGAAGTCGACCCCGCGCTGACCGTCGCACTGTTGCCCAGCGCAATGGCGGAAGCGGCCAACGCGTTGGCGGAACTGCCGATGGCCACCGTATCCGACTGGGTCGCCTGTGCATTGATGCCGATGGCGGAGCTGTTGGCGCCCGAGGCGCTGGTAGCGCTGTTGCCCACCTGGAAATGGTTGGCAAGTATGGTCGTGGTGGAGTTGGTGGTGCTCGCGTCACCCAGCGTGATGTTCGTGGCGTTCGCGATGTCGGCATTGCCGACGAAGTAGTTGCGAACCGGCGTGCCCGCGCCTCCCCCGCGCAGCACCATGCTCTCGCCGCTGCCCGTCGAGTCTGGGTTCGCGACGAAGGTCAGGCCCTGGTTGCCCGCGGGCTGGCACACGAGAGTGCCGGTACACGACAGCTGCGCGAACGCATTCGGACTTGCCAGCCCGAACGCGAGCATCAGCGAAGCCGACAGCATGCTGACCCGCAGGAACCCGCCGCTGATGCCGCTCCTGCTCGCCTTGCCCCTGCTTTTCTCGAGCTCGCTGACCGCCACCCATGCTCCCAGGGCTTCATTCCATATGCTTCTGTATGACTTGTTCATGTTGACGTTCGGCTCGCGGTGAAGGTGAATGGACGGTTTCGAATCAGCTGAAATGCGATGCTTCCTGCGCCAGGTTTCATCGCGGAAGCGCCGGTCCGGCGCAGCGCTCAATTACAGGAATGCTGGAATGTACGGAGTTGTTTACATTTCAGGGACGCCGCAACAATCTTCAAAATCCGCTCTGATGATTTAGTTCACAAAATTTTTCAAAAAGCAGCCGGTATTGCGGAGATTGCAATCAGCTTAGGCTCATGGAAGGAGGTTCCAATTGATCACTCGAAGGCCTTCCACCGCCCTATCTGCAACGAACTACGCCTATCAGCCCGCCTTCTTGCCGCCTTCGACACAACGCCATGCCGGCGCTTGTTTTTTTGCCAAAAAGTTCACAGGGTGATTTGAGATCGTGAAATTAATCACGGCGCCATTAATCAAATCCCGTGATCTTTTTCACGTAAAAACAGCCCTCGGCTTGAATTAACATTTAAGAAAAAATTCAATGCCTCACGCATCCAGGCTCCGCATTGGAATCACCATCGGCCTCCATCACGAGGCCGAAACGCTCTGGAACAACGGCATCAAGCAGAACGCCGTTTTCCTGGCAGAAGCGCTGAAGCACTGTCCGGTGGTTACATCGGTGGTGCTCGTTAACACGACGGCAGTCCCCATCACCCCGGCCCTGCCCTGGGACCAGGCGCGCTGGCCGACCGTGACCTTCGAGGCGGCCAAGGACAGCGTCGATGTGCTGATCGAACTCGGCGGCCAGATCGACGCGGCGCAGACCGACTACCTGAAGCAGCGCGGCGCGCGGCTGGTGTCGTACTGCTGCGGTTTCGAGTACGTGCACGCCATGGAGTCGATGCTGTTCGGCAAGCCGCTGTGGGGCCAGAACCTGTTCGTGAACCAGCGCTACGACGACATCTGGATGGTTCCGCAGGTGGCCAACATCAGCCAGCCCTACTTCGAGGTGCTGCGCCGTGCCGAGGCGCGCGCCGTGCCTTTCGTGTGGAGCCCGGTCTTCCTCGACGAGCGCACGCGCGGCCTGCCCGATGCAGGCGTCTACCAGCCGCATGCCGGCGCGCGCCGGCTCAGCGTGATGGAGCCGAACATCAACGTGGTGAAGTTCTGCCTCTATCCGGTCTTGATCGCCGAACTGGCGTATCGAGCGCGGCCCGAGGCCATCGCGCTGCTGCAGGTCACCAATGCCGAGCGGCTGGCGAAGGAAAACATGGAGTTCATCACGCTGATGAACCAGCTCGACCTGGTCCGCGAGCACAAGGCGGTGTTCCTGGGCCGGCACGAGACGCCGGTGTTCCTTGCTCAGAACACCGACATCGTGATCTCCCACCAGTGGGAGAACCCGCTGAACTACTTCTACCTGGAGACCTGCTGGCAGGGCTACCCGCTGGTGCACAACGCGCACCTGTGCGCCGACCTCGGCTACTACTACCCGGGCAACGACGTGGCCGCGGGCAGCACCCGCGTGCTCGAGGCCGTCGACACGCACGATGCCGGCGCGGCAAGCTACCGCGCGCGCCAGCGCAGCCTGATCGACCGCTACCTCCCTGGCAACGCCGCGGCCACCGAGGTCTACGACAAGCTGCTGCTCGGCCTGATGCAGCGCCCCGCCCGATAGGCACACGGAGCCCGACATGCTCGATCCATCCGAACTCCGGCAGATCTTTCCCGTGATCGTCACGCCGAGCCACGACGGCAAGGTCTTCCTGAACTACCTCACCTCGATACTGAATTTCACCGTCCAGGCCGAGCGTGCCGGCATGCGGCTGCAGGTGCTCACGCACCAGGGCGAAAGCCTTGTGACGCGCGCGCGGAACAACTGCGTGGCCCAGTTCCTCGCCAACCCGCAGTGGACGCACCTGTTCTGGATCGACGCCGACATCGGCTTCTCGGCGCAGGCGGCCTTCCGGTTGCTGCTCTCGGGCTACGACGTGGCGGCGGGGGTCTATCCGCTGAAGCGGGAGAACTGGCCCGAAGGCGGCGTGGCAGAGGGCACGACGCAGCAGCAGTTCGAATCCACCTTCACCCGCTACACCGTCAACGCCGAGGCCTCCCAGGCCACCTCGCGGGTCGAGCTCGAAGTGCAGCCCGACGGCTTCATGAAGATGACCGAGGCGCCGACCGGCTTCATGGTGATCAGGCGCTCGGTGTTCGAGCGGCTTATGGCCAGCTACCCAGAGCTGCGCTACGTGCCCGACAGCATCGGCGAGGCCGACCTCGGCCTGCACTACCGCTTCTTCGACGTGATGGTCGATCCGCAGACGCGCCGCTACCTGTCGGAGGACTACGGCTTCTGCCGCCTCTGGACGGGCCTGGGCGAGTCGATCTACATCGACGCCAACTCCAACCTGACGCACCAGGGCGCGAAGCTGTATCGCGGCGATTTCGCGAACTCGCTGCTGACTTCGCTGCCGCATGCGGTCGGCGGACCGGCCGGCGCGGCGATGGTGCTCGCGGGCCGGGAGCACCTGCAGTCCAACCAGCCGCCGCTTTGAAAAAGACACAAAAAAACAAAGCCCCGCCAAAGCGGGGCTTGTTTCATCGGGGCGATCCGCAGATCACCCGGGAGAGCCGGAACCCGGATCAGGCCGCGACCGTATCCGCCACGCCCTTGTAGTCCTCGATCTTGTCGAAGTTCAGGTATTGATAGATCTTGTCGCCGTTGCTGTTGATCACGCCGATGTCGGCCATGTACTCCTCGCGCGTCGGGATGCGGCCGAGCTTGGAGCAGATGGAAGCCAGCTCCGCCGAGCCCAGGTACACGTTGGTGTTCTTGCCCAGGCGGTTCGGGAAGTTGCGGGTGCTGGTCGACATGACCGTGGCGCCTTCGCGCACCTGGGCCTGGTTGCCCATGCACAGCGAGCAGCCCGGCATCTCGGTGCGGGCACCGGCATTGCCGAACACGCCGTAGTGGCCTTCCTCGGTGAGCTGCTGCGCGTCCATCTTGGTCGGCGGCGCGATCCACAGCTTCACCGGGATGTCGCGCTTGCCTTCGAGCAGCTTCGACGCGGCGCGGAAGTGGCCGATGTTGGTCATGCACGAGCCGATGAACACTTCGTCGATCTTGGCGCCGGCCACGTCCGACAGCGTCTTCACGTCGTCGGGGTCGTTCGGGCAGGCCACGATGGGCTCGTGGATGTCGGCCAGGTCGATCTCGATGACGGCCGCGTAGTCGGCGTCGTCGTCGCCCTTGAGCAGCTGCGGGTCCTTCAGCCAGGCTTCCTGCGCGGCAATGCGGCGCTGCAGCGTGCGGGCGTCGGCGTAGCCTTCGGCAATCATCCACTTCATCAGCGTGATGTTGCTGTTGATGTACTCGATGATCGGCTCCTTGTTCAGGTGCACCGTGCAGCCGGCGGCCGAGCGCTCGGCCGAGGCGTCGCTCAGCTCGAAGGCCTGTTCCACCTTCAGGTCGGGCAGGCCCTCGATCTCGAGGATGCGGCCCGAGAAGATGTTCTTCTTGCCCTTCTTCTCGACCGTCAGCAGGCCGGACTTGATGGCGTACAGCGGAATCGCGTTGACCAGGTCGCGCAGCGTGACGCCGGGCTGCATCTTGCCCTTGAAGCGCACCAGCACCGATTCAGGCATGTCCAGCGGCATCACGCCGGTGGCGGCCGCGAAGGCCACGAGGCCCGAGCCGGCCGGGAAGCTGATGCCGATGGGGAAGCGGGTGTGGCTGTCGCCGCCGGTGCCCACGGTGTCGGGCGTCAGCAGGCGGTTGAGCCACGAGTGGATCACGCCGTCGCCCGGACGCAGCGAAACGCCGCCGCGGGTGCTGATGAAGTCGGGCAGCTCGTGGTGCATCTTCACGTCCACCTTCTTGGGGTAGGCGGCGGTATGGCAGAACGACTGCATCACGAGGTCGGCCGAGAAGCCCAGGCAGGCCAGGTCCTTCAGCTCGTCGCGCGTCATCGGGCCCGTGGTGTCCTGCGAGCCGACCGAAGTCATCTTGGGTTCGCAGTACGTGCCCGGGCGCACGCCCTGGCCTTCGGGCAGGCCGCAGGCGCGGCCGACCATCTTCTGTGCGAGCGAGAAGCCCTTCTTGGTGTCGACCGGGCTTTGCGGCAGGCGGAACAGCGTCGAGGCGGGCAGGCCCAGGGCCTCGCGCGCCTTGGCCGTCAGGCCGCGGCCGATGATCAGCGGAATGCGGCCGCCGGCGCGCACTTCGTCGAACAGCACGTCGCTCTTGACCTTGAATTCGGCGATGACCTTGCCGTCCTTCAGCGCCTTGCCTTCGTAAGGGCGCAACTCGACGACGTCGCCGGTGTCCATCTGGCTCACGTCGAGCTCGATGGGCAGCGCGCCTGCGTCTTCCATGGTGTTGTAGAAGATCGGGGCGATCTTGGTGCCCAGGCACACGCCGCCGAAGCGCTTGTTGGGAATGAAGGGGATGTCTTCGCCGGTGAACCACAGCACCGAGTTGGTGGCTGACTTGCGGCTGGAGCCGGTGCCGACCACGTCGCCCACGTAGGCGACCTGGTGGCCCTTGTCTTTCAGCGACTCGATGAACTTGACCGGGCCGCGCTTGCCGTCTTCCTCGGGCTGGAACGCGGTGCCTTCACGCTTGTTCTTGAGCATGGCCAGCGCGTGCATCGGGATGTCGGGACGCGTGGTGGCGTCGGGCGCGGGCGAGAGGTCGTCGGTGTTGGTTTCGCCGGGAACCTTGAAGACCGTGATGGTCAGGCTCTGCGGCACTTCGGGGCGGCTGGTGAACCACTCGGCATCGGCCCAGCTCTGCAGCACGCCCTTGGCGTTGGCGTTGCCCTTGTCGGCCTTTTCCTTGACGTCGTGGAACTGGTCGAACATCAGCAGGGTCTTCTTCAGGCCTTCGGCCGCCACGGCGCCCACTTCGGCGTCGTCGAGCAGGTCGATCAGGGGGCTGATGTTGTAGCCGCCGAGCATGGTGCCGAGCAGTTCGGTGGCGCGGGCGCGCGAAATGAACTCGCTCTTCTCGGTGCCGTGGGCCACGGCCGCGAGGTAGCTCGCCTTGACCTTGGCGGCGTCGTCGACGCCGGCAGGCACGCGGTAGGTGAGCAGGTCCAGCAGGAAGGCGCCGTCCTTCGCGTTCGCGCTCTTGAGGAGCTCGATCGCTTCGGAAGTCTGCTTCGCGCTCAGGGGCAGCGGCGGGATACCGAGCGCGGCGCGTTCGGCAACATGGTCAACGTAGGCTTGCAACATCTTCTTTTCTCCGGAAACTGATCTGGCGGGCGTGCGAGGCGGCTCTAGCGGTCAAGCAAGAGCCGCGCCGCACGCCGGTAGGGGCGCTTACTGGCGCTTACTTCTTCTCGCCGTCGGCGCCGTCGAACAGGGCCTTGGGCGGGTTCTTCTTCATTTCTGCAGCGAACGCGATCTGTGCGTCGGTCTGGCATTCGTCGGCGATGCGCAGGCCGGCCTTCTGGTTCATCAGCATCGACTTGTTGCCGAGCTGGAGCCACATGGCGCCGGCGCGCGGGTCTTCGAGGCGGATGGCGCCGGTACGGCTTTCGACCGGGTGCATGCGGTACTTCTGGCCCTTGGTGCTGACGGTGAAGAAGCCGGGCTTCTTCTCGTCAGGCGTGACGGTCACGTCGGCGCCGAGTTCGCACTGAGCCTTGCCGATCGACACGCGCTTGGCGACCTCGAGGTCGGCGTCGGTGAGGACGATGTTGGTGTCGTCGCTGATCGGCGTGACTTCTTCCACTGCCTTGGCGGCCTTGCGGGTGACCTGGCGCTTCGGGGGCGCCTTCTTCGCCGTCTCGGCCTTGGCCGCAGGCTTGGCCGGCGTCGTGCTCTGTGCCACGGCCGCGAGCGGCAGGGCCATTGCGACAGCGGCGATCAGGGCAATTTTCTTCATGTGTGGGTTTCCTTGAGGCTGGGTTCGAAGGTTTCGTTTCAGGAGGCCGCGAGTGCAAACCAGGCTTTCGCCTCGGAGGGCAACGCGCGCCCTGTTGCGTGGGCACGCGTCAGTACCTGCCAGAAGTGGCGGTAGCTCGCGCGGTCGTGCAATGTGCCATCAATTTGTGTCGGAGCCCAATCCGCGGCCGCCGCCTTTACAAGGATTTTTGTGGCAATTTGAATCTGCGACTCGTCCGGCGCGAAGGCTTCCAGGATCGGCCGGATCTGGTTCGGGTGGATGCTCCACATGCGCGTGTAGCCGAATTCGGTGGCCGCCCTGCGCGCGGCCGTGCGCATGGCGCCGGTGTCGTTGAACTCGGTGACCACGCAGTGCGAGGGCACCTTGCCGTAGGCGTGCGCGGCCGAGGCGATGGCCAGCTTGGCGCGCACCACCAGCGGGTGGCTGAACTGCCCTGCCGCGCCCATGCCGTCGGCCGGGATGGCGCCGGCATGCGCCGAGACGAAATCCATGAGCCCGAAGCTCAGCGACTGCACGCGCGGATGCGCGGCGATCTCGAAGGCGTTGTGCACCGCCAGCGGCGATTCGATCAGCACGTGCAGCGGCAGCGCGCCGGCATCGGCCGCATCGAGCGCTGCAACGGCCTGATGCACATCGGCCACCGATTCGACCTTGGGCACCATCAGGTGGCTCAGGCGCGAACCTGCCCGGCCGGCGATGGTGACCACGTCGCCCGCGAAGGCCGGATGGTCGACCGGGTGCACACGAACGCCGACGCGCATGCCGGGCTTCGCGGCCAGCGCGAGTTCGGTGACGAGCGCTGCGTGATCGGCCTCGCCGCCCACGGGCGCGCCGTCCTCGCAGTCGAGGGTGACGTCGAACACGCAGGCGCCGAACTCCTCGGCCATCTCGGCCTGGAGCGCGAGGCTCTTCTTCATGCGCGCCTCGACGCCGCTGTAGTGGTCGCAAACGGGCAGCGCCACCGCACCGGCCTGTGCGCCGAGCAGCACTTCAGCGGGATGGGCCGTGTTCGTCATGCCTGGTTCTTCTGCGCGACGATGAACATGCGCGGGAAGGCCAGCAGCCGCTTGCCGTCGGTGCGCACCGGGTACGCCTCGTCCACGCGCCGCTGGTATTCGGCGAGGTAGCTCGCCTGAAGGTCGGGCGGCAGGCGGTCGACGAAGGGCTTCAGGCCGGTGCCGCGCACCCATTCGACGATGGACGCCGCATCAGCCATGCGGTGCTGGTAGATGGTGTGCCAGACATCGACGTGCGGCGCGAGCGGCGCCAGCAGGTCGTAGTAGCCGCGCAGGTCGAGCAGCAGCGTGCGCAGCTTGTCCGCGTCACCGATGGGCTCGGCCCACGGCGCCTCGGCCGCGAGCGCGCGCATCAGGCGGTGCGTGGGCTCCTGGCGGTTGTCGGGCATCTGGATGGCGAGCACGCCACCCGGGGCCAGCGCGTCGAACAGGCGCGGGATCAGCTTCTCGTGATCGGGCACCCACTGCAGGGACGCGTTGGCATAGATGAGATCGGGCGCTTCTTCTTTCGATCGCGGCGCCCAGGTCGCGATATCACTCAGCTCGAAGCGCGTCTGCGGCAGGCGCTCGCGCGCGCTGACCAGCATGGCTTCGGAGTTGTCGGTCCCGACGACCTGCGCCTTCGGGAACCGGTTGACCAGCAGCTCGGTGGAGTTGCCCGGGCCGCAGCCGAGGTCGACCACGCGGGCCGCTTCGGTCAGCGGCACCCGCGCGAGGAGTTCCTGCGCGGGACGGGTGCGCTCGTCCTCGTAGCGACGGTAGAGCGCGGGGTTCCAGTCGAGCATGCTGGCCTGCAGTGGTTTACAGCAGGTGGGCGACGCCGGCCTGCTCGTCCTGCAGTTCCTTCAGCGTCTTGTTGATGCGTTCCTGGCTGAATGCGTCGATTTCCAGGCCTTCGACGATCTTGTACTTGCCGTTCTCGGTGATGACCGGGAAGCCGAAGATCACGTCCTTCGGAATGCCGTATTCGCCGTTTGACGGGATGCCCATCGTGACCCACTTGCCGTTGGAGCCCAGGGCCCAGTCGCGCATGTGGTCGATGGCTGCGTTGGCGGCCGAGGCAGCCGACGACAGGCCGCGGGCTTCGATGATGGCGGCGCCGCGCTTGCCCACGGTGGGCAGGAAGGTGTCGGCGTTCCAGACCTGGTCGTTGATCAGGTCCTTGACGCTCTTGCCGCCGACAGTGGCGAAGCGGTAGTCGGCGTACATCGTGGGCGAGTGGTTGCCCCAGACGGTGAGCTTCTCGATGTCGCCCACTGCGGTGCCGGTCTTCGCGGCGATCTGGCTGGCGGCGCGGTTGTGGTCCAGGCGCAGCATGGCGGTGAAGTTCTCGCGCGGCAGGCTGGGGGCGCTCTTCATGGCGATGTAGGCGTTGGTGTTGGCGGGGTTGCCGACCACGAGCACCTTGACGTTGCGGCTGGCGACCTGGTCGAGGGCCTTGCCCTGTGCCGTGAAGATCTGCGCGTTGGCGGCCAGCAGGTCGGCGCGCTCCATGCCGGGGCCGCGGGGACGGGCACCGACCAGCAGGGCGTAGTCGGCGTCCTTGAAGGCCACCAGCGGGTCGCCGGTGGGGATCACGCCGGCCAGCAGCGGGAAGGCGCAGTCTTCGAGCTCCATGATCACGCCCTTGAGCGCCTTCTGGGCCTTCTCGTCGGGGATCTCGAGCAGTTGCAGGATGACCGGCTGGTCTTTGCCGAGCATTTCACCGGAGGCGATACGGAACAGCAGGGCGTAACCGATTTGACCGGCGGCACCGGTGACGGCAACGCGGACGGGCTTTTTGCTCATGGGAAGACTCCAGAAGGTAATGAAACGGTGTCGGCGCTCTCGTGGGGCGCCAGGGGTTCTGCGGGATAAAACACCTTCCCGCAGCGCGAGACCGGCAGCATTTTAAGCCGATTCAATGAGCCTCGTCTTATGTCTTATATAAGATATCCTCTCGGGGTCCGCCAAGGCGCACCCCACCGCTGCCATGAACACGCCCACCCCATTCGACGAGCCCGCGACGCCGTCCTTCAGTCCGCTCTACCAGCAGATCAAGACCCTGATCCTGCAGAGCCTGCAGGCGGGCGAGTGGAAGCCGGGCGAACCCATCCCCAGCGAGATGGACCTGGCCGTGCGCTACCGCGTGAGCCAGGGCACGGTGCGCAAGGCCATCGACGAGCTCTCCGCCGAGAACCTCGTGGTACGCCGCCAGGGCAAGGGCACCTTCGTCGCCACCCATGCCGAGCAGCATGTGCAGTACCGCTTCCTCAAGCTCGTACCCGACGAAGGCGACCCGAGCACCGAAGGCCCGGCCGTGCGCACCATCGTCGACTGCAAGCGCCTGCGCGCATCCGCCGACGTGGCCCGAGCGCTCGGCCTGCGCACCGCAGACGCCGTGCTGCAGGTGCGCCGCGTGCTCGCCTACGGCGGCGTGCCCACCATCCTCGAAGACCTGTGGCTTCCCGGTGCGCCCTTCAAGGGCCTCACCGCCGAGCGGCTGCGCGCATGGCCCGGCCCGATGTACGCGCTCTTCGAAACGGAATTCGGCGTGCGCATGGTGCGTGCCGAGGAAAAGATTCGCGCCGTGCTGCCCGACGCCGAACAGGCCGAGCTGCTCGACGTGCCTCCGCAGATGCCCCTGCTGAGCGTGGAACGCGTTGCGCACACCTACCATGACACGCCGATGGAACTGCGCCGCGGCCTCTATCGCACCGACACGCACCACTACAGGAACCAGCTGGGCTGATCCCGATGCAGATGAACGCCGAACACAGGCGCGCCAGCGCGCGCATGCAACGTGAGCATTGCGCTACGAAGTCAATAGCATCCGACTGCAACGGTGCAGTGACTCGCATGCGTCCGCAGCGTGATGGTGCATTGCAATAGAATTTTGCGTTGTTTGCACTTCCCCATAAGAAACAAAAGCGTTCGCTCTCAGAACAAGCAACAAGCCAACAGTCACAAAAGCCACGAAAGCCCATCCCCCAATGACAGAGCTTGCAACTCCTCCCCGGCCCAAGCGTCGCGAATTCCGCAACATCAACGCCTTCACCGACCTCACGACCTACCGGCTGCCGCCGGCGGGCATCGTGTCGATCCTGCACCGCGTCAGCGGCGTGCTGATGTTCCTGCTGATGCCGTTCATCATCTGGATGTTCGACACCTCGCTGTCCTCCGACTATTCGTTCGCCCGCTTCAAGGCCGCCTTCAACAGCGGCCTTGGTTTCGTTCCGGGGTGGTTCTTCAAGCTCGTCGCGCTCGCGCTGATCTGGGCCTACCTGCACCACTTCATCGCCGGCCTGCGCCACCTCTGGATGGACGTGAGCCATTCGGCGGTGAACAAGGAATTCGGCAACACCTCGGCCATCGCCACGCTGGCACTGAGCATCCTGCTCACCGTCGTGCTCGGCGCCAAGCTGTTCGGCCTGTACTGAGAAGGAGCCAACCATGTCTGTGAATTACGGCTCCAAGCGCGTCGTCGTCGGCGCCCACTACGGTCTGCGCGACTGGCTCAGCCAGCGCATCACGGGTTGCCTGATGGCGCTCTTCACGATCATCCTGCTCGCGCAGCTGATCTTCAGCCGCGGCCCCATCGGCTACGACCTGTGGGCCGGCATCTTCGCCGCGCAATGGATGAAGGTGCTGACCTTCTCCGTGATCGTCGCCCTGCTCTACCACGTCTGGGTCGGCATGCGCGACGTCTGGATGGACTACATCCAGCCCGTCGCCATCCGTCTCGTGCTGCAAGTTTTCACCATCGTCTGGCTTGTCGGTTGTGCGGGTTGGGCCATTCAAGTGCTTTGGAAGATCTGACCCACCATGACCTACACAAAAGAAAAAATCACCAAGCGCAAGTTCGACGTCGTGATCGTCGGTGCCGGCGGATCCGGCATGCGCGCCTCGCTGCAACTCGCACGCGCCGGCCTCAATGTGGCCGTGCTCTCCAAGGTGTTCCCGACCCGCTCGCACACCGTCGCCGCCCAGGGCGGCGTGGGCGCGTCGCTCGGCAACATGAGCGAGGACAACTGGCACTACCACTTCTACGACACGATCAAGGGCTCCGACTGGCTCGGTGACCAGGACGCGATCGAGTTCATGTGCCGCGAAGCACCGAAGGTCGTGTACGAGCTCGAGCACTTCGGCATGCCCTTCGACCGCAACCCCGACGGCACCATCTACCAGCGCCCGTTCGGCGGCCACACGGCCAACTACGGCGAGAAGCCGGTGCAGCGCGCCTGCGCCGCGGCCGACCGTACCGGCCACGCGATGCTGCACACGCTCTACCAGAAGAACGTCGAGGCACGCACCCAGTTCTTCGTCGAATGGATGGCGCTCGACCTCATCCGTGACGAAGAAGGCGACGTGGTCGGCGTGACCGCGCTCGAAATGGAAACCGGCGACCTGCACATCCTGCAGGCCAAGACCGTGCTGCTGGCCACCGGCGGCGCCGGCCGCATCTTCCAGGCTTCCACCAACGCCTTCATCAACACCGGCGACGGCCTCGGCATGGCTGCGCGCTCGGGCATTCCGCTGCAGGACATGGAGTTCTGGCAGTTCCACCCGACCGGCGTGGCCGGCGCGGGCGTGCTGCTGACCGAGGGCTGCCGCGGCGAAGGCGCGATCCTGCTGAACAGCAATGGCGAACGCTTCATGGAGCGCTATGCGCCCACGCTGAAGGACCTGGCGCCGCGCGACTTCGTCTCGCGCTCGATGGACCAGGAAATCAAGGAAGGCCGCGGCTGCGGTCCCAACAAGGACTACGTGCTGCTCAAGCTCGACCACCTTGGCGCGGACACCATCCACAAGCGCCTGCCCTCGGTGTACGAGATCGGCGTCAACTTCGCCAACGTCGACATCACCAAGGAACCGATTCCCGTCGTGCCGACCATCCACTACCAGATGGGCGGCATCCCGACCAACATCCACGGCCAGGTCGTGGTGCAGAAGGGCGAGGACAACAGCGCCGTGGTGAACGGCCTGTACGCGGTGGGCGAATGCTCCTGCGTGAGCGTGCACGGCGCCAACCGCCTGGGCACGAACTCGCTGCTCGACCTGCTGGTGTTCGGCCGCGCGGCCGGCAACCACATCGTCGAGTTCAACGACAAGCTCAAGGAACACAAGCCCCTGCCCAACGACGCTGCCGACCGCACGCTGGAGCGCCTGAACCGCCTCGAAGCCACCACCGGCGGCGAATACGCGCAGGACGTGGCCGGCGAGATCCGCGCCGTGATGCAGCAGCATGCGGCCGTGTTCCGCAAGCAGGCCTCGATGGACGAAGGCGTGACCAAGATCGCCGCCGTGCGCGAGCGCGTCAAGGCCATCGGCCTGAAGGACAAGTCGAAGGTGTTCAACACCGCCCGCATCGAAGCGCTGGAAGTCGACAACCTGATCGAAGTGGCGCAGGCCACCATGGTCTCGGCCGCCGCCCGCAAGGAATGCCGCGGCGCCCACACGGTGGAAGACTACGAGCGCCCGGCCGACGACCCGGTCGCACCGCTGGGCCGCGACGACGCCAACTGGATGAAGCACACCCTCTGGTACAGCGCCGACAACCGCCTCTCGTACAAGCCGGTCAAGCTGCAGCCGCTCACCGTGGCCTCGGTTCCGCCGAAGGTCCGCACGTTCTAAGCGAGCGGCTCACAGTCAGCTCATACAAAGCATTCACAAGGTCACTACGATGAAGCGCACATTCCAGATCTACCGCTACGACCCGGACAAGGACGCCAAGCCCTACATGCAGACGGTCGAGATCGAACTCGACGGCCACGAGCGCATGCTGCTCGACGCGCTCATGAAGCTCAAGGCGCAGGACCCGACCCTGTCGTTCCGCCGCTCGTGCCGCGAAGGCGTCTGCGGCTCCGACGCGATGAACATCAACGGCAAGAACGGTCTGGCCTGCCTGACCAACATGAACACGCTCAAGGGCACCGTGGTGCTCAAGCCGCTGCCGGGCCTGCCCGTGATCCGCGACCTGATCGTGGACATGACCCAGTTCTTCAAGCAGTACAACTCGATCAAGCCGTACCTGCAGAACGACACCGTGCCGCCCGAGAAGGAACGCCTGCAGTCGCCCGAGGAGCGCGAAGAGCTCAACGGCCTGTACGAGTGCATCCTGTGCGCGAGCTGCTCCACGAGCTGCCCGAGCTTCTGGTGGAACCCCGACAAGTTCGTGGGCCCCGCCGGCCTGCTGCAGGCCTACCGCTTCATCGCCGACAGCCGCGACGAAGCCACCGCCGAGCGCCTGGACAACCTGGAAGACCCGTACCGCCTGTTCCGCTGCCACACGATCATGAACTGCGTGGACGTGTGCCCCAAGAGCCTGAACCCGACCAAGGCCATCGGCAAGATCAAGGAATTGATGGTGCGCCGCGCCATCTGAGCCCCGCGGTCCAGCCGTTCTTCAGAAAGTCATCATGCAATCCGCCGTCGACTCCCAGGAGCTGCTCAGCGAACGCGCGCTGAGCAAGCTCAAATGGCGCTGCCGGCGCGGGCTGCTCGAGAACGACCTGTTCATCGCCCGCTTCTTCGAGCGGCACGAATCCCGCATGACCGTGGGTCAGGCGGGAGCGATGGAGACATTGATGGACCTGTCGGACAACGATCTCCTCGACCTCCTTCTGCGCAGAAAGGAGCCCGAGCCCGAATGGGCCGGGGCCGAGGTGGTCGCTTTGCTGCAGCTCATGCGCACCGACGGCGCGCAGCGCCCTGCAATTTCTCCTTCGTCCTGAATCCACCTCTGAAAGTAAACCGAAATGAAAGCATCCGATACCAAGGCCACGCTGTCGTTCAGCAACGGCGGCGACAGCGTCGAACTGCCGATCTACAAGGGCACCGTTGGCCCCGACGTGATCGATATCCGCAAGCTGTATGCGCAGACCGGCATGTTCACGTACGACCCGGGCTTCATGTCGACCGCCGCCTGCCAGTCGGCCATCACGTACATCGATGGCGACAAGGGCGAGCTGCTGTACCGCGGCTACCCCATCGAGCAGCTCGCGACCAACTGCGACTTCCTCGAGACCTGCCACCTGCTGCTGTACGGTGAACTGCCGGACGCCGCCAAGAAGGCCAACTTCACCAAGCTCGTGACCAACCACACGATGGTCAACGAGCAGATGCAGTTCTTCCTGCGCGGCTTCCGCCGCGACGCGCACCCGATGGCCATCATGACCGGCCTGGTGGGCGCCCTGTCGGCCTTCTATCACGACAGCACGGACATCAACAATCCCGAGCACCGCGAGATCGCCGCGATCCGCCTGATCGCGAAGATGCCCACGCTCGTGGCCATGGCCTACAAGTACACGATCGGCCAGCCGTACATGTACCCGAAGAACGAGCTCAGCTATGCAGGCAACTTCCTGCACATGATGTTCGCCACGCCGTGCGAGGAGTACAAGGTGAACCCGGTGCTCGAGCGCGCGCTCGACCGCATCTTCATCCTGCACGCCGACCACGAGCAGAACGCCTCGACCTCGACGGTGCGCCTGTGCGGCTCGTCGGGCACGAACCCCTTCGCGGCCATCGCGGCCGGCGTTGCCTGCCTGTGGGGCCCTGCCCACGGCGGTGCCAACGAAGCAGCACTCAACATGCTGTACGACATCCAGAAGGAAGGCGGCGTCGAGAAGATCGGCGAGTTCATCAAGAAGGTCAAGGACAAGAACTCGAACGTCAAGCTGATGGGCTTCGGCCACCGCGTGTACAAGAACTACGACCCGCGCGCCAAGCTGATGCAGGAAACCTGCAACGAAGTGCTGACCGAACTGGGCCTGGAAAACGACCCGCTGTTCAAGCTGGCCAAGGAACTGGAAAAGATCGCCCTGGAAGACGAGTACTTCGTGTCGCGGAAGCTCTACCCGAACGTCGACTTCTACTCGGGCATCGTGCAGCGCGCCATCGGCATCCCGGTGCCGCTGTTCACCGCGATCTTCGCGCTGGCTCGCACGGTCGGCTGGATCGCCCAGCTGAACGAAATGATCGGCGACCCCGAGTACAAGATCGGCCGTCCGCGCCAACTGTTCGAAGGTTCGCCCAAGCGCGACGTGAAGCCGATCTCGGCTCGCTGATCCGCGTCTTGCGACTTCACTCACGAAAGCTGCCTTCGGGTAGCTTTTTTTTGGCCTGTAAATTGCGGTCTCCTTCTTGTTGTTCGACGAAAAAGGAGAAAGCAGATGGCAGTTTTCAGCCCGGTAATCAGTTTGTCTTCAAGGGCGGCATGCGTGGCCCTCGCCGCGTCGGCCCTGTTCGGCTGCGCGAGCGATGCGAGCCGATCCACGTCGCCTTCGGCCACACAAGGTGCGCAACAACAGGTGGCCGTGAAGGTTCTCATCATCAGCATGTTCAAGCCCGAGGCCAACGTCTGGCTCGAGCCGCTGAAGCTGAACCGGGAGATCAAGGTGCCGGGCCTGTCCGCCGACGATCCGGCGGTGCGCTGCAATGCCGACTCGGTGTGCCAGGTCACCACCGGCATGGGCCACACCAACGCCGCAGCCTCGGTCACGGCGCTGGTGTTCAGCGGCAAGTTCGATCTCTCGAAGACCTACTTCCTGGTGGCCGGCATCTCGGGCGTCGACCCGAACGTCTCGACCATCGGCTCGGCCACCTGGGCCCGGTACCTGGTCGACTTCGGCATCGCCCACGAGATCGACGCGCGCGAGATGCCGCCGAGCTGGCGCACCGGCTACTTCGGCATCGGTGCCAAGGACCCGGACTCCAAGCCCAAGTTCGAGTACCGCACCGAGGTCTTCCGCCTCGACGAGAAGCTGCTGCAGAAGGCCCTGAAACTGTCGGCCAACGCACCGCTGGCGGACAGCGACAAGGCACGCGCCTATCGCGCGAGGTATCCGCAGCCGGCGGCCAGGGCGCGGCCCTCGGTCCTGCAATGCGACACCGCAGCCGGTGACACCTACTGGCACGGCAAGTACCTGGGCGAGACGGCCACGCGCTGGGTTTCGCTCGTGACCGACGGGCAGGGCAAGTACTGCACCACCCAGCAGGAGGACAACGCCACCTACGAGGCACTGAAGCGGGGCGCCAGCGCCGGCCTGCTGGACCTGAAGCGCGTGGCCGTGCTGCGCACCGCGTCGAACTTCGACCGGCCCCACCCGGGGCAGACCGCCTATGCCTCGCTGTCGGCCGAGTCGGGCGGGTTTCCGATCTCCACCGCCAACCTGCTGATCGCGGGCCGCCCCCTGGTCGATGCCATCGTCGGCAACTGGGCGGCCTGGAGCGCCGGGGTCCCTGCGGACTGAGCGCAGCCCGTCACCACTTCACGCGCACGCCGATCGACCCGTTGATCGAACTCTTCACCCTGGCGTCGCCGCCGCTCGCCCAGAGCTTGCCGATTTCGCCGTAGAGGCTGGTCGACGGGCCCAGCGCGAGCGTGAAGCCGCCCGCGAGTTCGGTGCTCGTGCCGCCCGTCGGCGCCGCGATGTCGGTGGTGGTGACGCCGTTCACGAAGCGCGCGATGTCCGCGCCGCTCGATGTCCGGTAGACGTTGAAGCGGCCGTATGGCTGCAGCGTGCCGAGCCCCGTGGCGATCTCGCCCTTGACCCGCACGCCCGCGCGCGCGATCCAGCCGCTGTCGGCCTGCGGCTGGACGATGGCGCCGAGGATGGCGGAGTTGCCCAGGTCCATGTGCTGGTGGATCAGCTGCAGCTGCGGCTCGATGCGCCAGCCGCTGCCGCCCAGCGCGAAGGACTGGCCCACCTCGATGGACCCCAGCAGGCTGTTGCCCTTGCCGCTCATGCCCTGGCTCGCCAGCGGCTCGACGGTGTAGCGGTGGCGGCCCGACTGCACCACCGCGTCGGCGTAGAAGCCGCTGTCGTTGGTGTAAGTGCCGTACACGCCCAGGTACTGGCTGCGCAGGTCGTTGCGGCCCACGGACAGGTTCTGGATGCCGCTGGCGAAGCCGCGCACGCTGGCGTCGCCGTCGAGCTGGCCGACGTAGAGGCCTGCGCGCCAGTTGGGCGTGGCCAGCAGGTCGGTGCCAGCCTGGAAGCCGGTGAGGCGGCCCTTGCTAGATGGCGATACCACGCCGCCCTGCTGGATGTCGATGTCGGCGGAGAGCACGCGGGCCCAGGCGCGGCGATCGGAGCCGACAGCGTTGGTCGAGGTGGTCGCGGTGCCCTTCACGTCGTCGTCGCCCACGCGCTTGCGCAGGTCGCCGAGCATCGCGAGGTTGCCCTGGCGCAGCTGGCCGGAGAGCGCGGAATAGAGCGAGGCCTCGGCGCGGTAGGTGATCACCGGCGTGGCAGGCGTGGTGGGTGTGGGAGGCGCGGGTGATGCGGTAGTGCTCGAACGCAGGTACCAGTTCTCGCCCGCGCCGCTCGCGTCCGCGGCGTACAGGCGGTACTCGTAGGCGCCGGCATCCACATGGCCGTTGGCCAGGCTGAAGGCGTCCTTGGTGGTCTGGGCCGTGGTGGTGGCGCCGTTCTTCGCGGTGACCACCTCGATGCCGTTGCCGCTGGTGAGCGCGCCCAGGCCGCCGAGGTTGGTGACCTGAACTGTGGTCTTGCCACTGGCGGACGCGGCGGCGCCGTCGAGCACCAGCCGATCCGAAGGTCCCGTGCCGTTGAGCGCGGTGCCGAGCCTGAGCACGCCGTTGTTGCCGACGTACGCGCCCGTCACCGTGAGCGCGGTGCCTGCGGCCGCGCCCGCGAGCGAGACGGTGCCGCTGTTGGCGAGCGAAGCGACCGTCTGGCTGAAGCCCGCAAGGTCCAGCGCGGCGCCCGCGGCCACGCTGTAGGCGGATGCCGCGCTGAAGGTGTTGGCGGCGCCCGCCTTGAGCGTGCCCTGCGCGACGTTGGTGGCGCCGGTGTACACGTTGGCGCCGGACAGCGTCAGCGTGCCCGAGCCCTCCTTCGTGATGAAGCCGCCGCCGCTGATCGCGCCGCTCAGGGTCGCGTTGAAGGCGCCGGTGTCGATGACCGGATCGGTGCTGCCCGTGAGCTGGATCGCATTGGCGATCGTCAGCCCGTCGGCGCTGAAGCCCAGCGTCGTGTCGTCGTCCATCGACAGCGTGCCGGTGCCCAGCGCCTGGCTGTTGCCGAGGTTCAGGCGCCCCTGGCGCAGTGCGGTGCCACCGGTGAATGTGTTCGCGCCCGTAAGCGTCAGCACGCCTGCGCCGGTCTTGATCAGCCCACCACCGGCTCCGCCGTTGGTGCCACCGTCGCTGACGATGCCATCGAACTGCATGTCGGTACCCAGCGCGCCGAGCGTGGCGAAGTTGGCCCCCAGCAGGAGTTGCCCTTGACCGGACAGCGAGCCTATGCCGATGCCGCCGCTGTGGGCCGAGATGTCGACCCGGCCGTTGGCCTGGTTCACCAGGGTCGCACCATCGGCCGTGCTGTTGCCTACAAAAAAGCTCGCACCGCCATTGCGGTTGATGATCGTGGCCGATCCAGCGCTGCTGTCATTGGTGAAGTACGCGGCTCCGATGTCGTTGTCAATGACCGCATGGCCAGCACTGCTGCTCTGGTAGAAGAAGGTGGTGCCCGTGCTGTTCTTGATGCGCGCATTGCCCGCCGAAGTGTTCTCCCGGAAATTGGTGAACGATGCGTCGTTGTTCGTGATCGTGGCGTTGGCACCCTGGCTCGTGCCGTAGAAGTCGGTGCCGCTTGCGTTGTAGTTCGTGATGGTGGCACTGCCTGCCGTGCTCGCACCGAGAAAGGTCGTGTAACCATTCTGATTCGTGATGGACAGCGCGCCCGCATCAACCCCACTTTGGAATTCAAGTGATGCGTTCACGGTAACCGGCCCACTGCCCAAGGCGCCGTTGACGGCTGCACTCAGTCTGCCGCCATCGATACGGGTTCCCCCGGAGTAGGCATTGCTCGCCGAGAGCACCAGCGATCCACCGCCGGTCTTCGTCAGGCCGCCCGCGCCGCTGATGGCGCTGGCCAGCGTCACGTTGTTGCCGTTGGTGTCGAAGGTGCCGCCGTTCGCGCCCAGCGCATTCAGCCGGCCGGAAATGTCCGTGGTGTTCGCCGCCGCCCATTGCAGGCCGCCGCCGTTCAGCGTGATGTTGCCGGTGCCGAGGTTGGCGCCGTTGCTGAAGTTGATCAGCCCGGCATTGACGGTCGTGCCGCCCGAGTAGGCATTTGCGCCGGTCAGGAACGTGATGCCGCTGCCGTTCTGAACCACCGTGCCGGTTCCCGAGATGGCCGTGGCGAAGGTGTAGGTGGCATCGGACTGGTTGAAGTTGATCCTGCCCGCGTTGTTGATGCTGCCGGCCAGCCCGGTGACGATGCCTGCAGTCGTGCCGTTGGCCGTGGCATTGCCGATATTGAGCGTGCCGCCTCCGTTGATGGTGAAGGCGGCGCCCGCCAGGTTCAGCGTGCTGCCATCGCCCAGGTTGAGGACGCCCGTGCCGCCCGCCCCGCCGTTGCCGGCACAGCCGCAGTTGCCCCCCGTGCCGCCCAGGCCGCCGAGATAGAGCTGTGTGCCGACCGTGATGGTCGCCCCGCCGGTGGCAGTGAGCGTCCCGGTGCCGCCCGTGCCGCCGTTGCCGCCTCGGAGAAAGGGGGCTCCGCCGGAACCGCCGCCGCCGCCGGCGCCGCCGATCAGCAGCGTGTTGCTGACTGTCAGGGCCGTGCCACTGAGGGTGAGTTCCCCAGCTCCCCCGGCGCTTCCATCGATGCCGACCGTGCCGGTGCCGAGGTTGCCACCGTCCCCGCCGCCACCACCGCCGCCGATCCCGACGTATTCATAGGTCGGCAGGAGGCTGCTGCCGCTGGCCGGGCTGGAAAGAGTCTGCGTCGGAGCGGGAACGAAGCCGGCACCGCCAGAGCCCGGCAGGTAAAAGTCTGCCCCGCCACCGCCGCCGCGGATGCTGCCGTTGCCGCCGTCACCGCCTCCCGCGCCGCCGGCGCCTATGAGGAGCACGTCGGCCGCGTGCGCGAACGGCGCGGCCAGCGAAAGCGCCAGCACCGCGCCCACTGCGATGCGTCGCCGGGCACTGGAGCTTGCGCCCACTGCCGAGCCCCTGACGGCCGACACGGCCAGTTCCGACACGGCCTGCCAGACGCCCAGCCGCCTGTTCCAGACGACCCTGAAAGTGCGATTCATCCTGTTGGTCCCGTATTTGTTCTGTTGAATCCGGCTGCATGGCCGCAGCCGCGTCTCGCGGAACGCCGCTCGATGAAAGTACCGCCCGCGCTGGCAATACCCGCATTCCGGAGACATCGAGGCGCCACTGTAAGATTTGCAACAGGACGCTTCAATTACCCGAAAGAGTAGTCATGAACACCGACCCGATCCTGCTGCAGGAAATAGTTCGCCTCTACGAGGCCGAGCCCGACCTGCTGACCCTTCCGCCCCTGCTCTTCGAAAGCGTGGTCCGCCTGACGGACTCCGACGTAGTCGCCTGGACCGAGGTGCACCATCGCAGCGGCGAGATGCGCGCGCTGCTGTCGGTCGAGGACGATCCGGCTCGCCGCGCCACGGCGTTCCAGGCCTATGCGCGCCATGCCGCCAGCCATCCGTTCTGGCAGAAGGACCCGGCCTTCTTCGGCGAGCGTGCGGTGCGCGAATCGGACGTCTTCACCGACGAGGAATTCATGGCGCTGCCCATGGCCCGCGAGGTGTTCCTGCCGTCGGGCGCCCACCGCATCATGGGTGTGCTGATGCTGCACGGCGAGTACTCGCTGGACCTGAGCGCGCACCGCGTCGTCGGGCGACCCGCATACAGCGACGCCGAACGCGACCGGCTGCAGATCTATCGGGGGCACGTGCTGCGGGCCTACCGCCAGGCGCAGCAGCGCACCGTCGGCAAGCTCCCCGCAGCCGACCGTCTGCGCTACGCCTTCCCGGAACTGACGCAGCGCCAGGTCGAGGTGGCCGTGTGGATCGCGGAGGGCCGCTCGAACGAGGCCATCGCCAGCGCCATGAGCGTCAGCCAGGACACCGTCAAGGCGCACCTGAAGGCGATCTTCAGCAAGATCGGCACCGACAGCCGGCTGGCCCTGGCCAAGCTCGTCCACACCGTGCCGCCGTTCTCGCAGATGCCGCCCTTGTGGAAGCTGCCGCTCGAAACCTGGAGAACGCAGACCAGGCCGGGCGCTGCTGCGGAAGCCTCCGGCGACGCGATGGCCTTCGCGCGGTAGGCCGCAGAAGCCCTCCGGGCAGGCGTCCCGTCGCCACCCGGCAACGAGGCCATCGCGCATCGCGATGGATGCGGCGTAAAAACAAGGGGAAAATAGCGATCTCATCGCAAAACACGATGACTCCTCGCAGCCCCATGAGCACCTCCGAACGCAACTTCGCCCGCCGCATCGACCTCACGTCGCTGCAGCTGTTCGTTGCCGTGTGCGAGCTGGGCAGCATCGGGCGCGCGGCGGAGCGCGAATTCATCGCGGCATCGGCCATCAGCAAGCGGCTGTCGGACCTCGAGGCCACGCTCGGCACCACCCTGCTGTACCGCCATGCGCGCGGCGTCGACCTCACGCCCGCCGGCGAAAGCCTGCTGCACCACGCGCGCTCGGTGCTCTACAGCCTCGAGAAGATGCAGGGCGAGCTCAGCGAATACGCCGACGGCGTGCGCGGCCACGTGCGGGTGCACGCCAACATCTCGGCGATCGTGCAGTTCCTGCCGGAAGACCTGGGCGTGTTCACGCGCGCCCACGAGGCCATCAAGATCGACCTCGAGGAGCACCTCAGCAGCGAGGTGATCCGGGCGGTGCAGGAAGGTGCGGCCGACCTGGGCGTGTGCCACGTGGCCGGCGGCGCGGGCGAGCTTCAGAGCCTTTCTTATAGGCACGACCGGCTCGCGCTGATCGTGCCCACGGGCCACGCGCTGGCGGCCGAGGGAAGCATCGACTTCATCGACTCGCTCGACTTCGACCACGTCGGCCTGCACACCAACAGTTCCATCTACGTCGCGATGCACGAGGCCGCGCTGAACGCGGGCCGCAGCATCAAGCTGCGCATCCACGTCACGGGGCTCGATGCCATGTGCCGGATGATCGAGAACGGCCTGGGCATCGGCGTGATGCCGCAGCGCGCCTTCGAGCTCATGCGCAACGGCATCGGCCACGGCCTGGTGAGCATCGCGCTCAACGACGCCTGGGCCGCGCGCGAGATCAGGCTGGTGGCACGTGATTTCTCCACCCTGCCCGTCGCGGCGCGCTCGCTGGTGAACCACCTGCACGCGGCCGCAGACGGCGGCGAACAGCTCGCGGCCTAGGCCGCAACCACGGACAATTCCATTTCCCCACGAAAGACAGAAGAGACCGACATGGCACGCACGCTCTACGACAAGATCTGGGACGAACACGTCGTCCACACCGAGGAAGACGGCACCGCGATCCTCTACATCGACCGCCACCTGGTGCATGAAGTGACCAGCCCGCAGGCATTCGAAGGCCTGCGCGAGGCCGGCCGCAAGCTGTGGCGCATCAGCTCCGTGGTGGCCACCGCCGACCACAACACGCCCACCACCGGCTGGGAGCGCGGCTACGAAGGCATCGCCGACCCGACCAGCAAGGAGCAGGTCACCACGCTGGACCACAACATCGCCGAATTCGGCGCGGCCGCGTTCTTCCCCTTCCTGAGCAAGCGCCAGGGCATCGTGCACGTGATCGGCCCCGAGTCGGGCGCGACGCTGCCGGGCATGACCGTGGTGTGCGGCGACTCGCACACCTCCACGCACGGAGCCTTCGGCGCGCTGGCGCACGGCATCGGCACCAGCGAGGTCGAGCACGTGATGGCCACGCAGACGCTGCTGGGCAAGAAGGCGAAGAACATGCTCGTGAAGGTCGAGGGCAAGCTGCCCCTGGGCTGCACGGCCAAGGACATCGTGCTGGCCATCATCGGCAAGATCGGCACGGCCGGCGGCACGGGCTACACGATCGAATTCGCCGGCTCGGCCATTCGCGACCTGAGCATGGAAGGCCGCATGACGGTGTGCAACATGGCCATCGAGGCCGGCGCGCGCGCCGGGCTGGTGGCTGTCGACGAGAAGACCATCAGCTACGTCAAGGGCCGCCCGCTCGCGCCCACCGGCGTGGAATGGGACCAGGCCGTGGCCTACTGGCGCACGCTGCAGTCCGACCCGGACGCGAAGTTCGACGCCGTGGTCGAGCTCGACGCGGCGCAGATCCAGCCACAGGTGACCTGGGGCACCTCGCCCGAGATGGTGGTCGAGATCAACGGCCGCGTGCCCGATCCCGACAAGGAAAAGGACGCCAGCAAGCGCGGCGCCATCGAGCGCGCGCTGGTCTACATGGGCCTGGAGCCCAACAAGGCCATGAACGACATCTTCATCGACAAGGTGTTCATCGGCTCGTGCACCAACAGCCGCATCGAAGACATGCGCGAAGCCGCTGCGGTCGTGAAGAAGCTGGGCCAGAAGGTCGCGAAGAACGTGAAGCTCGCGATGGTCGTGCCCGGTTCGGGCGTGGTGAAGGAACAGGCCGAGCGCGAAGGGCTCGACCAGATCTTCAAGGCCGCGGGCTTCGAGTGGCGCGAGCCCGGCTGCTCGATGTGCCTGGCGATGAACGCAGACCGCCTGGAACCCGGCGAGCGCTGCGCATCCACCAGCAACCGCAACTTCGAAGGCCGCCAGGGCGCCGGCGGCCGCACCCACCTCGTGAGCCCGGCCATGGCCGCCGCCGCCGCGGTGCACGGCCACTTCGTCGACGTGCGCACCTTCGCCTGATCTGGAGACATCACATGCAGAAATTCACCGTGCACAAGGGCCTCGTGGCCCCGATGGACCGCGAGAACGTCGACACCGACGCGATCATTCCCAAGCAGTTCCTCAAGTCGATCAAGAAGACCGGCTTCGGCGTGAACCTGTTCGACGAGTGGCGCTACCTCGACCCGGGCCTGCCCGGCCAGGACCCGGCCAGCCGCAAGCCGAACCCCGACTTCGTGCTGAACCAGCCGCGCTACGCGGGCGCCTCGATCCTGCTGGCGCGCCAGAACTTCGGCTGCGGCTCGTCGCGCGAGCATGCGCCCTGGGCGCTCGACCAGTACGGCTTCCGCGCGATCATCGCGCCGAGCTACGCCGACATCTTCTTCAACAACAGCTTCAAGAACGGCCTGCTGCCGATCGTGCTGCCCGAGGCGCAGGTCGCCCAGCTGTTCGACGAGACCTTCGCCTTCCCAGGCTACACGCTGACCATCGACCTGGAACGCCAGGTGGTGGTGAAGCCCGACGGCCAGGAATTCGCGTTCGACGTGCAGGCCTTCCGCAAGTACTGCCTGCTCAACGGGCTGGACGACATCGGCCTCACGCTGCGCCACAAGGACAAGATCAAGGCCTTCGAGGCCGAGCGCCTGGCGCAGAAGCCCTGGCTGGCGCATACGATGATCTCCTGATCGATCGCGCGCATATCGTTTTCAAGAAACCTCAGACCAACTTATGAAAATCGCAGTTCTCCCGGGTGACGGCATCGGCACCGAAATCGTGGCGGAAGCCGTCAAGGTGCTCGACGTGCTCGACCTGAAGTTCGAGACGGAATCGGCGCTGGTCGGCGGCGCGGCCTACGAGGCGCACGGCCATCCGCTGCCGGAATCGACGCTCAAGCTCGCCAAGGAAGCCGACGCGGTGCTCTTCGGCGCTGTCGGCGACTGGAAGTACGACAAGCTCGACCGGCCGCTTCGGCCCGAGCAGGCCATCCTGGGGCTGCGCAAGAATCTGGGCCTGTTCGCGAACTTCCGCCCGGCCATCTGCTACGAGGAGCTGGTGGGCGCCTCCAGCCTGAAGCCCGAGCTGATCGCGGGCCTGGACATCCTCATCATCCGCGAGCTGACCGGCGACATCTACTTCGGCCAGCCGCGCGGCCGCCGCGTCGCGACGGACGGGCACTTCCCGGGCGCCGAAGAGGCTTTCGACACGATGCGTTACTCGCGCCCCGAGATCGAGCGCATCGCGCGCGTCGCCTTCGAGGCCGCGCGCAAGCGCAGCAAGCGCGTGACCAGCGTGGACAAGAACAACGTGCTGGAAACCTCGCAGCTGTGGAAAGACGTGATGCTCGACGTTGCGAAGGAATATCCGGACGTCGAACTCGACCACATGCTGGTCGACAACGCGGCCATGCAGCTCGTAAAGGCGCCCAAGAAATTCGACGTGGTGGTCACCGGCAACATGTTCGGCGACATCCTCTCCGACGAGGCCGCGATGCTCACCGGCTCCATCGGCATGCTGCCCTCGGCGTCGCTCAATTCGAGCAACCAGGGCCTGTACGAGCCCAGCCACGGAAGCGCCCCCGACATTGCCGGCAAAGGGGTTGCCAATCCTTTGGCTACAATCCTGTCCGCTGCCATGATGCTCCGTTTCTCCCTCAACCAGCCCGAAGCTGCCGACCGTATCGAGTCGGCGGTCAAGGACGTGCTCGCCTCCGGGCTGCGCACGGGCGACATCTGGTCTGAAGGCACCAAGCGCGTCGGCACCCGCGAGATGGGCGACGCGGTCGTTGCAGCAATCACCAAAAAGACGATTACCGGCTAACCGCAGCCCGCTTCGTCACGCCCCTCCCCGGCTCGACGAGTCGGGCGCAAAAAAGACAACTTTTCTTTTTTTCATAAGGGCAAACTGAAATGGCGAACGCATCTCAACCTCTGGTCGGCCTCGTAGGCTGGCGCGGCATGGTCGGCTCGGTCCTGATGGACCGCATGCAGGCCGAAGGCGACTTCGGTCTCATCGAGCCGGTCTTCTTCTCGACCTCCAACGCCGGCGGCAAGGCCCCGGCCATGGCCAAGAACGAAACCGCGCTGAAGGATGCGAACGACATCGAGGCACTGAAGAAGTGCGACATCGTCATCACCTGCCAGGGCGGCGACTACACCAGCGAGGTGTTCCCCAAGCTGCGCGCCGCCGGCTGGAACGGCCACTGGATCGACGCCGCCTCCACCCTGCGCATGAAGGACGACGCGATCATCGTGCTCGACCCCGTCAACCTGCCGGTGATCGAGAACGCGCTCGCCAAGGGCGGCAAGAACTGGATCGGCGGCAACTGCACGGTGAGCTGCATGCTCATGGGCGTGGGCGCCCTCTACAAGGCCGGCCTGGTCGAGTGGATGACCAGCATGACCTACCAGGCAGCCTCGGGCGGCGGCGCGCAGCACATGCGCGAGCTGCTGACCCAGTTCGGCACCCTCAACGCCGAAGTGCGCGCCCTGCTGGACGACCCGAAGTCGGCCATCCTCGAGATCGACCGCAAGGTGCTGCACAAGCAGCAGACCCTCAGCGCGGCTGAAACCGCCAACTTCGGCGCGCCGCTGGGCGGCTCGCTGATCCCCTGGATCGACAAGGACCTGGGAATCGGCAAGAGCCAGGACGACGCCGAGTGGGGCATGTCCAAGGAAGAATGGAAGGGCGGCGCCGAGACCAACAAGATCCTCGGCCAGGGCGCGGGCTTCGGCACCGCCGCCGTGCCGGTCGACGGTTTCTGCGTGCGCATCGGCGCGATGCGCTGCCACAGCCAGGCCCTGACCTTCAAGCTCAAGAAGAACGTGCCGCTGGCCGACATCGAGGCGATGATCGCCGCCGACAACCCCTGGGCCAAGGTCGTGCCGAACACGCGCGAAGCCACGGTCAAGGACCTGACGCCGGTGACCGTGACGGGCACCATGAACATCCCGGTCGGCCGCATCCGCAAGCTGGCGATGGGCCCGGAATACGTCGGCGCCTTCACGATCGGCGACCAGCTGCTGTGGGGTGCCGCGGAACCGCTGCGCCGCATGCTGCGCATCCTGCTCGAGGCCTGATGCGGGGTGCTCAGGCCCTTTTGAAACATGAATTGTTGCCATATGGCAACAGAAGATGTGTGCGTAAGTATGCGCGCACTGGGTAGAACAAGCGCATTGCCTTGTCAGTGCTCAGTGATGATGCTAACGTCCTCTTACAAATTCCGGGCCTGAGCCGCCCCCTATCAGCATGACAAGACATCTGTTGCCTGCGGCCAGCCCATCGGCCGCTCGCCCGCCTCTGCCGTCGAACGGTTGGCGCCTTTCCATTCTTGGCGCGGCGGCAGCCGTGGCCATGGGCCTCGCTAGCACCGATGCCAGCGCATTCACGCTGGGCCAGCTGAAGGTGCAGTCGGCTCTGGGCGAGCCCTTGCGGGCCGAGATCGATGTGACCGAAATGGCCGCCAATGAAGCGGATGGCCTGAAGATCAACATCGCCACGGCCGAAGCTTTCAGAAACGCGGGTGTCCCCTACAACTCGGCGCTCAGCGACGTCAAGGCAACGCTGCAGCGCCGCGCAGGCGGCCAGTACGTGGTCCGCCTGAGCGGCAGCCGCCCGCTGAACGATCCGTTCGTCGACCTGCTGCTCGAAGCCAACGGCGCCTCCGGCCGCATCGTGCGCGACTACACGGTGCTGCTCGATCCGCCGGCCACGCGCCAGGCTGCTACACCGGCTGCCCCAATCTCTCCCCAGATCTCGGCTCCGGCCGAGCGCACCGCCCCGGCGGCACGCGCACGCCGCGAACGCGCCCCCGTGGTGGCCGCTCCGGCGGCAACGGCCCCGGCACCTTCCACGGCACCCGCAGCCGCGGCTCCTGCCCCTGTCACGGCCGCCGCCCCTGCCCGCAGCGCCGGCGGCGGTGAACAGGTCACGGTGCAGCGCGGCGACACCGCCGGCAAGATCGCCGCCACCTACAAACCCGCCGACGTGTCGCTCGACCAGATGCTGGTCGCGCTGCTGATGGCCAACCCCGACGCCTTCGTCGGCGGCAACGTCAACCGCATGCGCGCAGGCGCCGTGCTCGACCTGCCGAGCGCTGCCGAAGCATCCGCCGTTCCGCCGGCCGAAGCCCGCCGCACGGTCACCGCACAAAGCCGCGATTTCGGCAGCTACCGCCAGCGCCTGGCCGACAACGCACCTACCACCAACGTGGCCGCCGCGAGCCGCAAGGCAGCGGGCAAGGTGCAGGCCAACGTCGAGGACCGCAATGCAGCGGCCAACTCGCCCGACAAGCTCACGATCTCGCAGGGCAACGCAGCCACCCGCGCCGCCGACGAGAAGGTCGCGCAGAACCGCCAGGCGCAGGACAACAGCAACCGCGTCGCGGAACTGTCGAAGAACATCAGCGAGCTGAACAAGCTCAAGGCGGCAACGGGCACCGGCTCGTCCGCGGCCGCACCCGCCGCCGCTCCGGCACCGGCAACGCCGGGCATTCCGGTTCCAGCCCCCAACACCAGCGCGACGGTCGTGCCTCCGGTCGCGAGCCCCGCACCGGCTCCTGCCCCGGCTGCAGCTGCTCCGGTCACGCCTCCGGCTCCGGCCCCCGCCGCCGCGGCGGCACCTGCCGCTCCGGCGGCAGCGGTGCCCAGCACTCCCCCGACGCCCGAAGCCACGGCGCAGGCAGCTCCCGCTGCAGCAGCAGCCACTCCTGTAGCCGATGCACAGGCCGTGGCCGCACCCGCCGGCACGCCTGCGGCCGCCGATGCCACCGCCACTCCCGCAGCCGCGGCAGCGAGCGCCGCAGCGGCTGCCGCGCCGAAGCCGGCTGTGAAGAAGCCCGCTCCGCCGCCCCCGCCGCCGGAGCCCACCTTCTTCGAAGAACTGATGGACAACCCGCTGATGCTGGCGGGTGCCGCGCTGATCGCGCTGCTGGTCGGCTTCCTGCTGTACCGCGTGCTGGGTCGCCGTCGCGAGGAAATGAGCGAAAGCGTGTTCCTCGAAAGCCGCATCCCGAAGGATTCGTTCTTCGGCGCCAGCGGTGGCGAATCGGTGGACACCAAGCACCGCGGCGACTCCACCGTCTCGTCGCTGTCGTACTCGCCGAGCCAGCTCGACGCGGGCGATGTCGACCCGGTCGCCGAGGCCGACGTGTACCTGGCCTACGGCCGCGACCTGCAGGCGGAGGAAATCCTGCGCGAGGCGCTGCGCCTGAACCCCGATCGCACCGCCATCCACCTCAAGCTGCTCGAGATCCACGCCAAGCGCCGCGACGTGCGTGCCTACGAAAGCCTGGCCACTGAAGTGCACAAGCTGACCGGCGGCCTGGGTTCCGACTGGAACCGCGTGGTCGACATGGGCAAGGACCTCGATCCGGGCAACCCGCTGTACGAATCTGGCTCGCCCCGCAGCGGCGGCAGCGGTGGCGCCAGCGCCGCCGAAACGGCAGCCTTCGCCGGCGCCCTGGCGGCGGCAGCCAAGCCGGCACCGGCGACGCCTGCTCCGGTGGTGTCGCCCCCGGTGGCCGTCGCACCGCCCGCCTTCGTGCCCTCGGTCGCACCGCTGGACTTCGACCTCGACCTGACCACGCCGCCGGCGCCCGCTCCGGTCGCGGCTCCGGCTGTGCAGCACGCGCCGGTCGGCGCCAGCCTGCCGAAGTCGGCCTACGCGCCGGCTCCGACGACGGCGCGTCCGGCGCCGCCGCTGTCGAACGGCCACGCAACGCCCGTCGACCTCGAGAACGACTTCGACACCGCCCCCGGCGCCCTGTCGGCCGACACGCTCCCCGGCTCGCTGAGCCTGAGCGATCCGGAGCACAACACCCGCCCCGCCATGCTGCGCAACGCGCTGCCGGCCGACTCGGGCTTCATCGAGTTCGACATGAGCGCGCTGGCCGGCCTGCCGGCAGCACGCCCGGTCGAAGCCGCCAAGCCGGCGGCAACGGCGGCCGCGCAGAATGACGAAGGCGACGACAGCCCGCATGCCGTCAAGCTGTCGCTGGCTCGTGAGCTGCAAGCCATCGGCGACGTCGAAGGCGCCCGCTCGCTGGTCGAGGAAGTCGAAGCCGAGAGCGCCGGCGACCTCAAGTCGCAAGCCCGTCAACTGCTCGCGGAACTGCGCTGAACGAGCTTCGCCGCTCGCTCTTCCTCGGTCCCCTGAATTCGTGAGGCTGGCGCTCGGCATCCGGTACAACGGCCAGGCGTACGACGGCTGGCAGAGCCAGCCCTCCGGCCGCACGGTGCAGGACAAGCTCGAGGCGGCCCTCGCGAAGTTCACCGCGCAGCCCATCCGGACGCTGTGCGCCGGGCGCACCGACGCGGGTGTCCACGCCCTCATGCAGGTGGTGCATTTCGACACCACCGCGCAGCGCGAACCCTTCTCCTGGATGCGCGGCACCAACCGCTTCCTGCCCGACGACATCGCGGTGCAGTGGGCGCATCCGGTGCCCGACGAATTCCACTGCCGCGCCAGCGCCCTGGCGCGTCGCTACGTCTACGTGCTTTCGCAGTCGCCCGTGCGGCCCAGCCTCGATTCGGGCCGGGTCGGCTGGTCGATGCATCCGCTCGATGGCGACGCGATGCGCGCCGCCGCGGCGCTGCTCATCGGGCAGCACGACTTCAGCTCGTTCCGCGCCTCGGCCTGCCAGGCACGCTCGCCGGTCAAGGACCTGCGGCGCATCGAGATCACGCGCGTCGGCAACGGCGAGCGCTGCCGCTGGCATTTCGAGTTCGAGGCCGACGCCTTCCTGCACCACATGATCCGCAACCTGATGGGCAGCCTCCTGCGCGTCGGCCGCGGCGACGAGCGACCGGAGTGGATCTCGCAGGTGCTCGAGGCACGCAGCCGCGATGCGGCGGCGCCCACCTTCTCGGCGGACGGCCTGTATTTCATGGGCCCGTTGTACGACGCCAAGTGGGGTCTGCCGGCCGAGGCCACGCTGCAGGCCGGCAGGGCTACGTATGATGGCCCGCCATGAGCGCGCCCTCCCTGCCCCGCACCCGCATCAAGATCTGCGGCCTGACCCGTGAAGCCGACGTCGACGCGGCGGTCGAAGCCGGTGCGGACGCCATCGGCTTCGTCCTGTATCCGAAGAGCCCGCGCGCCGTAACGGTCGACCGGGCGGCCGAACTGGCCTCCCGCCTGCCGCCGTTCATCACGCCAGTCCTGCTGTTCGTGAATGAGGATGCTCCCAAAGTCATAGCATCGCTCGCTCAGGTGAAGGGCTCGATCGCGCAATTCCATGGTGAAGAGACGCCGCAGCAGTGCGAGGAAGCCGCCGGTCCGGGCCGATTCCGCTACATGCGCGCAGCCCGCATTCCGCTGGGGGATGCCGGGGCCGGCTTCGACCTCGTAAAATACGCGTCCGATTACTCCCACGCCCAGGCCATCCTGCTCGACGCGCATGTCGAAGGTTATGGCGGTGGCGGCAAGGCATTCGATTGGTCACTTCTTCCACCCGCCGTCGACGCTCACCTCGTCTTGAGTGGTGGGCTCACACCTGCAAGCGTGGGCGATGGCATTCGCATCCTGCGGACGCGCTGCAAGTCGCTGTCCGTTGATGTGAGCTCGGGCGTCGAAATCGACGGTCCCGGGAACAAGGGCCTCAAGGACGCCGGAAAGATCCGGCAATTCGTCGCAGCCGTCAGGGCTGCCGACGCGTCCTTCTCCAGTTAGCCGCCGCAGCCGATCGTTTGTCGGGCTGCGGCCCACCGATCGAGAATCATGCAAAGCCAATTCCAGGACTACCAGCAACCCGATGCCACCGGCCACTTCGGCAACTACGGCGGCACCTTCGCGAGCGAGACGCTCACCCACGCGATCAACGAACTGCGCGACGCGTACGCGAAGTTCAAGGACGATCCGGCCTTCCTCGCGGAATTCCACTACGAGCTCAAGCACTTCGTCGGCCGCCCCTCGCCGATCTATCACGCGGCACGCACCAGCCGCGAAATGGGCGGCGCGCAGATCTACCTGAAGCGCGAAGACCTGAACCACACCGGCGCCCACAAGATCAACAACGTGATCGGCCAGGCGATGCTCGCGCGGCGCATGGGCAAGCCCCGCGTGATCGCCGAGACCGGCGCCGGCCAGCACGGCGTGGCCACCGCCACCATCTGCGCGCGCTACGGCCTCGAGTGCGTGGTCTACATGGGCAGCCAGGACGTGAAGCGCCAGAGCCCCAACGTCTACCGCATGAACCTGCTCGGCGCGACCGTGGTGCCCGTCGAATCCGGCAGCAAGACGCTGAAGGACGCGCTCAACGAGGCGATGCGCGACTGGGTCACCAACGTGGAGAACACGTTCTACATCATCGGCACCGTCGCCGGCCCGCACCCCTACCCGACCATGGTGCGCGACTTCCAGAGCGTGATCGGCACCGAGTGCATCGAGCAGATGCCGGCCATGCTCGCGGCCGACGGCATCACCGGCGAGGCGGAGGGCAAGCAGCCCGACGTGGTGATCGCCTGCGTGGGCGGCGGCAGCAACGCCATGGGCATCTTCCACCCCTACATCCCGTTCGCGGGCACGCGCCTGATCGGCATCGAGGCCGCAGGCGAAGGGCTGGACAGCGGCAAGCACTCGGCCTCGATCCTGCGCGGCAGCCCCGGCGTGCTGCATGGCAACCGCACCTACCTGCTGCAGAACGAGGACGGCCAGATCACCGAGACGCACAGCATCAGCGCCGGCCTCGACTACCCCGGCGTGGGCCCCGAGCACGCGTACCTGGCCGACATCGGCCGCGCCGAGTACGTCGGCGTCACCGACAAGGAAGCGCTCGATGCCTTCCACTACCTGTGCCGCACGGAGGGCATCATCCCCGCGCTCGAATCCAGCCACGCGGTGGCCCACGCGCTGAAGCTCGCCAAGACCATGCGCCCCGACCAGTCGATCCTGGTGAACCTCTCCGGCCGCGGCGACAAGGACATCGGCACCGTCGCCGACCTGTCGGGCGTCGACTTCTACGACCGCCCCTCGATGCGCGGCCTGAGCGTGAAGGGAGGCAAGTGATGAGCCGCATTGCAGCCACCTTCGAGGCCCTGAAGAAAGACGGCCGCCGCGCCCTCATTCCGTACGTGACCGCGGGCTTCCCCTTCGCCGACATCACGCCCGAGCTGATGCACGGCATGGTCGAGGCCGGCGCCGACGTGATCGAGCTGGGCGTGCCTTTTTCCGACCCGATGGCCGACGGCCCGGTGATCCAGAAGGCCGGCGAGGCCGCGCTGGCGCTGGGCGTGGGCATGAAGCAGGTGCTCGCCATCGTCGCCGCCTTCCGCCAGAAGGACACGACCACGCCCGTCGTGCTGATGGGCTACGCCAACCCGGTCGAGCGCTACGACCTGGTGCACGGAAAGAAGTCCTTCATCCGCGACGCGGCCGCAGCCGGCGTCGACGGGCTGCTGGTGGTCGACTATCCACCCGAGGAATGCGAGGCCTTCGCCGCCGAGCTGAAGGCCGCCGGCATCGACCTGATCTTCCTGCTGGCCCCCACCAGCACCGACGAGCGCATGGCGCAGGTCGCGCGCATCGCGAGCGGCTACGTCTACTACGTGTCGCTCAAGGGCGTGACCGGCGCCGGCCACCTCGACACCGAGGCCGTCGGCCGGATGATCCCTCGCATCCGCGAGCACGTGAGCATCCCGGTGGGCGTGGGCTTCGGCATCCGCGACGCCGCCACGGCGCAGGCCATCGGCTCGGCCGCCGACGCGGTCGTGATCGGCACGAAGATCATCCAACTCATCGAGGACCAGCCCCGCGACAAGGTCGTGCCGGCGGTGCGCGAATTCCTCGCGGGCATCCGCGAGGCGCTCGACGCCCTGCCCGCCGCGACGGCCAAGAACGCGGCTGGTCGATAATCACCGCCAACACAAGGAGCCCCCATGAGCTGGCTTGAAAAACTGCTACCCGCCAAGATCGCCCAAACCGACCCGTCCGAGCGCCGCCAGGTGCCCGAGGGCCTGTGGATCAAGTGCCCCGCCTGCGAGACCGTTCTGTACAAGACCGACCTCGAGCACAACCAGAACGTCTGCCCCAGCTGCAGCCACCACCACCGCATCGGCGCCCGCGCGCGGCTCGACGCGTTCCTCGACGCCGAGGGCCGCTATGAAGTCGGCCAGGAAGTGCTGCCGGTCGACGCCCTGAAGTTCAAGGACAGCCGCAAGTACCCCGAGCGCCTGAAGGAAGCCCTGGAAAACACCGGCGAGACCGACGCGCTGGTCGTCATGGGCGGCTCGGTGCACAGCATCAGCGTGGTCGTGGCCTGCTTCGAGTTCGAGTTCATGGGCGGCTCCATGGGCAGCGTGGTCGGCGAGCGCTTCGTGCGCGGCGTCGAGACCGCCATCGAACAGAAGGTGCCGTTCATCTGCTTCACCGCCACCGGCGGCGCGCGCATGCAGGAAGGCCTGCTCTCGCTGATGCAGATGGCCAAGACCAACGCCGCGCTCACGCGCCTGGCGAAGAAGGGCCTGCCCTACATCAGCGTGCTGACCGACCCGACCATGGGCGGCGTGTCGGCCGGCTTCGCCTTCGTGGGCGACGTGGTGATCGCCGAGCCCAAGGCGCTGATCGGCTTCGCCGGCCCGCGCGTGATCGAATCGACCGTGCGCGTGACGCTGCCCGAGGGCTTCCAGCGCGCCGAGTTCCTGCAGACCAAGGGCGCCATCGACTTCATCAGCGACCGCCGCGAGCTGCGCAAGACGATCGCGAACACGCTGGCGATGCTGCTGCGCCAGCCGGCCGATGCGGTGAGCTGACCGAACGAACGGCAATCGAAAGCAAAAAGGGCCCGGGTGCGATGCATCCGGGCCCTTTTTGTATTCAGGAGATCAGAACGTCAGCTGATAAGCAAAAACCAGCAGATTGCCCAGCACGATCGCGATCACCTGCAACACGACGATGGCAGCCAGCGGCGACAGGTCGACCCCGCCAATCAGCGGAATGAAGCGGCGGAACGGCCGCACCAGCGGCTCGGCCAGGCGGGAGATCAGGTCGAGCAGCATCGGCGAGGCATTCGGAATCCACGACAGCACCGCATAGACCACCAGCAGCGCCGTCAGGCCCGAGACCGCCAGCTGCATCAGCCCCACCAGCGACACCAGCGGCAGGGTCGCGATGCGCCCCAGGTTGCCGACCAGCAGCCACAGCAGCAGGAACTTCAGCATCACCAGCAGCCATGCCGCGATCAGGCTGGCCAGGTCCCAGCGCTTCACCCCGGGCACGATGCGCCGCAGCGGCAGCACGATCCAGTCGGTGATGGCGAACACGAAGCGCCCGAGCGGGTTGCCGAAGGGCACGCGGTGGTACTGCATGTACAGGCGCAGCAGGCAGGCGCCGCCGAGCAGACCGACGATCACGTCGAGAAGGAACGAGGGAATCTGGTAGAGCATGAGACGCGGCCGTGAGGGGAATGCGATGATAGCCACGCAAGGCTCTTCGATGACGACACAACCCCTTTTGCATTCACTGCCATTGTTTCCGCTCGGTACGGTGCTCTTTCCCGGCGGCCTTCTTCCATTGCGCATCTTCGAGGTCCGCTACCTCGACATGATCGGCAAGTGCCGCAAGGCCGACGCGCCCTTCGGCGTGGTGAGCCTCACCAGCGGCAGCGAGGTGCGCAAGGCCGGCGCCGATGCCGAGAGCTTTGCAGCTATCGGCACGCTGGCCGTGATCCGCGAGTTCGAATCGCCGCAAAGCGGCCTGCTGCAGATCGAATGCGTCGGCACGCAGCGCTTTCGCGTCCGCAGCAACGAGCTGCAGAAGCACGGCCTCTGGGTCGCCGAGGTCGAGGCGGTGAACGACGACATCGCGCTGGAGATTCCCGACGACCTGCGGCACACCTCCACCGCGCTGCAGCGCCTCGTCGGCACGCTGGAGGAGCGCAAGCGCGCCCAAGGCGGGGCGGTGCGCCTGCCCATCGCCGAGCCCTACCGCTTCGACGATTGCGGCTGGGTGGCCAACCGCTGGTGCGAGCTGGTGCCGATGCAGCTCGAGCTGCGGCAGCGCCTGATGGAGCTCGACAGCCCGCTGATGCGGCTGGAGCTGGTCAGCGATCTGCTCGCACGCACCGGCATCACTGAATAGATCGCTATCCTTTTTGTAGCTTATCCCGCAGGATTGGCGGGCGCTGTGGGCGGGTTTTATTCGAACCCGATCGGCTAAAATGCCGGGCCCGCGCACGCTCCCGGTTGCGCGCCACCCGTCTCCCATGTCCGATCAAAAGAACTCCCCGCCTCCCACGCCCCCCGTCGACGAAAACCAGCTCATCGCCGAACGCCGCGAAAAGCTCAAGCTGCTGCGCACGGCACAGGCCGAGGGCAAGGGCGTCGCGTTCCCCAACGACTTCAAGCCGGGCCATCGCGCCGCCGCACTCGTCGAGGCGCACAGCGCCACCGAGGCCGACGCGCTGGAGGCGCAGGCCGTCGAAGTCAGCGTGGCCGGCCGCATGATGCTCAAGCGCGTGATGGGCAAGGCCAGCTTCGCCACCCTGCAGGACGCCACCAGCCGCATCCAGCTCTACGTGACGCGCGACGCTGTCGGCGAGGAAGCGTATGCCGAGTTCAAGCGCTGGGACCTGGGCGACATCCTCGGCGCAGAAGGCACGCTGATGAAGACCAAGACCGGCGAGCTGTCGGTCAAGGTCACGAAGCTGCGCCTGCTCACCAAGAGCCTGCGCCCCCTGCCCGACAAGTTCCACGGCATGGCCGACCAGGAGCAGAAGTACCGCCAGCGCTATGTCGACCTGATCACCGACGAGACGGCGCGCGTGCGCTTCACCGCGCGCAGCAAGGCCGTGAGCGCCCTGCGCGAGTTCATGGTGGGCAACGGCTTCCTCGAAGTCGAGACGCCCATGCTCCACCCCATTCCCGGCGGTGCCAACGCCAAGCCCTTCAAGACGCACCACAACGCGCTCGACCAGGAGATGTTCCTGCGCATCGCGCCCGAGCTGTACCTCAAGCGCCTGATCGTCGGCGGCTTCGAGCGCGTGTTCGAGATCAACCGGAGCTACCGCAACGAGGGCATCTCGGTGCGGCACAACCCCGAGTTCACGATGATGGAGTTCTACGCGGCCTACTGGAACTACCGCGACCTGATGGACTTCACCGAGACGCTGATCCGCACCATCGCCGACAAGGCCGTGGGCACGCAGCAGCTCACCTACCAGGGCAAGCCGGTCGACCTGACGCAGCCCTTCCAGCGCCTGACGATCCGCGAGGCGATCCTCAAGTACACCGAGGCTGAAGGCGTGGCGCAGGGCGTCGACGACAGCGCCTGGCTCATCGCCGCGTTGCGCAAGCTCGGCATGAACGAGGAAAAGGACAAGCTCTCGCAGCGCAGCCTCGCCAGCCTGCAGGTGCTGTACTTCGAGGAAACCGTCGAAGAGAAGCTCTGGCAGCCGACCTTCATCATGGAGCACCCGACCGAGATCTCGCCGCTGGCGCGCGCCAACGACGAGCGCCCCGAGGTCACGGAGCGCTTCGAGCTCTACATCACCGGCCGCGAGTTCGGCAACGGCTTCAGCGAGCTGAACGACGCCGAGGACCAGGCCGCGCGCTTCAACGCGCAGGTGGCCGCCAAGGACAGCGGCGACGACGAAGCCATGTTCTACGACCACGACTTCGTGCGCGCCCTCGAATACGGCATGCCGCCCACCGGCGGCTGCGGCATCGGCATCGACCGGCTGATGATGCTGCTGACCGATTCGCCGAGCATCCGCGACGTGATCCTGTTCCCGGCGCTGCGCAGGGAATCCTGATCGTGAAGGCACCGTCGTCGTTGCCGACGATCGGCATCGACTTCGGCACATCCAACTCCGCTGTCGCCTGCCGGATCGGCACAGAGGCCCGCCTTCTGCCCATCGAGGGCGCGGCCACCACACTGCCCACCGCGATCTTCTTCAACGCCGAAGACCGCACGACGCACTTCGGCCGCGATGCCATCGGCCAGTACCTCTCGGGGACCGAAGGCCGGCTGATGCGCTCGCTCAAGAGCCTGCTCGGCAGCGCGCTGATGCAGGAGAAAACGGCGATCTACGACGGCCTCGTGAGCTTCGAGGACATCATCGCGCGCTTCCTGCGCGAGCTGGCGGTGCGCGCCAGCCGCGAACTCGGCCAGGTGCCCGAGCGCGTAGTGATCGGCCGGCCGGTCCATTTCGTGGACGACGATTCCAAGCGCGACGAGCGCGCGGAAGAAAGCCTGCGCGTCGCGGCGCGCGCGGCAGGCTTTCGCGACATTTCCTTTCAGCTCGAACCCATCGCGGCCGCCTTCGACTACGAACAGCGCGTTGCCAAAGAGTCGATCGTGCTCATCGTCGACATCGGCGGCGGCACCTCCGACTTCACCGTGGTGCGCGTCGGCCCCGAGCGCGCCGCGCGGGAGGACCGCAGCGACGACGTACTGGCCACCAGCGGCGTGCACATCGGCGGCACCGATTTCGACCAGCGCCTGAACCTCGAGCGCGTGATGCCGCAGTTCGGCTTCCGCCACCACGGCCCGCAGGGGCGCGAAGTGCCGAGCAAGGTGTTCTTCGAGCTGTCGTCCTGGCACCTGATCAACTGGCTCTACGCCGCCAAGGCGCTGCGGCAGGCGAAGGATCTGCGCACCAGCTACGCTGACACGCGCCTGCACGACCGGCTGATGGCCGTGCTCGAGGAACGGCACGGCCACCGCATCGCGAGCGCGGTGGAAGCGGCCAAGATCGAGGTGTCGCTGAGCGATGCCACGACCGCCATCGACCTGGATTGCGCCGAGCGCGGCCTCGTCGCCTCGCTCACGCCGGACGACATGGCGCAGCAGCTGGCCGCGCCGCTGGAAAGCGTGATCGCCTGCGCACACGCCTGCGTCAAGCGCGCGGGCCTGCGCAGCAACGACCTCGACGCGATCTATCTCACCGGCGGCTCTTCCGCGCTGCGGCCGTTCCAGCACGCACTGCGCAGGAGCTTCGCGGGCGTGAACCTGGTCGAAGGCGACCTGTTCGGCGGCGTGGCCACGGGGCTGGCCTGCGCGGCCAGCGCGCAACTCGGGGCCTGATGATGAAATACCTGGCGGGTTATCCGGCATCCCTGCTGGAACAGGTCCGCCAGCTGATCGCCGGGGACAAGCTCGGCGCCCTGCTCGGCCAGCGATATCCCGACGGCGTGCACGGCATCCAGACCGATCGCGCGCTCTACGACTACGTCACCGATCTCAAGAGCGAGTTCATGCGCAAGGCCGAGCCGCTGTCGAAGGTGATGTTCGACAACAAGCTGCACGTGATCCGCAACGCCCTGGGCACGCACACCACCGTGTCGCGCGTGCAGGGCGGCAAGCTCAAGGCCAAGCGGGAGATCCGGGTGGCGAGCCTGTTCAAGGAAGTGCCGCTGGCGTGGCTGAGGATGATCGTCGTGCACGAGCTGGCGCATATGAAGGAACGCGAGCATGACAAGGCCTTCTATGCGCTGTGCATGCATATGGAGCCGGACTACCACCGGCTCGAGTTCGACCTGCGGCTCTACCTGACCCACATGGAGACCGGCGGCCCCAGGCTGTGGGGCTCTGAGGGCCACAGCGAGACCCGGGTACAGCCTCAGGGGAGTTTGTAAACTTTTCCCCGACAACGCTTGGAAGTTGGGACCGCTCCACGAAATTCAGCCAGGCCAGCTACTAAACTGCCGGCTTTCCGCTCCGAAGGCCCACCATGTCGCACCCCCAGCAACTGTTCTTCGTAGGCGGTATCAAGCAATTCCTGGGTGAACTCTTCCAGCGCAGAAAGGTCCTCGAGATCGGCAGCTTGGACATCAACGGCTCCGTTCGAACCTACTTCGAGGAGTGCGAGTACATCGGACTGGACGTGGGCGAAGGAAATGGTGTCGATCTCGTCTGCTACGGCGAGGACTACGGTGGCAAGGCCAACGAGTTCGACGTCGTGATCTCGTGCGAGGCCATGGAACACAACCCCGGTTGGCGCAAGACCTGGCTCAACATGCTCCGGCTGGTCAAGGAATCTGGCATCGTCGTGATGACCTGCGCCACCACGGGGCGGAGGCAGCACGGCACGGTCGAATACGCGCCGACCGATTCGCCGCTGACCATGCAGAACAACCAGAACTACTACCGGAACCTGGTCGAAGATGACTTCAAGGCGATCATTCCGTTCGACGCCTGGTTCTCGGTCTGGTCGTTCTACTACGACCACACCAGCCACGACCTCTACTTCTTCGGCCTGGGCAAGGATGCATTGCCGGAGACGATCCAGAAGGCGACCGAGCTCAAGGCCGCGCTCTCCGACTACTATCACAAGCGGAACATCCTGGGCCTGCAGTAGTCGGCGACCGTCGGAAACAAGCAGCACTCAAGATGGAACGCCCGGTACCTCTGCATTTCACCTCGCTTGGGGAGCCGCACATGGTCGGCGACGTGGTGGCCACCTTCGTCGTTGCCGCCAGGAAGCTCGGGTACGAGGTCAGCACCGAGCACGCCGCCGTGCGCCGTGACGCCATCAACATCGTCTGCTTCGCACACCACCTCGCTCCGGAGACCCTGCAAGGCATGGGCGCCAACTGCATCGTGCTGAACTTCGAGCAGATCGTCGCAGGCTCGCAGGCGTTCAACGAGTCCTACTTGACGCTGCTGCGAAACCATTACGTCTGGGACTACAGCCAGCACAATCTGGCCCGCTACGCCGAGCTGGGAATTCCAAACGGCCACCACGTCCCGCTAGGCTATGAAGAAGAATCCGGAGACAACCTTCGGGTCGAAGACGTGCTGCCCGAAGCCCTGCAGGACATCGACGTGCTCTTCTTCGGCTCGCTGAACCAGCGGCGAGCACAGGTCATTGATGCCATGCGAAGAAAGGGGCTGCACGTGGCCTGCAATGACAACGTGCTGTGGGAAACGACGCATCGCAACCTGATGATCCGGCGCGCGAAGCTGGTGCTCAACATGCACTTCTTCGATAACTCCCGCATCGTCGAGATACCGAGGCTCGCAATGCTTTTCAGGCAGCGCAAGGCCGTGCTGTGCGAACTCTACGCGGACAGCGAGATCTTCTATCCGGAGCTGCGACAAGCCGTCGCCGGCGTCTCTTGCGATCACCTGGCTGACATGGCCGTGATGCTCATGAGCGCCCCACAACTGCGCCAACGGCTGGCGCACCAGGGCTTCGAGGCCTTCAGTGCGCACAGCCAGACAGCTGTGCTGGGCCCTGCGCTCGACGCGTTCTTTGCGTGGCGCGCCAAAGTGCTCGAGGTTGGCGCCCCGCGCTGATCCACTCAGTTGAAGAAGGCGGACAGTTCGCGTACCAGCGCCTCGACCTCTTCCTGGGACATGCCCTCGATGGCCTGCGGCGCCCGCAGGTTCTCCGTGTCGCGGATGCTCTCGATCAGCTCCGTGCGCGAACCCGAGTCGTGATGCAGGTGAAACATCGGCACGGCAAGGGAGTGCCAGCGCACACCCATCCTGCCCGCACGGCGCAGCAGTTCATCGTCCTCGCCGCCCCACCCTTCGAGACGCGCGTTGTAGCCGCCGACCCGGATGTACTCGCTGCGCTTGAACAGCACGATGCCGCCGTTGGCATTCGAGTAAAGAATGCCCGCGTCCGGTGGAAGCCGCTGCGGGTCGATCGAGGCGAGCCGGCCGTAGTCAGGCGTTTCCATGAAGCCCTGCTTCAGTTCGCCGGTGACGTTGATGACGTTCCAGTAGGGGCACATCGCGTCGCTTCCATCACCGTCGAGCAGCCCGTCGACGCACATGCGCAACGCCTGGGGCTGGGCGATTGAGTCGGCATCATGAAAACAGATCACAGGGCTGCGCGCCAGCCGGACGCCGGTGTTGTAGAGCATTGACTTGGGAAACGGCCCTTCATGATGAATGAAGACGTGGCGGATCCTGGGATCGCCCAGCCGCTGCCAATCGAAGCGCGGGACCGGCGCCGCCTCCATCAACCACAGCCGGTATTCGGTATAGGTGCAGGCCAGATGCGCCAGCACGGCGTAGAGATTCTCGCGCCGCTCCTCGGTCGCCTCCCTGTACGAAATGACGATGTCGATGTCGCGAAGGGAGATCTTTTCTGCAGCTTCTTCGGCCATGAGGCAACCTCCATCAGAAGGGGCGGTACAGCACGCAATTGTGCTCGTCGGTCGTCTCCTTGTAGCGCGTGTCGCGGATCGTAAGGTTGACGGGCTCCTTACGGCCGCTGGAATGCTCGTTGAAGATCCCTGCGCCGTTGACTGCGCCCACCACCTCGGCCAAGCCGGGTCCGGCCCAGTTGTCGTGACCCCTGAGCAGATAGAAATGCATCACGCCGCACTGCTGGTGTGCCCAGTAGTCATGCCAGGCGAAGGAGTCCGGGCGCCACAGCGAGTTGTGGCCTTCGAAGAAGATGGGACGGCTCATCGGCATGCACTCCGGCGTGGAGATGATGAGATAGCGCGATCGGTAGTTGAGGAATTCGAGCAGGTCACGGCCCTGCGAATGGAGCATGTGCTCGATGACATCGCCCAGGATCACCACGTCGTAAAGCTCGCCGCTGCGCTCGTAGAGCTTGTCCGCCGTGATCTGGAGAATCTGGTGGTAGCCGACCTCGCGCAGTTGGGGAAACGCCATTTCGTCGCACTCCAGCGCGGTCAGCTCGCATTCGGGCACGATGTTCTTGAGCAAGGCGCCGTATTTGCCGCCCCCCGCGCCGATGTCCAGGATGCGCTTCGGATCGATCGCCTTGACGACGTGTTGCGTCAAGCTGTCGAAAGTCAGCCAGGATTCGCCGATGTGCGCCATGAAAATGCCCCCCAGACCCCTTGATTTAGGACATTTGACTTTACAGGACGGTTCAACCGGCTTGCCGGGCATATCTGCCAGCTTGTTGGCAAAACCGGCGACTGGTTGCTTCTGCGGCAGGCCGGCCAGCCTCGCTACCGCGTCTGCTGCGACGCGGCATCCATCGCCGCCATGTACACCGACCGGTAAGGCTCGGCGAGGCTCACGAAGTGCACGAGCAGCGTGTCCCCGCTTGCGAACAGAGGTGGCGTGTTGATGCTCAGGTTGTCCAGTACGCTGCCTTCGTCCAGCAGCCCTTCCTGCTTCAGCACTTCGTTGGTGTAGTACTGGTCGCCCATGCTGCTATAGACACCCGACTTGTCGGCCACCTCGCCGATGCGCGACCAGATGCGAGCCAGCAGTTCGAGGTTGCGCGGCGTATTGCGGAATCCCATCACGCCGGAATTGAACAGCCAGGCGCCCACGTCCTTGGCCAACAGCAGGTCGCGCCCTTCCAGCAGGGGTTCGATCGGGCGGGACTGATTGAAGAAAAGGACGTCTGCATCGACCCAGATCACCCAGTCGTGATCCGCCAGATGCTGCTGCAGCAGCCAAGTCCGGACCCAGGAGCCGTTGATGCCCGGCCCGATCCCCTCGGGAATCTCGCGGTACACGTGGTACGCGTACCCGTGCCTTTCGCTGTAACGGCGCACGTTGTGCTCGGACACCCTTGCGTAGGTTTCGACATGATGGGTGTAGAGCGTCACAAACGCGATGCGTGCGCCAGGATTGAAGCTGCTCAGCGGCTCGTTGCCGAGCGCTGGGTACCGGGGCGGCTGCAGCACGGGCCGTCCGTGCATCAGGGCGCCGTTGACCTCCCGCACCAGCAGGGACTGCAGGTGCGCGTCGTGCAGGACCTCGTCACGCCATCCACCACCGGGCAACGGCACCGGCGGCGAAGCCAGGTTGACCACGAAGACCCGTGCGTCATGCCATTGCGCAATGCGCCACGACACGTTGACGTAGACATCGGCCAGCACCCCGTTGCACTCGAGCAGCAGACCTGCCGGACGAAACCGCGCGGATTCGTCGAGCCGGTCGGACTCCAGCGCGACGACATGACCCGCATCCACGATCAACTGGTACAGCAGCGCGCGATTGGCCTTGGTGTTGCGCACGACCATCATGTTCGTCATGGCCGGGCCGGGCTGCCCTTCGGGTCTCGGGCCTTCAACGGCGAGCAGATCGCGCCCCCGCATCAGGGCATCGACTGCCACAGGATGGAAGACCACGGAGTCGCCATCGAGGAACAACAGCCAGTCGCCTTCGGCAAGCGAACGCAGGTACCGCAGGATCTGGCTGTACTTGGCACTGGCACGCAGCGCCGGATGAATCAGCTTGTCGCTCTCGACCCATTGGTGCGGATACCCGAACAGGCGGCAGTAATGCGCGTGGTTACGCAACACGGCCTCGTCCATGCGATGGAAGAGGCTGAGGCACAAGGGCATGACAGGCTTCGGGTTGGTTGAGCGGCTCTCAGACGTCAGCCATCCGCCTCGCATCGCGGTACGCGCGCGAAGCAACGAGCATCTGCCAATCGGGCGGAGCGCATTGCGGCAGCAGCGCCCGTCGGCGCGCTTCGCTGCTCGCGTCCGGCCGCCACCCGCCTGCGCGCGCGGCAGCCTCGAAATCCTCCAGAAACTCATCGAGCAGGCGTCCATCGCCAATGCTCTGATTGCACAGCAGCGCCATGTCGCACCCGGCCTCCAGCGCCGCCAGCGCCGCATCGGTGAAGCTGAGCAGCTTGCCGTCGATGTAGCGCCCGGCCTCCATGCTCAGGTCGTCGCTGAACACCGCCCCGTCGAAGCCGAAGCGATTGCGCAGGATCTCGCCGAGCCACTTCGACGAAAAACCCGCCGGCCGCCTGTCGACCTTCGGGTAGATCACGTGCGCCGGCATCACGGCCGCGAGCGAGCCCGACAGCCAGTCGTAGGGCTTGGCGTCGTCGGCCAGGATGGCCTTGAGGCTGCGCTTGTCCACCGGGATCTCGACGTGCGAGTCGGCCTGCACGAAGCCATGTCCCGGAAAGTGCTTGCCGCAGTTGCGCATGCCCATCTGCAGCATGCCGTGCATCACGCTCTTGGCCAGCAGCGCGACCACGCGCGGGTCGCGGTGGAAGCTGCGGTTGCCGATGACGCTGCTGCCGCCGTAGTCGAGGTCGAGCACCGGTGCGAAGCTGAAGTCGACGCCGCAGGCGCGCAGTTCGCCCGCCAGCACCTGCCCGACCGCCGTCGCGGCCTGGGTGGCGCGCATGGCGTCGCGCATCCAGAGCTCGCCGAGCGCGCGCATCGATGGCAGGTGGGTGAAACCGTCGGTGCGGAAGCGCTGCACGCGGCCGCCTTCGTGGTCGACGCAGATCAGCAGGTCGGGCCGGATCGACTTGATCTCGGCGTTCAGCGCGGTCATCTGCGCGCGGTCTTGCCAGTTGCGGGCGAAATGGATCACGCCGCCCACGAGCGGATCGGCGAGGCGCCGGCGGTCGGCGTCGGTGAGTGCCGTGCCGGCAACGTCGATGATCAGTGGCGCATGGGGGCGGTCGGCTAGCCCGGCGGTCATATCTATATCTTCTCCACCACCACGAAGCTCGCGGCGTATTCGGTTTCGTCGGTCACGGTCACGTGGGCGGTGAGGCCCTGCGCCTCGAACCACTCCTTCAGGCCGCCATGCAGCACGATGACCGGCTTGCCGCTGCGCAGGTTGGCGATCTCGCACAGGCGCCAGCTCATGGGCATGCGCATTCCAAGCCCGATGGCCTTGCTGAAGGCCTCCTTGGCGGAGAAGCGGGTCGCCAGGTAGCTCAGGCCGCGCTTCGGCCAGCGTGCACTGCGGGCCTGCCAGACCTTGAATTCAGCGTCGCTCAGCACCTTGCGGGCAAAGCGCTCGCCCTGGCGCTCGAAGGTCGCGGCGATGCGACGCAGGTCGCAGATGTCGGTGCCAATGCCGTAGATCATGCGGCGTCGGCGTTCATTGTTGTTGCTGCTGCTGTTGCTGCCGGCCCGCCTCGGCGATGCAGCGCAGGTAGTCGCGCGTGGCTGCCGTGTAGCCGAGCTCGAGCGCGTCGGCGACGAAGGCGTGGCCGATGGAAACCTCCTGCACGCCCGGCACGGCGCGCAGGAAGGCCGTGAGGTTGTCCCGGCTCAGGTCGTGCCCGGCATTGACGCCCAGGCCCGCCGCGAGGGCCGCGCGCGCCGACTCGGCATAGCGCGCGAGCACGGCCTGCTCGTTCGGGGTGCCGCGCGAGGCCGCGTAGCCTTCGGTGTAGAGCTCGACGCGGTCGGCGCCCACGGCCTTGACCGCGGCCATCATCTCGGGAATCGGGTCCATGAACAGGCTGACGCGCACGCCCAGCGCCTTGGCTTCGGCGATCAGCGGACGCAGGCGTTCGGCGTCGTCGGGAAAGGTCCAGCCGTGGTCGCTGGTGGACTGGGTCTCGCTGTCGGGCACGAAGGTGGCCTGGTGCGGCTTGAGCGTGCGCACGAAGTCCATCAGGTTCTGGAAGGGGTTGCCCTCGATGTTGAACTCGACGCCCGGCCAGTCCTTGGCGAGCAGCGCTGAAAGATCGCTCACGTCGTGCGCGCGGATGTGGCGGGCATCCGGCCTCGGGTGCACCGTGATGCCGTGCGCGCCGGCGGCCAGGCAGGCCTGCGCGGCCTTCACCACGCTCGGGATGCCCAGGTGGCGCGTGTTGCGCACCAGGGCGACCTTGTTGAGGTTGACGGACAGCGAGGTGGCGGCGTTGGCGCCGGCTTGGCCCGGAGTGCTCATAATGCTTGCAGGTCTCTCATCATTTGCCGCGTGCGCAGCGTGGACACGCCGCAATGGTAGTTGAGCAGTGCACGCAGCTGGTTTCTCAGGGCACTGTTGCCGCCGGCGCTCATCGTGGCAATTTCACGCAATGTGGCGGTAAATGGGGCCCGGTCGTCCAGAACGGCCTGCAGGGCCAGCCAGTCGGCACCGGCCAGCGCGGCCTCGTCGTCTCCGGCCTGGCGCAGGCCGGCTTCGGGCACGAGGCTGTAGCGCCCATCGGCGGCAAGCGGCTCCAGCGTGAGCGTCTGGACGTCGAGCGAGGGCAGCAGGCCGACTTCACGCAGCAGCAGCAGCTCGAAAGCCCGCAGCGCGGCAGCCTGGGTCGCGGCCTGGGCGCCGGCGTGCTCGCTCGCCAGCACCTGGACAACGCCGGCGTAGGCATCGAACAGCGCCTCGTGGGCGTCGTCCCGGGCCAGCAGGCGCAGCAGCAGTTCGTTGACGTAGTAGCCCGACAGCAGCGCCTCGCCGGTGGGCATGACGTGTCCACCCATCCATTCGGCGCCCTTGAGCGTGCGGATCTCGGCATCGCCGCCGTAGTTGAGCTGCAGCGGCTGCAGCGGCAGCAGCACCGGGCGGAAGTTGGAACTCGGCCGCTTCGCCCCCTTCGCCACGAGCGCGATGCGCCCATGGTGGCGGGTGAAGACTTCGAGGATCAGGCTCGACTCACTCCAGTCGTAGCGATGGAGGACGTAAGCCGGCTCGTGCGAAACGCGATGGGTGGCCATGTCAGTGAGCAATCGAGCATCGAGGCTTGAGACCAGCAAACGCCGCGGAACCGGCTTTGCCGGGCCGCGCGCGTTGCCCCCGGAAAGGGGGTTGGCGGCTACGCGAAGCGAGCAAGCCTGGGGGTTTGCCTATTCATAGCCGAACGAGCGCACGCGGGCTTCGTCGTCGGCCCAGCCCGAACGTACTTTCACCCACAGCTCGAGGAACACCTTGGCGTCGGCCAGCTTCTCGAGCTCGACGCGGGTTTCCATGCCGATGCGCTTGATGCGCTCGCCCTTGTCGCCGATCACCATGGCCTTGTGGCCGTCGCGCTCGACCACGATGGTGGCGGCGATGCGCAGCAGGCGCTTCTGGCCCTTCTTCTGCGGCGGCTCCTCGTCGAACTTGTCGATGACGACGGTCGAGGTGTAGGGCAGCTCGTCGCCGGTGAGGCGGAAAAGCTTCTCGCGCACCAGTTCGCCGGCGAGGAATTTCTCGCTGCGGTCGGTCAGCTCGTCCTCGTCGTAGAACCAGGGCTGCTCGGGCAGGTATTTCTCGCAGATGCCGAACAGGCGCTCGACGTCTTTCGGGTTCTTGGCGGACATCGGCACGTATTCGGCGAACTCGTGCTTCTCCTGCATGCTCTTGAGCCAGGGAGCGATGTCGCCGCGGCGGTGCACGTTGTCGAGCTTGTTGGCCAGCAGCACCGTCGGAATGCCCTTGCCGAGCAGCTTGAGCACGCGCTCGTCGGCCGGCGTGAAGCTGCCGGCCTCGACCACGAACAGGATCAGGTCCACGTCGCCGACCGCGCCCTGCACGGTCTTGTTGAGCGACTTGTTCAGCGCGTTGGCGTGCAGGGTCTGGAAACCCGGCGTGTCGACGAACACGAACTGCGTGGCGCCCAGCGTGCGCATGCCGGTGATCCGGTGGCGCGTGGTCTGCGCCTTGCGCGAGGTGATGCTGATCTTCTGGCCGACCAGGGCGTTGAGCAGCGTCGACTTGCCCACGTTGGGCTTGCCGACGATGGCGATGAGGCCGCAGTGCTGGGGGCCTTGGGGACCAGCGGTACCCTCGCCGCCTTCGGCGTCTTCGGGTTCCGCTACGGGATTGATAGCGTCGTTCATTCTGGATTTCACGCGCCGCCGCGTGCCTTGAGCCGGATCAACATGGCCGCCGCGGCAGCCTGCTCGCCGGCGCGGCGCGAGCCGCCGATGCCGCGTTCGCGAAGGCCCAGTTCGGGCACTTCGCACTCGACATCGAAAGTCTGCTTGTGCGCTGCGCCCAGTGTGGCGGCCACGCGGTACACCGGCAGCTTCATTTTGTGACCCTGCAGCCATTCCTGCAATTCGGTCTTCGGGTCCTTGGCCGCGGCTTCCATGCGCGGGTTGATCTCGACCGACTCGTAGAGCCGGTGCACCAGCGCCTGGGCGGCGGCAAAACCGGCGTCGAGATACACCGCGCCGATCAGCGCCTCGAGCGCGTCGGCCAGGATCGATGGCCTGTTCGGACCGCCCGAACGGGCCTCGCCCTCGCCCAACCGCAGCAGCGGCGACAGCGCCAGCCCCACGGCCAGGCGGTGCAGGGTGTCCTGCTTGACGAGGTTGGCCCGCACGCGCGACAGGTCGCCCTCCGGCAGGGCCGACAGGCGCATGTAGAGCAGGTGCGATACAGCCAGGTTCAGCACCGAGTCACCGAGGAACTCGAGGCGCTCGTTGTGGTCGGCCGAGAAGCTGCGGTGCGTGAGCGCGAGCTGCAGCAGCCGCGGATCGGAGAAGGTGTGCTGCAGGCGCGCCTGCAACGCGGCCAGGCTGCCGTCCACCTTTTTGGGTGCCGTGTTCAGCGGGTTTCGCCCTTGTACTTGAGCGTCAGGTAGGCCGGGCCGAAGAGCGGGATCTCGCGCTCGTACGAGTACGAAACCACCACCTTGTCGCCGACCTTCTTGATCTCGAGGTCCTTGCCGCTGACCGACTTGAAGTCGTCGATGGCCTGGGCCCGATCGAAGATGGCGCGCACTTCGGGCACGGTCGTGCCCTCCTTGGCCTTGTTGGCGGCCTTGTCGATGGCCTGCCACTCGATCAGCGTCGGGATGACCTGCGCGATGACCACGCCCAGGCACCCGAGCACGGCTGCGACGAACACCAAGCCGATGAACGAAATGCCACGTTGCTGCGCAGCGCTGCTGCGAACGGACCGATGTGCTCTCATGCCCTCATACCCCTCGAACCAAGCTTGTTGGCTATTGCTTATTGAAACGGACCGATGCGTCCCAGGTCACCGAAGTTCATCCAGACGAAGAAGGCCCTGCCCACGATGTTCTTGTCCGGCACGAAGCCCCAGAAACGCGAATCGGCCGAATTATCGCGGTTGTCGCCCATCATGAAATAGTTGCCGGGCGGGACTTTGCAGACCACCCCTTCGGCCGTGTAGCGGCAGTTCTCGATGCCCGGGAAGTTGAAACCACCCGCGCCGGGAATGAACGACGGCGTGGTTTCGTCGTTGAGGATCTTGTGCTCCTTGTCGCCCAGCTTCTCGTCGTATTGCTTGAGCAGGCGCATCGACTCGCTGTCGAGGTAGTCGGCGGCCGGGCTCTTGGAAACCGGCTGGCCGTTGATCGTGAGCTTCTTGTTCAGGTAGGCGACCTCGTCGCCGGGAACGCCGACCACGCGCTTGATGTAGTCCATGCTCGGCTTGGGCGGGTAGCGGAACACCACCACGTCGCCGCGCGCCAGCGGCGTGCCTTCGGTGATCTTGGTGTTGACCACCGGCAGGCGCAGGCCGTAGGTGAACTTGTTGACCAGGATCAGGTCGCCGGTCAGCAGCGTCGGCATCATCGAACCCGACGGGATCTTGAAGGGCTCGTAGAGGAACGAGCGCAGCAGGAACACCACCAGGATCACCGGGAACAGGCCGGCGGTCCAGTCGAGCCACCAGGGCTGCATCAGCAGGCGCTCGCTCGCCTTCGCATCGGCCGTGTCGACCTGCTTGATGCCCTGCTCGGCCAGGCGCGCATTGCGGTCGATCAGCGAGGCCTCCAGCTTTGCGGCGGCCTGCTCGCGCCGGGGCAGGAAGTAGAAGCGCTCGGCCAGCCAGTAGAGGCCCGTGATCACGGTGGCCAGGAACAGCAGCAAGGCGAAGTTGCCTTCGATCGCGTTGAAGTACCAGGCGCCGACATAGGCGGCGAAGGCCGCGAGGACCAGGGAGGTGATGAATGCCATTTTTCGATCAGTCTTCGACTTGCAGAATGGCGAGGAAGGCCTCTTGCGGGACCTCGACGGAGCCGATCTGCTTCATTCTTTTCTTGCCCGCCTTCTGCTTCTCGAGCAGCTTCTTCTTGCGGGTGATGTCGCCGCCGTAGCACTTCGCCAGAACGTTCTTGCGAAGGGCCTTGATTGTCTCACGCGCAATGATGTTGACCCCGATGGCGGCCTGGATCGCCACGTCGAACATCTGGCGCGAAATGATCTCGCGCATCTTCGAGACCACCGCCCGGCCGCGGTACTGCGACTGGGTGCGGTGCACGATGATCGACAGCGCGTCGACCTTGTCGCCGTTCAGCAGGATGTCGACCTTCACCACGTCGGACGCGCGGTACTCCTTGAACTCGTAGTCCATGGAGGCGTAGCCGCGGCTCACCGACTTGAGCTTGTCGAAGAAGTCGAGAACGATCTCGCCGAGCGGCATCTCGTAGGTCAGCATGACCTGGCGGCCGTGGTAGGCCATGTTCATCTGCACGCCGCGCTTCTGGTTGGCCAGCGTCATGACGGCGCCGACGTATTCCTGCGGCATGTAGAGGTGCACGGTGACGATCGGCTCGCGGATTTCCGCCATCTTGCCGACCTCGGGCATCTTGGATGGGTTCTCGACCATGATCACTTCGCCGTCGTTCCTGACCACCTGGTAGACCACGCTCGGCGCGGTCGTGATCAGGTCCTGGTCGAACTCGCGCTCCAGGCGCTCCTGCACGATTTCCATGTGCAGCAGGCCGAGGAAGCCGCAGCGGAAGCCGAAGCCGAGCGCCTGGCTCACCTCGGGCTCGTAGCGCAGCGACGAATCGTTGAGCTTGAGCTTCTCGAGCGCGTCGCGCAGCGAGTCGTACTCGCTCGCCTCTGTCGGGTAGAGGCCCGCGAACACCTGTGGCTGGATCTCCTTGAAGCCGGGCAGCGCCTCGGTCGCCGTTGCCGCGGCGCCGCCGGTACCTGGCTTGATCAGCGTGACGGTGTCGCCGACCTTGGCCGCCTGCAGCTCCTTGATGCCCGCGATGATGTAGCCCACCTCGCCCGCTTCGAGCGAATTGCGGGGTTCGTTGGCCGGCGTGAAGACGCCGATGCTGTCGGCGTTGTACATCGCACCGGACGCCATCATCTTGATGCGATCGCCCTTCACGAGGCGGCCATCGACCACGCGCACCAGCATGACGACGCCGACGTACGGGTCGAACCAGCTGTCGACGATCATCGCGCGCAGCGGGCCATCGGCGTTGCCGCGCGGCGCGGGCATGCGCGCGACGATGGCTTCGAGGATCTCGTCGATGCCCACGCCGGTCTTTGCCGAGCACGGGATCGCATCGGTCGCGTCGATGCCGATCACGTCTTCGATTTCGGTGCGCGCGTTGTCGAGGTCCGCGTTGGGCAGATCGATCTTGTTGAGCACCGGCACCACCTCGACGCCGAGGTCGAGCGCGGTGTAGCAGTTGGCCACCGTCTGCGCTTCGACGCCTTGCGATGCATCGACGACGAGCAGCGCGCCTTCGCATGCAGACAACGAACGGCTCACTTCATACGAGAAGTCGACGTGGCCCGGCGTGTCGATCAGATTGAGGTTGTAGACCTGCCCGTCGCGCGCCTTGTAGTGCAGCGCCGCGGTCTGTGCCTTGATGGTTATCCCACGCTCTTTTTCGATGTCCATCGAGTCGAGAACCTGCGCTTCCATCTCGCGTTCCGCGAGGCCGCCGCAACGCTGGATCAAACGGTCTGCGAGCGTCGACTTGCCATGGTCGATGTGCGCAATGATCGAGAAATTTCTGATGTGATTCATCAACGGGAACGCTTAAGTACTTGAATTGGCTCGTACGCAGAGTGCGACAGGCAAGAAAAAAGGGCGCGTCTTCTGGAGACGCGCCCTGAACCAACAAGCAATGGCAACTGCAGTAGTTGGAGCTTCATTGTAGGCAAAAAGGGAAGCGCGTACATCCAGGAACGGGGTCCAAAGGGGTCGTTGCAGGTCCACAACATCAAAGATATGAACAGGTTATCAACAGGATCGGTGAAGCAGTTACTGAACAACTTGTGGGCGATCTGTGGAGCACCGGTGGACTGCCATCTGACATCTCGCATCGTGAAGGCCGGGCCATTCTTTATGCGCCGACCAGCCGCCGAGGGTGTCCTATTCTACCGAAATCCGTCCTTAGGCCTTCTGAAAGTTAGTGAACGCAAACAAAATCAGGCATTTTCGACGCCTCCGATTTTTTTAGAGGCCGGCGTCAGAACGTCGTAAACACCTCAAAAAAACGGCCCCAAACCCGACTGCCGGGTGGGGCCACTTGACGCCAGGGCCGGATCAGCGTGTCTGCCGGATCAGCGCGTACTGCGCCCAGTCGCCGCGCCGAAACAGGATGCTGAGCGACTTGCCCTTGTCGGACTTGGCAACGGCAGACTCGAATTCGCGCGCATTCGACACCTCGACATTGCCGACCGCCATGATGATGTCGCCCTCGCGCAGGCCCGCACGGGCCGCGGCGTCGCTGGCGGCATCGACCTTCACGCCGCCCTTGACCTTCAGCTCCTTCTTCTGCGCATCGGTCAGATCACTCACGGCCAGGCCCAGCGACTTGGCAGCAGCCGATGCCGGCGGCTTCTGTGGCTGCTCGTCGCGGTCGCTCGCGCGCTTGCCGGGCTTGTCAGGCTCGATCTCGGCGATGGTCACGCTGAGATCGCGCGAGGCACCGCGGCGGAACACCGTGAGCGTGCTCTTCGTGCCCGGCTTGGTGTTGCCCACCAGGCGTGGCAGGTCGCTCGGCTTCTCGATCGGCTTGCCGTCGAACTTGGTGATGACGTCGCCCGGCTCGACACCCGCCTTCTCGCCCGGCGAGCCCGCCTCGACGCCGCGCACCAGCGCGCCCTGCGCCTTGCCCAGGCCGATGGCCTCGGCCACGTCCTTGGTGACCTGGTCGATCTGCACGCCGATGCGGCCACGCGAGACGCGGCCCGAAGTGCGCAACTGGTCGCTCACGCGGATCGCCTCGTCGATCGGGATCGAGAAAGAGATGCCCATGAACCCGCCCGAGCGCGAGTAGATCTGGCTGTTGATGCCCACCACCTCGCCGCGCATGTTGATCAGCGGACCGCCCGAGTTGCCGGGGTTGATGGCCACGTCGGTCTGAATGAACGGCAGGTACTCGCCGGTGTCGCGCTGCTTGGCGCTCACGATGCCGGCGGTGACGGTGTTCTCGAGTCCGAACGGAGAGCCGATGGCCATCACCCATTCGCCCACGCGCAGCTTGGAGATGTCGCCGACCTTCACTGCCGGCAGGCCGGTCGCCTCGATCTTCACGACGGCGACGTCGGTGCGCTTGTCGGCTCCGACGATCTTGGCCTTGAACTCGCGCTTGTCGGGCAGCGTGACCAGCACCTCGGAGGCGTCCTCGACGACGTGCGCATTGGTCATCACATAGCCGTCGGGGGTCAGGATGAAACCGGAGCCGACGCCGCGCGGGCGCTCTTCCTCCTGCGGCTGCTGTGGACGATTCTGGCGCGGTCCCTGGCGCGGCTGTCCGGGCAGCGGCTGGCCGAAGAAGCGGCGGAAGAACTCCTGCATCTCCTCGTCCATCTCGCCGTTGCCGCCGCGCTGCACCACCTTCTCGACGGTGCGGATGTTGACGACGGAGGGGCCGACCTGGTCGACCAGGTCGGTGAAATCGGGCAGCGTGCGCGTCTGCGCGTGGACCGGCTCGGCCGGCAGGAATGTGGCGCTGGCGGTCAGCGCGAGCGCGCAGGCCATCAGGCCGGAACGAAACTTGTGTCCCTCGACTTTGAAGATCATCGGCTTTCTTTCAAAAGAACAGAGCGGCGAAAAACAGGTCTATGAGTCTGCGCCGTCGGCTTGGTTCAGCGCAATTGGCGCTTCTCAAGCCCATCAGCGCGTGCGCGCGAGACTTTGTGCGAATGCGTTGAGCGTCTGCTGGGGTACTTCGCCGACCGCGGTCAGCCACCAGTCGCTGGCAGGCTCGGGCAGGCGCCTGCGGATGGCGTTGGTCGCGCCGATGGTCAGCACGCCATCACGGGGCGAGCGCGCAGGGTCGTAGCGTTCGATGAAGAGCGACACCGAAGCAAGGCCATCGGAGAAGGTCCACTGGACCGTGGCCGCATCCTGCTTCGACTTGCCGCCGCCGTCGTCGCCCGCCACGGGACGACGGAAGAAGCTTCGGGGCTTGAATCCGGCCACGGGCGTGCGCAGGGTCCAGCCTTCGTCCTGCGCGCTGCTGCGCTCCAGTTCGAGCTTCTCGACGCGATAGCCCGAAGTGTTGGACATCATCTGGGCGAGCGCCTGCGCCTTCACCGGTGCATCGAGCTGCAGTTCGGAGAACGCCGATTGCTCCACCACGCGGGAATCGCTGTCGACGGTCTGGAGCTTCACCACCAGGCCGGAGCGGCGCTCGCTCCAGATGCGGTAGCCGAAGCGCAGCCCGTCATGAGGCACCAGTTGCACCACGTCGGCATCGAAGCCGGCGACCCGGTCCTTGCCGATCGCGCGCACGTCGTAGAAATCGCCGATGGACGAATCGGGCTTGTCCGGCAGGTTCGGGAAGAGATCGAGGTTCTCGCGCTTCTCGACCTTCACCACCTTCGCCTCCGGCAGGAAGGTCATGACGTTGCGGTTGCGCCGGAAGGTCGAGCGCGGCGGCCCCGACAGGGCCTCGATGCGTTCGATCTGGTGCTCGCCGTCGCGCACATGCCAGATGCGCGCGCTCGACAGGTCGCCGCCCGGCGCCGACACGACGAAGGTGCCCACGTAGTTGCGCTGCCGGGCGCCGGTGTGCATGCGCTGCAGCCACTCGGTCACGCTCATCGCCGGCGGCTCGTCCGTCTGCGCCGTCGCCGCGCTCTTCGCATTCGCGGTGCCCGAGCGGGTCTGCGCGGTGGCGGCCTGCGCCAGGCAGAAAGCGGCAAACACAAGCACGAAGGCGCGTGCGGAAATCGGCATCGGAACGGTCATTACGGGCAGCTGGAGGTACGCGCTCTCAGCGCGTCGGGCCCTCGAAGGTGGCATTGCGCAGGAAACCGGAAGGCATCTGCGAAGCGCCGCCAGCCTGCTGGTGCGCTTCGAGGAGCTGATCGAGACGAGGGTCGCGCAGCATCACCTGCGGGTTGCCGTTGCCCACGATCACGCGCGTCGGAGTCAGCGTACTGCTCGCAGCCTGCGGGCCGTTGACCGCGGCAGCCGCCAGCACCGAATTGACGGCCGGCTGCTGTTGCTGCTGGACGGAAGCCAGCTGCGCACCGCCCTGCTGCACGGGCGAGCCGTTGCCGACCAGGGTCCAGCTGATGGCGGCAACAGCCATCAGCGATGCGGCGCCCGCCACCAGCTTCCAGCGGAACACCGGCTCGTTGGCCGCTTCCGCCCTGCGCTGCACGGGTACCGCCACCGGAACGGCGACGGGCTCCGACACCGGGGCCGCCATCACCGGCTCCGCCGCCAGCCGCTGTTGGAAGCGCGCCAGGAACGCGGAGGTATCGCTGCACGGCGAATGCGAACCGGAACGCAGCACGTCGCCCACCACGTGGTAGGCCTGCCAGGTCGCGCGCGATTCGCCTTCGGCGCAGGCAGCCTCGATCGCCTGCGCGAACGCCTCGCCCTGCAAATGACCATCCGCAAGTGCGGACACCTGTTCCCGAACCGTCATCGTCTGATTCATTTCATTCACCTGCTTACTTACCAACGCTTGCCGGACTGGTTGTCCAGCAACGGCTTGACCCTGGCCGAAATGGCCTCGCGCGCCCGGAAAATACGCGAACGCACCGTGCCGATGGGGCAATCCATGACCTCGGCAATCTCTTCGTAACTCATGCCCTCGATCTCGCGCAGCGTGACCGCCTGACGCAGCTCGGCGGGGAGCGCTTCCATGGCTGCCTCGACGGCTCCGGCGATTTCGTTCGCCGCCATGACCGATTCGGGGGTTTCGTCGCTGGTTGGTTCGTTTCCGGGACGGTAAGTTTCATCCTCGTCCTCGGAAGAAGGCCTGAGCGCGGCCTCGGAAACGGTCGGATCGCGCTTCATGTCCACCAGCGCCTTCTTGGCGGTGTTGACGGCGATCCGGTAGAGCCAGGTATAGAACTGCGCCTCGCCGCGGAACTGGTGCAACGCGCGGTACGCGCGGATGAAGGTTTCCTGCGCGATGTCCTCGATCAGGTCGACGTCGCGCACCATCCGCCCGATCAGCCGCTCGATGCGGCGCTGGTACTTGATGACCAGCAGCTCGAACGCCTTCTGGTCCCCCGCGACGGTGCGCTGGACCAGCTGGAAATCGACGTCGCCCGGACGCGGCGCCACGGCGGGCGCGTCGGTCAGGCCGGAATCCGGCGGCACGGGCGGGGAAGTGGTCATCGAGGAAGGTTCAGGGCGCGTCGGCCGGAGCGGTCGCGCGCCAGGGGTCGGCTGCGCGGGCGGCAGCCGGGGGGCGCGAATATACCGCGCGACGCAGGTCGCGCCAGCGCTCCGGCATGAACCGCTGCTCGATCCAGATCCAGCGGCGGGCGCGGCCCGGCTCGCTGAGGCACAGCAGCATCAACGACTGGAAATCGAGCGCCACTGACGCCCGCGCCGCATGCACTCCGCGGGAGGCGCGGTTGCCCGTCAGCGACCAGAAGAGGCCGTCGAAGTGCAGGACGCCGGCGCCCTCCTGCCGCAGGCCGAAGCCCGCGGCCACACCCGCGAAGCCGACACTGAGGACGAGCAGCAGCTGGCGCCATCCGACGCTATCGAAGAGATAGCAGGACGCACCCGCGCAAAGCGCGCCCAGGGCCCAGAGAACGACAAGGATCCGGGTTGCGCCACGCGAGCGCCCCACCGGATAGGTCACCGACGGCGCGCTGTGCATGACAGAGCGACGCTCAAGCGCGCTTGAACACCAGCGTGCCGTTGGTGCCGCCGAAGCCGAAGTTGTTCTTGACCGCGACGTCGATCTTCAGATCGCGCGCCTCGTTGGCGCAGTAGTCGAGATCGCACTCCGGATCCTGGTTGAAGATGTTGATGGTCGGCGGGCTCTTCTGCTCGTGCAGCGCCATCACCGTGAACACCGACTCGATGCCGCCCGCGCCGCCCAGCAGGTGGCCGGTCATGGACTTGGTCGAGTTGACGACGAGCTTCTTCGCGTGATCGCCGAAAGCCAGCTTGACCGCATTGGTCTCGTTGACGTCGCCGATCTGCGTGGAAGTACCGTGCGCGTTCAGGTACTGCACCTGGTCGGCATTGACGCCCGCATTCGACAGTGCCATGGCCATCGAGCGGCGGGGGCCGTCGACGTCGGGCGCGGTCATGTGATACGCGTCGCCCGTCAGGCCGAAGCCCGCGACTTCCGCGTATATCTTGGCGCCGCGCGCCTTGGCGTGTTCGTACTCCTCGAGCACCAGCACGCCGGCGCCCTCGCCCAGCACGAAGCCGTCGCGGTCCTTGTCCCACGGGCGCGAGGCCGTGGCGGGATCGTCGTTGCGGGTGCTCAGCGCGCGAGGCGCGGTGAAGCCGCCGATGCCCAGCGGAGAGATGGTCGACTCGGCGCCGCCCGCGATCATCACGTCGGCGTCGCCGTACTCGATCATGCGAGCCGAGGTGCCGATGGCATGCAGGCCGGTGGTGCAGGCGGTCACGACCGCGATGTTCGGGCCCTTGAAGCCGTACTTGATCGAGACGTGGCCCGAGATCATGTTGATGATCGAGGCCGGCACGAAGAACGGCGACACGCGGCGCGGGCCGCGGTTCATCAGTTCACCGTGCGTTTCCTCGATCATCGGCAGGCCGCCGATGCCGGAGCCGATGTTGCATCCGATGCGCACGGCCTGCTCATAGGAGAGCGCTTCGCCGGTCGGCAGTCCGCTGTCCTGCACCGCCTGGATGGCGGCGGCAAGCCCCAGATGAATGAAGCGGTCCATGTGACGCGCTTCCTTCTCCGAGATGTATTGGGTGATGTCGAAACCCTTGACCTCACCTGCGAACTTGCAGGCGAAGGCGCTTGCATCGAACGCGGTGATGTTCGCAATGCCCGACTTCCCGGCCAACAGGTTGGCCCAGGATTCGGCAACGGTGTTTCCGACAGGAGCGATGCAACCGAGTCCGGTAACGACGACGCGGCGTTTGGTCATGCCGGCAAACCTTTCTGGAAGCGCTGAACAGTTGCCTGCCGGCGCGTGCGGTTCAAGAAAAAGCCGCCGGCCGCAGTTGCAATCTTGTCAGCTGGCCTATCAGGCCTTTTGATTCTTGGTGGCGTAGTCGACGGCGTTTTGCACCGTGGTGATCTTCTCGGCATCTTCGTCGGGAATTTCGATGCCGAATTCGTCTTCGAGTGCCATCACGAGTTCGACCGTGTCGAGAGAGTCGGCGCCGAGGTCGGCCACGAAAGCCTTTTCGTTCGTCACCTGGGACTCTTCCACGCCGAGCTGCTCGGCGATGATTTTCTTGACACGTGCTTCGATATCGCTCATTTGGTTCCCTCTGAGGGTTGTAGGTAATCGGTGGATTTTAGCCGGGCGCATTGTGGCATTTGCCGTGCCCCCGGGACGGAGAAAACTTGCGCCTTGCGGCTACATGTGCATGCCGCCGTTGACGTGCAGCTCCTGCCCCGTGACGTAGGACGCCTGGGGCGATGCGAGGTACGCCACCGCGTGCGCGATGTCGGCCGGCTTGCCCAGGTGGCCCAGCGGGATCTGCTGGAGCAGCGCCTGTTGCTGGGCTTCGGGGAGGCTGGCCGTCATGTCGGTCTCGATGAAACCGGGCGCGACGCAGTTGACGGTGATGTTGCGGCTGCCCAGTTCGCGGGCCAGCGCGCGGGTCATGCCCGCAACGCCTGCCTTGGCGGCCGCGTAGTTGGCCTGGCCGGCATTGCCGGATGCGCCCACCACGCTGGTGATGCTGATGATGCGGCCATAGCGCTGCTTCATCATCGGGCGGATCACCGCGCGCGAGAGCGAGAAGACGGCCTTGAGATTGGTGTCGAGCACCGCGTCCCAGTCGCTGTCCTTCATGCGCATGGCGAGCGTGTCGCGCGTGATGCCGGCGTTGTTCACCAGCACGTGGATGGCGCCGTAGGCCTGCACGATCTCGTCGATCAGGGCCTCGACGGCGGCGCCGTCATTGACGTCGAGCGCACGGCCGCGGCCGTCGTAGGCGCTCAGGGCGGCGGTGATCTTGGCCGCGCCGTCGTCGGTGGTGCCGGTGCCCACGACCTTGAGGCCGCGCTGGGCCAGCTCCAGCGCGATCGCCGCGCCGATGCCGCGCGTCGCGCCGGTGACCAGGGCAACCTGCCCTTCGAATTTGGGAATGCTCATAAGAAAAGTATGGAAGCCTTGGCGCCGTCAGCCGGCGAGCGATTGTCGGGTGTCCGCGAGCGTTGCCGGGTCGTACACCGACGCGGCTTCCAGATCGGGGGCGATGCGCTTCACCATGCCGGCCAGCACCTTGCCGGGGCCGCACTCGATGATGGCGGCTACACCGCGCAGTTTCAAGGCCTGCACGCTCTCGACCCAGCGCACCGGGCCGGCGGCCTGGCGCACCAGGGCGTCGCGGGTGCGGTCGACGTCGGTTTCGACGGCGACGTCGACGTTGTTCAGCACCGGAATCTGCGGCGCGGCCAATGTGACCGAAGCCAGCTTCTCGCGCAGCGCTTCCGCGGCGGGCTTCATCAGGCTCGAATGGAACGGGGCCGAAACCGGCAGCAGCAGGGCTCGCTTGGCGCCATTGGCCTTCAGCAGCTCGCAGGCCTTGTCCACCGCAGCTTTGCTGCCGGCGATCACGGTCTGCATGGGGTCGTTGAAGTTCACCGCCTCGACGACCTCGGCGCTGCCGGGGCCGAAGCTCGCCGTGGCCTCGGCGCAGCCAGCCACCACCTTGCTCGACTCCATGCCGAGCACCGCGGCCATCGCACCGACGCCGACAGGCACCGCCTGCTGCATCGCCTGCGCGCGGAAACGCACGAGCGGCGCCGCCTGCGCGAGCGTCAGCACGCCCGAAGCCACCAGCGCCGAATACTCGCCGAGCGAATGCCCCGCCACGACGGAAGGCGTTGCGCCGCCCTCGGCCAGCCAGGCACGCCATGCGGCCACACCGGCCACCAGCATCACCGGCTGGGTGTTCGTGGTGAGCGCCAGTTCTTCCTTCGGGCCGTTCTTGATCAGGGCGCCGACGTCTTCACCGAGCGCCTCGGATGCTTCGCGCAGCGTTTCGACCACTGCGGGGTGATCGCCCCAGGCGTCGAGCATGCCGACTGCCTGCGAGCCCTGCCCCGGAAAGACAAATGCAAAGGATTTCATTGTTTACGCGTCGTCTCGCATTGCCGGCGCCCTTCCAGGGCACCGCAACACACTAGCTAACTACAGATTCAACAGCACCGCGCCCCAGGTGAAGCCGCCACCCACGCCTTCGAGCATGAGCGTTTCGCCTTTCTTCACCTTGCCGGAGCGCACCGCCTCGTCGAGCGCCAGCGGGATCGACGCGGCCGACGTATTGCCGTGCTCGTTGACCGTGACGATCAGTTTCTCGCGCGGAAGCCTCAGCTTCTTCGCCGTGCCTTCCATGATGCGGATATTGGCCTGGTGTGGAATGAGCCAGTCGATGTCGGTGTCGACCTTGCCGGCCTTCGCCAGCGTGGCGCGCGCCGCTTCTTCCAGCACGCGGACCGCGAGTTTGAAGACGGCCTGGCCGTCCATGTGCAGCAGCGGCGTGCCCAGCACGTTGCCGCCCGACACATGGCCCGGCACGCAAAGAATGCCGACGTGCTTGCCGTCCGCATGCAGGTCGCTGGCCAGGATGCCGGGCTCCTCGCTGGCCTCGAGCACCACCGCGCCCGCGCCGTCGCCGAACAGCACGCAGGTGGTGCGGTCGTTGAAGTCGAGGATGCGGGAGAACACTTCGGCACCGACCACCAGCGCGCAGCGCGCGGTGCCGGTGCGGATCATCGCGTCGGCGACGGTCAGCGCGTAGACGAAGCCGCTGCAGACCGCCTGGACGTCGAACGCCGGGCAGCCGGCGATGCCGAGCTTGTTCTGCAGGATGGCGGCCGACGACGGGAACACCATGTCGGGCGTGGAAGTGGCGACGATGATCAGGTCGACATCGCTGGCCTTGCGGCCGGCGGCTTCCAGGGCATGCCTGGCGGCCTGGAGACCGAGGTCGCTGCTCGTGACGTCCGGTGCGGCGAAATGCCGGGCGTGAATACCGGTGCGCTCGACGATCCACTGGTCGGAGGTCTCGATGCCTCGCGTAGCCAGATCCTTGGCGAGATCGTCATTGGTCACGCGGCGTGGAGGCAGGTAGCTGCCGGTGCCGGTAATGCGTGAGTAAGGAGTCATCAAACGTGAAGGGCCGTCGCGTCGACCGGCGCCGCCGGTTCCTGCCGTGCGAGCAAAGGCGCGGCGTGGGCGATGCGGGCCCGCACGCGATCGAGCAGGTTGTTGCGAGCGGCATCATAAGCGCGATCCAGAGCATGGCCGAAAGCCACTTCGTCGGCCGAGCCATGGCTCTTGAAAACCAGCCCGCGCAGGCCCAGCAAGGCCGCGCCGTTGTACCGACGGTGATCCAGGCGACTTTTGAACGCTTTTAGGACCGGATAGGCAACAATTGCCGCCAGCTTGGTGAAAACACTCCGCGAAAATTCGACGCGAATGAATTCGCCGATCATCGATGCCACGCCTTCGCTGGCCTTCAACGCCACATTTCCGACAAAACCGTCACAGACGACGATGTCGGTCGTGCCCTTGAAAATATCGTTGCCTTCCACGTTGCCGTAGAAGTTCAGATCCTTGGAGTTGGCAGCCGTACGCAGCAGTTGGCTTGCCTTCTTGATCGTTTCGCTGCCCTTGATGGCTTCTTCGCCAATATTGAGCAGCCCGACCGAAGGCGCCTCATTGCCGGTCAGCGCCGACACCAGGGCCGAGCCGAGCACGGCGAACTGGAGCAGGTCTTCGGCGTCGCAATCGACGTTGGCGCCCAGATCGAGCACGGTCGTCGCCCCGCCCTTGGCATTCGGAAGCTGCGGCGCGATGGCCGGGCGATCGATGCCTTCGAGCGTCTTGAGCAGATAGCGCGCGATCGCCATGAGGGCGCCGGTGTTGCCGGCCGAGACGGCCGCCTGGGCGGCGCCGTCCTTGACCTGCTGGATCGCGACGCGCATCGAAGAATCCTTCTTCTTGCGCAGGGCGATTTCAACCGGGTCGTCCATGCCCACGACCTCGCTGGCGGCGACGATGCGGGCACGCGGGTGGGCGGCGAACCCCGCCAGCGCAGCCGGCGCGCCGACGAGCAGCAACGAAGCGTCGCTGTGCCGCTCGAGAAACGCGCGGCAGGCCGCGAGCGTGACGCGCGGCCCATGGTCACCTCCCATGCAATCCACGGCAAGCGTGATCGCGGAAGGCGCAGCGGTGTTTTCGGAGAAAGAAGGCGTAGCCATCAAAACAAAGGCCCGACGCTACGGCAAAAGTAGCTTCGGGCCTTGGCCTTGGGATGCGAAATCAGGCTTCGGACTTGTTCTTGAGCACCTGGCGGCCACGGTAGAAACCGTTGGGGCTGATGTGGTGGCGCAGGTGGGTTTCGCCAGTGGTCGGCTCCACGGCGATGCCGGGAACGACCAGGGCGTTGTGGGAACGGTGCATGCCGCGCTTGGAAGGCGACTTCTTGTTTTGCTGGACGGCCATGATGGCTCCTGGACTGTAAGGTTGGTGATTGGATGCGGGCTCAAGCGGTGGCGATACAAGAAACCGGGCGGCATGCATGGAATGCCCTTTTCCCCTTGGTCGTTTCGTGTACCGCTGCTCACGGCGGCGCGCGCGAAGCCCATGATTATAGCCCAGCCTGCGGGAAAGGGCTACTTTCCCTCTTCCGGCTTGCGCGAACGCAACGCGCCGAGCACTGCGAAGGGATTCGGCTTGGCCTCTTCGGCGGCCTTGAAGTCTTCGTCGCTCGACGAAAGCTGCACGGGCGTCGGACAGACGTCGTGGGCCGGCATGACGGGGATTTCCATCAGAAGCTCGTCCTCGATCAGGGCATGCAGGTCGAAATCCCGGCTGACGACGAGCAGGTCTTCCTCAGATTCCTCGTCTTCCGCCTCGGCGACTTCCTCGTTGGCCACGAAGCGGAACCAGCGATCCACGCCAAGCGAGGTATCCACCGGCGACAGGCAGCGCTGGCAGACCAGCGGCACGGTGGCCTCCGCCTCGAGGTGCATCCAGGGTACCGGCTTGCCGTCAGCGCCAGGGCGCTCCTCGCCATGGGCCGTCCAGTTCACCACCGCGTCGGGTGCGGGAGCGGCCAGTTCGGCGACCAGGCGTTCGTATTTCGGGACCGGATCGGCGGCTTCCAGCGTGGCTGCCGCAGCGGCGAAACCGGGCACATTGAGCCGTTCGGGGGCGAATTCTCTCTTCATCCGCGCCAGTCTAGCGCGCCGGCCGCCCTGTCGGCATGGGGGGAATGGGGCATGACCGAGGGTTTTGGACGCCTCACGCACAATCGCCCCCATGCAACGCACCGTGATCCTCGCCTCGACCTCGCGCTACCGCCGCGAACTGCTCTCCCGCCTGCACCTGCCCTTCGACGTGCACTCGCCGGAAGTAGACGAAACGCCATTGCCCGGCGAAACACCGCACGACCTCGCCGTGCGCCTCGCGCTCGAGAAGGCCAACGCCGTGGCCACCCGCTTTCCCGAAGCCGTCGTCATCGGCTCCGACCAGGTGGCCGACCTCGCCGGCGAAGCGCTGGGCAAGCCCGGCGACCACGCCCGGGCCACCGCCCAGTTGCGCCGCATGCGCGGCCAGACGCTGGTCTTCCAGACGGCCGTGGCCGTCGTCTGCAAGGCAACCGGCTTCGTCCAGCGCGACATCGCCCCCGTGCGCGTGGTGTTCCGCGACCTCGGCGATGACGCCATCGAGCAGTACCTGCAGGCCGAACAGCCCTACGACTGCGCCGGCAGCGCCAAGAGCGAAGGCCTGGGCATCGCGCTGCTGGACTCCATCGACAGCGACGACCCGACCGCGCTGGTCGGCCTGCCGCTGATAAGAACGTGCCGGATGCTGCGCGCCGCGGGGGTCGACCTCCTATGACGCAGAAGGAAAAGGGCAAGCTCTACCTCGTTCCCGCGCCGCTCGACTTCGGCTGCGAAGCGCAAGCCCCGCTGCAGGACGCCGTGCCGCTGGGCACCTTGCAGACCGCCGCCAAGATCACGCACTGGATCTGCGAGAACGCCAAGTCCGCGCGCGCCTACCTGAAGCGCATCGACGCCGTCGCGCCGCTCGCCGCCCCCCTGCAGGCGCAGAACATCCAGGAACTGCCGCGCGAAGTGCACAAGAAAGGCGATCACGCCGGCCAGTTCGACGCCCGACCGCTGCTCGCCGCAGCCCTCGAAGGCCACGACGTCGGCCTGATGAGCGAAGCCGGCATGCCGGCCGTGGCCGATCCGGGCTCGTCCGTGGCGCGCGCCGCGCACGACCTCGGCCTTGCCGTCATTCCGCTGACCGGCCCCGTCTCTCTGCTGCTCGCGCTGGCCGCAAGCGGGCTCAACGGCCAGAACTTCGCCTTCGTCGGCTATCTGCCGCAGGACGCGGGCGAGCGGCAGGCCCGAATCCGCGAGCTGGAGACGCTGGCGCTCAAGTCGGGCCAGACGCAGCTCTTCATCGAGACGCCCTATCGCAACGCCGCACTGCTGCAGGCGCTGGTGCAGACGCTGCAGCACAACACCCGCCTCGCCGTGGCGCGCGGACTGACGCTCGCCAACGCCCAGGTGCGCAGCGAGACAGTCAAGTCCTGGCGCGCCGTGAAGCCCCAGCCCACGACAGACGAACGCCTGCCCGCCGTGTTCGCGATCGGCCGCTGACCATGGTGGCCATCACTTCAGCCACGCGGTGGGCTTCGCGTGCGCAGTTCTTCGCAGCCGGCTTCATCTTCGCGACCTGGGGCGTGCACGTGCCCACGGTCAAGGCGCACTACGGCATCGACGAGGCACAGCTGGGCCTGGCCATGCTCGCAGCCGGCGCCGGCGCCATGTTCGGACTGACCAGCGCGGGTCGCTGGATCGGCCGCCACGGCCCGCGCCGCGTGGCCGGCATCTGCGGCACCGTTTACGCACTGCTGCTGGCCGGCCTGATCGTCATGCCGGGCTATGCCGCCCTGCTGCTCCTGCTGGCCGCGTTCGGGCTGGTGACCAGCGTGTTCGACGTGTCCATCAACACCGAGGCTGCACAGCTCGAACTTCACGGAGACACGCCGCTGATGAGCGGCATGCACGGCATGTTCAGCCTCGGCGGCATGGCCGGCGCCGCCAGCGGCAGCGCCGCGCTCGCGGCCGGCCTGGGTGCGCAGGCGCACCTGCTGCTGGTCGCGGCCGCGATGATGCTGCTCGTCGCCCTGGCCTCGCTGCGCATGCTGCCCCGGCCGGCTACCAGCGGCGCAACCGAGGTCGACCACGGCTTCCTGCTGCCCAAAGGCACGCTCGCGGTGCTGGGTGTGCTCGCCGCGCTGGGCCTGATCGCCGAAGGTGCCATTTACGACTGGAGCGTGCTCTATATGCAGCAGGAGATCGGCAGTCCGCAGCAACAGGCCGCGCTGGCCTACGCGAGCTTCTCGGCCGCGATGGCCGCCGCGCGCTTCGGCGGCGACGCACTGCGCGCCCGCTTCTCACCGGCTGCGCTGCTTCTGGGCAGCGGCCTGCTGGCGGCGGTTTCCATGGCGATGGTGCTCATCACCGACCTGCCCTGGCTGGCGCTGGTCGGTTTCGCCGGCGTGGGCGTCGGCTTCGCGAACGTGGTGCCAATCCTGTTCTCCGCCTCGGCAAAGGTGCCGGGCATCGAGCCCGCGCGCGGCATCGCGTCGGTCTCGGCCTTGGCCTATCTGGGGTTCATGGCGGGCCCGGCAGTGATCGGGCTGCTGGCGCGGGCGACCTCGCTGACGGCCGCGCTCTATGTGGTGGTGGTCTTCGCCGCGGCGCTGGCGGCATCGGCGCGCTACACGGCCGCTGGCAACCACACTAGCCAATAGGGAAACTGAATCCTTCGCGAAACACCGAGGAGCCGGCTTTGCCGGGCCTCTGGTGTTGCCCCCTGCAAGGGGGGTTGGCGAAGCGACACGAAGTAGTGCGCGAAGCCCGGGGGTCTACCTAAGCGCCGGGGTGGTGTGCATCAGGCGCACGGTGGTCTCGGCCATCGCCGCGCCGAACTTCTTGGCCAGCTTCTCGGCCACGTTGTCGCGCCGGGTGTAGTCGATCACCTCTTCGGCCTTGATCACTTCGCGCGCCACGTAGTCGACGTTGCCGAGTTGGTCGGCCAGGCCGTACTCGACGGCCTGCTCGCCGCTCCAGAAGAGGCCGCTGAACAGGCCGGGCGTGTCGAGCTTCAGGCGATCGCCGCGGCCGGCCTTCACCACGTTGATGAACTGCGTGTGGATCTGGTTGAGCATGGTCTGCGCGTGCGCGCGCTGCGCGTCGCTCATCGGGCTGAACGGGTCGAGGAAGCCCTTGTTCTCGCCGGCCGTCAGCAGGCGGCGCTCGACGCCGACCTTTTCCATCACGCCGGTGAAGCCGAAGCCATCCATCAGCACGCCGATGCTGCCGACGATGCTGGCCTTGTCGACGTAGATCTTGTCGGCCGCCGCGGCGATGTAATAGGCCGCCGAAGCGCAAGTTTCCTCGACCACGGCATACACCGGCTTCTTGTACTTGGCCTTCAGGCGCTTGATCTCGTCGTTGATGATGCCGGCCTGCACCGGGCTGCCGCCGGGCGAGTTGATCAGCAGCACCACGCCCTTGGCGCCCTCGTCCTCGAAGGCCGTCTTCATCGCGGCAACCACGAACTCGGCGCTCGCGTCGCCGCCGTTGGCGATCTCGCCCTTGATCTCGACGACGGCCGTGTGGGCCGTGCTCTTGGCCGCGCTAGGCGTGCTGCGCGAGAACGCGGCCCAGGCCAGGAAGACGAAGAAGGCCAGCCAGGCCAGTCGCGTGAAGGTCTTCCAGCGGCGCGCGGCCTTCTGTTCGTTCAGCGATGCGAAGGCAAGCTTCTCGAGAGTGGCGCGCTCCCAACCGGGACGCTGCGTGGGATCTTTGGCCATGTTCGTGGAAGGGGCCCGCTCAAATGGTTCGAACCCCGAGGGTTCGGTTCGGTTCGGGTCGGTCATGTCAGAAAGTCAGGGGGTGGAGGTTCCAGTCAGTATGCCAGTGCACCACGCCGTCATGCTCGCTCAGCGCGATCTTCACGAGGCCGCCGCGGCACGGGCCGCCCGCGCATTCGCCGGTGTCGGGCCTGTAGACCGCGCCGTGCGTCGCGCACAGCAGCCACTGGCCCGTGTCGTCGAAGAAGCGGTCGGGCTGGAAGTCGAGTTCCATCGCGACGTGGCTGCAGCGATTCAGGAACGCATGCGGCTGGCCCTCGAAGCGTATGGCGAAGGCCCGGCAGGTCTCGCCGCCATAGACCACGTCGAAGGGCACCGCCAGGCCGCCTTCGGCCAGGTCGGAGGCGTTGCACAGCGGAATGCGTTCCTGATCGCTCATGGCGGCATCTTCATTCAGGCGTTGTCGAGGAGCCAGCGTTCCAGGTCGGCCACCGAGTGCGCGACGTGCAGCGGCTTGAATTCATCGAAGCTCGCCGGCTCGTGCGCACCGTAGCTCACGCCCACGCTGGAGCAGCCGGCGTTCTGCGCGAGCTGCAGGTCGTGCGTGGTGTCGCCGATCATCAGGGTGCGCTCGGGCGGCACGTCGAGCTCTTCCATCAGCTCCAGCAGCATGCGCGGATGCGGCTTGCCGAAGGTTTCGTCGGCGGTGCGCGAGGCGTCGAAGCGGTCGCGCAGCGCGACGGACTTCAGCGCCTCGTTGAGGCCGCGGCGCGACTTGCCGGTGGCCACGGCCAGCTTGTGGCCGCGCTCGCGCAGCGCATCGAGCATCTGCAGCACGCCGTCGAACAGCACCAGGTCGTCCTGGTGCTGCAGGTAGTGATAGCGGTAGCGCGCGCCGAGCTCGGGGTATTTCTCCTTCGGCACGTCGGGCGCCGCGCGCGCGAGCGCCTCGGCCAGGCCGAGGCCGATCACCCAGGCTGCGTCGTTCTCGCTCGGCTTGGCGCCGCCGACGTCGATCACCGCCGCCTGGATGCAGCGCACGATCAGGCGGGTGGAGTCATAGAGCGTGCCGTCCCAGTCGAATGCGATCAGGTCGAAGCGTAGGGGTCTGTTGGAATCAGTCATGAGCCGTGGGAGTGGGGTGTCGGGCCATCGCCTCGAGGGCGGCTGGCGGCATCAGCGCGAGCAATTCGGGCGGCAGGCCAGCCTGCAGCGCCACGCGTTCGCCGCTGGCCGGGTGATTGAATTGCAGCCGCCACGCATGAAGGAACATGCGCCTGAGGCCGAGCTTGTGAAGCGCGCGCTGGCGCGCGGATTCGCCATATTTGTCGTCACCCGCGATCGGATGACCGGCCGAGGCGAGGTGCACGCGGATCTGGTGGGTGCGGCCGGTCTTGATCGTGACCGCCAGCAGCGACATCGGAGCCGACTCGCCCGGCAGCGAAAGCCGCGCGAGCACTCGCACCAGCGTGACGGCGCGCATGGCGTCCGGGTGATCCTTGGCGACCACGCGCACGCGGCGCTCGCCGGCGCCGGCCGAACCGTCGGGCAGCAGATATCTGGCAAGCGGCGCGTCGAGCACCTTCTTGTTGGCCGGCCAGTCGCCTTCGACCAGCGCCAGATAGGTCTTGCCGGTCTCGCGCTCGCGGAACTGGTCCTGCAGCGCGACCAGCGCGCTGCGCTTCTTGGCCAGCAGCAGGATGCCGGAGGTCTCGCGGTCGAGCCGGTGCACCAGTTCCAGGAATTTCGCCGCGGGCCGCGCCGTGCGCAGCTGCTCGATCACGCCGAAGCTCACCCCGCTGCCGCCGTGGACGGCCACGCCGGCCGGCTTGTCGACGGCCAGCACGAACTCGTCTTCGAGCAGCACCGGGAATTCGCGCGCCGGCGCGGGCGGGGCCGCATCCTCTTCCGCGCGCGGCGAGATGCGGATCGGCGGCAGCCGCAGCACGTCGCCGGCCTCGATGCGGGTTTCGGCCTGCGCCCGGCCCTTGTTGATGCGCACCTCGCCCGACCGGATGATCCGGTAGACGTGCGTCTTCGGAACGCCTTTCAGATGGCGGAAAAGGAAGTTGTCCAGCCGCTGCCCGGCGGATTCGGCGTCGACCGTGAGGAATCTGATGGCCGAATGCGGCGCCCCTGGCTCGCCTGAGGCCTCGCGGCCTGCGGGATTTCGAGCAGCCGCGGGGCTTTGCTTCGCACCTATAATGTTTTTCACCAGCGCGGTCGTGTAAGTGCTTGATTAGACAGAAGTTTAGTCCACTGCCATCAAATACCCAGGGCGGCGCAGGTAGGTCGATGCCGCTTTGGCGCCGAGCTGCAAACCCCGCGCAATCGCGCAAAGTGGCAGACCAGGCGCCCAAGTCAAGCCGACACCCACGAAACACCGATACGGAATACCCCAGCCTGCAGCTTCCAAGCTGTCGGCGGATCGAAGCGAGTCCCTTGTTGTGTTGATGCTGCTGATTCGAATGTGCCTGCACTGGCTTGCGCCAGTGGCTTCGGCCATTCCATCGTCCGCAGCGCGCTCCACCCTTGCGCAACCGGCTATCAAAAAGATAGCCACCCAACACCGAATCTGGCTCGCGCCCATCCACGCGCCCCCACCCCGGCTGTCTTCTTGAGCTAACGCTCGAGGGGCCTGCCCGCGCCCTGCGCGGCAGCGACAGCATCCGGGGCCCAAGCGGCAATTCCCTGGTTTCGCGGGCGTCGTCCGTGCATCGTTGGCTCGTCAAGGGCCTGTAGAACGATACATATAAGGACAACGCATCATGAAGCGGATGCTGATCAATGCCACGCAGGCCGAAGAACGCCGCCTGGCCATCGTCGACGGGCAGAAACTGCTCGACTACGAAATCGAAATCGAAGGGCGCGAACAGCGCAAGGGCAACATCTACAAGGCGGTCGTCACGCGCGTCGAGCCCTCGCTCGAAGCCTGTTTCGTCGACTACGGCGAAGACCGCCACGGCTTCCTGCCGTTCAAGGAAATCTCCAAGCAGTATTTCGCTGAAGGCGTGTCGGCCAGCCAGGCTCGCATCCAGGACGCGATCCGCGAAGGCCAGGAACTCACCGTCCAGGTCGAAAAGGAAGAACGCGGCAACAAGGGCGCCGCCCTCACCACCTTCATCTCGCTGGCCGGCCGCTACGTCGTGCTGATGCCGAACAACCCCCGTGGCGGCGGCGTCTCGCGCCGCATCGAGGGCGACGACCGCGCCGAACTCAAGGAGGCGATGGACCAGCTCGAGTACCCGAAGGGCATGAGCATCATCGCGCGCACCGCCGGTATCGGCCGCTCGGCGCCCGAACTCCAGTGGGACCTGAACTACCTGCTCAAGCTCTGGAGCGCCATCGACGGCGCGGCCAAGGGCGGCAAGGGCGCCTTCCTGATCTACCAGGAATCCTCGCTCGTCATCCGCGCCATCCGTGACTATTTCAATCACGACATCGGCGACATCCTGATCGACACCGACGACATCTACGACCAGGCCCAGCAGTTCATGGCGCACGTCATGCCCGAGCATGCCTCGCGCGTGAAGCGCTACCGCGACGACGCGGCGCTGTTCAGCCGCTTCCAGATCGAGCACCAGATCGAGTCGGCCTACGCCCGCACCGTGCAGCTGCCCTCGGGCGGCGCCATCGTCATCGACCACACCGAGGCGCTGGTCTCGGTCGACGTGAACTCGGCGCGCGCCATCAAGGGCGGCGACATCGAGGAAACCGCCACCCGCACCAACCTCGAAGCCGCCGACGAAGTAGCCCGCCAGATGCGCCTGCGCGACCTGGGCGGCCTGATCGTCATCGACTTCATCGACATGGACGAGTCGAAGAACCGCCGCGAAGTCGAAAGCCGCCTGCGCGACGCGCTCCGGCAAGACCGCGCCCGCGTGCAGTTCGGCTCGATCAGCAAGTTCGGCCTGATGGAAATGAGCCGCCAGCGCCTGAAGCCGGCGCTGTCCGAAGGCTCGTCGATCCCCTGCCCCCGCTGCGGCGGCTCGGGCCACATCCGCGACACCGAATCGAGCGCGCTGCAGATCCTGCGCATCATTCAGGAAGAGTCCATGAAGGACAACACCGCCGCCGTGCACGTGCAGGTGCCGGTGGAAGTGGCGTCGTTCCTGCTGAACGAAAAGCGCACCGAGATCGCCAAGATCGAACTCAAGCAGCGCGTGAGCGTGCTGATGGTGCCCAACAAGACGCTCGAGACGCCCAACTACAAGCTCGAGCGCCTGAAGCACGACGATCCGCGTCTCGACCACATCGAGGCCAGCTACAAGATGGCCGACGAGATCGAGGACCCGACCTCGGTCACCCGCCGTTCGCAGGAGCCCACCAACAAGCAGACGCCGGTCATCAAGGGCGTGCTGCCCGACGCGCCGGCTCCCGTGGTGCCGCCCAAGCCCGAAGCCGTGCGCGCTCCCGCCGCACCGGCACCGGTCGCTCCGCCCGTGGTGAGCGCGCCCGTTCCGGCGCAGACCGGCTTCTTCGCCTGGATCAAGAACCTGTTCGGCGGCACGCCGGCTCCTGCCGCCGCTCCCGCGCCGGCCCCCATCCCGGTCGAGGCACCGAAGCCCCGCCGCGACGGCCGCCCCGGCCGTGACGGCGAAACCCGCGGCGGCGCGCGCGACGGCGAACAGCGCCGTGGCGGCCGCAACGGCGAAGGCCGCGGCGAACGTGGCGAGGGCCGTGGCGAGAACGGCGGACGCCAGGGCGGTCGCGACGGCGAACAACGCCGCGGCGGCCGTGGTGGCGAGCGCCGCGAAGGCCGCGGCGAGGGCCGTGGCAACGAACAGCGCAACGAAGGCGCCAACAACCAGTCGCGCGAACAACGCGAGCCGCGTGAAGCACGTGAGGCACGCCCACCGCGCGACGGCGAACAGCGCCGCAACGGACGCGGCGAGCGCCGCGAAGGCGAAGGTCGCGAGGGCCGCAACAGCGTGCTGCCGGCCGATGCGCTCGATGGCACCAACCTCGAAGCCCAGCAACTGGCAGGTGCTGTCGCAGGCGAGGAAGGCAACGCAGCTGAGCGCGCACCGCGCGCCCGTGGCGAGCGTCGCGAACGCGGCGAGCGCAATGAGCGCAATGAGCGCGGAGAGCGTGGCGAACGCACTGGCGACCGCGAACGCAACGCCGCCGAAGCCGGCGAAGGCGCCGCCCAGGGCGAGCAGCAACGCCAGCCCCGCAACGGCCGCGACGAGCAGCGCGGACCGCGCGGCGAACGCAACGACCGCAACGACGGCCGCCGCGAACGCCGCAACGATGCCGTGCAAGCCGAAGCGGATGCACGCGGCGCCGAAGCCGCCGCAGCCGATGCCGAGCAAGGCAGCGAAGCCGCCGTCAACGGCAGCGGCGAACAGGCACCGCGCCGCGACGGCGAAGAGCGCCGCGACGGCGAAGAGCGCCGCGGCCGTTCGCGCGACCGCTACGGCCGCGACCGCCGCGAGCGCGGTCCGCGTGAAGAAGCCGAAGCAGGCGCAGCCGTGGCTGCCGAAGGCTTCTCCTCTTCGCAAGAGCCCGAGCAGCAACTGCCGCTGGCGTCCGAGCGCATCGAAGTGGCCGAGACCGTTGCCGTCGCCGCGGAAGTCCGCGAGGCACCGCAGCAGCAGGTTCGCGCCGAGCGCCCCGCGCCTGTCGTCGCAGCTGCTGCGGCCGAGCAGATCGTGGTTGCCGAAAGCGCCTCCGCCAAGGCCCCCGCAGCCGCCAACGGCCGTGCCCTGCCCAAGGTCCAGCCTTTCGAACTGCCGCTGGCCGAGCTCGCGCAGATCGCCGAGGGCTCTGGCCTGCAGTGGGTCAACTCCGACGCCGAGCGCATCGCCCAGGCGCGCGCCGCGATCGAGGCCGAGCCGAAGCCGGTGCACGTGCCGCGTGAGCGCCCGCCGGTGGTCGTGCTGGATGAAGGTCCGCTGGTGCTGGTCGAAACCCGCCGCGACCTCGGTTCGATGTCGCTGCCGTTCGAACAGCAGCAGCAAGGGCAGCGTCCGCACTGAGCGACGCACCCTCGCAAATGAAGAACGGCGCCCGTGGCGCCGTTTTTTTATGCCCTGCTAAACCTTGTCTCGTGCCGCCGGTTCCGGCAGCTCCGGCATCTCCAGGATCAGCTCGCCGAACCTGCAGGCGCATTCGGTCCTGCCGTTCTCGCTCCAGATCAGCGAGAAGTCCACGCTCGGCAAAGTCGGCAGGCCGTAGCGGCCGTCGACGATCTTCATGCCCGGCTCCACGTCCTCGCGCGTGAGCACCGTGACGGCCAACCCGGCCAGCACTGCCGCGCGAATGCCGTGCTGGCTCGCCGAAGTGAAGACCACGTGCCAGTCGCGCGAAGTGGCATCCAGCGCGCCGGCCGCCACCTCGCGGTTGACGCAGGGCTTCGGAAAGAAGGCCAGCGGCAGCGATGCGCCCGGCTTCGGCTCGAAGCATTCGGCCGCCGCCCACACCAGCTGCGTGCGGCGCAGCCGCGTGCCCTCCTCGCAGCCCGGCGGCGACATCACCACCGCCAGGTCGAGCTCGCCCGCGCGGATCATGGCGCGGAAGTCGAGGTGCATGCTCACGCTGACCTCCATGCGCGTGGCGGGAAAGGAGCGCGCGAACTGCGACAGCAGCGGCGGCAGCCGCTCGCCCATGAAAGTGTCCGGGGCGCCGAAGCGCACCACGCCGGAGATCGGCGAAGGCTGGAAGCGCCGCGTCATCGCATCCAGCGTTTCGAGGATCTGCTGCGCGTAGCGCAGGAAGTCCTCACCGTCCTCCGTCACCGTGAGGCGGCGCGTCGTGCGATGCAGCAGCGGGCGGCCCACCTGTTCTTCCAGGCGCCGGATCTGGTGGCTCACGGCCGACTGCGTGAGATGCAGGCGCTGGGCGGCACGCGTGAAGCCGCCGGTTTCCTTGACGGCCACGAAGGCGCGCAGCAGTGCGGGGTCGAAATCCATGGCGTCAGATAAATGATGACTGTTCATGGATTCTAGGAAATTAAATCATTTCCATCATGAAGAGACTTTCCACAGAATCGCCCGGACTTCCCGACCAGGGACTCTTCGAAAGACTCCGATGCCTCTCTCCCACACCGGCAAGAACCGCGTCGCGCTGGCCGCGATCTGCCTCATTGCCATGATGTTCGGCCTGGAGATCTCCAGCGTGCCGGTCATCCTCCCCACGCTCGAGAAAACACTGCACGGCGACTTCAGCGACATGCAGTGGATCATGAACGCCTACACCATCGCCTGCACCACGGTGCTGATGGCCGCCGGCACGCTGGCCGACCGCTACGGCCGCAAGCGCATCCTGGTCGTCAGCGTGGTGCTGTTCGGCTTCGCTTCGCTGGCCTGCGGGCTCGCGCAGAACGCGGCGGTGCTGATCGTCGCGCGCTTCCTCCAGGGCCTGAGCGGCGGCGCGATGCTGATCTGCCAGCTCGCGGCGCTCTCGCACCAGTTCCAGCAAGGCAAGGAGCGCAGCCGTGCCTTCGCCACCTGGGGCGTGGTCTTCGGCATGGGCCTGGGCTTCGGGCCGATCATCGGCGGCGCGATCGTGGCGCTGTCGAGCTGGCAGTGGGTGTTCCTGGTCCATGCGCCGCTGGCCGTGCTGGCGGTGGCGCTCGTGCTCGGCAGCGTGCAGGAGTCGCGCGACCCCGATGCACAGCGGCTCGACCTGCCCGGCATCGTCACGCTGTCGCTCGCGGTGCTGGGGCTGACCTGCTTCATCACGCAGGGGCCGGGCCTGGGCTTCACCAGCCCGCTGGCCATCGGCATCGCCGTTGCGTCGACCGCGAGCTTCGCCCTCTTCCTGTGGGTGGAAAAGACCAACCCGCATCCGATGTTCGATTTCTCGGTCTTCAGGATCCGCAACTTCTCGGGCTCGATCATCGGCTCCATCGGCATGAACTTCAGCTTCTGGCCCTTCATGATCTACCTGCCGATCTACTTCCAGGGCGCGCTGGGCTACGACGCGGTCGTCGCCGGCTCGGCGCTGCTGGCCTACACGCTGCCCACGCTGGCGCTGCCGCCGCTCGCGGAGCGGCTGTCGCTGCGCTATCGGCCGGGCGTCGTCATCCCCGCAGGCCTGTTCGTGATCGGGCTGGGCTTCATCGCGATGCGCTACGGCAGCGGCGTGAGCCACGCGAGCTGGATGACGATGCTGCCGGGCTGCCTGCTGGCCGGCATCGGACTGGGCCTGACCAACACGCCCGTCACCAACACCACCACCGGCTCGGTGCCGAGCGCGCGTGCGGGCATGGCGTCGGGCATGGACATGAGCGCGCGCCTCATCACGCTGGCCATCAACATCGCGCTGATGGGCTTCGTGCTGCTCGAAGGGATTCATGCGCATCTGCGTGGCGCGCTTTCCGCGTCGCTCGACGCGCTCCAGCTGCGCTCGCTGGCGGAGAAGATCGCGGCCGGCAGCTTCGCGTCGCTCGGCGAAGCCTTTCCGGTGCTGTCGCAGGCCGACCCGTCGGGTGCCACGGTGCACGCGGCGCTGGTGCACGGCTTCGGGCTGGTGATGCTCTACGGCGGCGTCGGCGTGTGGGTGCTGGCCGGCGTCAGCTGGCTCGTGTTCGGTAGCGGAAAGCGGTCGACGCAACCGGCGCCGGGCCTGAAAAAGCCCGCCTGCCCCTGACGGGGCCCGGCGGAGATTCAGCTGTTCTCGACCTGCGCCGCGCGCTTCCAGGCCTCAGCCGCCTGCTCGGCGTCGTCGCGGTCTTCGGCCAGCCTGGCGAGCGCCAGCCAGGCGCGGCGATACAGCTCCGTGTCCTGCAGTCCGAGCCCGGCCTGCATCAGCAGCTGCTGTGCCTTGCCCCAGAGCTGGCGCTTCATGCAGGCCATGCCGGCGAGGTACTGCAGGTTCGGGTCGCGCGGGTTGCTGCGCTGCGCTGCTTCGATGCGCGCCAGCCAGTCGGCATCCACCGAGTCGAGCCCCGCTTCGAGCGCGCGCGCCAGCTTGACGCGCAATGCGTCGCCCAGGCCGCGCGGATTGGCCACCATGCGTTCCCATGCCGGCAGCAGCCAGCCGCGCGCGAGCGCAAGGTCTCCACGCAGCGCGACCATGCGCTGGGCGGCGTGGATCGCCACCTCGGGCATCCCGCGCTCGTTGGCGTCGAGCTCGCTCCACGCACGCAGCAGCTGCGCGGGATCGTGCGCGCCCGACAGCAGCTCGGTGGCGAGGCCGCGCACGATGCTCTGCGCAGCCGCATCTGAGAAGGCACGGTGCTTGGCCAGCAGGCGCGCGGTTTCGAGCGCTTCGAGCGTGCGGCGATCCTGGCGCGCCGCCTTCAGCCGCAGGCGCAACGCGAGCGTGCGGCGCTGGGCGCCCTGTGGCAGCTCTTCGAGCCGTGCGAGCGCGGCGGCTGCGTCGCGGTCTTCGAGCGCCCAGCGCGCCGCGCGCAGCTGCACGCCCTCGCGCGTCTCGGGGCTGGCGAGCACGGTGCGGTCGACGCTTTCGTTGAGGGCCTGCTGCAGATGCGCGTCGCGCGCCGCCTTGTCCTGCAGCGCCTGCGCGCTCTCGGCGGCGAGCAGGTGCGACAGCACGCGAACCTGCTGCGCCTGCGGCAGGCTGGCGCCGAGCGCGGCCAGCGTCTTCTCCTGCGTGAGCGCCGCCTGAGCGGCCTTGCGCGCGCGCGAGAAGCGCCCGGAAATCAGCTGCACCATCGCGTCGAGCAGTGCCGCATGCAGCGTGCGCTCCTTCTGCTGCAGCCGCCACTGGCGCGCCTGCTTCGGCAGCGAGAACAGCGCGGCGAGCGCACGCAGCGCCGCATGCAGCAGCACGAAGACCACCAGCAGGATCACGAGCACGAGGTTGAGCGAAAGATCGACACGCCACGGCGGCCAGAACACGGTGATCGTGCCCTGGTTGTTGCCTGCGAAGAGAGCGACTGCCGCGGCGACGGCGAAGAGGGCGAGAAGCCAGATTGCTGCGCGCATGGATGTCCGATCACCGTCCTGCCGCTGCGGTGGCAAGTGCCGACAGCGTGTCGTCGATGCGGACCGGCTCGGTCGTCTTCACCAGGGACTGCAGCTGCTGCAGCAGCGTGGCCGCGGCCTGGGTGCGGCGCGACGCGGGGTCGAAGTAGCGGTTGAGCGAAGCCGTCACCTGCGACAGCTCGCTGCGCGTGGCTTCCATCTGCCGCGACAGCAGCGACAGGCGCGCATTGAGCAGCTTCAGCTTGAGGTTCTCGCGCAGGAAGTACGACTGCTCGGGCGCCAGCAGGATCGCCTCGGGGGTCTGGATGCGGCCGACGCGCACCAGCGAGCGGGCCTCGCCCTGCACGGTGAGCAGCACGCGGCGCCACCAGGGCGCGTCGGCGGGAATGGGCTCGGGCTGCCAGGCGTTGGTGCCGGTGCCGCGAACGGCCACCGCGTTGAGCGTGGGCAGGTCGTCCACGTTGCGCATCAGTTCGTCGAGCTTCTGCAGCGCCTCGCCGCCGTCGTTGCTGGCGCTGGCGCGCAGGCGGTCGGCGTCGCGCTGCATGGCGCGCTGCAGGGGAGCGAGCCGCGGCTGCGCGGCGCGTGCGATGCGGGTGTCGCCGGCCTTCAGCGCGGCCAGCAGCGGCTCGACGCTGCCCGTGACCTGCGCCTGCTGCAGGGCGAGGCGCACGGCCGACTCGATGTCGACCACGAGGTTCTCGTCGCGCGAACGCGAGAGGCTCTGGATGAGTTCCTCGAGCTGCGAGCGCTGCAGCGCGATTTCGGTCACGCGGGTCTCGACCAATGCGACGCGCGCCGAGGCATCGCGCACCGTGTCGCTGGCCTGGCGTGCCAGCGTGCGCGCTTCCATCGACTGCGCAATGGCGTCTGCGCTCTGGCGCGCGAGCTGCTCCTTCATGCCGCCGACCTTCTGCCACAGCGCGATCGACATCAGCAATGCGGCCAGCGCCACGAGGGCCACGAGGCCGAATCCGATGCGGGAGAGAAGCAGCGCGCCCGCGGCCTGCGCGGCAGGTGCCTGGTGGGGTGCCAGCGGGGCGGGCACCGGCGCCGTGGCAGCGGATGGGGAAGAAGGAAGATCGTCTGTGGGGGACGCGGCGCTCATGCCAAGGATTCTATAGACGCGACCAGCGCCTCCAGCAGCGGTGTGCATACACGCAACGTCCCGAAACCCGCAGCCCGCGCGGCTTCGCCGATGCGCGCATGCGTGGCGACCGCGCTCGCGGCATGCCATTGCACGCCGGGCATCGCGCGCTGCAGATTGCCGATGGCCTCGGAGCTGCTGAAGAGCCAGATCGCGCGGCCTTCGGCGCCGTCGGTCGCGAGCGTGCGTTGTACGACATCCAGCGATGGCGGCAGCCGGCGATAGGCCACCACGGTGTCGCGAAGGCAGCCCGCTGCATCGACCTCGTTGGCAAGCCAGTCGCGTCCCGCGGGCCGTCCGGCTTCGTCGCCGCCGCGCACGATCAACATGCGAACGCCCTTCGACACCTGCGCGTGGACGCGCTCCCACAGCGCCTCGGAATCGAAGCGCGTGGCCTCGGGCGGCGGTGCGTCGATGGACTCGGGCGGCACGCCCGCACGCAGCAAGGCGCGCTTCGTACCGGGGCCCGTGGCCCAGAAGCGGCGACCTGCCAGCGAATCGGCGGCTCCCCTGTGCTGGAAGAAATGCTCGACCGCCGTGGCGCTAACGAACATCAGCGCGGCGTAGTCGGCGATCTGCCGCCATGCCGCGCGCAGCGGCTCGACGTCGGTGGCGGGTTCGATCACGATGAGCGGCAGCGCCACCGCGTCGATACCTGCACCGCGCAGATCGCTCACCCATTGCGCGGCCTCGCGCGCCGGCCGCGTGACGATGACGGGACGGCCGGTCATACGACGACCACCGGTATCAGTGGGCCCCGGCTGCGCGCAGCAGCGCCGCGGCATGCTGGCCGAGCGCGTCGGCCTCGGCGAAGTCGCCGGCCTGCGCCAGCGCATGCACCTTCACCAGCGGCACGTTGCCTTCGGGATCGCCCCAGGCGGCATCGATGCGCAGCGCGCCGTCGGCCTGCCAGCGCGCATGGGCCGCCAGCGGCATGGAGCAGCTGCCGCCCATCGCGCGGCTCACGGCGCGCTCGGCGGCGGTGGAGAGCCAGTCGCCCCTGTGGGCCAGCGAGCCCAGCAGTTCGATGAGGTCCTTGCGGTCGGCGCGCACTTCGACGCCGAGCGCACCCTGCCCCGCGGCGGGCAGCATGGTGTCGGCGTCGAAGGCCACGCGGATGCGGCTTTCCAGCCCCAGGCGCTTGAGACCGGCCGCCGCCAGCACGATGGCGTCGTACTGGCCTTCGTCGAGCTTGCGCAGGCGGGTGTCGAGGTTGCCGCGCAGCGGTTCGATGCGAAGGTCGGGCCGCAGCGCGCGCAACAGTGCCACGCGGCGCAGGCTGGAGGTGCCGACCACGGCGCCCTGCGGCAGCGCGTCGAGCGAATCGAAGCGGGGAGAGACGAGCGCGTCGCGCGGGTCTTCGCGCTCCAGCACGCAGGCCAGCACGAAGCCTTCGGGCAGGTCCATCGGCACGTCCTTCAGCGAATGGACTGCGATGTCGGCGCGCCCTTCCTCGAGCGCGAGTTCGAGTTCCTTCACGAAGAGCCCCTTGCCGCCCACCTTGCTGAGCGTGCGGTCGAGGATTTGGTCGCCGGTGGTGGTCAGCCCCAGCAGGCTGACGGCGTGGCCTCTTTCTTGCAAAAGCGACTGCACGTGTTCGGCTTGCCACAGTGCCAGTCTGCTTTCGCGCGTGGCGATGACGATATTGCTCAAGACCGGTCCCAAAAGTACGTGTTCCAAACCGAGGGAATGCTAGCATGTTGCGCCGCAACAACGAAGACGGCACTCCATTCAAGAAGTCCAGGACAAACATCGAATGAAAGCCAGCAAGACACCTGCTCCGCCCAAGCGCCGCCAGGCCGAAGACCAGCCTCTGATCGAAGACATCCGGCTGTTGGGCCGGATCCTCGGCGACGTGATCCGGGAGCAGGAGGGAGAAGAGACATATGCACTGGTCGAGAAGATCCGCACTCTCTCCGTGGCTTTCCGCCGCGATGCGGATCAGGCGGCCGACCGGGCGCTGAAGAACCTGCTCAAGGGGCTGAGCGCCGCCGAGACGGTGCGCGTGATCCGCGCCTTCACCTACTTCAGCCACCTGGCCAATCTTGCCGAGGACCGCCACCAGATCCGCCGCCGCACCGAGACCGAGCGCGCCGGCGAAAGCGTCGAGGGCGACCTGCAGACCGCGCTCGCGCGCATCCGCAAGGCCGGCGTGAAGCCCGACGAGATCGTCGCCTCGCTGGCCCACAGCTATGTCTCGCCGGTGCTCACCGCGCACCCTACCGAAGTGCAGCGCAAGAGCATCCTCGATGCCGAACGCGCCATCGCCCAGTTGCTGACGGTGCGCGACGAGATCCGGCTGCGCCAGAGCGCCTATGCCTCGGGCAAGGACACGCTCACGCCGCTGGAGTTTGCCGAGAACGAAACGCAGATCCGCACCCGCGTCACGCAAATCTGGCAGACGCGCATCCTGCGCTTCTCCAAGCTCACCGTGGCCGACGAGATCGAGAACGCGCTGAGCTATTACGAAGCCACCTTCCTGCGCGAGATTCCGCGCGTGTACGCCGACCTCGAAAAGGCGCTGGCACAGGGCGGCCATGTGCCGTCGGTCGCGCCTTTCCTGCGCATGGGCCAGTGGATCGGCGGCGACCGCGACGGCAACCCGAACGTCACGGCCGAGACGCTCGAATACGCGCTCAGCCGCCAGTGCGAGCTGGCGCTGCGCTACTACCTCACCGAAGTGCACTACCTCGGCGGCGAGCTGTCGCTGTCGGCCACGCTGGTCGACGTGTCGGTGGAAATGCAGGCACTCGCAGAGCGCTCGCCCGACACCAGCGAGCACCGCAAGGACGAGCCCTACCGCCGCGCGCTCACCGGCGTGTATGCGCGCCTGGCGGCCACGCTGCGCGAGCTCACCGGCGGCGAGGCCGCGCGGCACGCCGTCGCACCGCAGAACCCGTACAAGAGCGCGGAAGAATTCCTGGCCGACCTGCGCACGGTGGCCGAGTCGCTGGAGGAAAAGCACGGCAGCGTGCTGGCCGCGCCGCGCCTCCTGCCGCTGATCCGCGCGGTGGAGGTGTTCGGCTTCCACCTGGCCACGGTCGACCTGCGCCAGAGCTCCGACAAGCACGAGGCCGTGATCGCCGAGCTGCTGGCCACCGCGCGCATCGAGCCCTCGTATGCATCGCTGGCCGAAGAGGCCAAGCAGACGCTGCTGCTCAAGCTGCTCGACGACGCCCGGCCGCTGCGCGTGCCCGATGCCGACTACTCGCCGCTCGCGAAGAGCGAGCTGGCCATCTTCGCGGCCGCGCGCACCGCGCGTGCGCGCTACGGCGCCGCCGCCATCCGCCACTACATCATCAGCCACACCGAGACGGTGAGCGACCTGCTCGAAGCCCTGCTGCTGCAGAAGGAAGCGGGCCTGCTGCGCGGCGCGATGGACGGCAAGGCGACCTGCGACCTGATCGTGGTGCCGCTGTTCGAGACCATCGAGGACCTGCGCAACGCCGCGCCCATCGTGCGCGCCTTCTATGCGCTGCCGAACATCCAGGCGCTCATCGAGCGCTCGGGCGCCGAGCAGGACGTGATGCTCGGCTACTCCGACAGCAACAAGGACGGCGGCATCTTCACCAGCAACTGGGAGCTGTACCGCGCGGGCATCGCGCTGGTGTCGCTCTTCGACGAACTGAACAAGAAGAAGGCCAACCCGATCCGCCTGCGCATGTTCCACGGCCGCGGCGGCACGGTAGGACGCGGCGGCGGTCCGAGCTACCAGGCCATCCTCGCGCAGCCACCCGGCACGGTGCGCGGCCAGATCCGGCTCACCGAGCAGGGCGAAGTCATCGGCTCGAAGTACGCCAACCGCGAGATCGGCCGGCGCAACCTCGAAACGCTGGTGGCCGCCACGCTCGAAGCCACGCTGCTGCCGCAGGGCAAGTCGGCGCCTGCCAATTTCCTCTCCGCCGCGAGCGAACTCTCGGCCGCGAGCATGGCGGCCTACCGCAAGCTGGTCTACGAGACGCCGGGCTTCGGCGACTACTTCTTCGGCTCCACGCCGATCCGCGAGATCGCCGAGCTCAACATCGGCTCGCGCCCCGCCTCGCGCAACCCCAGCCACAAGATCGACGACCTGCGCGCGGTGCCGTGGAGCTTCAGCTGGGGCCAGTGCCGCCTCACGATTCCGGGCTGGTTCGGCTTCGGCTCGGGCGTGGAGCAGTTCCTGGCCGCAGCGGGCAACCCGGCCGGCCGCAAGGAGCGCCAGGCGCTGCTGCAGCGCATGTACGCGCAGTGGCCCTTCTTCCGCACGCTGCTGTCGAACATGGACATGGTGCTCGCCAAGAGCGACCTCGCACTGGCCTCGCGCTATGCCGAGCTGGTGACCGACCGCAAGCTGCGCCAGAAGGTGTTCTCGATGATCGATGCGGAATGGCACCGCACCTCCGACGCGCTCTCGCTCATCACCGGCGCGAAGCAGCGGCTCGAAGGCAACGCCGAGATGCAGCGATCGGTGCGCCATCGCTTCCCCTACATCGATCCGCTGCACCACCTTCAGGTGGAGCTGATGCGGCGCTATCGCGCGGGCGATGGCGGCGAGCGGCTGCAGCGCGGCATCCACATCTCGATCAACGGGGTGGCGGCGGGGCTGCGCAACACGGGCTGACGCCACCGCGCGAGCCGGGACGGGCCCTTCGGGGCCCGTCGTCGTTTGCGGCGCGCATAGACTCGCAGCCCCATCCACCGAAAGAGAACGCCATGAAAGGCTCCTGCCTCTGCGGCACCGTCCGGTACGAAGCCGCGCGCCTCGCCGGCCCCATCGCTCACTGCCATTGCCAGACCTGCCGCAAGGCGCACAGCGCCGCGTTCACCACCACCGCGCGCGTCGACCGCGCCGACTTCCGCTGGACCGCCGGCGAAGAAGCCATCGGCTCCTTCGAATCGACGCCCGGCAAGCTGCGCCACTTCTGCACGCGCTGCGGCACGCACCTCGTGGCCGAGTGGGTGGACAAGCCGCAGGTCATCCTGCGCCTGGGCTCGCTCGACGACGACCCGGGCCAGCGCCCCGCCTCGCACATCTGGACTTCGCACGAGGTGCCGTGGCTCGACCACGCGAGCGAGATTCCGTCTTTCCCCGAGGCGCCGCCGGCCAAGGCATGAACGCATGAGCACGAAGATCGGTTCTCGCCGCAGGCTCATCGTCGCCATCCTGCTGTGCGTGGCGGTGGGCGGCGCGGTGGTGCGGCACTACGCGGCACCGGGCTCCACCACGCGCGACATCGCGACGCTGCTGATGGTGCTGTGGGTGCCGATCATCGGCAACGTGATCGCGTGGCTGATCGGCAAGTGGCCGCGCCGCAAGCCGCCGGCGGCACCTCCCGGCTTCGATGCGCTGGGTGCCTTCACGCCGGCCGCGCTCGCGGAGATCACCTTCCGCAAGCCTGCCCTGCCCTCGCAGGACACGCCCATTGCGCCGGGCGAATACCGCTGCGCGCTGGTGCTCGACAAGGAAGGCTTCTCTGCGCGCTGGATGGTGCCCGCGGGCGATGCGCTGGAGCGCGGCAAGCCGGCCGCGCTCGAGGTCGAGTTCCTCTCGCCAGCCGCCGCGCTGTCGCGCTTCCAGCCCGGTACGAACTTTCGCGTACTGATCGGCGATTCCTTCGTGGCCGATGGCCGCATATTGGAGCTGCGGCCCGCGCTGGCTTAGGCCGTCGCAACGGCCCCGTGGATGGCGATAGCCATCAAAAGGGCCCATTGTTCGTCCCCGGGAAACTGTCTGCTGCCGCACGGCCCCTTTGTCGCGCAGGCGCCGGCTCGCACACTCGACGCCTCTTCAACGGCATCGGTGCGCGCGCCGGCGCCGACGCTCCAAAGGACAACCCCCATCATGATGAATTCACCCAGCAGCAACCCGTGCATCGACGAGCTCGGGGCGCCTGCGCCGTCCGCGGCAGCGCCCGTGCCGGCCTCGCGCTCCGCATGGCTCGCCGTCGGCTCCATCGCCGTCGGCACATTCGCGATGGTGTCGACCGAGTTCATGCCCATCGGCCTTCTCACCGACATCGCACGCGGCCTCAACGTTTCCGACGGCACGGCCGGCCTCATGGTCACCATGCCCGGCGTACTGGCCGCCTTCGCCGGGCCGGCGCTCATCGTCGCTTCGGGCAAGCTCGACCGCCGCACCGTGCTGATCGCGCTCACCACGCTGCTGATCGCGTCGAACCTGCTCGCGGCCTTCGCGCCCAATTTCGCCACCATGCTGGTGGCCCGCCTGCTGCTCGGCCTGTGCGTGGGCGGCTTCTGGACCTTCGCGCCCGCCGCCGCCACGCAGCTGGTGCCGCATGCCTCGCAGGCGCGCGCGATGTCGATCGTGCTGGCCGGCGTGTCGGCCGCCACGGTGCTCGGCGTGCCCGCCGGCTCCTTCCTGGGCACGCTGTTCGGCTGGCGCGCATCGTTCGCGGTGACGGGCGCGCTCGCCGCCGCGGTGCTGCTGGTGCAGCTGTGGCTGCTGCCGTCGATTCCGCCGGTGCGCGCCATCGGTGCGCGCGACCTGCTGACGCCGCTCACGCGCCGCATGGCGCAGGTGGGTCTGCTCGCGGTGCTGTTCTTCATCGCCGGCCACTTCGCGGCCTACACCTACCTGAAGCCGCTGCTGCAGCAGGTGTTCGGCCTCGCGCCCAACTCGGTGTCGACGCTGCTGCTGGTGTACGGCGCGGTGGGCTTCGTCGGCACCTTCCTCGGCGGCAGCCTGGTGGCGCGCAGCGTGCGCGGCACCACCCTGCTGGCGGCGCTGATGCTCGCCACGGCGCTTCTGCTGACGACGGTGATCGGCTCGGGCTTCGTGCCCGGCGCGGTGGTGGTCGTGATCTGGGGCGTCGCCTTCGGCCTGATCCCGGTGGCGCTCACCGGCTGGATGATGGAAGCGGTGCCCGACGCACCCGAAGCCGGCCAGGCCCTGCTGGTGAGCGGCTTCCAGGTGGCGATCGCCTCCGGCGCGCTGATCGGCGGCGTGACGGTCGACAACTTCGGCATCTCCAGCGCGATGGTGCTCAGCGGCGTGCTGGTGCTGATCGCGGCGCTGATCGTCGGCACGCTGGGCCGTGCGCGCGGCGGCGCTGCACTTGCCGCCGTGCCCGAGTAAGCACGAGCAGCAGCTACTTCGCAGTCAGCGGCGGCCGGGCTTCCCGGCCGCCGCGATCGCATCCAGCACCACCCGCAAGGCCTTGCTGACGGGCTTGTCGCGCCGCACCACGATCGCCAGCGCGCGGTGCATGCGCGGATTCAACTGGCTGGCCTTCAGCTCCGGGTGCGCACCGCGCCCCGTCATCGCCATGCCGGGCACGATGGCGTAGCCCAGCCCCGCAGCCACCATCTCCTTCATCGCCTCCACGCTGCCCAGTTCCATCACCGGCTGCGGCTGCAGGCCCTCGGCGGCGAACCAGCGGTCGACCAGCTTGCGCGTGTTGGCCGCGGGCTCGAAAAGCACCAGCGGCAAGCCGGCCAGATCGTGCGGCGAGACCTTCGCCTTCAGCGGTGCGAGGTCGTGCCGGCCGATGGCGACGAATTCGTCGTCGAGCACAGGCATCACCGCCAGAGAGCGCCCGGCCGCGGGCAGCGTGACCAGCGCGAGGTCGAGGCTGTTCTCCTCCACCTTGCGCGCCTGGTCCTCGGTGTTGCCGGTGCTGACCACCACGCCGAGCTCGGGAAAGCGCTCGCGCAACCCGCGCAAGACGGCAGGCAGGAAATGCAGGCAGGCCGTCGCGCCCGTGCCCAGCCGCACGCGACCGGCAACGCCGCTGGCGTGGTCGGCGAGCGCGTCGATGGCGTTCTCCACCGCGGTCTCGATGTTTTGCGCATGGCGCAGCAGCTCCATGCCCGCCGGCGTGGCCTGCGCGCGCTTGCCGACACGCTCCACCAGGCGCACCGCCAGACGGCGTTCGAGCTGGCGGATCTGCAGGCTCACGGCCGGCTGCGAGAGGCCGAGCCTGTCGGCGGCGGCCGAGAAGCTGCCGGTTTCGATGACCAGCGCGAAGGACCGCAGCTGGTCGAGGTTGAGCGATTTATCCAAAGTTTTTCTCATGCCTTGCATAGGCTGGCGAAGCTTCACTTATCGATGAGGCATCGTCAAGATCGGGGCCATGTCATCGCCATCCCCTGCTCCGCTCGCTTCCGCCACGGTCGAGATCCTCGACGCCATGCCGCATCACATGGCGGCCGTTCAATCCATCTACAGCCACTACGTGCTGCACGACCTGTGCTCCTTCGAGGAGGAAGTGCCCTCCGTCGAACAGATGCAGCAGCGCCGCGCCGACGTGATCGCGCGCGGCATGCCCTACCTCGTGGCGCTGCTCGACGGCGAGGTCGCCGGCTATGCCTACGCCACCGCCTACCGCGCCCGCTCGGCCTACCGGCACTCGGTGGAAGACTCGGTCTACGTCGCGCAGGGCATGCACGGCCACGGCATCGGAAAGGCGCTGCTGCGCGAAGTGATCCGGCGTTGTACCGACGCCGGGTTCACGCAGATGGTCGCCTGCGTGGGCAGCAGTGCCAACACGGGCTCGCTGCGGCTGCACGAGAGCCTGGGCTTCGCGCAGGTCGGCGTGCTGCGCGACATCGGATTCAAGTTCGGGCGCTGGGTCGACACCGTGCTGATGCAGCGCGCCCTGCGCTGAGGCCCGCCGTCATGTCGGGCGACACCGCCGGCCCCGCGCGCGGCTGGCTGGCGCTGCTGTGCGCGAGCCGGCTGCTGCAGTCGATGATCGTCACCGCCTACTCGGGTGTGCTGCCGTTCGCGATGGCCGACTGGCACATGACGGCTGCGCAGGCCGGCTCGATCCAGAGCGCCTGGCACGTGGGCTACATGAGCTCGCTCTTTGCGGCGGGCCTGCTGGCCGACCGCTACGGGCCGCATCGCATCTTCCTCGCGGGCAGTGCGGTGAGCTCGGCGGCTGCGCTCGCCTTCGCGCTCTTTGCGCACGACCATCTCTCGGCCATGCTGCTCTACGGCCTTGCCGGGCTGTGCGCGGGCGCCTCGTACACGCCAGGGCTGCAGCTGCTGGCGCACAACACCGAGCCCGCCGTGCGCGGGCGCGCGATGGGGCTCTTCATTGGATCGTCGTCGATGGGTTACGCACTCTCGCTCGCGGTGGTGGCGACGTTCAGCCATCTGCAGCAGTGGCGGCTGGGGCTGCTGGCGGCGGCGGCCTGCACCGTTGCGGGCACGGTGCTCACTGCGCACGCGCTGCGCCGCATGCGCCGGCCGTCGCCACGAGCGCCCGGCGCGGTCCGCGAAGGCACCCTGCACGCCCTGGCCGCCACGGTGCGCGACAAACCCGCGATGGCCGGTAACTGGGCCTACGCCTTCCATTGCTGGGAGCTCATGGCGCTGTGGGCATGGCTGCCGGCGTATCTGGTCGCTTCCTCAGGCATGGCGTCGTCGTGGCAAGGCGCCGGCATCGCGCTGGCGGCACTGGCGCATCTGGTGAGCGTGTTCGGCAGCATCGCGGGCGGCGCGGCTTCCGACAGGCTGGGGCGTGCGCGGGTGATGATGATCGCGACCGTCGCGAGCCTTTGCATGTCCTTCGCCTTCGGCTGGATGTGGAGCTGGCCGCTGTGGCTGCTGGCGGCGGCCGCGGCGGTCTACAACCTGCTGGCCATCGCCGATTCGTCGGTCTACTCGACCGCGCTGGCCGACGTTGTGGCGCCGCACCGGCTGGGCGTGGCCTTCTCGGTGCGCTCGGTGATGGGCTTCGGCGCGGGTGCGCTCAGCCCCTGGGTGTTCGGCCTTGCGCTCGATTGGGGGCAGGCCAGCTTCGGCATCGGCAGCACGCAGGCCTGGGCCGCCGCATGGAGTTCGGCCGGGCTGGGCGCGCTGCTGGGTCCACTGATGATCGCGCGCTTCGCCCGGCTGCATCGCGCGCACGTCGCTGTCCGATAGGGGGCCTTTCCGTCTGGGTTTTAAAATAAAACCGAATGGCAGTATCGACCGAACCTGCCCTGCTTCGGAAAGAAACCCATGGCCCAACGAAAAAGCCTCAAGGCCGATGCATGCCCGATGGCACGCGCGCTCGACATCGTGGGCGACCAGTGGTCGCTGCTCGTGATCCGCGATGCCTTCGACGGCATGAAGCGCTTCGGCGAGTTCCAGCAGAGCCTGGGCGTCGCCAGGAACATCCTGTCGGACCGGCTGAAGAACCTGGTGCAGGAAGGCGTGCTCGAACTCGTGCCCGCCTCCGACGGATCGGCCTACCAGGAATACGTGCTCACGCCCAAGGGCAAGGGACTGTTCCCCGTGGTGGTCGGCCTGCGGCACTGGGGCGAGGCGCACCTGTACGCCAGGGGCGAGCCGCATTCGGTGCTCGTCGAGCGCGACAGCGGCAAGCCGGTGCCGAAGGTCGAGCTGCGCACGCGCGACGGCAGGCCGCTCGATCCGGACGCGACCTTCGTGAAGAAACTGCCCTCGACCGCCAGGGTGACGAAGCCGCGAAGCCCCTCGATGTAGAGCAGCCCGCCCGGGCTACTCGCCCAGCAGCTCCCCGATCGGCTGCAGGTCTTCCACCCGGTCGCAGATCGACTTGATCACCATCGTGATCGGAATGCCCAGCAGCAGGCCCCAGATGCCCCAGAGCCAGCCCCAGAAGATCACGCCCACGAACACCGCGACCGGGTTCATGCGGCTGGTACGGCCGGTGAGCCAGGGCATCAGCAGGTTGCCCACGACGGTGTGGATGCCCAGCGAGATGCCGGCCACCACGAGCCCCATCTGCAGGCTGTTGAACTGCAGGAAGGCCACCAGCCCGGCCGCCGCCAGCACGATCACCGAGCCGATGTAGGGAATGAGGTTGGTCACGGCCGCGATGATTCCCCACACGGCCGCGTTCTCCATGCCGACGGCCCAGAACGCGAGGCCCGTGGCCACGCCCACGATGGCGCTCACCAGGATCTGCACCAGCAGGTAGCGTTCGATGTTGCGCGTGATGTCGTCGAGCACATGCACCGTCACCTTCTTCTTCTGCAGGCTCGAGCCGGTGATCTTGATGAGCTTGCGCCGGAAGGTGTCGCCCGAGCACAGCGCGAAGTAGGTGAGGAAGGCCACCAGCGTGAACTGCCCCATTGCGCTCAGCAGCCCGACAGTGCCGGTGAGCAGGTAGTCGCGCACGTTGAAGCTCGGGCGCTCGATGATGACGCGCGCCACGCCCTTGCGCGAGGCCACGCGGGCGGAGTTCTCCTCGGCGGCCTTCTCGAGCTGCGCCGCCGCCTGCTGCACGTTGTCCAGCGGCGTGGCGCTGGCGCCCCGGTCGCGGCGCATGGCCTGGCCCAGCTTCTGCGCGGCCACCGGCAGCGAATCGAGCAGCTGCGTGGCGCTGCCGGAGAGCGAATAGCCGGTCCAGCCCAGGCCGCCGAAGAGGCCCAGGAGGATCAGCCCCGCGCCGATCCAGCGCGGCAGCTTCCAGCGATGCAGCAGTTCGACCAGCGGCGACAGCGCATAGGTCAGCAGCAGGCTCAGCATCAGCGGAATGAAGACGGCCTGCCCCCACTGCAGCGCGAACACGCTGGCCAGCACCGCGAGCACCACCAGGGACGCGCTGCGCACGTCGACGGGCATGTGCAGCAGCAGGCGCTCGCGCGCCGGCGGGGGTGGGGGCGGCTCGGGTTCGGCCTCGGGCGGCTCTTGCGGAACGGGCGCCGGTGCCGGCTCGGGTTCCGGTTCGGCTCCGGCCGGTAGCGGCACGTCGGCCGCCTGCTCCGCCGGCGGTGCTTGCGTGGATGCGGGCTTGTCGTCGCTCATCGCGATTCCTTCAGCACTTCGCGCACCGCGGCGAGCTGGCGGCGCGACACGGCCACGGGCTCGGGAACCGAGTCCAGCCGCAGGGCCCAGCCCTCGGCGTCCTCGCCGTCGTCGTATTTCTCCAGCGCGCGGATCGCCGCGCGCGCCACCAGCGCATTGCGGTGCACGCGCAGGAAGCGCTGCGGGTAGCGCTCCTCGAACTCGTTGAGCGAGCCGTCGAGGATGTGGCTGCGCGTGGCTGTGCGCACCGTGAGGTACTTGTATTCGGACTTGAGGTAGAGCACCTCCGACAGCGGCACCCGTTCGGCGCGGCCCCGGTCCTGGATCAGCACCGTCTCCGGCGCCGCCTCGGCCTGCAGCGCGCGGCGCTCCTTCAGGAAGCGTTCGGCCTTCTGCAGCGCCTGCTGCAGGCGTTCGACGCGCACGGGCTTCGTGAGGTAGTCGACCGCGTCGAGATCGAAGGCCGTCACCGCATGGGCCGCGTGCGCGGTCACGAACACCACGGCCGGTGCGTCGGCGCGGCTGCGCAGCGCGCGCGCCACCTCGATGCCGTCGATGCCGGGCATGTGCACGTCGAGCAGCACCAGGTCGAGCGCCAGCGTGCCCAGCTGCTGCAGCGCCTCGGCGCCCTGCGAGGCTTCGGCCACCACTTCCGCGGCGGGCGAGGTGCAGTCGCGAAGCAGCGTGCGCATGCGCGAGCGCGCCAGGGCTTCGTCGTCGACGATGAGTGTCTTGAGGGTCATGATTCGGCGGGAATGGCTATGCGTACTCTGTAGCTTTTCTGGTCCATGCCGGCGCTGAACTGCATCTGCATGTCGTGCAGCAGCCGCAGCCGGTCGCGCACGTTGGCCAGCGCGATGCCGTGGCCGCGCGGCAGCGGCTCGTCGGCCCAGCGCAGCGGCGGAAGGCTGTTGACCACCTCGATCACCACCATGCTGCCGCGCCGCTCGGTGCGGATGCGCAGCTTGGCGCCCTCGGGACTGGGCTCCACGCCGTGCTTGATGGCGTTCTCGACCAGCGGCTGCAGCAGCAGCGGCGGCAGGCGCGCGTTGCTGGCGGCGGCATCGAGGTCCCAGCGGATGCGCAGCCGGTCGCCGAAGCGCACCTGCTCGATGGCCAGGTAGCGCTCGGCCAGCGCGATCTCGTCGGCCAGCGTGCCCGATTCGCCCGGGTCGGCCAGCGCCTGGCGGAACAGCTCGGCCAGGTCCTCGAGCATGGTCTCGGCCTTGGCCGGCTCCTCGCGCACCAGGGCGATGGCGCTGTTGAGCGTGTTGAAAAGAAAGTGCGGGCGGATGCGCGACTGCAGCTCCTCCAGCCGCGCCGTGGTGGCGGCCGGCGTCTGGCCCCGGGCGCGCAGCACCATCGCGGCCATCACCAGCCCCGCGAACAGGGCTCCGGTGAGCGCACTGGCGAGCCACGGCGCGCTGGCCAGCACGCCCGTCAGGCGCAGCAGGCCGCAGCCGTAGGTTGCCGACAGCGCGCCGAGCAGCGCGCCGGCCGTGTACTGCCAGTGCTTGGGCAGCCGCCGCAGCGGCTTCTTGAGGCCGCAGGCGCTCACCAGCCACAGCAGCGTGGCGGGCAGCGCCCCGCCGGTGATGGTGGCGGTCTGCACCAGCCATTCGCCGGGCGTGGAGACCACGAAAAGGGCTGCGATGGCCACCACCGCCTCGACGAACACCACCGTGCGCAGCACCACGCCGATCTGGCAGGCGTCGAAGATCGACGGCCCGCCGCGCGCCGGGGACGCGGCCGCGCGCGCCCTTTCCGACGACGGCGGGGGCGTGGGGGAAGAGCTGGCCGATAAAATCGCCGGGTTGCGCATCGCAGACATCTGATCCATCGGGTAACCAACCCATTATTGCCTCCAGGACGGCTCCCATGACCCAAAACCAACTCGACAAGAAATCCGAAGCCTGGTCGGCCCTTTTCTCCGAACCGATGAGCGACCTCGTGAAGCGCTACACCTCCAGCGTCTTCTTCGACAAGCGCCTGTGGCAGGCCGACATCCAGGGCTCGCTGGCACACGCCGGCATGCTGGCGGCACAGGGCATCATCAGCGTGCAGGACCACGCCGCAATCGAGCGCGGGATGGCGCAGATCCGTTCCGAAATCGAATCCGGCGCCTTCGAGTGGAAGCTCGACCTGGAAGACGTGCACCTGAACATCGAGGCCCGCCTGACCCAGCTGGTCGGCGACGCCGGCAAGCGCCTGCACACCGGCCGCAGCCGCAACGACCAGGTCGCCACCGATGTGCGCCTGTGGCTGCGCGGCGAGATCGACCTGATCGGCGACCTGCTGGTCGACCTGCAGAAGGCGCTGGTGGACATCGCCGAGAAGAACGTCGACGTGATCCTGCCGGGCTTCACCCACCTGCAGGTGGCGCAGCCGGTGAGCTTCGGCCACCACATGCTGGCCTACGTGGAAATGTTCAGCCGCGACGCGGAGCGCATGAGCGAGGTCCGCAGGCGCGTCAACCGCCTGCCGCTGGGCGCCGCCGCGCTGGCCGGCACCAGCTACCCGCTGGACCGCGAGCTGGTCGCCAAGACCCTTGGCATGGACGGCGTCTGCCAGAACAGCCTGGACGCGGTGAGCGACCGCGACTTCGCCATCGAATTCACCTCCGCCGCCAGCCTGTGCATGGTGCACGTGAGCCGCATGAGCGAGGAACTCATCCTGTGGATGAGCCAGAACTTCGGCTTCATCAAGATCGCCGACCGCTTCACCACCGGCTCGTCGATCATGCCGCAGAAGAAGAACCCCGACGTGCCCGAACTGGCGCGCGGCAAGACCGGCCGCGTGGTCGGCCACCTGATGGCGCTCATCACGCTCATGAAGGGCCAGCCGCTGGCCTACAACAAGGACAACCAGGAAGACAAGGAGCCGCTGTTCGACACGGTCGACACGCTCAAGGACACCCTGCGCATCTTCGCCGAGATGATCGGCGGCATCACCGTGAAGCCCGAGGCCATGGAAGCCGCCGCCCTGCGCGGCTACGCCACCGCCACCGACCTGGCCGACTACCTCGTGAAGAAGGGCCTGCCCTTCCGCGACGCGCACGAGACCGTGGCCCACGCCGTGAAGGCCGCCACCTCGCACCAGGTCGACCTGGCCGAGCTGCCGCTGGCGGTGCTGCAGCAGTTCAACCCGAGCATCGAGAAGGACGTGTACGACGTGCTGAGCCTGCGCGGCTCGCTGAACGCGCGCAACATCCTGGGCGGCACGGCGCCGGCGCAGGTGAAGGCGCAGGTCGCCCGCCACCGCGCCCGCCTGGGCTAGAAATGTCGGCCCCCCGGCTTTTCACTCGCTTCGCTCGTGTAACTCCACCCCCCAGGGGGGAGGCGCGGCTCGCCTTGGGGCGGCCCGGCGGCGGCCGCATCTAGACGGCCCCACCCGACGCACCGGAGACGCACCGTGTTCTACGCAATCCCGCTCGAGAACAAACCGAGCTGGCGCAACCCACCGTGGATGACGGTGCTGCTGATCCTCGTGAACATGATCGTGTTCTGGGGACCGCAGCGCAGTGAAGAGAAGGGGCAGGAGCGCGCCGCCGCCTACTACGTGAAGAGCGCGCTGCCCCAGCTGGAGCTGCCGGCCTTCGTGGAGTGGCTCGAGAAGACCGACCCCAAGCGCGGCAAGCTCGCACGCCGCATGCTGCGGCACGAGGAGGCCTATCCGCAGCTTCTCGAAGGCCTGCAGAACGATCGCAAGTTCCTGCAGAAGCTGCGCGCCGACGAGGTCATCAAGCCCGACAACCCGCAGTACGACGAGTGGAAGCGCGCCCGCCAGCAGTACGAGTCGATGCTGCCCGCGCCCTTCACCGAGCGCTGGGCGCAGAGCTACGCGACGGACGCCGAGTTCAGGCCCTGGACCTGGATCACCAACGCCTTCCTGCACGGCAGCACCGGCCACCTGCTGGGCAACATGCTGTTCCTGTTCCTCTTCGGCTTCTCGGTGGAGCTGGCGCTGGGGCGCGGCACCTACCTGGCGTTCTATCTGCTGGGCGCGGTCGGCGCCTCGGTGCTGGCCGGCTGGGCCTATGCCGGGGGCACCTACGGGTTGGGCGCCTCGGGTGCGGTCTCGGCGCTGATGGGCATGTACGCGGTGATGTACCGCCTGCGGCGCATCCGCTTCTTCTACCAGCTGTTCTTCTATTTCAACTACGTCACCGCGCCGGCCCTGCTGCTGCTGCCGGCCTGGATCGCCAACGAGCTGATGCAGCACTGGCTGGGCGGCCAGGGCATCGCCTACATGGCCCACCTCGGCGGCCTGCTGACCGGCGCCACGCTGATGTACGGCGCCATGCTGCTGGGCCGCGTGAAGACGCCCGAGACCGTCAAGTCGGAGATGGTGCGCGACGACGACCGCTTCGACGAGCACGTGGCCGCGGCCCGCAGGTTCGGCTCGGCGATGAAGTTCGACCGCGCCTGCGCGGAATGGCGCGCCGCCGCCGCGCTGCGTCCCAACGACGCCGAGACGCTGCGCGCCTGGTTCAACACCGCGCGGTTGCAGCCCGCGGGCGACGACTTCCACCAGGCCGCGCGCCGCATCTTCCGCCTGCCCGCCACCGATGAAGACACGCTGGCGCTGCAGCACGCCAGCTTCCAGACCTACCTCGACCAGGCGCGTCCCGGCGTTCGGCTCAAGCCGGAAGACATGGCCCGGCTCGCGCGCCGCTTCGCCCGCATCCGCCAGTTCGACGACGCCGACCGGCTCTGCCGCATCCTGCTGAAAACGGCGCCCGACCACCCGGAGCTGGCCGACACGCTCTCCACCTGCGCCAACGGCCTGCTGCATGCGGGCCTGCGCGACAAGGCGCTCGGCCTGCTGCCGCATCTGCTGCGGCTTGCGCCGAACGACATGGTGACGCGGGCGCTGCAGAACGCCTGAGGGCGCCTGCGCTCGGTGCCGCCTATGCCGTCTGCGCCGGCGGCGCCGCCGGCCGCAGCAGCCAGCGCACTTCCTGCGTCTGCTCGCTGTCGGGGTAGCGCGCTTCCATGGTCGTGAGGATCGGCTGCGCCATGTCGGCGCGGCCAAGCCCCTGCACCAGCGCGCGCGCCGCGAGCTCGTAAGCCTGCGGAATGGCCTCGTGCCCGCGGAAGCGCTTGTCGAAGCCCGACAGCAGCGCCAGCGTGGCGTGCGCGTCGCCGTTGCGCCATTCGGCGCGGGCCATGGCAATGACCATGGCCGGGTCGTCGAGCGCAAAAGCCTTGTCGCGCTCCTTGCAGGCCTTGAAGACCTTGAGCGCCTCGGAGCCCAGGTCGCGCCGCATCAGCAGCGGTATGAAGCGCTTCGCCTGGTCGAGCATGGTGTCTTTTTTCTCGGGCATCAGCGCCAGCACGCGGTGGTAGCGGCGCTGCGCCGAGAGGTCGTTGGAGTCGGCCGTGCGCTGTGCCTCGTAGGCCGTGCCCAGCGCCGCGGCGAGGTCGCCTTCGGTGATGAACTGAGCCACCTCGGCGTCGATGCGCTGCGCCTCGATCTGCGCGGGCGTGCGGCGGTCGGCCGGCGCGCCGTCGGGCAGTTCGCTGCCCGGCACAGCGTCGAAGCCGAAGGCGTCATGGTGCTGGAACATCACGTAGCCCAGCAGGCTCGCCATCACCCAGCCGAAGTAGATGAAGGCGAAGTTGACGATCGGCAGCACGATGCGCCCGTCGAACATCGGCAGCACCATCGCCAGCGCCACCTGCGCGCCGGTGCTCAGCAGGAACAGGAAGAAGCACAGCAGCGCGTAGGGCCAGCCGATGGTGCGCATCGCGTCCATCACGTGGCCGGGGTTCATCGCCTGAAAGAAGCTGGCCGACTGCACCAGCACGATCACCGCCGCCGGGAAGGTGAAGGACATCACGAAGAGCCCCACCGTGCCCAGGATGGGCGCGTACCAGGCGAGCCAGCCGATCAGGAAGGCCTGCACCAGCGAGATGGCGAAGAGCTTCCAGGGCATGTAGATCCAGTCGTCGCTCGACTCTCGGCCGAAGTCGGCCGAGTCACGGATGCCGCGCGCGCCCAGCGCGATGATCTTGAAGCCGTAGCGGCTGGCCGCCAGCATGATGCCGACCTCGATCACGAAGAGCGCCAGCGCATCGGGCAGGAAGAAGATCGCGTCGAAGAGCAGGCTGCAGAACGACAGCAGCAGGCCGTAGGCCAGCGGCCGCATCTGGAAGGGAAAGGCGAAGAAGCTGTTCAGGCGGTGCCAGAAAGGCGGTGGCGACCGCAGCGCATCCTTGACGACGATCATGGCAACTCCCCTGCTTCCTTTTCTTTTCTTCTTGCTACTTGCGGAAGAAATCGCTCTGGCTCATGGCGCCGGCGCCGCCCATGCGCATCACCGTGGCCTCGTCGGCACGCACGAGGCGCATCTGGCCGAGTTCGCGCTCCAGGCGCTGGGTGAAGCTGGTCTTGTACTGCAGCAGCGACTCGCCCATCTTCAGCACGCTGGTGCCCTTGACGGTGGCGCTCTTGCGGTCGGGGGCCACCTCGATGCCGTCGATGTGGTACTCGTACTCGATGGTGAGGATGCCACCCATCCGTTCGCCGACCTTGCTGAAGGTCTCGAAGGCATCGCGGGTCGCCTGGCAAGCCTCGTCGCGGTTGTGGGAGCTCTCGACCGTCTTCCCCATCATCGTGGTCTTGCTCTCGATGCGGGCCTTGCGGCTGAGCTGCTTGCACAGCGCCTCGGCATCGCGCGAGTAGATGGCGTGGGCTTCCTTCTGGTAGTAATCGCGCACCATCGGCTCGTCGAGCTTGCGCCCGCCGATAAAGAAGTACCACGCGCCCACGCAGAGCGCGATCACGATCGCAATTTGCTTCATTCTTCTCCGTCCGCGCGTGCGCGGTCCCTCGGTTTTTGCAAGGCAGTATACGGTCACAAATGTTTCCAAAAGACTTCATTCGCGCGGCACATTGAATCCGGCCGCCCTGCCGCTCCGTATACCGGGCATGCGCATCGATGCTCCACAATCCGCGGATGCCAGCACCCAGCCCCGACGCCGAACTGATGGCGCTGATCGAGCGGATCGGCCATCGCGACGAAGCCGCCCTGCGGCAGCTCTACGACCGGACCTCCCCCCGGCTGATGGGCCTGGCGATGCGTGTGGTGCGTCAGCGCGAATGGGCGGAAGACGTGCTGCAGGAGAGCTTTCTGACAGTCTGGCGGGTTGCCGGCGACTACCGCGCCTCGCTGAGCCCGCCGCTGGCCTGGCTCGGGCTCATCGTGCGCAGCCGGGCGCTCGACCTATTGCGCCGCCGCGCCGCCGACCGCGCCCAGCTGACGCAGGAATTCGACGAGCAGATGGCCGACCAGCTCGAATCGGACGCACCCAGCCCGGCCGACACGGCCGATGCCAGCGAGCAGGCCTGGGCGCTGCACCAGTGCCTGAGCCAGCTAGAGGGCCGCCAGCGCGAGGTGGTCAGCCTGGCCTACCTGCGCGACATGAGCCATGGCGAGCTGGCCGAACAGCTCAGGCTGCCACTCGGCACGGTCAAGACATGGATACGGCGCGGGCTGGAGAAGCTGCGCGTCTGCATGGGGCGCTTTGCGTGAGAGCGATGGCGACGAAGAAAAAGACTGTCTCCCCATGAACCTCCTCGCACACCCCGAACTGCTCGAGCTGCTGGCGGCGAGCCACGCGCTGGGCACCCTGCGCGGCGGCGCCCGCCGCCGCTTCGAGGCCCTGGCGCGCGAACAGGCGCCGGTGCGCGCCGCCGCGCTGGTCTGGCAAGGCCGGCTCGCGAGCATGACGGAGCTGCAGCCCTCGGTCGCGCCCGATCCGGCCGTGTGGACCCGCATCCGCAACATGATCGACGCCGAGCAGTCGGCGCTCGCCCTGGAACGCCAGCGCGAAGCGGCCCGGGCCGCCGGCGAATCCCGCCAGGGCGGCTGGCTGCGCAGCCTCGCGCTGTGGCGAACCGCCACGGCCGCCGGCGCGCTGGCCACCGTGCTGGCCGTGGCGGTCGGCCTGAACCTGCGCGATCAGCTGCAGAACGCCCCCGCGGTGCAGTACGTGGCCGTGCTCAGCGACGACAAGGACGCGGCCTCGATGCTCGTGACCTTCGATCCGAAGAAGAAGCAGCTGGTGCTGCAGCGCGTGGGCAGCTACCGCGAAGGTGACGACAAGTCGCTGCAGCTCTGGGCCCTGCCACCGGGCGGCGCGCCGCGTTCGCTGGGCGTGCTCGGCAACGCGCCGGGCCTGCGCCTGGCGGCGTCGGAGTCCGACGTGGCCGTTCCGGCCCTGGCCATCTCGCTCGAAGCCAAGGGCGGCGTGCCGCCGGGCAGCGGACCGAAGGGGCCCATCCTGTTCAAGGGCGCGCTCATCGAGAAAACCCTCTAGGCGGGGCCCAGGCTGTCAACGATCGCGGCTGCTGGAGCGTCGTGAGGGAAAATCCGCCCAACAGTCGCCTTCCGCCCTTCATTTCCGTCTTTCCGATGCATCCGATGAAAACCGCGCTCGCCGCGGTCGCACTGCTGACCGCGGCGCTGGCCGCGAATGCCCAGTCTTCCTTCTTCCCCCAGGAATCCGAGACGGCCGCCGCCGAGGCAGCGGCCGCGCGCGACTACCTGGCCGCCAAGGACCGCTGGCACAACGAGCTCGCGGCCTTCGCGCGCGCCGACCAGGAGCGCTTTCCGGCGCCCGGCGGCGTGGTGTTCGTGGGCAGCTCCACGGTGCGCATGTGGAGCCGGCTGCAGCAGGACTTCGCGCGCGTTCCCGGCGGCGTGGTCAACCGCGGCTTCGGCGGCTCCACCCTGGCCGACTGCGCCCTGTTCGCGCGCGACCTGGTGGTGCGCTACAAGCCGCGCCAGGTGATGGTGTACGCGGGCGACAACGACCTGGCCGAAGGCCGCACGCCGCTGCAGGTGCTCGACAGCTTCGCGCGCTTCGCCAACGCGGTGCGCGCCGAGCTGCCCGACACGCGCATCAGCTTCATATCGGTCAAGCCCAGCCCTTCGCGCGAGCAGCTGATGCCGCAGATCCGGGAGACCAACCACGTCGTCGCGGCCTACCTGAACCTGCTGCCCAACAGCGAGTTCATCGACATCTACACGCCCATGCTGGGCGCCGATGGCCGTCCGCGGCCGGAGCTCTTCCGGGCCGACAGGCTGCACATGACGGATGAAGGCTACCGGCTGTGGCATGCGGTGATCGCGCCGCATCTCCCGGCCCCTCCGGCAACGCCGACGGCCGGGCTGCCCTGACCGGGCCGGACGAGGTTGGGTTCAGGCCGAGTTCAGGCCGGCGCGGGCTCCGACGGCACGTCGTCCGCCGGCGGCGGCACGTCGGCACCGCGCGTGAAGCGCGCCACGAAATACATCCCCGAGAACACCGCCGCCAGCAGCAGGCCGTCGCCCCACCAGGGCCGCGCCGTCTGGCTGTCGCCGTAGAAGGCCAGCACCAGCAGCACCGCCACGAGGTGCGCGCAGAACACCGGCAGCGAGGCCGAGCCCATCGCCTCCAGCCAGCGCAGCCGCGGGATGCGGCGCATCAGCCAGGGCCCGAAGCGCACCGCCAGGATGCCCAGCGCCACCAGGTTCACCAGACGCAGCGGGCCGAGCTGCCACTTGTCGAACAACAGGTTCAGCTCTACGTCGCCGCCGAACGGCGCCTGCCCATTGATGCCGGTGTGGCGCCAGTAGAGGCCGTAGAGCGCGATGCCCGCCGCCAGCGCCACCAGCCAGACCGGAAAGCGCAGCGGCCGCGCGCCCGGATCGTTGCGGGTCGCGCCGATGCACAGTCCCGCGAACCACAGGAACTGCCACGCATAGGTGTTGAACGCGCCCATCTCGTGGAAGGGCACCGGCACGCCCAGGTAGTGCACGGCCAGCCCGTAGACCCATTCGCTGATGCCGAACTGCGCCGCCGCCCAGACCGTGGCGCTCGCCACCATCACCCAGGTCCAGCCGTGGCGCATGGCGAAGGCCAGCACCCAGGGGCTCATGAGCATGAAAAAGATGTACATCGGCAGGATGTCGAGCAGCGCCGGCTCGTAGATGAGCAGCAGCCCGTAGATGAAGCCCTCGCGCGGCTCGGCCAGGTAGTAAGACACCAGGTTCTTCACCGCCGGCTGGTCGATGTGCAGGCCCACCGCGGTGATCACGGTGAAGAGGAACAGCAGGGTCGCCGCCTGGGCCAGGTAGACCTTGAGCACGCGCCGCCAGAAGGCCTGGCGCATCGAGTCGACGCCGCGCACGTGGCCGATGCGGCTGTACACCAGGCCGGCGACGAAGGCCGACAGCAGCACGAAGCCCTCGGCGGCCGAGACGAAGCCGAAGGGCTGGCCCAGCGGATCGGTCAACCGCGTGGGCAGGTGGGTGACGGTCATCAGCACGAGCATCAGCCCGCGCAAGGCGTCTATTTCCCAGTAGCGTTTCATCGGTCGGCGGCGAGGTCTTGATTGCGGTCCGCGCGGCGCACGCACGACGGCCCCGATTGTAAGAAGAGCTGTGTAAAGCCCACGGTGCCCCCCGCGCCCGGCGACCGGGCCAACGGCCTATGACTGTTGGCACTCCCGAACCGTCGTGCAAATCGGCTACGCTGCGCGCTGCCTCTCAGGTGGAGATATAAAAAAGTGAACCGTTTCCTTCCAACATTGCTCCTGGCCGGCGGCGTTCTTGCGTCCGGCCCGGGCCATGCCCTCCAGATCGTCAGCCTCTCGCCACAGGGCGAAGTGGCGCGCGTGCGCCAGGTGGTCGCCAAGTTCGACCAGCCCGCCATCAACTTCGGCGACCCCAAGGCGCCCGCTCCGCTCGCGGTGAGCTGCAACGACGCCCAGGCCGCCAAGGGCACCGGGCGCTGGACCGACGCCAAGGCCTGGGTCTACGACTTCGAGAACGACCTGCCGCCCGGCGTGCGCTGCACGGTCACCCGCATTCCCACCTTCAAGCCCGCCAGCGGCGAGCTCACCGGCCCCGAGCGCTACCAGTTCAACACCGGCGGCCCCTTCGTGCGCAACTACATGCCGGGCAGCTACAGCCGCATCGACGAGCAGCAGATGTTCATGCTGGAGCTCAACGGCGCGGCCACGCTGGAGAGCGTGCGCCAGAACGTCTGGTGCACGGCCGACGGCGTGGGCGAGCGCATTCCCGTGAAGCTGCTCGACGGCGAGCAGCGCGCCGGCCTGCTCAAGGCCTTCGGCCGCGACAAGGCCGCCGAGAAAGATCCGCTGCGCTTCGTCACGATGCAGTGCAACCGCACGCTGACGCCCGGCGCCAAGGTGCAGGTCGTCTACGGCAAGGGCGTTGCCACGCCCTCGGGCGTTGCCAACAACGTGGAGCGCCGCATCGAGTTCCAGGTGCGCGAGCCCTTCGCCGTCTCCTTCAGCTGCGAGCGCGAGAACGCGCAGGCCGCCTGCCTGCCGCTGCGCCCGATGCAGCTGACGTTCAACGCGCCGGTCACGCGCAAGCTGGCTTCGCAGATCGAGCTCAAGGGCAACGGGCAAACCGTCAAGGCCCAGCTCGAAGGCGGCACGCAGAGCGACGACGACGTGGTCAACGGCGTGTACTTCGGCCCGCCGCTGGCCGAGAGCACGCAATACAGCATCGAGCTGCCCTCGAAGTTCGAGGACGCCTCGGGCCGTCCGCTGGCCACGCCCGGCAACTTCCCGCTGAAGGTGGCCACCGGCGCGATGCCGCCGCTGGCCAAGTTCGCCGCCTCGCCCTTCGGCGTGGTCGAGCGCCTGGCCGAGCCCGACACGCCGGCCATGATGCCGGTCACCGTGCGCCGCGTGGAACCGAAGCTGATGGTGAACGCGCTCACGCCCGGCAAGGTGAGCGACATGAACCCGAAGACCGACGCGGAAATCATCGCGTGGTTCCGCAAGGTCCGCCGCTACGACAGCTTCACCGTCTCGCGCGAACAGGCGCGCAAGGACGTGAAGGGCCCGCTGCCCCCGGTCATCGACAAGGACGACCGCACCACGCTGCAGACCCGCATGCTGTCGCTGCTGGCCGGCCAGCCGGGCGTGAAGGCGCTCGACATGCCCAAGGCCGACGGCGGCGATCCGCGCCCCTTCGAGGTCATCGGCATCCCGCTGACGCCGGGCTTCCACGTGCTCGAAATCGCCTCGCAGAAGCTGGGCGAGGCGCTGCTCGACGAGCGCTACAACGCCGGGCGCACGATGTACGTGCGCACCACCGCGCTGGCCACCAACCTGGCGGTGCACTTCAAGCTGGGCCGCGAGAACTCGATGGCCTGGGTCACCACGCTGGACAAGGGCAAGGTCGTGGCCGGCGCCGAAGTGCGCGTCTCCAGCTGCGACGGCAAGGCCGTGGCCACCGGCACCACCGACGCCAACGGCGTCGTCATGCTCAGCGGCGTCTCGCCGCAGGCGCCCTCGTGCAACGGGCCGAACGAATACGACAACGGCGCCTGGTTCGTCAGCGCCCGCGCCAAGGACGAGAAGGGCGTGGAAGACCTCGCCTTCACCTGGAGCGACTGGCAGCGCGGCATCGAGCCCTGGCGCTTCAACGTGCCGACCAGTCTGCAGGCCGAGGCCGACCGCGTCGCCCACACCATCTTCGACCGCACGCTGCTGCGCGCCGGCGAGACGGTGTCGATGAAGAGCCTGATCCGCACGCAGACCAGCAAGGGCTTCGGCTTGCCCGAGAACCGCCCCGACACGCTGGTCATCACCCACGTGGGCAGCGGCCAGCGCTTCACGCAGCCGCTGAACTGGCGCAAGACCGCCACCGGCGGCCTGAGCGCCGAGAACAGCTTCGCCATTCCACCGGCCGCCAAGCTCGGCGTGTACGCGGTGATGCTGCGCACCGGCGGCGGCAAGGACGCCAACGGCGAAGATGAAGGCGATGGCGACGACGGCTACGGCCGCAGCTTCTCCACCGGCAGCTTCCGCGTCGAGGAATTCCGCCTGCCCGTGCTCGAAGGCCGCATCGCGCCCACCGAGAAGAAGCCGCTGGTGGCCGCCACCAGCGTGCCCGCCGACGTGCAGATCAACTACGTCTCCGGCGGCGGCGCGGCCAACCTGCCGGTGCGCGTGTCGGCCATGGTGCGCGGCAAGAGCCTGAGCTTCCCCGACTACGACGCCTTCAGCTTCAACCCGCCGCGCGCCACGCAGGGCGAAGGCAGCGAGGCTGCAGCGCCCGCGTCGGATTCGAACGCGGGCGAGGAAGACCTCAACAGCGTGAACGACACCCGCGTGATCGCAGACAAGCTGCCGCTCACGCTGAACAAGGACGGCGCCGGCAAGGTCACCATCGACAAGGTGCCGAAGGTCAAGGCCGCGCGCGAGCTGCTGCTCGAAGCCACGTACGCCGACCCGAACGGCGAGGTGCAGACCATCCGCAGCACGCAGACGCTGTGGCCCGCTTCGGTCATCGCCGGCATCAAGACCGAAGGCTGGGTCTCCACGGCCCAGAAGCTGAAGTTCCAGGCGCTGGCGCTCGACCTCTCGGGCAAGCCCCAGGCCAACGTGACGCTCAACGTGCGCGCCGTGGCGCGCATCACCACCACCAGCCGCAAGCGCATGGTGGGCGGCTTCTACACCTACGACAACAAGACCGAGACAAAAGACATCGGCACCGTCTGCAGCGGCAAGAGCGACTCGCGCGGCCTGCTGCTGTGCGAATCGGAGCTGAAGGAAGCGGGCGAGGTCGAACTCATCGCCAGTGCCACCGACAGCGAAGGCCGCGACGCCCGGGCCGTGAGCTCGGTCTACGTGACCAAGCAGGGCGAACTCTGGTTCGGCGGCGAGGACAACGACCGCATCGACGTGCTGCCCGAGAAGAAGAGCTACCAGCCCGGCGAGATCGCCAAGTTCCAGGTGCGCAGCCCCTTCCGCTTCGCGACCGCGCTGGTCGCGGTGGAACGCGAAGGCATCATCGAAACCCACGTGGTCAAGCTCGACGGCAAAGACCCGACCGTCACCCTCGAAGTGAAGCCCGAGTGGGGCCCGAACGCCTACGTGAGCGTGCTCGCGCTGCGCGGCCGCCTGCGCGAGGTGCCGTGGTACAGCTTCTTCACCTGGGGCTTCAAGTCGCCGCGCGAGTGGTGGACGGCCTTCTGGTACGAAGGCAAGGAATACGTGGCGCCGACCGCCATGGTCGACCTGAGCAAGCCCGCCTACCGCCTCGGCATGGCCGAGATCCGCGTCGGCACGCGCGCCCACCAGATCGACGTGACCGTCACCAGCGACAAGCCCAGCTACCCCATTCGCAGCAAGGCGCAGATCACCATCAGCGCCAAGCTGCCCGACGGCAAGCCCGCGGCCGGTGCCGAAGTGGCGCTGGCAGCGGTCGACCAGGCCCTGCTGGAGCTGATGCCCAACGACAGCTGGAACCTGCTCAACGCGATGCTGCAGCGCCGCAGCTGGGGCGTGAGCACATCCACCGCGCAGATGGAGATCGTCGGCCGGCGCCACTACGGCCGCAAGGCCGTGCCCGCGGGCGGCGGCGGCGGCAAGGGCCAGACGCGCGAACTGCTCGACACCCTGCTCGTGTGGAACCCGAAGGTGGTGCTCGACGCCAACGGCCAGGCCGTGGTGACGGTGCCGCTGAACGACGCGCTCACCACCTTCAAGATCGTGGCGGTGGCCGATTCGGGCGCCAACCTGTTCGGCACCGGACAGGCCAGCATCCAGGCCACGCAGGACCTGCAGATCATCAGCGGCCTGCCGCCGCTGGTGCGCGAGGACGACCAGTTCCGCGCCCAGGTCACCCTGCGCAACACCACGCAGAAGCCGATGAAGGTCGAGGCCACGCCGCGCGCCACCCTGCTCACGCTGGAGCCGCAGACGGTCGACATCCCGGCCGGCGAGGCACGCGAGGTGGCATGGACCGTGACCGCGCCCCCGCAGCTCGGGCAGACGCGCGCCGAAGCCATCCTGTGGGAGATCGAAGCCAAGGACATCAGCGGCGGCGCCCAAGGTGCGAGAGACGCGCTGAAGGTGCGCCAGCGCATCGTGCCTTCCGTACCGCTCACGGTGCAGCAAGCCACGCTGGTGCAGGTCGACGGGCCGTTCACGCTCGACGTGGCGCCACCCGCCGACGCCCTGCCCGGCCGCGGCGGCCTCAAGCTCTCGCTGCAGCCCAAGCTGGCCGAAGGCCTGCCGGGCGTGCGCGACTGGTTCGCGAACTACCCCTTCATCTGCCTCGAACAGAAGACCAGCAAGTCGGTCGGCCTGCGCGACGCGAAGATGTGGCAGGGCGTGCTGGCCCAGCTGCCGACCTACCTCGACAGCGACGGCCTGGCCAACTACTTCCCGCCGCGCGACGGCGAGGCCAACCGCGGCAGCGACATCCTCACCTCGTACCTGCTCGCGGCAACGGATGAAGCGGCCCAGCTCAACCCCGCCTTCGCGCTCGCCGACGACGTGCGCGCACCGATGGAGTCGGGCCTGATCGCCTTCGTCGAAGGCCGCATCACGCGCGACTTCTGGAGCCCGCGCAAGGACCTCGACGTGCGCAAGCTGGCTGCGCTCGAAGCGCTCTCGCGCTACGGCAAGGCCCGTGGGGCAATGGTCGGCAGCATCACCATCGCGCCGAACCAGTGGCCCACCAGCGCAGTGATCGACTGGCTCAACATCCTCAAGCGCGTGAACGACGTGCCGCAGCGCCAGCAGCGCCTGGACGAGGCCAACAACGTGCTGAAGGCGCGCCTGTCGTACCAGGGCACCAAGCTGATCTTCAGCACCGAGCAGGACGACTACTGGTGGTGGCTGATGACCAACGGCGACGTCAACACCGCCCGCCTGCTGCTCAGCGTGATGGACGACCCGGCCTGGAAGGACGACATCGGCAAGCTCGCCAACGGCTTCATCGGCCGCCAGCAGAACGGCGCCTGGCACACCACCACCGCCAACCTGTGGGGCGGACTGGCGCTGGAGAAGTTCAGCAAGGTGTTCGAGAGCACGCCGGTAGCCGGCGTCACCGCCGCCACGCTCGGCGCGGTGAAGGCGCAGGTCGACTGGAGCAGGGTCGACCGCGTGAAGACCAGCGACGCGGCCGGCGCGCCCAACCAGAGCACCTTCTTCGGCGCACCCGCCTCGCCGGGCAACCTGAAGAACAACACGATGTTCCTGCCGTGGGCCGCGTCGCCTTCGGGCGCCCCCGTGCGCGACACGCTGCTGGTGACGCAGCAAGGCACCGGCAAGCCGTGGCTCACGCTGCAGTCGATCGCCGCCGTGCAGCTGAAGGCGCCGTTCGCGGCCGGCTACGCCATCAAGAAGACCATCACCCCGGTCGAGCAGGCCACCGCCGGCAAGTACACGCGCGGCGACGTGCTGCGCGTGACGCTGGAGGTGAACGCCAGCGCCGACATGACCTGGGTCGTCATCAGCGACCCGATCCCGGGCGGCGCCACCATCCTCGGCGGCGGCCTGGGCCGCGACTCGCAGATCGCCACCCAGGGCGAGAAGAAGTCGGGCGCCGGCTGGCCGGCCTTCGAGGAGCGCAGCTTCGAGGCCTTCCGCAGCTACTACGAGTACCTGCCCAAGGGCGTGGTGAAGATGGAATACACCGTGCGCCTGAACAACGTCGGCGACTTCGCCCTGCCGCCGAGCCGCGTGGAGGCCATGTACGCGCCCGAGATGTTCGGCGAGACGCCGAACGCCCGGGTGAAAGTCGAAGCAGCCAAGTAAGGAAACACACCGTGGGCCTTGCCATCAGCGTCGGCGTGCTCGTCGACCTGCTCCAGAACGATCCCGAAGGGGCCGAATGGCTCCAGCAGGGGCTGACCGTAGCGAACGAGGTGCTCGCAGCGGCGGATCTTCCGCCGCACCACGAGCCCCGCGAGCTGCCGCCGATGCACTCGCGCGCGTCGATCGGCGGCTTTCCGTACTCGTTCATCCACTACCTGCGCCGGGCCTATGCAATCCGCGCGGCCGAGCCCGGCTGGGTGGCGACGCCGGTGGAAGACGACGTCGATCCCTCGCAGGATCCGGCAGTCGACGACGCGCTGTCGGACATGCAGAGCCACTTGGTCTGCCACTCTGACGCGGAGGGCTACTACGTGCCGGTCGATTTCGACGAAGTCCTGTATGCCGAACCGGGCCAGGAACTGCCCGGCGGCATCCTCGGCTCGTCCTACCGCCTGCGCGACGAATTGGTGCTGGTGGCGCCCGCCCTCGGCATCGAACTGGCCGACGGCGAGCTGTCGGACGAAGAAGCCGCGCGCATCGCACGCCTGATCGATGCCGACGGCGGCCTCTACCGGGAATACGTGTCGTGGCTGCGGCTCTACGAATCGGCCCGGCTGAGCATTGCGCACAAGACGGCGATCGTCTTCAACTGAGCAGTTCGCCCGCTCCGGCTGACATGAACGACATCCGCCTGGCGCTCGCAGGACTCCTGCTGCCCTTGTCGGCGCTGGCCGCATCGGGCGATGCGCCGGTATCCGTCGACTACCGCTGCCTGACGGAATCCTCCGGGCAATCGATCCGCCTGGAGTGGCGCGTGTTTTCCGACCCGAACAGCAACTGGTCGGGCGGCTACGTCAGGTACAAGGGGTCGTCGCGCGTGATCACCATCGTGCCGGTGAAGAACGAGGTCGGCGACAAGCCCGAGGGCCGGCCGTGGGAGTACATCACCACCTGGGCAGAGATCGTCGACGGCCGCATCGCAGGCCAGTACGTCGTGACGACCCAGGGCGCCAACATCTACGGCTTCGACTACAAGAACCTGCGCAGCGGCAAGCAGTATTCGTTCTCGCAGGACATCGGCTCCGACGACGGCAAGAAGTGCAGCTGGTAATGCTGGCGATGCCCGAGCCCGTCTTGTCGAAGCCTTTCGCGGCTGCGGCGACTACCTGTGCAGGACGGGAGCGCTGAAGAAGCATCAATCGGTCATCGCTCCTTCACCGGCCGCCCTCACCATCGCGGCGAACCCACAACCTGGAGGACAACATCATGGGCCTGGCTGTCTGCGTCGGCATGCTCGCCGAACTGCTGGAAGACGATCCCGAAAGCGCCGAGGGCTTCGAGGAGGAACTGGCCGAAGTCAACCGCGTGCTCGCAGCCGCGGGGCTTCCCCCGCACACCGAACCGCGCGGGCCGCTCGAACTCGACTCGCGCGCGTCGATCGACAGTTTTCCGTACTCCTTCATCCACTACCTGCGCCGCGCCTATGCGCACCGCGTGCTGTCGCCCGACTGGGTGGCCACGCCGCTGGCCGACGACGTCGACCCCACGGCCGATCCGAAGATCCAGGCGCTGCTCGACGGCTGCGAGAGCCATCTGCTGTGCCATTCGGATGCGGAAGGCTTCTACGTTCCCATCGATTTCGACGAAGTGCTGTTCGACGAGGAAAGCGGCAGCGGCGAGGATGAAGAAGCCGGCGGGCTGCCCGGCGGCATGCTCGGCTCGTCCCAGCGGCTGCTCGACGAGCTGGTGTTCGTCGCCCCCGCGCTGGGCATCCGCCTCGAGAACGGCAAGCTCTCCGACAAGGAAGCCGAACGCATCGACGACCTGGTCGAGGAAGACGACGGCCTGTACCGCGAGTACGTGTCCTGGCTGCTGCTGTACGAATCGGCGCGGCTGAGCATCGAGCACAAGACGGCGATCGTCTTCTGCTGAATCGGTTCAGAATGCGCGGCCTGGAGGCTCCCCGACATCCCGCATGAGTTTCGCCGCCGAACTGCGCAGCTATTTCTCCCTGGCCTTCCGCTGGCAGCGCGGACGCCAGGGCTCGGGATACGACAAGATGCTGCTGCTCACGGCGCGCTGGCCGCTGCCGTTCGACAGCTACCTCATCCGCTACCCCGAGGGCTCGGAGATTCCGCCGCATACCGACCCGGTGCAGGCCGGGCGGCACTACCGGCTGAACATCGTGCTGAAGTCGCCGCGCTCGGGCGGCGAGTTCGTCTGCGCCACGCCGATCTTCGCGACACGGCGCATCAAGCTGTTCCGCCCCGATGCCTGCGAGCACAGCGTGACGCGGGTGGTGGGCGGCAGCCGCTATGTGTTCTCGCTCGGCTGGGTGTTGCGGCCGGGCAGGTCCGACGCTGGAGAAAGGCCGCCGCCATGAAGCAGATGCTGCTGGAGATCCGAACCTACCGGCTCAAGCCCGGCACCCTCGATGCCTTCCACCAGGCCATGCACGAACGCGCGGTGCCGATGCTGCGCGACAGGGGCATGGACGTGGTTGCCTACGGCGGGTCGGACCACGAGGAGGAGACCTACCACCTCGTGCGCGCCTATGCCGACCGCGCAGCGCTCGAAGCCGAGCAGGCCGCGTTCTACGGCTCCCCGGAATGGCGCGACGGACCGCGCGGCGCGCTGGTGGATCGCATCGAGACCTACCTGAACACCTTGCTGTGGGCCTCGCCCGAAGCCGTGGACAGCATGCGCGCGCTCAACGGCCCCGATTCCCGCTGAGAAACAAAAGCCGGGAAAAGACAGGCACCGCAGGCCTAAACTGCGCCCCCGGTCTTCGTTCGTTCGCTCGTTCCCTCCCAACGTTCGCAGGAGAAACTCATGAACACCAAGGAAATCGCCGACAAGCTCGTGGCGCTGTGCAAGGACGGAAATTTCGAAGGCGCCCAGGTGCTCTATGCACCCGAGGCCGTGAGCGTCGAGGCCAGCGCCCCGCCCGGCCAGGCGCGCGAGGCGGTCGGGCTCGCGGCCATCAGGGCCAAGGGCGAATGGTGGACCGCCAACCATGAAGTGCATGCCATGCAGGTCGCCGGCCCGTGGCCTCACGACGACCGCTTCATCGTCGGCTTCCGCTTCGACGTGACGATGAAAGCCACCGGCCACCGCTTCACCATGGAGGAAATGGCGCTCTACACCGTCAAGGACGGGAAGATCGTGCGGGAAGAGTTCTTCTACGACGCCGGCTAGCAAGCGGCAGCGGTAGGACGCAAGTTCTCGTGCAGGCGCGATGCGGGCAGAATGGCCCGCAGGTGCCCTCATGAACACAAGATTTGTAGAAGCCTTTCTCTGGGCCGCGCGGCTGGGCAGCTTCCGCGCCGCGAGCGACCGGCTCCACATCACGCAGGCGGCGGTGTCCAACCGCGTCGCCTCCCTCGAAGAAGACATCGGTGCGCGCCTGTTCGAACGCGACGCGCGCGAGCTGCGGCTCACGCCCGTCGGCGTGCGGCTGATGGACTACGGCGAGCGGCTGCTGGAGCTGCGCCGCGAGATCGTCTCGCTCGGCCGTCCACGGGAGGACATCCTCGGGCTGGTGCGCATCGGCGCCATCGAGACCGTGGTTCACACCTGGCTGCTGGGCTTCCTGACCAACCTGCGCTCCACCTATCCGGGCATCGAGGTGCAGCTGACCTCCGAGACCACTCTGGCGCTGCACCGCGGGCTGCGCGAAGGCGCGCTCGACATCGCGCTGCAGACCGACCACATCGCCGGCGCGGGCATCGTGAGCACGCCCTGCCTGCCGATGCCCATGGGCTGGGTCGGGCCGCCCGGTGCCGAGGGCACGCAGACCGTCGAGCAGCTGCTGCGCCAGCCCGTGCTCACGATGAGCCCCGGCTCGCAGCCGCACGAGGCGCTGAAGAACCTCTTCCGCGCGGCGGGCATTCCGCTGGGCAAGGTGCACTGCGTGAGCTCGATCTCGGCACTTGCGCGGCTGGTGAAGGCGGGCTTCGGCAACGCGCTGGTGCCTCTGCCGCCCTGCTATGAATACGTGGCCACCGGAGACGTGCGGATCATCGAGTGCGATGCGCTCATCTCGCCCCAGCGCATCGTCGTGAGCCACCTCGAAGCCGCCGACTCCGATGCCATCCGGCTCGTGGCCGAGCTGGCCTGCCGGGCCTCCGACCAGTTCACGACCTCGGCCGTCGCACCAACATGGAGCGCCTCCACAGAGGGTTAACCCTCGAAATGGCGCATCCAGGCCCCGAAAAGGGGCCAGTAATTCTTGTGGCTGTCGCCCAGAAAAACTCGTTTGTGACAGTCCGACCCTGCGACGGAAGATCGCGCCTTCATTTTTTCGAAGGCCCGACGCTCTTCCGCCGCCATGAACACCACTGACTCCCCTTCTTCCGCAGCAGCGACGGCAAACGGCATGCTGTTCGTCGCGTCCGACGTGGAGCCGGCCGACGAGGTCGACTTCAACCGCTGGTACGACCAGGAGCACGTGGAAGAGCGCGTGCGCATTCCAGGCTTTCTCTCGGGCGCGCGCTACTTCTCGCTCGAGGGCGGGCGCAAGTACCTGGGCCTGTACCGCACCGAATCGCTCGCGGTGTTCGGCTCGCCCGGCTACCGCGCCGCGTTCGAGAAGCAGACGCCGTGGTCGGTCGCCAACCTCGAGCGCATGCGCCAGCCGGTGCGCCGCGTGTGCGCCGTGGGCGCGGTGACGGGCTTCGGCAGCGGCAGCCACGTGGTCGTGCTGCCGCTGGCCGCAGCCGCCGATGCCGGGGCTCTGGTGCAAGGCGCCGAGCGCATCGGCCAGCAGCTGAGGAAGGAGCAGGCAGGCTTCGTGCAGTCGTACCTGCTCGTGCCCGATGCCGCGCTGAGCACGCCGCTGCCGCGCGAATCCACCGAAGGCCGCGTGCTGCAGCCGCTGCTGGTGATCGAGACCAGCAGCGAAGCCGCGGCCCGCGCCGCGCGCGCCGCGGCCGCCTCCGCTCTAGACGCCGATCCCGCCACCGGCTGGCTGCTCTCGCTCGGCTGGAAGCTGGGCGCGGGCGAGCTGGCCTGAACCGACTTCCATGTCTTCACCGAACAAAGGTATTTCCATGACCGAACATGTTCTCTCCGCTGCGGCCACCGCAGCCACGCCGCCTGCGCACGGGTCCGCGAAGATGGGCCGGCTGGCCATGGCCAGCTCCATCGGCACCACGCTGGAGTGGTACGACTTCACCGTCTACAACATCATGGCCGCGCTGGTCTTCAACGCGGTGTTCTTCCCGTCGTTCGACCCGCTCACCGGCACCATCCTCGCGTTCTCGACCTACGCTGTCGGCTACATCTCGCGTCCGCTGGGCGGCGTGGTGTTCGGCCACCTCGGCGATCGGCTGGGCCGGCGCTTCGTGCTGGTGGCCACGCTGGTCATCATGGGCGTCTCCACCGGGCTGATGGGCCTGCTGCCCACCTACGCGAGCTGGGGCATCTGGGCGCCTGTCGCGCTGGTGGCGCTGCGCTTCGTGCAGGGCGTGGCGCTCGGCGGCGAATGGGCCGGCGCGGTGCTGCTGTCGATGGAGCACGGCAAGCCCGACGAGCGCGGCCGCAACGCCTCGTTCACGCAGGTGGGCCCCTCGTGCGGCACGCTGATCGGCACCGGCTTCATCGCCGCCGTGTCGGCCTGGCTGAGCCCGGAAGACTTCCAGAACTGGGGCTGGCGCATTCCCTTCATCTCCAGCGTGGCGCTGGTGCTGTTCGGCCTGTGGCTGCGCCGCGGCGTGGACGAGACGCCGGTCTTCCGCGAGATGGAAGAGAAGAAGGCCACGGCCAAGACGCCCATCAAGGAAGTGCTTACCCAGCACTGGCGCCGCCTGCTGGTGGCCGGCGGCTCGCGCATCGGCTCCGACGTGCTGTATGCGCTGGTGGTGGTGTTCACGCTGACCTACGTGACGACGGTGCTGCACCTGTCGCGGCCGCTCGCGCTCACCGCCACGATGATCGGCGCGGCCTGCAACGCGATCGCGGTGCCGTGGTTCGGCAGCCTCTCCGACCGCATCGGCCGCCGCCCGGTCTACATCGCCGGCGCGCTGCTGGGCATGGTGTGGGCCTTCGTGTTCTTCGTGCTGATGGACAGCGCGCACCCGGTCGCGATCTGCGCGGCGGTGGTGGTGGGCCTCCTGATCCACGCGATGATGTACGGCCCGCAGGCCGCCTTCGTCACCGAGCAGTTCCCCGGCCGCGTGCGCTACGCCGGCGCCTCGCTGGCCTACACGCTGGCGGGCATCGTGGGCGGCGGCTTCGCGCCGCTGATCATCGCGAGCCTGTTCAAGTCCTGGGGCAGCACGGTGGCCGTGTCGTTCTACGTGGTGGCCGCGCTGGGCGTGACGCTGATCGCCCTCGCGGTGGCCCGCGAAACCGCCAAGCGCCCGCTGGAGAGCTGATCGATGGCGAGCACGAACAACATGAATTCCCTGTTGCGCTTCGCCTGCGAGAGCATCGCCGACGACGGCACGCACTCCGCGGCCATCCACCTCGTCGCGCCCCGCGCGCTGGTGGTGGCCGGCTGGACCGGCCGCGACATTGCCGCCATCGAGCACCACATCGAGGAGCTTGCGGCGCTCGGCGTGCCGCGCCCTTCGAGCGTGCCGCTGTACTACCGCGTGGCGGCCCAGTTGCTGACGCAATCGCCCGCCATCGAGGCGCTGGGCGACCAGAGCTCCGGCGAGGCCGAGCCGGTGCTGTTCTTCTCGCAGGGCGAGTGGTGGCTGAGCGTGGCCTCGGACCACACCGACCGCCAGGTCGAGAGCTACTCGGTGGCCGTGTCGAAGCAGATGTGCGCCAAGCCCGTGGCCGAGACCGCCTGGCGCTGGCGCGACGTGCAGGCCCACCAGGACACGCTGGAGCTGCGCTCGCGCATCCTCGAAGACGGCCGCTGGATCGACTACCAGCGCGGCACGCTCGCCTCGATCCGCCCGCTGGCCGGCCTGCGCGACGGCATGCCCGGCGCAGGCTCCGCGCCCGAGGGCCTCTTCATGACCTGCGGCACGCTGGGCGCGCTGCCCAACGCGAAGGGCGAAGGCATCCGACCCGCCGCGCAGATGGAAATCGAACTGCACGACCCGAAGCTCCGGCGCCGCATCGTGCATCGCTATGCGGTGGAAGCACTGCCGGTGGTGGCGTGATGACGACGAAGAACGGCTTCACCATTCCGGCCCTGCGCGAACGCATCGCGCGCGGCGAGTTGTCGCACGAGGCGCTGGTCGAGCAGGTGCTCGATGCCGCAGCGCAGCCCGCCGCGGCCCATGTCTTCACGCGGCTCTACGCCGACGCGGCCCGCGCCGCCGCGCGCCATGCCGACGCCGCGCGCAAGGCGGGCATCGAGCTCGGCCCGCTCGCGGGCCTGCCCGTCTCGGTCAAGGATCTCTACGACGTGGCCGGCGAGACCACCATGGCCGGCTCCGCCGTCTGCGCGGGCGAGCCGCCGGCCGCGCGCGACGCGGTTGCCGTGGCGCGGCTGCGCGCGCAGGGCGCGGCCATCGTCGGCAAGACCAACATGACGGAGTTCGCGTTCTCGGGCGTGGGCATCAATCCGCACTACGGCACGCCGCGCAATCCGGCCGATGCACAGACGGCGCGCATTCCGGGCGGTTCGTCGTCCGGCGCCGCGGTGTCGGTGGCGCTGGGACTCGCGGTGGCGGGGCTGGGCTCGGACACGGGCGGCTCGATCCGCATTCCCGCCGCGCTGTGCGGGCTGGTCGGCTTCAAGAGCACGCAGTCGCGCGTGCCGCGCACGGGCGCCTTCGAACTCGCGCGCTCGCTCGACACGGTGTGCGCCATGGCGCGCAGCGTGGAAGACTGCCTGGCCGCCGACGCCGCCATCGCCGACGCGCCGCTCGCGGTGCGCCGACGCTCGCTGCAGGGCACGCGCCTGGCCGTGCCGCGCACGCTGATGTTCGACGACATCGAACCCGCCGTCGCACGCGCCTTCGACGGTGCGCTGCAGGCGCTGTCGGCCGCGGGCGCGCAGATCGTGGACATCACGCTGGCCGAGCTCGCGGAGATCGCCACCGTCAACGCGCCCGGCGGCTTCTCGCCGGTGGAGGCATCGGCCGTGCATCGCGAACGCTTCGCCGCCAAGCGCGACGGTTTCGACTCGCGCGTGGCCGCCCGCATCGCCCTCGGCACCGAGGTGCGCGCGGCAGACTACATCGCCATGCAGGACCGCCGGAGAAACTGGATCGGCCGCGTCGAGCGCGCCATCGAGGGCTTCGACGCACTTGTGTGCCCGACCGTGCCGATCGTCGCGCCGCCCATTGCGGCGCTGGCGGAAGACGCGGCCTTCTTCAGGGCCAACGGCCTGCTGCTGCGCAACACCTTCGCGATCAACCTGCTCGACGGCTGCGCCTTCAGCCTGCCATGCCACGCGCCGGGCGATCTGCCGGTGGGGCTGATGCTGGCATCGGTGCGCGGCGACGACGCGCGGCTGGCCGCGGTGGCGCTGGCCGCAGAGGCGGCGCTGCAGCAACGCGCGCCGGGCTGACGGCCGATCCGCTCAAGCCGTGGCCATGCGCTGGCATTCGGCTTCGCACTGGTTGCAGGCCTCCGCGCAGCGGCTGCAGTGCGGCTGCGAATGGCTGGCGCATTCCGCGGCACAGAGCCTGCAGATGTCGGCGCACAGGCTGCAGATGAGGCCAGCGTTCTCGCTGTTCCTTGCCATGATGCCGGCGGCAGCGGTGCAGATCGCCGCGCAGTCCAGGTCCAGCAGCACGCAGCGGGCCATGCGCGCGCCCGCCCCTTCGGCGATGCACGCCGACGCGCAGCGTTCGCATGCCACGGCGCAGGCATTGCACAGCGCGATGCAGCGGTTGAGGCGGCCGGCATCCGCTGCGGACCCGGTGGCCCCGGTGCCGCGTTCCGCTGCTTCTTCGATGTTGGTGTTCGACATGGTGGGTGTCCTTTCGCGTTCGTTCTCCGCCCGGGCGCCGCGACAGGCTGTGGGAGATCGCCGCCCCGCGGCGTCGTCTCTCAGGCGATGGTGCTGGCCAGCGGCTTGGTGAGGGTGGCCGTGGCCTTGGCGCCCAGCGTCATCTCGGTGACCCACGACACCAGCAGCGAGCCGTAGGCCTGGCGCCACTCCTGTTTCGACAGCGCGTGGTCCGCGCCGGAAAGCACCCGGTAGGTCACCGACTTCACGCGCTTGAAGGCGCCCAGGTAGTTCTCGACCACCGGGTGCGGCACGATCTGGTCGTGCTCCGATTCCACGATGAGCACGTCGCCGGCGAAGTCCGCGCAGGCGGCCAGCGCGCGGTTGTCCTTGGGGCCGACCAGCGAGCGGCGGTAGGCGACGAGGTCGGAGCGGCTGAGCTGCCCCTTGGGCGTGTCCCACTCGCCGTCGCGGTAGAGCGCCGGCGCGCGCAGCGCCAGCCAGCGCACCGGCCGCATGGCGGTGACCAACGCGGCCAGGTAGCCGCCGTAGCTGCTGCCGACGATGGCGACCGCCTCCGGATCGACCGCCGGGTGGCCGACCAGCGCGTCGTAGGCCGCCAGCACGTCGCGCAGATTGTCCTCCCGGGTCACTTCCATGCGCTGCGCGGCGTGGCGCGCGTGGCCGCGCAGGTCGAAGGTCAGGCACACGCAGCCCAGCGCCGCGAGCTCGTGCGCACGCTTGGCGTACTGCTCCCGGCTGCCGTCCCAGCCGTGGACCAGCAGCACGCCGGGCACCGTCGTCGAGGCCGCGAACAGCGTGCCCTCGATGTGCTGGCCGTCCACCGGAATGTCGATGGTGCTATGGCGCGTCGGCATGGCGGTCTTCGGGAAGGATGGTGTACTTCACCAACGGCCCGACCCGGCTGTCGGTCCCCTGGTAGGCCACGATGGCATCGGCGGGCACCAGCACGGAGGGGCCGTACACCTCGAAGCACGAGGCGCGCACCTCGCCGCGCGCCGGGTCGCGGTGGAACACTTCGAGCCCCGCGATCTCGGCGCCGGTGGCGCCGCCCACGCGCCACGACTGCTCCAGCACGCCCGAGCGCCACTCGCCCCGGCCATCGACGCCCTGCGCGACGTCGTAGTTCACGCGCGAGGCGAAGAAGCCGGGGTAGCAGTCGATCACGGCGCGGTGGTAGCGCCGCGCCTGTTCGATCGCGCGGCGCAGCGAGGGCGACGCGACGCCGGCGATCAGCACGTCGAAATCGCCGCGCACCATCATCAGGTCGGAGCCGCCGTACACCTCCTGGCCGGCGTTGTCGCCGGTGGTGCGCTGCACGCCGCAGTAGCTGACGACCATGCCCGCCACGAGCACCTGCCCGACGCTCCAGGTGACCGGGTCTTCGAGGTTCGCTTCCAGGACCAGGCCGGTGCGTGCGATCTCGGCCGGGTCCATGGCGCCGATGCTGGCTTCGAGCGCGCCGGCGCTCTCCGCCACGATCTGCCCGCGCCCGCCGGTCGCGGTCACCGGCTTGAGGCGCACGGCGCCCGCTTCGAGCATCGCGTGCCCCGCCCTCGCCGCCTCGTCGGCGGAGAAGCACGAGTAGCCCGGCAACACCGCCTCGCCCACCTCCGATGCAAAACGGGTCGACCAGCCCTTCGGCCTGGCGGCGCTGCCGTCGTCGATCAGCGGATGGGAGATGACCTTGGTGGCGACGAAGGCGTGCGGCACCACGCCGCCGAACAGGTCGTCCACGCCGGCGATGCCCATGGCCCGCGCACGGACGGGGTCGGAAAGGGTGTCGCTGGGCACGAAGTAGTGCCGCGAGGCCGGGGACGCCGAAGAGCCGCCGGCTTGCCGGGCGCCGCCGTATTCGTCGTATTCGCCGGCGAAGGCGCAGTCCATCAGCGCCGCGAGCCGCTGTCCGTAGTTGGCGCGGGTGGCGTGCTCGTGCTCGCTGCAGTAGCCGCGCGGGTCCACGTCCCAGGTGAGGACGCTGCATGGCCCCGGGGCAAGGCCGGCCTCTTCCGGGGCATCCACGGGGCCGGCCCCTTCCTGGTCTCGGGGGAGCGCTTGCACGGCGGCTTCAGCCCTTGGAGCCGGCGTTCCTGCCAGCCTTCTTCTTTTCCGCGTCCTCCTTCTCATCGGAAGAAGGAAGCTTCACCTTCGTCACGGTCACGGAAACCGGGTCGCTGGCCGGAAAGGACTCCTCCACGCCGCTGTCCAGGGCCTCCTCGCTGGAGGGCTGCGGCGTGGGTTTGGCGATCTCGGCCTTTCCCTTCTCGGGGTCGCCGGACGTGGGAAAGGGGAACTTGCCCGGCGATTCCGGCGATTGCTCTGATTTCTGTTCTGGCTGCTGCTGCTTCGAAGTCATGGATGGGCCTCCTGGCTTGTTCACGGCCCCATGTTCAGCCGGCACGCGCCGCCGACGGTGGGAAGGAAGTGCCGATGCGTGTGGGAACAGTCCGGCGCGCGGGGCCGTCCATCGGCTATCGTGCGGCCCATGTCGATCGCACAACCATCGCTGACCGGTCCCCGTCTCCTGCTGCGCCCGCTCCTCGCATCCGACGCGCCGGCGCTCGTGGAGGCCGCCTCCGACGGCGAGCTCTGGAAGCTGCCCTTCACCGTCGTGCCTTCGGCCGAAACGGTCGGCGCCTACATCGGCAACGCTCTCGCGGGGCGCGACGCCGGCACGGTGATGCCCTTCGCCACCGTGGTGCGCGAGACGGGCAAGGTCATCGGCTCCACGCGCTTCTGGAAGATCGACCGCGTCAACCGCAAGCTGGAGATCGGCAGCACCTGGATCTCGGCCTCGTGGCAGAAGACCTTCGTCAACACAGAGGCCAAGCTGCTGATGCTGCGCTACGCATTCGAGGAGCTGCAGTGCGTGCGCGTGCAGCTCACCACCGACGAGATCAATGCCAAATCGCGGGCCGCCATATTGCGGCTGGGTGCGAAGCAGGAAGGCATCGTGCGGAACGAGCGCATCATGCCGGACGGCCGCAAGCGCAACTCGGTGCGCTTCAGCATCATCGACGACGAGTGGCCGCAAGTGCGGCAGCAACTGGAGGCGCGGCTTTTTCGCTCGTGAACGATTTCGGAACGACCGGGGAACGACCAGCGACCGACCACGCAACGGAGAGATTCCATGTGCCGCAGCATCAAGACCCTCTACAACTTCGAGCCGCCCGCCACCGAGCAGGAAATCCGCGCCGCCGCGCTGCAGTTCGTGCGCAAGCTCAGCGGCTTCAGCGTGCCCTCGAAGGCCAATGAGGAAGCCTTCGGCCGGGCGGTCGACGAGGTGGCGGCCACGGCGGCGCGGCTGATCGACTCGCTGGTCACCACGGCCGAGCCGCGCGACCGCGCCGTGGAGGCCGAGCGCGCCAAGGCCCGGGCCGCCATCCGCTTCGGCGGCGGCCCCGCCTGATCGGATGCGGCGGGAGAACCGAGCCCCGCCAATGACCTCTGCGCAGCGCCGCGGCATCGCCTTTGATATGGTGCCATCCAGCACCACCATGCGAATTCCGAGCGTATGAAAAAGACCTATACAGGAGGCTGCCACTGCGGCGCCGTGAGATTCGAGGCCGACATCGACCTGAGCCTTGGCACGCTGCGCTGCAACTGCGCGATCTGCACCCGCACCCGCTTCTGGCCCGCCATCGTCGCGACCGACGCCTTCCGGCTGATCGAAGGGGAATCCGAACTCAGCGAGCAAATGCTCGACACCCGCAACAGCCACTACATCGTCTGCAGGCATTGCAGCGTGCGCTCCTTCGGCGTGGGCCACTCGCCCCAGACCGGCGAGAACGCCTACGGCGTGAACGTGACCTGCCTGGACGACGTGGACCTCGACGACCTCGCCCGCTCGCCGATCAGCTACGTGGACGGACACCGCGGCACCTGGCACGTCGCGCGCACGGCCATCGGCATCTGACGACGAAAGAACCGCTTTCCGCAACAACCACCATCTGGAGACAAAAGCACATGCCCATCGAACTCTGGCTCGCCTTCGTCGCGGCCTCCGCCGTCATGCTGATCATTCCGGGGCCGACCATCCTCACGGTGATCAGCTATTCGATGTCGCACGGGCGCCGCGCCAACCTGCCGCTGGTGGCCGCCGTGGCGCTGGGCGACTCCACCGCGCTGGTGGTGTCGCTGCTGGGGCTGGGCGCGCTGCTCGCCACCTCCGCCTTCTGGTTCACGGTGGTGAAGTGGGTGGGCGGGCTGTACCTGCTGTACCTCGGCGTGAAGCTGCTGCGCGCGGGCATCTCGTCGTCCGAGATCGCTGCGCCGGCCGCGCCCGCCTCGCGGCTGCGCCTGTTCGCCAACACGTACCTGGTGACCGCGCTGAATCCCAAGGGCATCGTGTTCTTCGTGGCCTTCCTGCCGCAGTTCATCAGCCCGGCGGCCGACGTGACGCGCCAGCTCTGGGTGCTGGCCGTCACCTTCGTGGTGCTGGCAGCGACCAACGCCACGCTCTACGCGGTGTTCGCGGGATCGGCGCGCAGGCTGCTGTCTTCGCCGCGCGCCCAGCGGCGCTTCAACTTCGCGGGCGGATCGCTGCTGAGCGCGGCCGGCGTCTGGGCGCTGATGGCGCGCCGGCCGGGCTGAGCTCCGCCCCCCAAAACGAAAAAGGCCGCGAAGCATTGCGCTTCGCGGCCTTTTTCGTTGTTCCGCGAATCAGCTGCAGATCAGTTGCGGTAGGGGTTGTTGGGATTGCGGTCGTAGCGGTTCGGAACGCCGTCGCCGTCACGGTCACGGTCGTAGCGGTTGGGCACGCCGTCGCGGTCGCGGTCGCCGTAGCCATAGTGCGGGCGCGGCGGCGGCGGGCGGTCGTAGGGTGCGACCACGCAGCCGGCCAGGATGGCCGATGCGGCCAACAGGATCGCCAATGTCTTCGTCATGCGAGTTCTCCTTGGAATGTTTGTGAAACCGGGGTTCGCCTCCTGCGAGCCGGTATTGCATTGAAGGCCACGCCGGTACGCGCCGGGTTTCCGCATTGAAGCCCTCGCGTGAAGTTCGTTACCGGATGTGGTCCCGGGCTTGAACTCTGGCCCTCTGCGGCGCCGGCACGAGGCGGCCGGCGGCGCATTGCGCGGTAGGCGGGGTTCCCGTGGTGCATCGCCGAGAGAGAATGCCGGCACCCACGCTTTTGCTTCTGGATACCGGTGTTCCCTTCTTCTCCGATGCAGTCCGCGCCCTTCGCCCTCGCCTTGTCCCGCAAGACCCTAGCAGCCCTGCTGATCGTCGCGGCATGGTCGCTTCCGGCCCGGGCCGTGGTGAGCTTCGAGGAAGTGAAGCGCGACTTCCGCTCCTCCGACACCGCCGTGCTCGACCGCAACGGCGAGCTGCTGCAGCGCGTGCGCACCGACCCCACGGTGCGGCGCGGCCAGTGGACCGCGCTGGCCGACGTGTCGCCCGCGCTGCGCACGGCCATGGTGCTGAGCGAGGACAAGCGCTTCTACGAGCACAGCGGCATCGACTGGCGCGCCGTCTCCGCCGCCGCCTGGGGCAACCTCTGGAACACGCGCACGCGCGGCGCCTCGACCATCACCATGCAGCTGTCGGGCCTGCTCGACGAGGAGCTGCGCCGCAGCTCGGGCGGTCGCAGCTTCACGCAGAAGATCGGGCAGACGGTGGCGGCCGCTCAGCTGGAGCGCAACTGGCGCAAGGACCAGATCCTGGAGGCGTACCTCAACACCGTGCCGTTCCGCGGCGAGATCGTCGGCATCGACGCGCTCTCGCGCACGCTCTTCGGCAAGGCGCCCAGCGGCCTCGACGCGCGCGAGGCCAGCGTGGCGGCGGCGCTGGTGCGCGCGCCCAACGCCAAGCCGGCCGTGGTGGCGCAGCGCGCCTGCGAAGTGCTGCGCACGATGGAACCGCAGCAGAAGACCGATTGCGAGGCGCTCGACATGTTCACCAGCGCGGCGGTGCAGCGGCGCGCCTTCGAGCCCAACGAAGGGATCGCGCCGCATGCCGCGCGGCGCGTGCTGCGCGAGCTGAGGGATGCGAACGCGGGGGCGGCGCCCGTTGCCGCCGCCACGACGACTTCCTCGAAAGGCAAGGAGAAGGAGCCCGGCGTGCGCACCACCCTGCGCGCATCGCTGCAGCGCTTTTCGCTCGACACCCTGCAGCGCCACCTGCGCGAGCTACGCGACCGCCACGTGGAAGACGGCGCCCTCGTCGTGCTCGACAACGCGACGGGCGAGGTGCTCGCCTGGGTCGGCTCCTCCGGTCCGCTGAGCCAGGCCGCCGAGGTCGACGGCGTCACCGCGCTGCGCCAGCCCGGCTCCACGCTCAAGCCCCTGCTCTACGCCCAGGCGATCGCCGAGAAGCGCATCACGGCGGCCTCGCTGATCGAGGACTCGTCGGCGCAGATCAGCACCGCCAGCGGCCTCTACATTCCGCAGAACTACGACCGCCGCTTCAAGGGCCCGGTGTCGGCGCGCACCGCGCTGGCGGCCTCGCTCAACGTGCCCGCCGTGCGCACGCTGGTGATGGTGTCGCCCGAGGCCTTCGCGCGCGAGCTGCGCGCCGCCGGCCTGCCGCTGCGCGAGAGCGGCGACTACTACGGCTACAGCCTCGCGCTCGGCAGCGCCGAGGTGTCGCTGCTGTCGCTCACCAACGCCTACCGCATGCTGGCCAACGGCGGCCGCTACGCGACGACGACGCTGATGCCGAGGCCCGCGGAGAAACCGAAGAGCGCGCCGGCCGCGCCCGCGCCGCTGCTCGACCCGCGCGCCGCCTTCATCGTCGGCGACATCCTTTCCGACCCCAACGCCCGCACGCGCACCTTCGGGCTCGACAGCATTCTTTCCACCCGCTTCTGGACCGCCGTGAAGACCGGCACCAGCAAGGACATGCGCGACAACTGGGCCGTGGGCTGGTCGCAGCGCTACACGGTGGGCGTGTGGGTGGGCAACGCCAGCGGCGAATCGATGTGGGACGTGAGCGGCACCAGCGGCGCCGCGCCGGTGTGGGCCGAGGTGATGCGCTTCCTGCACGCGCGCGAACCGAGCCGCGCGCCCGCGCCGCCGCCGGGTGTTGTCGAGGCGCGCGTGAGCTTCGGACCCGGCGCGGACGGCAACCCGCTGGAAGCGGCGCGCAGCGAATGGTTCCTGCAGGGCACGGAGCAGCCGCTCTTCGCGCTGGACACCGGCATGGCGACCGATGCCTCCGGCTCCGCGCGCATCACCGCGCCGGCCGACGGCACCATCATCGCGCTCGACCCCGACATCCCGCCGCAGCGCCAGCGCGTGCGCTTCGACTCCGAAGGCCGCGGCGTGCAGTGGCGCATCGACGGCAAGCCGCTGGCGCGCGGCAACAGCGTGCAATGGTTTCCCTGGCCGGGACGGCACGTGATCGAGTTGGTGGACGCGAGCGGCAAGGTGGTCGACCAGCGCAGGCTGGAAGTGCGCGGCGCGGGCGTGGTGGCGAAGAACACCCGGCGCTGAGGCCGCCTGCGGGTTTCAGGCCGACCTGAAGACGTCCAGGAAGTAGTCGACGAAGATCTTGATCTTCGGCGTGTTGCGGCGCGCGGGCAGGTAGCTCAGGTCGATGTCGTGCGGCTTCAGCGCCAGCGAGGGCAGCACCGGCACCAGCGTCGCGCCGTCGATCTGGGGCCGCGCCAGCGACACCGGTAGCAGCGCGATGCCCCGGGCCGACAGCGCCAGCCGCAGGACCATTTCAGGGTCGTCCGAGCGGAACACGCTTTCCACGCGCATCCGGTGCGTCTTCTCGACGGTCGCGAGGCTGATCTCGCGCTTGCGCCCATCGGCCTCGGTGGTCAGGAAGCGATGCGCCGCCAGGTCGGGCAGGTTTTGCACCGGGGCGTGCCGCGCAAGGTACGCCGGCGCGGCGCACAGCATGAGCGGCTCCTGCTTCAGGTGGCGCACCACAAGCTCGTCGCCATCCTCGCGCCCGCAGCGGATGGCCACGTCGGCCCCGCCGTGGAGCAGGTCGGCGCGGTCCCTGCCGGTCTCGACCGTCACCTCCAGCCGGGGGTAGGCGGTCATGAAGGCCGGGAGGTGGTTCATCAGCAGTTCCCTGCCGTAGTAGTGCGGCACGGCGATGCGCAGCCGCCCCGTGACGGCGCCGCCTTCCGACGACAGGTCGAGCATGACGTCGTCGAGGATGGTCAGCGCATGCTGGGCCGCCGCGAGGAACTCGCGGCCTTCCTCGGTCAGCGCGAAGCGGGTGGCGCCGCGATGCAGCAGCAGGTGCCCGACGGTGGCCTCGAGTCTCTGGAGCTGGCGCGACGCGGACGCCTTCGGCACGTTCAGCAATTCGGCGGCCGGGGTGAGCCCGCCAAGCTGCGCGGCCTTGGTGAAGAGCCGCACGTCCGACAAAGAAAAGTCCTTCATTTCGCTTCGACGGGGTCCGTTTTTCTTGCTCTCCCTGAACGCTCCGTCCAGCGGTCGGGGAAGGGAGTGCCGAACCAGGGAGCAGGGCGACTTGCGGATTCACAAGCTACCTTTAGTTTCATTCTCTGACAGTCCGCTCCCGACGAATCACACTTTCGGCAACAGATGGCCAAGGCCGGGAAAAATTCACTTAATGCGGACAAATCCGCGAAATCGCCTTGCGCAATCCTCGAACAGGGTTGCGGTTTTTGCGAAGGCATCATGCGAATCAATCGCCGCGTGCCTGGCCCGGTCTCTGTTTGGTAGCAGAATTCATCCAATCATTGAACGTCCAGACTTCACCCTGATGCTTGCCCAAGCCCCCCGCACTTCCCTCGCAGACACCGCCGCCGACAGCATCCGCGGCGAAATCTCCGCCGGCCGCTGGGCCGTCGGCTCGCGCATTCCGATCGAGCCGCAGCTCGCGCAGCTGCTGGGCGTGAGCCGGGGAACGGTGCGCGAGGCGGTCAAGACGCTGGTGTCGCGCGGCCTGCTCGAGGTGCGCCAAGGCTCGGGCACCTATGTGCGCTCCGGCTTCGATCCTTCGTCCAGCCTGCAGAAGATGCGCCTGGCCAGCCTGCGCGACCAGTTCGAGGTGCGCCAGGCGCTCGAGGTGGAAGCCGCCCGGCTCGCGGCGGTGCGCCACACGGCACGCGACCTGCGCCGCCTGCACACCCTGCTCGACAGGCGCGGCGTGCCCGACGAGGCCGACAACGGCGCGGCCTTCATCGAGCGCGACCTGGCGTTCCATCTGGCCATCGTCGACGTGTCGGGCAATCTCGCGCTGGCCGAGACCTGCCGCTTCATCACCGGCTACATCAAGGAAACCATCGCCAGCTCGCTGGGCACCGCCCTGCCCGAGCCCGACGAGGCCGCGCATCGCGCCGTCATCGAAGGCATCGCCAGCCGCGACCCCGACGTGGCCGCCGCCGCGGTGCGCACCTTCATGGCGCCGATGATCAACGCGCTGGCGCTGGGCTCGTGATGAGCACGGCCACCGCCGCCACGGCGCGTCATTCCGGCGACGAACTGCTGATCGACGCCGAAGCCGACACCCTGCCCGCGCCGCGCCCCACGCCCGCGCCCACCCTCGCGCGCCGCATCCTGCTGGGCGCCAGCGTGGTGCTGATCGCCTTCAACCTGCGCCCGGTGTTCGCCAGCCTCTCGGTCGTGCTGCCGGAGATCATCAAGGCCACCGGACTCTCGGCCACCGCCGCCAGCCTGCTGACCACGCTGCCGATCGTCTGCCTGGGTGTGTTCGCGCCGCTCGCGCCGGGCCTGGGCCGGCGCTTCGGCACCGAGCGCACGCTGCTCGGATGCATGGTGCTGATCCTCATCGGCACGGTGCTGCGCGGCACCGGCAACATCCCGCTGCTGTTCTTGGCCTCGGCTATCGCGGGCAGCGGCATCGCGGTGTCGAACGTGCTGCTGTCGGGCCTGGTGAAGCGCGACTTCGCCTCGCAGGCGGCGCTGATGATGGGCCTCTACACCATGGCCGTGTGCGGCGGCGCGGCCAGCGCGGCCGGGCTCACGGTACCCATCGAGCATGCGCTGGGCGGCGGCTGGACCATGGCGCTCGCGATGTGGGCGCTGCCGGCCGCGCTGGTCACGCTGATCTGGGCACCGCAGGCGCTGCCGCTGAAGCCGGTGGCTAGCGAATCGGGCTTCACTGTGCGCGGGCTCTGGAGCGACCGGCTGGCCTGGCAGGTCACCTTCTTCATGGGCCTGCAGTCCGCCCTCGCCTACATCGTGATGGGCTGGCTCGCGCCGATCCTGCGCGAGCGCGGCCTGGGCAGCGAGACGGCCGGCTACGTGGTGTCTCTTTCGGTCATGACGCAGGTGGTGACCTGCCTCGTGGTGCCGGCGCTGGCGGTGAGGCTGCGCAACCAGCGCGGGCTCGCGGTCGTGCTGGCGCTGCTCACTGTGGGCGCGATGCTGGCGATGCTGTTCGCACCACTGGGAGGCGTGTTCGGCGTGTGGGCGTGGGCGGTGCTGCTGGGCATCGCGCAGGGCGGCACCTTCGCGCTGGCGCTCACGATGATCGTGCTGCGCTCGCCCGATTCGCACGTGGCCGCGCACCTCTCGGGCATGGCGCAGGGCGTGGGCTACATGGTGGCGGCCTTCGGGCCGCTGGTGGCCGGGCTGCTGCACGGCTGGACGGGGAGCTTCCGCGCCTCGTCGTGGCTCTTCATCGGCCTGGGCATCGCGCTCGTGATCGCGGGGCTCGGCGCGGGCCGCACGATGCACGTGGGCACGACGACCGTGCCGCGCCACTGAGGCGCGGGCTCGCTGCCTACTGCGGCCCGCCGCAGAAGCCCGCGCGCTCGGTGGTCTTCGCGGTGAACAGCACGCGCGTGGTGGTCGCCGCGCTGCGCGGCTCGTTCTGCGGCCACTCGGTCTGCACCCAGGTGTATTGCCAGTCGTAGGGCGCGCCGGGCTTGAATGTCTCGCCGTAGGCGATGCGCAGGCTGCCGAAGCTCTCGTCGTGGCAGTGCTTCGAGGTCTTGTATTCCTTCTCGCTGAAGCAGGCGCGGATCATCTTGGAGCACGAGAACGGGATGTCCTCCTGCACGGCCTTGCCGCCTTCGAGCGGCACGAAGTCGGCGGTGTCGAACGACGCGCCGCCGCCCGAATAGCCTTCCGACACCGTCTGCAGCACGGCCACGGCCCATTTGCCCTCGGCCACCGGGTAGAGCGCCGGCGCGAGCGAGAGGCGCGCCTCGGAGCGGCTGGCGTCGCTGTCTTTCTTCTGGGCCTGCGCGTAGTCGGAGAAATCGTGGAGGCGGTCGAGCTTCCAGCTCCTGGCATCGGCCCGGCTGATGCGCGCCATGGCCAGCGGCTCGGCCGAGAGCACCACGTAGTCGTTGGGCGCGGCGCCTCGCGGGCGATACAGGCCGAGCTGCTGCGCATTGCAGGGCTGCGGCAGCAGGCTGCAGAGATTCGCGCGCCACTGCGCATCGATCGACTCGGGCTTCTTCACCGCATCGAACACCTGCGCCGACGGCGCGGCGAACACGGGAACGGCGAACGACAGGACGAGCAGGAACGACTGTTTTCTCATGGAGCCGGATGGTAGCCACCGGCGGTGGCGGGCGGTTGATAAAGTCGCACGCGACCATGAATCCCTCTTCTCCCGCCCTCCTCCGGATCGACGCGCTGAGCTTCGCCTACCCCGACCAACCCGCGCTGGTGTCCGGCTGGAACGCATCCATCGGCCCGGGCGTCACGCTGCTCTACGGCGACACCGGCACGGGCAAGTCGGCATTGCTGCAGGTGATTGCCGGCACGCTGCCCGCCTCTTCGGGCCGGCTGACGGTGGCGGGCGCGAGCCTCGACGCCACGCCGGAGGCCTATCGCCGCCAGGTGTTCTTCGTCGACCCGACGACCGACCGCTTCGACCAGCTCACGGCCCGCGAATGCACCGCCTCGCTCGCCGAGGGCGACGCGGGCTTCGACCAGGCGAAGTGGCAGGCCATCGCCGACGGCTTCTCGCTGGCGCCGCACCTGGACAAGAAGATGTTCATGCTCTCGACCGGCTCGAAGCGCAAGGTGTGGATGGCGGCCGGGCTCGCATCGGGCCGGCCGCTGGTCCTGCTGGACGAACCCACGGCCGGCCTCGACATGCCCTCGACGCGCTGCCTCTGGAGCACGCTTTCCGGCTTCGACGGGCGGCAGGGCCGCGCCGTCCTCGTGGCCAGCGCGGCGCGCATCGACACCGTGCCACTCGCGGCCACCATCGAACTGCCCCTCGCCTGAAGCCCGCCTTCAGGCCGCGTCAAAGTTCGTGCTGCGGCTCACGGACTCCCAGGCCTCCATGTCCTTGAGCATCGCCTGCGCATGGGCGCGCACGGCATCGACCGAATCGTCGCCGAGCTGCAGGCGAAGCGGCGTGTGCTCGGCGTCCAGCGCCTTCTCGATGGCCACTGCGGCCTTGCGCGGATCGCCGACCTGCGTGTTGTGCATGCTGTGCGCGAACTCGCGGGTGGCGCCCACCACCGGCTGGTAGGCCTCGATCACCGGCATGTGGCGCATGCCGCTGCCCGCGAGCTGGGTGCGGAACTGGCCCGGCTCGACGATCAGCACCTTGACGCCGAAGGGTGCCACCTCCTGCGCCAGCGCCTCCGAGGCGCCTTCCAGCGCGAACTTGGAGGCCGAATAGGCGCTGAAGCCAGAGAACGACAGCTGCCCGCCCAGGCTGGAAATATTGACGATGGCGCCCGACTTCTGCGCGCGCAGCACCGGCAGCGCGGCGCGGGTGACGGCCATGGCGCCGAAGAAGTTGGTGTTCATCAGCGCGCGCAGCTCGGCGTCGAGCGTCTCCTCGAGCGCGCCGACCACGCCGTAGCCCGCGTTGTTGACCAGCACGTCGATGCGGCCGAAGCGCTCGACCGCGGCCTGCACGGCGGCTTCGGCCGCGCCGGCCACGTCCACGTCGAGCGGCGTGGCCAGCACGCGGTCGGGCGCCAGCGCCACGAGGTCGGCCAGGCGGCTCGCGTCACGGGCGGTGGCGACCACGTTGTGGCCCCGGGCCAGCGCATGTTCGGCGAAGGCATGGCCGAAGCCGGAGGCGGCGCCGGTGATGAACCAGGTCTTGCGGATTTGCGAAACGGTGTTGGCGGCGGTGGTCATGAGGCTTGCTCCTTGAGGGTTGATGGGTTGCCGTGAAGGCATGGCGTGACTGTTCCACCAACGCCACTCATCGACTAGATGGCTCAAATCGAATGCACTGTGCGATACCATGCATGAATGGACCGCTCCCTGCTCCCGCATCTCGCCATCGTGCTGGCGGTGCACCGGCGCGGCGGTTTCGCGGCCGCCGCGGCCGAACTGGGCATGAGCGCCTCGGCCGTGAGCCATGCGGTGCGCGCCGTCGAGGACCACCTGGGCCAGCCGCTCTTCGCGCGCACCACCCGCAGCGTGCGGCTCACCGAGGCCGGCGCCGGCTTCATCGGCCTGCTCGCGCCGGCCATGGGCGAGATCGCCGACGCGGTCGACCGTTTCGGCGAGTCGTCGGGCCGCGTGGGCGGCGTGCTGCGCATCAACGCGCCGCATGTGGCACTGCCGCTCGTCATCACGCCGCTGGTGGCCGAAATGGCGCGCCGCCACCCCGGAGTGACGATGGAGATCACCTGCGAAGACGGGCTGGCCGACATCGTGGAAAGTGGGCACGACGCGGGTGTACGGCTGGGCCACACCGTGGCGCAGGACATGGTGGCCGTGCGGCTCACCCCGCCCTTCCACGCCATCATGGTTGCGACACCGCGCTATCTGGAAACGGCCGGCGAGCCGCACAGCATCGAGGCGCTGCAGCAGCACAACTGCATCGGCTTCCGTTTCGTGACCTCGGGCGGCGTCTACGCCTGGGACCTGCGGGACCAGGGCGGCGCCCATGTGTCCGTCGAGGTGCCGGGCACGGTGCGCGTCACCGACGCCCTCTACGCCCGCGACCTGGCGCTGGCCGACGTGGGCATCGCCTACATCTTCGAGCCGCTGGTGCGCGCCGAGCTGCGCAAGGGCCGCCTGCGCCAGGTGCTGCCGCGCTCGGCATTCGAGGAGCCGGGGCTGTTCCTGTACTTTCCGCGCCGCGCGGCCCAGGCGCCCAAGCTGCGCGCCTTCGTCGACCTGGCCCGGGAAATGCTCGAAAAAGAGGCATCCGGTCGGCCGGAACCCCGTTAAGACGCGCTTCGCGCCGGGGGCTTGGCAACCCGCATGGCGAAACACGGTCCCGGCGGGCGACAATCGGGGATTCCGGAAAAAAGCGGGCTACCTCCCGACCGCCGGAAGTTCCAGCCACCCCGACAACCAGGATCTACGGAAGAAGCGCATGAGCTCGAAGCAACCCACCATCGTCTACACCCTCACCGACGAGGCGCCCCTGCTGGCGACCTACGCCTTCCTGCCCATCATCCGCGCCTTCACGAATCCGGCCGGCATCAACGTCGAGACCAGCGACATCTCCGTGGCGGCCCGCATCCTGGGCGAATTCCCCGAGCTGCTGAGCGACGAGCAGAAGGTGCCCGACAACCTCGCCGAACTGGGCAAGCTCACGCTCAAGCCTGAAGCCAACATCATCAAGCTGCCGAACATCAGCGCCTCGGTCTCCCAACTCAAGTCGGCGATCAAGGAACTGCAGGGCAAGGGCTACAAGATCCCCGACTACCCCGAGAACCCGACCACGGACGAAGAGAAGGACATCCGCGCGCGCTACAACAAGTGCACCGGCAGCGCCGTGAACCCCGTGCTGCGCGAAGGCAACTCCGACCGCCGCGCGCCCAAGGCCGTGAAGGAATACGCGCGCAAGAACCCGCACAGCATGGCCGAGTGGAGCCAGGCCTCGCGCTCGCACGTCTCGCACATGCACGGCGGCGACTTCTATCACGGCGAGAAGTCGATGACGCTCGACCGCGCGCGCAACGTCAAGATGGAGCTCATCACCAAGAGCGGCAAGACGATCGTGCTCAAGCCCAAGGTCGCCCTGCTCGACCGCGAGATCATCGACTCCATGTTCATGAGCAAGAAGGCGCTGCTGGCCTTCTATGAAAAGGAGATCGAGGACGCGCACAAGACCGGCGTGATGTTCTCGCTGCACGTGAAGGCCACCATGATGAAGGTCTCGCACCCCATCGTGTTCGGCCACTGCGTGAAGATCTTCTACAAGGAAGCCTTCGAGAAGCACGGCAAGCTGTTCGACGAGCTGGGCATCAACGTCAACAATGGCATGGTCGATCTCTACAACAAGATCGCCACGCTGCCGCAGAGCACGCAGGACGAGATCAAGCGCGACCTGCACGCCTGCCACGAGCACCGCCCCGAACTGGCGATGGTCGACTCGGCCAAGGGCATCACCAACTTCCACTCGCCCAACGACATCATCGTGGACGCCTCCATGCCCGCGATGATCCGCAACGGCGGCAAGATGTGGGGCGCCGACGGCCGCCTGAAGGACGTGAAGGCCGTGATGCCCGAATCGACCTTCGCCCGCATCTACCAGGAGATCATCAACTTCTGCAAGTGGCACGGCGCCTTCGACCCCAGGACCATGGGCACCGTGCCCAACGTGGGCCTGATGGCGCAGAAGGCCGAGGAATACGGCTCGCACGACAAGACCTTCGAGATCGCCGAGGACGGCGTCGCCAACATCACCGACCTGGACACCGGCGAAGTGCTGATGAGCCAGGAAGTGGAGCAAGGCGACATCTGGCGCATGTGCCAGGTCAAGGACGCCGCGATCCGCGACTGGGTGAAGCTGGCCGTCAACCGCGCGCGCAACTCCGGCATGCCGGTGGTGTTCTGGCTCGACGCCTACCGTCCGCACGAGGCGCAGCTGATCACCAAGGTCAAGATGTACCTGCACGAGCACAACACCACGGGCCTGGACATCCAGATCATGAGCCAGGTGCGCGCCATGCGCTACACGCTGGAGCGCGTGGTCCGCGGCCTGGACACCATCAGCGCCACCGGCAACATCCTGCGCGACTACCTGACCGACCTGTTCCCCATCATGGAACTGGGCACCTCGGCCAAGATGCTGTCGATCGTTCCGCTGATGGCCGGCGGCGGCATGTACGAGACCGGCGCGGGCGGCTCCGCTCCCAAGCACGTGCAGCAACTGGTGGAAGAGAACCACCTGCGCTGGGATTCGCTGGGCGAATTCCTCGCGCTGGCCGTGAGCCTGGAAGACCTGGGCCTGAAGACGAACAACAAGAAGGCGGCCATCCTCGCCAAGACGCTGGACACCGCCACCGGCAAGCTGCTCGACAACAACAAGAACCCCTCGCCCAAGACCGGCCAGCTCGACAACCGCGGCAGCCAGTTCTACCTGGCGATGTACTGGGCGCAGGAACTGGCCGCGCAGACCGAAGACAAGGAACTGCAGGCCGCCTTCACGAAGCTGGCCGAGACGCTCACCGCCAACGAGCAGAAGATCGTCGACGAACTCGCCGCCGTGCAGGGCAAGCCGGTGGACATCGGCGGCTACTACCTGGCCGACCCGGTCAAGTTCTCGGCCATCATGCGCCCGAGCGCCACGCTGAACGCGGCGCTGGCTTCGGCGTAAGAAGGCCGATCGAGATCGTGCGGATGGCAGTCGTCATGAAGCCCTTCAGGCTCGCGTTGCTTCCCGCCGTGCTGGCCCTGGCCGGCGCGGCGGGCACAGCCCATGCGGCCGAAGACTGCGAGGCCCTGCGCACCCGCATCGAACAGAAGATCGCCGCGAGCGGCGTGGCGCGCTTCACCGTCACCGTCATCGATGCGAACGCATCGGCGAACGGCCAGGTGGTGGGCAGCTGCGAGCTCGGCACCAGAAAGGTCGTCTATCTGAAGGACGCGGGGGCCGCACCGGCTCCTGCTCCTGCATCCACCCCTGCATCTGCCCCGACGCCGAAGCCGGCCCAGGGCACGAACGAACCCATGATCACCGAGTGCAAGGACGGCACAGTGACCATGGGCAACTGCAGAAAGCAGTAGCGGCAACCCGGCGGCGCCTGCCGCCGCCCAGCCCTGCCCCATCCATTGATTGTTGCGGCCGGAGTCTTCCGGCTCGTCAGCCCTTCGCCACCACCCGCGCGATCCACGCGAGCAGCACCGCCTCGACCTCGTCGCGGTTGGTCTCGTTCAGCGCCTCGTGGCGAGCGCCGCCGAACACGTGGCACGACACGTCGCGCAGCCCCGCCTCGCGGTAGCGCTCCACCAGCGGGTAGAACCATTCGGCCTTGTTGCTCACCGGGTCTTCGCCGCCGATGAAAAGGTACAGGGGCAGCTCGGGGCGGATGGTCTTGCGCATCGCCTCGGGCGTGAGGTCGCCCAGCTTCGCGAACATCGAGCCCAGCCCCTCCGGGGAGACCGTGAAGCCGCACAGCGGATCGGCGATGTACGCATCGACCTGCGCCGGATCGCGGCTGAGCCAGTCGAAGGGCGTGCGCACGTCGGGCAGCGCGGCGTTCATGTCTTCCAGTTTGAAGCCCGACTGCAGCGCGGTTCCCAGCAGGTCGAGCGCCGAAGTGCCGGACAGCGCAGCACCCGCGAGCAGCGAGCCGTGCTCGACGAGGTAGTACTGCAGCGCGAACGAACCCATGCTGTGGCCCAGCAGGATCAGCGGCAGCCCGGGGTGCACGCCGCGCACATGGCGGCTCAGCAGCGCCATGTCGTCCACCAGCCCGGCGAACGCGCGCGGCCCGAACTCGCCCAGCTCGCCGCGCGCCTGCGCACCCTTGCCATGGCCGCGATGTTCGTTCGCATAGACCACGTACCCAGCGCGCACCAGCGATTCGGCCAGATGCCGATAGCGCAGCGAATGCTCGCCCATGCCGTGCGCGAGCTGCACGATGGCGCGCGGCACCGTCGCCGTGCCCAGCCACCGATGGACCTCCACCGTGACGCCGTCGTTGGCGGTGAGCTCGAAGTGGGTCTCGGTGGTCGGCATGCAGTGCTCCATACAGTGATCGATGGAGCCGATCCTAGGTGCTGACGCGCGGCGATTCGATCAGGGGTTTCCTGCTTTTGTCGCGCGGTGGACAGCACAACGTTGTGTTCATCCTTACCGCTCGCACAAGGAGTTCTAGGCTCCTATCGCGTGGATATACTGCCGCGTCGCGCCGATTTGGCGCGATCGGGTTTGGAAGCCCGCTTCACCTCTGCGACGAGAGCCGCAGCCATGAACTGACCCCAAGAAGTTGGACAGTTAGAAGCTAATGGCACAAGGCCTGAGTTCGGTACTGTACTGGGCTCAGGCCTTTGAGTTTGAGCTTGA
>NZ_JABMJG010000002.1 GCF_013376045.1 Variovorax sp. SG517 | reverse complement strand
GTGGCGCTGCGCCACCGCCACGTAGCTTTGGTTGCCTGCCTCGTAGTCTTGCACTACCGCCAGCTTGAACTTCTCGTCGTACTTCGCCATGAAAAACACCCCAAGGATTGGATCGGTGTCCAACTTTTGGGGTGCAGTTCAGATTCTGCGGCTTTGCCGTCCGCCGATCAAACCCTCAGGCTTCGCTCAGCCGCACGTAGGTGGCCAGCAGCGCGCTCTTGGCGACCACGCCCAGCAGCACCGGGTTGGCGGCGCTCTCGATCAGCGGCAGCCGCTCGCCCAGGTGGTCGAGAAAGCGCTGCAGCGCCTCGCCCAGTCCCGTGTCGGCGGTGACCGGCTGGATGGCCTGCGAGAGCAGGGCGCCGGCCGTCGTCTCCTGCGGTGCCGTGCCGAGCGACGAGAGCGGCACCACGCCGAGGTAACGGTTGTCCGCGTCCACCACGTACAGGTATTTGACGGGGTACTGCAGGAAGAGCCTGCTCATCGCCTCGCGGTCCGCCTGCGGGCCGACCACGGTTTCGGCCGGCTGCACCAGGTCGCGCATGTGCAGCCCGCGCAGGCGCATCTGGTCGTCGCGCTGGGTATTGCGGTGCAGCGTGATCTCGTACATCGAGCCCGCGTTGGCCGAGCGCGCCACGAAGTACGCGATGACGCTCGCGGCCATCAGCGGCAGCATGACCTGGTAGCTCAGCGTCATCTCGAAGATCATCAATATCGCCATCAGCGGCGCCTGCGTGGCACCCGCCAGGAACGCGCCCATGCCGACGATGGCGTAGGCAAACGGCGCCGAGCTCGCCGCCGGCCACAGCGCCTGCACGCCCTGGCCGAACAGCGCGCCGATCATGCAGCCGAAGAAGAGCGCCGGCGTGAACACGCCGCCCACCGCGCCCGAGCCGGCCGTTGCCATCGTCGCCACCGCCTTGGCGAGCAGCACCATCGCGATCAGCGTCCATGCCCAGGGCGTGTGCAGCACCGAATTGACCACGCTGTAGCCGTTGCCCCAGACCTCCGGCACCGGCACCGACACCGCGCCCATGACCAGCCCGCCCAGCGCCAGCCGCCACGGCAGCGCCATCGGCAGCCGCGAGAACAGCGCCCGGCTGCCCTGCAGCGCACGCAGGAAGCCCACCGCCGCGAAGCCCAGCAGCACGCCGAGCAAGCAGAACAGCACGACCTCGGTGCCGTGGATCTCCGGGAAGGGCGGCATCTTGTAAGGCGGCTGGTAGCCCGGCAGCGCCCGCATCGCGACGTTGGCGACCACCGACGCGATGATGATCGGCCCCACGCTCTCCATCGCGATGGAGCCCAGCACGATCTCCGCGACGAAAAAGGCGCCCGCGATGGGCGCGTTGTACGCGGCTGTGAGGCCGGCCGCCGCGCCACAGGCCACCAGCAGCCGCAGCCGCTCGGCCGGAAAGCGCAAGGCCTGCCCCAGCAGCGAAGAGGCCAGCGCCGCCAGCTGCACCATCGAGCCCTCGCGGCCGATCGAGCCGCCGGTGCCGATGCTCACCAGCGACGACGCGCTGCGCGCTAGCGTCTGCGCCACCGGAATGCGGCCGTCGCCGAGCACGATGGCTTCCATGTAGTCCGACGTGGCGCTGCGCGAGGCCACGCGCTTCGCGAGCACCAGCAGCAGCCCCGCCACGAGCCCGCCCACCGTGGGGCAGGCGATGCGCGCCCACCATGGCAGGTGCTTCGCCATGGCGACCAGCCCCTGGCCGGGACCGAGCACCAGGTGCTCGAAGGCGAGCAGCGCGGCACGGAAGAGCTCGGTCGCCAGCGTGCCCAGCAGCCCGGCCACGATGGACCAGAGCAGCATCGACTGCCAGCCCGATACACCGAAGAGCCGCTGCAGCGCCGAGCGAAGATTCAGGAAGACCGAGGCGGGCCGCATCATGGCCGTCGATGTTAGCGGCGCCGCAACTTTCGACTTAAGCCCCGTTGCCCAGCGCATAAAATCCCGCCCGTTGGTGCTCGCGCCGTGGTTCGCACGGCGCAGTTCAACGGGAAGCAGGAGTGGAAGCCCCGGTTCGTACCGGAACAAGGCCGAAGCCGCCTGCGCTGCCCCCGCAACGGTCAAGCAGACGGCGCCGCAAGGCGCCAACACCTTTCCATCGAGCCACTGGGCGCCCTGAAACAGGCGCCTGGGAAGGCGGCAAGGAGTCGTTCTGCCAGCCCGGATACCGGCCAACGAGGCGGCTGCCGCATGCGTCGAAGATCGATTGACGAACGCATGCGCGGCCATTGCGCCCAGGCGCCGGCGGGGAGGCCGGCCAGGGGTATTGACGTTCGTTCGCTTGATCCATGAATTCCCGTGTTTGCTCTACCCGCGGCCGCGCCCCTGCGCGCCGCTTCCGCCACGCCTGCCTGCCGCTGGCGCTGGTTTCCGTCTTCGGCGGCCTGGCCCATGCCCAGGAGGCTTCCACCCTGCGCGAGACGGTGGTCACGGCCAACCGCACGCCCCAGCCGCTGTCGGAGCTCGTGGGAGACGTCTCCGTCGTCGACAGCAACGCCATCGCGCGCAGCGGCGCGACCGGCGTGGCCGACCTGCTCTCGCGCCTGCCCGGCATCGAGATCTCGCGCTCCGGCGGCGTGGGCAACACCACCAGCCTGTTCATCCGCGGCGCCGAGACGCGCTTCACCGCCGTGTACCTCGACGGTGTGCGCATCGACTCGCAATCGACCGGCGGCGCCGGCTGGGAAGGCATTCCGCTGTCGCAGATCGACCGCATCGAAGTGCTGCGCGGCCCGGCCGCCGCGGTGTACGGCTCCGACGCGGTGGGCGGCGTGATCCAGCTCTTCACCAGGCGCGGCGAGGAGGGCGTGTCGCCCTACGCGGGCATCGGCATCGGAAGCTACGGCCTGCGCAGGATCGAAGGCGGCGTGAGCGGCAAGTCGGGCCTCTTCGACTACTCCTTCGGCGTGGCGCATGAAGAGAGCAAGGGCTACAACGTGCAGCCCGTGAGCAAGCGCAACGTGACCAAGGACGGCTTCACCAGCCCCGACCGCGACGGCTACAACAGCACCTCGGGCAACGTGAAACTGGGCTTCCAGATCACGCCCGACCAGCGCATCGAGGCCACGATGCTCGCCAGCGACATCAAGGCCGGCTACGACGTCTCCGTGCCGTACAAGACCAAGCCGCCGATCCTGTTCCGCGACGACGTGTCCAGCAACACGCTGCGCACCGCCGGCCTGACCTGGTCGGCCAAGTGGAACGACGTCTACAGCACCCGCGTGCAGGTGACCGACTCGCAGTCGGTCTACAAGACCCAGCCCTCGTTCTACCGCACCGAGACAAGGCTGCGCGGCTACCTGTTCCAGAACGAATTCCGCTTCGGCCCGCACCTCGTCACCGCCACGCTGGAGCGCCGCGAGGACGCCCTCGAAAACGCGCCCACCACCACTTCGAAGCTGCTCTCGCGCGACCGCTCGCAGAACGCCATTTCGCTGGGCTACGGCTTCGTGCAGGGCCCGCACTCGCTGCAGCTGCACGTGCGCCGCGACAGGGACAGCGAGTTCGGCGGCAAGACCACCGGCAGCGCGGCCTACGGCTACGCCATCACGCCGTCGCTGCGCTTCACGGCCTCGGCCGGCACCGCCTTCCGCGTGCCGACGCTGTACCAGCGCTTCAGCGAATACGGCCTGGCGACGCTCAAGCCCGAATCGAGCCGCAACCTCGAACTGGGCCTGCAGTACACCGAGGGCGCGACGCAGCTGGGCATCGTGGCGTATGCCAACCGCGTGCAGAACCTGATCGTGTTCGACGGCTCCGCCAAGGGCTGCGCCTCGTCCTTCGGCTGCTACGCGAGCACGGCCCGCGCGCGCTACCAGGGCGTGACGCTGTCGGGCAGCCACCGTATCGGCGACGTCACGCTGCGCAGCTCGCTCGACTTCCAGGATCCGCGCGACCTCGCCACCCACAACCTGCTCGTGCGCCGCGCGCAGCGCCACGCCACCTTCGGCGCCGACTGGCGCGTCGCAGGCTGGACGCTGGGCGCCGAGGTGCAGACCTCCAGCCGCCGCTACGACGATGCCGCCAACGGCGTCAAGCTCGGCGGCTACACGGTGCTGAACCTGTCGGCCACCACGCAGATCACGCGCGACCTCAACCTGGTCGCACGCGTCGACAATGCGGGCAACAAGGACTACCAGTTCGCGCGGCTGTACGCCACCGCAGGCCGCACCGCGTACGTCGGTCTCAAGTGGACGCCTCAATAAGCTCATCGCCCCCTCCGGACGGCACCGCCAGCGGTGCTGCGGCGGCTTCATGCGCCGCCGTGCTGGTGGCCGCCCCGGCCTCGGGGCAGGGCAAGACCACGGTCGCGGCAGCGCTGGCGCGGCTGCATGCGCGCCAGGGCCGGCGCGTGCGCGCCTTCAAGTGCGGGCCCGACTTCCTCGATCCGCACTGGCTGGCGCTGGCCACCGGCGCGCCGGTGCATTCGCTCGATCTCTGGATGACCGGCGAGGCCGACTGCGGCGCGCGCCTGCACGAGGCCGCGGCCGGATGCGACTTGCTGATCGTCGAAGGCGTGATGGGCCTCTTCGACGGCACGCCCAGTGCCGCCGACCTCGCGCAGCGCTTCGGCCTGCCGGTGCTGGCGGTGATCGACGCACAGGCCATGGCCGGCACCTTCGGCGCGCTGGCCTATGGGCTGCAGAACTTCCGCTCCGGCCTGCCGTGGGCTGGCGTGCTGGCGAACCGCGTGGCCGGCGACCGGCACGCGGGCATGCTGAAGGACGCGCTGCGCGATCCCTCGCAATGGCTCGGCGCCTTGCCGCGCGATGCGGGGTTCGCGCTGCCCGAACGGCACCTGGGGCTGGTGGCCGCCACCGAGCTCGGCGATGCGATGGCGAGGCTCGACGCGGTGGCCGACGTGCTGGCCGCCACGCCGCTCGGACGGATGCCGGTCGCCCGGTTGCCGCAGGTGCGCTTCGAGGCTCCCCCAGCCGATGAGGCGCAGGCCGTGCCGCCGGTGCTGGCCGGCCGCACCATCGCGATTGCGCGCGACGCCGCGTTCTCCTTCATCTACCCCGCGAACCTCGACGTGCTCACGGCACTGGGCGCGCGGCTGAGCTTCTTCTCGCCGCTCGCGGGCGATGCCTTGCCGGCCTGCGATGCCGTCTGGCTGCCCGGCGGCTACCCGGAGCTCCACGCGCAGGCGCTGGCAGCCTGCGAGCCGATGCGCGAGTCGCTCGCCGCGCACGTCGCCGCGGGCAAGCCGATCTGGGCCGAGTGCGGCGGGATGATGGCGCTGTTCGACGAACTGGCCATTCAGGACGGCGGGCAGGTCCACCGCCTCTGGGGCCTGCTGCCGGGCCGCGTGACCATGCAGAAGCGGCTGGCCGGCCTCGGGCCGCAGCAGCTCTCGCTCGGCGGCCATGTCCTGCGCGGCCACACATTCCACTATTCGAGCTGCGAGACGCCGCTCGTGCCCGCCGCGCACACTGCCCGGCCCGGAGCGACCCAGCCCGTGGGCGGGCGCGCCGGCGAAGCGCTGTACGTGCACGGGCCGGTGCGCGCGAGCTATTTCCATGCGTGGTTCGCGTCCAGTCCGCAAGCCACCGCGCGCCTTTTCGGCGCCATGCCCATGGAGTTGGAGAGCCATGCCGCATCAACCGATCAAGCCTAGGACCCAGGAGCACGAGTTCATCCTCGGCGGCCAGAAGAGCGGCAAGTCGCGCCGCGCCGAGCAGCGCGCCGCCGACTGGCTCGCCACTGATGCGCGCACGCGCCGCGCCGTGCTGATCGCCACGGCCCAGGCCTACGACGACGAGATGCTGGAGCGCATCGTGCGCCACCAGGCCGACCGCGCCGAGCGCGTGCCCGGCATGCGCACCATCGAGGAGCCGGTCGAGCTCGCGCGCGCCATCGTCACGCAGAGCACGCCAGAAACGCTGGTGGTGGTCGACTGCCTCACGATGTGGCTCACCAACCTGCTGATGCCGATGCCCAGCGAAGACGCCCGCCCCGTGACGCGCACCCCGGCGACGCACATCGCGATGCTGCTGGTCGCGCTGCGCGATGCGCCGGGCCCGGTGGTGCTGGTCGGCAACGAGATCGGCCTGGGCGTGATCCCGATGGGCCGCGAGACGCGCGCCTTCGTCGACGCTCTGGGCCGGCTCAACCAGGACGTGGCCGCCGCCTGCGGCCGGGTCACGCTGATGGCGGCCGGACTGCCGTTGAGCCTGAAGGCGCCCGCCGCATGAGCATGAAGAAGATCCGCAATCCGCTGGCGGCAATCGGCCTCGCCCTGCTGGCGCTCGCCGCACATGCGCTCGACGTGGTCGACGAGCGCGGCGTTTCGGTGAGCCTGCCGCAGCCGCCGCAGCGCATCGTCACGCTGCTGCCTTCGCTCACCGAGTCGGTCTGCGCGCTCGGCGCCTGCGACCGGCTGGTGGGCGTGGACCGGTACTCCAACTCGCCCGAGCAGGTGAAGGCGCTGCCGCAGCTCGGCGGCGGCATCGATCCGAACGTGGAGGCCATCGTCGCGCTCAAGCCCGATGCGGTGCTGCTGGCCAAGTCCTCGCGCGTCACGCAACGGCTGGAGGCGCTGGGCATGAAGGTGCTGGTGCTCGAACCCAAGAGCCACGCCGACGTGCGCCGCGTGCTCGACAAGCTCGACCAGGTGCTGGGCACGCACGAGGCGCCGAAGGTGTGGCGCGTGATCGACGCCAGCGTGTCGGCCGCCGCGCAGTCGGTGCCTGCGAGTGCGAAGGGCATGCGCGTGTACTTCGAGGTCAACAGCGCGCCATACGCGGCGGGCGAGTCGTCCTTCATCGGCGAGACGCTTTCGAGGCTCGGCATGAAGAACATCGTGCCGGCCTCGCTCGGCCCGTTCCCCAAGCTCAACCCCGAATACGTGGTGCGCGCGAACCCCGACCTCATCATGGTCAGCGTGCGCAGCGCGCAGGGGCTGGAGCAGCGGCCCGGCTGGGCCGGCATCCGCGCGGTGCGCGAGGGCCGCATCTGCCGCTTCAGTGCCGAGCAGTCCGACGTGCTCGTGCGCCCCGGCCCGCGCATGGACGAAGCCGCGCGGCTGATGGCGCAGTGCATCGCTGAAAAGGGCGGCAAGCGATGAACGCGGCTGCCGTCAGGCACACGGCTCATCTGCGCCGCGTACTGCTGCTCGGCGCCGGCCTGCTGGTGCTGGGCGCGGCGCTGATGCTGCTGGGCCTGGGCATCGGCAGCACCGGCTTCGAGAGCCTGTTCGCCGCGCGCCACGACCCGGTGGCGCTGCAGATCGTGTGGGACATCCGCCTGCCGCGCACGCTCGGCGCCTGGCTGGCGGGCGCGCTGCTCGGCTTGGCGGGCGCGGTGGCGCAGGGGCTTTTCCGCAATCCGCTGGCCGATCCGTACCTGCTGGGCAGCGCCTCGGGCGCCTCGCTCGGCGTGGCGGTGGCGCTGCTGATGTTCGGCGGTTCGGCCGCGAGCACGCAGTGGGTGATGCGGCTCGGGCTCACCGGCGCGGCCTTCCTGGGGGCGGTGCTCGCCGTGATGCTCACGCTGATGCTGGCGCGCGGCGTGCAGCAGACGCTGCGGCTGCTGCTGGCGGGCGTGATCGTCGGCGTGGTGCTCGGCGCGGCGAAAGACCTGATCACCATCGCCTCGGCGGACATCCTCCAGGCCATCCAGGGCTTCATCCTGGGCAGCACCGGCCTCGTCGGCTGGAGCGCCTGCGCGGTGATGGCGACGGTCGGCGCGGCCTGCCTGCTGGCGGGCTGGGCGCTGGCGCCGGTGCTCGACGGGCTGGCGCTGGGCGAAGCCACCGCGCGCAGCCTGGGCCTGCCGCTGGGCGCGATGCGCGCGGCGCTGGTGGTGGTGCTGGCGCTGGCCACCGGCGCGGCCGTGGCGCAGACGGGGCTGATCGCCTTCGTCGGCCTGGCGGCGCCGCACCTGGTGCGCTCGGTCGTCAAGACCACGCATGCGCGGCTGATCGCGCTGTCGGCGCTGATGGGCGGGCTGCTGCTGATGGCGGCCGACCTGCTGGCGCGCTGGCTGATCGCGCCGCAGGAACTGCCCGTGGGCGTGCTCACGGCCGTGCTGGGCGGCAGCTACCTGCTGTGGCTGATGCACCGGCGCAGTGCGCGTGGGGGCCTGGCATGAGCCGCAACGACACGCCTGCCGCGCTGGAAGCGCACCGGCTGAGCGCCACGCTCGGCGCCACCGAAGTGCTGCACGGCATCGACCTGAAGCTGCGGGCCGCGCGCTGGACCAGCATCGTCGGCCCGAACGGCGCGGGCAAGTCGACGCTGCTGAAGGCGCTGGCGGGGCTGCTCGCCCATCGCGGCGAGGTGCGGCTCTTCGGCGAGGCGCAGGACAAGGTGCCCGCCCACGTGCGCGCCCGCCGCCTTTCGTGGCTGGGCCAGAGCGGCACGGGCGAGGGCAGTGCGGACGACCTGATGGTCTACGACGTCGCCATGCTCGGCCGCCTGCCGCACCAGCGCTGGCTCGCCACGCCCGGCGAAGCCGACCGCGAGGCGGTGGAGCGCGCCCTGCGCAGCACCCAGGCCTGGGACTGGCGCGACCGCCCGCTGGGCCAGCTCTCCGGCGGCGAACGCCAGCGCGTGCTGCTGGCACGCGCGCTCGCCGTCGAAGCCGAGGCGCTGCTCATGGACGAGCCGCTGGCCAACCTCGACCCGCCGCACCAGGCCGACTGGATGCAGATCGTCCGCACGCTCGTGGCCGAAGGCCGCACCGTCGTCAGCGTGCTGCACGAACTGCCGATGGCGCTGGCCGCAGACGAGTTGGTGGTGATGAACCAGGGCCGCGTCGTGCATCACGGCGCCTGCGACGACCCGGCCACCCATGCCGCGCTGGAGCAGGTCTTCGACCATCGCATCCGCGTGCACCGCGTGGCGGACCAATGGATCGCTCTGCCGAAGTAACCGCGCCGCACACAGCAAAGAACACGACAGGAACACCTCATCATGCAGATCGAAACTCCCCCCAGCGAGAAGCCGTACGAGAAGCCCGAAGGCGAACGCCGCGGCCTCGTCATCGTCAACACCGGCGATGGCAAGGGCAAGAGCACGGCCGCCTTCGGTCTCGCATTGCGCGCCCACGGCCGCGGCAAGGCCGTGAAGATCTACCAGTTCATGAAGGTGCCGACCGCGCGTTTCGGCGAGCACCGCATGTTCGAGCAGATCGGCATTCCCATCGAGGGGCTGGGCGACGGCTTCAGCTGGAAGAGCCAGGACCTGGAGCGCTCGGGCCAGCTCGCGCGCGACGGCTGGGAGAAGGCGAAGGCGGCGATCCTTTCGGGCGAGTTCTTCCTGGTGGTGCTCGACGAGATCACCTATCCGCTGATCTACGGCTGGCTGCCGCTCGAAGGCGTGCTCGAAACGCTGCGCGCGCGGCCGAAGCATGTGCACGTGGCGCTCACGGGCCGGCGCTGCCCGCCGGAGATCATCGAGCTGGCCGACACGGTGACCGAGATGACGCTGGTCAAGCATGCCTTCAAGGCCGGCATTCCCGCGCAGCGCGGCATCGAGGACTGAAGGCGCCCATGGCACACGCGTTCGAGGCCGGCGAGGCGAGGGCGGTGTACCGCGCCATCCACGAGCGGCGCGACATGCGCCACTTCGCGGGCGGCAGCGTCGAGCCCGAGGTGCTGCGCCGGCTGCTCGACGCGGCGCACCACGCGCCCAGCGTGGGCTTCATGCAGCCCTGGCGCTTCATCCGCATCCGTGGCGATGCGCTGCGGCAGCAGCTGCATCGCGTGGTCGAGCAGGAGCGCGTGCTGACCGCCCGCGCCCTCGGCGAGCGCGAGGACGAGTTCATGCGCCTGAAGGTGCAGGGCCTGCTCGACGCGGCCGAGTTGCTGGCCGTGACGCTGGCCGACGGCCGCGAGAAGCACGTGTTCGGCCGCCGCACGCTGCCGCAGATGGACCTGGCCTCGGCCTCCTGCGCCATCCAGAACCTCTGGCTCGCGGCACGCGCCGAGGGGCTGGGCATGGGCTGGGTGTCGCTCTTCGACCCTGCCGAAGTGGCTGCGCTGCTCGGCCTGCCCGAGGGCGCCGAGCCCATCGCCTTGCTGTGCCTGGGCCCCGTGGCCAATTTCTACGAAGAGCCGATGCTGCAGCGCGAACGCTGGGCGAAGCGCGAGCCGCTCGCGTCGCTGGTGTTCGACGAGGGCTGGGGCCGGCCTTCGGACCTCTTCGATCAACCTTCCGCCGTGGAGCCCAACTGATGCTGGCCTTCGACTCCGTTCTCTTCGAGCTGGCGCGCCTCTTCCTCTGGCCGGTGACGCTGGGTGTGTTGCTGTCCTTCGTCTATGCCGTGTACTGCCTGGGCGCGTTCGGCATCGAGTACCTGCAGCGCCGCCGCGACCCGTCGCGCGCGCTGGTACTGCAGCCGCACGCACAGGCCAGCCAGGAGCAGATGGAGCTGGTGGTGCTCAAGCAGCTCGAGGGCGTGCGGCTGTGCAGCCGCGTGGCGCCGATGCTGGGCCTGATCGCCACCATGATCCCGATGGGCCCGGCGCTCGTGGCCGTGGCCTCGGGCGAATCGCAGGGCGTGGCGCAGAGTCTGGCGCCGGCCTTCGCGAGCGTGATCGTGGCGCTGGCCTCGGCCTCGATCACCTTCGTGGTCTACACCGTGCGCCGCCGATGGCTGATGCGCGAACTGGTGACGGTGCTCGATGCGCGGGACCGCCTCTCATGAGCCGGCGCCAGTTTTCCATTCTGAGCAGCCTGGACAGCGACGACGACGATCCGGTGCTCTCGACCATCAACCTGATCGACGTGTTCATGGTGGTGATCGGCATGCTGATGATCGCGGTCATCAACAACCCGATGAACCCCTTCGCGCAGGACAAGGTGACGATCATCCGCAACGAGGGCCAGCCCGACATGGAGATCGTCACGCGCGAGGGCCGCAAGGTCACCCGCTTCAAGGCCAGCGGCGCGACGGGGCAGGGCGACGGCGAGAAGGCCGGCACCGCCTGGCGCCTGAAGGACGGGACGATGGTCTACGTGCCGGCCGATGCGGAGCCGGCCGGTTCGGGCGGGAAGTGATCCGGCTTCTTCTTTTCGCCTGGCTCCTTCTCGCCGGGGCGGGATTGCTCCTCCCGGCGCATGCGCAGCCGCAAGGAGCGGATCGCGTCGTCGTGCTGAGCACCTCGCTGGTGTCGCCGGCGCGCGTGGTGCGGCTGCAGGCAGCGGCGCGCGAGGCGGGGGTGTCGCTGCAGGTGCTGTCGGCTTCGCAGGACTCGCCCGAGGCGCTGGCCGCCGCCATCGACGGGGCAAGCCTGCTCGTGATCGATGCGCCGCACATCAGCGTGGCACAGGCGGCCGCCGCGCGGTTCGGCGACGCCATATCGCGCGGCACGGTGCCCTATGTGCTGGTCGGCGAATTCGCGCTTGTGGCCAAGGGCCAGACGACCGCCGCGGCGCCGCTGGCGGCGGAGCGCGGCGTCGATGCCGCATGGGCCCAGCGGCTGCGCGAGTTCTGGCGCTTTCCAGGCGCGGCCAACCTGGGCGCGTCGATGAAGGCGCTTCGGCAGCCGGGCAGTCTCGATGGGCTGCCGGCGCCTTTGCCGCTGCCGCTTACCGGCATCTACCACCCCGGCTGGCCGCGCGTCGAAACGGACGTGGCAGCCGTCGAGAGGCTGCCGGGCAGCGGCACGGTCGCCATCGCCGTCAATAGCGCCACGCTGGCGGGTGACGACACGGCCTGGCTCGATGCGCTCATCGCGTCGCTGGAAGCCCGCGGGCTGCGCGCCTATGCCTTCTACGGCCCGCGCCAGCAGAAGGACCTGTTCTTCCGCATGACACACGAGGGTGAACGCCGCGTGGCCGACACCATCGTCAATGCCTCGCTGGTCTTCAGCCCCAACGAGCGCAAGGCCGAGCTGGAGCGCATCGGCGTGCCGGTGCTGCAGACGCTGCCCTCGCTGGCGATGGACGCCGCGCAATGGGCGAACAGCAAGGACGGCCTTGCGCAGACCGACATCGCCGCCTACTACAGCCCCAGCGAGTTGGCCGGCATGACCGATCCGATGCTCGTGAGCGCCCGCGACGCGTCCACAGGCACGCTGCAGCCGCTGCCCGCGCAGATCGACGCCGTGGCCGCCAAGGCCGCAGCGCTGCTGCGCTTGCAGCGCACGCCGCCGGCCGAGCGGCGCGTGGCGATGCTGGTCTACAACTACCCACCGGGCGAGGCCAACTTCGGCGCCTCGTTCCTCAACGTGCCGCGCAGCGTGAGCAACATGCTGGCGGCGATGAAGTCGGCCGGCTATGCGGCCGAAGTGCCGGGCACCGACGCGCTCATCGCGCAGGTGCAGGCGACGATGCGGGCCTACTACCCGACAGGCCAGGGCGACGAGCTGCAGCCGCTGCTCGACAAGGATCTGGCCGACACGCTGCCGCTTGCGGACTACCTCGCATGGTTCCGCGCGCTGCCGCAGGAGACGCAGCGGCGCATCGAAAGCTACTGGGGAGCGCCCGAGAAGTCGACCATGCTGCGCACCGTGGCAGGCCAGCCTTCCTTCGTGATCCCGCGCGTGCCCTTCGGCAACGTGGTCGTGCTGCGGCAGCCGCCTCGCTTCGAGCCTGGCACGCAGGTGGCGGGCAAGGCCGAGCAGGTCTATCACCGCTCGGCCGTTCCGCTGAGCCACGGCTACCTCGCGACCTACCTCTGGCTGCGCAAGCGCTTCGGCGCCAGTGCCGTCGTGCACGTGGGCACGCACGGCACGGTCGAGTGGTCGGCGGGCAAGGAGCGCGGGCTCTCGGTGCAGGACGATCCGCTGCTCGCGCTCGGCGACCTGCCCAACGTCTACCCGTACATCATGGACAACCTCGGCGAGGCCACCACCGCCAAGCGGCGCGGCCGCGCGACCATGGTGAGCCATTCGACGCCGCTGTTCGCGCCCGCCGGCTTCCGTCCCGGCGTGCAGGAGATGCACGAGCGAATGCACGAGTGGGAGACGCTCTCGCCCGGCCCCGTGAAGACCGCGCTGGAGAAGCAGCTCACGGCCGAGTTCGCCGAGCACCGCTACGACCGCGACCTGGGCTGGACGCCCGCGCGCATCCGCGCCGACTTCGCCGGCTTCATCGCGGTGCTGCATCCGTACCTCGACGAGCTCGCGCAGACCGCGCAGCCCCTGGGCCTCGCGACCTTCGGGCAGGCGCCCGACGCGCAGCGCAGGCGCATGACCATCCTGCAGATCCTCGGCACGCCCTTGGTCGAGGCGCTGGGCGAAGACATCGACGAGGCTTTCCTGATCGACGCGAAGAGCGTCGCCGCCTCGCGCCCCGCGCGCTGGGTGGAACAGGCGCTCGCCGACGCGCAGGCCGCGAGCGCCATGGGCAAGACGCCCGCCGACCGCCAGAAGCTGCTGGAACTGGCCGCGCGCGCCCGCAAGCTCGACGAGGTGCTTGCGCACAACCAGGAAATCGAAGGACTGCTGATTGCGCTCGACGGCCGCTACCTCAAGTCGAGCTACGGCGGCGACCCGGTGCGCAACCCCGACAGCCTGCCGACCGGGCGCAACCTCTACGGCTTCGACCCGAGCCGCGTGCCCACCCGCGCGGCCTGGGCGACGGGCGTGGCCGCCATGGACGACTGGATCGCGCAGCACGCGAAGACCCATGCCGGCAAGCCGCCCGGGAAGATCGCCTTCACCCTCTGGGCCGGCGAGGCCTCGCGCCACCAGGGCGTGCTGGAAAGCCAGGCCTTCTACGCCATGGGCGTGAAGCCGCGCTGGGACGAGGGCGGGCGCATGGCGGGCATCGAGATCATTCCCGCCTCGCAGTTGAAGCGGCCGCGCATCGACGTGCTGGTCAGCGTCACCGGCTCCTACCGCGACCAGTTCCCGGCCGTGATGCGCTGGCTCGACGAGGCGGTGCAGCAGGTCTCGGCGCTGCGAGAACCCGGCAATGCGGTGGCGCGCAACAGCGAGGCCATGGCGCGCAGGCTTCGCTCGGAAGGCGCTGCGGCGGACGAGGCGCAGCGCTTGTCGACGGCCCGCGTGTTCTCGAACGAACAGGGCAGCTACGGCGCCGGGCTCGAGGAGGCCGCGCTCGCGAGCGACGTATGGAAGAACCAGCAGCGCGGCGGCGGCGATGCGCAAATGGCTGGCCTCTACATGGACCGCATGGGCCACGCCTACGGCAAGGGCCTCGACGGCGCCGAGCGGCCCGGCGCCTACGCCGGCAACCTCGCGCAGGTCGATGCGGCGCTGATGGCGCGAAGCTCCAACCTGTACGGCGTGCTGACCAACGACGACCCGTTCCAGTACCTCGGCGGCATAGCGCAGGCGGTGCGGCATCTCACCGGCATGGACCCGGCGCTGTACGTGCAGAACCTGCGCGACGGTAGCGCGGTGCGCACCGACACGGCGGCCGGGGCCATCGCGCGCGAGATGCAGACGCGCTACCTGCACCCGCAGTGGATCGAGGCGCAGAAGGCCGAGGGCTACAGCGGCACGCTGCAGGTGCTGAAGACCGCGCAATTCCTCTGGGGCTGGCAGGTCACTGCCCCGCAGGCGGTGCGGCAGGACCAATGGCAGTCGCTGCACGACGTGTACGTGCGCGACCGCTACAGGCTGGGCACGCGCGAATGGCTCGAAGGCGACAACCGCGCGGCCTTCGCGCAGACGCTGGAGCGCATGCTCGACGCGGTGCGGCTGGACTACTGGAAGCCCGATGCCGCCACCCGGCGCGAGCTGGCGCAGGCCTATGCGCAGGCGATACGCGCGACGGGCCTGCGCGAGCGCAATGCCGGCGTGCAGCGATTCGTGCAGGCCGAGCTGTCGCCGGCTCCAGCTTCTTCGCCCAGGCCGGCTCAGGCGGTCACGCCCGTGGTCGTGCAGGCCGCCGCACCGGCCGCGGCCCCTGAACCTGTTCCCGCTCCCGCCCCGGACAGCCCGCAACCCGTCAGCGGCCTGAAGCTGGAGCCGACGCCAGCGGAAGCTCCGCCACCCAAGGCCGGCGAAGCCACCGTCCTGCGGCTGTGGATGGCGCTGGGCGCCGCGCTGCTCCTCGCATTCGGCGCGGCGATGCAATGGCGCCGGGGCAGGGGCGCCGCCTGATTCGCGAGAATGGCGGCTCCCATGCCCTTGCCGAGTTCCGAATACGCCATCGCCTTCGCCGCCGCGCTGTGGATCGCGCTGGCCGTCGATCGCTGGCTGGGCGAGCCGCCCGCGGCGCTGCATCCGGTCGTTTGGATGGGGCGCTATCTGGGCGTGGGGTCCCGCATCGCGCCGCGTGCGCATCAGGCGAAGGCGGTCGATCTGCCGATGTTCTTCTGCGGCGCTCTGGTGTGGTGCGTGGGAGCGATGTGCGTCTGGGGCATCGCGATGGTCCTGCAGACGCTGGCGATGCTGCATCTGCCGGGCTGGGCGGTGCCGCTGGTGATTGGCCTGCTGCTCAAGCCTCTTTTCGCCTGGCGCATGCTGCGCGACGAGGTGCTCGCGGTCGAGGCGGCGCTGGGCGTTTCGCTCGACGCCGGGCGCCAGCAGCTGGCGCGCCTTGTCAGCCGCGACGTGAACCGGCTCAGCGAGCGCGAGGTGCGCGAGAGCGCCATTGAATCGCTCGCGGAAAACCTCAACGACTCGCTCGTCGCGCCCGTCTTCTGGTTCGTGCTGCTGGGCCTGCCGGGCGCGGCGCTCTACCGCTTCGCCAACACCGCCGATGCGATGTGGGGCTATCGTGGCGAGCGCAACAGCCGCGACTGGACCTGGTTCGGCAAATGGGCCGCGCGTGCGGACGACGTGCTCTCGTGGATCCCGGCGCGCATCACCGTGGCGTTGCTCGCACTGGCGGCATGGCGCTGGCCTTCGGGGCTGTCTGAAGAAGCCCGCCGCACGCCGTCGCCCAACAGCGGCTGGCCGATGGCGACGGTGGCCTTGCTGCTCGGTGTGCGGCTCGCGAAGCCGGGCGTGTATGCGCTGAACGCGGAAGGCCGCGCGCCTTCCGCCGACGACATGCAGCGCACCGCGCAACTCGGCGGGCGGGCCGCATTGGCGCTGGGCTTGGTCGCGACGATGGCCGTTGTGGCTGTCGCTGGCTGGAGGATGGCATGAGCCCGGTGGTTCATGGCGGCCCCGACGCGACTGGTGTGGCGCCGCACGACTTCTCGACCAACGGCAACGCGGTGGGCTCGTGCCCGGCCGCCGTGTCGGCGCTGCGCAATGCCGACGCGGCCCACTACCCGGACCCGCACTACACCGCGCTGCGCGGCCGGCTTGCGGCCTTTCATGGCGTGGCGGCCGATCGAATCGTGGTCGCGGCCAGCGCGAGCGAGTTCATTCACCGCATCAGCGCAGCAGTGGCGCAGGGCGGCCGCGGGCAGGTCTGGCTGCCGGCGCACAGCTACGGCGACTACGAGCGCGCCGCGCAAGCCTGGGGCCTGCGGGTGCTGCGCGCGCCGCAGCCGCATGCCGATGCCGTGCTTCGCTGGTGCTGCGAGCCGTCGAGCCCGCTGGGACAACTGCAGGCCGATCTGCCGTTGCACGCGACGAGCACCAGCGGTACCTGCGTGCTCGACCTGGCCTACGAGCCGCTGCGCCTCGAAGGCCGGCCGTCGCTCGATGCCGCGCAGCTCGGCCGCGTCTGGCAGCTGTGGACGCCGAACAAGGCGATGGGCCTGACGGGCATCCGCGCCGCCTACGCGATCGCACCCGAGAACGTCGACGGGCTGTTCACGGCGCGCATCGAAGGGCTGGCCCCGTCCTGGCCGCTGGGCACCCACGGCGTGACGCTGCTCGAGACCTGGACCGGCGAAGAGGCGCAGCGCTGGCTTGCGCAAAGCCTCCAGACGCTGAGGGACTGGAAAGCCAGCCAACGCGCGATGTGCGAATCGCTCGGCTGGCAGTGCCTCCCGGGCGATGCCAATTTCTTCTGCGCCCGCACCGACCGGCCGTATCCCGATGTGGCCGCCGCGCTGCGCGCTTCGGGCATCAAACTGCGCGACTGCGCCTCCTTCGGCCTGCCGGGCCACGTGCGCATGGGCGTGCTCCCGCCCGCCAGCCAGCAGGCGCTGAAGCAAGCCTGGACAAGCGCGGCCTGAACGCATACATACCCACCCTGATTGAAGAACAGAAGAAAAGATGCTCTACGCCATCACCACACTTTTTCTCTGCCAGCTTGCCGGTGAACTGCTCGTGCAGTGGCTGGGCCTGCCCATTCCCGGCCCGCTGATCGGCATGGTGTTCCTGTTCATCGGCCTGCTGGTGCGCGGCAGCGTGCCGCAGGTGCTGACCGATACCTCGGGCCATCTGCTGCGCAACCTGATGCTGCTGTTCATTCCGGCGGTGACGGGCGTGATGCTGCATTTCGAGCGGGTGGGGCGCGAGTGGCTGCCGTTCCTCGCGGCCGGCATCGTGGGGGCCGCCTTCACGATGACGGTCACCGCGCTCACCTTCCGCTGGATGATCCGCATCACCGGCAAGGACGCCCAGTAGATGACCGCGCCCGCGAAGCTCTTCGAGATCTGGGTGTTCCTGGCCCAGTCGCCGCTGCTGTGGCTGTCGCTCACGCTGCTGGCGTACCTGGGTGCGCTGTGGCTGCACACGCGCAGCGGGCGCAATCCGATGGTCAACCCGGTGCTGATCTCGGTGATCGTGATCGTCTCGGTGCTGCTGTTCACGCGCACGCCCTACGACACGTACTTCGAGGGCGCGAAGTTCGTGCACTTCCTGATCGGCCCCGCCACGGTGGCGCTGGCTGTGCCGCTGTACGGGCAGATCGACCGGCTGCGCCGGCTGTGGCTGCCCATCGGGGTGGCGCTGATCGTGGGTTCGGTCGCGGCCATCGTCTCGGCCGTGGGCATCGCCTGGGTGCTGGGCGGCTCGCACGAGCTGATGATGTCGCTCGCGCCCAAGTCGGCCACCATGCCCATCGCGATGGGCGTGGCCGAGAAGATCGGCGGGCTGCCTTCGCTGGCGGCGGTGGCGGCGGCCGTGGCGGGCATCTCGGGCGCGATCATGGCCACCGGCCTGCTGAACCTGCTGCGCATCAGGGAGCCTGCGGTGCGCGGCTTCGCGGTGGGCATGGCGGCGCACGGCATCGGCACGGCGCGCGCCATCCAGGTGAACGAGACGGCGGGTGCGTTCTCGGCGCTGGCGATGGGGCTCAACGGCATCGCCACGGCGCTGCTGGTGCCGCTTATCGTCAGGCTGATGGGGGCCTAGGCAGGATGGCGAAGCCCGCGCCGGGGTCGCGCCCGATGGAGCTGGTCTGGCCCGCGAAGGCCTACCTGCCGAGCTACGTCTCGGCGCTGAACCGCGGCTGGGCGCGCGACGAGACGCGGCCCGAGTCGGGCGCGGAGGAGCGCGCCGCCATCAAGGCCGACCCCGAGCGCTTCCTGGCCAGCCTCGTGGACCGCGAGGCCAGGGGCGGGCGCATCGTCATGCCCGACGGCTCCAAGGTGCGGCGGCTGCCGGGCTACAAGTGCTGGATGTGGGACGGCGAGTTCTGCGGCAGCATCGACCTGCGCTGGCAGCCCGGCACCGACGCCTTGCCGCTCTACTGCCTGGGCCACATCGGCTACAACGTGGTGCCCTGGAAGCAGCGCAAGGGCTACGCGACGCGCGCGCTGGGCTCGATGCTGAAACTGGCCGCGGGCGAGGGGCTCAAGCGCGTGGAAATCACCACCAGCCCCGACAACTTCGCCTCGCAGAAGGTGATCGCGGCGAATGGCGGTGTGCTGGTCGAGACCTTCATCACCCTGCCGAGCCAGGGCAGCCTGACGAAGTACCGTTACCGGATCGATCTCTGACGGTCGCGCGGCCTGCCTGGCGCAGAATCGCACTCCCGCAAACCGTGCCGGAGAAGAATCACATGGCCCAGTACACAGCGGAAGTCCTCTGGCTTCGTGGCGAGCAGGACTTTCTCGCGAACACCTACAGCCGGCGGCATACGCTGCGCTTCGATGGCGGCGCCGAAGTGGCCGCGTCTTCCTCGCCGCACGTGGTGCCGCTGCCGATGTCCGACGCCTCGGCCGTCGACCCCGAGGAGATGTTCGTGGCCTCGCTGTCGAACTGCCACATGCTGTGGTTCCTCACGATGGCGGTGAAGCGCAAGTTCGTGGTCGACCGTTACTTCGATGCGGCCGTGGGCGTGATGGAGAAGAACGCCGAAGGAAAGACGGCGATGACGGTGGTCACGCTGCGGCCGCAGGTGAGTTTCTCTGGCGAGAACCTGCCCACGCGCGAGCAGATCGAGCAGATGCACCACCGGGCGCACGAGGAATGCTTCATCGCCAACTCGGTCAAGACCGAGGTGCGCTGCGAGCCGGTGTTCTGAGCCGGCCGGGCGGGTTCAGCCGACCAGCGAGCGGCTCTTCATCTCCAGCCGGGTGACCAGGCGCTGCAGCGCGCTTTCCGCGCCGGGCGGCAGCGCCAGGAAGCGGAAGCCCAGCTGGTAGCGCACCGTGCCGTTAGGCTGCGCGGCGGGGCGGATCGATACGAGTTCCATGTCGAGCATGAGCCGGCCGAGCGCGCCCAGCGACAGTTCGCAGTCCTTCAGGAAGGTGCCGACCGGCAGCATGGCCGCGCGTTCGTCACGGGTGCGAAGGCCGACGCCGCCGAGCGACAGGTCCTGCACCTCGAAGGAGAACGCATCGCCCTGGGGCAGGGTGCCCGAACAGGTGTACGAATCGGCGATCGGCGCGTCCACGCGGAAGTACTCGCGCCGCTGCAGGTAGACGAGCACCTCGGGAAAGTCGGCCTCGAACGCCGGCAGGCCCTCGTACCGAGTCTCGCGCGGCGAGGCGATGGAGAACTCGACGCGCACGCCGTCCTGCTGGGCCTCGAAATGGCAGCGCGGCGCCGCCAGCAGGGCCCGGTTCTGCTCGGGCGACGCGCCCCAGTCGAAGGTGAAGACGCGGTTGCGCATGTCCACGTCGAGCAGCTGGGTCACCAGATGGCCGCCCGCGTACTGGACGGTGAGGTTGTCGCGGCGGCTGGCGAGGTTGCGCAAATGAACGCCGATTTCCACCGGCGCGCGGCGGCCGAATTCTTCGCTTGCGCGTTCGTCTGGCGTTGCGTGCGGCTGATCGGGCGCTTCGGCCTTGCCGTTCGACGGGTCTTTATCCATGAGCTTGCCGGTTCGTATGTTCTAGCGGACGCGTGCCAGGGCTCCTCCCGGGCCCCTGAACGGCCTGGGTCGAGGCCGCGGTACGCGCGTTCAACCGGAAAACGCAGCGGCTTTCCGGTATCGGGCTGAACTGAATAACGGCATCGGACGGCCAGAATTTAGGGCGCCGGCACGAATTGTTTGTTGGGGGCTCGGCGCGATCAGCGCCGCTGGAGCCTCGGGTTCTTCGCGAAGAGCTCGGCGGCCCAGTCCACGAAGGCGCGCACCTTGGCGCTCAGGTGGCGGTTGGGCGGGTACACCACGTGGATCGGCAGTGGGTCGCGGTGCCAGTCGGGCAACAGCTGGATCAGCTCGCCGCTCTCGATCAGCGGCTCGGCCATGAAGGTGATGCACTGCGAGATGCCGAAACCGCCCTGTACCGCCGTGATGTGGGCGTTGCTCTCGTTCACCGCCACGCGGTAGGGGCCGTTCAGCTCGATATGCTCGTCGCCCTTCCTGAACTCGTGCGGGTACACGCGCCGGGTGGTGCCCGAGAAATAGCTCACCACGTGGTGGCGCTTCTCGATGTCGTTCGGGTGCTGCGGCATGCCGTAGCGCTTGACATAGGCCGGCGACGCCACGGTGACGAAGTCCAGCGTGCCGATGCGCCGCGCGACCAGCGACTGGTCGCTGAGCTCGCCCGCGCGGATCACGCAGTCGACGTTGTCGCTGATCAGGTCGATGGTGCGGTCGCTCACGCCCAGGTCGACCTGGATGTCGGGGTAGCGGTCGCAGAAGCCGGCCAGCGCGGGCAGGATGATCAGCCTGGCCACCGAGGTGCCGACGTCGATGCGCAGCCGCCCCGTGGGGTTGGCCTGCGCATTCGTCATGCTGGCTTCCATGTCGTCGAAGTCGTTGAGCAGGCGGGCGGCCCGCTCGAAGTAGGCGGCGCCGTCGGGCGTGACCGTGACGCGGCGCGTGGTGCGGTTGAGCAGCTTCACGCGCAGGCGCGATTCCAGCGCCTGGATCTGCTTGGTGACTGTGCCCTTGGGCAGGGCGAGCGAGTCTGCCGCCCGGGTGAAAGTGCCGGCTTCCACGACGCGGACGAAGATCCGCATGGCCTGGATCTGATCCATTGAATGCCTGTTCTTGGTACCCGGCCCACACCGGGGGACGCGGATTCTCACACAAGCCGTCCAACCTTTGCGGAGCGCCCTGATTGTTGTCGGTTTGGAAACAGAGTGGGGGCATGTTTCCTGTTTAACGCCGCATCGGGCGACTTATATTTCAACCATCGCCCAAATCCCCGAGGTCGCCCATGTCACCCGTTCCATCGTCCCGCTCCGCCGAAGCCGCCGCCCGTGCTGCGGCGCAAGGCGTGGAAGCCGATCTGTCGATCGAGCTGCCCGGCCGCGAACCGGTGGGAGCGCGCGTGTACGGCCAGCGCGCCAAGGGCGAGGTGGCGCCGCTGGTGCTGCATTTCCACGGCGGCACCTTCGTCTGCGGCGACCTGGACAACGGCCGCAACGTGGCGCGGCTGCTGGCCGGCGCGGGCGCGGTGGTGGTTTCGCTGGCCTATCCGCTGGCGCCGCAGTCGCCGTTCCCGGAGCCCATCGAAGTGGGCTATGCCGCACTCGAATGGCTCTACAAGCAGCGCACCAAGCTCGGCGGCAAGGGCTCCCAGGTCTACCTGGCCGGCGAGGAAGCCGGCGGCAACCTGGCGGCCGCGGTGGCGCTGATCGCCCGCGACCGGGCCCATCCGCCGCTCGCGGGCCAGATCCTGCTGTCGCCCATGCTCGACCCCTGCGCCGGCACCGCCTCGCTGCGCAATGCCACCAGCGACGCGGCCGAGTGCCGCTGGGCCAGCGGCTGGGAGAAGTACCTGAGCTGCCCCTCGAACGCCATGCACCCCTATGCGGTGCCCAGCGGCTCGCTGCGGCTGTCGTCGCTGGCCCCGGCCCTGGTGCTGGTGGGCGCGGACGACGCGATGCGCGACGAGGCGCTGACCTTCGCGGGCCGCCTGCGCGCGGCCGGTATCGAGGTCACGAGCAGCGTGCTGCCCAGCGCCTCGAACTGGCCCAAGGCGCTGTACGACACCGAGAACACGGGCTGTGTGGCCTGCGAAGCGGCGGTGCAGCAGCACTTCCGCGAGTTCTTCAGCGCGACCACGCCGCCGCCCGCGACGGCTGATCACCCCAGCTAGTTCCCGCCGGTCACCGGCTGCCTGATCGACACGCTGCCAGCGCGGCCGCGTGCCGGGGCCCCTTTTTCCCTGAAATCCCGCCTCCTGGTGCCAAAAGCGCCGGGGTGGCTTGTTGCATCCCAAAGTCATCGAGAAGGACTCATCATCATGTCGAACAACGAGAAAAAGCTGTCTTCCGCCGCCCGCAAGGGCCTCTGGCCCGCCGTGACCGGCCTCACCGCATTGCTGGCAGTGGCTGCCGCGGTGGTCGGCATGTACAGCTTCAAGGCCGAAGCCAACAACGCGCCGGCGGCGCCCCAGGCCACGCCGGTGTCGGTCGCCACCGTGGCCTCGAGCGAGATCAACGCCTGGGACGAGTTCTCGGGCCGGCTCGAAGCCGTCCAGCGCGTCGATGTGCGCTCCCGCGTCGCGGGCGCCGTGCAGGCGGTGCACTTCCGCGAAGGCGCGCTGGTGAAGCAGGGCGACCTGCTGGTCACCATCGACCCCGCGCCGTACGCGGCCGAGGTCGAGCGCGCCGAGGCGCAGGTGGCTTCCGCGCAGGCCCGCCAGTCCTTCAGCCGCAGCGAGCAGGAGCGTGCCAAGCGCCTGTGGGACGACAAGGCCATCGCCCAGCGCGAGTACGACGAGCGCGTGAACGCCGGCCGCGAAGCCGAAGCCAACCTGCGTGCGGCCCAGGCCTCGTTGCAGTCGGCGCGCCTGAACCTGGGCTACACCCAGGTGCGCGCACCGGTGTCGGGCCGTATCGGGCGCATCGAGGTGACGGTGGGCAACCTGGTGGCGGCCGGCCCGGGCGCCCCGGTGCTGACCACGCTGGTGTCGGTGAGCCCGATCTACGCGAGCTTCGACGCTGACGAACAAGTCATCACCCGCGCGCTGAAGGAACTGCCCAGCGGCTCCAGCGCCCGCGGCCAGATCGAGAGCATTCCTGTGCAGATGGGCACCGCCGGCATGGACGGCACGCCCTTCACCGGCAAGCTGCAGCTGATCGACAACCAGGTCGACGCCCGCAGCGGCACCGTGCGTGTCCGTGCTTCCTTCGACAACAAGGACGGCGCCCTGATCCCCGGCCAGTTCGCCCGCATCCGCATGGGCCAGGCCCGCAACGACACCGCGCTGCTGGTCAGCGAACGTGCCATCGGCACCGACCAGAACAAGAAGTTCGTGATGGTCGTGGGCGAGGACAGCAAGGCCGCCTACCGCGAAGTGACGCTGGGCGCCTCGGTCAACGGCCTGCGCGTCGTGAGCAAGGGCCTGAAGGCGGGCGATCGCGTGATCGTCAATGGCCTGCAGCACATCCGCCCGGGTGCGCTGGTGGCGCCGCAGCAAGTGACGATGGACGCCAAGGCGGACTCCAAGCAACAACAACCGGAACGCGTCGCCGAGGCGGCCAAGTCCTGATTTCGGAGGAGGGCGCATCTGCGCCCGCCGGAGAACCAACATGAATCTCTCAAAATTCTTCATCGACCGGCCGATCTTTGCCGGCGTGCTGTCGCTCCTGATGCTGATAGCGGGCCTGATCGCGTTGCGCGGTCTGCCGATCTCGGAGTACCCGGAAGTCGCGCCGCCTTCGGTGGTGGTGCGCGCCCAGTACCCCGGTGCCAATCCCAAGGTGATCGCCGAAACGGTGGCCACCCCGCTGGAAGAACAGATCAACGGCGTCGAAGGCATGCTCTACATGGGCAGCCAGGCGACCACCGACGGCGTGCTGACGCTCACCGTCACCTTCCGCCTGGGCACCGATCCCGACAAGGCGCAGCAGCTCGTGCAGAACCGCGTCTCGCAAGCCGAGCCGCGTCTGCCCGAGGAAGTGCGCCGGCTCGGCATCACGACCGTCAAGAGCGCGCCCGACCTGACGATGGTGGTCCACCTCGTCTCGCCGAACAACCGCTACGACATCAACTACCTGCGCAACTACGCGGTGCTGAACGTGAAGGACCCGCTGGCGCGCATCGAAGGCGTGGGCCAGGTCCAGATCTTCGGCGGCGGCGACTACTCCATGCGCGTGTGGCTCGACCCGCAGAAGGTCGCGCAGCGCGGCCTGTCGGCTTCCGACGTGGTGGCCGCCATCCGCGGCCAGAACGTGCAGGCCGCGGCCGGCGTGGTCGGCGCTTCGCCGGGCCTGTCGGGCGTGGACATGCAGCTGTCGATCAATGCGCAGGGCCGCCTGCAGAGCGAGGAAGAGTTCGGCGACATCATCGTCAAGAGCGGCACCGACGGCGCCGTCACGCGTCTTCGCGACATCGGCCGCCTGGAGATGGGCGCCGCCGACTACTCGCTGCGCTCGCTGCTGAATAACGACCCGGCCGTCGGCATGGGCGTGTTCCAGGCGCCGGGCTCCAACGCGCTCGACATCTCTGCCAACGTGCGCAAGACGATGGCCGAGCTCAACAAGAACATGCCCGAGGGCCTGGAATACCGCATTGCCTACGACCCGACGCAGTTCGTGCGTGCGTCCATCGAATCGGTGATCCACACGCTGCTCGAAGCCATCATGCTGGTGGTGCTGGTCGTGATCCTGTTCCTGCAGACCTGGCGCGCTTCCATCATTCCGCTGCTGGCCGTGCCGGTGTCGGTGATCGGTACCTTCGCGGTGCTGCACGTGCTCGGTTTCTCGATCAACGCGCTGAGCCTGTTCGGGCTGGTGCTGGCCATCGGCATCGTGGTGGACGACGCCATCGTGGTGGTGGAGAACGTCGAGCGCAACATCGAGGCGGGGCTCACGCCGCGTGAAGCCACCTACCGCGCGATGCGCGAAGTGTCGGGCCCGATCATCGCCATCGCGCTGGTGCTGGTGGCCGTGTTTGTGCCGCTGGCCTTCATCAGCGGCCTCACGGGCCAGTTCTACCGCCAGTTCGCGGTGACCATCGCGATCTCGACGGTGATCTCGGCCATCAACTCGCTGACGCTGTCGCCCGCGCTCGCTGCCTTGCTGCTGCGCGGCCACGATGCTCCCAAGGACGCGCTGACGCGCGGCATGGACCGCGTCTTCGGCTGGCTGTTCCGCGGCTTCAACCGCTTCTTCCACCGTGGCTCCGAGGCCTACAGCGGCGGCGTCAAGCGCGTCATCTCGCGCAAGGCGCTGATGCTGGCGATCTACCTCGCGCTGATCGGCGTGACCTTCGGCCTGTTCAAGGCGGTGCCCAGCGGCTTCGTGCCGGCGCAGGACAAGCAGTACCTCATCGGCTTCGCCCAACTGCCCGACGGCGCCACGCTGGACCGCACCGACGAGGTGATCCAGCGCATGGGCGAGATCATGAAGAAGAACCCGAACGTGGAAGACGCCATCGCCTTCCCGGGCCTGTCGATCAACGGCTTCACCAACAGCTCCAACTCGGGCATCGTGTTCGCCACGCTCAAGCCCTTCGACCAGCGCAAGCGCGCCGACCAGAGCGGCGGCGCGGTGGCCGGACAGCTCAACGGTGCCTTCGCCGGCATCCAGGACGCCTTCATCGTGATGTTCCCGCCGCCGCCGGTGGCGGGCCTGGGCACCACGGGTGGCTTCAAGCTGCAGCTGGAAGACCGCGGCTCGGTGGGCTACGACCAGATGGACGCGGCGGTGAAGGCCTTCATGGCCAAGGCCTACCAGGCGCCCGAGCTGGCCGGCATGTTCACCAGCTGGCAGGTCAACGTGCCGCAGCTGTATGCCGACATCGACCGCACCAAGGCCCGCCAGCTCGGCGTGCCGGTGACGGACATCTTCGACACCATGCAGATCTACCTCGGCAGCCTGTATGCGAACGACTTCAACAAGTTCGGCCGCACGTACTCCGTGCGCGTCCAGGCCGATGCGCCTTACCGCGCCCGTGCCGAGGACGTGGGCCTGCTGAAGGTGCGCTCGAGCTCGGGCGAGATGGTGCCGCTGTCGGCGCTGATGAAGGTGAATTCGACCTTCGGCCCCGAACGCGCCATGCGCTACAACGGCTACCTCGCCGCCGACATCAACGGCGGCCCGGCGCCGGGCTATTCCTCGGGCCAGGCGCAGGACGCGATCGTGAAGATCGCGGCCGAGACGCTGCCCAAGGGCGTGACCTTCGAATGGACCGAGCTGACCTACCAGGAGATCCTGGCCGGCAACTCCGCCTTCCTGGTGTTCCCGCTGGCCATCCTGCTGGTGTTCCTGGTGCTGGCTGCCCAGTACGAGAGCCTGACGCTGCCGATCGCGATCATCCTGATCGTGCCGATGGGCATCCTGGCCGCGATGACCGGCGTATGGATATCGGGGGGTGACAACAACGTCTTCACGCAGATCGGGCTGATCGTGCTTGTCGGGTTGAGTGCGAAGAACGCGATTCTCATCGTGGAGTTCGCACGGGAGCTCGAATTTGCCGGCCGCACGCCCGTTCAGGCGGCCATCGAAGCCAGCCGCCTGCGCCTGCGCCCGATTCTCATGACCTCGCTGGCCTTCGTGATGGGCGTGCTGCCCCTCGTGCTGTCCACCGGCGCGGGCTCGGAGATGCGCAAGGCCATGGGCGTGGCGGTGTTCGCCGGGATGATCGGCGTGACGGCCTTCGGCCTGTTCCTGACGCCGGTGTTCTACGTGCTGCTGCGCCGCCTCGCGGGCAACCGGCCGCTCAAGCTGCACGGCCAGGTTCCGCACGGCGACGACTTCGTGTCGGCCGAGCATCCCGTGGCGCCTGCATCGCACGGCGGCTCGGGCGGCGGCGGACTGCACCCGGTGCCTGCGTCGCCGCGCCCCTCGCACGGCTCGCATGACTGATCGATCGAGAAGAAGAAAGCTGATCATGAAATTCTCAGTACAACCCTTGGTGAAGCCCGTCCGGACCGCCTTGCTGCCTCTGATGGCGGCCCTGGTGCTGGCCGGCTGTGCCACCGTGCCCTCGGGCCTGCCCGAGATCACGACCACGGCCCAGTTCAAGGAACAGGGGCCCACGCCGCCCGCCGGCTTCACGCGTGCCGTGCCTTCCGAGGCGCAGTCGCGCGGCGCCTGGTGGCTGGTGTTCAACGATCCGGTGCTGAACGCGCTGGTCGAGAAGGCCGACGTCAACAACGGCAACATCCAGGCCGCGGCGGCGCGGCTGGCCGAAGCCCGCGCGCTGGCGCGCAGCGCCAACGCCGACCGCCTGCCGCAGATCGGCCTGGGCGCCGGTGCCAACCGCGGTGCGGGCCTGGACAAGGCCACTGCCAGCACCCGGCCGGCCACCATGACCAACATCGGCGCCACCTTCTCGTACGAGGTCGACCTGTTCGGGCGGCTCTCGGGCGCGAGCAACGCGGCCAATCTCGACGCAGCCGGCCGCGAGGCGCTGCTGCAGAGCACGCGCCTGGCGGTGCAGGCCGAGGTGGCACAGACCTACCTGCAGCTGCGCGCGCTGGATGCCGAACGCGTGCTGGTGCGCGAGCAGGTCGAGGCCTACCGCGACACGCTGCGCCTGTCGCAGCGCCGCGAGCAGGCCGGCGACATCGCCGAGCTCGACGTGGCGCGCGTGCAGACCGAGGTGTCGTCCACTGAATCTGATGCGCTCGCGCTCGACCGCCAGCGTGCCCAGGTAGAGCATGCGCTCGCGGTGCTGGTGGGCGATTCGGCTTCCAGCTTCGGCCTGCGCTCCGACGACTGGACGACGGCGCTGCCTTCGATCCCGGCGGGCGTGCCGGGCACGGTGCTCACGCGCCGGCCCGACGTGTCGGCCGCGCAGAGCGCCGTGCTGGCCGCGCAGGCCCGCGTGGGCGTGGCACAGGCCGCGTGGTTCCCGAACATCTCGCTGACCGGCGCCGCCGGCTACGCCTCGCCCGAGATCGGCGACCTCTTCAAGTGGTCGGCCCGCTCGTGGGGCGTGGGCGCACTGCTGTCGCTGCCGATCTTCGACGGCGGCCGCCGCGAAGCCGGCGTGCAGGGCGCCAATGCCCAGCTCGACGGCGCGCTCGCAAGCTACCGCACCCAGGTGCTGGTGGCCTTCCAGGAGGTCGAAGACCAGCTGGCCGCCATCCGCACGCTGCAGGAGCAGTCGGTGGTGCAGGCGCAGGCCGTCACCTCGGCGGCGCGCGCAACCAGCCTGTCGGATACGCGCTACCGCAACGGCTACATCAGCCAGCTCGACCTGCTCGACGCCCGCCGCAGCGAACTGCGCAACCGTCGCCAGGCGCTGCAGGTGAAGTCGGCGCAATACCAGGCGGCCGTGGGGCTGATCCGCGCCATCGGCGGGGGCTGGGAAGTGCCGGCGCCCGTGGCTGCGGCCGGTGCCGCACGGACGACCGTGGCCGCGCGCTGAGGCGCGGTCGACGCAGCGGAAAAGATTGACAGCCTGAACGCCGCAAGGCGGTCTTGCGCCGTCACAGGTTCAGTCGGTTTCGCCGGCTGTGTCTGTGGCGGCGCTTATTTTTTTGAGTTCAAGAACGCCCATGGCCATGGCGTTGGAATAGCTGGCCTGCGCCCTGGGCGCTCGCCGAAAGACCCGGTAGTCGAGGGTCTCGGTGCTTGCGTCGCCGTGGTGGGCCTCTAGCAGGGTCCAGAAGAACTGGCCCGGCTCGGGTTCCTCGACGGTCAGCGCCAAATCGTTCAAGGCTGGCATGGATTCCCTGGGTGCGTTTTTGCGACAGTGTGCGCCGCCCGGGTGTACGCGGGAAAGTGCCGCCTGGATTCACCGGCCCCGCTTGCAGCGCCGGAGTGTGAAAGATGTCGCGGTCCGGCGAGGGAGGCGCGGCGCTCAACGACAATCCGCCGATGAGTTCAAAGGCGAATAGCGGGCCGGCGCGCTGCGTCATGGTCCTGGGCACCACCAGCGGCGCCGGCAAGAGCTGGCTGGCCACCGCGCTGTGCCGCTGGTATGCCCGCCGGGGCCTGAAGGTGGCCCCATTCAAGGCGCAGAACATGAGCAACAACGCCCGCGTGGTCGATGGCGGCGAGATCGGCAGCGCCCAGTATTTCCAGGCCCTGGCCGCGAATGCGCTGCCCGAGGTGCGCATGAACCCGCTGCTGCTCAAGCCCGAGCGCGACACCCACAGCCAGGTGGTGCTGATGGGGCAGGTGAGCGAGGCGCTCTCGGCCTTGCCCTGGCGCGGCCGCAGCGAGCGCGTCTGGCCGCAGATCGCGCAGGCGCTCGACGAGTTGCGCGCCGAAAACGACGTGGTCGTGATCGAAGGCGCCGGCTCGCCGGCCGAGATCAACCTGATGGCCAGCGACATCGTCAACATGCGCATCGCCCGCCACGCGCAGGCGCGCTGCCTGCTGGCGACCGACATCGACCGCGGCGGCGCCTTCGCCCACCTCTACGGCACCTGGGCGCTGCTGCCCGAGGCCGACCGGGCGCTGCTGCGCGGCTTCGTGCTCAACAAGTTCCGCGGCGACGCCTCGCTGCTCGCGCCGGCCCCGCAGCAGCTGCAGGAGCTGACCGGCGTGCCCACGGTGGCGACGCTGCCCATGTGGTGGCAGCACGGCCTGCCCGAGGAAGACGGCGTGTTCGACGACCGCAGCCGCGCCAGCGGCACCGTCACGCGCACGGTGGCCGTCGTGGCCTATCCGCGCATCAGCAACCTCGACGAATTCCAGGCGCTCAAGAACGTGCCCGGCGTGCGGCTGGTCTGGGCGCGCACGCCCGCCGACGTGGCCGCGGCCGACTGGATCGTGCTGCCCGGCTCCAAGCACACCAGCGGCGACCTGGCCTGGCTGCGCGCCCAAGGGCTGGACCGCGCGGTGGCAGCGCATGCCGAACGCGGCGGTGCGGTGCTGGGCATCTGCGGCGGCCTGCAGATGCTGGGCGAGGCTCTGGTCGATCCGCACGGCATCGACGGCAATGCGCCGGGCCTGGGCCTGCTGCCGCTGGTGACGGTGTTCGAGCGCGAGAAGACGGTGCGGCATCGCACGGTCGGGTTCGGCGAGCTGACCGGCGCCTGGGCCGCGCTGTCCGGCGTGCCCGTTGCCGGCTACGAGATCCATCACGGCCAGACCGCCGAGCATCCGCAGATGGCGCAGGCCGGCCGGTCGGTCATGCCCGACGGGCTGGCTTGGCAGAACTCGCAGGGCAACGTGCTCGGCATCTATCTTCACGGCCTGTTCGAGGACCCGGGCGCGCTGCACGCGCTCTTCGGCGCCTCGGCGCCCACGCTGGAATCCACCTTCGACGGCCTGGCCGATTTCATCGACACCCATTTCGAACCCGGTGTTCTCGCCGGACTGATTGCATGACCGACCTCGTTCCCACCATCACCGACATCTCCGACGCCGCGCTCGCCGCCCGCCTGCAAAGTGCGCTCGACAACAAGACCAAGCCGCTCGGTGCGCTAGGCCGGCTGGAGGCGCTGGCGCTGCGCATCGGCAGCATCCTCGACACCGACAAGCCGGTGCTGGAGGCCCCGCAGATGCTGGTCTGCGCCGGCGACCACGGCCTGGCGGCGCGCGGCGTCTCGGCCTACCCGAGCGAGGTGACCTGGCAGATGGTCGAGAACTTCCTGGCCGGAGGTGCGGCCGTGAGCGTGCTCGCGCGCCAGCACGGGCTGGCGCTCACCGTGGTCGACTGCGGCGTGCGGCAAGACTTCCAGCCCCGCCCCGGGCTGGTGTCGCGCCGCATCGCCGCCGGCACGGCCGACGCTTCCGCAGGGCCGGCCATGACCGCCGAGCAGTGCGCCCAGGCAATAGCCAACGGGCGCGAAGTCGTGAAGGCGCTGCCGGGCAACGCGCTGCTGCTCGGCGAGATGGGCATCGGCAACAGCTCGTCGGCCGCGCTGCTGCTCTCGCGGCTGGGCGGGCTGGACATCGACGCCTGCATCGGCATCGGCACCGGGCTGGACGCGGCCGGGCTGGCGCGCAAGCGTGAGGTGCTGCGGCAGGTGCTGGCGCTGCACGCCGGCGCCACCGCGCCGCTCGATGCGCTGGCAGCCTTCGGCGGATTCGAGCTGGCAACGCTTGTCGGCGCGGTGCTGCAGGCGGCCGCGGAGCGGCGGGTGATCGTGGTCGACGGCTACATCGCCAGCGCGGCAGTGCTGGTGGCGCAGGCGCTGCAGCCTCACGTGGTGCAGCGCTGCGTGGCGGCGCACCGCTCGGCCGAGCCGGGACATGCGCTGATGCTGGAGCGGCTGGGGCTCGATCCGCTGCTGCAGCTCGACCTGCGGCTCGGCGAGGGATCGGGCGGCGCGCTGGCCTGGCCGCTGCTCGAATCGGCCTGTCGCATCCTGCGCGAGATGGCCAGCTTCGAGTCGGCCGGCGTGTCGCGCAAGGACGCATGAGCGGCATTCGCCATTTCCTGCTCGCGCTGCAGTTCTTCACCCGTGTGCCGGTGACGGGACGACTGGCCGAATGGGTGGGCTTCAGCCCGCAGATGCTGCGCGCGAGCGCGGCGCACCTGCCCGGCATCGGGTGGCTGGCGGGCGGGTTGGCGGCGCTGGTGTTCACGGGCGTGGCCATCGGGCTGCCCGGCGTCGGCGGCGCGCTGGCGGCGGCCGTGCTGAGCACTGTCGCCACCGTGATGCTGACCGGCGCCTTCCATGAAGACGGGCTGGCCGACGTGGCCGACGGCCTGGGCGGCTCGGCCAGCCGCGAGCGGGCGCTGGAGATCATGAAGGACTCGCGCATCGGCGCCTTCGGTGCCGTGGCGCTGGTGCTGGCGCTCGGACTCAAGTTCGCGCTGCTCGCCGCACTGGTGGGGCAGGGGCTGCAGGCGGCGGCGATCGCCATCGTGGGCGCGCATGTGCTGTCGCGGCTGATGCCGCTGTTCCTGATCCGCTGGCTGCCCTATGTGGGCGACAGCGGCGCGAGCAAGGCCAAGCCGCTCGCGGATGCGATCAGCCGGGGGGCGCTGATCATCGCCATCGTGTGGACGGCGCCTGCCGTGGTGTTGCTTCTGCAGGCGCACGACGCGGTCCACGTCGCGGCTGCCGTGCTCGCGGCTGTTCTCGCCGCGGGCTGGATGGCGCGCCTCTTCCTGCGCAGGCTGCAGGGCTTCACCGGCGACGGGCTGGGCGCGACGCAGCAGGTCTGCGAGCTCGCGATCTACCTCGCGCTGGCCTGGCACGCATGAGCATGCTCTGGCTCCAGCGTCACGCCCCGGTGGTGGCCGAACCCGGCCTCTGCTACGGGGCGACGGACCTCGAAGCCCATGCGGACGCCACGCTGGCCGCCGCCGGGCGGATCGCGCCGCTGCTGCCGGCGGGCATCGTGTTGTGCAGTTCGCCGCTGAAGCGCTGCGTCGCACTGGCAGAGGCCATCGTCGTGCTGCGCCCCGACCTGACGGTGCAACGCGACGCGCGGCTGGCCGAGATGGATTTCGGCGCCTGGGAGGGCAGGCCCTGGGCCAGCGTTCCCCGCGAAGACTTCGATGCCTGGACCGCCGACTTCGCCGACCTGCAGGCCGGCGTGCACGGCGAGAGCGTGCGTGCCTTCATGTCGCGCATCGCGCAGGCGCACGACGAATGGCGGGCGCAGGGCCGCGACACGCTCTGGGTCACGCATGCCGGCGTGCTGCGCGCGGTGACCTTGCTGCGGCGCGGCATCCGCTGCCCGGCGAGTGCTGGCGACTGGCCCGCCGGCGAGATGCCGTTCGGCGGATGGCTGGTTTTCGACAAATGACCGGTGCCTGACAGGCCCGGCGCGGCTATCTTCCGCGCCTGCCGTCCCCGCCGCCGTCGTCGCGTTCCAGCTCGTGCCGGATGCGCTCGGCTACGGCGCCGCGTCCGTGGGCGTCCAGCTTCATGTAGATGTTCTTGAGGTGCCACTTGACCGTGTCGAGCGACAGGCCGAGCGTGAGCGCGATCTTCTTGTTCGGAAGCGACTGCAGCAGCAGCTCGGCGATCTCGGCTTCGCGCAGCGTGAGCAGGCGGGTCAGGCGCTGGTCGTCGCGGAAGCGGGGCACCGGCGGCGCTTCGGAGCGCGTACCGCACTGCGATTGCGCCAGCGCCTCGATGCGCTCTATGAAGAAGCCCAGCACCGGGTCGAGCCTGGGTGTTTCGCCGGCCTTGTGGATCAGCTGGAGAGCGTTGCCATGCGCGCCCAGCAAGGTCTGCAGCAGCCCCAGCCTGTGGCCCAGGCGCAGGGACTTGCACACGCGCGTGTTCGACGCCTCGGTGCGCCCCAGCCTGCGCTCGACCTCGGCGGCCTGGAGCTGGAGCGTGACGGAAAGGCTGAGCTGCCCGCGTTCCTCGTAGCACTGCGACAGGGCTTCGAGCCGCCCCAGCGCGGGCTGCAGATCGCCGTCGTGCACCGCCATGCAGATGCGCGCCCGCTCCACGATGTCGGCAATGCGCCGGAGGGTGCCGGGCTCCACACCCGGGTGCCGGACGTGCAGCGCTTCAAGCTCCTGCAGCGAAGCCCGCGCCGCGTCGACCTCGTCGTTGGCGAGCTGGATGCCGAGCTGCTCCAGCAGCACGCAGGCCAGCGTGCGGTCCATGCCGAAGCGCCGCAGGAAGCACCCGGTCTGCGCCAGGTGCTCCAGCGCCTCGCGCCAGCGGCCGGCCGCCTGCTGCGCGCGGTTTGCCACGAGGATCATGCGCAGAGTGGTGTCGGGAATCAGGCCGTCGTGCGTGCCGAGCTGTTCCTGGATGAAGCGCGCCGCCACCAGCGGGCCGTGCTGTTCGTAGAGCACCTCGACCAGCAGCTGTGCGGTGAGTCGCGCCGCCTCGGCGCAGCGCTCGCCGCGCTCCTGCGCCTCGTCCAGCACCTGGCGGTAGATGCGCTCCGCGCGGTTCATATGGCCCTCGACCGCATACGACAGGCCGACCAGGCACTGGCCCACCAGCGAGCCGAACAGGGTGCCGGCGACGGGCTCGCCGTCGATGCGCGGCGTCGGCTCGTCGCGCTGGATGCGGCGCGCCTGCTCGAACTCGCCGCGGTGCAGGTGCAGCCAGGTCAGCACGTTGCGCCGGCCGGCCACCGCGAACTCGTCGGCCGCGGGCGGCGGGGCCAGCAGTTCGGGCAGCAGCCGCGAGAGCGCGTCGTTGTCGTCGTTGCGGATGGCGAGCAGGCAGTCCAGCAGCGTCAGCCGGTAGCGCATGGCCGGCTCGAGTGCGCCGGGCTTTGCACGCAGCCTTTCGATGCTGCGGGCGCAGTCGTCGAGCCGGTAGTCGGCCAGTTCCACCCAGGCAATCCAGAGACCGAGATTGGCGTTGTCGCCGACCGTCTCGGCGTCGAGCTGGCGCAGCAGCGCGATCGTCTCGCTCATCCTGCCCTGGACGAAGAGCGCCTGCGCGCCGTGCTCGGCCAGGCGGGCGGCGGTGTCGCGGCTGCCGGCTGCCAGCGCGTGCCGCACGGCCTGGTGGTGCATGCCGCGGGCCGTGAACGAGTGGCAGGCGGTGGCGTGGATCTTCAGGCGCGCGGCTTCGGGCCAGGCCGAGAAGCGCACGAGCAGCACGCTGCGAAGCAGCGTGTGCATGTGCCACCAGCGCTCCTGCATCGGCATGGAAACGTCCCGCGTGGCGGGCGCCTCCGGCGCGGCGGAGGACAGCAGTCCTTCGCGCGCCAGCGGCTCCAGCAGCTCGGCGCACTGGGCCGGCGTGTATCCGTCGCCCGCCAGGTCGGCGCACAGCGGCGCGCTGAAGCGGGTGCAGGCCGCGCAGCAGGTGAGCAGGCGCAGCTGCGTCGCCGAGAGGCGAGGGAAGACGTGCGCGTGGAAGTACGCGGCAAACGGCTCGGGGTCGGGCACGCCGTGGATCAGCGGCGACTGCACGCCGCGCCGGCGTCGCACGTCGGCGCTTGCCAGCCGCAGCAGTGCCGGCCATCCCTCGGTCAGCCGGTGGATCGCGGCGGCGGCGCGCTCGTCGAGCTGGGGCAGTCGCATGCCGAGGTAGTCGATCGACTCCGGCAGGCTGAATCGCAGGTCGTCGTTGCGCAGCTCGAGCACCGTCTTCGAGGCTGGCGTGTGGCCCAGCGTCATCGGCAGTTCGTCCTGGCTGGCGAAGACGCACAGCAGGTTGGACGGCGCGTACTCGACGAGCAGGCGCAGCGCGTTCAGCACGTGGCCGCTGTGCGCGCACTGCACGTCGTCCACGATCAGCACGACCCTGCGGCCGTGCGCCGCAATGCCGCGCACGAGCGCGATGACCAGCCGCTCCATCGCAAGCGCGTCGGGGCGGGCATGCGCCACGGCGCCCTTCGGGATGGCGGAGTCGATGCCGGCCAGGGCCGTCATCAGGGCGGTCATGAAGTGCAGGTCGCCCTCGGGAAGGTCGGCGAGCCTGAGCCACGCGATGCCGGCGTCGGCCGAGACGAGTTCGCGCTGCCAGGTGAGCAGCAGCGAGCTCTTGCCGAAGCCTGCCGGCGCCTGCAGCACCACGCAGCGTCGGCCGCCGGAGCCGTCGAGCCGGTCGAGCAGGCCCTGCCGGACCAGCAGGCGGCGGCTGCGGGTTCTCAGGGCGGGTGTGCCGAGGATTGAGGCAGGTTGCATCCGTGAGGATTCTGGGTCATCTCGCGCGCGGATCGGATCCCATATTCAAGGGTTTGCCCATCCCCACCCTTCGAGGGTGGGGTGGCGCATCGCGGTCTTGCCGATGAGGGCGGGAAGCCCCCGCAATCAAATTGGAGAACGCCACATGTTCGGTCTTTCGAACCTCAAGATCGGAGCCCGCCTCGGACTGGGCTTTGCGCTGTTGCTGCTGTTGCAGCTTCTCATCACGGGCATCGGGCTGCACGAGATGGCGAATCTCTCGGAGCGCGTGGCCTTCGCGACCGATATCGGGGCGCGCAAGCTCGACGAGCTCAACAACGTGCAGTCCGCCATCGGCAAGCGGGCCATTGCGGCGCGCAACCTGGCGCTGGTGACGGAGCCGGCCTTGCAGAAAGGCGACATCGAACTGGTGGGAAGCTCCCAGCGTGAGATCGACAAGGGCCTGCAGGGCCTTGCGGCGGTGATGGCCGACCAGGCCGCCGCGAGCCCCGAGGAGCGCCGGATGCTCGAGAAGCTCCGCGCGCTCGAAGCCCAGTACCTGCCCATCGCCGGGAACGTCGTCGCCCTGGCCACGTCGCGCCAGACCGAGGCGGCCGTCAAGGTGCTGACGCAGGAGTGCATGCCGCTGCTCAACCAAGTGCTGGCGCATGTCTCGGCCTTCCAGGCGCAGCTGAGGACGAGCGCGGACGAGGGCACCGCGTCCACCCAGGCCGCATACCGGCGCGCCAAGTGGATGATCCTGGGGATCAGCTGCGCCTCGCTGGCCGGCGGGCTGCTGCTGGCCTTCGTCATGACGCGCTCCATCACGCGGCCGCTGGGGCAGGCGGTGAACGTGGCGCAGCAGGTGGCCTCGGGCGACCTGACGGCACGGATCGAGGTGGCCGACGCGTCGGAGTCGGGCATGCTGATGCGCGCCCTGCGCTCGATGAACGACGAGCTCGCCAAGGTGGTGGGGCAGGTGCGCGACGGCACCGACTCCATCGCCTCGGCATCGGGACAGATCGCCTCGGGCAACCGCGACCTCTCGTCGCGCACCGAGGCGCAGGCCAGTTCACTGGAGCAGACGGCCGCCGCCATGCAGGAACTCACCGGCACCGTCAGGCAGAACGCCGACAACGCGCGGCTGGCCAACCAGCTGGCCGACTCGGCCTCGCAGGTGGCGTCGCGCGGCGGGGCGGTGGTCGATCAGGTGGTGGAGAAGATGGCGTCCATCAACGCCTCGTCGAGGAAGGTGGTGGAAATCATCGGCGTGATCGACGGCATCTCGTTCCAGACCAACATCCTCGCGCTCAACGCGGCGGTGGAGGCTGCGCGCGCCGGCGAGCAGGGGCGCGGGTTCGCGGTGGTCGCCTCGGAAGTGCGCAGCCTGGCGCAGCGCTCGGCCGCGGCGGCCAAGGAAATCAAGGCGCTGATCGGCGACTCGGTGGGCGAGGTGGAGGCGGGCAGCACGCTGGTCAACCAGGCCGGCAAGACCATGGAAGAAATCATGGGCAGCGTGCGGCGCGTGACGGACATCATGGCGGAGATCACCGCGGCCAGCCAGGAGCAGGCCGCCGGCATCGGCCAGGTCAACGACGCCATCAAGCAGATGGACCGCGCCACCCAGCAGAACGCGGCGCTGGTCGAGCAGGCCTCGGCCGCGGCTCAGTCGATGAACGACCAGGCCGCGGGGCTGGTGCACGCGGTGCGGATGTTCAAGCTGGCCTGAGCGGGCCGGCCGCGGTCAGTTCGACTTGCGCCACTGCTCGCGCCAGAGCTTGTCGAGCTGGGGCGCGAGCGCCGCTGGGGGCGAGCCCACCAGGCGGTTGCCGCCGTTGCGCTGCACCAGGCCGTAGATGCGGCCGGAGCCCTGGTCGTAGAGCGCGATCGCGTTGTTGTCGTAGCAGTCGTGCGGCTTGCAGAAGGCGTGCAGCAGGTAGCGCGTGCCGTCGATGGTCACCCATTGCGGCTCCGGCGCCGGGCCTTCGCGGCGCACCAGCCAGCGCTCGTTCTCGCGCGAGCCCAGTGCGGCGCGCCAGGCCTTCTGCATGGCGGGGCCCTGCGCCAGCGCGGCGGGGCTTCCGGTGGGCGGGGGCGGCACCTTGGCGGCGGGCTCGGAGGGCGGCGGCAGCGCCCGCTCGGCGCCGTTGCAGCGCCAGTAGCGCAGCTTCATCATCTCGGGGCCGAGCTGGCCGGCCAGCGGCTTGTCGGTGTCCAGCGTGATGTACTGGCCGCGCAACTGGCCGCGCGATACGCGGTGGACGAGGAAGGTCAGCGCGCCGGCCTTGCCCGTCTCGCCCACCAGCGCCACGTCGAAGCCCGCGGGCGGCGGGCTGTTGCCGAAGAGGCTGTAGACCGTCTGCGGCTCGCGGGCGACCACGCGGCGCTTGCCGCTCTCGGCGATCAGCGTGTCCTGCCGTACCTGCAGCGTGGGCGCCGAGTTGTCTGCGCAGTTGGCGGACCAGCGGCCCGTGTACTGCCCGACGTTGTTGGGAAACTGCGTGCCGGCCTGCTGCTGCGACCATGCCGCGGCCGGCAGCAGCGCGGCGAGCAGGGCCGCGCCCAGCAGCGTGCGGGTGTTCGTCGATGTGGTCTTGCTTCTGGTCATCCGTCGTCGTGTTCTTTCTTCTGTTCTGTCTCGTCTCTTGGTCTCTCAGGCCGTCTTCGGCGCGGGCGTCTTGGGCTTGTAGTCGCACAAGTGGGACACGGCGCACTCCCAGCAGCGCGGCTTGCGCGCCACGCAGATGTAGCGGCCGTGCAGGATCAGCCAGTGATGCGCATGAAGACGGTACTCCAGAGGGACGCGTTTCTCGAGCTTCAGTTCCACTTCCAGCGGGGTCTTGCCGGGCGCGAGGCCGGTGCGGTTGCCAACCCGGAAGATGTGCGTGTCGACCGCGATGGTGGCCTCGCCGAAGGCCACGTTGAGCACCACGTTCGCCGTCTTGCGGCCCACGCCCGGCAGGGCTTCCAGCTCGGCGCGGGTGCGCGGCACCTCGCCGCCGTGCTGTTCCACCAGCATGCGGCAGGCCTCGATCAGGTGCCTGGCCTTGCTGCGGTACAAGCCGATGGTCTTGATGTATTCCTCCAGCCCTTCCACGCCCAGGTCGAGGATGGCCTGCGGCGTGTTCGCCACCGGAAAGAGCTTGCGGGTGGCCTTGTTCACGCCCACGTCGGTGGCCTGGGCCGACAGCAGCACGGCGGCCAGCAGCTCGAAGGGGGTGCTGTACTCCAGCTCGGTCTCGGGTTCGGGGTTGGCCGCCTGCAGGGTGGCGAAGAAGAGGGGGATGTTGTCTTTTTTCATGGGGCTCGAAAGAGGGCAGGCAAGGCCGGCAGCCGCAATATATCGTCGAAAGCAGATGGCCTTACGCAGCTTTATTGCCTGCGCTTTGGCGACAATGCCATCCAGAAAGTGAGACCGACCATGCAATTCGCCTCCCGCCTCGACAACGTCGAGACCTCCGCCATCCGCGAACTCTTCAAGCTGCTGGGCAAGCCCGGCATCATCAGCTTCGCGGGCGGCTTCCCCGACAGCGCCATGTTCGACGTCGAGGGCCTCAAGGAGGCGAGCCAGAAGGCACTCACCGAGGAACCCGGCGGCGCCCTGCAATACGGCGCCACCGAAGGCTACGAGCCCCTGCGCAGCCAGCTCAGCTCGTTCATGAAGACCAAGGGCGTCGACGTCGAGCCCAGCGGCCTGATCGTCACCACCGGCAGCCAGCAGGCGCTGGACCTGCTGGGCAAGACCATGATCTCGCCGGGCGACAAGGTGATCGTCGAGGGCCCGACCTTCCTGGCCACCATCCAGTGCTTCCGCCTCTACGGCGCCCAGCTCATCAGCGCGCCCATCGACGCCAACGGCGTGAAGACCGACGAGCTCGAGAAGCTCATCGCCGAGCACAAGCCCAAGTTCGTCTACCTGATTCCCACCTTCGGCAACCCCAGCGGCGCCATGCTGAGCCTGGAACGCCGCAAGAAGGTGCTGGAGCTGGCCGTGAAGTACCAGACGCTGATCGTCGAGGACGACCCCTACGGCGACCTCTACTTCGGCGAAGCGCCGCCGCCGTCGATCATGTCGCTGAGCAAGGACGTGCCCGGCAGCCGCGAGTTGTTGGCGCACTGCGGCAGCCTGAGCAAGGTGCTCAGCCCCGGCCTGCGCATCGGCTGGATGATCGCCCCGCCCGAGCTGCTCGCCAAGGCCACCATGTGCAAGCAGTTCAGCGACGCGCACACCAGCACCTTCTCGCAGGCCACGGCCGCCCAGTACCTCAAGAGCGGCCGCATGCCCGCCACGCTGGCGCACGTGCGCGAGGTCTACGGCCAGCGCGCGCAGGCCATGGGCACGGCACTCAAGCGTGAACTGGGCGACGCGGTGAGTTTCACCCAGCCCAACGGCGGCCTGTTCTTCTGGGCCCGCCTCACGGGCGCCAACGGCAAGCTGGCCGACGCGAACGAACTGGCCAAGCGCGCGATCGAGAAGCTCGTGGCCTTCGTGCCCGGCGCGCCGTTCTTCGCGGAGAAGCCCGACGTGGCGACACTGCGCCTGAGCTTCGCGACGGCCGACGTGGCGAAGATCGAAGAGGGCGTGAAGCGCCTGGGACAGGCGCTCTGAAGCAATGCCGGGCCATCGCCGCGCGATTCGCGCTGCGATGGCTGGCTGGTCAGAACTGGTATTTCGCGCTCGCGACTAGCGTGCGCTCGTTGCCTGGATAGAAGTTCTTGTACGCGCGCGAAGCTGCGTACTTGCGATTGGCCAGATTGGTCGCGGTCAGCGCAAAGCGCCAGGGGCCGGTCTTGTAGTGCACCGTGGCGTCGAGCAGTGCAACGCCGCCTTCCGCCGAAGTGTTGGTCACGTCGTTCCAGCGCTTGCCGATATAGCGCACGCCGCCGCCGAAGCCAAAGCCGTTGTTCATGGTGTAGTCGAGCCACACCGAGGCCGAGTGCCTGGGCACCTGGATCGGCATGTTGCCGATTTCGTCCGTGTTGGCGCTGGCCAGCACCTTCATGTCGAGAAAGGTGTAGGCGGCCGTGAGGTTCAGGTTACGCGCCAGTTCGGCCTTGGCTTCCAGTTCAAGGCCACGCGAACGGATGCGGCCGATCTGGCGGGCCTCGAAGGTGGCTTGGTCGTAGGTGACCACGTTCGACTTGCGCAGGTCGAACACTGCTGCGGTGAATGAAGTGCGCGACCTTTCGGGCTGGTACTTGATCCCGGCCTCGAACTGCTCGCCGCGGGTCGGCAGCAGCGGGTTGCCGCGCGGGTCTGCACCGCTGGTCGGCATGAACGACGTGGCATAGCTGACATACGGCGCCCAGCCGTTGCCGTTCAGGTAGCTCAGGCCCACACGGCCGCTGAACTTGTTGTCGGTCTGGCCTTTGCGGGAGTTGTTGATGCGATCGGTGGTCTCCGATTTCACACGATCCTGGCGGCCGCTGAGCGTCAGCACCCAGCGATCGTCGAACTTGATCTGGTCCTGCGCGTAGAAGCCCACCTGCTGGGTGACTTGAGTGCTGTTGCTCTCCGGGGTGAGGGGCTCTTGCACCGGCACGACGTTGATGGGGGCGCGCAGGTCGAGGCTGGGGGCCGGCCCCGAGAACTCTTTGGACGTGTAGCGGACACGGGTCGCGTCGAAGCCGAACAGCAGCGTGTGCTCGGCGATCCCCGTACGGACACGGCCCTGCAGTTGCGCGTCGGAGGTCCACTGGCTGAACCTTTCCGGGAAGGAGCGCGCGCTGCGCGTGAGCGTGTAGTCGTCCGGCAGCAGGGCGTCGCGCAGGATGTGCTTGTCGACGCGGGCGTTGGAGTAGCGCAGGTTGTGGCGCACCGTCCAGCTGTCGTTCACGTGGTGCTCGAACAGGTAGCCCAGCGATTCCTGGCGGTTGCGGATACGGCTGAACCCGGGGTCGCCGCGGACGATGCCGGTGTTGCGGCCTGCGTTGTCCATGACATAGAAGACGTCGTCACTGGCCTTGTTGTCGAGAAACTCGCCGAGCAGCGTGAAAGACGTGTGGGCCGAGGGCTGCCAGCGCAGCGAGGGGGCCAGGTAGGTGCGCTTGTTTGCGAACGGCGTGCCATCTCCGTAGCGCACCTGCGAATTGGTGTCCAGGCCGAGGCCCACCAGGCGGTAGCTGAGCGTATCGCTGGCGACGCCACCCAGATCGAAGGCCAGTTGCTTGCGCTGGAAGTTGCCGTACTTCACCTCGATTTCGCGCACTGGCGTGTTGCTCGGCATCTTGCTCACGCGGTTGATGATGCCGCCGGCATCACCCTGGCCGAAGACGACGGAGGAGGGGCCGCGCAGCACTTCGATGCGCTCGAGGCCGTAAGGCTCGGTCACGGCGTAGGCTGGCATGACGAGGCCGTCGCGGTAGCCGGCTATGCCCGACGTGGTGTCGAAGCCGCGCATCAGGATCCAATCGATGCCACGGGGGTCGAAGCCCCAGTTGCCGACCGCAACGCCGGGCGCGTAGCGCACGGCTTCCATGATGTCCTGGACGCCGCGCGCCTCCATTTCGTCGCGACCGATGACAGAGATCGACTGCGGCACTTCGAGCAGCGGCGTGTCGGTCTTGGTGGCGGTCTGGCTGCGCCGGGCCACATAGCCGGGCACGGGGCCCATGGCGTCTTCGTGCTGCGCCGAGGCGCTGACCGTCACGGCCGGCAGCGTGTTGCCGGAGGCCTGCGCGGCCCGTTCGATGACCAGCGTGTTGTTCGTCGTCTGCCCGGTCAGGCCGGTGCCTTCCAGCAGTTGGGCGACGGCAGCGCCCACGCTCAGGTTGGCCGGTATTGCCCGGCTGCGCAGGCCGTTCAGCAAGGCAGGCGGCGCCAGCAACTGCAGGCCGGCCTGGCGGGCCAGTTGGTTCAGCGCCTGGTCCAGCGGCTGGGAAGGGATGGCAATGCCGATGACCGCGCCCGAAGCGGTCGGCGTCGCCTGCGAAGTCGGCGGCGTATGGGTGCCTTGCGCCATCGCGCTCTGGCCCGCTTGGGCGACACAGGCCAGGGTGGCGGCGGAGATCAGATGGCGCGAGGCGCGGCGTGGAATGATGGTGCGGGAAGGCATGCGATGAAGTCGGTTCTTTTCTGGGCCATGGAAATCCCGGACCGTCCGCTGAACGGAATTTTTCCGGGCTCTGCAGGCTGATACGACCGAGCGGCGCAAATCCCTCACGCGATTTGCAAAAGAAGTGCGATGTCAGGGCGGTGAGCGGCGCGCGATGACGATGGCTTGCGGGTTGCCCTGGTCTTCCCGCACCTGGACCGGCAGGCTCCCGGGCAGCAGGCGCAGCCAGGTTCCGGCCTGTGCGATGTTCACACGGCCGAACACCGGCAACGAAGCGGCATCGGGCTCGACGCGCAGCGGGCGCGGGCTGTAGCGCGCGAGACGGGAGACGACCTCGCCCAGCGGCACGTGGTGGAAGTCGAGCCAGCCTTCACGCCAGGACGCCACTGCGGCGGCCTCGCCGGGGTGCGCCGTGGTGAACTGACGCGACGCATCGATGCGCGCGCCGTCGCCGGCGCCGAGGAAACGCTCTTCGCCGTTGCTGTTGCGAACCCGCACCCGGCCCGACTCGACCGCGACGCACAGGCTGCCATCTTGCAGTGCGGCTTCGAAACGGGTGCCGAGCACGGTGATCTCGTGACCCAGCGCGGTGACGACGAAGGGGCGTGCTTCGTCGCGCGCCACGTCGAAGAACACGCTGCCCGCGAGCAACTGCACGGTTCGGCGAGCGGCGTAGTAGGTCACTTCGGCGCGGCTGTCCGCGTCGAGCGTGAGGCGGCTGCCGTCCGGCAGGGTCTGGCTGCGGATGCGGCCGATGGCGGTGGACAGGCTCCCTTGGTAGCCCGGCATCCATTCACGCCAGGCCTGCCAAAGCACGGCGCTGCCGATGCTCAAGCCGGCGATGCCGAGCAGCGTCGACAGGGCCCTGCGGCGTCCGGTGCGTAACGGCACGGCGTCGCCGCGCCACCGGTGCAGCGCGGCTTCTATGCTGTCGAGCGCGCGCATCACGTCGCGCTCGACGGTCTTGATGGAGACGCCGTAACGTTCGGCCAGCGCGGCGTGGCCGATGCCTTCGAGCCGGTCGGCCAGGAAGATGTCACGGCTGCGCTGCGGCAGCCGCCTCAGCGCGGCGTCGACTGCGTCGAGCGCTTGCCGGTGGGCACAGAGATCGGCGACGTCGTGCGTGCCATGTTCGCGTGCGGCGCTTTCGTCGGCGTGGTCGTGCGGCGCCGCGGCAAAGCGCTCCATGCCGCGCCGGCGGCGGCGCAGGTGGTCGATGGCGATGTTCTCGGCCACTGCGTACACATAGGCGCGTGCGGCGGGCTCCGGCGTGGTCTCGCCTCCGTGTTGCGGGCTTTTGGCACGCTCGGCCAGGCGCAACCAGGTGTCATGCGCCAACTCGCGGGCGTCGTGCGTGCTGCCCGTGCGACGCGCAATGAACCGCACCAACTCCTGGTAACTGTCCTGGAAGGCGCGTAGCAGAGGGGTGGGGGAGAGTCGGGCGGACATCTGGAGTGAGTACGTAGGTATCGTTCTCCAGATTATTGGCGAGAATGGTTCTCATTTGTGGAGATTTGGCTCCGGATTTCGCACAGCCGCCTGGATGCTCAGGGCGACCGGTGCAGCCTGGGCGCCGCAAGCAGGTCCAGGTTGTCCGCAATGGCCGCATCCACGTTCGGATAGCGGCCCTTCATCTTCGACAGCGTCATGATGGTCTGCAGCGCCTTCAGGTCCTTGACCGAGGGCGCGACCTTGATCTGCGCGATGGCGGCGGTGGGGTTGCCGCCGTTGATCAATGCCATTACCTTGCTTGCCCAGTCGTTTGCGCGCGCCATGTCTTTCACCTGCTTTCGTTCGAGGCACCGACTGTACACAGCGCGGCGGCGGTAGCCGCCGGGGCAGGCTGTCATCCGGCGGCCGCGAATCCGCCGAAGAAGGCGCGCGCGTTGGCTTCCAGGCTCTCGAGGTGGTAGCCGCCTTCCTGGACGATCAATGTCGGCAGGCCGAGCGCGCCGATGGCATTGCCCAGCCGGCCGAAGCCCTCGGTCGTCACGGCGACCTGCGATTGCGGATCGTCCTTGTAGATGTCGAAGCCCAGCGCCAGCACCAGCGCTTCGGGCGCGAAGCGCCGCAGCACCTGCGCCGCGTCGTCGAGCCGCTCGAAGAAGACCGGTTCCGGCGCGCCGTGCGGCATCGGGAAGTTGACGTTGAAGCCCTCGCCGTCGTCGGCCCCGCACTCGTCCTCGTAGCCGGCCACCGCCGGGTAGAAGTTGGTCGGGTCGCCGTGGATCGACACGTACAGCACGTCGCTGCGGCCGTAGAAGATTTCCTGCACGCCCTGGCCGTGGTGCATGTCGGTGTCGAGCACCGCCACGCGCGCGAAGCGCCCGCGCAGCGCCTGGGCGGCGATGGCGGCGTTGTTGAGGTAGCAGAAGCCGCCGGCGGCATCGGCGCGCGCATGGTGGCCGGGTGGACGGCACAGCGCATAGGCCGCGCGCGCTCCGCCGGCGATGGCCTCCGCGCCCGCCACCGCGCTCTGGGCCGACCAGTACGCCGATCGCCACGTCTGGGCACCTACCGGACAACTGCCGTCGGCCAAATAGCGCGCCGCCTTGGCGAGGATGCCGCGTAGGCGGTTGGGCTCGCGCACGAAGATGTTCGACATCACCTCGTCGCCCCAGTCGGCCGGCATCCGCTTCCATTCGGCATGGGCTTCCTCGAGGAAGCGCAGGTAGTCGGCGCCGTGCACTGCGGCAAGGGGCGCCGTGCCGGCATCGGGCGGCGTCTGCAGGTCGAAGCCCAGCGATCGCGCGGCTTCGACGAGCCGCAGCGCACGCTCGGGGACTTCCTGCGGGGTGCGCATCTGCCCGCGCGACAGGTAGCTGCGCGGATGGTGCAGCAGTTGCTCCGGATGGAAAAAGGTCAGCATGGACGGTTCGGCGTGGCGGCCGCGGAATGGGCCCGGCGGTCATCGTAGCGAGCAAGTTCGGTGCCCATGCCACATTGGTTACGATCACCCATGAGAAAAACCTTCCAGCTTCAGGTCGAGGGCAAGCACCCCGACCGTCTACTCGAAGCCATCAAGCACGAGATCCGCAAGTACATCAAGCGTGAGCGGCGCCGCGAACTGCCCGAGGGCATGGACTATTGGGACTTCGACTGCCGCTTCGGCGCTTCGCAGGAATCGGCCGAAGTCATCCACCTTTCCGCCATCACCGGCCTGATCGACGGCGTGGCGAAGGAGGGCGGCAAGCAGTTCTACATCGAGATCCTGGCCAAGCCGGCAAAGCGCAAGGCACGCCCGGCGGGCTCGCCCGAACCCGAATCGCCCGAAAGCTGAGCCCCGCTCAGACCAGCGCCTGCGCCAGCCGCAGGCCGTGGCGCTGCTCCGCATCCTGCAGCGAGCGCGCAATCGAGGGGTGCAGCCGCACCCCGTTCTTCGACTGCAACTCCCGACGCTTCAATCCGCCTTCGCCCGGCAGCCGCACAGGCTTCGCCGGGTCGATGGGCGCATTGGCGCGGCAGCGTTCGGCCACGTGGTCCATCTGGCGCAGGAAGGCTTCCTTGCCGCCGAAGGCGTTCAGGTCGTGCAGCGTGACGTGCACCGTCGCACCCCAGCCCTCGGGCGGGTCGGCGCGGCCGTGGCCTGCGAGGCCGGCCGTGAGTGTCTCAACCAGCAGCGCCATGCCGTAGCCCTTGTGCCCGTGGCTCAGTCCGCCCACCGGCAGCAGCGTGCCGGACGGCTGGTCGAAGAGCACCTGAGGGTCGTTCGATGGCTTGCCGGCGGCGTCGATCAGCCACTCTTCGGCGAAGGTCTCGCCGGCCGCGCGCTTGCGGTTGCTCATGCCGTTGGTGGTAATGGAGGCCGAGATGTCGACCATCACGCCGCCCTGCGACAGCGGAAAACCCATCGCCAGCGGATTCGGCGTGAACACCGCCTGCGTGCCGCCGAAGGGCGCGACGCTGGCCGCGTTGGGGTCGGAGCAGGCCAGCAGCATCAGCATGTCTTCCTGGAGCGCGCGCAGCATGTAGACGGCGAGGCAGGCGATGTGGTGGCTGCGCCGGATGACCAGCGAGGCCGTGCCCAGTTCGCGCGCACGCGGCACCAGCAGGTTCATGCCCTGGTCCATGAGCCACGGGCCGGGCAGCCGCCTGCCGTCCCACAGCACGGCAGCGGGGCGGTCGGACAGCACCTCGGGCGCGCCGTCGCGGGTCATGCCGCCGGATTCAAGTTCCTTGACGTACCCCGCCAGCAGCGCGAGGCCGTGGGTGTCGTGGCCCAGCAGGTCGCCTTCGACCAGCGTGCGCGCGACCACGGCCGCCTTGGGCGCGGCAAGGCCGGCCTTCTGCAGCAGTGCGTCGGCGTAGGCGACGAGCGCATCGGCCCGATAGAGGGGAGCGGATGGAGCAGGCGCGGCGGCGTCGGTCATTTCAGGATTTCCAGCACGCGGTCGAGGCCGCCTTCGTTGATGGCCACCATGGCCTGCTCGCGCACCTTCGGCTTGGCGTGATAGGCCACCGAGAGCCCGGCTTCGCCCATCATTGGCAGGTCGTTCGCGCCGTCGCCCACGGCGATCGTCTCCTGCGGCGAGATGCCCATGAGCGAGGCCACCTCCAACAGCGTGCGGCGCTTCTCGGCGCCGTCGCAGATGTCGCCCCAGCTCTGCGTGACCACTTCGCCGGTGAGCTTGCCGCCGGCCTCGTCGAGCAGGTTGGAGCGTGCGAAATCGATGCCCAGCCGGTCCTTCACGCGGTTGGCGAAGAAGGTGAAGCCGCCCGACACCAGCAGCACCTTGAGGCCGGCCGCCTTGCACGCAGCCACCAGTTCGCTCGCGCCAGGGTTGAGCTTCAGGCGCTCGTCGTAAACCTGCTGCAGCGCCTCGACCGGCACGCCCTTGAGCAGCGCCACGCGGCGGCGCAGGCTTTCCTTGAAGTCCTTGATCTCGCCGCGCATGGTGGCTTCGGTGATCGCGGCCACCTCCGCCTTCTTGCCGACGGCATCGGCGATCTCGTCGATGCACTCGATATTGATCAGTGTCGAGTCCATGTCGAACGCGATCAGCTTGAAGTCGGCGAGCTTCAGCGGCGGCTTCACGCGCTGGATGACCAGGCCGGGGTAGATTTCAGTAGCGCTCATGCGGTGGCGTTTTCCTTGACGGTGGGCTGGCCCAGACTGCGCAGCACGTCGCGCACCATCTGGGCCCGGTCCTTGGGTTCTTTCAGTTCGCGCTCGATGCGCAGCTTCTCGTTGCCGGCGAGCTTGATGTGCCTGTTCTTCTGGATCAGCTGGATGATGGCCATGCCATCCACCGGCGGATCTTTCTTGAATGTGATGTTGATGATGCCCGGCGCCGCATCGACCTTCACCACGCCGTAGGGCCGAGCCAGCACGCGCAGGCGGTGGGTGTCGATCAGCGTCTGCGCCTGCGGCGGCAGCTTGCCGAAGCGGTCGACGATTTCCTCTAGCAGCGTGTCGATTTGGTCGGGCGTCTTCGCCGTGGCCAGCTTCTTGTAGAACGACAGCCGCAGGTGCACGTCGCCGCAGTAGTCGTCGGGCAGCAGGGCGGGGGCGTGCAGGTTGATCTCGGTCGTAACCGACAGCGGCGACAGCAGGTCGGGCTCCTGCCCGGCCTTCAGTGCGCGCACGGCCTCGCTCAGCATCTCGTTGTAGAGCTGGAAGCCGATCTCCATCATGTTGCCGCTCTGGTTCTCGCCCAGCACCTCGCCGGTGCCGCGGATCTCCAGGTCGTGCATGGCCAGGTAGAAGCCGGAGCCGAGCTCTTCCATCTGCTGGATGGCGTCCAGCCGCTGCGCCGCCTGCTTGGTCAGGCCCTCGGTGTCGGGCACCATGAGATAGGCGTACGCCTGGTGGTGCGAGCGGCCGACGCGCCCGCGCAGCTGGTGCAACTGCGCCAGGCCGAACTTGTCGGCGCGGCTGATCACGATGGTGTTGGCGGTCGGCACGTCGATGCCGGTCTCGATGATGGTCGAGCACAGCAGCAGGTTGTAGCGCTGCGCCACGAAGTCGCGCATGACGCGCTCCAGCTCGCGCTCGGGCATCTGGCCGTGGGCCACGGCGATGCGGGCCTCGGGCAGTATTTCTTCAAGCTTCTGGCGGCGGTTCTCGATGGTCTCGACTTCGTTGTGCAGGAAGTAGACCTGCCCGCCGCGCTTCAACTCGCGCAGCACGGCTTCGCGGATCACGCCGGTGCCCTCGTTGCGCACGAAGGTCTTGATGGCCAGGCGCCGCTGCGGCGCGGTGGCGATCACGCTCAGGTCGCGCAGGCCTTCCAGCGCCATGCCCAGCGTGCGAGGAATCGGCGTGGCGGTGAGCGTGAGCACGTCGACTTCGGCGCGCATGGCCTTCATCGCTTCTTTGTGACGCACGCCGAAGCGATGTTCCTCGTCGATGATGAGCAGGCCCAGGTTCTTGAACTTGACCGACTGCGAGAGCAGCTTGTGCGTGCCGACCACGATGTCGACCTGACCGTCGGCCAAGCCCTTCGCGGCGGCGGTGATTTCCTTGGCCGAGCGGAAGCGGCTCATTTCCGCCACCTTCACCGGCCACTTGGCGAAGCGATCGACCAGCGTCTGATAGTGCTGCTCGGCCAGGAGCGTGGTGGGCGCGAGAAACGCCACCTGCTTGCCGCCGGTAACGGCGATGAAGGCCGCGCGCAGGGCGACCTCGGTCTTGCCGAAGCCCACGTCGCCGCACACGAGGCGGTCCATGGGCTGGGGCGAGATCATGTCCTGCACCACGGCATGGATGGCCGCCTTCTGGTCGGCCGTTTCCTGGAAGCCGAAGTCGTTGGCGAACACCTCGTAGTCGGCCGGCGAGTAGCGGAAGGCATGGCCCTCGCGCGCCGCGCGGCGGGCATAGATGTTGAGCAGCTCGGCGGCGGAGTCGCGCACCTGCTCGGCCGCCTTGCGCTTGGCCTTTTCCCACTGGCCGGAGCCCAGCTTGTGCAGCGGGGCCTCGTCGGCGCTGACGCCGGTGTAGCGGCTGATCTGGTGCAGCTGCGACACGGGCACGTAGAGCGTGGCCTTGTCGGCGTACTCCAGGTGCAGCATTTCCTGCAGCAGCGGCTTGCCGTCGGGGCCGTTGCCCTGGCCCAGGTCCATGTGGATCAGGCCGCGGTAGCGTCCGATGCCGTGCGCGCTGTGGACCACCGGATCGCCCACGTTGAGCTCCGACAGGTCCTTGATGAGCGCCTCGACGTCGCTGACCTGCTCCTGCTTCTTGTTGCGCCGGCGCGTGGTGGGCGCGGTGGCGAAGAGCTCGGTTTCGGTGACGAAGTCGATGCCCTGTTCGCGCCATGCGAAGCCCGAGGCCAGCGCGGCGGTGGCGATGCCTGTCTTCTCGTCGCCGGAGGACTCGAACTCGGCCAGCGAATCGAAGGCCGGCGGGTTCACGCCGCTGGCGCGCAGGAAGTCGAGCAGGCTCTCGCGGCGGCCTTCGCTCTCGGCGATCAGCAGCACGCGGTGCGGCGTCTTCGCGATGTGGGCCTTCAGGCCGACCAGCGGGTCCTCGGCGCCGCGCACCACGGCGAAGGGCGGCAGCCTGTCGAACTCGGCGTAGGGCGTGTCGGTGTCCACGTCGCCGCGGATGGCCAGCTGCGCATGCGGCTTGGCGCGCTGGTAGAACTGCTCGGCGTTCAGGAACAGCGCCTCGGGCGGCAGGGCGGGGCGCTCGGGGTCGCCGCGCACGAGGCGGTAGCGCTCGTTGGTGTCCTGCCAGAAGTGCTGGAAGGCCGGTTCCAGGTCGCCGTGCAGCACCACGGTGGCGTCGGCGCCCAGGTAGTCGAACACGGTGGCCGTCTCGTCGAAGAACAGCGGCAGGTAGTACTCGATACCGGCGGTGGCCACGCCGTTGCCCATGTCCTTGTAGATGCGGCTCTTGGTCGGGTCGCCCTCGAGCAGTTCGCGCCAGCGGCTGCGGAAGCGCCCGCGCGCGTCGTCGTCCATCGGGAACTCGCGCCCCGGCAGCAGCCGGACCTCGGGCACGGGGTAGAGGCTGCGCTGGGTGTCGGGATCGAAGGTGCGGATGGTGTCGATCTCGTCGTCGAACAGGTCGACGCGGAAGGGCACCGGCGAGCCCATGGGGAACAGGTCGATCAGTCCGCCGCGCACTGCGTATTCGCCGGGGCTCACCACCTGCGTCACGTGGGTGTAGCCGGCCAGCGTGAGCTGGGCCTTGAGCTTGGACTCCTCCAGCTTCTGCTTGGCCTTGAAGTGGAAGGTGTAGCCGGCCAGGAAGGAGGGCGGTGCCAGCCGGTAGAGCGCGGTGGTGGCGGGCACCAGCACCACGTCGGCCTCCTTCTGGCTGATGCGCCAGAGGGTGGCCAGGCGCTCGCTGATCAGGTCCTGGTGGGGCGAGAAGCTGTCGTAGGGCAGCGTCTCCCAGTCGGGGAACAGGGCGCAGCGCAGGTCAGGGGCGAAGAACTTGATCTCGTCGATCAGGCGCTGGGCGTCGTTGGCGTCGGCCGTGAACATCGCGGTGGCGCGCCCGGCGGCCTTCTCGCGCATGGCCAGTTGCGCCAGCAGCAAGGCATCTGCCGACAAGGGAGGACGCGGCAGCGTGAATCGCTTGCCCGCCGTGAGGTGGGGGAGGTCCATGGAACGCTTGATGGAAATGCACAACACCCCGCGCCGGCTGGCGAGGGGTGTGCGTAGCGGTCAATTCTAGAATGGCGGCCCTTTATCCGCTTGTCGGCCACGGCCGACGCTGGGCCCCATGTCCTCTTCCCGACTCTTCGTGCTGATCCCGTGCGCCGGCTCCGGCCATCGCGCGGGGCATGCGCAGTCCACGCAACCCAAGCAGTACCGGCGCCTGGCCGGCCTGCCGATGGTGGCCCACACGCTGGAGGCTTTCCGCGCGATGTCGGGGCGCTTCGCCGGGCTGGCGCTGGTGGTGTCGCCGGACGACCGCGACGTGGATGCGGTGCTGCCGCGATTTCCCTCGGAAAACGAGTACCTGCTGCGCGTGGGCGGCGTTACCCGCGCGGCCACGGTGCGCAACGGCCTGGTGGCGCTGCGGCAGAAGGGCGCCGGCGCGCACGACTGGGTGCTGGTGCACGACGCGGCCCGCTGCCTCGTCACCTCCAGCCAGATCGAGGCGCTGATCGCCGCCTGCGAGCACGACGCCGTCGGCGGCCTGCTGGCTCAGCGGCTGGCAGACACGCTGAAGTCGTCCACCGCCGAAAGCCGGGTGGCCCAGACCCTGCCGCGTGCCGACAAGTGGCTGGCGCAGACCCCCCAGATGTTCCGCATCGGCATGCTGCTCGACGCGCTGGAGCGCACCGGCGACGCCGTCACGGACGAGGCCAGCGCCATCGAGGCGATCGGCCTGTCGCCGCTCTTGGTACCGGGCAACGCGCAGAACTTCAAGGTGACCTTTCCCGAAGACTTCGCGCTGGCCGAGGCCGTGCTGCTGGGCCGCAGGAAGGGGCTGGCATGACCGCCGCGCCATTCAGCATCCGCATCGGCGAGGGCTGGGACGTCCACCAGCTGGTGGCGGGGCGCAAGCTCATCCTCGGCGGCGTCGAGGTGCCGCACACCACCGGCCTGCTGGGACATTCGGATGCCGACGTGCTGCTGCACGCCATCACCGACGCGCTGCTGGGCGGTGCGGGGCTCGGCGACATCGGCCGGCATTTTCCGGACACCGATCCGCAGTTCCGAGGCGCCGATTCGGCCGTGCTGCTGGCCGAGGCGGCGCGCCGGGTGCGTGCGGCGGGCTGGGAGATCGGCAACGTCGACAGCACGGTGGTCGCGCAGGCGCCCAAGCTCGCGCCGCACATTCCGCTGATGTGCCAGCGCATTGCCGACACGCTGGGCGTGGCGCTGGAGCAGGTGAACGTGAAGGCCAAGACGGCCGAGAAGCTGGGCCCGGTGGGCGAGGGCCGCGCGATGGAGGCCCGCGCGGCCGTTCTTCTCCACAAATAAGAAGCGCTGCCGGCCTTCAGGCCGGCTTCTTGGCGCCGCCGCCCTGCGGTTCGCCGGGCTTCATGCCGGGCGGCATCGCGCGCGGCATCCTGATGTGCGCCGCCAGGCCGCGGCCCGGCGTGCTGGTGAGCGCGAAGGTGCCGCCCATGCGCTCGATGTTCTTCGCCACGATCGACAGGCCCAGCCCCGCGCCGGCCGCGGATGTGCGCGCCGCATCGCCGCGGAAGAAGGGCTTGGTCAGCTGCGCGAGCAGGGCCGGCTCGACGCCCGCGCCATGGTCGCGCACCTTGATGAGCACCGCGTCGTTGTTGGCCTGCGCCTGGATCGTCACGTCGGCCACGCCGGTGGAGGGCGTCTTGCCGTAGCGCCGCGCGTTCTCGACCAGGTTGGAGATCACGCGCGTGAGCTCGACCTCGTCGCCCATCACGCGCAGGTCGGGCGGCACCTCGACCTTGATGTTCATCTCCTCGTAGTCCTGTACAGCGTAGGTGCAGGCGTCCACCACGTCGCGCAGCAGCACCGGCTTGGGGTCGACGTGGTCGGGCCGCGCGTAGTCGAGGAACTTGTCGATGATCGCGTCGAGCTGGGCGATGTCGGCGGCCATGTGGTCGCGCGCGTCCTCGTCGGCCACGCTCATCTCGGTTTCCAGCCGCAGCCGGGCGAGCGGCGTGCGCAGGTCGTGCGAGATGCCGGCCAGCATGATGGCGCGGTCCTGCTCGATCTTGGCGAGCTGGTCGGCCATGCGGTTGAAGCCGATGTTGACCGCGCGGATCTCGTTGGTGCGGGCGCGCTCGTCGAGCCGGTGCGCCTCGTACTCGCCCTCGCGCACCTGCATGGTCGCGCGCGACAGCTGCTTGAGCGGCAGGTTGATGAGCCGCGTGATCAGCGCCGCGCCGGCCAGCGACAAAGCCATGGCGGTGCTCAGCCACACCAGCCAGGTGCGCCCGCCCACGCGGCTGAAGCGGGTGGGGTCGAGCAGCAGCCAGTAGGTGTCGCTCTCGATGGTGAAGCCGATCCACAGGCCCGCCTCGTCGTTCACGCGGCTGGCCACCGTCGTGCCTTCGCCGAGCTGTTCGATGAGCTCCTCGGTCACGCGCAGGTCGAGCGCGCCGCTGGTATAGGGCTGGAAGCGGTCGTTGGGCTCGCGCGGGAGGATGCGCACGCCCTCCTGGTCAGCCAGGGTCTTGATCAGCGACACCCGGGTGATGGCGTCGGAGTACACCAGCGCCGCGCGCGTGAGGTTCACGAGCGAGGCGATCTGGTGCGCCGTCTGAATGGCGCGCGGCTCGTATTCGAGCGAACGGAAAGTCTGCAGCCAGGCGACCGTGCAGCCGATCAGCAGCAGCGCCAGCAGGAAGAAAGTGCGCCAGAAAAGGCTGAAGCCCAGCTTGAGGCCGGGGCGGCGGTCACGTTGCGCGCTCGCTTCGAGCGGGCTCGGCATCGTGACCTGCGCGCCGTCCTCCTGGGCAGCGCCGGGTCTGGGGGGTTGGCCGACGGCCACCTTTCAACGTGGCGTCAGGCCGTGCCGTCCGGCACGAACACGTAGCCCACGCCCCAGACGGTCTGGATGTAGCGGGGCGCAGCCGCGTCGGACTCGACGAGCTTGCGCAGGCGCGAGATCTGCACGTCCAGGCTGCGGTCGAAGGGCTCGAACTCGCGGCCGCGCGCCAGTTGCGCGAGTTTTTCGCGCGACAGCGGCTGGCGCGGATGGCGCACCAGCGCCTTCAGCATGGCGAACTCGCCGGTGGTCAGCGAGAGTTCTTCGCCGTCCTTCTTCAGGGTGCGCGAGCCGAGGTCGAAGGCGAACGGGCCGAAAGTGACGGTCTCGTTCTCGGTGGAGGGGGCCCCGGGCGCCTCGAGCGGCGGGCGGCGGCGCAGAACGGCGTGGACGCGGGCCAGCAGTTCGCGCGGGTTGAAAGGCTTACCGAGGTAGTCGTCGGCGCCGACTTCGAGGCCGACGATGCGGTCCACGTCCTCACCCTTGGCGGTGAGCATGATGATCGGCGTGCGGTCGTTGGCGGCACGCAGGCGGCGGCAAACGGAAAGGCCGTCCTCGCCGGGCATCATCAGGTCGAGCACGATCAGGTCGACCGTGTCGCGCAACAGGATGCGGTTGAGCGCCTTGCCGTCCTCGGCCACGATCACTTCGAAGCCTTCCTGCGTCAGGTAGCGGCGCAGCAGGTCGCGGATGCGGGCGTCGTCGTCGACGATCACGATCTTGTCGGTGCGAGCGGGAACTTGAGTCATTTCTACAACGTCGAATTTGTAACAGGGCCGATTCTGAAGGCGTTGAGGGTTCGTTGAGCCGGATTTACTTAGTGTTTGACACTAAGTTACAAAACTTGCGGACGTTCGCGGTCTGGTCATCCGACGTTAGCGAGGTGATGGCAAAGTCGCGCTTCCTGCCGACTTCCACTCAATGAGACGTCCTACATTCGCCCTGCCGTTCCTCCTCGTATTCGCCTGCGGTCCGTCGCTGGCGGTGTCTGGCGATCTGTTCAGGGTGGGCGAGGTCCGGCGCAATGAAGTCCGGGACGCCGTTGCCGCCCACAGGGCCGCGCAGCGCGAAGAAGTCCGCCGCGGAGAGGCCATTGCCGGGCGGCGCCTCACGCCTGCCGAGCTGTTCGAACTGCGCCAGCAGGTCCGTGGCCAATGGACCCCGCCCGCCGCGGGTGCTTTGCTCAATTCGGCAGAATCGCAGCCGGCCGAGCGGATCGTGCCGGTGCCACCGGCCGCGGCCCGCCAACTGCCGATCGCGCCGCGCAGCCAGCGCCGCTGAGACAGTGCGCGATGCGCCGGCCTGCCGGCCCGCCTTCGGAGTGGGCCTGCCTGTCTTTCACATCAAACGGGAGAACCTCGCCATGAAGAAGAAAATCAAACTGCTCGCGGCCTGCGCCGCTCTGGCCGCTGCCGGCACCGCCCTAGCCCAGAACGCCGCCACGCCGGCTCCCCAGAACGTGCTGCAGCTCACCGCATCGGGTGCGGTCGAAGTCCAGCAGGACATGCTGAGCATGACGCTCGTGACCACCCGCGACGCGACCGACGCAGCCACCGTGCAGACGCAGCTGAAGGCCGCTCTCGACGCCGCGCTGGCCGAAGCGAAGAAGAACGCCCAGGCGGGCCAGCTCGACGTGCGCACCGGCAACTTCAGCCTGTCGCCGCGCTACACCAAGGACGGCAAGATCAACGGCTGGCAGGGCTCGACCGAACTGGTTCTCGAAGGCCGCGACTTCCCGCGCATCACGCAGACGGCTGGCCGCATCACCACGCTGAGCGTGGGCAACGTGGGCTTCGGCCTGAGCCGCGAACAGCGCGCCAAGACCGAGACCGAGGCGCAGACCATCGCCATCCAGAACTTCAAGCAGAAGGCCGACGAACTCGCCAAGGGCTTCGGCTTCGGCGGCTACACGCTGCGCGAGGTTTCGGTGAACGCGAGCGACAACGGCCCGATCCGGCCGCGCATGATGGCGGTGCAGGCCAAGTCGTTTTCGTCGGCGGATTCGGCGGTGCCGGTCGAAGCCGGCAAGACCGCCGTGATGGTGACCGTGTCGGGCTCGGTTCAGCTCAAATAAGAGAAACAAGAGAAACCCGTACCGGCGGGCTACCCACTACTGGGCAGTCCAGCCGCCGTCCATGGCCCACGCCTGGCCGCGGACCTGGTCGGCGGCCGGCGAGCACAGGAAGACGGCGAGTCCGCCCAACTGCTCGACGGTGGTGAACTGCAGCGAAGGCTGCTTTTCGCCCAGCAGGTCGTTCTGGGCCTGGGCGACGGTGATGCCTTCGCGCGCTGCGCGGTCGTCGATCTGCTTTTGCACCAGCGCGGTCAGCACCCAGCCCGGGCAGATGGCATTGACGGTGACGCCGGTGGTCGCGGTTTCGAGCGCCACAGCCTTGGTCAGGCCGACGACGCCGTGCTTGGCCGCCACGTAGGCCGACTTCTGCGCCGAAGCCACGAGGCCGTGCGCCGACGCGATGTTGATGACCCTGCCCCAGTTCGCCTCGCGCATCGCGGGGATCGCAAGGCGCGTGGTGTGGAAGGCGCTGGTGAGGTTGATCGCGATGATGGCGTCCCAGCGTTCGGTGGGGAAATCCTCCACCTTGGCCACGTGCTGGATACCGGCGTTGTTCACGAGGATGTCGACGCGGCCGAACTTCGACGCGGCGAAGTTCATCATGTCCTCGATCTGTTCCGGCTTGCTCATGTCGGCGCCGTGGTATTCGGCGCGAACGCCGAGTGCTTCCACCTCCGCCTTGGGGGCCGCGGCATCGCCGAAGCCGTTGAGCACGATGTTTGCGCCCTGCTGGGCGAGCGACTTGGCGATGGCCAGGCCAATGCCACTGGTGGACCCCGTGACAAGCGCGGTTTTGCCTTTGAGCATGAAGATCAATCTCCGGATGAATTAGGATGCGACGAGACAATTATCAGCACCAGAACAAGATTGTTTCCATGACCGAGCCGACGCTTCATCACGTGGCGTGCGATGACGCCCAGGGCGGCCACCGCATGGCCTATTGGCAATGGGGCGACGCGCGCAGCGCACACGTCGTGGTCTGCGTGCACGGTCTCACCCGGCAGGGCCGCGATTTCGATCTACTGGCCCAGGCCATCGTGGAACGCGCCGGCGGCGACGTGCGCGTGGTCTGCCCCGACGTGGTCGGGCGTGGACGCAGCGACTGGCTGCGCGATCCTTCCCTCTATCAGGTGCCGGTGTACGCGGCCGACATGGTTGCGCTGATTGCGCAGCTGCACCGCGAGCAGCCCATCGATACGCTCGACTACCTCGGCACCAGCATGGGTGGGCTGATCGGCTTCGTGCTCGCCGGGCACAAGGAGCTGCCGCTGGCGCGCCCCATCCGTCGCTTCGTGGCCAACGACGTCGGCCCGACGATCGAACCGGTCGCGCTGCAGCGCATCGGCACTTATGTCGGCAGGAACGGCAGCTTCGAGAGCGTGCAGGCTGCGGCCGATGCCATGTGGGCGCTGTCGACCACCTTCGGTCCCCACACGCCGGCCCAGTGGCTGGCGCTGTCGCGGTACATGGTGGTGCCCGCCTCGCAGCGCACGGCCGACGGCTCGGCGAAGGTCGAGGCGAGCGGCGACGAAGACGGCCGCTGGCTGCTTCACTACGACCCGGCCATCGGCGTTGCGCTGCGTGCCATCACGCCCGAGGCCGCGGCGCAGGGCGGCGCGATCATGTGGAGCCTGTACGACGCCATCACGGCACGCACGCTGCTTACGCGCGGCGCCGAGTCGGACCTGCTGTCGCGCGAAACGGCCCTGGCCATGACGCAGCGCGGGCCGCATGCAACGCTGGTCGAGTTCGAGGGCGTGGGCCATGCACCCACCTTCGTCGACCCCGCACAGATCGCCGCCGTCACCAACTTTCTTTTCGACCGATCGAGCGATTGAGTGAGCGAAGCGTGAAGCGCGATTCTTCGAGTCTCCAGACGGCATCCGCGTCCGACGCGGTGATGGTCGACTATCCGCTGTCCGCGGCAACGGCCGAGCGCACGCCGGTGATGGAGAACATGCTGGCGCGCGCGCGCGCCTTCGCAGAACCCCTGATCGCCGACGAGAAGCTCGACACCGGCGAGAACACGCTCGCGCATGCCGACGCGGTGGCCGCCATCGTCGCGAAGATGGGCGGCTCCGAGGCCATGCAGGCCGCGAGCTACCTGGTCTATTCGTGTCAGCACCTGAATCGCCCGCAGGAGGTGATCGCCAAGGTGTTCGGCGACAACTTCGCGGCGCTCGCGGTCGAGACGACCAAGCTGGTTCGCGTGCAGGAGCAGGCGCGCTCGGCCTCGCAGGGCCACCACGGAGAAGGCGCCGGCGCGCAGACCGAGAACGTGCGCAAGATGCTGCTCGCGTTCTCGCGCGACCTGCGCGTGGTGATGCTGAGGCTGGCTTCGCGCCTGCAGACGCTGAGGCATGCGGCAGCGAGCAAGCAGCCGGCGCCCGAGGGCGTGGCGCGCGAATCGCTGCAAGTGTTCGCGCCGCTGGCCAACCGGCTGGGCATCTGGCAGGTGAAGTGGGAGATCGAGGATCTCTCGTTCCGCTTCCTCGAGCCCGAGACCTACAAGCTGATCGCGCGCCTGCTCGACGAGAAGCGCATCGAGCGCGAAGGGCACGTCGAGCAGCTGCGCTCGAAGCTCGAGCGCGAGCTGCAGGCCGAGGGCGTCAAGGCCGTGGTACAGGGGCGGCCCAAGAACATCTACAGCATCGTGAAGAAGATGCGCGGCAAGTCGCTCGACTTCGCGCAGGTGTTCGACATCCTCGCGCTGCGCGTGGTGGTGCCGGATGTGAAGGACTGCTATGCCGCGCTGGCGTGGGTGCACTCGCACTTCCAGCCCATCGACGAAGAGTTCGACGACTACATCGCTCGGCCCAAGCCCAATGGCTACCAGTCGCTGCATACGGTGGTGCGCGAGCTGGTGGATGGCAAGGCGGGCAAGCCGATCGAGATCCAGATCCGCACTGAAGAAATGCACGACCACGCCGAGCACGGCGTGGCCGCCCACTGGGCCTACAAGGAAGCGGGCCACAAGGGCTACGCGGGCGTGTGGGCCAGTGGCGAGTACGACGCGAAGATCGCCGTGCTGCGGCAACTGCTGGCATGGGAGCGCGATCTCTCGGGCGGCCTGCAGGGGCAGGGCCTCTTCGACGACCGCATCTATGTGCTGACGCCCGATGCGGCCATCGTCGAGCTTCCGCAGGGGGCGACGCCTGTGGACTTCGCCTACACGGTGCACACCACGCTGGGCCATCGCTGCCGCGGGGCGCGTGTCGACGGCGCGATGGTGCCGCTGAACACGCCGCTGTCGAATGGGCAGACGGTGGAGATCATCGCGGCCAAGGAAGGCGGCCCCTCGCGCGACTGGCTCAATGCGGAGCTCGGCTATCTGGCCAGCCACCGTGCGCGCGCGAAGGTGCGTGCATGGTTCAACGCGCAGATCACGCACGAGACCGTGGCGCGCGGGCGCGAGGCGGTCGAGAAGCTGCTGCAGCGAGAAGGCAAGACGGCGGTGCGGCTCGAGGACCTGGCTTCGCAGCTGGGCTTCAAGTCGGCGGACCATCTGTTCGAAGTGGTGGGCAAGGACGAGTTTTCCCTGCGCAACATCGAGACGCTGCTGCGTCCGCCTGAGCCTGCACAGGGAGCCGACGACGGCGTGCTCATCAAGAAGTCGCGTGGCAGCGAGAAGTCGGGCAAGGGCGGCGTGCTGGTTGTGGGCGTTTCTTCGTTGATGACGCAGCTCGCCAAGTGCTGCAAGCCCGCGCCGCCCGATGCCATTCGCGGCTTCGTCACACGGGGCCACGGCGTGAGCGTGCACCGCAGCGACTGCAGCAACTTCCGCACGATGGCCGCGAAGGATGGCGAGCGCGTCATCGACGTGGAGTGGGGTGCCGCGAAGAAGGGCGCCGATGCGCCTGTGTATGCGGTGGACGTGGCGGTCGAGGCAGCCGACCGCCAGGGGCTGCTGCGCGACATCTCCGATGTGTTCGCGCGCGAGAAGATGAATGTGATCGGCGTGCAGACCCAGTCGATCAAGGGCACTGCGTGGATGACGTTCACCGTCGAAATCGCCGATGCCGCGCGTCTCACGCAGGTCCTCGGACTGGTCACTGCAGTTATTGGTGTGCGATCTGCACGTCGTCGCTGAAAAACGCGATTTCTCCTGCTACAATAACTGCTTCTCGGACACATCCTTAGGCGCGTAGCTCAGCTGGTTAGAGCACCACCTTGACATGGTGGGGGTCGTTGGTTCGAGTCCAATCGCGCCTACCAATTTCTGTTTCAACCCCGGCCAACCACCGGTTCAGTCGAACAGAGCATGCACCGGGTTCCCCGGTGCACATATCGCCCCCCTCGTAGTGATGCAGACAAAGACCCTTGGCATGTTCTTGTGCTACCTTGGTCGCTCTGCAACTACATCCCATTTTTCTTGATAAGCGATCCGATGAATACGCGATCGACGTTCGTTGATCGGGCTCATGCCGACAGGCGCCTGGCCGCACTGCTCAAGCAGGCGCCCATCGAGTTTGCGCGTGCTGTCTACGGCATCAATGACTACGAAAGCGGTCGTGCCGACACCATGGCAGCGCGCGAAGTTGCGCGCGCCCAACGCCAGGGCATGCCGCTGACCGAGGAGCGCGCCGAACAGCGCGCCCGCGCCTATCTGCCGACTGTCGGACAGGAGCATTGCCCGCGATGCTGGGTTGTCTATGGGCAGAAGAATCCGCTGCGGTTTCGCGGAGCCGACGAAGAGCGGCCGGAAGTTGCGGGCTGCCATGCATGTGGTGCGGAGTACGCGACATCGGCAGATTGAGGGAAGTGCCGCAGCCGGTCAGGGTAAACCTTGTCGCGGCGCAGCAAAGCCGCTCCCTAGAATCATCCGATGACATGGGCGTCCATGTGAAGGAGTCCGCAGTGCAGAGCAAGAAGTCCGGGGCGAAACCGGTGCAGCGAGTGATCAAGAAGTACCCGAACAGAAGGCTCTACGACACCGAGACATCCACGTACATCACGCTGACCGAGGTGAAGCAGCTGGTCATCCAGAACGCCCAGTTCGTGGTGCGCGATGCCAAGACGGGCGACGACCTCACGCGCAGCATCCTGCTGCAGATCATCCTCGAGGAAGAGGCCGGCGGCGCGCCGATGTTCACCGAGCAGGTGCTGGCCAACATCATCCGCTTCTATGGCCAGGCGATGCAGGGCTACATGGGTCCGTATCTCGAGAAGAACATCCAGGCCATGACCGAGGTGCAGGCGCAGCTTGCGGAAAAAGCCGAAGGCCTGACGCCCGAGATGTGGGCGCGCTTCATGACCATGCAGTCGCCGATGCTGCAGGGGTTGATGGGCAGCTATGTCGAGCAATCGAAGAATGTGTTCCTGCAGATGCAGGAGCAGATGCAGAAGAACACCGAGCAGGTGCTGGGGGCCTTTGGCATCAAGCGTTCCTGACCTGCGGCAGGTGCCCGCAAGCGGTGGTTGCCCCACCGTCACCGATAGCTGGGACAATAGAGGCATATGAGCGAAGTTGCCTCCCCCGAACGTACGGCCACGTCGACCGCCCCCAAGGTCGGCTTCGTGAGCCTGGGCTGCCCCAAGGCCCTGACCGATTCCGAATTGATCCTGACCCAGCTGAGCGCCGAGGGCTATCAAACTGCAAAGACTTTCGAAGGCGCTGACCTGGTGATCGTCAATACCTGCGGCTTCATCGACGATGCCGTGAAGGAAAGCCTCGACACCATCGGCGAAGCGCTTGCCGAGAACGGCCGAGTGATCGTCACCGGCTGCCTTGGTGCCAAGACCGGCGACCAGGGTGGCAATCTGGTGCGCCAGATGCACCCGAGTGTGCTTGCCGTGACCGGTCCGCACGCAACGCAGGAGGTGATGGATGCGGTGCATGCCAACCTGCCGAAGCCGCACGATCCGTTCATCGACCTGGTGCCGAACACCTTTGGTGTTGCCGGCCTTAAGCTGACGCCGCGGCACTACGCGTACCTGAAGATCAGCGAGGGCTGCAACCATCGCTGCACCTTCTGCATCATTCCCTCGATGCGCGGCGACCTCGTGTCGCGGCCCGTGGGCGACGTGCTGAGCGAGGCCAAGGCCTTGTTCGAAGGCGGCGTGAAAGAGCTGCTGGTGATCAGCCAGGACACTTCGGCCTATGGGGTCGACGTGAAATACCGCACCGGGTTCTGGGACGGCAAGCCGGTCAAGACCCGCATGCTCGAACTGGTGCGCACGCTCGGCGAAATCGCCGAGCCGTATGGTGCGTGGGTTCGCCTGCACTACGTGTACCCGTACCCGAGCGTCGACGAGATCATCCCGCTGATGGCGAGCGGCCAGGTGCTGCCGTACCTCGATGTGCCCTTGCAGCACAGCCATCCCGATGTGCTGAAGCGCATGAAGCGCCCGGCGAGCGGCGAGAAGAACCTGGAGCGGCTGGCGCGTTGGCGCGAAGTGTGTCCGGAACTCGTGATCCGCAGCACCTTCATTGCCGGCTTCCCTGGCGAGACTGAGCGGGAGTTCGAACATCTGCTCGACTTCATCCGCGAGGCCGAGATCGATCGCGCCGGTTGCTTCGCCTACAGCCCCGTCGAGGGCGCTACGGCAAACGACATCCCGGGCATGCTGCCCGAGGCCGAGCGCGAGGCGCGCCGTGCGCGTTTCATGGAGGTGGCCGAGGCCGTGTCGATTGCCAAGCTGCAAAGGCGCATCGGCTCGACGATGCAGGTGCTGGTCGACTCGGCGCCTGCCATGGGTCGCAAGGGCGGAGTGGGGCGCACGTATGCCGATGCACCGGAAATCGACGGCACGGTCCGGCTGCTGCCGCCCGAGAAGATCAGCAAGACGCTGAAGGTGGGTGAGTTCACCCGCGCGCGCATCGTGGGTGCCGAGGGCCACGACCTGATCGCGCTGCCCGTTTGATGCAGATCCGGATGAGCAAGAAAAAAGCCACCGGAGACCGGTGGCTTCTTTCGGATGACCTGGCGGGGGTCAATTCGGATCTGGTGCCCAGAAGAGGACTCGAACCTCCACGATGTTACTCGCTAGTACCTGAAACTAGTGCGTCTACCAATTCCGCCATCTGGGCTGACTCTGCTTTTCAGCAAAGACTGCGAGTATACACAATTTGTCGCGGCTGCCCGGAAAAAACGGCGCGCGCGCAAAAAATTTGGCACTGGTCCGGCTCTTGCCTGTCCGGTTGCGCCGGCCGTTCGATGCGGATTCGATCGGCAATGAAAAAAGCCACCGGAGACCGGTGGCTTGAATCGATTGACCCGGTAAAGGTCTGTTTAAACTTGGTGCCCAGAAGAGGACTCGAACCTCCACGATGTTACTCGCTAGTACCTGAAACTAGTGCGTCTACCAATTCCGCCATCTGGGCCCACGTAGTTGCAGAAGCAACTGCGTTTTGAATTTCAGGAAAGAAGGAGATCATATCAAAAATAACGTTACTTCCAGCGGCCTGCTGGATGAAATCGAAGGAACTGTCCAAGGACATCGCGACGGGCACGGCTTCGTGCAGCGCGACGACGGCGAGGCGGACATCTATCTGCCTCCGAATGAAATGCGAGCGGTGCTGCACAAGGACCGCGTCAAGGCGCGCATCGTGCGCCAGGACCGCCGCGGACGCCCTGAAGGGCGCGTGGTGGAGATCGTCGAGCGCCCAGAGCAGCCCATCATCGGCCGCCTGTTGCACGAAGGCGGCATCTGGCTCGTCGCACCGGAAGACAAGCGCTACGGCCAGGACGTCCTGATTCCCAAGGGAGCGACCGGTCCCGCGAAGGTGGGGCAGGTCGTTGTCGTGCAGCTCACCGAGCCGCCGGCCCTGTTCGGCCAGCCCGTGGGTCGGGTGAAAGAAGTGCTGGGCGAGATCGACGACCCCGGCATGGAGATCGAGATCGCCGTGCGCAAGTACGGCGTGCCGCACGAGTTTTCCGCGGAGTGCCTGGCAGCGGCCAAGGCATTGCCCGAGAAGGTCCGCCCCGCGGACAAGAAGGGGCGCGTCGACCTCACCGACATCCCGCTCGTCACCATCGACGGCGAAGACGCCCGCGACTTCGACGACGCCGTCTACTGCGAGCCCGCGAAAGTAGGCCGTGGCAAAGGCTGGCGCTTGCTGGTGGCCATTGCCGACGTCAGCGCCTATGTGCAGACCGGTTCGCCCATCGACATCGACGCCTACGACCGCGCCACCAGCGTCTACTTTCCGCGCCGGGTCATTCCGATGCTGCCGGAGAAGCTCTCGAACGGCCTGTGCTCGCTCAACCCCGAGGTCGAGCGCCTGTGCATGGTGTGCGACATGCTGGTCGCCGCCGATGGCGAGATCTACGCCTACCAGTTCTACCCGGCCGTGATGTTCAGCCACGCGCGCTTCACGTACACCGAGGTGGCCGCCATCCTGGGCAACACGCGCGGTCCCGAGGCTGCGAAGCGCAAGGACCGTGTCAAGGACCTGCTGAACCTTGCAGACGTCTACAAGGCGCTGCTCAAGCAGCGCGGCAAGCGCGGCGCCGTCGACTTCGAGACTACCGAGACCCAGATCATCTGCGACGAGGCTGGCCGCATCGAGAAGATCGTGCCGCGCACGCGCAACGAGGCGCACCGCCTGATCGAAGAGGCGATGCTTGCCGCCAATGTCTGCAGCGCCGACTTCATCGCCGAAGGCAAGCACCCGGGCCTGTATCGCGTGCACGAAGGCCCGACGCCCGAGAAGAAGGAGATCCTGCGCGGCTACCTGAAGGCGATGGGCGTGGGCCTGAGCATCACCGACGACCCTCGGCCGGGCGAGTTCCAGGCGATCGCCGAGGCCACCAAGGACCGCCCCGACGCGCAGCAGATCCACACCATGCTGCTGCGCTCGATGCAGCAGGCGATCTACACGCCGATCAACAGCGGCCACTTCGGCCTGGCCTACGAGGCCTACACGCACTTCACCAGCCCGATCCGGCGCTATCCGGACCTGCTGGTGCATCGCGTGATCAAGGCGATCCTCGGCAACACGCGCTACCAGCTGCCGATGCTGCCGACCCCCGGCGAGGCACATGCCAAGCTGGCCAAGCGGCTCGCATCGCGCGTGAAGGCGCCCACCGCCAAGCCGCAGAAAGCCACCGTTGCGCCCAGCAAGGAAGTGCTTGCATGGGAGGCCGCGGGCCTGCACTGCAGCGCCAACGAGCGCCGTGCCGACGAGGCCAGCCGCGACGTCGAGGCCTGGCTCAAGTGCAAGTACATGCGCGAGCATCTCGGCGAGGAATACGGCGGCGTGGTCACGGCGGCCACCACCTTCGGCATCTTCGTCACGCTCGATGCGATGTACGTCGAGGGCCTGGTGCACATCACCGAGCTCGGCGGCGAGTACTTCAAGTTCGACGAGATGCGCCAGGAACTGCGCGGCGAGCGCACCGGCATCCGCTATGCCATCGGCACGCGGGTACGGGTGCAGGTGAGCCGCGTCGACCTGGACGGCCGCAAGATCGACTTCCGCCTCGTGCGCGAAGGCGAAGAGCTGACGACGCGGGCCATGAAGGACAAGGGGGCGGCATCATCGGGCGTGCCCTTGAAGGCCTCGGCCAAGCGCAGCACGCGCAACAAGGCGGAAGCCGGCAAGGCCGAGCCGCGCGGCGATCGGCCGACTTCGGCCACGGCCGGGGCGCAGTCGGCGATGCAGGCCTTCAAGTCGGCGGTGAAGAAAGCCGCCAGCAAGATGAAGGGCAAGGGGCGCAAGCCGCGCCGTTGACCTGGCCTCGCACAACCGAACGAACCATCGACAAACCGAAAAGAAAGAGACAGACAGCATGAGCGCTGAAGACAACAAGGGCCGCATCGCCATCGTCACGGGTGCGGGCTCCGGCATCGGCCGCGCTGCCGCGCTGGCGCTGCTGGGCGACGGCTGGAGCGTCGCTCTGGCGGGCCGCCGCCTGGAGCCGCTGGAGCAGGTGGCGGAAGAATCGGGCGCCGGCGCGCGCGCCTTCGCGGTGCCCACCGACGTGTCGAACGCGGCCTCGGTGCAGGCCCTGTTCGCCGCCACCGTCGAGCGCTTCGGCCGCGTCGACCTGCTCTTCAACAACGCCGGCGTGGGCAACCCGCCGGGCCCGTTCGAGGACTGGACGCCCGAGCAGTGGCAGGGCGTGGTCGACATCAATCTGACCGGCATGTTCTTCTGCATCCAGCAGGCATTCCGCACGATGAAGGCGCAGACGCCGATGGGCGGGCGCATCATCAACAACGGCTCCATCTCGGCCACGGCACCGCGTCCGAACTCGGCCGCCTACACGGCGACCAAGCATGCGGTCGAAGGGCTCACCAAGACCGCTTCGCTCGATGGCCGCAAGTACGACATCGCCGTGGGGCAGGTGGACGTGGGCAACGCCATGACCGAGCTGGCGGCGCGCATGGCCAAGGGCGTGCCGCAGGCCAACGGTGAACTCGCCATCGAGCCGCTGATCGACGTCAAGATCGTCGGCCAGTCGGTGCTCTACATGGCGAACCTGCCGCTGGAAGCCAACGTGCTGTTCCACACCATCATGGCGACGAAGATGCCCTTCGTCGGCCGCGGCTAGCGTCTTCAGCCGGCTCCGCGGCGGGCCAGAGCGCCGGCCGTGAGCGTGGCCGCGTCGGCCGGCCATGTGTCGGCGATGTGGCCATGCAGCCAGACGGATTCGCGGGCCGCTTCGAAGGCGGGTCGGCCCGCCGCCAGCGCCGCGCCGATCATTCCGGCCAGCACGTCGCCTGTGCCCGCGCTTGCCAGGCGGGCGTTGCCGCTCAGGTTGATGACGGGCAGGGTATCGGCAGCGCCGGCGATGACGGTGCCCGAGCCCTTGAGCACCCCCACCACATTGAAGCGCGCGCAGAGTTCGCGCGCGGCGGCCAGCCTGTCGGCCTGGATTTCGCCGACCGTGCAGTTCAGCAGGCGCGCCGCTTCCAGCGGATGCGGCGTGATTACCGTGGGCGATCCGTCTTTTCCGCGCGATGACAGCTGCGTTTGCAGTGCGCCATCGGCCACGATCACATTGAGCGCATCGGCATCGAGCACCAGGGCGGCCGCCGTCGAGAGCACGCGCGGCAGCAGTTCGCGCACGGCTTCTCCTCCGCCGCAGCCGCAGACGGCCGTCATGCCGGAAAGATCGAGCGTCCGAGCGTCGCGCAGCATCAGTTCGGGCTGCGCGGCATCGACGGGCGCCGCGCTCGGATCGAGCAGCCCGACGAACACGCGGCCCGCGCCCCCGTGAAGCGCCGCCGAGCCGGCCAGCAACGCCGCGCCTGCCATGCCGGAAGCGCCCCCGATCACCGCGACGTCGCCATAGCTGCCCTTGTGCGAGGCGTGGTTGCGAGGCTGCGCCTCGGGCGCTCCGGCGATGCGTGCCACGGGCTGGTCCCTGAAGGCGCCGCAACCCAGGTCGTCGAACCAGACCGTGCCCGCCGCATCGCGGCCTTGCGCCGTGAACAGGCCGGGCTTCAGCGTGAGGAAGGTGATGCAGCTGCGGGCGGCTGCCCGTGCATGACCGGCGCCCTGAGGCAGCGTGCCGGTATCCGCATTCAGCCCGGAGGGCACGTCGACGCACAGCACGGGTTGGCCGCTGGCGTGCATCTGCTCGAGCCAATCGGCCATTGTGCCGTCGGGCGGACGCGTCGAGCCGATGCCGAGCAATGCGTCGATCGCGAGTTCGTAGGCCGAAGGCGGCGTCGCGGCAAAGGTGACGCCTGCGTCGCGGGCCCGCTGCAGCGATGCCTTGGCGTCGGGTGGCAGCCTGCCTTCGTCGCCGAGGAAGGTGACGACCGGGAAGAAGCCCCGGTGCCGCAGTTGGGCGGCAGCCTCGAAGCCGTCGCCGCCGTTGTTGCCGGGGCCGCAGGCCACCCAGATCGTGCGCGCGTGTGGCGCGATCGCCATCGCGAGCCGCGCCACCGCGAGGCCCGCGCGCTGCATCAGCGTGTGGGCGGGCAGGGCGGCCGACGCTGCGTGTTCGATGCGGCGCGTGGCGGCGATGTCGAACAGATCGGCAGCGGTGGCGGAGGTGATGCGTCGCATCGGCGCATTGTGCCGCTGGCCTGCCTGGCGGCTTGCCTGCCTATGATCCCGGGATGAATTTCAAGGGCGTCGGTTGGGTGCTTGTCCTGCTCGTCGCGGCGCTGGTGGCGTTCCTTGCCGCCACGCTGGCGTGGATCGCCGGGTTCGCATGGGTCCTGGGCCTGCTGTGCCTCGTATGGGGCGTTTTCCTGCTGGCCGAGTTCAGGCGATGGATTCCGCTGCGGGACGTGGCCTGGGCGGCCAATGTCGGCTTCGGCATCAGCGTTATGCGCTGGTTCGACCTGCCGGCCGAGGCGACTTCCGGCCTGGAACGCCTGGCACTGCTGGGCGGCGCCGGTTTGTGCCTGGTCTTCTTCGCGTTGATCTGCCCCGGATTGCTGGGCTGGGTGGCCGGCAGGTTCCGGCCGCCTCCGGAGCCGGAGCTTCCCGTCGAAAAGCCGGCAAGTCCCGAGGCCTTGCGCCGATGGGGTCCTAAAGACTGAGCCGCTCGACCCCGAGCCCTTCGAGGTCGATTCCCGGTTCACGCCCGCCGATCAGGTCGCCCAGCACCCGCGCGCTGCCGCACGACAGCGCCCAGCCACTCGATCCATGGCCCAGGTTGAGCCACACGCCGGGAATGCCGCTGGCCCCCAGCACCGGCGGACCGTCGGGCAGCATCGGCCGGGCGCCTTTCCATTGCTGGATGCCGGACTGCAGCGTGGCGGCACCCGGAAACCAGTCGTGCAGCACCTTATAGAGCGTCTGCACGGCGGCCGGATTCATCGTTTCCAACGAGCCGCCGATCTCGGCGCTGCCGGCCACGCGCACGCGTTGGCCCAGCCGGGAGATGGCGACCTTGAAGCGCTCGTCCATCACCGCGCTGCGCGGCGCATTGAGCGGCTCGCGGATCGGCGCGCTCACCGAATGCCCGTAGACCGGCGCCATCGGGATGCGCAGGCCCAGCGGGCGCAGCAGCGCGGCCGATTGCAGTCCGGCGCAGACCACCACGGCGTCGTAGCGGACCGGGTCTGAGCCGCTGGCGAGCGACAGCGAGGTGGGCGCCGCGCGGCTCAGCGGGGCGATGTCGCAGTTGAAATGGAACTGCGCACCGAACGACTCGGCCTCCCACTTGAGCAGCAGCGCGAACTGGCGGCAGTTGGCCACCTCGTCCTCGGGCAGGTGGATGGCGCCCACGAGCGGGGTGTCGGGATTCAGGGCGGGCTCGATCAGCCGGGCTTCGTCGGCGTCGATTTCCTTGAAGACGCTCCCGGCGGCGCGCAGCACGTCCAGGCCGGGCTGCACCAGCTTCTTGTCGCGCTTGGAGCGCAGCAGCACCATGTAGCCGTCGCTGCGTTCGTAGCTGAGTTCGCGCGCCTCGGTCACTTCGTGCAGCCGGTTGCGGCTGTAGAAGGCCAGGCGCTGCATGCGCGCGCGGTTGGCCAGGTAGGTTTCGAGCTTGCAGGCCTTCTGCCAGCGGGAGAGCCAGCCGAGGTCGCGCGAGCCCAGGGGCCAGCGCAGCTTGATGGCGCCGTGCGAGGACAGCAGCGAGCGCAGCACCTTGCCGCGCATGCCGGGACCGGCCCATGGCGTGACGTATCCGGGAGCGACCACGCCGGCGTTGGCGAAGCTGGCTTCCTCGGCGGCGGCGCCGCGGCGCTCGAACACGGTCACTTCATGGCCGTCGGAAACCAGTTCCCAGGCGGTGGTGACGCCGATGATGCCGGCGCCCACGATCGCGATTTTCATTGAGTGTTCAGATAAGAGATGGCTGGCGCCCGCAGAGGCGGACGCGACGGCCTTTATTCTTGCAGCGCGCGCTCGGTCTGGAGCGCCACCGCGAGGATGGCGTCGTCGTGCAGCGCGGCGTGCCACAGCATCAGGCCGACCGGCAGTTCGCCGGGGGCGTGGCAGGGCAGCGAGATGGCGCAGCCGTCGAGCATGTTGACGATCGACGGATTGCGCAGCAGAAGGGCGTTGACGCGGAAGAACTCCTCGTCGCGCTCGGCGCCCGGCGCCACGCTGGCGATGGGCGGCGCGGTGATCGGCACGGTTGGTGACAGCACTGCGTCGAACGGCGCGAGCGCGGCTTCGACGCGGGCGATCCAGTCGCGCCGGGCATTGATCAGGTCGATGTATTCATGCGCCTTCATGGCGGCGCCGCGCAGGATGCGCTGGGCCACACGGGGGTCGTAGCCCGCGCCGCTGCGCTCCAGCAGCAGCCGGTGCCAGGCGTACGACTCGGCGGCCGAGAAGCCGCCGGTGGCATTGATGCCTGCCAGTTCGGCGAGCTCGGGCAGCTCGATTTCCACGATGCGGGCGCCGGCGGCGCGAAGCGTCTTCAGCGAGCGCTCGAAGGCGGCGGCCACCGGGGCTTCGATGCCGTCGAAGAACACGTTCTTCACCACCGCCAGCCTGTAGGCGGCGAGGGGTGCGTTGCCAGCCGTTACTCGGCGCGCGGCGAGGATCTCGTGCGCGGTGATGGCGTCGCGCACCGAGCGCGTCATGGCGCAGACGGTGTCCAGCGTGGTCGAGAGCGGCAGCGCGCCGGCCGTGGGCGTCAGCCGGGCCGTGTTCTTGAAGCCGACGATGCCGTTCAGGGCTGCCGGGATGCGGATCGAGCCCCCGGTGTCGGAGCCCAGGCCGATGAATGCGGCTCCGCTGGCCACCGAGATCGCCGCGCCGGACGACGAGCCGCCCGGAATGCGCGGCACGGCGGAGTCGCTCACGTTCGCCGACGTGCCGTGGTGCGGATTGACGCCGACGCCCGAGAAGGCGAATTCCGTCATGTTGGTGCGGCCCGTCATCACGCCGCCTGCCGCGCGCAGCCGGGCCACGGCCGGCGAATCGGCCTTGGCGGCCGGAGCGTGACCCAGAACGGCGGAGCCGGCGGGCGTCGGCTGGCCCTCGACGTCGAACAGGTCTTTGGCGGTGAAGGCGAGGCCTGCAAGTCGGCTGCCCGGATCCGACGCGGCCGCCGCTTGGCGGGCCTCGTCGAACATGGTGCGGGTGAATGCGTGGGCGCAGGCCGGCGACTGGGCGATGCCGATGGCGCGCTCCATTTCGGTGCGTGCGTCGGTGCCACCTGCCAGAAGGTCGAGACGGGTGGCGTGAAGGTCGTTCATGGGGAGGCTGCAGGGGCCGTCAGGGCAACGGCTTGGTTCAGGGGAGGGGGCGGCGGCCGTGCTATACTCTTTGGGTTTCGCTGGTCGGGCAACGGCTTTCGTTGCATCCCAGCCAGACACATCCGCAAACCGGCCCAATCAAGGTGTTGCGACTCGATCCAAAGAGCGCAAAACGGGCTGGATTTTAGACCCAACCTTTGGAGTAATTTCAATGTCTACCACCATGCGCGAAATGCTGGAAGCAGGTGTCCATTTTGGTCACCAAACCCGCTTCTGGAACCCCAAGATGGCTCCGTACATCTTCGGCCATCGCAACAAGATCCACATCATCAACCTGGAAAAGTCGCTCCCGATGTTCCAGGAGGCGATGAAGTACGCCAAGCAGCTCACCGCCAACCGCGGCACGATCCTGATGGTCGGTACGAAGCGCCAGGCCCGTGAGATCGTGGCGGCTGAAGCCCGTCGCGCCGGCGTGCCTTTCGTCGACACCCGTTGGCTCGGCGGCATGCTGACCAACTTCAAGACGGTCAAGACCTCGATCAAGCGCCTGAAGGACATGAAGGCCCAGCAGGAAGCTGGCCTCGACAACCTGAGCAAGAAAGAGCAGCTCACGTTCACGCGTGAAATCGAGAAGCTCGAGAAGGACATCGGCGGCATCCAGGACATGACCGCTCTGCCCGACGCCATCTTCGTGATCGACGTGGGCTTCCACAAGATCGCCGTGGCCGAAGCCAAGAAGCTGGGCATTCCGCTGATCGGCGTGGTGGACTCCAACCACTCGCCCGAAGGCATCGACTACGTGATCCCCGGCAACGACGACTCGTCGAAGGCCGTCACGCTGTATGCCCGCGGTATCGCCGATGCGATCATCGAAGGCCGCAACAGCGCTACCGGCGACGTGGTCAAGGCCATCGCCGAAGGCAATGACGAATTCGTCGAAGTCGAAGAGGGCGCCTCGGCCTGATTGGCGCGCCCGCGAGCCTGAAGAAGGGGCTTTTGTGCCCCTTTTTTTTAACCTGATTTTTGAATTCACGGAGATACAAAATGGCTGCAATCACCGCAAGCATGGTCGGCGAGCTGCGCGCGAAGACCGACGCACCGATGATGGAATGCAAGAAGGCCCTGACCGAGGCCGACGGCAACATGGAAAAGGCCGAGGAGCTGCTGCGCATCAAGCTCGGCAACAAGGCTGGCAAGGCATCGAGCCGCATCACCGCCGAAGGCGTGGTGGCCGCGTACGTTGCCGGTGATGCCGGCGCCATGATCGAAGTCAACTGCGAAACCGACTTCGTCTCGAAGAACGACAGCTTCCTGGCCCTGGTCAACGCCGCAGCCAAGCTCATCGCCGAGAAGAATCCCGCCGACATCGCCGCGCTGGGTGCCCTGGCCTACGAGCAGGACGGCTTCGGCCCCACGCTCGAGGACGTGCGCAAGGGCCTGATCGGCAAGATCGGCGAGAACATGACCTTCCGCCGCTTCAAGCGCTTCGCCGGCAACGGCAAGCTGGCCTCGTACCTGCACGGCACGCGCATCGGCGTGATGGTCGAGTTCGAAGGCGACGACACCGCCGCCAAGGACGTCGCGATGCACATCGCCGCCATGAAGCCCGTGTCGGTCGCCGCTTCGGACGTGCCCGCCGAGCTGATCGAGAAAGAGCGTGCCGTGGCAGCCGGCAAGGCGGAAGAAGACCGCAAGACGGCCGAAGCCGAAGGCAAGAAGCCGCAGCCGGCCGACATCGTTGCCAAGCGCATCGAAGGCGGCGTGCAGAAGTTCCTCAAGGAAGTCTCGCTGCACAACCAGCCGTTCGTGAAGAATGACAAGCAGACCGTCGAGCAGATGCTCAAGGCCGTCAACACCACGATCAAGGGCTTCACCCTGTACGTGGTGGGTGAAGGCATTGAGAAGAAAGTTGACGACTTCGCCGCAGAAGTCGCTGCACAAGTCGCCGCAGCCAAGGCTGCCGCTTAAGCCTTTACGGCTCCAACGACGGTGCGTTCGCGCGCACCGTCGTTTTTTCATCGCCACGTTTTACACTCGTCTCGCCCCAACCAAAGGAAATTGCCCATGTCTGATGCCCGCCCAGCCCACAAGCGAATCTTGTTGAAGCTGTCGGGAGAGGCATTGATGGGTGACGATGCCTTCGGCATCAACCGCGCGACCATCGTGCGCATGGTGCAGGAGGTGGCCGAGGTCGTGAACATGGGCGTCCAGGTGGCGGTCGTGATCGGCGGCGGCAACATCTTCCGCGGCGTCGCGGGCGGCTCGGTCGGCATGGACCGCGCCACCGCCGACTACATGGGCATGCTGGCCACGGTCATGAATTCGCTGGCCCTGGCCGATGCGATGGACAAGCAGGGCCTGGTGGCCCGTGTGATGTCCGCCATCGCCATCGAGCAGGTGGTCGAACCCTATGTTCGCCCCAAGGCCCTGCAGTACCTCGAAGAGGGCAAGGTCGTGGTGTTCGCGGCCGGCACGGGCAATCCGTTCTTCACCACCGATACGGCCGCCGCGCTGCGCGGTGCCGAGATCGGCGCCGAGCTGGTGCTCAAGGCGACGAAGGTCGACGGCGTCTATACCGCCGACCCCAAGACCAATCCCGACGCAACGCGCTACGCCACGCTGACCTTCGACGAGGCGATCGCGCAGAACCTCGGCATCATGGACGCCACGGCCTTCGCGCTGTGCCGCGACCAGAAACTGCCGATCAAGGTGTTCTCGATCTTCAAGAACGGCGCGCTCAAGCGCGTCGTCATGGGAGAGGACGAAGGCACGCTGGTGCATGCCTAGGAGTATTTGAGATGACCATTGCAGACATCCGCAGCACGACTGACGCGAAGATGAACCAGTCGATCGCGGCATTCCAGAACAACCTCACCAAGATCCGCACGGGGCGTGCCAACTCGGCGCTGCTCGATGCGGTCCACGTCGAGTACTACGGCTCGCAGGTGCCGCTGAGCCAGGTGGCCAACGTGTCGGTGCTCGACTCGCGCACCCTGAGCGTGCAGCCCTGGGAAAAGGGCATGGGCGCGAAGATCGAGAAGGCCATCCGCGAAAGCGACCTGGGCCTGAACCCCGCCTCGATGGGCGACCTGATCCGCGTGCCGCTGCCCGCCATGAGCGAAGAGCGCCGCAAGGAAATGACCAAGCTCGTCCGCAACGAAGGCGAGAGCGCCAAGATCGCTACGCGCAACCTGCGCCGCGATGCGAACGAAGCGGTCAAGAAGCTGGTCAAGGAAAAGCTGGCGTCGGAAGACGACCAGAAGCGCGCCGAGGCCGAGATCCAGAAGGTCACCGACCGCCACATCGCGGAAATCGACCGCCTGGTCGCGGCCAAGGAAGCGGAGATCATGGCCGTTTGAGGCCTGCCATGGCCTCTTCAGCGCCGCGCATTCCCCACCACGTTGCCATCGTCATGGACGGCAACGGCCGCTGGGCGACGCGGCGCTTCCTGCCCCGCATCGCGGGGCACAAGCAGGGCGTCGAATCGCTGCGCCGCTGCGTCAAGGCCTGCGTCGAGCGCGGCGTGGCCGTGCTCACCGTGTTCGCGTTCTCGTCCGAGAACTGGAATCGTCCTGTCGAGGAGGTTTCCGGGCTCATGGAGCTGATGGTCGGTGCGCTTGCCCGTGAGGTGCCCAAGCTCAGCGCCGACGGCGTGCGACTGCATTTCGTCGGCGAACGCGCGGGCCTGTCGCCCAAGATGGTGAACGGCCTGCTCGACGCCGAGGCCGCCACCGCGCACAACTCCCGGCTGATGCTCAACGTCTGCTTCAACTACGGCGGTCGCTGGGACATCGCGCAAGCCGCCGCAAGGCTCGCGGCGCAGGGCGAGGCGATCACCGAACTCAGCCTCGATCGCGCCATGGCCCTGGCCCACGTGCCCGATCCCGACCTGTTCATCCGCACCGGCGGCGAGCAGCGTCTGTCCAATTTCCTGCTCTGGCAGAGTGCCTACGCCGAGCTTTTCTTCAGCGACAAGCTATGGCCCGAATTCGACGAGGCAGCGCTGGACGAGGCCATTGCCGCGTTCCAGGGCCGCGAGCGGCGTTTCGGCCAGACCTCGGCGCAAGTCTCATCCACCGCCGCGGCCTGAAGGCGCGGGAACCCCTTCCGCATGCTCAAGCAACGCATCATCACGGCGATCGTGCTCCTCGCGATCCTGCTGCCGGCGCTGTTCTACCCCAGCTACGTTCCCTTCGGCTGCGTCATGCTGGTGCTCATCGGGGCCGCGGCCTGGGAATGGGGGCGCCTGAACGGCTACGGGCAGGGCGTGTCGCTGTTCCTCGGCGCCGAGACGATCGTGCTGTGCGCGCTGTCCTGGTGGCTCGGGCTGCTGGAGCAGCCGCTGGTCCTGATGTGGACCCTTGCCAGCGCGGCCTGGGTGCTGGGTGGCGCTGCGCTGCTGCGCGTGGCGGTGCCGGGTTGGCCGCGCATTCCGCGCGGGCTGCGGCTGGTCGGCGGCCTGCTGGCGCTCTGGGTCGCGTGGCTGGCCGCGGTGCAGGCGCGGATGATCGGCATCAACTTCCTGTTGTCGATCCTCGTGCTGGTGTGGGTTGCCGACGTGTTCGCCTATTTCGCCGGCCGCGCCTTCGGCCTCAAGTTCACCCGCAGCAAGCTCGCCCCTTCCATCAGCCCCGGCAAGAGCTGGGAGGGCGTGTGGGGCGGCATGATCGGCGTGGTGGTGCTGGCATTCGCCTGGGTGTGGGCCGACAAGGCCACGGGCGCCACGGTGGCCAGCCTGTACACCCGTCTCAACGAGCGGGGCTGGTGGCTGCTGCTGCTCGCCGCGCTGTTCCTTTCGGCCATGAGCGTCGTGGGCGACCTCGTCGAATCCCTCATCAAGCGCAGCGCCGGCGCCAAGGACAGCAGCCGGCTGCTGCCCGGCCACGGCGGCGTCCTCGACCGCGTGGATGCCCTCTTGCCGGCGCTTCCTATTGCCATGATGCTGGCTTTCCTGTGAACTCTTCCAGAAAACAATGCGTGACGGTGCTCGGCTCGACCGGTTCGGTCGGTGTCAGCACGCTCGACGTCATTTCGCGCCACCCCGAGCGTTTCGAGGTGTTCGCGCTTTCCGCGGCCACCAGGGTCGACGAATTGCTGGCGCAGTGCGCGCAGTTCTCGCCGAAGTTCGCCGTGATGGCCAGTGCCCCGCATGCCGCTGCGCTGGCCGAGAAGCTGAAGCAGAACGGCCTGAAAACGGCCGTCCTGATGGGCGACGATGCTCTCGAAACCATAGCTTCCCACGAAGAGACCGATTCCGTGATGGCCGCTATCGTCGGCGCCGCGGGCCTCGGGCCTTGCCTGGCAGCCGCGCGTGCCGGCAAGCGCCTTCTGCTGGCCAACAAGGAGGCGCTCGTCGTCGGTGGCGAGCTTTTCATGCGCACCGTGCGCGAGGGCGGCGCCACGCTGCTGCCCATCGACAGCGAGCATTCCGCCATCTTCCAGTCGCTGCCCGAAGACCCGTCCACCTGGGCGCGGCGCGTCGACAAGATCATCCTGACGGCGTCGGGCGGCCCGTTCCGCACGCGCGCACCGGAAACCCTGAGCGCGGTCACGCCCGAGCAGGCCTGCGCCCATCCGAACTGGGTGATGGGACGCAAGATCTCGGTCGACTCGGCCACGATGATGAACAAGGCGCTCGAAGTCATCGAGGCGCGCCACCTGTTCGGCGTGTCGCCGGAGCAGATCGAGGTCGTCATCCATCCGCAGAGCGTGGTGCATTCGATGGTGCAGTTCACCGACGCCTCGGTCATCGCCCAGCTCGGCACGCCCGACATGCGGGTGCCGATCGCGGTGGGGCTTGCCTGGCCCGAGCGCATCGAGAGCGGCGCCGCACGGCTCGACTTCCGGCAGATGGGGTCGCTCACGTTCGAGTCTCCCGACGCGGAACTCTTTCCGGGACTGGGCCTTGCGTGGCACGCACTTCGGGCCGCGCCGGGCACGACGGCGGTGCTCAATGCCGCCAACGAGGTCGCGGTGGAGGCTTTCCTCGACCGCCGCCTGCGCTTCGATTGCATACATGCGGTGAACATGGAAACTTTGGAAAGAGTCGCTCCCTCCAAGCCGGCATCGCTGGCCGACCTGCTGGCGATCGACGCCAGCGCCCGTGCGGCGGCCAATGCCGCGGCGCTTCGCTTCGCCGCCTGACGCCTCCTCCGGAAACCAAGGACTCCGATGCTGCTTACTGTCATAGCCTTTGTGGTTGCGCTCGCCGTCCTGATCGCGGTGCACGAATACGGCCACTATCGCGTGGCGGTGGCCTGCGGCGTCAAGGTGGAGCGCTTCTCCGTCGGTTTCGGCAAGGCGCTGGTCCGCTGGCAGCCGAAGCGGCAGCATCCGGGTCAGCAGACCGAGTTCGTCATCGGCGCATTCCCCTTCGGCGGCTACGTGAAGATGCTCGACGAGCGCGAAGGCCCCGTGGCTCCCGAGGAGCGTCATCGCGCCTTCAACACCCAGCCGCTGCGCTCGCGTGCGGCCATCGTGGCCGCCGGCCCGATTGCCAACCTGCTGCTGGCGGTGGCGCTCTACACGGCCGTCAACTGGATCGGGGTGCAGGAGCCCGTGGCCACGCTGGCGCGACCGGTGGCCGGTTCGCTGGCCGAAGCCGCAGGGCTGAAGGGCGGCGAGCACATCGTGCGGGCGGGTTTCGACGGCGATCTCTCGCCGGTCCAGTCCTTCGAGGATCTGCGCTGGCGCATGACGCGCGGTGCGCTCGACGGCCATGACCTGACGCTCGAAGTCGCGGGCGAGGGTGGCCGGCCGGCGCGTCAGCTGGTGCTTCCGCTGAGCCGGATGCAGACGAAGGACGCCGATCCGCAGATGTTCCGCAAGATCGGCGTGCTGGCTCCCTTGACCCGGCCGGAGATCGGCGAGGTCATGAAAGGCAGTGCGGCCGAGGCCGCCGGGCTGCGCAATGGCGACGTCGTGCGCGCCATCGGCAGCACAGAGATCATCGAGGGGCAGCAGCTGCGCGAGGTAATCCGCGCCTCCGTGGACGGCGATCAGCCCCGCGTCCAGGCCTGGCGGATCGACCGCGGCGGCCGCTCGCTCGTCATCGACGTGAAGCCCGAGGTGCGGGAGGAGGGCGGCGCCAAGGTGGGGCGTGTCGGCGCCTACGTTGGCGCGCCTCCGGAAATGGTGACTGTGCGCCAGGGGCTGGTCGACGGCGTTTGGCGCGGCGTGGTGCGTACCTGGGAGGTGTCCGCGCTGACCGTGCGCATGATGGGCAAGATGGTGATCGGCGAGGCTTCGCTCAAGAACCTGAGCGGTCCGTTAACGATCGCCGACTACGCCGGCAAGTCCGCAAGCCTCGGTTTCACTCAGTACCTGGTCTTCCTGGCGCTTATCAGCGTGAGCCTCGGGGTCCTCAATCTCATGCCGCTGCCGGTCCTCGATGGGGGACACCTGATGTATTATCTTTGGGAGGGCCTGACCGGCAAGAGCGTCTCTGACGCCTGGATGGAACGGCTTCAGCGCGGGGGCGTAGCCCTTCTGCTGGTCATGATGTCGGTCGCACTCTTCAACGACGTCACGCGGCTCTTTGGTTAACTTTCTGCCGGCCCTTTCCGTGCCGGCTCAATTCACAGATGAACAAAAAACTCAGTCGCTTTCGCCTGCGTAGCGTTGCTGCGGTAGTTGCCAGTGCGCTTGCGGCTACGGCCGCCTGGGCCGTCGAGCCTTTCACGGTGCGCGACATCCGCGTCGAGGGCCTGCAACGCGTCGAGGCCGGCACGATCTTCGCGTCGCTGCCGCTGCGCGTGGGCGATACCTACAGCGACGAACGGGGTTCCGCCGCCATCCGCGCGCTGTTCGATCTGGGATTGTTCAAGGACGTTCGCATCGACGTGAACGGCAACGTGCTGGTCGTCATCGTGGAAGAGCGCCCGACCATCGCCGATGTCGACTTCGTCGGGGCCAAGGAATTCGACAAGGCCGCGCTGCAGAAGGCGCTGCGCGAAGTGGGCCTTGCCGACGGCCGGCCCTACGACAAGGCACTGGCCGACCGCGCCGAGCAGGAGCTCAAGCGCCAGTACGTGAGCCGCAGCCTCTACAACGCGCAGGTCGTGACCACCGTCACCCCCATCGAGCGCAACCGCGTCAACCTGACCTTCACCGTGACCGAAGGCGACTCGGCCCGCATCCGCGAAGTGCACGTGGTCGGCAACAAGGCCTTCAGCGAATCGACCCTGCTGAGCCTGTTCGACCAGGACAGCGGCGGCTTCATGAGCTGGTACACGAAGTCGAACCAGTATTCGCGCGCCAAGCTCAACGCCGACCTGGAGACCCTGCGCTCGTACTACATCACGCGCGGCTACCTCGAGTTCCGCATCGACTCGACGCAGGTCGCCATCTCTCCGGACCGCAAGGACCTGACGGTGACCGTGAACATCACCGAAGGCGAGAAGTTCGTGGTGTCCAGCGTCAAGCTCGACGGCAACTACCTTGGCCGCGACGACGAGTTCAAGTCGCTCATCACCATCAAGCCGGGCGAGCCATACAACGGCGAGCAGGTCACCGAGACCACCAAGGCCTTCAACGACTACTTCGGCACCTTCGGCTACGCCTTCGCTCGCGTGCAGGCGCGTCCCGAGATCGACCGCGTCAACAACCGTGTGGCCCTCACGCTGCAGGCCGAACCCTCGCGCCGCGTCTACGTGCGCCGCGTGTCGGTCGGCGGCAACAACAAGACCCGCGACGAAGTGATCCGCCGCGAGTTCCGCCAGTACGAAGCCTCCTGGTACGACGGCGACAAGATCAAGCTTTCCCGCGACCGCGTGGACCGCCTGGGCTTCTTCAACGAAGTGAATGTCGACACGCAGGAGGTGCCCGGCTCGCCCGACCAGGTGGACCTGACCGTCAACGTGACCGAAAAGCCCACCGGCAGCCTGCAGCTCGGCGCCGGCTATTCGAGCGCCGAGAAGGTCGCGCTGACCTTCGGCATCTCGCAGGAAAACGTGTTCGGCTCGGGCAACTTCCTGGGCGTGCAGGTCAACACCAGCAAGTACAACCGCACGCTGTCGCTGACCACCACCGATCCGTACTTCACGCCGGACGGCATCTCGCGTACGTTCAGCGTCTACCACACCACCACGCGTCCCTACCAGACCTCGACCGACGGCGACTACAAGCTCGTGAACCAGGGCGCCTCGGTTCGCTTCGGTGTGCCGTTCAGCGAAGTCGATACCGTTTTCTTCGGCGTCGGCATCGAGCGCTACGCCTTCGACCCGAACAGTTCGACCGCGTTCTCCGGCCTGTACACGCCGCCGTCGTATCTCAACTACTTCCAGTGCAAGAAGGATTCCACGGGTCTGCTGGTGGTCGGCTGTGATCAGAAGAGCGTCTGGGGCGTTCCGCTGAGCATCGGCTGGGGCCGGGACAGCCGTGACAGTGCGCTGATTCCGACCACCGGCCGCGTGCAGCGTGCCAACCTCGAGGTGGGCGCTGCCGGCGACATGAAGTACGTCAAGACGAACTATCAGTACCAGCAGTTCTTCCCGATCAACAAGCAGTACACCTTCTCGATCAATGGTGAAGTCGGCTATGCCAAGGCGCTCGGCGGCAAGGTCTACCCGATCTTCAAGAACTTCTATGCGGGCGGCCTGGGCTCGGTGCGGGGCTTCGAGCAGAACTCGCTGGGTCCTCGTGACGCCCCGTTGTTCCTCCAGAGCGAAGGTGCGGCGATCGGCGGCACGAAGAAGGCGATCTTCAATGCAGAGCTGAGCACTCCGTTCCCGGGTGCCGGCAACGACCGCACGCTGCGCCTGTACGGCTTCTTCGACGTCGGTAACGTCTTCGGTTCGCGTGCCGCCGGTATCACGGACGAGCAATGGAAGGCCGAGAAGAAGCTGCGCGCGTCCGTCGGTCTGGGCATCAGCTGGATCTCGCCGCTGGGCCCGCTGCGCCTGGCCTACGCCTTCCCGATCAAGTCCCAGAAGGAAGTGGGGCAACCGTTCACGGCAGGCTATATCCCGAAGGATAGAATTCAGCGCCTCCAATTCCAGATCGGAACGTCTTTCTAAATGAAGCATTTGATTCGCGCCGCGGCTGGCGCGTTGTTGATCCCGGCTTTTGCGCTGGTTGCGGTGCCCGCGCAAGCGCAGGCTCAGGAAACCTTTCGCATCGGTTTTGTGAACCCGGACCGCGTGCTGCGCGAAGCCCAGCCGGCCAAGAACGCCCAGGCAAAGCTCGAGGCGGAGTTCCTGAAGCGCGAAAAGGACCTGACCGCGCAGGGCGATGCCCTGAAGGCCGCTTCGGAGAAGTTCGAGCGCGAGGCGCCCACGCTGTCCGAAAGCCAGCGGGTCACGCGCCAGCGTTCGCTGGTCGACCAGGATCGTGATTTCCAACGCAAGCGCCGTGAATTCCAGGAAGACCTGAACGCGCGCAAGAACGAAGAGCTCCAGCAGGTCTACGAGCGTGCCAACCGCGTGGTGAAGCAGGTCGCCGAGGCCGAGAAGTACGACGCCATCCTGCAGGAAGCGATCTACATCAATCCGAAGCACGACATCACCGACAAGGTGATCAAGGCGTTGAACGCGTCGGTGACTTCTCCCGCCCCCACGACCGGCAAGTAACGCCGCGAACCGGCGTGTCACTGCAGCTCGGAGCCATTGTCGACGCCCTCGGGGGCGAGCTTCATGGCGATGCGGCGCTGTCCATCGAGCGGCTCGCGCCGCTGCAGAATGCGCAGCCCGATGCGCTCAGCTTCCTGAGCCATCCCAAATACCAGCAGGAGCTGGCGGCCTCCAAGGCTGCCTGCGTGATCGTGTCGCCGGCCATGCGCGAGGCAGCCGCGGCGCGTGGCGCCTACATCGTCACGCCTGATCCGTATCTCTACTTTGCCCGGCTCACCCAGCTCTGGAAGGCGCATCACGCCCGTCCGGAGGTCGACCGCATCCATCCCAGCGCAGTGATTCATCCTGAGGCTCATGTCGACGCCACGGCGCGCATTGGCGCGCTGTGCGTGGTGGAGCGGGGTGCGCGCATCGGGGCGGGCACCGTGCTCAAGTCGCGGGTGACGGTCAGCGAGGACTGCATCGTCGGCGAGCGCTGCCTGCTTCATCCGGGCGTGGTCATCGGCGCGGACGGTTTCGGCCTCGCTCCGCACGAGGGGCGCTGGGTCAAGATCGAGCAGTTGGGAGCTGTGCGCATCGGCGACGACGTCGAGATCGGCGCCAACACCTGCATCGACCGCGGCGCGCTCGACGACACCATCATCGAAGACGGCGTCAAGCTCGACAACCTGATCCAGATCGGCCACAACGTGCGGGTCGGCAAGAACACCGCCATGGCGGGCTGCGTCGGCGTGGCCGGCAGCGCGACCATCGGCGCCAACTGCACTTTCGGCGGCGGCGCCATCGTGCTGGGGCACCTGACGGTCGCCGACGGCGTGCACGTGTCGGCCGCGACCGTGGTTACCCGTTCCATCCACAAGGCCGGCCAATACACCGGCATGTTTCCCATCGATGACAATGCGAGCTGGGAAAAGAACGCTGCAACGCTCAAGCAGTTGCACAGCCTGCGCGAACGACTGAAGGCGCTGGAGAAGGCTCCCTCGAAAAAATGACGACGATGCAGGAACAGAAAATCATGACGACGACGCTCGATATCCATCAAATCCTCAAGCTGCTGCCTCACCGCTACCCGTTCCTGCTGGTGGACCGCGTGCTGGACATGGAAAAGGGCAAGCGCATCACGGCGCTCAAGAACGTGACGATGAACGAGCCGTTCTTCAATGGCCACTTCCCGCACCGTCCGGTGATGCCGGGCGTGCTGATGCTCGAAGCGATGGCGCAGGCTGCCGCGCTGCTGTCGTTCCATTCGCTCGACATCGTGCCGGACGACAACACCGTCTATTACTTCGCCGCGATCGACGGCGCCCGCTTCAAGCGTCCCGTGGAGCCGGGCGACCAGCTCACCCTCGAAGTCGAGATCGAGCGCATGAAGGCGGGCATTTCCAAGTTCAAGGGCCGGGCCCTGGTGGGCAGCGAACTCGCCTGCGAGGCGACGCTGATGTGCGCCATGCGCCAGATCAACTGATGACCGGCCACAGCCAGTCGCTCATTCACAAGGCATGACCCAGGTTCACTCGACGGCCGTCGTCGACCCCCAGGCACAGCTCGACGCCTCGGTGTCGGTCGGGCCCTATACCGTGATCGGCCCGCACGTGCGGATCGGCGCGGGCACCACCATCGGCGCGCACTGCGTGATCGAAGGGCGCACGACCATCGGGCGCGACAACAGGATCTTCCAGTTCTCGTCGCTCGGCGCCATCCCCCAGGACAAGAAATACGCCGGCGAGCCGACCGAACTCGTCATCGGCGACCGCAACGTGATCCGCGAGTTCTGCACCTTCAACCTCGGCGTGCCGGGGGCGGGGGGGGTCACGCGTGTCGGCAACGACAACTGGATCATGGCGTACACGCACATCGCCCACGACTGCCGCGTGGACGACCACACCACGCTGGCCAACAACACCACGCTGGCCGGGCACGTGCACCTGGCCGACTGGGTCACGGTCGGCGGGCTCACGGGCATCCACCAGTTCGTTTCGGTCGGCGCCCACGCCATGCTCGGCTTTGCCAGCGCCGTCACGCAGGACGTGCCGCCCTTCATGCTGGTCGACGGCAACCCGCTGGCGGTGCGCGGCTTCAACATCGTCGGACTGCGCCGGCGCGATTTCTCTGCCCCGCGGATCGCGGCGGTGAAGCAGATGCACCGCCTGCTGTACCGCCAGGGCAAGACGCTCGACGAGGCCCGTGCAGGCATTGCCGCGCTGGCGACCGAAATGCCCGAGGCGGCCGGCGACGTCGCGCTGATGGAATCCTTCCTCGCCAATTCGACGCGCGGCATCGCGCGCTGAAGTGCCGGCCATGCAGAACGACGGACAGCGACGCTTCGCGCTGGTCGCGGGCGAAGCGTCCGGCGACCTGCTCGCCGGCCTGGTGCTCGACGGCCTGCTGTCGCGCTGGCCCGATCTCCAGACTGCCGGTATCGGCGGTCCCCGGATGCTGGCTCATGGCTTCCAGAGCTGGTGGCCGCAGGAAAAGCTCGCGGTGCGCGGCTATATCGAAGTGCTGCGGCACTACGCGGAGATCGCCGGCATCCGCCGCCAGCTCAAGGCCCGGCTGCTGCAGGAGCGGCCAGGGCTCTTCATCGGCGTGGACGCGCCCGATTTCAACCTCGACCTCGAAGCCGGGCTGCGCAGCCAGGGCATCAGGACGGTGCATTTCGTCTGCCCGTCGATCTGGGCCTGGCGGCCGGAGCGCATCGAGAAGATCCGGGCCGCGGCCGACCATGTCCTGTGCATCTTCCCGTTCGAGCCCGAGTTGCTGGCGAAGCAGGGCGTGGCCGCGAGCTACGTCGGCCATCCCGTCGCCAACGTGATCCCGATGACGCCCGACCGGGCCGGTGCACGCGCCGCGCTGGGCCTTTCGCCTGATGCGCCGGTCGTCGCCTTGCTGCCGGGCAGCCGGCGGTCCGAGATCCGCTACCTTGCCGCACGCTTCTTCGCTGCCGCCGCGCTGATGCAAAAGGCGCGGCCCGAGCTCCAGTTCGTGGCACCGATCATCCCGGGCCTGCGCTCGGAGGTCGAGGCCTTGCTCCAGGCCAGCGGCATGGCCGGGCGCGTGAAGCTGCTCGACGGCCAGTCGCACGCCGTGCTGGCTGCCTGCGACGTCACGCTGATCGCCAGCGGCACCGCCACGCTGGAGGCGGCCCTCTTCAAGCGGCCGATGGTCATCGCCTACAACATGAACGCGCTCTCCTGGCGCCTCATGCGGCGCAAGCAGCTGCAGCCCTGGGTGGGATTGCCCAATATCCTCTGCCGGGAGTTCGTCGTGCCGGAGCTTCTGCAGGAAGCCGCCACGCCCGAGGCGTTGGCCGGGGCCACGCTGGCCTGGCTGGACGCGCCGGAGAAGACGCGGGCGCTGCAACAAAGATTTTCAGAGCTGCATGTCCAGTTGCAGCGCGATACGCCCACACTTTGCGCCGATGCGATCCAGAAAGTTCTTGAAGGCTGAGCAGGCCCCGCTGGCGTGGGACGCGCCGGGCCTGATCGCCGGCGTCGACGAGGCGGGCCGCGGGCCCCTGGCCGGGCCGGTGGTGGCGGCGGCCGTGATCCTCGACGACCTGCGGCCCATTCGCGGCCTCGCGGATTCCAAGACGCTGACGGCCCTGCAGCGCGAACGCCTGCACGACCAGATCCTGGCCAAGGCGCTGTGCTGCTCCATCGCGCAGGCCACCGTCGAAGAGATCGACACCCACAACATCCTGCAGGCGACCATGCTCGCGATGCGCCGGGCCGTCGAGGGGTTGCGGCTCAAGCCGGCGAAAGTGCTGGTCGACGGAAACCGCCTGCCCACGCTCGACGTGCTGGCCGAGGCCATCGTGAAGGGCGACGCGAGGGTCAAGGCGATTTCCGCCGCGTCGATCCTGGCGAAGGTGCATCGCGACCGGCTTTGCGAGCAGCTGCACGTCGAGTTTCCGCACTACGGCTTCGCCGGCCACAAGGGCTATGGCACGCCGGAGCACCTGGAGGCGCTGCAGCGCCATGGTGCCTGCGTGCATCACCGGAAGTCCTTCAGCCCTGTGGCCGCGGCGCTCGTCCGTACCGGCGGCGTGCTGAACGTGATGCTGCCGGCCGAATCCGACGGGCAGCCGGCGATGGACCTCGGTGTCATCGCGGCCGCGCGGCCCGAGCTGCGTGCTGCTCCCTGAGCCCTATCCCCGATGACTTCCGACACCGGCGCCAGCCACATCAGCTCGCGCGACAACCCGCTGCTCAAGGACCTGCGCAAGCTCGCACAGGACCCGGGCGCCTATCGCAAGCTGGGGCGGATCTGGCTCGAAGGCGATCATCTGTGCCGGGCTGCGCTGGCACGTGGCGTCAAGCCTGCCGTGGCGGTGTTCTCGGAGTCTTTCTGGCCCAAGGCGCCGGCCGAGTGGTCGGTTGGTGCTATCAAAACCGTAGTGGTCGCCGACAACCTCCTGCGCGACATCAGTGGCCTGGAGTCGCCGGCGCCGATGGGCTTCGTGCTCGACGTGCCAGCCCGCCCTGAATTGTTGCCCGATGCGCCGAGCGTCGTGCTCGACCGCCTCCAGGACGCAGGCAATGCCGGCTCCATCCTGCGCAGCGCCGCTGCCTTCGGCTTCACCCAGGTGATCGCGCTCAAGGGCACGGCCGCGCTGTGGGCGCCCAAGGTGCTGCGCGCCGGCATGGGGGCGCATTTCGGCCTGCGGCTGATCGAGGGCGTGGACGCTGACGCGCTCGACGGCCTGAAGGTACCTCTGGTTGCGACCAGTTCCCACCGCGGCGACTGGCTTCACAACGCCGATCTGCCGCATCCCTGCGCCTGGCTGATGGGGCACGAAGGGCAGGGCGTCTCGGCGGCGCTGGAGGCTCGGGCGTTGCACCACATCCGGATCGCCCAGCCGGGCGGGGAGGAGTCGCTGAACGTGGCCGCCGCCGCCGCAATCTGCCTTCATGCGAGCGGAGCAGCCCTGCTGGCCAAATAACACACCCAGTCCGGGCTACAATCGGGGGCTTACTCGCAAATCAGCGTCGCCCGGCCGCCTACAACGCCATCTTCCCCTTAAGCAGCAGTCCCCAGGCTATACGCCTGAGGCTCCGGGCGACCGTAACCATCCGGAGAACCCAGTGCTTTTGTCTCTCAAGGGAAGTTTCCCGCCCGCCATCCTGGCGCTCGCAGACGGCACGGTCTTTCTCGGCAACTCGATCGGAGCCGCCGGCTCCACGACCGGTGAAGTGGTGTTCAACACCGCCATGACCGGCTACCAGGAAATCCTCACCGACCCGAGCTATTGCCAGCAGATCGTGACGCTCACGTATCCGCACATCGGCAACTACGGCGTCAACGGCGAGGACATCGAAGCCGACAAGATCCATGCCGCGGGCCTGATCATCAAGGACCTGCCCCTCGTCGCCTCCAACTTCCGCAAGACCGCCACGCTGACCGAGTACCTCGTGTCCGGCAACACCGTGGCCATCGCGAACATCGACACCCGCAAGCTCACCCGCCACCTGCGAACCAATGGCGCGCAGAACGGCTGCATCCTGGGCCTGGCCGCGGGCGAGACCGTGACGCAGGCGCTGATCGACAAGGCCATCGCCTCCGCCAAGGCCGCGCCGAGCATGGCGGGCCTCGACCTCGCCAAGGTAGTGTCGGTCAAGCAGACCTACGAGTGGACCGAAACCGAGTGGAAGCTGGGCTCGGGCTACGGCGTGCAGATCACGCCGCGCTTTCACGTCGTGGCCTTCGACTACGGCGTCAAGAAGAACATCCTGCGCATGATCGCCCAGCGCGGCGCGCGCATCACCGTGGTGCCGGCGCAGACGCCCGCTGCCGACGTGCTCAAGCTCAAGCCGGACGGCATCTTCCTGGCCAACGGCCCCGGCGACCCGGAGCCCTGCGACTACGCCATCAGCGCCGTCAAGGAGCTGATCGAGACCGGCATTCCCACCTTCGGCATCTGCCTGGGCCACCAGATCATGGCGCTGGCCTCCGGCGCCAAGACCTTCAAGATGAAGTTCGGTCACCACGGCGCGAACCACCCGGTCAAGGACCTCGACAACGGCCGCGTGAGCATCACCAGCCAGAACCACGGCTTCGCGGTCGACGAGAAGTCGCTGCCGGCCAACCTGCGTCCCACCCACATCAGCCTGTTCGACAACACGCTGCAGGGCCTGGCGCGCACCGACAAGCCCGCGTTCTGCTTCCAGGGCCACCCCGAAGCCTCGCCGGGCCCGCACGACATCGGCTACCTGTTCGATCGCTTCACGGCACTCATGGAAAAGAACAAGACGGAAAAGACGGAGAAAGAGAATGCCTAAGCGCACAGACCTCAAATCGATCCTCATCATCGGCGCCGGCCCGATCATCATCGGCCAGGCCTGCGAGTTCGACTACTCCGGCGTGCAGGCCTGCAAGGCGCTGCGCGAAGAAGGCTACAAGGTCATCCTGATCAACAGCAACCCCGCGACGATCATGACCGACCCGGCCACGGCCGACGTCACCTACATCGAGCCCATCACCTGGCAGACGGTCGAGAAGATCATCGCCAAGGAACGCCCCGACGCGATCCTGCCGACCATGGGCGGCCAGACCGCGCTGAACTGCGCGCTCGACCTGTGGCGCAACGGCGTGCTCGACAAGTACACGGGCGCCGCCACCAACAAGCCCGTCGAGCTGATCGGCGCCACACCCGAGGCCATCGACAAGGCTGAAGACCGCCTGAAGTTCAAGGACGCGATGACCAAGATCGGCCTGGGCTCGGCCCGCTCCGGCATCGCGCACTCCATGGACGAGGCCTGGGCGGTGCAGAAGAACGTCGGCTTCCCGACCGTGATCCGCCCCAGCTTCACGCTCGGCGGCACCGGCGGCGGCATTGCCTACAACCCGGAAGAGTTCGAGACCATCTGCAAGCGCGGCATCGAAGCCTCGCCGACCAACGAGCTGCTGATCGAAGAATCGCTGCTCGGCTGGAAGGAGTACGAGATGGAAGTCGTGCGCGACAAGGCCGACAACTGCATCATCGTCTGCTCCATCGAGAACCTCGACCCCATGGGCGTGCACACCGGCGACTCGATCACCGTGGCGCCCGCGCAGACGCTGTCCGACAAGGAATACCAGATCCTGCGCAACGCCTCGCTGGCCGTGCTGCGCGAGATCGGCGTGGACACCGGCGGCTCGAACGTGCAGTTCTCCATCAATCCGAAGGACGGCCGCATGGTCGTCATCGAGATGAACCCGCGCGTGTCGCGTTCGTCGGCGCTGGCCTCCAAGGCCACGGGCTTCCCGATCGCCAAGGTCGCGGCCAAGCTGGCCGTGGGCTACACGCTCGACGAGCTGCGCAACGAGATCACCGGCGGCGCCACGCCGGCGTCGTTCGAGCCCTCGATCGACTACGTCGTCACCAAGATTCCGCGCTTCGCTTTCGAGAAGTTCCCGCAGGCCGACTCGCGCCTGACCACGCAGATGAAGTCGGTGGGCGAGGTGATGGCCATGGGCCGCACCTTCCAGGAGTCGTTCCAGAAGGCGCTGCGCGGCCTTGAAGTCGGCGTCGACGGCATGAACGAGAAAACCCAGGACCGCGAAGTGCTCGAGAAGGAGCTCGGCGAGCCCGGCCCCGAGCGCATCTGGTACGTGGGCGATGCCTTCGCGCTGGGCATGAGCGTCGATGAAGTGTTCGCGCTCACGAAGATCGACCCGTGGTTCCTGGTGCAGATCGAGGAGATCGTGAAGATCGAGCTCGAACTGGAAACCAAGTCGCTCGACGACATCGACGCCGCCACGCTGCGCCTGCTGAAGCAGAAGGGCTTCTCCGACCGCCGCCTGGCCAAGCAGCTTCGCACCACCGACACGGCCATTCGCGAGAAGCGCCGCGCCCTGGGCGTGCGCCCGGTCTACAAGCGCGTGGACACCTGCGCGGCCGAGTTCGCCACCAACACGGCCTACATGTACTCGACCTATGAAGACGAGTGCGAAGCCAACCCCAGCGACAAGAAGAAGATCATGGTGCTCGGCGGTGGGCCCAACCGCATCGGCCAGGGCATCGAGTTCGACTACTGCTGCGTGCACGCCGCGCTCGCCATGCGCGAGGACGGCTACGAGACCATCATGGTCAACTGCAACCCCGAGACCGTGTCGACCGACTACGACACCTCGGACCGCCTGTACTTCGAGCCGCTGACGCTGGAAGACGTGCTCGAGATCGTCGACAAGGAAAAGCCGCTGGGCGTGATCGTGCAGTACGGCGGCCAGACGCCGCTGAAGCTCGCGCTCGACCTGGAGGCCAATGGCGTGCCGATCATCGGCACTTCGCCCGACATGATCGACGCAGCCGAAGACCGCGAGCGCTTCCAGAAGCTGCTGCATGAGCTGGGCCTGCGCCAGCCGCCGAACGCCACCGCGCGCACCGAAGCCGAAGCCCTTGAAAAGGCCGCGGCACTGGGCTACCCGCTGGTGGTGCGCCCAAGCTACGTGCTGGGCGGCCGCGCGATGGAAATCGTGCACGAGCAGCGCGACCTCGAGCGCTACATGCGCGAGGCCGTCAAGGTCAGCAACGATTCGCCGGTGCTGCTCGACCGCTTCCTGAACGACGCTGTCGAGTGCGACGTCGACTGCATCCGCGACGGCGAAGGCGCCACGCTGATCGGTGGCGTGATGGAGCACATCGAGCAGGCCGGCGTGCACTCGGGCGACTCCGCCTGCTCGCTGCCGCCGTACAGCCTGGGCGCCGAGACCGTGGCCGAGCTGAAGCGCCAGAGCGCCGCCATGGCGGCCGCGCTGAACGTGGTCGGCCTGATGAACGTGCAGTTCGCCATCCAGCAGAAGGACGGCAAGGACGTCATCTACGTGCTCGAAGTGAACCCGCGCGCCTCGCGCACCGTGCCGTACGTGAGCAAGGCCACCGGCATCCAGCTCGCCAAGGTGGCGGCACGCTGCATGGCTGGTCAGTCGCTGAAGTCGCAGGGTATCGAGAAGGAAGTGACGCCGCCGTACTTCAGCGTGAAGGAAGCGGTGTTCCCGTTCGTCAAGTTCCCGGGCGTGGACACCATCCTCGGCCCCGAAATGAAGTCGACCGGTGAAGTGATGGGCGTGGGCAAGACCTTCGGCGAAGCCTTCGTGAAGTCGCAGCTGGGTGCGGGCACGCACCTGCCGAAGTCGGGCAAGGCCTTCATTTCGGTGAAGAACAACGACAAGGCGCGCGCGGTCGAAGTGGCGCGCGGCCTGGCCAAGTTGGGCTTCGAGCTGATCGCCACCAAGGGCACGGCCGCCGCCATCAACGCTGCGGGCATCGAGTGCGCGACGGTGAACAAGGTGACCGAAGGCCGTCCGCACATCGTGGACATGATCAAGAACAACGAGATTGCCTTGGTCATCAACACGGTGGAGGAGCGCCGCAACGCCATCACCGACTCGCGCCAGATCCGCACCTCGGCGCTGCAGGCGCGCGTGACGACCTTCACCACGATCTTCGGCGCCGAAGCCGCGGTGGAAGGCATGGGCTTCATGGACGAGCTCGGCGTGATCTCGGTGCAGGAAATGCACGCGCAACTGGCTGCGGCCTGAGCGTCGAGCATCGGCACATGGAAACGCAGCTCGTCGAACTCGGCCTGACTGACTGGAACGCGGCCACGCCCAACGAGGCGTGGATCGCGGAGCTGGAGGCGGGCAAGGTGCTGTACTTTCCGCGCCTGGGCTTCGAGCTGTTTCCCGAAGAGCGCAGCCTGCTCACACCCAGCCTGCTGTCGCCCGACGTGCGCAACATCAGCCTCGACGCCAACGGCAAGCTCAAGGGCGCCGTGGGCGACGAGACGGTGCAGCGCACTGCGGCCGCGATGGTGGGGCGCTTCAGGGCGCAGGCCACGCAGCTCATCCATGGGCTGCTGCCGCACTACGCGCCGGCCTTGCGGCTGGCGCCGACCAGCTACCGGCCGGCGCAGGTCGAGACGCGCGTGCAGTCGTGGCGCGCCGACGACCGGCGCTTGCATGTCGATGCATTCCCGTCGCGGCCGAACTACGGCGAGCGCATCCTGCGCGTTTTCACCAACGTGAACCCCGACGGCGCGCCGCGCGTTTGGCGCGTGGGCGAGCCTTTCGAGGACATCGCAAAGCGCTTCCTGCCCCGCGCCAAGCCTTACTCGCGCTGGCAGGCCAAGCTGCTGCAGGCGCTCCACGTCACCAAGTCGTTCCGCAGCGAATACGACCACCTGATGCTGCAGCTGCACGACGGCATGAAGTCGGACATGGCCTATCAGGAAAACTCGCCGCAGGAAACCGCGAAGTTTCCGCCCGGTTCGGTGTGGGTCTGCTTCTCGGACCAGACCTCGCACGCCGTGATGGCCGGCCAGTACATGCTCGAGCAGACCCTTCATCTGGCTGCTTCCAAGCAATACAATCCCGAATCGAGCCCGCTCGCCATCCTGAGCCGGCTGACAGGACGGACGCTCGTCTGAGCGCAGTCCCCCATCGACCGCCGAACGGCAGCGTTCGGCGGTTTCGCTTTATGGAGAGAAAACTAGACATGGCGACCATCCCCATCACCAAGCGCGGCGCGGAGAAGCTGCGCGAAGAACTGCGCCGGCTCAAGTCGGTGGACCGCCCCGCCGTCATCAATGCGATCGCCGAAGCGCGCGCGCAGGGTGACATCAGCGAAAACGCCGAATACGAATCCGCCAAGGACCGCCAGGGCTTCATCGAAGGCCGCATCCTGGAGATCGAGGGCAAGCTCTCTGCCTCGCAGGTGATCGACCCCAGCGAGCTCGACGCAGGCGGCAAGGTGGTGTTCGGCTCCACCGTCGAACTCGAGGAAGAAGACAGCGGCGACGCCGTCAAGTACCAGATCGTGGGCGAGGACGAGGCCGACCTGAAGCAGGGCCTGATCAACGTGTCCAGCCCGATCGCCCGCGCGCTGATCGGCAAGGAAGAGGGCGACACTGCCGAGGTGCAGACGCCTGGCGGCCTGAAGCGCTACGAGATCGTGGCGGTCAGCTACGTCTGATCGTCGCGCGCATGAAGGACCTGAAGGACCGTATTGCGCTGATGCTGGCTGCCTTCTGGTGGGGCAGCCTGACGACGATCGGATTCCTCGTCGTGCCGATGCTGTTCGCGAAGCTGGGCAATCCGGCGGTGGCGGGCAATTTCGCGGCGCAGCTTTTCGAGGCGCAGAGCTGGATCGCCATCGCCTGCGGGGTGATCCTGCTGATCCATTTCCGATCCAAGGCCGACGAGCGCATGAGCGGGCCGGCGATGACGACCATCTTTTTTGTCCTGGGTGCGCTGCTGCTGGCGCTGCTTCAGCAGTACGCGGTGGCGCCGCGCATCGTGGCGCGGGAGAACCTCAAGCTCTGGCATGCCATGGGCACAGGGATGTACTTCGTGCAGTGGCTGTGCGCCGGCGTGGTGCTGTGGCGCGTGGGAGCGCGCACGGCTGGCTGAGGGCGACGACAAACAAAGAAAAAGGCGGCCCGGGCCGCCTTTTTGCTTTTCCGCTGCCGCTCCTACTCTTTCCAGTATTCCGCGACCCAGCGAGCCGGCTTGATGAACCGGAAAGCCCGGTTGCGGCGGCCCGCCAAAGCGTCCGGCGGGTTGCATTCGCCATGGAACACCATGATGCGGGCGCCCTCGGGCACGAAGGGCTCTTCCCAGTAGTTGGTCGGCCAGGTCGGAATGCCGTGGTACTTGAAGCTCGGGCACCAGCCATCGGGCCAGTAGGACAGCTTGCCCTGCTTGTGGAGCACGTCCGACAGGTAGGTCTGCTCGTTGCGGTATTCGGCCTGGACCTTGTCCATGTTGGCCCGGAAATACGCCAGCACATCGGCATGGGCGCCGAGCTCGAAGCGATAAACCGAGGAGTTGCCCGTGATCCGGCCGCGCCGCCAGGGACGGTCGTAGTCGTGGATGATCAGGAACTCGCCCGGCTGCTCGAAGAAGGCGTCCAGGCTGCCCACGACGACCACGTCGAGGTCGAGGAAGAGGGCGGGGCCGCGCAGGCCGTGCAGGTCTTTCTCGAAGGTGGTGAGCTTCTTCCAGGCGCCATCGCGCTGGCCGGGGGCCAGGTGCAGGTTCAGCGGCGGAATCGGCAGGCAGGTCACCTCGGGACGCACGCCGTTGCCATCGTCGGTCAGGCAGACGAACTTGAAGTCGCCGCTCAGGTGGCGGCGGACCATCGCGTAGAGCCGGTTGACGTACTCGGGGCCGTACTTCGTGCCCCACTTCATGCAGAGGATGTGGCGCTGAGCGCCTTCGGCGGCTGCCACCAGGCTCAATCCGCCTGGTTGCGCTTCTTGGCCGACAGCGGCCGCTTCGCCTTGGCGCGCTTGATGGTGCCGCCCGGGGTGAGGCGCTGGTTGCCCAGCACGCGCAGGGTCTTGATTTCAGGGCGCTGGCCGCCGCGCTTGCTGTACTTGACGATCTTCACGTCGCGCGGGCCGGGCATGCGGTCTTCGTCGACCACGCGTTCCTTCTCGGGCTTCGGGCGCCACAGCACAAGCAGCTTGCCGATGTGCTGGATCGGGGCGGCATCGAGTTCGTCGGCCAGTTCGCGCAGCATGGCGTCGCGGGCCAGGCGGTCGTCGGAGAAGACGCGAATCTTGATCAGGCCATGGGCCTTGAGCGCCGCGTCGGCTTCCTTCTTCACGGCAGGGGTGAGCCCGTCTCCACCGACCATGACGATCGGATCCAGGTGGTGAGCTTCGGCGCGATGCACCTTGCGCTCGGCAGGGGTAAGTTGAATGGCGGGCATCCCCGTATTATCGACCCGTACACGAAGACCCCCATGAGCACCAAAGCCAAAAGCAAGAAAGTCAACAAGGCGTGGCTGCACGACCATATCAACGACCCCTATGTGAAGCTCGCCACGAAGGAGGGCTACCGGGCTCGCGCCGCCTACAAGCTCAAGGAGATCGACGAGTCGCTCGGCCTGATCAAGCCGGGCCAGCTGGTGGTGGACCTCGGCTCCGCGCCGGGCGCCTGGAGCCAGTACCTGCGCCGGCGCATGTCGCCGGGCGGGGCTGCCGCAGGTGAACTGAACGGCACCATCATCTCGCTCGACCTGCTGCCGATGGAGCCCATCGAGGGCGTGACCTTCCTGCAGGGCGATTTCCGGGAGGACGACCTGCTGCAGCAGTTGCTCGGCGTGCTCGCTGGACGCAAGGCCGATCTTGTGGTGTCGGACATGGCGCCCAACCTGTCGGGCATCCATTCGGCCGACGCGGCCCGCGTTTCGCACCTGATCGAGCTGGCCATCGACTTCGCCCAGAACCACCTGAAGCCCGAGGGGGCGCTGGTGGCCAAGGTTTTCCATGGCAGCGGCTACGACGAGCTGGTGAAGCTCTTCAAGGCCAATTTCCGTGTCGTGAAACCTTTCAAGCCCAAGGCGTCGCGGGACAAATCGGCCGAGACCTTCCTGGTCGGGGTGGGGCTGAAGGCAGCGGATACGCCTTGATACCGGCCCGAGCAACATCCTTTGCGGCGCAAACCCATGTCAGGCTATGGCTGCATTAGGGAAATGCCAGCTTTTCGTAGCTTGAAAAGCCTAAAATGGGGCGCAATTGCGTACCCACAGCGCGTTTTTTCATCCACGTGTCACGCGCCTTAGCCTGGAGTTTCGTTTGAACAATCAGTGGTTTTCCAAAGTTGCCGTTTGGCTCGTCATTGCCATGGTGTTGTTCACTGTGTTCAAGCAGTTCGACACCCGCGGTGGCGTCGGCTCGGGGACAGTCAGCTACTCCGAGTTTCTGGACCAGGTCCGGAACAACCAGATCAAGAGCGCCGTCATTCCTGAGGGCGCCGCCGGCGGCGAGATCGTCGCCGTCACCAACGACGACCGCAAGATCCGCACGACCGCCACGGTCCTCGACCGCGGCCTCGTGGGCGACCTGATCGACCACAACGTCAAGTTCGACGTCAAGCCGCGCGAAGAAAGCTCCCTGCTCATGACCCTGCTGGTCAGCTGGGGCCCGATGCTGCTGCTGATCGGCGTCTGGATCTACTTCATGCGGCAGATGCAGGGCGGCGGCAAGGGCGGGGCGTTCAGCTTCGGCAAGAGTAAGGCCCGCATGATGGACGAGAACAACAACACGGTCACCTTCGCCGACGTCGCGGGCTGCGACGAGGCCAAGGAAGAAGTCCGTGAAGTGGTCGACTTCCTGAAGGACCCGCAGCGCTTCCAGAAGCTCGGCGGCCGCATTCCGCGCGGCCTGCTGCTGGTCGGCCCCCCGGGCACCGGCAAGACGCTGCTGGCCAAGTCGATCGCCGGCGAAGCCAAGGTGCCTTTCTTCTCGATCTCCGGTTCCGACTTCGTCGAAATGTTCGTGGGTGTGGGGGCCGCCCGTGTCCGCGACATGTTCGAGAACGCCAAGAAGAACGCTCCCTGCATCATCTTCATCGACGAAATCGATGCGGTGGGCCGCCAGCGTGGTGCTGGCCTCGGCGGCGGCAACGACGAGCGCGAGCAGACGCTCAACCAGATGCTGGTCGAGATGGACGGCTTCGAAACCAACCTCGGCGTGATCGTGGTGGCTGCCACCAACCGCCCCGACATCCTGGACGCCGCTTTGCTGCGCCCCGGCCGTTTCGACCGCCAGGTCTACGTCACGCTGCCCGACATCCGCGGCCGCGAGCAGATCCTCGGCGTGCACATGCGCAAGGTCCCGCTGGGCCAGGACGTGAACCCGAGCGTGATCGCCCGCGGCACGCCCGGCATGTCCGGCGCCGATCTGGCCAACCTCTGCAACGAAGCTGCCCTGATGGCCGCCCGCCGCAACGCGCGCGTGGTCGAGATGCAGGACTTCGAGAAGGCCAAGGACAAGATCTTCATGGGCCCCGAGCGCAAGAGCATGGTCATGCCCGAGGAAGAGCGCCGCAACACGGCCTACCACGAGTCCGGCCACGCGCTCATCGGCAAGCTGCTGCCCAAATGCGACCCGGTCCACAAGGTCACGATCATTCCGCGCGGCCGCGCCCTCGGCGTGACCATGAGCCTGCCCTCGCAGGACCGCTACAGCTACGACCGCGAGTACATGCTGAACCAGATCAGCATGCTGTTCGGCGGCCGCATTGCCGAGGAAGTGTTCATGCACCAGATGACCACCGGCGCGAGCAACGACTTCGAGCGTGCGACCAACCTGGCGCGCGACATGGTCATGAAGTACGGCATGAGCGATGCCCTGGGACCCATGGTGTACGCCGAGAACGAAGGCGAAGTGTTCCTGGGCCGCTCGGTCACCAAGACCACGAACATGAGCGAGCAGACCATGGAGAAGGTCGACTCGGAAGTCCGCCGCATCATCGACGAGCAGTACGCCCTGGCGCGTCGCCTGATCGAAGAGAACAGCGACAAGATGCACGCCATGGCCAAGGCGCTGCTCGAATGGGAAACCATCGACACCGAGCAGCTCGACGACATCATGGCCGGCCGCGCGCCCCGTCCGCCCAAGGACTGGACGCCGCGCATCCCGCCTTCGGGCAGCGGTGGCAGCGGCGGTACGCCCGCTGTGTCGACCGACCCGGCGCCCAACGCAGCGTGAGCGCGAGCCAGGCGTCAAACCACAACGGGGCCTCTGGCCCCGTTTTCGATGGCGGACACCCGACCGCGGGTGCCGCCTTCTGGCAGACCTCCCGCTTCCGCATCGACCTCGCGCAGCCGCGCGTGATGGGCATCGTCAATGTCACGCCCGATTCCTTTTCCGACGGCGGTGCTCATGCTTCCACCGAGACGGCCCTTCGGCACTGCGAGCAGCTGCTGAAGGAGGGCGCCGACATCCTCGACATCGGCGGCGAATCGACCCGTCCCGGCAGCCCGGCGGTGCCGCTCGATGCCGAACTGGCGCGCGTGCTGCCGGTGGTGCGCGAGGCGGTGAAGCTGAACGTGCCGATCTCCATCGACACCTACAAGCCCGAGGTCATGCGCGCCGTGCTCGACCTGGGCGCGGACATCGTCAACGACATCTGGGCGCTGCGCCAGCCGGGCGCGCGCGAGGCGGTCGCCGCCCATCCCTCGTGCGGCATCTGCCTGATGCACATGCACCGCGATCCGCAGACCATGCAAGCCGTGCCCATGGCTGGCGACGTGATTCCCGAAGTGCTGTCATTCCTCTCGGCGCAGGTGCAACTCCTGCGCGAGAAGGGCGTCGATTCCTCGCGCATCACGCTCGACCCCGGCGTGGGCTTCGGCAAGACGGTGGCGCAGAACTTCGCCTTGCTTGCGCGGCAGCGCGAGCTGCTCGCGGGAGGCTACCCGCTGCTGCTGGGCTGGTCGCGCAAGTCGTCGATCGGTGCGGTCACCGGCATCGAGGCGGCGGGAGAGCGCATCGTGCCCAGCGTCGCGGCTGCCGTTTTGGCTGCGGATCGTGGCGCGGCCGTGGTGCGCGTCCACGACGTACGCGACACCGTCGCCGCACTCGCCGTATGGCACGCCATGAAGGCGCAAGAGTCACAACAACAAACACAAGGACAGGTACTCACACCATGACCCGCAAATATTTCGGCACCGACGGCATCCGCGGCACCGTGGGCAAGGCGCCCATCACTCCCGACTTCGTCCTGCGCCTCGCTCACGCCGTGGGCCGCGTGCTCAAGAAGACGCAGTCGCGCCCTACGGTGCTGATAGGCAAGGACACGCGCATCTCTGGCTACATGCTCGAATCCGCGCTCGAATCGGGCTTCAACTCGGCCGGTGTCGACGTGGTGCTGCTCGGCCCGCTGCCGACGCCCGGCGTGGCCTATCTCACCCGCGCGCAGCGTGCGAGCCTGGGCGTGGTGATCAGCGCCAGCCACAACGCGTATCCGGACAACGGCATCAAGTTCTTCAGCGCCCAGGGCACCAAGCTCGACGACGCCTGGGAGCTGGCCGTCGAGGCCGCACTGGAAGAAGACCCGGTGTGGGTCGATTCCGCCAACCTCGGCAAGGCGCGCCGCCTCAACGACGCGCCCGGCCGCTACATCGAGTTCTGCAAGAGCACCTTTGCCAACGACCTGACGCTGCGCGACATGAAGCTGGTGGTCGATGCGGCACACGGTGCCGCCTACCAGGTGGCGCCGAACGTGTTCCACGAGTTGGGCGCGGAAGTGACCAGCATCGGCGTCGCGCCGGACGGGCTGAACATCAACAAGGGCTTCGGCGCCACGCACCCCGAGGCGCTGATCGCCGCGGTGACGGCGCAGAAGGCCGACTACGGCATCGCACTCGACGGCGACGCCGACCGCCTGCAGCTGGTCGACGCGAGCGGGCGCCTCTTCAACGGCGACGAGTTGCTGTACCTCATGGTGTCCGAGCGCATCGCGCGCGGCGACAAGCCGGTGGGCGTGGTCGGCACGCTCATGACCAACAAGGCCGTCGAAGTTGCCCTGCGCGGGCAGGGCATCGAGTTCGTGCGCGCCAAGGTCGGCGACCGCTACGTGCTCGAAGAGCTCGACAAGCGCGGCTGGCTGCTGGGCGGCGAGGGCTCCGGCCACCTGCTGGCGCTCGACCGCCACACCACCGGCGACGGCATCGTGAGCGCGCTGCAGGTGCTGCAGGCCTGCGTGCGCAGCGGCAAGACGGTGGCGCAGCTGCTCGAAGGCGTCACGCTGTTCCCGCAGACGCTCATCAACGTGCGCATCTCACCCGACCTGGACTGGAAGACCAACAAGGCACTGGCCAGCGAAACCGAGCGCATCGAGGCCGAACTCGGCGATTCCGGCCGCGTGCTGATCCGCGCGAGCGGCACCGAGCCGCTGGTGCGCGTGATGGTCGAGGCCCGGGATGCGAAGCAGGCCGAATCCTGCGCCAGGCGCCTTGCGGCGACGCTGGAGCCCGCGCGATGACGTCAGCAGCGGCGCCGATCGAAGTCTTGATCGCCGACTACCGCAACGCCGCCCACGCAGCCGCGCTGGTCGATCTTCTCGACGCCTATGCCAGCGACCCGGCCGGCGGCGGCAAGCCGCTCGATGCCACCGTGCGCGAGAGCCTGCCGGCCGAGCTGGCTGCGCGTCCCCAAGCCTTCAGCGTGCTGGCGTATGAGGGCGACCAGCCCGTGGGCCTTGTCAACTGCATCGAGGGCTTCTCGACCTTCGCCGCCAGGCCGCTGGTCAACGTCCACGACGTGGTGGTGCTGCCCAGCCATCGCGGGAAACGCGTGGCGCAGAGGATGTTCGCGCTGGTGGAGCAGGAAGCCCGCAGGCGCGGTGCCTGCAAGCTCACGCTGGAGGTGCTGTCGGGCAACGCACCGGCGCTGCGCGCCTACGAACGGGAAGGCTTCGCGGGTTACCAGCTCGACCCAGCGTTCGGTACCGCCGTCTTTCTTCAGAAGAAGCTCTGAAAAGAAAAGGGCCGAGGCGAATTCATCGCCGTCGGCCCTCACCCCAGCCCTCTCCCCAAGGGGAGAGGGAGCAAGTCGAATCAGAAGCGCGTCACCGGCATTTCGGCGTCGGCCTTGCCCGGCGCGTACTTGCCCAGCTCCCACTTGGCGATCGCGTTGCGGTGCACTTCGTCCGGACCGTCCGCGAAGCGCAGCGTGCGTGCGCCGGCATAGGCGGCAGCCAGCGGGAAGTCGTCGCACATGCCGCCGCCGCCGTGGACCTGCATGGCCCAGTCGATCACCTGGCAGGCCATCGAGGGCGCCACCACCTTGATCATGGCGATCTCGTTCTTGGCGACCTTGTTGCCGGCCACGTCCATCAGCCATGCGGCCTTCAGCGTGAGCAGGCGGGCCATGTCGATCTTGCAGCGGGCCTCGGCGATGCGCTCTTGCGTCACGGTCTGCGAGGCGACGGTCTTGCCGAAGGCCACGCGGGAGGAGGCGCGCTTGCACATCAGTTCCAGCGCGCGCTCGGCCAGGCCGATCAGGCGCATGCAATGGTGGATGCGGCCGGGGCCGAGGCGGCCCTGGGCGATTTCGAAGCCGCGGCCTTCGCCCAGCAGCATGTTGCTGGCGGGCACGCGCACGTTCTCGAAGTACATCTCGACGTGGCCGTGCGGTGCGTCGTCGTAGCCCATCACGTTCAGCGGGCGCACGATGCGGATGCCCTTGGCGTCGGCCGGCACCACGATCATGCTCTGCTGCGAGTGGCGCGGCGCCTCGGGGTCGCTCTTGCCCATGGTGATGAAGACCGCGCAGCGCGGGTCGGCCGCGCCCGAGATCCACCACTTGTGGCCGTTGATGACGTACTCGTCGCCCTGGCGCTCGATGCGCGTGGAGATGTTGGTGGCGTCGCTCGAGGCCACCTCGGGCTCGGTCATGGCGAAGGCCGAGCGGATCTGGCCTTCGAGCAGCGGCTTGAGCCAGCGGGCCTTGATGTCTTCGGAGCCGTAGCGCGCGATGGTCTCCATGTTGCCGGTGTCGGGCGCCGAGCAGTTGAAGGCCTCCGAGGCCCATGGCACCCGGCCCATGATCTCGGCCAGCGGTGCGTATTCCTGGTTGGTCAGGCCCGCGCCTTCGTAGCCCGAGGCGGCTGCGCTGTCGACCGGCAGGAACAGGTTCCACAGGCCCTGGGCCTTGGCCTTTTCCTTGAGCTTCTCGACTGTCTTCAGCGCCGACCAGCGCTTGCCGGCTGCCGTGTTGGCGGCCAGTTCGGCGTGGTACTCGGCTTCGGCCGGATAGATGTGGTCGTCCATGAATGCCTGGACGCGTTTCTGCAGGTCCTTGGTCTTGGCCGAGTATTCGAAGTCCATCTTGTCTCTCCTGGTGGGGTGGGGCGGCTTATGCCTTTTGGGCAAACTGCCAGGCCATGTCGGCCATGGGGCGGGCGCCGCGGGCAGAAGCCACGGCTTGCTCGCTCGACGCGGTACCGGCCTCGACCCGCTTGGCAATGCCTTGCAGGATCGCGGCCATGCGGAACAGGTTGTAGGCCTGGTAGAAGTTCCAGTCGGGCGCGAGCGCCTCGGGCGTGCTGATGCGGGTGCGCTCGCAGTAGCGGCGGATGTATTCGTTCTCGGTGGGGATGCCCAGCGAGGCGACGTCGACACCGCCGATGCCGCGCCCGGTGGTCGGGGGCATGTGCCACGACATGCAGTGGTAGCTGAAGTCGGCCAGCGGGTGGCCGAGCGTCGACAGTTCCCAGTCGAGCACGGCGATGATGCGCGGCTCGGTGGCATGGAACATCACGTTGTCGAGCCGATAGTCGCCATGGACGATCGACACCTTGCTCTCGTCGCGCGCGCTCGCGGGCATGTGCGCGGGCAGCCAGTCGATCAGCCGCTCCATGGCCTCGATGGGCTGCGAGAGCTCGCCCGCGCCGTCGGCCGAGGCCTTGTACTGCTTGCTCCAGCGGCCGATCTGGCGCTCGAAGTAGTTGCCGGGCTTGCCGTAGTCGGCCAGGCCGCGCGCCGCGAAGTCGACGGTGTGCAGCGCCGCGATCACGCGGTTCATCTCGTCGTAGTGGGCGGCGCGCTCGGCGTTGCTCATGCCGGGCAGCGACTGGTCCCACAGCACGCGGCCCTGCATGAACTCCATGACGTAGAAGGCGCGGCCGATCACGCTCTCGTCCTCGCACAGGCAGTACATGCGCGGCACGGGCACGTCGGTGCCGGCCAGGCCGCTCATCACCTTGAACTCGCGCTCCACCGCGTGGGCCGAGGGCAGCAGCTTCGCGACCGGGCCCGGCTTTGCGCGCATCACGTAGCTCTGCGTGGGCGTGACCAGCTTGTAGGTCGGGTTCGACTGGCCGCCCTTGAACATCTCGACCGTCAGCGGGCCCTTGAAACCGTCGAGGTTCTTCCCGAGCCAGGCCGCGAGCGCATCGATGTCGAAGGCGTGCTGTTGCGAGACGGCACGGGTGCCGATGAAGGAGGAGAAGTCCTGGCTCATGTCGGTATGTTTGTCTGCCTGTGGCTGTTGTTCTGCTTGTATTTGTCGCTCTAGCTCTCAGCTTCCGAGACGCGCATGAGCGCCGAGCGGTCGAGCACCACGAGGCCGCCCGGCTCGATGCGGATGGTGCCCTCGCGCTCCATGGTCTTGAGCTCCTGGTTGACCCGCTGGCGCGACGCGCCCAGCAGCTGCGCCAGTTCTTCCTGCGCCAGTTGCAGGCCGATGCGCATCTGGCTGCCGTCTTCCAGATTCGGCACGCCGTAGCTGCGCACCAGGTGGATGAGCTGCTTGGCCAGCCGCGCGCGCAGGGGCAGGGTGTTGAGGTCTTCCACCAGCCCGAAGAGCGTGCGGATGCGCCGCGCCTGCAGCCGCATCAGCGCCTCGTACAGCTCCACGTGCGAGGCCAGGATCTTCTGGAAGTCGGCGCGCGCCACGCACAGGATGGTGGTGTCGCCGTGCGAGTAGGTGTCGTGCGTGCGCCGGTCCCCGTCGAACATCGCCACGTCGCCGAACCAGATGCCCGGCTCCACGTAGGTCAGCGTCACCTGCTTGCCCGAGACGGCCGTCGAGCTCACCCGCACCGCGCCCTTGGCGCAGGCGATCCAGTGTTCGGGCGGATCGCCGCGGGCAGCGATCAGGTCGCCGTCCTTGTAGCGTTTGACGAAGGCGCATCGGAGGATGTCGTGCCGCAGCGATGGAGAAAGGGAAGAAAACCAGCGACCACTGTTGATCGCTTCACGTTCTTCGATGGTAAGAATGGGGTCGTCCATTGGTCTGTCCTCTCGGCGACTGGAAAGCTGATGGGTGTCACGGGAGCGACGCCGTCCGGCGCTGCTCGGTTACTGGGCTATTCGTACTGCGGCGGTTTCTTCTCGAGGAACGCGGCGATGCCGATGCCCGCGTTCGCGTGGTGCAGGTTGCGCACGAAGTGGTCTCGCTCCTGCGCGAGCTGCGATGCCAGCGTGGCGCCCCGGGCCTCGCTCAGCAGCTCCTTGATGCTGGCCAGCGAGTTCGGCGCGCGCGCATTGAGCCGGCCCGCCAGCGCCAGCGCGCCCGCGAGGGCCTGGCCGCTTTCGGTGAGCTCGTTGACGAGGCCCAGTTCGTGCAGGCGCGAAGCCGCGATGCGCTCGCCGTTCATCAGCCATTCGCTCGCAAGCTGGCGCGGCAGCTGCCGGCCCAGGTGCCAGCTCAGGCCGCCGTCGGGCGAAAGCGCCACGTTGCTGTACGAGGCCGCGAAGACAGCATCGCGCGCCGACACCACGAAGTCGCAGGCCAGCGCAAGCGAGAAGCCCGCGCCGGCGGCCGCGCCCTCGACGGCAGCGATCACCGGCTTGGGAAAGGTGCGGATCGAGTCGATCCAGTTGTGTAGGCCCTCGATGCTCTCGGCTTGCACCGAGCGGTCGAGCTGCCGATTGGCCAGCAGCCGCTGCAGCGAGCCGCCGGCGCAGAACCATGAGCCTTCGCCCACGATGACCACGCTGCGGATCTCCGCGCTGTTCTCGGCGCCGTTGAGCGCCTCGATGCCCGCCGCGTAGATGTCGGGACCCAGCGCGTTGCGCTGGCTGGGGTTGGAGATCGTCAGCACCATGGTGCTGCCCTCGCTCGTGCTCTTGAGTTCTGCTGTGCTCATGGCTCGGTTCCGTGCTCCTCGTTTATTTCGCGATCATTCTTCTTCGTGCAGCAGGCTCAGGCCCAGCGCGCCGCGGCGGCGCAGCCACGGGCTCGGGCGATAGCGCGGGTCGCCATACACCGTCTGCAGGTTGAACAGCACCTCGAGCATGTTGGTCGGGCCGTAGAGGTTGCCCATGGCCAGCGGGCCGCGCGGATAGCCCAGGCCCAGCTGCACGGCGGTCTCGAGGTCGGCCGGCGTGCACACGCGCTGCTGGCACATGTCGGCGGCGATGTTGACGATGGTGCCGATCACGCGCTGCGTGACGAAGCCGCCGCTGTCGCGGATCACGCTCACGGCTTTGCCGTCGCGTGCGAAGAGGGCGTGCGCGGCATCGCGGATGTCGCGGCGCGTGGCCGGGTTGGTGGCGAGCACGCGGCGCTTGGTGGCCGCGTCGTCGATCAGCATGTCGATGCCGATGGTGCGGGTGGCGTCCAGGCGCTCGACGGCGGCCACCGTGGTCACGTCGAAACCCAGCGGCGCGACCAGGATCAGCGATTGCGGCGCGGCAGTGGCGCCGCTGTCGATCTGCGCGCCCAGCGTGTTCACCAGGCGAAGCAGTTCGGCACGACGTGCCGCACGCGGCGACACCCACACTGAAGGCGTGCCCTCGACCACCGGCGCGGGCGCTTCGGGCACCTGCTGCATCACCCCGTCGTTGTAGCGATAGAAGCCTTCGTTGGTCTTGCGGCCCAGCGCGCCAGCGGCCAGGCGCTGCGCGGTGATCACGCTGGGGCGGAAGCGCGGCTCTTCGAAGTACTGGTGGTAGATCGACTCCATCACCGGGTGCGACACGTCGAGCGCCGTCAGGTCCAGCAGCTCGAAGGGGCCGAGGCGGAAGCCGGCCTGGTCCTTGAGGATGCGGTCGACGGTCGCGAAGTCGGCCACGCCTTCGCCCACGATACGCAGCGCCTCGGTGCCGTAGCCGCGGCCGGCGTGGTTGACGATGAAGCCCGGCGTGTCCTGCGCCTGCACTGCGCTGTGGCCCATCTGCGTGGCGTAGCCGGCGAGCTGCTTGCAGACCTCGGGCGCGGTCTTGAAGCCCGCTACCACCTCGACCACCTTCATCAGCGGCACGGGGTTGAAGAAGTGGAAGCCGGCGATGCGCTCGGGGTGCTTCAGCCCTGCGGCGATGGCCGTCACCGAGAGGGAGGAAGTGTTGGTGACCAGCGTGGCGGTCTCCGTCACCACGCCTTCGAGTTCGCGGAACAGCTTGCGCTTGACTTCCAGGTCTTCGACGATGGCTTCGATCACCAGGTCGCAGCCCGCCAGGGCCTGGACCGAATCGACGGATTTCACGCGGGCGATGTACGCATCGCGCATGGCCGCGTCGATCTTGTTCTTCTCGTGCAGCTTGTTCCATTGGGCGCAGAGGGCTTCGCGCCCGCGCTCGGCGGCGCCCGCGAAGCTGTCGAGCAGCAGCACCTCGCTGCCCGCCTGTGCGGCGATCTGCGCGATACCGCGCCCCATGGCGCCGGCGCCGACGACGCCGATTCGGGAGTAGTTCACTGTCATTTGCTGGAGATTTTCACTGGTTGGGTGGTATCCGGGCCTGCGGGGCAGGCGTCGACACAGGTGCCGTACGCATCGGCACCGCTGTCGAAGTCTTCGATTTTGCAGCCCCGCGCGGGCGGGGCGTGACGGGTTTTACGCGGGGGCGCGCTTTCAGGGCGCACGACGGCTGCGGTCGATGGCCACGCTGAGCGAAATGGCGATGAGCACCAGGCCGAGGCCGACCCAGCTCATCCAGGCACCGGCGTCGTTGGCGAGCAGCCAGCCGCCGAGCGCCGCGCCGACGGCCTGGCCGGTGTAGATGCCGGAGCTGTTGAGCGCCACCGAGCCCGGCGCGAGCGCGGGCGCAAGGCCTACCAGCCGGGCCTGCTGCGCCGAATTCGTGGAGAAGCAGCCCAGGCCCCAGGGCACGAGCACGACCGCGAGCCAGGCAAGCGTGGAAGCCAGCGGCCACAGCAGCAGGCTGGCGGCGATCAGCACCGTCGTGACCAGCACCATGCGGCCGGCACCCACGCGGTCGATGTACCGGCTGACCACCATGTTGCCGACCAGCCCGCAGGCGCCGAAGAGCGCCCACATCACGCTCAGCGTGGTGGCGTCCGCGCCGAAGCTCTGCTTGAGGATCGGGCCGAAGTAGCTGAACAGCACGAACTGGCCCGCGCCCTGCAGTGCCGTGACCGACACGATGCCCATCAGCACGGGGCTGCGCAGCACGCGCGACCATGCGGCGGCCGTCAGCGCGGCGGGCTTGATGCCGTTCGGCAAGGTGAGCCAGATCGATGTCGCGCTCGCGACACTGAGCAGCGCGATGGCGGCGAAAGCCATGCGCCAGCCCAGGTGCCCGCCGATCAGCGCTCCGATGGGCAGCCCCAGCACCGAGGCCATCGACCACCCGAGAAAGACGAAGGTCACGGCGCGCCCGCGGTGCTCGGGCGGCACCAGCAGGCCGGCGCAGGCGGCAGCCTGGGGTGTGAAGATGGCTGGCGCGATCACCGTGAGCATGCGCACCGGCAGCAGCGCGCCGAAGCTCGGCATCAGCGCGCAGAGAACGTGGCCGGCCGCGTACCAGAGCAGGGTGAGGGCCAGCAGCTGCCGGCGGTCCCAGCCTGCGACCGCGGCAGCCAGCAGCGGTGCACCGATGCACATGACCGCCGCAGCGGCCGTGATGAGTTGCCCCGCCGTGGCGGCCGTGACCGAGAGCGAGGCGCTGATCTCGTTGAGCGTGCCGGGCACGACCATCACGCCCGTGCCGATCACGAAATTGCCGACGAGCAGCGCCCAGAGCGCACCCCTGGACGCTGGCCGGCTCACCGGCGGACCTGCAGCGCGCCGGGATTCACGATGTTCGTGGGGTTGCCGTTGATGTAGCTCACGACGTTGTCGAAAGCCTGGCCGAAGTAGCTCTCGTAGCTTTCCTGCTCGACGTAGCCGATGTGCGGCGTGCAGATGCAGTTCTCCAGGCGCAGCAGCGCGTGGCCCTGCAGCGGCGGCTCGCTCTCGAACACATCGACAGCCGCCAGCCCGGGGCGCCCGCGGTTGAGCGCCGCGAGCAGGGCGTCGGCCTCGACCAGTTCCGCACGCGAGGTGTTCACGAACAGGGCGGTCGGCTTCATGCGCGAGAGGTCTTCCAGCGTGATGAGGCCGTTGGTCTCTTCGTTGAGCCGCAGGTGCACCGACAGCACGTCGGCCGCGGCGAAGAACTCGTGTCGGTTCTGTGCCACCTGGAAGCCATCGGAACGCGCCTTGGCGCAGCTGGCTTCACGGCCCCAGATCACGACCTGCATGCCGAAGGCCTGACCGTAGCGCGCGACCAACTGGCCGATGCGGCCATAGCCCCAGATGCAAAGCGTCTTGCCCTTGAGCACCGAGCCGATGCCGAAGTTGGGCGGCATGGAGGCCGACTTGAGCCCCGACTGCTGCCAGGCGCCATGCTTGAGGTTGCTGATGTACTGCGGCAGCCGGCGCATGGCGGCCATGATGAGCGCCCATGTGAGTTCGGCAGGCGCCTGCGGAGAGCCGGAGCCTTCCGCCACGGCCACGCCTCGCTCGGTGCAGGCCGCGACATCAATGTGTCCGGCAACGCGCCCGGTCTGGGAAATGAGCTTGAGCTTGGGGAGCTTCTCGATCAGCTGGCGCGAGATCTGGGTGCGCTCGCGGATCAGCACGATCACGTCGGCGTCCTTGAGGCGAACCGATAGCTGCCCAATGCCCTTCACCGTGTTGGTATAGACCTTGGCCGCGTATGCGTCCAGCTTGGAAGCGCAGCGCAGCTTGCGTACGGCGTCCTGGTAATCGTCGAGGATCACAATGTTCATGGCACGCCATTGTGCCTCGCAGCATTGGAATGTCGCGCCTGCGAACGTTTGGATACCCACCCCGAAGCCGCTCGCAGGGCCGTTCGGGCTCAGTGCAGGCGGGTCGAGCGCGGTGCCGTGGCCATGGTTTCGGCGGCCTCGAGCGCGGCCAGTCGGTCGAGCTCGGCGCAGACATCGGCCATGCGGCCGGAGATTCGGACGCGATTGCTGCTGCACTGCCTGTTCTTGTCGTCGACGACGCGGACCACTCGCAACGGGCGTGCTGGCACGGTGGCCGCCTGGCTGGGCGAGGCACTGCCACCCGAGCGGGCCGTGCAGGCGGGGCGCACCGCTACATAGCGCAGTCCGGCAGAGGATTCGGTCGTGTCGATGTGATTCCCGCGACGATCGCGACGTGCCGGCATCAGGCGGCTGGCCAGCGATTGCAGCGGCATCCAGATATCGGCGATGGCGAGGAGGGCGATTCCCATGTGAACTCCAAGAAAGTAGAGGTTGAACACAGGCAGGATTTCTTGAATCGGCCGCGACAGGGTGATGGCGACTCTTCGCCATACGCCCGCCACCTGTCGAGGCCGGATGGGGATGTGTGCTGCAGAAAGCAGGCCGCCCGGTGCCTACATCAGCATGGTGTTTCGGATGAGTCCGACAGCGAGGCCTTCGATCTCGAAGGGCTCTCCGGGCTGCACGATGATGGTCGGGTAGTCGGGGTTCTCGGCGTGCAGCTCGATGACCTGCTTGTTGCGCTTCAGGCGCTTGACGGTCACCTCGTCGCCGAGTCGCGCGACCACGATCTGGCCGTTGCGCGCCTCCTTGGTGGCCTGCACTGCGAGCAGGTCGCCGTCCATGATGCCGGCGTCGCGCATCGACATGCCGCGCACCTTGAGCAGGTAGTCGGGCTGGCGCTGGAACAGCGTGTTCTCGACGTAGTAGGTCTGGTCGACGTGCTCCTGCGCCAGGATCGGCGAACCTGCCGCGACGCGGCCGATGAGCGGCAGCGCAAGCTGGGCCATGCCGGGCAGCGAGAGCGAGAACTGGTTGCCTTCGCGATGGCGCGTTTCGTTGAGCGAGCGCAGCGCGTCGCCCTTGAGGCGGATGCCGCGCGAAGTGCCGCTGACGAGTTCGATGACGCCCTTGCGCGCCAGCGCCTGCAGATGCTCTTCCGCGGCGTTGGCTGACTTGAAGCCGAGTTCGTTGGCGATCTCGGCGCGGGTGGGCGGCGCACCGGTACGTGCGATAGCGCTCTGGATGAGATCCAGGATCTGCTGCTGGCGGGCTGTAAGCTTCACGGCGAACTGCATATGTGGTTCCTTGCGGTACTGGCTGGATATCCAGTGGCTGTATTTTTAACCAGTTTTTTTAAGTTGACAAGCCATGGTCAATTCCTCTTCGCCTGAATTGCGCCGACGTGTGGTGGTTCTGGGTACCGGCGGCACCATCGCGGGCCGGGCCGCCAGCAGCGACGACAACATCGGCTACACCGCCGCGCAGGTGGGCGTGGCCGACCTGCTGGGCGGTATCGAGGCGCCTGCCGGCGTGACCCTAGAGGCCGAGCAGGTGGCCCAGGTGGACAGCAAGGACATGTCCTTCGACATCTGGCAGCAGTTGGCCCGACGCTGCGCGCACTGGCTGGCGCAGGCCGATGTGGCCGGCGTGGTTATCACGCACGGCACCGACACCATCGAGGAGACGGCGTTCTTCCTGCACTCCGTGCTGGCACCATCCAAGCCCGTGGTGCTCACCTGCGCGATGCGTCCGGCCACCGCCCTGTCGCCGGACGGGCCGCAGAACGTGCGCGATGCGATCGGCGTCGCAATGACGCAGGGCGCCCAGGGCGTGACGGTGGTCTGCGCCGGCGCCGTCCACGGCGGCGTCGACATCCAGAAGGTGCATACCTATCGGCTCGATGCCTTTGCCTCAGGCGATGCAGGACCGATCGGCTATGTCGAGGAGGGAGAAGTCCGCCTCGTTCGCGCCTGGCCGCAGGGGCAGGCTGTGTCGGCGGCGAAGGTCCTGGCGGCGACCGCGGTGCAGTGGCCCCGGGTGGAGATCGTGATGAGCCATGCCGGTGCCAGCGGGGCGGTGATCGATGCGCTCCTGCTGCCTGGGGGCGCGGAGCCCCTGCGCGGGCTGGTGCTTGCCACTACCGGCAACGGCACCCTTCACCATGCTCTGGAGGCGGCTGCGCTCAGGGCGCAGGACGCCGGTGTCTCGGTGGTCAGGGCGACGCGTTGCACCAGCGGGCGCATCCTCCCGAAGGCCGGCGATCCGCTGCGCGATGCAGGCGCACTGACGCCGGTCAAGGCGCGCATCGCCCTGATGCTCGAACTGCTAGGGTGAAAACGAAACCGCCCCTGTCGAAGGGGCGGTTTTCTTGGAGTCAGGTCAGCTGCTCAACGCGGCCAAGGCCCGCTGCGTGATCTCGTCGACCGTGCCCACGCCCTTGATGGCGCGGTACTTCGGCGCTGCGGCCGGATCTGCCTTCGCCCAGGCGGAGTAGTAGTCGACCAGCGGACGCGTCTGCTGGCTGTACACCTCAAGCCGCTTGCGCACGGTTTCTTCCTTGTCGTCCTCGCGCTGGATCAGGTCCTCGCCGGTCACGTCGTCCTTGCCTTCCACCTTGGGCGGATTGAACTTGACGTGGTAGGTGCGGCCCGAAGCCGGGTGCGAACGGCGGCCGCTCATGCGCTCGATGATGTCGCTGAAGGGCACATCGATCTCGAGCACGTAGTCGAGCTTGACTCCGGCCGCCTTCATGGCGTCGGCCTGGGGGATGGTGCGGGGGAATCCGTCGAAGAGGAAGCCGCCGGCGCAATCGGGCTGCGCGATGCGCTCCTTCACGAGGTTGATGATCAGGTCGTCGCTGACCAGCGCGCCGGCGTCCATGACCGCCTTGGCCTGCAGTCCGAGCGGGGTGCCGGCCTTGACGGCTGCCCGCAGCATGTCGCCGGTCGAAATCTGGGGAATGCTGTACTTCTGGCAAATGAAGGCCGCTTGCGTGCCTTTGCCCGCCCCGGGCGCGCCCAGCAAAATTAGTCTCATGGTGTCCTCGGACGGTTCTTAGATCTTGTGTCGCGCCGTGCATCGGCCCCGTGGCTGGGCAAGGCGGAGTTGTTTCGAGGATAGCATGCGTGCCCTTGGGGAAATCCCGCTCCTGCAGCCGCCGGGACGCTCAGGCGCCTGCGGCTGCGAAGACCGCGCGCACGCGCGCCAAGTCTTCGGGCGTGTCGATGCCGGGGCCCGGCGCGACATGGCTCACATGCACCGCGATGCGATGGCCGTGCCACAGAGCGCGCAGTTGCTCGAGTGCTTCCGTCGACTCGACGGGCGCCGGGGGCAGCGAAGGAAAGCGCCGCACGAAGCCCGCGCGATAGCCATAGATCCCGATGTGGCGCAGCGGCGCAGGGGCGGCGGGCAACACGGCAGGCGCGGCACCGTTGGCGGAGCCGTCGCGCCACCATGGAATGGGCGCGCGGCTGAAGTACATCGCGTTGCCTTGTGCGTCGAGCACGACCTTCACCACGTTGGGATTCATGAAGTCGCCCACCGAATCGATCTCGTGGGCCGCGGTGCTCATCGCCGCTTCGGCGTGCGTGGACAGTGTGCTCGCCACCGCATCGATCAGCGCCGGGTCGATCAGCGGCTCGTCGCCCTGCACGTTGACGACGATGTCGTCGCCATCGAGCCCGAGTTGTTCGCAGGCTTCTGCCAGCCGGTCGGTGCCGCTGGGATGGTCCTGGCGCGTCAGGACGACCTCGACACCATGCGCCTTGCAAGCCTCGATGATGGATGGATCGTCCCCCGCGACCACCACGCGCGCCGCGCCGGATTCGCCGGCACGCTGCGCCACGCGCACGACCATGGGCACGCCGGCGATATCGGCGAGAGGTTTGTTGGGAAGCCGTGTCGACGCCAGCCGCGCCGGAACCAGAACGGTGAAGCTCACAGCCCGAGCTCTTCGTCGGAGAGCGTGCGCGCCTCGTTCTCGAGCAGCACCGGAATACCGTCGCGCACCTGATATGCCAGGCGGGCGCTGCGAGACCACAGCTCCTGCTTCTCGGGGTTCCAGGTCAGCGGCCCCTTGGTGACGGGGCAGACGAGCAGTTCAAGCAGCTTGGTATCCATCGAGCGATGATAGCTTTGCGTCGAGGGCGGCGAAGAATTCCGCGGAAGGCACGAACTCCAGCGGCACGGCCAGCGCATCGGGAGCCTTGCGCCAGAGCTTGACGGCGTCCTTTTCAGTGCAGACGAGAGGCATGTCCGCGCCAGACGGGGGCTGCCAGCTCTCGAAATCGAAGTGATCGGGCAACGCGATGGTGTCGGCGAGCGTCAGGCCGCGGTTCCGCAGCATCTCGAAGAAAGCCTCGGGCCGGGCGATCGCCGCCAGAGCGGTCAACGGCCGGCCTGCAAGGGAGGCCAGCGGTACGCGTTTTCCATCGCTGCCCAAGGCGTCGCTCGCGAGCGACCGGGTGGCGGTATGGCCTCCTGCGAAGGCCGGTCGCGATCCGCTGTGCAGCACCAGGTCGCAGCGTCGTGGCCAGGCTTCGCGCAGCGGGCCCGCGGGCAATCGCCAGCCGTTGCCGATGCCCCGGTCGTCGAACACGCAGATCTCGATGACGCGCCCGAGCGCCAGATGCTGCAGTCCGTCGTCGCTCACGATGACCTGCGTGGCCGGATGCCGTTCGAGCAGCGCGCGTGCGGCATCGATGCGCTGGCGCGCGACGAACACCGGCGCGCCGGTGGCGTGATGGATCAGTGCAGGCTCGTCGCCCACATCCCGCGGATCGCTGTCGCCGAGCACTTCGCGGCAGTCGTCGGTGCGGCGGCCATAGCCTCGCGACACCACGCCGACCTGCATTCCCCGCGACTGCAGGTGCCGGACGACGGCCATCACGACCGGCGTCTTGCCGGCGCCGCCCGCAATCACGTTGCCGACCACGATCACCGGCACACGCACGCGTTCGGTCTTCAGCCATCCCGCGCGATAGAGCAGGCCGCGCACCGCGAACAGCGCGGCATAGACAAGAGACAGCGGCCACAGCAGGCAGGCCAGGAGGCCGCGGCGCAGCCAGGCGTCCTGCAGGCGCGAACCCGTGTTTCTGCTGCCGCCGTTAGGCACTCAGTGCCCGGCTTGTGCCGTCGACTGGGCCGCGAAGGTGATCTGCATCAGGCCGGCACGGCGCGCGGCTTCCATCACCGTCACCACGGCCTGGTGCGGGCTGGTCGCGTCGGCGCTGATGATCACCACGCTGTCCTTGCCACCGGTGGCCGCGGCGGCGAGGGCGGCCGTCACGCTTTCCACGCTCCGGTCGGCCACGGGGTTCTTGTTGACCGAGTAGCGGCCATCGGCCGACACCGCCACGATCACTTCCTTTGGATAGTCGCGCTGCGCATCGACGTCCGCCGTGGGCAGCCGCAGCTGCATCTCGGTGAACTTGCTGTAGGTGGTCGACAGCATCAGGAAGATCAGGATCACCAGCAGCACGTCGATGAACGGGATCAGGTTGATCTCCGGCTCGTCGCGCGCGCCGTGGCGGAACTGCATGCGGGCGCGGCTCATTTGCGCAGTGCGTTGAGATGGCGCGCGAAGCGCTCGCCGGAGAGCTCGAGGTTCAGCAGGTACTCGTCGACCCGGCTGCGGAAGTAGCGCCAGAAGATCAGCGTCGGGATGGCCACGATCAGGCCGAAGGCGGTGTTGTACAGCGCGATCGAGATGCCGTGCGCCAGTTGCGCCGGGTTGCCCGAGCCCACCGCGCCGCTGCCCGGCGACTGCGAGCCGAAGATCTCGATCATGCCGATCACGGTGCCCAGCAGGCCCAGCAGGGGGGCTGCCGAAGCGATGGTGGCCAGCGCCGGCAGGTAGCGCTCGAGCTTGTGCGCCACGGTGCGGCCGGAGGCCTCCATGGCGGCGCGCAGGTCGTCTTCGGTGCAGCGCGGATTGGCGTTCAGCGCGCGCAGGCCGGCGGCCAGGACCTGGCCGAGCATCGAGTTGCGTTCGAGTTTGGTCACGACGTCCGGACCGGGAATGGCTCCGTGCGACGCGGTGATGGTTTCGTCGAGCAGCTTCGGCGGCAGTACCCTCACGGTCTTGAGACTCGTGAAACGTTCTATAACCAGCGCGAGCGCAATGACCGAACATGCGAGCAAGGGCCAGATCGGCCAACCCGCGGCAACTATGATGGAAAACAAGAAAATCCTCCGGCCCGTAGACTGCAAATGCGCGGCGATTATCCACTGAGCCCACCATCGTCACGCGCCTTGTTTTTGTGTCAGCAAGGACGCACAGATTCTGTGGATAACTTTGTGATTAACCTGCTGCGCAACTCGCCGCGACCCGCATGGGGTGGCCTTTTCGCTGGATCGACTGAATTTTGAGCAGCACTTTTTTCAATGAAATCAATGGCTTGCACGAGAAACCGTGCGCCTGTCCTGCCCTGGGGGCCGAAGCTGGGGGCCATGCCGCCCGTTGTGGAAGAGTGGCATCCGGCCGAGCGGGCGTTTTGTGAACTTGCGTGAACCGAATTCCGCGCCCGGGCCGCGAGTCTGGGCTGTCGGCGCCTTGTGCCGCGCGGTTGCCGACGCGCTCGACGCCCGCTTCAACCCGGTGACGGTGCGTGGCGAGATATCCGGCTTTTCGCGCGCCTCAAGTGGACATTGTTACTTCGCGCTCAAGGACGAATCCGGCCAGCTGCGCTGCGCGATGTTCCGCCGCGCCGCCGGGCTGCTCGACTTTTCGCCACGCGACGGCGATCAGGTCGAGGTGCGCGGGCGACTTGCGGTGTACGAGCCGCGCGGCGATCTGCAACTGGTGGTCGAGAGCCTGCGGCGCGCGGGGCAGGGCGCGCTGTTCGAGCAGTTCATGCAGCGCAAGGCGCGCCTGGAGGCCGAGGGCCTGTTCGATCCGGCGCGCAAGCGGGCGTTGCCGACCATGCCCCGCTCGATCGGCATCGTCACATCGCTGGGCGCTGCTGCCTTGCACGACGTAGTCACTGCGCTGCGAAGGCGTGTTCCACACATTCCGGTCGTGCTTGCCCCGGCGGCGGTGCAGGGGGCCAACGCGCCGGGCGAACTGGTGCGGGCGCTGCAGTCGCTCTATGGCCTCGCGCCCGCTGTCGACGTGATCCTGCTGGTGCGCGGTGGCGGTTCCATCGAAGACCTCTGGGCCTTCAACGATGAGGCGCTGGCTCGCACCATCGTGCAGAGTCCGGTGCCGCTGGTCAGCGGCGTGGGGCACGAAACCGACTTCACCATCGCCGATTTCTGCGCCGACCTGCGCGCGCCTACGCCCACGGCCGCAGCGGAACTGGTGAGCGCGCCTCGCGACGTGTGGCTCGGTGCGCTCGATCTGCTCGAGGAGCGGCTCGGCGACGCGCTGGGCAGTCGCCTCGACGTGCTCGGACAGCGTCTGGACCAGGCCGCGGGGCGCCTCGGCCGGCCTTCGAATCTGGTGACTCGCCAGCAGTTGCGGCTTGCGCATCATGCGCAGCGGCTTCGCTACAGCGTGATGTCCAGAAGGGAGCGGCTGACGCAGTTGCCGCGCCAGATCGCCGCTGACTTTCCGCTGAAGATGGGGCGCGCGGTCGTGCAGCGTCGCGATCGGCTGGAGCGCGTGGCCCTGCGCATGCGATTGCTCGATCCGGCACTGGTCTTGCAGCGCGGCTATGCGTGGCTGACCGATACAGATGGTCATGCGATCGTCAGCGCCACGCAACTCGCACCGGGCGATGCGGTCAAGGCGCGGCTCGCCGATGGCGAGGTCGACCTGACCGTCGCTTTGGGCGGCGCGACGGGAACGCGTCCGACGCCGTCTCGATAATTACTTCCTAGAATCCTTTATTCCCACAACCAACCCACGAGAAAAAACCATGGAACATGTGCTCCCACCCCTGCCGTACGCCCTGGACGCACTGGCACCCGAGTATTCGAAGGAAACCCTCGAGTACCACTACGGCAAGCACCACAACGCCTACGTGGTGAACCTCAACAACCTGCAAAAGGGCACCGAGTTCGAAACGCTGACGCTCGAAGAGATCGTCAAGAAGTCCAGCGGCGGCATCTACAACAACGCCGCGCAGATCTGGAACCACACTTTCTTCTGGAACTGCATGAAGCCCCAAGGCGGCGGCGCTCCCACCGGCGCGCTGGCCAAGGCCATCGAAGCGAAGTGGGGCAGCTACGACGCCTTCAAGGAAGCCTTCGTGAAGTCGGCCGTGGGCAACTTCGGCTCGGGCTGGACCTGGCTGGTGAAGAAGCCCGACGGCACCGTGGACATCGTGAACACGGGCGCAGCCGGCACGCCGCTGACGACCGCCGACACCGCGCTGCTGACGGTGGACGTCTGGGAGCACGCCTACTACATCGACTACCGCAACCTGCGCCCGAAGTTCGTCGAGACCTTCCTGGCCAAGCTGGCCAACTGGGACTTCGCCGCCAAGAACTTCGGCTGATCCCGCGTTCTGCCAAAAACGAAAAAGCCGACCATGGGTCGGCTTTTTGTTGGCTATGGGCGGCAGGCGCTCATCGTTTGCCGGCTGCGAACAGCTCGCCGCCGAGCTTGGCGCCCTTCTTGATGTTCTTCTTGGCAAACCAGCCCTGGTTCATTTCGAGCACGTAGCGCACCGGCTCCTGCGAGCAATGCGTGTTCTCGGTCATGGGCTGCATGTCGGCCAGGTTGACGATGCGGCCGTCGTCGGCAACGAAGGCGGCGGTCAGCGGAAGGATCGTGTTGCGCATCCAGAAGCACTGCGTGGCGGGCTGCTCGAACACGAAGATCATCCCTTCGGCCTGGGGCATCTCCTTGCGGAACATCAGGCCGATTTCACGTTGAAGAGGGGTTTGCGCAACCTGCGCGTCGATCTTGTACAGGCCGACCGACAGTTGGGTGCGTGGCAGGTCCGTCTGGGGTTGCTGCTGGGCATGTGCCTGCATCGTGAACGATGCGGATGCGAGGAGCAGGGAGAGCAGGGCGGCGAGACGCTTGATGAGCATCGGACGACTCTTTCAGGGCGGGGCCAGGGCCCGGCCTGGATTAAAAATGCCAATAAAAATGCCCGCTGATGCGGGCATTGCCGGTGAGCGGGGAAGCTTACACCTTCTTGGCGGCGGCCGTGTGGGCCTTGGCAATGTGGCGAACCTTGTGCTTCTTGGCAGCAGCGTGCTTCTTGACGGAAGCGTGCTTGGCAGCCTTGGCTGCGGGAGCCGGAGCTGCCGTGGTGGGCTCGGCTTGTTGAGCGAAAGCGCCGACGGCGAAGAGACCGGCGACCAGGGCTGCGAGCAGCTTGTTCATGAACATATCCTTTGAAATTCGTTGATCTGGATTGGCCTTCTTGCGGAAGGTAGACATTCAACGGAGGCCGTTTTCAGCGGTTGACAGGACAAAGCTGCTTTCGCACGAAAAAAAAGCGCTCCGAAGAGCGCTTCTTTTGCGGGGCAGGCCGAATTACTTCGGGGTGCCGCCTTGGGTCGACTTGCGCTTGACGCTGCCGTCCTTGTTGCGACGACGCTGGTCGCGGGTTTCAGCACGCTTCTCGCCGGAGGCCGCAGCCTTGTCGGCACCGATGGCGCCGCCTTCGGGGGTCTTGGCTTCGTCGCCAGCCGGAGCCTTGACCTGGCCAGCGGGCTTGGCAGCCTTCTTGGCTTCGGCGCGTTGCTGCGACTTGCTGTTGGTGGCGTTGCCTTGCTCGGGCGTCGTACCGGCCGGGTTCTGGGCGTAGGCGCCAGCGGCGAACAGGCCGGCGATCATGACTGCGAGAATTTTGCTCATTGGTGATTCCTCTATCGAGAATTGGTTGGAAACGCCTCCCGGCGAGCAGAAGGTCAGCCACTAACGACGCCGTTGGGCCGCCGGTTGACAAACGCTTGCTGATGGGTTGCGTCTAAAATGTACAGCGATTTGTTCGCCGGCTGTACAGCGGAATACGCGCCGTGTCTGAATTCGCTGACAGTTCTTAAAAGTACGTCGATCCCGGAGCCTTCCCCTCTCATGACCAGTTATCAGCACATCAAAGTCCCGACCGAAGGCCAGAAGATCACGGTCAACGCCGACAACTCCCTCAATGTGCCTGACCAACCGATCATTCCCTTCATCGAGGGCGATGGAACCGGCCTGGACATCACGCCGGTGATGCTGAAGGTGGTGGACGCTGCGGTGGCAAAGGCCTACGGCGGCAAGAAGAAGATCCACTGGATGGAGGTCTACGCCGGCGAGAAGTCGACCAAGGTCTACGGCCCCGACGTCTGGCTCCCCGAGGAAACGCTGCACGCCGTGCGCGACTACGTGGTCTCCATCAAGGGCCCGCTGACCACGCCAGTCGGTGGCGGCATCCGCTCGCTGAACGTCGCGCTGCGCCAGGAACTCGACCTCTACGTGTGCCTGCGCCCCATCCAGTATTTCGAAGGCGTTCCGAGCCCGGTGCGTGAACCGCACAAGACGAACATGGTGATCTTCCGCGAGAACTCCGAAGACATCTACGCCGGCATCGAGTTCGAAGCCGAGAGCGAAAAGGCGAAGAAGCTCATCAAGTTCCTGCAGGACGAAATGGGCGTCAAGAAGATTCGCTTCCCCGAAACCTCGGGCATCGGCGTCAAGCCGGTGTCCCGGGAAGGCACCGAGCGCCTGGTGCGCAAGGCGCTGCAATACGCCATCGACAACGACAAGCTCAGCGTCACCCTGGTGCACAAGGGCAACATCATGAAGTTCACCGAAGGTGGCTTCCGTGACTGGGGTTACGGCCTGGCGGCCAAGGAGTTCGGTGCCGAACTGATCGACGGCGGCCCTTGGATGAAGTTCAAGAATCCCAGGACCGGCAAGGAAATCACCGTCAAGGACAGCATCGCCGATGCATTCCTGCAGCAGATCCTGCTGCGTCCGGCCGAATACAGCGTGATTGCCACGCTCAACCTCAACGGCGACTACGTTTCCGATGCCCTGGCCGCGCAGGTCGGCGGCATCGGCATCGCCCCGGGCGCGAACCTGAGCGACACCGTCGCCATGTTCGAGGCCACCCACGGCACGGCTCCCAAGTACGCCGGCAAGGACTACGTGAACCCCGGTTCCGAGATCCTTTCGGCCGAAATGATGCTGCGCCACATGGGCTGGAAGGAAGCCGCCGACCTGATCATCAGCTCGATGGAGAAGTCGATCGCCAGCAAGAAAGTCACCTACGACTTCGCCCGCCTGATGGACGGCGCGACGCAGGTGAGCTGCTCGGGCTTCGGCCAAGTGATGATCGACAACATGTAGTTGCCGCGCTTCGACGTCCTGGCGGCGTCGCGGCAACACGAGGAGCCCTTGAACTTCCGGAAGGAATTCAAGGGCTTTTTGCTGCTTTTTCAGTCAATTGCCGCAGGCTTTTTTGCCTAAAACTCCTGCCTGGCATGCCGTTGCGGAAATACTGTCGCAGCGGCCGCAAACCCCTTGAATTGTCGGATACGCGCCACCACGTTTTTTTCGCTCGGCACAGCGCTTGCACGCTCTATAGAATGATTTTCATGGCAACGAGAACTCCAAAAACTCCCAGCACTCCGCCGGCCCAGAAACCGGCCGGGGACGACGGAGATTCGGTCGTCCTGGAGCGCCGACCGCAAAGAACCGCGCCGCCGCAGATGTACCAGGTGGTGATGCTGAACGACGACTACACGCCCATGGAGTTCGTGATCGTCGTGCTGCAGGAATATTTCAACAAGGATCGCGAGACCGCCACCCAGATCATGCTCAAGATCCACCTCGATGGCCGGGGCGTCTGTGGGGTTTATTCCCGCGACATGGCAGCCACCAAGGTCAACCAGGTCATGGAAGCCGCGCAGCAGGCCGGGCATCCGCTCCAATGCGTCAGCGAACCTGTTGCATGAACCAGTTGAATTGCGCAAGCTCCAACCCATCTGAGAACTTATTTACAGCAAGGCAAAAGGAAATCACATGATTGCCCAGGAACTGGAAGTCAGCTTGCACATGGCCTTCGTCGAGGCCCGGCAGCAGCGCCACGAGTTCATCACCGTGGAGCATCTGCTGCTCGCTTTGCTGGACAACCCGAGCGCCGCGGAAGTTCTGCGCGCCTGCTCGGCCAACGTCGACGACTTGCGGGCGTCGCTCACCAACTTCATCAAGGACAACACGCCCCAGGTGGCGGGTACCGACGATGTAGACACCCAGCCGACCCTGGGTTTCCAGCGCGTGATCCAGCGCGCCATCATGCATGTGCAGTCCACCGGCAACGGCAAGAAGGAAGTCACCGGCGCCAACGTGCTGGTCGCGATCTTCGGCGAGAAGGACTCGCACGCGGTGTACTACCTGCACCAGCAGGGCGTCACCCGCCTCGACGTGGTCAACTTCATTGCCCACGGCATCAAGAAGAGCGATCCGCCGGAAGCCGTCAAGGGCAGCGGCGAAGCTCCCTCGGGCGAAGGCGAGGAGGGCGGCGGCGAACGCAACGAGAAGGCGTCGCCGCTCGAGCAGTTCACGCAAAACCTCAACCAGATGGCCAAGGACGGCAAGATCGATCCGCTGATCGGCCGCGAGTACGAGGTCGAGCGCGTCATCCAGATCCTGTGCCGCCGGCGCAAGAACAACCCGCTGCTGGTCGGCGAGGCCGGCGTGGGCAAGACCGCCATCGCCGAGGGCCTTGCATGGCGCATCACGCAGGGCGACGTGCCGGAAATCCTGGCCGAGTCGAACGTGTTCTCGCTCGACATGGGCGCGCTGCTGGCCGGCACCAAGTACCGCGGCGATTTCGAGCAGCGCCTGAAGGGCGTGCTCAAGTCGCTGAAGGACAAGCCGAACGCCATCCTCTTCATCGACGAGATCCACACCCTGATCGGTGCGGGCGCAGCCTCGGGCGGCACGCTCGACGCGTCGAACCTGCTCAAGCCGGCGCTTTCCAGCGGCCAGCTCAAGTGCATCGGCGCGACCACCTTCACGGAATACCGCGGCATCTTCGAGAAGGACGCGGCCCTGTCGCGTCGTTTCCAGAAGGTCGACGTGGTCGAGCCGTCGGTGCAGGAAACCGTCGACATCCTGAAGGGCCTGAAGTCGCGCTTCGAGGAACACCATGGCGTGAAGTACGCCGTGGCTGCCCTGCAGGCCGCGGCTGAGCTCAGCGCCAAGTACATCAATGACCGTCACCTGCCCGACAAGGCGATCGACGTCATCGACGAAGCGGGCGCAGCCCAGCGCATCCTGCCGCCGAGCAAGCGCAAGAAGACCATCAGCAAGACCGAAGTCGAGGAAATCGTCGCGAAGATCGCGCGCATTCCCCCGGCCAACGTCAGCAACGACGACCGCAGCAAGCTGCAGACCATCGAGCGCGACCTCAAGAGCGTGGTGTTCGGCCAGGACAAGGCACTCGAAGTGCTCGCCTCGGCGGTCAAGATGGCTCGCTCGGGCCTGGGCAAGGGCGACAAGCCGATCGGTTCGTTCCTGTTCTCCGGCCCCACCGGCGTCGGCAAGACCGAAGCGGCGAAGCAGCTGGCCTACATCATGGGCATCGAGCTGATCCGCTTCGACATGTCGGAATACATGGAGCGTCATGCGGTGAGCCGCCTGATCGGCGCGCCTCCGGGCTACGTCGGTTTCGACCAGGGTGGCCTGCTGACCGAGGCTGTCACGAAGAAGCCGCACGCGGTGCTGCTGCTCGACGAAATCGAGAAGGCGCATCCGGACATCTTCAACGTGCTGCTGCAGGTCATGGACCATGGCACGCTGACCGACAACAACGGACGCAAGGCCGACTTCCGCAACGTCATCATCATCATGACGACGAACGCGGGTGCCGAGACCATGAACAAGGCGACCATCGGCTTCACCAACCCGAGGCAGGCCGGCGACGAGATGGGCGACATCAAGCGCCTGTTCTCGCCCGAGTTCCGCAACAGGCTGGACGCCATCGTCAACTTCAAGGCGCTCGACGAACAGGTCATCCTGCGCGTGGTCGACAAGTTCCTGCTGCAGCTGGAAACCCAGCTCGGCGAGAAGAAGGTGGAAGTCACCTTCAGCGACAAGCTGCGCAAGCACCTGGCGAAGAAGGGCTTCGATCCGCTGATGGGCGCACGTCCGATGCAGCGCCTGATCCAGGACACGATCCGTCGTGCATTGGCCGACGAGCTGCTGTTCGGACGCCTGACTGACGGTGGCCGCCTCGAAGTCGACCTCGACGACAAGGACGAAGTGCTGCTGGACATCCAGCCCCTTCCGAAGAAGGAAGGCAAGCAGAAGCCCGAAGCAGAGGAAACCGCGGCAGGCTGAGCCAGTCCATCGCGTCTTCTGAAATGAAGCCAAAGGCCGGTAGCATCGCTACCGGCCTTTTTCTTTGGGCCGACCCGTATCGAATCACCGTTCCAGCCGCTTTCCCGCCTTGATCCTCCCCGAACTCAGCCACGAATGGAAAACCGGCCTCTCCCTCGCATGGAGCGGCTACATCGCGGTGCTGTCGGTCTGGATCGTGATGCAGAAGCGCGCGCCGGTGTCGACGATGAGCTGGATCCTCTCGCTCGCGCTGCTGCCGTTCGCGGGCTTCGTCGTCTATTACTTCCTGGGGCCGCAGCGGCTGAAGAAGCAGCGCCTCAAGCGGCTGCGCAGCCGCGCCGGGGCCTCGGCGCAGGCCGACGTGGCCCGGCTGCGCGACGCGGCGCAGAACGCGCCGCCAGCGCTGCAGCAGATGGCGAAGCTGGGTACCGCGACCTGCGGGCTGCCGGTATCGAGCGCCGTGGATGTCGAGCTGCTCTCGGGCGGCGCACGCACCTTCGACGCGATCTTCGACGCGGTGCGCGCCGCGCGGGACCACATCCACCTCGAGTACTACATCTTCGAGCCCGACCGCATCGGCACCGCGCTGCGCGACCTGCTGATCGAGCGCGCAAAGGAGGGCGTGATGGTGCGCCTGCTGATCGACGCGCTGGGCTCCAAGCGCATCGGCCACAAGTTCTTGGCGCCGATGGTCGAGGCGGGCGTCGAGGTGGCGCTCTTCCACGACACGAAGATCGGCCGGCGCCTGCGCCCGGTGACCAACTACCGCACCCACCGCAAGATCGTGGTGTGCGACGGCCGCGTCGGCTTCACGGGTGGCGTGAACATCACCGACGAGGAAGACAAGCGCACCAATCCCGACGCCTATCACGACGTGCACCTGCGCATCGAGGGCAGCGCGGTGCGCTGGCTGCAGACCACCTTCCTCGAAGACTGGGCCTACGCCACCGGCGAGAACCTGCGCGGCCTGGACGATGCCATGAACGCGATGCTTCCCCAACTGGAGGCGGGCGACATCCCCGTGCAGATTGTCACCAGCGGGCCCGACAACCCGATGGAGGCCATCCACCGCATGCACGTCGAGGCGATCCATTCGGCCACGCACCGCGCCTGGCTCACCACGCCGTACTTCGTGCCCGGCGAGCCCGCGCTGATGGCGCTCACGAGCGCCGCGCTGCGCGGCGTGGACGTGCGCCTGCTGGTGCCGCGCCGCAGCGACTCGGCCATCGTGAGCGCGGCGGCGCGCTCGTACTTCGACGAACTGATCGCCGCCGGCGTGAAGGTCTGGGAGTACAAGGCGCGCATGCTCCATTCCAAGACCCTGGTGGTGGACGACCATTGCGCAATGATCGGCACCGCCAATTTCGACAACCGCAGCTTCCGTCTCAACTTCGAGGTCTGCGCGGTGGTCTATGGTCCCGAGCTGACCCGGCCGCTGGCGTCGCAGTTCGAGACCGACCTCCACAGTTCCGGCGCGGTGCGCGCCAACCGGCCCCAGACTTTCTGGCGCCGCCTCGGCGACGCCATCGCGCGCCTGTTTTCAACCCTGCTCTGAATGAACCACACTTTTCTCTGGCACGACTACGAAACCTTCGGCGCGGTGCCGCGCCGCGACCGCCCCTCGCAGTTCGCGGCCGTGCGCACCGACGCGGAGCTCAACGAAGTCGGCGAGCCGCTGATGATCTACTGCAAGCCCGCGCCGGACTACCTGCCCAGCCCCGAGGCCTGCCTGATCACCGGCATCACGCCGCAGCTGTGCCTGGAGCGCGGCATTCCCGAGCACGAATTCGCCGCGCACATCGAGCGCGCCTTCTCGCAGCCCGGCACCATCGGCGTGGGCTACAACACTATCCGCTTCGACGACGAGGTCACGCGCTTCCTGTTCTGGCGCAACCTGATCGATCCGTACGCCCGCGAATGGCAGAACGACTGCGGCCGCTGGGACCTGCTCGACGTGGTGCGCCTCACCTACGCGCTGCGCCCCGAGGGCATCGAGTGGCCGAAAAAGGAAGACGGCAAGCCCAGCTTCAAGCTCGAAGACCTGGCACGCGCCAACGGCCTGCTGCACGAGTCGGCGCACGATGCCTTGTCGGACGTGCGCGCCACCATCGCGCTGGCCCGCCTCATCCGCAGCAAGCAGCCCAAGCTGTTCGACTTCGCCTTCGGCCTGCACAGGAAGGACCGCGTCGCCAGCGAGCTGGGACTGCCCGCGACGCGCGAGACCGCGAAGCCCTTCCTGCACGTCTCGGGCATGTTCCCGGTCGAGCGTGGCTGCCTGGCCGTGATGTGGCCGCTGGCCAGCCATCCCACCAACAAGAACGAGCTGCTGGCCTGGGACCTGGCGCACGACCCCAGCGAGCTGCGCGACATCGACGTCGAGACGCTGCGGCTGCGCCTCTTCACCCGCACCGCCGACCTGCCCGAGGGCGTGGTGCGCCTGCCGATCAAAGGCGTGCACCTCAACAAGTCGCCGATGGTCGTCGGCAACCTGCGCACGCTCGCGGCGCCGATGGCCGAGCGCTGGGGCGTCGACCTGGACACGGCGATGCGCCACGCAGCCATCGCGCGCGACCTGCCCGACATGAGCGCCATCTGGTCGCAGGTGTATGCCCGTCCCAAGGAAGCCACGCCCGATGTCGACGAAGACCTCTACGGCGGCTTCGTCGGCAATGCCGACCGGCGGCGCCTGAACCAGCTGCGCGGCCTGTCGCCCGAGGAACTGGCGAAGGATCGCACCGGCTTCGACGACGGCCGGCTCGACGAGATCGTCTTCCGCTATCGCGCGCGCAACTGGCCTGAGCTGCTCAGCGAGGATGAGGTCGAGCGCTGGGAGGCGCTGCGTGTCGCGAAGCTCTTCAAGGGCGAGGGCGGGGCGCGCACCATCGAGATGCTGTTCAGCGAGGTCGACGCGCTCTCCGAGAACGCCGACGAGCGCGGGGAGGAGATCCTCGGCGCGCTCTACGAATACGCCGAAGCCATCGCGCCCGAGGCCTGATCGGCAGACCGGACGGCGCAGCCATGAGCCTGAGCATCAACGCCGAACTCTCGAAGGGGCTCGAAGGCTACGGGCTCTACCTGTCGAGGGCTGCCTGGTGCCGACGCCGCTGCGCTTCGAGACGCCGGTGCGCATCTGGCATTCGGCCCAGTTGCACGGCCGGTGCTCCATCGGCGCCTATTCGAGCATCTCGCCCGGCGCGCTGCTGGTCGACCTGGGCATGGGGCGCTACTGCTCCATCGGCGACGGCGTGCAGACCCTGTCGGACCATCCCGCCGACTGGTTCACCACGCACATGCTGGCTTATGCGCCCAATTTTCCGGAGCCGTACCGGCACCAGTCCGTGGCGCAGTTCCCGTCGCATTCGCCGGTGACCATCGGCAACGACGTGTGGATCGGCTCGCGTGTCAGTCTCAAGAGCGGCATCACCATCGGCGACGGCGCGGTGATAGGCGCCGGCGCCATCGTGACGCGCGACGTGGAGCCTTTCACCATCGTGGGCGGCGTGCCGGCCCGGGTGATCCGCCAGCGCTTTCCCGACGTGCTCGTCGATCGCATCCGCGCCTGCCCGTGGTGGGACTGGGACCTGCGCGCGCTGGCACTCGACTGGCAGCACCCCGAGCAGGCCCAGTCGATGCTGGAAGAGGCTGTTGCCGACGGCCGCGTTTCGCGCTGGAATCCCGGCTGGCGGCTGCTCGACCGTGGCCAGCCGCCGGGCGAGGGCCAGCCCGCGCCGCTGGTCTTTCTGCCGGGCTGAAAACAATGCAAGGAGGTGTTCGCATGACGACGACGGCCACTTTGTCTCCCGCCCGCGGCGCTCTTGCTGTCGCGGTGGCGGCCTTGGCGCTGGCCGGCTGCGGCACCTTGCCGCCCCCGGCCTCCGGCGACGCGAGGGCCTGCGGGAGCGGCTTCGAAAGCTTCGAGCGCGACACGCTGTACTTCGGCCGCGCCATTCCTTCGGGCGGCCAGGTGTCGGACGCCGAATGGACGGCCTTCCTCGACACCACCGTGACGCCGGCCTTTCCGCAGGGCCTGACAGTGATTGACGCCGCCGGCCAGTGGCGCAGCGTGTCGGGCGAGGTGGTGCGCGAGCGCTCGAAGCTGGTCGTTCTGTTGCACCCGCGCAGCGAGAAGGACGACGCTGCCATCGCCACCATCGTCGGCGCCTACCGCCAGCGATTCGCGCAGGAGGCCGTGCTGCAGGAGAGGCAGGCCGTCTGCGTGCGCTTCTGATCGCCTCCAGAAGCGGGGTGGCCGCGAGGCTACAGCTTGATGCCCGCCCCCTTGACCGTCGGCCCGAGCACTTCGACCTGCTCCTTCACGAAGCCGTTGAACACGGCCACCGACTCCGGCTTTGCAACGATGCCCAGCTCCGTCAGTTTCTTCTGGATCTCGGGCATGGCCAGCACTTCGTTGCATGAGGCGTTGAGCCGCGCAACCACGTCCGGCGGCAGCTTGGCGGGGCCTGAAAGGCCGAAGAAGTTCTCCAGCACCAGCTTCGGCTGATGCAGCTCGACCATCGTGGGCACCTCGGGCATGAGCGGCGAACGCTGCGTGCCTGTCACGGCCAGCGGCACCAGTTGGCCGCTCTTGAAGAAGGGAACGTACGAGGTGATGACGTCGATGCCCACCGGGATGGTGTTGGCGAGAAGGTCGGTGCTCATCGGCGCACCGCCGCGATAGGGCACGTGCACCATGTTGATCCCGGTGATCTTCTTCAGCAGCTCGCCGTGGATGTGTCCGATGGACCCAGGGCCGCCCGAGCCGAAGTCGATGCGGCCTTCCTTGCGCGCCAGCGCCTCGAAGTCGGCGAATGTCTTGAGGCCGGAGCCCTTGCTCGCCATGACCACCAGCGGCGCCGCGCCGAGGTAGGCGACGTGCGTGAAGCCCGTGACGGGGTCGTAGGGCAGCTTGTCGAGCGTGAAAGGCCCGAGCGCGATCGGCGTGGTGTTCGACAGCATCAGCGTGTAGCCGTCGGCCGGTGCCGACGCCACCAGCGAGCCGCCGATGGTGCCGCCCGCGCCGGGCTTGTTGTCGACCACCACGGGCTGCCCCAGCTTCTTCGCGAGCTGTTCCGCCATCACGCGCGCGAGCACGTCGCTGGAGCCGCCGGGCGGGAAGGTGACGATGATCTTGATGGCCCGGTCGGGCCATTGGGCGAAGGCCGGCAGGGCCGCGCCGGCGACGCCCGCGGCAAGGATCTGCAGCGCGGCGCGCCGTGTAGGGCGATGGGGGCGTGTCTGGCGTGATGGGTTCATGGCGTTCTCCGGCGACGGACAAGAGCCAGGGCTTTAGCAGGAATCGGGCCGCCGACTTATGCTCGCCGCATGCCCGCCAACCTCGCCGCCAACCCTGCTGCCTACGCCGGGCTCGCCGACTTCGCCACGCGCCACCGCAAGCTCTTCGTGCTCACCGGCGCGGGCTGCAGCACCGATTCGGGCATTCCCGATTACCGCGACGTCGACGGCGAATGGAAGCGCCCGTCGCCCGTCACCTACCAGGCCTTCATGGGCGAGGAGTCCACGCGCAAGCGCTACTGGGCGCGCAGCCTGATCGGCTGGCCGACCATGGCGGGCGCCCGCCCGGGTGCGGCGCACCACGCGCTGGCGCGGCTGGACGAGGCGGGACGCGTCGGGCTGCTGCTCACGCAGAACGTCGATGGCCTGCACGAAGCCGCCGGCAGCCGCGGCGCCATCGACCTGCACGGCCGCATCGACACCGTGCGCTGCATGGGCTGCGAGCGGCGCACGCCGCGCGCCGAACTGCAGCTCGAACTGCGGCGGCGCAATCCGCGCTGGGCCGAGCTGGAAGCCCGCGCCGCGCCCGACGGCGACGCCGATCTCGACGGCCGCGATTTCTCCGACTTCGACGTGCCGGCCTGTCCGCACTGCGGCGGCCTGCTCAAGCCCGACGTGGTGTTCTTCGGCGAGAGCGTGCCGAAGGAGCGCGTCACAGCCGCATTCGCGGCGCTGGAGGAGTCCGATGCGGTGCTCGTGGCCGGGTCGTCGCTGATGGTCTATTCGGGCTTTCGCTTCGTGCAGGCGGCGGCCGCGGCAGGCAAGCCGGTGGCGGCCGTGAACCTCGGGCGCACCCGGGCGGACCCGCTTCTCTCGCTGAAGGTCGAGCGCCCGGTCGGCGAGGCGCTGACGGCGCTGGTGCAGGAGTTCGCCTAGCGTGGGCTCGGCGTCCTGACCGCAGGGCTCAGCCGGCGTGCTTCGGCGCCATCCAGCTCGTGGAATCGCCCCGGCCGGGAAGGTGCAGGCTGGCCGTGGCGGCAGGCGTCTCGGCCAGCAGCCGCCCCTTGCGGAACACCTTGAGCCGCGCGGCGCGCAGGCGGATCGCCTCGACCGCATCGCGCGCCTGCAGCAGCACGAAGCTGGCGTCGCAGCCGGCCTCGAGGCCGTAGTTCTCCAGGTGCATCACGCGCGCGGCATTCGTCGTCACCGCCTCGAAGCACTGGCGGATGCCTTCCTGGCTGGTCATCTGCGCCACGTGCAGGCCCATGTGTGCCACTTCGAGCATGTCGCCCGAGCCCATGCCGTACCAGGGGTCCATCACGCAGTCGTGGCCGAAGGCGACGTTCACGCCGGCGGCCATGAGCTCTGGCACGCGCGTCATGCCGCGGCGCTTGGGGTAGGTGTCGTGGCGGCCCTGCAGGGTGATGTTGATGAGCGGGTTGGACACCACCGACACGCCGCTCTCCGCGATCAGCGGCAGAAGCTTGCTCACGTAGTAGTTGTCCATCGAGTGCATCGAGGTGCAGTGCGAGCCGGTCACGCGGCCCTGCAGCGCGAGGCGCTGGGTCTCGAAGGCCAGTGTCTCGATATGGCGCGAGAGCGGGTCGTCCGACTCGTCGCAGTGCATGTCGACCAGCTTGCCGCGCGCCGCGGCGATCTCGCACAGCAGCTTCACGCTGGCGGCGCCATCTGCCATGGTCCGCTCGAAGTGCGGAATGCCGCCGACCACGTCCACGCCCTTGTCGAGGGCGCGCTCCAGGTTCTCGACGCCACCCGGCGATCGCAGCACACCGTCCTGCGGAAAGGCGACCAGCTGAAGATCGAGATACGGCGCCACCTTGCGCCGGACCTCCAGCAGCGCATCGACCGCCAGCAGGCTCGGGTCGCTCGTGTCCACATGCGAGCGCACCGCCAGCAGCCCCTTGGCCACCGCCCAGTCGCAGTACGCCAGCGCGCGCTCGATGAGCGCGTCGGCCGTCAGCAGCGGCTTCAGCTCGCCCCATAGCGCGATGCCTTCGAGCAGCGTGCCGCTCTGGTTGACGCGCGGCAGGCCGTAGCTCAGCGTGGCGTCCATGTGGAAGTGCGGGTCGACGAAGTGGGGCGATAGCAGCAGGCCCTGCGCGTCGAGCTTCTCGTGCGCAGGCGCATCGAGTCCGGGCGTGACTTCGGCGATGCACCCGTCCTGCACGGCGACCGACATGCCGGTGCGACCGTCGGGGAGGGTGGCGTTGGTGATGAGGAGGTCGAGCATCGTGGAGGCCTTTGGGGGTGTTCAGCGCGCCCCTGGCGGAGCGCCCGGCAGTTGTTCTGGTGGAAGGTTCGTGTCGCTGTCCGGATGCCGGCGTCTCAGCGCGTGTTCTGCGCCCGATACCGGTATTGCCCCGGTGCAGGCCCGACCTCGATGGTCACGCGGCGCAGCTTCTCGTCGTGCCCCGAATCGGCCTTTGCCGTGACGACGATGCCGCGCGGCGTGGCGCGGCAGGTGAGGTCGGACAGGGAGATTTCCGCGTGGTCGTTGTCCAGCTCGGCGATGGCGACCGTGTGCTCCGCGCGCAGGCTGCCGTTGGCGTCGCGGCTCATCCACTGCACGTAGAGGAACGACTGCGCGTACTGCTCGGCGTGCACCACGCGGTAGGTGCCCTGGTGGTCCTTGCCCCAGGTGCCGCACATCTGCACCCAGGTCACGGCGTCGGCGGTGCTGAAGGCCTCGTAGCCGTAGTTCATGCCGAGCGCGCGGGCGCCGTTGCCGCCCATTGCCAGCAGAGCCAGCAATGCCGAGAGCAGGGCGCCTCGCGCGGCGTTGGCGGTCCTGGTGGTCATCAGCGTTCCCCCTTGCGGTACGGTTTCATCAGCGCCTGCGGGTAGCTTGCCTTGCGTGCCACCAGCACCAGCGCCAGGATCGACAGCAGGTAGGGCAGCATCAGGTAGATCTGGTAGGGCAGCACGGCGTCGCCCGATTGTTGCAGCCGAAGCTGAAGCGCATCGAAGAAGGCGAACAGCAGCGCGCCCAGCAGGGCCTTGCCCGGCCGCCACGAGGCGAACACCACCAGCGCCACGCAGATCCAGCCGCGTCCGTTCACCATGTTGAAGAAGAAGGCGTTGAAGGCCGACAGCGTGAGGAAGGAGCCCGCCATGCCCATCAGCGCGGAGCCCGCGACGATGGCGCCGGTGCGGGTGGCCGCGACCGACACGCCCTGGCTCTCGGCCGCCTGAGGGTTCTCGCCGGCCATGCGCAACGCGAGGCCCAGCGGCGTGCGGTACAGCACCCAGCCCACCACCGGCACCAGCAGCAGCGCGAACAGCGTGAGCGCGGTCTGCGCGTTGAGGATCGGAATGGGCAGCCAGTCCATCGGTGCGAAGGGCGTGATGGTGGGCGGCGTGTTCACCTTCGGAAAGCTCACGCGATAGCCGAAGTAGCTCAGCGCGGTCGCCAGCAGCGTGATGCCCAGCCCCGACACGTGCTGCGAGAGCGCCAGCCCCACGGTCAGAAAGGCATGCAGCAGCCCGAACACCATGCCCGCGAGCGCGGCCACGCCCACGCCCACCCACAGCGGCGCGCCGGCATACACCGCGAGCCAGCCGGTGAAGGCGCCCGCGACCATGATTCCCTCGATGCCGAGGTTGAGCACGCCCGCGCGCTCGCACAGCAGCACGCCGAGCGTGCCCAGGATGAGCGGCGTGGCGATGCGCAGCACCGCGACCCAGAAGGAAGCGTTGGAAAGAATGTCGAGGAGATCGCTCATTTCGTCATCCTCACCCGGTATTGCGTGAGCAGCGTGGCCACCAGCACCGCGATCAGCGAGGCCGCGACGATCACGTCGGCGATGTAGGTCGGCACGCCCACCGCGCGGCTCATGGTGTCGGCGCCGACCAGCATGCCCGCCACGAACACCGCGGCGGCGATCACGCCCAGCGGATGCAGCCCCGCCAGCATCGCGATCACGATGCCGGTGTAGCCGTAGCCCGGCGACATGTCGAGCGTGACGTAGCTGGTGCGGCCCGCCACCTCGATGGCGCCGGCCAGGCCCGCCAGCGCGCCCGAGAGCAGCGCCACCATCACCACCGTGCGCGTCACCGGCACGCCCGCGAAGGCGGCGGCGCGCGCGTTCGCGCCCACGGCGCGGATGTCGAAGCCCAGCACCGTGTACTTGAAGATCGCCCACACCGTCACCGCCAGCGACATCGCCCACAGCAGGCCGGTGTGCACCCGCGTCTGCGCGACGAGCTTGCCCAGTTCCAGGTCGGACTGCAGCGACACGCTCTGCGGCCAGCCCATGGCGGTCGGGTCCTTCATCGGCCCGTCGAGCAGCGCCGACACGCCCAGCAGCACGATGAAGTTGATCAGCAGCGTGGTGACGACTTCGTCCACGCCCAGCCGGTTCTTCATGAGCGCCGGACCCAGCAGCATCAGCGCGCCGGCAATGGCGGCGGCCAGCATCATCAGCGGGAAGAGCAGCCACGGCGACAGCTCGAAGCCGGTGCCGCCGTGCATGCCGCCCACGGCGACGGCGGCCAGCGCACCGGCGTAGAGCTGGCCTTCCGCACCGATGTTGAAGAGCCGCGCCTTGAAGGCGACGGTGGCTGCCAGCCCGGTGAGGATCAGCGGGATCGCGCGCGTCAGCGTCTCGCTCCACGCGAACACCGATCCGAAGCCGCCCTGCAGCAGCAGCGCATAGGTGCGGCCGATCGGCGCGCCGGCCCACAGCACCAGCAGCGCGCTGATCGCCATCGTGAAGACGATCGCGCCGATGGGCGCGAGCACCAGCGCCGTGCGCGAAGTCTCGTGGCGTCGCTCGAGCCGCATCATGACGAGGCTCCCTTGGCGGGAGTTGCTGTCGCGCCGGCCATGGCCAGTCCGATGGCCTCGCGCGTCCATGCCGCCGCAGGGCGCGCCTCGCCCAGATGGCCGCCGTGCATCACGGCCACGCGGTCGCCCAGCGCGAGCACTTCGTCGAGGTCGTCGGAAATCACCAGCACGGCAGCGCCGGCGTCGCGCGCGGCGATCAGCTGCTGCTGCACGTAGGCAACAGCGCCGATGTCCAGGCCCCAGGTGGGCTGGTGGGCGACGATCAGGCGCGGGGCCCGGTTGGGATGCTTCCTGTCGGCCTTGTCCTGGCCGGCATCGGGCTCCGGTTGTTCGGGCGCCAGCAGGGCGCGTCCAAGAATCAGTTTCTGCATGTTCCCGCCCGAGAGCGAACGGGCCGGCGCCATCAGGCCTGCTCCGCGCACGTCGAACGCCTTTTCGATGCGCCGCGCATGGAGGCGGGCGGTGGCGCGTTTCACGAGCCACGACCAGCGCGAGAACACGGGGCTGCGCAGCCGCTCCGACACCGCGTTCTCCCATACCGGCAGGTCGCCGACCACGCCGATTGCGTGCCGGTCTTCGGGGATGCGCGCGACGCCGCGCTGCACCAGCCGGGCAGGCGAGGGCGGCAGCGCGCGGCCCATCAGCTGCGCCGTGCCCGAGGTCGCGCGGCGCGTGCCGCACAGCAGCTCGGCCAGCGCGACCTGTCCGTTGCCCGATACGCCGGCGATGGCGGTGATCTCGCCCGCGCGCAGCGTCAGCGACACCTCGCGCAGCCGGTCGCGCCCGTCGCCCTTGGCGGAGGCCGCGGTGCTCACGTGGTCGAGCACGCAGACGGCATCGCCCACCGATTTCGCGGGCCGGCGCTTCGGCGCCTCCACCGCGTGCCCGACCATCCAGAGCGCGAGCTGCGCCTGCGTGGTGTCGGCAGTGCGCGCCTCGGCCACCAGCTTGCCGCCGCGCAGCACGGCGATGCGGTGCGACACGCGCAGCACCTCGTCGAGCTTGTGGCTGATGAAGATCACCGACAGCCCCTGCGCCACCATCTGCGCGAGCGTGGCGAACAGCGCCTCGCTCTCCTGCGGCGTGAGCACGGCGGTCGGCTCGTCGAGGATGAGGATGCGCGCGCCGCGATACAGCGCCTTCAGGATTTCCACGCGCTGGCGCTCGCCGACCGAGAGGCTGCCGACCAGCGCGTCAGGCTGCACCGGCAGGCCGAAGCGCCTTGCCACGTCGAGCAGCCGCTCGCGCGCGGCTGCGCGGCGCGACACCGGGCGCCACAGCGGCTCGGTGCCCATCATCACGTTGTCGAGCACGCTCAGGTTGTCGGCCAGCGTGAAGTGCTGGTGGACCATGCCAACGCCCGCCGCGAGTGCCGCCTTGGGATTGCCCGGCGGCAGCGGCGAGCCGAAGACTTCGATGCTGCCTTCGTCGGCGACATAGTGGCCGAACAGGATCGACATCAGCGTCGACTTTCCGGCGCCGTTCTCGCCGAGGAGCGCCAGCACCTCGCCTGCGTGCAGGTCGAGGGAAATGGCGTCGTTGGCCACCAGGGTGCCGAAGCGCTTGGTGATGCCGCCGAGCCGGAGCACAAGAGGGTTCATGGGATGGCGGGCTCGGAACTGCCGAGCTCGCGGCAAAAGTTGTCGATGGCATTGCCGGCGGCGATGGGCGTGGCCTGCAGCAATCCGTGCGGGCCTTCGAGCCGGACGATGCGAAGGCCCGACAGCGCACGCTGGATGGTACGAGCGGCCTGGTCGGGAACGATGCGGTCCTCCATGGCCTGAAGGTACATCGCGGGCACGCGCACCCGCGCAAGCTTGTCGACCACGTTCACGCGCTGCACTTCCTTCATGCGGCGCGTCATGACGGCGGTCGACACCTGCCGCAGCGAACCCTGCAGCAAGGCCGCAAGGCGCGGCGTGGCGAAGCGGCCCAGCAGCATGCGGCGCATCGGTCTGCGCATCAGGCCGGAGTGCAGGAATTTCATCGACAGTTCGAGCAGGCCGCCGCGCAGCAGCGCCAGCCCCGGTCCGGGGCGTCGGGCAAAACTGCAGCACAGGATCAGCCCGCGCAGCCCCGGCGGCGGGGCTGCCGCGATGGAGATGGCCAGCGGGCCCGAGAAGGATTCGCCCAGCAGTACGAAGGGCTGACCCGCAGGAAGCTGTGCACGGACCAGCCGTTCGAGTTCGTCATAGCCCAGCGGCTCGGTGCCGGGGTAGCGCAGGACGTCGATGGCGCCGCGCCGCCCCATGGCCTGTGCCAGGGGCTCGAAGAGTTCGCCGGTGCCGTCCATGCCCGGAAGCAGAACGAGTCGGATGAAGCCGCCAGGCGCCGCCGTCACTTCCACGCGGCCAGGAAGGCCAGCATGACCTTGGCGGAGTTGTCCGCCGCGATGCCCATGAAGGTGCCCATCTCGTTCTCGCCGTCGCCGCCGCCCGCGAGGTCGCTGAGCGAGCGGAAGGCGATGAAGGGCACGCCGTTGCTGTAGGCGACCATGCCCACCGCCGCGGTCTCCATGTCGAGCACGTTGGCCTGGAAGGTCTTGTAGGTGTACTCGCGGTAGGCCTTGTTGTCCATGAAGGCCTGTCCCGAGACCCCGTTGCCGCCCACCACCAGCTGCGGCTTGCGCGGCAGGCACTTGCCGGCGCTGCAGTTGGCCAGGTCGACGTTGCGGATGCTGCGCGCCACCTCGAGCATCTTCGGATCGGCCTCGAACCAGAACTTGCGGTGGATCTCGGGCCGCGCCGCCGAGCGCACCTCGACCGGGCGCGGGAACATCATGCCGAAGTTGGGCAGCGTCGCGTCGGTGATGAAGGGCGGGGCGGTGTACTTGCCGGGCGAGGTCTCGCGCGCCATCAGCACTTCGAGGTACTGGCCCCACTGCGCCGGCACCGTGACGTCGCCCACGTGCAGCGACGGGTTCACGCCGCCCGCGATGCCGCTGAACACGATGCTGGTCACGCGGAAGCGGTTGAGCGCCAGCTGCGTGTTCATCGTCGCGTTGGTCATGCTGATGCCCGACAGGAACAGCACCACCGGCTTGCCTTCGAGCGTGCCGGTGGTGAACTCCACCCCATTCACGCTGTGCTTCACCGGGCCCTGCAGGCGCGTGAGCAGCAGCTTCAGCTCGGGCTCGAAGGCCGAGAGCACCGCGATGCGCGGCGTGTCGTCGAGCCGGGTGCTGCTGTTGATGGCGACGGCGCCGCCCTTGTAGACACCCACGCAGCCGCTCAGGCCGAAGGCCAATACGCTGGCCGCGAGAATGGAACGCCAGCGGATCGTCGTCGTCATCGGCATCCTCACTTTGCCGTCGACTTGGGCTGGCTGTCGTCGACCTTCACGGTGAACTTGCCCGAGAGGATGTCCGCCTGCTTGGCCTTCACCTTCGCGACGATGTCGGCCGGAACCTTCTTCTCGAAGGTGCCCAGCGGCGCGAGCTCGGAGCCCTTGTGCTTCATCTGCGCGTACTGGCCGTAGTCCTCGGCGGCGAACTTGCCTTCCTTCACCAGCTTGATCGCTCGGTCTGCCGCGGGTTCGAAGTTCCAAAGGGCCGAGGCGACCACCGTGTCGGGGTACTGGCTCTGGGTGTCGATCACGTTGCCGATAGCAAGCTTGCCCTTTTCCTTGGCCGCATCCGAAACGCCGAAGCGCTCCGCGTACATCACGTCGGCGCCCTTGTCGATCATGGCGAAGGCCGCTTCCTTGGCCTTCGGCGGGTCGAACCAGCTGTTGATGAAGCTCACGCTGAACTCGACCTTCGGATTCGTTTCCTTCGCGCCGGCCATGAAGGCGTTCATCAGCCGGTTGACCTCAGGAATCGGGAAGCCGCCGACCATGCCGATGCGGTTGCTCTTCGTCATGCCGCCGGCCACCATGCCGCTGAGGTAGGCGGGCTCCTGGATGTAGTTGTCGAACACGCTGAAGTTGGGCGCCTGCGGTTTGAGCGACGAGCCCATCAGGAATGCCACCTTCGGAAAGTCCTTCGCCACCTTGCGCGCCGCCGCCTCCACGCCGAACACCTCGCCCAGGATCAGCTGGTTGCCGGCCGTGGCGTATTCGCGCATCACGCGCTCGTAGTCGGCGTTGCTCACGTTCTCGGTGGCCTTGTACTCGATCTCCCCGCGCGCCTCGGCCGCCTTCAGCGCCTTGTGGATGCGGCCCACCCATTGCTGCTCGAACGGCACGGTGTACACCGCCGCCACCTTCAGCTTGGCCTGAGCGAGCGCAAGGCCCGGGGCGCCCACCGCAGCAAGCGCTGCGGCAACGGCGACGGAACGGATGATCAATTGACGGCGTGCGGTCACGGTACTTCTCCTCGATTCGATTGGTAGTGAAAGAACTAGCGCTGCAATCCTCGTGCCCGACCACAGGGCGCGGCGCTAACTCTGCCGCGGCCCATTCCAGAAACACCGAGGAACCGGCTCTGCCGGGCCTCAGGTGTTGCCCCCGGTAGGGGGTGGGCGAAGCGACACGAAGTGCGCGCAGCCTGGGGGGCGAGCCTTACTTCGTCCCGAAGATACGGTCGCCCGCGTCGCCCAGGCCCGGAAGGATGTAGCCGTGGCTGTTCAACTCCCGGTCGATCGCCGCGGTGTAGATCGCCACGTCCGGATGGGCCTTCTGCATGGTCGCGACGCCTTCGGGGCAGGTCAGCAGGCAGACGAACTTGATCGACTTGGGGTTCAGTTCCTTCAGCCGTTCGACCGCCGCGACGGCCGAGTTGCCGGTGGCCAGCATCGGGTCGACCACGATCACGTCGCGGTTCTCCATCTCGCCGGGCATCTTGAAGTAGTACTCGACGGCCGTCAGCGTCTTGGGGTCGCGGTACAGGCCGATGTGGCCCACGCGCGCGCCGGGCACCACGGTGAGCATGCCGTCCAGGATGCCGGTGCCGGCTCGCAGGATGGACACCAGCACCAGCTTCTTGCCGTCGATGACCTTGGCCTGCATGGTCTCCAGCGGGGTCTCGACCTCGATGTCCTGCATCGGCATGTCGCGCGTGACCTCATAGGCCATCAGCATGCTGATTTCGTTGAGAAGCCGGCGGAAGCTGTTGGTGGACGCGTCCTTGCGGCGCATCAGCGTGAGCTTGTGCTGGATGAGGGGATGGTCGAGGAGGTGGACGTTGCTGCTCATTGGAATTCTTTGTGGCGTTGCTGGAAGACGGGGAACACCCGAGTCTAAAAGACAGTGCCGTCGCTCTCGATCAGCAGAGGCGGCGCACCGTCTCGCAAGCGCTGTGCCAGAGCCCGGCCCGCCGCCCAGGTGCCGCCTTCGAGCACGCAGGCCAGTGGCAGCTCTTCCTCGGTGCGGTCGAGCACCTTGCGCACGCGCGGCGCGACCTCGTCGAGCAGCGCCACCGTGAGCGCGCGCCATTCGACGATGAATTCGTCGCTCACCTTCCAGGTGCGGGCGAGGAAGGCCGGGTCTTTAGGCACGATCACGCCGCTGTCGATCAGCAGGCCGCCGTTGCGGTATTCGGGCAGCGCGGTGAGCGCGTCGAGCTGGCGCACCTTCACGCCGGCCCATTCGAAGGGTTCGAGCAGCGAGTAGGTGAGCCACTGCGAGAGCTTGTGGAAGGGCATCCAGCCGTTGGTGAGCCCGGGGCCGCGCACGGCGCTGTGGCGCCAGCAGTCGCCCAGCGCCAGCGCGGGGTCGCCCGAGCCGATGCCGCCGGGGCTGTCGCTGCCGTCGGCCGCGATGCTGTCGACAGCATTGGCCGCCGGCCAGATGCGCGAGAGCGTCTCCAGCAGCAGCGAGAGGATCTGGTGCGCCGTGATCTCGGCGGTGGGCGGCGTGGCGGCGCCGAACGGGGCCACCAGGGCGTCGAACATGCCCGCGGGACGGCCTTCTTCGCCGAAGGTCTCCGGCTGCTCGCTCATGGCTTCGCCGAGCCGGCGCAGCAGCACCGTGCGGCCCGCGAGGCCGACCAGCGGATTGACCTCGCTCACCTGGAAGGCGTCGCCGAGCCGGTCGGTGACCAGGCCGCGCAGGCCGGCCGCGTCGACCTGGAAGGGGCGATCGGGGTTGGACGAGAAGAGCCCGCTCGTGAACGCGTGGAAGCTCGCCACGCCCAGCCCTTCGGATCGCGTGAAGCGCTGGCCGGTGGCCGATTCGGTGTAGTGCCAGCCGGGGCCGGCGCCGGCATCGAGCAGCACGCTCACCAGCACCAGGTCGATGTGCGCGCTGGCGCGCTGGCGTGCGTCGACCTTGCCGAGCAGCTTGTCGAGTTCCTCGAGGCGGTTCACGCCGCCGGCCTCGAAATGGCGCCAGCGGCTGTGATACGGGATGGTGTCCCACGGATAGCGTTCGCGCGTGACCTCGGCCACGGTGCGCGCCGCGTCCTCGAGTGCGTCGTCTCCGCCGATGCGGAACCACTGCGACTCGCCGCGCCGCGCGCGCGCCAGCAAGGCGTTGGCGCGCTCGCGGATGGCGGCGGTGGTGCGCAGCAGCGTGGCCGCGCCTGCCGGGTGGGCGGTGTCGGCGGTGAATTCGATGGACGGATCCACCTCTCCCGCGCCGCCGGGCCGCAGGCTTCCGGAGCCGTCTGCGGGCAGGTTCGGGTCGTCGTGGTTTCGGTTGCTGTTCATTCGCTGAGTCCTCGGCCTTTGGCCTTCTTCAGTTCCTCTGCGTCCGGTACCGGGCCTGGCGTGAAGTAGCCGGCCGCCATCTTGGCGTCCATCTCGACGCGGGCGTCCGCGGGAATCAGTTCGTCGGGGATGTTCACGCGCTCGCCGATCTCGATGCCCGAGCCGGTGATCGCGTCGAATTTCAGGTTGCTCATCGACACGAGTCGATGGATCTTCTTGATGCCGAGCCAGTGGAAGACGTCGGGCATCAGCTCCTGGAAGCGCATGTCCTGCACGCCGGCCACGCACTCGGTGCGCGCGAAGTACTGGTCGGCCGTGTCGCCGCCCACCTGGCGCTTGCGCGCGTTGTAGACCAGGAACTTGGTCACCTCGCCCAGCGCGCGGCCTTCCTTGCGCGAATAGGCGATGAGGCCCACGCCGCCGCGCTGCGCGCCCTGGATGCATTCCTCGATGGCGTGCGTGAGGTAGGGGCGGCAGGTGCAGATGTCGGAGCCGAACACGTCCGAGCCGTTGCACTCGTCGTGGATGCGCGCGGTGAGCTCGACCTCGGGGTTCGCCAGGTCGCGCGGGTTGCCGAAGATGTAGAGCGTCTGCCCGCCGATGGGCGGCAGGAACACCTCGAGATCGGACCGCGTGACCAGCTCCGGGTACATGCCGCCGGTCTCCTCGAAGAGCGTGCGGCGCAGGTCGGTCTCGGAGCAGCCGAAGCGGCGCGCCACCTCGGGCAGGTACCACACGGGCTCGATGGCGGCCTTGGTCACCATGGCCGCGCCGCCGGCGGTGAGGAACTTGCCATCGGCCTTGAGGCGGCCTTTCTGCAGCGCCTCTATCACCTCGGGCAGGATCACGTGCGCCTTGGTGATCGCGATGGTCGGGCGGATGTCGTAGCCCGCCGCAAGCTCGGTGGCGAACACCTCCGCCACCTGCGCGCCCCACGGGTCCAGCGACACGATGCGGCCCGGCTCGCTCCATTGCGGATACGGCCCGATCGTGTCGGTGGGCGCGGTGTTGGTCAGATCGGCCTTGTGCTCGCGCTTGAGCGCACCGGCCGCCACCGCGAGCGCGCGGTAGACGCTGTAGGAGCCGCTGTGCGTGCCGATCACGTTGCGGTGGGCCCGCTTGGTGGTGGTCCCGACCACCGGCCCGCGCTCGGCCGCGGTGGCCGCGCCCCATCGGATGGGCAGCGCGCCGAAGCCGCCGGCATGCGAGGTCAGCCGGATGTGGCCGGTCGACGTGGAGGGGTGGAGTGGGGGAAGGGGCGTGGCGCCGCCGGGGACGGAAGGGATCGTTGTGCTGTCAGCAGACATTGGGGGCCCTCAAAAAATGCAATGTACCGATCACGCGTGCGGCTTGCAAGCAACGCGCCACGCGCGAACCGCCGCGCATCCGGCCGCCGCCGCGCGAATGGGGAACAATGCGCGGGACGGACGTACGGACCGGATGCGATGGAGGAAAGAACGATGCGTGTGCTTCCCTGTGTATTTCTCGCGCTGGGCCTGCTCGGCCTGAGCGCCTGCGACAAGGCCAGGGAGGGTTTCTCCGAAGGCTTCGACACCGCCTTCAAGGCCAGCTTCCGGGAGAGCTTCATCGGCAGCTGCGTCAAGAGCGCGGGCGAGCGCGGGAACAAGTCGGAGGAAGAGCGCAAGAAGCTGTGCACCTGCGCGGCCGACGGCGTCATGAAGGACACCTCCGTGGCCGACCTGCAGGACCAGGAAAAGGTCGGGGCGCGAATCGGCCCGATCATCCAGCAGTGCCTGAAGCAGCCTTGAAGCCATGCCGGCGCCCCCGGGCCCGGCACAATCCGTCAGAACTTTTTCGACAAGGCTGTAACCAGCCAGCCCGATGGAACGAAACACCGTAGGCAGCAGGACGAACCCGGGCGACGCGGAAGCGGCGCTGCGCAGCCTGTTCCTTCGCGGCCTCGACGGCGACGCGAAGGCCTACCGCGACTTCCTGCAGCGGCTCAGCGCGCACCTGCGCGCCTTTCTGGGCAAGCGCCTCTTTGGCTGGCCCGATGAAGTGGAAGACCTTGTCCAGGAATGCCTGCTCGCCATGCACAACCAGCGCCACACCTACCAGAGCGACCAGCCGCTGACGGCCTGGGTGCATGCCATCGCGCGCTACAAGATGATCGACCTGCTGCGCGCCAAGTCGGCCCGCGAAGACCTGCATGAGCCGCTGGACGACGACCTCGCCGTGTTCGCCGAATCCGCCGAGGAGGCCAGCGACGCGAAGCGCGACCTGGGCGGCCTGCTCGAAACGCTGCCCGAGCGCCAGCGCCTGCCCATCGTGCACGTGAAGATCGAAGGCCGCTCGGTGGCCGAGACAGCGAGCCTGACGGGCATGTCGGAATCGGCCGTCAAGGTCGGCATCCACCGCGGGCTGAAGGCGCTCGCCGCCCGTTTCGGCAACAACTGGGGAGCGGCGGCATGAAGACCGACGACCTGGTCTCGATGCTCGCCAACGGCGAAGTGGCCGTGCCGCGTGGCCGGCGCCGCGCCAGCTACCGCATCCGGCTGGCCGTGCTGCTGGGGCTGCCGTTCTCGTTCGCGATCCTGTTCGCCGCGTACGGTGTGCGCAACGACATCGTGCAGGCCATGTTCTGGCCGATGTTCTGGGTCAAGGTGCTGTTTCCGCTGTGCATCGCGGCCGCGGGCTTCGTGGCCGCCGAACGGCTGGGGCGGCCGGGCGTGAAGCCCCGGCATGCCTGGATGGGTGTCGCGCTGCCGGTGCTCGGGGTGTGGGGGCTGGCGGCGATCGCGTGGTTCACTCTGCCGGCCGACCAGCGCATGCCTTCGCTGATGGGGCATTCGTGGCGCATCTGCGCCGCGAGCATCGGGCTGATGGCGCTGCCGGTGTTCGCCGCCGCGCTGGTGGCGCTCAAGGGCATGGCGCCCACGCGGCCCGCGCTGGCGGGCGCGGCGGCTGGTGCGCTGGCCGGCGGCGTCGGGGCCTCGATCTATGCGCTGCACTGCATGGAGCTGACCGCGCCGTTCCTTGCCGTCTGGTACGTGAGCGGGATCGCGGTGCCGGTGCTCGTGGGAGCGCTGCTCGGGCCGCGCCTGCTGCGCTGGTAGGCAGGCAGGCGCTGCCCTTGGGGCTCAGCGCTTCTTGCTGCCGAAGATTCCGCCCAGCACGCCGCGCAGGATCTCCTTGCCCACCGAAGTGCCCATGGTGCGCACCGCCGACTTGGCCATGGTCTGCACCAGGCCGTCGTGCTTGGCGCCGCGCGGGCCGGTGGTACCGAAAAGCATGTCGTTGAGCATGCCTCCCATGCCGGAGCCCGAGGACTCGGCCTTGCCCTTGGCGCCTGGCGCGGCGGAGGCAGGAGCGTCGGGCGCGCTTTCGGCGCGGCCCTTGAGCTTCTCGTAGGCCGATTCGCGGTCCACCGACTTCTCGTAGACGCCGGCGACGAGCGAGCCCGAGATCAGCGCCTTGCGCTGCTCGGGCGTGATCGGGCCGAGCTGGCTGGCCGGCGGCAGCACGAACACGCGCTCGGTCACGCTGGGGCGGCCCTTCTCGTCGAGCAGGCTCACCAGCGCCTCGCCGACCGCAAGCTCGGTGATGGCGGTCTCGATGTCCAGCCCCGGCTTCTGGCGCATGGTGCTGGCGGCGGCCTTCACTGCCTTCTGGTCGCGCGGGGTGAAGGCCCGCAGTGCGTGCTGCACGCGGTTGCCGAGCTGGGCCAGCACCGTGTCGGGAATGTCCAGCGGGTTCTGGGTGACGAAGTACACGCCGACGCCCTTGGAGCGCACCAGCCGCACGACCAGCTCGATGCGCTCCACCAGCGCCTTGGGCGCCTCGTTGAACAGCAGGTGGGCCTCGTCGAAGAAGAAGGCCAGCTTGGGCTGCTCGGGGTCGCCGACTTCGGGCAGCTGCTCGAAGAGTTCCGACAGCATCCACAGCAGGAAGGTGGCGTACAGGCGCGGCGAGTTCATGAGCTTGTCGGCCGCGAGCACGTTCACCACGCCCTTGCCGCCCACGGTCTGCATGAAGTCGGCGATGTTGAGCATCGGCTCGCCGAAGAACTTGTCGCCGCCCTGGGTCTCGATCTGCAGCAGCCCGCGCTGGATGGCGCCCACGCTGGCGGCGCTGATGTTGCCGTACTGGGTAGTGAACTGGCTCGAGTTCTCGCCCACGTACTGCAGCATCGCGCGCAGGTCCTTCAGGTCGAGCAGCAGCAGGCCGTTGTCATCGGCGATCTTGAACACCAGGTTCAGTACGCCGGCCTGGGTTTCGTTCACGTCGAGCATGCGGCCCAGCAGCAGCGGGCCCATGTCGGAGATGGTGGCGCGCACCGGGTGGCCCTGTTCGCCGAACACGTCCCACAGCGTGACGGGGCAGGCTGCGGGCTCGGGCAGCTCGATGCCGCGTTCCTTGAGCGTGGCGGCCAGCTTGTCGCCGATGCTGCCTTTCTGGCTGATGCCTGTCAGGTCGCCCTTGACGTCGGCCATGAACACCGGCACGCCGATGGAGGAGAGCTTCTGCGCGATGGTCTGCAGCGTGACGGTCTTGCCGGTACCGGTGGCGCCCGTGATGAGGCCGTGGCGATTGGCCAGGCCGGGAAGGAGGTTGCACTCGATGGTGTCGTGCCGTGCGATCAGAAGAGGGTCGGCCATGGGGCGCTCCGGGTCGTAACGAAGCGGGTAGTCTAGGGTGAATCGACACTCGTTCTTCCCTCCGGGCCGGCCCGGTCCGCAGGCCGATTCATCCCGGGGTCCGCCCACGGTGTGCAACAGGGTGAAATAAGTCGAAAGAGTACGTATTTGCGCTGCAGGCGGCTTCGCGGCCGGCCTGGACGGCACTCCTATAATCCACGGCCCGCACGGTGGTTCAGGAATAAGTTTTAGGAGGTTTTTTTGTCATCGACTGCCCAGCCCCCCATTCCCGCCAACGGCGATGCCTCCGAACAGTCGCCGATCGAAAAAGAGCTGGCCGTGCTGCTCGTGAACGCGCTCAATCTCGAAGTGGCCCCCGAGGACATCGTGCCCACCGAGCCGCTGTACGGCGAAGGCCTGGGCCTCGACTCGATCGACATCCTCGAAGTGGCGCTCGAGGTCTCGCGCCGCTATGGCTTCCAGCTGCGTTCGGACGACGAACGCAACCAGCAGATCTTCCAGTCGCTGCGCACGCTCGCGGCTCACGTGGCCGAGCACCGCGTCGCCACCTGATCCCATGTCCCGATGGCGAATAGCGCTCCTGCTGGTGGCCGGGGTCGCATATGCCGGCCTCTCCCACTGGATGACGCTGTTCCACGCGACTCAGCCGTGGGCAGTGGTGGTGCTGCTCGGCCCGCTCTGGCTCGCCGCGATAGGCCTGGCCGGCAGCTGGTTCGGCCGCTGGGGCGTCGCCATCGCTGTGGCGGTCGGCATCGCAGGCTTCGCGCTCGTCTTCCTGGGTGAGGCGGGCGACCCCAACCGGCTGTACGTGATGCAGCACGTGGCCATCAACGGCGCGCTGTGCGGCTGGTTCGGCTCCACGCTGCGCGGCAAGGGCCTGCCGCTGATCACGCAGTTCGCGCAGCGCGTGCATCCGCTGCGCGGCCACATGCTCTCCTACACCACGCAGCTCACGCGCATCTGGACCGGCTTCTTCGCGGTGATGGTGGCGGCCTCGATCGTCATCTACCTCACACGGCCGTTCTCCGACTGGTCGCTGTTCGCCAATGTGCTGTCGCCCGTGATGGTGACGCTGCTTTTCGTGGGCGAACACCTGGTGCGCTACCGGCTGCATCCCGAATTCGAACGCACGCGCCTCGTGGACGCGGTGCGCGCGTTCTACGGCACGTCGTCGGTTGACACCAGCCCCGGCGGCCAATGACACAGGCGCCGCCCGCGTGACGACAGACGACATCCGCTTCCTCCCGCTGCTCGCGAACCGCGACCTCGACGCCCCCCTCGCATGGCGCGCCGGCGAGCCGGTGAGTGCGCGCCAGTTCCTGGCCGATGTGGCCCGCTTCGCGCCCGCGCTGCCGGCCGAGGGCGATGCCGTCAATCTCTGCGGCGACCGCTATGCCTTCGCGGTGAGTTTGGGCGCGGCACTGGTGCGCGGCCGCGCGAGCATGCTGCCGCCCGATGCGCGGCCCGACACGATCTCGCGGCTGCTCGAATCCCGCGGCTCGCCGCTTTTCGCGCACACCGATGCCTCGCACATCCAGACGCCGGGCATGGAGCGGCTGCTGCTCGAGGGACTGGCCGGTCCCGCGGGGGATGCCCCCGTGGCCGTGCCGCGCATCGACGCGGGCATGCACGCCGCCAGCCTGCTGACCTCGGGCTCCACCGGCGTCCCCCAGCCGCACGCCAAGACCTGGCGCACGCTGGTGGGCGACGTGGCCGTGGCCGTCAAGCGCCTGTGCCGGGTGCTGGAGCGCCCGAGCCTGGAGGGCCTGACGCTGGTGGCCACCGTGCCGGTGCAGCACAGCTACGGGCTGGAGTCTTCCGTGTTGCTGGCCATGCTGGGCGGCGCGATCTTCGAGAGCGGCCGGCCGTTCTTCCCGGCCGACGTCGCGAAGACGCTGGCTTCCGTGCCGCGCCCGCGCGCGCTGGTGACCACGCCTTTCCACCTCAAGACGCTGCTGCTCTCGGGCATCGAGCTGCCGCAGGTCGACCTGATCCTGTCGGCCACCGCGCCGCTGTCGCCGCAGCTCGCGCTGCAGGCCGAGCAGGCGATGGGCGGCGTGCTGCTCGAGATCTACGGCAGCACCGAGTCGGGCCAGGTGGCCACGCGCCGCACCACCGATAACGAGATCTGGGAGACCTTCGGCGAGATCCGCGTGCATGCCGAACCCTCGGCCGATGGCGGCCCCGAGCGCTTCGTCTTCAGCGGCGACTTCATTCCAGAGCCCACGCCGATGGCCGACGTGCTCGAACTGCTCGACGAGCGGCGCTTCCGCCTTTTCGGCCGCGCCAACGACCTCATTCATGTGGCCGGCCGGCGCAGCTCGCTGGCGCACCTGAACTTCCACCTCAACAGCATTCCGGGCGTGGACGACGGCGCCTTCTGGCTGCCCGACGAGGTGGCCGACGGCGTGGTGCGGCCGGTGGCCTTCGTGGTCGCGCCGACGCTCTCGGCCGGCGAGATCATCGCGGCCCTGCGGCAGCGGCTGGAGCCCGTTTTCGTGCCGCGGCGCGTGGTGCAGGTGAAGGCCTTTCCGCGTGAAGGCACGGGCAAGCTCACCGTGCGGGCGCTGCGCGAATTCGCGCTGGCGCAGCTGGCGGAAGACGACACGCCGGTGCAGATGGCGCACGAGGTGCCGGTCGATCACCCGGCGTTCGCAGGCCACTTCCCGGGTCAGCCGCTGCTGCCGGGCGCGCTGGTGCTGGCCGAGGTGATGGAAGCCATTCGCCGCGTGCCGGCGCTGGCAGCGCGGCTGGGCGAGCATCCGACGCTCGCCGCCGCCAAGTTCCTGGCGCCCGTGCGGCCTGGCGCGGTGCTTTCCATCGAGCTGAATCCTGAAGCCGGAGCCGCCCGGGGCGTGCGATTCGACGTTCGCTGCGACGGCGCGGTGGCTGTCACCGGCCGCTGGACGGGCATGCAAGAGTCGGCGTGATGAAGCACACCGAAGTGGAGACGCGCGCCGTGGACGAGGCGGACCGCACCGCACAGGCCGCGCCCAAGGCCGCGCACAAGGGCGAGAGCGGCGCCTGGGCGCATGCGCCCGAGCGCAGCAACATGCTCGCGCTGCGCTTCATCGTGATGATGGCGCTGGTGTTCGGCCGCCACGTCACCCGACTGCTGCTGCCGCCGATCGCGCTGTACTTCCTGCTTTTCGCGCCGGCGCAGCGCCGGCACATCAAGCGCTACCTGTTCCGCGCCATCGGGCCGCGGGCGGGCTGGGTCGACGGTTTCCGGCTGCTGCATGCCTTCGCGTCCACCGTGCTCGACCGCGTGTATTTCCTGCGCGGGCGCATGGATCTCTTCAAGGTGAAGATCGAGGGCAACGAGCCGCTCGACGTCGAACTGGCGAGCGGGCGGGGAGCATTCCTGCTCGGCGCCCACGTCGGCAGCTTCGAGGCGCTGGGCGCCTGCAAGCAGCAGACGCACCAGCGCCACATGCGCCTGGCGATGCTGATGTACCCCGACAACGCGCGGCGCATCACCGGCATTCTCAACGCCATCGCGGTGCCCGAGCTGCGACCCCACGTCATCGCGCTGGGCCGGCCGCACTCGATGCTCGAGCTGCGCGACTGGCTCGACGGCGGCGGCATGGGCGGCATGCTGGCCGACCGCACGCTGCCAGGCAGCGAAGACCAGCCGGCGCACCAGCGCGGCAACAACATCGTGCTGCCGTTCCTCGGGCAGCCCGCCGTCTTCAACGACGGCCCCTTCCGCCTGGCCGCGCTGCTGCGCCGCAAGGTGTTCTTCATGGCGGGGCTCTATGGCGGAGGCGCGCGCTACGATGTCCGGTTCGACCCGCTGGCCGACTTCGGCGAGCGGGCCGCGAGCCCCGCGGAGCGTGAGCAGCGCATCCGCGAGGCCGTCGAAGCCTACGTGGCGCGCCTGGAGGCGATGTGCCGCGCGTACCCCTACAACTGGTTCAATTTCCATGATTTCTGGCTCGAAGATGCGGCTTGACCGGCTTTGCAGGGCATTCGTGCTCGCACTGGCCTTCTGCGCCGTGCCGGCCTGGGCGGCGTTCGACCTGCCCGAGCTGATGACGCTGCTGGCCAAGCAGAAGAGCGGGGAGGCCCGCTTCACCGAACAGCGCTTCGTGCACGGCCTCGAAGGCCCGCTCGACGCCAGCGGCACGCTGAGCTTCGACGCGCCGGACAAGCTGGTGCGCCGCACGCTGTCGCCGCGCATCGAGACCATGGCGGTCGAGGGCAACACGCTGACGCTCTCGCGCGGCGGGCGCAACCGCACGCTGGCGCTCGACAGCATGCCTGAGCTGCTGGGGCTGGTCGAAGCCATGCGCGGCACGCTGACGGGCGACGGCGCCACGCTGCAGCGCTACTTCCGCAGCACCGTCTCGGGCTCCGCCGCCAAGTGGACGCTCGACCTCACGCCGCTGGACAGCCGCCTGGCCGCGCAGGTGCGCAGCATGCGCATCAGCGGCCGCGCGAGCGACGTGCTGGGGCTGGAGATGGAATTCGTCGGCGGCGACCGCTCGGTCATGAACATCACCCCGGGGGCGGCCGCTTCCGCTCCCGCGCCGGCCGGCGCTCCCGGACGCACCACGCCGTGATGCAGACGGGGCAACTGCAGCAGCCGGGCGGCCCGCCCGACTGGCGGCGCAGGGCAGTCGTGCTGCTGGCATGGCTGCTGGTGCTGCTGTGCGGCGTGGTGGTGATCGCGCGCACGCAGATCGGCGCCGATCTTTCAGCCTTCCTGCCCAAGAGCCCTGACGTGCGCCAGCGGGTGCTGATCGAGCAGCTGCAAAGCGGCGTCGCCTCGCGCACTCTGATGCTGGGCATCGAAGGCGGCAGCGTGGAGCAGCGGGCCACCGTGTCGCGCGCGGTGGCGAAGCAGATGCGCGAGAGCAAGCTCTTCGAGCTGGTCCAGAACGGCGACGTCAGCGACTGGAGCGACAGCGGCACCTGGGTGTTCCAGCACCGCTACCAGCTCTCGCCCGGCGTGAATCCCGGGCATTTCACCGTTGAGGGCCTGCGCGACGCCATCAACGAAACGCTGTCGATGCTGGGCACCCCGGCCGGCAACGTGATCAAGCCCTTCCTCGACCGCGACCCGACCGGCGAAACCCAGCGCATCGCCATGGAACTGGTGCCCGCGAGCTCGCCGCGCAGCGAGGATGGCGTGTGGATGTCGCGCACCGCGCCGCGCGCGCTGATGATCGCCACCACGCGCGCCGCCGGCAGCGACCTCGACGCGCAGGCCGTGGCCATCGCGCGTGTGCACGCCGCCTACGAGGCCGCAGTGCGCGACATGGGTGCCGAGGCCCCCAAGCTGCTGCTGAGCGGCCCGCCGGTGTTCTCGGTGATGAGCCGCGACAAGATCAAGACCGAGGCGATCCACCTCGCGGTGGTGGGCGGCATCGTCATGGGCGGGCTGCTGCTCCTGGCTTTCGCCTCGCCGCGCGCGCTGGTCATCGCGTTCCTGCCGGTGGCCACAGGCGTGGTGATCGGCACGGCGAGCGTGAGCCTGGTGTTCGGCTCGGTGCACGGGCTCACGCTGGGCTTCGGCAGCACGTTGATCGGGGAGACGGTGGACTACGCCATCTATTACCTGATCCAGGCGAGGCAGGCAGGGGCGGGCGCGGTGGCCGGCACCGGCTGGCAGCGCTGGCGCGACCTGAACTGGCCCACGGTGCGGCTCGGTCTGCTGACCTCGGTGTGCGGCTTCGCGGCGCTGGTGTTCTCTGGCTTCCCGGGGTTGGCGCAATTGGGCGTGTTCTCGATCGCGGGCCTGGTCTCGGCCGCGCTGGCCACGCGCTACGTGCTGCCGGTGCTGGCTCCCGATGGCGCCACCGGCATGGGCATGCGCCGGTACATGGCGCAACTCGCGGGCGCGCTGGTGCGCGGCCTGCCGAGCCTGCGCTGGCCGCTGGCGGCGCTGGGCGTGGCCGCACTGGCGCTGGTGCTGTGGCAGGGCGGCCATCTGTGGCGTGCCGACCTCGGTGCGATGAGCCCGGTGCCAAAGGCGTCCCAGCAGCTCGACGAGATGCTGCGCAACGACATCGGCGCGAGCGATGGCGGCGTGCTGGTGGTCGCCTACGGCGACGACGAGCAGGCCGCACTGCGCCATACCGAGGCTGCCGCCGCGCGGCTGGACGCGCTGGTCGACAGCGGCGAGCTGGTCGGCTACGAGACCGTCACCCGCGTGCTGCCGAGCCTGGAGGTGCAGAAGGCGCGCATCGCCGGCCTGCCCGATGCCGAAACCCTGCGAGCCAATCTGGCCGAAGCAACCAAGGGCCTGCCGCTGCCGGCCTCGCGGCTCGGCCCCTTCCTGGCCGACGTGGAGGCCGCGCGCAAGCTGCCGCCGGTGCAGCGTGCCGAACTGGCCGACGGGCCGCTTGGCCCGATCCTGAACACGCTGATGTACGAGCGTCCCGGCGGCGGCTGGGGCACGCTGGTGGTGCTGCACCCCGGCGCGAAGTTCGACCAGGGCCGTCTCGAAGCGGCGCTGGCGGGGCTGCCCGAGGTGCAGGTGGTCGACGTCGGGCGAGAGCTCGCGAGCCTCTACCAGCGCTATCTGCACGAAGCCTTCGTGCAGGTGCTGCTCGGTGCGCTGGCTGTCGTGGTGCTGCTCGGCATCTACCTGCGTTCATGGCGCCGGCTGCTGGCCGTATGCCAGCCGCTGCTGTTCGCGGTGGTGCTCACGCTGGGAGGCATGGCGGTGCTGCAGGCGGCGCTCGGCATCCTGCATCTGGTGGGCTTGCTGCTGATCGTGGCGGTGGGCTCGAACTACGCGCTTTTCTTCGACCAGCTGCGCACCACTGGCCGGGCCGATGAGGACACGCTGGCCTCGCTGATGCTGGCCAACCTGACGACGGTGGTGTCCTTCGGGCTGATCGCCATCTCGGACATTCCGGCGCTGTCGTCCATCGGCCGGGTGGTCGCGCCGGGTGCGCTGCTGGCGCTGCTGCTGTCGGCGGCTTTTGCACGGCGAGTGGGGCCTTCGAAGGCTTCGCGCGGCGCATGAGGGGAAAATCCGGCCCCATGTCTTCCGTGCCTGCATCCACCGAATCCTGGCCCTGGCCGCCGGCCATCCGCGCCAGTGCCGCATGGCACGTCGCCGCCATCGGCGCGGGCGTGCTGGTGCCGGGCGCCTTGCCCTGGGCCGTCGGCGCGATCGTGCTGAACCACGCGCTGATCACTGGCGCCGGCCTCACGCCGCGCAGCAGCCTGCTGGGCCCCAACGTCACCCGCCTGCCCGAGGCGGCCGCGGCGCGCCGCGAGGTCGCCATCACCATCGACGACGGCCCGGAGCCCGAAGTCACGCCGCGCGTGCTCGACCTGCTCGACGCCCACGGACAGCGCGCCACCTTCTTCTGCATCGCCGAGCGGGTGCTGGCGCAGCCGGCGCTGGCGCGCGAGATCGTCGCGCGCGGCCACAGCATCCAGAACCACACGGCGCGGCACCGGCACAATTTTTCCTTCCTCGGGCCGCGCGGTTTCGCCGCCGAGATCGCGCGGGCGCAGGACATCCTCGCCGACGTCACCGGCCAGCGCCCGACCTGCTTCCGCGCGCCGGCCGGCCTGCGCAACCCTTTCCTCGAACCCGTGCTGCACCGCCTCGGCCTCTCACTCGTGAGCTGGACGCGGCGCGGCTTCGACACCCGCGAAGGCGACGCCGCCAAGGTGATGGCGCGCCTGAGCCGCAACCTGCAGGCGCGCGACATCCTGTTGCTGCACGACGGCAACGCCGCGCGCACCGCCGCGGGACAACCTGTTTTGCTGGAGGTATTGCCCTTGTTGCTCGAACGCCTGCGCGCCGATGGATTGCGCGCCGTGACCCTGCCCGAAGGCCTGAAGCCATGAGCGCGGTGATGTCGTCTTCGTCGTCGACCGAGACTGCCTGGCGCGAGTTGCACGAGGCCGCGACCATCCCCTACAAGAAGAGCGGCAGCTTCGCCTGGCACTTCGCGCGCGGCAAGCTGGGGCGCGACCCGGTGTTCCGCGGGCTGCTCGAACGCAGGCTGTTCGGCGAGCAGCACCAGCGCGTGGTCGATATCGGCTGCGGACAGGGCCTTTTCGCGAGCCTGCTGGCCTCGATGAGTGCGATGCAGAAGCAGGGCCGCTGGCCGGCGTCGTGGGCAGCCACGCCGCACGGCGCCGACTACACCGGCATCGAGCTGATGCCGAAGGACGTGGCGCGCGCCGAAGCCTCCATCGGCCACCTGGAGCCCGCGCCCCGGCTGGTCTGCGCCGACATGTGCAAGGCCGAGCTGCCCGACTGCGATCTCGTCGTGATCCTCGACGTGCTGCATTACGTGAACCTCGAAGCGCAGGAGGGCGTGCTGCTGCGCGTGCGCGACGCGCTTCGCCGTGGCGGCAATCCGCACGCCCGGCTGCTGCTGCGCGTGGGCGATGCGTCCAGCCGGCGCGGCTTCGCCATCAGCCAGTGGGTGGACCGCACGGTCACGCGCATCCGCGGCCACAAGGTCTCGCCGACCTGGGGGCGGACGCTGGCCGAATGGACGGCGGTGCTGGACAGCCTGGGCTTCCGCGTGCAGAGCATTCCGATGAGCGAGGGCACTCCCTTCGCCAACGTGCTGCTGGTGGCCGACCTGGAGCCGGCTGCTTGACCGCCCCGCAGACGCTCGACCGCGCGGGCATCGCCCGGCGCATTCCGCACAGCGGCAGCATGTGCCTGCTGGAGCGGCTCGAGGGCTGGGACGCCGACACCATCCGCTGCAGCACCACCACCCATTCGCAGACCGACAACCCGCTGCGCACCGAAAGCGGTCTCCTGGCGCCGAACGCCATCGAATACGCCGCGCAGGCGATGGCCCTGCACGGCGGTTTACTGGCGGAAGAGGGCAGCGCGCCCTCGGCCGGTTTCCTCGCGAGCGCGCGCAACGTGAAGCTCGCGGTGGCGCGGCTGGACGACGTCGCCGGCGCCTTGCAGGTCGCGGCCCGGCGCCTGTCGGGCGACGACCGGCAGATCCTCTATGAATTCACGGTGAAGGCCGACGACGGCCGCATGCTGGCCGAAGGCCGTGCCGTGGTGGTCCTGAACACCCCGCTGGCAGCAGCAGAAAGCACGGCGACGCCATGAGTCTCGAAGGAAAACGCGCACTGATCACCGGTGCCAGCGGCGCGCTCGGCGCCGCCATGGCCGAGCGCCTGGCGCGCGACGGCGCCACGGTGCTGCTGCACGCCAACTCGCGGCCCGAAGCGGTCGAGCAACTGGCGGCATCGATTACGGCCGCTGGCGGCCAGGCCGAATGCCATGTCTTCGACCTGTGCAGCGACGAGGCCGCCGCTGCGGCATGCGCGCGCATCCTCGAAGGTGGGCCGGTGCAGATCCTCGTCAACAACGCGGGCGTGCACGACGACGCCGTGCTGCCGGGCATGCGCGCCGACCAGTGGCACAAGGTGATCGACGTGTCGCTCAACGGGTTTTTCCGCGTCACGCAGCCGCTGCTGCTGCCGATGATGCGCACGCGCTGGGGGCGCGTCCTGAACATCTCGTCGGTGGCGGCCATCGCGGGCAACCGCGGGCAGGTCAACTACGCCGCGGCCAAGGGGGCGCTGAACAGCGCGACCAAGGCGCTGTCGCTCGAAGTGGCCTCGCGCGGCGTGACGGTGAACGCCATCGCGCCGGGGATCATCTCCTCGCCGATGGCCGACGCGGTGTTCGACCCCGCCGTCATCAACCAGATGGTGCCGGTGAAGCGGGCCGGAACGCCGCAGGAAGTGGCGGCGCTGGCCTCGTTCCTCGCGAGCGAGGAAGCGGGCTACATCACGGGGCAGGTGATCTCGATCAACGGCGGGATGATCTGAAGCCCCGGCGAGGAACCTACAGCGGCAGCGTATCGAAGGCCGCGTAGGCCGTCGCCAGCCACGACTTCACGCGCTGGCGCTCCAGCAGCCCCAGCGCATGCGGCCCTTCGCGGTCGTTCACGGCCTTCCAGAAGCTGGTGTTCTGCGCGTCGATCTTGCGCATGCTCGCATCGTGCAGGCGGGGCAGGGCGATCACGCGGGCGCCGTTGGCCGTGGCCTTCGCGAGCGACTGCGAACCCAGCAGCATTCCGAAGTCGCTGCCACGCCCGTAGTTCTGCACCACGATGTAGTTGGGGCGGTTGCCGAAGGTGTCGATCAGCGTGCCGAGCAGGTCGGTCGAGTCCTTGCCGTCGTCCAGCACATGCCAGAAGTTGACGGTGACGCCGATTTCGGCGAACACCTCGAAGAGGTCGGATTCCTTGATCCAGCGCGCGAGCGGCGCCAGCGTCTGCGCCGCGAGGTCGACGATCACGCTCTGCTGCGGATTGGTCTCGAAGCCGTTGACGACCGTATCGAGCCCTTCGAAGCTGTCGACCACCACCGGCGAGGCGAAGCCTTCGTAGAAGCGGGTGAACGAGCTGTGCGAGCGGTCGGTGTCGAAGCCGGTGAAGGGCCGGCTGTGGTCGATGAAGTACTGGGCCAGCACGCGCGCGGTGACCGACTTGCCTACGCCGCCTTTTTCGCCGCCGATGAAATTGATGGAGCTCATGAGTTGCTGCTGCCTCGAATGGGTTGAGGAGGGGAGAAGGGCCGGATCATTCTAGGGGGCTGCTTTTTCTTTCGACTTGCTGCTTCTTGCAATGGTCCGCAGCAAGGAATGTTCCTGCAGACGCAGTTGCAGCCGCTTCTTCCACGGCGCGGGCAGCGTCGAGGCGTCGATCATCCCGGGCCACTGGCTGCGGGCGAGTCGTGCCGTATCGGCGATCAGCTGACGTACCAACGGCTCGTGCAGCCCTGTCGAAAAGCAGAAGGCGCGGATGCTGGCCGGGGTGAACATGGCAGTTCGCCGGGAAGCGGTGCCCGTGGCCGCGGGCAGGAGCGGCAGCGCATGTCCTTCGACGCCCTGCAGCGCTGCGTACGCAACGATGTCGTAGGCCGGCGCGAACCTCGGCGCAATCCCGTCGGCGTACAGCACGCCGAAGTTCTTGAGGTGTGCGTCGGGGTTGCCCAGCAGGTCGTTGACCACGAGGCGCCGCACGAGTTCGAGCACGGCTTGCTCGCCCAGCGACGGAAAGGCGCGCATCGCCAGCGCCATGTCGAGATAGCTGCCGCCATATTTGCGCATTGGGTCGATGGCCAGCACCTGCGCAAAATCCTCGAAGTGGATACGGCGTGCGCCGTCGCGGTCGAAGCGCGTGACCGCCAGGAATTCGGGTTCGTCGGGCAGCGCGTAGCTGTGCTCCGCCGCGATGGCCGAGAGCGGAGCGAGCTCTGCATGGCATACCTCGACGCCGGCCGCGGCAGCCATCTGCAGCGACAGCATTTCGAGCTGAGGCATGTGCGGCCTGCCTGCCACGGGCAGCTTGGCGATGACCCGGGTGCTCGCGCCGGCCCGCGTGCGGGCGACGTAGCGGCCACCCTGGCGGCGCAGGCCCAGCTTGGGTTGGACGCCCGAGACCGAAATGCCTTGCGGCATCGGCAGTTCGACCACCGACATCTCCAGCGCGTCCTGGTCCTGCGTGACGAGCCGCTGCAGCGTGCCCCGGTCCACCGACACCGGCCTGGCGCTCACTGCACCGGGCAGATCGCCGCCGCAGGCCGCGAGCAGCTCGAAATGGTCGTTCTCGTGGCAACCGCGCAGCTGCGCGATGTGGCTGCGCAGCACGCCCTCGGGCAGCAGGTTCTGGAAGAAGCTGGGCAGCAGGCCCCCCTGGGCGTTGAACAGCGGGTTCTTGACGTCGCTCCAAAGCGCCGACTGGGCGGCGGGATCGCTCGCGAGCATCGAGAGAGACAGCACCTCGGCCGGCGGGTTGGCGACCAGTTCGGGCTCCGCCACGAAGCGGCACAGGTCGGCGTACTGGAACAGTTTGCCGAAGCTGCGGCTTCCCAGGGAAATCTCGAGGATCTTGACGTTCATGGCGATCCCCGGCGCTTGGCGTAGGGAGGAGCCGGTGCCTGTGCCACCGCACGACCCACACGCGTCGTCACTGGCCTGTACCCGGGATCGGTTGTCGCCGTTTCGCCGAAGCCCTTGGGCGCAAGCTGCAATTCAAGCCCCAGTGCGTCGACCAATGCAAGAAGAGACGAAAGCTGCGGATTGCCCATCAGGCTCAGCGCGTTGCGCACGGAGCGATCGGTAAGACCGGAGCGCTGGGCGATTTCGGCATTCGAGAGGCCGGAGGCCTCGCGGCGTGCGATCAGGGCGTTGACGATTTCCTGCTTGTTCACGGAAACATATTACCGGATATATGGATTTTGGAAACATATTTCCAGGATGGTTCACTTGGGTACGAGCGTGAAAAGCGGCATGACCACCCCCATCACCCAGTTCTGCCCGAAGTCGAGTGCCGCCCGGCGGTACTTCTCGTCGGCCTGGGCCGCGAGCAGGTCGAGCCGTGCGACCACCTTCGACAGCTCGCGGTCGGCCACGAGGTTGCGGCCGCGGTCGCTGATCTCGGTGGCCAGCAGCAGTGGCTGGCCGTCGGGGCCGGTCTTGGAGGAGATGAGCCACAGCGAGATCTCGAAGTTGCGTGCGGCCCTGAAGCTGTTCTCGGCGTTGACGCCGTCGAGCATGGTCTGGTCCCAGGTGTCGCCGTTGGCTTGCTTGAGCATGGTGGCCCAGCCGTAGACCAGCGCCGCCACGCGGTCGCCCTGGTAGCCCTGCGGGGTGGTGTCGAAGGCCATGCGGATGGCGTCGATGCCGCTGGCGCCCTTGAGTTCGGGCAGGGGCGGTCCCTTGAGCACCGCGTCCCAGGAGCGCTGGATGGCTTCGTCCATGCTGGCCGCCGACTTTCGCCATTCGCGCGGGTTGCGCTTGTAGAGCGTGCTCTGCACCCGGCGCACCGACTGCAGGTTGTCGCGCAGCGACAGGTTGGCGATGCGGTTGGCGCCGGACTGCAGCCATTCCTGGTTGTTGTAGGGCTCGGCGCGCTCGGTGTCGCGCATCGACGAACAGCCTGCGGTGCCCAGCGCGACGGCCATGCCCGCCAGGAGGCAGGCCCATCGTGCGGCGAGGGGTGAAACCGGGGAATCGTGCATGCCCTGACGTTATCATCCACGGCTGGGGCGGCGGCCTGCTGCAAGCTGCGGGCCCGTGCAATTTTCCTTACAAATCAATACCTTGGCGGTACAGCCAAGGCAGGCCGACAAGTCGTGCGTCTTAATTCCATCAAGCTATCGGGCTTCAAGTCGTTCGCCGAACCCACCAACTTCATGCTGCCGGGCCAACTGGTGGGCGTTGTCGGGCCCAACGGTTGCGGCAAGTCGAACATCATGGATGCGGTGCGCTGGGTGCTCGGCGAATCGCGCGCCTCGGAGCTGCGCGGCGAGTCGATGCAGGACGTGATCTTCAACGGCACGACCACCCGCAAGCAGGCCAGCCGCTCGAGCGTGGAACTGGTGTTCGACAACGCCGACCATCGCGCCGGCGGCCAGTGGAACCAGTTCAGCGAGATCGCCGTGCGACGCGTGCTCACCCGCGACGGCACCAGCAGCTACTACATCAACAACCAGCCCGTGCGCCGCCGCGACGTGCAGGACGTGTTCCTGGGCACCGGCCTCGGCCCGCGTGCCTACGCCATCATCGGCCAGGGCACGATCAGCCGGATCATCGAATCCAAGCCCGAGGAACTGCGCCTCTTCCTCGAAGAGGCCGCCGGCGTCTCCAAGTACAAGGAGCGCCGCCGCGAAACCGAGAACCGCCTGGGCGACACGCGCGAGAACCTCACGCGGGTAGAGGACATCCTTCGCGAACTCAACGCCAACCTCGAGAAGCTCGAGAAGCAGGCCGAGGTGGCCGCGCGCTACAACGCGCTGCAGGGCGACGCCACGAAGAAGCAGCACCAGCTGTGGTTTCTCAAGCGCAGCGAGAGCAACGCAGACCAGGCCAAGATCAAGGCCGACTCCGAGCGCGCCATCAACGACCTCGAATCGCGCACGGCCGACCTGCGCCACATCGAGGCCGAGCTCGAAACCGTGCGCCAGGCGCACTACGGCGCCGGCGACCTGGTCAACCAGGCGCAGGGCAAGCTCTACGAGGCCAGCGCCGAAGTCGGCCGGCTCGAGGGCGAGATCCGCTTCGTGGTCGAGGGCCGCCAGCGCGTCGAGCAGCGCCTGATCCAGCTGCGCGAGCAGATGGGCCAATGGGGCCGCCGCCGCGAAGAGGCCGAGGCCGAGATCGAGACCCTGGCCGGCGCTGGCGTCGATGCAGAAGAGCAGGCCATCATGCTGGCCGCCCAGCTCGAGGAGCACGACGCGCGCATGCCCGATCTCGAAGAGGCTGTGCAGCGCGCGCAGGACGAGGCGAATGCCCAGCGCACGACCGTGTCGCAGGTGCAGCAGCAGATCCAGGTGCTGGCCGCCGACCAGCGCAACATCGAGGAACAGAGCCGCCAGCTCACCATGCGCAGCGAACGTCTGCGCGCCGACCAGAACGCGCTGGCCGCGCCCGACGAAGCGCGCCTGCTCGAAATGCAGGAGCAGCACGCGATGGCGCAGGAGGCCGCGAGCGAAGCCGACGCGCGCCTGCAGGAGCTGCAGGAAGCCGTGCCGCAGCTCGACGACGACCGCCGCGCGAAGCAACTGGCCGTCAACACCGAAGGTGCCCGCCATGCCGAGTTCTCGGCCCGCCTCGAGGCGTTGCGCGCGCTGCAGGAAAAGGTCAAGACCGACGGCAAGCTGGCCCCCTGGCTCGCCAAACACGGCCTCGACGGCCTGCAAGGCCTGTGGAGCCGCATCCACATCGAACAGGGCTGGGAGAACGCGCTCGAAGCCGCGCTGCGCGAGCGCCTGGGTGCGCTCGAGGTCAGCCGGCTGGAAATGGTGCGCGCCTTCGGCAATGACGCGCCGCCAGCCAAGCTGGCCTTCTACAGCCCGCCGACTGCAGCCGTGCCCGAGGGCTCGGCAACGCTGCCGCGCCTTTCGAGCCTGCTCCGGTTGAACGACGCGGGGCAACAGGCCCTGCTGAATGACTGGCTGCACGGCTGCTACACCGCCGACAGCTTCGAGGAAGCACTGGCCCAGCGCGGTTCTCTGCAGCCGGGCGAGGTCATCTATGTGCGCAGCGGCCATGCCGTTTCCGCGCACAGCGTCAACTTCTACGCGCCCGATTCCGAGCAGGCAGGCCTGCTGGCCCGCCAGCAGGAAATGGAAAACCTGGAGCGCCAGCTGCGCGCCCAGACGCTCATCACCGAGGAAGCGCGCACTGCGCTGGTCCGCGCCGAAGCCGCCTATGCGGATGCGGCTTCGCGCCTCGTCACGGCCCGGCGCGAAGCCGCCGAGACCCAGTCGCGCGCGCACGAACTGCAGGTCGAGACGCTGCGCATGACGCAGCTCGCCGAGCAGACCCGCGCCCGCAGCCAGCAGCTGGCCGCCGACCTCGGCGAAGTCGACGCGCAGCTCGAGGAACTGCAGGAAAGGCGCATCGCAGCCGAAGGCCGCTTCGAGGAACTCGACATGCAGCTGGCCGACAGCCAGGAACGCCATGCCGAACTCGACGAGCGCGTGATCGAAGCCAACCGCGCGCTGGCCGCGAGCCGCGAGCAGCATCGCAGCCTCGAACGCCAGGCGCAGGAGGCCACCTTCTCGCAGCGCACCCTCGAAGCCCGCCGCGCGGAGCTCAACCGCTCCATCGAGACCGCCGCGCAGCAGACAGTGGCGCTCACCGACGAAGACGAGCGCGCCCGCGCCGAGCTGAGCCGCCTGTCCGACGCCGCGGCCCAGGCCGGCCTGCAGGACGCGCTGGCGCTCAAGCTCGAACGCGAGGCCGCGCTGGGCGCGGCGCGCAGCCAGTACGACGACCTCACGCTCAAGCTGCGCGCCAGCGACGAGCGACGCCTGCAGCTCGAGCGCGAGCTCGACCCGCTGCGCCAGCGCATCACCGAGTTCCAGCTGAAGGAACAGGCCGCGCGCCTGGGCGTCGAGCAATACCAGCAGCTGCTCGACGACGCCGGCGCCGATCTCGAAGCCGTCGAGCAGTCGATCGAGGCCGAGAAGGTGAAGCTCACCGGGCTGCAGAGCGAAATCGACCGCCTCAACCGCGAGGTGGTCGCGCTCGGCGCGGTGAACCTTGCCGCGCTCGACGAACTCGCCATCGCGAGCGAGCGCAAGACCTTCCTCGACGCCCAGTCGGCCGACCTGAACGAGGCCATCGGCACGCTGGAAGACGCCATCCGCAAGATCGACGCCGAGACGCGCGACCTGCTGGGCGGCACCTTCAAGATCGTCAACGAGCACTTCAGCCGCATGTTCCCGGAGCTCTTCGGCGGCGGCAATGCCAAGCTCATGATGACCGGCGACGAGATCCTCGATTCCGGCGTGCAGGTGATGGCGCAGCCTCCCGGCAAGAAGAACCAGACCATCCACCTGCTGTCGGGCGGCGAGAAGGCGCTCACGGCCATCGCGCTCGTGTTCGCCATCTTCCAGCTGAACCCGGCGCCTTTCTGTTTGCTCGACGAAGTGGACGCGCCGCTGGACGACGCCAACACCGAGCGCTATGCCAAACTCGTCTCCGCCATGAGCCGCGAAACCCAGTTCCTCTTCATCAGCCACAACAAGATCGCCATGGAAATGGCCGAACAGCTGATCGGCGTGACGATGCAGGAGCAGGGCGTCTCGCGCATCGTGGCGGTCGACATGGAGTCGGCGGTGTCCATGGTCGAAGCCGCATAAGCCGGGCGGCAACGATCCATGAGCAATCTCACACTCGCCCTGGCAATCTTCGGCGGCCTCGTTCTCGCGGCCGTTGTCGGCTACGAGGCCATGATGTCGCGCCGCAATGCGCCGCGGCAACCCGACGCGGTCGATGTCGCGCTCGACGAGGCCGAGCGCGCGCTGGCCGCAGGCGCCGACGACGTGGAGCCGGTGCTTCATGTCGATCCGAACAAGGTGCAGGTCGCCGACCGGCATGAGCCGCTGTTCGACCCCGACCTCCCGGCGCCCAGTGGCGTACCTGTGCCCACGGCCGAGCGCCGCGGCGGGCTCGATCCGCTGATCGACGTGATCGCGCCGATCTCGCTCGACGGCCTGGCCTCGGGCGATGCCGCCATCGCCGCGATGCCCTCGACCCGCCGAGCCGGCAGCAAGCCGGTGGCCATCGAGGGCCTGAACGAGCACACGGGCCAGTGGGAGCCTCCCGTTCCCGGCCAGCGCTACAGCGCCTTCCAGGTTGGCGTGCAACTGGCCAACCGCACGGGCGCGCTCAACGAGATCGAATATTCCGAGTTCGTGGTCAAGGCCCAGGCCTTCGCCGACGCGGTCAACGGTGCTCCCGAATTCCCCGAGATGCTCGACGAAGTGGCCCGTGCCCGCGAGCTCGACCAGTTCGCCAGCGCGCACGATGCGCAGCTGAGCTTCGTGCTGCGTGCGCTGCATGCGGCCTGGAGCCCCGGCTACGTGCAGCAGAACGCCGCGCGGCTGGGCTTCGTGGCAGGCATCATTCCCGGGCGCATGGTGCTGCCGGCCAGCGAGGCCGGTCTGCCGCCGATCCTCGGGCTGGCCTTCGACACCCAGGCCGCACTGGCCGACGACCCGGCCCAGTCGGCCATCCGCGAGCTCAGCCTGAGTCTGGACGTGCCGCAGGTCGACCGTGCCGAGGAGCCTTTCCGCCGCATGCGCGAAGCCGCCGCCACGCTGGCGCGCGAGATGGACGGCGTGGTCACCGACAGCGACGGCCAGCTGCTGCGCGACGAGACCATGGACGTCATCGGCGCCGACCTCGAACAGCTCTACGACACGCTCGACGGGCGCGACCTTGCCGCGGGTTCTCCGCTGGCGCGGCGACTCTTCAGCTGATTTCGATTCCTCCCCGGGAGACACCATGACGACGCGCGACGAAGCGGCACGCGAAGCCGCCGCACTGAGCGAACAGCTCCACAGGCACGCCCATCTCTACTACGTGCTCGACGCGCCCGAGCTGCCGGACGCGGAGTACGACAAGCTCTTCCAGCGCCTGCAGGCCATCGAGGCCGAGTTTCCCGATCTGCGCACGCCCGATTCGCCGACCCAGCGCGTGGGCGGCAAGGTGCTCGACGGCTTCGTGAAGGTGCGCCACAAGGTGCCGATGCTGTCGATCCGCACCGAGACCGACATCACGCCCGGCGGCGCGAGCGCTTTCGATGCGCGCGTGCGCCGGGAACTGGGCCTGGCCGAGGACGGGCCGCAGGTCAGCTACGTCTGCGAGCTGAAGTTCGACGGCCTCGCCATGAACCTGCGCTACGAGAACGGCGTGCTGGTGCAAGCCGCGACGCGCGGCGACGGCGAGGTGGGCGAGGACGTCACGCAGAACATTCGCACCGTTCGCGAGATTCCGTTGCGGCTCAACGGCAAGGCGCCGCCGGTGGTCGAGGTACGCGGCGAGGTCTACATGAAGCGCGCGGACTTCGACGCGCTCAACGAGCGCCAGCGCCAGAAGATCGCGGAAGGGCAGAAGAACGAGAAGGTGTTCGTCAATCCGCGAAACGCGGCGGCCGGTGCGGTGCGCCAGCTCGATCCGGCGATTGCCGCGGCGCGGCCGCTGAGCTTCTTTGCCTACGGGCTGGGCGAGGTCACGCCCGCAGCCGAGGGCGGGCCCGAGTGGCCCACGCAGTTCGACTGGCTGCAGCAGTTCCACGAATGGGGCTTCCCGGTCGCCACGCAGACGGCACGTGCCACCGGTGCTATCGAACTCATAGCGTTCCACGAGAACATCGGCCGCCAGCGCGATGCCTTGCCGTACGACATCGACGGTGTGGTCTACAAGGTCGACAGCATCGAGCTGCAGCGGCAGCTGGGCTTCGTCTCGCGCGAGCCGCGCTGGGCCGTGGCCCACAAGTACCCGGCGCAGGAGCAGCTGACCGAGGTGGTCGGCATCGAGATCCAGGTCGGACGCACCGGCAAGCTCACACCGGTGGCGAAGCTGGCGCCGGTGTTCGTCGGCGGCGTGACGGTGACCAACGCCACGCTGCACAACGAGGACGAGGCCCGCCGCAAGGATGTGCGCGTGGGCGACACGGTGATCGTGCGCCGCGCCGGAGACGTGATTCCCGAAGTGGTCGGCGTCGCGCCTGAAAGCCTGGCCAAGCCCGACGACCAGCGCGGCGCGGTCTTCACGATGCCGCACAAGTGCCCGGTCTGCGGCTCGGAGGCGGTGCGCGAGGAGGGCGAGGTCGACTATCGCTGCACGGGCGGCCTGTTCTGCGCGGCGCAGCGCAAGGAGGCCATCCTGCATTTCGCGGCGCGGCGCGCGGTGGATGTCGACGGGCTCGGCGACAAGCTGGTCGAGCAGCTCGTGGATTCGAACCTGATCCGCACCTTGCCCGATCTCTACAAGCTGGGCTTCACCACGCTGGCGGGGCTGGATCGCATGGCGGAGAAGTCGGCGAAGAACCTCGTCGATGCGCTGGAGGCCTCGAAGAGGACCACGCTGCCGCGCTTCCTGTTCGGCCTGGGTATCCGGCACGTGGGCGAGTCGACCGCGAAGGACCTGGCCAAGCACTTCGGCAAGCTGGATGCGATCATGGACGCGACCGAGGAGCAACTGCTCGAGGTGAACGACGTCGGTCCGGTGGTGGCGCAGAGCCTGCGCACCTTCTTCGACCAGCCGCACAACCGCGAGGTGGTCGAGCAGCTGCGCGCCTGCGGGCTGACGTGGGAAGAGGGCGAGCCGGCGGCCAGGGCGCCGAAGCCGCTGGCGGGCCTGACCTTCGTGATCACCGGTACCCTTCCTACGCTGAGCCGCGACGAGGCGAAGGATAAATTGGAGGCGGCCGGCGCGAAGGTGTCCGGTTCTGTCAGCAAGAAGACCCACTACCTGGTGGCCGGCGAAGAGGCCGGGAGCAAGCTCGAGAAGGCGCGCGAAGCCGGCGTGGAGATCATCGACGAGGCGCGTATGCTGGAGATCCTCGCCAACGGCGTTCCGGCGGCCTGAACGGGGCGCAGTCGGCAACGGCGGCGGCCGGTCCTCTTTACCGGCCGTTACGCGACTTCATCGGAGCGCAGTCAACAGGGTCTAAAACCTGGCGTTGAAAGCTAATTGAAGGCCACAAGGAGAGTCCCTCATGAAAAGAATTCGAGTTCTCGGTGCCTGTGCAGCAGTCGGCGGCATCGTGCTGCTGTCGGGCTGCGTGGGCGTGCCCGCCGATCCCTACTACGGCGGAGGCTATGGCGGGGGCTATTCGTCGGGGCCTTACTACAGCGAACCGGCGCCCGTGGTGGTGCCGGCACCTGTCTACATCAACGGCGGCGGCTACTACGAGCGTCGCCCGCGCTATTACGACAGGCCTTACTACGACCGCCCGGCCTATCCGACGCGCCCGCCTGTCTGGGGTGGCGGTGGCCGTCCAGTGGCGCCGCCCGTGGTGGTGCCGCCGCGTCCGCCCATCGCCGGCGGCGGTCCGGGCTCCATCCCGACCCCACCGCGCGGCAACGCACGACTCTGGACTTCGCCCGACTCGAAGACCCAGACCCCTCCCTGATCCCTTCAGGCTCGGAGGTTGCGAAGCCATCGTGATAATCCCGCCATGGCCATCCGCGAAATCCTGAAAATGGGCGACCCACGGCTGCTGCGCATCGCGCTGCCGGTCGCCGCCTTCGACACCGACGAACTGCACATGCTGGTGCGCGACATGTTCGAGACCATGCATGCGGTCAATGGCGCCGGTCTTGCTGCGCCGCAGATCGGGGTCGACCAGCAACTGGTGATCTTCGGCACCGATGTCGTGAACCCCCGCTACCCCGACGCGCCGCCAGTGCCGCGCACCGTGCTGCTGAACCCCGTCATCACGCCGCTGAACGACGAGGAAGAGGAGGGCTGGGAAGGCTGCCTGTCGGTGCCGGGCCTGCGCGGCGTGGTGCCGCGCTTCGCCAACATCCGCTATACCGGGTTCGATCCGTATGGCGATCCGATCGACCGGGTCGCCACCGGCTTCCATGCGCGCGTGGTGCAGCACGAGGTCGACCATCTCCTGGGCAAGCTCTATCCGATGAGGGTGCGCGATTTCTCGCGCTTCGGCTACACCGAGGTCCTGTTTCCGGGCCTCGATGCGGCCGACGACGACTGAGCCCGCTCAGTTGTACTTGCTGCTCAGCGCGAAGCGGCCGCCGCCCATGAAGGCGAGGCCGAGCGCCGCGGCAAGGAACATGCCCTGCAGTTCCAGCGCCCATCCGCCTTGCTTGCCCAGCGCGCCCAGTTCCTTGGTGTGGACCAGCGCGATCGCCACCAGCATGTTGATGGCCACGATCCAGGCGGCGGGACGCGTGTAGAGGCCGATGATCAGCAGCACGGGCGCCACCACTTCCCCGATGTAGACCAGGTAGGCCAGTGCTCCTGGCAGGCCATGCTGGGCCAGCATGCCCGAGATGAAGCCGACGCCGCCTTGCAGCTTGGCGATGCCATGCAGCAGGATCAGCACGCCAAGCGAAACGCGCAGGATGAACTTGCCGGTGTCGTCGGATTTGACCATTGTGTGGATTCCCATTGAGTGGTTGTTGAAGGGCCGTATGGTAGTGAACCCGCGGCGCTTCCAGCCAGCCCGCCGAGGTGCATATGCATCCAACCCGGAGTTCTTTGGCAGAGTCCGGCGTCGGCCCGTACACTGCCTTTTGCTTACCGTTGTTGATGAGGAGAACACCAATGATGAACAAACCCTTCCGGCCGGCGTTGCTCGCCGGCGCCTGCCTCGCCGCCCTGGCCTTTGCAACCCCCGCCTTCGCCGGCAAGACGCTCGATGCGGTCAAGCAGCGCGGCACCGTCAAGTGCGGCGTGACCAACGGCGTGGCCGGCTTCTCGGCGCCCGACACGCAGGGCAACTGGTCGGGCCTCGATGTCGACACCTGCCGCGCCATCGCGGCGGCCGTGCTCGGCGACGGCAAGAAGGTCGACTTCGTGCCGCTCAATTCGCAGCAGCGCTTCTCGGCCCTGCAGGCCGGCGAGATCGACATCCTCGCTCGCAACACGACCTGGACGCTCACGCGCGATGCCTCGCTGGGCTTCAACTTCACGACCATCACCTACTACGACGGCCAGGGCTTCCTGGTGCCCAAGAAGCTCAAGGTGACGAGCGCCAAGCAGCTGAAGAACGCCACCATTTGCACCCAGTCGGGCACCACCAACGAGAAGAACGTGTCGGACTACTTCCGCGCACAGGGCATTCCGGTGAAGACGGTGGTGTTCGAGAGCTTCGAGGCCTCGTTCAAGGCCTTCTTCTCGGGCCGCTGCCAGGCCTTCACGACTGATGCATCGGCGCTGGCCGGCCTGCGCAACAAGGAAGCGACCAACCCCGACGACTACATCATCCTGCCCGAGCTGATCTCCAAGGAGCCGCTGGCGCCGCTGGTGCGTCGCGGCGACGACGAGTGGTTCGCCATCGCCAAGTGGGTGCCCAACGCGCTCATCGAGGCAGAGGAATTCGGCGTCACGCAGGCCAATGCCGACGAGCTCAAGGCCAGCAGCAAGGACCCGGCACAGCAGCGCCTGCTCGGCTCCGGCGAAGACCTCGGCAAGCTGCTGGGCCTCGACAAGGACTGGTCCTTCCGCGCGATCAAGGCCGTGGGCAACTACGGCGAGATCTTCGAGCGCAACGTCGGGCCGAAGTCGGTGCTGAAGCTGCCCCGTGGCTCCAACAACCTGTGGAGCAAGGGCGGTCTGATCTACGCTCCCCCCGTGAGGTAAGGCCACCCCCAGGCTTCGCGCACTTCGTGTCGCTTCGCCAACCCCCTCGCCGGGGGCAACACCTGCGGCCCGGCGAAGCCGGTTCCGCGGTGTTCCTGGCATTGGATCGCTTCTCCACGACGCAATGACTATCCGTACAAGCGCTGTTCCTTCGTCATCGCGCGGGGTCTGGCTGGCATGGGCCGTCCAGGCCCTGCTGGTGCTGGCCGTGGTGGCCGGCGCGGTCTGGGTGGTTCACCATGCGCTCGAGGTGCTGCGCGCGCGCGGTGTGCGTTCGGGCTTCGACTTTCTCACCGAGCCCGCGGGCTTCTCCATCAGCGAAGGCTGGCTCGACTTCGACGCCAGCCAGCCGTTCTGGCGCGCCTTTCTCGCGGGGCTGATCAATACGGTGCGCGCGGCGGTGCCGGCGGCCATCTTCTCGGTGGTGCTGGGCACGCTGATCGGCATCGGCCGGCTGGCGCCGCACGTGCTGCTGCGCGGCATCTGCACCGCGTACGTCGAGCTGGTGCGCAACGTGCCGCTGCTGGTGCAGGTGCTGATGCTGGCCTTCGCGATGGCGAACCTGCTGCCCGACCCGACTGAGCCGGTGCGTTTGTTGCCGGGCGTGTGGCTGAGCAAGGGCGGCCTCAGCGTGCCGTGGCCGATGATGGGCGAGGGCGGCCTGCATTTCGAGCTTCCCGAGCGCGGTGATTTCGGCGTGAGCGGCGGCGCGGCGCTCAGCCCCGAGTACGTGACCATCGTGGCGGGCCTGAGTCTCTACTCGGCCGCTTTCGTGGCGGAGATCGTGCGCGCGGGCATCCTGTCGGTGCCGCAGGGGCAGGTGCTGGCGGGGCAGGCTCTGGGGCTTTCGCCGGTGCAGCAGTTGCGCATCGTCGTGCTGCCGCAGGCGCTGCGGGTGATCGTGCCTTCGCTCACCAACCAGATCCTGAGCCTCACCAAGAACTCGTCGCTGGCGGTGGCGGTGGGCTATCCGGAGCTGGTGTCGGTGGCCAACACCACCATCGGGACGAACGGACGGGCCTTCGAGTGCATCGCGATCATCATGGCGGTCTACCTTTCGCTGTCGCTGGTGATCTCCTTCGGCATGAACCGCTACAACGCGCGCGTTGCATTGCGGGGCTGGCGATGAGGGTCGCAGGGCGAGGGCAACCCGTCGAATGGCGCCGCGAGCTGTGGGGCTCCCCGCTGCGTTCGCTCGCCACGGTGCTGCTGCTGGCGCTGTTGATGTGGATCGGGTTCCACGTCGTCGAATGGGGCATCGTGCACGCGGTGTTCCGGCCCGACGCCGAGGCCTGCCGTGCGGTGCAGCATGGCGCCTGCTGGGGCGTGGTGGCCGAGAAGTGGCGGCCGATGCTGTTCGGGCGCTTCCCGTACGAGGAACAGTGGCGTCCGGCCGTCGCGGTCGTGGTGCTGTCGGCGGTGACGATGCTCAGCGCCTGGCCGCGCACTTGGCGCTGGTGGCTGGTGCCGCTGTGGATCGTCGCGCTGCTGCTCTTCGTGCTGCTGATGCGCGGCGGCGTGCTGGGCCTGAGCCATGTGCCCACGGGGCGCTGGGGCGGCCTGCCGCTGACCATCGGGCTAGCGGTGGTGGGGCTGGCGCTGGCATTTCCGCTGGCACTGCTGCTGGCGCTGGGGCGCCGGTCGGACTGGCCCGTGGTGCGTACGCTGAGCGCGAGCTACATCGAGCTGGTGCGCGGCGTGCCGCTGATCTCGGTGCTGTTCATGGCCTCGTTCCTGCTGCCGCTGCTGTGGCCCGCCGGATGGCAGCCCGACGTGCTGGTGCGGGTGCTCGCGGGGCTGGCGCTCTTCGTGGCGGCCTATCTCGCGGAGATCATCCGGGGCGGCTTGCAGGCCGTGCCGCGCGGGCAGACCGAAGTGGCGATGGCGCTGGGTTTCGGCCGCTGGCCGGTACAGCGCGACATCGTGCTGCCGCAGGCGCTACGCCTCGTCGTGCCCGCGCTCACCAACAACGTGGTCGGCACGCTGAAGGACACCTCGCTGGTCACCGTGGTCGGCCTCTTCGAGCTGACGGGCGCGCTGGGGCTGGCGCTGGGCGGCGACCCGACCTGGCGGCCGTTCTACCTCGAGGGCTATCTCTTCGTGGCCGCGGTGTACTGGGTGCTGTGCTTCGGTCTCTCGCGCTACAGCGTGTGGCTCGAAAAGCGGCTGTCGGCAGCGCCCTGAACCGGCCGCCTCCCGGCTCCTGTACACTCCGGGCCTTCTCATGTCGCGCCACAACCTCCACCCCGCATCCAACGCAGCCCTGATGGCTTGCATGATGCCGCCTGCCTCCGCGCAGGCGATGGTTGTTGCTCGAATGATTACCACCATTACCACCGCGGCCACCTGAGCACGCGCAGGTGGCCGTTCCGGCAGCCACCTGGTGTATCGCTCTCTCCCCGAACGAATGAACCCAGCTCTGGCAGCTGGGTTTTGTTTTTTCGTCAGGAGTTGTCCATGTACCGCGATCCCGTTGAATCCCTAGAGCCCTTGCACCACCGCCAGGCGGCCATTCGTACCTTGCGCGTGGGGATGATCGGCATCGGCACCGTGGGTTCGGGCACCTTCCGCGTGCTGGCGCGAAACCGTGCCGACATCGCGGCGCGGGCCGGCCGGTCGATAGAACTGGTGATGGTCGCCGCGCGCGACCTGGAGCGCGCCGCCAGCATCGTGGGAGAAAGCGTCGCGCTGACGGCCGACGCGATGCAGGTCGCCACGCATCCCGACGTCGACGTGGTGGTCGAAGTGGCCGGCGGCACCGGTCCGGCGCGCGACTGGGTGCTGGCCGCCATCGCGCACGGCAAGCACGTGGTCACGGCCAACAAGGCGCTGCTGGCCGTGCACGGCGCGGAGATTTTCGCGGCCGCGCGCGAGAAGGGCGTGATCGTGGCCTACGAAGGCGCGGTGGCCGTCAGCATCCCGATCATCAAGGCGCTGCGCGAAGGCCTTGCCGCCAACCGCATCGAATGGGTGGCCGGCATCATCAACGGCACCACCAACTTCATCCTGAGCAAGATGCGCGACGAGGGCCTGGACTTTGCCGCCGCGCTCGCGCAGGCGCAGGCGCTGGGCTATGCGGAGGCCGACCCTAGTTTCGATATCGAGGGCATCGACGCCGCCCACAAGCTGACCCTGCTGGCCGCCAACGCCTTCGGCATGCCGCTGCGTTTTGCCGATGCGCAGGTCGAGGGCATCACCGCGCTTCAGGGCGTGGACGTGGCCTGCGCCGAGCAACTGGGCCATCGCATCAAGCTGCTCGGCGTGGCGCGCCGGCAGGCGACCGGCGTCGAGTTGCGCGTGCAGCCGGTGCTCGTGCCGGCCACGCATCTGATGGCGCAGGTGAACGGCTCGATGAACGCCGTCATGGTGAAGAGCGACGCGGCCGGACTCACGATGTACTACGGCGCGGGCGCCGGCTCGGAGCAGACCGCTTCGGCCGTGATCGCCGACCTTGTGGACGTGGCGCGGCTCGACGGCGTGAATGCCGCGCAGCACGTGCCGCATCTCGGCGTCCACGCCCATGCGACGAATGCGCTTGCCGTGGTGCCGCGCGCAGCCGTCCACACCTCGCACTACCTGCGTGTGCCGGTGCATGCGGTCAATCAGATCCAGGCGATCGCCGCCAACCTCGCGGAGTGGAAAGTGCCGGTGCGCCAGGTCGCGCTGGCGGCCGAGCGGCCCGGCATGGGCCCGCAGGTGCTGGTGCTGACCGGCCCGGTGGAGCAGGGCACGCTCGACCTCGCCGTGCATGCCTTGCGGGCGCGCGCCGAAGTGGCGGGCGCGGTCACCACGCTGCGCGTGGAGTCGCTGGAAGGCTGAGCTTCAGGGCGTCGGGCGAGGGCTCAGCTCGGCGTAGCCGGTGAGCGGATCGTGCGTTCTCGCGAACTGCCAATCGGGCAGCAGGGCGACGAGGATCTCGGCCGTGGTCCGCACTGCGCACCCTGGCGTCGCATGTCCGCCGAAGACGCGGCCTTCGGCGTCCGACACGCTGATATGCAGATGCGAGCCGTCCGGAGACAGGCTGCCCGCGAGCGTGAGGATTTCCAGGTCGCCCTCGATGCGAGTCGGCGTCGGCGCGCCCGCGAACCGGATGTTCGCGCCGCTGAGGCTGCCGATGCCCGAGACGACGAAAGCCGCTTCGCTGCCGCTTCCGGCCAGGGCCGAGTCGAGCGACCCACGCAGGTCGTCGCCCGGATTCAGCCGCAGCACCAGCGTCCGCATGCGACTTCAGTTCCCTGCGAGCGCCCCGTCCACCACCTGCTGCGCCTCCTCGAGGATGCGCGCGAGATGTTCCTTGCCCTTGAAGCTCTCGCCGTAGATCTTGTAGATGTTCTCCGTGCCCGAAGGCCGCGCGGCGAACCAGCCGTTGGCCGTCACCACCTTCACGCCGCCAATGGCCGCGCCATTGCCCGGCGCATGGCTCAGCACTTCGACGATCTTGTCGCCGGCGAGCTCGGTCGAGCGGATCTGCTGCGGCGAGAGGCTCGACAACCGCTTCTTCTGCTCGACCGTGGCCGGCGCGTCCACCCGGTCGGACACCGGCCTGCCCAGCGCCTGCGTCAGCTCGGCATAGCGCTCGCCCGGGTCGCGCCCCGTGCGCGCGGCGATCTCGGCGGAGAGCAGGGCGGGCACCATGCCGTCCTTGTCGGTGGTCCATACCGAGCCGTCCTTGCGCAGGAAGGTCGCGCCCGCGCTCTCTTCGCCGCCGAAGGCCAGCGAGGCATCGACCAGCCCGTCGACGAACCACTTGAAGCCCACCGGCACTTCGTGCAGCCTGCGCCCGAGCCGGTTGGCGACGCGGTCGATCATCTGGCTACTGACCACGGTCTTGCCGATGGCCGCCTGGGCGGGCCACTGCGGGCGATGCGTGTAGAGGTAGTCGATCATCACCGCGAGATAGCTGTTGGGCTGCATCAGCCCGGTGCTGCCGGAGACGATGCCGTGGCGGTCGTGGTCGGTGTCGCAGGCGAAGGCGATGCCGAAGCGGTCCTTCAGCTCGATCAGCTTGTGCATGGCGTCTGGCGACGAGGGGTCCATGCGGATGCGGCCGTCCCAGTCGAGCGACATGAAGCGGAAGGTGGGGTCGACCTCGCGGCTGAGCACGTTCAGGCGCTTGAGCTTGTAGCGCTCTGCGATCGCGGGCCAGTAGCTCACGCCGGCGCCGCCCAGCGGATCGACGCCGAGGTCGAGGTTCACGTCGCGTATCGCGTCCATGTCGAGCACCTGCGCAAGGTCTTCGACGTAGGTGTTCAGGTAGTCGTGGCGGTGCGTGGTCGAGGCGCGCAGCGCCTGCGCGAGCGGCATGCGCTTCACGCCTTCGAGGCCGTTCGCGAGCATCCTGTTGGCCGCCGCCTCGACGGCGGAGGTGATGTCGGTGCCGGCCGGGCCGCCGTTGGGCGGGTTGTACTTGAAGCCGCCGCTCTCTGGCGGGTTGTGCGAGGGCGTGATGACGATGCCGTCGGCCAGGCCCGTGGTGCGGCCGCGGTTGTAGGCCAGGATCGCGTGCGACACGGCCGGCGTCGGCGTGTACTCGTCGTCCTTCGAGATCATCAGCTCGACGCCGTTGGCCGCCAGCACCTCGACCGCGCTGCCGAAGGCCGGCGTCGACAGCGCATGCGTGTCGATGCCCAGGAAGAGCGGGCCGTCGATGCCTTTCTGCCTGCGGTAGTCGCAGATGGCCTGGCTGATCGCCAGCACGTGCCATTCGTTGAAGGCGTCGTCGAAGGAGGAGCCGCGGTGTCCCGAGGTGCCGAAGGCCACGCGCTGCGCGGGCACCGACGGGTCGGGCCGGCCGGTGTAGTAGGCCGAGACCAGGCGCGGCACGTCGACCAGCAGTTCGATGGGTGCGGGCTGGCCCGCCAGAGGATTGCTTGCTTGGCTCATGTCGATGGGAAGTCGAAGTTGATGAGGTCCGAGATGCGCTCGACGGTGATGTCGGCGGGTGCGTAGGCAGCAATGGCCTGCGTGTCGAGCGCATAGTGCCCTTGCCGCACGAAGACCGTTGTAAGACGCGGTCCCCAGATGGCTTTCATGGCCGACAGGATGCGCAGCTTGTCGTCGATCATCACGTAGTGCCGCGCCGGGTGGAGCTGCTCGACCACATCGAGCATCTGCTCCTTGTGCACGTAGATCAGCACGCGGCCTTCGACGGCGTCCCACAGGCCCGAGCGCTGCACCTTGCGCGGCTGGAACACCACGTCGCCGTCCGACAGGATCACGGTGGGCCCGTGTCGGCTCAGGTGCTTCAGCGCTTCCAGCGCACCGGGGTAGAGCCTGTCGGCGAAGGGGTAGTCGATAAGAAAGTTCGACATCCGCAGAAGCCGCTGGTCGCTCATGCCCAGGCGGCTTTCCCCGGCGCGTAAGCGCTGCAGGGCGCCGAGGTAGTCGACGTAGCCGAGCTGGTCGCGCAGCTGCTCGAAGGCGACCCAGTAGCGGCTGGCTTCCTGCGCGCCGAAGGACTGTTCGAGGCGGGCGCGGAGGTCTGCGATGACCCCGTCGTTGTCGAGCAGCGTGTTGTCGACGTCGATCAGGAAAACGGTGGCAGGAGGTGATGTCATGGTTTGGAAGCCCACGGGCCTTGGCTGCGCGCCGCGTGCAGCATACGCCTCGGATGCGACGCCAGTCGGAGTCCGCGTGAATTAGTTGATGCTTCGCGCCTCGCTGGCTTAATCTGTGCCACAGGAGCGCCCCCGGAGTTGAATAAGCTTGCGCCAGCTTGGATCAGCTTGAAGAAGGAGCAAGAAAGATGCGCATCACGAACGGTCGATACCGGCCTGGTCTGTCGGCAGTGGCGTCGAGCCTGGGCCTGAGCCTCGTGCTGGCCGGCTGCCAGGCGCCCCCGGCCGACCGGCCCCTGTCGCCGGAAGTCCCGGAGCCCCCGGGCTTCGTCACGCCGCCGGAGGCGTGCCAGGCGGCATCCGTGCGATTCGGCCTGGGGCTGCGCATCAGCCAGCAACTGCTGGAGGAAATGCGCCAGCGCGCCGGTGCCCGGATGGCCCGCACCGTGCCGGCCACCGAGCCTGCCGATCCGGCGCAGGACATGATGCGGCTGAGCGTGCAGGTCGAGCCCACCGGCCGCGTGGTCGGTGCGTATTGCGGGTAGGGCCTCCCGGTGCCGCCCGGTGTTGCCTTTCTCGCCATAAGTGTTGTGCTGTTCACACATCGCCTGTAACAAATTTTCGCAGCAACAGGTGAAACAGTTCGAATTGGGAGAACAATAGTCCGCGACTTCCGGAGCCCCAGTCTTTTGTCGAACCAGCAACCTCCCGTCTCCTTGCCGTCGTACTACGACGGATCGGCCCGTCTTCCGCCGGATGAGGTGCTGCGCCCGTTGATGGCCGACTGGGCCCGCGTGGGCAAGCGCCTGGCCGCCGTCTGCTACATCGACGTCGACCGCTTTGCCGAATTGAACGAACGCCTGGGCATGGTGGCGGGCAATGCCGCCCTCGAGGAAGTGGCCCAGCGCATCAAGGCCGAGTTGCCGCGCGAGAGCGTGATGGCCCGCGTGGGCGGCGACGAGTTCGCGGCCCTGTTCGCCGGCCTCGGCGCCTCGCAGTGCGCCCAGGTGCTGGAGCGCATCCAGACCTCGCTGGCCGAACCCTGGGCCTGGCGCGGCCAGACGGCCAGCATCGACGCCAGCATCGGCGCGATGCTGCTCGACAGCAACGGCCCGCCCCCCGAGACCGCGCTGCGCCAGGCGCAGCACGCCGCCTTCTTCGCCAAGCGTGCAGCCGACGGCAAGGTGCACTACTTCGACGCTCCCAGGGCCCGCGCCGACGAGCAGGTGATCCGCGAGCGGCAGCGCATCCAGGAAGGCCTGCTGCAGGGCGAGTTCTTCCTGGTCTACCAGCCCAAGGTCGACATGCGGCGCGGCGTGGTGGTGGGCGTCGAGGCGCTCATCCGCTGGCAGCATCCCGAGCGCGGCTTGCTGCCGCCCGCGCAGTTCGTGCCGCTGATCGAGGACGACCAGCTGGTGGAGCAGGTCGGCGACTGGGCCATCGCCACGGCGTTGTGGCAGGCGCACCAGTGGCGCATGGCGGGCCTGCACATCTCCGTGAGCGTGAACGTGGCGCCGCGCCACATGATGCGCTGGGACTTCGTCGAGCGGCTGGCCCGGCACCTGGCGCAGTTTCCGAAGCAGGGCGAGGGCATGCTGGAACTCGAGATCCTCGAGACCACGGCGATCAGCCAGTTCGCGAACGTCGCGCTGTTCGTGGAGGCCTGCAAGATGCTGGGCGTGGGCGTCACCATCGACGACTTCGGCACCGGTTACTCGTCGCTCACCTACCTGCGGCAGCTGCCGGTGTCGACCGTGAAGATCGACCAGTCCTTCGTGCGCGGCATGCTCGACAACAGCCAGGACCGGGCCATCGTGCAGGGCATCATCGCGCTGCTCCACGCGCTGGGGCTCACGGCCGTGGCCGAGGGTGTAGAGACCGCGAAGCAGGGCGAGGCGCTGCTCTCCCTGGGCTGCACGCTGGCTCAGGGCTACGGAATCGCCAGGCCGATGGCGGCCAAGGACGTCGTGCAGTGGGTGGCGCAGTACGAGCAGGCGCCGCTCTGGGGGCGCGACGCGGCCGCGCTGCCCGCCGCCTGAACGCGCCCGCCGGGCTCAGCCCGGCAGGAGCGCGCCGGCGTCGTGGGCCATGGCGCGGCGGCTGTGCTTGACCGCGTACATGGCGGCATCGGCTTGCCGCAGGGCTTCCTCGGCGGAGGTGGTGCGGGGGTCGACCGCCACCACGCCGACGCTGGCGCCCGCGTAGTCGATCGTCATGTTCCTGAGCTTCAGCTCGCCCTTGGTGTTTTCCGCCAGCCGGTCGCCCAGCGCCATGGCGCCGGTGCGCGGCGATTCGCCGAGGCCCGGTCCCAGGCCGATCACCACGAACTCGTCGGAGCCGAAGCGCGCCAGCATGTCGCTCGCGCGCACACAGCTCGACAGCTGCTTCGCCATAGCCGCCAGGAATTCGTCGCCGACCGCGTGGCCATGCGCGTCGTTGATTTTCTTGAAGTCGTCCATGTCGATGAAGCCGACCAGCACGCTCTGGGCGCTGCGCGCGCCCTGCGCCAGCATGCGCTGCAGCGCGTCGACGAGGGCGCGGCGGTTCGGCAGGCCAGTGAGGACGTCGGTCGCGGCATTGGCCGAGAGTTCGATGCCGGCCTTGTCGAGCTTGGCGATCATCCGTTCGCGCTCCACCTGCTGGCCGATCAGCTTGGCGAACAGCCGCAATACCGGCTCGGCGATGGCCGGCAGCGGAACCTGCCGCGCGCTGGCGACGCACAGCGAGCCGTGCAGGCCCCCGTCGTCGATGTTGACCGGCACGCTGGCGCAGGACTGGATGCCCAGCTCGCGGGCGGCATCGGCGTCGCCCCAGCAGCCGCCGGCGTCGTCGGCGTAGATGCGGTTTTCTTCCAGCGCGTGGCGGCACAGCGTGTCGCCCCAGGGCACATAGGCCCCTTCGGGAATGGCGAGCTCGCCCGTGTTGTGCGCGAAGAGGATGTGCTGGCGGGCCTTATCGGGCTCGATGATCGCGAGGTAGGCCGATTCCAGGCCGGTTGCCGCCTCGAGCATCTCGAGCATCGGGCGGGCGAGGTCTTCCAGCGTCTTGGCCGATGAGACCGATTCGGATAGCTGTTCGATCAGGAATTCCATGGCCGACATTCTGAGGGCTCCCGGGGTTTCAGGATGCCAGTGCTTCCATCAATTCGGTTTCGATGGCCAGCTGCGTCTTCTGGCCCTGGAGCTCGGGGCCGCTGATCAGGAAGGTGTCTTCCACCCGCTCGCCCAGCGTCGTGACCTTGGCGAGCTGCAGGTTCAGGTGATGGCGCGCCAGCACCCGGGCCACCGAATACAGCAGGCCGGCGCGGTCGCTGGCCGAGATGTTGAGCAGCCAGCGCTGCGCCTTGTCGTCGGGCAGCAGGCTGATGCGCGGCTTGATCGGGAAGCTGCGCACCCGGCGCGACACCCGGCCCATGCTCGGCGGGGGCAGGGCGCCGGCCTCGGTGAGCGTCTGCGCCAGCCCCGACTCGACCATGCTGATCAGGTCGCGGTAGTGGTCCGGCAGGAAGGTGGTGACGACCTGGAAGGTGTCGAGCGCGTAGCCGTTGCTCGTGGTGTGCACCTTGGCGTCCAGGATGCTGAAGGAGGCCTGGTCGAAGTAGCCGCAGATGCGCGCGAACAGGTCGGGCTGGTCGGGCGTGTAGACCACCACCTGCAGGCCTTCGCCCACCGGCGACAGGTGCGCCCGCACGATGGGCGGCGCCTTCGGATCGACGGGCACGTTGGGCGGCGGCACGAAGCGCGCGAGCTGCTTGGCGTGCCAGGCGATCTCGGAGGCGTCGTGGCGCATGAAGTAGCCCACGTCGAGCGTGTCCCACAGGGCCTTGTGCGCCTCGAATCGCTGGGCGTGCAGGGCGAGCTGCACCAGCGCCTCGCGCTTGCGGGACTCGACCTCGGCGTCCGGGTCGGGCATGCGGCCGCCCAGCGCGCGCAGGGTGTAGCGGTACAGGTCCTCGAGCAGCTTGCCCTTCCAGGCATTCCACACGCGCGGCGAGGTGCCGCGGATGTCGGCCACCGTCAGCAGGTAGAGCGCGGTCAGGTAGCGCTCGTTGCCCACGCGTTTGGCGAAGGCACCGATCACCTCGGGATCGCTCAGGTCCTGCTTCTGGGCGACCTGGCTCATCACCAGGTGCTCGGCAACGAGGAATTCGATGAGCTTGGCGTCTTCCCGGGCGATGCCGTGCTGCTTGCAGAAGCGCTGCACGTCGCGCGCGCCCAGCGTGGAGTGGTCGCCGCCGCGGCCCTTGGCGATGTCGTGGAAGAGGGCGGCCACGTACAGGATCCAGGGCTTGTCCCAGCCGGCCGCCAGCTGCGAGCAGAACGGGTACTCGTGCGCGTGCTCGGCGATGAAGAAGCGCCGCACGTTGCGCAGCACCATCAGGATGTGCTGGTCCACCGTGTAGACGTGGAACAGGTCGTGCTGCATCTGCCCGACGATGCTGCGGAACACCCGCAGGTAGCGCCCGAGCACCGAGGTCTGGTTCATCAGCCTGAAGGCATGCGTGATGCCGTAGGGCTGCAGCAGGATCCGCATGAAGGTCTGGTGGTTGACCGGGTCGTTGCGGAACTTGCTGTCCATCACGTGGCGCGCGTTGTAGAGCGCGCGCAGCGTGCGCGCCGACAGGCCCTTCACGCCGATGGTCTTCTGGTAGAGCAGGAAGGTCTCGAGCACCGCGTGCGGTTCGCGCTCGTAGAGGTCGTCGCTCGCGATCTCGATCAGGCCGGCGCGTTCGTAGAAGCGCTCGTTGATCGGCGTGTGCTGCTCGTCGCTGGGCTGCAGCCGCTCGGAGATGTTGAGCAGCAGGATCTGGTTGAGCTGCGACACCGCCTTGGCGGCCCAGTAGTAGCGCCGCATCAGCGCCTCGCTCGACTTGCGCTGCGATTCGCTTTCGTAGCCGAAGCTGGCGGCCACGGCCGTCTGCAGGTCGAACACCAGCCGGTCTTCGCGCCGGTTGGCGATCACGTGCAGCCGCGCGCGGATCAGCGAAAGCAGCGCCTCGTTGCGCTTGATCTGCTGCGCCTCGAAGGATGTGGCCAGGCCGTTCTTGGCCAGGTCGTCCCAGCGGCTGCCGTAGCCCGCGGCCTTGGTCATCCAGAGGATGGTCTGCAGATCGCGCAGGCCCCCGGGCGACTCCTTGCAGTTGGGCTCCAGCGCGTAGGGCGTGTTGTCGAACTTCTGGTGGCGGTGCCGCATCTCCTGCGACTTGGCCACGAAGAAGGCCTGCGGATCGATGGCTCGCGAGAAGCGGCGGCGGAAAGCGGTGAAGAGCTTCTTGTCGCCGGCGATCAGCCGCGCCTCGAGCAGCGAGGTCTGGACGGTGACGTCCTTCTCGGCCTCCGCCAGGCATTCTTCGACGGTGCGCACGCTGGAGCCGATCTCCAGGCCGGCGTCCCAGCACTGGCCGATGAAGGCCTCGATGCGGGCCGGCTCGATGCCGCCGGCCTCGCCCTCGGGCGGCAGCAGCAGCAGCACGTCGACGTCGGAATACGGGAACAGCTCGCCGCGCCCGAAGCCGCCTACGGCGGCCAGCGTGAGCGAATCGCCGAAGCCGGCTTCGCGCCACAGGGTGCACAGGGTTTCGTCGGCCAGCGCCGAGAGCTGGCGCAGCACCGTGTGGACGCTGCGGGTGGGGGCGCGCGCGAAGCGCAGGGTGTCGAACAGGGCGAGCTTCTTGGCGCGATAGGCTTCGCGCAGCGTCGCCACGTCGATGTTGGCAGCTTCGATCACGGGCGGAAAGGCGATGGAAAGCGGCGCTGCCGCGTCAGGTCTTGGTGGCGGTGACGAAGGAGGGCAGCGGCGGGCTGCCTGCCGACAGGGTCAGCACCTCGTAGCCGGTCTCGGTGACGAGCACCGTGTGCTCCCACTGGGCCGACAGCGAATGGTCGCGCGTGACGATGGTCCAGCCGTCGTACTGGCCGCCCTTGAAGTCTTCCTTCACGTCGCGCTTGCCGGCATTGATCATCGGCTCGATGGTGAAGATCATGCCGGGCTTGAGCTCTTCCATGGTGCCCGGGCGGCCGTAGTGCAGCACCTGGGGTTCTTCATGGAAGCGCTGGCCCACGCCGTGGCCGCAGAACTCGCGCACCACCGAGAACCCGTGGCCCTCGGCAAACTTCTGGATCGCATGGCCCACGTCGCCCAGGTGGTTGCCGGGACGCACCTGCAGGATGCCGTGCCACATGGCCTCGAAGGTGATGCTGCACAGGCGCTTGGCGGCGATGGACGCGTCGCCGATCACGAACATGCGGCTGTTGTCGCCGAACCAGCCGTCCTTGATGACGGTCACGTCGACGTTCATGATGTCGCCCTTCTTCAGGGGCTTGTCGTTCGGGATGCCGTGGCACACCACGTGGTTCACCGAGGTGCAGAGCGACTTCGGGAACGGGACGCTGCTCGCGCCCATGTAGCCCACCGTGGCGGAGGTGGTGCCCTGCTTGACCATGTACTCGGCGGCGAGCCGGTCGACGTCGTTGGTCGTGATGCCGGGCTTGATGAGGGGCGTGAGATAGTCCAGCACCTCGGAGGCCAGGCGGCAGGCGACCCGCATGGCTTCGATGCCTGCAGCGTCTTTGTAGTTAATGCTCATGGCCCGAATTATCCCATTCGGCAAGCTAAAATTCCGGGTTAACGCGGATGACCCCAGTCAGCGGCCATCCGCCTCGATTCCTTGATTCCCAACGCGGCCCCCGAGGCCCCATCGACCGTGACGCAGCCCGCACCTCAAGCCCTTCCTGTCGTAACCATGTTCGAGGGCGGCAGCGCGCTCAGCGACTTCCGCGCACGGCAGCTCCTGCCGAAGCTGCAGGCCATCGAGCCGCGCATCGAGGGCATTTCGGCCCGTTTCGTGCACCTGGTGGTGACCGATGCGGCGCTCGACCAGGCGGGCCGTGAGCGCTTCGCCGCGCTGCTCACCTATGGCGACCCCTTCGAGGCCCCCGCCAAGGCCGGCGCCACCGTCGTGGTCACCCCGCGCCTGGGCACCGTGTCGCCGTGGGCCTCCAAGGCCACCGACATCGCCCACAACTGCGGGCTGGCCCTGCGACGCGTGGAGCGCGTCACCCAATACCACCTGAAGCTCAAGGCACCGCTGATCGGCAAGGCCCCCGTGCTCGAGGGCGACGTGCTGGCGGCCGTGGCCGTGCCGCTGCACGACCGCATGACCGAATCGGTGCTGGCCACCGTCGAGCAGGCGGCGAGCCTCTTCAGCGAGCTGCCGGCCCAGCCGATGGCGCAGGTCGACGTGCAGGGCGGCGGCCGCGCCGCGCTGGTGGCGGCCAACACCGGCTTCGGCCTTGCGCTGGCCGAGGACGAGATCGACTACCTCGTGGACGCCTTCACCCGCCTGGGCCGCAACCCCAGCGATGTCGAGCTCATGATGTTCGCGCAGGCCAACAGCGAGCACTGCCGCCACAAGATCTTCAACGCCAACTTCACCATCGACGGCCAGGCCCAGCCGCAGAGCCTGTTCTCGATGATCCGCAACACCGAGAAGCTGAACCCGCAGCACACGGTGGTGGCCTACGCCGACAACGCCTCGATCATGGAAGGCACGGCCATCGAGCGCTTCGTGCCCGCCAACGGCTCGCAGAGCTATCAAAAAGATAGCGCCCTGAGCCATGTGCTGATGAAGGTCGAGACGCATAACCATCCCACGGCCATCTCGCCGTTCCCGGGCGCCTCGACCGGCGCGGGCGGCGAGATCCGCGACGAGGGCGCCACCGGCCGCGGTTCCAAGCCCAAGGCCGGCCTGACCGGCTTCACCGTCTCCAAGCTCTGGCCGGAAGAGGGCAGCTACGGCAAGCCCGAGCACATCGCCAGCCCGCTGCAGATCATGACCGAGGGCCCGCTGGGCGGCGCCGCGTTCAACAACGAATTCGGCCGCCCGAACCTGCTGGGCTACTTCCGCGAGTACGAGCAGACCGTGGCGAGCGACGTCGACACCGTGCAGCGCGGCTACCACAAGCCCATCATGATCGCGGGCGGCCTCGGCAGCATCGATGCCACCCAGACCAAGAAGATCCAGTTCCCCGCGGGCTCGCTGCTGATCCAGCTCGGCGGCCCCGGCATGCGCATCGGCATGGGTGGCAGCGCCGCCAGCTCGATGGCCACCGGCGCCAACGCTGCCGAGCTCGACTTCGACTCGGTGCAGCGCGGCAACCCCGAGATCGAGCGCCGCGCGCAGGAGGTCATCAACCACTGCTGGCAGCAGGGCGCGGCCAACCCCATCCTCGCGATCCACGACGTGGGCGCGGGCGGCCTGAGCAACGCCTTTCCCGAACTCACCAACGACGCCGGCCGCGGCGCGCGCTTCGACCTGCGCTCGGTGCCGCTCGAAGAGTCGGGCATGGCGCCGAAGGAAATCTGGTGCAACGAGAGCCAGGAGCGCTACGTGCTGGCCATCGCCCCCGAATCGCTCGAACAGTTCAAGGCCTTCTGCGAACGCGAGCGCTGCCCGTTCTCGGTGGTCGGCGTGGCCACCGAAGAACGCCAGCTGCTGGTGGCCGACGAAGGCGCCGCCGTGCAGCCGGTCGACATGCCGATGGACGTGCTGCTGGGCAAGCCGCCGAAGATGCACCGCGACGTGAAGACCGTGGCGCGCAGCTTCAAGCCGCTCGACCTCACCGGCGTCGACCTGCAGAAGGCCGCTATCGACGTGCTTGCGAATCCGACCGTGGCGTCGAAGCGATTCCTCGTGACCATCGGCGACCGCACCGTGGGCGGCCTGAGCCACCGTGACCAGATGGTCGGCCCGTGGCAGGTGCCCGTGGCCGACTGCGCCGTGACGCTGGCCGACTACAAGGGCTTTGCCGGCGAAGCCATGAGCATGGGCGAGCGCACGCCGCTGGCCGCGCTCGACGCGCCGGCCTCCGGCCGCATGGCGGTGGCCGAGGCCATCACCAACCTGCTGGCCGCGCCCATCGAACTCTCGCGCGTGAAGCTGTCGGCCAACTGGATGGCCGCCTGCGGCGAGCCCGGCGAAGACGCCGCGCTGTACGAGACCGTCAAGGCCGTCGGCATGGAACTGTGCCCGGCGCTGGGCGTGTCGATTCCTGTCGGCAAGGATTCGCTGTCGATGCGCACGCAGTGGAAGGACGGCGCCGAGGCCAAGAAGGTCACCTCGCCCGTGAGCCTGATCGTCACCGCCTTCGCCACCTTGCCCGACGTGCGCGGCACTCTCACGCCGCAGCTCGACGCCGAGGAGCCCGACACCACGCTGGTGCTGATCGACCTGGGCCAGGGCAAGCACCGCATGGCCGGCAGCATCCTGGCGCAGACGCTCAACCAGAGCGGCGACACGGTGCCCGACCTCGACGACCCGGCGCAGCTCGTAGCGCTGGTCAATGCCGTGAACGCGCTGCGCGCCGACGGCAAGATCCTCGCGATGCACGACCGCAGCGATGGCGGCCTGTTCGCCACCGCCTGCGAGATGGCCTTTGCCGGCCACGTCGGCGTGGCGCTGAACGTCGACATGCTCGTCACCGAAGGCGACGGCATCTCCGACAGCCGCATGGAGACCGGCGACGCCAAGAACTGGGCGCAGCAGGTCAGCGCGCGCCGCGAGGAGCTCACGCTCAAGGCCCTGTTCAACGAGGAACTGGGCATGGTGCTGCAGGTGCGCACCGCCGAGCGCAACGACGTCATGCAGGTGCTGCGCGCCCACGGCCTCAGTGCGCACAGCCACTTCGTCGGCAAGACGCGCCCCGCCAGTTCGCCGATGGATGCGGGCAAGGGCAAGCTCGAAGTCTGGCGCGATGCCAAGGCCGTGTTCAGCGCCAGTCTGCACGACCTGCAGCAGGTGTGGGACTCGGTCAGCTGGAAGATCGCCCGCGAGCGCGACAACCCCGCCTGCGCGGATGCCGAACACGCCGCGGCCGGCGATCCGGCCGACCCGGGCATGCACGTGTTCCTGCCGAACGCGCAGCCTGCCGCACCCGCCATCCTGCAGTCGCGCCCCAAGGTCGCGATCCTGCGCGAGCAGGGCGTCAACTCGCACGTCGAGATGGCCTACGCCTTCACCGAAGCCGGCTTCGAAGCCTTCGACGTCCACATGACCGACCTGCAGACGGGCAGGGCGGACCTCGCCAGCTTCAAGGGCGTGGTCGCGTGCGGCGGCTTCAGCTACGGCGACACGCTGGGTGCCGGCATCGGCTGGGCCCGCAGCATCACCTTCAACCCGAAGCTGGCCGAGCAGTTCAAGACCTTCTTCGGCCGCGCCGACACCTTCGGCCTGGGTGTGTGCAACGGCTGCCAGATGTTCGCCGAGCTGGCCGACATCATCCCGGGTGCGGAGGCCTGGCCGCGCTTCACCACCAACCAGAGCGAACGCTTCGAGGCGCGGCTGTCGATGGTCGAGGTGCTCGAATCGCCCAGCATCTTCTTTGCGGGCATGGCCGGCAGCCGCCTGCCGATCGCGGTGGCGCACGGCGAGGGCTATGCCAACTTCAAGTACCGCGGCGACGCCGACAAGGCCATCGCGGCGATGCGCTTCGTCGACAACCACGGCAAGGCGACCGAGCAGTACCCGTTCAACCCGAACGGCAGTGCCGGCGGCCTGACCTCGGTAACCACGCCGGATGGCCGCTTCACCGCGGTGATGCCGCACCCCGAGCGCGTGTTCCGCAACATCCAGATGAGCTGGACCTCAGGCGACAGGAGCGAACTGAGCCCCTGGATGCAGATCTGGCGCAACGCGCGCCGCTGGGTGGGCTGAGCCCAGCGCTCTTCGTCACCCTGGGCGCTCCGAGCGCCCACGAAAAAGCGGCCCGAAGGCCGCTCAGACTGCTGACAAACCCTCAAGCCCTCGCGTTGCGAGGGCTTTGTGCTTTTTAATGGTGGGATGCTCAAGAGCCCCACACCTGCGCAGCAGGAACTCGAGATGGTGACGCTGGAGATGCTGGTGCCGCAGGATCGATGCGGCGGTGGATTTCGAGTTCATCCGGGCCAAGGTTGCGCACCTGTACTGCGCCGACAACGGCCGCCCGGCGCTGGATCCGGTGGTGATGTTCAAGCTGCTGCTCATCGGCTACCTGTTCGGGGTGCGCAGCGAGCGGCAGCTGATGCGCGAAGTGCAGGTCAACGTGGCCTATCGCTGGTTTGCCGGCTTTCGCCTGACCGACAAGGTCCCCGACGCCTCCACCTTCTCGCAGAACCGCCGCCGGCGCTACACCGACACCAGCGTGTACCAGGAGATCTTCGACGAGATCGTGCGCCAGGCGATCGGCCACGGCATGGTCGAGGGCCGGGTGCTGTACACCGACAGCACCCACCTGAAGGCCAACGCCAACAAGGGCAAGTTCGATGTGGTGCAAGTGCAGCAGACGCCCTCGGCGTACCTGGACGAGCTGGACGCGGCGGTGGATGCGGATCGCGCCGCGCACGGCAAGAAGCCGCTGAGGCGCGATGACGACGACACGCCGCCACCGAGCAAGGAGATCAAGCGCAGCCGCACCGACCCCGACAGCGGCTTCATGGTGCGCGAGGACAAGCCCCGTGGCTTCTTCTACCTGGACCATCGCACGGTCGACGCCAGGCACGCCATCATCACCGACACGCACGTCACGCCGGCCTCGGTGCACGACAGCCAGCCGTATCTGGGGCGGCTGGACCGCCAGCGCGAGCGCTTCGGCTTCGAGGTACAGGCCGTGGGGCTGGATGCGGGCTACTTCACGCCGGCGATCTGCCATGGGCTGGAGGCGCGCGGCATCGCCGGGGTGATGGGCTACCGCACGCCGAACCACAAGCCGGACACCTTCTACAAGCGGCAGTACGCCTACGACCGCTACCGCAACGAGTATGTTTGCCCGGCGGGTCAGGCACTGCCGTACAGCACGACCAATCGGGCGGGCTACCGCGAATACAAGTCCGATCCCGCGGTCTGCCGGCGCTGTGTGGTGCGCACGCAGTGCACGAACAGCGCCAATGCGGTGAAGGTGGTGGTGCGCCACGTCTGGGAGTGGGCCAAGCAGCGCGTGGATGCCAGGCGCCTGACGCAAGAGGGCCAGAGGCTGTATGCCCGGCGCAAGGAGACGGTGGAGCGCAGCTTCGCCGACGCCAAGCAGTTGCACGGGCACCGCTATGCGCGCATGCGCGGGCTGCGCAAGGTGGCCGAGCAGTGCTTTCTGGCCGCGGCCGCGCAGAACATCAAGAAGATCGCGCTGCTGCGGGCGCGTCTGAGGGCGCTTCTATGTCGCGCCAGGCGCTGCACAGCCATGAAATGGCTCTTGGAGCGCCGCCGGGTCGCGAATGCGGGGCTGTGCTCGCATCGTCGCGAAATCAGCTTGGCCTGAAAGAAAAAACCCCGCGTTCTGGAAAACGAGGGGTTCGTCAGCAGTCTGAGCGGCCCGAAGGCCGCTTTTTCATTTCCAGAACACCGCGGATCCGGCTTTGCCGGCCCGCAGGCCTGGGGGTTATTCCACCTTTGCCTTGGCGCGCAGGTCTTCCTGGTACTTCTGCAGGCGCTGCTGCTGCAGTTGCTGCGTGATCTGCGGCTTCACTTCTTCCAGCTTCGGCAGCTGAGCCTGGCGGATGTCGTCGACGCGGATGATGTGCCAGCCGAACTGGGTCTTGATCGGAGCGGGAGTGGTCTCGCCCTTCTTGAGCTTGATCATCGCTTCCGAGAACTCGGGCACGAAGCTCGCGGGGTTGGCCCAGTCGAGGTCGCCGCCGTTGGCGCCCGAACCCGGGTCCTTGCTCTGCTTCTTGGCGATGTCCTCGAACTTGGCGCCCTTCTTCAGGTCGGCCATGATCTTCTTTGCCTGGTCTTCGGTCTCGACCAGGATGTGGCGGGCCTTGTATTCCTTGCCGCCGTTGGCCGCGACGAACTTGTCGTACTCGGCCTTCACGTCGGCGTCCGAGACCGGGTTGGTCTTGCGGTAGTTCTCGAAGAGCGCGCGGATCAGGATGGCCTGGCGGGCGAGTTCGAGCTGGTTCTTGTAGTCCTCGGTGGCATCCAGGCCCTGCTTCTGGGCTTCCTGCATGAACACTTCGCGCGCCACGATTTCCTCGCGCAGCTGGCCTTGCATCTCGGGCGTCACCGGGCGACCGGCTGCTGCCAGCTGCTGGGCCAGGACGTCCATGCGGGCCTTGGGCACCGGCTTGCCGTTCACGATGGCTGCGTTCTGCGCCAGAGCCGACATGGAGGTGGCACCGAGCAGCACTGCGGCCGCGACGGCCTGCAAGATTTGTTTTTTCATGGAATGAATGGTCGAGCTGGGAAGGAAATGCGCGTGTAGGAGTTGCGCGGTAATGAAAGCAGGGGGTTGGGAGAAGAAGGGGCAACTGCCGATGCGGGCGCGGCGTGCGAGCGATGCGTTGGACGACTGACTCAGAGCACCTCGATGGCGATGGCGTGCAGACCCTGTGCGATGAAAACCTGGAGGGCATCATACACAAGCCGATGCCGCGCCACGCGGGGCTTCCCCTCGAACAGGGGGGACGCGATGCGCACCCGGAAATGGGTGCCCCGGCCCTCGGCGTTGGCACCCGCATGGCCTGCGTGGGCCGCGCTTTCGTCGATGACTTCGAGCGCGGTCGGCGCGAGCGCCTTGCGCAGCGCCGCCTCGAGTTCGGCCGTGGTGGGGAGAGGGGCTGTCGTGCTCGTCATGCCGCGGGCTTGTCTTCTTCGTTCTTCAGGTGCGGTGCGATGTACAGGCCCTGCGCCACCAGGAAGACGATGGGGAACACGTAGCCCCAGAGCTTGAAGTTGACCCAGGCTTCGGTCGTGAAGTACGCCGCCACGTAGGCGTTGATGGCCGCCATGAACACGCAATAGCCGATCCACGCCACGTTGAGCCGGCCCCAGATGCGATCGGGCAGCTCCAGCTGGGAGCCCAGCAGCATCTTCAGGAAGTTCTTCTTCAGCGCCCAGAGTGCCACCGCGAGCGCCAGCGCCATCGCACCGTAGAGCACCGTCGGCTTCCACTTGATGAAGCGATCGTCGTGCAGCGCCAGCGTGAGCGTGCCGAACAGCAGGATCAGCACCAGCGTGGCCTTCTGCATGGCCTGCAGCTTGCGCTCGGTGGCGTAGACGATCGCCATCTGCACCACCGTGGCGGCCATCAGCACGCCGGTGGCGGTGTAGATGTCGCCCAGCTTGTAGGCAATGAAGAAAAGCAGGATGGGAAAGAAGTCGAGGAGCAGTTTCATTGAGCTCTTTGCTGGCTGGCTTGCGTTGCTTATTTCTTCTGGAAGTCGAGCGACGCCGAGTTCATGCAGTAGCGCAGGCCGGTCTCGGTGGGTCCGTCGGGGAAGACATGGCCCAGGTGGGCGCCGCAATTGGCGCAGACGTTTTCGGTGCGCACCATGCCGTGCGAGCGGTCGATGATGTTGCGGATGGCACCGGGCACTGCCTCCTGCGAGAAGCTGGGCCAGCCGCAGCCGGCGTCGAACTTGGTTGCCGATTCGAAGAGCTTGGCGCCGCAGCAGATGCAGTGGTAGGTGCCGTCTTCCCAGTGCGCCTCGTACTTGCCGGTGAAGGGGCGTTCGGTGGCCGCGTGGCGCGTCACCTCGAAGGCCGCGGGTTCGGCGCCTTTCTCAGCGAGCAGGGCTTTCCATTCGGCGTCGGTTTTCTGTACGGGAGTGGTCATGATGAGCAGCTGATTTCGATCGTGGAGGCCCAGTCGGGCGGGAACCCGGCATATGCGTCGGCGCCGGGATGTTCTTCAAATGGGGTCTGCAGCAGAGCCAGCAAGACTGCCACACCCGAGTGGTCCTTTTGCTGACTTGCTTCGATGGCCTGCTGTCCCAGGTGGTTCCGCAGCACGAACTTCGGGTTGCTGCGGCGCATCAGTTCGACGGCCGGGGCCCGGTCGGTAGCGGCATGGCGCTCCGAAAAAGATAGCATCCAGGCGTCGAAGCCTTCGCGATCGAGGAACAGGTCGCGCACCGGCTCGACATTGCCGTCGGCCATGCAGTCGGAAAGGCGGCGCCAGAAGATCGTGTAGTCGACCTTGCCCGCGGCCAGCAGCTTGAGCACGCCTTCGATCAGCGGACGGTCGCCTTCAGCGGCCTCGGCCAGGCCCAGCTTGGCGCGCATGCGACCCTCGAACTCGTTCGGGAACACCGTCTTGTACGACTCCAACGCGGCCACGGCCACCTCCTGGTCGCCGATCAGCGGCAGCAGCGCCTGCGCGAGGCAGAAGAGGTTCCAGTAGGCGACGTTGGGCTGCTGGTTGAAGGCGTAGCGCCCCTGGGTGTCGCTGTGGTTGCAGATGTGGCGCGGGTCGAAGCCGTCGAGGAACTGGAACGGGCCGTAGTCGATGGTGAGCCCCAGGATGCTCATGTTGTCGGTGTTCATCACCCCGTGGCAGAAGCCCACGGCCTGCCACTGGGCGAGCAGGGCGGCGGTTCGCTCGCTCACGGCTTCCAGGAAGGCGGCGTAGGCGTTGCCGCCGAAGCGGTCGGTGGTGCGGCAGGCGGGGTAGTAGCGGTCGATGACGTAGTCGGCCAGGGCGCGCAGTTCATCGTTGCGCTGGTTGGCCGCGAAATGCTCGAAATGGCCGAACCGAATGAAGCTTGGTGCCACGCGGGTGACGACGGCGGCGCTTTCGATCTCCTCGCGGTAGACCTGCGCGTCGGAGCCGGTCACGCACAGCGCGCGGGTCGTCGGAATGCCCAGGCCGTGCATGGCCTCGCTGCAGAGGAACTCGCGGATGCTGGAGCGCAGCACCGCGCGGCCGTCGCCGCCGCGGGAATAGGGCGTGCGTCCGGCGCCCTTGAGCTGTACTTCGAGGCCGCCCTCGGTCTCGCCGATCATGATGGCGCGCCCGTCCCCGAGCTGGCCGGCCCACACGCCGAACTGGTGGCCGCTGTACACGGTGGCGAAGGGGCGGGTGCCTGCAACGGGCAGGCTGCCGGTGAGAGCGGCCAGGGTGGCGTCCGATTCGTGCCAGCCTGCGGGTAGCCCGAGCTCCCGGGCGACGGATTCGCTGCGGCCTACCCAATACGGATCGGGCAGGGGCGTGGGTCGCAGTTCGGTGAAAAAGACCGGTCCCAGGGCGGCAAAACCCGGTTTCCAGCGCAAGCCCAGGTCCGCGGCCTCGGTGTCTTCAGCAAGCAAGCTCATGCCCGGATTGTCCGGCACGGCGCGTAACCCCTGGCCGAACGGGCCATCGGGGGCGTGGAGGGTCAGGCCGCGAGGGCGGCCGGCGAGTCCCAGATGCGCGCCCGGTACTGCGCCGGCGGTACGCCGAACCAGCGCTTGCAGGCGCGAAAGAAGTTGCTCGTGTCGACGAAGCCCAGCATGTCCGCCACGTCGGTCAGCGTGTGGCGGTCCTCCGCGAGGTACTCCTGCGCCAGCTCGCGGCGGGTACGGTCGAGCAGCGCCTGGAACGACACCGACTCTTCCTGCAGCCGCCGCTGCAGCGTGCGCTCGGCCAGCCCGAGGCCCGAGGCCACGTCCTGCCGGCGAGGTTCGCCGTACTGCAGCCGGCGCGCGATCTCTGCGCACACCAGCGTGCTGGTGGTGGTCTGGCCGAGCAGGTTCAGCTGGTCGTCCAGCAGGTGCTCCTGCATTTCGCCCAGTGTTTCGTGGAAGGTGGGCAGCGGCGTCGCCATGTCGGCGGCCGACAGCAGCAGGCGATTGGCCTCGGCGTTGAACCGTACCTCGCAGCCGAAGGCCTCGCGGTGCAGCCGGTCGTCGGCCGGAGCGGGGTAGACGAATTCCATGGCCAGCGGCTGCAGCTCGCGCCGTGCCAACCATTGGCACTGCATCAGCACAGTCAGCAGGGCGTATTCGACGCGCTGGCGCGGAATCGGCAGGCTGCCGCCGGTGTGCTTCATGACCATCCAGCAGCCGCGCGGCTCGTGGTGCAGCGAGAAGGCGGTCGCGTCCGAGATCACGGCCATGTAGCGTGCCACGCGCTCGAGCGCTGATTCGAGATTGGGGCTGCACGACATCGCGTGTCCCACAGTGCCCAGCTTGCTGTGCGTGGCGGCCAGGTCGCGATGCAGTCCCAGCGTGGGCCGGCCGGCGCGGTTGACCGCGAGCTGCCAGAGCACGGAGATCTCGTCGACCGGGATGCGCGCGTTCTGCCGGTGCAGCGAATCGGGGTCGAAGCCTGCCTCGCGCAGCAGCGCGGGCACGTCCAGCCCCTCGGCCTCGAACATCGACAGGACCCCCTCGAGCCACGCGGCCGAACTGGTGCGCAGTTCCGGCTGTGGCATGCAGCCCGCCCGGCGCTGGGTGCCGCGCTGGCGCGGCGGCGTGGAGGCTCCTGAAGTCATTCGTTTGGCTTTGTTGCGATAGCGATGAAAACCGTGCCGGTTTCTAGAATTTTTTTACGCGTTCGGCAGCCCCGCAGTATGGGCGCCGCGCGCCAGACCAGGAATTCCGATTAACCCGGTGTGGAGACAAGAACATGGAGACAAAGACAAGCACAAGCGCGCGAGACCGGCAGGGGCCGGCGGCGCGAAAGACGGCGACGGCGAGAGCCGCAGCCCTGGTGATGGCCGCGGCTGCCGTGGCCGCTCTTTCGGGCTGTGGTGGCGGTTCCGGTTCGTCCGGCTTCGCTTTCCTGCCGAGCGCGCCGCCTCCGGCACCCGCTCCAGCGCCGGCCCCGCCCGCGGCCGACGGCCCCATGGTCCGCCAGACCACCGTCGGCAAGGTCGAGGGCGTGGACGACAGCGCCAGGACCGGCACCTGGTTCTGGAAGGGCATCCCCTTCGCCAAGCCGCCGGTCGGCGCGCTGCGCTGGCGCGCCCCCGCGGCACCCGAGCCCTGGAGCGGCATCCGCCAGGCCACGAAGTTCGGCAACGCCTGCCTGCAGATCGGCCGCATCTTCAGCCCCGGCGCCAACAACACCTACGACGAGACCATCGGCACCATGCTGGGCAAGCCCTCGGGCAGCGAGGACTGCCTGTTCGTCAACATCTGGCGCCCGGCCTCGGGCGAGAAGAAGCTGCCGGTGCTGCTCTTCATCCATGGCGGCAGCAACATCTCGGGCTACACGGCAGACCCGCTGTACGACGGCGCTGCGCTTGCCAAGGCCGCCAACGCGGTTGTCATCACCGCCAGCTACCGGCTGGGCATCCTGGGCTTCCTGAACGTGCCGCAGCTGCGCCCGGGCGGCACGGAAGGCGACGACTCGGGCAACTTCGCGCTGCTCGACAACATGGCGGCGCTGCGCTTCATCCGCGACAACGTGGCCAGCTTCGGCGGCGACCCGGGCAACGTCACGCTCTCGGGCGAATCGGCCGGCGCCACCAACCTGCTGTCGGTGATGACCTCGCCGATGGCCAAGGGCCTCTTCCACAAGGCCTTCGAGATGAGCGGCGGCATCTCGCTGGCGAGCAACCTGCCGGCGGGCACGCTGCCTTCGCTGTCGCCTGCCTCGGTCTCGCTGGCGCAGGGCGAGGCCATCATCGAGAAGCTGCTCGTCGCCGACGGCACCGCCGCCGACGCGACGGCCGCCAAGGCCTACATCGCCGGTCGCACGCCGGCGCAGATCGCCGACTACCTGCGCTCGCAGGACGGCGGCAAGATGCTGGCCACCGTGGTCGCAGCCGGCCTCGGCGCGGTCGGCCCCATTCCCGACGGAACGGTGATCCCGCTCGACCCCATCGGCGCCATCGCCGCCGACCAGTACGTGAAGGTGCCGATGCTCTCGGGCAACACGCGCGACGAGGGCAAGCTCTTCGCGTCGCTGCTGGGCACCATCGGCTTTCCGAAGCCGGGCTGGATCGTCACCGACGCCCAGCGCTTCTCGATGATGTTCAACTTCAACCCCGACGCGGCACCCACGCTCAAGGTCGAAGACATCATCGACCCGTTCTACCTTCCGGTAGACAAGCCAGGCACCGGCTACAACGCGGCGACAGCCCTCATCACCAAAGGGCTGTTCGAGGCCAACCGCGACAACCTGCTCGACACGATGAAGACGCGCCAGTCGAACATCTGGCACTACCGCCTCGACTGGGCGCAGGAAGCTTCGCCGTGGAACGACGTCTACGGCGCAGCGCACGCCTTCGACCTGCCGTTCGTGTTTGGCAATTTCGGTCCCTCGGTGCTGTCGAGCTCCATTGGCGGCAAGGCCAACGAGAAGGGGCGACTCGCGCTGTCGAACGCGGTCATGGCCAGCGTGGGCGCCTTCATGCGCAAGGGCGATCCGAACACCGCCGAACTGGGCGCGACCTGGGCGCCATGGCCGTCGCAACTGCTGCTCGACGCCACGCCTACCGCCACGAAGATCACCGCGGCGCCCTGACGCGGGCTGCCGCGCGGCCTCGAATCGCGCCTGGGCAACGCACCGACATCAACCAGAACGACAACGGAGACAGAACAATGAGGACTTTCAGAGACTTCCCCCGATGGCGCCTTGCCGCGTCGCTGCTTGCCACGGCCGTGGGCATCGCCGCGTGCGGCGGCGGCTCGTCCGGGGGCGGGTTCACCTTCTTCCCGCCGGCCGCCGAAACGCCGCCAGCACAGCCGCCGGCCACGCCAGAGACGGGCGTGGTCCGCAAGTGGGGCTACATCACGCTGCCGGACGGCAACAGGATGCGCTATTCGCTGCTGTTGCCCAACGGCGGCAAGGGAAGCTTTCCATTGTTGGTCGAGTACGACGGCTACAGTTCGGGCTCGACCCCGAACATCGGCCAACTCTGGGTGTCGGAGGGCTATGCGGTAATGGGCCTCAACGTGCCGGGCACCGGCTGTTCGACCGGCGAAGACCAGGTCTTCGACGCCAGCACCGGCGCGGCCGGCGCCTTCGCCATCGAATGGGCCGGCAGGCAGCCGTGGTCGAACGGCAGGATTGGCATGGTCGGCTATTCGTACTCCGGCTACAACCAGTTGTGGGTGGCGGCGCACCGCCCCAAGGGCTTGTTGGCGATCACGCCCAGCAAGAACGTGACCGATCCGTACCGCGACGTGGGCTACCCGGGCGGCATCAAGAACGTCGGCTTTCCCTCGCAGTGGTGGGGCGGCTTCCCGGGCACCTGGAACCGCGCCGCAGCCCTCGCCGCCAAGCTCGACGGCGACACGGAGTGCGCGAAGACCGTGGCCGACAACGTCGAGAAGATCAAGCGCCCCGATCTCGACCTGACCAAGTGGCTCGAGAACCCGTATGCCGACGGCCTCTATGTGAAGCGCAGCGCGTTCTACGAGACCGGCAAGATCGACATTCCAGCGCTGGGCACCCAGTCGTGGCAAGACGAGCAGATCGGCCCGCGCTCGGGCTACTACGAAGACACCATGGCGCCCGGGAAGATGTGGCTCATCAGCTCCAACGGCGACCACCACACCAACGTCACCTCCGACTACATCGACGGCACGCTGAAGCGCTTCCTTGCCCATTTCGTGAAGGGCGAGGACAACGGCTTCGAGAAGGAGCCGCACGTGCGCCTGCTGCAGGAGATGCAGCAGACCGACCAGAAGGCGGTGAACGGCGCGGCGAAGCTGAAGCAGACGGCAGTGGCCGAATTCGACCGCCTGCCGGTCAAGGTCAGGCCGATGCGGCTGTGGATGCAGCCGGACGGGGTGCTCGGCGATGCGAAGCCGACGGCTGGTGCGGCCTCGTCCGACTACCGGTATCCGGCGAAGAGCCCCGTGGTGAACAACCCGGCTGCCGAAGGCTGGCAGGCCGTGGCCGATGCCGAGAAAGACGGTCAGCTCACTTTCACCACCGCTGCCTTGCCCGAGGACCTGAGCTTCTACGGCGAAGGCTCGGCCGACCTGTACCTGAGCGCCACGGCCGACAGCACCGACCTGCAGGTCACGGTGTCGGAGGTGCGGCCCGACGGCATGGAGATGTTCGTGCAGCGCGGCTGGCTACGCGCCTCCAGGCGCGCGCTGGACGACAGCCGATCCACTGAACTGCGCCCCTTCGGCGACTTCACGCAACCGAAGGAGGCGGCACTGCTGCCAGGGCAGCCGAACCTGGTGCGTATCGAGATCCAGAAGTTCGCTCATGTCTTCCGCGCCGGTTCCAGCATCCGCGTGACGGTGGACTCGCCCTCGCAGACCGGCTTCTGGCTCTTCGGCAACGACAAGACGCCTTCGACCAACACGCTGTGGCATCAAGCCGCCAACGCGTCGAGCATCGTGCTGGGGTACGTGCCGTACCCGCATGCCGCCACGCTGCCGGATTGCGGCAAGACGCTGCGCCAGCCATGCCGCACCAATGTGGTGAAAGTACCGGTGGGTAGCGGGCCGAAGGCTCCTCTTTGAGCCGCTTCGTTCAATCGTGCAGTGCGGGTTTGTGTCATTGTGCAAATGGCCGAAGCTTGCGTGAATGCGTTGTTCCCGAGCTTTGAAGAAGTCATTTCACATAGGAGTTTGTAGATGCTGGGTTTGATGCAAGACCAACCGCTTCTGATCTCGTCGCTGATCGAGTTCGCCGAGCGCCACAACGGCGACGGCGAGATCGTCTCGCGCCGTGTCGAAGGCGATATCCACCGCTGCACGTGGCGCGACATCGCATCGCGCGCCAAGCAGGTGGCCAACGCGCTGGATGGCGAGCAACTGCTGTTCAGCGACCGCATCGCCACCCTGGCCTGGAACGGCTATCGCCACCTGGAGCTGTACTACGGCGTGAGCGGCAGCGGCCGCGTGCTGCACACCATCAACCCGCGCCTGCACCCCGACCAGATCGCGTGGATCGCCAACCATGCCGAAGACCAGATCCTGTGCTTCGACCTCACGTTCCTGCCGCTGGTGCAGGCGGTGCATGCGCGGTGTCCCACGATCCGGAAATGGGTTGCACTGTGTGATGCCGACAAGCTCCCCGCCGACAGCGGCGTGCCCAACCTCGTGAGCTACGAGAACTGGATGGGCTCGCAGCCCACCGAGTACGAATGGCCCAGCTTCGACGAGAACTCCGCCTCGAGCATGTGCTACACGAGCGGCACCACGGGCAACCCCAAGGCCGCGCTCTACAGCCACCGCTCGACCATGCTGCACGCCTATGCCGCTGCACTGCCCGACGTGATGCGCCTGTCGGCGCGCGACTCGGTGCTGCCGGTGGTGCCGATGTTCCACGTCAACGCCTGGGGCATTCCGTACTCGGCGGCGCTGGTCGGCTGCAAGCTGGTGTTCCCCGGCCCTGCGCTCGACGGCAAGTCTGTCTATGACCTCATCGAGGCCGAGGGCGTGACCTTCGCCGCCGGCGTGCCCACCGTGTGGCAGATGCTGCTGGGCCACATGCAGGCCGGCGGCCTGAAGTTCAGCAAGCTCAACCGCACGGTGATCGGCGGTTCGGCCTGCCCGCCGGCCATGATCAAGGCGTTCCAGGAGCTCTACGACGTGGAAGTGCTGCACGCCTGGGGCATGACCGAGATGAGCCCGCTGGGCACGCTGTGCACCCTGAAGAACAAGCACCTGTCGCTGCCGGCCGATGCGCAGCTGCAGATCCGCATGAAGCAGGGCCGTGCCATCTTCGGTGTCGACATGAAGATCATCGACGGCGACGGCAAGGAGCTGCCGTGGGACGGCAAGGCCTACGGCGACCTGCTGGTCAAGGGGCCGTGGATCGTCAAGGAGTACTTCAAGGGCGAGGGCGGCAATCCGCTCATTCCCGACGAGCGCAACCGCGGCTGGTTCCCCACCGGCGACGTGGCCACCATCGATGCGGAGGGCTACCTGCAGATCACAGACCGCAGCAAGGACGTGATCAAGTCCGGCGGCGAATGGATCAGCTCCATCGACATCGAGAACATCGCCGTTGCCCACCCGGGCGTGGCCATGGCGGCGTGCATCGGCGTGTTCCATCCGAAGTGGGACGAGCGGCCGATCATCGCGGTCGTGAAGAAGCCCAACGCCGAGGTCACGCGCGAGGAGCTGCTGAAGTTCTACGAGGGCAAGACCGCCAAGTGGCAGATCCCTGACGACGCGGTGTTCGTGGAGGCCATCCCGATCGGCGCCACCGGAAAGATCCTCAAGACGAAGCTGCGCGAACTGCTCAAGGACTACAAGCTACCCGGGCTCTGACCCCTGGATCAACAAGCAAAGCCCGCTCGCACTGTCGCGCACGCGATAGGAAAGCCGCCTCGGCGGCTTGCCTTCCGGGCAATCCCTGTGCGGCGAAGAAAAGGGCGCTTGTACGCTGGCAGTCCGCCTTTCACACCGGAGACTCTTCATGCAATTTGCTATCAAGTCAGTAGCTGTCTGTGCAATGCTGGTGGGCGCCACCGCCGCATTCGCGCAAAAGGGTGAGACCGTCAAGATCGCCTGGCTCGACCCGCTGTCGGGGCTGATGGCCGCGGTCGGCACCAACCAGCTGAAGACCACGCAATTCCTTGCCGAAGAGTTCAACAAGAAGAACCAGTCGGGCGTGAAGTTCGAGATCATCGCGCTCGACAACAAGCTCAGCCCGCAGGAGACCACCGCGGCCCTGCGTTCCGCGCAGGACCAGGGCGCGCGCTACATCATGCAGGGCAACGGCTCCGGCCCCGCGCTGGCGATCATCGACGCCATCGAGAAGAACAACGCGCGCAATCCGGGCAAGGAGCTGCTGTACCTGAACTACGCGGCCGTCGACCCCGATCTGACCAACAGCAAGTGCAGCTACTGGCACTTCCGGCTCGACGCCGACACCTCCATGAAGATGGAGGCGCTGACCACCTGGATGAAGGACCAGCCCGACATCAAGAAGGTCTACATCCTCGGCCAGAACTACGCCCATGGTGTTCAGGTGTCGAAGTTCGCGAAGGAAGACCTGAAGGTCAAGCGCCCCGACATCCAGATCGTGGGCGACGACCTGCACCCGCTGGCGCAGGTGCGCGACTTCTCTCCCTACATCGCGAAGATCAAGGCTTCGGGTGCCGACACCGTCATCACCGGCAACTGGGGCTCCGACCTGTCGCTGCTCATCAAGGCCGCCAACGACTCGGGCCTGAACGTCAAGTTCCTGACCTACTACGCGCCTGGCGCCGGCACGCCCACGGCAATGGGCGCCACGTCGGAAGGCAAGGTCTACACCGTCGCCTATGCCCACTACAACATGGGCGGCGAGATCCAGCAGCTGCTCGCCGGCTTCAAGAAGCGCATGAATGACGACCTCACGCAGTCGTCGATCTATCACGCGTTCGCGCTGCTCGATGCCGCCTTCGTCAAGACCAAGTCGACCGATCCGGTCAAGGTGGCCGCGGCGCTGGAGGGCATGAAGATCAAGAGCTTCAACGGCGAGGTCGAGGTGCGCAAGGCCGACCACCAGCTGCAGCAGGGTCTCTACATCTCGCGCTGGGAGAAGGCCAGCGCCAAGTACCCCTATGACGCCGAGAACACCGGCTACACGAACGTTCCCGTGAAGTACTTCGAATCGTACGTGGCGAGCACGCCCACGTCGTGCCAGATGAAGCGCCCCTAGGCGTCTTTGTGAACGCGTTTCCTACCCGGCGGTAGCAGCAGCTACCAGCGGGTAGCAAATTGGAGAAACGCGGTGTCGCATGCGCGATAGAAACGGGCCTTTGCGGCACCCCTCTTACGGGCATTCCCTGAGGGGAGGGGCTGCAAACGCTTGTACTCTCGTGCGGCGTTTTGAATCGGTTTGACCAGGAGATATAGATTGAAGTTCGCTCTGAAAATCGCCGCAGCAGCCGTCATCGCTGCAACCGCCACCGGTGCCTTTGCCCAGAAGGGTGAAACCGTCAAGATCGCATGGCTCGACCCGCTGTCGGGCCTCATGGCCGCGGTCGGGACGAACCAGCTCAAGACCTTCCAGTTCTTCGCCGAGGAGTTCAACAAGAAGAACGCGGCGGGCGTGAAGTTCGAGATCATCGGCATCGACAACAAGCTCAGCCCGCAGGAGACCACCAGCGCACTGCGCTCGGCCCTCGACCAGGGCGCTCGCTACATCGTGCAGGGCAACGGCTCCGGCCCGGCCCTGGCCATCATCGACGCGCTCGAGAAGAACAACGCGCGCAATCCGGGCAAGGAGGCGCTGTACCTCAACTACGCCGCCGTCGACCCCGACCTGACCAACAGCAAGTGCAGCTACTGGCAATATCGCTTCGACGCCGACACGTCGATGAAGATGGAGGCGCTGACCACCTACATGAAGGACCAGCCGGACATCAAGAAGGTCTACCTGCTCAACCAGAACTACGCGCACGGCCAGCAAGTCTCGAAGTTCGCCAAGGAAAACCTCAAGACCAAGCGCCCCGACGTGCAGATCGTCGGCGACGACCTGCATCCGCTGGCCCAGGTGCGCGACTTCGCGCCGTACGTGGCAAAGATCAAGGCCTCGGGCGCGGACACCGTCATCACCGGCAACTGGGGCTCCGACCTCGCGCTGCTCATCAAGTCGGCCAACGACTCGGGCCTGAACGTCAAGTTCTACACCTACTACGCCGTGACCACCGGCACGCCGACCGCCATGGGCGCGGCTTCCGACGGCAAGGTCTACCAGGTCGGCTATGCCCACTACAACATGGGTGGCGACATGCAGAAGTACGCCGAGGATTTCAAGAAGAAGTTCAATGACGACCTCTACACCACCGACATCTACACGGTGTTCCAGGCGCTGACCGAAGCCTTCGTGAAGACCAAGTCGACCGACCCCGTCAAGGTGGCGGCCGCCATGGAAGGCATGAAGTTCAAGAGCTTCAACGGCGACATCGAACTGCGCAAGACCGACCACCAGGCACAGCAGGGCCTGTACATCGCCAAGTGGGAGAAGGCCAGCGCCAAGTATCCGTACAGCCCGGAGAACACCGGCTACACGCTGGCGCCGGTGAAGTACTACGACGCGTACGTGGCGAGCACGCCCACCTCGTGCCAGATGAAGCGGCCCGGCGGCGCCTCTTGACCGCCACCGCTGCCTGACAGGTCGAGGCCCGACTTCAACCTCGGGCCTTTTTCTTTTTCAACCGACACGAAAGACCGATGAACGTCGAATTCTTCGTCATCTCGCTGCTCAACGGCGTGAGCTACGGCTTGCTGTTGTTCATGCTGAGTTCCGGCCTCACGCTGATCTTCAGCATGATGGGCGTGCTCAACTTCGCGCACGCCAGCTTCTACATGCTGGGCGCCTATTTCGCCTACACGCTGTCGGGCATCGTCGGCTTCTGGCCGGCGCTGTTCATCGCGCCGGTGCTGGTGTTCGCGCTGGGTGCGGCCTTCGAGCGCTACTGCCTGCGCCGCGTCCACAAGTTCGGCCACGTGCCGGAGCTGCTGGTGACCTTCGGTCTTTCGTACCTAATCCTCGAGGTCGTGCAGCTGGTGTGGGGGCGCTCGACGGTGCCCTACGGTCTTCCGTCGGCGCTGCAGGGGCCGCTCTTCACGCTCTACGGCACGCAGTTCCCGAAGTCGCGCTCCTTCATCATGCTGGTGGCGGTGCTGATGCTGGTGTCGGTGTGGCTGCTGCTCACGCGCACGCGCATCGGCCTGGTGATCCAGGCGGCGCTCAAGCATCCCGAGATGGTCGAGGCGCTGGGCCACAACGTGCCGCGCGTGTTCATGCTGGTGTTCGGCGGCGGCGCCGCGCTGGCGGGCCTCGCGGGCGTGGTCGGCGGCAACACCTACGTCACCGAGCCGGCCATGGCCGCTTCTGTCGGCTCCATCATCTTCGTGGTGGTGGTGGTCGGCGGCATGGGCTCGCTGGCGGGTGCCTTCCTGGCCTCGCTGATCATCGGCATCGTGCAGACCTTCGCCGTGGCCATGGACCAGTCGCTCGCCACCGGCCTGCAGGCCTTCGGCGTGGCGGTGACCGACCAGACCTTCGGCTACGAGCTGCTCAAGCTGACGATCTCGCAGGTCGCGCCGATTCTTCCGTACCTGTTCCTGGTGCTGATCCTCATCTTCAGGCCCAAGGGTCTTCTCGGAACGCGGGAGGACTGATGCCATGAATACCGCAACCACCACAACCACATCGAATGCCTCGGCCAACAAGGCGCCGACGCAGTACTACCGTTTCAAGCCGCTGAACATCGGCCGCATCCTGATCTGGTCGTTCTTCGCGCTGCTGCTCATCGTGGCGCCGATGACCTTCACCAGCAGCCTGGCACTGACCATGCTGTCGCAGATCGGCTACCTCATCATCATCTGCCTGAGCTACAACATGCTGCTGGGGCAGGGCGGCATGCTCAGCTTCGGGCATGCGGTGTACGTGGGCCTGGGCTCGTTCATCGCCATCCACGCGATGAACCTGGCCGGCGCCGGCAAGCTGCCGATTCCGCTGGTGCTCATTCCGCTCGTGGGCGGCCTGGGCGGCATGTTCTTCGCCGTGCTGTTCGGCTACGTGTCGACGAAGAAGTCGGGCACTACCTTCGCGATGATCACGCTCGGCCTGGGCGAGCTGGTCGCCGCGATGGCGCTGATGTTCCCCAGCTTCTTCGGCGGCGAGGGCGGCATCACCACCAACCGCGTGTACGGCGCCTCGTTCTTCGGTCTCAACTTCGGTCCGCAGAACCAGGTGTACTACCTGATCGCCGTCTACTGCTTCATCTGCACCGGGCTGATGTTCGCCTTCACCGGCACGCCGCTCGGGCGGATGCTGAACGCGGTGCGCGACAACCCGGAGCGTGTGGAGTTCATCGGCTACAACACGCAGCGCGTGCGCTACTACGCCTTCATCATCGCGGGCTTCTTCGCGGGCATCGGCGGCGGACTGGCGGCCATCAACTTCGAGATCGTGAACGCGGCAGACAGCCTCAACGGGCTGCGCTCGGGCAGCTACCTGCTGTTCACGTTCCTGGGCGGCGCGACCTTCTTCTTCGGGCCGATCATCGGCGCGGCGCTGCTGGTGTTCGCGCTGGTGCTGCTGTCGGAGCTCAGCAAGGCCTGGCTGCTGTACGTGGGCCTGGTGTTCCTGCTGATGGTGATGTTCGCGCCGGGCGGCGTGGCAAGCCTGATCATGATGAACGTGCGCGTGGCGCTGTTCGGCAAGATCAAGCGCTTCTACCTGCTGTACGTGGGCCTGTTCGTGGGCGCGGCCATCATGCTCGCGGGCGCTGCGGCCATCGTCGAGATGATCTATCACATGCAGCTCAACGCAGCGCTCGGACCGGTGGTGCCGTTCGCGGGCCTGCAGCTCGACACATCCTCGGCCACGAGCTGGGTCGTTGCGGTGGCGCTGTTCGCTGTCGGCCTGGGCGTCTTCGAGGTGGTGCGCCGGCGCTTCGCGAAGGTCTGGGGCCATGCGCAGGAAGAAATCGAAGCCGAGATCAAGCGCAGGGAGACCGCATGACCTATTCACTCGAACTCAAGAACCTGCGCAAGAGCTTCGGCAAGACCGACATCATCCGCGGCGTGGACCTGGCCGTGACGGCCGGCGAGCGCATCGCCATCATCGGGCCGAACGGCGCGGGCAAGTCGACGCTGTTCAACCTCATCAGCGGGCGCCTCGCGCCGAGCAGCGGCGAGGTGCTGCTCAACGGCACGCGCATCGACGGCATGAAGCCGTACGAGATCAACCGCATGGGGCTGTCGCGCAGCTTCCAGATCACCAACATCTTCCCGAAGCTCACCGTCTTCGAGAACCTGCGCTGCGGCGTGCTGTGGAGCCTGGGCTACAAGTACACCTTCCTGCGCTTTCTCTCGAACCTCGACGACGCCAACGAGCGCACCGAGGAGCTCATCAGGCAGATCGGCCTGGAGAAGAAGCGCGACGTGCACGCGGTGAACCTCACCTATGCCGAGCAGCGCGCGCTGGAGATCGGCGTGACCATCGCCGGCGGCGCCAGCGTGATCCTGCTGGACGAGCCCACGGCCGGCATGAGCAAGACCGAGACATCGCACTTCATCTCGCTCATCAAGCACGTCACTGTCGGCAAGACGCTGCTGACGGTGGAGCACGACATGGGCGTGGTCTTCGGGCTGGCCGACAAGATCGCGGTGGTGGTGTACGGCGAGGTGATCGCCTTCGATACGCCGGCAGCGGTTCGCGCGAATGCGCGCGTGCAGGAGGCGTACCTCGGCTCCGCCGTTGCCGACGCACAAGGGGCGGGACACTGAAATGCTGAAGCTTCAAGACATCCACGCCTACTACGGCAAGAGCCATGTGCTGCATGGCGTTTCCTTCGACGTGCAGCCCGGCGAGATCGTCGCGCTGCTGGGCCGCAACGGCTCGGGCCGATCGACCACCGCCAAGGCCATCATGGGCCTGGTGCATGCCGAAGGCGGCCTGCACTGGAAGGGACAGGACATCCTGCGCCGCAAGGCCTACGAGATCGCGCACTTCGGCATCGGCTACGTGCCCGAGAACCGCGACATCTTCCCCAAGCTCACGGTGCACCAGAACCTGCTGCTGGGGCAGAAGGGCTCGGGCAAGGGCAGCCGCTGGTCCTTCGACGACATGTACGGCATGTTCCCGCGCCTGAAGGAGCGCCAGCACACGGAGGCCGGCGTGCTCTCGGGCGGCGAGCAGCAGATGCTCACGCTGTGCCGGACGCTGATGGGCGACCCCGATCTCATCATCATCGACGAGCCCACCGAAGGCCTCGCGCCCAAGATCGTGGAACTGGTGGGGCAGTACCTGCGCACGCTCAAGGACAAGGGCATCTCGGTGCTGCTGATCGAGCAGAAGCTCACCATCGCGATGTCGATCTCCGACCGCGCGCTCGTCATGGGTCACGGCAGCATCGTGTTCGACGGCACGCCCGACGGCCTGCGCGCGGATGCGACTACCCGCAAGGAATGGCTGGAAGTCTAGGCAAACCTCCAGGCTTCGCGCACTTCGTGTCGCTGCGACCCCCTTGCAGGGGGCAACACCTGCGGGCCGGCAAAGCCGGTTCCGCGGTGTTTCCCGAAGGCCCAGTCCTCCTCAGGGCTGGCCTTGTCTCTCCAGCGACTGCGTGCCATTGTTGGGCCACGCGAAACGCCTAGAATCCCCCGAAAAAGAACACTCGTGCTTTTTCTTCTTTTTCTTCACACACCAAGGAACGCAGCATGACGGCTGAATACAAAGTGCTCGGCGATATCGCCGTGATCACACTGGCCAACCCTCCGGTCAACGGTCTCGGTTTCTCGACGCGCATCGGCATCACCGACGGCCTGTCGAAGGCCAACGCCGATGACGCCGTCAAGGCCATCGTCATCACCGGCGCCGGCAAGGCGTTCTCGGGCGGCGCGGACATCAAGGAGTTCGGCACGCCCAAGGCGCTGCAGGAGCCCAACCTGCTGAGCGTGATCCTCGCGCTCGAAGCCTCTCCCAAGCCCATCGTCGCTGCCATCCACTCGGTGTGCATGGGCGGCGGCCTCGAGCTGGCCCTGGGCTGCCACTACCGCGTGGCCGCTCCCGGCACCAGCGTTGCGCTGCCTGAAGTCAAGCTGGGCCTGATCCCCGGCGCGGGCGGCACGCAGCGCCTGCCGCGCGTTCTGGGCGTCGAAACGGCCCTGAACATGATCGTCAGCGGCGAGCCGGTCAAGAGCGAACTGCTCGCGTCGGTGCCCGGCCAGAAGCTGTTCGACAAGCTGGCCGCGTCGGCCGAATCGGTGTTCGACGAAGCCGTGGCTTTCGCCAAGAGCGTGGCCGGCAAGACGGGCGAGGACCTGCCCCTGGTGCGCAACCTCCCGTGCAAGCACCCGCAGGGCGACGCCTACTTCCAGTTCGCGAAGAACATGGTCGGCGGCATGTCGAAGAACTACCCCGCGCCGCTGCAGTGCGTGGACGCCGTGCAGGCCGCCACCAAGCTGAAGTTCGACGCCGGCATGGCCGAAGAGCGCCGCATCTTCACCTCGCTGATGTTCACGCCCGAATCGCTGGCGCTGCGCCACCTGTTCATGGCCGAGCGCGCCGCGAGCAAGATCCCCGACGTGCCCGAGGACACGCCCAAGCGCGAGATCAAGTCGGTCGGCGTGATCGGCGCCGGCACCATGGGCGGCGGCATCTCGATGAACTTCCTGAACGCAGGCATCCCCGTGAAGATTCTCGAGATGAAGCAGGAAGCGCTCGACCGCGGCATCGCCACGATCAAGAAGAACTACGAAGCCCAAGTCAAGAAGGGCAAGCTCAAGCAGGACAAGTATGAGCAGCGCATGGCCCTGCTGAGCACCACGCTGAGCTACGACGACCTGAAGGACGCCGACCTCATCATCGAGGCCGTGTTCGAGGAAATCGGCGTGAAGGAGAAGGTGTTCAAGGAACTCGACCGCGTCGCCAAGAAGGGCGCGATCCTGGCATCGAACACGTCCACGCTCGACGTCGACAAGATCGCCTCCTTCACCGACCGCCCGCAGGACGTGGTCGGCATGCACTTCTTCAGCCCGGCCAACGTGATGAAGCTGCTGGAAGTGGTGCGCGGCAAGGCCACTGCCAAGGACGTGCTGGCCACCGTCATGGCCATCGGCAAGAAGATCAAGAAGACCGCGGTGGTCTCCGGGGTGTGCGACGGCTTCATCGGCAACCGCATGATCGAGCAGTACAGCCGCCAGGCCGGCTTCCTGCTGGACGAAGGCGCGACGCCGCAGCAGGTGGACAAGGCCATCGAGAAGTTCGGCTTTGCCATGGGCCCGTTCCGCATGGGCGACCTGGCCGGCAACGACATCGGCTGGGCCATCCGCAAGCGCCGCGCCGTCGAGCGCGCCGACATGAAGTACAGCCGCACGGCCGACAAGCTCTGCGAACTGGGCCGCTTCGGCCAGAAGACCGGGGCAGGGTGGTACGACTACCAGGCCGGCAAGCGCGATGCGATTCCGTCGGAACTCGTCAACAAGATGATCGAGGACCATCGCAAGGAACTGGGCATCACGCCGCGCAAGATCTCCGACGAGGAGATCGTGCAACGCCTGGTTTATGCGCTGGTCAACGAGGGCGCGCACATCCTCGAAGACGGCATTGCCTCGAAGTCGGGCGACATCGACATGGTGTACCTCACCGGCTACGGCTTCCCGATCTATCGCGGTGGCCCGATGCACTACGCGTCGCAGGTCGGCCTGTACAACGTGGCCGAGACGATGAAGCGCTTCGCGAAGAACCCGCGCGACGACGCCGAGTTCTGGCAGCCCGCGCCGCTGATCCAGAAGCTGGTGGCCGAAGGCAAGTCCTTCAGCTGAGACCGACGACGGAACCGGGTCAAGACCGCCAATGTTGAAACGCATCTTCCTGGGGCTGCTGCTGGCATTTGTGCTGCTGGTGGCCGCCGTGGCGGTCAAGACCTGGACCACGCCGTCGCAGCAGCTGGCGGTGGCGCCCGCGCCCAAGCTGGACATCGACCTGCAGGCGGCCGCCAAGCGGCTGTCCACGGCGATCACGTTCCGCACGGTCTCGGGCATGGACGATCCGGCCGCCACCGCGGCCGAGTTCGACAAGCTGCATGCCTACCTGGAGCAGCAGTTCCCGAAGGTGCACGCCACCCTGAAGAAGGAAGTGGTGGGCAACAAGGCGCTGCTCTACACCTGGACCGGCACCGATCCGCAGGCCAGGCCCGTCGCGTTGATGGCGCACCAGGACATGGTGCCCATCGCGCCCGGTACCGAGAAGGCGTGGACGGTCGATCCTTTCTCGGGCGAGATCAAGGACGGCTTCATTTGGGGGCGTGGCACGCTCGACAACAAGAGCAACCTGTTCGCGCAGATGGAAGCCATCGAGCTGCTCATCGGCAGCGGCTTCAAGCCGAGGCAGACCGTCTACCTCGTGATGGGCGACGACGAAGAGGTGAGCGGCCTGCGCGGCGCGCTGCCCATCGCCGAACTGCTCAAGTCGCGCAACGTGCGCCTGGACTGGGTGCTCGACGAGGGCCTGCTGGTGCTCGACGGCGTGATGCCCGGCCTCAAGCAGCCGGCGGCGCTCATCGGCCTGGCGGAGAAGGGCTACGCCACCTTCTTCCTTTCGCTCGACACCGCGCCTGGCCATTCGTCGATGCCCCCGCAGCACAGCGCCATCGGCAGCATGAGCGCTGCGCTGGCGCGGCTCGAAGCCGACCCGATGCCCGGCGGCATCAAAGGCGTGGCCGGCCAGATGTTCGGCGCGCTTGCACCCGAGATGAGCGGCGTGAACCGCGTGATGCTCTCCAACCTGTGGCTCACCGAGCCGCTGGTGCGCGGCATTCTCGAGAAGAGCCCGAGCAGCAACGCCATGCTGCGCACCACCACCGCGCTGACCATCGTGCGCGCGGGCAACAAAGACAACGTGCTGCCCGGCCACGCCGAGGCCGCCGTCAACTTCCGCATCCTGCCGGGCGACACCATCGCCAGCACCGAGGCGCACCTGCGCAAGGCGCTGGGCAACGACGACATCAAGATCAAGGCCTACCCGGGCAACTCCGAACCGTCGCCCGTGTCGTCGACCGACAGCACCGGCTACCGCGCGATCCAGCAGGCCGTGCGCCAGAGCTTCCCCGATGCGGTGGTGGCCCCCGGCCTCATGACTGCGGCCACCGACTCGCGCCATTTCAGCATCGTGAGCGACGCCGTCTTCCGCTTCTCGCCGTTCCGCATGAAGAACGAAGACCTCGCGCGCTTCCACGGCAACAACGAACGCCTGGCCATCTCGAACTACGGCGAGATGATCGGCTTCTACCGCCAGCTCCTGAGCAACGCCAACGCTGCTCCGGCGCAATGACGACAACCGCTACCACGGCAATCTCTTTTCCCTTCCAACTGCTTCAAAGCCAAAGGACCTCACCATGACCAGCGCCGTCATCGTTTCCACCGCCCGCACGCCGCTCGCGAAGAGCTGGAAGGGTGCCTTCAACATGACGCACGGCGCCACGCTCGGCGGCCACGCGGTGCAGCACGCGGTGCAGCGCGCCGGCATCGACCCCGCCTCGGTCGACGACGTCATCATGGGCTGCGCAACGCCCGAAGGCGCCACCGGCTCCAACATCGCGCGCCAGATCGCGCTGCGCGCCGGCCTGCCGATCACCACCTCGGGCATGACCATCAACCGTTTCTGCTCCTCGGGCCTGCAGACCATCGCCACCGCGGCCCAGCGCATCATCGCGGGCGAAGGCGAGGTCTACGTAGCCGGCGGCGTCGAGAGCATCTCTTGCGTGCAGAACGAAGCCAACAAGCACATGCTGACCGATCCGTGGCTGGTGAAGAACAAGCCCGAGATCTACTGGAACATGCTGCAGACGGCCGAGCAGGTCGCCAAGCGCTACAACATCGGCCGTGACGCCATGGATGAATACGGCGCGCAAAGCCAGCAGCGCGCCACTGCCGCGCTGGAAGCCGGCCTCTTCAAGGCCGAGATCGCCCCCATCACCGTGCTGGCCGGCGTGGCCGACCCCGTGCTGGGCCTGCGCACCAAGGAAGTCACCGTCGAGAACGACGAAGGCATCCGCCCCGGCACCACCAAGGAAGGCATCAGCGGCATCCGCCCGGCCATCCCCGGCGGCGTGATCTCGGCCGGCAATGCCAGCCAGTTCTCCGACGGCGGCGGCGCCTGCGTGGTGGTCGACGAGAAGTACGCCGAGCAGAAGGGCCTGAAGCCCCTGGGCCGCTTCCTCGGCTTCGCCGTGGCCGGCTGCGAGCCCGACGAGATGGGCATCGGCCCGGTCTTCGCCATCCCGAAGGTGCTCAAGCGCCTGGGTCTCACGGTCAACGACATCGACCTGTGGGAGCTGAACGAAGCCTTCGCCGTGCAGGTGATCTACTGCCGCGACAAGCTGGGCATTCCGGGCGACCGCCTGAACGTGAACGGCGGCGCCATCGCCGTGGGCCACCCCTATGGCGTGAGCGGCCAGCGCCTGACCGGCCACGCGCTCATCGAAGGCAAGCGCCGCGGCGCGAAGAAGGTCGTGGTCACGATGTGCATCGGCGGCGGCATGGGCGCTGCCGGCGTCTTCGAGGTACTCTGACTCTCCCCCAGTCTGCGGCGCACTGCGTGTCGCCTTCGCCAACCCCCTTCCGGGGGCAACACCAGCGGCCCGGCTGAGCCGGTTCCGCGGTGTTCCACGAAAGGGCCCGGCTTCGCCGGCCGACGAGCGCTGCCGGTGGAAGTCGGTAGTCTCAACATCAAGACCCGACCATGAGCCTTCGTCCCACCCTCGACTTCCTGCTCTACGACTGGCTCGACGCCGAATCCCTCAACCAGCGCGAGCGCTTCGCGGACCATTCGCGCGAGACCTTCGATGCGGTGCTCGACACCTGCGAGCGCATCGCGCGCGAGAAGTACGCGCCGTTCAACCGCATCGTCGACACGCAGGAGCCGCACTTCGACGGCGAGAAGGTCGTGCTGCCGCAGGCCACGCACGACGCGCACAAGGCCTTCGTGGAGTCGGGAATGATGAGCGCGGCGCAGGACTACGACATCGGCGGCATGCAGCTGCCCTACACGCTGCAGGCCGCGGCCAACAGCTTCTTCGCGATGGCCTCGGTGAGCATCGGCTCGAACATGCTCACCAGCGGCAACGCCAACCTGCTGATGGTGCATGGCACCGAGATGCAGAAGGAGGTCTTCGCCAAGAACGAATTCTCCGGCCGCTGGGCGGGCACCATGTGCCTGTCGGAGCCGCAGGCCGGCTCCTCGCTGAGCGATGTGGCCACGCGCGCGGTACCCGACGGCGACGACTTCCAGAATGACCCGCTGGGCCCGCGCTACCGCCTCACGGGCAACAAGATGTGGATCTCGGCCGGCGACCACGAGCTGACCGAGAACATCGTGCACATCGTGCTCGCGAAGATTCCCGACGAGAACGGCAAGCTTGTGCCCGGTACGCGCGGCATATCGCTCTTCATCGTGCCCAAGCGCATGGTCGACACCCAGGGCCGGCTCACCGGCCAGCGCAACGACGTGGCGCTTGCGGGCCTGAACCACAAGCTGGGCTGGCGCGGCACCACCAATACGCTGCTGAACTTCGGGGAAGGCAAATACCCGGTCGACGGCAAGGCCGGCGCGGTGGGCTATCTGGTCGGCGAGCCAGGCAAGGGCTTGCACTGCATGTTCCACATGATGAACGAGGCACGCATCGGCGTCGGCACGGCGGCCACCATGCTCGGCATGGCCGGTTATCACGCCTCGCTCGAATACGCGAAGAGCCGTCCGCAGGGCCGGCTGGTGAAGAAGCCCGAGGCTGCCGGTACGGCGGTCGCCAAGGATTCGGCCGCCCCGCAGGTGCGCATCATCGAGCACGCCGACGTACGCCGCATGCTGCTGGCCCAGAAGGCGTACTGCGAGGGCGCCCTGGCGCTGGAGCTGTACTGCGCCCGGCTGGTCGACGAGCAGAAGACCGGCGACGCCCAGGCCGCCGACGACGCGCGGCTGCTGCTGGAGGTGCTGACGCCCATCGCCAAGAGCTGGCCCAGCGAGTGGTGCCTGGAGGCGAATTCGCTGGCCATCCAGGTGCATGGGGGCTATGGCTACACGCGCGACTTCCCGGTGGAGCAGTACTGGCGCGACAACCGCCTGAACATGATCCACGAGGGCACCCACGGCATCCAGGCGGCCGACCTGCTTGGCCGCAAGGTGCTGGTGGAGAAGGGCCGCGGCCTGCAGCTGCTGGCCGCGCGCATGACCGCGACCATCGGCCGCACCGCCAAGGTGCCGGCGCTGGCAGCCCACGCCAAGGCGCTGGGTGCCGCGCTGCAGCGCATCGGCAGCGCCACCGAGGCCGCGTGGTCCACCGGCGACCCGGCCGACGCGCTGGCCAACGCAGTGCCGTACATGCAGGCCTTCGGCCACACGGTGCTGGCCTGGATCTGGCTCGACGTCGCGGGCAAGGCCCTGGAAACCGACGCGGAAAAGGCGAGGGCGGTAACAGCTGGCAAGATCGGCGCCACGGACTATTTCTTCCACTACGAGCTGCCGAAAATCGGCGCATGGCTCAACGTGGTCGAAACCCGCGACCCGACCTGTACAGCTTTGCCCGAGGACGCCTTCTGATGGCCACTACCGATTCGCCGAACGCCACCCCCAACAATACCCCCGCCGCCAAGCCGCCGAAGCCGCACGCGCGGCTCGAGAAATGGATCTGGATCCTGATCTACGGCGGCCTGTTCCTCGTGATCCTGGGCATCGCCACCGGCCGAACCGACGCCTCGCTGGGCTGGTCCATCGCTGTGCCCGGCGGCGTCGTGGCGCTGGTCGGCTTCGTGCTGATCTACGTGCGCTCGCGCCTGTCCAACACGCCTTCAAGCAAGTAACCGACTGAACGAGGCCCGCCATGCTCAAGCACATCGTGATGTGGAAATTCAAGGAGCACGCCGAGGGCGCCGACAAGGCGACCAACCTGCTCAAGGCCAAGGCGCTGCTCGATGCCTGCGCGAAACTGTCGCCCGGCACGCTGCGTTTCGAGGTGGCCATCGCCCAGCCCGGGCTGGAAGCCACCTACGACCTGGTCCTGTACTCGGAATTCACCGACGCCGCCGCGTTGGCGGCCTATGCGGACCACCCGCAGCACGTGGCCCTGAAGCCGTTCATCGGCGCGGTCCGCGAAGCGCGCCAGTGCATGGACTACACGATCTGAAAAACCAACCGAACCCCGGAGACAACCCATGACCGCACGCACCGTCCAGAAACTCTTCGACCTCACGGGCAAGATCGCCCTCGTCACTGGCGGCTCGCGCGGCTTGGGGCTGCAGATGGCCCATGCGCTGGGCGAGGCGGGCGCGAAGATCATGCTGAGTTCGCGCAAGGCCGAAGACCTGGAGCAGGCCGCCGCCGAGCTGCAGGCCGCCGGCATCGACGCGCGCTGGATCGCCGCCGACTGCTCGAAGGAGGAAGACACCCGCCGCCTGGCCGACGAGACGCTGCAGCGCATGGGCGCGGTCGACATCCTCGTGAACAACGCGGGCGCCAGCTGGGGTTCGCCGGCCGAGAGCCACCCGGTCGAGGCCTGGGACAAGGTGATGAACCTCAACGTGCGGGGCTACTTCATCCTGTCGCAGCAGATCGCCAACGGCTACATGATCCCGAAGAAGTCGGGCCGCATCATCAACATCGCCTCCATCGCAGGCCTCAACGGCAACCCGCCCGAGATGCAGACGCTGGCCTACAACACCTCCAAGACCGCTGTCATCGGCTTCACCCGCACGCTGGCGGCCGAATGGGGCAAGTACAACATCAACGTGAACGCCATCTGCCCCGGCTTCTTCATGACGAAGATGGCCGCCGGCCTCATCAAGTCGCTGGGCGAGGAAAAGATGGCCGCGCAGGCGCCTCTCGGCCGCCTGGGTGACGAGGAAGACCTGAAGGGCCTGACGCTGCTGTTCGCGAGCGACGCCGGCAAGCACGTCACCGGCCAGTGGCTGGCCGTGGACGGCGGCGTGAGCGTCGTCCTGGGCGCAGCTTGAAGAACCGAAATGACAACGCCTGAACCCGAAGACATCAATTTCCGCTCGTACACGAGCCGCATCCCGTTCGCGCGCCACCTGGGCTTCGAACTCACGAAGTTCGAGAACGGCGAATCCGAGATCCTCTACACCGCCAAGCCGGAGCACCTGAACACCTTCGACGTGACGCACGGCGGCGCCTGCATGACGCTGCTGGACATCACCATGGCGGCGGCTGCGCGCAGCATCGCGCCCGAGATGGGCGTGGTCACCATCGAGATGAAGACCAGCTTCATGCAGCCGTCGGTGGGCCCGCTGCATGCGCGCGGCACGCTCATTCACAGGACGGCGACGCTGGCTTTCACGGAGGCCAGAATCTACGACGAGCAGGAGCGCGTGTGCGCCCACGCCACCGGCACCTTCAAGTATGTGAAGCGCCGGCTGCCGACCGGCCCGGCCAGCGCCAACGAGATGCGTCCACCCTCGACCGACTGAACCGATCCTATTTCTCCCCGGAGCCTTCATGCCCACCAACAAGCAGATCCACCTCGACAACCGCCCCGAGGGCGAGGCCGTCGCCAGCAACTTCAAGCTCGTCACCGCCGAGACCCCCGCGCTTAAAGACAACCAGGTCCTGGTGCGCCACCACTACATGAGCCTCGATCCGTACATGCGTGGGCGCATGAACGACTCCAAGAGCTACGCGCAGCCACAGCCGCTGGGCCAGACCATGCAGGGCGGCACCGTCGGCGAAGTGGTCGAGAGCAAGCATCCGAAGTACGCCGTGGGCGACAAGGTGGTCGGCTTCGGCGGCTGGCAGGAATACAGCGTGGTCGACGCATCGCAGCCCGGCGCGCTGAAGAAGGTCGACACCACGCACGTGCCTCTGTCGCACTACCTCGGCGCGGTCGGCATGCCGGGCGTCACGGCCTGGTACGGGCTGGTGAAGATCATCGCGCCCAAGGCCGGTGAAACCGTGGTCATCACCGCTGCCAGCGGCGCAGTCGGCAGCGCCTTCGGTGCGCTGGCCAAGGCGCGCGGCTGCCGCGTGGTCGGCATCGCGGGCGGCGCCGACAAGTGCAGGTACGTGACGGAAGAGCTGGGTTTCGACGCCTGCATCGACTACCGCCGGCACCCCGACGTGAAGTCGATGAGCACCGCGCTCAAGGAAGCCTGCCCGAACGGCATCGACGGCTACTTCGAGAACGTCGGCGGCTACATCTTCGACGCGGTGCTGCTGCGCGCCAACGCCTTCGCCCGCGTGGCGCTGTGCGGAATGATCGCGGGCTACGACGGCCAGCCGCTGCCCCTGGCCAACCCGGCGCTGATCCTCATCAACCGCATGAAGATCGAAGGCTTCATCGTCAGCGAGCACATGGAGGTGTGGCCCGAGGCGCTGACCGAACTGGGTACGCTGGTGGCCACCGGCAAGCTCAAGCCGCGCGAGTCGATCGCGCAGGGCATCGAGTCTGCTCCTGAAGCATTCCTGGGTCTGCTGAAGGGCCGCAACTTCGGCAAGCAACTGGTCAAACTCATCTGACGCACGCACCGATGAACTGAGCACACGGCAAGGAGGCCGGTCATGCGCGCCGCGCCGGGCCGCCCCAAGCAAGCGCGCACCGCAGTGCGTAGCACGGAGGTATTCGAATGAACTCGACACACGAGGTCTTCAACCAGCCCGCACCGCTGGTCGACTACAACCTCTTCGACACCAACCGGCCCCTGCGCGATGCGCTGAAGTTCAATGCGCCCGCGCTGCAGACCGCGCAGCTTCACGAGCTGGGCGCCACCCTCGGCTCGGCCGGCATGCAGGCGCATGCGCGGCTCGCCAACGTCCACACGCCCGAGCTGCATACGCACGACCGCTTCGGACGGCGCATCGACGAAGTGGAGTTCCACCCCAGCTACCACGCGCTGATGAGCGCCGCCGTGGGCGCCGGCCTGCACGGTACGCCGTGGACCGGCACCTCCGCCTCGCCGCACATGCTGCGCGCGGCGGGCTTCATGCTCTTCACCGAGCTGGAGCCCTCGATCCTTTGTCCCATCTCGATGACCTACGCCGTCACGCCCGCGCTGCGCGGCAATGCGGCGGTGCATGCCGATTGGGGCTCCAAGCTCGGCAGCCTCTGGTACGACCCGGCGCTCAAGCCCTTCGGCGACAAGCCCGGCGTGACCATGGGCATGGGCATGACCGAGAAGCAAGGTGGGTCCGACGTACGGGCCAACACCACGCAGGCCGTGCGTGAAGGCGGCAGCGACGCCTGGGGCGAGCGCTACGCCATCACCGGCCACAAGTGGTTTTTCTCGGCGCCGATGTGCGATGCCTTCCTGGTGCTGGCGCAGGCGCCCACCGGGCTTTCGTGCTTCTTCCTGCCGCGCGTGCTGCCGGACGGCTCGCGCAACGCGATCCGCATCCAGCGGCTGAAGGACAAGCTGGGCAACAAGGCCAACGCGAGCTCCGAAGTGGAGTTCCATGGCGCCACCGCATGGCTCGTGGGCGAGGAGGGCCGAGGCATTCCGCAGATCCTCGAAATGGGCACGATGACGCGGCTCGACTGTGCGCTGGGCACCAGCGGGCTCATGCGCCAGTCGCTGGCCATCGCGCTCAACCACGCCACGCAGCGCATGGCCTTCGGCAAGCCGCTGATCGACCAGCCGCTGATGAAGAACGTGCTGGCCGATCTGGCGCTGGAGAGCGAAGCCGCCACCGCGCTCGCCATCCGCCTGGCGCGAGCCTTCGATCGCCAGTCCGAGGAGCATGAGCGCCTGATGGCCCGGCTGCTCACGCCCGTCGCCAAGTTCTGGATCTGCAAGCGCGGCAGCGCCTTCGCGCAGGAAGCCATGGAGTGCCTCGGCGGCAACGGCTACGTGGAGGAGGGCGGCGAAGGCATCATGGCCCGCATCTACCGCGAGATGCCGCTCAACTCCATCTGGGAAGGCGCCGGCAACATCATGGCGCTCGACCTGCTGCGCGGCCTGCGCAAGGGCGATGCGGTGGCCGCTCTCGAAAAGGAACTGGCGCCCGCGCGCGGCCAGCATGCCGCGCTCGACCGCCTCGCCGACGCGCTTCCGGCGCGCATCGAGGCGATGGCCTCCGAAGCCGAGGCCCGCCGCCTGGCGCAGGATGTCGCATTGGCCGTGCAGGCTGCGCTGCTCGTGCAGACCGCGCCAGCGGCAGTCGCCGGCGCGTTCTGCGGGTCGCGCCTTGGCGGCGACTGGGGCAACGCCTTCGGTACGCTGGGCGCGGGCACCGATTTCGACTCCATCATCCAGCGCGCCCAGCCGCGCTGAAGCAACACAAACGACAACCCACGGAAAACACCATGGCCGACCTGATCCTCCACCACTACCTCACCTCCCCGTTCTCGGAGAAGGTGCGCCTGATCCTCGGCTTCAAAAAGCTGCCGTGGAAGTCGGTCTTCATCCCGCCGATCATGCCCAAGCCCGACGTGGAAGTGCTCACCGGCGGCTACCGCAAGACGCCGTTCCTGCAGATCGGCGCCGACATCTACTGCGACAGCGCGCTCATCGCCGACGTGCTGGAGCACCTGCAGCCCACGCCCACGCTCTACCCCGAGCCCGAGAAGGGCATGTCGCGCATCCTCGCGCAGTGGGCCGACACCTCGTTGTTCTGGGCCGCCATGGCGTGGAACCTCCAGCCCAGGGGCGCGGCCGAAGTGTTCGCGAAGGCCCCGCCGGAAGCCGCCAAGGCCTTCGGCGAAGACCGCGGCAAGATGAGTGCCGGCAACATGACCCGCCTGCGCCCGGCCGACGCCACCAGCGCCTACAAGTCGTACCTGCGGCGCATGTCGGACATGCTCGACGAGAAGCCCTACCTGCTCGGCGAGGTGCCCACCATCGCCGACTTCTCGGCCTACCACCCGCTGTGGTACACGCGGCGCATCGAGTCGGTCCGCACCATCCTCGACCTCACGCCCGCGGTTGTCGACTGGATGGACCGCATGGCAGCCATCGGCCACGACGTGCCCGAGAAGTTCACGAGCGAAGAGGCCATCGCCGTCGCCAGGGCCTCCACGCCGCACTCGCTGCTGACCGACAGCACCTTCCAGGACGACCACGGCATTCCGCTGGGCAGCGCGGTCACCATCCGCGCCGAGAGTTTCGGCCTCGAGGAGACGCCCGGCACGCTGATCGCCGCCACGCGCACGCACTACACGCTGGAGCGCAGCAGCGAGCGCGTGGGCACGGTGCATGTGCACTTTCCCCGGATCGGGTACGTGCTGAAGAAGGCCGAAGGCTGATTCGCGTCACGCGAACGACAGTCGATCTTTGCGCGAAGCGGTCCAATAGACGGCGCAGAGACAACCAAAGGAAAGCACCCAATGATTCAGGACTTCAAGGGCAAGACCGCAGTTCTCACCGGGGCGGGTTCGGGCTTCGGCCTGGAGTGCGCGCGCATCGGCGCCGCCCGCGGCATGAACCTCGTGCTGGTCGACGTGCAGCAGGACGCGCTCGACAAGGCCGCGGCCGAGATGGAAGCAGCCGGCGCGCAGGTGCTGGCGCGCAAGGTCGACGTGTCTGATGCGGCGCAGATGGAAGCATTGGCCGCTGCCGTGAAGGAACGCTTCGGCGCACCGCACTTCGTGTTCAACAACGCGGGCGTGGGCGCCGGCGGGCTGGTGTGGGAGAACACGGTCGCCGACTGGGAATGGGTACTGGGCGTGGACCTGTGGGGCGTGATCCACGGCGTGCGCCTGTTCGTGCCGATGATGCTGGAAGCCGCGGCCAAGGACCCGTCCTACCGCGGCCACGTGACCAACACCGCCAGCATGGCCGGCCTGCTCACGCCGCCCAACATGGGCATCTACAACGCGGCGAAGGCAGCGGTGGTGAGCCTCACCGAGACGATGTACCAGGACCTGAACCTCGTCACCGATCAGATCGGCGCCAGCCTGCTGTGCCCGTACTTCGTGCCCACCGGCATCACCAGCAGCGAGCGCAACCGCCCGAACGCGCCGAAGGAAAGCGAGCTCACCAAGAGCCAGCTGATCGGCCAGGCGATGAGCAACAAGGCTGTGAGCAGCGGCAAGATCACGGCCGCCGAAGTGGCCGCGAAGGTGTTCGAGGCCATCAGCGACAACCAGTTCTACGTGTTCAGCCACCCCAAGGCGCTGGGCAACGTGCGCAGCCGCATGGAGAACATCGTCTCCATCACCAATCCGGCCGACCCGTTCCTCGAGCGGCCGGAGATCGGACAGAAGCTGCGCGAACAGCTTCGCTCGGCCTGACGGACTTTCCCTCAGGATCACGCGGCCTGCAACTCGGCCACCACCGCCTCGACGCGTGCGAGCGCACTGGCGATGGAGCGGTCGAGCAGGTCGCCATGGTCTTCGGCGTGCTCGATCGCCACGCTGTGCACTTCATTGAGGCCCAGCAGTGATAGCGGCGCCGTGATGCCGGGCGTGAGCAGGTCCAGGTGCGCCTGGAATCCGCCGGGCCCGTAGCCGCTGCTGCCGCACGAGGTGAGCAGCACGGTGCGGCGGTTGCGCTCCGCCAGCAGTGGCACGTACGGGTTCTCGCGGCTGCGGTCGAAGTCGAAGGTCGCGCCGATGCGCACGATGTTGTCGATCCATGACTTCAGCGGCGCGGGCATTCCGAAGTTGTACATCGGCACGCCGATCACCAGCACGTCGGCGCGGCGGATCTCGGCGATCAGCGCGTCGCTCTCCGCGAGCACCGCGTGCATCCACGGCTCGCGCTGCTCGGCCGGCGTGTAGCCCGACGCGATCCATTCGCCGGTGACGTTGCCCGGCGGCGTGGCGCCGATGTCGCGGTAGATCACTTCGTCGTCGGGCCGTGCGGCGCGCCAGGTCGTCACGAAGTGATGGCTCAGCCGGCGCGAATGCGAGCCGTGAACATGCGTGCCCGAAAGGCCGGGGCGGGCGCTGGCGTCGATGTGGAGCAAGGTGGTCATGGCGAAGTCCTCTTTGACATGAAGGGGTGGATGAAGGAAATTCAGCTTTCGGGCTGGCTTGGGCCTCACTTTATGGAGGCACAAGCGGCGCGACAAACGACGATTTCTTTGTGTTGATGAAAATTTGATTCATCCATGGCCAACCTTCGGCAACTCCCTCCGCTGGCGGCGCTGCGAGCCTTCGAGGCTGCGGCGCGCCATTGCAGCGCCAAGCTCGCGGCCAACGAGCTCTCGGTCACGCCCACGGCCATCAGCCACCAGGTGCGGCAGCTCGAGGACTCGCTGGGCGTGGCGTTGTTCATCCGCCAGCCCAGGCAACTCGTGCTCACGCCGCAGGGCAGGGAACTGCAGGCGGTACTGAGCGAATCGTTCAATGCCATGGCGAATGCGGTCGCGCGGCTGCGTGCGCCGCCCGAGCGGACCGCCATCACGCTGTCGGCCACGCCGGCCGTCGCGGCACGCTGGCTGCTGCCGCGCGTGAGCACGCTGCGCGCGCTGCATCCGCGGCTCGACCTGCGCATCCATGCGTCGCACGACGCGGTGCCGCTCGATGGCATCACCGCCGACATCGCGATCCGCTACGGTCGCGGGCAGTGGCCGGGCATGGTGTCGGAGAAGCTGTTCGACAACGTCTTCGCGCCGGCGTGCAGCCCTGCGCTCAAGCTGCGCCGCCCCGGCGAGCTGGTGCGGCAGACGCTGCTGCACTTCGAGGTGCCAGGCAGCAAGACCCAGCCTGGCACGTGGCCCGAATGGCAGCAGGAGGCGCTGGTGCCGGGCCTCGACGTGTCGGCCGGGCCGGTGTTCTCCGACGAGACGCACACCGTATCGGCTGCGCTGCAGGGACAGGGCGTCGCCTTGGTGAGCCTCGCGCTGATCGCGGACGAACTGCGCGCGGGCAATCTGGTGCAGCCGTTCGGCCCCCGGCTGCCGGGGCTTCCGTTCCATCTCGTGTGTCCCGAGGCGCGGCGCGCCGAGCCCGCGGTGGCGGCGGTGTTCGAGTGGGTGAGGGGGCTGCAGCCGCCAGGCGCAGCTACCTGATTTCGTACGCGGTGACTTTAGGCACTGGCGGCCTGTTGTTCATATTTCTAAAGTGCGTTCCGACGGGTTGCGGCAGCCACTCGTGGCACCGCGGGAATACGAAAGGCGCAGTCGTGCTCCGGCGCATTGTTGACACTTGTCAAATATTGCGCAGGTTGAGGAGCTTTCTGTGCCGCGCCTGCTTTCATGTGCAGCGTTCGCGCAGTAATCCCTTAACCCGGCCCGATGTTTTGCATAACCTGCCGGTACTTTTTGACGAAGGTCAGCAAAGGTTGCGAACAGGCCATGCGAGGGAGCAGCTGTTCGGAGTCTTCGGCCTTCGTCGGCTACAGACAGACACGCGAAAACTCGCGAAGAGGAGGCAGATCATGCGCACCCCGTTCCTGCGCGAAACCAGCCCGGACGAGCCCTCGGCGCTCCAGCGCCGGCCCGCGTACCTGGCCTGGTTGCCGGTGGTGCTGTGCATCGTTGCCTCGGTGGGCTTCGTGCTGGTTGCCGTCTTCGTGCAGAACATCGTCGCGGCATCGATGTTCACCACCGCAGCCATCGTGTCCCTGGGCATCGGCCTGATTCTCGGGTTGAGCATGTGGGTCTTTCCGGACCTTCCAGGCTAGATGACCATTCGGGAAGAAACCACCTTGGCCGGCAAGACCGCAACTCCCGTCCTTCGCGTCGGGAACTGGCGCGTGACCCTGATGGCCGCCATGGTCGGGCTGCTGATCGTGCTCGCCATGCTCATGAAGTGGATCGTCGAACTGCAGGTCGAGGCCGCGCAGGAGCGGCGCCTGAGCGAAGCCGTCGCTCGCGAGGCAATGGCACGCTGCCATGAGAAGACGCCCCTGCAGGCGGTCAACGAATGCCTGCGGGCGCTGGCCGTCAGCGCGTCCGCGGCGGCGCGCTGAGCGCGATCAACCGGCGTCGAGCCACCGGCCTGATTCCGGGCATACGACGGCCGGCGCGCCGTTGCGCATGAGCTGCTCTTCATCGGGCCGGGCAGATGCCGGCGATGCGACATCGAAGTCGATGCGCAGGGCCCTCGCGACATGGGCGTCCTCGATGGGAAGCTCCCATGTCAGGAAGACCTGGTTGCAGTCCTTGCCGTGCGCGAAGTCCGCCGCGTCGAAGCCCGGGCTGCCGCGCCGGATGACGCCATGCGGCTGGCCCGTGTCGAAGACGACCGCCGTGCCTCGCCGGAGCGGGATCCGAAGGCCCGCATGGGGAAAGTGCAGGTCCAGCCCCTTGTCCTCGCTAACGAAGAGGTTGCAGAAGGCCGCGCCGCCGTACTGCATGCCGTCGTGGTGGTACCTCGCGCCACGGCAGGCCATCAGGGCCACGTCGGCGGAAGCGAGCACCCCGGGCAGCCCCAGCGCAAGCGTCCAGTCGGACACGGCCTGCACGCAGAGCCTGTAGTCGGGCCAGCGTGCACGAGCGCGCGCCAGGGGCAGTGACTCCACGTCTCCCGGCTCCAGCGAGAGCTGCGACGCGATCTCCCTGTCCCAGTCCGCGAGCAGGCGTTGCGCCGGGGCAGGCACGTCCAGCGTACCCGTCAGCACCACGTCGCTCACGCTGCGGCTGCGCAGCGTGTCGCCGCTTGGGAAGTGGGAGATCAGGGGGCCGTGGCTCATCGGGATGGCAGTGTATTGACCGGATCATCCGATTCCCGGAAAAGACGGTCTGAAGACAATCGCAGGCGTTCGCGCCTGGAAAATACCCTGGGGCATATTCGAATACGAAAGAGTTAACATTTGGGGCATCGAGAGGACAAGGAAGAGAGCCCCATGGAGACATATCCGACACTGAGACAGGCCACCGGCGTGGCCCGCACGCTCAGCAAGCATTCGTCCAGCACGATGGTGGTCTACCGGGTGACGGAGCAGAAGTTCGTCACCGCGCATGCCTGCGACCGGGTGGAGGGGACCATCGAGGCCGTGTACCGGGACGGCTACGTCGTGCCGACCCTCCTGAGCAAGCGCGCCGAGTAAACAGGGCGGACAGGAAGAAGGCCTCCCGCGGGAGGCCTTTGCGTTCCTGGAGCCGGGCAGGCGCAAGGCTTCAGGACGAACTGGGGACCGCCTGCATCAGCAGCGTCAGCGCCTTCTTCAGGCTCGGGACCGACGCGTTCGCCCCCTTGTCGTAGCCCAGCCGCACCACCACCAGGTCGTGCGAAGGAACGATCAGCACCACCTGCCCGCCGGCGCCGAGCATGTAGTAGGCCGAGGTCGGCACCGGCCAGGCGCTCGAGCCGTTGAGCCAGAAGAATCCCCCGTAGATCGGCCGTTTGTCCGCGGCCCAGGCCGGCGCGAGCGTGCTGACGAATTTCACGTAGCCTTCGGGCAGGATGCGTTCCCCGTCCCACATGCCGTCCTGCAGGTACAGGTTGGCCAGCCGCGCCCAGTCGCGCCCCGACATGAAGTCGTAGCCCTGTCCCATGAAGTTGCCGTAGGGGTCGGTCTCCAGCGTCATCGTGCGGATGCCGATCTTGTCGAACAGGTTGCGCTGGGGGAACGACAGGTATTCCTCGCCGCGTTTCTCCACCGCCAGGCGGACCAGGTAGTTCGCCAGCACCGGGTCGGTGTTGCGGTAGCGGCCGATGGTGTTGGGCGGCCATTGCTGCGGCCGCGTGGCCGCGTAGTTGAAGATGTTGATGCGGCCCGTGTAGAAGTAGACGTGGTCGGGGTAGGTTCCGTTGGGGTCGAAGTCCGGATCGTCCGGCGCCTTGATGCGCAGCCCGCTCGACATGTGCAGGATGTCCTGGATCCTGATTTCCTTGCGCTTGTCGTCGGCTCCCTGCCATGCCGGAATGGGCGCCGGCTGGTCGAGGCTGTACACGCCCTGTTTCATCAGCACGCCCATCATCGTCGCGGTGACGCTCTTGCCCATCGACCACGACTCCAGCGGCGTGCTCGAGGTGATGCCGTTCATGTAGCGCTCGCCGACGATGCGCCCCTTATGCGTGACGACGAATGCCGCGGTGTAGGCCTCCGGCAGCTCGAAGGCCGCGTCGACCGCCTGGCTCACCTTCGCCGTGTCGATGCCGGGCGCGGCGCCGGAGGGCGTGAGGTCGCCCATTGGCCATTGCTGCGTCGACGGGTCGGGCAGCGCGCTCTTGACCGCCACCGGCGTGAAGAATACGTCGTCCCTGCCGGGCGGCAGCGTGATGCAGCCCTGCGAACCGAAGTAGCGCGCGGTCAGCGTCGGGCCGTTGGGAATGGTGATGCGGACTTCCTTCTTGACGTTGTCCACCACCGGCTTGCCGACCTTCTTGCGCTGGTCGTAGGGGCCGGTGAAGTAGCCGACGCTCTCTGCTGCCACGTCGGGGTCGAGGCCCGTGATGAACGCCGCGGAGCACATCGCCTTGGCATAGCCGGATGTGTGGTGCTCCAGCGGGTCGCCGGGCGGGGGCACGTATGGCGTGTTGAGTTCGTAGCTCCTGGCGCGGGCGATGAGCGCTTCGCGTGCGGGCAGTTCCGGCGTGGTGGAAGGCGGCGGCGAGGCGGTTCCGCCGCCGGTGCCGAGCCCTATGCCGATCCCTCCGCCCCCACCGCCTCCTCCGCCACCGCCTCCGCATGAGGTCAAAGCTATTACAAGAAGCGCACCTGTTGCGATGGCAAAGGGCGCGCGGACAAACCTCGTCATGGGGGTTCCTCGCTTTGTTGTTGCCGGAGTCTGCGCGAGAACCGTAACTGCATGCAAGACCGTCCCTCGGATATTGCTCAGCCCGCCGCTGCCTGCGACGCGATCCACTCCCACACGGCACGGACCGCCGGCTCGTTCTCCCTGCCGCTCGCGACCGCCAGGAAGTAGCTGCCGGTATCGAGCGCGGGCCCGAAGGGCTGCACCAGCGCGCCGCTGCGAAGTTCCTCCGCCGAGAGCGTGAGGCTCAGCAGCGCAATGCCGTGCCCGGCGAGCGCCGCCAGCATCGCGTGCGTCTCGTCGGAGAACGACAGGTCCGACGCCTTCATCGAGCGTCCCCGCGCAGGCGAGATGCCGGCCTCGCGGAACCAGCGCGGCCACACGGCGGGCGCGAGCGCCTGCGGCTGCCAGTCGCAGTGGATCAGCCGGTGCTTCGGCAACTCCTGCGCGCGCTTCAGGCCCAGCATCGGACTGCACAGCGGCGCGTAGTGCTCGCGCATCAGCTCTTGCGACACCAGGCCCGGCCAGTTGCCGCTGCCCGAGCGCACCGCGATGTCGGCGTCACCGCGCGCCAGGTCGACCACGGTGTCGCTCGCGTGTAGCCGCAGTTCCACGCCGGGGCAGGCCTTGCGGAACGCATCCATACGCGGCAGCACCCAGCGCGCCGCGAAGGCGGTGTTGGTGGTGAGCGTCACGGCCTGCGACGCGGCGGGGCGGCGCAGCCTGTCGATGCCGGCTTCGAGCAGGTCGAAGCCCATGCGCAGGTCGTCGAAGAGCCGCTGGCCCGCGGGCGTCAGCGCGAGCTGCCGCGTGAGCCGCCGAAACAGCGGCTGGCCCAGCGTGTCTTCGAGCCCGCGCACCTGGTGGCTGATGGCAGACGGCGTGACCGAGAGTTCGAGTGCCGCGCGCTGGAAGCTCAGGTGCGCGGCCGCGGCCTCGAAGGCGCGCAGCGACAGCAGCGGAGGCAGCCGGCGGGGAGGGCGGACGGATGAGCCAATCTCGTTCATAAGAGGAGAAATCGTCGTTTGTGGGGAATGGCCTCGATACCTAGATTAGAGGCCTGCGCAGCATTCTGGCAGCGCGGAATGAAAGACACCCATTCATCCATCACGACCATGACAGCGACCATGAACATCCTCCACATCGACGCCAGCGCCCGCCCGGGCCGTTCCGACACCGACCTCCACGGCTCGCACACGCGCCGCCTTTCCGCGCGTTTCGTCGAGCGCTGGCAGAAGGCGCGGCCCGCCGACCGCATCGACTATCTCGACGTGGGCCAGCAGCCGCCCGCGCACGTCGACGGGCGCTGGATCCACGCGGCCTTCACGCCGCCCGCGTCGCGCGAGCCGTGGATGGCCGAGGCGCTCGCCGAGAGCGATCGCCTGGTCGACCAACTCGTGGCGGCCGACCTCGTCGTCATCGGCCTGCCGATGTACAACTTCAGCGTGCCCGCGCAGTTCAAGGCCTGGATCGACAACATCGTGCGCGTGGGCCGCACCTTCGGCTTCGACCGCTCGCGCGGAGCGGTGCCGTACTGGCCGATGCTCGCCGACATGGGCAAGCGCGTTGTGCTCCTGGGTGCGCGCGGCGACCATGGCTACGACGCGGGCGGGCGCATCGCCCACCTCAACCACACCGAGAGCAGCGTGCGCTCCGCGCTGGGCTACATCGGCATCACCGAGGTGTTCGAGGCGGCGGTGGAATCCGACGAATTCGGCGGCGAGCAGCTCGCGCAGTCGCTGCGGCGCGCCGAGCAGCGGGTGGACGATCTCGTCGACGCGCTGCTCGGCCCGCGCGGGCGCATTGCCGCTGCTGACACCACGCTGTCAGCAGCGGCCGCCTAGGATTTTTCGCTCCACTTCCGGAGCGAAAAATGACGCCTGACCCTTTGCTGGAGCGCTTTCCCCGTCCACCGACCGCGGATCTCCTCGGCCAGCGCGTGCTGGGGTTCGACAGGGCCAGGGGCACCATCCGGCTCAGCTTCACGGCCACCGATGCCTTCCTGAACCCCGCGGGCGCGGTGCAGGGCGGCATCCTGGCGGCGATGCTCGACGACACGATGGGCCCGGCGCTGTGGGTGCTGAACGGCGAGGAAACGTACTCCGTCACCATCGACTTCAGCGTGTCGTTCCTGGCCGCCGCCAAGCCCGGCCTGCTGTATGGCGAGGGCCGGGTCGTGCAGCGCGGCAGGAGCATCGCCTTTCTCGAGGCGCAGCTCGGCGACGCGGACGGCCGCATCGTCGCGCGCTCCACCGCGACCGCGCGCATCGTGAAGGCCTGACGCAGCGCGCCCCGGGAGCCGTGGGCTCGGCCGCTCAGGCCGACAGTTGCTTGCGAAAGCCGATCGACAGCCGGTTCCAGCTGTTGATGGCGTTGATCGCCATCGTCAGGTTGACGCGCTCGGTCTCGCTGAACTGCGCCGCGAGCGCCTCGTAGGCTTCGTCGGGCGCGTGCGTGAGCGACACCTGTGTCACCGCCTCGGTCCATGCCAGTGCGGCGCGTTCGCGCTCGGTGAAGAAGGGCGTTTCGTGCCAGACGCTCAGCGTGGCCAGGCGGCGGTCGGTTTCACCGGCCTTACGCAGGTCGGCCGTGTGCAGGTCGATGCAGTAGGCGCAGCCGTTGATCTGCGAGGCGCGCAGCTTGACGAGGTCGAGCAGCTTCGGCTCCAGGCCGAGCTTGCCGATGGCCACTTCGAAGGCGATCAGCGCCTTGAGCGCGTCGGGCGAGGCCTTGTAGAAATCGAGGCGGGATTCTGTATGGGACTGCATGTCGGGTTCCTTCTTCGGTAGTGGTTCAATCCTGGCTCGATGCTAGGAGCGAAGGGCGCCGCCGGCGGCGGCCAATCCGGAGCAATCGCAGGAGACCAATCCGATGGAATTGCACGTCGTCATCGAAGGCGACAAGGACCTGGCCGGGCAGCTCTACCGGCAGCTGAAGGACGCGATCCGCACCGGCCGGCTGGCCGCCGGAGAAAAGCTGCCGCCCTCGCGGCTTCTCGCCGAGCAGCTGGGCCTGTCGCGCAAGACGGTGTCCGAGGCCTATGCCAGGCTGAGCTTCGACCGGCTGCTCACCGCGCGCGTCGGCAGCGGCACCTTCGTGGCCGAGGGCGCGGCGCGCGGGCCGTCACCCGCGGCAGCGCGGTCGCTCGCGGGCTCGGCGATGGTCGAGCACTGGCGCGGCATGAACACGCCGCTGCGGCATCCCGCGCCGGCGGGCAGCGCGCGCTACGAGTACATCGGCGGGGCTCCGGCGCGCGACCTCTTTCCGCATGCCGACTGGCGCCGCTGCGTGCTGCATGCGCTGCGCCAGGGCACGCGTTCGCGCGGCCTCTACGGCGACGCCGAGGGGCTGCACGAGCTGCGCGACGGCATCGCGCGGCATGTCAGCTTTTCCAGGGGCGTGCGCTGCGGCGCGGCCGACATCCTCGTCACCAATGGCGCGCAGCAGGCGCTGGACCTGATCGCGCGGGTGCTCGTGGAGCCCGGCAGCACGGTCGCGATGGAGGAGCCCGGCTATCCGCCCGCCCGGCAACTGCTGGGCGCGCAGGGCGCGAAGGTGGTGGGCGTGCCGGTCGACCGCGAGGGGCTGGTGGTGGAGCGCATTCCCGACGGCACGCGGCTGATCTACGTGACACCCGCGCACCAGTTCCCGCTGGGCGTTGCGATGAGCGAGCGCCGCCGCAAGGCGCTGCTGGCGCGCGCCGACGAGCTGGGCGCCATCGTGATAGAGGACGACTACGACAGCGAATTCCGCTACGAAGGCCGGCCCGCCGATTCGCTGCAGAGCATGGACGAGCGCGGCCTCGTGGCCTTCGTAGGCACCTTCTCGAAGACGCTTTCGCCCGACCTGCGGCTGGGCTACCTGGTCGCGCCCCCGGCGGTGCTGGAAGCAGTGGGCACGGCCAAGCATCTGACCGACTGGCACACCTCGACGCAAGCGCAATGGGCGCTGGCCAAGTTCATCGCCGACGGAAATCTCAACAGGCACGTCCGCCGCTGCCACGCGGTTTACGCGGCGCGGCGGGAGCGCATCGTGCGGCGCTTCGCGGACGACTTGTCGCCCTGGTTCGAGCTGCTGCCGGTGACGGCCGGCATCCACATGGCAGCCGTCTGCAGGCGCGAGATCGACATCGGCCAGCTCGTCGCGCTGGCCCGGCGGGTCGACGTGGGGCTGTATCCGCTGGCGCCGTTCTTCCATTTCTCGCCGCCGCGTCCGGGGCTGATGCTGGGCTTCGGCGCCATCGACGAGGCGGACATCGATCCGTCGCTGGACCGGGTACGCGACGTGCTTTTGCAGATGGGTTGAATCCGATACGGGTACAGCTGCGTACCCGTCACGGCAAGAATGGAGGGCTTCCTATATCTTCCGTGGTGCGCAGAACGCGTCGATACTGTGGCCGGAAACCCCCGTCCTGCCGGCGACGCCCCGGTCCGAACACGCTCAATGACTCAAAAAGGCTCCTCGAAAATCCGTCTCGGCTTGCATACCCGCCTGAGCCTCGGCGTGGCGGCCGTGGTCCTGCTGGCCACATTCGCGATCGCCACCGTCGCACTGCACCTGGTCAAGAGCAACATGCGGGCCTCGGTCGCGGCCGAGGAGCTGGCCCGGGTGAGCGCCATCGCGGACGCCATCGACCAGAAGTTCGACAGCCGCCGCATCCTGCTGCGGACCTTCGGCGGCAGCGTGCAGGCGCAGGACTTCCAGGCCGACGCGGCGCTGCAGGCCTTCCTTGAAAAGCACGTCTCGCTGCGCCAGGCTTTCGACAACGTCGCCTTCCTCGACATGGAGGGCAACCTGGTGGCCAACCTGAACGGCGCGCAGGCCATCGGCAAGGTGAACGTCAAGGACCGGCCCTACTTCCAGCAGACCGTCGCCTCCAGGGCTGGCCTTGTGTCGGAGCCCTACCGCAACAGGCTCAACGGGCTGGCGCAGGTGGCCATCACCGAGCCGGTGCTCGATCAGGCGGGGCAGGTGAGATTCGTGATTTCCGGCGCCATCAACCTGAAGGACCGCAACGTCCTGGGTACGCTGACCGACATCAAGCTCGGCAAGACCGGCTACCTGTTCGTGACCACGACCGACGGCGTGGTGGTCGACCATCCCCGCACCTCGCGCATCCTCAACCAGATCCAGGCGGACGGCGGCGGCACGCCGCAGATCCTTCGTGCACTGGCCGGCTTCCAGGGCTCCAGCGAAGGCGTCGACGAAGCCGGCGTGCCCGCGCTCTACGCCTTCGACCGCGCCGAGAGCGCGAACTGGATCGTCGGCGCGCTGTATCCGAGCCGCGAGGCCTTCGCGACGGTGAATGCCATCGAGCGCGGCGCCTGGGTCGGCGCGCTGGCGCTGGCGCTTTCCGCGGGCGCCCTGGCGCTGGCCGTGGCGCGCAGGCAGCTCAGGCCGCTGGCCGACTTGCACCGGCACATGCGCTTCACGCAGGAAGCATCGAAGGCCGCGCCCCATGACGAGGTGGAGATGGCGCAGCGCAGCTACGCCCGCGACGAGATCGGCGACCTCGCCCGCACCTTCGACGAGCTGATGGAGCAGCGGCGCGCCGTCGAGCGCAGCCTCGCGCACAGCGAGGCGCAGGTGCGCGTCATCGCGGACAGCATTCCGGCAATGGTGTCGCACGTCGACGCCTCGCTGCGCTACACCTTCGTCAATGCCCACGTGCGGGCCCTGCACAACAACGCGCCGCTGGTGGGCCGCCTGATGCCCGACGTGCGCGGCCCGGCCGACTTCGCGGTGGTGGAGCCGCATTTCATGCGCGCGCTGGCAGGGGAGCAGGTGATCATCGAGAAGTCGGGCGACCCGGAGCTGGGCATCGGCGACCGCACCTTCAAGGCCCACTACATTCCCGACCTCGACGCCGACGGCAAGGTGTGCGGCGTGTTCTCGATGACCTTCGACATCACCGAGGAGGTCAAGATCCGCCGCGCCCTGTCGGAGCAGGAAACCCGCCTGCGCGACGTGACCGACAGCATCCCGGCGCTGGTCGGCTATTTCGACCGCCAGCAGAACTGCCTGTTCGCCAACATCCGGGCGCGCCAGATGGCGGGCCTGGGCGAGGGGGTTCCGCTGCAGGGCACGACCCTGCGCTCGGCGCTGGGCAGGACGATCTATTCCCAGCTCAAACCGTACCTTCCTGTCATGTTCTCGGGCAAGAAGGTGCGCTTTCCGGTGCGCGCGCCGCTGCACGGCAGGCAGGGCTATTTCCAGGTCAACCTGATCCCGGACAAGAACCTGCGCGGCGAGGTCGTGGGCTTCTACCTGATGTCCTTCAACATCACGGCACTGAAGGAGGCCGAGCTGCGCCAGGCGGAGAGCGAACTGCGGCTGCGCGCCATCACCGACAACATGCCGGCGCTGATCACCTACATCGACCGCGACGAGAAGATCACCTTCGCCAATGCCACCAGCCGCGAATGGCTCGGGCTCGACCCGACGCAGGTGCTGGGGCGCCATGTGCAGGAGGTTTCGGGCCGCGAGGTGTACGTGTCACGCCAGCCGATGCTCGCGCGGGCGCTGGCCGGCGAGCGCGTGGAGTTCGAGGCGCGCATGCAGCGCGGCGGCAGCGAGCGCGTCACGCAGGTCATCTACGTGCCCGACGTGCGCACCGACGGCGTGACGCACGGCATCTTCTCGCTGGCGCTGGACATCACGGCGCTGAAGGTGGTGGAGCACAAGCTCATCGAGCTGGCACGGCTGGACACGCTCACCGGCCTGCCCAACCGGCTGGCCTTCAACGAATACCTGCCCGCCGCGGTGCTGCGCAGCCAGCTCACCGGCCATGCGATGGCGCTGATGTTCCTCGACATCGACCACTTCAAGGCCATCAACGACACCATGGGCCACGCGGTGGGCGATGCCGTGCTCACCGAATACGCGCGGCGGCTGCAGGGCTGCGTGCGCGGCACCGACATGGTCGCGCGGCTGGCCGGCGACGAATTCGTGCTGGTGCTGGAAGGACTGAGCGCGCCGGAAGCGGCGGCCGTGGTGGCGGAAAAGGTCGTGGACCGAGTCCACACGCCGCCCTTCGTGGTGGACGGCCAGCGCGTGGATGTCACCACCAGCATCGGCATCGCCTTCCACCGCGCGACCGGCTCGTCGGCCACCGCCGAGGAGCTGCTGGCGCGCGCCGACGTGGCCCTCTACAACGCCAAGGCGGCGGGGCGCGACCGGTTCGCGTTCTTCATGCAATCCGGTGGATCGCACAGCAGCGATTCGCCGACGCGGCTGGAGTACTGACCCAGCGCTTCTGTTCACCACGGCGAGTGCCGGAAGGCTCAGACTTGGGCCGAGGCGCAATCCACCAGCGCGTCGCGCGGCTCGCGCTTGTCGAGCGCGCGGCTCCATAGCGCGATGGCGAGGCCCACCAGCGTGATCAGCGCGGCAACCCAGCCCAGCGCGCGCAGCCCCGGGCCATGGTCGATCACCACGCCGCCGACCCAGGCGCCGAGCGCGTTGCCGAGGTTGAAGGCCGCGATGTTGAGGCTGGACGCGAGGTTCTGGCCGGAGCCGGAAGCCTTCTCGAGCACCCGCAGCTGCATCGGCGCGACGGTGGCGAAGGAAGCGATTCCCAGCAGCCCGACGAACACCACGGCCGCGAACGGCGTGCCGATGGTGAACTGCATCGCGCCGAGCACCACGGCCAGCGCCACCAGCGTGCCGAACACAGCGGCCATCGGCGCGCGGTCGGCCAGCTTGCCGCCGAGCAGGTTGCCGATGGCAAGTCCGCCGCCGAACACCAGCAGGATCGGCGACACCGCCGATTCCGACAGACCCGTGACCTGCGTGAGCAGCGGCTGGATGTAGGTGTAGACCACGAACACGCCCGCGAAGCCGAGCACCGTCATCGCCAGGCCGAGAAGCACCTGCGGACGCGCCAGCACGGCCAGTTCCTCGCGCAGCGGCGCGGGCTTGGCCGAGTCCTTGACGCGGGGAACGAACACCGAGAGCACCGCGAAGGCGAGCACGCCGATCGCCGTGACGGCCCAGAAGGCCGAGCGCCAGCCGAAATGCAGGCCCAGCCAGGCGCCAGCCGGCACGCCGAGCAGCGTGGCGGCTGTCAGGCCCGTGAACATGATCGCGATGGCCGATGCGCGGCGCTCCGGCGGCACCAGGCCGGTGGCGACCACCGAGCCGACGCCGAAGAAGGTGCCGTGTGCGAGCGAGGTGATCACGCGGGCGGCCATCAGCATCTCGTAGTTGGGCGCCAATGCACAGGCGAGGTTGCCCAGCGTGAAGATCGCCATCAGCGCGAGCAGCACCGTCTTGCGCGGCAGCTTGCGGGTGGCGATGGTGAGCACCGGCGCGCCCACCGCCACCCCGAGCGCATAGCCCGAGATCAGCAGGCCGGCGGCCGTGATGGAGACGTGGAGGTCCGTCGACACCTGCATCAGCAGGCCCATGATGACGAACTCGGTGGTGCCTATTCCGAAGGCACCGGCGGTGAGGGCGAGTAGAGCGATTGGCATGATGCCCTGTACTGTGAGGACGAATTCCATCGATGACTAGAATGCCGCCGGTACACAGACTTGTGATTTCAAATCACAGATTGGAATAAGGCCATGCCGCGCATCGACGTCAACCGTTCCGGAGAGATGGAAGCCTTCGTGCAGGTGGTCGAGTCGGGCGGCTTCTCGTCCGCCGCGCGCCTGCTGGGCATGACGCCCTCGGCCGTGAGCAAGCTGGTGGCGCGGCTCGAGCTGCGCCTGGGCATCCAGCTGGTGCATCGCTCCACGCGCAAGCTGCAGCTCACGCCAGAGGGCACCGAGTTCTACGAGCGCAGCCTGCGCGTGCTGGCCGACATGGACGAGGCCGAGCGCTGCGCCGCGGCCGGCGCCGCGCCGCGCGGCCGCGTGAGCATCAACGCCAGCGTCTCGTTCGGGCACCACAAGCTGGTGCCGCTGGTGCCGCGGCTGCTGGAGATGCACCCGCAGATCACGCTCGACATCGCGCTGACCGACCGCATCGTCGACCTGATGGACGAGCGCGCCGACATCGCGATCCGCTGGGGCCAGTTGCCGGCGTCCGACCTCGTGGCGCGGCGCCTGGGCGAGACCAGCCAGGCGATCGTCGCCGCATCCGCCTACCTGGAGAAATACGGCACGCCGCGCACGCCGCAGGAGCTGGAGGCGCACAACCGCCTCGGCTGGAGCTATCGGCGCAACACGCCCGACTGGCCGCTGCGCGTGGACGGCCGCATGCAGTGGCTGCCGGTGGCTGGGCCGGTGCGCGCGGGCGACGGCGAGACGCTGCGGCAGCTGGCGATCGCGGGGGCGGGCGTGGCGCGGCTGTCGCTGTACCACATACAGCACGACATCGATGCGGGGCGGCTGGTGCCGCTGCTGGAGGAATTCAATCCGGCCGAGGTGGAGCCGATCCACGCGGTCTACATCGGCAAGGCCGGCACGCTGCCCGCGCGGGTGCGGGCGGTGCTCGACTTCCTGGTGGCCTGCTCGGGCGTGGGAGGCGGGCGCTACACGATCAAGCGCACGGCGCCGATGCCGGGGAACTCGGCCGTCACCTGATCGCCCCGCCGGCAGGGCAGCACACCGACCCACGAGCCGGTGGTGACGACGGTGCCGGCCGGCGCCGTCTGCCCGTTGCGCGTGATGTGGCGCAGCCAGATCGGCAGCAGCCATGCCGGGTCGGCCAGCGGATGCGTGCCTTCGCGCACCACCACTTCTGCATTGCCGATCTTCGTCTCGCAGCGCTGCGAGGCCCAGTCCACGGCGGCGAAAGGCTTCCACTCGCCGATCACGAGCGCGCCATGCACCTGCGAGTCGGCCAGGCGGAGCAGGGCGGGCGTGGAAGGCAGGTCCTGCCAGCGCGCGTCGACGATCTCCACGGAGACCGCCATGGCGTCGATCAGCGATGCGGCGTTGTCGTGGTCGAGCTTCGCCGCCTGCGCGGGCGTCACGTCCTGGCCGAGGCGCAGGGCGATCTCGGCCTCGATGCCGGGTGTGTGGAACACGAGATCGCTGAAGTCGGCCGGGCTCTGCCGCACCCCAGCGGGCGGCAGCGGCGCGTGCGTGAGCGTCGCGCTGCGCGAGCCGCCGCCGGACTTCCAAGCGCGAGGCACGGGCTGGCCCTCGAACCAGCCGAGCGCAGCGGCGACGGCGTCCTGCACTTCATAGGCTTGTGCGGCCGTTTCGAGGGTGTCGAGCCAGGGCGTGGCGTCGAGCGTGCGGTTGCCGCGGCGCGCGGCCACGAGTGCGTCGGTGAGGGCGGTCTGGGATGGATTCATCTTCCGGATCTTCTCAGCAAAGCAGTCCCCTCATGTCTCGACGTGCACGTTCCCGTCCTTCACCACCTTCGCCCACTTCGCGATCTCGGTGCCGATGAACTGCCTGAACTTGTCCTGCGAGCCGCCGCCGTCCTCCGCGCCGTAGGTGTCCAGCCGCTCCTGTACGTCGGGCATGGCCAGCACGGTGTTCACGTCGCGGTTCACCTTCTGCGCGATGGACGCCGGCAGCTTGCCTGGCCCGGCGAGGCCGTACCAGGTGGTGGCCTCGAAGCCCTGGAAGCCTTGCTCCTGCATGGTCGGCACGTTGGGATGGCCCTTGGCGCGCTTGGTGCGCGTCTGCGCCACGGCGAGCACGCGGCCGTTCTTCACGTGCGGCGTGGCGGCGGTCATGGTCTCGAAGCTGTACTGGATTTGCCCTCCCATCAGGTCGGCCAGCAGCGGGCCGCTGCCCTTGTAGGGCACGTGCAACGCATCGACGCCGCCCTGCAGCTTGAACATCTCCAGCGCCAGGTGCTGCGCCGAGCCCGCCCCGGCCGAGCCGAAGCTCAGCGTGCCGGGCGCGGCCTTGCAGGCGGCGACGATGTCCTTCACCGACAGCGCCTTCTGCGCCGGGTTGGCGATCAGCAGGTTGGGCGTGACGCCCACGAGCACGATGGGCACGAAGTCGCGCTCGACGTTGTAGCGCAGCTTGGGCTGCAGGCTGGGCGCGAGCGCGTGGCTATTGATGTGGGCCATCAGCAGCGTGCTGCCGTCGCTGGGCTGCTGCGCCACGTAGTCGGCCGCGAGCACGCCGGCCACGCCGCCCTTGTTCTCGACGATCACCTGCTGGCCCCACATGGTGGTGAGCTTCTGCGCGACCACGCGGGCCAGCGCGTCGGTGCCGCCGCCGGGCGGGAAACCGACCACGATGCGCACCGGCCCGGTGGGCCACTCCTGCGCGAAGAGCCGGGGCACGCCCAGCGTGGCGGCCGCGGCGCCCGCAGCCTGGATCAACGAACGTCTCTGCATCTTCCTTGTCTCCGTTGTTGGTGGAAATCCGATGCGCGCCGTCCGCGCTGCGAGCCTGTTGTCTACGCGGCTTTCTGCAGCGCGGCCGGTGCCGTGTGGCTCGAGAAGTGGTCCATCGCGGCCTGCACGCCGCTGCCGGCGAGCTTGATGCCCGAGAGCTTCATGCCCATCTCGACGCCCGCGACCATGGCCACCAGCGTCAGGTCGTTGCTGTCGCCCAGGTGGCCCATGCGGAACATGCGCCCCTTGAGCTTGCCCAGGCCGGTGCCGAGCGAAAGATCGAAGCGCTGGTGGATCAGCCGGCGCAGCGCGTCGGCATCGACGCCCTCGGGCGTGATCACACCGGTGAGCACGGGCGAGTACACGGCCGGGTCGGCGCACTGGATCGGCAGGCCCCAGGCGTTGACGGCGGCGCGCACGCCGGCGGCCCAGCGTTGGTGGCGCGCGAACACGTTGTCCAGGCCCTCGCCGAGGATCATGTCCAGCGACTCCGAGAGGCCGTAGAGCAGGTTGGTGTTGGGCGTGTAGGGCCAGTAGCCGTCCTTGTTCATCTCGACGATCTCGTCCCAGGCCCAGAAAGCTTTCGGCAGCTTCGCGGTCTTCGAGACTTCGAGCGCGCGCGGCGAGAGCGCGTTGAAGCTGATGCCCGGCGGCAGCATCAAGCCCTTCTGCGAGCCGCTGACGCACACGTCCACGCCCCATTCGTCATGGCGGTAGTCGGCGCTGGCCAGGCCCGAGATGCTGTCGACCATCAGCAGGGCAGGGTGGCCCGCCGCGTCGATGGCCTTGCGCACCGAGGCGATGTCGGAGGTGACGCCGGTGGAGGTCTCGTTGTGCACCACGCACACGGCCTTGATCTTCTTCTCGGTGTCCTTGCGCAAGCGGGCCTCGATGAGGTCGGCCTGCACGCCGCGGCGCCAGCTCGGTGCGTTCGGCAACTGGGCGTCGGCGCCCGACCACGCGAGGAATTCGGTCGAGAGGCCGAGCCGGGCCGCCATCTTTTGCCACAGCGAGGCGAAGTGGCCGGTCTCGTACATGAGTACGTGGTCGCCCGGGCTTAGCGTGTTGGCGAGTGCGGCTTCCCAGGCGCCGGTGCCCGAGGCGGGATAGATCGCGACCGGATGCTTCGTCTTGAAGATCTGCCGGATGCCGCCCAGCACCTTCAGGCCCAGCGTGCCGAACTCGGGCCCGCGGTGGTCGATGGTGGGCAGGCTCATGGCCCGCAGGATGCGGTCGGGCACCGGGCTCGGACCCGGGATCTGGAGGAAGTGGCGGCCGGTGGGATGGATGTCGAGTTGCAGCATGAACTCTCCTTTCGCATTCAGTTTTGCATTCAAAATGCATTTTTAATCGATGGTTTACCCTTATATCTCTGGCTTGTTGGTCATCTTTTTTGCATTCAAAATGCATTCAAGGGAAAAGCCATGACTGCCGAAATCATCGAAATCTCCAGGCTCGCGCTGCACGACCAGGTGGCCGCGCGCCTGCGCACCATGCTGGTCGAAGGGCTCATCGCGCCTGGCGCCAAGCTCAACGAACGCGAGCTGTGCCTGCAGCTGAACGTGTCGCGCACGCCGCTGCGCGAAGCCATCAAGCTGCTCGCGGCCGAAGGGCTGGTCGACCTGCTGCCCAACCGCGGCGCGGTGGCCGTGAAGCTCACCGAGGCCGACGTGCTCGACACCTTCGAGGTGCTCGCCATGCTCGAGGGCATGTCGGGCGAGCTGGCCGCACGGCGCATCACCGACGAGGAACTCGCCGAGGTGCGCGCGCTGCACTACGAGATGCTGGCCTGCTTCTCGCGGCGCGATCTCTCGGGCTATTACAGGCTCAACGCGCGCATCCACACCGCCATCAACGAGGCTGCGGCGAACCCGGTGCTGTCGAACACCTACCGCTCCATCAACGCCCGCGTGCAGTCGCTGCGCTTTCGCACCAACCAGAACGAGGCGAAGTGGAAGCACGCGGTCGAGGAGCACGAGCAGATGATTGACGCGCTATCGAAGCGCGATGCCGAGGCCATGCGCAAGGTGCTCGTGTCGCACGTGCTGCGCAAGCGCGACACCGTGCTGGAGCTGCTGCGCGCCGGCGAGATCTATCCACCTGCCAAATCAGCCAAGTAACCCGCCAAGTAAGCCGGCCCAGCCTGCCAAAGCGACCTGACCACCATGCGCATCGACCCCGCCAGCCACATGCAGCCAGCCGGAACCGTTCTTCCGCCCAACGAGACCTGCGAACTGCTCGCGCGCCGCCTGCGCGCCGAAACGCAGGGCGAGGTGCTGTTCGACGACGCCTCGCGCGGCCGCTACGCCACCGATGCGTCGATCTACCAGATCACGCCCGTCGGCGCTTTCGTGCCCACGAACGAGCGCGACATTTCCACCGCCATCGACGTCGCCCGCGACCTGAAGGTGCCCGTGCTCGCGCGCGGCGGCGGCACCAGCCAGTGCGGGCAGACCACCGGCGCGGCGCTGGTGATCGACAACAGCAAGCACTTTCGCCGCGTGCTCGACGTGAACGTGGAGGAGGGCACGGCCACCGTCGAGCCGGGCCTGGTGCTCGACCACCTCAACGCGCAGCTCAAGCCGCACGGGCTCTGGTACCCGGTGGACGTGTCGACCAGCGCGCAGGCCACGCTGGGCGGCATGGCGGGCAACAACTCCTGCGGCTCGCGCTCCATTGCCTACGGGAACATGGTGCACAACGTGCTGGGCGCGAGCGCCTGGCTGTCGAACGGCGAACTGGTCGAGTTCGGCACCGTCGGCTCGCTGGGCGTGCGTGCGGCGGGCATCGCGCAGTTCGTGCGCAGCCTCGCGCGGCAGCACCGCGAGGCGATGGCCGAGAACTGGCCCAAGGTCATGCGGCGCGTGGCGGGCTACAACCTCGACATCTTCGACAACCAGAGCGAGCGGCCCTACACGGCCGACGGCAGCGTGAACCTCGCACACCTGCTGATCGGCTCCGAAGGCACGCTGGCCTACACCCGCAGCCTGAAGCTCAAGCTCGCGCCGCTGCCGCGCGCCAAGGTGCTGGGCATCGTCAACTTCCCGACCTTCCATGCGGCCATGGACTCGGCCCAGCACATCGTGAAGCTCGGGCCCACGGCGGTGGAGCTGGTCGACCGCACGATGATCGAGCTGAGCCTGGCCAACCCGGCCTTCAAGCCGACCGTCGAGACCGCGCTGATCGGCAAGCCGGCGGCGATCCTGCTGGTGGAGTTCTCGGGCGCGGACAAGGCTTCGCTGCTGCCGCAGTTGAAGCAGCTCGTCGAGTTAATGGGCGACCTGGGCCTGCCCGGCAGCGTGGTCGAGATGCCCGACGACGCGCGGCAGAAGAACCTGTGGGAGGTGCGCAAGGCCGGCCTCAACATCATGATGAGCCTTAAGGGCGACGGAAAGCCGGTGAGCTTCATCGAGGACTGCGCCGTGCCGCTGGCGCACCTGGCCGAGTACACCGACGCGCTGACGGAAGTCTTCGCCAGGTACGGCAGCCGTGGCACCTGGTACGCGCATGCCTCGGTCGGCACGCTGCACGTGCGGCCGATCCTCGACATGCGCACCGACGGCGCCGCGAAGATGCGCGCCATCGCCGAGGAAGCGAGCGAGCTGGTGCGCAAGTACAAGGGCGCGTTCAGCGGCGAGCACGGCGACGGCCTGTGCCGCGGCGAGTGGATCGAATGGCAGTTCGGCCCGGCCATCAACGAGGCCTTTCGCGCGATCAAGCGAAAGCTCGACCCGATCGACCTGTTCAACCCCGGCAAGATCATCGACCCGCCGCGCATGGACGATGGCGCGCTGTTCCGCTTCGCGCCGCCCACCGCGCCCAAGCCGTACCGCCGCATCGAACTCAAGCCGGTGCTCGACTGGTCCGCATGGAACGTCAACGCCGACCCCGTGACCGAGGTGACGACTGCACCCGGCACCGGCGGCGACACCACGGGCGGCCTGGCCAAGGCAGTGGAGATGTGCAACAACAACGGCCACTGCCGCAAGTTCGACGCCGGCACCATGTGCCCGAGCTACCGCGTGACGCGCGACGAGCAGCACCTCACGCGCGGACGCGCCAACACGCTGCGGCTGGCGCTGTCGAGCCAACTCGGCCCCGATGCCTTCACCAGCGAAGCCATGCACGAGACCATGGACCTGTGCGTGGGCTGCAAGGGCTGCAAGCGCGACTGCCCGACCGGCGTGGACATGGCGAAGATGAAGGTCGAGTTCCTCGACCACTACAAGAGGCGTCACGGCCACACGCTGAAAGACAGGCTGGTGGCGAACCTGCCCGACTACGCCCACAAGGCCAGCCGCTTTCCCTGGCTGCTGAACCTGCGCAACAGCGTGCCCGGTGCCGCATGGCTGGGCGAGAAGCTGTTGGGCTTCTCGGCGAAGCGCTCGCTGCCGGCATGGCGCGGCGACACCTTCTGGCGCGGCAAGGCCAACGAGCCGGGCCTTTTCGTCGAGCGCGACGTGGCGCTGTCGATTGCGCGGCGCGGCGGCAAGGCGGCGGTGCTCTTCGTCGACACCTTCAACGGCACCTTCGAGAGCGAGAACGCATTCGCGGCCGCGCGCGTGCTGCAGGCCGCCGGCTATGTGCTGCACACGGTCGAGAAGAGCGGCGGTCACCACTGCTGCGGCCGCACCTTCCTGGCCAGCGGCATGGTCGAAGAGGCGAAGAAGAAGGCCGAGGCGCTGATCGATGCGCTCGTGCCGCTGGCGCGCGCGGGCGTTCCCATCGTCGGGCTGGAGCCCTCGTGCCTGCTCACGCTGCGCGACGAGGCGCTGGTGATGGGCTTCGGCGAAAAGGCCGAGCTCGTGGCCAGGAACGCGCTGCTGTTCGAAGAATTCATCGCGCGCGAGCTGAAGCAAGGCCGCTTCGAACTGCCGCTGAAGCCTGCCGAGGCTCCGATCCTGCTGCACGGCCACTGCCACCAGAAGGCCTTCGGTGCGGTGAGCCCGGTGATGGAGGTGCTCAAGCTCATTCCCGGCGCGCAGCCCGAGCTCATCGAAAGCTCCTGCTGCGGCATGGCCGGCAGCTTCGGCTATGAGGCCAGCCATTTCGAGGTGTCGATGAAGATGGCTGAGGCCAGCCTGCTACCCGCCATCCGCGCGAAGCCTGGCGCCATCGTGGTGGCCGACGGCACCAGCTGCCGCCACCAGATCGGCGACGGCGCGCAGCGCGAGGCAGTGCACGTGGCGGTGCTGCTGGAGCGGCATCTGCTGCACGCCGACCCGGTGGCCGAAGCGGGTTGAGCGGCGGGCTCCTGCAGGCCGGCGGCGGCTGCCGCAGAATACGCCTCGCCTGCCGCCCGCCACCGCAATGCCGACGACGCTCGCTTCTCCAACCCCCATCTCCGCCCAGCCCACGCTGCGGCTGGCCTTCGCGCTGTCGATGGGCGCCGCTGTGTCGCTGGGCATCACGCGCTTCGCCTACGCGCTGCTGCTGCCGCCGATGCGCGCCGACCTGGGCTGGAGCTACGCGCTGGCAGGCGGCATGAACACGGCCAATGCGGTCGGCTATCTCGTAGGCGCGCTGGGCACGCCGGCGCTGATGCGGCGCTTCGGCGCGACGCGGCTGCTGGTGTTCGGCGCGGTGCTCGCCAGCGTTTTCATGGCGGGCAGCGGCTTTGTCACCGATGCATCGGCCTTGCTGCTGCAGCGCCTGCTGGCCGGCGTGGCCAGTGCGTGGGTGTTCGTGGCGGGCGGGTTGCTCGCGGCCCGGCTCAGCGAAGCCGGTTCGGCGCGCGGCGGTCTGCTGCTGGGCATCTACTACGGCGGCACCGGCTTCGGCATCCTGCTGTCGGCATTGCTCGTGCCGCAGGTGCTGCGAGCGGCGGCGGGCGTGCCTCACGGATGGACCTGGGCGTGGTGGGCGCTGGCAGTGGCAAGCGCGGCGGCCACCTGCCTGCTGGCCTGGGCGGGCCGCGCGATGCCGGAGCAACCGGCCACGCCAACGGCACCTGTCGCCGCAACGGGCTCGGCGCCGCCCGTCGCGCTGCATCGCTTCGGCTGGGCACTCGCCGGCTATGCCTTGTTCGGCATGGGCTACATCGGCTACATGACTTTCGTGATCGCGCTGCTGCGCGAGCAGGGCGCCAGTGCCGGCTTCGTCACGCTGTTCTATGCATTGCTCGGCATCGCCTGCGTGGCGTCTTCGCGGCTGTGGGCGGGGCTGCTCGACCGGTATCGCGGCGGGCAGCCGCAGGCATTGCTCAACGGGCTGCTTGGCGTGGCAACGTTGTTGCCGGTGCTGAGTTCGTCCGCACCGGTGGCGCTGATCTCGGGCGTGCTCTTCGGCGCGGTGTTCCTGTCGGTGGTGGCATCGACCACCGCGCTGGTGCGCCACAACCTGCCGCCTTCGCGGTGGGCGCAGGGCATCAGCGCCTTCACCATCATCTTCGCGCTGGGGCAGATTGTCGGGCCGACCGTCACGGGCTGGATCTCCGACGGCCCGGGCGGACTGGCGCGCGGGCTCGTGGCCTCGGCGACGGCCCTGTGGCTCGGCGCGGTGCTCGCGTCGCGCCAGCATTCGCTGCAACGGGAGACATCGTGATGAGCGGCTTTGCCTTGTTCGAAACTTCCATCGGCATGTGCGCACTGGCGTGGGGGCCGCATGGCCTGGTCGGCGTGCAGCTGCCCGCGGACAACGGCGAGCCCGCCACGCGAGCGCGCATGCACCAGCGCTTTCCCGACTTGCACGAAGGCCCGCCGAACGAGATGGCGCAGCGCGCCATCGAGGCCATCCAGGGCCTGCTGCGCGGCGTGCACGACGACCTGGGCCACATCGAGCTCGACATGAGCGGAGTGTCCGAATTCCACCAGCGCATCTACGCGATCGCGCGGCGCATTCCACCCGGCCAGACCCGCACCTACGGCGAGATCGCCGAGGAGCTGGGCGACAAGGGCTTGTCGCGCGCCGTCGGGCAGGCGATGGGCCACAACCCGTTCGCGCCGGTGGTGCCGTGCCATCGCGTGCTCGCCGCAGGCAACAAGCCGGGCGGCTTTTCGGCGGGCGGCGGTGCGCTGACCAAGCTGCGCATGCTCGACATCGAGGATGCGCGGCCGAACGGGATGGCGTCGCTTTTCTGATCCGATGATCGGCCAGGCGGCGTAGTGCCTAAGCCATCCCTCGAAATGGGGATGCGGAGGCTGCAGCGAGCGAGCACAGTGGCAACCCTCACGGGACGAGGGGGCGCGACGTGCAACTCTGGCTTGAGCAGATCGAGAAGGCGCGGGAGCGCAGCGAAGGCGTCGACCTGCAATCTCTTGCCGACTACGCAAGAGACAAGACGCCGCGCGATCTAGGTACGTTCAAGCAGCTCGAGGACCGCAGGAACTTCCTGCGAGAGAGCCTGGGCGATGACGAGAAATCCGCCGTCGCTTACGAGCGCATCATTGCCGGCAGCGAGATACAGGACGTCAACTACCTGGCCCGCGGCGCACGGGCCGCGAAGGCGGTCGGCCGGATCGTCATCAGGGACACGGCCGGGCGGCTCGGCGGCTACGGCACCGGATTCCTGATCGCGCCGGGCGTGCTCATCACCAACAACCACGTCCTGCCTTCCATCGAAGCCTGTCGCCGCTCCGAGGCCCAGTTCGAGTTCGAGCTCGACATCGACGGCACGGCGCTCAACGCGGTCACCTACGGCCTGGAGACACAGGCGCTCTTCTTCACGTCGAAAGGGCTCGACTTCACCGTCGTGGCCGTCGCCGCCGCCTCGACGGTGGGAGAGGGCCAGCTCGCGCACTACGGGTTCCTGCCGCTCGTCGGCGCCACCGGCAAGGTCTCGGACGGCGAGTGGCTCACGATCATCCAGCACCCCAACGGCGACCGCAAACAGGTGTGCGTGCGCGAAAACAAGCTTCTCAAGCGCACGGACGACGTGCTCTGGTATTCGACCGATACGCTCGGCGGCTCATCGGGCTTCCCGGTCTTCAGCAACGACTGGTATGTGGTCGCGCTCCACCACAGCGGCGTACCTCAGGAACGCGACGGCCGGACGCAGACCATCTCGGGCCGCGACTACGACCCCAGGACGGACGGCGAGCAGGACATCAAGTGGATCGCCAACGAGGGCATCCGCATCTCGCGCATCGTCGACACGCTGCAGTCGGCTCTTCCCGCGCATCCGCTGCTGCAGCCGGTCTTCGGGGCCACCCCGGAGAACTCGCGGCTGATGCTGCCTTCGGTCGACCTGCTGCAGTCGACGTCGACTCACGTTCCCGGGACCACGCCGGCTCCCGGCCCGCTCATTCAGCAACCCCCAAACCGGAAGACGACCATGAACGACATGCAATCTGGTGGAAGAAGGACGCTCACGGTCACGCTGGGCATCGAGGCGGACGGAAGCGTCGCGGTGCTGCGTTCCGGCCCCGCGGCCCGCGAATCGCTGGACGCCTTCGAAGCGTCCGGCGCCAAGGCGAAGAAGAAACCCGCGCCGGCCATCGACGTACCCTTCAATGCGACCTACGACGACCGCAAGGGCTTCGACAGCGGCTTCCTCGCGCCCGGCAAGCCTGAACTGTCGATCCACCTGCCGCTGCTCGGAAAGGCCCTCGCCAAGGAGACCGCGGAACTGGTCGACGCCGCCCGGGGCGAGAACGTGCTGAACTATCACGGCTACAGCCTCGTGATGCACAAGGCACGGCGCCTGGCTCTCTACTCGGCCGCGAACGTCGACTTCAGCGGCCGCTTCGAGCTGCCCCGGCCGGCGGACGTGTGGAGGCAGGACCCGCGCATTCCCGCCAGCGCGCAACTGACGAACTTCTACTACGAGAACAACCAGTTCGACCGCGGGCACCTGACGCGCCGCGAGGACATGGAGTACGGCGGCAGCCGGCTCGCCGCGCTCACCAGCGCGGCCGACACCTGCCACTGGACCAACTGCACGCCGCAGCACTCGAAGTTCAACCAGAACAAGGAGCTCTGGCAGGGCATCGAGCGCCACATCTTCGAGGACGCGATCAAGCTCGACCAGTTCAGGGCCCAGGTCATCACGGGGCCGATCCTCGAGGAGAGCGACCCGGTCTGGGACAGGTATCCGAAGATCCAGTATCCGGTGCGCTTCTGGAAAGTCGTCGCGGCGATCACGTCGAAGGGGGCGCTCTTCGCCACGGCCTACATCCTCGATCAGTCCGGCGTCATCGATGAGTTCGGCATCGAGGCGGCGCGGGAGGTCCCATTCGATGCCTACAAGACATTCCAGGTCCGCATCGACGAGGTCGAGCGGCTCACCGGGCTCAGCTTCACCGGTGGCCCCGCCAGGAGGATCTTTTCGCTTTCCACGGTCGATCCGCTTGCGAAGAAGCCCGTGAGAAGACGCACGAGGGTTCGCGCGCAGGAATCGGCGCTGGCCGAAGCGCCGGACGGCTGGCTGCCGCTGGATTCGCTCGAATCGATGGTGCTTCCCGAGCAGCAGGACTAGGGCCTGTTCGCACTATTTCCGGGGTCGCGTTGGTGCTCCAAGGGGCTGGCTGCAAGGCGCCTGTGCGCAGCAAGGCTGAAGCCTTGCAAGCGCGGGCAACGCCGCAGACGGCCCCTTGGAGCGCCAACCCTGCGGGAAGGGCAGCAAGGGCGGGCCACTCGGCGTTGCGCTCCTAGCGTGTGCGCATGCACACGCGTCGTCACGCGCCTTGATTGGCCCGCCCTTGCTGCCCTTCGTGACCCCGGAAATAGTGTGAACAGGCCCTAGCCGACCGGCACCGGCAGCCTGTGCAGCATCGCGATGCGCGAGGCGAAGATGATCGCCGCCTGCAGCCCGAACCCTGCGAGCGCCAGTAGCAGGCACGCGGGCTCTCCCCATGCCGCGCCGACCAGGCCGCCCAGCGCGGCACCGATGGGCCGGGCTCCGGCATTGATCGTGAGGAACACGGCCGACACGCGGCCCAGCATCGTGGCAGCGGTCACGCTCTGGCGCAGCGTGGTCGATGTGATGACCCAGACCATCGGCCCCGCGCCGAACAGGAAGAACGAGAGCGCCGCCAGCGTCGCGGTCGGCACGACGAGCGTGGCGGCCATCGCCGCGGCGGCCAGAACGGCGACAGAAGGGCCGACCTGTATCGCGCGGCCGAACGGCAGGCGGGCCACCACGCGCGGCGTGAGCAACGCACCCACGACCATGCCCGCGCCATACATCGCCAGCGTGAAGCCGACTGCCTGGGCGCCGAGCCCGAGCACGCGCACGGCATACGGCACGTAACCCGCCTGCAGCACGAACCAGGAGATGTTGAAGACCGCGCCGGTCAGCAGCATGGGGCGCAGCATCTCGTGCTGCCAGACGAATCGCGCGCCGTCGCGCACTTCCAGCAACGGATGCCGTCCGCTGGAGGGCTGGCGCGGCGCCTCGTTCAATCGCAGCAGCAGGGCCACCGCTGCCGCCGAGAGCACGGCGGCCAAGACGAACGCAGCGGATGCGCCAGCCCACGCGACCAGTGCACCCGCCAGCGCAGGCCCGGCGGTGAAGGCCGCGCTGCGCGCCAGCTCCAGCCTGCCGTTGGCCGCCGCCAATGCGCCGCGCGGCACGAGCGCCGGCACAAGCGCGGGTGCCGCAACGCTGAAGCCCACGGTGCCGACGGCCCCCAGGAAACCGAGCACCGCCAGCCAGCCGATGCCGAGCTTCGACGCGAACACCATCGCCAGCAGCACGAGCAGCGACACTGCGCGCAACCCCTCGGCCCAGACCATCAGCCGCCGACGCGACATGCGGTCCGCGAGCAGGCCCATGGGCATCGAGACCAGCAGGAAGGGCAGCGTCTGCACGGCCGCGAGAAAACCGATCTCGCCGGGCCCGGCGCCGAGCGCCAGCACCGCGACCAGCGGCACGGCCGCGAGGCTCAGCTGTTCGGCGGACTGCGCGGCGAGGTTGGACCACGCGAGGTTTCGGAAGGAGCGGGGCAGGGATGTTGGAGTCATGCCCGCATCGTGCGGGCGGAAGGCGTTGCGGGCTGGCCGTTTCCGGACCAGCGAGCGTCAGCGCTGTGGCTTCGGCATCGGTTTCGCTGCCGGCGAGACCACTTCCATCACGAAGTCGATGAAGGCACGCACCTTCGCCGCCGGCAGGTGGCGCGACGGATAGAGCGCGTAAAGCGGGAGCTGCTCGTCGGGCCAGTCGGGAAACAGATCGACCAGCTCGCCGCTGTCGAGCTGCGGCTGGATGCCCACCGCCTTGATCTGTGCCACGCAGATGCCGGAAAGGACCGTCGCCAGCACGGTGCCCGGATCGGTGAGCAGCAGCCGCCCCGCGGTCGGCACTTCGACGAGCTTGCGTCCGCGCTGGAACTCCCACGCATACGGCTGCCCCGTGGCCGGGTTGCGCACCTGCAGACAGGCATGGCCGGCGAGGTCGGCCGGCTTTGCAGGACGGCCGTGCCGCGCGAGGTAAGCCGGCGTAGCCACCGTGACCACGCGCGAATCCATCAGCTTGCGGGAAACGAGCGACGACGAAGGCGGCTCGCCGAAGCGCACCGCGATGTCGAAGCCCTCGGCCACCAGGTCGCCGAGCTGGTCGCGTGCGATCAGCTCCAGCGTGAGTTCGGGGTACTGCGCGAGAAAGCGCGGAAGGTGCCGCGCGAGCAGCAGGCGCGAAGTGAAGGCGTCGGTGTTGACGCGCAGGCGCCCGCGCACCGCGCCCGATGCGCCAGCGGCGATCGTCACCGCGTCCTCGATGCCGAGCACCAGCGGATTGATGTTGGCGTAGAGCTGCCGGCCCTCGTCGGTGAGGCTCAGCGAGCGGGTCGTGCGGTCGAACAGCCGGATGCCGATGCGGCCCTCGAGGCGGGCGATGGCGCGGCTCACGCCGGATGGGGTGAGACCCAGTGCATTGGCGGCGCTGGCGAAGCTGCCGCCTTCGACCACGGCGGCCAGCACGCTGACGTTGGAGAGGAGGCGTCCGTCGAGGGGCATTTTCTATTCGTGATCAGGTGTCATGAATGATATGCCGTGAGGTCGCTTTACTCAAAGATAAGCCGTTCCTACGATTCGTCCCGTCGCATGCGTCACCAATGCCAACCCATCGAATCAAGCCAGGAACAAGGAACTCTCATGTACGCAATCACCGGAATCACGGGCCAGGTCGGCGGCGCAGTCGCGCGCGCCCTGTTGGCCGAAGGGCAGCCGGTTCGCGCGGTCGTCCGCGATGAAAGCAAGGGCCGCCCCTGGGCCGCACTCGGCTGCGAGACCGCCGTCGCCGAGATGCACGATGCCGAGGCGCTGACGCGCGCTTTCTCGGGCGCGGCCGGCGTCTTCGTCTTGCCGCCACCCAACTTCGACCCCGAGCCGGGCTTTCCCGAAGTAAAGGCGGAGAACGCCGCGCTGCGCCAGGCGCTCGACACCGCCCGGCCGCCGCGCGTGGTGTGCCTGTCTACGGTCGGCGCGCAGGCGGCCCAGCCCAATCTGCTGAGCCAGCGCACTCTGATGGAAGAGGCACTGCGCTCGCTGCCTTTCGCGATCACTTTCCTGCGGCCCGCCTGGTTCCTGGAGAACCTGCGCTGGGACATCGCGCAGGCCCGCGAGCATGGCGTGTTGTCCAGCTACCTTCAGCCGCTCGACCGCGCGGTGCCGATGGTGGCCACGGCCGACGTGGGCCGCCTCGCTGCCGAGCTCCTGCTGCACAAGGGCGAGCTGCCGCGCGTCGTCGAGCTCGAAGGACCGCAGCGGCTGACGCAGCACGACATTGCCGCGGCGCTCTCGCAAGTGCTGGGCCGACCGGTGCGCGCCGAGGCGGTCCCCCGCGAGAACTGGGGTGCGATCTTCCGGGCGCAAGGCATGCGTGACCCGGTGCCGCGCATCCAGATGCTCGACGGTTTCAACGAAGGATGGATCCGCTTCGAGGGCAACGATGCGAGCGTGCGCAAGGGCGGGGTGGGCGTGGCGGATGTGATCCGCTCGCTGATCGCCCAAGTCGGCTAGGCGCTCCGGGCCTGCATCTGCTCGAACCACTCGGCCACATAGGCCGCCTCCGGCGCGGCATCGGGTGTGAGCCCGTAGTAGTAGCGCTCCAGCGTCATGCGCAACTCGGGCAGCGGCGACTGCAGGCGCCCCGAGGCCAGGTCGTGGGACACCAGCGAGGTCGGCGCGAGCGCGATGCCCAGTCCGTCGACCGCGGCCTGCAGCACGAAGTGAAGGTGGTCGAACTGCAGCCGGCCCGCCGGCCGGGCACGCGGCGCGCCGACTTGTTTCTTCCAGTCGTCCCAGTCGTCCTTGCGGGTGCGGGCAGACAGCAGCACGTGCGAGGCGAGGGCGCGCAGGTCGGGCAGCGGATGGGTCTTGAAGAGCGCGGGCGCGCCGACCACCAGCACCTCGTCTTCGAGAAAGGGCCGCACCTCCATCGACGAAGGCCAGCCTTCGAGGCCACGGCGCACCGCGATGTCGAAGCTGCCGACGGCTTCTTCGGGCATGACGGTGCTGGTCACGACCTGCGGTTCGATCTCGGGAAAGCGCTCGACGAAGGAGGGCAGGCGCGGAATGAGCCAGCGCACGGCGAAGGAGGGCCGAACGTTGATGCGCACCGCGCGCGCCGGCCCCTGCGACTGCAGCGACCGCGCGGCGGCGCTGATCTGCGCCAGCGCGGGCTGCACCTCGGCGAAGAACTGCTGGCCCTCGGCGGTGAGTGCGACCTGGCGGATGCGCCGCTCGAACAGCGCGACGCCGAGGACTTCCTCCAGGCTCTTGATCTGCCGGCTCACGGCGCTGTGCGTGACGTGCAGTTCGAGGGCCGCGCGCGTGAAGCTGAGGTGGCGAGCCGCGGCGGTGAAGGCGCGCACGGCGTTCAAAGGAGGCTCACGAAGCGGCATGCGTGCGATTTTCTCACGCATGAGGGGCGTTAATGTCGTTTGTCGCCACGGCGCGTGGCGGCGCACCATCGAGGCTCGATGTCACACACAGCACCCGCTTCTCCAACATCCCCTACTGATTTGAACTCCCGCCATGCGGCGATGGCCCTGGGCCTCTCGCTGCCGGCCGACGTGGTTCTCTACCTGCTGCTGCCGATGTACGCGAGCCAGTTCGGTGTGACGCTCGCCGAAGCGGGCATGCTGCTCGCAGCCAACCGGCTGGTGCGAATCGCGGGCTACGGCTTCGTCGCTCGCTTCTATGCCCGCAACGGCGACCGGCTGACCTGCACCATCGCCGTGGTGGCGGCGGCCGTGTGCGGGCTGGGCTACGCCACGCTCTCGGGCTTCTGGGCGCTGCTGCCGCTGCGGCTGACGTGGGGCCTGTGCTTCGCGGCGCTGAACCTGTCGACACAGGCGCTGGCCACGGCCGACCCGGTGGGCGCGGCGCGGCGCAACGGGCGTTCGCGCGCCTTCATCGCGATGGGGCCGGTGCTCGCGCTGCCGCTGGGCGCACTGCTGGCGCACTGGACAGGGCCGCGCGCGATCTTCGCGATCCTCGCGGTGTTTTCGCTGCTGGCGTGCTTCGTCACGCGGCGGCTGCCCGCGGCGCCCCATCCGGTGACCAAGCCGGCCAGGCGCTTCAAGCTGCCCAACAGCCTGGACAGCTGGTCGTTCATGGAAGGGCTGGCGCTGGACGGGCTCTTCATCGTCGGCCTTTCCTATCTGGGCAAGGACCTGCTGCCCGGCGGCGCCGTGATCGTCGCCGGCGTGCTGATGGCGCTGCGCTACCTCGCGGAGATTCTTCTGAGCCCGGTCGGCGGGCGCATGGCCGAGCACTTCGGCGCCGAGCGCCTGCTGGTGAGCCTGTCGCTCGTCACCACCATCGCGCTCGTCGGCTTCGGGTTCGGCTGGCTCTGGAGCTGCGCGGCGCTGGTCGTGGTGCTGCGCGCGCTTCAGCTGCCGCTGCTGTCGCCGATCGTCGCCCGCCGCACGCCGGGACCGGAGCGCGTGCAGGCGCTGGCGGCGCGCTCGGTGTGGCGCGACATCGGCGCGGGGGCCGGGCCGCTGATCGCGGGGCTGCTGCTGCCGATCGCCTCGCCGCCGTGGATCTACGGTGTGGCTGCCTTGCTGCTTGCGCTGGCGGCGCTGGCCTGCGGATGGAGCGCCGCATCGCCACAATCCACCAGCATCCAGGAAGGAAGCACATGACAACCGACCACGCCATCGAAACCGTCGCCCAGCTCGAAGCCCTGTTCGGGCTGCCCGGCGAGGCATCACTCAAGAAGGAGGTGCCGTACCTGCACCCGAGCTACCAGGCGCTGATCGCCGCTTCGCCTTTCGCGGTGCTCGCCACCATCGGCCCGGGCGGGCTGGACGCATCGCCGCGCGGCGATCCGCCGGGCTTTGTCGTGGTGCAGGACGAGAAGACGCTGCTGATGCCCGAGCGGCGCGGCAACAACCGCATCGACAGCCTGCGCAACATCGTGGCCGACCCGCGCGTGGGGCTGCTGTTCCTGATTCCCGGCGTGGGCGAGACGCTGCGGGTCAATGGCAGGGCGCAGATCTCGGTCGAGCCGGCGCTGCTGGAGCGCTTTGCCATGGAAGGCAAGCCGCCGCAATGCGTGATCAGCATCACCGTGGAGACGGTGTTCTTCCAGTGCGCCCGGGCGATCCAGCGCTCGAAACTATGGACGCCGCTGCCGGCGGATGCGAAGCGAGAGGTGCCGACGCCCGGCGCCATCCTCTCGGCGCTGACCGAAGCGGCTTTCGACGGGGAAACCTACGACCGGGAGCTGCCGGCGCGGCAGCGGGCGACGCTTTACTGAGTCTCCGGTAACGAAAAAGCCCGCGGCAGCGGGCTTCTTCTTGCGGTCCGTGGACCGATGGGCCGGATCAACGCACCCAGTGGCAGACGCGGTGGTGATGACGCGCATCCCACTTGCACACCTTGTGCTTCTTCGGGTGATGGTGCGGCGCGGCGGAGGCGATGCTCGGTGCCAGTACGGCGAGGCCGGCGAACGCGAGGATGCTGGAGAGGATGAAATGCTTGGTCTTCATGAGGTTCTTTCTAAGCAAAGGCATCGATCGAGGATTTGCGTCGTTGAACGGGCGCTCCTGTAAAACGTTCGATGCAACATTCAGATGACAGTTGATGACGGCGCGGGCGTTAAAACCGCGCCGATCGCAGTACCTGGAATGACGCCCGGGCAGCGCCGCGTCAGGTCTGTCCGGGCGCTGCCTGCTCCGTGCGCGCATCGTGGCCGATGATCAGCACCAGCCCGACGGCCACCGCCGACAGCATCGCCAGGAAGAGCACCGCGTAGAAGTCGTTGCCCGTCCTGTCCTTCAGCGTGCCGAAGATGGTCGGGCCGATGTAGCCGCCCAGGTTGCCGATGGAGTTGATCCACGCGATGCCCGCCGCGGCGGCCGTGCCGCTGAGGATCGCGGTAGGCAGCGTCCAGAAGGTGGGCAGCGCGCTGAAGATGCCGAAGGCCGCCAGCGTCACCGCCGCCATCTTCGGCACCGGCGCGGAGGTCTGGGCAGCCAGCACCAGGCCCAGGAAGATGCAGGCCAGCGGAATCAGCAGGAACCACTTGCGCTCCTTGCGCGCGTCGGAAGCCCGCGTCCAGAACAGCATGGCGATGGCGCCCACCAGGTACGGGAAGGCGTTGATGAAGCCGATCTCCACGTTGCCCAGCCCGCCGAAGCCCTTGATGATCTGCGGCAGGAAGAAGCTCAGGCCGTACAGCGGCACCGTGATGCCCATGTAGACGAAGCCCAGGCCGATCACGCGCGGGTTCAGCAGCGACTGCTTCCACGAGATCTTGTTGATCGACTCGCGGTTGGCGCGCTCGGCGTCCAGCGTGCGCTGCAGCCAGTTGCGCTCCTCGTCGGTCAGCCACTTGGCGTCCTTCGGGCCGTCGGGCAGGTACATCAGCACGAAGAAGGTCAGCACCAGCGAGGGCAGCGCCTCCAGGATGAACAGCCACTGCCAGCCGTGCATGCCGCCGATGCCGTCCATGTTCAGGATGTAGCCCGAGATGGGCGAGCCGATCACGGTCGAGATCGGGATGGCGAACATGAACCAGCCGACGATGCGCGCCCGGTACGCCGCTGGAAACCACAGCGTGATGTAGAAGATCACGCCCGGGAAGAAGCCGGCCTCGGCGATGCCCAGCAGGAACCGCACGATGTTGAAGCTGGTCGAGCCGCCCACCCAGGCCTGCGCGGCCGAGAGGATGCCCCAACTGAACATGATCCGGGCGATCCAGCGGCGCGCGCCGAAGCGCTCCAGCGCCATGTTGCTCGGCACCTCGAAGAGGAAGTAGGCCAGGAAGAAGATGCCGGCCGCGCTGCCGAACACGGCGGCGGTGAAGCCCAGGTCCTTGGACATGGCCGCGCCGGCGAAGCCGAGGTTCACGCGGTCGAGGTAGGCGATGAAGTAGCTCACCATCAGAAGCGGCAGCAGTCGCCAGCTGATCTTCGAGATGGTTCTCTGTTCTACGGGGTTCATGGTTGCTTGTCTCCGGTGTTGGATGATTTTGTAGAGGCCGATGGGAAAGCGGGGAGGGGAAGGCGGCTGCCGCCGCCGGTGTCACTGCTGTTGTCGATGCTGCTGTTGTTGGGCCCTCATGATCTGGTGGCGACGCCAGTAATGGCCGACGACGTCCTTGAAGTTCTCTTTCTGCTTGCCGAGGCCCGCGAGCTTCACCTTGGTGGTGCGCGCGCCCAGCATGCCCTTGTCGAAGTGGGTGACGATGAGGGTGTCGCCGAAGCTGCCGTCCTTGTAGGTCAGGTTCTTGACCTCGTCCCACGGGATGGTCGAGCCGGTGTCGGCACCGTTGGCACTGGGGTGGATGCCTTCGTAGCTGATGTCGACGCGCTCGCCGTTCTTCAGCGCGAAGCCCACCGGCGGAAAGTGGCGCAGCACCACGGCGCGCTCTTCCTCGGTGGCGGGTTCGTAGCGGTAGGCCAGGCTCAGCTCGTGGTTCTGCACGAAGCGCTGCTCGTACTCGCTCCACAGGCGCTGCTCGATGGCGTGGGCGGTCTCGATCTCGTCGGCCCACGAGGCCTGCGGCGCGGTGGCGACGATGCCGCCGTAGGCGCTCTCGGGTACGTGATGGCCCACGTTGCGCATGCGCTCCAGCAGCGGCGGGTGGGTGTCGTAGGGGTGCGGCACGTCCGCCGTCTTCATCGCCTCGATGAAGGCCGGCGAGTTCGCGTACGGCGGCAGGCCGTCGGCAACGAAGCGGGCGATGCCGAGCGCACCGTCGTGCTCGCGGTCCTGCTCGAAGAGCTTCCGCTCCACGTCGTTGCGGTAGCTTGCGTAGGCCGAGATCTTGATGAGCGACTGCACGATGGCGTGTGGCGCGGTGAGCCCGGCGGCCACGCGGTCGGCCTTGAATTCGCGCTCACGGCTGTCGCGGGCCAGCGCGAAGGCGAAGATCATGCGGTACAGGCGCAGCAGGTAGTGCGCCACGATGGTGAGGCCGCCGCTGCGCATCTTCCAGGTGTACTGGTCGAACTGCAGCAGCTTGGGGCCCAGCGCCGCGCTGCTGCGGGTGTCGCCGCCGCCCAGGTGGGCGAGCTCGTGCGCGAGCACGGCGTCGGCTTCGGTCTGGTCGAGCACGCGCAACAGCGGCAGGCTCACGAAGAGCGTGCGGCCCTGCAGGGCGCGGCCCTTGACCTCGCACGGCGCCTCGGTCACGAAGAAGTTGGTGTCGATGCCGGCCACGATCTGGTCGGGCGGCGCCGTCTTCACGCGGGTGGCGAGCTGGCGGATGCGCTCCCACAGGCGCGGCGCGTCGGCCTGCGAGACCAGTTCGCCCTCGATCTCGTTGCCCGAGGGCAGCTTCTTGAACAGCGTGTAGATCGCATAGAACACCGCCGCGCCGGCCGCGATGCCCGCCAGCGCAATGAGCTTGACGTAGTAGCTGTGCCAGAAATACGCCGTGAGCCAGAAAGACAGCCACACCAGCATCGCGCTCTGCAGCACCACCTCGACCGCGCTAGACACCGTCATGAGCCGCCAGCCCGCGAGGAAGCTGGCGTAGCGCAGGCCCCGATTGGCGAATGCCAGCGCGCCCAGCACCAGCGCCGCGGCGAGCAGCGCGGCGCCGAGCACGATGGTCCAGATGGCGGCGCGGTCGGCCCAATGAAACTGCCAGTGCATCGAGTAGGGGGTGCACACCTTGTCGTGGAAGTTCTTGTCTTCCGGCGCGGTGGCGTCGCAGGCCTTGGAGAGCTGGTGGCTGCGGTAGAACGCGGTGGCTTCGGCCTTGTCCGCGGCGGAGAGCCGTGCGTCCTTGGCGATGCGGGTTTCCATTGCCTGCAGGAACTCGGCGTCCTGCGAGCGCAGTGCGTATTCGGTGAAGGCGAGCGTGGCCGCCGGAATGGCGAACAGCGAGACGAGCGTGAGAACGAACACGCGAAAGAGGTCGGCGTGTACCGTGCGGGCAAGGGCCATGGGCAATCTTCTCCTGGATGACTAGTGCTGTGAGTTGTTATGAACGGTCCGGGAAGGCGATAGCGTAGCGGGCACGGCGCATGCAGTGAAGCGGGGCGCTGCGTCAAGCGGCACGAGGCACCGGCCTGCAACGAATAAGGTTATCCCTTTTGCATCGTTCCGCGCCGTGGGGTGCAGGTATAGCCTTCGTGCTCATTCATGGCTGCCACCTCCATCACTCCATCTTCGTTGCCGTCTGGTTCCGGGCCGTCGCCCGTTGCGTGGATCGCCGGTGTCGGCGCCAGCGCGGGCTTGGGCGCGGCGCTCGCGCGGCGCTTCGCGGCCGAAGGCTTCGTCGTTGCGCTGACCGGCCGGACGCAGGCCCAGCTCGATGCGGTGGCCGGCGAAATCGTCGCAGCCGGCGGCCGGGCCCATGCATTCGCGGGCGACGTGGCGAGCGAGGCCGAGATTCATGGCATCGCGCAGAAGGCGAGGGCGCTCGGCCCGCTCACGGTGGCCATCTTCAACGCAGCGAGCGCGGTGCGCGCGCCGACGCTGGAGCTCTCGGTCGAACAGTTCACGCAGGCCTGGCGCACCAGCGCGCTGGGCGGCTTCATCTTCGGGCATGAGGCCTTGCGCGGCCTGCTGGCCAATCCCTTCGAGGCGGGCGGAGCGCACGCACGCGGCACCTTGCTGTTCACCGGCGCCACCGCGGCGCTGCGCGGCAAGCCGCCTTTCGCGGCCTTCGCCGCGGCCAAGGCCGCGTTGCGTTCGCTGAGCCAGAGCCTGGCGCGCGAATTCGGTCCGCAGGGTGTTCACGTGGCGCATGTGGTCATTGATGGCGGCATCGACGGCGAGCGCCTGCGCAACAACGCGCCGCAACGCGTGGAGCAGGCCGGCGACGACGGTCTGCTGCAGCTCGAAGCCATCGCTGAAAGCTACTGGCAGCTGCACGTGCAGCACCGCAGCGCATGGACGCAGGAGCTGGACCTGCGGCCGTTCAAGGAACCGTTTTGAGGAGTCACATCGCATGAGCGTTGGGTCCAATGGACAGATGCTGGCCGCTACGCTGCCCTCGGTGGAAGCGGAGCTCAACTACCTGAAGGCGGGCCAGGGCCGGCCCGTGAGTTACACATTCGAGCCGCCGCCCGGCACGCCCTGGGTGACCGGCGAACTGGAGCCGCGCCGCGTGACGATCCGCGACGGACGGCCGCTGGTGGCGCTGAACGAGCTGACGCTCGACCGCAGCGGCTTCACGCAGATATCGCACCGCAGCGTGCTCGCCGATTTCTCGCAGGACGCCGCGATCCGCGACATCTACTACCGCGAGGCCGAGGCGCTGCTGCGCGACGTGACGGGCGCCGAGAAGATCGTGGTGTTCGACCACACGCTGCGCGACAGCGCGCAGGGCTCGCGTCGCACGGCCGAGCTGCGCGAACCGGTGCGGCGCGTGCACAACGACCAGACTTTCGTCTCGGCGCCGCGCCGCGTGCGCGACCACCTGCCGCCCGAAGAGGCCGAGGAGCGCCTGAAGCACCGCTTCGCGATCGTCAACCTGTGGCGGCCGCTGGCCACGGTGGAGCGCCTGCCGCTCGCGCTGTGCGACGCGCGTTCCATCTCGCCGAAGGACCTGGTGCCCAGCGACCTGGTCTATCCCGACAAGGTGGGCGAGACCTATTCCTTCACCTGGAACCCCGAGCACCAGTGGTACTGGTTCCCGAGGCTGAGGCCCGACGAGGCGCTGCTGCTGAAGATCTACGACTCGCTCGAAAAGGGCGTGGCGCGCTACACCGCGCACACCGCCTTCGAAGACCCGACGGGTTCGCCGGAAGCGCCGCCGCGCCGCAGCATCGAGTTGCGCGCGCTCGTGTTCTGGCCCGCCGGCGAGTAGCGCCTGTCCGATGAGCACCGCAAGGCAACTGCGGCTGGGCGCCTTCATGCGCCCCGTGAGCATCCACACCGGCGCCTGGCGCTATCCCGGCGCGTGGCCCGACGCGAACTTCAACTTCGCGCACTTGAAGCAGCTGGCGCAGACGCTGGAGCGGGGCAGATTCGACGCCTTCTTCATGGCCGACCACCTCGCGGTGCTGAACATGCCGGTGGCCGCGCTGCAGCGCAGCCACACGGTGACATCGTTCGAGCCGTTCACGCTGCTGTCGGCGCTGGCGCAACACACGCGGCACATCGGGCTGGTGGCCACGGCCTCGACCACCTTCGACGAGCCGTTCCACATCGCGCGCCGCTTCGCCTCGCTCGACCACCTGAGCGAAGGCCGCGCGGGCTGGAACATCGTGACCACTTCCAACCCCGACGCCGCACTGAACTTCGGCCGCGACGACCACATGGAACACGACGAGCGCTATGCCCGCGCCCGCGAGTTCTACGACGTGGTCACCGGCCTGTGGGACAGCTGGGCCGACGACGCCTTCGAGCGCGACGTCGAAAGCGGCCGCTTCTTCGATCCGGCGAAGCTGCACGTGCTGAACCACAAGGGCAAGTACCTGTCGGTGCGCGGCCCGCTGCACATCGCGCGGCCGGTGCAGGGCTGGCCGGTGATCGTGCAGGCGGGCGCGTCGGAGGCGGGGCGGCAGCTTGCGGCCGAGACCGCCGAAGCGGTGTTCGCCGCGCCGGGCACGCTGGCCGGCGCGCGCAGTCTCTATGCAGACATCAAGGGCCGCATGCGCGCGATAGGACGCGACCCCGACCACCTCAAGATCCTGCCGGCCGCCTTCGTGGTGGTGGGCGACACGGTGGAAGAGGCACGCGCCATCCGCGCGAAGCTCGACAGCCTCGTGCATTACGACAGCGCCATCGCGTCGCTCTCGATCGCGCTGGGCCACGATGCGTCGAAGTTCGACCCCGACGGCCCGCTGCCCGATGTGCCCGAGACCAACGCGAGCCAGAGCGGCCGCGCCCGCGTGATCGAGCTGGCCCGCAGCGAGAACCTCACCGTGCGCCAGCTGGCGCAGCGCCTGGGCGGCTACGGCGGCCTGGCCTTCGTCGGCACCGCGCAGACCATTGCAGACGGCATGCAGGAGTGGCTGGAAAGCGAGGGCTGCGACGGCTTCAACGTGATGTTCCCCTGGCTGCCCGGCGGGCTCGACGCCTTCGTCGACAAGGTGGTGCCCGAGCTGCAGCGCCGCGGCATCTTCCGGCGCGAATACGAAGGTCGTACCTTGCGCGAGAATCTCGGGCTGCCACGGCCCGGCAACCGTTTCTTTGCCCAGAATTAGCAAGGCGGGCTGAACCGCCCCCGGCCGACCCCACGCCTGCACCGATCGCCGCGCTTCGCGACAATCGGTTCAATGCGTTCTTCCCCCTTCTTCAAGATGGCCCTGCTGCTGGGCCTGCTCTCGGCCATAGGGCCATTCGCCATCGACATGTACCTGCCGGCGCTGCCGGCCATCGGACAGAGCCTGCACGCCGACATCGGCGCGGTGCAGATGAGCCTCACGGCCTTCTTCCTTTCGCTGGGTGCGGGGCAACTGCTGTACGGGCCGGTCTCCGACATGGTGGGCCGCAAGCCGCCGCTGTACGCGGGGCTGCTGCTGTTCGCGCTGGCGAGCATCGGCTGCGCGCTGGCGACCGACATCCAGACGCTGATCGTGCTGCGCTTCATCCAGGGCCTGGGCGCCGCGGCCGGCATGGCGATTCCGCGCGCGGTGGTGCGCGACCTGCACACCGGCACCGACGCCGCGCGGCTGATGTCGCTGCTGATGCTGGTGTTCAGCGTGTCGCCGATCCTCGCGCCTCTCGCGGGCAGCGCCGTGATCGCGTTCGCCGGCTGGCGCGGCGTGTTCTGGGCCGTGACCATCGCGGCCGTGGCCGGCCTCGCGATGATGGTCAAGCTGCTCGACGAAACCCGCCCGGCTTCGGAGCGCGTGGAAAGCAGCCTCGGCAGTGCGCTGTCGGCCTACTGGCTGCTGCTGCGCGACACGCACTACCTCGGGCTGGTGTTCATCGGCAGCTTCGCGATGGCGGGCTTCTTCACCTACCTCGCGAACTCGTCGTTCGTGATGATCGACCACTACGGACTCTCGCCCGCGCTCTACAGCGTGGCCTTCGGCGTGAACGCGGCCGCATTCATCGGCGCCTCGCAGTTCACCGGCGCGCTGGGCGAGCGCTACGGGTTGGTCAAGCTCGTCAAGTTCGGCGTGGTGTGCTGCGGCGCCGCGATGATCGCGATGTTCGCCTACTTCGCGATGGGCGGCGACAGCATCTGGGTGCTCATCGTCCTGTACTTTATCGCCTCGGGCTTCATGGGCCTGGTGATTCCGACCACCGGCGTTCTCGCGCTCGAGATGCACGGCGCCATCGCGGGCACGGCCTCTGCGCTGCTGGGCACGCTGCAGATGCTCACCGGTGCGCTGGCCATGGCGGTGGTGGGCCTCTTCACCGACGGCCGCCCGCTGCCGATGGTGGCCGGCATGGCCGGCGGCGCGCTCATCGCGCTGGTGCTGACCTGGCTCACGCTGGGCGGCGTGCGCTCCGAGCCCACGGGCCGGACCGACAAGACAGGAAGGACGCAGCAAGCCTGATGAACACGGTACGCGCAGGCGCCGCGCTCCCGGCCGCCGAAGACAACAACAACGGCGACAACATCGGCGGCAACACGGCGCCAAGGCCCGTCGACGGACTGTCCCAGCCGGAGCGCGGCTGGGCGATGCTGGTCATCATCCTCGGGCTGATCGTGGCAGTGCTCGACGGCACCATCGTCAACCTGGCGCTACCGGGCATCGCGCGGGAGCTCAACGCCAGCCCGTCGCAATCGATCTGGGTGGTCAACGCCTACCAGATCGCCACGCTGGTGATGCTTCTGCCGCTGGCCTCTCTGGGCGACCTCGTGGGCTACCGGCGCGTGTACCTGGTCGGCATGGCTGTGTTCACGCTGTCTTCGCTGGCAGCCACTTTTGCCAACTCGCTGGGCACGCTGATCGCGGCGCGCGCCTTCCAGGGCCTGGGCGCGGCCGGCATCATGAGCGTGAACGCGGCGCTGGTGCGGCTCACGTACCCGTCGTCGCAGCTGGGCAAGGGCATGGCGATCAATTCGCTGGTGGTGGCCACCTCGTCGGTGGCCGGGCCCTCGGTGGCGGCGGCGATCCTGTCGGTGGCTTCGTGGCCCTGGCTCTTCGCCATCAACGTGCCGCTGGGCATCGTCACCTTCGCGCTGGGCATGAAGGCGCTGCCGTTCAACCGGGTGGCGCCTGCCGCCGGGCTGCGCTTCTCGCCGGTGGACGTGGCGCTCAACGTGCTGATGTTCTCGCTGGTGTTCCTGGGCGCCGACCGGCTGGGCGTGCGCGAGGGTGCGGTGCAGGGCGCGGGCGGTTCGCAGGCTTCGGCCTGGGCGATCCTGCTCGCCGGCGTGGCCGTGGGCTTCGTCTACCTCCGGCGCCAGCGCAAGCTGGCCGTGCCGCTTTTCCCCATCGACCTGCTGCGCATTCCGGTGTTCGCGCTGTCGATGGGCACTTCGGTGGCGGCCTTCTGCGCGCAGATGCTGGCCTACATCGCGCTGCCTTTCCTGCTGCTGGACGTGTATGGGCGCAGCCATATCGAGGCGGGCCTGCTGATCACGGCCTGGCCGCTGGCCATCGTGGTGATGGCGCCCATCGCGGGCAAGCTGATCGGGCGCTACCCCGACGGGCTGCTGGGCGGCATCGGGCTGGGCCTGCTGGCCACCGGGCTGGCGCTGCTGGCGGCGCTGCCGGCACATCCGGGCAATGCCGACATCGCCTGGCGCATGGCGCTGTGCGGGCTGGGCTTCGGGCTGTTCCAGTCGCCGAACAACCACACCATCGTGACCTCGCCGCCGGCGCACCGCAGTGGTGCAGCCAGCGGCATGCTGGGCACGGCCCGGCTCACCGGGCAGACCCTGGGCGCCGTGGTGCTGGCGGGTGTCTTCAGCGTCTGGAGCCCGCACGGCGGCCACGGACCGGTGGTGGCGCTGGTGCTGGCGGCGAGTTTTGCCGCGGTTGCGGCGGTTTTCAGCACGCTGCGACTCAGGACGACAAGCCACGGCGGCTGAATGAGTTAGGGTACTCACCCATGAAGGAAGTACCTGAAACGGTGGTCTGCCCGGGCTGCGACGCGGTCTACGCCCGCACGCCGCTCGAGCCGCGCGACGTGGCGCGCTGTCCCCGCTGCGGCACCGAGCTCGACCGTCACCCGGGCCAGCAGGAGCGCCGCATCCTTCCGCTGACGGTGGCCTGCCTCATCATGTTCGCCATCGCGAACCTGTTTCCCATTGTCGAGATCGAGCTTCAGGGCCTGCGCAGCCAGACCACGCTGGCCGGCGCCGTGGTGGCGCTGAGCGCCGAAGGCATGTCGCTGGTTGCGCTGCTGGTGCTGGCCACGACCATTCTCTTTCCCTTGCTGCAGCTTTGCATCTTGGCCTACCTGCTGATCCCGCTGAGCCGCGAGCACCGGCCGGTGGGCTTCGCGCTGCTGGTGCGGGCGATGCAGTCGCTGCGGCCCTGGGGAATGATCGAGGTGTTCCTGCTCGGCGTTCTCGTGGCCATCGTCAAGCTTTCGAGCATGGCGACGGTGGTGCCGGGGCCGGCGCTGTGGGCCTTCATGGCGCTCACGGTGATGCTGACGGCGGTGCTGTCGTTCGACCCGGGCGCGTTCTGGGGAATGGCGTTCCGGCCGAAGGCCGAAGAGAAGGGTGGGGCATCGGCATGAAGCCGCTGGGCCGCTTCGGACAGCGCCTCGGAAGCCTCGCGGCCTCCAGCGATCATCACCATCACGACGAGGACTCGCGGGCTCCCACCGCTGCCTCGCTCGGCTACATGGCCTGCCGCCACTGCGGCGCCGTCTGGAAGGACGCGCAGGACGGCGAGCCCTGCGGCCGCTGCGGCACGCACCTGCACACGCGCAAGCCGCAGAGCCTGAAGCTCACCTGGGCCTTCCTCATCGCGGCCTGCATGATGTACATACCGGCCAACCTGCTGCCGGTGATGATCACGCGCACACTGTTCGGCACCCAGAACGACACCATCCTGAGCGGGGTGATCTATTTCTGGGTGTCGGGTGCCTACGGGCTCGCGGCCATCGTCTTCATTGCCAGCTTCCTGGTGCCGCTGTTCAAGCTGGCCGTGCTGCTGCTGCTCGTGGTGCTGGCGCAGCGCGGCAGCAGCTGGCGGCGGCGGGAGCGGGCGAAGCTCTATCACATCATCGAGATCATCGGCCGCTGGTCGATGCTCGACGTGTTCGTGGTGTCGCTGCTGACGGGGCTGGTGCAGATCCAGGGCTTCGCGGTCATCACCGCGGGCGTGGGCATCGCGGCTTTCGGCTCGGTGGTGGTGCTGACGATGCTGGCCTCGCTGAGCTTCGACCCGAAGCTCACCTGGGACAGCAGGGAAGACCAGGCCATCCTGCGCGACGAAGAGGAAGGTGCACAGACACATGGAAACAGGGACGAGAAACCAGCATGAGTGAAGAAGACCAATCCAGGGACGGGGCGGCGCCGTCCGGCCAGCCCGACCAGTCGCCCTTGCCCAAACCGCGCGTGGTGCGCCGGCGCGAGTGGCTGCCGTCGCTGATCTGGCTGATTCCCATCGTGGCCGCGCTGGTGGGCATCACGCTGGTGGCGCGGATCATCATGGAGCGCGGCCCCGAGGTGGTGCTGACCTTCAAGACCGCGGAGGGCCTGGAGGCCGGCAAGACCGCCGTCAAGTACAAGGACGTGCAGATCGGCCTGGTCACCAGCCTTCGTCTGGCGCGCGACCGCTCGCACGTGCGCGTGCTGGTGCAGTTCAACAAGGACGCACAGAGCTTCACGGCGCAGGACTCGCGCTTCTGGGTGGTGCGCCCGCGCCTGGACACCTCGGGCATCTCGGGGCTCAACACGCTGCTGTCGGGCGCCTACATCGGCGCCGACGCGGGCGTGTCGAAGGAGACGGCAGGCGAGTTCACCGGCCTGGAGACGCCGCCCATCGTCACGCGCGACGACTCGGGCAAGCAGTTCCTGCTGCGCGCCAACGACGTGGGTTCGCTCGACGTGGGTTCGCCGGTGTATTTCAGGCGCATCAAGGTCGGCCAGGTGGCGGCCTACGAGCTCGACGGCGACGGACGGGGCGTGACGCTGCGCGTGTTCGTCAACGCGCCGTACGACAAGTTCGTGGGCATGAACACCCGCTTCTGGCAGGCCAGCGGCATCGACGCGCAGCTCAGCGCCAGCGGCTTCACGCTGCGCACGCAGTCGCTGGCGACCATCCTGCTCGGCGGCATCGCCTTCCAGGCGCCCGACGACGCCATGGGCCCGGTCGCCAAGGAGAACGCGGCCTTCACGCTGGCGCAGGACGAGTCTTCCGCCATGAAGGAGCCCGACGGGCCCTCGCAGACCCTGCTGATGTACTTCAACCAGTCGCTGCGCGGCCTCACGCCGGGCGCGCCGGTGGACTTCCGCGGCGTGGTGATCGGCGAGGTCAAGTCCATCGGCGTGGAATTCGACCGCGCCGAGCGCGAGTTCCGCATGCCGGTGCTGGTGCAGGTCTACCCCGACCGCCTGCGCCGCCGCGCGGGCGAGAGCGGCACCGAGTCGCGCGCCACCCAGCAGGAGCGGCTGCGCTTCCTGGCCGAGAAGGGCCTGCGCGCCCAGCTGCGCAACGGCAACCTGCTGACCGGCCAGGTCTACGTGGCGCTCGACTTCTTCCCGAAGGCGCCGCCCGCGAAGATCGACCTGTCGAAGAACCCGATCGAGCTGCCCACGGTGGCCAACAGCCTCGACGAGATCCAGTCGCAGGTGCAGGAGATCGCGACCAAGCTCAACAAGGTGCCCTACGAGCAGATCGCGGGCGACCTGCGCACCACGCTCGCCTCGCTCAACAAGACGCTCACGACCACCGAGCAGACGGTCAGCCGCATCAACAACGACGTCACGCCCGAACTGGCCGCGGCCATGAAGGACGTGCGCAAGACGGTGAACAGCGCCGAGCGCACGCTGGCCGACGACTCGCCGCTGCAGCAGGACATGCGCCAGACGCTGCAGGAGCTCACGCGGGCCGCGGGCTCGGTGCGCGTGCTGACCGACTACCTCGAGCGCCACCCAGAGTCGCTGCTGCGCGGCAAACCGGACGACGGCAAGAAATGAAGAAGAACCACATCGCATCCGCGGCCGCGACAGCGGCACTGCTGGCCGTGCTCGCGGGCTGCGCCAGCAAGCCCGACAACTACTACACGCTGGCGAGCCCGCTGGCCGCGGCCGATGCCGCGCCTTCGACCGTCGGCGGCGCCGCGCCGCTCTACATCGAGCTCGCGCCCGTGGCCGTGCCCGAGCGCTTCGCGCGGCCGCAGATGGTGGTGCGCCAGCCCAACGGCAGCGTGCAGGTCGAGGTGCTGGAGCAGCACCGCTGGGCCTCGTCCTTCGAGAACGAGCTGCGCGACGCGCTGGCCAACGGCATCGCCGGGCGGCTGGGCGCGCTCGACGTGACCAGGGGCGGCAAACAGGGCTCGCAGCCGGTGTGGCGTATCGCGGTGCAGCTGCGCCAGTTCGATGCGGTGGAAGGCGGCCGCGTCGACGCCGGCTTCAGCTGGACGCTGCGGCGCTCGGACGAGGCGCGCACGGTGGTGTGCCAGCTGAACCTGGGCGAAGCGGTGGGCAGCGGGATGGACGCGGTGGCGCAAGGAGCGCAGCGCGTCACGGCGGCGGCGGCAGCCGCGATGGCGCGCAGCGTGAGCGCGGCGCGGGCGAATCCCTCGGCGACTGCCTGCACGACCTGACCCTGGCTGTTTCTCCCTCTCCCTCCGGGGGAGGGCAGGGGTGGGGGCACGGCAGCGCTCGATGAAGCATGGCGTATCGTGCAGGAGCAGCCCATCCCAACCTTCCCCCCAGAGGAGGAAGGCGCAAGACGGAATCCCATGAAAAGGAGACCCCATGGCTCAGATCGGCAAGGCGCCCTGCGATGACACGCTGATCCTGCACGGCGCCCGCCCGGAGGAGGGCGGCTGCCCCGACGCCTCCAAGCCCTGGGTGCTCGCTGCGGCAATCGTGGGCTCCAGCATGGCCTTCATCGACGGCACGGTCGTCAACGTGGCGCTGCCGGCCATCCAGTCGGACCTGCACGCCACGGCCTTCCAGGCGCAGTGGGTGGTCGAGTCTTACGCCTTGCTGCTGGCGGCGCTGCTCCTGGTGGGCGGGGCGCTCGGCGACCACTACGGGCGTCGGCGCATCTTCGCGATCGGCGTCGGCATCTTCGCGCTGTCGTCGGTGGCCTGCGGGCTTGCGGCCAACGTGCAGCAGCTCATCGCCGCGAGGGCGGTGCAGGGCATCGGCGGGGCGCTGCTGGTGCCGGGCAGCCTCGCGCTGATCAGCGCGGCCTTTCCCGAAAAGGAGCGCGGCAAGGCCATCGGCACCTGGTCGGGCTTCAGCGGCATCACGGCGGCGGTGGGGCCGGTGCTGGGCGGCTTCCTGGTCGATCACTTTTCCTGGACCTGGGCCTTCTTCATCAACGTGCCGATGGCGCTGCTGGTGCTGTGGATCGTGTGGCGCCACGTGCCCGAAAGCCGCGGCGCTTCCGCCAGCGGCGGGCTCGACCTGTGGGGCGCGCTGCTGGCCACGGCCGGGCTCGGCGGCATCGTCTACGCCTTCATCGAGGCGCCGACGCAGGGATGGCGTTCGCCGGCCGTGCTTTCGGCGCTGGCCATCGGCGCGCTGGGCGGCGCGGGCTTCTTCGTTGCCGAGCGCAGGGTGCGAGCGCCGATGCTGCCGCTGGAGCTGCTGCGCATCGGCAACTTCAGCGGCGCGAACCTGCTGACGCTGCTGCTCTATGCGGCGCTGGGCGGCGGGCTGTATTTCTTTCCGCTCAACCTGATCCAGGTGCAGGGCTACTCGGCGACGGTGGCGGGTGCGGCGCTGCTGCCTTTCATCTTCATCATGTTCGCGCTCTCGGGGTGGGCCGGGCAGCTGGTGGACCGCTTCGGGCCGCGCATGCCGCTGGTCGTCGGCCCCGCCATCGCGGCGGCGGGTTTCGCGCTCTTCGCGCTGCCGGGCGTGGGGGCGAGCTACTGGAGCGGCTTCCTGCCCGCCGTGGTGGTGCTGGGCTTCGGCATGACGGTGACGGTGGCGCCGCTGACAACAACGGTCATGAATGCGGTCGGCCCCGAGCTGGCGGGCGTGGCATCGGGCGTGAACAACGCCGTGTCGCGCGCGGCGGCGGTTCTGGCGATCGCGGTGTTCGGCGCGCTCATGGCCTGGGCCTTCGACGCGGCGCTGGCGGATCACCTGCGCGACATGGGCGCTTCGGCGCAGGTGGCAGCATTTCTCGAAGGCGAGCGCAGCAAGCTGGCCGGCGCGGCGATGCCGCCGGGCGTGGATGCGGCCACGGCCGCGGCCGCGAAACGGGCGGTGGCCGAATCCTTCGTCGCGGGCTTTCGCTGGGTGATGCTGTCGAGCGCTGCGCTGGCCGTGCTGAGTGCGGTGAGCGCGTGGCTGATGATCCGGGGCGCTCCGGCGGGAGGTGCGGAAAGGAAGAACTGAGCAGACAAGGAGACATGTCGATGCAGGAAGAAGATCGGCAGGAGCACGTCGACGTGCTGGTCGTGGGCGCCGGCCTTTCCGGCATCGGCGCCGGCTACCACCTGCAGAAGAACTGCCCGGGGCGCAGCTACGCGATCCTCGAGGGACGCGAGCGCAGCGGCGGCACCTGGGACCTGTTCCGCTATCCGGGCGTGCGCTCGGATTCCGACATGTACACGCTGGGCTATTCGTTCAGGCCGTGGACGCAGGAGAAGTCCATCGCCGACGGGCCGTCGATCCTGGGCTACCTGCGCGAGACGGCGCAGCAGTACGGCATCGACCAGAGGATCAGGTTCAACCACCGCGTGGTGCGCGCCTCGTGGTCCACGCCTGACGCCTGCTGGAGCGTGGATGTCGAGCGCGGGCCTGAACGGACTCCGCTGCGCATGCGCTGCAACTTCCTCTTCCTGTGCAGCGGCTATTACAGGTACGAGGCCGGCTACACGCCCGAGTTCGCCGGCGTCGGCGACTACACGGGTCGCATCGTCCATCCGCAGCACTGGCCCGAGGATCTCGACTGCAGCGGCAAGAAGGTGATCGTGATCGGCAGCGGCGCCACCGCGATGACGCTGGTGCCGGCGCTGACCAAGACGGCCTCGCACGTGGTGCTGCTGCAGCGCTCGCCCACCTACGTAGTCGCGCGGCCGGCGCGGGACCCCATCGCCCATCGGCTTCGCCGCTTCCTGCCGGCCGGAATCGCCTACGGCCTCACGCGCTGGAAGAACGTGCTGCTGTCGATGTACTTCTTCCGCCTCGCGCGGCGCAAGCCCGATCGTGTGAAGCGACTGATCCTCGGCGGCGTGCGGCAGGCCCTGGGGCCCGGCTACGACGTCGCCACGCATTTCACGCCGCGCTACAACCCGTGGGACCAGCGCCTGTGCCTCGTGCCCGACGGCGACCTGTTCGCGGCCATCAGGGCAGGGCGCGCGTCGATGGTCACGGACCACGTCGACGCCTTCACGCCGGGCGGCATCAGGCTGAAGTCGGGCAGGGAACTGGAGGCCGACGTGGTCGTCACCGCGACCGGGCTAGAACTGCAGGTGCTGGGCGGCGTGCAGATCGACGTGGACGGCCGCCGCGTGAACCCGGCCGCGACCTTCAACTACAAGGGAATGATGTACAGCGACGTGCCCAACCTGGCCTCGTCGTTCGGCTACACCAACGCCTCGTGGACGCTCAAGAGCGACCTGACATGCGCGTACGTCTGCCGCGTGCTCAACCACATGCAGAAGCACGGCTGGAGGCAATGCACGCCCCGCAACACCGACCCGTCCCTGGTGCCCGAGCCCTGGCTGGACTTCTCGTCGGGCTACGTGCGGCGCGCGGTGGACAGCTTTCCGAAGCAGGGCTCGCGCGCGCCGTGGCGGGCGTACCAGAACTACGCGCGCGATCTGGTGAGCCTGCGCTTCGGCCGGGTGGATGACGGGGTGATGGAGTTCGCGAACCCGCGTGTCGGCTAGGGCGCGGGCGGTGGCGAAAGCAGCGTGTCGAGCTCGCTCCACAGCGGGTCGCATTGCCCGGCCCTGAATGCCGCAGCCCTGAAGGTCGGGTGCTCCCCTCGATAGGTGTCCCACAGGGCGCGGTGGCCGTCGGCCACGCAGGCGCGCACGTTGGCCAGCCGGTCGGCGGCCTTCACCAGCAGCGCGAGTTCCTCGTCGCCCTTCACCTCGGCCAGCGCGGCGTATGTCCTGGCCTTGCGCTCCTTGCGGTTGGCACCGGGTGCGTCGGTCAGCAGCGCGACGCAGGAGGCGACCAGGTCGCCGAAGCGCGAGCGCACGTCGGCCACGGTCGCCGCCGTGTCCTCGACCACGTCGTGCAGGTAGCCGACGATGCGCGCCTTGTCGCCGTAGGGCTGGAGCAGGGCGGCGACGGCGTCGAGGTGGTGCACGTAGGGATGCGTGCCGTACTTCTGGTCGCCGTGCATCTCGACGGCGTAGGCGCGGGCAGCCTCGGGGGTGGATGAAGTACTCGTCATTCGGCGTCCTTTGTTTTTTCCATTCTGCCTTCGTGGCGACGCACTATCTTTGGCGCCTGCGGCCGCAGGCGTGCGCGGTCAATGCGGCCGAGACCTCTCGCTGGCGGAGTGTCTTCGGCGCGGGCGCCTGGTTTTTTCAGGCGCCTCGTTTCACCAGCAGCCGCTGCGGCCCCTGGCCCTCGGCGCCGAGCCGATCGAGCGGATTGCGCAGCTTGCAGCGGTCGATCGACAGGCAGCCGCAGCCGATGCAGTCGTCGAGGGTGTCGCGCAGCTTCTGCAACTGCGTCATGCGCTCGTCCAGTTCGGCACGCCACGAGGCCGAGAGCCGGGCCCAATCCTCGCGGCTGGGCGCGGCGGACGCGGGGAGGGTAGCCAGTGCGGCGCCGATCTCGGCAAGCGAAATGCCTACCCTCTGGGCTACCCGCACGAAAGCCACGCGCCGTAGCACCGTGCGTGGATAGCGTCGCTGGTTGCCCGCGGTGCGGGTGCTGTCGATGAGCCCCTGCGCCTCGTAGAAATGCAGCGTGGCCACGGTGACGCCGCTGCGGCGCGCGACCTCGCCGACGGTGAGCGCAGGGGAGATGCCGGCTTTTTGCAATGCTTCGTTCATGGGGAAGAGAAAAGCTTTGAAAGCGCTTGACCTCAGGTTTACTTGAGGTTTGAGAATAACTTCCAGCGCGCCGGTCCCGTGCGCTTTTTTCTTTCTTCTTTCTTCTCTTCAAGGAATCCGCTTCATGTCGAACAACGCCACCGTTTCCGCATCCGGCCCTGTCTTTCGCGTCGACAAGTTCGTCGTGCCGGCCGGCGTGCGCGCCGAATTCATCGCGCAGATGCGGCGCATCCAGCAGACGCTGCGCGCCCTGCCGGGCTGCCTGCGTGCCCATGTGCTCGACCAGACCGGCGGCAACGGCGAATTCAACGTGCTGACGCTGGTCGAATGGGCCGACGAGCAGGCCGTGGCCTCGGCCGCCGAGTTCGTGAAGAAGAAGTTCGCCGAAGAGGGCTTCGACCCCGTGGCGTTCACCAGCAACGCGGGCGTGCGGCCCGACCAGGGCTTCTACCGGATCGCCTGAGGCTTGTCCTGCGACAGCAGGTGCCGGCCCAGTGCCTCGAAGGCCGGCAGCGTGATCGGGTCGTTGGCCGAGTTGCTGGCCACCGGGTGCGAGGCATAGCGCGCGATCACCATCTGCGCCTTCGGGTCGATGTAGATGCGCTGGCCATGCACGCCGCGCGCCATGTAGGCGCCATGGTCGTTGTGCGTGACCCACCACATGTCGCGGTAGCTCCAGCCCTGCAGCAGCGGATAGCCGCCCTTGGCGAAGGCGGCCTTGTCGCCGCCGCGGCGGATGTCGTCGATGGCCGCCTTCGGCACGATCTGCCGGCCCTGGAAGCGGCCGTCGTTGCGCAGCAGCTCGCCGAAACGCACGAGGTCGCGCAGGCTGGTGTTCAGGCCGCCGCCGGCGAAGGGCGTGCCGATCGAATCGACGGTGAAGTACGCGTCTTGCTCGGCGCCGATGCGGCTCCAGATGCGTTCGGACAGCAGCTGTGCCACGTTGCGCCCGGTGGCGCGCGCGATCACCCAGCCCAGCACGTCGGAATTGACGGTCTTGTAGCCGAAGGCCTCGCCGTGGCGACCTTCGGGCTGCACCGTCTGCAGGAACTCGTAGTAGCTGCGCGGCCCTGTGTAGTCCTTGGGCTTCGGCAAGGGATTGCCGGCCTGCGCATGGGCCCAGACCTCGGCATTGGGATCGGCGTAGTCCTCGCTGAACTTCAGGCCGGTGGTCATGTCCAGCACCTGCCGCACGGTGGCGTTGCCGAAGGCGGATTTCGACAGCTCGGGCACGTAGTCGGCCACCGTGCTGCGCTCGTCGAGCGTGCCTTCGGCCACCAGCATCGCGCCGAGCGTGCCGACCACCGACTTGGTGACCGACATCGCGCCATGCTGGCCGTCCGGCTTCAGCACGCCGAAATAGCGCTCGTAGACGATGCGCCCGCGATGCAGCACAACGATGCCGTCGGTGTAGGTGGCGGCGAGCGACTGTTCCCAGCTCATTGGCTCGGTCGCGCCGATGGGCGTGAAGCCGAGCGCATCGATGTCCCTGCGCAGGGCCTGAGGCACGATGGCAGGGGCGCCGAGGCCGCGCGAGACGTTCATCGTCGGCATCAGCTGGCGGAAGTTCGACACGCTCCAGCGCATCTCCGGAAACCGGAAGTAGCTGCCGTCCTCGAAGCGCAGCGTGCGGTCGGCGGGGGGCGGTGATCCGGTCATCCAGCCCAGCGTGGCGGGGTCGCTGGCGGCAGCATCGGGAAAGGCTGCAGCGTCGGCCGCGTGCGCTGCCAAAGCCGATGCGAGGGCGGAGGCGATGAGGCCCGCGAGCATCGCGCTGCGGCGCCTGGAGTGGTTCGGGATCGGGTCAGGCATCGGGCATTGTGGCCCGCATCGGCGCATGGGAACTTCCCACTGACAGCTGTGGCACAGGTTGACAAGGCTCTCCTGGTGCTTCGATACTGAACTCTCAGGTTCATCATTGAACAAAGGAGACCCCATGCAGAAGATCATTCCCTGTCTCTGGTTCGACACCAACGGCGAGGAGGCGCTGAAGTTCTACAGCAGCATCTTTCCGAATTCGCGCGTCACCGACACGCTGCTCTGGGGCGACGCCAACCCCGAGCGCAAGGGCTCGCTGCTCACCGCCACCTTCGAGCTCGACGGGCAGAAGTTCATGGTTCTCAACGGCGGCCCGCAATACAAGTTCAACCCGGCCATCTCGATGTTCGTGCCCTGCGAAACGCAGGCCGAGGTCGACTACTACTGGGACAGGCTGCTCGAAGGCGGCGGCGAGCCGGTGCAGTGCGGCTGGCTCACCGATCGTTTCGGCGTCTCATGGCAGGTCGCGCCTATGGCCATGATCCGCATGTTCCAGGACAAGGACGAGGCCAAGGCCAACCGGGCGATGCAGGCCATGATGAAGATGGTCAAGCTCGACCTTGCCGAGGTGCAGCGCGCCTTCGACGGCAAGTAGGAAAACGGTCGAAGGGCGCGGCGACTACACCAACCGGCGGATCGACTTCTTGCGCCAGACCAGCTGGTAGTACGCGGTCTGCAGCAGCAGCATCGCGCCGAAGGTCACCGGGTAGGCGACCCAGATCCCGTCGAGGCCGATGCGGTGGCTCATGACCCATGCCACCGGCACCTCAACGCCCAGGATGCAGAAGATGGAGATCAGCGTCGGCACCAGCACCGAGCCGCTGGCGCGCATGATCCCCGACAGCGCCGAGGCCATGCCGAAGACCACCAGGCTCCACAGCATGATGTGCAGCAGCGTCTGCGCGATCTCGATGACCGGCGCGCTGGTGATGAAGAAGCCCATCAGCGGCCGCGAGAACAGGTAGCCCAGCAGCACCAGTCCGCCGGTCAGCACCAGGTTCATCAGCAGCGCCGTCTTCGCGATGGCGCCGAGCCGGTTGGCCCGGCCCGCGCCGATGGCCTGCGCGCCGAGGATCGACGCGGTGATCGCGATGGAGATGGCCGGGAACTGCACGTAGGCCACCACCTGGTTCACGGCGCCATAGGCCGCCGTGGCGTTCGAGCCGAAGCCGTTGACCATCGACAGCAGCACCACCTCGGCCAGCGCCACCACGATCATCTGCACGCCCGTGGGCACGCCGATGCGCAGCACGGCCTTCAGCAGCTGCGGCTGGATGCGCAGGTTGCGCATGAACTGCGCGTCGGGCGCGAGCGGGCTCTTGCGCTGGCGCAGGCGAAAGCCCAGCCAGGTCGTCGCCACCGCGAACGACAGCACCGACGCCCATGCACCGCTGGCCACGCCGAGCTGCGGCAGGCCGCCCCAGCCGCGGATGAGCGCGGGCGTGACCACCAGCCCGATCAGCGTGGAGATCAGCAGCGTGAGCAGCGGCGTGACGGTGTCGCCCACGCCGCGCAGCATGGCGGTGACCAGCAGGAAGACGAACACGCCCGGCATCGCGATCAGCATGATGCGGGCGTAGCGCGTGGAGTCGGCCAGCACGTCGGGCGGCGTGCCCAGCGCGGCCAGCATCGGCGTGGTGAACGCGCCGCCGAACACGGCGATCACCAGCCCCATCAGCACGCCGACGGTGAGCGTGGTGCCGGCCACGGCCTTGGCCTTGGCGACGTCGCGCGCGCCCCAGGCCTGGCCGATGAGCACCGAGGCGCCGGCGCCCAGGCCGATGATGAAGGCGATGAAGAAGAACATCACCGGGAAGAAGCTCGACACCGCCGCCAGCGCGCCCACGCCGAGCATCTGCCCCACGTACACGTTGTTCAGCGTGCCCGAGAGCGACTGGAGGATGTTGCTGAGCAACATCGGCGCGAGGAAGAAAAGAAAGACCTTCCACAGAGGCCTTGGCGCGTTGACCGGCGCCACGGGCACGCCTTGCATTCCGCTCGGGTCGGCGGCGCCGCCGGACCCTGTTGTCTCGGTTGTCGTTCTCATTGGGTGCGCCAGCCGGCGGCCGACAGTTTCTGCAGATGGGCGCGCACGTCCGCGGGCCAGGTTTCTATGAGGTTGGCGAAGCGCTGCTCCTCGCCGGCGAACAATGCGCGCGTGGCCTCCTCGAAGCCCGGCAGGTTGCCCGCGATGGCGGTCATGAAGCGGTAGGCGGCTTCCTGTGCGGCGCGCACGATGTCGCGCTCCGCGTTCACGCGGCGGGCGTCGTCGACCAGCTTGCGCAGCGCGACCGAGGCGCCGCCGGGCTGGCGGCCGAGCCAGTCCCAGTGGCGCGGCAGCAGCGTGACTTCACGCGCGACCACGCCGAGCTTGGGACGGCCGACGCCGCGCGGGGCATCGTCGCGATGCTCGGTTTCGTGGTCGCGCAGCTCGGGCGGAAGCTCGCGCATGTCGAGGTCGAGCTGCGCGCCGGTCTGGTCGTCGAACACGAGATAGGGGCCGGGATCGTCGCGGCGGCGCAGCTGGTCGAGCACTTCGGCCTTGCTGCCCTGTGCGACGCGCTGGAAGCCGAAGAAAACGGTCAGGGTGGTGGGGGTGTCGGATGACATTCGGGTGTTTGTTCCTGGGGGTACCAAGCGAAACGAGGTGCGTAATCTACTCGCTGCCGCGCTTTGGTGCGCGTCATCTCTTCGCCATGTGTCGCATGGGTGCCCGGTGCATGTTTCAACGCGTGTTGTAGCCCTTCGGCCCGAAGCACTGCAGCTCTTCCTGCCAGAGCGAAAGAAGCCTTTCGAGTTCAGCCTTTCGATCGAAGGCGGGGTCTTCGCGCTCCTTGACGCGGTCGATCACCTCGAAGCTGAAATGGCCTGCGCCGTGCGCGATCCAGTCCTGCCCGAGCGCCTTGCTGCGGTGGCTGCGCATGTTCAGCTCGAAGCGCGCGCGGTTCATCGCACCTTCGACGTCCAGGCTTCCGCCCACGTAGACGCGGCCGCTCGAGCCGTTGCGGATGACGTAGACGCCTGCGGGGCGCGGCGTTTCCTTGTATTGCCGCACGAGGGCGCGGCGGCTTTCCGTGGAGAGGTTCATTCTTCTTATATTACCCGGGTTAAATAAGAATCGCAATATAACCCGGGTAAATTCATTCAACCTTCCCTCAACCGCCGCCAGCCGCGGGCGATCCGCCGGTTGAGCGCCCGCACCACGCGCCAGGGGCGGCTCTGGCGCACGATGGTGAGCACGTGGTCCTTCCACGCCTTCCATCGGGGATACCAGCGGGCAAACCAGGGAATGCGCATCAGCGGCCCTTCGACCAGCTGGAAGATCCGCGCGACGATGGCGGTGCCCACGAGCTTGGCCAGCACCAGCACGGTGAGGGCGGTGGCGGCATGGCCCCGGCTGAACAGGAACAGCGCCAGCACCTTCACCGGCAGCAGCAACAGCACCGGAACGAAGAAGGCCAGCAGCGCGCCCCAGGGCGGCAGGCGCCGAAGCCTTTCTTCGAGAGCGGCCCAGAAGGGAAGGCGCGACAGCCGGGCCGCGAGCGCGGCCAGCGGCTCCCAGCCCCATTCCTCGAAGAGCAGCAGCGGAACGACCAGCGCGGTGCCGATGGCGCGGAGCAGGGCGCGCAAGACGCGCGGGAATGTGGGCATCCCGCTAGCGTAAGGCAACGCGGCCCCGTCCCCCCATCCCCAGTCTGCCCGCCACGCCTGCCCGTCTATTTGCCGGCGGGCACGAAGAACAGGTATTCGCCGCGGCCCATCTCCGGCGTGACCTCGTAGCCGGCGCACAGGTCGCTGGTGCACTGGATCACGATCACGCGCGGCCAGATCGTCGCCGCGGTGGGGTAGCCCGGCATGTACTGCGGCACGTGCCACACACCCAGGGAGCCTACCGCTTCCGCATTCTCGGTACCCCGTGCGTTCTGAAGGCCGCTACCCATGTTCATCCGCTCGACGCGCAGCGTGGGCTGCGCGACGGAAGCGGCCGCGGCCGCCGTCGTCGCGCAGCAGGCCACCAGCCAGAGGAGAAGTACGGTCCTGGTCATTTCAGGCTCCGCGCGGTCATTGCGGAACCGTCCGCGGGCCGGGGCCGTCGTCGAACCGGCCGTCGAGCAGGTGCGCGGCGCGGATGGCGGCAGCGTCGCGCGGGTCGATCGGCGTCACCGTCGCGCTGGCGACCGGGGTCGTCACTGCGAGCGGCTCCTGCTCGGCAACGGGCGCGGCGGCCACCTGCTGCGGCGCCGCCTCGGCGACGGGAGCCGGTGGCGGCGGCAACGGGGCGGCCGAAGCGGGCACGATCGCCGGCGATGCAGGAGGCGCGGCTGGCACGACAGGTGCGACAGGCGCGGCGGCCACCGGGCGAGGCGGCGAGGCCGGCGCACCGCTGGCCGATGCCTGCGGGCCGTAGGCCGAGACGCGCTCTTCCGCCGTCATCGACTGCGGGCATTTCGTGCCCGTCATCTCCAGGGCGGCCAAGGCCGCGGGGTCCATGCAGTCCATGGCGAGCGAGGCAGCCTTCATGCCCTTGTTCCAGAGCTCGCGGCTCATCTTCAGCCGCTTGCAGTGCTCGTCCGTCCAGGTGGTGCCGAAGCTGAGGCCGACGCCCGGGCCGTTCGCGCTGGCGCTGGTGCTGCCCATGCAGGTGTCGTTGCTGGTCGTCAGGTTGGGGCCGTTGACCGACGGCACGTTCTTGATGGTGTAGCTGCCGCGGTAGTCGATGGTGCTGGTCGTCGCGCCGCTGCTGTTGACGTTCTGGGTCACCGTCGACGGGTTGGTGGTGTTGAAGTTCACGGCCTGGCTGTTGCCCTGTGCCGAGGTGGTGGCCGAACTCGATGACTGGTTGTTGGCTCCGCCCGCCGTGGTTTGCGCCATCGCGCCCGCGGACAGGCCCAGCAAGGCCAGGACGATAAGTTTTTTCATTTTCTCGACTCCTTTGGTGGCGGGGGAGGGGCGCACCCCTCCCCATTTCCGAATGCAACAACCGGATGCCGGTGAAGCTCAGGGTGCCGAAGCCGTCGAGCCGGCGCCGGCCAGGCCGCCGGTGCCGCCGCCGTTGCTGAAGCCGCCGGCATTGCCGAAGCTGACATTGGTCACGCCGAAGGAGCCGCCGGTGGAGCCCGCGGTGGCCGAGGTGGTGGTGCCGTTGATGAAGCCGTTGATGGCGCCCGAGGAGGCGCTGAAGCCCGACGTCGTGCCGGAGGTGCGCGTCACGATGGCAATGCCGCCGCCGGGGCCGGCGGCCGTTGCCGCCGTGTTGTTGGTGGTGGAGGAGGCGGTACCGCCGGCGCTGCCGCTCACCGAGTTCGGGCCGCCCGCGCTGTAGTTGGCATTGGCCGATGCGCCTGCATTGGCCTGGGCGTTGGCACCGCCCGTCGCGAGGCCGTTGCCGGTCGTCACGGCCATGCTGGTCACGCTGCCCTGGGTCGTTGCCGTGCCGCTGGCGGTGGCGCCGCCGATGCGCAGGCCCGGGAAGCTCACGGCGCCGCCCCCCGCGTTGGCCGAGGCCGACGAGCTGGAATTTGCCGCGTTGTAGCTCAGTGCACTGCCCGTGCCGGAACTGGCTGCCACCGAGCCGGCCGAGCTGGAAGAGCCGGTCGTCGTGCTGGTGGCGGCAAGGGCCGTGGTGCTCGTGGCAGAGGCGACGCTTCCTACCAGGACCACTGCGATGGCGATGAGAGTCTTCTTCATGATGCTTCCTCGAGAGATGGTGGTGAAACGAACCCGATCGCCGGAGCATCCGGCCATCAGCTGACGGTCAGAAGCGGGGGCTGAAGTGGTTTCCGCGTCGACCGGGATGCAGTTTCTTGGCGGGGAAGCGAATGAAGAATGCCCAGTGCTGGGTAGAGGGAGGCTATGGCGAAAGGCGTGTTCCAGCCCCTCCCGCGAGCGACCCGGAGGACATCTTTACGTGCCGGGACAAAGGGAAAAGTACAACTTCCGATGGACAGCAGTCTCGAATCGAAACAGAATGCAACCAAAGTAATCAAAAAAACTGAAACCAAAAATCTGAATGGAAATGGATTAACTTTTCGTCACGAACAAGGTGAACCTGTTGTCACAAAGGGGCTGAAATGGAAAGCGATCTCGACATTTCGTTGACAGATTCAGGGAATGGGTCTAGGAAATATGCGAACCCGGGGCAGTTCGGAGGGCTCCTCGCTCCCTCCGCCGATACCCTCCCGTGGCCCGATTTCCTTACAGGGCAGCAAACCAAACCAGTACGCGTCCTGCTGGTGGACGACGACCCCTTCGTGCGTCGCGTCATCGCCCAGGAACTGCTGGGCGACCTGCGCATCCAGATCGAGGGCCAGGCCGGTACCCTGCGCGAGGGACGCCGGCTGCTGATGCAGCATGAATTCGACGTTCTCATGGTCGACATCCGCCTCGGCGACGGCAGCGGATTCGAGCTGATCGAGGAGGCCAAGCGCCACCGCAGCGCGGCCGAGATCATCGTCATCTCCGCGCTCGAGGACGAACCCCAGGTGCTGCATGCCTTCGAGCTCGGAGCTTCAGGCTACCTCGTCAAGAACGCGTGGTTCCAGAGCTATGCGCAGGCCGTGCTGCAGGTGGTGAACGGGGGCGCCGCCATCACGCCGCGGCTGGCCCGCCGGCTGCTCGTGCACCTCGACCACAAGCGCTCCAACGTGAACCCGGTGCGCCCGCCGGACAGCAAGGCCACGTTATCCACCCGGGAGCGCGAAGTGTTGCGACTTGTAGCAACGGGCTACGTGACCGAGGAGATCGCGCTGCAGCTCACCATCAGCGCCCAGACGGTCAACGCGCACGTCAAGAACATCTATCGCAAGCTGCACGCCCATACCCGCGCGCAGGCCGTGAGCTTCGCCTCCCACCGGGGACTCCTGTAGGGCATGCCATGCTCGCGCCGCAGGTGCTTCAGCTTCCGCACATTCTGGAAGACCAGTTCGTGTGGTTGTCGATCGGCTCGTGGCTCCTGCTGCTGACGTGGCTCTACTCGCGCGTCTCGCGCCGGCGGCTGCTGATGTGGGCCGCGCTGGCCGGCGCGCTGCACCTGACGCCGGTTGCCGCGCAGGTCATCAGGGCGGGGTCGGCCATCACGGTCATGGCGCAGGACATGCCGTTCACCTTCTGGGCGCTGCAGGTGGTCAACGTGCTGGTGCTGGGCATGATCCTGGGCATCTGGTATTTCTCGCAGCGGCGCGCATCGCGCTGCCGCCAGGCCCAGGCGGTGATGGCCGAGCGCCGCCGCATCGCCAACGACCTGCACGACGGCGTCGGCTCCAGGCTGGTGGCGCTGCTGGCCAGCCAGGACCCCAGGTCGGGCGGGTCCGACAGCCTCTCCATGGCGCTGCAGGCCTGCCTGCTCGAACTGCAGATGACCGTGGACGACCTGGACGACCAGGGCGACAGCACCGTGGTCGAGCGGCTGGGCCATCTGCGCTACCGGCTGAGGCCCGCGTTCGAGCGCATGGGCATCGCGCTCGACTGGAGCGTCTCGCCCGATTCCGAAACCTTCCCCATGCCGACTGAAACCGCGTCACAGGTCTGCCGCGTGGCGCAGGAGGCCTTGTCCAACGCCTTGCGCCACTCCCGTGCGACCCGCGTCGAGCTGCGCGTGGAGCCGCAGCAGCGCGGCCGGGCGATGTCGCTCGAAGTGCGGGACAACGGCCGGGGGCTGGGCGCGCCGGGCAGCCTGCCGGCCGGGGAAGGGCACTTTCCCGAAAGCCTCGGCAAGGGGCTGCGCAGCATGCATTCGCGCGCCGAGGCGATCGGTGCCGAGCTCGACATCTCTCCCGTGGCGCCGCACGGCCTGTGCGTGCGGCTGGTGGTGCCCTGCGAGGCGGCTGGCCAGCCGCCGCAGCAGCCCGAAGCACGGCCCGAACACGAAAGCATGCTGTAACACGCCCGCCGGGCGACCCGGCGCGGATGCCGTTCCCGCCTATGGCAAACTCCCGCGCTTTGCCAGGGACGCGCTCAAGACATGCAGAAAATCATTCGCCAGCTCGCCGTCGAGATCAAGGTCGGCGAGAACCAGGTGAAGGCCGCCGTCGAACTGCTCGACGGAGGCGCCACGGTTCCATTCATCGCCCGCTACCGCAAGGAAGCCACCGATGGCCTCGACGACACCCAGCTGCGCGAACTCGAAGCGCGTCTTTCCTACCTGCGCGAACTCGAAGACCGCCGCGTGGCCGTGCTCAAGGCCATCGACGAACAGGGCAAGCTGACCCCCGATCTGCGCGCCGCCATCGAGCTGGCGCCCACCAAGCAGGAACTCGAAGACCTCTACCTGCCGTTCAAGCAGAAGCGCCGCACCAAGGGCCAGATCGCCCGCGAGTTCGGCATCGAGCCGCTGGCCGACAAGCTGCTGGCCGACCCCACGCTCGACCCCGCCGTGGAAGCCAAGGCCTTCCTGCAGCCCGCCACCACGCTCGACGACGGCAAGCCGGGCCCCGATTTCTCCACCGTGCCGCTCGTGCTCGACGGCGTGCGCGACATCCTTTCCGAGCGCTGGGCCGAAGACGCCGCGCTGGTGCAGAGCCTGCGCGAATGGCTCTGGAACGAGGGCCTGCTGCGCTCCAGCCTCATGGCCGGCAAGGACGAGAACAACGCCGACGTCGCCAAGTTCCGCGACTACTTCGAATACGACGAGCCCATCGGCCGCGTGCCCTCGCACCGCGCGCTGGCCGTGTTCCGCGGCCGCGCGCTCGAGATCCTCGACGCCAAGCTGGTGCTGCCCGTGGAGCCCGAACCGGGCAAGCCCAGCATCGCCGAAGGCCGCATCGCGCTGCACCTGGGCTGGAGCCATTCGGGCCGCCCGGCCGATGACCTGATCCGCAAGTGCGTGGCCTGGACCTGGCGCGTGAAGCTGGCGCTGTCCACCGAGCGCGACCTGTTCACCCGCCTGCGCGAAGACGCCGAGAAGGTCGCCATCAAGGTGTTCGCCGACAACCTGCGCGACCTGCTGCTGGCCGCGCCCGCCGGCCCGCGCGTGGTGATGGGCCTGGACCCCGGCATCCGCACCGGCGTGAAGGTGGCCGTGGTCGACTCCACCGGCAAGCTGGTCGAGACCGCCACCGTGTTCCCGCACGAGCCGCGCAAGGACTGGGAGGGCTCGCTCCACACCCTGGGCAAGCTGTGCGCCAAGCACGGCGTGAACCTGATCGCCATTGGCAACGGCACCGCCAGCCGCGAGACCGACAAGCTAGCTGCCGACCTCATCAAGCTGCTGGCCAAGATGGCCGCGCAGGCCGGCGCGCCCGAACTGAAGGTCGACAAGGTGGTGGTGAGCGAGGCCGGCGCCTCGGTGTACTCCGCCAGCGAATTCGCCTCGCAGGAAATGCCCGACGTGGACGTGAGCCTGCGCGGCGCCGCCTCCATCGCGCGTCGCCTGCAGGACCCGCTGGCCGAGCTCGTGAAGATCGACCCAAAGAGCATCGGCGTAGGCCAGTACCAGCACGACGTGAACCAGAGCGAGCTCGCGCGCACGCTGCAGGCCGTGGTGGAAGACTGCGTGAACTCCGTCGGGGTGGACCTCAACACCGCCAGCGTGCCGCTGCTCAGCCGCGTGTCGGGCCTGTCGTCCAGCGTGGCGAAGGCGGTGGTGCGCTGGCGCGAAGCCAACGGCGCGTTCTCCACCCGCAAGCAGCTGCTGGACGTGACCGGCTTTGGCCCCAAGGCTTTTGAACAAAGCGCGGGCTTCCTGCGCATCCGCGGCGGCGCCGACCCGCTGGACATCACCGGCGTGCACCCCGAGACCTATCCGCTGGTCGAGCAGATCATCGTCAAGACCGGCAAGCCCATCACCGAGCTGATGGGGCGCGCCGACATGCTCAAGACGCTGAAGCCCGAGCTGTTCGCCAACGAGAAGTTCGGCGTGATCACCGTCAAGGACATCCTGGGCGAACTCGAGAAGCCCGGCCGCGACCCGCGCCCCGACTTCAAGGTGGCGCGCTTCAACGACGGCGTGGAAGACATCGCCGACCTGAAGGAGGGCATGGTGCTCGAAGGCACCGTGAGCAACGTGGCCCAGTTCGGCGCCTTCGTCGATCTCGGCGTGCACCAGGACGGCCTGGTCCACGTGAGCCAGCTGAGCCACAAGTTCGTGAACGACGCACGCGAGGTCGTGAAGACCGGCGACATCGTCAAGGTCAAGGTGATGGAAGTGGACGTGGCCCGCAAGCGCATCGGCCTGTCGATGAAGCTCGACGCCGCCCCCGCACGCCGCGACGGGCCGCGCGACAACCGCTTCGAAGGGGCGGGACGCGGCCAGCAGCAGCACGGCCGCCGCGACAGCTCGCCGCAACCGGCCGGCCAGATGGCCAATGCCTTCGCCAAGCTGCAGGGGCTTCGCAAGTAAGTCCGGCTGAAAGAACGATTGCCCATTAAACTAGTCATCTAACTAGTTATGAATGGGTGATCCGCCATGAAAACCTGGCCGGTTCAAGACGCCAAGGCGCGTTTCAGTGAATTCCTGGAGGCTTGCCTGGTCGACGGGCCTCAGATGGTGACGAAGCGCGGCGCCGAAGCAGCCGTGCTCGTTCCGGCTGCTGAGTGGCGGCGCCTGCACGCGAGCGCCAAGCCGTCGCTCAAGGATCTGCTGCTTTCGGAAGAAGCCCGCACCGAATTTCTCGTCCCTCAGCGGGGTAGCGCTCGCAGGCGCCGCGTCACCCCGATGCGCTGAGGTCGGCATGTACCTGTTGGACACGAACGTCATTTCCGAACTCCGCAGGCCCCGTCCGCATGGCGCGGTGCTCGCGTGGATCGCCCCCATCGCGGACGGCGACCTGCATCTCTCGGCGGTGACGCTCGGAGAGATCCAGGCCGGCATCGAACTCACGCGCGAGCAGGACGCAGCCAAGGCCGACGAGATCGAGCAATGGGCGGCCATGGTTGCCGCCTCGTACAACGTCCTGCCCATGGATGCGGAAACCTTCAGGCTCTGGGCGAAGCTGATGCATCGCAGTTCGGACACGCTGTACGAGGACGCGATGATCGCCGCCACCGCCAGGCAGCACGCGCTGACAGTGGTGACCCGCAACGTCAGCGACTTCGCCGGATTCGGCGTCGAGGTTCTGAATCCTTTCGAGCAGGCGAAGGCATGAAAGCCCTGCGCATCTACGCCGGCCCTGCGGCCCGCAAGCACATCGAGCAGCATGGCCTGCGACCGCAGGACGTGCGCACCGTTCCCGGCGCGGCGGGCGGACCGAAGGGGCTGATCCTCGGGCCGCTCGACCGCTTCATCTTCGGGCGCTGGCTGCCGCAGTCGAGCCAGCAGGTGCACCTGGTGGGCGCGTCGATCGGCGCGTGGCGGCTGTCGACGGCCTGCCTGTCGGATCCCGATTCCGCCTTCGAGCGCTTCGAGCACGACTACGTGCACCAGCAGTTTGAGGTGCCGCCCGGGCAGAAGAAGCTCAGTCCGAGCCAGCTCAGCGAGCGCTTCGCCGAGAGCCTCGAATCGTTCTACGGCGGGCGCATCGCCGAGGTGCTGAGCCATCCGCGCTACCGACTGCATGTGGTGACGTCGCGCGGCCGGCACATCCTGGGGCGCGAGGGCAGGGCGCGCACGCCGGTGGGTTACCTGGGCGCCTTCGCCACCAACAGCCTGCACCGCAAGAGCCTGGGCGCGTGGCTGGAGCGCTGCGTGTTCTCCACGCCCGGCGCGCCATTGCCTTTCGCCACACGTGACTTCCGCACGCGCCAGCATGCGCTGAGCGAGGCCAACTTCAACATGGTGCTGCAGGCCTCGTGCTCCATCCCGTTCCTGCTGGCGGCGGTGCACGACATCCCCGGCGCGCCGCGCGGCGCCTACTGGGACGGCGGCATCACCGACTACCACCTACACCTGGACTACCAGCCGGCCGACGAAGGCATCGTGCTGTACCCGCACTTCCAGCAGGCGGTGGTGCCGGGCTGGCTCGACAAGGGCCTGCGCTGGCGCCACAAGGCCAGCGGTTTTCTCGACCGGATGGTGGTGCTTGCGCCCGACTCGGAATGGGTTCGGTCACTGCCCAACGGCAAGCTGCCCGACCGCAAGGACTTCATCCATTTCGCGAACGACGCGCAGGCGCGCATCGCCGCATGGGGCCGCGCCACGCGCGAGGCGCGGCGGCTTTCCGACGAGTTCGAGGGCTGGCTTCAGCGCGACGGCGTGCCGGAGCTGCTGCCGCTCTGACCCGGCAGCGCCAGGGGCACGGCGCAGTCGAGCACGTTCACTTCCACCGCATCGCCGACATTGAGCCGGGCGCCTGCAGGCCAGCGCCCGGTGCCTAGCGAGCGGCTGTGCACGCCTGTGTTGCGGTAGCGCACGACGGCATAGGGCGCCGCGGCACCGCCGTCCGAGCCGCAATCGCGATCGGCCGTGGCGGCAAGCTCGTCCGCGCGCCCGACGCTGACGACCTCGGCAGCGCGCCAGCCGGCGGAGCGGTCGAAGGAATGCGCATCGAAGGACGAGCAGCCGCCCAGCATCAGCACCCCAAGCAGGAACAGTCGCATCATGGCACCGGCCCTGTCGCTGCGATCGCTGCCGTGGCCTGGATCTCGACGCGGTACTCGGAGTCGATCAGCTTCGCTCCCACCGTGGCGCGCGCCGGGGTGTGTCCCGCTGGCACCCATTCGTCCCACACCGAGTTCATCGCGGCGTAGTCGCCCACGGTGCGCAGGTAGATCGTCACGCTCACCAGGTCCTGCTTGGTGGCGCCCTGCGTGGCGAGCAGGCGGTCGATGTGATGGAGGATCTCGCGCGTCTGCCCGGTGATGTCGAGCGACGAGTTCTCGGCCACCTGGCCCGAGAGGTACAGCAGGCGTGCGGCGCCCAGGTCGACGGTCACCATCTCGCTGAAGCGGGGGCCCATGTCGTGGCGGATGATGTTCATGGCGATGCGGGAGATTTGGAGGAAGACGAGACGATGGCGGCTTGCTGCGCGTTCCACCAGCCGCCGCCCAGCGCCTGGAAGAGGGCGGCCGCATCGGTCAGCCGTAGCGCGCGGGCCTGCACCAGGTTGAGCAGCGCCTGCTGCTGTGCCTGCTGGGCAATGCGCAGCGAAAGCGCGCTGGCATCGCCCAGCCGCACCTGCGCCCGCGTGCGCGCCAGGCTTTGCGAGGCCGTTCGTTCGGCCTTCACGGCCGCCTGAAGCGCGCGGGTGTCGGCGTCGATGGCTTCGAGCGTGTTCGCCACGTCCTGGAAGGCGGCGAGCACCGTCGCGCGGTACTGCGCGGCGGCTTGATCGAAGGAAGCACGCGCGGCGGCCTCGCGGTGCTTGAGCGCGCCGCCGTCGAAGATGGGCTGTGTCACGCTCGCGGCCACCGTCCAGAAGAGCGAGGACGACTTAAAGAGATCCGCCAGCCGGTAGGCCGAGGAGCCGTACGAATTCACGCCCAGCGTCACGTTCGGCAGCCGTGCGGCCACCGCCACGCCGATGGCGGCGCTCGCCGACTTCAGCTGCGCCTCGGCCGCGCGAACGTCGGGGCGGTGCTCGACCAGGCTGGAAGGCAAGGTCAGCGGCAGCTCCGTCGGCAGCTGCAGGGCGTCGAGATCGAAGCGCGCCTCCACGCCCTGGCTCGGGAAGCGGCCGGCCAGCGTGGCCAGCAGGTTGCGCTGCTGCGCCAGCTGCCGGTCGAGCGGCGGCAGCGTCGCTTCGGTGGCGGCCAGCGCGGCCTCCTGAGCATCGACGTCGGCTGGCGCCGCCTGGCCCAGCGCCAGCTGCCTGCGATAGGCCTGCAGCACCTCTTTCTGGCCCGTGATGATCTTCAGCGTGGCGGCTTGCTGCGCGCGCAAAGAGGCTTCGGTGATGGCGGCGGTCACCACGTTGCTGCTGAGCGTGAGCTTTGCGGCCACGCTCTGGAACTGCTGCAGTTCGGTGTTGGCCTGCGCGCCTTCCACCTGCCTGCGGGTGGCGCCGAACACGTCAGGCGTGTACGACACCGTCACCTGCGCCGTATGCAGCGTGTAGAGGCTCGCGTTGGACGACACCGGGCTCGCTACCGCGCTGGCCACGCGCTGCCGCGTGGGCGAATAGCCCAGCGCCACGCTCGGCCAGAAGGCGGCGCGGTCGGCGGCTTCGTTCTCCTGTGCGGCGCGCAGAGCGGCGTCGGCCGCCTCGATGGTCGGGTTGCCGGCGAGGCTCTGGGTGACCAGCGCGTTCAGTGGCTCGCTGCGGAAGGCCTGCCACCACTGGGCTGGCACGTCCACATCGCTCGACAGGTGTGCGAGCGGCACGCCCTCGGCGGCCTCGCTCGTGGGTGGCTCAGCCGTGTATCGTTCGGGCAGGTCCAGCTGCGGGCGGGCGTAGTCGGGGCCGACCGCGCAGCCGGCCAGCAGCATCGCCGCGATGCCGGCCGTGATGCCAGCCGGGATGGGCGCCGCCAGGTTCGTCTTCTTTTTCATTTCTCTGTTCCCCTTACCGGTCGCGCCGCGAGCGCGTGCCCCAGCCCTTGCGTTCGAACAGGCGTTCCATCGCGAAGTACAGCGTGGGCAGGATGAAGAGCGTGAGCAGCGTCGACACCACCAGCCCGCCGACCACCACGGTCGCCAGGCCGCGCTGCACGTCGGTGCCCACGCCGGTTGCCAGGGCGGCGGGCAGCATGCCCACCGAGGCCACCGTGGCCGTCATCAGCACCGGCCGCAGCCGCTCGGTCGCGCCTTCGAGCACCGAGGCCTGCAGCGCCAGGCCTTCGCCGCGCACGCGGCGGAAGTTGGCAACCATGATGATCCCGTTCTGTATCGACACGCCGAAGAGCGCGATGAAGCCCACGGCAGTGGCCACGTTGAGCGTTTCGCCCGCCACGTGCACCGCGATCAGCCCGCCCAGCGTGGCCATCGGCACTACGCCCAGGATCAGCGCCACCTGCCGGATCTTTCCGAACTGGAAGAACAGCAGCACGGCCATGATGCCGACCACGATGGCCAGCGAGACCCCAAGCCGCGCCTGCGCGCGCTGCTGGTTCTCGAACTGGCCGGCCCACTGCAGGCGGAACTTCGCCGGGTCGAACTTCACTTCCTTCGCGATGCGGTCGCGTGCCTCGTCGAGGTATGAGGCCAGGTCGCGGTCGCGGTTGTCCACGCGCACGGTGATCTGGCGCTCGTTCATCTCGTGCGAGATCGTGCTTTCGCCGGTCTGCAGCCGGATGTCGGCCACCTGCGCGAGCGGCACTTTTGCGCCGCTGGAGCTGTTGAGCAGCAATGCGCCGATGGCTTCGGTGTTGCCCTTGGCGCTCTTGGGCATCTTCACCGACACGTTGTAGGTGCGGTTGCCCGAGTAGACGGTGATGACGGGCGCGCCGCCGATGCCTGTCTGGATCAGGTTGGCGACGTCGTTCGCGTTCACGCCGAAGCGCGCCGCCGCCTCGCGGTTGAGCTGGATCACCACCTGCGGAATCGGCGGCTCCTGGAACAGCGACGCCGAGGCCGTGCCGCGCACGGTCTGGAGCAGGTCGACGATCTGGTTGCCGATGCGCCGGCTTTCCTTCAGGTCGTCGCCATAGATGCGCAGCACCAGGGGGCTGTGCGCGCCGCCCACGGCGTCGTTCACGCCGTCGATGATCGGCTGGCTGATGCCCACGTCGAAGCCCGGCATGCGCGCGAAGCGCTCGGTCAGCGTGCGCACGAAGTCGGCCTTCTTCACGCCGGCCGGCCATTCACCGTACGACTTGAGGCCCACCGGTACCTCCATGTGCGAGGGCGTCCACGGATCGGTGCCGTCGTCGTTGCGGCCGAGCTGCGTCACCACGTACGAGACCTCGGGGTATTCGAGCAGCACGTGCCGCAGCTCGGTGGCCATCTCGCTGGCCTTGTCCAGTGACAGGCCCGAGGGCAGCTGCACCTGCAGCCACAAGGCGCCTTCGTCGATGTCGGGCAGGAACTCGCGCCCGGCCGTGGCACCCAGCACCACCACCGCTGCCAGCGCCGCCACGCTCAGACCGTAGGCGATGGCCGGCAGCTCCAGCAGCCGCGCCAGCACCCGGCGGTAGGCGCCGGTCAGCCACACCAGCGGCTTGTTGACGAAGGGCTTGCTCGGCTTGCGCAGCGCCACGTAGGCCAGGCTGGGAATGAGCGTCAACGCGCAGAGCAGGGCCCCCACCAGCGCGTAGCCGACCGTGAAGGCCATCGGCTTGAACAGCTTGCCCTCGGCGCGCTCGAAGGCGAAGAGCGGAAAGTACGCCGTGATGATGATCAGCGTGGCGAAGAAGATCGGCCCCGACACATGGCTCACCGTCTCGAGGATGTTGCCCTCGGTGAGCGTGGCGTGCGGCTCTTCTTCGCGGCGCCGCAGGATGGCCTCCATCACCACGATGGCGCCGTCCACGATGATGCCGAAGTCGATCGCGCCCAGCGAGAACAGGTTGGCCGGCATGCGGGTGAAGTGCATCACGATGAACACCGTCACCAGCGACATCGGAATGGCCACCGCCGCCACCACCGCGCTGCGCGGGCTGCCCAGGAAAAGAATGAGCACGAAGCAAACCAGCGCCATGCCTTCGAGCACAGTGTGCGTCACCTTGTCCACGGTGAGCTTCACCAGGTCGTCGCGGTCGATGTAGGGCACGATCTTCACGCCTATGGGCGCGAGCTCGGCCTGCAGTTCGTCGATCTTCTTGTGCACGCCTTCCAGCACGCGCGAGGGGTTCTCGTACTTGAGCATCAGCACGATGCCCTCGATGGTGTCCGGGTTGGTGTCCTTGCCGAGGATGCCGCCGCGCTCCTGGTGGCCGAACTGCAGCCGCCCGAGGTCGCGCACCAGCACCGGCGAACCGCTGCTCTGCGCCACCACCACGGAACCCAGGTCGTCCAGCGTGCGGATCTGGCCGATGCCGCGCACCACGTAGCTCTGGTCGCCGCGCGCGATGCGGCCACCGCCGGCGTTGGCGCTGTTGTTGTTGATGGCCGTAACCACGTCGTTGAGCACCAGTCCGTACTTCTGCAGGCGCGCCGGGTCCAGTTCCAGCTGGAACTCGCGGGTGAAGCCGCCGAAGTTGTTGATGTCGACCACGCCGGCCACCTGCTTGAGCGCGGGAATCACCTTCCAGCGCTGCAGCTCCGACAGCTCCATCAGGTTCCTGGTGTCCGACTCCAGCGTGTAGCGATAGATTTCGCCGGCCGGCCCAGCCACCGGGCCCAGGCCGGGCTGCGCACCGGTGGGCAGGCTGACCTGGCCGATGCGCTCGGTCACGCGCTGGCGGGCGAAGTAGTCGTCGGTGCCGTCCTTGAAGGTCAGCGTGATCAGCGAGAGGCCGAAGGTGCTGCTCGAGCGGATCGAGGCCAGCCCCGGCGTATTGCTCAGTGCGCGCTCCAGCGGCGTGGTGATCTGCTGCTCGATCTCCTCGGCGGCCAGGCCGTTGACCTGCGTGGTCACCTGCACGGTGACGTCGCCGAGGTCGGGGTACGCCTCCACGGTCATCTGCGTCCAAGACCACGCGCCGAAGAGCACCAGCGCCACCGACATCGCCCAGGCCAGGTGCCTGCGGCGGAAGAACTGGGTGATGATGAGGTTAATCATTCAGCAGCACACCACCACGCACCACCACGCGCTCGCCCGCGGCCAGGCCGCTGCGGATGCGGACCTTGTCGCCGTCTTCCCGGCCCAGCTCCACCGTGCGGCGCACGAAGGTCCAGGGCTCGGCCTCGACGAAGACGCTCACGCTGTCGTTGTTCATCAGCAATGCCGACGACGGCACCTGCGGCTGCGCGCCTTGCGGCACGCCCAGCACCGCCGTCGCATACATGTTGGGCTTGAAGATGCCGTCGGGGTTCGGGAACACGATGCGCGCGCGGGCGCGGCGCGTGTCGGCGTCGAGCACCGCGCTCACGAAGGCGACCTTGCCGCTGAAGCTGCGGCCCGGGTAGGCGGCCAGCGTGACCACCACGTTCTGCCCGGGCGCGACCGTGCCCACGGCGCTCTCGGGCACGTTGACCGTGACCCAGACCGAATCCAGGTTCGACACCGTCATCAGCACCGCGTTGGCGTCGTTCAGGTTCGAGCCGGCGGCCGCATTCAGCGCCGTGACCGTGCCGGAGGCGGGCGCGACGATCTTCAGCACCTGCCCGGCCTGGCCGGTTTGGGTGCCTCCGCCGTCCGCGCCCAGGCTGCGCAGGCGCGCCTCGCTGCGGCGCAGTTCGGCCGTCTGCTGGGCGACGGCGCTCTGGGCCGCTTCCACGTCTTTCGCGGCGTTGGAGCCGGCCTCGTTCACGCCGCGCGCACGCACCAGCGCGCGCTGAGCCAGGTCGAGCGCGTCGCGGGCCTTCTGGGCATCGGCCACGGCCTGCGCGAGGTCGGGCGAGCTCATCGTGGCGAGCACCTGGCCGCGCTTGACGGTATCGCCCAGGCGCACCTTGAGCTCGAGCAGCCGGCCGGTCAGCGGCGGCAGGATGTTGACGGTGCTCGCCGGGTTGGCTTCCACCGTGGCGGGCAGGCTCACCTCGTGCGGCAGCGTGTCCTGGCCGACGGTGGCGACCAGCAGCCGGTCGCGCAGCGGCGAGCCGGCGGGCACGCTCAGACGGTTGCCCTGGCGCACCAGCAACGGCGCGGGGGCGGCGGCCACCGTGGTGGCTGCATGGGCGGCGCCGTCGAAGGAGTCGACGCACAGGGCCGCGCAGGTCATCACGCCGAAGACGATGCGCGCGGGGGTGATCTGGTAGAGGGATTTCTTCTTCATCGCGATACGGATCTCGCGGGACGGGCGCGCCGTGCACGGGACGCCTTCCCATGCCCTCGATCCGCTCCCGTCTCCTGCCGCAGAGCGTAGGAAAAGGCGCCTGAAGAAGCTCCCAAGAAATCCTGAAGTTCTCTTAAGGATCCGGACCGGTGGCCCGGTGGCCCGGTGGCCGGGAGTCAGGAACGCACGGCATGATCCGTGCCATGAGAATTCTGCTGATCGAAGACGACCGCAAGGCCGCCCGGCTGCTGGCCCGGGGCCTCCAGGAGGAGGGCTTCGTGGTCGACGTGGTCCATACCGCGGAGGAGGGCGACGAGGAGGCGTTCGTCGTCGCGTACGACCTGATCGTGCTCGACTGGATGCTCCCCGGAAAAGACGGCCTCACGCTGTGCCGCGACCTGCGCCAGCGCGGCTGCAAGACGCCCGTGCTCATGCTGACCGCCCGCGACGCGCTCAGCGACCGCGTGGCCGGCCTCAACACCGGCGCCGACGACTACCTGACCAAGCCCTTCGCCTTCGACGAGCTGCTGGCCCGCGTGCGCGCGCTGCTGCGCCGCTCCGAGCTTGTGCGGCCGGTGGTGCTCGCACTGGCCGACCTGAGCCTCGACCCGATGAGCCAGCGCGTGCTGCGCGGCGGCATGGTGCTGGAACTGACGCACAAGGAGTTCGCGATCCTGCAGATCCTGCTGCGCCATGCCGGCGAGGTGGTCAGCCGCTCGCGCCTGGCCGAACAGGTGTGGAAGGACGACCTGATCTCCATCGACAACCTGATCGATGTGCACATCAGCAACCTGCGCCGCAAGGTCGATGCACCGCCGTGCGTGCCGCTGATCCACACGGTGCGCGGGCGCGGTTTCAGGCTGGCGCTGGCCGAGGATGCCAACGGGGGCGGAAGCGTCTTTCATGATTAGCTTCCGCAAGCGGCTGGCGCTGGCGCACGTCAGCGTGATCGTGGTGGTGATGGCGGTCGCCGCCTTCGCCTCCTACCTGGTGTTCTCGCGCAACGTGCATCGCGAACTCGACGCCGCACTGCTGGCGCTGGCCGAGACCGAGATGGGCATGCTGCTGGCGGCCGGCGAGGGCGACACCGTCATCGTCCACGAGGCGCCGCCGGGCCCCGGCGCGCCTTCGTTCGTGCGGCTCGACCGGCTGGTGCAGATCGTCGATGCCAACGGCCGCGTGCTTGCGCGCAGCAGCAACCTCGGCGAGGCGCAGCTGCCCATTCCGGCCGCGCTGCGCGAGCGGCTCGCAGCGGGCGAGACCGTCTTCGAGACGCTGGACGGCTACGGCGAGGAGCCCACGCGCATGGTCTCGGTGCCCGTGCCGGGCCACCACTCGCTGCTCGCAGTGCAGGTGGCGGGATCGCTGGACGACGTGAACCGCACCGTGGCCATGGCCAGCGCACTGTTCATCATCCTCGGCGGCGCGCTGCTGCTGGCACTGGGCGCGGCAGGCGCGCTCATCACCCGGCGCGCCTTCGGCGCCATCGACGACGTGGTGCTGCAGGCCCACCGAATCGGCGACGCAAACCTCGGCGAGCGGCTGCCGCACCCCGGCACCAGGGACGAGATCGGCCGGCTGGTGGACACGCTCAACGACATGCTCGCGCGCATCGAGCAAGGGATGGAGGCGCAGCGGCGCTTCACCGCCGATGCCTCGCACGAGCTGCGCTCGCCGCTGTCGCGCCTGCGCACCGAGCTCGAGTTGGCGCTGCGCAGGCCGCGCGAGCCCGCCGAGTACGTGGAGACGCTGCGCTCCTCGCTGGAGGAGGTCGAATCGCTCACGCTGCTGGTCGAGGAACTGCTGGTGCTGGCGCGCCTCGACGCCGGCCAGGAGCGTGACGCGGTGGAAACGGTGTCGCTGAACCAGCTCGCCGAGGAGGCCCTGCGGCGCCTGGAGCCGCTGGCGCGCGAACGCCGGCTCGCCCTGTCGCTGGACGCGCCATTCCCCGTCGATGCGCGCGTCGCCCGCGGTGCGGCCAGCCTGGCGCTGGCCAACCTGCTGGACAACGCCCTTAAGTTCTCGCCGCCCGACACGGTGGTGAACGTGAGCGTGCGCGCCGACCTGGAGGCCGACGAGGCGATCGTCAGCGTGTCGGACCACGGGCCGGGCATTCGCGGCGACGAGCTACCGCACCTTTTCAAGCGCTTCTACCGCGGCGCCGCCGCGCGTTCCGACGAGAAGACGCCCGGCCTCGGCCTGGGGCTGGCGCTGTCGCAGGCGGTGGTGCATGCGCATGGCGGGCGCATGGAGGCGGCGAACGAAGCGGGCGGCGGTGCGCGCTTCGACATGCGGTTGCGGCTGGCGCGCTGAATACGAAAGGCGCGGCGGGCAAACCCTGACCGCGGGTATGGCCGGCCCTTCCGAGAATGGCCGGATGCATTCCGAACCAACGAAGGAGACCCCCACCATGCCTCATGCCACGCTGCTCTCGCGCCGCCGCTTCACTTTTGCTACGGCCGCCGCGAGCCTTGCACTTCCGGCGTTCGCGCAGCAGCAGGGCGCATGGCCCAACAAGCCGGTGCGCATCGTGGTGCCGTACACGCCAGGCGGCTTCACCGACCAGATGGCGCGGCTCGTGCAGGTGGGCTTGCAGACCCGGCTCGGCCAGCCGGTGCTGATCGACAACAAGCCCGGCGCCAACAGCCTGATCGGTGTCGACGCCGTCGCCAAGGCGCCGCCAGACGGCAGCACTTTCGGTGTTGTCATCGCGGCCTATGCGGCCAACACCACGCTCTACCCGAAGCTGCCCTACGACCCGCGAAAAGACCTGGCCGGGGTGTCGCTGATGGGCGTGTCGCCGCTGCTGGCGGCGGTCAACATCGAGGCGCCTTTCAAGACGGCGCGCGAACTCATCGACTACGCCCGCGCCAACCCGGGCAAGGTGAGCTTCGGCTCTTCGGGCAACGGTTCGGCAGCGCATCTCACCACGGAGCTGTGGAAGTCGCTCACGCAGACGTACATGATCCACATCCCCTACCGCGGCGCGATGCCGGCGCTGACCGACCTCATGGGCGGGCAGATACAGCTTTTCTTCGATGCGCCCACCGGGCTCATCAATCAGGCCAAGGCAGGCAAGGTGCGGCTGATCGGCGTGGCGGGCGACAAGCGACTGGCCGCCGTGCCCGAGGTGCCGACCTTCATCGAGCAGGGCTTCGCGGGTTTCACCGGCAGCACCTGGGCCGGCATGCTGGCGCCGGCAGCCACGCCGCGAGACATCGTCAAACGCATGTCGGACGAAGTGGCGCGCATCATCCGCAGCGACGAAACGCGGGCCAGGCTCGACGCGATGGGCACCATTGCAGCAGGCGGCACGCCCGAGGAGTTCGATGCGTTCATCGCCTCGGAGACCACCAAGTGGGGCAAGGTGATTCGAACGGCGGGGGTAAAGGCGGAGTAGCAGTGCGGCCCCGATCGGGCACGGTCGCTGCTATGGCTTCCGGAACCCATCAAGACAACCCTCATGAAGCACTTCATCGTCGAAATCAACTATCTCGTTCCGCTCGAAAGAATTCAGGAATTCGTGCCGCCGCATCGCGCCTACCTGCAACTGGGCTACGACGCCGGCTTGCTGCTCTGCTCCGGGCCGAAGGTGCCGGCGACCGGCGGGTTCATGCTGGCCCGCGCGGAATCGCTCGCCGCGCTGCAGGCGTTCTTCGCGCAGGACCCGTTCCACACCGAAAAGCTCGCGAGCTTCGCATTCAGCGAGTTCAACCCCGTCAAGCGGCAGGGCTGGGCCGAGGCGTGGTTCGCCGAACCCCCGGCGGCTTGATCACTGGCGCGGCGCCGCGCCTGCTGCGGCAATGGGCGCAGGCGCATCTTCCCAGCCGCCGCCGAGCGACTTGTAAAGGTTCACCGTGTTGACCGCCTGCTTGAGCTGCAGCTCTATCCATTGCCGCTGCTCGATGTACAGCTCGCGCTGCGCATCGGCCCCGGCGAAGTAGTCTTCGAGCCCGTTGCGAAAACGGGTGTGCGAGATCGCCGCCACCCGCTGCAGCGACTGCACGCGCGCCTGCTGGGCTTCGAGCTGCGGGCGCAGGTGGCTGTCGGCGATCAGCGCGTTGGCGGTTTCGCGCAATGCCTGCTGCACGGCGTATTCATAACTCGCCATTGCGGCCGCCAGGCGCTCTTCGTTCGCGCTCAGGTTGGCGGAGCGCCGGCCCCAGTCGAAGATGGGCAGCGACACGCCGAGCACCGTGGCCCAGCTGCGGTTGCCGGAGCTCAGCAGGCTCGAGAACTCGCTGCTCAGGCCGCCGCCCACGGCAGTCAATGAAAAGCTCGGATAGAACGCTGCCTTGGCCGCGCCTATGCCCGAGTTCGCGGCCTCGACGCGCGCATACGAGGCCAGCAGGTCGGGCCGGCGCTGCAGAAGGCTCGCGGGCAGGCCCACCGGCACGTCGGCCACCGAACGCTCTGGCCACGGGCGCTGGGCGCCTGTGTTGGCCGGCACCGGCTGACCGACCAGCACGGTAAGCCCTTGCAAGTCCTGCGCTACGCGCATGCGGAATTCCTCGCGCTGAACGGCGGCACGCTGCACCAGCGACTGCGAACGCAGCAGGTCGAGGTCCGACGTGCCGCCCGCCTTGCGCGCACGCTGCATCAGGCTGGAGCTGTCGGTCTGGGTGGCGAGGTCGGACTCGGCCAGCGCAAGCAGCGCGCGGTCGGCGCGCAGCGTGAGGTAGGCGTTCGACACCTCGCCCACGAGGCTCATGCGCGCCGCGGCAAAGTCCCGGTCGCTGGCCGTGGCCTGCGAGCCCGCCTGTTTCACGCCAGCATCGACGCGGCCGAAGAAGTCGAGCTCATAGGCCATGATGCCGGCCTGCACGACATAGGTGTTGCCTACGCTGCCGACCGCCTGGCTGTTGGTGACCACGCCGTTGGGGCCGAGCGACGTGACCTGGTTGCCGCGCCCGGCCGAGCCCGCGAGGCCGATCTCCGGAAACAGGCTGGAACGCGTGCCCGCGTACACGGCGCGGGCTTCCCTTGCCTTGGCGGCGTACACGCGCAGGTCGCGGTTGCGGGCCAGCGCGGTGGCGATCAGCCCGCGCAGCTCGTCGTCGCGCACGAAGGCCTGCCATGCCATGGGCGCCGCGTCGGCGCCGCCCGCTCCCTCGGCCCACTGCGCGGGCACTTCGACGTCGGCCGGTTTCAGCGGCGGCGTGAGGTTGCAGCCCGACAGCACCAGCACGGCGACCAGCAGCACCGTCAGCATCGGCGCGCTGCCGGCGAACATGCGCGGCATTCCGGGCCAACGCCAGCCCGCGCTGTCCATGAAGGCCAGCGCGGCGCGCCCCGGCTTCACCTGCGTGGCGACATGGCTGGGCGGCAGGCTGAAGACGTGGCGCACCAGCCGGTCGTGCACCGCCTCGTCGTGCGCGAAGGCCAGTTCGGTGCCTGCGCCGGAGCGACCTGTCACCGTGGCCGCAACCCAGCCGACGTGGTCGACGTGGACATCGAGCGCCTGTCCGACCGCAATGCGGCCCACCGCGGCGCTGTTGAGCAGCCGTGCGCCGTCGCCAGCGATCTCGGCGAAGCGGGCCGCACCCACGCCTGCGGCGCTGCGCACGGCGGTGGCGGCGTCGTACGGAAAGCGCTCGTCGTGCTCGGGGCGCGGGCGGTCGATGCAGGCGATCAGCGCGGCCAGGCAGTACACGGTGGCGATGAAGGTCCACACCACGTTGAGCACGTCGCCAGCAGTCATCGAGCCGCCGATGGCGCCCAGCGCACCCATCAACATCGCCGCGATCAGGGCGCCGAACACCGCGACCAGGTTCCAGTGCACCACCGTCCTGCTGCGATCCTGCCCCTTGGCCGTGACCTTGAACGGCCGCCCGAAAGGGCGGATCAGCGCCGAGACGATGGTGCGCGTGACCGCCATCGCGGCCACGATCTGCGTCACCTCGGTGAACACCGGCAGGCAGCGGCGCTGGCTGATCCAGTAGGTGTAGCCCCAGAACATGACGAGCGGCGGCAGGCCGTACATGGCAAAGGCCCGGGGCGTGGCATGGAAGGCCGACACGCCCATGTACCAGTAGAGCGCCGGCGCCGCCAGGATCAGCAGGATGAAAGGCTTGGTGAGCCAGTGCATCAGCCCGTGCACGTAGTGCAGCCGCGCCGTGAAGCTGTAGCCCTTGCCGCGCAGCGGGCCGTCGCGCAGCAGCGCCACCTGGATGGTGCCGAGGCACCAGCGGCTGCGCTGGTTGATGTAGTCGATGACGCTGTCCGCCGACAGTCCGTTCGACAGCCGCTCGTTGAGCCAGCGCGTGACCCAGCCGAAGCGCATCAGCGTGTAGGTGGTGTAGATGTCTTCGCACACGCTGCCCGTGGGGAAACCGCCGGCGGCGGTGATGGCGTCGCGCCGCACGATGAACGAGGTGCCGACGCAGAACGCCACGTCGGCCGCGTCCTTGGCGGGCTGCAGCACGTCGAAGAACACGCGCTGCTCGTCGACCCAGCTGTCGGTGGCGCGCAGGTTGTGCTGGATGGGGTCGGCGTTGTAATAGAACTGCGGCGTCTGCACCAGGCCCACCTTCGACTTCTGGTCGTCGAACAGGCCGAGCACGCGGTAGACGATGTTGCGGTGCGGCGCGAAGTCGGCGTCGAGCACCAGGATGTAGGGCGCGTTGGTCAGCGCGGCCGATTGCCGCAGCCCGTTGTTGAGGTTGCCCGCCTTGGCATGCGCGTTGTCGGGCCGGCGCGCGTAATGCACGCCTTTGCGCTCGCAGTAGTCGCGCAGCCAGTCGCGCCGCGTGTCGTCGAGCACCCAGACATTCACGTGCGGATAGTCGATGGCCTGCGCGGCGAGGATGGTCTTCTCGAGCACGCCGATCTCTTCGTTGTAGGTGCAGATGAAGACGTCGACCGCCGGCACGTCGGCGCCGCGCTGGCGCAGCAACGCTTCGCCGGCATCCGCATGCGCGTGGTTGTCGCGGCGGCGCGAGAGCATCTGTATCGACAGGAGGGTGTAGGCGATCGACACCATCTCGAACACCAGGAACACCCAGCCCATCAGCGTGCCGAAGCCCAGGTCCGCCGGTGGCAGGGTTTCGGCCAGCCGCCACGCCACATAGCGCACCAGCACCAGCGCGGTGAGAAAGCCGAACAGCACGCGGTGCGACGCGCGGTCGGCGCGGGCATGGAAGATCATGATCAGGGCCAGGCCCACGACCATCAGATTGATCCTGAATTCAGGCGTATCGATCAGTTCGAACATGGCTTTGCTCCTGCGACGGTGGTGATTCCGGTGAACGGGTTCCAGCCCTTGGCGGCAAGTGCGATCCAGGCCGTGGCGCCCAGGTGGGGCCAGCGGTAGTAAAAGAAGTCCGGGCCCTTGGAATCGGGGCCGATGGCCAGCCCGGTCGAGATGCGTGGGCTGGGGGTGGCGTAGTACAGGCCGTTGGGTGCGCGCTGCGCGGCCAGCAGCTGCCACAAGGCCTCTGGCGCCGCGCCCTTGACGGCCACCAGCGTGGCTGCGGCCTGGGCGCTGCCCTCGGTCCAGATGCCGTCGGGCTGACGCGAGAAACCGTAGCCAGCACCGTAGCGATGGTTGGCATCGATCCATGCAAGCCCGGCTTGCCATGCGCAGTGGCCCGGCGGCGCGGCGAGCAGCGGCCACAGCTGCGCATCGAGGCCCGAGGCCGTGCTGGAGACGCTCGCGCCATCGTCCTGCGTGCCGATGTAGAAGCGCTGCTCGCCCTTGTTCCACATGCGTTCGACGAAGGCCAGCGCGGTGGCGGCCTGCTGCTTCTGGTCGGGGCGCGTACCGGAGCGTGCGGCCCATGCGGCGGCCATGGCGATGTCGATGTTGTGCTCGGTCGATTTCCAGGTCTGCGCGGCCTGCTTCTCGTCCCAGCCGTACCAGCCGCCGCTGTAGCCATCCGGCGCAGCGCTGGAGCGCGTGCGTTGCTCGATCCATGCCAGCAGCCTCGCGGTGGCATCGGCATAGCGCGGCGAGGGCGCCGACTGGTTCACGTTCAGCAACAGCAGCGCGGCCCACGCCACGTTGCCGGTCGCGGTGCTGACCTGGTAGGCATCGGCGATCCACTGGTTCTTGCTGGCGTCCCAATAGCCGGGCAGCACGGGTTTCGCATCGACCAGCGGGCCGGCGCGGTAGGCGTTGCGGATGCGGCCGTCGGGGTAGCGCGGGTCGTGCTCGACGGCCAGCACCATCGCGTCGGCGATGCGTCTTGCCGATGCGGTGTCGCCGCAGGCAAGCAGCGCGATGCCGGCCAGCGCGTTGTCGTACACGAAGGCCACGTTCGAAAGGCTCGGCGGGAGTTCCGGCACGCCGTCGATCTGCGCCTCGGTGCGATAGCTCGGCAGCAGTAGCGGCGCCGAAGACTCACCCCGGCTGCTGAATGCCACGGCGCGGCGCAGGCCGTCGCAGCTCTGCCGCGCGAGCAGCTGTTGCACGATGCCCTCGGCCGCCGGTGCCTGCGGCGCATGGAGGCACAGCATTGCCGTGAGCACCATCGCCAGCGCCGGCGCCGGCGCGCATCGTCGCACGGGTGTTGCGTGATCCATCGTATGCCTTCATCGGCGTCGTGGATGCATGCTTCGCGCTAGGAGGCCAGTCTTGCCGACACCACCTTGCCGGGCGCGCACAGGCTGCGTTGCGCGATCCAGGCCGGGTTGTCGGACTCGACGCGCGCCACCGCATACAGCGAGCCTTGTTCCGCGAAAGGGAAGGGCACGGCATAGCGGCTCTGGAAATCTTCCGGGGCTACCGGCAGCAGTTGGGTCACGCGGGCCGACACTTCCGTGCCGCCGTCCTCGGTTTTCACGGCGATGGTCGAGCCCATGTTGAGCTTCCTGGCCAATCGCGGCGGAAAGACCGCGACCACTTCGATGCGGCTGCAGTCCGTCATGCGCACCAGGGTGGCCCCTTGCGGCACGAAGCTGCCCTGCGGCATCAGCACCGAATTCACCTGGCCCGGTTGCATCGCACGCACCTGAAAGGCGGCCATGCGGTCGATGCGGCTGCGTTCCTCGGCCTCCAGCGCGGTCACTTCGTGCAGCTGCTGGCGCAGGGCTTCGCTGTCGTGCTGCGCGCGCCCGATGGAGCCGCTCAGTGTTTCGCGCCGGCTGGTGAGCGTCTGGTAGACGCTGGCACCGCCGCTGCCCACGAACACGCCGCGGCTCGCGCTCGCCATGCTCTGGCCGAGGCCTGCATAGGCCTGTTCGGCCACGGCCGCGCTGGCTCGCGAGGTGCTCAATTGCGCCTGTGCCGCGTCCATGGTCTGCGGGCTCACGGCGCCTTCGTCGAGCATGGCGGAAGTGCGGCGCACCTTCTGCTCCTGCTCCGCCACGCTGGACTGCGCCACCTCGCGCTGGCGTTGCGCGATCTGCCACGCATCGCGCGTCTGCGCCATCGATGCGGCGCGATACAGCTTGACCTGCTGCTCCACGAACTGGAGTTCGTCGCCCGATGCATTGGCCTGGTTCGTCAACTGCGCCAACTGGCTCTGCAGTGCGAGCCGCTGCGTGCTGAGCGTGGTGAGGATGTCGCGGTTGATGGTCGGGTTCTGCACCGTGGCCACCACGGCGCCGACATCGACCTTGTCGAGCGCGCGCACCGTCATTTGGGTGACCACGCCGCTGATGGGCGAGGTGATCAGCGTCACCGGTGCCTGCAGCACCGCGCGCGTGGCCTGCCTGGATACCAGCGGCTGTATCAGCGTGGTGACGACGAGCCAGAGCACGAAGGCGAGCAGCGCGTATCCCGCGATGCGCGGCACCAGCGACTCGGCGGTGCCGCCTCGCCATCGTCGCCAGCGCTCATGCCATGCGGAGGCCTCCGCCTTCGCGATCTGGTGCGACTCCTGGACGGTGCTTGCATTCATTGGCGCCTCGCAATCGACGACGTGGTGGCTTTTCAGGACCTGCGTCTCCACTGCCGTGGCACATCATTGGGGCATGCCATCTGCTTTGCTGCATTGCAGCAATACACATGCCAAAAGTGAACTATTTCCGCTTACAAAAGCAACCGAATGTGCATTCAGGGCGCGAGCACCAGCACCTTGAACTGGCTCGGCACGATGCGCATGCCCACGATGTTGCAGCGGTTCTGCACCGACAGGCTCGTCATGCGCGTACACGGCGTGCCCTTGAGCAGCACGGTGAACGCGCCGGTGATGTGGCGCGAAGGGCCCATCACGGTCTGCGAGACCACGCCCATCAGCACCCCGGCGTTGTCGCCGTTGGTGATGGGCGTGACCGTGGCCATGTTGTGCGCGGGCGTGCCGCCGTAGAGGATGTTCCAGGCGTTGGGTATGGCGGTCGGGCCGAGGGCGAAGTTGGGGTAGGGGATGGGCAGCGCCGGCGGCGTCTTGCAGACGTCGGGGAAGGCGAGGTCCATGCCCATCATCTGTGCATTGGCAAACATGGCGAAGGCTCCTTCGGCGGTTGTTCGGTTCTCTTCTCGGCTGCGGCTCGTATGGCGAGTCAGCCCATGTGGATTTGCTCGGCATCGACCTTGACCAGCTCCTTGCTGGTCACCAGCGTGTTCTTCGCGTGCAGGCGCATCGTGCTGGACGACTGCATGTCGATCTGTCCCGCGCGCACCTGCTCGATCTCCTCGGTGAGGCGGAAGCTCGAGCGCGTGAGCAGGTGCAGGCGGTCGAGCACCACCTCGCAGGCGCGGCCCACGAAGCGAGAGACCAGCACGCTGAAGCGCACCTCGGCACCCTGGTATTCGAGCTCCGAGACCTTGCACTGGCTGCGCGCGGCACTGAGGTTCCATTCGGGAGCGCGCGTGTGGATGGCGGTGTCCGACTGCATGTCGAGCGCGCCCGCGCCCCGCACGGCGATGCCGCCGCTGCGCGAGGCCAGCGTCAGTTCGCCTTCGACGGCCAGCGTGGCTTGCCGCGCATCGGCCTGCGCGACGATGGCGATCAGATAGAGCTCGTCGCCACCCGGGCCGGCGACCATCACGGTGTCGCCGGGCGCCGGCACCAGCAGGCAGCTCGCGGCGCGCCGGCAAGCGATGGCGTGGGGGCTTCCGCTCACCATCACATCGTGGCTGTCGTCCGAATGGCTGGCCACGACCTTCGCCATCGCGATGCCCTGGAGTACCGCCGACTGTTGCAGCGGCCTGGCCGGCGCGGCTTTCTGCAGCAGCGGCGCGAGCTCGCTTTCGGCAAGAGCGGGCGCGTGCACGCTGGTGGAAATGGACGTTCCGGCGGTCATCGTCATCGGGTGTTCTTTTCGTCTGTGAGCATGCGGCCATGGGCATCGCGGTCCAGGCGGGCGGCGCGGGTGGGGCGCTGCCATGCGGCGCGCTCGGCTTCATGGAGGGCGGGATCGTTGTCCAGTACGCCGATGCGGTCGCTCCAGTGCGAGCCGGCCAGGTCGGCGCGATGCATCTGCGTGCGCAGGAAGGTGGCTTTCTCGAAGCTCGCGCCGCGCAGATCCGCATAGGAGAAATCGGCGTAGTCGAGCCGGCTGCGGGCAAAGCGCGCGTTCTCGCAGCGGGTACGGTGGAAGACGCTTTGCGTCAGGCTCGCGCCGGAGAAATCGGCGCCGCCCAGCAGCGCATCGATCCAGAGCGAATGGTCGAGCGTGGCCTCGCGGAAGTCGGCGCCTCGCAGGTCCGCTTCGGGAAAAAGCGATTGCGGCGCATGCACGCGGGCCATGCGGGCGCCGTCCAGCATCGCGCCCTTGAAGTTGCACTGCGGGAGTCGGGCGTCTTCGAAGACGCAGCCGGACATGCGCGCGTCCGCGAACTGGCACAACTCCAGCGACTGTCCCGCGAAGGACTGGCCGCTCAGGTCGGCCTCGGAGAAGACGGCGTTGTGGAAGCGCGCGCCCTGCAAGCCCGCCTCGCGCAGGTCGACGCGGAAGAACACGGCGCTCGCGACCGTTGCATCGCGCAGGCTGGCGTTGCCCAGGCGGCTGCCGTTGAAGATGGCCTTGGCGAGCCTGGCGCGTTCCAGGCTGGCGCCATGCAGCTCGCAGTCGTGGAAGACCGTTTCCGCCAGCTCGGCATCGGCGCAGCGGGCGTTCTTCAGGTCGGATTCGGCGACGACCGCGCGCGGCCAATGGCTCGCGTCCGCCTCCACCTGCGCAAGGCTGCAGCGCAGGAAGGAAACGCCATCCAGCCGCGCCGCGGACAGCACCGCGCCGTCGAAGTTGCAGCGCTCGAACACCGAATCGTCGAGGCGGCTGCCGGCCATCGAGGCCTGCGCGAAGCGGCATTCGCTGAACATGCCCCCCGACAGGTCCAGCCCGCCGAGCTGCATTCCGGTGAAGTCTTCGCGTTCCATGCGCACGCCGTTGCGGATGCGGGTCGCCAGTTCCTGCGGGCTCATCGGCCAGGCATCGCGCGCAGGGCTGGCACGGTCTTGGTCTGCTCTATGTAGGCGCCCTGGGTGGCGGTGATGGTGTCGATGCGGGTCTGCGACATGTCGGCGCGGAACAGGTTGGCTTCGCGCAGGTCGGCGGAAGGCAGCAGGGCCTTGTTGAAATTGGCGGTCATCAGGTTGGCGCCGCGCAGGGATGCCCGGCTCAGGTCGGCGCGGATGAAGAGGCTTTCCGGCGCCAGGGTGTCGGTGAGGTCGGCTGCCGTGAGGTTGCAGGCAGAGAAGTCGCAGGTATCCAGGGTGGAGCGCGCCATGCGCGCTCCTTCGAGAGATATCTCGCGCAGGCTGCACTGCACCAGCGTCGCGGCCTCGAAGCTCGCGCCGCGCAGGCTGCTCTTCCCGGTGAAGCAGGTGGTGCGCAGCAGTGCGGATGCGAACACCATGCCGTCGTCGCAGACCATGTGCGTCCAGGCGCAGGCTTCGAGCGTGGCGCCGGTGAAGTCCAGCCGCGCGACGTGGCAAGAAAGGAACGCAGCCTTGAAGAGGCGGGCGCCGCGGAAGCTGCAGTCTTCGATGGTCGCATCGGACATGAAGCCGGCGTACGAAATGTCCGCCCGCCCGAAGTCGCACCGCGATATGCGCGACTCGATCACATGCAGGTGGTGCAGGCGGGCGCCTTCGAAACTGCAATCCGCGAGCGTCACCTTCTCCAGCCTCGCGCCTTCGAGGTCGGCCTGCGAGAAGTCGGCACGCTCGCAGGCGATGCCGCCCAGGTTGGTCTCGCGCATCAATGCGCCGCGCATACGGGCGCCCGAGAGCTGGGCGCGCACCAGCACGGCCTGGCTGAAGTCGGCGCCGTCGCACTGCGCGCCGCGCAGGTCGGCGCTTTCCAGCAGGGCGCGGCGAAAGCACGCGCCGCGCAGGTCCAGGCCGCCGAGATCGGCGCCCGTGAGGTCGATGCCGGTGAAGTCGCGGCTGCCTTCGAGCACGGTGTCCACCTTCGCACGCAGCTCGGCAAGGCGCTCTGGCGGCAAGGGATCGACGGTTGCCTGGTGCTGCGCCGTGCCGCGATACAGCGCGAGCAGGCCGCGCTCGCCGTCCTCCGTCATCCTGCGCATCGACTCCACCTGCGCCTCGGGAATGGGCGGCGTGCCCGTCGCCGCCGAAATGCCGGTGAATCCGCTGAGCACGGAGGCACCGTCCACGCGAGGCGGGCCTTTCACTTCGGTGCGGTCGTGCTCGCGCACCAGCTTGCCTGTGTCGAAGCCGACCTTCATCGATTCCTTCGCATTGGCATCGGCCTCGCGCTGCAGGCGCTCGCGCTCGATGGCGCCTTGCTCGCGCTGGGTGAGCGCGTAGGCGTCTGCCTGCTCCACGAACTGCGGCAACTCGCGCAGCGTGGGCATGCGGCGAAAGGGCGGCGGCGGAGGGCGCTCCCGGAAATGGCGTGCCTTGTGGCCGGCTTCCAGCGCCAGCTGCTTGAGCTCTTCGCGGGCCTGCGCACCGCGTTCGCGCATGTTGCGGGTGAGGGCGGATTCGGGCTGCTCCAGCTTGTCCATCCAGGGGCCGATGGCCTCCTCCGGAATCAACTCGTCGTCGCGGAACATGTAGAGAGCGGCCTTTTCCGGATCGCAGCGCTGGCCCAGCACGCTCGCGTAGTGCGCGAGGCCGCGCGGCGCGCCCACCTTTTCCAGCGCGGGCATCACGTGGGTGATGTCGCTGGCGTCGTCTTCCTCGTTGGGCGCCTCGCCGTGGAAGACGAGCGCGACACGTTCCAGGTGCGGGAAGAACCAGACCGTGCTCAGACGCTGGGCGACTTCCTCGACCTGCCCGGGAGACTGCCTGCGCGCGATGAATGCGAGGCCGCGCCAGTCCGGAAGGCGCCCGCGCTGGATGGGCGTCCCGGGGTGCATGTTCCACACCGCGTAGGGCGTGCCGGGCTCGATCTCGATGGCGTTGCCGGGCAGGCGCTGGTCGGCAGGCGCGGCGTTGAAGAGCTGCCAGTCCATGTCCTGCGCGAACCCCGGGAAGAGGTTGTTGCGCCAGTGCTCGTCGTACTGCCTGCCGATGAGGCGCATGCGCCTCGGCCAGGCGATGTCGATCGGGCCAAAGCCCGCGGGCTCCGGCTGGTCGTCGCTGCGGTGCACGCGGCGAGACGGGTCTTCGATGTTGGGCAGGCGTTGCACTTCGTGGCCGTTGACCTGCTCGAAGCCGTGGCCCCGGCCCAGCGGGTTGTCGGCGAAGGCGGGGCCGCCGTAGGCGCGCGTCCAATCGATGCGCATGGACTCGAAGGGCTGCGGCCGCGTAGGCCGGCCGCCGACCCAGTAGCGGTCGCCGAAGACGGCCAGGTCCTTCGAGATGCCACCCAGCTGCAGGCGCACGGCACATTGCGCCTTCTCTTCCTGGTGCGCGGTGTAGGCGAAGCCGGTGGCCAGCACTTCGGCACGGCTCTTCGGAATGCCCATGTCGATGGCGGTGGCCGGACCGAGCTCGTCGGCCAGCATCTTCCAGAACTCGGCTTCCGGCGTGAGCACGGGCTGCTCGCCCATCGACACCATGCACAACGTGGTTACGGCCAGGCGCTGCTCGCCCGCGCGGATGAACGGCCGAGTGATGACGCTCAGCCGCAGCGGTTTGACTGTCTTCATGGATGCCGAGCTGCTCGCGGGATCTCCAGCGGCGTGCGCTCCCGGTCGACGGCGACCGAGGTGGCATTGCGCGGGTCGTAGCGCAGGTGGACGACCTTCATCGGCTCCTGGAAGCGCGGCACCAGTGCGTCTTCGACGAAGGTGCGGATCGAGGCCACGCGCTGGGTGCCGGCGGTGTCGGCGTAGTCCACGTCCAGCACCACGGCGCACACGGTCTGCCCGTGGGAGCCGGCGCGCGTCATGTTGTCGGGGTGAATGCGGAAGTTGCGGATCACGCCGTCGGCCGGCTGTCCGGTCTGTGCCAGCGAGGCCCACAGCTCCTGCTCGGCCGAGTAGAGCCGGTTCTCGCGGCGCATGTAGCCGACCGCGCCGATGCCCAGCACGACGACGGCCGTCATGACGATGGCGAAGAAGACCCAGATAAGGATTTCCCAGAGAGGCATCGATTCCGTCATCACATCACGATGTGCATGCCCTGCGCATAGGCGGCCATGCCATCCATGTAAAGGCGCAGCGCGGCCCTGGCCACCTGGGCGGCCTTCTGGGTGATGTCGATGCCCTTGTTGGCGATCTTCCAGGTGATGAAGTCGACCTTGAGCACGGCGTACTGCGAGTTGATGCCGTAGAACTGCTGGCGCACGCCCCAGAAGTCGAGCGACATGCCCACCGCGCCGAAGCGGAAGCCCGCGCCGCCCGAGCGTGCGAGGCGCCAGTCGCTGCTCTTGGCGTAGTTGTTGGTGTAGCTGACCGAGTTGTTCGTGTAGTTGTTGGTCAGGTTGTTGTACGTGTTCGACGTCGTGTTGTAGATCGTCGTATTGATGACGTGCTGCGTCGTGTTGTGGATGTGGTTCGTCGTGTTGAAGGTCACGTCGGGCGAGGTGTGCACGGTCGGGCCGGTGACCGTGGTGGTCGAGGGCCCGTTGACCAGCACGTTGTTCGACGTGTTGATGGTGTCGTCGCGCCCGTCGCTGACGAAGCGGATTTCCTTGCCGTCGATGGTGCCGTTGAATCCGCCGGTGATGGCGAGCTGCACGCCGCCGGTGATGGTGTCGTTCAGCCCGCCGCTGAGCACGCGCGTCTTGCCGCCAGAGATGGTCTGGTTCACGCCGCCGGTCACGGTTTCGGTGAAGCCGCCGGTCACGCTGCGGGTGTCGCCGCCGGTGATGGTTTCCTTGGCGCCGGCGGTGATGTCGCGCGTCTCGCCGTCCTTGTAGGTGGCCGACTCGTGGCCCTTGATGAGCGTGGTGCGGGTGCCGTCGGTGGTGTGGGTCTCGTCGGCTTCCACTTCCACGTCGAGGTTGCGCTCGGCGTGCAGCAGGATCTGCTCGGCGCCCGTACGGTCCTCGAAGCGCAGCATGTTGGCCTGGTTGGCCGCGCCGCCCGAGCTGGAGCGCGTGAGGATGCCGCTGGCCGTGGCGTTGGCGGGCAGCTCCCATGGCGGCATCTGATCGCTGTTGTAGACGCGGCCGGTGACGATGGGGCGGTCGGGCTCGCCGCCGATGAAATCGACGATCACTTCCTGGCCCACGCGGGGCATGTGCATGGTGCCGAAGTTGGCGCCGGCCCAGCTGCTCGACACGCGCACCCAGCAGGAGCTGTTCTCGTTCGACTGGCCGTAGCGGTCCCAGCGGAACTGCAGCTTGACGCGGCCGAAGCGGTCGGTCCAGATTTCCTCGGGGCCGACCACGGTAGCGGTCTGCGGGCCGTTGGTGCGCGGGCGCGGCGTCTTGCGTGCGGGGCGGTAGGGCACGGAGGAGGGCAGCACGGTGAAGTCGAACTCGCACACCGACTCGCTGCTGCCGCCCGAGGAGTACTCGGGCTCGCGCAGGTCGTAGCGGGTTTCGGTGACGAGGTACTCGCGGTTGTCCGACTCGCGCGGGCAATGCGTCATCTGGAACAGGTAGCCCGGCGCCATGCCCACCACGTTGGTGTGGCCCGCGGCCAGCTCGTGCGCGCACTGCAGCTCCTGCAGGCGGATCTTCGCGTAGGCGTCGCCCTGCTGGTGCTCGGTGTAGCCGCCGAGCCATTCGTAGACCTCGTAGGTCGAGTGCTCGTGCGGCTTGGGGTCTTGCTGCACGCTCTGCAGCGAGGCGCGCGACTTCCTGAAGTCGAAGTCGTCGAGCATCACGCGGCCGGAGGTGATCTGCTCGGCCACGCGCCACTGATCGATGCAGGGCTCCAGCGCGTTGACCACGCGGTCGCGCGGGCGGTAGGGGATGCTCGCGTGGCCCGGCAGCGGCTTGTAGCTGCCCGAGTCGTCGGCCAGCACCAGCAGGTGCGAGCCGTTGCCGTGCTCGAAGTGGTAGGCGATGCCTTCGTGTTCCATCAGGCGGCTGACGAAGGCGAAGTCGCTTTCCTGGTACTGCACGCAGTACTCCTGGGCGGAATAGCTGCCCGTGAGGCGCTTCTCGAACTGGAAGCCGTACTTGCCCAGCACTTCGTCGAGCACCTCGGGCACGCTCTTGTTCTGGAAGATGCGGCAGTCGGTGGTGCGCGTGAGGTACCAGAGCCACGGCTGCACCAGCGCGCGGTAGATGTAGTGGCGGCCGGTCTCGTTGGCGCGGCCCACGAGCTCGAAGCGCACCACGGTGCCGTTGAGGAATCGCGGTGCGCCTTCGTCGGCCAGCTCCAGCGTGAGCGAAGTGCCGAGCAATTGCTTCAGGTCGAGGCTGAAGCTGCTGCTGACCATGTCCACCTCGAACTCGAAAAGCTCGGAGAGTCCTTCCCGTCCCCGCATCGAGCGGAACTTGAGCTGCTCCGAGCTCAGGACGGTGTGGACTTGGACTGTGCGCTGCATTCGGAACTTCCCTGACCCTTGGGTTTCCGCGGTTGGGAAACCTTCGGTGACAGTCTAGAAATCCCTTATGTCACATAAATGACGCGAGGGGTGCGAGAGGGCCGTTTTCCCCTCTGAAACACCCCTCGGAACGCTCACTGAAGCAATGTGTAGAAGAAGCCATTACAGGCTTCTTGCGCGAGCCTTACATCGAGGCTTCGAGCATCGCCTTGTAATCGTCGCGCGTGGCCAGGCGCGGGTTGGTCTTGTGGCAGTGGTCGGCCATGGCGCCGTCGATGATCTGCTCGAACATCGCGGGCGTCACGCCCACTTCGGCCAGGCCCTTGGGCAGGCCCAGGCGCGCGTTCATGTCGCGGATGGCGTCGCCCAGGTCGCCGGCCGAATCGAGGTGCATGGCCTGCGCCATGCGTTGCAGGCGCTGCTCCTTCTGCACCGACTCGGCGCCCGAGTTGAAGTGGATCACCGCCGGCAGGAAGAGGGCGTTGAGCGTGCCGTGATGCAGGCGCGGATCGACGCCGCCCAGGCTGTGGCTCAGCGAGTGCACACAGCCCAGGCCCTTCTGGAACGCCATCGCGCCTTGCATCGACGCGCTCATGAGATTCAGGCGCGCCTCGCGGTCGCTGCCGTCCTTGGTCGCGCGTTCGATGTGGCCCCAGGCGCGCTCCAGTCCGTCGAGGCCGATGCCGTCGGCAGGCGGATTGAACGCGGCCGACATGAAGGTTTCCATGCAGTGCGCGATGGCGTCCATGCCCGTGGCGGCCGTGAGCTTCGGCGGCAGGCCCAGCGTGAGCTCGGGGTCGCAGATGGCGGCCTTGGGCATCAGGAACCAGCTGTGGAAGCCCAGCTTGCGATGGTCGTCGACGATGACGATGGCGCCGCGCGCCACCTCGCTGCCGGTGCCGCTGGTGGTGGGCACCGCGATCAGCGGCACCACGCGATTGGTGATGCGCGGCGAGCCGCCCTCGATGGTTGCGTAGGTCTTGAGCGGGCCCTCGTGCGTGGCCGCGATGGCCACGCCCTTGGCGCAGTCGATGGCGGAACCGCCGCCCACGGCGATGAGGCCGTCGCAGCGGCCGCTGCGATAAAGCTCCACGGCCGCGCGCACCGCGGCCTCGGTGGGGTTGGAGGGCGTCTGGTCGAACACCGAGACTTCGAGATCGGAGATGGCGTCGAGCGCCTTCTGCAGCACGCCGGCCGCGCGCACGCCGGCGTCAGTCACGATGAGAGGACGATTGATGCCGATGCGCGCGCATTCGCTGGAAAGCAGCTTGATCGCGCCGAACTCGAACTGGATCTGGGTGAGGTATTGGATGAGTGCCATGGGGATGAAGGCCTCGGGGAGCCCGGGGCAGTACGATTGCCGACCAGCCAAATCTAACAAGAGCAAACCGCCTTGCACATGAAAGAAACCCTTGCCGCTGTCGCGCCGGGCACACCGGCCGCCACGCGGCTCACGCCGAAGATGGCCAGCGTGGTCGAACGCATGGCCCGCGCGGGCCACCCGCCGCTGGACAAGCAGACGCCCGACGAGGCCAAAGCCTCCTACGAAAAGGGCGCCGGCGTGCTCGAAGTGCAGAAGCCCGAGCTGTCGCGCGTCGAAGACTTCACCATCGCGACGCGCGACGGCCATGCGCTCCCCGCTCGCCTCTACGCGCCTTCGTCGGCGGTGTTGCCGGTGCTGATCTATTTCCACGGTGGCGGCTTCACCGTCGGCAACATCCGCACGCACGACACGCTGTGCCGCGTGCTGAGCAAGAAGAGCGGCTGCGCCGTGATCTCCGTGGATTACCGGCTGGCCCCTGCGCACAAGTTCCCGACCGCATCGAACGACGCATGGGACGCCTTCCAGTTCATCGCGAAGGAGGGCGCGAGCCTGGGCCTCGCCCCCTCGAGGCTGGCGGTGGGCGGCGACAGCGCGGGCGGCACGCTCGCGGCCGTGTGCGCCATCCTCGCGCGCGACGCGGGCCTGCCGCTTTCGCTGCAGATGCTGATCTACCCCGGCACCACCGCGCACCAGGACACGGCCTCCCACCTGCGGCACATCGACGGCCCGCTGCTGACCAAGGCCATGATCGATTTCTTCTTCGCGCAGTACGTCAACACCCCGGCCGACCGCGACGACTGGCGCTTCGCGCCGCTGCTGGCCGACGACGTCGACGGCGTGGCTCCGGCGTGGATCGGGTTGGCCGAATGCGACCCGGTGGTCGACGAAGGCATCGCCTACGCCGACAAGCTGCGCGCGGCGGGCGTGCCGGTCGACCTGGAGATCTACCGCGGCGTGATCCACGAATTCATCAAGATGGGCCGGGCGATTCCCGAGGCGCTGCAGGCGCAGGACGATGCGGCCCGGGCTCTGCGGGAGGCCTTGCAGCCTTGAGCGCCGTCGCACATGCCTACCGGTACGCGCACGCATCCGCCACCTTGGCGGAGCCGTCGGGCCCGCGGCTGAGCCTTGCGACTTCCAGTCCGCAGGCCGACGGCGGCGCGGCGCATCCGCATTTCTTCGAAGGCCGGCTGCTCCAGCCCCGGCTGTGCGCGGAGCTGCTGAGTGCCGTGCACCTGGTGGTCGGCTCGCGCTTCTTCACGCCCGCCAACAGTGTCGCGCGCGCCATCGCGCTGGCCGACCCGGTGGTCACGGCCGGCGGCGAACTGCTGCGCTTCGAAGGCTTTTCCTCATGTTGCAGCTGCTACGTGCGCGTGGACCTGCTGCCCGACTCCTACGACGGGGAGGTGGTCGGCAAGGGCACGACCAACGTCGATTTCAACGCCCCGATGCGCGCCGCGCTGGCCCGGCTGCGTGACGCGGACGGGCTTGCGCTCTCGGTCGGGCGCGATGCGCTGACGCTGCAGTCGGGCAACAGCGAGGTGGTCGAGCGCAAGGTGGCGCTTCCGCTTCGCTGGCTGCGCGGCATGGTCGAGGTGCAGTCGTACCTGGCCGGCATGGGGCGGCGCTTCGAACTCAAGGGCCTGGAGGCGTTGCGCTTTCTCCGCACGCTGCCCAAGGCTTCGACCAGCCGCACGCCGCTGTGGGTGGTGCCGTCGCCCAAAGGCCCCTTCACCACCACCCGCCCGCATCCGCAAGGTGTGCGGGTGACCGACACGAGCCGCCTGCGGGTGCTCGAAGCGCTGCTGCCCAAGGCGCGCAGCCTGGCCGTGCATGCCGACGAAGGGCAGCAGGCCAGCGCATGGGTGCTGGATTTTCCGGGCGCGCGGCTCACGCTGGCACTGAGCGCCGAGCCTTGGCGCGGCTTCTCGGGCGAGGGGCAGGCGTTGCGCGCGCTGATGCGCATGGACGACGAACGCGCCGTGTCGCAGGTGAAGGCGCAGCTGAACTGGCAGGCGCTGATCGACGCACCGGCGCTGGCGTGCACGCTGGGCATCGCCGAAGCGAGCGTGGAAGACAGCCTGCGCATCCTCGGCGCCTCGGGCCTGGTGGGCTTCGACGTGGTCGAACGGCGCTACTTTCATCGCGTACTGCCTTTCGACCTGTCTTCGGTCGAGGACATGCACCCGCGCCTTGCCGATGCGCGCGAGCTCATGGCGCGCGGCGCCGTCACCATCGCCAACACCAGCCCGGTCGAGGCGCAGGTGAGCAGCTCGGGTACGGCGTACAGCGTTCGCGAAATCGATGGGGAGCTGCGCTGCACATGTCCCTGGTATGCCAAGCACCAGGGCGAGCGCGGCCCCTGCAAGCATGTACTGGCGGTGGAGGCTGCAGCCTTCGCGGTGGAAGGCGGAAAGTGACAAATGCGAAGGAATTGCCGGCATTTGTGCCGGCCGACGCACTGGAACAGGCGGTGTACCGGGGTAACGTCGAGGCGACGCTCCAGAGCCTGGAAGCCATGCCTGCCGCCGGCCGCCAGGCCTGTGGCCCGTCGCTCACGAAGCTGGGCCAGATCATGCGGTCGACCCACTGGCAGGGCAGCCCGTACGCACGCCAGTGGGGCGGAGAGGCCCAGGCATCGCAGTACGAGGCGCTGCAGGCCGCAGTGGCCGTTTGCATGGAGCCTGGGGCCTTTCTCGATCATGCGAGCCTGCGGGTATCGCTCGACCGGGAAAGCCTCGCCGGGCTCCTCGAACGCTTCGGCATCGACGCTGCCGGCTGGCGGGCCGCGTTGCAGCAGGCCGCCAAGGCCAGGCTGGAAGCCTTCGCGCAGCACATATTGCCGGTTCAGAACCTGGTCGCCGCGGGGCTGATCGACCGGCCGCAAGGCGACGAATACGCCATCGGCCTCATGGCCCTGCCGCGTGCGCTTTCCCGCCTGGTGACCATGGACCAGCACTTCGAACGCGACCCCAGCCTGTACCAGGCCTTGCTGCGCCTGTTCGATGTGGAGGGAACCGGCGAGCACAACCTGTCCGCGGTCGACAAGTACAACCACTCGCCGAAGAACTCCTGGTCGTACATCTTCATGGACGGCATCGCGCGAGGCGAATTCACCCGTGCGCAGCTGCTCGACAAGACGCTTGGCACGCTGGAGAAAGACTGGCCCCAGTTCCGCGCGGGCTGGTTCTCGCGCTTTCACGAGACGCTGGCTCCGGACGCCGGCGAGATGGCACCCTTTGCAGCGCGCTACCTCGGCTTGTGCGAGAGCCGCATTCCGCCGACCGTCGCGCTGGCACTCGGCGCGCTGAAAACGCTGCAGGCGGCGGGTCATGTCGATGGAGCGTCGGTGCTGGGCGGGCTGCGCCCGGTGTTTCATGCCAGTGCCAAGTCGCAGGTCGATGCCGCGTTGAAGCTGGCGGAAGCCGCCGTCAAGCGCGAACCCTCGCTGGCGCACGAAGCCTCGGCGGTGGCGCTGTGCGGACTCGTGCACGAGGCGGCCGACCTGCAGAAGAAGATCATTGAGCGGCTCAAGAGCTGGGGCATGGACGCCGCGGCGCGAGGCGAGCTGGCCGCGTATGTCGACGGCGTGGCGGCGATCAACCGACCGGCGCTTGTGGCGCTGCTCGGGGATGTGCCTGCCGCTGAGCCGCTTGCGTCGGCGGCGCCCGGCCTGTTGCCGGACGCAGACGCTCGTGACGGCCCGATGGATCCGCTCGACGCCAGCCGCGCGCTCGTGCCGATCGCCGATGCCTCCGAGCTGGTCGAGCAGATCGCCTTCGTGCTTGAGAACGACAACGACACCGACGAACTGGAGCGCGTCGTGGAAGCGCTGGTGCGCATGGCGCCGCTGCCCGAAGCGCTGGTGAAGCAATGTGCACCCGTGGTCAAGCGAGCGCGCAAGCTCCACGGCAAGGAAGTGCCGAGCCGGCTTGCGCGGCTGCTGGTCTTCGTCACGACCGGGGAGCGCTTGCCCGACCTGCGCGACAGCCCTCATCGGCAGGGCTTGCAAAAACCGCAGGCTGACGAGTTCCTGGCGCTGCGCGTGGACGACCTGATCAATCAGGCGGCGCGCGGCTGGGGCCTCGCGCCCTTGTCGGCGGCCACGCATTCACGAGGCCTCATCGATGCGGCGATGTTCATCGAGCGCATCGCGGCATATCAGGCGCGGGGCGCGGAACCGGGCCTCGGAGAGCAGGTGAGGGGGCTGCTGCGGCTGGCGCCGGCGCATGGGCAGGGCGCGGCAGCCTTGCTGGAGCAGGCGCGCCGGCTGGCCGATGTCCCGCTGGTGCGGGCGTTGCGCCACGCGCTCGGCGACGATGGCATCGCCATTCCAGCCAAGGCCGACCAGGCTCAGGAAGCCCTGTTCGCTGCCGCAGCACGCATCCGGTGCCCGGGCGCGGACGATCCGCGCGTGAAGGATGCGCTGGGCGACATCGGCCCCGACGGCGCGACGGTCGCCCGCTATACGTGGTCGGTGAGCTCCCGGAGTTCCACCTACGACGGCAGGACCTACGTCCATCACGACTTCCTGCTGAAGTCCGCGACAGTGCATCCTGACACGCCGCATGCGCTCACGGCCGTGCGCCGCGCCGGCCTGGAGGGTACATACGACGAAGCCCTGCTGCGCTACGCCGCCACGGTGCTCCCGTCGTCTCTGGAGAGTTTCTTCGCGGCCGGATGCCGCGAGATCGGCAACAACCTCGACTGGTGGGAAGCGCAGTGGCAGAACCGCGCCTACCTCGCGCCGCTGCTCGATCCCACGGTGCCCATCACCGCATCGCAGCCGATGGCAGTGCTGCTGCTGGCGCTGGCGCTCGCAGGAAAGGAGCCCGGGCAGACGGCGCTTGCGGTCGATGCGCTCGTGCACGCCTTCATGGAAGGTCGGCTCGACGTGCAGGCACTGGCCGCGCAGATGCGGGCGCTGCTGGCGTCCTCGCTCGCGATGGCCAAGCGGTATAGCAAGAGCCTGCAGGCAGCGATGCGCGCCGATGCCCGGCTGGCCGCGCCGGTCTTCGAGCTTCTTTGCGAAATGCTGGCGGCCGATGTCGAAAACCCGCCGAAGGACCTTGCGGCGCTGATGGAGCTACTGCTCGAGATCGCACTGAACTCGCAGCGTGTGCTGCCCGCGGCTACGCTGGGACTGCTGAAAGAGCTGAAGCTCGGCGGCAAGGGCCGTGCGGTACAAAAGAACCTGCTTGCCCTGCACCACGTCTCGGCGCACTGAGCCCGGGCGCTTCAGACCGGCATCCATTTCCATACTTTGATCCCACCAACCAACTATTCCGGAGACATGAATGCAACGTAGCGATTTCCGCTTCTTCCACCGCCTGCGCGTGCGCTGGGCCGAAGTCGACATGCAGAAGATCGTCTTCAACGCCCACTACCTGATGTACTTCGACACGGCCATCGCCGACTACTGGCGTGCGCTGGCGCTGCCGTACGAAGAATCGATGCATGCGATGGGCGGCGACCTTTACGTGCGCAAGGCGACAGTCGATTTCCGCGCCTCTGCGCGAATCGACGACGTGCTCGACGTGGGCATGCGCTGCGCGCGCATCGGCAATTCGTCGATCGTGTTCGAGGGCGGGCTGTTCCGGCAGGACCAGTTCCTTGTCGGCTGCGAGCTGGTCTATGTGTTCGCCGATCCGGCGACGCAGACCTCGAAGCCGGTGCCGCCGGCGCTGCGCGAGGTGCTGCTGGGCTACGAGGCCGGTGAGTCAATGCGCACCATCGAGACGGGCGACTGGGCCACGCTGGGTGAAGGTGCCGGTGCGCTGCGGCGAGCCGTGTTCATCGAGGAACAGAACATTCCCGAATCGCTGGAGTGGGACGAGCAGGACGCCGTGGTGCTGCACGCGGTGGCGCGCAACCGGCTCGGCCAGGTCATCGCCACGGCCCGGCTGCTGCCGGCCGAGAACGGCATTTCGCACATCGGCCGCGTGGCGGTGCATCGCAACCTGCGCAGCGGCGGCCATGGCGCCGCGGTGATGCAGGTGCTGGAAGACGCCGCCCGGGAGCGCGGCGACAGCGTGGTCGCGCTGAACGCGCAACGCGGTGCCGAGCGCTTCTACACGCGGCTGGGCTACGTGCCGCACGGAGAGGGCTTCGAGGAGGCCGGCATCCCGCACATCGAGATGCGCCGATCTCTTCTTTCTTCTTCCGCTCAGTAGCGGCTCGGCGGATCGGGGACGTAGCCCGGATCCGAGCCCGGGAACGGCGACGGCCCCGCCGGGCGCGGCCAGCGTGGAGCGGGCGGCACCGGGATCACGCCGGCGGCGATGAGGTTCTCGCGGCTGTCGTAGCGGATGCGGATGACTTCGTCGGGCGACGACTGCGCGCGCTCGAAGGTGGTCTTGCCGACGTACGAGGTCTCGCGACGTCCGTGCGCCGTGCCCAGGCTCGGGCTGGGCGCCGATTGCCGGGCCAGGCTGCCTGAAGACTCGGCGGCCGCTGCGGGCGCTGCGCTGTCGGCTGCACCGGCCTTCGCCCGCGCGTCGCCCTGGTACGACGACGATTCGCTGCGGCGCTCGCGTTCGGAGCCATATCCGCCGTAGTCGTCACGGCGCGGGAAAGGAGTGACGGGCGGAGGTGGCGGCTCGGGCATGCGCTCACGGAACATCGCGACGCCGATCACGCCCACGTCGTCGGGCCGACCGGTGCGGCTGGCGTAGGAGTTGCCGGCCGCGGCGAACTCGAAGGCCGCGATCTGCGAATCGCTCTTGCGCCAGCCGGTGATGTCGCTGCGCTCGCGGGCGCTGAACACGTAGCCGTTCTGCAGCACACCCGCGGTTTCGCCGGTGACCACGTTGACGCCGTCGACGGACATCACCGCCATGATGCGTTCGCCCATCGCGTTGCGCGCCCGGATGGCATAGCGCGCGCCGGGGCGGCCGGCCACCCAGTATTCGCCGCGATGGCGGTAGATCGGCAGCTCGGCGCCGGTGCCGCGGTCGACCACGCTGATCTGCATCAGCGAGCCGATGCGGCTGGACGGCGTGGAGGGAACATAAGGCCGTTCCGAGGTCTGCGCGCAGGCCGGGAGCGAGGCCATGGCGGTCATGGCTGTCGCGGCCAAGGCGGTGGAAAAGAATCTGCGCTTCATGGTGTGTCTTCCTTGCCGGAGTTGATCGGTGCAGGCTTCTACGGAGCAGCACCGCCGGCAGGGTTAAACGACGCGCAAAAAAATGGCGCTATCTCCTGGATAGCGCCAAACGCTCCTTTTCTCCAGGGGCGTTGGGGGTTGGGTGGCTCAGATGTCTTCGAGCAAAGGGTAGGGCAGCGGCTCGACCGTAAGCGCCGGCCCATCGGCCGCGCCCGCGCGCAGGCCGCCGGCCTCGAGCGCGGCGATCTGCATCGAGATCAGGGCGGACCAGCCGCCGCCGGGCGCCGGCGCGGCCTGAGCCACGGTGCCCACGGGCTGCTCGGCATCGCCGGCGGCAAAGACTTCCTGGCCGACGGAAACCGGCGCGTCGGCCTGCACGAGGTAGGTACGGCGCTTCAGCGTGCCGCGGAACTGGCTGCGCGCGACCACTTCCTGGCCGGGGTAGCAGCCCTTCTTGAAGTTCACGCCGCCCACGGATTCGTAGTTGATCATCTGCGGCACGAAGGCCTCGATGACGGGCGTGGTCAGGGTCACGATGCCGCTGCGGACCTCGCTCCACTGCCAGAGGTTGTCGTCGAGCGTGGGGCCGGCGGGGGCGGCATGGCCGGCCGGCGCAATCCACAGGGCGCGCGGCACGCCGTCCGCAGGGTAGAGCGACACGGCGCTGACATCGTCGCCGACGGCGGTGCGCTTGCCGGGCGGGGCGGCGGCGTCGAGGCCGTTGGCGGTCAGGGCGGTGCCGGCGAGGCCGTAGAGCGCGTATTGCCCCGTGGCATCGCTCAGCTTGGCCTTGGCGCGAAGCACATACATCGACAGGCGCTTGAGCGTGGCGGCCAGGATGTCGCGGCTGCACACCAGCAGGATCAGATCGGGTTGCGGCTTGATGCCGATGAAACTTGCGATCACACGGCCCTTGGCGGTGCACAGCGCGGCCAGCCGGGCGTCGGAGGCGCCGAGCAGGGAGAAATCCTGTGTGAGCTGGCCGTGGAGGAAACTGGCGGCGTCGGGACCTTCGGCCCGGATCACGCCGAGATGGGAGAGGGCGGTCACCCCATTGAGAACGACAGTGGTCATCGCTGAATTATCATGGCCGTGCCTGTTCCTTCGAGGCGGCAGGGGTTCCAGCCCTTCGGTTCGCAAGGGCACCGTTTTTTGATTGCCTCCGGCTTTTTCCCCGTCATCCCCACATCGGACTCGTGCGCAGTTTCTTCCTCACGCTCTTCCTGCTCGCCGCCCTGGCCGCGCTCGCGCTCGGCGGCGCCGGCCTCTGGTGGGTGCACCAGCCGCTCAAGCTGCCTGCGCCCAGCGTCGACCTGTCTGTCGAACCCGGCACCACGCCGCGCGGCATCGCCCAGGCGGTGGCCGACACGGGCGTCGACGTGCAGCCGCAGCTGCTCTACCTGTGGTTCCGCATCTCCGGACAAGACCGCCAGATGCGCGCCGGCAGCTACGAGCTGGAACGCGGCGTCACGCCCAAGCTGCTGCTCAACATCCTGGTGCGCGGCGAGGAAGCCACGCGCAGCGTGGTGCTGGTGGAAGGCTGGAACATCCGCCAGGTGCGCGCCGCGCTCGCCAAGGCCGACCAGCTCAAGCCCGAGAGCGTGGGCATGACCGACGACGCGCTCATGGCCAAGCTGGGCAAGCCGGGCGTGCACCCGGAAGGGCGCTTCTTCCCGGACACGTACACCTATTCGAAGGGCTCGACCGATATCGCCCTGCTGCAGCGCGCGATGCGGGCCATGGACAAGAAGCTCGAAGCCGCCTGGGCCGCTCGCGCCTCCGACTTGCCCCTGAAATCGGCCGATGAGGCGCTGATTCTGGCCAGCATTGTCGAAAAGGAGACAGGCAAGGCCAACGACCGGGCAGAAATCGCGGCCGTGTTCACCAATCGCCTGCGCATCGGCATGCCGCTTCAGACCGACCCGACCGTCATCTACGGCATGGGCACGGCCTTCGACGGCAACCTGCGCAAGAAAGACCTGCAGGCCGACACGCCCTGGAACACCTACACGCGCGGCGGCCTGCCGCCCACGCCGATTTCCATGCCGGGCAAGGCAGCGCTGCTGGCCGCGGTGCAGCCGGCGCAAAGCAAATCGCTGTATTTCGTGTCGCGTGGCGACGGCACGAGCCAGTTCAGCAGCTCGCTCGACGACCACAACCGCGCGGTCAACCGATATCAGCGCGGTGGCGGCGACTCCAATAAACAGAAGGCGACGACCCAATGAGTGACAACGGCCTGTTCCTGACGCTCGAAGGCATCGACGGGGCCGGCAAGTCCAGCCACCTCGACGCGCTGGAGGCGCTGTTCAAGGCCCAGGGCCGCACGGTGGTGCGCACGCGCGAGCCAGGCGGCACGCCGCTGGCCGAAACGCTGCGGGGGCTGATCCTCAAAAAGCCGATGGACCCGCTGACCGAATCGCTGCTGGTGTTCGCGGCGCGGCGCGATCACATCGTGCAGGTCATCGAGCCGGCACTGGCGCGGGGCGACGTGGTGCTTTGCGACCGGTTCACCGATGCAACCTTCGCCTACCAGGGCGCGGGACGGGGTTTCGACAACACCGTCCTGTCCACGCTGGAGCAATGGGTCCAGGCGCAGGCCGGCAGCGCGAAGCTGCTGCAGCCGCAGGTCACGCTGTGGTTCGACCTGGCCCCCGAGATCGCTGCCCAGCGGCTGGCCGGCGCCCGCGTGCCCGACAAGTTCGAGGCCCAGCCGGTCGAGTTCTTCCGCCGCGTGGCACAGGGTTATGCGGACCGCGCGAGCGCCGATGCCCGGCGCTTCGTGCGCATCGATGCCAGCCAGACGCGCGAACAGGTCTGGCAGCAGATCGAATCCGAGCTGGCGGCGCGCGGCGTGCTGGCCGGCGGAGGCGACCGATGAGTGCCGAGGCGCTGTCCCCCTGGCTGCGCAAGCCGCTGACCGAGTTGCTTCGCCAGCGCGGCCATGCCTGGCTCTTGCAGGGCCCCTCCGGCATCGGCCAGTACGAATTGGCGCTGGCCCTGGCCTCCGCCTGGCTGTGCGAACAGCCGACGCAGGAAGGCGTCGCCTGCGGCCATTGCCCGAGCTGCCACGCCATCGAGGTGCGCACGCATGCGGACCTTTGCGTGCTGATGCCCGAGATCGCCATGCACGAGCTGAACTGGCCGCTCGACGAGAAGGCCCAGGCCGAGATCGACGACAAGAAGCGCAAGCCCAGCCGCGAGATCCGCGTGGAGGCGATGCGCGACGCGGTCGGCTTCGCGCAGCGCACCAGCGCGCGCGGGCGCGGCAAGGTGGTGCTGGTGTATCCGGCCGAGCGCATGAACACGATCACCGCCAACGCGCTGCTGAAGACGCTGGAGGAGCCGGTCGGCGACGTGCGCTTCGTGCTCGCCAGCGAGGCCGCCTGGCAGCTGCTGCCGACCATCCGCAGCCGCTGCCTGGGCTTCACGCTGCCCTGGCCGGAGCCTGCAGAGGCCGAGGCCTGGCTTGCCGCGCAGGACATTCCTGTCGCCGATGCCGGCGCGCTGTTGCGTGCCGCCGGCGGCCGGCCTACCGATGCCCTGAAGCTTGCGCGCTCGGGGCAGTCGCCCAAGGCCTGGGCGCTCCTGCCCAAGGCCATGGCCCGCGGCGAGGTCGGGGCGCTGGCCGATCACGCGCCCGCGCAGGCCGTCGGCGCCCTGCAGAAGCTTTGCCACGATCTGATGGCCGTCGGCAACGGCGCCGCGCCCCGTTTCTTCGATGCCGTCGACCTGCCGGCGGCTCCGTCCCGGCTGGCGCTCGCGCGCTGGTCGAAGTCGCTCGCAAGTGCCGCAAGAACCGCGGAACACCCGTTCAATGCGGGCCTCATGCTCGAAGCGCTTGTGAGCGAAGCGCGAACCACCCTAAACTCTGCCGCTCGTCGCCCATGAACCAACCTGCCGCCCCAGCTGCGCCCGCAGCAGCCTCCACACCCGCCCGGCCGAGTGTCATCCAGCTCGCGATCAAGGAAAAGGGCGCGCTGTACGCGGCCTACATCCCGCTGTTTGCCGAGGGCGGCATCTTCATTCCCACCTCCCGCGAATACCGCCTTGGCGACGACGTCTACGTGCTGCTGACGCTGCCTGAAGACCCGCAGCGCTACCCAGTGGCCGGCAAGGTGGCCTGGATCACGCCGCCGCGCGCCGCCGGCAACCGGGCTCCGGGCGTGGGCATCCGTTTTCCTTCCGACGAGAAGTCGCGTCAGCTGAAGGCGCGCATCGAGGCGGCGCTCGGCGGCTCGATGGCCTCCGACCGCCCCACGCAAACCATCTGAGTTTCCCGCCGTCCCGGTGACGCGGAACTCGTTCGACGGCGCCGACCTCCCATACAGGCCCCCGACAACCGGGCGAGGGCCAGACCAGGGCGGGCGCCGCGTTCACCCTCATTTCCGATGTTCACAGACTCCCACTGCCACCTCACTTTTCCCGAATTCGCGGGCCAGATGCCGCAGATTCGCGCCGCCATGGCCGCGGCGCAGGTCGACCGGGCGCTTTGCATCTGCACCAAGCTCGAGGAATTCGACGAAGTGCAGGCCCTTGCCGCCAGCTACGACAACTTCTGGGCCAGCGTGGGCGTGCACCCCGACAACGAGGACATCGCCGAGCCTTCGGTCGAAGACCTGGTGAGCCTCTCGCAGCGGCCGCGCGTAGTCGCCATCGGCGAGACCGGCCTCGACTACTACCAGATGGAAGAGCGCAAGGGCGGCCGCAGCATCTCCGACCTGGAATGGCAGCGCGACCGGTTCCGCGTGCACATCCGCGCCGCTCGCCAGACCGGCAAGCCGCTGATCATCCACACCCGCGAGGCCTCGGCGGACACGCTGGCGATCCTGAAGGAGGAGGGCGAAGACGCCTCGCCCGGCGCGGCCGGCGGTGTTTTCCACTGCTTCACCGAGACCGCCGAGGTGGCGCGCGCGGCGCTCGACCTGGGTTTCTACATCTCGTTCTCCGGCATCCTGACCTTCAAGAAAGCTCAGGATCTGCGCGACGTGGCCGCCTTCGTGCCGCTGGACCGCATGCTGATCGAGACCGACAGCCCGTACCTCGCGCCGGTGCCGTACCGCGGCAAGACCAACAATCCGTCGTACGTGCCCTACGTGGCGCAGCAGATCGCCGAGCTCAGGAAGATGCCCGTGGAGGCCGTCGCCAAGGCCACGAGCGACAACTTCGAGGCATTGTTCAGGGAAGTCAAATCATGAAAAACTACTTCAAGAAATCGATCTATCTCATTGTCATTGCTGCATCTTTTGCAGTGCATGCCGGTTCGTTCGAAGACTTCTTCCGGGCCGTGCGCGGCGACAACGCCAGCGGCGTGCGCAACCTGATCCAGCGCGGTTTCGACCCCAACACGCGCGACGAACATGGCCAGACGGGCCTGCTGATCGCGCTGCGGGAGCCGTCGCCCAAGGTGATCAAGGTCCTGATCGAGGCGCCGCAGACCGACGTGGACATCGCCAGCCCGAAGGACGAAACCCCGCTGATGCTGGCCGCCATCAAGGGGCAGCAGGACGTGGTCGACCAGTTGCTCAAGCGCGACGCTGCCGTCAACAAGACCGGCTGGACGCCGCTGCACTACGCCGCCACCAGCGGGCAGATCGCGATCATGAAGGTACTGCTGGAGAACTTCGCCTTCATCGACGCGCAGTCGCCCAACGGCACCACGCCGCTGATGATGGCGGCCATGTATGGCTCCAACGATGCAGTGAAACTGCTGCTGGACGAGGGTGCCGACACCACCATGAAGAACCAGCTGGGCATGACCGCCGTCGACTTCGCGAACAAGGCGAACCGTTCCGAAGCCGCTTCGATGATCGCCGCGGCCGCCAACGCGAAGGCCAGCGCGGCCAAGGCGGTTCCGAAGGACGGCAAGTGGTAGGACGCTGAGGGAGCCAGCCTCTCAGCGCGGCTGCTGCTGCGTCGTGCAGTGGATGCCGCCGCCGCCCGCGGCGATGGCGTCGATGTCGAGCTGAACCACCTCGCGGCGCGGGTACAGCTCGCGCAGCAGCGAACGGGCATTGCCGTCCGCGCGCGCATCGCCGAACTGCGGCGCGATCACCGCGCCGTTGCAGACGTAGAAATTGATGTAGCCCGCAGCGAACTCGGGCGTCTCGAGCTTCCTGCGCACCGATTCCGGCCCCTTGAGCACTTCCAAGCGCAGCCGCTGGCCGCGTGCATCGGTGGCCTGCTTCAGGATTTCCAGGTGCCGCCGGGTGACGGCACGGTCGTAGGAATCGGGGTCTTCATCCAGGCCAGCCACGACGACGCCCGGCGAGGCAAAGCGCGCGTAGAAGTCGGTGTGACCGTCCGTGATGTCGCGCCCTGCGATGCCCGGCAGCCAGATGATCTTGCGCAGGCCCAGCAACCGCTTCAACTCGACTTCGGCGTCGGCCTTGCTGACGCCCGGATTGCGGTTGGCATTGAGCACGCAGCTCTCGGTGATGATGGCCGTGCCTTCGCCGTCGACCTCGATGCCGCCGCCCTCCAGGACGAGCCTGGTACGCAGCCGCTGCACGCCCGCCGCGCCGGTCACGTATCCGGCGACTTCGGCGTCGTGTTCATGCGCCTGCTTGCGGCCCCAGCCGTTGAAGTTGAAGTCCACCCCGGCCCACTGGCCCGAGGCGCCGTTGCGCACGAAGACAGGGCCGGTGTCGCGCATCCAGAGATCGTCGACCGGCTGCACTTCGAGCTGAACCCCGTTGCCGCAAAGGCGGGCCGCGAGGTCGTGGTCTTCCTCGTTCACCAGCATGCGCACGGGCTCGAAGGCCGCGATGGTCCGGGCGACGTTGGCCAGGTGCTCGCGCACCGGCTTCAGCAGGCGCCGGCCCCAGACGTCCTCGTTGGGGCCGAAGGACATCCATGTGGCCCGGTGCGGATCGCCCTCGTCGGGCATGAGCCAGGACTCGGGCGCCGCCGCCATCGACGGCACTGCCAGTCCCAGCGGCGCAAGGCTCAGGCCGCCCAGCAGGCGGCGGCGGGTCAGGGGAGGGGGCATGCGCATGTCGGTGTCCTGCTAGACGGGTTCCTGCTGCGTCGTGCAGTGGATGCCGCCCCCGCCCGCGGCGATGGCGTCGATGTTCAACTGCACGATCTGGTGGCTGGGCAACTGGGCCGCCAGCGCATTGCGGGCCGCCTGGTCGGCGACAGCATCGCCGAATTCGGGCAGGAAAAGGGCCTTGTCGGTGATGAGGAAATTCACGTAGCCGGCGGCGAAGTCCTTGCGGGCGAATTCGGGCCGCACCTTGCCTGGCGTTTCCAGCACGACGATCTGCAAGGCGCGGCCGCGCGCGTCGGTGGCCGTGCGCAGCAGCTCCAGGTGGCGCCGTGTCACGGCGTGGTCGAAGGAGCTCTCTTCTTTTTCCAGCGCCGCGACGATCACGCCCGGCTTGATGAAGCGGGCGTAGAAGTCGGTGTGGCCGTCCGTGATGTCACGGTTGGCGATGCCCGGCAGCCAGATGATCTTTTCCAGGCCCAGCAGTCGCTTGAGTTCGACTTCGGCGTCGGCCTTGCTGACGCCCGGGTTGCGGTTGGCATTGAGCACGCAGCTCTCGGTGATGATGGCCGTGCCTTCGCCGTCGACCTCGATGCCGCCGCCTTCCATGACCAGCTTGCTGCGCAGCAGCGGGACACCGGACAGTTCGGCCATGCGCGCGGCCACCGTGGCGTCGCGGGCGTGCGGCTGCTTGTTGCCCCAGCCGTTGAAATTGAAGCTCACCGCGGCGCGCTCGCCGCGGGCGTTGCGAACGAAGACGCAGCCGGTGTCGCGCATCCAGAGATCGTCTATCTCATGCTGGATCAGCTGCACGTTGGAGCCGCAGAGTTGCCGGGCCGTAGCGAAGTCGTCCGCGCCCACGAGCATCTTGACCGGTTCGTAGACGCTGATCGCGTTGGCGATTCGGGCCAGGGCCTGCTGCACCGGCTGGCGCATGGGTGCGGTCCACACGGATTCACGAGCCGCAAAGGCCATCCAGACGGCGCGGTGCGCAGCGCTTTCGTCGGGCATGCGCCAGGCGTCGGCGGGCTGCGGGGAGGGCGAAGGGGCGTTCGGGGAGGGAGCGGAAGGAGTGGGAGGAGTGGAAGAAGGCGCCGGCATCGGAAAAAGGGGCTGAGAGCCAGCACCGCCACTACCGCCACCGCCACATGCGGCAAGGACTCCGCTCATGAATCCGAGGCTGCCAAGGCCCATCAGGGCACGTCTGGTCGTCATTGAAAAAATTGAGGGTAACTACTGAGGCATCGGATTCTGTCGACCTTCACTCATTTGAAAAACTGATCTTTTCTGGACTGATTGGCCAATCCAGCTCATGAATTGGACGTCAGCTCTTGGCGTAAGCCAGGAGGCTGTCGAATACCTGCCGAACGAGCGGCAGGCGCGGCTCGCCCTCGGTGCGCGAGATCCAGAGCGTGCCGAGCGGCAGGCTCGGGTATGTGGCGAGGTGTCGCAGTTGGCCGCTGCGCAAGGCTTCGTCGGCCAGCAGGCGCGACAACAGCGCTACGCCATGGCCGCGCAAGGCCGCATCGAGCAAGAGGCGCGGATCGTCGTAGATCGCGAGCTTGCGCAAGTTGCCGAAATGTTCGCGGATGAAGGGGCCGATGCGGTCGCTGGTGAGGTCGGTTTCCAGGCACAGCAATCCTGAGGGCTGGCCCTCGGAGGTTGCGTGTTCGACCGCCACGAGTTCGTCGTCGAGCAGTGGGACTTCGAGCACGCCGCGCTGCCTGAGCGGTTCGCGCGTGATGGCGATGTCGACATCCATTTCGTCGATGTAGCGTGCGGTCTCGTCGATGGAGATGATCGGACAGAGGCCCGGGTGCTCCCGCAGAAGCCTGTCGACGCGCGGCTGCAGCCAGCCCTTGACGACAGGCGCCGGACAGACCAGCGTGACGAGGCTGTCGTCCATGTAGGTTTCGATGCGGCTCAGGCCGCTGCGGATCTGGTCGAGCGACTTGCCCACGCTGTCGAGCAGCAGTCGCCCGGACACGGTCAGCTCGACGCCGCGACCTTTGCGCCGGAACAGCGGCTGGCCGACTTGCTCCTCGAGCTGCGCGATCTGATGGCTCACGGCGGACTGGGAGATGCAGAGTTCTTCCGCGGCGCGCGAGTAGCTTCCCAGGCGGGCGGCAGCTTCGAAGCCGATCAGGAATCTGAAGGAAGGCAGTCTGGCGTTCGACATGGTGCGGGGGCTTCTTGTGGTGATTCGATGCTAATGCTCGGTGGATGAGCTCTTGCTCGTAGACATTCATCATCCACACAATGTGCATTATGTTAAATAAAAGAAGGGCTCGAATCACCGGCTGTGTACCGGCAGCCCCCGCTGCCGGCTGCCAGCATCAGGGCCGGCATATGAGTCCCAAGTCCGGAACGTCCCGCCCTCCGCTCAGAAAGCCGGGATCACCGCACCCTTGTACTTGTCCTGGATGAACTTGCGGACCTCCGCCGTGTGCAGCGCGGCCACGAGTTTCGCGACGGCCGGCGAGCTCGCGTTGTCCTTTCGCGAGGCGATGAAGTTGGCATACGGCGACTTCTGGCCGCTTTCGATGAAGAGCGCGTCCTTGCCCGGATCGAGCTTCGCCTCCAGGGCGTAGTTGGTGTTGATCAGCGCCAGGTCCACGTCGGGCAGCGCGCGTGGCAGCTGGGCGGATTCGAGCTCGCGGATCACCAGCTTCTTCGGGTTGGAGACGATGTCGCGTGCGGTCGACTTGATGTTGGACGGGTCCTTCAGCTTGATCAGCCCTTCCCGCGCCAGCAGCGACAGCGCCCGGCCCGAGTTGGACGGGTCGCTCGGAATCGCGACCACGGCGCCCTCGCGCAGCTCCGAAGCCTTGCGGATCTTCTGCGAGTACGCACCGAAGGGTTCGATGTGCACGTCGCTGTTGGGCACTTCCACGATGTCGGTCTTGCGGTCCTTGTTGAAGGACTCGAGGTACGGCCGGTTCTGGAAGAAATTGGCGTCCAGCTGCTTGTCGCTCACCGCCAGGTTCGGCTGCACGTAGTCGTTGAACACGCGGACCTGCAGGTCGACGCCCTGCGCCTTGAGCTGCGGCCGGATGAATTCGAGGATCTCGGCGTGCGGCACCGGCGAGGCTGCCACGCGCAGCACCTCCTGTGCATGCGCGGCGGCACCCAGGCCTGCGACGGCGGCAAGCGTCATCACGGAGAAAGCGCGTCGGAATGAAAACAACATGGTTCTGGTTCCCTCGGGAAATATGAAATGGGTTTTGTCGATGGCCTTCTTCGAACGAGAAGGCCGGGGCGCCGCAGGTTAGCCGCGCAGCCCTTCCGCCCAAACAACGGATGGGCGCTTCCATATCTGTTTTTTGCATGCGCGGTGTCGCAAGGCCGGCCCGGCGCTTCTTATGCATGCACCGGCTAAGCAATCCCAAAAGCCTTCTTTGGCGAGCCTGCCCGCCACGCGTAGCCTGCGCCGTTCCTTCCTTTCCCACCGAGGACTCCGCAGATGAACGATCGTTTGAACCGCGTGCACGCATCGCGCTCCGCCGCCGTGAAGGCCGGCCTCGACCATCCCGTGATCGACACGGATGTCCACGTCAACGACTACGCGCCCGTGCTCGAGGACTACGTGGCGCAGTACGGCGGCAACAAGCTGGTCGATGCGCTGCGCAAGGCGCTGGGCGGGCGCTTCGTCACGCGCAACGGCGGCGGCAAGGACTGGTACCAGCAGACGCCCGAGGAGCGCCAGTTCCATCGCACGCTGCGCGCGCCCTGGTGGGCCCGCGTCACGCGCAACACCTATGACCTCGCCACCTACACCCTGCCCGCGCTGCTCTACGAGCGCCTGAGCGAGCAGGGCTCGGACTATTCGATCCTCTTCCCCAACGACGTGCTCTCCCCTGCCGCGGCCGGCAGCGAATACCGCCAGCCGCTGCACCGCGCCATCAACCACTTCCATGCCGACCAGTACCGGCCCTATGCCGACCGCCTTACCCCGGTGGCGGGCATTCCGCTGCACACGCCGCAGGAAGGCATCGAGGAACTGGAGTTCGCGGTCAAGACGCTCGGGCTGAAGGTGATCAACATCGCCGGCGGCGTGCGTCGTCCGATCCGCGCCATCGCCGAGAAGTACCCGCCCGCCGAGCACCCCGAGATCGCCAAGCAGGTGGGCTACATCGACTTCTACGGCATCGACAGTGAGCACGACTACGACCCCTTCTGGGCCAAGGTGGTGGAGCTCGGCGTGCCCGTCACCACGCACTACGGCAGCCAGGGCTGGACGGGGCGGCAGTCGATCAGCAATTACATGAACAACCACATCGGCCATTTCGCCGATGGCTCGCAGGCCTTCGCCAAGGCGCTGTTCTTCGGCGGCGTGACGCGGCGCTTTCCGGGCTTGCGCGTGGGCCTGCTCGAAGGCGGTGCCGACTGGGGCGCACACGTCTACACCCACCTCGTGGACCGATGGGAGAAGCGCAACAGGCACGCGGTGCGCAACTACGACCCGGCCGAGGCCGACGTGGAGCTGCTCGCCTCGCTGTTCGAGCGCTACGGCGCCGACTTCCTCAAGGACCGCACGCTCGACAAGTCGAAGCTGCTGCGCGACAGCCTCGGCATCTCCGCGCTGCCGCACAGCCGCGAGCCGAACGAATCGGAGATCGACGATTTCGCGCTCGCCGGCATCGAGAAGGTCGAGGACATCCGCGACCGCTGGGTCGACAACTTCTACTTCGGCTCCGAGGCGGACGACCGCACCGTGGCCGCGGCCTTCAACGACCGCGTGAACCCGCTGGGCACCAAGATCAACGCGATCTGGTCGTCCGACGTCGGCCACTGGGACGTGCCCGAGTTCACCGAGCCGCTGGCCGAGACCTGGGACCTCGTGCAGCAGGGCGTGATCTCCGCCGCCGACTTCAGGGCCTTCGTCTTCGAGAACCCGCATCGCTTCTACACGGAAGCCAATCCGCGCTTCTTCGAAGACACCGAGGTCGGCCGCAAGCTCGGCCTGAAAGGCAGCAAATGAGCCGGCTGCATCCATTCCTCGCCGGCCTGCGCCGCTGGGCCGCCCTGCCCCTCGCCCTGGCGCTCACGGCGGCTGCCGTCTCGTCCGCGCAGGCGGCGCCCGACACCATCCGCATCGGCGTGGCCACGGCCGGCGGCGGCGACCCGGTCACCTGGGGCGGATCGCCGGGCGGCGTCGCGCGCGTCAACAACTGGCTGGAAGAAGAGTTCAAGGCATCGGGCGTCAAGGTCGAGTGGCTGTTCTTCAAGGGCGCGGGCCCGGCAGTGAACGAGGCCCTCTCCAACAAGCAGATCGACTTCGCCTACCAGGGCGACCTGCCGCAGATCGTGGGCCGCTCCAACGGCCTGAAGACCAAGCTGCTGCTGGTGAGCGGCGCACGCAACAACCTCTACCTGGTGGCGCCGCCGAAATCGGACATCAAGTCGATCAAGGACCTGAAGGACCGCACCGTCTCGATCTTCCGCGGCACCAATGGCCATCTCGTCGCCATCAACGTGCTCGCGGCCAGCGGATTGACGGAGCGGGACGTCAAGGGCGTCAACCTCGACGTGGGCAGCGCGCAGGCAGCGCTGGTGTCGAACGGCGTCGACGCGGCTTTCGGCGGCTACGAATGGTTCAAGGTGCGCGACGAGGGCCTGGCCAAGGTGGTGTATTCCACCCAGGGGCAAGACCCGGCCTTCACGCGCCAGGCCTCGCTTCTCGTGCGCTCCGAGTTCGAGCAGGCCAACCCCGCCGAGGTGCAGCGCGTGGTCGACGTGTTCGTGCGCGCGGCGCGCTGGTCGTCCGATGAGAAGAACCGCGACGAGCTGTTCCGCATCTGGGCGCGCAGCGGCACGCCGGTCGCGTCCTGGGCGGCGGAGTTCGACCAGCAGCAGCTCGCCCCGCGCAACTCGCCGCTGGTCGACGACTTCATCATCGGGCGCTACAAGGCCGTGGTCGCCGACGCGCTCAAGCTCAAGCTGATCCGCCGCGAGGTGTCGATCGACGACTGGTTCGACACGCGCTACCTCAAGAACGCGTTGAAGAAGCAAGGGCTGGAGAACTACTGGACGGCCTACGACGCCAAGGGCAATCCCAAGGCCGGGGCTGCTGCATCGGTCGCGGCTCGATGAGCGCCGAAGCCGAACTGTCGGCCGTCCTGCAGCCTCGCGACGACGCATCCGCGTCCGGCAGGGCGCGAATTCCTGTGCCGACGCTGCCCTGGCGCCGCATCGCTCGCATCGGAGAAAGCGCCCTGCCCTGGCTCCTGCCCGTCGCGCTGCTCGCGCTCTGGTACGCGGGCGCCGAGCAGGGCTGGATCTCGCCGCAGGTGCTGCCGCCGCCGCAGTTCGTCTGGGAAACCCTGCGCGACCTGGCCACCAGCGGTGACCTCTGGCTGCACGTCAGCACGAGCTTCGCGCGCGTGGGCATCGGCTTCATCGTCGGCACGCTGCTCGGCTTCGTGCTCGGCACCGCCATGGGCCTGTCGCGCAGCGTCGAGGCCTATGTGCTGCCCAGCTTCAATGCGCTGGTGCAGATCCCGGTGCTGGCCTGGCTGCCCTTCGTGCTGCTGATCGTGGGCATCGGCGAGCCGCTGAAGTACATCCTGATCGCCAAGGCGGCGCTGGTGCCGGTGGCGCTGAACACGCTGCAGGGCTTCCGCCAGACGCCCGCCGCGCTGCGCGAGGTGGGCGAGGTCTACGGCTACAGCAGGCGCCAGCAGGTGCTCGAGATCGTGCTGCCGCACGCCGTGCCCACGCTCTTCACCGGCGTGCGGCTGGGCTTCACCAAGGCCTGGCTCTCGCTGGTGGTCGTGGAGCTCGTGGCTTCCAGCGAAGGGCTGGGCTATCTCATCGTCTATGGGCGCCAGCTGTTCCAGCTCGACCTGGTGATGGCTGCCGTGATCGTGGTGGGCGCCATCGGCTATGCCATCGACCGCCTGCTCGACCGGCTCGAAGCCGCCGTGCGCAGGCGCCAGCCCGGCGGAGCCTCGCGATGAGCAGCTCCACGCAGGATGCGGCCGAGCTGGCCGTGGTGCAGCCGCTGCGGCCCAAGCAGCGCGGCCGGTGGCGCGGCTTCGTGCTGCCGGTGGCGGCGGTTGCGTTGTGGTGGTTGCTGTCGTCGCTCGACGTCGTCAATTCCGCGCTGCTGGTCTCCCCGGCCAAGGTGTTCGGCACCGCGGTCGACCAGGTCGCGAGCGGGCGCCTCTGGCGCGCATTGAGCGCCAGCCTGGCGCGCGAGGCCACGGGCTTCCTGATCGGCACCGCCTCGGGCCTGGTGCTGGGCGCGCTGCTGGGACTATCGCCGCTTTTCAACCGCATCGTCGGACCGAGCTTCAACACCTTCAAGCAGATCTCGCTGTTTGCCTGGATCCCGCTGATCTCGGTGTGGTTCGGGCTGGGCGACGTGGCCAAGGTCGTGTTCCTCTCGCTGGCCGCGCTGGTGCCCGTGGTCGTCAACACCTGCGACGGCATCCGCACCACGCCGGCACCCTTGCTCGAAGTGGCGCGCGTCTACGGCTTCACGCGCTGGCAGACCGTCACGCAGGTGGTGCTGCCGGCCGCCCTGCCCTCGATCTTCACGGGCGTGTACCTGGCGCTGATCTATTCCTGGCTCGCGACCATCGGCGCCGAATACCTGCTGGTGGCCGGCCGCGGCATCGGCAACACGCTGATCGAGGGCAGCGAGCATTTCCAGATGGACCTGGTGATCTTCGGCATGTTCGTGATCGGCCTGGTCGGCTGGCTCATGAACGCCTCGGCACGCGCGCTGGAGCGCAAGCTGGCGCGCTGGACCGGCCGCAGCAACTGAAACCGCACAACGCAAGCAAAGAACAAGCAATGAGCAACGCAACGATCCCGAACGCTTCGTCGAACGCACTCGACATCCGCGCGCTGGGCAAGCGCTACGCGAGCACGCAGGCCGATGGCGGCGAGCTGCAGGTGCTCGAAGGCATCGACCTGCACGTGCCCGCCGGGCGCTTCGTGAGCATCGTCGGCGCGAGCGGCTGCGGCAAGTCGACGCTGCTGCGCCTCATCCTCGGGCTCGACGCTCAGTACGAGGGCCAGATCCTGCTAGGCGGCCAGCCCATCGCGGGCACCGGGCGCGAGCGCGGCATCGTGTTCCAGGACCACCGGCTCTTTCCGTGGCTGACGGTGGCGCAGAACATCGCCGTCGGCCTGCGCAACGCGCCCTTCACCGCGAAGGAGAAGGCCGAGCTCGTGGCCGAGCACGTCGCGCTGGTGGGCCTGAACGGCTTCGAGCGCTCGTGGCCGCACCAGATCTCCGGCGGCATGGCGCAGCGCGTGGCGATCGCCCGCGGGCTCGTCAACCGTCCGCGCGTTCTGCTGCTCGACGAGCCCTTCGGCGCGCTGGACGCGCTCACGCGTTCACGCCTTCAGAACGAGCTGCAGCGCATCTGGCAGAAGGAGCGCATCACGATGCTGCTGGTCACGCACGACGTGGAGGAAGCCGTCTTTCTCGGCGACCGCGTGGTGGTGATGCAGCCTTCGCCGGGGCGCATCCGGCGCATCGTCGACGTCGACCTGCCCCATCCGCGCAACCGCAGCGATCCGGAGTTCATCCGGCTGCGCGACGACGTGCTCGGCGACTTCCTGGACACCGGACCGGTGCCGCGCGCCGAGCCGCCGGCCAGGGGCGGCATCGCCGCGGGGAGCGCCACCCTGCCGCAGTTGCAGCTCGCCTGGTGACGCGCTCGAATCGCGTACTGCGCCGGCCGCGGTTCAGCCTGCTTCGTGCGGCCTCCGCCCGCGACGGGGCGTAGCCGCCTTCAAGCGACCTTTCGTCCCTTGACGGAGAACTGGTTGACGGGCCGCTCCAGCCCGAGGTTCTCGCGCAGGGTTCGCCCTTCGTATGCCGTGCGGAACAGCCCGCGGCGCTGGAGTTCGGGGATCACCAGGTCCACGAACTCCTCGAGCGATTCGGGCAGCACCGGCGGCATCACGTTGAAACCGTCGGCCGCGCCGTTCTCGAACCACTCCTGCATCCTGTCCGCGATGGTCTGCGGCGTGCCCACCACCACCCAGTGGCCGCGCGCGCCGGCGAGGTATTCGTAGAGCTGCCGTACGGTGAGCCTGTCGCGCCGCGCCAGCTCCAGAACCACGTGGGCGCGGCTGTTGCGCCCCGCCGGCGGCTCTGGGATGTAGGGCGGCGGCGCATCCAGGTCCCAGGTCGACAGGTCCTCGCCGGGCCAGAAGGTGTGCAGCGTGTTCAATCCCACCGACGGGTGGATCAGCCCCTGGAGCTTCGCCCACTTGGCCTCGGCCTCTTCCTGCGTGCGGCCGATCACTGGCGAGATGCCGGGCAGCACCAGCAGCTGCTCGGGCCGCCGCCCGTACCTGGCCAGCCTGCCCTTCACGTCGCGATAGAACGCCTGCGCCTCGGCCAGGCTGGTCCAGGCGGTGAAGATGGCTTCGGCCGACGCGGCAGCGAGCTCGCGCCCCGGCTCCGACGACCCGGCCTGCACGATCACCGGATAGCCCTGCGGCGGCCGCTCCAGGTTGAGCGGGCCCGCAACCTTGAAGTACTTCCCCGAATGGTTGATGGCATGCAGCTTGGCCGGGTCGAAGTACTTGCCCGAGACCGGATCGCGCTGGAACGCGTCGTCCTCGAAGCTGTCCCACAGGCCCTTGGCCACGTCGATGAACTCGTGCGCCTGCTCGTAGCGGGAGGCCGGGTCGGGATGCCTGTCGAGGCCGAAGTTGCCGTGCACGTTGTCCGCGCTGGTGGTCACCACGTTCCAGGCCGCGCGCCCCTTGCTGAGATGGTCCAGCGAGGCGAACTTGCGGGCCAGGAGGAAGGGGTCCTCGTAGGTGGTCGAGGCGGTCGCGACGAAGCCGATGTGCCGCGTCACCGCCGAAAGCGCCGCCCACAGCGTCACGGGCTCGAAGTAGGACACCCGCCCCTGGCGGCTGAAGGCTTCCTTGTCCCCATGGAAGCCGACGCCGGGTGTGTCGGCCACGAACACCTGGTCGAACAGGCCGCGCTCGGCGGTCCTGGCGACCTCGATGTAGTGGTCGATGTTGACGCCCGAATCGACCTGCGAACCCGGATGGCGCCATGCGGCCACGTGGTGGCCGGTGGCCATGATGAAGGCGCCGAGGCGCAGCTTGCGTTGACTCATGAGATGCCGTGCTGGAAATGAACGGAACGGCATCTGGCGTGCCGCAAAGCACGCCACGTTAGAGCGGCGCGGGGGCCGCGCCAAATAAGAAATCCGCGCTTCCTTATTCGCTCGCTGGCACAGGATCGCCAGGAGGCCGCCCCCGCTCCTCTCACAGGAACGGCCGAATCCGGGGAGGTTTTTCGCCACAACTGCCTCAGCCGATGTCCGACACGCCGCCTGGCATGGAAGCCTAGCGTTTGAACCAGAAAACGAACCAACCAAGAACCCGCCAAGCCGACCAAGCCAAACCACCCAGCCCGGAAAGGAAGACGCCATGAGCGAGCCATCGAGAAGACAGCAAGCCAGAAACGACCGTATCGACAACCAGCGCGTCTTCGTGTTCAGCATTGCCGTGGCCATCATCGTCATGGCCGGCGCGCTGCTTTATTTCTACGCGGTCGACAAGCGCGGCGAAGGCCCCTCGCACGAGGCCTCGAACGACGCCTCGCCGCCGGCGGCACAGGTGCAGGGCGGCGCGCAGACGCCGCCGGTTCAGGCGCCGAGTGCGCCGCCGAAGTAGCGCCAGCGTCCCGAATCGAGAAGCACCATGACACAGACTGTCAGCGACTTCGTCATCGAGCGGCTGCGCCAATGGGGCGTGCGCCGCATCTACGGCTATCCGGGCGACGGCATCAACGGCATCGTGGGCGCGCTCGACCGCGTCGACGACGGCATGGAGTTCGTCCAGGCCCGCCACGAGGAGCTTGCGGCCTTCATGGCCTGCGCCCATGCCAAGTTCTCTGGCGAGGTGGGCGTGTGCCTGGCGACCTCCGGACCCGGCGCGATCCACCTTCTCAACGGCCTGTACGACGCCAAGCTCGATCACCAGCCCGTGGTGGCACTGGTGGGCCAGCAGAAGCGCAGCGCGCTGGGCGGCGACTACCAGCAGGAAGTCGACCTCGTTTCGCTCTTCAAGGACGTGGCCCATGAGTTCGTGCAGATGGCGACCAGCCCGGAGCAGGTGCGGCACCTGATCGACAGGGCGATGCGCATCTCGCGCGATCGCCGCGCCGTGACCTGCGTGATCTTTCCCAACGACCTGCAGGAGCTTCCCGCCGTGCCGGTGCCGCCGCGCGAGCACGGCACGGTGCACAGCGGCATCGGGATCACCGCGCAGTCGGTGGTGCCACCGCCGGACGCATTGCAGTACGCGGCGGACATCCTGAACGCCGGCCGCAAGGTGGCGATCCTCGCCGGCGCGGGCGCGCTCCATGCGACCGATGAACTCGTCGCCGTGGCCGAGCGCCTGGGCGCGGGCATCGCCAAGGCGCTCCTGGGCAAGGCCGCGGTGCCCGACGACCTCCCCTACGTGACCGGCGCCATCGGCGTGCTCGGCACGCGGCCGAGCTCGTGGATGATGGAAGAGTGCGACACGCTGCTGATCGTGGGCTCGTCGTTTCCCTACGCCGAGTTCCTGCCCGAAGAGGGACAGGCGCTGTGCGTGCAGATAGATACCGATGCGCGCGCACTGGGCCTGCGCTACCCGACGGAGCTGGGCCTGACCGGCGACAGCCGCGCCACGCTCGCCGCTCTGCTGCCGCTTCTTTCGCCCAGGAGCGATTCGTCGTGGCGCGAGTCCATCGAAAGCGAAGTCGCGCGCTGGTGGCGCGTGCTCGAAGCGCGCGCGCATGTGCCTGCATCGCCCATCAACCCGCAGCGGGTGTTCTGGGAGCTGTCGCCGCGCCTGCCCGACGATGCCGTGCTCACCTGCGACAGCGGCTCGGCCGCCAACTGGTACGCGCGAGACGTCAAGCTGCGCCGGGGCATGAAGGCGAGCCTGTCGGGCGGGCTGGCGACCATGGGGCCGGCGGTGCCCTATGCGATCTCTGCCAAGCATGTCCACCCCGATCGGCCCGTGATCGCGCTGCTGGGGGATGGCGCAATGCAGATGAACGGGCTCAACGGCCTCATCACCATCGCACGGCTGTGGCGCGAGTGGAGCGATCCGCGGCTGGTCGTGATGGTGCTGAACAACCGCGACCTCAACCTCGTGAGCTGGGAACAGCGCGTGCTGGGCGGCGACCCCAAGTTCGAGGCATCGCAGGAGTTGCCTGATTTCCCCTATGCGCGCTTCGCGCAGATGCTGGGACTGGAGGCTATGCGGGTGGACTCGCCCGATGCTGTAGGCGCCGCCTGGGACGCGGCCTTTGCCGCCGACAGGCCGATGCTGCTCGAAATGGTGACCGATGCCGCCGTGCCACCCTTGCCGCCCGATGTTTCGCTCGCGCAGGCCAAGGCGTATTTCTCGGCGCTGTGGCAGGGCGATCCGGAAGGCATGCGCACGTTGAAGGCGGTGATCCGGGAATACTGGGCCAGCCTCACCGCGGGCCGGCTGGAAACGACGTCCTGACCCGCGTCCCTCCCCCGGACTGTCAGCGCGAGGTGGAATCGTCCGACAGGGAGCTTCCCGGCCGCGGACCAGATTGGGTTTCTTTCAACACCCAAAGGAGTCTCGGATGATCCGGAAACTCGCCTCGGGGGAATACCGCCTCTATTCGCGCAAGACCGACTCCAAGACCGGCAAGCGACGCAACCTGGGCACATTCGGTTCGCGGGAACAGGCGCAGCAGCACGAGCGCGAAGTCCAGTACTTCAAGCGCCACGGCTGAGCGCCCTGAGGTGCCGCGTAACGCGGACAGCACCATGACACGCCCTCTTCTTCTGAAATTCGCTGCCTTTGCCGCGGGTTGGCTGCTCGCCATCCACGCAGGTGCGCAGGTGGCGCTCCCGTTGCCGGCCGAGATCGATGCAACCGGCTCCGGGCACGGCATCGTCAGAGGGGAGCCTGCGGGCAGCAACGACAGCGCACGCAAGGCCGCCGAAGAGAAGGTGGAGTCGGACTACGGCATCGCCATGAAGAAGTGCGAGAGCCTGAAGAATGCCGACAAGCCCGCCTGCACGTCTCGCGCCGAAGCAGAAAGAGCCAAGGGCATGACGGACATCGGCTCCGCTGCCCGCTCCACGCCGGAGGGGCAAACGCCATCGAGGAGCACCCCGTGAGCGCCCGCCCTCACCTTCCCCGGTCCGCGGGCTTGCCGGCCTGGATGTCCTCGGTCCACGCCTGCACGTCCCGCTTCGTCATGCCGCTCACCGGCGTAAGGCGCCCGTCCACGTAGCCCATCTTCTCGACGTCGTGGAGGTACTGCTGCCGCGACAGCAGGGTTCCCGCGCACACGTGCTCGTCCGGACGGGGCGCCTCGCGCGTCTCCTCGGCAAGGCGATCGATCAGGCGAGTGACCAGCCAGCCGGGAATGCGATGGCGCTCACCGGGATAGACATAGCCGAACAGCGTCACGTGGGCCAGCAGCACCCGCCAGTGCGGGCCGAAGCGCTCCAGCAGGTTGGCCCAGTCCATCAGCTCGGCGCGGGCCAGCAGCAGGTGCGCGATGTCGCCGCCGTCGTAGCGCTCGCGCTCCATGATGAAGGCCTTGGAAAGCACGCAGTCCTCGGCATTGGCGACGAGCACCGGCTCGCCGAGGATCTCCGCGCCGCAGTTGCCGCGGAACCAGCGATCGTCCACCGGCGAAAGGCCGTTGCCCGAATTGAAGATCAGGTCGATGAACTCCTGCCCCTCATGCACCTTGGCCAGCCAGTGCGGATGCCTCATCTCCACTTGCCAGCCGTGCCGGCGCATCAGCCGCGCGATGCGCTCGTAGTCTTCGCGGCGGATGAACAGGTCCAGGTCCTTGGTCGCGCGGCGGATGCCGGTGTAGCAAGCCTGGGCAAAGGCGCCGCCAACGAGAAACGGGATGCCTGCAGCGTTCAGGGCGCGCAGGCTCTTCCTGTAGAAGGCCGCGACATGAGGCTCGACCTCCTTTTCCAGCGAGGGTGCCAGGGCGGCAAGGCCGGCAGGACCAGTGGCGGTGACGGTAGGAGGCCTCATGCGGGCAGCGTAGGTTCGACGGGCGACCCCACGGCCGGCGCAAACGGCCTCATCCTGCGTCGGCTGATACCTACAACCGCAGCGGGATGCAGCCGATGACGGCGAGTCGCGCGAGGGCGCAGTCTGGCTTGGCTCCTTCTTCATACCGCCTGACCACCATGCCCCAGCCGAAATCCTCTTCCCACATCCGGTTTGCCGCCGTTGGAGACCTCCATGTCCAGAGCGACTCCGCCGGCGAGCTGCGTGAGCTTTTCGCGCACGCCGCCGACAAGGCCGACGCCCTGCTGCTTTGCGGCGACCTGACCGACTACGGAACCGCGGAGGAGGCCGGCATCCTGGCCAGGGAACTGAGCGCCGTGTCGATTCCCGTCGTGGCCGTGCTGGGCAATCACGACTTCGAGGCAGGCACGCCCGAACTGGTGACGGCGGCGCTCGCCCATGCCGGTGTGCGCGTGCTCGATGGCTCCATCTGCGAGATCGAGGGTGTCGGCATCGCCGGCGTCAAGGGTTTCGGCGGCGGTTTCGGGCGCGGGTCGCTCGGTGCCTGGGGCGAGCCGGCGATCAAGCTGTTCGTGCAGGAGGCGCTGAACGAGGCGATGAAGCTGGAATCGGCACTGGCCAAGCTGCGCACGCGCCGGCGGATCGCGCTGCTGCACTACGCGCCCGTCGTGGGCACTGTGCAGGGCGAGCCGGCGGAGATATTCCCGTTCCTTGGCAGCAGCCGGCTGGAAGAGCCTTTGCTGCGCTATCCGATGGATGCGGTCTTCCATGGCCATGCGCACCGCGGCACCTTCGAGGCGCGCACCATCAACGACGTGCCGGTCTACAACGTCGCCCGCCCGCTGCTGCAGCGCACCCGGCCCGACACACCGCCCTTCTTCCTGTACGAGCTGCCTCGCGCGCCGGTCGAGGAACAGGCTCCGGCGGCGGCATAGGTTCCCGTTCCCGCCCCTTCCCTCTCAAGGCTTGGACGACGTTCGAGGTCGGCCTGCTCCCACACGCACGCAGCTTGCGAAGGATGACAAGAACTATCTCCCCTTACCTTTCTTACCCTTCTTCCGGAGCAGCAGCCATGGCCAACCAGAACACTCCCGAAAACGAAAACGCAGAGCGCGACGACACCTCGTCCGACACCTCGTCGAAGAAGCACAACAAGGCCGGCAACCAGCCTCTCACGCCGCGCAACGAGCCGAACCGTACGCCCGAGAGCCGCCACGATCGCGAAAGCCACGTCGGCAGCGGCAACCAGACCCAGGCCCGGCGCGGAGGCGCAACGAGATGACCGGCCGGGGCCGAACGCAATGCCGGCGCATGGCCGCGGCCTGAGCTCGGCCGTCATCGCCCTTCGCGAGCTCGGCGAGCGGACGAACGCCTGTCGCGAATGTCCCATCGGCGAGCATGCGACGCAGTCGGTGTTCGGCGAAGGGCCCGTGCGGGCCCGCCTCATGGTGGTCGGCGAGCAGCCGGGCGACAAGGAAGACCTCGAAGGCCGCCCCTTCGTGGGCCCGGCCGGGCGGCTCTTCGATCGCGCCGTGGCGGAGCTCGGCTGGTCCCGCGACAAGCTTTACGTGACCAACGCGGTCAAGCACTTCAAGTACGAGCTGCGCGGCAAGCGGCGCATCCACAAGACGCCGGCCCAACGTGAAGCGGACGCCTGCGCCCACTGGCTGGAAAGCGAGATCGAGGTGGTGCAGCCCGCTGCGTTCATCGCCCTCGGCGCCGTTGCGGCGCGCTCCCTCCTGGGCAGGCACGTGGCCGTCATGAAGGAGCGCGGCCAATGGCTCGAAGATGCCGCCGGGCGACGTGTGCTGGTCACGCTGCATCCGTCCGCCCTGCTGCGCGGCGACCCGGAACAGAAGCAGCAGGCGTGGCGGGCATGGCTGGACGACCTGTCGCTCGCCTCGGGCGAGTTCAGGAAGCCGGCGGCCCGTTCCGCCGGGCGCGCAGGGCGTGTTGGGCGGAAAGCTCCTGCCGTCCCGCACCTCGATCCAGCCACAGCCGGCAAAACGAGGAGGCGAAGGCCCCCTACGACGCAAGGCTCGTGAACACGAAGGCGGCCGACGCGGCCGCCATCGCGGCGGTTGCCGCCCAGCCCAGCACGCGCCAGCCCAGCGGCAGCGCAAGGTCGCCCATGAGCCTTCGGCTGCCCGCCGCGAGCATCACGCCGACCATGATGGGCACCGCCATCAGCGAGTTGATCACGGCCGCCCACACCAGCGCCTTCATGGGATCGATGCCGACCAGGCTGATGCCCATGCCGCAGACCATGGCGGCCGCGAGGATCGCGTAGAACGCCGGAGCGGCGCCCACCGGCTTTTCGAGGCCCCGGCGCACCTTCAGGAATTCGGCGCAGGCATATGCGGCGGAGCCCGCGAGCACCGGCAGGGCCAGCAGCCCCGTGCCGAGGATGCCCAGCGCGAACAGCACGAAGGCCGCATCGCCCGCGACGGGCCGCAGCGCCTCGGCGGCCTGCGCGGTCGATTCGATGTCTAGCTTGCCGTCGGCATGGAGCGTGGCCGCCGCGGCCAGGATCATGAAGAAGGCGATTGCGTTCGAGAAACCCATGCCCAGCCAGGTGTCGAAGTGCAGCCGCCGCAACTGGGCCGGTGCCTGGCGAGGCGCTTTGCGCAGCGGCTGGTCCTTCGCGACCCGTTCGATCTCCTCGACCTCCTGCGCCGCCTGCCAGAAGAAGAGGTACGGGCTGATCGTCGTTCCCAGGATCGCCACGATCATCTTCACCGTGTCGGCATTCCATTCGACGCGCGGCAGCAAGGCGCCCGCGAGCGCCGCCTTCCAGTCCACGTGCGCGACCATGGCCACGCCCACATAGGCCAGCAGCGACAGCGTGAGCCACTTCAGGACGCGAACGTAGCGGTGATACGGCAGCCACGCCTGCAGGCCGAGGGAAACGACGCCGAAGGCCAGCGCATAGAGGGCCTCTGGCCCGCCTATCGCGAGCCGGGTGACCTCGGCCATGGCGCCCAGGTCGGCCGCGAGGTTGATGACATTGGCGATCAGCAGAAGCATCACCGCGACCGCCACCACCGGCCGCGGCCAGAGTGCGGCAAAGGCCGAGGTCAGCCCGCGCCCGGTGGTTCGGCCGATGCGCGCGCTCGCGAGCTGGATGCCGACCATCAGCGGATAGGTCAGCAGCAAGGTCCAGCCGAGGCCGTAGCCGAACTTTGCGCCGGCCTGGGTGTACGTGGCGATGCCGCTGGGGTCGTCGTCGGCCGCACCGGTGATCAGGCCGGGGCCGAGCCTGCTCCAGAAGCCCTGCTCGCGCTCGTGATCTTCCTGGGTTGGCGTCTTCTTCGCCTCCTGCGTTGCATGGGGCGGCAACGTGCCGCCCGGCCCGTCCACGAGCAAGGCGGATGTCTGTGCAGTCGCATCGGGTTGTTGGGTCATGGTTTTCGCTCCGGAGGCTGCTTCGAGATGGAGGATGCGAACTCAGCCGCTGTCGAAGTCCGCCGCGGCGAACTTGCCGTCGGCATCCATTCCTGTGGCGAGGCCTAGCCGCATTGCCAGGTGCGCGGCGTCGTAGGGCGCGTGCACCTTGATGTCGTTGTCGAAATAGCAATACACATCGCGCCTGCCGCGCCGTGCGGAGGTGGCCGAAGCCAGTTTCGCGCCGGGCAGCTGGCGGCCCCGGCTCCAGGCATCGATGCGCGCCGCCCAGCGGTCGAGCGCCTCGTCGCTGTAGCCGCTGGCGTAGAGCTCCTTGTCGCCATGCAGCCGGATGTAGACGAAGTCGGCGGTGATGTCCTCGAGCACGGGCCATCGGCCGGCGGTGTCCGCCACGACCAGCGCCACGCCATGGCGCCGCAGCATGGCGATGAAGCCCGGGTCGACGAAGCTGCGGTTGCGCACTTCGACGGCGTGGCGAATCTTCAGCCCGCGCGCGGCCTTGATCACGCTGCGGCCGTTCACCCTGTCGTCGTGCTTGCGGGCCAGCGCCGTCACCGATTTCGCGTCGCGCGGCAGGAGCGACAGGAAGCGCTCCATCCGGTCGGGGTCGTAGCGCATGCGCGGCGGAAACTGCCAGAGCACGGGGCCCAGCTTCTTTCCCAGTGCCAGCACGCCGGACGCGAAGAAGTTGGCCAGTGCCGTGCCCGCGTCTTCGAGCTGCAGCATGTGCGTGATGTAGCGCGAGCCCTTGACGGCAAAGACGAAATCATCCGGTGTTTCGTCATGCCAGGCGCGGTACGACTCGGGCCGCTGCAGCGAGTAGAACGACCCGTTGAGCTCGATGCTCGGCAGCATCCGCGACGCGAACGCGAGTTCCTTGCGCTGCACCAGCCCAGCTGGATAGAAGCGCCCGCGCCACGGCGCGTAGCGCCATCCGGAAATCCCGATGCGGATGTCGCCACGCGGCGCCGCGGAACGCCACGCCGTCTTCCGGGGTTTTGCTCCTGCCTGCTTCGCCAAGCTCGCGCCTCCGGCTTCCAGGGCAACGCAACTGACGCTTGGCCGAGGCTCAGGCCATGGCGCCGAGCTCTTCCATCAGTTCTTCCTTGCGCGTGGCCAGTTGCTCGCGCATGGCGACCAGGTCGAGACCGCGGGCGGCGCGCGCCTTCACGAAGATCTCGTTGCGTTCTTCCTTCACGTGGTGGTCGATGTACTCGCCCAGCACGATGACCTTGGCGTCGAACTTGTCGTCGAATTCGGTGGCTTCCTGGATCTGCGCGATCAGGTCCTTCGCGCTCGCATGCTCCACCTCGGCTTCGTCGAGCAGGTCGGTTTCCTTGATGGCTTCGCGCAGGGCCGGATAGAAGATCTCTTCTTCGATCTGCGCATGGACGGTGAGTGCCATGCAGATCTCGTTGGCGAGGTCGCGCTTCTTCTGCTCCGCGGAAGCGGCACGCGAATGGGCGAGCTCCTCGTATTCCTTGAACATCTTCTTGACGCTGCGGTGATCGGCGTCCAGGAGACTGCAGGCATCGGGCTCGGCGCGGTGGGAGGTGGGCATCGTGGACTCCAATAGGTTCGGGGTTGCAGGGAGATCGCACGATCAATCCGCGCTCCCGCAGCCGGCGTAGGAATGAACCTTGTCCGCATAGCAGCGCGAGGCGATTCGTGGAACGTGCCCTCCTCGAAGCCGGGCACGGGCGTGCTGCCCCGGGCGAGATTGCCCGCTACGCGGACGCAACCGGCGCATCGAGCGACGGCGCGGCGCCTTCCGGCGCCGAGTGGCTCGCCGCATACCGTTCGAGGAAGAGGTAAAGCACGAGCCCGCCGCCGAGCGGCAGTAGGTAGTACAGCGCCCGGTACGCGAGCACCGCGCCCATCAGCGCGCCCTGCTTCACCGTGCCCGAAAGCAACGCGAGGTACACGGCTTCCAGCACGCCCAGGCCGGCGGGAATGGGCGTGAGCACGCCGACGATGGAGGCCGCGAGCAGTACGCCCAGCGTGGTCGCATACGGCACCTGCCGGCCCAGCAGCAGATACATGGCCGCCCCCATCAGCGCCCAGTTGCCCGCGGAGATCGCCAGTTGCATCGCCGCGATGCGCGCACTCGGCAGCTGAAGCCTCTTGCCCATGAGCGCCCATTCGCGCTTGCGCGAGGTCGCGCATGCCACCACATAGGCCAATGCCAGCAGGATCATCACCGCGCCGAGCGCGCGCAGCGCCCCCTGCCCGATATGCGCCTGCCGCGGCGGCTCGATGACGCCGGCCGCGAACAGCCCGCCGGCCAGCAGCCCGTAGCCGAGCCAGTTGGTGGCGAGGCTGATCCCGACGATCTGGGCGACGGAGGCCTCGTCCAGCCCCGCGCGTGCGTAGAGACGCGCGCGCATCGCGATGCCGCCGACCAGCGAGCCGAGGTTGAGGTTGAACGCGTAGCTAGTGATGGCGATGGCCCACGTGCGCCACCATGGCACGCCGTGGCGCAGATGACGCTTGCCGATCAGGTCGAAGCAGCCGTAGAGCGCGTGGCTGGCCGTCGCAATGCCGAGCACCGCGAGCAGCAGCCAGGGCGAATACCGCTGCAGCGCCTGCCACGCCCCGGCCCAGTCGACCTTGTGCGCGTGCGAAAGCAGAAGCCCCAGCACGGCGACGCCTGTCAGGGGCAGCACCCATCGGCGGCAGCGGCGCCATACCGAGGCCGAGGCAGGCGCGCCGGTGGCGCCCGCTGCCGGCACAGAGGCGAGCGTGGAACTCATGGGGCCGGCCTCGGTCACGAGCCCTGCTCGTCGTCGTTCTCTTCGCCGTGCGTGCCCGGTTGGGTGCGGGCCTTGGCGGGTGTCTTGTGCTCGGCTTCACCTTTTTCGTGGAGCTTCCTGTTGCCGACTTCCTTCATCAGCCGCTCTCCCTCGATGTCGCGGCCGTCGGTGGGAACGGACTCCTCCTGGGTGATTTCGGGTTCTTCGTGCGTCGGATGACGGGCGGGGGTCGGCTTGGGCTTGGACATGGCGGGGCGCCTCCTCGGACTCTGTCTGTGATGCAGGGAGTCTTCGGTGTCCGGCGCTGCCGCATCGCCATCCGTCGGCGATGGTGGGTGCAGGACATTTGCCATAGCCGTGGTTCCGACATGCGGATGAGCTCACCTCTTGCCCCCGGGACTTGCCTGCATCCGAGAAGGACGCCTACACGAGAGGGGACGAGCGCGTGGAATGTTCAATCCATGACTACCGGCAAGTCCAGGCTCGAAGGAGTGAACGTCATGCGCGCTGATGCAGCAACCAAGAAAGCCGCCCTGGTGGCCTTGGTCGCCGCATCGCTCTCGCTGGGATCGGCCGTAGCGCAACCCTCCGGCCAGCGCCTGGTGCCACCCGGTTCCGGAGCGCAGCCGGGCACGGACGCGGAGATCGCCGTGAAGCCGCCCGCCACCGGCGACTCGCGGCTGGCGAAGCCGGCACCGCCCAGCAAGGACACCGGCCTGGTCGAAAAGCCCCCGGCCGAGGCGAATCCAGGCCCTGGTGATGGCCGCAGCCACCGCAATGCCCCTCCCCCGGAATCCCCGAAATCGCGCCAGGGCGACTGCAAGGGAACCGCCGGCGACTGCAAACAAAGCTCCCCGCGCTGAGCGATGAAGACAGATGGAGATACCCCGAATGAAATCCAAGATTCTCAACACGGCTCCGGAACGCACCATTGCGCTGGTGTTCGACAAGGGTGACGACGTCATGCCCATCCTCGAACGGTTCGCGAAGGAGAACGCGCTGTCGGCCAGCCGTTTCAGCGCCATCGGCGCGCTGCGCTCGGCGGTGCTGGGCTACTTCGATTGGGACAGGAAGGACTACGACCGGATTCCCGTCGACGAGCAGGTCGAGGTGCTTTCCTTCAGCGGCGACATCGCGCTGGACGGCGACCAGCCCAAGGTGCACGCGCACGCCGTCCTGGGGCGGCGCGATGGCAGCACCGTCGGCGGCCACGTGCTGCAGGCCACGGTGCAGCCGACGCTGGAGGTGTTGCTCATCGAGTCGCCGGGCTACCTGCGCAAGACCTGCGATCGCGAGACGGGCCTGGCCCTCATCGACATCGACGCCTGAGTGCGTCCATTGGTCGCCGTGCGGTGTCGGCATAGGCCGACAGGGCTGCGCGCCGTCTGTCCTCAGTGATTCGGTTTCTTGCGGTCTAGGCTGCGTCCGCATACGAACAAACCGCGCCGCAGGAAACCGATCCAGTGACGACAACCTCCTCCAGCCCTGCAAACACAGCAATCCCCGCCGGCGTGCCCGGCACCCATGGCACACATTTGCCGCCCCGGCAGCCGCACCGCTGGCAGTTCATCCGCGCGGGCGGCGTGGACCAGGTGGTGTTTCGCTGCGGAGAGGACATCGCGCACATCGCCGAACTCGACCAGAAGCTGTGGGTTGCGCTCGCCTGCCCTACCCGCGGCATCGATTTCGACCCGCGCACGCTCGACCTGATCGACTCCGACGGCGACGGCCGGGTACGCCCGCCGGAAGTCATCGCGGCCTGCCAGTGGGCCTGCGAGCGGCTGCGCAGCGCCGACGTGCTGCTCGCGGGCGGCGGCACGCTGTCGCTGGACGACCTCGACGGCACACGCTCGCCGGGGGCGGACCTTGCCAGGGAGGGCCGCCGCATCCTCGACCTGCTCGGCAAGAAGGATGCGAACACGCTGACGCTTGCCGACATTTCCGATCGCGGCGAGTGGCTGGCGTCGATGCGCTTCAACGGCGACGGCGTGGTCACACCCGAAACCGCCGGCGACGACGACGCGCTGCGCGCGGCCATCGAGGAAGCGATGCGTACCCACGGCAGCACGCCCGACCGCCACGAGAACCGGCCGGGCCTCGACCGCGCGCGCGCCGAAGCCTTCATGGCCGAGGCGAAGGCGGTCCACGAGTGGTATGCCCAAGGCGATGCGGAAGCGCTGCTGCCGTTGGGTGAGCGCACCCTGGCCGCCACCGAGGCCATGCGCGCGGTCGCGGCCAAGGTCGACGACTTCTTCGCACGCTGCCGTGTGGCCGCCTACGACGTGCAGGCGGTGGCGGCGCTCAATCCTTCGGCCGAGGCCTATGACGCGCTCTCGGGCCACACACTCGACGTGGGCGCACCGCCGATCGCCGAGCTGCCGCTGGCGCCCGTCACGCCCAGCCGTTCGTTGCCGCTGCGCGGCACCAGCCTTAATCCGGCCTGGGCCGATGCGATGGCCGCGTTCGCGCGCGATGCGGTTGCCCCGCTTCTCGGCGAACTCGATGCGCTGGAGGAAGAGCGATGGCAGGCGCTGCGCCGCCGGCTCGCGCCCTGCGAAGCCTGGATGGAGGCGCGTCCGGCCAATGCACTCAGCGGCCTTTCGCGCGACCGCGTCGACGCACTGCTCGCGACCCGCGACGCCTTGTTCGCGCTCATCGCCGAAGACGAAGCGGCCGAGCACCACAACCGGCTGCTGGTCGACCTGGAGAAGCTCCTGCGCCTGCAGCGCGACCTGCGGGTGCTGCTCCACAACTTCGTGTCCTTCAAGGCGTTCTACCAGCGCGAAGGCGCCATCTTCCAGGCGGGCACGCTCTACCTCGACGGGCGCAGCTGCGAGCTCACCGTGCACGTGCAGGACACGGCCCGGCACGCGGCGCTGGCAGGTCTGGCCAAGACCTGCCTCGCGTACTGCGACTGCACGCGACAGGGGCAGAAGATGAGCATCGTCGCCGCGTTCACGGCCGGCGACGTCGACTTTCTCTTCGTCGGGCGCAATGGCGTGTTCTACGACCGCCAGGGGCGCGACTGGGATGCCACCATCACCAGGCTCATCGAGAACCCCACCAGCGTCGCGCAGGCCTTCTTCGCGCCGTACAAGAAGTTCGTTCGCCTGGTCGAGGAGCAGGTGGCCAAGCGTGCGGCGGCGAGCGAGGCCGGCTCGCAGAGCGCGTTGCAGTCGCTGGCGGGCCGGGTCGCGACGGCCGATCGACCTGCGGCCGCGGATGCCGCGAAACCGCCGGGGCGGCCGGGCGCGACGCCAACGGCCGGCCGCGTCGACGTCGGCACCGTGGCCGCCATCGGCGTGGCGCTGGGCAGCATCAGCGCGGTGCTGGTCGGCATCTTCGGCAAGTTCATCGACCTGGGGCAGTGGATACCGGTGGCGCTCGCCGGCATCGTGGTCGCGATCTCGGGGCCGAGCATGCTGATCGCCTGGCTGAAGCTGCGCCAGCGCAGCCTGGGGCCGATCCTCGACGCCAGCGGCTGGGCCATCAACGGGCGCATGAAGGTGAACGTGCGGCTGGGCGGACTGCTGTCGCAGACCGCTCGCGTGCCGCCCGGCGCGAAGCGCATCGCCGCCGACCCTTACCGCGAACGGCACGGCCTTGCGGGCGTGCTGGCCGCGGTCTGCATCGTCGGCATGGGCGTGGTGCTGGCCTGGCGCATGGACTGGCTCGACGACCGGCTGCCGCCGCGGCTGCAGCACGGGACCACCATTTCAGGGCAGTAGCCCACGCCGAAGGCGAGTGCGTGAGCAGGATGACAGCAGCCCTAATCCTCTTCACGCACCCGGTACTGGTCCGTGAGCGTCTGCTGCACGTTCGGCGGCACCGCCTCGTAGTGCGACAGCGCGATGGTGTAGCGCCCCTGGCCGCTGGTCATGGCATTGAGCCGCGACTGGTAGTTGGCCAGCTCGGCCATCGGCACCTGCCCGCCGACGGCCACGGTGCCGGCTCCCAGGGTCGATGTTCCGGTCACCAGCCCGCGCCGGGACGACAGGTCGCTGGTGACGTCGCCCACCGCATGCTCGGGCACGTCGATCTCGATCTGCACGATGGGCTCCAGCACCACCGGCCGGGCCTCGCGGATCGCAGCCATGAAGGCCTTGCGGCCGGCGGTGGCGAAGGCGATGTCCTTGCTGTCCACGCTGTGGTGCTTGCCGTCGTGCACCACCACGCGGACGTCGACCACGGGGTAGCCGGCGATCGCGCCGCACAGCAGTACCTCGCGCACGCCCTTCTCGACCGCCGGGATGAACTGGTTGGGTATTGCGCCGCCCCTGACTTCGTCGTCGAACTGGAAGCCCGCGCCGCGCGCCAGCGGCTCGATGCGCAGGAACACTTCGCCGAACTGGCCCGCGCCGCCGGTCTGCTTCTTGTGGCGGTGATGGCCCTGCGCGGGCGCGGTCACGGTCTCGCGGTAGGCGATGCGCGGCGGGCGCGTCTGCACCTCGAAGCGGTACACCTCGCGCAGGCGGTCGAGCACGATGCGCAGGTGAAGCTCGCCCAGCCCGTAGAGCACCGTCTCGTTGGTCGCGACCACGTGCTCGATGCGCAGGCACGGGTCTTCGGCGGCGAGCTTGCCGAGGATCTCCCAGGCGCGCTGCTCGTCGCCGCGGCGCTTGGGCTCCACGGCCAGGCCGTGCACCGGCACCGGGAACGCCAGCGGCGCGAGATGGACGTGGCTGTCTTCCGCAGCGTCGTGCAGCACGGCGTCGAAATGGATCTCCTCGACCTTGGCTACCGCGACGATGTCGCCGGGCACCGCGCGCGACACCTCCACGTGGTCCTTGCCCTGCAGCATGAACAGGTGCCCCACCTTGAAGGGCTTGCGGCCGTCGCCGATGTAGAGCTGGCTGTCGCGCGTGACCGTGCCCTGGTGCACGCGGAAGATGCCCATCTTGCCGACGTAAGGGTCGATCGTGACCTTGAACACGTGCGCCAGCACGTGCAGCGCCGGGTCGGGCCTGGCCTCCATGGGCTTCGCCTCCGCGCCCTCGCCGACGAGGAAGTCGGGCGGGTTGGCCTCGGTCGGGTCGGGCAGGAGCTTGACGATCACGTCGAGCAGCTCGGCCACGCCGGCGCCGCTGCGCGAGGAGACGAAGCACACCGGAATCAGGTGGCCTTCGCGCAGTGCCTGCTCGAGCGGCGCGTGCAGCTCCGACGGGCTCACGTCGCCCTCTTCCAGGTAGCGGTCGACGAAGGCCGCATCGACCTCGACCACCTGCTCCACCAGCGCGCGGTGCGCCGCCTCGACGGGGCCGAAGTCGGACTGCCCGAAGCGGTTGAAGAAGCAGTCCACCACCTGCCTGCCCACGCCGTCGGGCAGGTTCAGCGGCAGGCATTCGCGGCCGAATGCGGCCTGGATGTCGGTCAGGAGCCCCGCCAGCGAGACGCCCTGCGAGTCGATCTTGTTGACGATGATCATGCGGGCGAGGTGGCGCGAGGCCGCGTACTCCATCATGCGCACCGTCATCGGCTCGATGCCGGTGGCGGCATTGATGACCACCGCCGCCGTCTCCACCGCCTCCAGCGCCGGCAGGCTCTGGCCGAGGAAGTCGGCGCCCCCGGGCGTGTCGATGAAGTGGATGCGGGTGCCGGCATGGGTGAGGTGCATCACCGAGGCGTTGAGCGAGTGCTGCATGCGGCGCTCGAGCGGGTCGTGGTCGCTGACGGTGCTGCCGCGCTCGACGCTGCCGCAGGCCCCGATGGCGCCCGCCTTGTGCAGCAGGGCCTCGGCCAGGGAGGTCTTGCCGGAGGCTGCGGCGCCGACGAGCGCCAGCGTTCGCACTGCTTCCATTTCGGCCGCGGGGCCGTTCGATCGGCTTGGCATGGCTGGACTCCTTGGCGTCCGCAAGGCCGGCCCGGCGGTCCCGGCTGCTGGGCGTGGACGCCGGGCCAGCGTACGGGATTGAACGGGCTGTTGCAAGCAGGCCACGGCGAGCACCCCTGCCTGCCGGGTCGGCATAAGGCGTTCGGCCGGTGGACCAGGCGCCGATGCCGCACTGCGTAGGGCTTAAACAGTAGTCCAAAGCTTTCACATGAACACTGTTGCGCAGGACAATAGTGTGCAAACCGTCCGGTGGCGGCAGTTGCCGCAGCCGCCTTTTGAAACGCACTTTCTGGAATAGCCTTCGCTTTCATGGAACGCCGGCTGGATTGGGCCCTCGCCGCTTGTGCCCGCATTCTTCGCCCGGTGGTAAGGCTTGCCCTCGCGATGGGGGTCAAGCATCCCCACCTGGAGGAATTGCTGCGCGACCTGCTGATCGAGGAAGCGCAGCGCAGCTGGCGTTTCCAGGGCGTGCCCAGGCCCAACCTGAGCCAGCTGTCCATCACGACCGGGCTGAACCGCAAGGCCGTGACCGCCAAGGTGCGGGCCACCGTCGACCCCCTGCCCCACACCGAGCTGTCGGCAGCGGCCAAGACCTTCACGTTGTGGTTGCAGATGCTGACCCAGGACGATTCCTTCCGGCGCCTGCCCATCACGGCGGGCAACGCCGCGCCCTCCTTCGAGGCCGTGGCGCGGATGAGCAGCCGCGGCGACGTGCATCACCGCACCATCCTCGACGAGCTGGTGCGCCTGAACATGGTGAGCGAGGAAGAAGGCGTGGTCGAGCTCACGACCGACGGCTTCGTGCCGGTGGAAGACCTCCAGTCGATGCTCGCCTTCCTGGGCGACAACGGCCGCGACCACCTGCTGGCGGCCGTGTCCAACACCCTCGGCGAGGAGCCCCGGATGCTCGAGCGCGCGGTGTACGCGCGCGGGCTCACGCTGAGGGAATGCGAGCAGATCCAGCGGCTGGTCAGGGAGCGCTGGGCCGCCCTGCACCATGAGCTGGCCCAGGAAATGACACAGGCGGTCGACCGCGCCCCGCCCGGCTCGACGGGGCGCATCCGGGTCGGCATCTACACCTATTACGAAGACGAGAACGCCGAGAACGTGCCGGTGCCACCACCGAGACCACCTGACTGAAAGCGAGCCACGCCATGAACAACATCAAGACCCCCTGGCGGCGATTCATGCTCGGCCTCCTGTCCGCAGGCTTCATCGCGCTGCTGCTGTCGTGCGGCGGTGGCGGAGGCAGCGGCAGCAGCGGCGGCCTGGCGGCCGGCGGGCTTGGTGCCGGTGGCGCCGGAACAGGTGGCGCGGCGGTGACGGGCACCGGAGGAGACGCCGCCGCAGGAACGGGGACCGGCGCCGACGGGACGGGAGGCGGCAGCGGCACCGGCAGCGCGGGCGGCTCCGGAGGCACCGGCGGCGGCACGAGCACCGCCGGCAACAGCAACACCGACGGCTCCGGCGTGGGTTCGGGCGGCACGGGCGTGACCGCCGACGCCGCCGGCATCGGCTCTGCGGATGGGCTGGGCAGCATCATCCTCAACGGGCTGCGCTACGACACCGACAGCGCCACCTTCAGCATCGAGGACGCCAGCGAACTGCAGATCGGCATGAGCGCGCGCGTCGCCGGCAAGGTCGACGGCAACTTCACGAGCGGCATCGCCACACAGGTCCAGTCGGCTGCCGAGCTGCGGGGCGAGGCCTCGGGCATCGACACCTCGGCTGGCAGCTTCGTCGTGATGGGCACCGTCGTCAGCATCGATTCGGCCACCGTCTGGGGCGACGCGGACGGCCTGGCCGACGTGCGCGCGGGCGGCATCGTCCAGGTGTGGGGCCTGCCCGGCGCTCCGGGTGCGCTGCGCGCCACGCGCATCCAGGTCGCGCCGACGCTGACCGCGCCCCTGGTCACGGGCACCGTGCAGAACCTCGACACGCTGCACAAGACCTTCACGCTCGGCCAGCTGACGATCGACTACGCAACGGCAGCCTTCCAGGGCATGAACGCATCGTCGCTCTCCAACGGTGCCATCGTGCGCGTCCGGGGGACCGCCGCGCCGGCCGCGGGCGTGCTCATCGCCACGACCATCCAGGGCTGGTACGCGATTCCGGTAAGCGACGGCATCGCCGTTCAGCTCGCGGGCGTCATCACCGACTTCGTCTCGCGCGGCTCGTTCAAGGTGCTGGGCACGCCGGTCGACGCGACCAACGGGCAGATCACCGGCGGCCCCGCGAACTCGCTCGGCAACGGCGTGAAGGTCGAGGTGGACGGCTTCATGTCGGGCGGCGTGCTGGTGGTGAAGAAGCTGCGCATCCGCAATGTGCCGGGCACCGGCGGGCCGGCGTCGTTCACGCTGATCGGGGCGATCGGGGCATACCACTCCGCCGCCGACTTCAGGGTGCGCGGCCAGCCGGTCGACGCCAGCAGCGGCACCGTCGACTTCGTCAATGGCTCGGCCTCGGACCTGGCCAACGGCCGGCGCGTGACCGTCGTGGGAGACCGCGTGGTCGACGGTGTGCTGATTGCCCAGCGGGTGACGTTCACGCCCTGACCTAGCGCGTCACGAGGGCGCCCGCATTGCCCGGGCACCCTGCTCCGCTCGCCAATCACCCCCGAAATTCCGTTCGACGAGCATGCCCTCTCGACAGAGGCATGGGGTTGATGTACAACGAAATTCCTAAAGTGAAAAAATCCCATTTCAACCGCAAATGGCTCCCGAACCTCGTGACGAACAGGATTCGTGCCGCCGCGGCTTTCAGTCCGCGGTGTCGTCACACGCCCTGAAGCGGCGCCCAGGAGGTGATGCGAACCGGGGGTTCTGGTGGGCTTTTCAGCTGGTCTCCACTCCCCCACGGCTCGAATTGCACGCAAGGTGCAGATAGGAGCATGTATGCCGCTCAACCTCCTCCTCCAGCTCCTGCATGAGAAGTTTCCGGTCACGCTCACCTCCGACCCGGACATCAGGAATGCATCGGTCCTGCTGGCGACCGGGCTCGTGGAAGCCGAATTCCATCTCGACCACTTCGGCTACCAGCAGTACGAGAGCGCGGTGGTGTTCGCCATCACCGAAGAAGGACACGCGGAGATCGCCAGCCTCAAGGGCGACCGCTCGGCCGCCTCTGCAGACGAGCAGGACTGGCCCGTCATGCCGCTCGACTACCTGCGCAAGATAGGCAACTCGGTCTTCCCCCTGCGCGTGGACGACCCAGCCGGCATCAACTCGGTGGCCGTGCTGAATGCGGCCGGCATGGTCGAAGCCACGCTTCCCCCCACCTGCCGCGCCCGGCAGACCCAGCAGAAATTCAGGCAGGCGATCGTCCTGCGGGTCACGCCTTTGGGCCGCACGGCGCTGGTCGGGCGGCGGGTGTAACCAATCCCCCGCCCCGGCAACAGCCTCGCTGCCACGCACTGACCGGGTACCCGCAAATATCGCGCGCCTCCCCATCCCAAGAATGGCCGCTCCTCGACAAACGCTCGCGTGACCAAGGCAAACCTCGTGTTGTTACCGGATGCAACAAACGTCACAAGCTGGGCAGATACGGTCGCCCCCATTGTTTTCGACTACCAAAGTAGTAATGTGAAACCTTCACATACGTCACTTTCAGGTGGGACGAATGATTTCCAAAATGACACGGTCGAGCCGACCCTCCCACGTCCCTACGACGGCCCGCCTGGCGTGACGCGCCTCATGCCAAGGAATCTTTCCCATGCTGGCCCGCCCCTCTGCTCCCGACGTCGACGCCAGCGTCGGCGCGGATGCGCTCATGGTGGCTCGCATGCGGCTGGTGCTGTCGGTTTCGGCGCTGCTGGCCGTCGTCGTTGATGCCGGGGATTCCCGCCAGCAGATCCAGAGCGCCGTCTGGCTGGCCTTCTCGGGATACGTACTGCACAGCCTGCTGGTCTATGCCTGCACGCGCATGGGCCGCCCCTATTTCCGGGGCAAGGTCATCCACTGGTCGGACGTGCTGTGGTTCACGCTGATCATCTTCGTGACCGACGGCGTACAGAGCCTCTTCTTCCTCTTCTACTTCTTCGCGATCCTCACCTCCTCGTTTCGCTGGGGCTTCGAGGAAGGCGCTCGGGTGGCGATCGCCTCGGTCGCCTCGTTCGCCGCCTGCGGCCTGGCCACCAGCACCGGCAACGACGCCCCCCAGCTCCTGATGCGCAGCACCTTCCTGCTGGCGCTGGGCCACATGATCGTGCACTGGGGCGGCTCGAAGCTGGGACTGCAACGGCGCCTGGCCCTGCTCGGCGACGTCAGCCAGCTGTCGAACCCCCGCTTCGGCGCCGGCCGCACCATCGCCCGCACCATGGAGAAGACGCTGGCCTTCTTCAGGGCGAGCCACTGCATCCTGCTCACGCGGGACACCTCCACCGGCAACTGGACCCTGCGCACGCTGCGCAAGGACGACACCTGCGAGCACGTCAGCGTGGAGACGATCGGCCGCATCGCCGAGTCTCCGCTGATGGCACTGGCGCCGGACTGCACCGTGCTGAGCAACCACCTGCCCTGGCCCCTGAGCCAGCTCTACGCCCAGAGCCATCTCTTCCAAGCCGGTACGGACGGCTGGCGCACGGATGACGAGGAAGGCGCCGAACGCTGCGAGGCCATCGCCGCCATGCTCGAAGCACGCGCCTTCATCAGCGCCCCGCTGCCGATGCGGCTGGGCGAGGGGCGGGTCTTCGTGTCGTCGCGCGACGGGCTCTTCAACAAGTCCGACGCCCTCTTCCTCTCGCACCTCATGGAGCAGATCTTCCCGACCATCGAGACCATCGAGGTGCTCGACCGCATGGCGTCCGAGGCGGCCTCGGCGGAGCGGCTGAAGTTCGCGCTCGACCTGCACGACACGGCCGTGCAGCCGTACATCGGCCTGCGCATGGGCCTGTGCGCGCTGCGCAGGAAGGCGGCCGCCGACAACCCGCTGAGCGAAGACCTCGACAAGCTCGCAAGCGTGGCCGAAGGCGTCATCGCCGACCTGCGCCGCTATGCCGGCGAGGTGCGGCAAGGCGCCAACAGCTCCCGCGGCCTCGTGCTGCCCCAGTTGCACCGCCAGGCCGCGCGCATCAAGGGGCTCTACGGCATCGACATCGCCGTGGACGTCGACGGCCCGCTCCACCTGGACGACCGTGTGAGCGCGGAAGTCCTCCAGATGGTCGGCGAAGGCCTCAACAACATCTGCAAGCACACCCAGGCCCGCCACGGCAGCGTCCACATCGCCTGCAGGAACGGGCGGCTTCAGCTGAGCATCGAGAACGAGGCCTGCGAGGAGAGCTTCACGCAGTTCCGTCCCCATTCCATCACCGAACGCGCCACGGCCCTCGGCGGGCGGGCGCAGGTCCGCCAGTGCGAAAGCGGCGGCACCGCGGTGCTGGTAGAGATTCCGATCTGAGAAACAACAACACCCCCCCGTGCAGCAAGCACTGCATCGATGAGAAGACAAGTCAAGGAGCCCACCATGCAACCAGTTGCCCACCCCATCGGCGTCCTGCTCGTGGACGACCACCAGACCATGCTGTGGGGCCTGTCCAGGCTGATCGATGGCGAGCATCCGCGCATGAAGGTGGTGGGCACGGCCCGTTGCTGCGAGGACGCGGTGGCGACATCGGAAAGCCTCGCGCCCGACGTCATCGTGCTCGACCTGGACCTCGATGGCCACTGCGCCCTCGACATCCTGCCGAAGCTCGTGTCGAACGCGGGGTCCCGCGTCATGGTGCTCACGGCGGAGCGCGAACAGCGCACGCTCGACCTCGCGGTGCTGCACGGTGCGCGCGGCGTGATGCGCAAGGACGCCCCGGCCCAGGAGGTGATCGACGCCATCGAGCGCGTCTACAACGGCGAACTCTGCGTCGATGCCCAATCCATCGGCCGCGTCTTCTACGAACTCACGGCGGTGAAGAAGCCGCAGAAGGCCGACCCCGAGGCCGCCAGGCGGGCCAGCCTGACGCAGAAGGAGCGCGAGATCATCCACACCGTCGTCGCCGGCAGCGGCGCCTCCAACAAGGCACTGGCCGCGAAGCTCTTCGTCACCGAGCACACGCTGCGCAACCACCTCACCTCGATCTACCAGAAGCTCGGAGTTTCGAACCGCCTCGAGCTGTACATCTACGCGGTGAAGCACCAGCTCGACGCCGTGCAGCACTGAAACGCAAACGCCGCGCCGGGTGCCGGCGCGGCGTTTGAGTCCGGTAGACGCTCCAGGGGAGCGCTCAATTCGTTCTCAAGTCCCGCTCAGCATCGGCATGATCATCCGGATGATGCGGATCGCCGCCGGCGTCAGGATGACCAGCGAGATGCACGGGAAGATGCACAGCACCAGCGGTATCAGCATCTTGGTCGGCACCTTGGCGGCCAGTTCCTCGGCACGCACATGGCGCTTGTGGCGCAGATCCTCGGAGAACACCCGCAGCGACTCGCCGATGCTGGTGCCGAAGCGGTCTGCCTGGGTCAGCATGGTCGCGAAGGTGCCGATCTCCTCCACGCCCGTGCGCAGCGCCAGGTTGCGCAGCGACTTCTCGCGCGTGGCGCCGGCGCGCATTTCCAGGTTGGTCCAGTGCAGTTCCTGCGCCAGCGCCTTGCTCTTGACCTGGATTTCCTCCGTGACCTTGGCCAGCCCGGCATCGAGGCCCAACCCTGCTTCCACGCACACCAGCATCAGGTCCGCGGCATCGGGAAAGTTCTCGAAGATCTCGCGGCGGCGCGAGCGAATGAGCATGCGCAGCACCAGGTTGGGCAGGTAGCAGCCGGCCAGCGCCGCGACCGCGAGCCACAGCAGCATCACCGTGCTGTCGTCCGCCGCTCCCGACGCCCGCAGGCCGACGTATGCGAATGCGGCAAGGCCCAGCGGCAGCAGCGTCTTCATGCCGAAGTACACGAGGTAGGCATCCGGATAGCGGATGCCCGCGTTCAGGAAGCGCACGCGCAGCGGCGAAAGCTCCGCGTCGTTGGTGGGCGACGAGAGCTGCGCGAAGGGCCCGACGAGCTTGACGGCGGTCTCGGTCCAGGCCGACTTGCCCGCCGGCATCGACACCGCCTGCAGGCGCTGCTCGGTGCGCGTGGGAGACAGCCACGCGGCCAGGCCGACGATCGCCAGCGACACGGCCAGGAAGACGAGGATGGGAAACAGCATGGTCATGGCTTTCTCCTTCAGACGCGGATCTTCACGATCTTGCGCAGCAGCACGATGCCCACGAGCATCAGCACCAGCATGTACTTGATCACCATCTGGCCGATCGGATCGGTCCACAGCGGTGTCATGAATTCGGGATTGAAGACGTTCACCAGCGCCGCGAGCGCGAACGGCATCAGGCTCAGGATCCAGGCCGACAGCCGCCCCTCGGACGACAGCACCCGCACCCGCGCGAGCAGCTTGAGCCTCTCGCGGATCAGCCGGCTGAGGTTGGTCAGCACCTCTGTCAGGTTGCCGCCCGAATCGCGCTGAATAAGCACTGACACCACGAAGTAGCGCAGGTCGGTGAGTGGCACGCGCTCACTGAGATTGGTCAGGGCCTGCTGCAGCGAGACGCCGAAGTTCACCTCGTCGGCGACCATGCGGAACTCGCCGGCGATCGGCTCGGCCATTTCCTCGCCGATCATCTGCACGCCGCTGGCGAACGAATGCCCCGCCCGCAGGGCGCGTGTCACCAGGTCCAGCGCCTCGGGAAGCTGCTTTTCCATGCGGGTCAGCCGCCGGCTGCGTTGGCGCTGCAGGTAGATGGCCGGAAGGATCGCCGCGCAGCAGCCGGCTACGAGCGCGAACAGCAGCGACTCGCGCACCACCAGCATCAGGACGAAGAACACGAACACACCCAGCACGCTGGAAACCAGCAGGAAGCTGGAAACCGTCCAGTCCAGTCCTGCCTGCAGGATGAAACGATCCAGCCGGTGCGCCCGCGGCAGCGTCAGCAGCATGCGCTGCATCCACGGAACCTCGCTGAGCATGCGTTCCTTGGCCAGATGAGCCTGCGGCGTGCGGTCGGTTGCCGCCGAGAACGCCTGCAGCCGTTTCTCGATCTTGCGCGCCTCGGGCCCCTTGTAGGAGCGCCACAGCATGTAGAGCCCCTCGAGCATGAGCAGCACCGTCACGAACACCAGCACGGTGATGGTGATGAGGGTGTTTCCCCCCAGGTTGTTGAGCATGATGGTCTCCTGTTCCTTGGCTGGTCAGGTCATTCGTAGTGCTTGTCGGGGTCGAACATCGTGTCCGGCAGTTCCACGCCGTAGGCATGCAGCCGCTCCGCGAACTTCGGCCGCACGCCCGTCGCGCGGAAATGCCCGCGCACCTGGCCGTCGGGGCCCATGCCGGTCTGGTGGAAGTTGAAGATCTCCTGCATCGTGACCACCTCGCCTTCCATGCCGGTGATCTCCTGGATGCTCGTGACCTTGCGCCGTCCGTCCACCAGCCGCAGCACCTGCACGATCACGGTGATGGCCGACGCGATCTGCTGGCGCACCGTGCGGTGCGGCAGGTTCAGGTTGGCCATGCCGATCATGTTCTCCAGCCGTGCCAGCGCGTCGCGCGGCGTGTTGGCGTGGATGGTGGTGAGCGAGCCTTCGTGGCCGGTGTTCATGGCCTGCAGCATGTCGACCGCCTCGGCGCCGCGCACTTCGCCGATCACGATGCGGTCGGGCCGCATGCGCAGCGCGTTGCGCACCAGCGCGCGCTGCGTGATTTCGCCCTTGCCCTCGATGTTCATCGGCCGCGTCTCCATGCGCGCCACGTGCGGCTGCTGCAGCTGGAGTTCGGCTGCGTCCTCGATGGTGATGATGCGTTCGCTCGGCGGAATGAAGCCCGAGAGAATGTTCAGCAGCGTGGTCTTGCCGGCGCCGGTGCCGCCGGAGATCAGCATGTTGACCTTCGCCTGCGCCAGCCCTTCGAGCATCTGCGCCATCTGCGGCGTCAGAGTCTTGAGATCGTTCACCAGGTTCTCCATGCGCAGCGGAATCTTGGCGAAGCGGCGAATCGACATCATCGGCCCGTCGAGCGCCACCGGCGCGATGACCGCGTTCACGCGCGAACCGTCGGGCAGCCGCGCATCGACCATAGGGCTCGATTCGTCGATGCGCCGCCCCACCAGCGAGACGATCTTGTCGATGATCCGCAGCAGGTGCTTCTCGTCGGTGAAGCTGACGTTGGTCAACTCCAGCCGGCCCCGGCGCTCCACATAGATCTTCTCGTGCGAGTTGACCAGGATGTCCGACACCGACGGGTCGGCCATCAGCAGCTCGATGGGGCCGAAGCCGAGCATCTCGTGCTGGATGTCGCGGATCAGCGTTCGCCGCTCGATGTCGTTGAGCGCCTCGGGCTCCTCCTGCAGCAGCCGCGTGGTCATGGTCGAGATTTCCTGGCGCAGCACTTCGGGCTTGAGCGTCTCCAGCGCCGAGAGGTCGAAGCGCTCCAGCAGCTTCAGGTGCATGCGCTCCTTCAGCGACTTGTAGGCATCCGACGCGAAGGGCGACACGGCCTGCTCGACGGCCTGCCCTGCGGGGCGTGCGGCGACGTCGGCTTCGATGGCATTGAGCTGTTCTCTGAATGACATGGGGAACCTGCCTTGCTGTTTGAATGGGTTGACCGGGTGTTCGCTCAGGCGCGGCGGAACAGCCGGCCGATGAAGCCGGGCGCCGCCTCCTGGCGCGGGCTGAGCGAGTGGGCGATGTCGGCGAGCTTCTTGGCGAGCGCGCTGCCGCGCGACATCTCGGCCAGCGGCACGCCGCGGTTGATGGACGCATCGACGTCCTTGCCGCCGTCGGGCACGATCGTGAGCGTCGCGCCCACCAGCGAGCGGCGCATGTCCGACAGGCCGATCTCGCCGCCGCCGGCGCTGCGGTTCACCAGCAGCTCGACCTTGGCGGGCGGATAGCCCAGCGACTTGAACACCTGCATCAGCCGCGTCACGTTGCGGATGTGCGGCAGGCTCGGCTGCAGCACGGGGAAGATGCGGTCGGCCCGGTCGAGCACGCGGATCGAGAGCGTGTCGATGCGCGGGCCAAGGTCGAACAGCACGAAGTCGTACACGCCCAGCGCGATCTGCAGGATCGCGTCGATGTGCTCGGCCTTCACGTCCATTGCGCGGGAAAGGTCCTCCGGCGCCGGAAGAATGCTGAAGCCGGGCGACACCGCCACCACGCTCGCCGCGAGCAGCGAGGCGTCCAGGCGGCCGATGTCGCGGGCAACGTCCGCCATCGTGGAGGTCGGCCGCAGGTCGCTCACGTACGACAGCGCGTCGCCGAACTGCAGGTTCAGGTCGATCAGCAGCACCGAGCGCTCCCGGGAGAGCTGGTAGGCGACGTTGGTTGCGAGAAAGGTCGAGCCGCTGCCTCCCTTGCACGGCATGAAGGCCACCACCTGCCCCGGAGCGCGAGCCTGGGTTCCGGCCATCTTGAGCGCGATGCGCTCGACGGCGGCTTCCAGTGCCGTGGTGTCAGCCGGTGACGGCAGCACCTCGCGGACTCCCGCGCGCATCGCGTGGATCAGGAATTCCGGCGTCTGCATGGCGCAGAGAAGCACCACCGCGATCGCCGGGTGCCGCAGCGTGAGCTTCTCGATCAGCGCCAGCTCCTGGAGGTCGCAGCACATGCCGTCGACCAGCACGAGGTCGGGCGAGGCCTTCTCGACGGCCCACTGCATCCGGCTCTTTCCACCTTCGAACAGCGACACGGTGTGCGAGCGCGCCTCCAGCACCTTGCGCATGTCCTGCAGGTGGCTGGGATTGGGGGAAATGATGGCGATCTTCATGGTCTTTTCCGTTGCGTTGGTTGGCTAGGAGCAGATGGCCGCGCTGTTCGGATCCTTGCGCATGACCTCGCGCGGCAGGTAGGTGGAGAAGCCCGGCATCGGGATCAGCGGCGCGGTCGCGCTCGCGATCGGCGAGATCCACTGGTAGTTGAGCCCGGTGATGCTGACGGTGACGCCCTGGCAGGTGGCGGCGGTGCAGCCCGAGGGCGCCCAGGCCACAGACACGGTGCTGATCTGCGGCAGCAGCGCCTTCATGCGTGCGAGCACGAGCGCCTGCTGGGCGGTGTCGTCGCACACCACCGCGTACCTGGCCCCTGCGCGCGTGGCCTCCTGGGCCGCATTCCAGGTGAACAGCATGCGGGCGAAGTCCACGATGCCCAGCAGGAACATGAGGAAGATGATCAGCCCGAGCGCGAACTCGACCGTGGTCGCGCCGGTGGAACGGTTTCTTCTCATGATGGCGCCCTCATGCTGGCGGTGATGTCGCTGAAGACCATGTTGCCGCTGGCGTTGGCGAAGGCCACGCCGAACACCGAGGGGAACAGCGAATGGAAGGTGTAGCCGGTGACGCGCACCGTCACCGTGGTGATGATCGGATTCGCGCCGACCGACTGCCAGGTGCAGCAGCTCCCGGCCGGCACGTTCGACAGGCTCAGCCCGCGCGCCAGCGGCGAGCCGGTGCCGGCCGTGTTGCCGTACACGATCAGGTTGCGCGCCTCGGTGATTTTCGTTCCCGGCGTCTGCACCGACAGGTAGCGCACGGCGTCGCGCGTCGACTTGACCACCGCGTTGTACTCGTACATCGCGCGGCCGAATTCCGTGGTGATGAAGGTCAGCAACAGCAGCAGCGGAATGATCAGCGCGAGTTCGACAAGCGCTACGCCCTGCTGTGCACGACGAGACGGCTTCATGGCGTGCCTCCTCTTCCTATCTCACCAGGACCGGAACCAGCGGCCCGGCCGATCCACCCGCCAGCCCGCTGGTGGTGCAGGGGCTGCCGGTCGCACCGGCGTTGCCGAGGAATTCCAGCTGCGTGTCGGTCATCGGAATGCTCAGCGGCTGCAGCATCAGCATGCAAAGGTAGTCGATCACGTGGTTGCCGCCATCGACGACAGGCACGGTGACGAAGCGCCGGTCCATGCCGTATTGCATGTGGCCTCCGCTGACGTTGCCCGGCGCAGCCAGGTTCTGGAAGCTGTTGAGCGAAAGGCCGGTGATCGATTCGCAGCTGTTCGCACCCTTCACCTTCGTGCCGGTGTCGGCGCACGACGCGAAGGCGGCGCGCTTGGTCACGAAGTTCTGGCCAGTCCCGGAGCCCGGGGCGGGGCCGTTGTAGGCGTTGAACTGCGCGGGCCAGTTGAGCGAGGTATAGGCGTAGCCGGTGTAGTCGGGCCGTGCCGTGCTCGGGTCGCTGCTGTTCTTGTAGATGCCGAAGCGCTGGTTCCACACGTCGGCCACGGAGGTCTGCACGCCTGGCGTGCCGACTGTGTCGCCGACCTTGGCGCCGCATCGGCCGTTGAGCTCGGCTTCGGTTTCGGATGCACTGTTGCTGCCATCGAGGTTGGCCCAGCCGATCTGCCCGCCCGTGGCAGCGTTCTGCGCCATGATGAGCGTCACCCACTCGCCGACGGCGAAACCGTAGTTCGGAGCGGTGCCGCCGGTCTTGGGCTTGGCCGCGACAGGAATGGGGCATGCGGTCTGCGCGCTGGCCCGGGTGGCGACCGCTCTCGCGGTGACGCTGCGCGTCGCGGGGTTGCCGGCCGTGTCGCCCGAGAAGGCGCCCATCGCCTTCATGAGCCAGATGTTGATGTTGGGTTGGGTATGCACGCACTGGGCATAGCGCGCCAGGGCGGGCGTCGTGGTGACGGCATAGGAGGCGTCGCGGAAGGTGATGTCGCTCGCGACGATCTGGCCCTGCCCGCTCCAGGTACTCGACTGCATGTTCACGCGGTTGGCATTGCCGGCGGTCTGGCCCGCGCTCGTTGCACGGGTGATCGCCGTGCCCTGTCCGTCGAGCTCGCGCGCAGCGGACAGGGCGCAGCTGTCTACAGCTGTCTGCAGCTCGGTCTTGACCACGAACAGGTGCCCGAAGTCCAGGGCGATGCCCATGAACCCCATCAGGAACAGCAGGATCAGCGCGGCTGTGACGATCATCGCGCCGCGCTGGCGGCGATGCTGGCGGCAGGTGAACATGGTCAGCTCCCTGGTTGAGTGAGCGCGCGCAGCGGCCGGGTCAGGTGCAGCTCGTGCCGCCCAGACATGTCGTGACACGGTCGATGAGTGCGCCCAGAGCAGTGCCGTCGGACAACGCTTGCAATGCAACCACCAGCGCGATGGAAACCACGGCGATGATCAGTGCGTACTCGACCACTTGCGCACCGCTCTCGTCTGTCAGAAATGACTTGAACATGATGATGAACCCCGGTTCGTTGTTGACGAAGAATGCGTGGGAGCGGACGGGGAGATGGAACGAAGCGGGCCATGTGACATGGACCCGCTTCCCTCCCCGAAGAACTGCTTACTGGCAGTTCGTCCCCGTCAGGCAAGTCGTGACGCGAGTGATGAAACTCGTGAAACCGCCGTTGTTGGCCGTGAGGCCCTTCAGCGCGACAACCAGCGCGATCGAGACGACCGCGATGATCAGCGCGTACTCGACGACCTGGGCGCCCTCTTCTTCGCGCAGGAAGCCTTGGGTCGATTGGCCGATGGCCTTGAAAAAGTTTTGCATGATTCGTTCCTTTCGAGGTTTGAACGGTTGGAAATCGGGTTCGAGAAAACATGAATGAGGGAAGAAAGTTCGTTTCGATTCGTGTCACTCTCCTTTCCGCGTGAGTCCCGAGGAAGCGGGCTTGGCTAATGCAATGCGTGCGTTCATCACTTCGAGGCGCCGGCGCCCTGTCCGCCGATCTGGCCACCGATGTTGATGACGTTGACCGCCGGCGGCGGCGTCTTGTACGACTCCTGGTACTGGTGCATCGCCTCGCGCGATGCGCGCCCGTCCATGCCGGTGACGGGGTCGCCGTTCTTGCCGGCGTTCGGGTTGATGGTCATCTTCTTCTTTGCGTCCCGCACCGCGTCGCCGAAGCGCGCGTCGTAGTTGGGCGTGACGGTCGAGCAGCTGGCGCCGAGAAGGCAGACGAGCCCGACGGTGATCGATCTGATGATGAACATGACGGTGCTCCTCACGGGGTTTCGCTGGCGGGGGCGGCCGGGGCCGGGGTCGAGCTCTCGAGCGCGCCGTTGAGATAGACCTCGGCACGGCTCGGAACGACGTGGTTGTCCGTCGGCACCCGCGGCGACTCGGCCAGCGGACGCACCAGGCGCGGCGTGATGACGAACATCAGCTCGGTCTGCTCGTTCTGGAATTCGGTGCTGCGGAAGAGCGCGCCCATCACCGGCACCTCGCCGAGGCCCGGATAGCGCTTGATCGTCTCGTTCACGTTGCTCTTGATGAGCCCGGCGATGACGAAGCTCTGGCCGTCGTTGAGTTGCACGGTGGTGTCGGCGCGCCGCACCGTCAACGAGGGCAGCACGGCGGTGACGCCCGAGACGGTAGTGAACGGAGAGCCGGTCTGCGTCAGGTCCGACACCTCGGACACCAGCTTGAGGTTGACGCGGTCGCCGTTGAGCACGGTCGGGGTGAACTTGACCCCGATGCCGAATTCCTTCTCCTCCAGCGTGATGTTCGTCCCGCCGCCGCCCGCGGCGCTCTGTGCCACAGGGATGAAGATCTTGCCGCCCGACAGGAAGCTGGCCTGCTGTCCACTGATGGCCATGATGTTCGGCTCTGCGAGGATGCGCACGAGCCCGTCGTCCTTCTGGCCGTCGATGGTCAGCGAGGTCCGCCCGATGCGCAGCGCCTGCGCCAGGCCGGCGCCGGTGCTCAGGAAATTGGAGATCAGCGAGTAGTTGTTCAGGCCGCCGTTGCCGGTGCGCGCAATGCCCACGCGCGAACCCAGCCGGTCGAGCAGCGTCTTGCTGACCTCGGCGATCTTCACCTCGAGCATCACCTGCTGCGGCGTAGCGACGCGCAGCAGGTTCACCACCTTCTTGCCGTCGGCGCCGTAGGCCGAGGCCAGGCTCATCACGTCGTCGAGCTTGAGCGCGTCGCTGATCTCGCCGGTGAGCACGATGGACTTCTCGGCGCTGCGAACGCGGATGCGGCGCTCGTCGGGCATCAGCTCGGCCAGCTTGGCCTGCAGAGCCAGCGGATCGATGGTGACGATCACGTCCTTGATGTAGCAGGTGCCGTCGGCGCTTTGCAGCACCACGTTCATCGAGCCCGCCTGGCGGCCGCGGAAGAACAGGTCGGTCGGGCTCAGCAATGTCACGTCGACATCCGCGACGCCGTCACCGCTGTTCGCGTTCGCAGCCTGGGCCTGGGCGGGCTGCATGCCAGCCGGCACGGCTGCCGCCGCGGCGGCAGGCACAGGGGCCCGGGCGGGCGGCTGGCCGCTGACCACGATGCGCACCACGCGCGCCTTCAGCGGAATGACCACCGACTTGCCCAGCACGGCCTGGGTCGGCTGGTCGTCGGGAATGATGGCCGTGCAGCGGCGGCTGCCGCCCGGGCCGGCGTTGCCCGTCGCAGCCGCGGCGGCGGCTGACGTCGAGGAGACTGCTGCCGCGGGCATGGCGCCCGTGGCCGAGGCGGTTGCCGCGACCTCCGCGGCCATGGCGGGAGTCGCCGCGGTCGCGAGGGTCGCCAGCAGGCTGGCGAGTTTTGTGGAGATATGGCGCACTTGGTGTTCCTCCTGTCGTTTGGGTTCAGAAGCAGGTGAGCGAGCTGCCCGAGTGCTGGATCACCTCCACGCACTGGGAAGCCGGCTGTGCGGCGGGGCCTGCGTGACGGGCACGCGGGCGGGCGGGAGCCGGTGCCGCGGCGGTGGAGACCTGCACGATCTCCTTCGCGCCGAAGAGCTGGCCCTTGGTGATTCCGTCGGTGGCAACCGTGGTCTTGTCCATCTGGTTGCGAAGCACCAGCGACAGGGTTCCCACGCTGCGGGCCAGGTCGAGCTTTTCGGAGTCCTCGAGCGAGAGCTCGAGGGTGACGGCGCTCACCACCTTCGGCTTGGTGTCGTCGCGGTTGGCTTCCTGCGCCACCGCCAGCACCAGCACCTTCTCGAGCACGGTCTTGCTGATCTGCAGCGCTTCTTCGCCGCGGCCCTTGTCCTGCTGGGCGTTGACCATCACGTCGACGTAGTTGCCCGGCAGCGCGAAGCCCGCCACGCCCACCACGTCGTTGACGCGCACCGTCATGGCCCGCTTGCCGCTGGCGATCACCGCAGAGAGCCCGCCCTGCGTGCCCACCGGGGCCAGCTTGCCCTCCATGAGCGCCTCGCCGCGCAGCACGCCGACCTTCACCACGCGGTCCTGCAGCGCCTTGATGTCGCCGAACGAGCCGCTGGGCACCGAGCCGCTGGGCCAGTCGACGGTGGTGAGCATCTGAGCGTTGACGCGGCTGCCCAGTTCGATGTCGACTGCGGCCACCACGACCTTGTTGGACGCGATGCCGCCTTGTCTGGAGATCCAGCCGGCCGCGTAGACGGCTGCCGCCAGGCCCGTCAGCAGGGCCAGCAGGATCAGCCCGATCGCCTTGATGTTCTTCATGTGAACCTCCGTCGCAGGTAAGGGATGAGAGGGCTAGACGTAGCCCAGCTGGTGCGCGAGCACTTCGATTGCCGTGCCCGCTGCGATGCAGATGCCGTAGGGCAGCTTCCCCACGGACTGGCTGGCATCGATTCGCCCCGAGGGGCGGATTCCGGCGATGCTGGAGAACATCACGCCCTGTGCGGCGTCCTTGACGTTGGCCAGCATGTGTCCGACGCGGCGGCGGTGGATGGCGAAGGCCATGGCCGCCAGGCCGCCCGCGATGAAGGTGAAGAGCACTGCCATCAGCGTCTGCTCGGGCCCGATGAAGGCGCCCGCCATCGCCATCAGCTTGACGTCGCCGGCGCCCATGACCCCGATGACGTAGAACGGCACCATCGCCGCGAAGCCGACGCCCAGTCCGCCGAAGGCGCTCGCCGCCCCGGCCATGGGCGTGCGCGCGGCCATCGTTCCGTAGACCAGCGCGAAGAGCGCGCCGCCGAAGGTCAGCCAGTTGGGAATGCGGTAGAAGCGCCAGTCGCTGACCGCGGCCACGGCGAGCAGCGCGAAAAGCGCGACGGTGCGCACGTCGGTGGCCAGCATCGCCAGCAGTTCGAGAACGGCGTCGAGTTCTTGCATGATGGGCTCCACGGGTTCAGGCGCTGCGCCGGATGGCGAGCATCAGCAGCATGAAAACCACCATCACCAGCGCGCCGATCAGCGCGAACTCCATGAACGACATTCCTGCGTCTTCGCGCAGAAGGTTCATGAAGGTCGTCGGCAGCAGTGCGAGCGGTTCCATGCAGATTCCCCGGTTGTCGTTGCCGGCCCGGACCACCTGTTGCCCGGCATGGGCAGAGGCGTTGGGCCTTGGGGATGACTGTAGGAATCGCGCCGTTTCCGCACATGAGCAGGGCGCCCTTTTATGAGGGAGTCAAACCCCCCGTGCGCGCGGGCTCCCGGGCATGACAAAGCACCCGGGACGCGGCGTGACAAGCGGCCGATGGCCGAACGGCCTATGGCCGCCGCCGTGCCGCAGGAAGGGAGCTCAGGGAATGCTGCGAGCGACCACGCCGAGATCGCGCCAGGCCTCGGGGTGGCAGCTGAAGATCAGTATCTGGTGGCGGGCCGCCGCGTCGTACAGCACCCGCTTCATCTGGCCCAGGCGCTCCTCGTCGGTGTTCACCAGCGCATCGTCGAGGATGAGCAGGGTCGGCTTGCGCGCTTCCTGCAGCAGGTCCGCGTAGGCCAGGCGGGCGACCACGCCCATCTGCTCGCGCGCGCCCACGCTGAGTTCCTCGAAGGCGCCGCTCTGGACGCCGCGCAGCCCTTGCCGCGTGATGCGGCCCGGCGAGAGGTCGTCGCCGACCTCCACCTGCGCGCCCGGGAAGAGGATCTGCAGGTAGTGGTCCAGATGCTTCTGCAGCGGCGCGCGCAGGCGCTGCGCCAGCGCCGAGCGCTTCTCGCGCAGCAGCTTCAGCAGGTGGTCGAGCGCCCTCGCCCGCCGTTCGAGTTCCGCGCAGCGCCGCGTGGCGTGTTCGAGTTCGCGCTGCGTCTCCGAGGCTGCTTCTTCCTGGCCCAGGGCGCCCCGGGCCTCGAGCTCGGCTTCCAGCCGGGTGATCTCGGTGGCCCGCTGGTTGTGCGTGGTTTCCGCTTGCCTCACGCTGCGCTCCAGCCGCTCCACGTCCTGCGCGAGCACCGGCAGGTTGATGGTCTGCAGCTGCCGGGCCAGTTCGGCCACCTTGTCCTGGACGGCCGACTGCTGCGCGAGCGCATCGGTCAGCGCGCCGCCGGCCTCCGCCTTCCTGCCGGCCCTGGCCGGATCTTCCAGCGTGGCCTTGACCGCCGCGAGCTCGTCCTCGGCGGCCTTGACCTGTTCGCGTGCATTCCCGGCCGCCACCTTCGCGTCGTTGAGCGCGGCGGATGCCGCTTCCAGCGCGGCGCGCGCGGCAAGTTCCTGCGACTCGGCCTGCGCGCTCGAGAGCGACCCCGCATCGCTCGCCGGTGCGGGCGGCATGTCCTGCAGCGCCTTCCTGGCTTCCGCGAGACGGGCCTCGCGCGTGGCCATGTCCGCGGCGAGCGCGCCCAGCCCCCTGGGCGCCAGGGCCGCGAGCACGGCCTCGGCCGCCGCGGCTTCGCTCTTGCGCAGCGCTTGCTGTCGCACGCGCTCCTCGACGGCGGCGAGGCTTTCGGCGCGCAGGCCCTGCAGCAGCGCCGCGAGTTCGTCGCGGGCGCGGGCGTGCTCGTTGGCCAAGCCATCGAGATCCGCGCCGCCGGGCAGCACGCTGATCCGGCCGACGCCTTCGATCTCGATGTCGGTCCGGGAGATGACGGTCTGGCGCCGCGCACCGCCCAGCTCCACGCCGGCCACGCGGACCTTCGCCGTGGGCTGCAGGTCGAACTCCAGCGCGGTGGCCACGGCGTCGAGCCGGGCCTGCGCGGTGCGAAGCGTCTCCGCGCAATGGCGCAGGCGCCTGAGCTCCGCTTCGGGAACCGCGAGCGCCTGCGCCTCGGCCTGCAGTCGGGTGACTTTCTCCTGCTCGCTGCGGGCCTTCTCGTGGCTTTGCTTGAGTGCGTCGAGCTGTTCGGAGAGGCTTTCGACGGCCTTTTCCTGCGCGATGCGCGATGCCGCCTGCCGCGCCAGGCGGAGGTTCTCGCGCGCGGCGGCATCGGCTTTCACCGCTGCGGCCTGACGGGGTTCCCAGGCCTGGAGTTCGCCGACAGCCCGGGCAAGGCCTTCCTGCGTCGCCTGCAGGTTCTTCTCGCGCTGGGCGAGCGTCGCTTCCTCGCGCTCCATCGCCTGGAGCTGGGTGCGCCATGAGCTCACCTGGGCGCCGATCTGCTTCAGCGCGGCCTCCTGCGCAGTCTTCTTCTGGTCCAGTCCCCTGGCCTCTTCCAGCCGCTGCTGCGCGACGACGAGCTGTTCGCGCAATGCCGTCCATGGTTTCGCTGCCTCGTCGCGCTGGTGGTCGCGGCGCAGGCCGGAAAGGCGATCCACGCCCGAGCGGTAGGACTCGACGTCGGCACGCAGTTCTTCCAGCTTCTTTTCAAGTTCCCCGCGCAGCTTGTTGGCGTCGGCGAAGGCGCCGCGCGGAACCCCCGTGCTTTGCGTGAGCAGCTCGTTGCGCTCGGCCTCCACCGCCTTCAGCACTGCGTCGCCGTTGCTGGCAGCCAGTTCGCCCAGCGATTCGCCGAGCGCGTTGCGCAGGTGGTCGCTGGCAAAGCCCACCGCGCTGGCGATGTCGTGCGAAGTGCCCTGCCTGATCCACAGCAAGCCCGGAATGCCCATGTGCTCGGGCGTGCTGGCGCCCTTGCCCGGAAACCGGAAACCCAGCAGCGCCGCCAGGTGGTCTTCGGCCACTGCGCCGTCCATGGTCCTGCCGTCGATCACCAGCTCGCAGCGCTTCTTGCCCAGGAAGGCCTTGGTGAGCCGGCATGGCTTGCCGTCGAGTTCGAAATCGACCTCCACCAAGGGCGTGGCCGAGCTCTCCCCCCATGGCCGCAGGTGCTCGACGGCGCTGGAGCGGTGCCGCTCGAAGAAGGCGGCGCGTATCGCCTCGGCGACGGTGGACTTGCCCGATTCGTTGGGAGCCGCGAAGAGATTCAGCCCGTCCGTGAAGCCGTCGATTTCGAACGGCGCGCGAAACAGCTTGAAGTTCTCGATGCGAAGCCGCTGCAGCTTCATGCTCATGCGCTGGCTCCCGCGTGCGAGGAACCCTGCTGCGCGCCGAGGATGCGCGCGAGCGTGAGCAGCGCGTCGCGTGCCAGTTCCGCATCGGCGTCGCCCTGCTGCTCGCGCAATGCCTGCAGCGCCTCGCCGACGAAGCCGTCGGCATGCAGCGCCTGGATGTCGTCCTCGGTCGGCTCCAGCCGCAGCGCCTCGCCATCCCATACCAGCGCGCGGGCCCTGGCGCGGGCTGCATCGAGCGCGGCGCTCAGCCGGTCGTGGCCGGCAAGGTCGCAGGTGCCCTGGGCGCGCAGCTGCAGCACGTCGCCGCTGCCGATCTGCTCCAGCTTGCGCACCAGCTCGTCGATGTCGGAAGGCACCGCGAGCCGCGGCTCCCACTGCTGCCAGTCGAACTGGCCCACGCGCACCGGCTCGACCACCGGCACCGCGCCAGCGCCCTCGATGCCCACGAGCAGCGCCTGGCCCGAATCGTTGGCCCGGAAGCGGTCGGTCTCAGGCGTGCCCGAGTACCAAGTGCGATCGTCGATCCGCCGCGTGCCGTGCCAGTCGCCGAGCGCGAGGTAGTCGAGCCGAGCCTGGGCCGCGCGCCCGGCGGCGATGGGGTTGGTCGAGTCGATGTCCTCCGGCAGGATGCCCTGCACGCTGCCGTGCGCGAGGCCGATGCGGGGCAGGCTTTCGTCTTCCAGCTCCGCGGTGGCGAACCACTCGGTGAGGTCGCCGTAGGTGTGGCGTTGCGTGAGTGGCGCGGGCAGCAGCGTGAACTTGCCCGCCACCACATGGGGCCTGGGCTCCAGGCAGCAGACGATGTTCGGCGCGATGGCCCCCAGCCGCTGCGCGCGGCTCCAGACGGATTCGCTCAGCGCCGAATCGTGATTGCCCGGGATCAGCAGCCAGGGCCCCGCGAAGCCCTGCATGGCGTTGAACATGCGCCGGATGGTCTTGTCCGACACGGTCTGCAGATCGAACACGTCGCCCGCGACCAGCACGGCATCGACCTTGCGCTCGGCCGCGATGGCGGCCAGCCGTTCCACCGCCTTGAAGCGCGCCTCGAACAGCGCGGCGGCGTCGTCGGGTTCGAATTGGGAGAAAACGCGGCCGATCTGCCAGTCCGCGGTGTGGAGCAAAGAAATCATGCGTCGTGGCCCCCTTTGCCTACCGCGTCTGCATACGTCGTTCGAGAAGAGTGCGCATCTTAGATGGCGCGCTCAGGTCCGACGTCGACCGCCGCCCCCGTGCGGGGCCCGGCGGCTAGGCAGTGGAGTCGGCCGTCGCGGCGCACTCTTCCAGCAGCGCGGCCGCCTGGGTGGCCTGCGCGACGATCTGCGCGCGCAGCGGCTGCCAGTCCAGGCTGAACGGCGCGATCAGGAACCACTGCGTGGTCAGGGCCAGCGCGCTGCCAAGAACGAGGAACACCCAGTGCACGACTTCCATCTACGCCCCCATGTATACAGAATCAGGAGCGGAAGTCTGCGTACTTCGCGGGCGTCGCGGTATCGCCAATTCGGGGGATGCCGTTCGCCAGAGCAGGACGCGAGGGGCCGGGGCCAGGACGCCCTCGAACGCGTCCGGCCCCACCCTTCCTACCGTGCCGGCAGGTACTGGCGCGGATCGACGGCATTGCCGCGGTAGCGGATCTCGAAGTGCAGCCTGGCGCGTCCGGCGTCCGGGCTGCCGATCTCGGCGAGCTTCTGGCCCTGCTTCACCTGCTGGCCCTGCTTGACCTGAACCGAGCGCAGGTTGGTGTAGACCGACATGTACGAGCCGCCGTGGTCGACCATGACCACGCTGCCATAGCCGCGCATCGTTTCCGTCACCGCCACCTTGCCCGCGCCGATGGACGCCACCGGGTCGCCGGTGTTGCCGCCGATGTCGATGCCCTTGCTGCTGCTGCCGTTGAAGCCCGTGATCACCTGGCCCGGCGCGGGCCAGGCCCAGTCGCTGCGTCTCGATGCGGGCGGCGCGGCCGGCTCCGGCGCCGCGGCCCTGGGAGGCCTGGGGCGCTCGGCGCGTTCGGGACGCTCCGCGCCCGGGCTCCTGCCCGCAGACGGTTCGGGCGATGCCCCGGAAGAAGCGCCGCCGCCCGGCGGCACCACGCGCAGCACCTGCCCTGCTTCCAGCTTGTCCGGGTCCTGCAGGTTGTTCCAGCGTGCGATGTCGCCCGGCGAACGGCCAGACTTCGACGCGATGCGGTAGAGCGTGTCGCCCGGCTGGACGACGTATTCGCCCGGCCCTGCCACCGGTGCCTTGGGCGACGTGGAGCACGCCGCCACCATCAATGCCGCGGCCAGCACCACGCCGGCACGCCAGTTCCTTCCTGTCACAACAACCACTAGCGGATTCCTTCCTGGATGACCTGGATCTCGCGCGCCCCGGTGCCCCGCGGCTACGCTCGAAGAATCCGGGAGGCTACCAGCAGTGGCCGGGCGATCGGCCGGCCGCGGGGTTTTTCGCTCGCGTGCGCCTGGCGATGCACATCAGCGAGAGCGCGCTGGAGGGCGCGCCGGGGTCGCGGCCCGACAGCAGGCTGCCCAGGCGGTACTTCCACTGCATCGGCCCGGCCTCTCCATCCAGGACGCGGGCCCCCGCCTGGTGGTTGTGCGGATGCACGCGCACCTCGAAGCCCAGCGGCGCCAGCGTGGCTTCGAAGAGCTCCCTGGTCACGCCATCGCCGGGCCGGTGGTGTATTGCCGTGCGCAGCCACCACGACTGCCGGCTGCCGGTCTTGTGGAAGCCGCGCCCCATCGCACGGTAGACCCACAGGCGCATGTTCCACAGCAGGCGGGCCAGCCCACGGTAGTCCCAAGCCGTCAACTGGGGATCGTGGTCGGTGACCAGCAGGCCGCCGGGCTTCACCAGGCGGGCGCCTTCCTCCAGCACCGCCTTCATGTCGTCGCAGTGATGCAGCGTGGCATTGATGGCGACGATGTCCGCCACCTGCGAGCGGAACGGCGTGTGCGCGGCATCCGCCAGCACCGCGATGTAGCCCTCGATCGCGGCAAGTTCCAGCGAGCCCGCTGCCACGTCGACGCCAATGAGCAATTTCGGCATGCCGCCCAGCGTTGCGAAGACATTGCCCGGCCCGCAGCCCAGGTCGATGACGACCTTGTCCGTCCAGTCGCCACAGGCGGCCAGCCAGCGGCGGCGGAAGTGTTCGTCCCGGTGGCAGGAGCCCAGATATTCCCGCGCCCACGCCTCGTTGCCGAAGTAGATCGCGTTGGCTGTCAATGCATCCGAATTACCGGGAAGAATTGATTCCAGATAATGGCCGCGGCGCTCCAGAACTACATCGGGTAATAGGATGTCGCCGAGCATTGTCAGGACCTGGTGAATTGGATTTGGCGCGAACAGCGCATCCTCACCAGTTTTTTCAATTTCCTGATTTTGTACAGATATTTCTTATACGGTTACAGGCATCGGCAATTCATAACAGTCGGCTCTGGGAGGATGTTTCATTTTTCGACACACTTCCGGTGCACTTTCCGCCTCGCTCGCAGGTGAAGCGAGGCCCGCGCCCGAGACGGCGGCGCGGCGGCCCGCCGAGGCGCCCCTCGCCCCTCCTTTCCCTCTTGCCGCCCCCTTGTTCCGCCTGAAGTCTCCCCAGGAGTACCCCTCCTCGACCGCGCTCTTGCGGCACCCGAGATGGGCCGCTGGACCGCTTTTTCACCACCGATGGCGCATCAGTTACCTCGTACTGGACGATTCGGGTAGTACGTTTCAGAAATAACATTATCCAGTTGTAACCAGGGCCTAAAGTACACACATCGGCTGCGGGAAACACCCTAGGATGAACACACGAAAAAACAGGTTCCAGCTTCTCATTCTTAATTGCGCGAATGGATTTTCCATTCGCTCAATTACTTTTGTCGTATTTCTTTTGGGATACTTACGTGGAAATTCAAACTGTTTCGCAGGCAGGCCAAGGCGATCCGGAGCTCGCTCTGGAAGACCTGTTCGTGTCGCGATCCAATTCGAAAGGATCGGCCAGCCGCCACGCCGCCTCCGCCACGCTCTCGCCCCATTTCGCGCGGAACCTGGCCGGCTCGCCGGCCATCGGCGGCCGGTTGCCGGACACCCTCTTCGTAGGCGCCTGGCTGCTGCTGGAGGCTCGCTGGCTCGGAAGCCTCTGGCCCGTACTGAATGAAGCAGGCGCGGGGCAGAACACGCCCGCGTGCTTCTCCACCACCGTCGCGTTCGACACCACCATGCCCGCAGGCCACTGGCTGGCGGAGCTGGACCTCGGCCGCCGCAGCGAACCGAAGCCCCGGCACGCCGCCGCGCCCGCGACGCTCTGGCTGCGCGAAGAAATGGACACACGGGGCACCGATGCTCCGCTGCGGCTGCGCTTCGACGCCGCCTCCGCATCGCTGCACGCCGACGCGGCCGCCGGCCTGATCGACTCCGCCACGCTCGAGCAGCTGCTCGCGGCACTCGCCGACACCGCCGAAGACCTGCTCGACCACCCCGATGCGGCCCTGGGCGACATCCGCACGCTGCCCCGCGCCCATCGTACGGAGCAACTCGGCGCCTGGAACATCGCCCTCTCGCCGATCGACCCAGCCCTCACGGTGCCCGCCATGTTCGCCCGGCAGGCCGCGGCGGCGCCCGACGCCATCGCCCTCGCGCAGGGCGAGGCCCGGATGAGCTACGGCGAGCTCGACCGGCAGTCCGACGATCTCGCCCGGCGCCTCCAGGCCCTGGGCGTTCGCGGCGGCGACAGCGTCGGCATGCTGCTCGACCGCTCGATGGCGGCCATCGTCGCCCAGCTCGGCATCCTCAAGGCCGGCGCCGCCTACGTACCGGTGCCGACCGACTACCCGCCCGAACGCATCGCCTACATGCTCGACGAGGCAGGCGCGCACCACGTGCTGGCCACGCAGGAGCACCGCCACCTCGTCCCCCCCCATCACGGCGTTTTTCTGGTCGACGAGCAGCAAGACAACGAAAACCGCACTTCATGGAATCCACCGGCCATCGACGCGGAATCGGTGGCCTACGTCATGTACACCTCGGGCTCGACGGGCACGCCCAAGGGCATCGAGATCTGCCATCGCTCGATCCTGCGGCTCGTCGTGGGCGTGGACTACGTTTCGCTCGCGCCCGGCCTCGCCATGCTGCACGCGGCCCCGCTGGGTTTCGATGCGGCCACGCTGGAAATCTGGGGCCCGCTGCTCAACGGCGGCTGCTGCGTGATCCATGACGAACGCGTGCCCACCGGCGCCGGGCTGGCCCGCACCATCGCGCGCCACGACGTGCACACCGCATGGCTCACGGCCGCGCTCTTCAATGCCGTCGTCGACGACGACCCGGCCCATCTTTCGGGCCTGCGGCATCTCTTCACCGGCGGCGAGGCGCTCTCCGTGCCGCACGTGCGCCGCGCGCTGGCCGCGCTGCCCGGCCTCGCGCTGAGCAACGGCTACGGCCCGACCGAATGCACCACCTTCGCGGCCACGCACCGCATCGCGTCGCCGCTGCCGGAAGACCTGCGCTCGGTGCCGCTCGGCCGGCCCATCAAGGACACCGTGCTGCGCGTGCTCAGTCCCTCGATGGCGCTGCTGCCGACCGGCTTCGTCGGCGAGCTGTGCATCGGCGGCCACGGGCTGGCGCGCGGCTATCTGCGGCAGCCTGAACTCAGTGCCACGCGCTTCGTGCCCGACCCCTTCGGCGCCCCTGGCGACCGGCTCTACCGCACCGGCGATCTCGCGCGCTGGCTGCCGGACGGCACCATCGAATTCATCGGCCGGCGCGACGGCCAGGTGAAGATCCACGGCCACCGCATCGAGACCGGCGAGGTGGAGGCGGCGATCCTCTCGCATCCCGGCGTGCAGTCGTGCGCGGTGGTCGCCCGGCCAGACGGCAGCAGTGGGCAGTTGCGCCTCGTGGCCTATCTGGTTTCGCAGTCTGTAGAAGAACGGCCGTCGTGGGAGGCCCTGCGCGCCCATCTCGGCGAGCGCCTGCCCGCGGCCATGGTGCCGGCCGCCCAGGTCTGGCTCGACCGGCTTCCGGTCACCCCCAACGGCAAGCTCGACCGCAAGGCGCTGCCCGAGCCGGCCGGCGAACGCCCCGAGCTCGCGCAGCCTTTCGAGGAAGCGCGCGGCGCCATCGAACGGCAGGTGTGCGATGCCTTCGCCCGCGCGCTGCGCATCTCGAAGGTCGGCCGCAACGACAACTTCTTCGACCTGGGCGGCGATTCGCTCCTGGTGCTGCAGGTGCTGGCCGATCTCCGCCGCAGCACGGGCACGCCGCTGTCCACCAATCTTTTCTTCCGCAATCCCACGCCAAAAGCGATGGGTGCGCGGATGCAGCCGGCGGACGAACAGCCCGCCACGGCCGCTGCGGCCGGTTCCAAGGATCGACCGACCGCAGCGGCCACCCATGCTGAAGACGCCGTCGCGCTGATCGCCACCGCCGGGCGCTTTCCCGGCGCCGCCGACGTGGAGCAGTTCTGGGACAACCTCGTCGCCGGCCGCGACACCATCAGCTTCTTCGACGACGCCACGCTCGACGCGGGCATCTCCGAGGCCCTGCGCAACGACCCGGCCTACGTGCGTGCGCGCGGCGTGATCGACGGCATCGAGAACTTCGACGCCGCCTTCTTCGGCATCGGCCCGAAGGAAGCACAGCTCATGGACCCGCAGCAGCGCGTGTTCCTCGAGATCTGCTGGGAAGCCCTGGAGCGCGCCGGCTACGTGCCCGACGCGGCTCCGGGCCCGGTGGGCGTGTACGCCGGCATGTACAACGCCACCTATTTCCAGCGCCACGTGAGCACCCGGCCCGACTTGGTGGAGCCGGTGGGCGAGTTCCAGGTGATGCTGGCCAACGAGAAGGACTACATCACCACGCGGGTGGCGAACCGGCTCAACCTCACGGGCCCGGCCGTCAGCGTGCACACCGCCTGCTCGACCTCGCTGGTGGCGGTGGCGCACGCCTTCCATGCGCTGCGCACGGGCCAGTGCTACATGGCGCTGGCGGGCGGCGCCTCGGTCACCTGCCCGCCGCGCAGCGGCTATCTCTACAACGAGGGCTCGATGCTCTCGCCCGACGGCCACACGCGCAGCTTCGACGCGCAGGCCCAGGGCACCGTCTTCAGCGACGGCGCGGCCGTGGTGCTGCTCAAGCGCCTGGCCGACGCGCAGGCCGACGGCGACACCATCTACGCCGTGCTGCGCAGCGCTTGCGTGAACAACGACGGCGGCGCCAAGGCCAGCTTCACCGCGCCCAGCGTCGACGGACAGGCCGCGGTGATCCGCGCGGCGCTGGCGGCGGCCGACGTGGACGCGCGCAGCATCTCCTACGTCGAGGCGCACGGCACCGCCACGCCGATGGGCGACCCGATCGAGGTCGAGGCGCTGGCCGTCGCCTATGCCGAGCACACCGATGCGCTGGGCTTCTGCACGCTGGGCTCGCTCAAGAGCAACGTGGGCCACATGGTCACGGCGGCGGGCGCGGCCGGGCTCATCAAGACGGCGCTGGCGCTGCACCACGAGCAGATTCCGCCGACGGTTCATTTCAGCGCGCCGAACCCGTCGATCGACTTCGCGCGCACGCCCTTCCACGTGACCGCGAGCCTGCAGCCGTGGCCGCGCGCCGCCCAGCCGCGCCGCGCGGGCGTCAGTTCCTTCGGCGTCGGCGGCACCAATGCACACGTCATCGTCGAGGAGGCGCCACCCCGGCCGGCTTCGCCGCCCGCTGCGGGCGAGCAGGTGCTGCTGCTTTCCGCGCGCTCCGAGGCAGCGCTCGCCGTGGCCGCCGGGCAGCTCGCGTCGCACCTCGAAGCCCATCCGGAGCTTGCGCTGGCCGACGTGGCCCACACCCTCGCGGTCGGCCGCAAGGCCCACGCCTTCCGCCGCGCGGTGGTGGCCGGCAGCACGGCCGATGCCGCGGCCTCCCTGCGAGACACCGGCTCGACCGGCACCGTCAGCGGCCGCGCCGCCTCGAGCGAACCCCAACTCGTGCTGATGTTCCCCGGACAGGGCGCGCAGTACGCCGGCATGGGCCGCAACCTGCACGCGAAGGACCCGGTGTTCGCCGCCGCCTTCGACGACTGCATGGCCGCCCTGGAAGGCGTGACGGATTTCGACCTGCGCGAGCGCATGTTCTCGGACGACCCGCAGGCGCTGTCGCCCACCGCCGCCACGCAGCCCGCGATCTTCGCGCTCGAATACGCGCTCGCCCGGCGGCTGCTGGCGCTGGGTGCGCGGCCGCATGCGCTGATCGGCCACAGCGTCGGCGAATTCGTCGCGGCGGTGATCGCGGGCGTGATGCGCCTCGAAGACGCCGCCCGGCTCGTGGCCCGCCGCGGCGCTCTCATGCAGGCGCAGCCGGCCGGCGCGATGCTGTCGGTGCGCCTTGGCGCGGCGCAGCTCGCCGAAAGGCTGGGCCCGCAGCTTTCGCTGGCCTCGGAGAACAGCCCCACGGCCTGCGTCGCGGCCGGCCCCTTCGACGCCATCGCGGCACTGCAGTCCGCGCTGGAAGCCGAGGGCATTCCGAGCCGCCCGCTGCAGACCTCGCACGCCTTCCACTCGGCCATGATGGACGCGGCCGTCGCGCCCTTCGAGGCCCTGGTGGCCAAGGTCGCGCTGAGCGCGCCGCAGATCCGGATCCATTCCACGCTCACCGGCAAGCCGCTCGACGATGCCGAGGCCACGAGCCCGTCCTACTGGGCCAGGCACCTGCGCGGCACGGTGCGCTTCTCGCCGGCCGTGCGCGGCGCGATGGCGCAGACGGCGAATCCGCTGTTCGTCGAGGCCGGCCCGCGCAACACGCTCTCGACGCTGGTGCGCCAGCACGGCGCGAGCAACGCCTTCGCGCTGCTGCACGTGGAGCCCGGAGGCCTGGCCGACGAGGCCCGCACCCTGCGCCTGGCGCTGGGCCGCCTCTGGACCTGCGGCGCCGACATCGAACTCTCCCGCCTGACGGCCCGCGCCGGCGCCCAGCGCGTGCGCCTGCCCACCACGCCCTTCGAGCGCAAGCGCTGCTGGGTCGACATCGCTTCTTCCTCCGACGTTTCCGCCGCCGCGGCCGCGCCCGCCGCTGCCACGCCCACGCCCTTCGTACCACCCGTTTCCCTGGAGCCGATCGTGACTGCTGCAACGCCCTCGCCTCTTCCTCCTCCTTCCGGCGGCTCGTCCGTCGACACGCGCCTGCGCGCGCTGTTCGAGGACATCTCCGGCCTAGACATGGCACAGGCCGAGGGCCAGGCGCCCTTCGGCGAGCTGGGCCTGGACTCGCTCACGCTGACCCAGGCGGCCACGCAGATCAAGAAGCACTTCAAGGTGAACGTCAGCTTCCGCCAGCTGATGGAGAACTACCGCGGCTTCGACGCGCTCTCTGCCTTCCTGCGCGAGAGCCTGCCGCCCGAGGCTGCGCCCGCGCCGGTGGCTGCTGCGGCAGCCGCGCCAGCCGAAACCGCGGTCTCCGTATCACGGATGGCGCCGCAGCAGCCGGTGCCGGTGGCCATGCCGGTCTACATGCCGATGCAAGGCAGCGCCGTCATGGGTGAGGCCCAGTTGCCCCAGCTGATTTCGCAACAGATGGAATTGATGCGGCAGCAGCTCGCGCTGCTGTCGGGCGCCGTTCCCGCCGCGCCGCTGGTAACTCTGCAGCCGGTGATGCCGGCCCAGGCCGCGCCTGCGGCGGCTCCGGCAACGCAGGCCTCCCCCGCATCCGCCGAGGAGCCCGCCCAGCCCGTGCGCTACGACGTGAGCAAGGCTTTCGGCGCCATCGCCCGCATCCACACCCAGCGCACCACCGAGCCCAGCGGCCGGCAGAAGGCGCGGCTGGCAGCCTTCGTGCGCCGCTACGTGGAGCGCACGCGCAAGAGCAAGGAATTCACCGAGGCCAACCGGGCCCACATGGCCGATCCGCGCGTGGTCAACGGCTTCCGGCCGATCACGAAGGAGATCACCTATCAGATCGTCATCGAGCGCTCCAAGGGCTCGAGGATGTGGGACCTCGACGGCAACGAGTACGTCGACGCGCTCAACGGCTTCGGCATGAACATGTTCGGCTGGCAGCCCGACTTCGTGCAGGAGGCCGTGCGCCGGCAACTCGACGCCGGCTACGAGATCGGCCCGCAGCATCCGCTGGCGGCCGAGGTCACGGCGCTGGTGTGCGAGCTCACCGGCAACGACCGTGCGGGCCTGTGCAACACCGGCTCCGAGGCCGTGATGGCGGCGCTGCGCATCGCGCGCACCGTCACCGGCCGCAGCACGGTGGTGGTGTTCACCGGCTCCTACCACGGCACTTTCGACGAGGTACTGGTGCGCGCCGGCAAGGGCGGCAAGGGCCTGTCGGCCGCGCCCGGCGTGATGAGCGGCATGTTCGGCGACATCCGCGTGCTCGACTACGGCACGCCCGAGGCACTGGCGTTCATCCGCGAGAACGCCGACGACCTGGCCGCCGTGCTGGCCGAGCCCGTGCAGAGCCGCCGGCCCGACTTCCAGCCGCGCGAGTTCCTGCACGAGCTGCGCGAGATCACCGCGCAGAACGGCTGCTGCCTGATCTTCGACGAGGTCATCACCGGCTTTCGCACCGCGCTGGGCGGCGCGCAGGAGTTCTTCGGCGTGCGCGCCGACCTGGCCACCTACGGCAAGGTGATCGGCGGTGGCTTCCCGGTGGGCGTGATCGCGGGCAAGCGCGAGTTCATGGACGCGCTCGACGGCGGCGCCTGGCAGTACGGCGACGACTCCATTCCCGGCGTGGGCGTGACCTACTTCGCGGGCACCTTCGTGCGCCACCCGCTCGCGCTCGCGGCGGCGAAGGCCTCGCTCGCGCACCTGAAGGAAGCCGGGCCGTCGCTGCAGTCGGGGCTCAACGCGAGCACCACCGCCATGGCCGCGGAACTCACCGGCTGGTGCAGGGAGGTGGGCGCGCCCATCGAGGTCCGCCACTTCGCGTCGCTCTGGCGCGTGAGCTGGCTCGAAGACCATCCGCTGCAAGACCTGCTGTTCGCCATGATGCGCAGCCGCGGGGTCCACATCCTGGACAACTTCCCGTGCTTCCTCACCAGCGCGCACAGCGCCGAGGACATCGCCTTCATCCAGCGCGCCTTCAAGGAATCGGTCGCGGAGATGCAGGAGTCGGGCTTCCTGCCGCGCCGCGCGATTCCCGTCACCGGCTTCGACATCCACAAGCCGGCCGAAGAAGGCAGCGTGCTTGCCCGCGACATCGACGGCCAGCCCTTCTGGTACGTGCCCGACACGGCACCCGCCAGTCACGCCCTCGTCAATGGAAAGGCCGCAGCATGAACGCCGTTCTCAAGCCCACCGCGAGCGGTGGGATCGTCGAATCCATCATCGCGACCACGCCGTCGCAGCGCGAAGTCTGGCTCGGCGCCACGCTGGGCACGGAAGCCTCGATGGCCTACAACGAATCGGTGGTGCTGCGCCTGCGCGGGGAACTCGACCAGCCCGCCCTCTCGCGCGCCATGGACCGCCTGCTCGCGCGCCACCAGGCACTGCGCTCCACCATCTCGCCCGACGGCGCCTGCATGCTGGTGAGCCAGCCCCGCGCGAACGTCATGGCCGGGCACGACCTGTCCGCGCTCGAGCCCGAAGCCCGTGCCCAGGCGCTGCGCGACGCGCACGAGGACGCGGTCTGCACGCCGTTCCCGCTGGAGCACGGCCCGCTGTTCAGGGCGGTGCTCTACCGGCTCGGCAGGGCCGAGCACGAATTGGTGATGTCGGCGCACCACGTGGTGTGCGACGGCTGGTCGTGGGCGGTCATCACCGAGCAGCTGGGCCACCTGTATGCCGAGGAAACCGGCACCGGGCTGAAGCTCAAGGCCGCGCCCCTCTTCGCCGACTTCGCCGCCGAGGAAGCCGCCGCCGCGGCGCATCCGGACATGCAGGCGCACGTCGACTACTGGCTGGGCCGCTTCCCCGGCAGCCCGCTGCCGGTGCTCGACCTGCCGCTGGACCGCCCGCGCCCGGCCGCGCGCACCTTCAATTCGCGCCGCGCCGAGCGCCTGCTCGACAGGCGCCTGGTCGCCTCGGTGCGCACCACCAGCACCAAGGCTGGCATCAGCCTCTTCACCGGCCTGCTCAGCGGCTTTGTCGCCACGCTGCACCGGCTCACGGGGCAGGATGACATCGTGGTCGGCATTCCCGCCTCGGGCCAGCTCGCGCACGACATGCCCGGCCTGGTCGGCCATTGCGTGAATCTGCTGCCGCTTCGCCTGGCCGCGCGCGCCGACATGCGCTTCGACGCGCTGATGGACGAATGCAGCACCGCCGTGCTCGACGCCTTCGACCACCAGGCGCTCACCTACGGCGCGCTGCTGAGCCAGCTCTCGCTGGAGCGCGACCCGAGCCGGCTGCCGCTGGTGAGCGTGGCCTTCAATGTCGACCCCGACGTGGCCAGCAGCGCGCAGGCCTTCACCACGCTGGACGTGGTGCAGGACACCATCGCCCGCCGCTACGAGAACTTCGAGCTCTTCGTGAACCTGCGCCCGCTCGACGGCGGCCTGATGGTGGAGGCGCAGTACAACACCGACCTCTTCGACGAGGTCAGCGTGCAGCGCTGGCTCGACATGTTCGAGTGCGTGCTGCAGTCGGCCTCGCACAGGCCCGACGAAACGGTCGGCAGGCTCGAAGTGCTGTCGGCCGAGGCCGCGCGCGCCCTGCTCGCCCTGCAGCCGGCGCGGGTGCCGCTGGTCGGGGCGCCGCTGGCGCATGCCGGCTTCGTCGCGCGCACGCCGCTGCAGCCCGACCGCCCCGCGGTGCGCGACGGCGCCCGCAGTTGCAGCTACGGCGAGCTCGAGTCGCTCTCCAACCGCCTTGCCCGTGCGCTGCGCGCGCGCGGCGTGGGCCGCGGCCAGCGCGTGGGCCTGTGCCTGGAGCGCAGCCTCGAGATGGTCGTCGCGATGCTGGGCGTGCTGAAGGCCGGCGCGTCCTACGTGCCGCTGGACACCGCCTTCCCGCAGGCCCGGCTCGACCACTACGCCAGCGACGCGAAGCTCGCGCTGATGCTGACCTCGTCGGACATCGCGGTCGCGCCGCGCGACTGGCGTGGCGACGCGGGCCAGCGCATCTTCGAGATCGACCGCGACGCCGAATGGCGGCAGCTCTCCGGCGATCCGCTGCCGCCGAGCGCCGACGACCCGCAGTCGGAAGACGCCGCCTACGTGATCTACACCTCGGGCTCGACCGGCCTGCCCAAGGGCGTGATCGCCCATCACCGCGGCGTGGCGCACCTGCTGCAGTGGATGCAGCGCGAGTCGGGCATCGGCCCGGCCGACCGCATCGCCGCCGTGACGACGCTGTCCTTCGACATGGCCGTGCCCGACCTGCTGCTGCCGCTGGCCGCCGGCGCCGAGCTGGTGATGGTGAAACGCGAAGTGGCGATGGACGGCAACCGCCTGTCGCGCGCGCTCGACGAGGAACAGATCACCCTGCTGCAGGCCACGCCCGGCATGTGGCAGCTGCTGCTCGACGCCCAATGGGCCGGCGGCGCGCCGGGCTTTCGCGGCTGGACCGGCGGCGAGGCGCTGCGCCCGAGCATGGCGCTGGCGTTGTGCGAGCGCATGGAAGGCCTGTGGAACGGCTACGGGCCGACCGAGACCACCGTGTACTCCACCGCCTGGCACGTGCGCCCCGAGGAAATCGCCTCGCGCGGCGTCTCCATCGGCAGGCCGGTGGACAACACCGAGATCTGGATCCTCGATGCCGACCTGCAGCCCTGCCCCATCGGCGTGCCGGGCGAGATCTGCATCGCGGGTGAAGGCGTTTCATTGGGCTACCTCGACCGGCCCGAGCTGACCGCCGAGCGCTTCGTCACGGTGCGCATCTTCGGCACCCCCATGAAGATGTACCGCTCCGGCGACCGCGGACGCTGGCGCAACGACGGCCTGCTCGACCACCTCGGGCGGCTCGACTTCCAGGTGAAGGTGCGCGGCTACCGCATCGAGCCCGGCGAGATCGAGGTGCGCTGTTGCGAAGTGGCGGGCGTCTCGCGCGCCGTGGTCGTGGCCCGCGAGGACAACCCCGGCGACGTGCGCCTGGTGGCCTACCTCGCGCTCAAGCAGGGCGCCGGCTTCGACCTCGAGACGCTGATGGTGCACCTGCGCAAGCACCTGCCGGCCTTCATGCTGCCGCAGCACGTGGTGACGATGGACGTGCTGCCCAAGCTGGCCAACGGCAAGATCGACCGCGTGTCGCTGCCGCCCCCGCAGGCGGTGGCGCGCGACGAGGTGCGCCGCGGCGCCGGCCCGCGCAACGAGCACGAGCGCAAGGTGCTCGCGCTCATGGAGAAGGTGCTGAGCCTGCCGGGCCTCGACATGCACGACGACTTCTTCACCATGGGTGGCCATTCGCTGTTGGCGGCGCGGCTCACCACGCTGCTGAGCCGCGAGTTCCAGGTGACGGTGCCGCTGCGCACCCTCTTCGAGTCGCCCACGGCCGAGAAGCTGGCGGCGTCCATCCAGGCGCTGCAGGGCGCGGGCGTGGGGCTGCAGGCACCGATCGGGCGCAGCGCCGGGCGCACCACCGCGCCGCTGACCATGGCGCAGGAGCGCATCCGCTTCATGGAGCAGCTGCATCCAGGCCGCTCGGTCTACAACGCGCCCTCCGCGCAGCGGCTCACGGGGCAGCTCGACCCCGCGCGCTTCGAGGACGCGCTGCGCCAGATCATCCACCGCCAGCCCTCGCTGCGCACCCGCATCGACATCGACGCGGAAAGCGGAAGGCCGGTGCAGGCGATAGCGGAGTCTGCGGAATTCACGCTGCCGCTGGTCGACCTGCGCGACCTGCCCGCCGACCAGCGCGAGGCCGAGCTGGCCGAGCGCATGCAGGAGCTGGCGGACCGCCCCATCGACATCCACGCCGCGCCGATGATGCACGCGACGCTGTTCAGGCTGGACGACAACGAGCACGTGTTCCAGTTCGTGCCGCACCACCTGATCTGGGACGGCTGGTCCTTCGACCTGATGCAGCGCGAACTGGCCGCGTTCTACGACGCCGCCGAACGCGGGCGCCCGCACAACCTGCCGCCGCTCATGACCACCCAGGGCGACTACGCCCAGTGGCTGGAGAAGTGGCTGACCGAGCCCGCCTGCGAGGAGCAGCTCGCCTTCTGGCGCGGCCGCCTCGAAGGCGCCAGGGCCGTGCGCCCGCCGGTGACCGACATGCCCCGGCGCGCCGGCAAGAGCGGCCAGGGCGGCGCGCACTGGATCCACATCGACCTGCAGAGCACCCAGCGGCTGCGCGAGATCGCCCGCGACATGGACGTGACGCTGAGCATGCTCACCTTCGGCGTGTACGCGCTGACCATGGCCCAGGTGACCGGCAACGAGGCCATCGTCATCGCCAACCCGGTGCGCGGGCGCCAGCAGGCCGAGACCGAGGACGTGATGGGCTTCTTCAACAACGTGCTGCCGGTCTCCCTCACGGTCGACCGCTCGCTGGCGCTGCCCGCCTTCATGCGCTACGTGAAGCAGGAGCTGCTGTCGATGATGAACAACCAGCAGGTGCCGTTCGAGCGCCTGATGGCCGAGCCGGGCTACGCGGGGCAGATCAAGACCTCGGGGCCCTACCAGTCGATGTTCTCGTTCCAGGACGCCCGCGAGCGCACGCGTTCCATCGGCAGCCTGCAGACCCGCCAGATGCACGTGATGCAGCACGGCGCCACCGACGACATCGGCGTGTGGCTGATGGACAAGCCGCACGGACTGGAAGGCGCGCTCATCTACAACGCCGACGTGTACCTGCGCGAGACCGGCGCCCAGTTGCGCGAGCGGTACCTGGAGGTGCTGCACCGCGTGGCCGAGGAGCCCGGTGCCACGCTCGAGCGGATCGCCGACACCGAAGGCTCGACCAGCGCGGCCTACCTGCGCAAGCTGGCCGCGAGCGACGACGGCAGGAGCGCCACGGCCGGTGCCGCCAACGGCGACGCGCCCAAGGCGAAGCAGAGCCAGCTCGAGCCCGAGCAGGCGCAGCTGGCCCTCATCTGGGCCGGCGTGATCGGCATCGACGTCAACGACATCCGCGCCAGCGACAACTTCTTCGACCTCGGCGGCGATTCGCTGCTGGTGCTGCGCGCGGTGCAGCAGGCCGCGCAGACGCTGGGGCACCGCGTGGAGCCGCGCCGCTACCTGTTCGAGAACCTCGGGCAGATCGCCTCGTCGGCGCGCGGCGCAAGCGAAGGCGTGCCTTCGGATCTCGCGGAGCTGGCCGCCGGCACGGCCGCGCAGGCGCATCGCGGCGGGCTGCTCGGCGCCCTGGGCGGCTGGCTGCGCAAGGGGTGATCGACATGACCGGCAGCTCCCTCTACGCGCTTTCCATCGACGCACCGGTGTGCCGGTACGTCGACCTGGACAGCTTCACCGACCTCCCGTCCGAGGAGCTTCTCTCGGAGGAGGAACGCGCACGCGCCGACGGCTTCCGCTTCGCGCTGGACAGGCAACGCTACGTGGCCTCGCACGTCGCGCTGCGGCAGGCGCTGAGCGAGTACACCGGCCTGCATCACGCCGAGCTTCGCCTGTCGGTCGGCTCCTTCGGCAAGCCGTCGCTCACCGGACATGCGCGCACCCAGTTCTCGCTGAGCCACAGCCAGGGACTGGCGCTGATCGCCATCGGCGGGCGCGGCCCACTGGGCGCCGACATCGAGCTGCTGCGCCCGGTACCGGACGCGGCGATCCTGGCGGCCGAGCATTTCACGCGCAGCGAGCAGGAGGCGCTGGCCGCCCTGCCCGCCCACGAGCGCGACCGCGCCTTCCTCACCTGCTGGACCCGCAAGGAGGCCTGCCTGAAGGCCATCGGCGTGGGCCTGCTGGTGTCGTCGCAGAGCTTCGAGGTGGGGCTGGAGCCCGACTGCCGCAGCGTGGAGCTCTCGGTGGCCGGCCGCATCCTGTGGCTGGTGCTCGGGCCCGCGCCCGCGCGGCTGGACTGCGTGGGCGCGCTCGCCGAGTGGCGCCAGACCGAGGCGCGCGCGAACCGGCTCGGCACGGCAGGCCCCGCCGACAACAGCGGGTATGCCAACGGCCAGTCCCTCCGTCGGAAAGCGGGCGCCCCGGCTCGCAGCATGGAGACCGCTCCATGACGCGCTTCGAGCCGATCATGTTCGGGCCGGCCTCGCGGCAGGTCTTCGGCGTGTTCCACCCGGCCGAGGAAGACCGAGGCGGGAACGACACAGCCGTGCTGCTGTGCCCGCCCTTCGGCCAGGAGGGGCTGCGCACGCACCGCTTCTTCAAGGTGCTGGCGGAACGGCTCTCGCGCTCGGGCATCGCCACGCTGCGCTTCGACTTCTACGGCTCGGGCGATTCGCCGGGAGAGGAAATAGAGGGCGAGCTCGACGGCTGGCGCCGCGACCTGTGCTCCGCGCACGAGGAGCTGCGCCGGCGCGTGCCCGCCGCCTCCATCGTGTGGGTCGGCGCGCGGCTCGGCGCCACCGTGGCCGTGCTGGCCGCGCGCGGCGGCCGCTGCGATCCGGTGCGGCTGGTGCTGTGGGAACCGGTGATCGACGGGCGCCGCTACGCCCGGCTGCTGCGCGAGCAGCACGTGGCGGCGATCGACACCACCTTCTGCATCCCCGACCTGGCCTGGCGCCGCGACCTCGTGCAGGAGCCGGAGGCCATCCCGCAAGAGGCCCTCGGCACCCTGCTGTCGCCCGCGCTGCGTGCGCAGCTGGCGGCGCTGGTGCCCGAGTCGCTGCCGCTCACCGCGCTGCACGACACGCTGGTGCTGGCCGGCCCCGACGACGAGCGCACCGCCCAGTGGGCCGCCGACCAGCAGTCGCGCCACATGCCGGTGCGGCTCGCGTATTTCAGCCACCAGCTCGACTGGACCTCCGACCCCTACCCCAACAGCGCCATGGTCCCGGCCGATGCGCTCAACCGCCTCCAGGGGGCTCTTCATGAATGACGCGAAGTACGACCTGAAAGCGGCCGCGAAGCAGACGCCGCTGCTGTTCGGCCCCGGCAATGCGCTGATGGGCATGCTCACGGCGCCCGCGCGGCCGGCGCCGGGCGGCGTTGCCTGCCTGATGTTCAACATGGGCGCCAATCACCGCGTGGGGCCGCGCCGCATCAACGTGAAGCTGGCGCACCTGCTGGCCGAGCGCGGCGTGGGCAGCCTGCGCTTCGACCTCGGCGGCATCGGCGACAGCGACGCGCTCGACACGTCTTCCGACCTGCAGGTGCGCGCCGTGCACAGCCTGAAGGCGGCCATGGATGCGGCCGAGCGCGCGCTGGGCGCACGCCAGTTCGTGATCGTCGGCATGTGCTCGGGCGTGCAGCACGCGATGTCGGCCGCGCTGGCCGACAAGCGCGTGGTGGCGGTGTCGCTGTTCGACGGCTTCGCCTTTCCGGAACTGCGCGCCCGCCTGGAGCGCAACCTGCGCCGCGCGCTGGCCGCGCCCGCGCATCCCTCGTTCCCGGGCAAGGCCCGGCGCTGGCTGCAGCGCCGCTTCCTGCGCAGCCACTCGACCGTGCCGCTGCCGGGCTTCTTCGCCGAAAGGCGCGCGCCCGAAGCAAATGCGATCTGGTTCGGCGCGGCGCTGGAGCGGCTGGTCGAACGCAAGGTGGCGGTGCAGCTGCTGTATTCGGGCTCGCTGCATGTCTGCGACCGCGGCCGCGACCAGCTCGGCGCGCTCGCCCGCAAGCCCTTCACGCAGGGAGTGCAGTACGAGTTCATGGGCGAGGTCGACCACACGGTCTGCACCGAGCGAGGACAGCAGCTGTTCCTGCGCTCGGTGGGCGACTGGGTCACCGAGCGCTGCTTCGGCGCCGCCACCGAACGCCGCAGCCAGGAAAGCCGCGCGCCGGCCGGCGTGGAACCGGCCATGCCCACCACCTGGGCCGCGCCCTGATCGAGGCATCCCGGTCTCGCCCCATTCATAGCCAACACCAAACCAGCCTTCAACCAGCCCTTAACCAGCCGTCAAGGAGACCACCATGCAACGTCATGATCCAGCGACGCAGTCATGCGGAACGCGCCCTCTCGCAGCAGTCCTGGCCCGTGCGCAGGCCGAGTCGCGGCTGCGATGGCTGGGCCTGGCCCTGCTGTTGTCGCTCGGGCTGGTGGCGCTGTCGGGCTGCGCGCCGGGCTTCGGCTCGGTGGGGCCGCTCGGCTACGGCAAGACCACGGGCGACAGCACGGCCTCGGCCGACAGCGGAAAGATCATCCCGATCACGCCCGACCTGATCCGTACGCAGCTCGCGCAGAAGCCCAAGGGCCCGCCGGAGAACATCAAGCGCCTCTTCGCGGCGGCGCCGGTCTACACCATCGGGCCCGGGGACGTGGTCGGCATCATCGTGTACGACCATCCGGAGCTGCTGCCGAACGCCGGCGCGGTGATCGCGCAGCAGTCCGACCCCACCGGCGTGACCGTGGCGCCCGGCTTCATCGTCGACGCCAAGGGCGAGATCTTCTTTCCCTACATCGGGCGCACCAAGGTGCAGGGCCTGACCGAGAGCGGCGCTTCGGAGCTGATCGCGCGGCGCATCAAGGCCTTCATCAAGGACCCGCAGGTGACGGTGCGCATCCAGTCGTTCCGCAGCCAGCGCGCCTACGTGCAGGGCGAGGTGCGCACGCCGGGCCTGCAGATCTTCACCGACGTGCCGATGACGCTGTCGGAGGCCATCAGCCGCGCCGGCAGCTTCACCCAGGCCGGCGACCGCGCTCGCATCACGCTCACGCGCGGCGGCGTCTCCACCGAGATCAACCTGCCGATGCTGCAGTCGCTGGGCGTGGACGGCAACGGCATCCCGCTGCGCAACGGCGACGTGGTGAACGTCGGCACCCGGGAAGACAGCCGGGTCTACGTGATGGGCGAAGTGCGGGCGCCGTCCGCGCTGCAGATGCGCAACAACGGCCGGCTGAGCCTGAACGAAGCGCTGGGCGACGCCGGCGGCCCCGACCTGGCGACCTCCGACCCCGGCCAGATCTACGTGGTGCGCAACGCGCCCGACAACCTCGACGTGCAGCAGGTCTTCGCCCTCAACGCGAAGAACCCGGTGGCACTTGCGCTGGCCGACCGCTTCGAGCTGCAGCCGCGCGACGTGGTGTACGTGGACCGCGTGCCGCTGGTGAGCTGGAGCCGCGTGTTCAGCCTGATCCTGCCGGCCGCCCAGGTCGTCAACCTGGCCCGCGACACCGCCCGCCGCTAGGCGCCCTGCATCCGCTCCAGGAAAGCAACAGCAAGAGGTGACACCCATGAACGCGCGCTGGCAAGCTACGCTCCCCGCCCCCTCGGCGGCTCCCGTGACGGTGATCGAAACCACCGCCTGGGCCCGGGAATCCCGGTTCCACGAGTACCTCGACGTCCTGATCGACAGCCGCTGGCTGATTGCCGGCATCGCCGCGCTGGCGCTGCTGGCCGGCGTGGGGTATGCGCTGTTCGGCACGCGGGTGTACGAGGCCAACATCCTGATCCAGGTGGAAGACCCGGACCGCTCGGGCGGCAACTTTCCCGGCGACGCCAACGGGGGCGGCGGCATCAACGTGAAGACGCCGACCGCCGGGGAGACCGAGATCCTGCGCTCGCGCATGGTGCTGGGCCAGGCGATGGAGAACACCCTGCTCTACATCGACGCGAAGCCGCGCTACATCCCGGTGGTGGGCGAGTTCATCTCGCGGCATTCGAGCCAGCTTTCCTCTCCCGGCATCTTGGGCTACGGCAACTACGTCTCGGGCACCGAGAGCATTGCCGTGGCGCGGATGGACGTGCCGCCGGCGCTCGAGGGCAAGAAGTTCACGCTGGTCGCTGGAGCCGACGGCAGCTACACGCTGACCAACCCGGCCATCGAAACCCCGCTGCACGGCAAGGTCGGCGTGCCGCTGGAGGCGACCGTGCCCGGTGGCGCGCTGCACCTGCTGGTGGGCTCGATCGACGCCCGCCCCGGCGGCGCCTTCGAGCTGGTGCGCCATTCGAAGCAGCTCACGCTGCTGGGCCTGCAGAAGGACCTGCGCGTGGTCGAGAGAGGCAAGCAGTCGGGCGTGATGGACGTGAGCCTCCAGTCGGGCAACCGCAACCAGCTCGCGGCCGTGCTCAACGAGATCGCAGGCCTCTACGTGCGGCAGAACATCGACCAGAAGACGGTGCAGGCCGAGCGCGCGCTGGCCTTCCTGGGCACCGAGCTGCCGAAATTCAAGCAGCAGCTGGAGCAGTCGGAAGACGCCTACAACCAGTACCGCAACCAGAACGGCACCGTCAACCTGGACGACGAGGCGCGCAATGCGCTGTCGCAGAACGTGGACCTGCAGGCCAAGCTGTTCGACGCGAAGCAGAAGCGCCTGGACCTGGTGGGCCGCTTCACCTCCGAGCACCCGATGGTGAAGACGCTGGACGCGCAAATCGCCTCGCTCAAGAGGGAGCTGGGCACGGTCGACGGCCGCATCCGCCGCATGCCGATGCTGCAGCAGAACGCCCTGCGCATGCAGCGCGACATCAAGGTCAACACCGAGCTCTACGCGACGCTGCTGAACAGCTCGCTGCAGATGCGGCTGGCCAAGGAAGGCAAGGTTGCCAACGTGCGCGTGCTCGACCAGGCCCTGGTGGCCGAGAAGCCGGTGCGGCCGAAGTCGCTGATCGTGGTCGCGCTGGCGCTGGCCGGCGGCCTGTTCGCCGGCGGCGCCGCGGCGCTGGCGCGCAAGAACCTGAAGCGATCCATCGGCAGCCCTGAATCCATCGAGGCCGTCACCGGGCTGAACGTGTACACCACCATCCCGCTGAGCACGCAGCAGCGCGTGCTCGACCGCGCCGTGCGCGACGGCAAGCCCGGCATCAAGGTGCTCGCGGCGCTGCACGTGGAAGACCCGGCCCTCGAAGGCCTGCGGCGGCTGCGCACCGCGCTGAAGTTCGTGATGATGGGCGCGCCCAACAACCGCGTGCTGATCTCCAGCGCCACGGCCGGCGCGGGCAAGACCTTCGTGTCGTCGAACTTCGCCACGCTGCTGGCCGCCTCGGGCAAGCGCGTGCTGCTGATCGACGCCGACCTGCGCCGCGGCAGCCTGAGCGAGGAGTTCGGGCTGCAGCGCAAGGACGGGCTGTCCGACGCCATCGCCGGCGGCGTGCCGCTGGAGCAGGCCATCCACCACCACGTGCTGCCCTACCTGGACGTGATGTCCGCGGGCACGCTGCACCCGGACCCGGCCGGCCTGATGACCAGCGACGCCTTCGCGCACGCGCTGTCGACGCTCTCGACGCGCTACGACGTGGTGGTGGTCGACGCGCCTCCCACGCTGCTGGCCTCCGAGACCGCCGCGATGGCGCCGAGCATGGGCACCCTGCTGCTGGTGGCCCGGGCCGACAACAGCGAGATGGGCGAGCTGCTGGAAGCCAGCAAGCGCCTGGCCCACGTGGGCGCGGCCTTCCACGGCGTGGTGTTCAACGCGGTCGACACCTCCCGTCGCCACAACCGCAGCTATGGCTACGGCTACTACGGCTACGCCCCCGTGGCGCGCCGCGACCCGCCGTTCGCGCTGGACACGGCCGACACCGTCATGCCCAAGCGCATCCTGCCGGAGCACGCCGAATCATGAGCACGCTCAGATCTCCCTCTTCCACCGGAACGGGGCGGGGCCCCGGCAAGGCGGGCATCGGCGCGGCCGCCAACACGGCCCCGTACATGCCGCTGGGCGGCGCGCCCTGGCTGCGCCGCGCCAAGCGCGCGGCCGACATCCTGATGGCCGGCTCGTTCTTCCTCTTCTTCGGCTGGGCCTACCTGCTGATCTGGCTGGGCGTGCTCTACACCTCGGGCGGGCCGGCCATCTACATGCAGCCGCGCTACGGCAAGGGCGGGCGCGTCTTCAAGTTCTACAAGTTCCGCTCAATGGTGGCCGACGCCGACGCGGTGCTGGCGCGCCACCTGCGCCAGAACGAGGCCGCGCGCCGCGAGTGGGCCGTCTACCAGAAGCTGGAGCACGACCCGCGCATCACCCGCTTCGGCGCCTTCCTGCGCAAGTACAGCATCGACGAGTTCCCGCAGTTCTGGAACGTGCTCAAGGGCGACATGAGCATGGTCGGCCCGCGCCCCTGCATGTTCGCGCAGAAGGAGCTGTACGGCGACTACTGGGACCACTACTGCGCCGTTCGCCCGGGCATCACCGGCCTGTGGCAGATCAGCGGACGCAACGAGATCAGCTACCGCCGCCGCGCCGCGATGGACGCGGAGTACGTGGCCCACCTGTCGCTGTGGCGGGACTTCGTGATCCTGCTGAAGACCTTCGGGGTGGTGACGGGGGCGCGCGGGTCGCGCTAGCCCGGCCCACATACCGGCACCCGCATTTCCGCTCACTTCAACCACATCAACCACTTCACCGAAAGCTCATATGCGAATCTTTGTTGCAGGTCATCGCGGCATGGTGGGTCAGGCGACGGCACGGCGCCTGCGCGAACTGGGTCACGACGTGGTGACGAGAACCCACTCCGAGCTCGATCTCCTCGACCAGGCGGCCGTGGCCCGCTTCTTCGCGACGGAGCAGATCGACCAGGTCTACCTGGCGGCCGCCAGGGTCGGCGGCATCCACGCCAACATGACCTACCCGGCCCAGTTCATCTACGAGAACCTGGCCATCGCCACCAACGTGACGCACCAGGCCTTCGTCTCGGGCGTGAAGCGGCTGCTGTTCCTGGGCTCCAGCTGCATCTACCCGCGCATGGCCGAGCAGCCGATCCGCGAGGAATACCTGCTCAACGGCAAGCTGGAGCCCACCAACGAGCCCTACGCCATCGCCAAGATCGCCGGGCTCAAGCTCTGCGAGAGCTACAACCGCCAGTACGGCGCCACGCACGGCATCGACTACCGCAGCGTGATGCCGACCAACCTGTACGGCCCCGGCGACAACTACCACATCGAGAACAGCCACGTGGTGCCGGCGCTGATCCAGCGCTTCCACCTGGCCAAGATCGGCAACTCGCCCAGCGTGCTGATCTGGGGCAGCGGCCGCGCGCGGCGCGAGTTCCTGTACGTCGACGACATGGTGGAAGGCTGCCTCGCGGTGATGAACCTGTCGCGCGCCGAGTACGACCGCCAGACCGACGCGATGCGCGGCCACATCAACCTCGGCACCGGCGAGGACGTTTCCATCGCCGAGCTCACCGAGCTGATCCGCGACGTGGTGGGCTACGCCGGCACCATCCGCTACGACCTCGCGCAGCCCGACGGCGCCCCCCGCAAGCTGCTGGACGTCTCGCGCGCCAACAGCCTCGGCTGGCACGCGACGGTGCCGCTGGCCGAAGGACTGCGCCGCACCTATGCCGACTACCAGCAAGCGATCCGGCCGGCAGAGGAAGCCGAGCCCGTCCAGGCCCACGTCCACGTCTGAAGCAGCCATCCACTGCAGGCCCCCCATGCGCCCCCTCTCCTTCTGGTCTGGCATCATCTGCGCCATGCTCTGCGGCCTGGTCGATCCGGTATGGGGCTATGCGGCGGTGGCGGTGCTGTCGCTGGTGCAGCTCGCGATGCTTGGCGGTTCCGGCGGCAGCGTGTTCCTGCTGATCCACTACACGGCGATCCTCACCTACTTCTCGATCGCGCCGGCGATGCAGATCGCGAACGACCTGGAGTTCTGGGACGCGGGCGTCATGCGCACGGAGTCGCACACGCTGGCGCTGACGCTGCTGGTGCTGTACATGGCCGGCGTGGAAGCGGCGCGGCTGGGCGTTCCCGACGGGCCCGTGCACCATCCGGGGCGCCACGACAAGCAACTGGTGGGCGTGGCCCACCCGCTGCTCCTGCTGCTGAGCTGCTCGCTCGCGGCCTTCGCCTCGCTGTTCATCAAGCCCGAGCTCAACTTCGTGGCGCGCGGCATCGTGGGCGTGGGCGGCGAAGACAACGTGCCGATCGACTTCATCTTCTATTCCACGCTGCCCAAGCTGGTGGTCCTGCTGTGCTTCGTGGCGCTGGCCGTCCATGCGGTGCGCCGCAGGACGCCATGGTCCTGGTGCGCGGCCGGCCTGGCTTTCGCGCTGGCGCTGGCGGCGGCCAACCCGGTGAACACGGCGCGGCAGGTGCTGCTGATCGGGCTGCTGCCGCTGCTCATCCATGCGCTGGGGCGCGGCCGTCGCTGGCTGCTCGCGGGCGCGATCTTCGGCGCCATCGCAGGCCTGGGGCCGATGCTGAACCTGATCTCGCGCGGCAGCATGTGGGGCGAGGAGCTTCGCACCTTTCCCTTCAGCCAGGACTTCGACGCCATGTACGTGGTCGCGGGCATCCTGGAGCGCGCGCCCATTCCGGACCTGGGCTGGGGCCGCTACCTGCTGTCGGCGTTCTCGTTCTTCCTGCCGCGCGACCTGAAGATGTTTCCCGACTTCGACCCGCTGGGCTGGTCGGCCATCCTCGGCAACTTCTCGCAGAGCAACCTGTCGCTGCCGCCCTTCACCACCGCGTACTTCGACTTCGGGCTGGCGGGGCCGGCGCTCTTCGGCTTCGCGATCTCGGCCGGCTTCCGGGCGGTCGACCGCGCCGTCGATCCGAACCGGCCGGTGTCCAGCACCTACCTGGCCGCGCTGGTGCTGCTGGCCGCCTACGTGCCGTTCATGCGCGGGCCGATCCTGGGCTGGGGGCCTTTCATGGTCTCCGGCCTGATCGCCGCCGCCATCGCCGGCGCGCTCAGCTCCCGTGCGCGCCGCATGCCCGCGCGCACGCTGCGGCATGGCCTGCCGGGCGCCTGAAGAGCCCGGAAAGAAAGAAAAGAAGCCATGGCCGCTTTCCTCTACTACGACACCATCCGCTTCAACAAGGCGGCCGGCGGCGTGCTCAACGTGTCGGAGGTGCTGCTGCGCCACATGCGCCTGTCGCCGGAAGACCGGGTCGAGCCGGTGAGCGAGCGGCATCCGCGCCTCTTCGCGCTGGCGCAGCGCCTGAAGATCAGCCGCTTCGTGCTCGACACGCTGCTCTACAACTTCCATCGGCTGCGCACGCTGCTCACCGGCGAGCAGCTGTTCTCGGTGTTCCCCAACTACTACCTGCCGATCACGCCGCTGGGGCGGCACCGCGACTCGATCGTGGTCGTGCACGACCTGCAGTACAAGGCCTACCCGCAGTACTTCGGGCGCGGCAAGCGCCTGTTCCTGGACTGGAACCTGTGGCGCGCGGCGCGCAGCGCGGCGGACGTGGTCTTCATCAGCCGCAGCAGCCAGCGGGACTTCGAGCGCCACTTCGGCCGCTGCTGGCATTCGACGGTGATCTTCAATCCCGTGGATGCGCCCCGGCCCTCGGCAGCCCCGGCCGACATTGCCGCCCCTGCTGCCGGCGAGCGCTACCTGATCGCCGCCTACCACTACTACCCGCACAAGAACTTCGACGGCATCCTCGCCCTCTTCGAGCGCATGAAGAGCGCCGGTCTGGTCGACTACCTCGACATCACCGGCAACGGCGCGGACGCTGTCGGGCGCATGGTGTCCATGCTGGCGCCGGAGGTGCGCAGCTGCGTGCGGCACCGGGGGCTGGTTTCGCGCGAGGAGTTGCTGCGGCTGTACCAGGGCGCGACCGCCTTCATTTCGCTGTCCACCTTCGAGGGCTTCAATCTCTCGGCGGCCGAGGCGGCGACGCTGGGCGTGCCGCTGCTGCTGTCGGACATCCCGGTGCATCGCGAGCTCTTCGCCGACTACGCCTTCTTCGTGGGTGCCGACGACGGCGATCCGCAATCGCTCGCCCACGACCTCGCCCAATACCTCGCGCACCACGCGCACACGCGCCCGGCGTGGGCGCATGCCGCCACCTGCGCGCCCGCCAACGTCGCGGGGCGCTATCTCGTGCTCAAGCGCGGCGCGCTGTCGCTCGCGGGGGCCATGCCATGACGAGCTTCATGCCCTGCGCCATGCGCCTTCTCGCGGCGCTTGCGTTGCTGGCGGCGCTGCCGACGGCAGGCCACGCGCAGCCCTCGGCCCCTCCGGTGCCGGGCTTCGGCGTGATGGTGCACTACCTGCCAGACAAGCAGTCGATCGGCGAGATCAGGCGCTTCGACGTGGAGGCCTTCGCGTCCTCGCTCGCGGAAATGCGCGCCTCGCACCTGATCCTGACGCTCGGGCAGAACAACGGCCAATACATCGCACCGAATGCCGCGCTCGAAGTGCTGTGCCCATCCAGCGCCGCCAATCGATCGCCGCGCGACCTTCCGCTGGAGATCGGCCGGGCGCTGCGCAGCCGGGGCATCACGCTGATCCTGTACCTGCCGTTCCGCGCGCCGCAGGGCGACCGCGCGCTGATGGACTGCCTGGGCGACGTGTCGGAGCAGGAGCCTCCGCCCGCGCGCTTCATCGCAGCCTGGTCGAGCGTGATCCGCGACTGGTCGGAACGCTACGGCGTGCTCGCCAGCGGCTGGTGGTTCGACGGCACCTACAACACCAGGGGCATCACGCCCGCGGGCTGGGAAATGCTCTGCGGCGCGACACGCGCCGGGGCGGCCAGCCGGCTGCTGGCGTTCAACGCGGGCGAAGGCGCGGAGCGCTTCAGCGCCAAGTCGGCGCCCTGCCAGAACCTGATGGCCGGCGAATACATGCAGCCGCCCGCGCACCTGAGCAGGCCGCCGTCGGAGTTGACTTTCCACGTGCTGACGCCGCTGGGCGCCTCGTGGGGGCGCGAGTCTCCGGCGCGCTTCACCGCGGCGCAACTGCGCGACTGGATCTCCGAAGCCGCCGCCGCGAACGGGCTCTTCACGCTGGACATGCCCATCGACGCCACCGGCCGCTTTCTTCCCGCGCACGTGGCGCTCATGAAGAGCGTCACCGCGCGCAGCAAGCCATGAAGTCGCCCAACAACGAATCGCTGTCACGTCCATCAACCCTTCACCAAGTGCCATGAACCCTTCGCTGCCCTTCATCGTCGTCGAAGACCGCCAGAACAGGACCCTCGCGCTGTGCCGCGAATCGGCGGCGCTGGCCGGCGAGCCGCTTTTCGTGTTGTCGGACACCGACGCCGGCCCGGCCTACGAGCGCTTCTGCCGCTCGTACGTGCACCTGTCGAGCAACCCTCCGGAGTTCGAGAAGATCTGCTTTCGCCGCTACTTTCTGCTAGCGCGGTTTCTGGAATCCCATCCGGAAGTGCGCGATTTCGTGCTGGTCGACAGCGACGTGCTGCTTTTCCAGGGTGCCGGACTCCACATCAGGCGCCTGGCGGGCAAGGCCGATTTCTCCGGCTCCCGCATGCAGTCCGCCGACGACTGGAACCCCTGCCAGATCTCGCCGCACGTGAGCTACTGGACCTCGAACGGCCTGCGCCGCTTCGTGGCCTACGTGCTCGACAGCTACGCCACGCCCTCGGGCCGCAGGAAGCTGCGCGAGATCGCGGCGCGCTTCGCCGCGCGGGGCGTGCGCGGCGGCGTGTCCGACATGACGCTGCTCTACCTCTGGGCACACGCCACGGGCAACGACGACCCGATCAACCGGGTGCTCGACGGCACGGTCGTCGACCACAACATCAACGGCATGCACAACCTGCACCGCGGTGAATTCAAGGTGCTGGGCGGCGCCAAGCGCATCGCCTGGCGCGAGGGCAAGGCCTGGCTGACGAGCGCCACGGGCGACATGACGCAGGTGGTGGCGCTGCACTTCCAGGGCAGCGCCAAGATGGCAATGCCCTATGCGCTGCGCGGCCACATGCTCACCGTGGCGGCCGTCACCTACGCGCTGCAGATGGCGCGCCGCGCGAAGAACAACGCATTCCGCGCCGGTGCATTCGCGCGCCGGGTGTTCGACACGCGCCGCGTGAACCGCGTGCCGGCCGGCAAATAGCCGAACCAGAAGCGAGCCCGCGCCATGAAGCACTTCAGCCTGCCACTCACGCCGCCCGGCGCGCGCATGGCCTGGCTGTCGGGGCTGGGCGCGCTCGCGTCGCGGCTGTATGTGTACCTGTCGGGCTTCCTGGCGATCTTCCTGATGGCGGCGAGCATTCCGCCGGCGCGCTTCGGCGAGTACTCGATCTACCAGTCGGTCATGGAGGTGGCGCTGGTGGTCGGCACGCTGGGCAGCTCGCTGCTCTTCTCGCGCCATGCGGCCACGGTGCCGCCGGGCGTGACGCGCGGCGACGTGGTGCGCACGCTGGCCATCGGGCTGCCGCTGGCCACGGTGCTGGTGACGGTGATCCTCACGGTGCAGCGCTTTCCCGTGGGCGACGCGCCCTTCGCCATCCTGGTGGCGACGCTGGCGGTGTTCTCCTTCAACAGCCTGCGCCTGTCCTTCAGCCGGGGCCTGGGCCATGCGGGGCTGCTCAACCTGGAGGCCGGCATCCGTGCGACCGTGCTGGTGGCGGGCGTGAGCCTGTGCGTGGCGGTGCGCTTCGATCTTGGCGTGGCTCACCTGCTGCTCATCAACCTGATTGCCGTGGTGGTGGTGTGCCTGGCGGTGGGGCTGCCGGCCAACGGCTCGGCGCCGCCGGTCGGCCGTGCCGCGCTGCAGCTGGGCTCGCAGGCCGGCGCGACGGTGTATTCGCTGCTCATGTTCCTGCTGCGCAAGTCGGACCTGCTCATCGTGGCGTACTTCATGCCGCTGGGCTACGTGGGCGCCTTCAAGATCGCCTTCCTGCTGGCGGAGGCGCCGTCGCAGTTCGTGCAGTCCTTCCTCTTCACGAAGACGCCGGCCATGCTGGAGACCGAGGCCGGCAACTTCACCGCGGCGAAGCTGCGCCTGGCGAAGCACTCGTTCCTGCTGGGCTGCGCGCTCTTCGTCGGGCTGGCGGCCCTCGTCGCGGCCGCCGCGCCGCTGCTCAAGCTGGGCAACGAGGCGCGCTCCATCTTCCTGTGCATTGCGCCGTACTTCCTGCTGCGCACCTACACGATCCACCACGAGATGGTGCTGTCGCTGAAGACCACCATGGGCTCGCTCGGCCGGTGGGCGCTGCTCGAAGTGGCGCTGCGGCTGGCGTCCTACGGCGCGGTGGCGGTGCTCTTTCCGGGCAAGCCGCACTACGTCTTCTTCGTTGCCTGCGTGACCGACTTCGTGCTGTGCGAGACGCGCATGCGCCTGCACTTCGGCTTCTTCCCCATCGTGCGCCTGCTGGCGCGGGGACGGGCGTCATGAAGATACTGGTCTACTCGATGAACTTCGCGCCCGAGCTGGCCGGCATCGGCAAGTACTCGGGCGAGATGGCCGAGTGGCTGCAGGCGCGCGGGCACGAGGTGCGGGTGATCGCGTCGCCGCCCTTCTTTCCGCAATGGGCCGTGTCCGAGGGCTACTCGGCATGGGCCTATCGCAAGGACGACTGGAACGGCGTCAAGGTCTGGCGCGCGCCCACCTGGGTGCCGCAGAAACCGCGCGCGCTGGGGCGAATCGGGCACCTGCTGTCCTTCACGCTGTCGAGCATTCCGCTGCTGCTGGCGCAGCTGCGCTGGAGGCCTGACGTGGTGTTCGTGGTGGAGCCGCCCGTGTCCTGCGCGCCGGCCGCGCTGTGCCTGGCGAAGCTGCTTCGCGCCAGTGCGTGGCTGCACATCCAGGACTACGAGGTGGACGCCGCCTTCGGCCTGGGCTGGGTGCGCGGCGAACGGGTGCGCCGCTTCGCGCTGGCGGCCGAGCGCTGGCTGATGCGCAAGTTCGACCGCGTCTCGACCATTTCCTCCACGATGCTCGCCAAGGCCAGGGAGAAAGGCGTGGACGAGTCCAGGCTGGTGCTGTTCCCGAACTGGGTCGACGTGGAGGCCATCCGCCCCGTCGAGCGCCCAGCGCTGGCCACGGGCGCATCGGCGCAGGGCTACCGGGCCGAACTGGGCATTCCGGCCGAGGCGGTGGTGGTGCTCTACGCCGGCAGCCTCGGCAGCAAGCAGGGCATCGAGCTGCTGGCCGACGCGGCGCGGCTGCTGGTGTGCTCCCACGACATCCATTTCGTGTTCTGCGGCAACGGCCCGAGCCGCGCCTCGCTGATGGATGCCTGCGTGCGGCTGGGCAACGCGCATTTCCTCGACCTGCAGCCGGCCGAGCGGCTCAACGAGCTGCTGGGCATGGCCGACATCCACGTGCTGCCGCAGCGCGCCGACGCGGCCGACCTGGTCATGCCCTCGAAGCTGGGCGGCATGCTCGCCAGCGGCCGCGCGGTGATCGTGACCGCGCATGCCGGCACCGCGCTCAGCGAGGCCGTGTGGGGCCGCGGCGTGGTGGTCGAGCCCGGCGACGCCGCCGCGCTGGCCGATGCCATCGAGCAGCTCTCGATGTCGCCCGCCACGCGCGAGCTGATGGGAGCGATCGGCCGGCGCTTCGCCGAAGCCGAGCTGGACCGCAACGTGATCCTGCAGCGCCTCGAAGAGGAACTGCAGCACAGCATCGCCGCATGACGCGGCCCCGTCGCCAGGACAAGCCACCATGCCAGCCCCCGCAATCCTCGTCACAGGCGGCGCCGGCTTCATCGGCAGCCACACCTGCGTGGCGCTGATCGCGGCGGGCTACCGGCCCGTGGTGCTCGACACGCTGGTCAACAGCGACGCGCGCTCGCTGAAGCGGGTGGCGTGCATCACCGGCATCGAGCCCGTGCTCGTGCGCGCCGACGTGCGCGACGCGGCGGCGCTCGACCGCGCTTTCGCGGCGCACCCGGTGCGCGCGGTGGTGCACCTGGCGGGGCTGAAGGCGGTGGGCGAGTCGGTGGCCGATCCGCTGGGCTACTACGACGTCAACCTGGCCGGCACGCTCTCTCTGGTGCAGGCCATGGGCCGTGCGGGGGTGCGCACGCTGGTGTTCTCATCGTCGGCCACGGTGTACGGCGACTCGCATCCCTCGCCCATTCCGGAGTCCGCGCCTTGCAACGCGGTCAACCCCTACGGCCGCACCAAGGCGATGGTGGAGAGCCTGCTGGCCGACCTCGCGCGCTCCGACGGGCGCTGGGGCATCGCCTGCCTGCGCTACTTCAACCCGGTGGGTGCGCACGAGAGCGGCCTGCTCGGCGAACTGCCGCACGGTCCCCCTAACAACCTCATGCCCTACGTCGCGCAGGTCGCGGCCGGCGAGCGCGATTGCCTGGTGGTGCACGGCGCCGACTACGACACCGCCGACGGCACCGGCGTGCGCGACTACGTGCACGTGATGGACGTGGCCGAGGGCCACGTGGCGGCGCTGCGCCATGCGGCGCGCCAGCCGGGCGTGCTGATGACGAACCTCGGCACCGGCCACGGCGCTTCGGTGCTGGAAGTGGTGTCGGCCTTCGAGCGCGCGAGCGGCCGCCGCATCGCGCTGCGCATCGGGCCGCGCCGGCCCGGCGACGCGCCCGCCTACTGGGCCGACGCGCGCGGGGCGCTCCTCGCCTTCGGCTGGCGCGCGCGCCGCGACCTCGACCAGATGTGCGCCGACAGCTGGCGCTGGCAAGCCGCCAACCCGCACGGCTTCGACGACCCGGCACCGGCCTTCGCCACGAATCTTCCGCGCTACCAGGACAACAGCGATGCCAACATCAACTCCAACGTGGGACATAGCCATGCCTGACAACGCTTCTCCCCCGCCCGGCGAGCAGGGCACCGGCCGGCCGGGGTATTCATCGGGCATCTGCGCGCCCGCCGCGCCACTGTGGCCCGGCTTCCTGACCGGCCAGGAAGACTCGCCCGTGCGCGTGCTGCTCGTCGAGGACGACGAGTTCATGCGCCGCGTGATCGCCCAGGAACTGCTGTCGGACCTGCGCATACAGCTCGAAGGCCAGGCCGGCAGCCTGCGCGACGGCCGGCGGCTGCTGGCCACGCACGATTTCGACGTGCTGATGGTCGACCTGCGGCTGGGCGACGGCACCGGCTTCGACCTGATCCAGGAAGCGCGCGAGCAGCACCGCACCGGAGAGATCGTCGTGATCTCCGCGCTGGAAGACGAATCGCACGTGCTGCGCGCCTTCGAGATGGGAGCCACCGGCTACCTGCTGAAGGACGCATGGCTGCAGAGCTTCGCCCAGGCCGTGCTGCAGGTGGTGAACGGCGGCGCGGCCATCACGCCGCGGCTGGCGCGCAGGCTGCTCTCGAGGCTGAGCTACCGGCCACCCGGCGCGCTGCCGCCCGCGGAACCCGTGCAGCGCGAAGCGACGCTCACCGCGCGCGAGTGCGAGATCCTGCGCTTCGTGGCGCGCGGCCACGTCACCGAGGAAATCGGCAACAAGCTGGGCATCTCGGGGCAGACCGTCAACGCGCACATCAAGAACATCTACAAGAAGCTGCACGTGCATTCGCGCGCGCAGGCCGTGAGCTACGCGGCATACACGGGGCTGATCTGAGCGCCCCGGTCCTTCCCGGTTTCACCTGGCTTACCAACACCCGACGCTGGCGATCATGAACACCCCTCTTCCCATCCATCCCGTGGTTCTTTGCGGCGGCAGCGGCACGCGGCTGTGGCCGCTTTCGCGCAAGGCCCTGCCCAAGCAGTTCGCGCCGCTGGTCGGCGGCAAGAGCCTGCTGCACCTCACGCTCGAACGGCTGGCGCTGCTGAACTCCGCCATCACCTGCGTCACCTCGGAGGACCACCGCTTCCTGGTGAAGGAAACCATGGACAACGCCTGCGCCAAGGGCCGGCAGATCCTGGAGCCGGTGGCGCGCAGCACGGCGGCCGCCATGGCCTCGGCCGCGCTGGTGGCCGACGCCGACGACCTGCTGCTGTTCGCCCCCTCCGACCATCACATTCCCGATGCCCCGCTGTTCGCCCGCACGGTGCGCAGCGGCATCGAGGCTGCGCTGGCGGGCAAGATCGTCACCTTCGGCGTGGTACCGAGCTTTCCGAGCACGGCCTACGGCTACATCGAGGCCGGAGCGCCGCTTGCCGACGGGCACAGCCAGGCCGTGGTGCGCTTCGTGGAAAAGCCGACGGCCGCCGTGGCCGAGATGCTGATCCTGCAGGGCGGCTACAGCTGGAACGCGGGCATCTTCCTCGTGCAGGCGCGCACGCTGATTGCGGCGCTGCGCGAGCACGCGCCCGACATCCTGCAGGCCTGCGAGCGGGCCACCGCCGGCGCGACGCACGACGGCAGCTTCATGCGGCTGGAGCCCGCGGCCTTCGCGGCATGCCGCACCGAGAGCATCGACTACGCCGTGCTCGAGAAGCACCGGCAGATCGCGGTCGTGAAGTTCGAGGGCCTGTGGAGCGACGTCGGCAGCTGGAACGCGGTGGCCAGCCTGCACCCGGCGGACGACGCCGGCAACCGGCTCAGCGGCAAGGCCAGCGCGCTGAATTCGCGCAACACCTTCGTGCACGCGCCCCACCGGCCGGTGGTGGCGCTGGGCACCGAGAACCTCATCATCGTGGACACGCCCGACGCGGTGCTGGTGGCCGGCGTGGGCTGCGCCGAACAGGTGGCGGATGTGGTGCGCAAGCTCTCGCAGGAGGGCTGCGCCGAGGCCACCGAGCACCGCCGCGTGGTGCGGCCGTGGGGCGCCTACGACAGCATCGACCTGGGCGAGCGCTTCCAGGTGAAGCGGCTGACCGTGAAGCCCGGCGCCAAGCTCTCGCTGCAGATGCACCACCACCGCGCCGAGCACTGGGTGGTGGTGAAAGGCACGGCGCGCGCCACCTGCAACGGCGAGGTCACGCTGGTGCACGAGAACGAATCGATCTACCTGCCCTCCGGCGCCATCCACCGGCTGGAGAACCCGGGCCGGACGGTGCTCGAGGTGATCGAGGTGCAGACCGGCGGCTACCTGGGCGAGGACGACATCGTGCGCTTCGACGACACCTACGGCCGGTGCGCGCCGGCCGACCAGCAGGTCATTGCGGCAGATACGGCCTGATGTTCTTCAGCGCGTTGGCCACGTAGGCCTCCTTCTCGCCCACCGGCGCGACGTAGTGCAGCGCGTCCGCCGCGGCCTCCACGCCCTCTGTGCGGGCGATGATCCAGCCGGCCAGGTACGGCGAAGCGAAACAGCCGCCCGCGGTGGCGACGTTGCCGCGCGCGAAGAACGGCTGGTTCAGCACCTCCACGCCGGTCTCCTGCACCCAGGGCTTGGTGGTGAGGTCGGTGCAGGCCGGAACACCCTCGACGAGTCCGAGCCTGGCCAGCACCAGCGTGCCGGAGCACTGCGCCGCGATCAGCTGCCGTGCCGGGTCGAGCGCGAGGCGCCCCATCAGCTCCGGGCTGGCGACCACCTCGCGCGTCTTCACGCCGCTGCCCACGACCACCGCGTCGGCGGAACGCGCTTCTTCCAGCAGCGTCTGCGCGCGAATGGTCACGCCGTTCATCGACGTGACTTCCGGCGTCGGGCAGCAGATGCTCACGCGCCAGCCCGGCTTCTTGATGCGGTTGAGCACGCCCAGCGCGATGAGCGAGTCGAGTTCGTTGAAGCCGTCGAAGGTGAGGATGGCGATGTGCATGGTGTCGGTCCGTGGGATGCGAGGTGGATTCGCCATCGTAGTGACGGTGATCAATACAATCAAAAAATTGTCATGGATACATCCGCAGCACGATGGCCGAAGCCCGATACAAGCAACTGGTGGACGAACTCGCCGTCCAGATCCGCGCCGGACAGCTGAAGCCCGGCACCCGCCTTCCGACGCACCGGCGGCTGGCCGAGCGCCACGGGCTGGCCCTGGTCACGGCCTCGCGCGTCTACGCGGAGCTGGAGGCCATGGGCCTGGTCAGCGGCGAGGTCGGCCGCGGCACCTTCGTGCGCGAGACCGCCATGCCCGGCGGCACCGAGGCCGACCAGCGGGCGCTGCCCGCCGACATGCTCGACCTGAACTTCAACTACCCCGCCCTGCCCGGACAGGCCGAACTGCTGCGCGGCGCGCTGCGGCAACTCGCCACCGGCGGCGAGCTGGAGGCGATGCTGCGCTACGCGCCGCACGGCGGGCGAATGCACGAACGTGCCTGCTTCGCCCGGCACCTCCTCGAATCGCGCGGGCTGGCCGTCGAGCCGTCGAGGGTGCTGCTGGTCGACGGCGCGCAGCACGGACTCGCAGTGACGGTGATGGCGCTGCTGCAGCCGGGCGACGTGGTCGCGATCGACGCCCTCACCTACCCGGGCTTCAAGGTGCTCGCCGAGGCACTCCGGCTCGAAATGGCACCCATACCCGCGTCAGGCCAGGGCCCCGACCTCGACGCGCTGGAGCGCCTGTGCGCGCGGCGCCGCGTGCGTGCCGTCTACGCCATGCCGACCATGCACAACCCGCTGGGCTGGGTGATGAGCGCGAGCCGTCGCCGCCGCCTCGCGGCCATCGCAAGAAGGCACGGCCTGCTCGTCATCGAGGACGCGGCCTACGCTTTCCTGGCCGAAGACCCGCCGCCGCCGCTGGCAACGCTGGCGCCCGAAACCACGGTGTATGTCTCCGGCCTTTCCAAGAGCGTTGCGACCGGGCTGCGCGTGGGCTTCGTCGCCGCGCCCGAGGCCTGCGTGCCGAAGCTCGAACGCGCGATACGCGCCACCACCTGGTGCACGCCGGGCGTGACCACGGCCATCGCCTGCGCGTGGCTGGAAGACGGCACGGTCGAGCGCCTCGAATCGCAGAAGCGGCAGGACGCGATGGCGCGACAGCTCATCGCCGGCGAAGAACTCGCGGGGCTGAAGTGCGTGCGGCACCCGTCGTCGTACTTCGCGTGGCTGCCCCTGCCGGAGGAAACGCGCGCCGACCGCGTCGCGACTGCGCTCATGCGCGAAGGCGTCTCGGTATCCACCGCCGAGCCCTTCGCCACCTCGAAACACGTGCCGCATGCGCTGCGGCTGGCGCTGGGGTCCGTGGGGCTGGATGGGTTGCGCGGTGCGCTGCGGACGGTACGGCGGGTGGTTGGGGAGCAGGCGTTCTGAAAGCGCCTGCGGGCGCGACAATCGGGCCTGGCAGCAGAGCCACCGTTCCAAGGAGTTTCGATGAACCTGAAGCCATCAAAGTCCGTACGCGCGTCGCCGGCAACCGCAACGGGCGCGCACGCTGTCGGCACGACCGCAATGGGCTCCATCGTGATCGGCGCCGCAGCGCTCGGTGCGCTGGCCATCGGGGCCTTGTCCATCGGGCGGCTTTTTGTGGGGCGGGCTCGAATCCGCAGGCTGGAGATCGATGAGCTCGTTGTTCACCGCGTTCGAGTCAGCCAGATCACGCTAGAAACCGAGCAGGCCGATGGCGCTGAAGGACAGAAAGGCGCCGCCACCGAAGCGTGAGATGCGGGATCGGCGCCCGGATCTCTGCCTCCCGCCAAGTGTTCGCGCCCTCATGCTGCACCGCGGAGCCTACGTGCCGTATGCCGCCATGAAGACCCTCACGGCCTCGCGAAGAAGAGCCCTGTCTTCCCGGGTATCCGGCATCTCGAGCTTCAGCATTCCGCGGATGTGCCCGGAGCCCAGGAACATCGACAGGAACAGGTCCGCCGCCTGAAGCGGGTTCCGCACCTTCAGCGTGCCCGCCGAGTTGGCAAGGCGCAGGTATGCAGCCAGCTCGTCCATCACACGCTCCGGGCCCTCCTTGTACAACGCACGGCAGACTTCCGGCTGCACCCCGGCGACGCCATAAACAGCGCGCAACGCGCCCAGCGCGTCCCCGCGCGCCAGCGCGAGAAACCGGGCGCCGATCGCCAGCAGCACCTTCTCCGGCTGATCCGGGTCGAGCGTCCCGGCGCCCGGGAAGCCAGCCAAAACTGCTGTCGTCCTGTCGCGCACGACCGCCTGGAACAGCCCTTCCTTGGAGCCGAAGTTGCTGTACACGGTCATCTTGGAGACGCCCGCGTCGGCGGCGATGGCATCCACGCTGGCTCGCTCCAGACCATGCTGGTCGAAGTGCGTCTGCGCCGCTTCCAGGATGCGCCGGCTGCGCTCGGGATCGCGCGGCCGCCCACGCTGAGGCTTCTGAGCGGGAACTGAGGATCGGGTCATGGGCATATTTAGTGGACTTGACAGTCTACTATATATGCACCACATTACTGTACTTGAAAGTCCATTAATAAACCGACTCACCCGGAAACCATCACCATGAATGACGTCATCATCATCGGCGGCAGCTTTGCCGGCCTCGCGGCGGCCCTGCAGCTCGGCCGTGCCGGCCGCAAGGTCATCGTTCTCGACACCGGCCGGCCGCGCAACCGCTTTGCCGGCCACTCGCATGGCCTGCTCGGCCACGATCACAAGCCACCGCTGGACATCCTGGCCGAGGCGCGGCAACAGCTGGCGCGCTATCCAGCGATCAGGCTGGTCAATGCCCGGGCCGAGAGCGTGTCCGGCGCCATCGACGACTTCTGCGTCGTCACTGACGACAAGGAAAGCCTGAGGGCGCGCCGCGTGATCCTGAGCTATGGCATCGTCGACCAGATGCCTGATGTTCCGGGCTTTGCCGAAAGCTGGGGCACGTCCATCGTGCCCTGCCCCTATTGCGATGGCTTTGAAGTCGCCGGCCAGCATTGGGGCCTCGTCTGGTCCAGCCCGCAGTCGCACCAGTCCGCCAGGCTGTTTCAAGATTGGACCGACAAGTTGACCGTCTTTGCCGACGGACGCGACATTGCGCCCGATATCCGGGCCGATCTGGCGAATCGCAACATCGCGGTCGTCGACGGCCGGGTCATCGAGATCGCCCATCACAAGGGCCATATCTCCACCGTCAATCTCGACACCGGCCGCAATGTCGCGGTCGATGTCCTGTTCGCCCATCCGCGCAACAAGCCGTCCGCAAGCCTGCATGAATCGCTGGGCCTCGCCACGGTCGATACGCCCACTGGCATCGTCCTCAAGGTCGACGAGCGCCGCCAGACCAGCATGCCCGGCATCTACGCCGCGGGCGACCTCGCGACGCCCTTCTTGCCCTCGGTCACCCAGGCATCGTCGCAGGGCGCAATGGCGGGCATCTTCGCCCAGCAGTCGATGCTGGCTTGAAAGCAAAGGTCATCCTCGACTGGACTCAGCGGCATTGGCCGGGAACCGGCGCGTCAGCTGCCCGTGTCGTCTCGCCAGAGGGTCTTGAGGCCACGCTTACATTCAGTCGATGTGCACAGCAGCTCGTGGGCGCGCCGCGGCCCTCTCGGTGAGGCGAACTCGAACGTCATCCAGGAATGCGCCGTCGCCGAAGCCGATGAGCTTTTCCTTGAAGGCGCGTTTTCTGCCGTAGACGATCCACACATCGTCGGGCGATCCGATGACTTCGTCCACGCGCAGCACTTCGGGATGTTTGTCAGCGTAGGCCCGATAAACGAGCCCGGAATCGATCTCGCCAACCAGCAGGGCTTCGTTGATCAAGGGCAGCGAGCTATAGGAAACGACCTGCTTCCATCTCGATAGATCCGTGTACTTCTCGTTCGCCGGCAACAGCACGCCGATCGACTCAGGCCTTTGGACATCGCGGCGCGAGAGGACAGCGAGCTCCTGGCTGTCGGAGATGAAGCAGTCGATCGCGAAGACCGATCTGAAGTTTTCGCCGAGGGTCTGTGGCGTCTCCGGATGCACGGCGCATTGCATGACATAGTCGACAGTGTCTTCCAGCAGCATCGTGATCGCATCCTTGAACGAAAGGATCAGCTTGATCTCGAAGTCGTCGATGCCCTGTGACGCGAGATAGCGCCGCGTGATCAACTCATGATTGGTGCCGCCGGGGCCAAGGGTCGCGAATCTGACTGTCCCTGCAGCAGGACTTGTAGAAGAATTGGTTGCTGGCATGTCTAGGTGATCCTCAATACGTTCGCGGGTAAGAGCCGAGTAGCTTGAACTCGGGATGCTTGCGCAGGAATCCCTTCAACGGCTCCTGCGTTGCATGACCGATGAGCTCGACGACGTACGCATGGCTGTCCAGCGTCTTCTTGCTGGGCCGCTCATAGATCGTCAGCACGCGGTCTGACACCGGTGAGAGCGACTTCATGCCCTGACCGAATGCCTTGTCCGAAGTCGACAGCAGCAGCGTCGTCTTGTCGTTGCCGGTCGCTGCAGGCATGTCGTGTCCCATGACCCACCAACGCGTCACGTTGTGGGGTCCTTCTTCAATGCCGTTGATCAGCGGAACAAGGCCGTAGATCTTCGCGGCAGATGGCGACCCCATGGCAGCCAGGTCCGGAGTCGAAGAATTGGCCACCTCCTGCGCGGCTGCTCCGCCGGTTGCCGCAGGCTTGCGCGTCACGCTCGGCATTTCCTTGTCGAGCCACGGCTTGACCTCTTCGAGAGCCACAGGATGAGCCACGACCGTCTTCACCTGATCGCGCGTCGTGCCGGACTTCACGAGCATGCTGTAGCCGAGCATCTTGGGATACTCCGCGACGATAGTTGCTCCGTTCATCGCCAGGACGTCATCCAGGTAAGGCGTCACACCGACGACGGATGTCGTCACCGGGATGCAGAACTTGTCGATCTTTCCTTCTGCGAACGCAGCGAACAGCTGGTCCTTGCTGTAGGGCACCAGTGCCTGTTCGCCGTAGAGGTCGATGCATGCCTGGTGGGTCCAACTGCCAGCCGGTCCAAGATAGCCGACTCCGGCGTGCACGGCTGAAGTAGCTAGCATGGACGAGAACACCCCGATTTTCAGAAGACGCAGCATGGTGCTCCTTGGTCAAGCGTTTGATGGATGTGAGTGTGTTTCACTTGGCAGCTGGCTTGCCTGCCAGCGCCGCCTTGAACTGGGCAAGCTGCGAAGCGTTCAGCGCGTCGGCATCTTCCGCGGCGATGCGCTTAGTGGGGGCCACCATCAACTTCAGGAGCGCCTGTTGGAACTGTGGGTCCGCCTGGATCTCGTTGGCATGCTTCACCAGGAGTTCGGCCACTGGCTGCGGAAGGGACTTCGGTCCATAGAGCGGGTAGCCGATCTTCGTGTCAATGTTCTTGAAGGCAGCTGTCTCGGAAAGACTCGGAACGCCCGGCATAACGGGAGATCTGGCCGCCTCGGAGACCGCCAGGGGAATCAGCTTTCCCTCGCGCACGAGCCCGTGGACGGTGGGCGGTGACATGATTGCGACGTCGACGTTACCCGCAAGAATGTCGGTCACGATCGAACCGGAGCCCTTGTAGGGAACGTCGATCAGCTGGATGGCGGCCGCCTGCTGGATCATGAGCCCCGTGATCTGGAGGGCGGTGCCCGGTCCCACCGCCGCCATCGAGATCTTTCCAGGCTTGGACTTGGCCAGTGCAACGAATTCATCCACGGTCTTGACGCCGAGGCCCGGCCGCGCGACAAGCACCATCGGCTGGGTCCCGAAGTTGCCGATGGCCTTGAGGTCCGTGGTCCGGACCGGTGCGTCGGGATTCGAGAGCGCCTGCATCTCGTACTCCATCCCGCTCGCGACGATGAGGGTGTATCCGTCGCTGCGCGCGTTGTTGAGCTTCTGGATGCCGATCGTTCCTCCCGCTCCGGGGACGTTGTCAATCACGATGCTCTGCCCGAGTCTGGAGCCGAGCGAAGAGGCGAGAACGCGTGCGAAGAGATCGGTGCCGCCTCCGGGGCCATACGGGACGATGATCGTGATGGGCCTCGACGGAAAGGTGTCGGCCGAGGCCGCCTGGATCAGCCCGATCGTGAGAGCGAGCGTGATGAGCAATCTGCGCATGGATGTTTCCTAGGCTTGGATGGAACGGGCGGGAGCGGGAGACTCTTGCAGAGCCATGGGTGGTCGCTTGTCGAACCATGGCTCGGCAATTTCGAGTTGCGCGGCCAGGCAGAAGAGCAACTGTTCCTGGCCGAAGGCACCCAGGAAGTGCGATCCGATCGGCAGACCGTCGGATGTCCACGCGAGAGGCACCGACATCGCCGGTACGCCCGCCGCATTGGCCAGCGACAGGAAGGAAATATGGCCGGCATGGTGGGCGAACATCCCCTCGAAGGTCATGTCGGGCGACGCCAGCGTTCCGAGCGGTGCCGGCGGGTGCTGCAGTGTCGGCGTCAGCAGTACGTCGAAGCCGAGCATGTGTTGCGCATGCTTGCGACCCAAGGCATGTGCGAGAGACACGATCTTGCTATAGTCGAATGCGGAGCATCTCGAGGCGTATTCCATCGCCTCCCAGGTCACCGGCTCGAGTTCATCGCGGTTCGGCTGTCGCCCCAGGATCGCCGATCGCGCCTCGATCGCACCGAGTGCAGAGACCCCGATCAGCAGCTTGAAGATGCCCGTCTGCTGCTCGTACTCGATATTGGGCAGGGTCGTCGGCTCCACATGATGGCCCAGCGATTCGCACAGCCTGGCGGTTTCGCGGATCGCGGCGAGGCATTCGTCGGCGATCGGTGTGCCGTTGGGCGAGGTTTCGACCAGACCAATCCGCAAGCGGCCGGGCGCTCGCCGGGTGGCCTCCAGAAAGCCGTTGTCGGGGGTGGGTGCTGCATAGGGCGCACCAAGATCCGCGCCGCCCAAGGCGTCGAGCATTGCTGCACTGTCTCGCACGGATCGTGAGACCGCGTGATAGCTGGCCAGTCCGGCGAGACCTTCGCCCTTCTTCGGACCCGCCGGAACGCGGCCACGGGACGGCTTCAGCCCAAACAGTCCGCATGCGGACGCGGGGATGCGGATGGAACCCGCGCCATCGGAGGCAGCAGCCATCGGGACGATGCCAGCGGCAACCGCAGCGGCGGACCCGCCGCTGGACCCGCCGGCGCTGCGTTCGAGATTCCACGGGTTGCGTGTCGGCCGGCCATAGATGCGCGCCTCTGTGGTGATGTTCATGCCGAACTCGGGGGAAGTAGTCATTCCGGCGAACACGAAGCCGGCCTTGCGCATGCGTGACGTGAGCTCAGAGTCGGCTGTCTGCGTCGCCCCTTCGAAGAACCGGCACCCGTTGGTCGACACGAAGCCCGTCACCGGCATGCCGCTGTCCTTGACCAGAAGGGGGACACCGCAGAACGGCCCATCGGGCAAGCCGTCCTCGATCAGTTGGGCTGAGAGTTCGCGGTTCTCCCAGACCACGGCGTTGAGTTCGGGGTTTCGCTCGTCGATGCGCTTGCATGCCTCGTGGAGCAACTCCTTGGGAGACACCTCGCGACGCCGCACCAGGTCGGCCAACGCCAGGGCGTCATATTTCTCGTAATCGATCACTTCGAAGGGTCCTTGGTTCGATTCGCGCCCTTGCGAGCAGCGCTTTGCTGATTTGTCGGGTCAGTTCGCAGGCCGCTCGACACGAGAATTCTTCAGTAACGATGGATAGGCCTCAAGACTTGCATCGCATGCATTTGCGTCGATGTCGCGCAAGGCTGCGTTTCCTCCGAGACAATGGGCGCTGTTTACCCACACTCAACATCTGCTCAGACCTTTCTTCCGAGGAGATCGCGTTTTGGCTGCCAAGCAAACTCCCTCGCCATTCCCGACCGCCACGAAGTCGCGTGTCCCCGCGCGTCTTGCCAAGCCCCGCCCGCGCGTCGAGAAAGAAGCACTCAAGCGCAGTCAAGCGGCGGCGCAACTCGGGGGGCAGATTCGTTCACTGCGACTGGCCGGTGACATCTCGGCAGCTTCTCTTGCCAAAGGGGCCGGCTTGTCGCGCTCCATGCTGTCGCGGATCGAGCACGGGCTCGTGTCGCCTTCCATCGAGGCGCTGCACCGCATCTCCACCGCTCTCGATGTGCCCATGTCGCGCTTCTTCGTCGATCAGATCCGACGGACCGATTGCTCGTACGTACCTGCGGGAAAGGGACTGCGAGTCGAGCGCGAAGGTGTCATCCGCGGCTACAGCTACGAACTGATCGGCCACCTGCTCTCGGGCAACCTTTTCGTGGAGCCCTACAAGGTCGAGTTGACTGCAGAGGCCGAGCCCTATACGACGTTTCAACATCCCGGAACCAAGTTCCTCTACTTCCTCAGTGGTCGACTGAAATACCGCTATGGGAACAGAGTGATGTCGATCGGTCCGGGCGACTCGCTCCTGTTCGACGCCACCGCGCTTCACGGGGCCGAGGCCATCCTCGAGCGGCCCGTCAGCTATCTTTCGGTTGTGTTTACCCTCAGGGACTAAGGGTGTTGTAGGTTGGGCCAGCCATAGCTCACAAGCCACCGCCAATCCAGATGCCAAAGGCGCCGGCACACCGCACCGCGATGCGCCAGCCCTTCCCTCACCGCCTACCGATCAGGCGCCACCCACTGCTCACCCAGCGCCCCCGCGCACTCCTGAAGCAGCACAGTCGCGTCCCGCGCCATTTCCCATGCGAGCCAGAAGACGTTGTCGAGGTTCTGCAGGCCCTCGTCTTCGCTCCATCGGGCACCGTCGCCGTGGCAGGCCCATAGCAGCGACTTCAGTTGCTCCAGCTTGTTTTCGAGGAGGTCCGGGGCGGCGGGTGCAGTGACAGCCGCGGCTTGGGGAGATGCCGGCTTGGTGGGCCGGGCCATAATTCGTTCAGCCATTTTGTTGTGCGTCCTTTACTAGGTCGGGCACTTCACTTGGTTAGACGGCTGGGGTGTTTGCGCACCCCGGCCGTCGCCTTTTGTGCCTCGCGTTCGCATCGATGCGCTTGCGTCGATGGCCCGCCGCGAGGCGTGGCGGTCTGGTCGCTTCGGGTGGTGCTTGCTGGTGACGCCTTCCTTGCCCGCTTGGTGGGGCGTTGAGTGACAGGGGCATCCACTGTAGAGAGGAGCGGTGCTGCGTGGAGCGCGACGCGCGAGGAAGTCTTGATTCGTGCAAACAAATACAGCATTCGGCACTTGCGTGGCGTCGCGAGGAATAGCTGAAACGCACCCGGCAGGCGGCGGGCGCAATCGACGCTTCAGTAGGAACCCGGCGGCGGCGTGTGCCTGAAGTGCCCCGACGAAGTCATGCTTCTGAACTTCGCGCGCGCGGCGCCCAGCCGCGCACGTCCGGCGCCGACCAGTCCGCCCACCGCCGACTTGATTGCGTCGGCGGCGCGCGACTCCCTCGGATACCTGGGTGAAAGTCCGCACTTGCGCATCACCCGGTTGACCTGATGGATGCGGGCCACCTCGCGCGTGGCGGCGGTGTAGAAGGTCACGCCGATGGAGATCGACAGGCGGCTTTCCGGCGCGGCGGCCGCGTCGACCCTGGATCTCGTCATGTGCGGCGACGTGCTCGGAAAGTAGACGGCGTCTCCCGGCCGCGCATCGAACTCCAGTCCACGGGGCAGGAAGGCTTCGTCGAAACGCACTTTCTTGAGGGACTGCGTGACGATGAAATCTTCGACGGCTTCGGCCGACACGATGCTGCGGTCGCGGTGGTCCCAGACGTTGAGCGTCTTGCGTCCGCGCAACTGCAGCCAGAAGTTGTTCTCGCGATCGATGTGAAAGGGCGTGACCGAAGGCGGCGCGGAGAAGAAGACGAATCCGTTCACCAGGAAGATGTCGGGCTGCTCGCGCTCGACCAGGGAGCGCATCGAGTCGACCACTGACATCAGCAAGGCGCCGTAGCGCGGGATGACTTCGATGTTGTAGAAGGCGACGGACGAACCCGGCTCCTCCATGCGCTCGAAGAACTCCTCGATGCTGCGCCCGCCGGGCGGCCGCCCGACGTGCGAGAGCGCGGAGGCAACGGTCCGTTTCGGGTCCATGAACCTGCACTGGTCGAGCTCGGAGAGTTCCAGCCCGAGCTTCACGAGCTCGGGCACCTGGAACAGCGGATGCTCATGGAAGTTGTGGTGCATGGGCGCGATCCGCAGCGTCGAGAAGCCGCCGGGATCGTCTGTCCAAACCCGATACGTCGTCTGCGAAGGCCCGACGGAACTCAAGCTGGTTGTGGCTCGCATGGCACCCTCCTGATCGCTTTTCGGACCAGCTCCGGCGCGAGGGTCGGGACTAGTCCCGCGAACAAAAGTACTACTAAGAGGGTAAATCTAGGCCGGCGTTCTGAACCGAACCTGACCGCGAAGTGCCTGCGCGATGGGGCTTCACCAGCCGTGGAAACGGCTCCAGGTCTGCAGCTCGCCCTCTTCCGACAACGCCTGGTATTCGGGAAACTGCGCGCCCGTCGCACAGGCGTGGTTCGGCAGGATTCGCAGCCGCGTGCCGACGGGAAAGCGCGCCACGATGCCCGTGTCGGGCTCGCCTTCGCGCGAGACGATGCCGTGCTCCTGGTTCGCACCGCCGAGCACATAGCCGCCGAGCACCCGGCCGTCGAGGTCGCAGACCTGTCCGTAGCCGAAGTCGCGCTTCTGCTTGTGCGTGCCCCTGTCACGGCTCATCGCCATCCAGCCCGCGTCGATGATGGCCCAGCCCTTCTCCGCCTGGTGGCCGATGACCGTGGTGAGCACGCTCAGGGCAATGTCGTCTTCCGTGCACACGCCGATGTTGCGCATCACGAGGTCGAAGAACACGTAAACGCCCGCGCGCACTTCGGTGACGCCCTCCAGCGCCCCGGCCATCAGCGCAGTGGGCGTGGAGCCCACGCTGACCACGGGGCACGGCAGGCCCGCCTCGCGCAGCCGCTGCGCGGCGCGTACGCAGCCCGAGCGCTCCTGCTCGGCCATGGCGCGCAGGGCTTCGGGGGTGTCGAGCTCGTAGCTGGAGCCGGCATGCGTCATCACGCCGCCCAGGCGCATGCCCCCTTCGTGCAGCGCGCGTGCCACTTCGAGCAGGCTGTCTTCCTCGGGCCGGATGCCGCTGCGGTGGCCGTCGGTATCGACCTCGATCAGCACGTCGAACGCCTCCTTGTTCGCGCGGCCGAATGCGGCGATGGCGCGCGCCGATTCGACGCTGTCCGTGAGGATGCCGAGCGCGCAGCCGCGCCGGCGCAGTTCCAGCGCGTGCGGCAGCCGGTGCGGCGCCATGCCGACGGCGTAGAGGATGTCGGTGAAGCCTTCGGCGAAGAACTGCTCGGCTTCCTTCAGCGTCGAGACGGTGATGCCCCGGGCGCCCGCCTCGCGCTGCGCCTTGGCAACTTCGATGCACTTGCTGGTCTTCACGTGCGGGCGGAAGCGCACGCCGAGTTCGTTCATGTGCCGCTGCATGCGCCCGATGTTGCGCTGCATGCGGGTGCGTTCGATCAGGGCCGCGGGGGTGTCGATGGTGGCGAGGGTGTGGTTCATGGGCGGACTTTCATTTGCCGAAGGATTGCAGCCATGGCAGCGCGGGTTCGAGCGTCGGCGCCTGCAGTTCGGGCGATGGCGCGCCCTGCGGCAGCCCCAGGCCGACGCGGTTGTGCCAGAAGGTTCGCAGCCCGAGCGCCGAGGTGCCGAACATGTCGTAGCCCGAGCCGGCGACGAAGGCCGCGTCTTGCGCCTGCACGCCCAGCCGGTCGAGCGCCAGGCGGTAGGGGCGCGGGTCGGGCTTGTAGAAGCCGGCCTCCTCGGAGGTGACGACCACGTCCCAGTCGATGCCCAGCCGGGCCGCGGCGCGATGGCCGAGGCGGCTGGAGCAGTTGGTGACCACGGCGTGGCGGCAGTGCGGCTTCAGCGCGAGCAGCAGTTCGCGGGCGCCGCTCCACGCGGACAGCGTGTCCCATTGCGCCTCGAGCGCATCGGGGGCGGAATCGTCCATGCCGGTGTTGCGCGCCGCTTCTTTCACCAGCTGTTCGTAGGGCACGTAGGCGCCGCAGCCGTAGGTGAGGCGCAGGTATTCGGCGCGCCAGGCGCGGCCTTTCTGCTCGGAGCCGGCGGCGGAGTTCCAGACGGTCCAGGAGTCGAGCAGCGCGGTGAGCAGGTCGAACAGCACGGCGCGCGGATAGGCGTTCGGGTGGGGTTGCATGGACTGCGACTGTACGTGCCGAAGCCATGCTTGTGCTTCAATGCGGCGTCATCAATCGTTAAGCACAAGTTAATGACGACGATCCAGATCGAAGACATGCAACTGGCCGCCGCCCTGCTGCGCGAGCCTTCGCTGAGCGCGGCGGCGCGGGCGCTCGACGTGACGCCGCCCGCGCTCTCGATGCGGCTGCGCAAGCTCGAAGCCGCGCTGGGCCTGTCGCTCGCCACCCGCACCGCGCGCAAGCTGAGCCTCACGCCCGAGGGCGAACGCTTCGCGCGCGAGGCGGCCGCGCTGCTCGCGCAGATCGAGGGGCTGCGCGAGTCGATGCAGCGCGACGACCGGCGCCTCACCGGCACGCTGCGCATTGCCGCGCCCTTCGGCTTCGGCCGGCAGTACATCGCGCCGATGCTGGCGCGCTTCGCAAGGCTGCACCCGGGGCTGGGCGTGCAGCTCGACCTGCGCGAGACCCCATGGCCCGACCGGCACGACGCCGACGCGGTGATCCACATCGGCACGGTGCGCGACTCTTCCTGGGTGGCGCGCACGCTGAGCGCCAACGAGCGCTGGCTGTGCGCCAGCCCCGATTACCTGCGCCAGCGCGGCGCCCCCCGCGTGCCGCGCGACGTGATGCAGCACGACTGCATCTGCATCCGCGAGAACGACGAGGACGTGACGCTGTGGCACCTGCGCCCGGCCGGCCCCGCGGCCTCCGCCAAGGCCCGCCGGGAAACCCTGCGCATATCGCCCGCCTACGTGACCAACGACGGCGGCGTGGCCCGCCAGTGGGCCGAGCAGGGCCTGGGCCTGGTGCTGCGCTCCGAATGGGACGCGGCCGACGCCGTGGCGCGCGGCACGCTGGTGCGCGTGCTGGCCGACTGGCAGTTCGACGGCGCCCCGGTCACGCTGCTGGTGCCCAGCCGCAAGGGCCGCACGGCGCGCGTGCAGGCCGTGGTCGAGTTTCTCGTCGAGGGCTTCAGCACCATGGGCGTGAAAGGCCCCAAGGGAGTAAAGGGGGTAAAGGGAATAAAAGGAACCAGGGGAAAGTAGCTCGGCGCATATCCATAGCCACATTCATTCGTTGGCCGCGCGCGCGTCGTGCGCCAACACTCGCAGCTTCCAAATTTCCGGTGGAGAAGCCTGCGATGACCGTTCCCCTCGATCACTTACCGCCCTCGCGCCGCAGCGTGCTGCAGGCCGGAGCGGCAGCCGCCCTGGTGGGCTCCGCGGGCATGCTCGGCTCCTCGGCCTGGTCCCAGCCGCGCAAGCTGACCTTCGCGTGGAGCCAGGCGGGCTTCTGCCTCGCGCCGGTGCCGGTGGCGTTGGAGCGAGGCTTCTTCGAGAAGAACGGGCTCGACGTCGAGCTGCTCAACTGGGCCGGCTCGTCCGACCAGATGCTGGAGGCGCTGGCCACCGGCAAGGCCGACCTGGGGGTGGGCCTGATCCATCGCTGGGTGAAGCCGCTGGAAGCAGGTTTCGACGTGAAGGTGGTGGGCAGCGTGCACGGCGGCTGCCTGCGGCTGGTGGGCGCCAAGGCGTCGGGCGTGACCACCGACCTGGCGAGCCTGAAGGGCAAGACCATCGGCGTGTCGGACCAGAACAGCCCGGCGAGGCAGTTCTACGCGATTCACCTCGCCAAGAAAGGCATCGACATCGAGAAGGATGTCGACTGGCGCGTCTACCCGGCAGACCTGCTCGACGTGGCGGTGAAGAAAGGCGAGATCCACGCGATCGCCGACGGCGACCCGAACGTGTTCCTGATCGAGAAGCGCAACCCGGGCGTCTTCACCGAGATCGCCAACAGCGCCAAGGGCGAATACGCCGAGCGGCTGTGCTGCATCGTCGGCGCGCGCGGCGAGCTGGCGCGCAACGACAAGCCGCGCGCGGCGGCCGTGGTGCGCGCGCTGGCGCAGGCATCCGACTACGTGGCCGAGAACCCCAACGAGGCCGGCAGGATCTATTCGAAGTACGCGCCCAAGGTGCCGCTCGAAGACCTGCAGAGGCTGCTGGCCGAGCTCACCTACAAGCACCACCCTGCCGGCAAGGCGCTGCGCAACGAGGTCGAGGCCTTCGCCACCGACTTCCGCAACGCGGGCATCCTGAAGAAGAGCACCGACGTGGTCCGCTTCGCCAACCACGTGTCGCTGGACGTTCTGGCATGAGCACGGCCGAACAGATCCTCGACGCGCCGCTCGGATTGCAGGGCGGCACGCACGCGCCGGCCTCCACCGCGCCCCGGGCAGCCAAGGCGTCGGCCGCAACGCAGTCGGCAACGCTGCGGCCCGCCGCCCCTGCAGGCATCTGGCCCACGGGCCTTCTCGCCTCGGCCGCATGGGTCGCGCTGGGCCTGCTCACGCTGCTGTGGCCGAACAAGGAAGTCGGCTTCAGCGACTGGGCCTTCACGCGCGAATTCGGCATTGCCACGCTGGTGGTTGCCGCCCTGCTCTTCACGGTGGCGCTGCTGGGCAGCCGTACCGGCAGGCTGGTGCAAACGTTGCGCCCGGCCGGGCAATGGCTGGTGGCGCTGGCCGTGGGCCTGGCGCTGTGGGAGATCTCCACCGCCAAGCTCGGCGTGCTGCCCTCGCCCTTCTTCGCGCCGCCGCAGAGCCTGATCGACGTGGTGCACGAAGACTGGCAGCGACTGGGTCTCTCCACCGTGCATTCGCTGCGCCTGCTGGCCAACGGCTTCGTGCTGGGCGCGCTGGTCGGCTTCATCACCGGCGTTGCCATCGGGTGGTCGCGCATCGCGGGGTACTGGGTGCATCCGCTGCTGCGCTTCCTGGGGCCGGTGCCCGCCTCGGCACTGCTGCCGCTGGCCTTCTTCTTCGCGCCTTCGAGCTACTCGGCGGCCGTGTTCCTCGTGGGGCTGGCCACCTTCTTCCCGGTGGCGGTGCTCACCTGGTCGGGCGTGGCCTCGGTGCACAAGAGCTACTACGACGTGGCGCGCACGCTGGGCGCGTCGGAGCGCTTCCTGGTGTTTCGCGTGGCGATTCCGGCCGCGCTGCCGCAGGTGTTCGTGGGCCTTTTCATGGGCCTGGGCGCCTCGTTCTCGGTGCTGATCACCGCCGAGATGATGGGCGTGAAGGCCGGGCTGGGCTGGTACCTGCAGTGGGCCCAGGGCTGGGCGGCCTACGCCAACATGTACGCGGCGCTGCTCGTGATGGCGGCGCTGTGCTCCGGACTCATCACCCTGCTTTTCAAGGTGCGCGACCGCGTGCTGTCCTGGCAGAAAGGAACCGTGAAATGGTGACGAACGCCGTGCTTCCTCCCGTGCCCGCGCCTGCCGCCAAGGCAGATGCCGCCGGCGCGCACATCGACATACGCGGCGTCAGCCACTGGTTCGAGGTGTCCGGCGGCGTGCTGCAGGTGCTCGACGGTGTCGACCTGCAGGTGCGCCCCGGCGAGTTCGTCGCGCTGCTGGGGCCCAGCGGCTGCGGCAAGTCGACCCTGCTGCGGCTGGTGGCCGGGCTCGAGCCCGCGACCACAGGTGCCATCACGCAGAACGGCGAGGCCATCACCCGGCCCGACCCGTCGCGCATCGTCGTGTTCCAGGACCCGACGCTCTACCCCTGGCGCAGCGTGTGGGACAACGTGGCGCTGGGCCTGCAGGCGCGCGGCGTGCTGAAGGAGCAGCGTGCCCGCGTCGACGAGGCACTCAGGCTCGTGGGCCTCACCGAGTTCGCGAAGGCCTTTCCGCACCATCTTTCCGGCGGCATGGCGCAGCGCGTGGCACTGGCCCGCGCGCTGGTCAACGACCCGCAGCTGCTGGTGCTCGACGAGCCGCTGGGCAAGCTCGACTCGCTCACGCGCATCGCGATGCAGAGCGAGCTGGTCAACCTCTGGCAGCGCGCCGGCTTCTCGGCGCTGCTGGTGACGCACGACGTGGAAGAGGCGCTCTTCCTCGCCAACCGCGTGATCGTGCTGAGCGACCGACCGGCGCGCATCGCGGCGGAGCTGGTGGTCGACCTGCCCTACCCGCGCCATCGCGGCGATCCGAAGCTGGCCGAGCTGCGGCACGAGGCGCTCAAGCACCTGGGCCTCGACGCCACGTGGTGAGGAGGTAGATGAGCGATCTGCCCGAGGCCGGTTGGCTCAACCTGCTGATCGGCCTGCTGCAGGGCGCCCAACTGCAGCTGCTGCGCCTGCTCGACGCGCTGGGGCTGGCCGGGCACGCGCACGGCCAGCCGGCGTGGCCTTGGGCGCGGCGGCTTTCGGGCGAGAACCTGCTGATCGATCTCGGGCAGGCGCGAAGGCTCGGGCTCACGGTGGTCCTGCTTGCGGCGGCTTTGCTGGTGCTGCTGCTGGCCCCGGCCTGGCGCCGTCGCCGTGCGTGGCTGGTGGTGCTGGCTGCGCTGCTGGTGGTGACAACGCCCTGGCCCGAAGCCAACGTGGTGCTGGTGCCGGCTTATCCGACGAGCTTCCAGGCATCGCGCACGGGCTTCACGGCCGAGAGCATCGAGCGCGGGCGCGTGCTCTTCGCGGCGCAGTGCGCGTCCTGCCACGGCGCCGACGGGCGCGGACAAGGCCCGCTGGCTTCGTCGCAGCCCGTGTGGCCGCCCAACCTCTCGGGCCCGCTGCTGTGGCGCCGCGCCGACGGCGACCTGCTCTGGCATGTGCTGAACGGCATGCGCGACCGGCGCGGCGGCACGACCATGCCCGGCTTCGGCGGCACGCTGAGCGACGCCGACGCCTGGGCGCTCATCGACTTCATGAAGGCCCAGGGCGCGGGCGAGAGCCTGCGCGCGGCCGGGCTGTGGGCGCAGCCGATCGCGCCGCCCGACGTGGCCGTGCAATGCGGCAGCAAGCCGCCGCGCAGGCTGGCCAGCTGGCGCGGGCAGCGCGTACGCATCGTGGCTGCCGGCGAAGGCACGCCGCCGCTCGACGACCCGCGCCTGGTCACCGTGTTCCTCGCGCCGGATGCCGGTGCAGCTGCACGGCACGCCGGCGACTGCATCTCGGCCTCGCCCGCCGCATGGGCGGCCTTCTCGCTCGTGGCCGCGACCACGCAGCTCGCGGGCACGCAGTTCATCGTGGACCGCGACGGCTGGCTGCGCGCACGCGGCGAGCCTGGCAAAGGCGCGTGGAGCGACGACGATCTGCTGTGCCGCACCGAACAGGCTCCATCGTCCGGCGTCCGGCCGCTGGCGGCGGATGGCCTGGGCGCCCTCATCGCCCGCATGGACGCCGAGCCGGTTCGCTTCGTCAAGGGCGGGTACGTCCACTGACACGGCCCGGTGCAACAGGACTACGATGTTTTTTCAGGGCCTCCCGCCCAATCTTTTCAATCAACCCCAAGGAGACCGACCCATGTCCAGCCACGTCTACAAAACGCTAGAACTCACCGGCTCCTCGCCCACCGGCATCGAGGACGCGGTCAAGACCGCCATCGCCAAGGCGCACGAGACGGTGCGCAACATCCAGTGGTTCAACGTCACCGAGACGCGCGGGCACGTGGTCGACGGCAAGGTGGCGCACTGGCAGGTGACGTTGAAGATCGGCTTCACGCTGGAGTGAGCCGGCGGGCGCGGGCGCGATGCCCTCAGCGCAGATAGCCCAGGTCCCGCACGTCGGAGCGCAGGGCCGACCGGTCCGCGCCCTGCATCGGCAGGTTCACCAGCAGTTCGAGCCTGCGGCGCAGCGAGAACAGCGTCTGTACCGCGTCATGCATGACCTTGTCGGGATCGGCCCCGCCGGCCGCGTCGGGGTATTCCCAAAGCGCCGCATCGGGCTGGCCCGGCCAGCGCGGCTGGCGCAGTTCGGTGCCGGCGTCCAGCGTGATGACGAAATCGGCCTCCGGGGCATTGGCTCGCGCAAGCTCGTCCCAGCTGCGCGGCAGGCGGTTGGGAATGGGAATGCCCGCGCTCTTCAGCGCGGCGACGGCGGCGGGATGGAATTCGCGGGCAACCTGTCCGGGCTGGCCGCAGGAAGACGCCGAGAACCTCTTGGGGTCCAGGTGCGCGAGGCACGCTTCGGCCAGGATGCTGCGCAATGAATTTCGTCGCGAGACGAATATCACGCCGATACGTTTTTGCATGGAATCTTGAATATAGCCACGCGCGCTGACCACGTCATGACTTAGGTCAACACTTCCTCGACACTCCCCAACACCCCGTCCGGCCATCCACTAAAGGCGCGGAACGGTGCAGACTCCGGGGTCATGGACAAGCATTTCCTGACCCCGCTCTTCGCGCCCGCCTCCATCGTGGCATTCGTAGGCAATGCCGACGACCCGGGCGGGCAGACGCCCGCCGGCCGCACGCTGCGCGAGGCCTTCCGCGCCGATCGCTTCGACGGCACCCTGCGCTTCCTGGACGTGCGCACCAAGGGCACGCTCGAGGAGCTGGCGCAGACCCATGCCGACCTGGCCCTGATCGCGCTGGCGCCGCGCGACGTGGCGGCCGCGCTTGAAATCGCCGGACGCATCGGTTGCAAGGCGGCGGTGGTTCTTTCAAGCGGTATCGGCGCCGACGAGGCCGCGCAGTGGAGAAAGATCGCGCGCCGCGAGGGCGTGCACCTGCTGGGGCCGAATTCGCTGGGCTTCCAGCGTCCGCTGCTGCACCTCAATGCCGGCGTGGCCGGCCCGCTGGCCAGGAGCGGGCCGCTCGCGCTGGTGGCGCAGTCCGGCGCGCTCACGGCCTCGATGCTCGACTGGGCGCGCCAGAACGGCGTGGGCTTCTCCAGCGTGGTGTCGCTGGGCCCGCATACGTCGGTCGACATTCCGCAGGTGCTCGATTTCCTGGCCAACGACCAGGCCACGCACAGCATCATCGTGTACCTCGAAGGCATTGCCGACGCGCGCCGCTTCATGAGCGCGCTGCGCTCTGCCTCGCATGCCAAGCCGGTGGTGGTGCTCAAGGCCGGGCGCAAGCCTGCCGGCAACGAGGCCGCGCAGACGCACAGCGCGGCCATCGTGGGCAGCGACGACGTGTTCGACGCCGCGCTGCGCCGCGCGGGCGCGGTGCGCGTGCGCTCCTTCGTCGAGCTGTTCTCGGCCGCCAAGTGCCTGGCCTCGCGCTACCGCCCCGTGGGCAAGCGCCTGGCCGTGGTCACCAACGGCGGCGGGCCCGGCGTGCTGGCGGCGGACTGGATCAACGAGATCGGGCTGCACCTGGGCAAGCTCTCGGCGCCCGCGCAGAAGGTGCTGCAGCCCACCCTGCCCCCGCTCGCTTCGCTGGCCGACCTGATCGACCTGTCGGAAGAGGCGCAGCCGGCGCACTACCGCGCGGCCATCGACGCCGCCTCGGCCGACAGCCAGGTCGACGGCGTGCTCGCCATCTTCTCGCCCAAGGCCGGCGCCGATGCCGCGGCCACGGCCAAGGCGCTCGCGGACATTCCAAGGCCGATGAACAAGCCGCTGCTGGCCTGCTGGATGGGCGATTCGTCGGTGGGCAAGGCGCGCACGGTACTGGCCGACGCGACCATCCCGAGCTTTCGCACGCCCGAAGCCGCCGTGGGCGCCTTCGGCAACATCGCGGCCTTCTACCAGAACCAGCAGCTGCTGCAGCAGACGCCGCCGCCGCTGTCGGCGCTGGCAAAGCCCGACATCGAGGGCGCGCGCCTGCTCATCGAGAGCGTGCTGGCCGAGCGGCGCAACGTGCTGACGGAGATGGAGTCGAAGTCGCTGCTGTCGTCCTTCCACATCCCGATCACGCGCACGCTGCTCGCGCGCAGCCCCAGCGAGGCGATGATGATCGCCACCCAGCTGGGCTTTCCGGTGGCGCTGAAGATCGATTCGCCCGACATCCCGCACAAGTCCGACGTGGAAGGCGTGGCGCTCAACGTGCTCAACGGCACCGCCGCGCGCGACACCTACGTCGAGATGATGGAGCGCGTGGCCCGCCTCGCGCCCGAGGCGCGCATCAACGGCGTGACGGTGCAGAAGATGGTGCGCGCGCGGCGCGGCCGCGAGATCTACGTGGGCATGGTCACCGACGAGCCCTTCGGACCCGTCATCGTGTTCGGCGCGGGAGGCACCATGATCGAGCTGCTGAACGACCGCGCGATGGAACTGCCGCCGCTCAACCAGTTTCTTGCGCGCCGGCTCATCGAGCGCTCGCGCGTGGCCGAGACGCTGGGCGAATGGCGCGGCGCCCATGCGGTGGACATGGAGGCGCTCGAAGACCTGCTGCTGCGCGTGTCGGAAATGGTGTGCGAGCTGCCCGAGCTGCGCGAGATGGACATCAACCCGCTCATCGTGGACGAGAACGGCGCCATCTCGGTCGATGCGCGCATCGTGGTAGGCAGCAGCTCGCAGGCGGTGGCGGCGCACGTGGGCAACGCGGTCAACGGCTACCAGCACCTGGCGATCATGCCGTACCCCGCACGCTACCGGCGCGAGTGGCCGCTGGCGGGCACGGGCGGCGGCACCTACATCGTGCGGCCGGTGCATCCCAACGACGCGCAGATGCTGCAGGCGCTGGTGCAGGGCCTGTCGCCCGAGAGCCGCTGGTTCCGCTTCGTCTCGCGCTTCCACGAGCTGCCGCCGTCGATGCTCTCGCGCTTCACGCTGATCGACTACGACCGCGAGATGGCGCTGGTGGCGGTGGTGATGGAGCGCAGCGTGTCGCCCGACGGCACCGTGCTGGAGAGCGAGCGCATCGTGGGCGTGTCGCGCTACGTGACCAACCCCGACCAGACCAGCTGCGAGTTCTCGCTGGTGGTGGCCGACGAGTTCAGCGGCAAGGGCATCGGATCGCGGCTGATGGAAAGCATCATCGACGTGGCCCGCGACAAGGGCCTGGCCGAGATGGACGGGCTGGTGCTGGCCAACAACCCCGACATGCTGAAGCTGGTGCGCCGGCTCGGGTTCACGGTGAAGTCCTTCCCGGAGGATCCGGACTTCAAGCTCGTGACCTACATGCTGTAGCCGGCGCCGCCCGTCGTAAGCTCGGCGGATCCGAGTTCCAGGCTTTGTTTTCATGATCCGAACGCTTTTGCGTCACATCGGCCGCATTCTGCTGTCGCTCGTCGTGCTTTCGACTTCCCTGTGGGCCTGCCTCGCGCTCTGGTACCAGCTCCCGGGGCCTGCCGCGGTGAAGGTCGGCGCGGGCGTGCTCTGGGCCGCCTTCGGCCTTGCGGCCATCGTGCTGCTGTGGCGCGGGCGGCTTGGGCGCGCCCTGCTCTCCTACGCCATCGGCTTCGCGCTGCTGCTCGGCTGGTGGAGCACCATCCTGCCGTCGCAGAACCGCGTGTGGGCCGACGACGTGTCGCGCCAGCTGCACGCGCATATCGACGGCAGCGTCGTCACGCTGGACAACGTGCGCAACTTCGAGTGGCGCAGCGACACCGACTACACCCAGCGCTGGGAAACGCGGCAGTACGACCTCGAGCGCCTGCGCTCGGTCGACGTGTCGCTCTCGTACTGGACCGGTCCCGCCATCGCGCACACGCTGGTGTCCTTCGGCTTCGACGACGGGCAGTTCGTCACCTTCTCCATCGAGATCCGCAAGGAGCGCGGCGAGAGCTTCTCGTCGGTGGGCGGCTTCTTCAAGCAGTTCGAGACCAGCCTGATCGCGGCCGACGAGCACGACATCCTGCGCGTGCGCACCAACGTGCGCGGGGAAGACGTCTACATGTACCGCGTGCGCCTGCCGCAGCCTCAGATGCGCTCGCTCTTCCTCGCCTACCTCGGCGAAGCCGCGGCCCTGGTGCGCGAGCCGAGCTTCTACAACACGCTCACCGCCAACTGCACCACCATCGTGTATGCGCTGGCCAGGCGCATCGTGCCCGGCCTGCCGATGGACTGGCGGCTGCTGGCCTCGGGCTACCTGCCCGACTATCTCTTCGACGTGGGCGGCCTCACGCCCGGCTACAGCATGGAGGCGCTGCGCGCGGCGGGCCGCATCACCGACAGGGCCATTGCCACCGACAAGGCGGCAGCCGGCACGAACTTCCCGAAGGCGATCCGGCAGGGCCTGCCGGGCGCCGATGCAAGCCAGGCACCCACGGCGGCAAAGTAATGCACGCACGCCTTCTCGCTTCCATCTCCTCGCTGCTGTGCGCGGCCGCGCTTGCGGGCGTGGCCGGCTGCGCGGGCGTGAAAGTCGGCTCGATCTCGCCGGCCGAATACCTCGCGCAGCGCCGCGGCGACGTGCTCACCACCGGCCGGCTCAGCACCTCGGCCGAAGAAGTGCTGCGCGTGATCGGCTCCGACGCCGACCTGTGCCGCAAGGACGGCCAGGCCTGCCGCAACGCGCTGGCCGACTCCTCGGGCCTGAGCGACGAGCAGCGGCTCTCCGCGCTGTCGGAGGTCTGGCTGCAGGTGGCGCTGGCGGCGGAGAAAGGCGGCACCGCCACGGACGCGACCGCCATCGAAGCCTGGTTCGAGACGGCCCGGCACGCCTACGCCTACCTGTTCTTCACCGCCCGCAAGCCGCGCGACCGCGCCTTCGAAGACCGGCAGACGCAGGTGCGCGACTACTACAACTACGCGGTGCAGCAGGCCATCACCGGGCTGTACCACGGCATCCGGCGCAACGGCTCGCGCAACGCCGCGCAGCCCGAGTTGCCGAAGATCGGCGACTGGCGCATCGAGACCGACGTCTCGGGCCTGCGCCTGCCGGCCGACACGCCCCTGCCCGACGAACTCATCCCGGCCGCCTCGCTCACCTTCTCGGGCCTGCGCAACACCTACCGGCGGGACGGCTTCGGCGCCGAGCTGGTGGCGGCCGACAACAAGCGCACGGACGACGATGCGCGCCAGGCCGATCCGGCCGACCCGACCGACAGGACTCCGCCCCGGCCGCCCTATCGCGAGATGCCCTTTCCCGCGGTCACCGCGCTGCTGCTCTTCGACGGCACCAGCCTCGCCGAGATATTGGGCACGCGCACGCTGCGCATCGCCGCCTACGACCCGTACCGCACCGCCAACGTGCAGCTCGCCGGGCAGGAAGTGCCGCTGGCCGCCAACTTCACCTCCGGCTACGGCCTGTGGCTCGCGCGCTCCGACTTTGCGCTGCAGGCGCTGCGCAGCCTCTTCGGCGGCCGCGACGGGCTCACCGAGCCGCGCATCTACCTGATGCAGCCCTACGACCCGAACCGCCGCACGGTCATCATGCTGCACGGCCTGGCCAGCAGCCCCGAGGCATGGATCAACGTGGCCAACGAGGTGCTGGGCGACGAGACGCTGCGCCGCCGCTACCAGATCTGGCAGGTCTACTACCCGACCAACGCACCGCTGCCGATCAACAACTTCGCGATCCGCGAAGCCGTCACGCAGACGCTCGCGCACTTCGATCCCACGGGCAAGGCCCCCGCCTCGAACGACATCACGCTGATCGGCCACAGCATGGGCGGCGTGCTGTCGCGGCTGATGGTGTCGTCCTCGGAAGACAAGCTCTGGGACGCGCTGCTCGCCAGCTACCCGATGCAGGGCGCACAGCAGCGGCGCATGGAGGAAAAGCTCGCGCCCTACCTGCGCTTCGAGCCGCTGCCGCAGGTGAGCGACGCGATCTTCATCGCCTCGCCGCACCGCGGCACCGACTTTGCCAACAACCGCATCTCGCGCTGGGTGGCCAACCTCATCACGCTGCCGGTGGCGATGCTCGGGCAGCTGGGCGACATCTCGCGCGAGCTGATCCGCATCGCGCCCGCGCGGCAGGACCAGGGCACGCTGCGCATTCCCAACAGCATCGACAACCTGAGCGACCGCGACCCGTTCGTACGGCTGTCGTCGGGCCTGCCGATGAATCCGCGCGTGCGCTTCCATTCGATCATCGGCAACGACACGCCCGGCGTGGCGCAGGCGCTGTCGAGCGACGGCATCGTGCCCTACGCCAGCGCGCACCTCGACGGCGCGGCGTCGGAACTGGTGGTTCCGTCGGCGCACAGCGTTCAGGAGAACCCGCTGGCCATCCTGGAGATACGGCGCATCCTGAGGGAACAGTTGCGCACCGGCCCCGGCCCCGCGCGCTGACCGCGGGCTGATTGCGCGCGGATGTGAAGCAGAACACATCCGCGCCACGAAACAGGCTGCGCGCGCCGGTCGCAATTAATACGATCGACTTCGCTTTGATCGGTGCGTGCACCGGCTCCCCGAATGCCACCTGCATCGAAGCAACCCGCTTCAAGATGCCCTCTTCCCTCTACGTCGAAAACCCTGCCGCGCACAGGCCGCCGCCCCCCGAACTCCATCTGGTGGCGGAGCATGACGAACCCGATGCGCGCGCCACCAGCGCCGCCGCGGTCGCGAGCGCGTTGTGCCACTTGTTCACGAAGGCCAGCGAGCCGGAGCTTGCGTCCCTGCTGCACTCCATCGAACAGGGCAACGCATCTGCAGCGGCGCGGCTGGCGCACGAGATCCTCAGGCCCATCGCATTTCCCGCGCAGGCGACGTCGACAACACCAACCACGGTGGAGGCCGACGTCGAGGCGATGCGGCACTTCGCGCCGGCGCAAACCAGGGCGCTGCTGTCCGCGCGCGAGCTCAAGGTGCTGTGGCTCATCTCGCGCGGCTGGAGCAACCGCGAGATCGCCGAGGCCACGCACCGCTCCATCAACACCATCGAGGCGCAGATCAAGAGCCTGTATCGCAAGCTGGGCGTGAGGTCGCGCACCCAGGCGATCCGCGAGGCGACGAAGCACGGCTTGCTGAACTGGCGCCCGGATGGCGGCGCAACGTCGGCGATGGCGATGAACGACGCGGAAGCGGGCCCCATCGGCCTTCGGGCCTGAGGGCTGTGCTGCGCTAAGATCCGGCCGCGGTTGCAAGCCGCGCCCGGACCCGCGGGAAGGGTTGAACCCACTTGCCTTCATTTGACGATCCACACGCCTTTTGTGCAGCCGGATTTGCGGGTCATCGGCGTCTGATGCACGGAGGTTCACATGAAGCGCATGCCCGCCCGGCCCGACCAGGGCCATCTGAAGAAGCAAGCCAAGGAGCTGCTTGCTCTCCATCGAAGCAACGACCCCGCCGCCACCGCACGCTTTCGCGAGGCCCTTCCGGCTGCCGCCGGCAAGAGCGATGCGGAGATCGCCGCGCTCGGACTGCGCCTGCACGACGCGCAGTCGTGCGTTGCGCGCGAGTACGGCTTCGCATCCTGGGCCGATCTGCAGGGCTTCGTTCTCGCGCGGCGGTCGCAGGCGGAAGACCCGGCTAAGGCTGTCCTCTACTGGCTACGCCTCGCCTACGCGGGCGACATCGCCGGCGGCAACAATGGCGCGCGGCCCGCGGCGGCACTGCGCCTGCTCGAGGAAAGCCCGGGCCTGCTCGGCGACGATCCGTTCCTTGCCTGCGCGATAGGCGATGAAGCATCGCTGCGCCGCGCCATCGCGCATGATCCCGCCTGGGTGAACCGGCCGGGCGGCCCGCTGGCGCTGCCGCCGCTCGTTGCCGTGGCCCATTCCGGACTGATGCGGCTGCCTGTATTTCGCGAACGCCTGCTCGCCTGCGCAAGGCTGCTGCTCGAGGCCGGCGCGGACCCTAATCAATCGGTGGGCAACCGCTGGCCGCCCGCGTCGCTCGCCCAGCCCGACGAGACCGAGCGGCTGTCCGCACTCTACGGCGCCGCCGGCCAGAACCGCGATGCCGCGCTGACCAGACTGCTGCTGGATGCTGGCGCCGATCCCAACGACGGCGAATCGCTCTATCACTCGCTCGAAACGCCGGCCTGCACGCGCCTGCTGCTCGAGGCCGGAGCCCGCATCGCAGGGACGAACGCGCTCGGTCGCGTGCTCGACCTGGACGACGTCGACACATTGCGCCTGCTGCTCGCGCACGGCGGCGACGCGAACGAGCCGCCCATGGGCCCGCCCATCAGCGACTGGGGCTCCCTGCTGCTGTGGGCCATCCGCCGGCGCAGGTCGCCCGCGCACATCGAGGCACTGCTTGCGGCAGGAGCCGATCCCAAAGCGACCACGCGCGACGGAACGAGCGCATACGTCGCCGCGCTGCGCTTCGGTCTCCCCGAAGTCGCCAGCCTCCTGCGGGAAGCCGGAGGCGGCGCCGCGCTCCCGGTGGACGAAGCCTTCATCGCCGCCTGCGCAAGGGGCGACGAGACCGCTGCCCGCGCCATCCAGGCTGCGCACCCGGACATCGTCGGCTCGCTCTCGCAAGCACAGCTGCGCCTGCTGCCCGAACTCGCCGCGCAAGGCTGCGCCGACGTCGTGAAGCTGATGGTCGAGCTCGGCTGGCCCATCGCCACCCGTGGCGGCGACTGGGATGCCTCGGCGCTCAACAAGGCCGTGTTCCGCGGCGACGCCGGACTCGTCCGGTTCCTGCTGGAGCACGGCGCAAGCTGGCAGGAGCAGCACGGTTTCGGCGACAACGCCTGCGGCGGGCTCTCGTGGGCTTCGTGCAACGAGCCGCCGGACGGCGAAGGCGACTGGCTCGGCTGCGCCCAGGCGCTCGTCGCCCATGGCATGCCCGGCGCAAGGCCCGATCCCACGAGTCCCGACTGGGTTCTCGTCGGCGGACGGCGGTATGTGTTCTCGGACGAAGTGACGGACTACCTGCTGGGCGTCTCCACCGCGCAGAGCTGAAGAAAAAAAACGGGCCCGAGGGCCCGCCAAAAGCCGTCCATCGGGTCGCGAGAAGCACGCAACCCGACTCCGACTCACCTCGAACTCAACCCCTTGCTCCTGCTTCCTCTCACTTCCTTCTCCAGTTCATTTCCCGGTTCGATCAGGACGCGCGCCAACCGAGCTCCGGCGCGATGCGTCGGGACAGGTCGGTCAATATCTGCTCGTATTCCTCGCTGCTGAAGTTGTAGGGCAGCTCCACCCTCAGCTCGCTCACGTGCGGCAGCACGGGGTCGCTGCGCAACCGGTCGAGGATCTCACCGGAGGTGCCGACGAGATCGCCCGCGAACAGGGTGCGCCGCTCGCCCTGCGGCGCCAGCGTGCGCTCGACGCGGCCGGCCGCGAACTCCCGGTAGCGCTTGCGTGTGGCGGCATCGGCACTGTCCAGCGGCACGATCACGCGGCCTAGCGCCACCCTGCCCTTGCGTCCGCCACCTTCAGCGTTCTCACCGGTCTCGCTGGCCCTGTAGCGTTCGACCAGGCCCACCTGCGCCTGCAGGAAGTCGTCGGTGGTCTCGCCCGACAGCACGTTGCCCAGCAGCAGGTTGAAGCCGTTGCGCCCCGCCCATTCGACCGAACGCAGCGAGCCGCCGCCGTACCAGAGCCGGTCGACCAGGCCCGGCGCATGGGGCTGCACGCGCGGGCGCACGCGTCCGCCGGCCGATTCGACGAAGGTGTCTTCGTCGCCCAGCAGCACGTCTTCGAGGTTGGCCTTGAGGCGCCCTACGCGCTTGTGGCTGTAGTCGACGGTGTTGGGCGCCGCGTCGTGGAAGCGGTTGCCCAGCAAGGCGCCGTGCAGAGGTGCGCCCGCGCTCAGGCCCACCTGCAGCCTGCCGCGCGAAAGCACGTCGACGGTGGCCAGGTCTTCGGCGAGCCGGAACGGGTTCTCATAGCCCATCTGGATCACGGCCGCACCCAGCTCGATGCGTCGCGTGCGCTGCGTCGCTGCGGCCAGGAAGGTCGCGGCCGAGGACACGCCTCGCTCCAGGTGGCGCTGGCGCACCCAGGCACCGTCGAAGCCCAGCTTCTCGCCGAACTCGAAGAGCTTCAGCGCAGCCTCGATGCCGGCCAGCGCGTCGTCCTCGGCGTAGTTGCCCGGCGTCAGGAACGCGAGATGGCGGATGCCGATGTTGCTGCTGCTCATGGGGCGAACTTCGGAAGCCCCGGCGGATTGACCTCCGACTTCGGCAGCGCCTCCTCCGTCAGGCTCCAGCGCGCGAGCGCCTTCGCATAGGTGCCGTTGCGGATCAGGTTGTTGGCCGCGGTGGTCAGCGCCACCGCGAGGCCGCTGCCCTTGCGCGTGGCTATGGCCACGTCCGACTTCAGCGGCCAGCCCGCGTTGACGGTGCCCACCAGCCTGATCTGCCCGTTCTTCGCGGCCTCGTAGGCCTGCGGCGCGTTGGGGTTGAAATTGGCGTCCACCCGCTTGGTGACCACCGCCAGCGTACGCGTCACATCGTCGTCGTAGTACTGGATCTCGACCGGCTTCAGGCCCGCCGCCACGTTCTGCCGGTTCCACTCCAGCAGGATGCGCTCCTGGTTGGTGCCGGCGCCGGTCGTCAGCTTGAGGCCCGCGACGTCCTTCGGCTCCCTGATCGACTTGATGGCGCTGTCGGCGCGCACGTAGAAGCCGTGCAGGCCCAGGCGGTAGGTGGAGAAGTCGAACTTCTCCTTGCGCTGCTCGGTCACGCCCACGTTGGAGATCACCGCGTCGTACTTGCCCGAGCTCAGGCCCAGCGGCCAGTCGGCCCAGGCGATGGGCTGCAGGTCGAGCTTGAGGCCCAGCGCATCGGCGATGAGCAGCGCGAAGTCGGGGTCGAAGCCGACGACCGTCTTCGCATCCGATGCGTAGGTCGAGATGGGCGGTGCGAACGGCGCGATGGCGACCGTCAGCACGCCCTCCTTCACGAACTTGAAGCTCGGCGGAATCGCGTTGACCGCCTCGGCGTCCTTCTGGCCGCGCAGGCGGCCCTTCTGCTCGGGGCTGAAGTCGAACTTGTCGGCGGCGTGGGCCGCGCCGGCCACACCGGTCAAGAGCATGAGCGCGACAAGGCCGCGGGCGATCCAGGTGTTCTTGAAGAGATTCATGGCCATCGCCTCAGTTCTTCGGCAGGCCCGGCGGGTTGGTGCGCGAGGCCGCGATGGCCTCCGAATCCAGGTTCCAGCGCGACAGCGCCTTGGCGTAGTTGCCGTTCTTGATCTGCGTGTTCAGCGCCAGCGTGACGGCTTCGGCGATGCCCGAGCCCTTGCGCGAGGTGACGGCGATCTCGGCATTGAGCGGCCAGCCGCCCGAGAACAGGCCTGCGAGCTTCGTCTTGCCGTCGCGCGCCTCGTAAGCGGCGATGGCGTTCGGGCCCAGGTACGCGTCGGCGCGGCCCGACTGCAGCGCCAGGCGCTGCACCACATCGTCGTCGTAGTACTGGATCTCGACCGGCTTCAGGCCGGCGGCCACGTTCTGCTTGTTCCAGCGCAGCAATATCTGCTCCTGGTTGGTGCTGGCGGACACGATCACCTTCAGCCCCGCGATGTCCTTCGGCTCCTTGATGGCGCCGAGCTTGCTGTCGGACTTCACGTAGATGCCGAGCTGGTCGTTGCGGTAGGTCGAGAAGTCGAACTTCTCCTTGCGCTCCTCGGTCACGGTCACGTTGGAGACCACCAGGTCGAACTTGCCCGACTGCAGGCCCAGCGGCCAGTCGGCCCAGGCGGTGGAGACCAGCTCCAGCTTGCGACCGAGGCTGTCGGCCACCAACTGCGCGATGTCGGGGGCGTTGCCCACGGGCGTCTTGGTGTCGGTGGCGTAGGCCGCGAACGGCAGCCGGCCGGTGGTGGTGCCGACGACGAGCACGCCCTCCTTCTGGAACTTGAAGTCCTTCGCGAGCCGGACGGCCTCGTCGATCTTCTGCGCGCGCGGGCGGCCGGGCTGCTCGGGGCTCAGGTCCGGGGCGGGCTGGGCCGATGCGGCCAGGGGAGCCAGCAGTGAGCCCAGGACAACGGACTGGACAGCGGACAGGATGTTTCGTCGATGGATCATGAAGGTCGATGAAGGAAGTCGGGAAGAAGGAAAGTCAGAGAACCTTGGCCAGGAACTCGGCCGTGCGCGGGTGCTCCGGCGCGTTGAACACCTTGTCGGGCGAGCCGGTCTCCAGGATGCGACCGCGCTCCATGAAGACGATGTTGTCGGCCACCTCGCGTGCGAAGCCGATCTCGTGCGTGACGATGAGCAGCGTGGTGCCCGAGCGCGCCAGTTCCTTGATGACGGCCAGCACCTCGCCCACCAGCTCGGGGTCGAGCGCCGACGTGGGTTCGTCGAACAGCAGCACCTTGGGCTTGAGCGCCAGCGCACGGGCGATGGCCACGCGCTGCTGCTGGCCGCCCGAGAGCTGCCGCGGATAGGCGTGCGTCTTGTCGCCCAGGCCCACGCGCACCAACAGCTCGGAGGCGAGCGCTTCGGCCTCCGGCCGCGAGAGGCCGCGCACGGAGATCGGCGCCTCGACGATGTTCTCCAGCACCGTGAGATGCGGGAACAGGTTGAAGTTCTGGAACACCATGCCCACGTCGACGCGGCGCTTCAGGATGTCGCGCTCGCGCAGCTCGTAGAGCGTGTCCTCGTCGCGCCGGTAGCCGATGAGTTCGCCGTCGATGGAGATGAAGCCGTCGTCCACGCGCTCCAGGTGGTTGATGGCGCGCAGCAGCGTCGACTTGCCCGAGCCCGACTGGCCGAGGATCACCGTCACGCTGCCCCGCGCCACCGTCAGCGTCACGTCGTCGAGCACCTTGAGCGCGCCGAAGCTCTTCGACACGCCGTGGATCCTGACCTCACCACCCTGCGTGAGCGGGTCGGTCCAGCGCGGCACCTGCGCGGGTGCGACGGCGGCGGGCTCTGCCACGGGTGCCGGCTTCGAGCGCCGCAGCCTGCTGGCCACGCGGCCGAGCCGCGAACTGGGCGGGTTGCGCAGCGCGCCGCGCGAGAAATGCCTCTCCACGTAGTGCTGCACCACCGACAGCACCGTGAGGATGATGAGGTACCACACGGTGGCCACCATCAGCAGCGGAATCACTTCCAGGTTGCGCCGGTAGATGATCTGGATCGTGTAGAAAAGCTCGGGCAGCGCCAGGATGTAGAGGTTCGAGGTGCCCTTGGCAAGGCCGATGATGTCGTTGAAGGCCGTCGGCAATATGGTGCGCATCGCCTGCGGCAGCACGATGCGGAACGACTGCCGCCCGCGCGAAAGCCCCAGCGCCGCGGCCGCCTCCAGCTGCCCCTGCTCCACCGAGAGGATGCCGCCTCGCACGATCTCCGAGGCGAAGGCCGCCTGGTTCAGCGTGAGGCCCAGCAGCGCCGCCACGAAGGGGCTGATGAGCTGCGTGGTCGGGTACGAGAAGAAGGTGACGTCGGTGCCCGGAATGCCCAGCGTCACCGTCTCGTAGAGGTAGCCCAGGTTGTTGATGATCAGCAGCAGCACGATCACCGGCACCGAGCGGAAGAGCCAGGTGAACACCCATGCGAGCCGCGCCAGCAGCGGCGAGCGCGACACCCGCGCCAGCGCCAGAGCGGTGCCGAAGAAGAAGCCCAGCAGCGCACCCAGCGCCGTCAGCAGCAGCGTGCGGCCCAGGCCCTGCAGCACCGGCTCGGCGAAGAACCACTGCGCGAACACGCCCCAGCCCCAGCGCGGGTTGGTGAGCGTCGAGTGCAGCACGATGCCGATGACCAGCACCGCGAAGATGGTGCCCGCCGTGCGTGCCGGGTAGCGGGCGGGCACGATTCGGAAGTGCGAGTAGTCGCCGTTGGCCGGCGCCGCGGCGGGAGCCGGTGGACGCTGCGGCTGCGGTGCACGCACCGGTGCGGGGTTGATCGGCTCGGCGCCGGCATCGAGGACTGTGGTGTTCATCGCTGCGCCGCTCCGACCAGTTGCCCGGATGCAGCACGGGCCTGCTGCCGCCCGGTGTCCAGGTATTTCTCGAAAGGCAGCTTGCGCGGCGTCTCAGGGTCGATGGGCGGATCGAACAGCGCCGTATAGCCATGGCCGAGGTACAGGCCCACGGCCTCGGGCTGGCGGAAGCCGGTGGTCAGGTAGATGCGCTCGTAGCCCTGGCGAAGAACCTGCGCCTCCAGCTCCAAGAGCACCTTGCTGGCCAGCCCTTGCCGGCGCAGATCGGCATGCGTCCACACGCGCTTGAGTTCGGCCGTGCGCTCGTCATGGCGCATGAACGCGCCGCCGCCAATGGCCACGCCGTCGCGCAGCAGCAGCACGAAGTTGCCGCCCTGGGCGGGCGTGAACACCTCGGAGGGGTAGCGCTCCATCTCGCGCGGCTGGCCCGGCTCGCGCATCACATCGCCGTAGCGGCTGTCGTACTCGAAGGTCAGTCCTTCGATCAGCGGCTTCGCGCGCGGATCGAGCGGCGTGGTGTAGAGGAACTGTTCGCTCATCACGCAGCCTTCTGCACGGCGGGCGCGGTTTCCTGCGCCGCGTAGCGGCTCGCCTTGCGCGGCAGGCCCAGGTGGTCGCGCAGCGTCTGCCCGGGCAACTCGCGCTGGTAGCGCCCGCGCGCCTCCAGCGCCGGGATCACGAACTCGATGAAGTCGTCCAGCCCCTGCCCCAGCACCGGGAAGCCGAGGATGAAGCCGTCGGCCGCGCCCTCGTCCACCCAGCGGATGATCTCGTCGGCGATGCGCTCGCCAGTGCCCACGAACTGCGTGCGCGGCGTGGCCACCTCCAGCGCCACCTCGCGCAGCGTCTGGCCCTTGGCCTTGGCGTTGGCCTTGATGCGGTCGGTGGTCGAGCGGAAGCTGTTGCGGCCCAGTTCGCCCAGTTCGGGAAACGGCGCGTCCAGCGGGTACTGGCTGAAGTCGTGGTGGTCGAAGAAGCGGCCGAGATAGGCCAGAGCCTCCTCCACCGTCAGCAGTTCGCGGATGGCGCGGTACTTGGCTTCGGCTTCTTCCTCGGTGGCCGCGACCACGGGGCCGATGCCGGGAAAGATCTTCACGTCGCCGGCCTGGCGGCCCTGCGCGACCGCGCTGGCCTTCACCTGCCGCAGGAAGCTGCGCGTGTCCTCCAGCGAGGGCGAATGCGTGAACACCGCGTCGGCGTACTTGCCGGCCAGCCCGATGCCCGCGTCGGACGAGCCAGCCTGGAAGATCACCGGCTGGCCCTGCGGCGAGCGCTGGATGTTCAGCGGCCCCGCCACCTGGAAGAAGCGCCCCTTGTGGTCGAGCGTGTGCAGCTTGTCGCGGTCGAAGAAGCGGCCGCTCTCGCGGTCGCGCACGAAGGCGTCGTCGTCCCAGCTGTCCCACAGGCCCTGCGTCACGGCCAGGTACTCGTCGGCGATCTCGTAGCGCAGCGCGTGCTCGGGATGGGCGCGGCTGTAGTTCTTGGCGCTGCCTTCCAGCGGCGTGGTCACCACGTTCCAGCCCGCGCGCCCGCCGCTGATGAGGTCGAGCGAGGCGAATTGGCGCGCCACCGTGAACGGGTCGCTGTAGGAGCTGGAGACGGTGCCGGCGAGGCCGATCTTCGAGGTCACCGTGGCAAGCGCCGACAGGATCGAGATCGGCTCGAAGCGGTTGAGGAAGTGCGGGATCGACTTCTCGTTGATATAGAGCCCATCGGCCACGAACGCGAAGGCGATGCCCGCGGCCTCGGCCTTCTGCGCCGTGCGAATGAAGAAGTCGAGGTTGACGCTGGCGTCGGCCGGCCCGCCCGGATGCTTCCAGGAGTTCATGTGGCTGCCGGCCCCTTGCAGCATGACGCCGAACCTGATGTTGCTCATGACGATGTCTCTCTTGTGTCGCTTGTGGAATGGAAAGGCTCAGGCCGGTGCGGCCGCCGGCTCTGGGGCCCTGGCGAGCAGTTCGACGGATGCATGGCGCTCCGCGAAGCCGGCCACCGGGATGTCGATGACGAACTCCTCGATGCCGTACTGCTCGCTCAGCGCGTCGAGCGCATCGCGCACTTCTTCGCCGGTGCCGGCGATCACGTGGGGGCGGCGCTCTTCGGTCCGGTAGTCGCTCACGCCGGCCTGCCGCGCGAACTCGGCCGCGGCCTCGAGGCTGGGCAGGTTCACGCTCTGGCCGGTAGGCAGGTGCACGCGGAAGCTGCGCAACGCGCCCACGAGCTCGGCGGCCTTCTCATGCGTTTGCGCGGCGAAGGCGAAGAGCGCGAGCAAGGGGGCGCGCCCCGTCTCCGCGCGATAGGCCTCGATCGATCGCGCGAGGTTCACCGGATCGCCGTTGAAATGCCCCGCATAGGCGAACTGCCAGCCGAGCCGGGCGGCGAGCACCGCGCTCTCGGGGCTGCCGCCGAGCAGCACGCGTTGCGGCAACTGCGGAGGATTGGGCGTCGCGACAGCGCCAGCCAGCGCGTGCCCCGAGGCGATGCCCTCGTGCAGGAAGGCATCGAGCTCGGACAGCCGGACGCCGAAGTCCTCGCCCCTGGTCTTGGCCGGATCGTGCAGCCATTGCAGCGCCTTGCTCGCCAGCGGCAGGCCGCCTGGCGCCTTGCCGATGCCCAGGTCCACGCGCCCCGGCGCCAGCGAAGCCAGCACACGGAAGGCTTCAGCCACCTTGAAGGGGCTGTAGTGCTGCAGCATGACGCCGCCGGTGCCCACGCGGATGCGCGATGTCTTCGCGAGCACGTGCGCGGCCAGCACCTCGGGCGCCGAGCCTGCGTAGTTCCTGTTGCCGTGGTGCTCGGCGAGCCAGTAGCGCCGGTAGCCCAGCCGCTCGGCACTCTGCGCGAGCGAGATGGTGTGCTGGAACGCCTGTGCGGCGTCGGCGCCTTCGGGGATCAGGCTCTTGTCGAGCAGGGACAGCGAATACGACACGATGTGCGGCGGGACACGCCCTTGAAAGAATTGCGTCGAATTCTCTTGGGCATCGCGCGCATCGCTTGCGCCGAATTCCTATATCGATATCTGCTGAATGCTCAGTCGCTTATGCGCTCATTCGCTCGCGCGCTCAATCCCGGTCGCGTGCATGCGAAAGAATCAATTGCGCGGCCTCGCGCGCACCGAGCACTGCGCTGTCGACGACGAGATGCGGCGTGCTCCACGGCGCGTAGTCGTGCCGCTGCACGGCCTCCCAGGTCGGCGGCACCAGGCCCGGTACGTCGATGCTGCGCTGCTCGACGCGGCGGCGATGCTCGGCGGTGTCGGAACACACGATCTCGACCTCGACGATGCAAGAAGCGGCATCCGCCGCGACCGCGCGCCATGCCTCGCGGGTGACCGGCAGCGGATTGACGCAATCGGCCAGTACCGCCTGCCCGAGCGAGAGATTGGAGCGGGCCAGCGCATAGGCCGCGACATAGCCCATGGGCCCGACCTCACCCTCAGGCACGCCCGAAGAGCGCAGTGCCTGCTCGATGGTGTCGATGCGCAGGTAGGCACAGGGAATGAGCGCGGCGATTTCCCGCGCAATGGTGGTCTTGCCCGCGCCCGGCAAGCCACCGAGGACGATCAGCATGGCGTCGACTCCATCCGGGCCTCGCGGCCCGGCATGGGGTTCACCACGAATGCGGCAGCAGCGTAAGCATCGCGGCCGCGCGAAGCCGGCGCAGCGCCCTCAGCGGCACGTGGCCGTAAGGTGCGCGGCGCGCCAGCGCGTGCGGTGAGCTTGGGGGAATGCGCCATGACTTCGCCGTCAGGTCGATCACATGGCGAGCCTGGGCGGCCGGGGAAACATGGTGGGTGCGCAGTTGCATGGCAGTGAATCGCGAAATGCTTTCTTGCGCCGATTCTGCTGGGCACCATCGCTCCTGCCAAAGACGGATTCCAAGTTTCCTGATGCGGTTCGTGAATCGCGATGCCGGTCTTCAGGCGCGCTCAGGCGCGCTCAGGCGAGCTCAGGCGAAGTCCGTCGAAGGCTTCTCCCAGAGATTGACGCCGCCTTCCACCGCGTACTTGTCGATCTCGGCAAGTTCCTCGGCGCTCAGCGGCGCGTGCGAGAGCGCGGCCACGTTGTCGACGATCTGCTCCGGCCGGCTCGCGCCGATCAGTGCCGAGCTCACGCGCGGGTCGCGCAGCGTCCACGTCAGCGCGAGCTGCGCCAGCGTCTGGCCGCGGCGCCTTGCGATCTCGTTGAGGGCACGGGCACGCTCGACGTTGGCCTCCGACAGATGCTCCTGCTTGAGCGATCCGCCGCCGGGCCGGTTGATGCGTGCATCGGCCGGGATGCCGTTGAGGTACTTGTCGGTCAGCAGCCCCTGCGCGAGCGGCGTGAAGGCGATGACGCCCGCGCCCAGTTCGCCGGTGGCGTCCAGCAGGTCTTTCTCGATCCAGCGGTTGAACAGGTTGTAGGCCGGCTGGTGGATGAGCAGCGGCACCTTCCACTCGCGCAGCAGCGCGGCGATCTCGCGCGTCTTGCCGGCCGAGTAGGAAGAAATGCCGATGTACAGCGCCTTGCCCTGCTGCACGGCCTGGGCCAGCGCGGAGGCGGTTTCCTCCAGCGGCGTGTGCGGGTCGAAGCGGTGCGAATAGAAGATGTCGACGTAGTCCACGCCCAGGCGCTTCAGGCTCTGGTCGAGGCTCGCGAGCACGTATTTGCGGGAGCCGCCGCCCTGGCCGTAGGGGCCGGGCCACATGTCCCAGCCTGCCTTGCTGGAGATGACGAGTTCGTCGCGGTACGGCTTGAAGTCTTCGCGCAGCAGGCGGCCGAAGTTGGTCTCGGCGCTGCCGTAGGGCGGGCCGTAGTTGTTGGCCAGGTCGAAGTGGTTGATGCCCAGGTCGAAGGCGGTGCGCAGCAGCTGGCGCTGGGTGGCGATGGAGGTGGTGTCTCCGAAGTTGTGCCAGAGCCCGAGCGAGATGGCGGGCAGCACGAGCCCGCTGCGCCCGACGCGGCGGTAGGGAATGGCGTCGTAGCGCTTGGAGTCGGCGTGGTAGGTCATGGGCGTGTCTTGTCCTGGCGAGGGATGAGGATGGATCGGATGGAAAGGAGCCGCAGAGGATGCCCCCGCGTGCCCGGCGCGGCAAGCATTTCCACGCGGCTGTCGCACTTATCCGTCGCCGCATATGCAAACGCGGTTTTCTTCGTTGGCCCGGCGCGGGGCGCTTCCTAGCATCGTCGCTCCGCCAACTTGCTACAAGGAGCGCTCCCCCGGGGGAGCGTGCCGCCATGTCCATCGAGAACCCCGCCCTTCCTTCGCGTCCTTCGCGTCGCCACGCGCTCAAGACCTTCGCCTCGCTCGCCGCCGCCGGAGGCCTCGGCGGCGCCCTGCTCGCGGGCTGCTCGCGCGAGGAAGGCGGCAAGACCGCATCGGCCGGCGGCGCCCCGGCCGTGGTGAAGAAGACCGGCGACAAGGTCGCGTTCAAATACCCGAACAACCCTTCTTTCGACCTGATCTACCTGGCCGACGAGCTCGGCTACTTCGAAGGCACCAACACCCGACCCGACTACGTCGGCAAGATCGCCGCGCCGCAGATCATTCCGCTGGTGGGCACGGGCGAGATCGACTTCGGCAGCCGCATGGTGCCGCTGGTGATCTCGGCCATCGCCTCGGGCGCCGACCTGAAGGTGGTGGCCGCCGGCGGCAAGACGCTTCAGGAAGCGCCGCACATGAAGTACTTCGTTCGCAAGGACTCGGGCATCCGCGAACCGAAGGACCTCGAAGGCAAGACCATCGGCTTCAACAGCTTCGGCGCCTGCGCCGAGTTCGTCACCAAGAAGTACCTGCGCCAGCACGGCGTGGACGTGAACAAGATCAACTTCGTCGTCATCCCCGACGAGCAGGCCGAGCAGACGCTGGTGACGCGCAACACCGACCTGGCGATCATCCACGCGCCCTTCTCCGGCCGCGCCGACAACGCCGACTCGCTGGTGCGGCTGTGGAGCGACTTCGACCTCGACGGCGGCCTGGGCGGCATGGCGCCCTACAGCGCGCACGGCCAGTTCATCCGCCAGCACCCCGAAGCCGTGCGCGACGTGGTCGCGGCGCTGGCCAAGGCCGGCAACTGGGTCAACGCCAACACCGAGGAAGCCCGCAAGCTGGTGGCCAAGCGCATCAACATGGAGCTGAAGAACGTCGACCGCTACGCCTACGTCGACGACCTGGTGGTGACCGAGCCGCCGATCCAGTACTACATCGACATCCTGCAGTCCGAGGGCAAGCTCGCCGCCGGCAAGGTGTCGGTGAAGGACGTGTACACGAACGAGTTCAACCCCTTCGCCACGAAGACCTGAGCACCGCCGATGAGCATCAAGATCTCTGCCCGCGACGTGCGGATGGACTACGCCGCACGCGGCGCCAGCGAACGGGTGCGCGTGCTCGAAGGCTTCGACCTCGACGTGCGCGAGGGCGAGTTCCTCTCGGTGCTCGGCCCCTCGGGTTGCGGCAAGTCGACCTTCCTCGGCATCCTGGCCGGACTCACCGAGCGCACCGGCGGGCGCATCGCCATCAATGGCCAACCGCTTTCGGGCATCAACCGCAACCAGGGCGTGGTGTTCCAGGGCTATGCGCTCTTTCCGTGGCTCACGGTGCTCGACAACATCGCGGTGGGCCTGGACATCCGCGGCGTGGCGAAGGCCGCGCGCCGGCGCACGGCGCAGGAATACCTGGAACTCGTCGGCCTGCACGGCTTCGGCGAGCGGTACCCGCACGAGATCTCCGGCGGCATGAAGCAGCGCGTGGCCATCGCGCGCTCGCTGGCCTACGAGCCCGACGTGCTGCTGATGGACGAGCCCTTCGCCGCGCTCGATGCGCAGACGCGCGAGGTGCTGCAGGGCGAGCTGCTGCGCATCTGGGAGCAGCACCGCAAGACCATCGTGTTCATCACCCACAGCCTGGAGGAAGCCGTGTACCTCTCCGACCGCGTGGCGGTGATGACGCAGCGGCCCGGCCGCATCAAGGACATCATCGACATCCCGCTCGCGCGCCCGCGCTCGGCGGAGTTGCGCCACTCGGCCGAGTTCGCTGCGCTGCGGCAGCGCGCCTGGGAGGTGCTGAAGGACGAAGTACAGCTGGGCCTGCGCCCTCGGTCGCTCGAAGGAGTGGTGTCGTGAGCGCGGTGCTCGACGCACCGGTGGTCCGGTCGCCCAGCCGGTTTCTCAAGCTGGCGCGCAGCCTCGGCCGGGTGGCCGAGCGCGGCATCGGCATCGTGCTGTTCCTCGCGCTGTGGGAAGCGCTGCCGCGCCTGGGCATCGTGAGCGACGCCTACCTGAGCCCGCCATCGGCCGTGCTCGCGAGCATCGTGCAGCTGCTGGAGAACGGCCAGCTCTGGAAGCACGTCGCCGCGAGCCTGCAGCGCTCTCTCTGGGGACTGGTGCTCGCCAGCGTCGCGGGCGTGGTGCTCGGCCTGCTCGTGGGCGGGTTCAGGAGGCTCGCGGCCATCGTCGATCCGGTGCTTCAGCTGTTCCGCCAGACATCGGCCTTCGCGCTGTTCCCGGTGTTCATCCTGTTCCTGGGGATCGGCGAGCTGTCGAAGGTGGCGATCATCTTCTGGGCCTCGTTCTGGCCGGTGCTGCTGAGCACGGTGGGCGGCGTGAAGCAGGTCGACCGGCTGCTGGTGAACTCGGCGCTGTCGATGGGCGCCTCGCGCCGCTTCGTGTTCTTCAAGGTCGTGCTGCCGGCCTCGCTGCCTTCGATCTTCACCGGCGTGCGGCTGGCGGGCGCCTACAGCATCACGGCGCTGGTGGCGGCCGAGATGATCGGTGCGCATTCGGGGCTGGGCTTTCTCACGCTGAACTCGCAGGAGACCTTCCAGATACCGACCATGTACGCGGGCATCCTGCTGCTGGCGACGCTGGGGCTGCTGCTCAACTACCTTCTTGCGCTGCTGGAGCGGCGTCTGCTGCGCTGGCGGCGGGGGCTGAGCCTCGATGAGTGAAGCCGCTTCCACACGCCCTCGCAGGTTCGCGTTGGCCGGTGTTTCGCTCGCCGCGGCTGTCGCGCTGGCGGGCCTGGGCGCATCATGGGCTTCGGGCAGCCGGCTGAACGAACTGCCCAAGGGCCCGGTGCTCGCCAAGGTCATCGAGCGCGGCACGCTCGTCGTGGGCGTGCGACGCTATCCCCGCCCTGCCCCTCCAGAAGCACCCACGCCGCCCGAGCCTGATGGATTCGACGCGACGCTGGCGCGCGAGCTCGCACGCTCGCTCGGCGTGAAGCTCGAACTGGTCGGGCTGGACACCGCCACGCAGGAGGCGGCCTTGCGCGAAGGCCGCGTCGACCTGCTGGTGGCGGGCGTGCCGGCCGCGGCCGCGCCCAAGGGCATCGACGCGGCACCCGGCAGCTACGACACCGGCAGCGGCCTCGTGGTCGCGCTGCGCAAGGGCCGCGTGCAGGACGCCGAGGCGCTGCGCGGCGCTTCGGTCTGCGTGGGCGAAGGCTCGGGCTATGCGGGCGCGGTGTCGCTGCGCTACGGCGCGCAGCCGCGCAGCTATCCCTCCTCCGTGCATGCGGTGTCGGCCTTCATGGCGGGCGAATGCACGGCGCTGGCCGAAGACGAGGAAGTACTTCAGCGGCTGCTGAAGAACGAGGAATGGCGCTTCTACAAGCCGCTGGCGAGCGGCCTGCGCCCGCCGTCGGACGCCGCCATCCGCCTGCCGCAGGGCGACGAGGCGTCTCGCGACTACCTGGCCGCCGCGCTGCGCCAATGGCGTGCGGACGGCACGCTGGCAAAGGCGCGCGGCGCACGCGCGGGCAACCTGCAGTTCGAGATCACGCTGCTCAAGGACGGCCTCGTCTGCCATTCCCGAGCAGCGCGGCGCGCTTCAGGCCTGCTGCGCAGCGCGCCACTCGGAGAGCGCGAAATCGCGGTTCACGAGGTTCTCGGCCAGCAGGAACTTCTTGACCTCGTCGAGCAGCGCCAGCCCTTCGGGCGGATACGCCGCCTCGGGAAAGTGCGACAGCGGATGCGAGACCTTCACGATCTCCAGCGGAAAGCCGCTCACCTCCGAATGGAAGGCGTAGTAGTCGGCGCTGTTGCGGTGGATCTCCTGCAGCGCGGTGCGACGTGCGCGCGTCCATGCGGCGGGCAGCCCGGGCGCCGCGGCCAGCAGCTTGCCGGAGGCGACGATCACCGAAGTGCCGCGCAGCGTCGGGTGCTTCTCGGCCTCGTCGATCACCGGATAGCCGCGCGAGGCCAGCAGCGGTCCCACGTCGATCTGCGCCGCGAAGGCCGCGATGGAGCCCTGGTCGAGCGCCGCCTCGCCGTCGCGCGGGAACATGTGGATCACCTTGACCGACTTCTGCAGCCCGTTCTCCTTCAACAGACCCAGCACGTAGCGGTGCATGTAGGAGCCGCGCGCCACGCCGATGGACTGGCCCTCGAGCTCCTTCACGCTGCGCACGCCGTTGCGCGGCGTGAGCAGCCACACGTTCATGCCGACCGCGTCGAAGCCGATGAGCTGGCCGTCGAGGCCGCGCGAGCGCGCCACCACGGCGGGCGTGTCGCCGTAGATGCCGACGTCGAGCGCGCCGGAGAGAAACGCTTCGTTGAGGTCGGGCCCGTTCGGGAAGTTGCGCGTCGTGATTTCCTTGAAGCCCAGCGGCGCCAGCTCGCGCAGCAGGTGCCCCTGCCGCAGCGCCCAGCCGGTGGCATTGGCGGGCTTCTTGCCGGGGCCGATGTAGCCCAGGCGCAGCACCTGGCTGCCGGCTTGCTGTTGCGCGATGGAGAAAACGGGTAGCGCGCTCGCGGCGGCGACCACTGCGCCGCGCAGCAGGCGGCGGCGGTTTGGAAGATCGGACATCGGGAAACTCAGGAGAAGAAAAGAATCAGTGCGCGCGCCGCAGCAGCTCGAAGCTCGCATCGGCCGACGCGGTCGATTGCCGGCCGCGGCCCCAGCCGATGGCGCTGCGGTAGCTGCCCATCAAAGCTTCGGCGGCGGCATCGCGCTCCTCGGCGGTGGCGCTGCGGTCCGCGATCGGTGCGACGTAGAGCGCGTCTTCCGGGCAGTACAGCTCGCACATGAAGCAGGTCTGGCAGTCGTCCTGCCGGGCGATGCGCGGCGCTGCGCCCGGCACGGCCTCGAACACGTTCGTCGGGCAGGCGTTCACGCAGATGTTGCAGGCGGTGCAGCGTTCAGCGCTGATGACTTCGATCATGCGGCCACCCCTTCATTCACTGCGTGCTTCTGCACCCAGACTTCGTCTAGGCCGCCGCTGATCAGCCGATGGCGCTGCGACGGATCGAGCGTGCCGTGCTCGCGTCGGCGGTGCATGCCGCGCGTTTCGGTGCGCTGCAGGGCGCTGCGGTACATCCAGCGCGAAGTGGCGAGCATGGCCGCTGCCTCGCGTGCGCGCACCGCCTCCGTGGCGGTGGCAGCCGGCGCGCTAGCGCGCAGGCGCTCCCACAAGGCATCGAGCCGCGAGAGCGAATCGCGCAGCGCATCGCCTTCGCGGAACCAGTTGCGCTCGTACGGAAAGACTTCGGCCTGCACCGCGCGAACGACCTCCTGGCTGTCGAAGGCCGTGGTGCCGCGCGTCGAAAGCGCCACGCCGCCCGCGCGCAGTGCGGTGCGCTGCGACCTGGCGCGCGCATCGCGCCCGAACGCCGCCGCGCCCGCCCCGGCCCAGAAGCCGGAAGACAGCGCCCAGGCCGCGTTGTGGCTGCCGCCGCCGGTGAAGCCGCCGCAGATCAGCTCGCGCGTCGCTGCGTCGCCCGCGGCGTAGAGGCCCGGCACCGACGTGGCGCAGCTGTCGTCCACCAGGTGCAGGCCGCCCGTGCCGCGCACGGTGCCTTCGAGCCGCAGCGTCACCGGAAAGTGCTGCGTGAACGGGTCGATGCCCTGCCGGTCGAAGGAAACGAAGAAGTTGGGCTGCGCGGTGCGCATCCAGGCGCGGATCTGCGCGTCGGCGCGGTCGAGGCACGCGAAGACCGGCTGCGACTGCAGCGTCTGCGCGATCACGCCGCGTCCCTTCGAGGAGCCCGCGCCCTCGATGGCCACGCCGTCGGCCGTGTAGAAGGTCGCCCAGTTGTAGAACAGCGACTTGGTCACCGACGAGAACGCGGGCCCGAGCCCGTAGGCGTTCGAGAACTCCATGCCCGAGAGCGCCGCGCCCACTTCCGCCGCCATCAACTGGCCGTCGCCCGTGAGCACGTTGCAGCCGAGCGCGCGGCTCAGGAAGGCGCAGCCGCCGGTGGCGATGACCACCGCGCCAGTGCGCGCCACCCAGCTCTCGCCCGTCTGGCGGTTGACGCCGGTGGCACCACAGACGGTGCCGTGCTCATCGACCAGCAGTTCGAGCGCGGGGCTATGGTCGAGGATGCGCGCGCCGGATTCCTTCACCCGCTTGCGCATCAGCCGCATGTATTCGGGGCCCTGCAGCGAGGTGCAGCGCAGCGCACCCTGGTCGTCGGCGGGAAAGGGGTAGCCCCAGTCCTTCAGCCGCTCGACGTTCTCCCAGGTCTGCTCCAGCACGCGGTCCATCCAGGCGTGCTCGGCCAGATGGCCGCCCATCGCCAGCCGGCTGGCCTTGGCTTCCTCGCGCGCCTTGCCTTCGGGCGACACGTGCCAGAGGCCCGTGCCCGAAGGCGCGGTGGCACCCGAGGTGCCGCAGAAGCCCTTGTCGGCCAGCAGCACGCGCGCGCCCTGCGCGGCCGCGCTCACCGCGGCCCATGCGCCGGCCGGTCCGCCGCCGATCACCAGCACGTCGGCCTCGTGCCGCACGGAACCGTCCGCTCCCGAAAGAAGATGCCGCTCGAAATCCCTCGCGCCCATGGTCGATCGCCTCGCAGTGCAAAGAGCGAGACCGTATCAACGGCTGCGCAGGCGCACAAAGAAGGAAAGCGCGAATCGATATGCGGTTCGTGCGTGCGGGCAGAATGCCGCCTCCGCCCGAGGCGGGCTACTTCGGCGCGGCTTCCCCGGCTGCCACCGCCCTGCTCTCCACCAGCCCTTCCCTGGGCAGCAGCAAGGCCAGCGCGATCACGCCGAGGCTCACGACCAACATCGCCACGAAGGTGAGGTGCAGCGATCCGCCCAGTGCCAGGCGGATGGCCGAGTCGCCCGCGACGGAGCCGTGCATGCCCTGCAGCAGCATGCGCAGCTGCTCGTCGGAGAACATCGGCCGGCCATCGCTGTGGGTCAGCCCGAAGTTGAAGACCGCCCCGAAGAAGGCCGCGCCCAGCGCGCTGCCGAGGTTGCGCGAGAACACGTTCGATGCGGTGGCGACGCCGCGCTGCGCAAGGTCGACACCCTCCTGGATGAGGATGAGCGAGCTCAGGCTCATCACGCCCATGCCCAGGCCGATGATGAAGGAGCCGATCGCAGGAAGCACAGGCGAGCTGCCGGCACCCAGCAGCACGAACGTCGAGGCGCCCACAGGAATCAGCGCCGCGCCGGCCACCACCATGCGCCACAGGCCGATGCGATGGAAGGTGCGCGAGGTCAGCGTCGCGCCGATGGGCCAGCCCAGCATCACCATCGTGAGCGTGAGGCCGGCCGTGACCGAGGAGCGCTCCAGCACCACCTGCACGTACATCGGCAGGAAGGTGGTGATGCCGATCAGCACCATGCCGGCGAGCATGGCCGCGCCGTTGACGATGGCGATCATCCGCGCGCCCCACAGGCGCAGCGACACCATCGGGTCGGCCGCGCGGCGCTCCTGCGCGATGAAAAGCACCAGCGTGACCGCGAAGAGCGCGGCCCACGCGAGCGCCACGCCCGAGTTGCCCACGCCGAATTCGGTGAGCGCGATCATCAGCGCCGCGATGCCGATGGTGAAGAGCACCGCCCCGACGATGTCGATGGAAGAGCGCCGCACCGCGGGCGCCTCGTGCAGGAAGAGCCAGAAGCCGACAGCAGCCGCCAGCCCGATCGGCACATTGACCCAGAAGATCCACGCCCACGAGAGCTTCTGCACGATGAGCGCGCCGATCATCGGCCCCACCACCGCCGACACCGCCCACACGCTCGCGAGCCAGCCCTGCACCTTGCCGCGCTCGCGCACCGGGTAGAGGTCGCCCACGATGGTGAGCGCCACCGGCTGGATCGCGCCCGCGCCGATGCCCTGTATGAGCCGGAAGCAGATCATGGCCGGCATCGACCACGAGAAGCCCGCGAGCACCGAGCCGATGACGAAGACCGCGATGCCCACGAACATGATGGGCTTGCGGCCGTAGAGGTCGGACAGCTTGCCGAACACGACCGTCATCGCGGTCTGCGCCAGCAGGAAGGAGGCGAACACCCAGCTGTAGAGATGCAGCCCGCCCAGCTCGGAGGCGATCTGCGGCATCACGGTGGAGACGATCGTGGCTTCTATGGCCACCATCGCCATGGAGGCCATGATCGAGGCGATGACCAGTGGGCGGCTTGTTGTTCTGGGGGTCGTGGAGGTCATGAGCCGTGCATGCTATAGACGGCATGAGCCCCTGTCGCCGGCTCGGGCTCTCGGGTGCCCGAGCCGTCCGCGCTCACCCGGCGTTCAGCGCCGAAGTGCCGTCGTAGATGTAGCGGCGCGACCAGGGCAGCGTCTTCGCCGGCCTCCCCGCCTTGCGCCCGACGATCTGGTAGATCGCCACGTCGTCGTTCTCGAAGGCATAGGCGCAGCCCGCGAGGTACACGCGCCAGATGCGGAACTTCTCTTCGTCTACCAGCGCGCGCGCCTTCTCGCTGTTGGCCTCGTAGGCGTCGCTCCAGAAGCGCAGCGTCTGCGCATAGTGGCGGCGCAGGTTCTCCACGTCGAAAGCCTCGAGCCCGCCCTGCTGCATGGCCTGCAGCGCAAGGCTGATGTGCGGCAGCTCGCCGTTGGGGAACACGTAGCGGTCGATGAAGTCGCCGCCGCCGTACGACACGCCACCGCCTTCGGGGTCGGACGAGGTGATGCCGTGGTTCATCACCACGCCGTCGTCCGCCAGCAGCTGCTGCACGCGCCTGAAGTAGTCGGGCAGGTTCTTTCGGCCCACGTGCTCGAACATGCCGACGCTGGTGATGCGGTCGAACTGGCCGGTCACGTCGCGGTAGTCCTGCAGGCGGATCTCGATGCGGTCCTGCAGGCCCGCGGCCTTCACACGCTCGGTCGCGAGGTCGAACTGGTTCTGCGAGAGCGTCACGCCCACGCAGCGCGCGCCGAACTTCTGCGCCGCGCGGATCACCAGCGCGCCCCAGCCGCAGCCGATGTCCAGCAGCGTCTGGCCCGGCTTCAGCTCGATCTTGGTGAGGATGTGGTCGATCTTCTTGAGCTGCGCGGTGGCGAGGTCTTCATCGCCGTTCTCGAAGTAGGCGCACGAGTACACCATGTTCGGGTCGAGCCACAGCTGGTAGAACTCGTTGGAAACGTCGTAGTGATACTGGATGGACTTCTTGTCCGAGGACTTGGTGTGCGTGAAGTAGCGCGCCATGTTCTGCAGCGCGCCGCCGGGCTTGTCCATCGACGTCCTGGCCAGGCCGTAGGCGATGTCGATCACGTCGCTGAGCTTGCCCTCGATGTCGATCTTGCTCTTGACGTAGGCCTCGCCCAGGTTGTCGAGGGTGGGCTGCAGCATCAGCGACAGCGCGGCCGGCGACTTCACGTGCAGCGTCACCGCGGGCCCGCTGAAGGTGCCGAAGTCGAAGGACTGGCCATCCCACAGCGTGAGCCGCGCCGGCAGGTTGGCGCGTTCGCGGACACCGGCGCTCCACTGCGCCAGCTTCTTTTCCCAAAGCATGCATTTCTCCGTATTGTTGAGTTCTCCCGCCCGAAGGGGCGGGCGGGTTGCTGCAGCGGGCAAAACGATAGCGAAGTTCGGCGAAGCCTGCATGGCCGGGACGACGCAAGAAATCGCAGCAAGTGCTACAAGGCGTCGCTCGCCTTCCCCGGAACGGGCGCCTCGCTCGCCTCGATGAAGATCCGCCTGATCATCGGGAACCGCGCACGCGCCTGCTTCTCGATGGCCGCGATGGCATCGGCCGCTTCGCCGGTGGGCGTGTCGTCCTTGAAGTTGACGTCGACGATCACGAGCACCTCGTCGGGGCCGATGTACATCGAGAGGATGTGCCCCACCTCCTCCACGCATTCCTGCTCCATGGCCATCGCGCGGATGGCGCGGGCGGTCTCGGGGCGGATGCCCTCCCCGATCAGCAGCCCGCGCGCCTGCGCGACCAGCACCACCGCCACGCCGGCCAGCAGCACGCCGATGATCACGGAGGCCACGCCGTCGAGTTCGGGCATGTTCAGCGCATGGCTCAGGTAGATGCCGAGCGCGGCGACCGCCAGGCCCACCAGCGCGGCCGAATCTTCCGCCAGCACGGTGTAGGTGGTCGGGTCCTTGCTGCGGTCGAGCGCCTGCCAGAAGGGCAATCCGCGTGCCTGCGCGCGGAACTGCCTGAGCGCGATCAGGAAGCTCGTGCCCTCGAAGAGCGCCGCCGCGGCCAGCACGACGTAGTTCCAGAACGGATCGCGCATCGGCTCCGGCTGGCGGATGTGCTGCACGCCTTCGTAGAACGACACGCCGCCGCCCAGGCCGAAGATCAGCACCGCGACGATCAGGCTCCAGAAGTAGAGCTCCTTGCCGTGCCCGAACGGATGCTCGGCCGTCGCGGGCCGCTTGCTCAGGTGCAGGCCCACCAGCAGCAGCACGCCGTTGAAGGTGTCCACGGCCGAGTGCACGCCTTCCGACAGCATGGCCGAGCTGCCGGTGACGCCCGCGACGACGAACTTGGTGGCCGCGATCGCCACGTTGGCGCCAATGGCGCCGTAGATGGCGATCTTCGATTCAGCCACGCGGGCCGGCTCCTTCGGCTTGCTGTGCCGGCATGCTCACGCGGCCTCCATCGATGCCGCCCCCATCGCGTCGTTGCCCGCCTCGCCCAGCCAGCGGCGCTTGTCGCGCAGCGGCGGTGCTCCGAACATGCGGCCGTATTCGCGCGCGAACTGCGAGGTGCTCTCGTAGCCCACGCTGTGCGCGGCGGTCGCCACGTCGGCGCCCGCGATCAGCATCTGCCGGCGCGCCTCCTGCAGGCGCAGCTGCTTCTGGTACTGCAGCGGGCTCATCGCGGTCACGGCCTTGAAGTGATGGTGGAACGACGACACGCTCATGTGCACCGCGCGCGCCATGTCTTCCACGCGCAGCGACTGGGCGTAGTTCATGCGCAGCGCGCTGATGGCCTTGGTGATGCGCTGCGTGTGGCTGTCCTGCAGCGCAATCTGCCGCAGCCGCGCGCCCTCGCCGTTGACCAGCAGACGGTACATGATCTCGCGCTTGATGAGCGGCGCCACGATGGGCACGTCTTCCGGCGTGTCGAGCAGCCGCAGCAGGCGCAGCACCGGCTCCAGCACCGGCATGGCGATGCGGTTGACGTACATGCCGCGCGAGGCCGGCGCGTTGGCCTTGGCAGGCAGCTTCTCGTCGCCGATGAGATCGCCGATCTCGTCGAGGGCCAGCTCCAGCCGCACGCCCAGGTAGGGCTCGTCCTCGCTCTTCACGCACACCTGGCCGCACACGGGCAGGTCCACGGAGGTCACGAGGTAGTGCATCGGGTCGTACACATAGATGTCGTCGCCCACGATGATGCGCTTGGAGCCCTGCGCGATCAGCCCCAGCGCCGGGGACGCGAAGCCATGCTTGGGCCCTTCGGGCTTGCGGATGCAGAACACCTGCAGGCCGGGCACGGCGGTGACGACCGTGCCTTCCTGGCCGCCGGTGATGTGCTCGATGAGCGCCACCAGTTCCTTGCGGGCCTCTTCGAGTTCGGGTTCCAGCGGCATCGGCTGGGCGATGGCGGTTGCGATTTCGGGTGTTTCGTCGGACATGTTCGAAAGCCTTGTCACGAGGGCGGCCACTGACCGGCAAGGGCATGGCCACCATGGAGGAATGAGCAGTTCGGAGCTTAGCGCCGCTCCCGTGACTTCGCACGCGCCGTGCAGGAGGTCTGGAGAAATAGGCAAGACCTTTGCAGGAACGCGCGCGTCGGGAGCCGGCCGCCGGCAGGATACTTTTTCAGGCCCGCCGCGTTCCACCGGCATCTCCCGGACCCGGGCGCGGACGCCTCCATCGCAAAGGAACATCTCTCCATGCAATACCGCAAATTCGGCCGCACCGGCCTTTTCGTCTCCGAACTGTGCCTCGGCACCATGACCTTCGGCGGCTCCTCCGGCATCTGGGGCCAGATCGGCAACCTGCAGCAGTCCGAGGCCGAAGGGCTGATCGGCCGTGCGCTGGACGCCGGCATCAACTTCATCGACACGGCCGACGTGTACTCCGAAGGCCAGTCTGAAGTGATCACCGGCCAGGCGCTAAAGAACCTCAAGCTGCCACGCGACAGCTTCGTGCTGGCCACCAAGGTGCTGGGCGAAACCGGCAGCAAGGGCGTCAACTCCGCCGGCGCCTCGCGTTTTCACATCATGGACGGCGTGAAGGCCAGCTTGCGGCGCCTGCAGCTCGACCACATCGACCTCTACCAGATCCACGGCTTCGACCCCGTCACGCCCATCGAGGAGACGGTACACGCACTCGACAACCTGGTGCGGCAAGGCCACGTGCGCTACGTGGGCGTATCGAACTGGGCCGCCTGGCAGATCGCCAAGGCGCTGGGTATCGCCGAACGCGACCGGCTGGCGCGTTTCGAGTCGCTGCAGGCCTACTACACCATCGCCGGGCGCGACCTGGAGCGCGAGCTTGTGCCGCTGCTGCGCAGCGAGAGCGTCGGCCTGATGGTGTGGAGCCCGCTGGCCGGCGGCCTGCTCAGCGGCAAGTACGGCCGCAACACCGAGGCAGAGAAAGGCAGCCGCCGCACCACCTTCGACTTTCCTCCGGTGAACGTCGAGCGTGCCTACGACTGCATCGACGTGATGCGCGGACTGGCCGAGTCGCGCGGCGTTTCGGTCGCGCAGATCGCGCTGGCGTGGCTGTTGCACCAGCAGGTGGTGACCAGCGTGATCATCGGCGCCAAGCGCGCCGAGCAGTTGGACGACAACATCGCGGCCACCGCGATCAAGCTCACGGCCGACGAGCTCGCCACGCTCGACAAGGTGAGCGCGCTGCCGGCCGAGTACCCGGGCTGGATGCTGGAGCGCCAGGGCGGCGTGCGCGGCAAGCGGCTGGAAGAGTCAGGCCGGCGCGGCTGAAGCCGCCGCCTGCAGCGATGCGTCGTGGCGCGCGGCATGGGCCGCCGTCGCCCGCAGCGCGCGCAGGTCGATGTGGCGGGCCGCGCTGGCCGCATCGGGCTGCGCCAGGTGCGGCACGATGCCCAACAACGGCGCGCCGAGCCGCGCGCGCAGCGTCTGCAGGTTGGCCTGCGGCGCGAGCATCGACGGATCGACCATGCTCGCCACCCAGCCCGCCAGCACCAGGCCGCGCGCGCGGATGGCCTCGGCGCTCAGCAGCGCATGGTTGAGACAGCCCAGCCTCAGGCCGACCACCAGTATCACCGGCAGGCCCAGCGCCACGGCCAAGTCGGCGCTGTCGAGGTCGTCGCAGAAAGGCACGCAGAAGCCGCCCACGCCTTCCACCACCACGGCATCGGCACGCGCCGAAAGCTCGTCGAAAGCCGAGAGCATCGGCTGCAGCTCGATGCGAACGTCTTCCTGCCGCGCAGCAAGGTGCGGCGACATCGGCGCGCGCAGCAGGTACTGGCAGCGCAGCGCCGGCGGGGCGTCGACGTTGCCGGCGGCGCGAAGCTGCTCGACGTCCTCGTTGCGCCATTCGCCGCCTGTCTCTTCCAGCCCCGCCGCCACCGGCTTCATGCCGACCGCGCGCAGGCCCGAGCCGGCCAGCAGGCTCAGCATGGCGCTGCTGACGAGCGTCTTGCCGATGCCGGTGTCGGTGCCCGTCACGAACCACGCCCGCTGCGTCATGCGGCTTCCTTCGCTGGCCGGGACAGGGCCTCGCCCAATGCATCGACCAGCCGCGCCACGTCGCCCTCGCCGTGGCTGGCCGACAACGCGATGCGCAGCCGCGCGGTGCCGGCCGGCACGGTGGGCGGGCGGATCGCTCCGACGCGCAGGCCGTGCCCATCGAGCTGCGCCATGATGCGCATCGCGCGCGCGTTGTCGCCCACGATCAGCGGCTGGATCGCGGTGGGCGAATCGGCCAGCCATGCGCTGCCGTCCGCCGGCAGCACCGCCTTCAGCCCACGGCGCAGCTGCGCGATGCGCGCCAGCAGCTGGGCGCGGCGCTGCGCGCCCTCCTCGCCCCCGATCAGCGCCAGGCTCGCAAGCAGCGCATGCGCCACCGCCGGCGGCGCGGCCGTGGTGAAGATGTACGGCCGCGCGCGCTGCACCAGGTAGTCGATGACGGTGCGGTGCGCCGCCACGAAGGCACCCGACACGCCCGCCGCCTTGCCCAGCGTGCCGACCAGCACCAGCCGCTCGGAGCACAGGCCCAGGGCTTCGGGCACGCCGCGCCCAGTGGCGCCCAGCACGCCGAAGCCGTGCGCGTCGTCGATCACCAGCCATGCGTCGTGCCGCTCGGCGAGCGCCAGCAGCCCGGCCACCGGCGCGATGTTGCCGTCCATGCTGAACACGGCGTCGCTCACGATGATCTTCACCGGGGCGTCGCAGCTGGAAAGCTGCGCGTCGAGCGCGGCCACGTCGCAGTGCGGGTAGCGCTCGACGCGCGCCTTGGCCAGCCGCGCGCCGTCGATCAGCGAGGCGTGGTTGAGCGACTCCGAGAAGATGACCGCATCCGACCCGCCCAGCGCCGACAGCACCGCGAGATTGGCCATGTAGCCGGTGCAGAAGAACAGGCTGCGCGCCTGCGGGATGAAGGGCGACATCCACTCCGCGAGCCTTTCCTCGAGCTGCTCGTGGGCGCGCGAGTGGCCGAGGATCAGGTGCGAGCCGCCGCTGCCCGTGCCGTAGAGCGCAGCGCCTTCGGCCCACGCCTTCGCGAGCGCCGGGTGCGCCGCGAGGCCGAGGTAGTCGTTGCTGCTGAAGCCGAGCATGGTGCGCGGCGCGGCGGCGCCGGCCAGCGTGAGGGTCTGCTGCGGCGCGCAGGCGGTCTCGGCGACCTGCCTCCTGCGGCGCAGCGACAGGGCATCGAGCGTATCGATCTCTTCCTGAAGCCGATCAAGCAAGCACGACATCGCGGGCTCCTTCCTTCGGGCTCGTCTCGATGGTGGCCTTCAGGGTGGCCAGCGCGCCGTCGACCAGCGTGTCGATCTCGCCGTCGCCTATCGCATAGGGCGGCATCAGGTACACGGTGTTGCCGATCGGCCGCATCAGCAGCCCTTGCGCGCGCGCGGCCAGATGGAATCGCTCGGCGAATCGCGCACCCGGCGCGCGCACGTCGAAGGCGGTGATCATTCCGCGCTGCCGCAGGTGGTCGACGGGCTGGCCTTCGAGTCCGTCGCGCAGCCCCTGCAGCAGCCGCGCCGCGCGGTCCAGGTTGCGTCGCAGCGCGTCTTCCGACTCGAACAGGTCTAGCGTGGCCAGCGCCGCGCGGCAGGCCAGCGCGTTGCCGGTGTACGAATGCGAATGCAGGAAGCTGCGCGCCGCATCGTCGTCGACGAAGGCGTCGTGGACGGCGTCGCGCGTCATCACCAGCGCGAGCGGCAGGTAGCCGCCGCTGATGCCCTTCGAAAGGCACAGGAAGTCGGGCCAGATGCCGGCCTGCTCGCAGGCGAAGAAGCTGCCGGTGCGCCCGCAGCCCACGGCGATCTCGTCGGCGATGAGGTGCACGCCGTGGCGGTCGCACAGGGCACGCGCGAGCCGCAGGTATTCGGGGTCGTGCATCGCCATGCCGGTGGCGCACTGCACCAGCGGCTCGACGATGACGGCGGCGATGGAGTCGTGCTGTTCGGCCAGCAGGGCTTCGAGCTCGGCGGCAGCGCGACGTGCGACGCCGGCCGCGTCCTCGCCCGCAAGTGCGTTGCGCGCATCTGGCGAGGCGACAAGGTGCGCGTTCGCGAGCAAGGGCGCATAGGCGTCGCGGAACACCGGCACGTCGGTCACGTGCAGTGCGCCCAGCGTTTCGCCGTGGTAGCCCTGCTTCAGCGCGACGAAGCGCCGCTTGCCTCCGCGGCCGGCATTGCGCCAGAAGTGGAAGCTCATCTTCAGCGCGATCTCCACCGCCGAAGCGCCGTCGGATGCATAGAAGCAGTGGCCCAGCGCCTGGCCCGTGAGCGCGGAAAGCCGCTCGGCCAGCTCCACCGCCGGCGCGTGCGTGCAGCCGGCGAGCATCACGTGAGACAGCGTGTCGAGTTGCTGCTTCAGCGCGTCGTTGATCGCGGGATGCGCGTGCCCGAAGAGGTTGACCCACCACGAACTGGTGGCGTCCATGTAGCGCCGCCCCTCCTGGTCGAAGAGCCACACGCCCTCGCCGCGCGCGATGGGCAGCGGCGGCACCGCTTCGAGCCGGATGCTCTGCGTGCACGGATGCCAGACATGGCGGCGACTGCGACGCTGCAGATCGGCGTTGGAGGATGAGGAGAAAGCAGTCTTCGGAGGCACCCGCGCAGTCCTTTCTTGAGGGCAAGGCGCGGGATCGTATAGACGCGTTCGTGGTGCGGCAAACGGCGGCGCAACGCGCGAAATGACGGGCCAATCAGCGACGTTCGACGGCGTAGCGTGCGCTTTCGGAGCAACGTCGCGGAACAAGGCCTCTTCCTGCGCTCACCGCTGCATGGCGGGAAATGGCAAGTTGTCCGGCTCGCGCCAGAAACAGGTCACGAATGTCCGGTTTCAAGGGCTTCGAGGAGAAGCGAGCGGATTTCGGACATGCGCGATGGCGGGTTTCAGCAGTCCAGGGGGCCCAGGCTCAGCCCGAACTCTTGTTCACCAGCGCGAAGATGTAGTCGCGCAGCGAAATCTGGCCTCGCACGGGCGTCCGGGGCGGCTCGTAGTGCTGGTCGAGGGTCGCGCGCGTCATGGCCGCGTAAGACCTGGCGGCGGCGGCGGAAAAACCCAGCGACTCGAACGCCTGCTCCAGTTGCGCGCGCGGTGTCTCGACCAGTTCCACCGGCTTCCCCAACGCCTCGGAGAAAGCCCGCGCCACGTCGCCGGGAGAATAGCGCTGGGGCCCCTCGACGTGGTGCGGCCCTGACGATTCCGCGGGACCGAGCATCAGCTTCGCGGCGAACTGGCCGATGTCGTGCGGCGCCACCATCGGCAGCCTGAAGTCGGCGGGGAACATGCTGTAGACCTTGCCCTCCTTGCGCGCGGTCTGCAGCGAGGCATCCCAGTTGCTCATGTAGTAGGCGGCGCGAAGGGCGCTGAACGGCGAAGGCCCGGCGCCGAGCGCCTGCTCCATGTCGTACAGCACGCCGAGGTCGCCAAGGCCTTCGCCGGGCTGCGCTCCGTAGGTGGACTCGGCGACGATCTTCTCGAGCCTGCAGCCTTCGAGCGCCGAGAGAATGGCGCGCACGCTCCTGTGCTCCTCGGCCACCGTGTCGGTGGACGGCGCCGCCGGCGGGTTCAGCACGAAGACGCGCTGCCCACCCATGAACACGCGATGCAGCGCATGCGTGTCGAACACGTCGGCCTGGACCACGTGCGCGCCCTTGGTACGCAGGGCCTCGGCCTTGTGCGCGTCGCGCGTGACCACCGTCACCGGCTCGCTGCGTTCGAGCAGGGCCTGCGCGAGTGCCGAGCCCACATGGCCGGTCGCTCCGAGAACGATGTTCATCGGTGCGTTCCGCCGGTTCAGCCGCGCTTCTCGGCGTTGCGCTTGCGCGTGGCGGCGGCCTTCTTCGCCGAAGCCGATCGCTCGGCCGCCGTCCGGTGCGCCGCTGCCGCGCCGCCGAGCTTTCCGCCCTTGCGCGAGGGGCCGTGGTTCTCGGCCTTGCCGCGGCCTGAGCCGCTCTTCTTGCCGCCGCCGGTCTCGGCATTCACCGTGGCCCAGGCGCGGCGCTCGGCCTCGCCCTTGCCCACGCCGCGATGCTCGTAGCCTTTCTCGATATGCTCGGCCTGTCGCTTCTGCTTGTCCGTATAGGAGGATTTGTCGCCTTTGGGCATGCGTTGCTCCTGCAGTTGGTTGAGGAGCTTCCATGCTGGGCGCACCACGCGCGCCGTGGGTAAGAAGACGCGCGCGACGGGCGTCAGCGTTGTCCGGCGTTCCTGCCGTCCTGCTGTCAGGAGCCCGGCTTCATGCGCCGCGGCGCGCTGCCGCTCAGGCCGGCAGGATCTTGGCGAGATCCGCCTTCAGGCCCGTGGCCCGCTCCGGCGCTCGCGCCAGGCCGGCATCGACCAGGGCCCGCGCCCGCTCGATGTCGCCCAGGTGCACGGCGATGCGCGCGAGATGCAGCGCCGTTCGCGCATGGATCTGGCCCGGGTCGGTTTCGCGCAGCATCCGCTCGTAACTCTGCGGATAGTTGCCATGCCGGGCGAAGAAGGCGCGGCCCGGGCCGGCCCATTCGCTCACGATGAATTCCACGTTTTCCTCGGCCTGCTCCTTGGAAGTGCCGTAGGCCCAGCCGAAGGCCGGTCCGGGCGGCGGCTCCATGCGGTCGCGGAAGACGCAGCCGGCCTCCTCCATCTCCTCGGGCGCCACCGCGGCGCCGCCTTCGCTCGGCAAAAAGGCAAGGTGCGCGCCGAGGTTGAGGTAGCAGGCCTTGCCGCCGCTCGCGCCCTGCACGTTGAACACATGGATCAAAGGCCCCTCGATGCGGCGCAGCGTCTGGCCGGAGCCCTGGAAGCCTTCGGCCTTCAGCACGGGATACAGCTTCTGCGACAGCAGCTTGAGGAAAGTGGTGCGGTTCATGTGCGGGACAGCCTTCGGCTGCGCAAGGTGATCGAGTATCGCAAGGCCTTCGTCGGCGCAATGGCGTGCTGCCACTCCCAGCGCGCAGGGCCGCGCAGCAGGTACACGGAGCGCGGCTCGATCAGGAATTCGAGCGCGGCGGGCCCCGATGCCGGCGCGCCGCGCACGTAGGGCCGGAACTGCATCACCGCGTCGTTGTGCAGCGAGACACCGATGATGTCCTCGAAGTCCGGCACGTCGCGGTGCCAGCCCAGCGGCGTGCCGGGACGGTACTCGGCAATCAGCACGTGCGTGAGTTCCTCGGGCGCCATGCCGGCCCAGGCCGCAGCCTTCGCCCGCAGCGGGTGCAGCGCCTCGGGCAGCGGCGTGCCGGGCTTCAGGCGGTTGGTGTCGAAGTCGTAGCTGCCGCCAAAGCTGGTGCCGCGGCGGCGCGCGGTGTATTCCTTGTAGCGCATCTCCTTGAGCGGCAGGGCCTGCACGATGCGCAGCAGCCCGGCCTCTTCCTCGTGCGACAGGAACCCGCTCTCGTAGCGCAGCCCCTCGATGGCGGCCACCGGCGCCTCGCCAAACAGATCGGGTTGGCCGGCATGTTCGAGGCGTCTGGTGGCGCGTGTCATCTGAGCTGTCTTCCTTCCGTCAAGCCGCTACGGTTGCCATACGCGAACCCAGTCGACTTCCATGGTCGCGTTGGCGCTGTCGCCCAGCCGGCCATAGCCGCTGGACGGGATCCGGCCTGCCCAGTCATCGGCCTTGATCTCGCAGGTGAGCTTGATGTATTCAGGGCTCAGGGAGACGCCCTCCTTGATGGTTGCGTAGGGCTTCTCCGCGCCGTCGAGGTAGAACTCGTATCCCTCGGGCGTCCAGAGCACACCGACCGTGTGCCAACTGGAAAACGATTGTTTTTCAGGCAGGTGCTGCTGATTGCTGCCGCGGCTGAACGTCTTTCCCTCCTTGTAGCCATTCCAATGCACTGCGCTCGAGAACTGGTTGCTGACGTCGTCCTTGTTCCCCTTCGAAACCGCCCGATGCTCGATGATGTCCACCTCCACGCCCGCAGCCGGATTGGGCGGGTCGACCGACTTGTTGCCCTGGGACATCAGCCAGAACGCGCCCCACTGCCCCGGCCTGGATGCGAAACGGACGCTGGCCTCGACATATCCGAAGCGAAGCTCGTAGCGCCCACTCGTGATCAGCCACCCCGTGTGGTGCTTGCCGGTCGACGGATCCGTGTAGGTCGAGATCTTCAGGACGCTGTTCTCGACCGTCACCGCTTCGACCGTCTGGATCGCCTCGTCGCGCGTAGCCGTGCCATGGCTCCATTTCGACGTGTCCACGGCCTTGCCTTCGAACTCGTCGTGCCACGCGAGCTTGTAGCCCTTCGCCGACCTGGGTGCATGCGACACGACCAGCTGCGTGGCGGACCGGGCCGTGCCTGCGGCGGTGCGGACGGAAATCTCGCCGGTTTTCGCCGACTCGGGCACGGTCGCCGAGATCTGGCTCGCGGAGTCGACGCTGAACTCCGTCGCCTCCACTTCGCCGAAGCTGACCGAGGCATCCCAATCGAATTCGGCGCCCGTAATCACAATTACGTTCCCACGTATTGCCAGGGTCGGGGAAAAAGAATGAATGGCGGGATTTTTTTCCAGAGGCGGCACCGACGCCTCTTCAGGCGGTGCCGCTGCAGGGTTGGGCGCAGGGACCGGCGAAGAGACCGGGGCAAGGGCAGGCGAATTTTCTGCCACGGGATTTGTTGCGGGAGGCAGGAAACTCGCGCCGCTCGCACTGCCGCCGGAGCCGCCGCCTCCACACCCGGCGACGATCGACGTCCCGAACAGCGCCGTTGCAGTCAGTGCTCCTGTCTGCAGAAATTGCCTGCGCGATTTTTCCGCGTCCGCTTCTTGCCCCATCGGGCGATCTGATTTCATGGAAATTCTTCCTCCTTCTGTGAATTTCCATTCGAATTTTAAATTCGCCTCGAACCGCCCAAAAAGATAACAATTCAATTCTTCATTTGAACCCACTTCCCCTCTGAAATGGATTCCACCGGAGTGCACGCAAGCCCTCAATAGTTTGCAATTGCGTCCGATCCGGACCGGGCGCGACCTGCCGGTGCGCATCGTCTCCGCCGTTTGCCAGCCGCGCATGCCGCTCATCATGGTGATTTGGCTAGGGCGCCGGCGGCAGTTGCCAGACGCGAACCCAATCGACCTGGGTGACCGCATTCGTGTCCGCGCCGCGCGGGCCATAGCCGCCTGGCGGAATTTCGCCGGCCCGGCCCTTGTCCTTGACTTCTGTGGTGAGCCGAATGAATTCGTCGCTCTGGGAAATACCGTCCGTGGCTTCCCAGAACTGGACTCCGTCGAGAAAGAACTGATATTTGCCGGGGGTCCAAAGCAGGCCGGCCGTGTGCCAGTCGGAAAACGACTCTCCTGCCGGCAGCGATCTCACCCCGCTCTCGAGGAACAGCCTGTCCGCGCCATAGCCATTCCAGTGCACCGCGCTCGAGTGGTGATTGCGGGCGTCCGACTGCGTGTCGTCGAATGCACGGTGCTCAATGATGTCGATCTCCACACCGGCAGCGGGATTGGGCGGTGTGGCCGCCCTGTGCCTGTTGGATTGCAGCCAGAACGCAGACCACTGCCCGGATCGGTTCACGAAACGCATGCGGGCCTCGATATATCCGAAGGTGAACTTGCAGCCCGAACTGATATTCGTGTCCAGAAAAGCGGTGTGGTGCTTGCCTGTCGACGGGTCGGTATAGGTCGTGATGGTCAGGATGCTGTTGGATACATCGACCGCATCAGCCGTTCGCACCGCGTCGTATCGCGTGGCGGTATGAGCCCTCCAATTGCTGGTGTTCAGGCTCGTTCCATCGAATTCATCGTGCCACGCGAGCCGATAGCCGGCAGCCGGTGCCGGCGCCGACAGGACGGCGAACGGTGCCACGGACCTGCCGGTTCCGCCGGCCGTCTCCACGGTGACCGGCCCGGTGACGGCCAGCGCCGGCACCGTCACCGAGATTTGCGTGGCCGAGTCCACGCTGATTTGGGTGGCCCTCACGCCGCCGAAACTGACGATGGCGGTCGAATCGAATTTGGCGCCGGTGATAACAATTGAGCCGCCCGGAGCCTCGGCGGTCGGCACGAAAGACTGAACGATCGGACTTGTTTCGCTGGGCGAGGGAATATCGTTTTTCACGCCCTGGCCGACCGGCTGCGGCAGATTTTCCGCCGTAGAGTTGTTTACAGAAACAGGCAACGAATTTCCGCTCTCCGGAGCTTCCGCGGAACCTGGAACCGGAGTTTCGCCAGCGCCAGCGCCATTGCCATTGCCTGAAGCCGGAAGCAGGCTTGCGCCATTGAATCCGCCGCTGCCGTCCGACCCTCCGCCTCCGCATCCGACCAGCGCCAACCCGCCCCAGAACGCGGTTGCGGCGGACGCACTCTTCTGCAAGAACTGCCTGCGCTGGTTTTTCGTGACTTCCGATTCCTTGATTGAACAAACTGATTTCATGTAAAGGTAACGTCTTTGTTTTGGTTCCCTTTCGAGTCTAAGCAGGCTGCAAGACGGCCCCGGCAAAGAAAATTTCCTTCGCCGGCACAAAGTTGTCAATTTGTGAAATGAAAATATCAAAGCCTGTCAACAGTTTTGGCTTTATTGGTCAAAAACCGTCATTAATTTCAATTTTTGGCTGACCATTTCGGATTGACGCCAAACCGCGGGCAACGCGCCAAGCCCTTCCTTGCAGCTCGGTCGCCGCGCATTCATTCATGGTCCGCGCCCACCCTCACATGCCACCAGCGCGGCAGCAGTTCGCGGATTTCCGCCCGGGCGAACCGGTCGTCGAGCAGGTGCAGCACGCCGCGGTCTTCCTCGGTGCGGATCACGCGGCCGGCGGCCTGCACCACCTTCTGCAGGCCCGGGTAGAGGTACGTGTACTCGTAGCCCTTGCCGAAGCGCGCCTGCATGCGCTCGCGCGTGATCTCGTTGAGCTGGTTGTATTGGGGCAGCCCGAGGCTGGCTACGAAGGCGCCGATGAGCCGGCTGCCCGGCAGGTCGATACCCTCGCCGAAGGCGCCGCCGAGCACCGCGAAGCCGACGCCCCGGCCGCCCTCCTCGAAGCGCGCCACGAAATCCTGGCGGTCGGCCTCGCGCATGCCGCGCGTCTGCGTCCACACCGGCACGCCGGGGTGCCGCCGCGAGAAGGCGGCGCAGGCTTTCTCCAGGTAGTCGAAGCTGCTGAAGAAGGCCAGGTAGTTGCCCGGCAGGCGCTCGAACTGGGCGCCGATGATGTCCGCCACGTCTCGCAGCGAGCCCGCGCGGTCGCGAAAGCGCGTCGACACGTGCGTTGCCACTTCGACGCGAAGCTGGGCGCTGTCGAACGGCGAGGCAACGTCGAGCAACGCGGTGTCTTCGGGAAGGCCCAGCGCGTCGCGGTAGAACTCGAAGGGCGACAGCGTGCCCGAGAAGCAGGTGACCGACACCGCGTCGCCGAAGCGGGCCTGCAGGAACGGCGCGGGCACGAGGTTGCGGATGGCGAGGCCGCGGTCCTGCTGCGTGGCACCCAGCGTGCGCTCGAACACCGAATGGTCGCCGAAGGCCTCGGCCAGCCGGGCGAAGTGCAGCGCGTCGAAGAAGAAGCGCTGCAGCGGCCCCTGCGAGGCGTCGGGCGTGGCCGCGAAATACTCGGCCATGGCGGTGTTGGCGGCCTGCAGGGTGCGCAGGAAGCGCTCGGGGATCTCGTCGGCGGTTTCGTAGTCGGCCGCCTGCGACTGCTGCACCGTGTCCCATTCGCGGAACAGGCGCGCCAGCGGGCCTCGCAGCGCCGCAGGTGCCGCGCGGTGCGCTTCCTCGAGCGCGGCGCCTTCGAGCTGCGCGGTGTACATGCCGCGCGAGCGCTCCAGCAGGTTGTGGGCCTCGTCCACCAGCACGGCCGCGCGCCAGTCGGCATCGCGCATGGTGGCGTAGAGGAAGGCACTGCTGTCGAAGTAGTAGTTGTAGTCGCCGACGATGGCGTCGGCCCAGTGCGCCATTTCCTGCGCGAGGAAATAGGGGCACACCTCGTGGGCGAGCGCGATCTCGCGCAGCGCTTCGCGGTCGAGCCATGCCACCTGCGCAGCCTGCTCGCGCGCGGCCGGCAGGCGGTCGTAGAAGCCTCGTGCGAGCGGGCAGGCGTCGCCGTGGCAGGCGCGGTCGGGGTATTCGCAGACCTTCTCGCGGGCCGCGAGCTCGAGCACGCGCAGCCTGCCCTGCCCCCGGCCCTTGTCGAGCACGCGCAGCGCGTCGAGCGCGACCGGCCGGCCGGAGGTCTTGGCCGTGAGGAAGAAAAGCCTGTCGATCCTGCGTGCCGCGCGGGCCTTGAGCATCGGGAAGATGGTGGCCAGCGTCTTGCCGATGCCCGTAGGCGCCTGCGCCATCAGGCAGCGCCCGCCGACGGCCGCGCGGTAGACGGCCTCGGCCAGTTCGCGCTGGCCGGCGCGGAAGGCGCGGTGCGGGAATTCGAGCCGCTCCAGTGTGGCGTCCAGCGCCTCGCGATGGGCGGCTTCGCTCTTCGCCCAGTCGCTGTAGCGGCCGCACAGCAGCTCGAAATGTTCCCGCAGCGCTTCGCGGGTGTGGTGTTCCTCGAGCACGGTCTCCTCGCCGGTGGCGAGGTCTAGATACACCAGCGCGATCGTCATGGCGTCGTGGCCGTGCAGCTGGCAGAGCATCCAGCCATAGGTGCGGGCCTGCGCCCAGTGCAGTGCGCGGTGGTTGCCGCGGATGGCGTCGAAGTCGCCGCGGAAGGTCTTGATTTCCTCGACGCGGGCGCTGCGCGCCTCGTAGCCGTCGGCCCGGCCGCGCACGCGCAGCGAGCCGCAACTGGCTTCGAGCCCGACCTCGCAGGCGTAGTGCTCGGGATCGCGCCGGTGCTGCACCAGCGCATGTCCGGCCATGCCTTCGAGCGCGCTCGGCGCGGGCACGAAGCGCAGATCGAGGTCGCCCGCCTTCGCGCCGAAGGCGCACAGCGCCTTGACGGAAACTACGTGCTCGGCAGCAACGGGGGCCGCGTGTCGCGGACGGGAGGGTTCGGAGCCCATCTGGCATCAACTGTATGGAATTACAGTATAGCGACGCGAGCCCTGCCCTCGTGGCCGCCCGAATGCCCTGACGGGGTCTTCTCCGACAGGGTCGCGCGCATTTATCGGCAAGACTTCATGAGTTTTGCTTACAGTTTTGCTTACAAACAGCGCCAATGAAAACTCCCACCGCGATCGATCCTGACGATTTCGAGCGTCTGCTGAGCCGCAACATCAAGCTCCCTCTGATCGGCGGTCTGTTCGGGGCGGTGGTATTCGTCGGGCTGATCCTGTTCCTGCTGTCGACCATCGGCTGGGTCGAGCACACCGACCGCGTCAGCCGCGCCGCCAGCGAACTGCAGCGCCAGAGCATCGACATGGAAACCGGCATGCGCGGCTTCCTGATCACCAACGACGAGAGCTTCCTGGAGCCGTACCAAAGCGCCCTGCCGCGCGTCAAGGCCGACACGGCCGCGCTGCGCGAGCTGGTGTCGGACAACCGCCAGCAGATCGAGCGCGTCGACCGCATCGCCGCCATCCAGAACAGCTGGAATGACTACGCCGCCGAGTTGATCGCTGCGCATCGCAAGGGGGAGAACGCCCGGATGGAGGTCCGCCTGGGCCGGGGCAAGCGCCTGACCGACAGCATGCGGGCCGAGTTCACCGCCTTCATGGAAACCGAGCAGGCCCTGCGCTTCCAGCGCAACAACGAGGCCAACCGCACCGCCTGGTGGGTCGTCGGGCTGTTCCTGCTGTTCTCGCTGGGCTTCACCGGGCTGGTGGTCTACTTCGGACGGCGCCAGCTGGTGCGGCTGTCGGAAAGCTACGACGTGGTGCTCCAGGAGCAGGCCGACCACACCGAGCGCCTCGCCCACGAAGCCTGGCTGCGCAGCGCGCAGGGCGAGCTGGTGGGTGAGCTGGTCGGCGAGCTCAGCGCGCCGGACATGGGCCGCAAGATCCTCGCCTTCTTCTCGCGGCACCTGGGCACGTCGGTGGGCGCCATCTATGTGCGCGAGCGCCACGGCCCGCTGCGGCGGGCGGCGAGCTACGGTTTCTCGAGCGCCGCCGAGGCAACGCCGCAGGTCTTCTCGCCCACCGAGAGCCTCATCGGCCAGGCGGCGGCCGAGCGCCGGCGCATGCTGATAGACCCTATCGACGCCGACTACCTGAAGGTCAACTCCGGCCTGGGCGAGATGGCGCCCAAGGCGGTGCTGCTGCTGCCGGTGGCGAGCAGCGGCATGGTCAACGGCGTGGTCGAGCTCGGCCTGCCGGGTGCGCTGGACGAGCGCGGCACCCAGCTCGTCGACATGGTGGCCGACGACATCGGCACTTCACTGGCCGCGGCGCGCTACCGCGAGCAGCTGCAGGAGGTGCTGGCCGAGACCCAGCAGCTCAACGAGGAACTGCAGGTGCAGCAGGAAGAGCTGCGCACCGCCAACGAGGAACTGGAAGAGCAGTCACGCGCGCTGCGCGCCTCGCAGGCCATGCTGGAGAACCAGCAGGCCGAGCTGGAGCAGACCAACAGCCAGCTTTCCGAGCGCACCGAGGCGCTCGACCAGCGCAACACCGCGCTGCGCAGGGTGCAGCGCGACCTGGAAGACCGCGCCGACGAGCTGCAGCGCGCGAGCCGCTACAAGTCGGAGTTCCTCGCCAACATGTCGCACGAGCTGCGCACGCCGCTGAACAGCGCGCTCATCCTCGCCAAGCTGCTGGGCGACAACCCGCAGGGCAACCTGACGAGCGAGCAGGTGAAGTTCGCGGAGTCGATCTATTCGTCGGGCAACGACCTGCTGGTGCTGATCAACGACATCCTCGACATCGCGAAGGTCGAGGCCGGCAAGCTCGAAGTGGTGCCTGAAGACGTGACGCTGGCCAAGCTGGCCGACAGCCTGCAAAGCACCTTCGCCCCGCTCGCCATGCAGAAGAACCTGCGCTTCAGGCTGGAAGTGCGCCCCGACGCGCCCGCGACGCTGCTCACCGACCGGCAGCGGGTGGAGCAGATCCTGAAGAACCTGCTGTCGAACGCGATCAAGTTCACCGACAGCGGCGAAGTGGCGCTGGTCGTCTCGCCGGCCGCCGGCGGCGGGGCCGCGTTCGCGGTGTCCGACTCGGGCATCGGCATCGATCCGCAGCAGCACGAGCTGATCTTCGAGGCCTTCCGCCAGGCCGACGGCACCACCAGCCGGCGCTACGGCGGCACCGGGCTGGGCCTGTCGATCTCTCGCGACCTCACGCACCTGCTGGGCGGCACGCTCACCGTCGAAAGCACGCCGGGCCAGGGCAGCACCTTCACGCTGCAGCTGCCGGCGGTGGCGCCGCAGGCATCGCCGACACAGCAGCAGCCGGCGGTCTACACGCCGAGATCCGCGCATTCGCCCGCCCAGTCCGTCCAGCCAGCCCAGCCAGCGCTGGCGCCCAAGCCTCCGGCCCCGGTGCCCGCGCCGCAGTTCGCCGACGACCGCGAACTGCCCCGCGACCAGGTACGCCGCGTGCTCGTGATCGAGGACGAGCCCCAGTTCGCGCACATCCTCTACGACCTGGCGCACGAGCTCGGCTACCGCTGCCTGGTGGCGCACGGCGCGGCCGACGGCTTCGAGCTGGCCACGCAGTTCCTGCCGGACGCCATCCTGCTGGACATGCGCCTGCCCGACAGCACCGGCCTCGACCTGCTGCAGCGGCTGAAGGATTCGCCGCACACGCGGCACATTCCGATCCACGTGGTCTCCGCCGCCGAGAGCGCGCAGGGCGCGGCGCTGCAGATGGGCGCCGTCGGCTATGCGCTGAAGCCCGCCACCCGCGCCGAGCTGATGAGGGTGTTCGGCCGGCTGGAGGAAAAGCTCACGCAGAAGGTCAAGGTGGTGCTGCTGGTGGAAGACGACGAGCTGCAGCGCGAGAGCGTCATCCAGCTGATCGGCGACGACGACATCGAGATCGTCGCCGTCGGCTCCGGCGAAGAGGCGCTGGAGCTGCTGCGCACCCGCGTCTTCGACTGCATGATCACCGACCTGAAGCTGCCCGACATGCAGGGCAGCGAGCTGCTGAAGGCCATGGCGGCGGAAGAGATCGTGTCGTTCCCGCCGGTCATCGTCTACACCGGGCGCAACCTCACGCGCGACGAGGAGACCGAGCTGCAGCGCTACTCGCGCTCGATCATCATCAAGGGCGCGCGCTCGCCGGAGCGCCTGCTCGACGAGGTGACGCTGTTCCTGCACAAGGTGGAGGCCGAGCTTTCGAGCGAGCGCCAGGGCATGCTGAAGACCGCGCGCGGGCGCGACCGCATCTTCGAGGGCCGCACCATCCTGCTGGTGGACGACGACGTGCGCAACATCTTCGCGCTCACCAGCGCGCTGGAGCAGCGCGGCGCCATCGTGGAGATCGGCCGCAACGGCCGCGAGGCGCTGCACAAGCTCGACCAGGTGAGCGACATCGACCTCGTGCTGATGGACATCATGATGCCGGAGATGGACGGCCTGGAAGCCACGCGCCGCCTGCGCGGCGACCCGCGCTTCGCGGACATGCCCGTGATCGCCATCACCGCCAAGGCCACCAAGGACGACCGCGAGCAGTGCCTGGCCGCCGGCGCCAACGACTACCTCGCCAAGCCGGTGGACCTGGAGCGGCTGTTCTCGCTGCTGCGCGTGTGGATGCCGAAAATGGAGCGCCTGTGAGCCAACCCGCCCCCCCGCCCTCCTCGTCCAGACCGGCCCCCGTTCCGCTGCAACCGCTGCAGCCGCTGAGCGACACCGAGATCGAGCTGCGCCTGCTGATGGAGGCGATCTATCTCAAGTACAGCTACGACTTCCGCAACTACACGGCGACCTCGCAGAAGCGCCGCGTGCTGCATGCGCTCGACCAGCTCGGGCTGCCCAGCATCTCGGCGCTGCAGGAGCGTGTGCTGCGCGACCCTTCGCTCTTCGGCCGGCTGCTGCAGTTCCTGACGATCCCGGTGAGCGAGATGTTCCGCGACCCGGCCTACTTCCTCGCGCTGCGCCAGCACGTGGTGCCGATCCTGCACACCTACCCTTCGGTCAAGGTGTGGGTGGCGGGCTGCAGCACCGGAGAGGAAGTGTTCTCGCTCGCCATCCTGCTGCGCGAGGAAGGCCTGCTCGGCCGCACGCAGATCTATGCCACCGACATCAACCCGGCCTCGCTCGAGAAGGCGCGCCAGGGCATCTTCCCGCTGGAGGCCATCCGGGGCTACACCGCCAACTACCAGCGCGCGGGCGGCCGCGGCGAGTTCTCCGACTACTACACAGCCGCCTACGAGGCGGCGCGCTTCGACCCCACGCTGTGCGCCGACGTGATCTTCGCCGACCACAGCCTCGCGACCGACAGCGTCTTCGCCGAGACGCAGCTGGTGTCGTGCCGCAACGTGCTGATCTACTTCAACCGCGAGCTGCAGGACCGGGCGCTGGGCCTGTTCCACGAATCGCTGTCGCATCGCGGCTTCCTGGGGCTGGGCTCGAAGGAGAGCATCGACTTCTCCGGCTACTCCGACCGCTTCGACACGCACGCGCGTGCCGAGCGCATCTACCGCAAGAAGGCCGCATGACAAGCCAGCCGAAGCGCAATTTGCGCCCGCCGGTTCGCAAGCGCGTGGACGCCGTGGTGCTGGGCGCCTCGGCCGGCGGCATCGACGCGCTCTCCGAGCTGCTGCACGACCTGCCGGCCGGCTGGCACATACCGATGGCGGTGGTCCTGCACCTGCCCGAGGAGCACGAGAGCCACCTGGCCGAGATCTTCGCACAGCGCCTGCCGATCCCGGTTCACGAGGCCAACGACAAGATGCCGCTGGCCGACGGCAGCCTGTACTTCGCGCCGCCCGGCTACCACCTGTCCATAGAACGCGAGCGCTCGTTCTCGCTGAGCTGCGAGCCGCCGGTGCTGTTCTCGCGGCCGTCCATCGACGTGCTGATGGCCTCCGCCGCCGATGCCTACGGCCCCGCCCTCGCCGGCTTCCTCCTGACCGGCGCGAACGACGACGGGGCCGAAGGCCTGCGCCGGATCCACCTGGCCGGCGGGCTCACCGCCGTGCAGGAACCCAGGGAAGCCCAGATTCCCACCATGCCCCTTGCCGCCATCGCGCGCCACATGCCCGACTACGTCCTGCCTTTGCGCGAACTGCGCGACCTGCTGCTCCAACTGGAGGCCGTCCGTGAACATTGACATCGAAAGCAAGCTGCTGCTCGTCGATGACCTGCCAGAGAACCTGCTGGCCCTGGAGGCGCTGATCCGCGCGCCGGGCCGCACCGCGTACCGCGCCGGCTCGGCCGACGCCGCGCTGGCGCTGCTGCTGGAGCACGAATTCGCGCTCGCCATCGTCGACGTGCAGATGCCCGGCATGAACGGCTTCGAGCTGGCCGAACTGATGCGCGGCACCGAGCGCACGAGGCACATCCCGATCATCTTCGTGAGCGCCGCCGGACGCGAGCTCAACTACGCCTTCCAGGGCTACGAGAGCGGCGCGGTCGATTTCCTGCACAAGCCGCTCGACCCGCACGCGGTGGTGAGCAAGGTGAACGTGTTCGTCGATCTCTACCAGCACCGCAAGGCGCTGCGCCACGAGATGGACCTGCTGGCCGCCGCGCACAAGAAGCAGGAAGAGCTGGTGCAGCAGCTGCAGCAGACGCAGCTCGAGCTGGAGCACGCGGTGCGCATGCGCGACGACTTCATGTCGATGGTGTCGCACGAGCTGCGCACGCCGCTCAACACGCTCTACCTGGAGGCGCAGCTGCGCCAGCTGCACCTGTCCAAGGGCAAGCTCGACAGCTTCTCGCCCGAGCGGCTGCCCGCCATGATCGAGCGCGACCAGCGGCAGATCCGCAACATGGTGCGGCTGATCGACGACATGCTCGACGTCACGCGCATGCGGCGCGACGCGCTGTCGATCAAGCCGCAGCCGGTGGATCTCGCGGCGCTCGCGAAGGCGGTGGTGGAAAACCTGCGCCAGCAGGCGGAGTCCGCCGGCTCGGCCATCACGCTGTCGGCGCCGGCGGAGCTGCGCGGCGCATGGGACGAGTTCCGCATCGAACAGGTGCTCACCAACCTGCTGACCAACGCGCTGCGCTACGGAGGCGGCAAGCCGGTCGAAATGGTCGTGCAGCAGCTGGGAAACACCGCCCAGGTGGCGGTGCGCGACCAGGGCATCGGCATTGCACAGGAAGACCAGGCCCGGATCTTCGAGCAGTTCGAGCGCACCGACGTCAGCCGCAAGCACGCGGCGGGGCTGGGCCTGGGGCTCTACATCACGCGCAAGATCGTCGACCTGCACGGCGGGCGGATCGCCGTGGAGAGCGCGCCGGGCGAAGGCTCGCGCTTCGTGGTCGAGCTGCCGCTGCGCGCGCCCGACCCCGCCGACCCCACCGATGGCACGGGCGCATAGCCCTGCCCGATCGATTCATTTGCCGATTGACTGACCTGAAAGAAGACTTCCCGTGAACGTGCTGATCGTCGACGACAACAAGGCTTCGGCCGACCTGCTGCAGGAACTGCTGGGCCTGCACGACCACACGGCGCGTTGCGCCTACACCGCGCGGCAGGCACTGGACGCGGCCGCCGCCGAGAGCTTCGACGCCGCGCTCATCGACCTGGGCCTGCCCGACATGCCGGGCACCGAGGTGGCGCGGCAGCTGCGCGAGAGCAAGGCCGAAGGCACGCCGAAGCTGCTGGTTGCCGTGACCGGCTTTTCGGCGCAGGACATGGCCGGCCAGTCGGCCGAGGGGCTGTTCGACCACCACCTGCAGAAGCCGGTCGACATCGAGAAGCTCGAGCGCATCCTGGCGGGAGGGTGAGGTCGAGGCGAGTTCAGCGCGAGGAACGGGAGCGGCCGGAGCGGCTGCGGCGTTCCAGCTTCGCCGCCAGCTCGGCCGAGGAAAGTCCGCGCGGCGCGGAGCGGATCGCCTCGTAGCGGTAGACGCGGAAGCCGTCCTTCTGGATGAAGCTGAGCGGCTCCCAGCCCCGGGCCAGCGCGCTGTCGGTGATCTGCGCCATCTGCACGCCCAGATAATCCTGCAGGCTGTCGGCCACCGCGAGTTCGAACTTCTTGAGTTCGCGGTCCAGCGACTCGATCGCCGCGATGGCTGCCTCGACGCTGGAGAACGGACGCACGTGCGTCACCTGCCGGGCGTGCGAGTGGGAGCGCTCCGGGAGCGTGCTTTCCGGACCGAAGTCCACGCTGGCGCCGCCCTCCATGCCGTTGAGGCCGCCGATCGAGCTCATTGCGCTCATCGCGCTCATTTCAGTCATTGCGTTCATGCCATGAACCCCATGGTGCGCGGGTAGACGATGCCACTGGGCGCGGTGACGTTGTTGAAATTCTTCAGGTTGGGCAGGATGCTGTTGAGGTCGGAGTCGGGCACGCCGAACCACTTGGCCAGCGTGGCCGCGTACTGGTCCACCGACGTGGTGGGCAGCAGCCGGCCCTGGCCGACGTGCCACTGGTCGTCGTCGGCGGCGGTGTTGCCTACGCTCACCGGCGGCGGTGTGCCGTAGAAGGCCTTGCCTTTCACCGCTCCCGGGCCCTTGCCCGTGCCATCGTCAGGGCCGGTACCGCCAATCACGAAGTGATGGCTGCCCCAGCCGTGGTCGGAACCGTTGCCGTTGCTCGACAGCGTGCGGCCGAAGTCGGAGGCGGTGAAGGCCGTGACCTTGTCGGCGATCTGGAGTTTTTCCATCTGCTTCTGGAAGGCGACCATGGCGTCGGACAGGCGCTGCATCAGCGGCCCCTGCTTGGTGTCGAGGTCGTCGTGCAGGTCGTAGCCGCCCATGGAGACGAAGAACACCTGGCGCTTCACGCCCAGCGAGGCGCGCCCGCGGATCAGGCGGGCCACCATCTTGAGCTGGGCGGCCAGGTTGTTGCCGTTGGTGGGGAAGGTGACGTCCATCACATCGGACTGGATGGCGGAGGTGATCCTTCCTTCCGCCTCCACCGCGCGCAGCGTGACCTTGTTGTATTCGTTCTCCAGCGTGTGGCTGCGACCCTGCTGCGCCAGTTGCTGCATGGCCGCCTTGACCGCCGATGAGCCGTAGACGCTGCCGGTGGCCGGGCTCACGCTGTTGATGCGCACAGCGCCGCCCGTGCCGACCTGGTACTGCAGCGCCTCGTCACCCGACAGGAACACAGCGTTGCCCGCCACCGAGATGCAGGTGAACAGCGATGCGTCGCGCTGCCCGTTGAGCATCAGGTCGCCGAGGTTGCCGCCCCAGCCGATGGTCGAGCCCTCGGGCGATGACGACTGCCAGATCGACTGCTGGTCGTTGTGCGAGAACAGTTTGGGCGGGATCGGGAAATCCCGGCGGTTCGGGCTGTTGAACTGCGCACGGGTGAGCGGCTTGACGAGCGGGCCGACGTTGAGCTGCACGGCCAACTTGCCTTGGTCGAAGAGCGTGGCGAGGCCGCCCATTGCAGGGTTCAGCGCGTACTTGCGGCCGTTGGCGAGCGCCACGGTGGGCTTGAGCTCGGTGGCTGCGAGGCCCGCGTACGGCAGCGCGATGGCGCCTCGGATGGTGCTGTACTTGTTGTAGCTGTCGGTGTCGAAGTTGACGAGCGTGTTGGCGTAGTCGTTGCCGCCGAACAGGAAGACGCAGACCAGCGCCTTGTAGTCGTCGCTCGGTGCGGCCTGCGCGGCGGCCTCGCCCATGGCGGCGAGGTTGAGCGCGAACGGCAGCGCGGTGCCGGCCATCGCGAGTTGGCCCGAGCGGCGCAGGAAAGCGCGGCGCGTGTGGCGGGCGGGATCGATCAGGTGCATGTTCGGTTGGCTCCGGCTTCTTTCTTCATTTCTGCACGAGGTATTCGGGCGAGCCCATCACCAGCAGCACGCCGGCGCAGATCAGGTCGAGCCTGCGGGCGTCGGTGGTGGGGTTCACCAGCGGCGCCTTGCTCAGCGCGTCGGTGATCAGCGCGACAGTCGCGGCCGAGAGCTGGTTGCCGGTGAGCAGCAGGTTCAGCCGGCGCACCAGCGCGGCGGGGTCGTTCACCAGCGCCTTCTCGGCCGTGTAGGTGGCGATCACGTCCTGGCTGTCGAAGCCGTTCTTCAGCATGCCTTGCAGGAAATTGAGATAGCCGCCCACGCTGGTCTCGTTGACCAGCTGGAACTCGGGCGCGACCATCTTGTTGCTGGCGATCGCGGTCGAGGGCGGCACGTAGCCGGGACGGAAGAAGTTGAAGACCGAGGGCGAGCGCAGCGGGCACTGGCCCAGGTTCGAGCTCGGATCGGAGGTATTGCCGATCTTCCAGTTGTCCGATGCCGAGCCGATGCCGAAGGTGCGCCCCCATTGCACGAACCGCAGCATGGGCTCGCGCAGGTGGCCGAAGTTCGGATCGGAAAGGCCCGCCGGGCCGCGTGCCTCGTCGTCGAGCAGCACGGCCGCGAACACGCTCTTCATGTCGCCGCGCACGCTCGCGCCGTTGTTGGCGAAGACATCTGCCACGCGCTGGACGTACGCCGGGCTGGGATTGCTGGTGACCAGCCGCTGGATCAGCTGCCGGGCGATGAAGGGGCCGACGTTCGGGTGATTGAAGAGCGTGTCGAGCGCGATCTTCAGCGCCGTCGGGCCGTCCGTGCCCCCGGGCACCGTGGCGCCCAGGAAACGTGCCTCCAGCATCGAGTGGTTGGAGGCCTTGTAGGCCATGGGACGCGTGGTCCACTCGTTGGTCTCGATCGTGTAGCTGGCTCCGGGCGGGGTGAAGGCGTTGCGCTCCGCCGAGCGGATGTCGAGGTCGTAGCCGGTGAAGACGCGCGCGAGGTTCGTCACGTCGTTCTGCACGTAGGTCTCGATCGGCTGGCCGTCGGCGCCGGTCTTCACCGTGCCGTCGTCCTCGAGCTGGTAGAGGCCGATGGTCATGAGCTGCATGACCTCGCGCGCGTAGTTCTCGTCGGGCTGGCGGCCGGAGTTGTCTTCCTTCCGGTTGCCGCGGGTGTTGAGATAGAAGCCCATCGCGGGGTTCAGCGTCACGTCTTCCAGCAACTGCCGGAAGTTGCCGGTGACGCCGTTGGCCAGCATGTCCCAGTACTGGGCCATCATGGCCGTGGGCCAGCTCGAGCCGATCTCGGTGCCCGAGACCACGAAGATCTCGCTCAGCGCCAGGGCCATGCGCTTGCGCACCGGGTCGGCGGCCGTCATGAGCTGGCGCCAGATCATGGCGTCGGTTTCGACTGTTCCGTATTCCTTGCCGTTGACCCACTCCCAGGCGGAAGGCTCCCGCGCCGCGCCGAACTGTTCGCCGAGCCACGGCAGGTAGCCCTTGGCACGCACGGCGGCGATCTCGGCGTCCGAGGCAGAGAACTGGGCCTGCAGCAGGAAGCGCGCGGCTTCGGCGTCGGACTTGGCCTGGGTGTAGCGATAGGGGCCGATGTCGGGCATCGTGGCCGGTCCAGGGTTGGAACCGGGCGGCGGGCCTCCGACCGGAAGGCCCACGCCCGCGGAGCCACCACCGCCGCCCCCGCCTCCACCGCATGCGGCCAGCGCCGCAGCCATCGAGAACGCCGCCGCGACTTTCAGGGGCCGCGAGCCGTCCGGAGTTGCCTTTTGCTCGCCTCTTGCCGCTGTCTCCGCGACGTACACCAACTCGTCGGCCGGTCTTGCGCGCTCGGCCTCCAATTGTTCCAACATGATCCTCGCTCCTGCGGCGTATCGACGCCTGTCGGAGGGATCAAGGCAAGCGGCATGCCCCTGCGGAAAACAACCGGACGGATGTCCAAAACTGGGGGGGTCGCCACAAAAATGTGTGCCAATGTGACTTTTTAGTCACTCCTTGAAACAAAATTGGCATGCCAGAGGGCATGCCAATGCTTCAGCAAACATTCAGACGACAGCGTCAGTCGCGCTCGTCATCCCACCCGTTCGGCGGCCGATAGGGGTAGCCGGGGCCGTAGTAGATGCGGCCGGGCGGCGGGGTGTAGATGGGGGCCGGACGGTAATACACCGGAGGCGGCGGCCGGTAGTAGACCGGCGGCGGCGGTTCGTAATAGATCGGAGCCGGATAGGTGTAGACCGGCGGTGGCGCGTAGTACGGTGCCGGGTAGCCGCCGGCCACGTAGCCGGGGGTGCCGATCTGCACCGACCAGCTTCCGCGCGCATTCGCGGCTCCCGCGGCCAGCAGCGCGCCGGCAATGACGGCACCGACGGCCGCCCACTTGAAAACAGAAGATCGAGTTTTGAGGTTCACGGTGGCTCCAGGGCCAAGGGCGGACACGCCCGGGTGAATACGCAACGCCGGATGCATCTTCGCGGTGCACCCGATTGCAGACAAGCATGGTAGCCAAAGGTCACCGCGGCGAGCGGTGCAGCGCTGTGTTCAGCGCCGAAGTCAGCGCGCGATCTCGCGGCGCGACAGCATCACGTCGCCGCTGGTCGTGTTGAAGGCGATGGTCGGTGCGCTGATGTCGCTCAGCGGTGCGCCCAGGCCGATTTCGCCGCGGCCGTGCAGCACGCACTCTTCGCGCCGCAGGGCGATCTCGGTGCTCGGCCCGTCGTTGCCGTGGAAGCGCACCCAGGTGCCGTAGGTGCTGACGTCGATCAGCACGCAACTGCCCTGCCGCAGTTCGATTCGCGCATGAAGCCGCGACACGCGGGGGTCGTTGACCACGAACTGGGCGTCGTCGACGCGGCCCAGGTGAATCGGAAGCTGCTCCGTACGGAACATCGAGCGCACGTCGAGCCACGCCAACTCGATCTGGCCGAAGGAGGAGTCGGGCATGCGCAAGGGAGCCAGCGCGGCGGGCACGGTGAGGAACGACGTCACGTCCTCCTGCCAGTCGATGCGGTGCACCACCGACATCTCGCTGCGCCCGCGGATGTTGATGAGGCCCAGGTCGCGATGCTGCACCGAGCCTTCGCGCAGCTGGGAGATGACCGCGGCGGTCACCCAGATCTGCCCCGGGCCGGCCAGGTCGCTCAGCCGCGAGGCCAGGTTGACGGCATCGCCGTAGCAGTCGCCCTCGACCTCGACCACCTCGCCGCTGGCCACGCCGATCTGCAGCGCCATGCGCAAGGGTGCCGGCCACGCGAGCAGCCGCTTCTGGTGGTAGCGCTGCAACTCGATGACCGCATGCGTGGCCGCCGCGCCGCTGGTGAAGATGGCGAACACGCCGTCGCCGAGCGACTTCACCACCCGGCCGCCGTGCGCCTGGCACACGCCGCCGATCCACTGCGTCAGCCGGGTCACGGTCTCGGTGGCACGTGCATTCCCCATGGCCTCGAAGACCCGCGTGCTCCCCGTCAAGTCCGCGAATACGACTGTGGAATTGACACCCATACTCTTGTGATTCTCGATTTCTATCGCTGGTTATAGATGCCCGTGGGCTCCCTGCATTTCCCGGCAGGCAGCTCTCCTGGCGCATGCACGGCATGTACGTTCATGCGCTGAAGAGGCGGCCTTGCTTTGTTCTTCGCCTTCGACAAGTAGAACTATCGCATCGGGGCATCAGGGGCATGTATACGCCGCCCGTGAATGAACAGATGCAATAGGTTCATTTCATTTATCGACTTGTAGTACTTTAGAAAACAAAATTCAATGACTAGTGAAAGCGATAAGTAAAGCGTGTTGTTTGCAAACAAGAAACATCGTTTCGGATCTTGTGGAATGGTTAACTGAGGCTTAAGGTAGCGGCCGTTCCCGCTTCCGGCAATACACTTCCCGTCCCATGCTCTTGCGCCGCATTCTTCGTCTGCTGAACGTACCTGGCTTCGGATCCCGCCAGGCGACGGAGAGCCAACTGGGGCGCATTCGTACCGCGATGCTGTCGGTGCTCCAGGGTCATGGCGGCCACTCGGTCCAGCGCGTCAGTCAGCGGGTGCGTTTCGCCGCCGACGTCGAGGCGCTTTGGTACCTGCGGCAAGACGTGATGATGGCGTTGAGCGCCATCGACGGTGAAACCGCCGCACGTCGGCAAATGAAAGCCATCAACAGCATGTTCAAAGGTGGATTGCCCGGTTCGATGGGGCCGCGGGCACACCAGCGCTTTACCCAAACCAAATGAAACGACGACGGCCCTTTCGGGGCCGTTTTCGTTTTTAACGTTTTATTTTCTTTGTGTCCTGATCAATGGTCGTGATGATGGTCATGTCCATGGTGATCGTCATGCGCGGACGCGTGTCGGTGGCCCCAAACGAGAAAAATATCACGCCCTTCCGCCGCCATCGACACCTTCGCGCCCACAGGCAATAGAACCTTTGTTTGCACGTGGCCGAACGGCAGGCCGGCGAGCACCGGGATCTTGAGCGTCGAGCGCAGCCGGTCGATCACCGTATTGAGGCCGAAACCGCGGTCGTAGCCCGGCACGCTGCGGATGCCGGTGAACTGCCCGAACACGATCGCGCGCTGGCGCGCCAGCACGCCGGCCATGCGCAACTGCTCGAGCATGCGTTCGATGCGGTAGGGGTGCTCGTTGACGTCCTCGATGAAGAGCACGCCCTTGTCCACCGCCGGAAAATACGGCGTACCCAGCAGGCTGGTGAGCACGCAGAGGTTGCCGCCCCACAGCACCGCGTCCTGCACGGGCTTGAACTTCAGGTCCGTGTCGCGCGCCGGCATGCGCCAGCCGGTGCCTTCGCCCTGCCCCGTGAGGAGGTCGTCGAAGCAGGCTTCCATGATGTCGTCGGGGCCGTCTTCGGCGCCGAAGTCCTCTCCGACCGCGGGGCCCGACCAGGTCACGGCACCGGTCTTGGTCAGCAGCGCGTTCTGCAGCGCAGTGAAGTCGCTGCAGCCGACGAATTCGGTGCCCTTCTCGATCGCCTTGGTCAGCGTCTTGTACGGAATGGCGTCGAGGATGCGCGTGAGCCCGTAGCCACCGCGCGCGATGAGCGCCACGTTGGCGCCACTGGCCGCAGCGCGCGAGATCGCGGCGAGCCGCGTGGCGTCGTCGCCCGCGAAGCGCTGGTGCACCGAGAGTGCCGCATCGTCGACTTCGACTTCATGGCCCAGCGCCTTGAGCCGCTTCACGCCGCGCCGGAAAGCGGCCTTGTCGCGGACCGCGCTGGAGGGAGAGTAGATGTAGATGTGTTTGGTCACGCGTTCGAGTATCCCATTGCGTTTCTCACTTGCAGCACGAACGTTCGGGCCTGCTCGGGCGACGGCCCGGAGGAAGTCGCGATGGGCCCGAGCGCACGCAGCGCTGCTTCGTAGCCCCGGTCGGGAAAAGGCGCGCGCCATGCATCCCCGATGCGCTCTCCTCCTTCCGGCGCGGCGAGCGCGGCAGCGAAACGTTCCGGCGCGGCTGCCATCAGCAGCGCTGCGAGGCCCGAGCCCGCGTTGCTGTGCACGAGCGCCATCGGCGTCGATCCGGGTCGCACGCGGTGGAGCCATTCGAGGAGCACGTCGCGATGCCACTCGAGACGATGCGGCGTCTCGCGCTTGGGTTTGTCGCTCTTGCCGAAGCCGATGAGGTCGGGCACCAGGGTGCGCAGGCCTGGCGCGCCCACCAGGTGCCTGAAGAAATAGCCCCATTCGCCTGGACCGTGCAGGCAGATGCAGCACGCGGCATCGTCGCCAGCGCCTTCATCCACGTAGTGCATGCGCCAGCCATGTTGGCTCGGCAGGTCCTGCACGTAGTGCGGTGCGAAGCCGTAGGCCAGAAGCGCATCGAAGCGCTCGCTAGGCGTGCGCAGCGCGTCGTCGCGCAGCGGCTCGGCCTGCGCCCGCGCGGCGCTGCGGCGTTGCTGGAAGAAGGCCTGCAGCACCCCGGCGCATTCCTGCGCCAGCACCCCGCCCTGCACCCGCGTGTGGTGATTCAGCCGCGGCTCGGCGAAGAGGTCGAGCACCGAGCCCGCCGCGCCGGTCTTCGGATCGGCCGCGCCGTACACCACGCGCGCCAGGCGCGAATGCAGCATCGCCCCAGAGCACATCGCGCACGGCTCGAGCGTGACGAACAGCTCGCAGCCGTCGAGCCGGTAGTTGCCGAGCGCCGCGGCGCCTGCACGCAGCGCGTTGATCTCCGCATGCGCGCTCGGGTCATGCTGCGCCACCGGCGTGTTCCGCCCCGAAGCGATCAACCGGCCATCCCTCACCAGCACCGCTCCCACCGGCACCTCGCCCGCCTCGGCGGCAAGCCGCGCCTCGGCGAGCGCAAGCGCCATCCAGTGCGCGTCGTCGTGCGCCACGGGCGACGGAAGGGACGAAAGGGGCTCAGTTGTCATCGGGCATCTGCCGTGTCTTCACGGCGGCGTCCAGCGCTTCCTTGACCTGTTGCTGAACCTGCTGCGGATTCACGGGCGCACCGCCGGAAGCCGGCGCCTGAACGCCCGGCGCGGCCGGGCGCGTCGGCGTAGCCGCGCTGGTCAGTTGCTTCTTTGCGACCAGCCCAACGATCGCCAGCACGAGCACGAGGCCGATCAGGCCCAGCCCGCGCATCTCAGCGCCCCTCCGCCAACGGGGCCTCGGCCGTCATGCCCAGGCGGTCCATCCACACGGCAAGTGCCTGTTCGTCCGGCGTACCCGCGCTGTAGACCGCGTGCATCGCGGCGTGCGACTCGCGCCGGTGCTGGTTGAGCTTGATCTTGCATTGCAGCGCCGTCACGCGCAGTTCGAAGCCCACGATGCCGGCGAGCATCTTCAGCTGGAACTCCTCGCCGAGGTCGCGCCACTGCTGCGCGTAGGCGGGTTCGTGGTCTTCGATGAGCTTCTTGAGCAGCACGTCCTTGTCGGCCGGCTCCTCGATCAGCCGGGCCTCCACGGTGCAATGCACCGCCAGGTAGTTCCATGTCGGCACGCGGGCCAGATCGGGATAGACGGAGGGCGACAGGTACGAATGCGGCCCGAGGAAGGTGACTGCGGCCCGGGGGCGCGCCTGCAGGTAACGCCAGTGCGGATTGGGCTTGGCGCAGTGCCCCCACAGCACCAGCTCGTCGCCTGCGCGCCGCTCGGCCACCAGGGGCAGGTGCGTGACGTACGGCAGCCCGTCGTCGTCGTTCGAGATCAGGCTCGCGAACGGGTGCGAGCGCATCAGTTCCAGCGCGATGGCCGGGTCCTTGGCATTGAACTGCGGGGGCATGTACATGGGGCGTATTCCTCGTGGAACCTCGTGGCGAGGCCCCATTCTCCCTGAGCTGCCTACCTAGTTGTTGCCCGCGGCGTCTCCAGCAGTTTCACCATCGCGGTGTAGCCGCGCGCCTTCGCCAGCTGCAGCGGCGTGTTGCCCTGGCGGTCCGTGAGCTTGAGGCTGGCGCCGGCCTCGACCAGCGCAGCCAGCGTGCGCTGGTGGCGCGGGCCGCCGTCGCCGAGCACGATGGACTCGATCACCGCCGTCCAGTGCAGGTTGTTGACGTGGTCGAGCGGCGCTCCCGCAGCGATCAGCCTGCGCACCACTTCGTCGTGCCCCAGATGGGCCGCCGCGATGAGAGCGGTGCCGTCGTAGCGGCTCGTGGTCTGCCCGGGCCTGGCACCCAGCGACAGCAGCACCGAGAGCGTCGCGGCGTCGTCCGCCACCGAGGCGATGGTGATGGCGTCATAGCGGTCGCCTTCCAGCAGGTCGAGGTCCGCGCCGGCCTTGGCCAGCAGCCTGATCGCATCGCGCTGCCTCGCGAACGTGGCGACGTGTAGCGGCGTACGGCCCCGCGCATCGCGCGCATCGAGATTGGCGCCCGAGGCGATCAGCGCCTTGAGCTTGTGCAGGTCGCCATGCCACGCGGCCTGGTGCAGCCCGTCGAAGGCCAGCACGTCGGCCGCCAGCGGCGGCACCTGGGCGAGCGCGCCCAGCGGCACGCCCAGCCCGAGCGCGACCGCCAGCACACCCGTCCGGATACCGCGCGCCTTCATATCAGAGCAGGCCCTTGACCTTCTCGAGCGCTGCGTTGGCGCACTGCTCGTCGAGGTGGCCACCGGGCGCGCCGCCCACGCCGACCGCGCCGATCACTTCATTGCCCGACTTGATCGGCACGCCGCCGCCCAGCGCCAGGAAGCCCGGCATGAACACCAGGTTGGCGGCCGCCGGGTTCTTTTGCGCGTTTTCCATCACGGCCTGCGTCGTGCTCTTGGTGGAGGCCGAGGTCCAGGCCTTGCGCTCGCTCGAACCCAGCGTGTGCGGGCCGGCGTTGTCGGCGCGCAGCACGGCACGCACGGTGCCGGCGCGGTCGACCACGGTGGCGGACACGTTGTAGCCATTGGCCGTGCAGGCCGCCACGGCTTCGGCCGCGATCTGGTTGGCGAGCGCGAGCGACATGTTCTTTTCGGTGCGCACTGCCGGTGCGGGCGTCTGGGCCTGGGCGACGGAAGCGGCGAGCAGGACGGCGAGGCTGCCGAGACGAACGATGGTTTGCATTGTTTGGTTTCTCCAGTGGATTCGGGTGGTTGCGCCGGCTGTTGCCGGCGGCTGCGCCACTGTAGGAAACAAGGCCTGCGACGGCCATTCGTACGGCTACGTCCGCCGCTGCGTAGTTCTACGGAGCGCCTGGAGCGCCGTCGTCCACCAGCACCGCATAGCGCCGGATCAGCTGCGCCAGCGAATCGCAGTCGAGCTTGGCGAACAGGTTGGCGCGGTGCGTCTCCACCGTGCGCGGCGACAGCGCCAGCGTGCGCGCGATCTCCTTGTTGGTGAGCCCCTGCACGATGAAGGCCAGCACCTCGCGCTCCCGCTCCGACAGCTGCGCCACCCGCTCGCGCGCGGCGTTGTCGGCCTGCGAGCGTTCGCGCGAGCGCACATGCTGGCGCACGGCCTGCTGCAGCGCCTCGAGCAGCTGCTCGTCGTCCACCGGCTTCTCGAGGAACTCGGCCGCGCCGGCCTTGAAGGCGCGACGGCACATCTCGACGGTGCCGTGGCCCGTCAGCATGATCACCGGCTGGTCGACGCCCTGCGCCACCAGCCGGTCGAGCACCGTGAGCCCGCTGATGCCGGGCATGCGCACGTCGAGCACGATGGCGCCCACGCTCGCGCGGTCAAAGCCGTCCATGAAGGCCTGCGGGTCGGCCCAGGCCTGCACGCGCAGCCCGACCGTGCCGATCAGCAGCGAGAGGCTGTCGCGCACCGCCTGGTCGTCGTCGATCAGGTGGATCAGCGGGGACTGCGGCGGATGGGTGTTCGGAGTGTTCACGACGATGACGATAGCGACGACTACGGCTTGGCCAGCGGCAGCTGCAAAGTGAAGCACGCGCCGCGCGGCGAGGCATTGGCGGCGCTCAGGCTGCCGCCCATGCCGCTTGCCAGCGTCTCGCTGAGGCTCAGGCCGAGGCCCAGCCCGCCCTCGCGCGTGCTGAAGAAGGGTTCGAAGAGACGCGGCAGCGCCTCGGGGGCGATGCCGCGTCCGTTGTCGGTCACGGTCAGGACGCCCTCCTGTCCCTTGCGATCGACGGACACCACCAGGCGCCGTTCGGCGGCCGGCACCAGGTCGAGCGCCTGCAGCGCGTTCATCAGCAGGTTGTGCACGATCTGCTCGAGCGCCACGTCCTCGGCCTGCACGCGCACCGGCGCATGCGCCGAGGCATCGAACTGCGCGGCGACTCCGCGCTTCGCGAACTCGGGCGCCAGCAGGTGCATGGCGCTGCGCACCACGTCCTGCAGCACCAGCGGCTTCGTCTCGCTGCCGGCGCCCGGCCGTTCGATCACGCGGCGCAGCCGCCCCACCACGCCTGCCGCGCAGCGCGCCTGCTCTGCCGCACGCCCCATCGCATCGCGTGCGGTGTCCAGGTCGGGCGGGTCGTCGTCGAGCAGGCGGCGCGCGGCCTGGGTGTTGGCCAGCACCGCCGTGAGCGGCTGGTTGAGTTCGTGCGCGAGGCCAGCGGAAAGCTCGCCCAGCGCATTGAGCCGCGCGACCTGCCCGAGCCGCAGCAGTTCCTCCGCCCGGCGCCGCGCGACGCGCTGGCGCTGCGCAGCCCGAAGGCCCACGAGCAGCACCGCCATGGCCGCGGCCCAGCCAGCAATGGCACGCCACGGCAGTTCGCTCCAGCCGACCTGCCGCACCGCGATCAGATCGAAGGGCTGGCTCGGCGATGCCAATGCCTTGCTCAGCTCGAAGCGCCATCCGTTCGCGCCCGCGGAGAGCATGCCTGGCTGCAGCACCAGTTGCTGCCCGTCGCGCTGCAGGCTCAGCCGCACGGGGCTGCGCTGCGGATTCATCGGCCAGTCGCGCCATGGCACGGAGCCGGCCAGGTCGATGTCCAGCGCGTAGCTGAACGGCGTGGCGCCTGTCACCAGCACGTAGCGGCCACGGGCCAGGTCGAGCGCTGCCAGCTCGGCGCGCTGCAGGCTTCGCGAGCGTGCCTCGGCCGCTGCCAGTGCGGCGGCCTGCGAGCTGTCCGGCCAGGGCTCGTCGCGATCGCGGCGCTGCACGCGCAGGATCGACGCATACACCGAGGGCAGGCGCTGCTCGGGATGGTCCGCGCCGGTGCTGGGCTCCAGCAGCGCGAGCGTGGCCAGCACGGCGTCGTACTGCACCATCTGCTGGCTCATGAGGCGGTGCGCGATGCGCACGTCGGTCTCGAAGTCCTGGTGCATCCGCGCCAGCTCCGAGCGTGCAAGCCACACCGCGCCCACGGCGGTGAGCGCCAGCCATGCCAGCCACCAACCGCCTTGCGAACGCAACCACTGTTTCATGGCGCGGATTGTGCCCGGCGCCGCGGCACCGCCCGCTTGGCCGAAAATGCGGCACCAGACATGGCCGATACACAGGATTCTCTCTTCCCCGATCTTCCGCGCCCCGAGGACGCACCGGCAGCCGCACCGGCGCCCGCCGAGCCGTCCGCGAAGAAGAAGCCGCGCACGGCCACCGTCGAGCCCGCGCCAGCCGACCCGGAACTCGTCGAACTGGCGGCCGCGTTGCCGTCCAACCTGCGGCTCGGCACCTCGTCGTGGAGCTATCCCGGCTGGGCCAACCTGGTCTGGGACGGCGAGTACGCCGAAACCGTGTTGTCGAAGAACGGCCTCTCCGCGCTCGCGAAGCACCCGCTGCTGCGCACCGTGAGCGTGGACCGCAACTTCTACCGCGCCCTCACCGCCAGCCAGTACGCGCGCTACGCGGGCATGGTGCCCGACGACTTCCGCTTCATGGTGAAGGCTCCGAGCCTAGTGACCGACGCCACCGTGCGCGACGAAAGCGGCCGGGGCATGCAGGCCAACCCGGTTTTCCTCAGCAGCGAGATCGCGCGGCAGGAATTCGTGCTGCCCGCGCTGGAAGGGCTGGGCCATCGCATCGGCGTGCTGGTGTTCCAGCTGAGCCCGATCCCGGGACACATCCTGGCCGACCAGCCCGCCCTGCTCTCGCGCATTGCGGCAATGCTCGAATCGCTGCCCGACATCCGCTCGACGGCGCCCGATGCGGTGATCGCCGTCGAGGTGCGCGATCCGCAGCTGCTCAACCCGGCCTTCGCCGAGATGCTGCGCAGCGTGCGCGCCACCTTCTGCATGGGCCTGCACGCCAAGATGCCGCCCATCGAAGACCAGTTGCCGATGCTGCGGTCACTGTGGCCCGGACCGCTGGTGTGCCGCTGGAACCTGCACCGGCGCCATGGCCGTTTCGGGTATGAAGACGCGGAAAAGCTCTATGGGCCCTTCAACAAGATCGTCGACCCCGACCCGGAAACCCGCGCCGCGCTCGCCAAGGTGATCGCAGGCACCACGCGTGCGGGCCAGAACGCCTTCGTCACGGTGAGCAACAACGCCGAGGGCTGCGCGCCGCTGACCATCGCCCAGTTGGCGCGGGACATCCTCGAACTGGCGCCGCGCTAGCCGATGTTCTGCTTTGCCGCGACCGTCATCTCGACCTCGACGGTCGCGTTCTTCGGAAGCGCATAGACACCGACCGCCGTGCGCACATGCACGCCGGCGTCGCCGAACACGCGGTGCAGCAGGTCCGAGGCGGCATCGGCCACTTCGCTCTGCTGCGTGAAATCGGCCGTGCACTGCACGAACACACCCACCCGCAGGACCTTCTCCACCGCATCGAGCGAGCCGAGGGCGCGCCGCAGCAGCGCGAGGCTGCGCAGCGCGCAGATCTGCGCGCCCTCGCGTGCCTTGTCGAGCGATACCGCGTCGCCCACGCGGCCGGTGACCACCACCGTGGTGCCCACGCGCGGCACTTGGCCGCTCAGGTAGATGGTGCGGCCGTCGCGCACCAGCGGCACGTAGTGGCCGCCGGCGATGATCTCGCCGTCGAAGCTGTGGCCCAGCTCCGCCGCGATCTGGTCGGCGATCTGGTCCCGGGTCTTTTCTGCTGCTGTCGTCATGTCGCTTCCGTGAAAGAGAGATTCATTGTCGCCAGCCGTTGCGCATCGAAACAGATACAGAAGGCCCCGATGCGAGACGGAACAGTTCAGGCGGCGGGGAGGTCCGGCGCGGCTTCGGGCCACTGGCCCAGCACTTCGTGGACGCCCTCGCCCACATGGCTGTCGATCAGCACCAGCGAGCCCGCGGTCCACCGGACGGGCTCTTCCAGCGCATGCTTCTCCAGCTTGCGCCGCGCATAGGCCACCGTCATGTGCGGCGTGAACGAGCGCGGCGGCTTCAGGCCCGCGTCGGCCAGCGCCTCGCCCAGGCGCTGCCTGAATGCCTTGAGCGACGAGACGCCCGAGTCGTCGTCGGCGCACAGCACGAGAGCGCCCTTGGTGTAGCTCATGGCCTTCTCGAAGACGATGTCGAATGCGGGCGGCACCACCGATGCCGCGGCCTTCACGGCCAGCGCAACCTTGTCGGCAGGCACGCTCGAATAGTCGCCGAGGTCGAACAGCGTGACATGCAGGCGATGCGCGCCGACCAGCGTTCCTTTCAGTGCGTGCTGCGAATTCATGCGCTCGCCGAGCGCGGCGATCGACGCAGCGTCATGCGGGGCGGGAACGATGGCGAAGAAGAGAGAGTGCTCGAGCACCGGCGCCACATGACGCGCCTTGCTCCGGGGACGTGGCAGAGGTTTCGGCGGAGGCTCGATACCTGGAAGAAGAAGCTGTTCTGACATGTCTCGATCATCGCCCATCGACCGGGCCCTTCATCTGCTCTTCAGCAAGCGCCAAGCAGCCCTTCAGGCTGGCTTTCGAGAATCGTTTCACGAGGGTGGCACCGCAATGCGCGGCCACCTGTCGGATCGATCTCAACCATCCAACCAGGAAACTCATCTTGACGAAAACGCAAGCCTGCACCGCCCTTGCAGCAGCCCTTCTGCTCGGCACCATCTCCACGGCCGCGAGCGCCGCCGGCCCGAACCAGGACACCGGAATCTACGTGGGCGGCGCGATCGGCCGTTCGAGCTACAGCCTGTCTAATTCCAGCCGCGTGCCGGTGCCGTGGGGCGGCGAAAAGAGCAGCAAGGCCGGCACGGCCTACAAGCTGTACGGCGGATATCGCTTCACCGAAACCTTCGGCGTGGAAGCAGGCTATGCCCGCCTCGGCCGCGTGAGCCAATGGAGCTCGAACGGCGCCTACTCCCGCCTGCAGGCCGGCACCGGCCAGGTCTTCTACGCGGCCGCCACCGCCCGCCTGCCGCTGGGCGAGTCGTTCGCGCTCAACGGCCGCCTTGGCGTGGCGCGCGGGCGCATCTCCGGCGACAACAACTGGGCGCTGCCCAGCCAGCGCATCTCGGGCAGCTCGACCGGCATGATGGTCGGCTTCGGCGCGGAATACCGCGTGACGCAGAACCTGTCGGTCACCGCGGACTACGACTACTTCGGCAAGCTGTCGAAGCAGGCGAAGGGCGGGATGGTGACTGTGGGGTTGAAGGCGAGCTTCTGACGCCAGGAGATCGAGACGGACAGACAGACAGAGAGAAGGAAGCGCGCATGGACCTGCTCGATGCGCGCGGCCTTCCGACCTCAGCCGATGGCCGTCCTGACGCCATTCACCGCGGCGATGATCTCGTTGGGCTTCCTCCCGATCACCGCCAACGCCAGGCTCGCAAATGCGGTCAGCACGCCGACGACTTTTTCGACCTTGCGGATCTTCTTCAGGAATTCGTCGGCTTGCCCTGTGGCTGCAACGATTTCGGCCTGTACGTCAGCGCTGAATACACCCAGCGCTTCTATTCCCTGAGCCCTGACATCGGCCGTTGCCTTGTCCAACTGGAGTTCGAGATTCAGGAGTTCTTCCCGCTCGGACTCGCTCAGTTTCGACTTGTTCTTGATGCGGTAGACCAGAAGCCTGCTGGAAAACAGGCCCAGCTGGTCCGCGAAATCGAATAGGTCTTCTGCGGGGTCGAGTACGGTTGCCATGCTGCTTGCTCCTAGAAGGCCTTATCGAGTTGCTGATAGAGCGCCCTGACCTCTTTGGCCAGCTTCACCACTTCTTCTCGCCTCTGCTTGTCGCTGAGTTGGTCCAGGTTCTTGCGCAAGTCCTTGAGGCTCTCCTTCATCTGGGCGACCGATTTCTCGAGTGAAGAAATCACCTTCTCGCGCTCGGCGATCGCCAGTGATTTCTTGTGAAGCTCCATCAGCTGGAGCTTTGCGAGCAACGGCGAAGCGGCAATGCTGCCGTCTCTGAGCGCGTCCGAGTAGATGCCGATCTCGCGCTTGCTATCCGCCAGGAATCCCCCGTAGGCACGGCGGGCGTACAACACCAGGGCATCTCCCAGCACGCCCACGGCTTCTTCATGGTCGAGCGCCTCGGCGACCGCCTGCTTCTGCGCCTGGGCTATCGCGGTCCTTGTCAGGAACTTGGCCAGCGCCGTTACAGCGGCGAGCTTTTCCTTGGGAATCTCCTCGAAGCCGGCAAGCTTCTTGGACAGCCCGTCATAGTCGTCGTCCACAGAGCTCGCGACACCATCGCCTGCAAGCGCGGAGAGTTTGTCCGCGTAGTCGAACAGCACCGCATCGATCTTCCGGGCGGTCGCATTCTTTTCCGCCACAGACTTGCAGGTGTCGTCCGCAGTGCGCGCAATCTCCTCAGGTTTGAAGCTCCTGACCGGCCCGCCCGCATACAGCAGCTTGGTCTCGACCTTCTGCCTGCACTGCTCGACCGTTGCGGCGAGCAAGGGATCGAACGCGGCCGAGATCTTCTTTGTCTCGTCCGCGAAGTCGCGCACCGACTTCAGGTTTGCCGCACATCCGGTCAACAAGGACGCACCGGCCACGAAGGCCAATAAGGCGATTCTCATATTCCCTCCTCCTTTGCCGGCACGACGATGCCGGAACTGCGGTGGAGTATGCGAATTGCCGAACAGGCCGGCATCCCTCATTTCAGGGAGCCCGCCTCTTCTGGTTGGGTGTTAGTACGCGCCGCTGCCGGGCGCTACCGGATCACTCCCACTCGATCGTCGCCGGCGGCTTGCTCGAAACGTCGTAGGTCACGCGGTTGATGCCGCGCACCTCGTTGATGATGCGGCCCGACACCTTCTTGAGCAGCGCGTACGGCAGCTCGGCCCAGTCGGCGGTCATGAAGTCGCTGGTCTGCACGGCGCGCAGTGCCACCACGTAGTCGTAGGTGCGGCCGTCGCCCATCACGCCCACGCTCTTCACGGGCAGGAACACGGTGAAGGCCTGGCTCGTGAGGTCGTACCAGGTCTTGCCGGTGGCTTCGTCGGTGAAGTTGCGCAGCTCCTCGATGAAGATCGCGTCGGCGCGGCGCAGCAGGTCGGCGTATTCCTTCTTCACCTCGCCGAGGATGCGAACGCCCAGGCCCGGGCCGGGGAACGGGTGGCGATACACCATCTCGGGCGGCAGGCCCAGGGCCACGCCGAGTTCGCGCACTTCGTCCTTGAACAGGTCGCGCAGCGGCTCCAGCAGCTTGAGGCCGAGCTGCTCGGGCAGGCCGCCCACGTTGTGGTGGCTCTTGATGGTGACGGCCTTCTTGCTCTTGGCGCCGCCCGACTCGATGACGTCGGGGTAGATGGTGCCTTGCGCCAGGAAGGTCGCGCCCTTGTGCCCACCGTCGCCAGCCTTGAGCTTGGCCGCTTCCTGCTTGAAGACGGTGACGAACTCGCCGCCGATGATCTTGCGCTTGGCTTCCGGATCGCTCACGCCGGCGAGCTTGCCGAGGAACAGGTCGCTCGCATCGACGCGGATCACCTTCGCGTGCAGCTTGCCTTCGAACATCTCCATGACCATGTCGCCCTCGTTCAGGCGCAGCAGGCCGTGGTCGACGAACACGCAGGTCAGCTGGTCGCCGATGGCGCGATGGATCAGCGCGGCAGCCACGCTCGAATCCACGCCGCCCGAAAGGCCGAGGATGACTTCTTCATCGCCCACCTGCTCGCGGATCTTCTGCACGGCTTCGGCGATGTGGTCGCGCATGACCCAGTCGGGCTTCGCGCCGCAGATGCCGAGCACGAAGCGTTCGAGGATCGCCTTGCCCTGGATGGTGTGCGTGACTTCGGGGTGGAACTGCACCGCGTAGTAGCGGCGGGCCTCGTCGGCCATGCCGGCGATGGGGCAGCTCTCGGTGCTGGCCATGAGCTTGAAGCCCGGCGGCAGTTCGGTGACCTTGTCGCCGTGGCTCATCCACACGTTGAGCATGCCGTGCCCTTCAGCGGTGGTGAAGTCGGCGATGTCCTTCAGCAGTGCGGTGTGGCCGTGGGCGCGCACTGCCGCGAAGCCGAACTCGCGCTTGTGGCCGCCCTCGACCTTGCCGCCGAGCTGGTGCGCCATGGTCTGCATGCCGTAGCAGATGCCGAGCACGGGCACGCCGAGGTCGAACACGGCCTGCGGGGCCTTGTCGGTGGTTTCCTCATATACGCTGGCGTGGCTGCCCGAGAGGATCACGCCCTTGAGGTGGCCGTCGGCGGCGTATTCGCGCACCCATTCGTCGGTGACGTCGCAGGGATGCACTTCGCTCAGCACGTGCGCTTCGCGCACGCGGCGTGCGATGAGCTGCGTGACCTGCGAGCCGAAATCGAGGATGAGGATCTTGTCGTGTTGCATGGCGAAGGACTCAGAGCGTTGAAATGTCGAGCAGCTTCACACCCGCCCGGGGTGCAGCCTTGATGAGTTGCTCGTCGAAGGTGGCGAGCGGGAGGTTGAGCGACTTGGCGAGCCAGAGATAGCCCGCGTCGTAAAGCGAGATGCCGGCGTCGATGGCCACGGCGAGCACGGCCTTGTGCTGGGCCGGCGCGAGTTCGTGCAGTTCGACGCGGTGGCGGATGGCGTCGAGCACGCTCCACAGCCCTTCGACGGAATACGAGGGAATGCGGCCGCTGCGCACGCCGTTGGCGAGGATGTTGGCGCACTCCCATTGCCAGGCGTTGGGCGCCTGCGGCTCCACTTCGTCGCGGCGGATGGCGGCGTAAAGCTTGCGGGTGTGTTCGCTGGCCATGTCGGGCAGCAGCCAGGCGGCGGTGACCGAGGCGTCGATGACGAAGGCGGTCATTGCTGGCGCCCCTCGTCGAGCAGGGCGCGCGGTTGCGGGCCGGGCTGGATGGTGGCGTGGAGCGCGTCGATCTGGCCCAGCTCGCGCTCGATCTGCTCGTCGGTGATGACCGGCTTGCGGCGCACCGGCAGCATGCGCACGACTTCCTTGCCGTGGCGGGTGATGCGAACCTCCTCGCCCCTTTCGACCGAGTCGATCAGGGCGGAGAAGTTGTTCTTGGCTTCGGCGATGCCGATGGATTGCATTTGGGCCAGAAAATTTGAATCTGGCCCAAATTCTAAATCCAATCTGGCCTGACTTTCAAGGTCTGGCCAGAACCCACTCAATCAGCGCGGTAGTTCGGCGCTTCCTTCGTGATCTGCACGTCGTGGACGTGGCTCTCACGGATGCCGGCCGTGGTGATCTCGACGAACTCGGCCTTGTTCTGCATGTCGGCGATGGTCGCGCAGCCGCAGTAGCCCATGCTGGCGCGCACGCCGCCGGCCATCTGGTAGACGATGGAGACGATCGAGCCCTTGTAGGGCACGCGGCCTTCGATGCCTTCGGGCACCAGCTTGTCGGTGTTGGGGTTGCCCGTGGTCGACTCCTGGAAGTACCGGTCGGCACTGCCCTGCTGCATCGCGCCGATGGAGCCCATGCCGCGGTAGCTCTTGTAGCTGCGGCCCTGGTACAGCACGATTTCGCCGGGCGCCTCTTCGGTGCCGGCGAACATGCTGCCCATCATGACGGTGCTGGCACCGGCCGCGATGGCCTTGGCGATGTCGCCCGAGTAGCGCACGCCGCCGTCGGAGATCAGCGGAATGCCGGTGCCCTGCAGCGCGGTGGCGACGCTATCGACCGCCATGATCTGCGGCACGCCCACGCCGGCCACGATGCGGGTGGTGCAGATGGAGCCGGGGCCGATACCGACCTTGACCGCGTCGGCGCCGGCATCGGCCAGCGCGCGGGCGGCGTCGCCGGTGGCGATGTTGCCGCCGATCACGTCGACCTGCGGATAGTTCTTCTTGACCCAGCGCACGCGCTCGATCACGCCGGCGCTGTGGCCGTGGGCGGTGTCGACCACGATGGCGTCGACGCCGGCCTTCACCAGCGCCTCGACGCGCTCCTCGGTGCCGTCGCCCACGCCGACCGCGGCGCCCACGCGCAGGCGACCGTTCGGGTCACGCGCGGCGTTGGGGAAGCTGGTCTGCTTGGTGATGTCCTTGACGGTGATGAGGCCCTTGAGCTCCCAGTCGCCGTTGATGACGAGCAGGCGCTCGAGCTTGTGCTTGTTCAGCAGCGCCTTGGCCTCGGCGAGCGTGGTGCCGTCGGGCACGGTGATGAGCTTTTCGCGGCGCGTCATGATCTCGCTGACGGGCACGTCGTAGCGGTTCTCGAAGCGCAGGTCGCGCCCGGTGACGATGCCGACCACCTTGCCGGCGTCGACCACCGGGAAGCCCGAGATGCCGAGTTGGTCGGACAGGGCCATCACCTGGCGCACCGAGTGCGTCGGCGTAATGACGACCGGATCGCGCAGCACGCCCGACTCGTAGCGCTTCACGCGGGCCACTTCTGCGGCCTGCTGCTGGGCGGTGAGGTTCTTGTGCACGATCCCGATGCCGCCTTCCTGCGCGATGGCGATCGCGAGGCGGGCTTCGGTCACGGTGTCCATTGCCGCAGAGACGAGCGGCAGGTTCAGCGTGATGTTGCGGGAGAGCTTGGTGGCGAGGGAGGTGTCCTTGGGCAGGACCTGGGAGAAGGCTGGCACCAACAACACGTCGTCGAAGGTCAGCGCTTTGCCGAGAAGGCGCATGGGTGAGGCTCCAAAAGACGGATTGTAACGAGGCCTCCGGCCGGTTTGCCGGCCCGGGGCAATTTCAGCGTTGCAAAAGCACCGAACCCGGATGTTGCAAAAAGTAAGGCCCGGCTAAACTTCAGGGATGAAATTCGTGCACTGGCTGGTACTGGGATGTGTCGTTGCGCTGCCGCTTTCGGCGAGCGCTCAATGGCAATGGATCGACAAGAACGGCAAGAAGGTCTACAGCGACCGAGCTCCGCCGCCCGACGTGCCCGAGAAGAACATCCTGCGCCGCGTGGGCCCGCCGCCGGCGGCGCGTTCCACCGCCAATCCGAACGTCGACGCTCCGCCCGCCGCGGAAGGCACCGCCGACGCCCCCGCTGCCGCGCCGAAGGCTGCCGCAGCCCCGAAGCCCACCGGCGTCGACAAGGAGCTCGAGGAAAAGACCAAGAAGGCCGAAGCCGAACAGAAGGCCAAGCAGGCCGAGGAGCAAGCCAAGGTCGCAAAGGCGAAGGCCGACAACTGCGCCCTCGCCCGCCAGAGCAAGGCCACGGTCGACAGCGGCATCCGCCTCGCGCGGGTCAATGCCAAGGGCGAGCGCGAAATCATGGACGACGCCGCCCGCGCTGCCGAGCAGAAGCGCATTCAGGACGTCATCAGCAGCGACTGCAAGTAGCAAGCAGCCAGCCGCTCTCCACTCAGTAGCCGGCCTTGCCGCCCTTGCGGCGGTTGGCGAACAGGCCGGTTCCCCTGGCGCCCTGCCGCTGGAAGCGCTCCCGGCGCGCCACCTTCGGATCAACCTTGAGCGGCCGGCACAGCTCGACACGGTCGCCGTCCTTCAACGCCTGATCCCACTCGACGGCCTTGCCCCAGATGCCCGGCGTCATGGCATGGCGCCAATCCAGTTCCGGGAAACGTTGCGAAAGATCGCTGGCCCGGACGGCGTCGGCCAGCGTCGCGTCAGCCGGGAGATGCAGCACCTGCTCGAACACCTCGCGTGCCGCGGGGGAGCAACTCAGCGTGACCTCGATGGTCATCGGGATCAGGGCGAACCGTAGACGTGCTCGGCGCGCTTGACGAAGGCCTCGACCAGGCTGGAAGCGATGGTGTCGAACACGGGGCCCACGAGCGCCTGCAGGGCGAAGTTGCTGAAGCCATAGCTCAGATGCAGCTCGACGCGGCAGGCGCGTTCGCCCTCTTCTCCCACGGGCGTGAATTTCCACTTGCCGTCGAGGTTGGAGAACGGGCCGTCAACCAGCTTCAGCTGCACCTCGCGCCCCGGAACATGGGTGTTGCGGGTGGTGAAGCTCTGGTGCAGCCCGGCGAAAGCGAGGCCGACTTCGGCCGTCATGCCGGCCTCGTCCTCCTCGATGACGCGGGACTTGTCGCACCACGGAAGGAACTGCGGATATTTGGCCACGTCGGTGACCAGCGCATACATCTCTTCGGCGCTGTACCAGATGAGGACGGACTTGTTGACTGTTTTCATAGAATCGGCACAGCGTGCGCGACGGATTGTATTGAAGCCATGCAGCCCCCATATTCCCGAGTCATGGCCACCAAGAAACAAGATACCTCCTCCCGCATCGCCGACAACAAGAAGGCCGCGTACAACTATTTCTTCGAAGAGCGCTTCGAGGCCGGCATGGTCCTCGAAGGCTGGGAAGTCAAGTCTCTGCGCGAAGGCAAGGTGCAGCTCACCGACGGCTACGTGGTGATCCGCAACGGCGAGCTTTTCGTGCTGGGCTGCCAGATCAATCCGCTCAAGAGCGCTTCCACGCACGTCAACCCCGACTCGGTCCGCACCAAGAAGCTGCTGCTGAAGAAGGACGAGATCCGCCGCCTGATTGGCAAGGTCGAGCAGAAGGGCTACACGCTGGTGCCGCTCAACCTGCACTGGAAGGCCGGCAAGGTGAAGTGCGAGATCGCGCTGGCCAAGGGCAAGGCCGAACACGACAAGCGCGACACCATCAAGGATCGCGAAGGCAAGCGCGAGGTCGAGCGTGCGATGAAGAGCCGCAACCGCTGAAGAATCTTTTTTTGCGGGCGATGGAATAAAAGCCGCGCCGCGGGCGTTTGTGCGGTTGTCACCGGAAGCCCCGGTGGCGCCACCAACAAGGAGTTCTTCCATGTCGCCTTTCCGCGCATCTTCCGCCGTCCTGCTGAGCGCCGTTCTCGCGCTTCCCGCCTTCGCCCAGCCCAAGCCCGCCGACGGCGCCCTCGTGGGGCCGAACGGCATGACGCTCTACACATTCGACAAGGACACCGCCGGCAGCGGCAAGTCGGTTTGCAACGGCGCCTGCGCCACCAACTGGCCGCCCTTCATGGCGGCCGACGGCGACAAGCCCGGCGGCGACTTCACCATCGTCACGCGCGACGACGGCAAGAAGCAATGGGCCGCCAAGGGCTGGCCGCTGTACTACTGGGCCAAGGACATCAAGCCCGGCGACAAGACCGGCGACGGCGTCAACGGCACCTGGAAGACCGCCAAGCCCTGATCCGCCGGCCTTTCCCCCTTCGCCCTTCGCCCCATGGACGCCCGCCTGCTGATCGAACACATCCCGAGCCTGCGCCGCTATGCGCGGGCGCTCACGGGCAACGCGTGGGCGGCGGACGACCTGGTGCAGGACACGCTGGAGCGCGCCTGCAGCAAGTGGCGCCTGTGGGTGGTGGGCAGCGACCTGCGGGCGTGGCTCTTCACCGTCATGCACAACATCTTCGCGAGCCAGGTGCGCCGCACGCCTGCACCCCACGCCGTGGTTCCGCTCGACGAGGTAGCCCAGGAGGTGCAGGGCATCGCCGACTCGGGCCGCGACCAGGGCGCCGGCATCGACCTGCAGCGCTGTCTCATGCAGTTGCCCGAAGAGCAGCGCGCCGTGCTGCTGCTGGTGACGCTCGAAGACCTGTCGTATGCCGAAGTCGCCAGGGTGCTCGGCGTTCCGGTCGGCACGGTGATGTCGCGCCTGTCGCGTGCCCGCGTGCGGCTGCAGGAACTGATGGACGGCGCATCGCCCGCCGTTCGCCCCGGCCTGCGCCGCCTCAAGTGAAAACCGCCGCAGCATCATGAAGCGCCCTGCCCCACCCCCTACCGACGACGAACTGCACGCCTGGGTCGACGGCCAGCTGCCTCCGGATCGCCATGACGCGGTCGAGGAAGCGATCGCGCGCGATCCCGAAATTGCCGCCAGGGTCGCGGCCTGGCACACGCAGCGCGACTCGCTGCGCCGGCTGCACGGCGAGCTGCTCGACGGCCCTATCCCAACGCCGCTGCTGGGCGCACTCGACCGCCGCCAGCCACGCCGGACGCAGCAACGCAGCTCGTGGATGCGCTGGGGCGGCCTGGCGGCCGGCCTGCTGGTCGCCTTCGCCGCCGGGTGGCTCGGGAATGCGCAATGGGCCCAGCGATCCGCGCCGAGCGCCGGCACCCAGCTTGCCCGTGCGCCTGCCGTGCGCGAGTTCGTGCACGACGCGTCGATCGCGCACGTCGTCTACACGCCCGAGAAAAGGCATCCCGTGGAAGTGGCCGCGTCCGAGCAGCAGCACCTGGTGCAGTGGCTCTCCAGGCGCCTGGACCGTCCGCTGAAGGTGCCCGACCTCTCCAGCCTGGGCTACACGCTGGTCGGTGGACGCCTGCTGCCCGGCGAGACCGGCGCGCGCGCGCAGTTCATGTTCGAGGACGCCGCCGGCGAGCGCGTGACGCTCTACATCGGCACCCTCGACGCCCGCGCCGCCGGGGCCTCGAAGACGGCGCCTTCGGCCAACGAAACGGCCTTCCGCTTCGCCTCCGAAGGTCCCGTGCCGAGCTTCTACTGGGTGGACCAGGGATTCGGCTACGCCATCGCCGGCAAGCTGCCGCGCGACCTTTTGCTCAAACTCGCGACGCTCGCCTACCGCGATTTGTCGTAGCGACCGCATAAACTGCCTGTTCGCGCAATCACCCTGGCCGGCATCCAGCCGCCGGCAAGGTTTTCGCGATTTTTCAACCGAAGGAGAAACTGCATGAAATTGCTCAGCGCCTCGATCCTCGCGGCGGCCCTGCTTGCCGGCTGCGGCAGCATGTCCAACAAGACCGCAAGCGCACCCGACACGCCCACCCGCACCGCCGACGGCGTGCTGGTCGGACCGAACGGCATGACGCTGTACACCTTCGCCAAGGACACCGCCGGTGCCGGCACCTCGGCCTGCAACGGCCAATGCGCTGCCAACTGGCCCCCGCTCGGCGTGGCGGACGCAGCCAAGCCCATGGGCGGCTACACCATCATCATCCGCGAAGACGGCAAGCGCCAATGGGCCTACAAGGGCTGGCCGCTGTACTACTGGGCCAAGGACGCCAAGCCCGGCGACAAGACCGGCGACGGCTTCGCCAACGGCGCCTGGAAGCTCGCCCGTCCCTGATCCCTTGATCGTCTGCGGACCTGAAGACTCCGAAACGCCGGCACCCGCCGGCGTTTTTTCTTTTCCGCCCTTTGCTGCCATTCCAGCCCTTCCCTGATGCTCCTGCCGGTTTCCCCGGTACGGCAACGGCACCGCCCACGGCAGAATCCCCCGCATGACGCCAGACGCCAACCCGGACGCGTTCCTCGCCCTGCTGACCCAGGGCCTCATCACCGACGCACAGCACGACGCCGCACGTGCGCACCCCGAGGCATCCTCCTTTCCGCCGCTGCCGAGCCCGGCCCACGCGCTGGCATGGATGCGCGTGCGGGGGCTGATGACCGAGGACGAGCAGAACGCAGCGCTCGACAGCATCGCCGACGACGCCCCTCATGCGGACGACGCGGCCGACACCGCCATCGATGCCGACGATCTCGTCGAACTGGCCGAGCAGGGCATCACGCACGAGGCCATCGACGCGCTCTTCAAGGACGCCCTGATCGATGCCGAGACGCGCGACATGGCGCTGGCCGAAACACCGGTCGTGGGCAGCGTTGCCGCCTCCCCCGTGGCCACGCTGGCCTGGCTTGCAACCGAGGGCCCGCTCGAAAAAGAAGGCTTCGAGGCCCTGCGTGCCCAGGTCGCGGCCGAGCCGGCCTTAGCCACGGCCGTCGAGCGCGCCCGCATCGTGGCCGAGGCACAAGCCCTGGTCGAAGCCGACGAGCAAGCCGCCAGGGCGTGGCAGGCGCGTGCGCAGCGCAGCCGGCGCATCGGCGCGTGGAAATTCCTGGCGACCGTGGCGGTGATCGGCGGCGGCATCGGCTGGTATGCGTTCGCCCCGGCGAGCGTGCCGGCCTGCGACGCTGCATCCACGCGCAAGACGCTCGACAGCCTGATGCGCCGCGTGAGCATGGACGTGCGCATGCGCCGCCTCGACCCGAACGGCGGCGCCGTGATCGAGACGCCATCCGTGAGCAGCCTGCGCGAGGTCGGCTATCTCAAGCCGGAGCGCGTGCGCGGCTGCATGGCGGTCATGACGCAAGGCGACAGCAAGGAGCCGATGGCCTACACCATCGGTCCCACGGAAGCCAAGGGCGACGAGATGGTGGTCCGCGGCGCGGACGTGGCCATCGTCCAGGCCCGCTTCGGCAACCTCGATGCCGACGGCAGGCCGCTCTACAACGCCGAGCCCATCGGCCGCATGGCGATGGAGAAGGCATTCCGCGAAGGCGCTGCCCCGCTCGGAGCGGCCCGGGCCGCCTCGGCCGCCCGCATGCGCCCGCGCACCGAGCCGGGCCTGGTACGCAAGGACCCGAACCGCTCGCGCGAGATCGCCGAGATCGAACCCACGGGCCCCTGCCGAAAGCTCGAGGACGGCACGGGCCACGCCTGCCCGCTGGTCGTCGAATACAACGACAGCCTGCTGGGAGCCCTTACCGGCGGCGACGGCTCGCTGCCGGTGAGAGGCGAATTCACGTTCGTGGAGGACAACGGCAACTGGCGCGTCGGCGACGATTTCGCGCAGACCTTCATGCGCAGGGTGCTCGAGGCCCGTATGGCTGGCATGGCCGGCATGGCTGGCACGGGCGCACCGGACACGAGCATCCAGCAGTAGCTCGGCGCGCCAGACTTCAGCACGTCAGTGCGCGCCCGGCACCGCAGTGTCGGCCGCCGAGGTGCGCCGCCCACGCAGCGCCAGCAATTCGTTGAACACCAGCGCACCGATGACCAGTGCGCCCCCGGCCAACACGCTCGGCGCAGGCTGCTCGCCGGCGCCGATCCAGGCCAGCGCGATGCCGAAGATCACCTCCAGCAGCGCCAGCAGTGCAACCTCGGGCGCCTTCAGCACCTGCGCGCACAGCACCGATAGCACGCAGGGAATGGCCAGCTGGAACACGCCCAGGAAGGCCAGCAGCCCAAGATCGCGCGCGCCGGCCTGGAACGGCCAGGCAAGCGGTAACGTGAAGAGCACGGTGATCACCGCGCCGATGAGCACCGCCGGCACGAGGTCGATCCTGTGGCCCCTGGCCTGCGCATGCTGCACCACGGTCCAGTTGGCAGCGCCGGCCAGCGGCACGCACAGCGCGAGCAGCGTTCCCGCCAGCGACCCGCCTCCGCCCTGCACCAACTGGGTGCCGTACATCCAGCCGATGCCCGCCCCCGCGACCACGATGGCCAGCCAGGTGCGCGCGGGCAGCCTGTGCCCGATGAAGAAGCGCGCCGCCAGCGCGGTGAACAGCGGCCCGAGCGACATGGTGACGAGCACGCTGGCCGTCGAAGCCAGCGTGAGCGCGACCATGAAGGCCGTGAACATCACGGCCCAGCACACGCCGGAAATCCAGATTTCGCGCCCGCCGCGGCGCAATTGGGAGAACACGGCGCGTCCGCGCCACAGCGGAAGGATCACCAGCAGCGCCAGCGTCGTGAAGAGGCTGCGCCAGAAGGTGATCTCGAAGCTGTGCGCCTGCGCCAGATGCCGCGTGACGACGCCCGCCGTGCCCCACATCAGGGTCACGACGACCATCAGCCAGACGGCGCCGCCGTGCGTCAGGCGCATTGAAGGAGAAGAAAAGAACGGTGCCTCGGTGGCGGCCGCCCGATCAGCCCTGCATCAGGTCGCGGCTGGCGCGCTTGCGCTCGTGTTCCTTCAGGAAGCGCTTGCGCAGGCGCACGCTCTTGGGCGTGATCTCGACCAGCTCGTCGTCCTCGATGAATTCCACGCCGTATTCGAGCGTGAGTTCGATCGGGGGCGTGATCTTGATCGCGTCTTCCTTGCCCGAGACGCGGAAGTTCGTCAGCTGCTTGGTGCGCGTGGCGTTCACCACCAGGTCGTTGTCGCGGCTGTGGATGCCGACGATCATGCCCTCGTACACCGGGTCGTTCGCCTTCACGAACATGCGGCCGCGGTCGTCCAGCTTGCCCAGCGCGTAGGTGAAGATTTCACCGTCGTCCATGGAGATCAGCACGCCGTTCTTGCGGCCGCCGATGTCGCCCTTGTGCGGCTCGTAGCTGTCGAAGATGTTGCTGATGAGGCCCGAGCCGCGCGTCAGGTTCAGGAATTCGTTCGTGAAGCCGATCAGGCCGCGCGCCGGAATGCGGTATTCGAGGCGCACGCGGCCACGGCCGTCCGGTTCCATGTTGACCAGCTCGCCCTTGCGCTCGCCCAGTGCTTGCATCACGCCGCCCTGGTGGCCTTCCTCGATGTCGGCCGTCACGAGCTCGATAGGCTCGTGGCGCTCGCCGTTGATTTCGCGGAACACCACGCGCGGCTTCGACACGGCCATTTCGTAGCCTTCGCGGCGCATGTTCTCCAGCAGGATGGTCAGGTGCAGTTCACCGCGGCCCATCACTTCGAACACGCCTTCCTCGCTGGTCTCGTTCACGCGCAGCGCGACGTTGTGCTGCAGTTCCTTCTGCAGGCGGTCCCAGATCTGGCGGCTGGTGACGAACTTGCCTTCGCGGCCAGCCAGGGGGCTGGTGTTGACGCAGAAATTCATCGTCAGCGTGGGCTCGTCGACCTTCAGCATCGGCAGCGGCGCCGGGTTGGCCGGGTCGGTGACGGTCACGCCGATGCCGATGTCGGCAATGCCGTTGATCAGCACGATTTCGCCGGGGCCTGCTTCGGTGGCCTGCACGCGGTCCAGGCCCTGGAAGGTCAGCACCTGGTTCACGCGGCCCTTGAGGGTCTTGCCGTCAGGGCCTTCCATGACCAGCACGTCCATCATGGGCTTGAGCGTGCCCTGGCTGATGCGGCCCACGCCGATGCGGCCGACGAAGGTCGAGAAGTCGAGTGCGGAAATCTGCAGCTGCAGCGGCGCGGACGGGTCGCCCTTCTGCGAAGGAACGTGCTTCAGGATGGTGTCGAACAGGGCCGACATGTCGGGGCCCCACTGCTCGCCCTGCGCACCCTCTTCCAGCGAGGACCAGCCGTTGATGCCCGAGGCGTACACCACCGGGAAGTCGAGCTGCTCGTCGGTCGCGCCCAGCTTGTCGAACAGGTCGAAGGCGGCGTTGACCACCTTGTCGGGGTTCGCGCCCGGCTTGTCGACCTTGTTGACCACGACGATGGGCTTCAGGCCCAGCGCCAGCGCCTTCTTGGTCACGAAGCGGGTCTGCGGCATCGGGCCTTCCTGGGCGTCGATGAGCAGCAGCACGCCGTCGACCATCGAGAGAGCGCGCTCCACCTCGCCGCCGAAGTCCGCGTGGCCGGGGGTGTCGACGATGTTGATGTGCGTGCCCTTCCAGCTCACGGCGCAGTTCTTGGCCAGGATGGTGATGCCGCGTTCCTTTTCGATCGCGTTGTTGTCCATCACGGTGTCGACCACTTTTTCGTGCTCGGCGAAGGTGCCCGACTGGCGCAGCAACTGGTCGACCATCGTGGTCTTGCCATGGTCAACGTGGGCAATGATGGCGATATTGCGGATTTGCTTGGTACTCATGGTGTCGCTTCGGTCTGTTGTGCGTTCAAAAGAATTTGCTGGATTTCGATGGGGTTCAGCAAGCGCCCCGGAATGAGTTCGCCGGCCTTGACGTGGGCCGTGCCGAGAAAGGCCGGCGGGTGGGTGCCGAAGACGGCAACCTCGTCCGCATCGGTCCAGGCCCCGCGGCGGCGCAGGCCGGAAAGAAAACGTGCCGCATCTTCCGTGCCCAGCGTGACGCGGCTGTGGCCGCCCACGAGCGCCTCGGCCGGCAGGAGCTGCGCGAGGCGCTCTTCCTCGTCCATGGCCTCCAGCGCCTCGATGGTGACGCACTGGGCCTCGGTAAAGCCGCCGGTGGCGACGCGCCGCAACGAGGTCAGGTGTGCGCCGCAGCCGAGCGCCTCGCCGATGTCCTCACCCAGGGTGCGAATGTAGGTGCCCTTGCTGACGGAGGCAAAGATGCGGATGGTGGCATCGTCGATCGCCCGGATCTCGAGCTTGTGGATCACCACGTCGCGCGGCGCCCGTTCGACCTCCACGCCTTCGCGGGCGTACTCGTACAGCGCCTTGCCGTCCTTCTTGAGCGCGCTGTGCATCGGCGGCACCTGGCGGATCGGGCCGGCGAACTGCGCCTCGGCGCGTGCGAGGTCTTCGGGCGTGACATGGACCGGGCGTTCGGAAATCACCTCGCCCTCGGCATCGCCGGTCGACGTCTTCACGCCAAGGCGCGCCGTGGCCACGTAGGTCTTGTCAGCGTCCAGGTGCAGTTGGCTGAACTTGGTGGCGGCGCCAAAGCACAACGGCAGGACGCCGGTCGCCAGCGGATCGAGCGTGCCGGTATGGCCCGCCTTTTCGGCGCGCAGCAGCCACTTGGCCTTCTGCAAGGCCTGGTTGCTGGAGAACCCCAGCGGTTTGTCGAGCAGCAACACCCCATGCACAGGGCGCCGCTGCACCCTTGTGCGTGGCGCGTTCATGGCTAGTCGTCTTTCGAACGCGAAGCGACGGCTTGTGCGATGAGCGCGTTCATGTCGGCCGCACGCTCGGTGGTGCGGTCGAACACGAAGTGCAGCGTCGGCACGGTGTGGATGTGAAGGCGCTTGAACAGGCCGTTGCGCAGGAAGCCCGCGGCCTGGTTCAGCGCCTCGGTCGTCTCTTCCACGTCGCCGGTGAGCAGGCTGAAGAAGACCTTGGCATGCGCGTAGTCGGGCGTGACCTCGACGGCCTGGAGCGTGACCATGCCCACGCGCGGGTCCTTCAACTCGCGCGCGATCAGCTCCGTCAGATCACGCTGGATCTGATCGGCGACCTTGAAGGCGCGGTTGGGGGCGGCTGCTTTTTTCTTAGGCATTTGGATCGATCACTAGCGTCGCGAGATCGGGCTCAGTGCAAGCCGCCGCAAGGTGGCAGCGAGCCCGATATCGCGATGTGCCTTACAGCGTACGCGCGATCTCCTTGATCTCGAAGAATTCGAGCTGGTCGCCTTCCTTGATGTCGTTGAAGTTCTTGAGCTTGATACCGCACTCGAAACCTTCGCGGACTTCGCGCACGTCGTCCTTCAGACGCTTGAGCGAGTCGATCTCGCCGGTGTAGATCACCACGTTGTCGCGCAGCAGGCGGAAATGCGCACTGCGGTTGACAGAACCCGAGGTGATGTACGAACCCGCGACCGTACCGATCTTCGAGGCCACGAACACCGTGCGGATCTCGGCCGAGCCGATGATTTCCTCGCGGCGCTCCGGCGCCAGCATGCCCGACATCGCGACCTTGATCTCGTCCACGGCGTCGTAAATGATGCTGTAGTAGTTCAGCTGCACGCCGTTGCCTTCGGCCAGCTTGCGCGCACCGGCATCGGCACGCACGTTGAAGCCGATCACGACCGCCTTCGAGGCGATGGCCAGGTTGATGTCGCTTTCGCTGATACCACCCACGCCGGCATACACGATCTGCACCTTGACCTCGTCGGTCGCCAGCTTGAGCAGCGACTGGGCCAGTGCTTCCTGCGAGCCCTGCACGTCGGCCTTGATGATGATGCGCAGCGTCTGGACTTCGCCCGCCGACAGGTCGGTGAACATGTTCTGCAGGTTCGCGGCCTGGGCCTTCGCCAGCTTGGTGTTGCGGAACTTGCCGGCACGGTAGGTCGCGATTTCGCGCGCACGGCGCTCGTCGCCCATCACCATGAACTCGTCGCCGGCCTGCGGCACTTCGGTCAGGCCCTGGATCTCGACCGGGATCGACGGACCCGCGGACTTGGTCGGCTTGCCGTCCTCGTCCAGCATGGCGCGCACGCGGCCGTAGGTCGAGCCTGCCAGCACCACGTCGCCGGTCTTGAGCGTACCGGACTGAACCAGCACAGTGGCGACCGGGCCGCGGCCCTTGTCGAGCTGGGCTTCGATGACCAGGCCCTTGGCGGCGGCATCCACCGGCGCCTTGAGTTCCAGCACTTCGGCCTGCAGCAGCACCTGCTCGAGCAGGTCGTCGATGCCCTGGCCGGTCTTGGCCGACACGCCAACGAACGGGACGTCGCCGCCGTACTCCTCGGGCACGACCTCCTCGGCCACCAGTTCCTGCTTCACGCGGTCCAGGTTGGCATCGGGCTTGTCGATCTTGTTGATCGCCACCACGATCGGCACACCAGCCGCCTTCGCGTGCTTGATGGCTTCCTTGGTCTGGGGCATGACGCCGTCGTCGGCCGCCACCACAAGGATCACGATGTCGGTGGCCTGCGCACCGCGGGCACGCATGGCCGTGAAGGCCTCGTGACCCGGGGTGTCGAGGAAGGACACCATGCCGCGCTCGGTTTCCACGTGGTAGGCACCGATGTGCTGCGTGATGCCGCCGGCTTCGCCCGCAGCGACCTTGGCGCGGCGGATGTAGTCCAGCAGCGAGGTCTTGCCGTGGTCGACGTGACCCATGACGGTCACGACCGGAGCGCGCGGCAGCGCCTCGGCGATCTGCGCCGACACGTCCTCGTCGGTGAAGGCTTCGGGGTCGTCCAGCGCGGCAACCACCGCGTTGTGGCCCATTTCCTCCACCAGGATCATGGCGGTGTCCTGGTCGAGCGACTGGTTGATGGTCGCCATCTGGCCCAGCTTCATCAGCTGTTTGATGACTTCCTGCGCCTTGACGGACATCTTGTGCGCCAGTTCGGCCACGGTGATGGTCTCGGGCACGTGCACTTCGAGCACGCGTGCCTCGACCGGTGCGGCCGGCACGTGCTGTTCTTCATGGCCACGGTCGTTGCCGCGGCGGCCGCGCGGGCCTCCGCGCCAGTTGCCGCGACCGACACCGCCGCTGGCGTCGCCGCGGGTCTTGATTTCCTTCTTCTTGGCAGGATCGCCAGCCCAGCTCGACGAGAGCTTCGCGGACTTGACTTCCTTGCCGCTGCCCGGGGCAGCGGGCGCGGCCGCTGCGCCCGGGGCAGCGGGCGCACCGGCACGCGCCGCCGGAGCGGTCGGCTTGTGCAGCGTGCCCTTGACGCCGGCCTTCTCGGCCTGCGGCTTCTCGGGCGCCTTGTGCGGCACCAGCACGCGGGCCGGTGCGTTCATCATGGCGCGGATGGCCTCCGCCTCGGCGAGGGCCTTGCGGCGACGCTCGTCGAGATCGCGGGCACGGGCAGCCTCTTCTTCGGCGCGGGCCTTCGATTCGGCGGCGGCCTTGGCCTTCGCGTCTTCCTTGGCCTGTGCAGCGGCGGCCTGGGCGGCGAGCTTGCTGTCTTCTGCAGCCTTCTGCTCGGCGGCCTTCTGATCGACGGCGGCGGCCGCAGCAGCGGGCGCCGGAGCGGCGGCTACCGGCTTTGCGACGGCAGCAGCGGCTGCCGCGGCGGCAGCCTTCTTCTCGGCGGCTTCGGCGGCGGCGCGGGCGGCTTCCTGCTCGGCCTTTTCAGCCTTCTCGGCCTGCTCGCGCTCGCGGGCTTCGGCTTCCTCGCGCTGGCGACGCTTCTCGGCCAGTTCTTCTTCCTGGCGACGGATCAGCTCGGCCTGGCGGCGCGCCTCTTCCTCGCGGCGGGCCAGTTCGGCCTCGTCGATGCGGGGCGCGGCGGGAGCGGCAGCCGGAGCCTCGGCCGCCTGCTGCGCGGGTTCGGTCGCGGCCAGGTGGCCGTCGTCGCGCTGGATGAAGGTGCGCTTCTTGCGCACCTCGACCTGGATGGTGCGGGCGCGACCGGTGGAGTCGGCCTGCTTGATCTCGCTGGTCGACTTCTTGGTCAGCGTGATCTTCTTGCGCTCGGGCTCGACAGTGCCGTGGCTGGCCTTCAGGTGGCCGAGCAGGCGCTGCTTGTCGGCCTCGGTGAGTGCATCGGTGACGGCCGCCTTGGGCACGCCTGCGCTCTTGAGCTGGTCAAGCAAGGTTTCGGGAGTCTTCTTGAGCTCGTTCGCGAACTCGGCGACAGTGGTACTGGACATATTGGTTTCGTGCCTCCATGACCATCACTCTTGGCCGGCGAACCAATGTTCGCGGGCCTTCAAGATGAGGGCTTTGGCGTCATCGGCGCTCTGGCCGGTGATCTCGGTGAGTTCATCGACCGCGAGGTCGGCAAGGTCGTCACGGGTATTCACGCCCGCTTCGTGCAGCTTGGGAATCAGCTCGGGGTTCAGGCCATCGAGGTCGCGCAGGTCCTGCGACACCGACGACTGGGCCTCGACGCCCTCTTCCTTGGCGATCTCCATGGTCAGCAGCGCATCCTTGGCGCGCGCACGCAGCTCGTTGATGGTGTCTTCGTCGAAGGCCTCGATCTCCAGCATTTCGGAGATGGGCACGTAGGCCACTTCCTCGAGGCTGTTGAAGCCTTCCGAAATGAGGATGTCGGCGATTTCCTCGTCGACGTCGAGCTTCTCCATGAACAGCTTGCGGCTGGCGTCGGTTTCGCTCGCCTGCTTCTGGGCCGACTCGTTGGCGTCCATGATGTTGATCTTCCAGCCGGTGAGGTCGGAAGCCAGGCGCACGTTCTGGCCGCCGCGGCCGATGGCGATGGCGAGGTTTTCCTCGTCGACCACCACGTCCATGGCGTGCTTCTCTTCGTCGACCACGATGGAGGACACGTTGGCCGGGGCCAGCGCGCCGATCACGAACTGGGCGGGGTCTTCGCTCCATAGGACGATGTCCACGCGCTCGCCGGCGAGTTCGTTGGTCACGGCGTTGACGCGCGTGCCGCGCACGCCGACGCAGGTGCCGATCGGGTCGACGCGCTTGTCGTGCGAGAGCACGGCGATCTTGGCGCGCGAGCCGGGGTCGCGGGCGCAGCTCTTGATCTCGAGCAGGCCCTGCTCGATCTCGGGCACTTCCTGGCGGAACAGCTCGATCATGAATTCGGGAGCCGAGCGCGACAGGATGATCGGCGCGCCGCGCAGCGTCAGGTCGACTTCCATGATCATGGCGCGCACGCGGTCGCCATTGCGCAGGTTTTCCTTGGCGATCATTTCGCTGCGGCGCAGGCGGCCTTCGACGCGACCGGCCTCGACGATGATGTCGCCCTTGTCCAGGCGCTTGACGGTGCCCACGAAGATCTTGTCGCCGCGCGACATGAAGTCGTTGAGCAGCATCTCGCGTTCTGCGTCGCGGATCTTCTGCAGGATGACCTGCTTGGCGGCCATGGCGCCGATACGGCCGATGGGCACGGAGTCGACGGCTTCCTCGATGTATTCGCCGACCTCGATGTCCGGCATTTCTTCCTTGGCTTCGAACAGCAGGATTTCCTGGTCGGGCAGCTGCAGGCCGGCCTCGTCGGGCACGACGTGCCAGCGGCGGAAGGTTTCGTAGTCGCCGCTGTCGCGATCGACCGAGACGCGGATGTCCACATCGCCCTGATGGAGCTTCTTGGTGGCCTGCGCCAGCGCGGACTCGACCGCGCCGAAGACGACGTCACGCTCGACGTTCTTCTCGCGCGAGATCGCATCCACCAACATCAACATTTCGCGATTCATGCCACCACTCCTCTGGTCAGTCCGGAACTTGCGTTCCGTCGTCAATATCCGAAAAACCCGGTTGGGTTTTGGCCTTTCGGCCCTTGAAATCCACAATTGGCGCAAGCCGCGCCTCGCGCAGCTCGTCCAGCACGAAGCCCAGCGCCTGCAGCGTTGCGGGCGCGCGCTTCTTGCTCACTCTTTGACCCGGCTTGGGCTCGGGCGCATCGCTCCAGACGATTTGCCAGCCCGGGGCGCCGGCGCCCTCTACCTGTGCGGCCCGCTCCAGCGTGCCGCGAAATTTCTTGCGGTTGGCCGCCACCTGGCCAGCCGCTGCGGCGCCCATGGGCGCCTTGAGCGTGATGTCGATCACCTCGCCCACGAAACGCTCGAAATCCTGCTCATTGCGAAGCGGACGGTCAATACCCGGCGAGGACACTTCGAGCCGCTTGTAGTCGACGCCGTCGACCTCGAGCGCGAATTGCAGCTGGCGCGTGACCTTCTCGCAGTCCTCGACCGTGACGAAAGGTTCCGGCAGCCCTGCGGCCACAGCTTCGGAGGTGGGGGCTTTCCAGGGCAAATCAATCGTCACGCGCAGCAATCCCCCGGCCGAACGTTCGATCTCGACCAGGTCGTAGCCGAGGCCGGCCACGGTTTGTTCCACTACTTGCTGCAATGCCACGTGTTCGAAAGTGCCTTTTTAAATGCCCGGCCCTGCCATCCGCCCGCCACGGATGCCAGATAGCCATGAATGAAAGCCCGGAATGGATGGACCAAAAAAAACGGGCGGTTGGTACCCGCCCGTTTGGTCGTGAGCCTCGAATTATATGCTATTTGTGCAATTAATGAAGGGCTTTCGAACCCGCTTGAATACCCGCCCGGCTATTGCCCGGCGGCGCCACGCGATTTGAACCAGACCAGCGCGAAGAGAACCGCCCCCAGCGCCAATGCCGCCGCCGCGACCAGCAGCGGCAGCTGGAAAGACCCCGTCCGCTGGGCGAGCGGCGCGGCAAACAGCGGACCGACGATCTGCCCCACCCCGTATGAAGCCGTCGCGTAGCCGATCAGCCCCGCCGCCGCATTGCCGCGCAGCCGGCGGGCATCCCGCATCGCAAAAAGGGTGATGGCGGTGAACGGCATGCCCAGCAGAAGGCTGCCGAGCGCGAATCCGGCAATGCTCGGCCAGGCCACCGACAGCACGACGCCCAGCGCCTGCAGTGCGTAGGCAAAGGCCAGGAGCAGCCGGTTGTCCCAGTGCGTCGGCGCGCGAGCCCCGATCAGCGCGCCCGGAATGATGGCCAGCCCGAACAGCGGCCAGAAGAAATCCGGCCAGGACGATCCGGGCAGCGCCTGGCGGGCGATCACGGGCAGGAAAGTGGCGGTGATGATGTAGCCGAAGCCAGCCAGCCCGTAGAGCGCGACCAGCCAGATCGCGTCGCTGCGGTCCGCCGGCCCGGCCACGCGAGGCGCGGCGGCAGGCGCCGGGGCAGCCGCGCCGCCAGCGGCGTGGGCGTGCTCACCATCGTCGAACACCCGCCAGATCACGGCGATCAGCACCACTGCCAGAAGGCCCAGCCCGATCCAGCCCGCATCCGACCCCCAGCGCCCGAGCGCGCCGCCGAGCAGCCCGGTCATGGCAATGCCGATCCCCGGCCCGGTGTAGATCACGCCCGCCAGCGTCGGCGCGTTCGTCTCCGCCAGCCGGCGCAACCCCCAGCCCGAGGCGAAGACGAAGACCCAGGCGCTCATCACCCCCGCCGCCGTGCGCAGCACACCCCAGCTCGTGAAACTGTGCAGCAGTCCCATGCCGACCAGCAGCGCTGCCGTGGCCACGAGTCCGCCGCGCACCATGCTCGACGCCTTGATGCCGATGGCCGCGCAGCTCACCGCGCCAAGAAAGTAGCCCAGGTAGTTGAGCGAGGCCAGCACCCCGCCCGCTGCGAGCTCCAGCTTTCCCTCGTGCAGCATGATGGGCAGCATCGGCGTGAAGGCGAAGCGCCCCAGACCCATGGCCACAGACAGAGTGACCATGCAGGCCAGCGCCGCGCGCCAGGCTCCGCGCCGGTCGCGTCCGATTTCCGACATTTCTCGCGGTCTCCGTTGTTGTTCTACTCGAGCAGCGCAGCGGCCACCAGCTTCTTCGTGTAGGGGTGCTCGGGCGCATCGAGCACGCGCTCGACCTGTCCGGTTTCTAGGATGGCCCCGTCCTTCATCACGATGACGTTGTGCGCCATCGCCCGGATCACCTCCACGTCGTGCGTGATCAGCAGGTAGCTCAAGCCGCGCTCGCGCTGCAGGCGCTGCAGCAGCCCCAGCACCTGCTTCTGGATCGTGACGTCGAGCGCGCTGGTGGGCTCGTCGAGTACCAGCAGCCGGGGATCGACGATCAGCGCCCGGGCGATCGCCAGCCGCTGCCGCTGCCCACCCGAGAACTCGTGCGGATAGCGCTCCAGCAGCGCCGGAAACTGTGCCTCCGTCAGCCCGACGTCGGCCAGCGCGGCAAGCGCACGCGTCCGGCGCGCCTCGACGCCGAGCTCGGGCGCATGCACGCGCAGCCCCTCACCCACGATCTGCTCCACCGTCATGCGGGGCGAGAGCGACGAGAACGGATCCTGGAACACCACCTGCATCGTGCGGCGCAAGGCGAGATCGGAGGCCCGGTCGACCGCCCATCCCTTGCCCGCGACGGTCAGTGCGCCCTGGTACTTCAGCAGCCCGAGCGCCGCCAGCGCGAGCGTCGACTTTCCCGAGCCCGATTCGCCGACCACGCCCAGCGTCTCGCCGGAAGCGATGCGGAAATCGGCCCCCTGCACCGCGACGAACTCGCCCTTGCGGAACCAGCCGCCGATGCCAGGCTTTGGCACGGGGTAGACCACCCGCAGGGCCTTGGCCTCGATCAGCGGCGCCGCACCAGAGCCGCTCGCGACGGGCGCCACGTTGCGCTCGGGATGGCTGTCGATCAGCTTGCGCGTGTAGGGATGCTGCGGGGCGTCGAACACGGATCCCACCGCGCCGTGCTCCACGATGTGGCCGCTCTCCATGACCACCACCCGGTCGGCGAAGCGCCGCACCAGGTTCAGGTCGTGCGTGATGAGCAGCACCGCCATGCCGTGCTTGCGCTGCAGGTCGGCGAGCAGGTCGAGAATCTGCGCACGCACGGTCACGTCGAGCGCGGTGGTTGGCTCGTCGGCCAGCAGCAGCCGCGGCTTGCAGGCGAGCGCCATGGCGATCATCGCGCGCTGGCGCTGGCCGCCCGAGAGCTGGTGTGGAAACGCCCTCGCCCGCCTCGCCGGCTCGGGAATGCCGGTGTCGGCCAGCAACTGGACCGCTGCCGCCTGCGCCTCTCGCTTCGAGAGCCCCTCGTGCAGTTCGAGCACCTCGGCGATCTGGTCGCCCACGGTGTAGAGCGCGTTCAGCGCGGTCATCGGCTCCTGGAAGATCATGGCGATCTCCTTGCCGCGGATGCCCCGCAGCTCGCGCTCGGGGATCGCCAGCAGGTCGCGCGGGCCTTGCCGGCCATTCCCGAGCTCGCCACCGAAGAGCCGTGCCACGCCGGACAGGTCCGCGTTCTGCACCAGCCGCAACAGCGACAGCGCGGTGACCGTCTTGCCCGAGCCCGATTCGCCGACGAGCGCGAGCTTTTCGCCGGCGGCCATCTGGAAGTCGATGCCATGCACGACCTCCTTGCCGCCGAAGGCGACGCGCAGGCCCTTCACGTCGAGCAAGGATTGACTGGGTACGGTGCTCGTCACTTGTCGGCCTTCCGCGGATCGAGCGCGTCGCGCAGGGCGTCGCCCATGAAGGTCAGCAGCATGAGCGTGACCACAAGCACGACGAAGGTAGACAGAGATATCCACCAGGCATCGATGTTTCCCTTGCCCTGGCTCAGCAGCTCGCCGAGCGACGGAGTGCCCGGGGGTACGCCGAGTCCCAGGAAGTCGAGCGAGGTCAGCGCCAGGATGGCCGCACTCATGCGAAACGGCAGGAAGGTGACGACCGGCACCATGCTGTTGGGCAGGATGTGGCGCCACATGATCTGCAGATTTCCCACACCCAAAGCCCTCGCCGCGCGCACGTAATCCATCTGCCGGTTGCGCAGGAACTCGGCGCGCACATAGTCGGACAGCCCCATCCAGCCGAACAGGCTCAGCAGGATCAGTAGCAGCGCCACGCTGGGCGTGAAGATCGCACTGAAGATGATCAGCAGGTAAAGCTCGGGCATTGCGCCCCAGATCTCGATCAGCCGCTGGACGGTCAGGTCGATCTTGCCGCCGAAAAACCCCTGCACCGCGCCGGTCGCGATGCCCAGCACAACCCCGATGACCGTGAGCGCCAGCGCGAACAGTACGCTCACGCGAAAGCCGTAGATCAACTGGGCCAGCAGATCGCGCCCCCGTTCATCGGTGCCGAGCAGGTTCTCCTGCGAAGGCGCCGCGGGGTTCGGTGGCTTCGAGAAATAGTTGAGCGTGGCCGGGCCGTAGCGGTTCGGTGCGTAGATCGCCCAGTTGTCGCCCTGATTGAGACGCTGCTCGATGAACGGATCCAGATAGTCGGCCGGCGTCTCGAAGTCGCCGCCGAAGGTTTTCTCGGAGTAGTCCCGCAGCACCGGGAAATAGGTCTTCCCTTCGTAGCGCACCACGAGTGGCTTGTCGGTGGAAAGGACATCGGCGAAGAGGCTCAGCACCACCAGGGCCGAGAAGATCAGCAGGCTCCAGAACCCCAGTGGATTGCGGCGAAAACGCCGCCAGGCGCGCCGGCCCGGGCTCACGGACACGACTGGCGCTTCTTTGTTAGTCAAACTTCACCCTCGGATCGACCCAGACATAGCAGAGATCGGAAATGAGCTTGGTCACCAGCCCGATCAATGTGAACAGATAGAGCGTGCCCAGGAACACCGGGTAGTCGCGCCGCAGGACGCTTTCGTAGCTCAGCAGGCCCATTCCATCGAGCGAAAAGAGCGTCTCGATCAGCAGTGCGCCGGAGAAGAACGCACCGATGAATGCGGCCGGGAAGCCGGTGATGATCGGGATCAGCGCATTGCGCAGCACGTGCTTCCAAAGCACCTGCCGCTCCGCCAGCCCCTTGGCACGCGCCGTCAGCACATACTGCTTGCGGATTTCCTCGAGGTACGAGTTCTTGGTGAGCATGGTGGTGATCGCGAAGCTGCCGAGCACCATGGCCGTCACCGGCAAGGTGATGTGCCACAGGTAATCGACGATGCGTGCGCCCCAGCTCAGCGACTCCCAGTTCGGCGAGGTCAGCCCGCGCAGCGGAAACCACTGCAACTGGCCGCCGAAGATCACCAGCAGCGCCACGCCCAGCACGAAGCCCGGTATCGCGTAGCCGACGAGCACCAGCAGAGTTGTGAAGAAATCGAAGCGCGAGCCGGCACGCACCGCCTTTGCAACGCCGAGCGGCACCGCTATCAGGTAGCTGATGAAGAAAGTCCAGAGCCCCAGGCTGATCGAGACCGGCAGCTTCTCCTTGATGAGCTGCCACACGCCCTTGCTCTGGAAGAAGCTCTTGCCCAGGTCGAAGCTGGCGAACTGCTTGATCATCTGCCAGAAGCGCTCCGGCGCCGGCTTGTCGAAGCCGTATAGAGCCTTGATCTCCGCGATCTGCTTGGCATCGAGGGCGCGCCCCGTCGGACCACCCGAGAGGCGGTTCTCCTTGTTGGTCAGTTGCGAGAGCAACTGCTCGGCCGGACCACCCGGAACGAATTGCACGATGGCGAAATTGATCAGCAGCACTCCGAACAGCGTGGGAATGATCAGCAGGAGTCGTCGGAGCAGGTAGGCGGCCATGCGGTCTGTCTGTGTCTGTCGGGCTGCTACTTCGCCGCCGGATCGATCCACCACATCGTCAGCATCGCCGAACCGGCGAGAAGGCGTTGCGGCAACGGTGCGTCCGGACGGTGCAGCTTGCGCTTGTGGGCGATGAAATACTGCTTGCCGTAGTACATCGGGATCACGTAGTGCTGGTGGAGCAAGTAGCGGTCCAACAACCGCGCACCCGCCGCGAGCGCCTTGCGGTCGGGGGCATTGACGATCATTTCGAGAATCTCGTCGATCACCGGATCGCTGATGCCGCTGAGGTTCTGGCTCCCCTTTTCATTGGCCGACTTCGAGCCGAAATCGTCATACAGCTCGTTGCCCGGACTCGACGATCCACCCGCAATGTTGATGACCATGTCGAAGTCGAGATCGTCCTGCTTCTTCTTGATCAGGCTTGGGTCGCGCAGGCGGTAATCGAGCTTGATTCCCAGCTTGGCGAGGTTGCGCGCATAGGGTGCCAGCACCACGCCCGAACTGCGGTCCGGGATGTCGAAGCTGATGACGAAGGGCGTGCCGTCCTTGTCCCGCAACGCGCCGTCCTTGTAGTTCCAGCCTGCGTCCCGCAGCAGTTCCTGCGCGCGAACGAGGTTGCGCCGCAAGCCCTCGGCCGTGTCCCCCGTGGTGGCAGGGCGCGGCAGTTCGCCCTTGGTGTTGTCGATGTAGCGCTGCCTGTTCTTCAGGCGATCGACCAGCGCCTGCTCCTCGGGGGTGATCTCGGCCTGGGCCATGAGGTCGTCGCTGTTCTGGAAGTAGCTTGTCGTACGGGCCCTGCGTCCGTAGAAAAGGTGCTGGTTGAGCCAGTCGAAATCGAAGGCCAGCGCCAGTGCCTGGCGAACGCGCATGTCCTGGAAGCGCGGCTGCCGCAGATTGGGTGCCAGGCCCTGCATCCCGGTGAAGCGGCGGTGCGCGATCTCTTCCTTGATCAACTCGCCGGAATCGAAGCGGCGCCCCTTGTAGCGGCGGACCCAGGCAATGATCGAACGCTCCTCCATCGCATCGAGCGATCCCGCCTTGAGCGACTCTTCCTCGCCGAGCGCGTCCTTGAAGTACTGGTAGGACACCGAGCCGAAATTGAACATTCCCTTGCGCACCGGGAGGTCGGCGGCCCAATAGTCCGGCCGCCGGCGGTAGGAGATATGCTTGCCGAAATCGACCTTGTCCACGACGTACGGCCCGCTGGCAATAGGTGGCTCGCTCACGATCTGGTCGAATGGCTTGCCCTTGCCCCAGGTGCTGGAGAACACCGGAAGCTGGCCGATGATCATGTGCAGTTCCGAGTTCTGGCGCTTGAAGTCGAAGCGGACCGTGCGCTCCCCGACCACCACTGCGTCCTTGATGTCCCCCCAGTAGGAGCGGAAGGTAGGCCCGGCCTGCTTGCTCATCAGGGTGTCGTAGGAGTACTTCACGTCCTTCGCGAGCACCGGGGAACCGTCGGAGAACTTCGCCTTCGGGTTCAGGCGGAAGGTTACGCTCAGGCGATCAGCGGCCAGTTGCACGTCCTCGGCCAGGAGGCCATAGTTGGAGAACGGCTCGTCCTCGCTGGGCGTCATGAGCGAATCGAAGATCAGGCCGTACTCCGAGAATACGAAACCGTTGGCGCTGTAGCCCATGCCCACCGGCGGTACGCCCCTGAGAGTGAACGGGTTGAGCTTGTCGAAGGTGCCACTGGCCGACAGCACGAGCTCCCCGCCCTTGGGGGCGTCCGGGTTCACATAGTCGAAATTCCTGAACGACGCGGGGTATTTCGGCTCGTAGCCCATGCCCAGGCCATGCGCCGCCCACGAGGGGAGCGCCAAGAGAGCCAACGTCAGAAGCAGCCAACCTCGCATGCGAGAATTCTGCCCAAGATTTTCACAAGGCAACCTCATGGGCTTTCTTTCGGGCAAGAAACTGCTGATCACCGGTGTATTGAGCAATCGCTCCATTGCTTATGGCATTGCCAAGGCCTGTCACGACCAGGGCGCGGAACTCGCCTTCAGCTACGTCGGCGAGCGGTTCAAGGACCGTATCACCGAATATGCCGCAGACTTCGGCTCGAAGCTGATTTTCGACTGCGACGTGAGTGACGATGCGCAGATCGACAAGCTCTTCGCCGACCTCTCCCTGGCCTGGCCCAAGTTCGACGGTTTCGTGCACAGCATCGGCTTCGCGCCGCGCGAGGCCATCGCGGGCGACTTCCTCGACGGGCTTTCGCGCGAGGGCTTCAAGGTCGCGCACGACATCAGCGCGTACAGCTTCCCGGCCATGGCCAAGGCGGCCCTGCCCTACCTCAACGACAAGTCGGCCCTGCTGACGCTGACCTACCTGGGCGCCGAGCGCGCGCTGCCCAACTACAACACCATGGGCCTGGCCAAGGCCTCGCTCGAAGCCTCGGTGCGCTACACCGCCGCTTCGCTCGGCCCGAAGGGCATGCGCGTGAACGGCATCAGCGCGGGCCCGATCAAGACGCTGGCGGCCAGCGGGATCAAGGGCTTCGGCAAGATGCTGGCGGCCGTGGCCGACGCATCGCCGATCCGGCGCAACGTGACCATCGAGGAAGTCGGCAACGTGGCCGCCTTCCTGCTGAGCGACCTGGCCAGCGGCGTGACCGCCGAGATCACCTACGTGGACGGCGGCTTCAGCAACGTGGTCGGTGGAATGGCGGAATAACCCCGTCAGCGCCCGATGTCACAGGGCCGCACCAGCGGCCTTTTTTGCTACTTATTTCATAGCAACGTGCTGAACCGCCGCTCCCTGCTGCTTGCCGCTTTCGGCCTGGCCATCGCGCCGGCCGCGCTCTCGCGCGAGGCCGCGCCATCGCTGATGCTGGCCGAGACGTACCGCCCCGGCATGTCGCTGGCGGATTACTGGGTCAGCGAGAAGTACGACGGCGTGCGCGCCTACTGGGACGGCCGGCAGCTCTGGACGCGCGGCGGCGAGCGGATCGTCGCTCCGGCATGGTTCACCGCCCCGCTGCCGAAACAGCCGCTCGACGGCGAACTGTGGGCCGGGAGGGGCCGCTTCTCGCACGCGGTATCGACGGCACGCAACCAGACCCCCAACGACGTCGCGTGGCACGAGATGCGCTTCATGGCGTTCGACCTGCCCACGCAGCCCGGTGATTTCACGGCGCGGCTGGCGGCCCTGCGCAAGCTGCTGCCCGTCACCGACGCGCCGTGGGTGGTGCCGGTGCCGCAGGAACGCGCCACCACGCACGAGGCACTGCAGGCGCTGCTCGACAAGACGGTGAAGATGGGCGGCGAAGGCCTGATGCTCCACCGCGGGGCTTCGCTCTACAAGGGCGAACGCGGCAACGACCTGCTCAAGGTCAAGCCCTACGAAGACGCCGAAGCCCGGGTGATCGAGCACCTGCCCGGCAAGGGCAGGCACAGCTCCCGGCTGGGCGCGCTGGTGGTCGAGACGCCCGAAGGCAAGCGCTTCAGGCTCGGCACCGGCCTGACCGACGCGGAGCGCGAAAACCCGCCCGCCATCGGCACCTGGGTGACCTACCGCTACAACGGCCTCACCGCCAAGGGCCTGCCCCGTTTCGCGCGCTTCATGCGAGTGCGCGAGGGCTGATCGCTGATCAATCGACCTGATCGACCGGGCCGATATCCCGATATCGGCTCTTCACCCCCGCCAGGCGGTTACTTCGCTTCCTTGACGCAATCCGCGTAGTAGCGCTTCTTGCCCGTCTCGTCGACGCGCGCCACCAGGCCGTGGATGTCGGTCTCGAAGCCAGGGCACTGCGTGTTGAATTCGCGCGAGAACTTGAGGTAGTCGACGATTTTCTTGTTGAACACCTCGCCCGGAATCAAGAGCGGAATGCCCGGCGGGTACGGGGTGATCAGGCTGGTGGTGATGCGGCCTTCGAGCTCGTCGATTTCCACCCGCTCGGTCTTGCGGTGTGCGATGTGGGCGAAGGCATCGCTGGGCTTCATGGCCGGCGTGAGGTCGCTCAGGTACATCTCGGTCGTGAGTCGGGCCACGTCGTAGCGCGCATACAGCTGGTGGATGTGCTGGCACAGGTCGCGCAGGCCCAGGCGCTCGTAGCCGGGGTGCTGCTGGCAGAACTCCGGCATGATGCGCCACATCGGCTGGTTGCGCGCGTAGTCGTCCTTGAACTGCTGCAGCGCCGTGAGCAGCGTGTTCCAGCGGCCCTTGGTGATGCCGATGGTGAACATGATGAAGAAGCTGTAGAGGCCCGTCTTTTCCACGATCACGCCGTGCTCGGCGAGGAACTTGGTCACCACGCTGGCCGGAATGCCGGTCTCGGCGAAGTTGCCCTCAAGGTCCAGGCCCGGCGTGACGATGGTCGACTTGATCGGGTCGAGCATGTTGAAGCCGTCGGCCAGCTCGCCGAAGCCGTGCCAGTTGCGCGGCGAATTCTTGCCTTTGCTCTTGCCCTTGGGCTGGCCGTTCTTCTCGCCGTGCATGATCCAGTCGTCGGCGCGCCCGATGCCCTCGTCGACGAGCTTCTCGGGGCCCCAGACCTTGAACCACCACTCGTCCTTGCCGAACTCCTCCTCGACCTTGCGCATGGCGCGGCGGAAGTCCAGCGCCTCGAGGATGCTCTCCTCCACCAGCGCGGTGCCGCCGGGCGGCTCCATCATGGCGGCGGCCACGTCGCAGCTCGCGATGATCGCGTACTGCGGGCTGGTCGACGAGTGCATCAGGTAGGCCTCGTTGAAGAGGTCGCGGTCGAGTTGGCGGTTCTGCGAATCCTGCACCAGCACGTGGCTGGCCTGGCTGATGCCGGCCAGCAGCTTGTGGGTGGACTGTGTGGCGAACACCAGCGATTCCTTCGGACGCACCCGGCGCTTGCCCATCGCGTGGTAGGCGCCGTAGAACGGGTGGAAGGCCGCGTGCGGCAGCCACGCCTCGTCGAAATGCAGCGTGTCGACGTAGCCGTCGAGCATGTTCTTGATGGTCTCGGTGTTGTAGATCACGCCGTCGTAGGTCGACTGCGTGAGCGTCATCACGCGCGGCTTGACCTTGTCGGCATCCACGTCGGCCAGCAGCGGGTTGGCCTTGATCTTGGCCTTGATGGCGCTCTGCTCGAACTCGCTCTTGGGAATGGGGCCGATGATGCCGAAGTGGTTGCGCGTGGGCTTCATGAACACCGGAATCGCGCCGGTCATGATGATCGCATGCAGGATCGACTTGTGGCAGTTGCGGTCGACCACCACCACGTCGCCCGGCGCCACCGTGTGGTGCCACACCATCTTGTTGCTGGTGCTGGTGCCGTTGGTCACGAAGAAGCAGTGGTCGGCGTTGAAAATGCGCGCCGCGTTGCGCTCGCTGGCCGCGACCGGGCCGGTGTGGTCGAGCAACTGGCCGAGCTCTTCCACCGCGTTGCAGACGTCGGCGCGCAGCATGTTCTCGCCGAAGAACTGGTGGAACATCTGGCCCACGGGGCTCTTCAGGAAGGCCACGCCACCCGAGTGGCCGGGGCAGTGCCACGAATACGAGCCGTCTTCCGCGTAGTCGATCAGCGCCTTGAAGAACGGCGGCTGCACGCTCTCGAGGTAGCTCTTGGCCTCGCGGATGATGTGGCGCGCCACGAATTCGGGGGTGTCCTCGAACATGTGGATGAAGCCGTGCAGCTCGCGCAGGATGTCGTTGGGCAGGTGGCGCGAGGTCTTGGTCTCGCCGTAGATGTAGATAGGCACGTCGGCGTTCTTGCGCCGCACTTCGCCGATGAAGGTGCGCAGGTTCAGCACGGCCGGATCGAGGTCGGGGCCGATGGTGAACTCCTCGTCGTCGATCGACAGGATGAAGGCGCTGGCGCGGCTTTGCTGCTGGGCGAACTGGCTCAGGTCGCCGTAGCTGGTGACGCCCAGCACCTCGAAGCCTTCCGTCTCGATGGCCTGCGCGAGCGCGCGGATGCCGAGGCCCGAAGTGTTTTCGGAGCGGAAGTCCTCGTCGATGATGACGATGGGAAAGCGAAATTTCATGAGCGGGGCTCCGGACAGGCAGACAGACAGCAATGTGGCGAGGCGCGAAGTGTACGGAATTCGGATGACGGATCCGGTCAGCTTCGCACAAGCCATTCGGAGCGGTCCGGCAAGGCTTCCTTCGCCCTCCCCGATGCAGTATCCCTACGCAGGGCAAGCGCTTGGAGCGAATGCATCAGAATGGCGCGCATCGAACAAGTAACAAGAGGAGTCGACATGGCAAATTCCACTGTCTGGTGGCTGATTGCGGGGGTGGCCATCGTGGTCGAGCTGCTCTCGGGCACCGTCTATCTCCTGCTGCTGGCAGCCGGTTTCGCGGCGGCGGCCATCTCGGCGCACCTGGGCTTCGGCACCGTCACGCAACTCATCGTGGCGGCCGTCATCGGCGTGGGGGCCGTGCTGGTCTGGTACACGATCCAGCGCAGGCGCCCCCCTGCCCCGCCCACCGAAGCCAACCGCGACGTGAATCTCGACATCGGCGAGACCGTGCAGGTCGATGCCTGGAACCCGGACGGCACGGCGACAGTGCGTTATCGCGGGGCGCAATGGACCGTGATCCAGCGCGCGGGCCGCGCGCCCTCCACCGGCGAGCACCGCGTGGTCGAGGTGGTCGGCAGCCGACTGGTGGTCGACAAGGTTTAGTCAGTCAGTCCGTCGTAGACAGAACTCAGAAAAGGAAGCGCACCATGGAATTCTCGGTACCACTCATCATCCTGGTCATCGCGATCATCTTCATCAGCCAGTCGGTCAAGTTCGTGCCGCAGCAGAACGCCTGGATCCGCGAGCGGCTGGGCAAGTACCACGGCACGATGACGCCCGGCCCCAACTTCCTGATCCCGTTCATCGACCGGGTGGCCTACAAGCACAGCCTGAAGGAAATCCCGCTCGACGTGCCCAGCCAGATCTGCATCACGCGCGACAACACGCAGCTGCAGGTGGACGGCATCCTGTACTTCCAGGTGACCGACCCGATGCGCGCCAGCTACGGCTCGTCGAACTACATCGTGGCCGTGACCCAGCTCGCCCAGACCTCACTGCGCAGCGTGATCGGCAAGCTGGAGCTCGACAAGACCTTCGAGGAGCGCGACGTCATCAACGCCCAGGTGGTGGCGGCGATCGACGAGGCGGCGCTGAACTGGGGCGTGAAGGTGCTGCGCTACGAAATCAAGGACCTGACGCCGCCGAAGGAAATCCTGCAGGCGATGCAGCGCCAGATCACCGCCGAGCGCGAAAAGCGCGCGCTGATCGCCGCCTCCGAAGGTCGCCGCCAGGAGCAGATCAACATCGCCACCGGCGAGCGCGAGGCCTTCATCGCCCGCTCGGAGGGCGAGAAGCAGGCCCAGATCAACAACGCCCAGGGTGAAGCTGCCGCCATCACCGCGGTTGCCACGGCAACGGCCGACGCCATCGAACGGGTGGCGGCCGCCATCCGCCAGCCGGGCGGCGAGCAGGCGGTCCAGCTCAAGGTGGCCGAGCGAGCCGTCGACGCCTACGGCAAGGTGGCGGCCGACTCCAAGACCACGCTGATCGTGCCCAGCAACATGACCGAAACCGCCACGCTGATCGCTTCAGCGATGCGGATGGTGCAGGCCGGCAAGTCTTCGGTGCAAGGTCCGGGAAATCAGGGCTGACTGACTGCTACAATCGTGGGCTCAGGAGCGGTGGATGAGCGGTTTAAGTCGCACGCCTGGAAAGCGTGTGAGGGTTAATAGCCCTCCGCGGGTTCGAATCCCGCCTGCTCCGCCAGAGATTGATTGTTCGTAACCGTTCACGGACACTCGAACGACACAGGAAGCCCAGTCGCCACAAGCGCCTGGGCTTTTTTGTCTCCTGCTTCTCCCCCGCCCCCGCCCGGGAAGCGGCGTTGCCTTGCAACAACCGGGATAAGCACCCGGGCGCTCCCGTCTGGAGCTACGATTCGAAGGTTCTACTTTTACGCCTGCAAAGGATCCCCCGATGGCCGGAAAACCGCAAAACCCGTCTCGCGGCACGACGCCGCTGGACCGAACCCTGGAAAAGAGCGAGCAGGTGGCGGCGGACGTGCAGCGGGCATCGGACAACCTCGCCGTCGTCAATACGGTGCTCGAGCAGGAACTGCCCGAGGAAGTGCAGGTCGGCGAGGTGGCGCAGGCCATCGAGCACACCAGCCAGCTCGAGGAAAAGCTGGCCAAGTCGGCCGAGAAGCTCGCCGAGGTCAATGCTGCGCTGACCGAGGAAATCGAGAAGCGCCTCGAGGTCACGGCCGAGCGCGACGAGAGCCAGGCGCTGGCCGAGAAGCTCAAGGCGAAGATCCGCGCCAAAGGCTCGGACTGACCTCGCACCGGACCTCGTCCGTATCCCTTCTCCTACGCCGGGCTGCCGCCAGGCACGCTACGCTATTCGTTCTCAAAGCGAAACCACGGCATGGCCCTCATCACGTTCCTCGTCGAGGACAACAAGACCATCAGGGACAACCTGGTCCCGGCACTCGAGGATCTGGTCAACGGCCGGGTGGTCGGCTTCGCCGAAACCGAGACGGACGCCCTCGCGTGGCTCGCAGAGCATCCCGACGGCTGGCAACTGCTGATCGTCGATCTTTTCCTGAAGGAAGGCTCCGGCCTCGGCGTTCTCGGGGGCTGCAGGGACCGCAAGCCCAGCCAGCGGGTGGTGGTGCTGAGCAACTACGTGACGGCGGACATCCGGGCTCGCTGCACGGCGCTCGGCGCGGATGCGGTGTTCGACAAGTCGCGCGACCTCGACGCCTTCATCGAATACTGCAACGCCAACCGCCCCTCGGGCCTCGCGCCGCTCTGACCGCCTGGCGCTGAAACAGACAAGCATGAAAAAAGGGCCCGAAGGCCCTTTTCTCTTTTCTGGCTGAAGCGAATCAGCGCACCACGGCGATCTGCGTGCGCGCACCACCCTTGTAGGTGTACAGCGTCAGCGCGCCATTCTTGATGTCGCCCTTCTCGTCGAAGGCGATCGGGCCGGTCACGCCCTTGTATTGCACCTTGCCCACTTCGGGCAGGTACTTGGCGGGGTCGGACGAACCGGCCTTCACCATGGCTTCGGCCAGCACGTTGACCGCGTCGTACACGTACGGTGCATAGATCTGCACTTCCACGCCGTTCTTGGTCTTGAACTTGGCCTTGAAGTCTTCCAGGGGCTGCTTGAAGTCGCCGTCGACGCCGCCGGCTTCAGCGCACACCACCATGTCTTCGCCGATGGCATCGCCAGCCAGCTTCGGCAGTTCGCTGGTGCACAGGCCGTCGCCGCCCATGAACTTGACGTTCAGGCCGAGTTGCTTGACTTGCTTGAGCATCGGGCCGCCGACGGCGTCCATGCCGCCGAAGAACAGCACGTCGGGCTTGGCGGCCTTCAGCTTGGTCAGGATGGCGTTGAAGTCGGTCGACTTGTCGGTGGTGAACTCGTGGCCCACGATGGTGGCGCCAGCGGCCTTGGCCGACTTCTCGAACTCTTCGGCAACGCCCTGGCCATAAGCGGTACGGTCGTCGATCACGGCAATGTTCTTGCCCTTGAGCGTTTCGACTGCGTACTTGCCCAGCGTGCCGCCGAGTTGCGTGTCGTCAGCCACCACGCGGAACGTGGTCTTGAAGCCTTGGCGCGTGTACTTCGGGTTGGTGGCCGAAGGCGAGATCTGCGGAATGCCAGCGTCGCTATACAGCTTGGAGGCGGGGATGGTGGTGCCCGAGTTCAGGTGACCGACCACGCCGTTGACCTTTTCGTCCACGAGCTTCTGGGCCACAGCCGTGCCCTGCTTCGGATCGCCTGCATCGTCTTCTGCGACCAGTTCGAACTTGGCAACCTTGTCGCCGATCTTGAGGCCCTTTGCATTCAGGTCTTCGATGGCCATCTTGGCGCCGAACTCGTTGTCCTTGCCGAGGTGGGCAATGGCACCGCTGGTAGGTCCCACGTGACCGATCTTGACGACCAGGGTTTCTCCGGCAGGTGCGGGTGCAGGTGCAGCCGGGGCCGCGGCCGTTGGCGCGGGCGCTGCAGCGGGAGCAGCAGCTTCTTCTTTCTTGCCGCAAGCCACGAGCGTGATTGCAGCCAGTGCGACCGCAGTCCATTTCAATTGCATGAGAACCTCCAGAACTTGGATGAAAAGAATAAAAAACCGGTCGTGTGATCCGGGCGCGCTGACCTCGCAAGTTTCGCGCCGCAGACCAGCGGCACCCTCACGCCCTTCCGACCTGCGGCGCAGTTTAGCCCAGTATTCAGGCCCCGGAAGCTGGCGTAGACCCGGTGTTTTCGCTGAGTTCGGCGGCCATTGCCTCGATCACGAGCGCGCGCAAAACGGCCTCGATTTCATTGCGCAAACGCGGCACCATTGCGTCGAGCTGATGCTGAACGGCAGCTGACACGGTGTCGCTCAAACGCTCTTCCAGCGACAGGTCGACGCGCTGCAGCACGCGATGCAGCAACTGCTCTTCGAGGCTGACGATTTCCGCCTGCGAGAGCTGCGCGGCCGGCGGCAATGCCATCGAGCTCGCCGGGTCCGGCGCAGGCGGCTGCGCGGCCTGCGGCTCGGGACTCGCGGGCTCCGCAGGAGTCTCGAGCACCGTCGTCAGCGTGGGAACGAACCGGGGTGGCGTGCGCAGCGTGCTGGCCATGTCAGGAACTCTTTGCGAAGTCGTGCGGCTGGATGGTGTAGCCACGATCGGCATAGTGGCGCCAGCGGGCGCGGCCGACCTGGCGGTCGTTGGCCTCGTCGCTCACGATGTCGATCATGCGTTCGTAGCGCTCGAAGCCCGCAGGCACTTCGAGGCCCAGGTTCACCAGCATCTCGCGGTGCGGCAGCGAGGCCGCGTCGGCCCCCTGCGCCGACAGCACCACGGGCGAGCGCGCGACGACATGGGCCGGCGCATCGTCGCGGCAGTGCGCGACGAAGTCCACCGGCGACAGCTGCCACAGCGCGGCATCCACCGCGTCGAGCGAGCGCGCATCGCCCACCACCACCACGCGCAGGCCGCGCGTGTTCACGGCCTTGCGAACCAGCCGGCAGGCGTAGGTCAGCTTGTCGCGCGCGTTGTAGTGAAAGCCGATTTCCGTCACTTCGCGGACCGCGCCTTCTTGCCCGTGGCCTCGGTGGCCCTGGCTTTCCTGGGCTTCGCCTTGCCCGATGCCTCGCCGCTGCCCGCGCGGCTCGTGAGATAGGACACCAGCAGGCCCACCGGCCGGCCGGTCGAGCCCTTGGCCGCCCCGCTCTTCCAGGCGGTGCCGGCGATGTCCAGGTGCGCCCACGGGAAGTCGCTCGTGAAGCGCTGCAGGAACTTGGCCGCGGTGATGGCGCCGCCCGCGCGGCCGGCAATGTTGGCCACGTCGGCGAAGTTGCTCTTCAGGCCCTCGGCGTAGTCGTCGTCCAGCGGCATGCGCCAGCAGCGGTCCTGCGAGGCTTCCCCGGCGGCTTCGAGCGCGGCGGCCAGCGTGTCGTCGCTGGCGAAGAGGCCGCTGCGCACGCCGCCCAGGGCGATCACGCAGGCGCCGGTCAGCGTAGCGATGTCGATCACGGCGGCGGGCTCGAAGCGCCTGGCGTAGGTCAGCGCATCGCAAAGGATGAGCCGGCCTTCGGCGTCGGTGTTGAGCACCTCGATGGTCTGGCCGCTCATGCTGGTGACCACGTCGCCCGGCTTCACCGCGCGGCCGTCGTTCATGTTCTCGCACGAAGGAATGAGGCCGACGACGTTGATGGCGGGCTGGATGTCGCCCAGCGCGCGGAAGGTGCCGAGTACGCTGGCCGCGCCGCACATGTCGAACTTCATCTCATCCATCTCGGCCGCGGGCTTGAGCGAGACGCCGCCGGTGTCGAAGGTGATTCCCTTGCCGACCAGCACCACCGGCGCCTGCTCCTTGGAGGCCCCCTGGTAGCGCAGCACGATGAAGCGCAGCGGCTCGGCGGAGCCCTGGGCCACGGCGGCGAAGGAGCCCATGCCGAGCCTCTCGACCTCCTTGGGGCCCAGCACCTCGCACTTGATGTTCGGCAGCTTCGCCAGCTCCTTGGCGGCCTCGCCCAGCAGCGTGGGGGTGGCGTGGTTGGCGGGCCGGTTGCCCCACTCCTTGGCCAGCTCGATGCCCCGCACGGTGGCGCGGGCGTCGTCGAAGGCGCCGGCGACCGCGGCGGCATCGGCCACGCCGACAGTCAGCTGGCGGATGCTGCGGGGTTCGGCCTTCGACTTGGTGGTGGTGTAGACATAGCTGGCTTCGGCCGCCGCCGTGACGGCGCAAGCCACCGCCGCGCCGTCGGCGGGCTGCGCGAACACCAGGGTCACGCGCTTGGGCGCCTGGGCCTTGGCCGCATTGACCGCCGCGACGACGCCCGTGCGCACCGAGGCCGGCTTGCCGTCGCCAATGGCGGCGAGCACCACGCGGGGGGCCACGACGTCTTCCGGGCGGTACAGGCTGAGCAGCTTGCCGGCCTTGTCGGGCAGGTCGCCGGCCTTGCGGGCAGAGGCGGCAAGCACGGAAAGCGGGTCTTTGGAGGCGATGGGAGCGCTGCCGGCGAGCACGATCAGGACATCGGATTTCTCGGCTGCGGCCTGGGCGACGGTGAGGGTCTTGAGTTGAAAGTCCATAATCCTTTTTTTCCTCGAACGATGTTATTCCATTCTTCCTTACGCAAGGAGCTGTCCCGCAGCTTCGGAGCGACCCTCGTGGTACTAGTCACCATCGTGATGACCATGATGCTCATCCGCACCCTCGGGCTCGCGTCCAAGGGCAGTGTGAACCCGCAGGAGGTGTTCCTGGTGATGGCCTACACGGTGCTCGGCTACATGCCGACCATCCTGAGCCTGAGCCTGTTCATCGCCATCGTCGGCACCCTGTCGCGCATGTACCGCGACAGCGAGATGGTCATCTGGTTCTCCAGCGGACAAGGCATGGCCGACTTCGTCAAGCCGCTGTTCCGCTTCGCCTGGCCGGTGCTGATCCTGATCGCCGTCATGGCGCTGGTGGGCTGGCCCTGGGCCAACTCGCAGACCATCGGCATGCGCAAGCAGTACGAGCAGCGCAGCGACATCGAGCGCGTGGCGCCGGGTGAATTCCGCGAATCGGCCGGCCGCGTGCGGGTGTTCTTCATCGACAAGGAGACGCCGGACAACTCCAGGGCCACGAACGTCTTCATCTGGTCGATCGAGCGCAACCTGCAGATCACCACCTCGGCGCGCAGCGGCAGCATCGAGAACATCGGCGATTCGCGCTACCTGCTGCTCAACAACGGCCAGCGGCTCGAGCAGCCGATGGCCAACACCGGCCTGAAGATCAGCGAATTCAAGACCTACGGAACGCGCGCCGGCGGAAGCTCCGGCTTCGGCGACGACACCACTCCGGCGCGTGCGCGCACCACCCTGTCGCTGCTGACCGACCGGAGCGACATGAGCCGGGGCGAACTGGCCTGGCGCGTCGGCATGCTGCTGGCCGCCATCAACTTCGTGCTGCTGGCGCTGAACGTGTCCAGCGGCAACCCGCGCGTGGGCCGCAGTGGCAACCTGCTGCTCGCGCTGTTCGCCTTCGTCGTCTACTACAACATGCTCAACCTCGGCCAGAGCTGGATCAGCTCGGGCAAGTTCGGCATGGGCGGCTTCATGCTGCTGCTGCATGGCGGCGTGCTGCTGATCAACCTTGCATGGCTGGGCGCCCGCCAGAACAACTGGGGACGACGCATCCGGAAGAGCCCGTCCGCCTCCGTTGCCGCGCCGGCAACCGCTCCCAGGATCGAACCCACGTGAAAACGATAAGACGCCTGATCTACGTCGAGGTGCTGAAGGCCGTCGCGTTCGTGACGCTCGGCTTCCTGAGCCTCTTCTTCTTCTTCGACTTCGTCGACGAGCTGCAGTCCATCGGCAAGCCCGACAGCCTGAACTACGGGCCCGCGCAGGCGCTGATCTACGTGACCCTGCTGGTGCCGAGCCATCTCTACGAGCTGCTGCCGATCACCGTGCTGATCGGCTCGATCTTCGTCATGGCCCGGCTGGCGCAGAGCTCCGAATACACCATCCTGCGCACCAGCGGACTGGGCCCCTGGCGCGCGCTGCGCACCCTGCTGCTGCTGGGCATCGGCTTCGTGGTGCTGACCTTCGCCATCGGCGACTACGTGGCGCCGGCCTCCGAGCGCACGGGCCAGCTGCTCAAGGCCAGGTACCAGGGCACCTATTCGCTGGCCGGCAACACCGGCGCCTGGCTCAAGGAAAAGCGGGACAACGCCTCCTACGCCGTGAACGTGCTGGCCATCGACCGCAAGGGCGCGCTGAAGAACCCGCGCATCTTCGAGTTCGACGACAACGGCTACATCAAGACCCAGATCGTCGCCGCCTCGGCCACCATCGGCAGCGACGGCCACTGGCTGCTCACCGACGTCGCCGAGCAGAAATACGACACGCGCAGCTCGGCCGAGCAGGCTCACATCGTCACCACCAAGATCCCGCAGCTGAACTGGCCGACCTCGCTGACCGGCGAGATGGTGTCGGTCGCGCTGCTGCGCCCCGACCGGATGAGCACGATCGACCTGTTCGACTACATCCGCCACCTCGACGCCAACGGCCAGACCGCGCAGCGCTACGAGATCGAGTTCTGGCGCAAGGTGTTCTACCCGCTGTCGTGCCTGGTGATGGTGGTGCTCGCCCTGCCCTTCGCCTACCTGCACTTCCGCCAGTCGGGCATCACGACCTACGTGTTCGGCGGCGTGATGATCGGCATCAGCTTCTTCCTGCTGAACAACGTGTTCGGCTACCTGGGCAACCTCAGCAACTGGTCGCCCTGGCTCACCGCGGCGGCGCCAGGGATGATCTATTCGGTGATGTCGCTCACGGCCTTCAGCTGGCTCGTGCTGCGGCGATGACGCGAGGCATCGTCCTGCTGGCGCACGGCTCGCGCGACGAGCGCTGGCGCCAGCCCATCGAGGCCGTGGCCGCCCGGTTGCTAGCCAACGAGCCCGGCGCCCGCGTGGCCTGCGCCTACATGGAACTCGCCGAGCCCGACCTGCCCACGGCCGTGGCAACACTGGTTGCGGGTGGTGCCACCGCCATCCGCGTCGTCCCCCTGTTCCTCGGCATGGGCAAGCACGCCCGCGAAGACCTGCCGCATCAGCTCGATTCGCTGCGCCAGCGCTGGCCCGCCATCGGCTTCACGCTCACCCGGATCGTGGGCGAAGAGCCGGAACTGGTCGATCTCCTGGCACGGATTGCGGTCAAATCATGAACATCCGGCAATTTCAATAGATTCTGAAGGCATAATGAATTCCGCAATAAGACGGAATTTGATATGAATCTGCATCAGTTCAAGTTTGTTCAGGAAGCCGTGCGGCGCAACCTGAACCTCACCGAGGCGGCCAAGGCACTGCACACCTCGCAGCCCGGGGTATCCAAGGCCATCATCGAACTCGAGGAAGAACTGGGCGTCGAGATCTTCGCGCGCCACGGCAAGCGGCTGAAGCGCGTCACCGAACCTGGCCAGCACGTCATCGCCAGCATCGAGCTGATCATGCGCGAGGTGGGCAACCTCAAGCGCATCGGCGAGCAGTTCAGCGCGCAGGACAGCGGCACCCTCTCCATCGCCACCACCCACACCCAGGCGCGCTACGTGCTGCCGGTGCCCGTGGCCAACCTGCGCGAGGCGTACCCCAAGGTCAACGTGAGCCTGCACCAGGGCTCGCCCGACCAGGTGGCGCGCATGGTGATCGACGAGATCGCCGAGATCGGCATCGCCACCGAGTCGCTCGACGGCTACGCCGAACTCGTCACCCTGCCCTGCTACGAATGGCAGCACGTGCTGGTGCTCCCCAAGGACCACCCGCTGGCCTCCAAGGAGCGCATCTCGCTGGAGGACCTGGCGAGCGAGCCGATCATCACGTACCACCCCTCGTTCACCGGCCGCACGCGCATCGACCACGCCTTCGCGCAGAAGAAGCTCACGCCGCGCATCGCGCTCGAGGCCATCGACTCCGACGTGATCAAGACCTACGTGCGCCTCGGCCTGGGCGTGGGCATCGTGGCCGAGATGGCCGTGCGCGACGAGTCGAACGCCGACCTCGTGGTGCGCCCCATGGGCCATGTGTTCGGCCAGAATATCGCGAGGGTCGCTTTCAAGCGCAGCGCCTACCTGCGCAACTTCGTGTTCAAGTTCGCCGAGCTGCTGTCCGACCGCCTCGACCGCAACCTGATCGCCAAGGCCCTGAGCGGCCATCAACAAGACTACGAACTATGAGCACGGCTCAATCTCCACGCACTCCCGACGTTGGCACCAAGCTGCCTTCCGTCGGCACAACCATCTTCACGGTCATGTCGACCCTTGCGGCCGAGAAGAACGCGGTCAACCTGGGCCAGGGTTTCCCGGACTTCAACTGCGACCCGAAGCTGCTGGAAGACGTGACGGCCGCCATGGCCGCGGGCCACAACCAGTACCCGCCGATGCCCGGCATCCCGGCGCTGCGCGAAGCCATCGCCGCCAAGATCTCGGCGCAGTACGGCCACAGCTACAGCGCGGCCAACGAGATCACCGTCACCGCCGGCGCCACGCAGGCGATCATCACGGCCATCCTCGCCGTGGTGCGACCGGGCGACGAGGTGATCGTGCTGGAGCCCTGCTACGACAGCTACGTGCCGAACATCGAGCTGGCCGGCGGCAGCGTGGTGCGCGTGCCGCTGGTGCCGGGCACGTTCCGCCCCGACTTCGACAAGATCGCCGCCGCGCTCACGCCGCGCACGCGCGCCATCATCATCAACACGCCGCACAACCCGAGCGCCACGGTGTGGACCGAGGCCGAGATGCGCCAGCTCGAGGAACTGCTCGCGCCCACCGACGTGTTCGTCATCAGCGACGAGGTCTACGAGCACATGGTGTTCGACGGCGCCCGGCATGAAAGCGTGGCGCGCTTTCCGGGCCTGGCCGCGCGCAGCTTCATCGTCAGCAGCTTCGGCAAGACCTACCACGTCACCGGCTGGAAGGTCGGCTACGTGGCCGCGCCCGCTCCGCTGATGGCCGAGTTCCGCAAGGTGCACCAGTTCAACGTGTTCACCGTGAACACGCCGATGCAGCATGCGCTGGCGCAGTACATGGCCGAGCCGAAGCCGTACCTGGAGCTGCCGGCCTTCTACCAGCGCAAGCGCGACCTGTTCGCCGCCGGCCTGGCCGAGAAGACCCGCTTCAGGCTGCTGCGCAGCGAAGGCAGCTACTTCCAGTGCGTGGACATCTCGGCGGTGAGCGATCTCTCGGAAGCCGAGTTCTGCCTGTGGCTCACGCGCGAGATCGGCGTGGCCGCCATCCCGCTGTCGGCCTTCTACGGCAACGGCTTCGACCAGCGCGTGGTGCGCTTCTGCTTCGCCAAGAAGGACGAAACGCTGCTCGCGGCGCTGGACCGCCTCGCACGGCTCTGACGACTGCGGCCTTGCCCGCATGAAGAACAACCCGGTTGCGATCCTGAGGCTCGTTTTCGGTGCGGTCGGCCTGGTGCTGTGCGCCGTCGCATGGCTGCTGCACCACAACACGGCATCCTTCATCGCGTCGGCCAGCCGCACGCAGGGCGAGGTGATGCGGCTGCTCTACGTGGAAAGCTCGAAACGCAACGAATCGGGTACCTGGAAGCCGCTGGTGCGCTTCAAGGCGCCATCGGGCGAGATCATCGAGTTCGCGCCGTCGAGCAGCAGCAGCCCGCCGGCCTACGAGGTCGGCGAGACGGTCGATGTGTTCTTCGACCCGAATGACCCGCAGGACGCCATGCTCGACGGCTTCTTTTCGCTGTGGGGCGGCGCGGCCATCACGGGTGGCCTGGGCCTTGTTTTCCTGCTGGTGACGGCGGGGCTTCTCTTCATGCCTGCGAGCGCACCGGCAAAGCGCCGACGCCCACGGTAGGACGTTGCCTGACCACCGGAGGCGCTACCCTCCGGCCCTCCGCGCGATTCGACAGGGCCAGCATGAAGGCTCATCGCAACAACGCCCTGGAGAGAAAACATGTCGCTCTCGTTCATTCTGCTGATCATCCTGATCCTGCTGCTGATCGGCGCACTGCCAAGCTGGGGCTACAGCCGCTCCTGGGGCTACGGACCCAGCGGCGGCCTTGGCCTGGTCGTGCTGATCGTGGTGATCCTCGTGCTCATGGGACGCATATAGCCTTTGCGGCCAACGCGTCCCGATATTGAGGGAACCAAGGGAAAAGCCCGCGCAAGCGGGCTTTTCTTCGTTCGGCAATCCGTCATCAGGCCTGCAACTGCGCCCAGGCCTTGTCCAGCCGCTTCACGCTCACGGGCTGCGGCGTGCGCAGTTCCTGCGCGAAGAAGCTCACCCGCAGTTCCTCCAGCAGCCAGCGGAATTCGAGCATGCGTTCGTCCACCACGCCCTTGCGCTCGGCCACGAGGCGCCAGTAGCGCTGTTCCTGCGGCTTCAGCTCGGCGAGCTTGCTCGCGTCACGGGCCGGGTCGGCGCGAAGCTTGTCGAGCCGCAGCACGATCGCCTTGAGGTAGCGCGCGAAATGCTGCAGCTGCGTCCACGGCGCGTCGGCGATGAAGCGCTTGCCGACCAGCCGCTGCAGCTGCTGCGCGGCGTCCTGCACGGCCTCGGGTTGGATCTTGGTGTCCTTGATCTTGCGCGCGGCCGCGGCGTATTCGACGAGGATGGCCGACGCGAGCCGCGCGACCTCGTTGGCGATCAGCGTGAGGCGGCCACGGCCCTCCTCCAGCCGGCGCTTGAACGCGAACTCGTCCGTCGGCAACGGCTCCTGCAGGAACGCACGGTCGATCGCCACGTCGATGATCTGCGTGCGCAGCTCCTCCGAAGTACCCAGCGGCATGTAGGCCACCGACATCTTCTGCAGGTCGGGGATGTTCTTCTCGAGGTACTTGAGGGCGTCCTTGAGCTGCAGCGCGAACAGGCGTCGCAGCCCGGCGCGATGCTTCGCGGCGGCCACGGCGGGTTCGTCGAACACCTCGATGGTCACGGCGTCGCCTTCGTCGCGCAGCGCCGGAAAGCCGATCAGCGACTGCGAACCGCGGCGCACCTCCATCAGCTCGGGAAGCTCGCCGAAGGTCCAGGCGGTGTAGCGCTGGCCGGCCGGCAGCGCGGGAGGCGCGTCCGCAGCCTTGGCGGACGGCTTCGAACGCTGGTCCGGCTGGATTGCGGCAGCTTTCTTCTCCGGCGGCGCCTTGATGTTCAGCCCCGCCAGCGCCTGGAAGGCCCCCCGCGCCTGCGCGCCCAGTTCGGCCTTCAGCGCGCCGAGGTTGCGCCCCATGCCCAGCTGCCGGCCGTGCTCGTCGACCACGCGCAGGTTCATGAACAGGTGCGGCGCGAGCATGTCGAGCTTGAAATCGGCGCGCTTGACGTCGATGCTGGTCATGTCGCGCACGCGCTTGAGCAGCACGTCTGTCAGCGAGCCGGTGCCGAACACTTCGGGCACCGACAGTTCTTCCGCCAGCTTCGAGGCCGATTCGGGCAGCGGCACCAGCCGCGAGCGCGGGCGCTGCGGCAGGCTCTTGAGCAGCGCCTGGATCTTGTCCTTGAGCATGCCCGTCACCAGCCATTCGCAGCGCTCTTCGCTCACCTGGTTGAGCACGAAGAGCGGCACGCTGACGGTGAGGCCGTCCTTCGCGTCGCCGGGCTCGTGCAGGTAGCTCGCGGCGCAGTCGACACCGCCCAGCCGCACCGTCGGCGGGAAAGACTGCGTCGTGATGCCCGCCGCCTGGTGGCGCATGAGCTCGTCGCGCGTCAGGTACAGCAGGCGCGGCTGGTCCTTGGAGGCCTGGCGGTACCAGTTCTCGAAGCTGATGCCGCTGGCCACGTCGGCGGGCAGTTGCGCGTCGTAGAAGGCGAAGATCAGCTCGTCGTCGACCAGCACGTCCTGCCGGCGCGACTTGTGTTCCAGCCCTTCGACCTCGCGCACCAGCTTGCGGTTGGCCTGCAGGAACGGGAACTTGCTTTCCCACTGCCCGCCGACCAGCGCCTCGCGGATGAAGATCTCGCGCGCGGCGACCGGATCGACCCGCGTGAAGTCGACGCGCCGACCGCTGTAGACCACGAGGCCATAGAGCGTCGCGCGCTCCAGCGCCGACACCTGTGCGCCCTTCTTCTCCCAGTGCGGATCGAGCAGCTGCTTCTTCAGCAGGTGCCCCGCCACCTCCTCGAGCCACTGCGGCTCGATGTTGGCGATGCCGCGTCCGAAGAGCCGCGTGGTCTCGACCAGCTCGGCCGCGACGATCCAGCGCCCCGGCTTCTTCTTCAGGTGCGCGCCGGGGTGCTTGTGGAACTTGATGCCCCGCGCGCCGAGGTAGGCCTCGTCGTCCTCCAGCTTCCAGCCGACGTTGCCCAGGAGGCCCGACAGCATCGACATGTGCAGCGCCTCGTAGCCGGCGGGCTGGGCATTGATGCGCCACTTGTGCTCTGTGACCACGGTGAGCAGCTGCGAATGGATGTCGCGCCACTCGCGCACGCGGCGGATGTTGATGAAGTTCTGGCGCAGCAGCTGCTCGTATTGCCGGTTGCTGAGCTTGTGGGTGTCTCCGTGCCCGCCGCGCGCGTCGGCGATCCACTTCCACAGCCGCAGGTAGCCGCTGAACTCGCTTTTCTCGTCGTCGAACTTCGAGTGCGCCTGGTCGGCCTGCTGCTGCGCATCCATCGGGCGGTCGCGCACGTCCTGCACGCTGAGGGCCGAGGCGATGATGAGCACTTCTTCGAGTGCGCTGCGCGAGCGGGCTTCGAGAATCATCCGGCCCACGCGCGGGTCCAGCGGCAACTTCGACAGCTCCGCGCCGGTGTGCGTGAGTTCGTTGGCGTCATCGACCGCGCCCAGCTCGTTGAGCAGCTGATAGCCGTCTGCAATGGCGCGCGGCGACGGCGCCTCCAGGAACGGGAAGCGCGCCACGTCGCCCAGGCGCAGCGACTTCATGCGCAGGATCACGCCTGCCAGCGAGGAGCGCAGGATCTCGGGGTCGGTGAAGCGCGGACGGCTTTCGAAGTCCTTCTCGTCGTACAGGCGAATGCAGATGCCGTTCGCCACCCGGCCGCAGCGGCCCGCGCGCTGGTTGGCGGCCGCCTGGCTGATCGGCTCGACCAGCAGCTGCTCGACCTTGCTGCGGAAGCTGTAGCGCTTGACGCGCGCGGTGCCGGTGTCGATGACGTAGCGGATGCCCGGCACGGTGAGCGAAGTCTCGGCCACGTTGGTGGCCAGCACGATGCGCCGGCCCGTGTGGCCGTCGAAGATGCGGTCCTGCTCCGGTCCCGAGAGCCGTGCGAACAGCGGCAGCACCTCGGCGCTGCGCAGCAGCGGCTGGTGGCTCAGGTGGCGGCGCAGGTGGTCGGCTGCTTCGCGGATCTCGCGCTCGCCGGGCAGAAAGACGAGGATGTCGCCCGCGTTGTGCGGATCGCGCCAGAGCTCGTCGACCGCGTCGGCGATGGCGTCGTTCAGGTCGTGCTCGCGCGATTCCTCGAAGGGGCGGTAGCGCTGCTCCACCGGGAAGGTGCGGCCCGACACCATGATGGTGGGCGCCGGTCCCTTCGCCGACGCGAAGTGCTGCGCGAAGCGGTCGGCGTCGATGGTGGCCGAGGTGACGATCACCTTCAGGTCGGGCCGGCGCGGCAATATCTCGCGCAGGTAGCCCAGCAGGAAGTCGATGTTCAGCGAGCGCTCGTGGGCCTCGTCGATGATGAGCGTGTCGTAGGCCTTCAGCAGCGGATCGGTCTGCGTCTCGGCCAGCAGGATGCCGTCGGTCATCAGCTTGACGGAGGCGTCGCGCGACAGGCGGTCCTGGAAGCGCACCTTGAAGCCGACGACGTCGCCCAGAGGCGTTTTCAGCTCTTCGGCGATGCGCTTGGCCACCGAGCTCGCGGCAATGCGGCGCGGCTGCGTGTGGCCGATGAGCCGGCCCTTGCCGGGCTCGGCGTTGAGCTTGCCGCGGCCCAGCGCGAGGGCGATCTTCGGCAGCTGCGTGGTCTTGCCCGAGCCCGTCTCGCCGCAGACGATCACGACCTGGTGCTGCGCGATGGCGTCCATGATCTCGTCGCGCCTGCTCGATACAGGAAGCGATTCGGGGAATTCGATGCGAAGGGGTGTGGTGGTCGTCAAGGGAAAACAGTCGTCGGGCCGGCGCGGCGGGCAAACCGTCGATTATCGGCGCGCACCGCGGCTGTTGCACGGCATCCACATCGCGCGGTCCGGTTGCAACACGATCCGTAAATAGTCTTTACTCAATTGCAAACCGCCACTACGATCGCGTCCATGTCCTATCGCCTTGCCCCCATCTCCTTGCGCCGTCGCTGCGCAAGCCGTGCGCCCCGGGCGCACGGGCGGGCCAAGTTGCCTCGTCCTGCCTGATCGAAGCTCCGCGCACGTTCGCGCGCTTCGAAGACAGAAGCGCCGCAACCGACACCCACAGCGTCCCGACAGCCGATTCCTTCATGCCGAAGGAGCGGCCGCCATTCCGTACCTGTGTACCTGCATGAACGGCTCCAGGAGCCGAAGAAAAAGAAAAACCAGACCATGTCCAAAGACATCCGTTCCCAACTGCATGCCGAGCTCGCCGAGCGCACTCGCCACCTGCAGACCGTCGCCGAAGCCCTGAAGACCGAGCTCTTCGGCATCGACGACATCATCGATCGCGTGATCGACTCGATCCGCGCCTGGTACGTGCTGCCGCAGCTCATCAGCCGCCCGGTCATCGTCTGCCTTTGGGGCCTGACGGGCACCGGCAAGACGCAGCTGGTGCGCAGGCTCGCGCAGCACCTGGGCTTCTACGACCGCTTCATCGAAGTGCAGATGGACGGCTTCAGCCATGGCTCGGGCCATCACAGCCGCGGCTCCATCTCGGCCATGCTGGCCGAATCGGGCATCGCCGAGGGCTCGCCCGGCATCCTGGTGCTGGACGAGTTCCAGCGCTTCCGCACAGTCGACAACGGCGGCCACGACGCCAAGGTAGAGCGCTACCAGGACGTGTGGGCGCTGCTGTCCGACGGCCGCCTGCCTCCGGCTCTGTCGATGCTCGGCGAGATCGAGTCGTCGCTGGCATACGCCGAATACACGCAGGACCGCGACGGTTCCGACAAGAAGAAGGAAGACAAGAAGCGCAAGCTGCACCTGTCGCCCTGGGAGGCGCGCGAGGTGAAGCGCTGCCTGAAGCTGTCGGAGACGCTGCTGCAGATCATGGCGTGGAAGCCCGCCGAGGTTCACGCGCGCCTGCGCGCCTTCCGCGACACGCAGCAGAGCTGGGAGACCGACTACAGCAAGCTGCTGGTGTTCGTCTCGGGCAACCTCGACGAGATGTACGCCGAGACGGCGCAGCGCGTGGAAGACTGCGACACCGACGCCGACATCTTCCACGAGCTGACGAAGAAGCTCTCCGTCATCGACGTGAAGAAGGCGCTGGCCGAGCGCTTCCGCCCCGAGCAGATCGCACGCCTGGGCAACAACCACGTGATCTATCCCTCGTTCAACCGCGCGACCTACGTGCGCCTGATCCTGTCGATCTGCGACCGCTATGTGGCCGAGATCCAGGAAAGCTCCGGCGTGCGCTTCGTGCTCGACGCGAGGGTGTACGAGCAGATCTACGCCAACGCCGTGTTCCCGGCGCAGGGCACGCGACCGCTGTTCTCGTCGATCCACGCGATCCTGAGCGCCACGCTGGTCAACGCCGCGCTGTGGGCGCTGGAGCAAGGCGCCAACGGCAGCGAACCCGTGTGGCTGACGCTGGACGCGGGCGTGTCGGCCATCACGGCGAAGTACCGCAAGGCACGCCGCCAGTTTCCGGTCACGCTGGAGCTGAACCGCCTCAAGCAGCGTTCGAGCGAGGACTTCCGCGCCCTGCTCGCCGTGCACGAGGCCGGCCACGGCGTGGTGTACGGCCTGCTGTTCGCCCGTGCGCCGCAGGAGATCAAGATCAACGTGGCCTCGTTCGAGGGCGGCTACAACAGCTACGAGCAGCGCAAGGCCTGGTCTAAGAAGAACCTGCGCGATCGCATCTGCGTGAGCCTCGCGGGCCGCGCCGCCGAGCAGCTTGTGTTCGGCGAGCAGGCCTGCACGACGGGCGCCACGCAGGACTTCATGCAGGCGACCGCCCAGGCCGCGCAATACGTGCGCCACTTCGCCTTCGGCACGCGCCTGAGCCGCACCGACGTCGCGAACGACCCGAACGACGACGTCAACACCGATGTCGGCGCGACAAACCCCGAGATCGAGGCGCTGCTGGCGCAGGAACACGCTCGCGCGCTCGCACTGCTGGACGCCCATACGCCGGCGCTCATGGCGGTGGTCGACGCGCTGCTGCGCGACGGCTCCATCGCCCCGTCGGAGCTGGCCGGGATGCTCGGGCTGCCGGAGCCGGCCGCCGGTGCCGGCGGTACGGCCACCGACGCCTACGCGGCGCTGCTGGCGAGCTTCCGCGCCGATCGGCTCGACCTGCCGCCGCCGTCGTCGCCCGGCGGCGGCGGTTCCGTCCCGGCGAGCGCGGCCCGCGTGCTGCGCGCGATCGCCTGATCCGGCCCGGTCGGGCCGAGTCAGGCAAATGGCTTTTCATGAATGCACAATCACGCCCCATGTCCACCGTCTTCAATTTCACCTTCGTGCCCTGGTTCCGCTCGGTCGCGCCCTACATTCACACGCACCGCGGTAAGACTTTCGTGGTCGGGCTCGCGGGCGAGGCGATCGCGGCGGGCAAGCTGCAGAACATTGCACAGGACCTGGCGCTGATCCAGAGCATGGGCGTGAAGATCGTGCTGGTGCACGGCTTCAGGCCGCAGGTCAACGAGCAATTGGCGGCCAAGGGGCACGAGGCGAAGTATTCGCACGGCATCCGCATCACCGACGAAGTGGCGCTCGACTCCGCGCAGGAGGCCGCTGGCCAGCTGCGCTACGAGATCGAGGCGGCCTTCAGCCAGGGCCTGCCGAACACCCCGATGGCGGGATCCACGGTGCGGGTGATCTCGGGCAACTTCATCACCGCGCGGCCGGTGGGCGTGGTCGACGGGGTGGACTTCAAGCATTCGGGCTTGGTGCGCAAGGTGGACGCGGCCGGCATTCGCCGCACGCTGGATTTCGGCGCCATGGTGCTGATGTCGCCCTTCGGCTTCTCGCCCACGGGCGAGGCCTTCAACCTGACGATGGAAGAAGTCGCCACCAGCGTGGCCATCTCGCTGCAGGCCGACAAGCTGATCTTCCTGACCGAGATTCCCGGCATCCGCATCGACAGCGAGCTGCCCGAGAGCGAGGACAACCCCATCGACACCGAGCTGCCGCTGTACGCCGCCGAAAAGCTGCTGGCCTCGCTGCCGCCGCCGCAGAAACCCACCGACACCGCCTTCTATCTGCAGCACTGCGTGAAGGCCTGCAAGGCCGGCGTGGAGCGCAACCACATCCTGCCCTTCGCGCTCGACGGCTCGCTGCTGCTGGAGGTGTACGTGCACGACGGCGTCGGCACGATGGTGATCGACGAGAAGCTCGAGAGCCTGCGCGAGGCCTCGGTGGACGACATCGGCGGCATCCTGCAGCTGATCGAGCCCTTCGAGCGCGACGGCACCCTGGTCAAGCGCGACCGCACCGAGATCGAGCGCGACATCCACCAGTACACGGTGGTCGAGCACGACGGCGTGATCTTCGGCTGCGCGGCACTCTACCCCTATCCCGAGGCGCGCACGGCCGAGATGGCGGCGCTCACGGTGTCGCCGCAATCGCAGTCGCAGGGCGACGGCGAGCGCATCCTCAAGCACATCGAGCATCGCGCCAAGGCCATGGGCCTGGAAAGCATCTTCGTGCTCACCACGCGCACCATGCACTGGTTCCTCAAGCGCGGCTTCCAGCAGGTCAACCCCGACTGGCTGCCCGAGGCGCGCAAGCGCAAATACAACTGGGACCGCAAGAGCCAGGTGCTGGTCAAGAAGATCTAGCCCCGATGACACTCGCCACCGCCCTGCTCTTCGCCATCGTGGCCTTCGCCGCCATCGCCACGCCCGGACCGACGGTGCTGCTGGCGCTCAGCAACGGCTCGCGGCACGGCGTGCGGCGTGCGCTGCCGGGGATGCTCGGCGCTGTGCTGTCCGATTTCGTGCTCGTCGGCGCGGTGGCGCTGGGCCTGGGCGCGCTGCTGGCGGCGTCGGAATTCTGGTTCTCGATGCTGAAGTGGGTCGGCGCGGTGTACCTGGCCTGGCTGGGCCTGCGGATGCTGCGCTCCAGGGGTGGTTTCCAACTGCCGGCCGCCGATGCGGCGCCCTCGGCCTCGGCGGGGGAGAGCCGGCGCATCTTCCTCAAGTCCTTCTTCGTGGCGGTGACCAACCCCAAGGGCTACATCTTCTGCTCGGCGCTGCTGCCGCAGTTCATCGACCCGTCGGCGGCGCAGGCACCGCAGTACATCGTCATCGCCCTGATCTTCGCGGCCTTGGACATGGCCGTGATGCTGGCCTACGCCTTCGTCGGCGCCCGGGCGATCCGGCTGCTGACCGTGTCGGCAACCCGCTGGATCGACCGCGCCTGCGGCGGCATGCTGCTGGCGCTGGCCGGCTCGCTGGCCTTCTATCGCCGCAGCGCCGCCTGAGAACGGCCACGTCCGCCCCTGCCGCCGGCCCGCGCGAGTAGCCGCTTCGCCGGGAGCGGTAACACCTGTCACCGATAATCCCGGCCATGAATCCCCTGCTTTCCCGGTTGCAACCCTACCCCTTCGAGCGGCTGAAGCAGCTGTTCGCGGGCGTCACGCCCAACCCCGAGTTCACGGCCATCAGCCTGGGCATCGGCGAACCCAAGCACGCGACGCCGGGGTTCATCAAGGACGCGCTGAGCGCCAGCCTCGGCGCCCTGGCCGCCTACCCCGCCACCGCCGGCGACCTGAAGCTGCGCACCGCCTTCACCGACTGGCTCAAGACCCGCTACAGCCTCTCGCTCGACCCGGCCACGCAGGTGCTGCCGGTCAACGGCTCGCGCGAGGCGCTGTTCTCGCTGGCCCAGACGGTGGTCGACCCGACCGCCTCGCCGCAGCCGGTGGTGCTGTCGCCCAATCCGTTCTATCAGATCTACGAGGGCGCAGCCCTGCTCGCCGGCGCCGAGCCGTACTACGTGCCCAGCGTGCCGGCGCGCAACTTCGCGGTCGACTGGGACAGCGTGCCCGAGGAGGTCTGGGCCCGCACGCAGCTGGTTTTCGTGTGCTCGCCGGGCAACCCGACGGGCGCCGTGATGGCGCTGGACGAGTGGAAGAAGCTCTTCGCGCTCTCCGACCGCCACGGCTTCGTGATCGCCGCCGACGAGTGCTACAGCGAGATCTACTTCCGCGACGAGCCGCCGCTCAGCGGCCTCGAGGCCTCGGTGAAGCTCGGCCGGCCCGACTTCCGCAACCTGATCGCGCTGACCTCGCTGTCCAAGCGCAGCAACGTGCCAGGCCTGCGCAGCGGCTTCGTGGCGGGCGACGCGGCCAGCATCAAGAAATTCCTGCTCTACCGTACCTACCACGGCAGCGCCATGAGCGGCACCGTGGCGGCAGCCAGCATCGCCGCCTGGGGCGACGAGTCGCATGTGGTCGACAACCGCGCCCAGTACCACGCCAAGTTCGCGGCCGTCACGCCGCTGCTGGAGCCGGTGCTCGACGTGCGCCTGCCCGACGCGAGCTTCTACCTCTGGGCCGGCGTGCCCGAAGTGTGGGCTGGCGACGACGAAGCCTTCGCCCGGGAGCTCTACGCTCAATACAATGTGACGGTTTTGCCGGGGAGCTATCTGGCGCGCGAGACGACCTACGGCGCGCGCAGCATCAACCCCGGCCGGGGCCGCATCCGCATGGCGCTTGTGGCCGAGACGGCCGAATGCGTGGAGGCCGCCGAGCGCATCGTCCGCTTCTGCAAGGACGCCCGCCGCTGACCTGCTCCGCTTGACCCCTGCCCCCATTTTTCACCCGAGACTCTCCATGACCCAGCAACTGCAACAAATCATCGACGCCGCGTGGGAAGACCGCGCCAACATCTCGGCCGCCGCCTCGACGGCCGAAGTGCGCGACGCCGTCGAGCACGTCATCACCGAACTCAACAACGGCAAGCTGCGCGTGGCCACCCGCGAAGGCGTGGGCAAGTGGACCGTGCACCAGTGGATCAAGAAGGCCGTGCTGCTGTCGTTCCGCCTGAAGGACAACGAGCAGATCCAGGCCGGCTCGCTCGGCTTCTACGACAAGGTGCCCACCAAGTTCTCGCACCTGTCGGCCAACGAGCTGAAGGAATCGGGCGTGCGCATCGTGCCGCCGGCCGTGGCCCGCCGCGGCAGCTACATCGCCAAGGGCGCGATCCTGATGCCCTCGTACGTGAACATCGGCGCCTACGTGGGCGAAGGCTCCATGGTCGACACCTGGGCCACCGTGGGCTCGTGCGCGCAGGTCGGCGCCAACGTGCACCTCTCGGGCGGCGTGGGCCTCGGCGGCGTGCTGGAACCCCTGCAGGCGAACCCGACCATCATCGAGGACAACTGCTTCATCGGCGCGCGCTCCGAAGTGGTCGAAGGCGTGATCGTCGAGGAGAACTCGGTTCTGGGCATGGGCGTGTACATCGGCCAGAGCACCCCGATCTTCAACCGCGACACCGGCGAGATCTCGTACGGCCGCGTGCCCAGCGGCAGCGTGGTCATCAGCGGCAACCTGCCCAAGAAGACCAAGTCGGGCCAGGACTACAGCACCTACGCCGCGATCATCGTGAAGACGGTCGATGCGCAGACGCGCTCGAAGACCAGCTTGAACGACCTCCTGCGCGACTGACAACTCCCCGCCGGCCCCTCTTGCGGGGCCGGTTTTTCTTCAGAGCTCCAGAGAAAACAACAGCACCCGAGGAGAGAGACCGATGAACATGATGGAACGGCTTCTTCGTCTGATGGCCGAGCGCAAGGCATCCGACATCTATCTCTCGGCCCACTCGCCGGTGCTGATCCGGATCAACGGCATCTGCCTGCCCGTCAACGCGCAGGTGCTGCCGCCCACGGCACCGCTGGCGCTGCTGTCCGAGGTGGTGCCCGCCGCGCGCATCCAGGAGCTGGAAAGCACTGGCGAACTCAACATGGCCGTGCACCTCGAAGACGCCGGCAATTACCGCGTGAGCGCCATGCGCCAGCGCGGCACCTATGCGGTGGTGGTGCGGCACATCGCCTCCACCATTCCCAGCTTCGAAGAGCTGAACCTGCCCGACATCCTGAAGACGCTCATCATGGAGCGCCGCGGGCTGATCCTCATGGTCGGCGCCACCGGCGCGGGCAAGACCACCACGCTGGCCTCGATGCTCGATTACCGCAACGAGCACGCCAGCGGCCACATCCTCACGGTGGAAGAGCCGATCGAGTTCACCTACACCAACAAGAAGTCGGTGGTGAACCAGCGCGACGTGGGCAGCGACACCACCTCGCTGCAGACGGCGCTGAAGAACGCGCTGCGCCAGGCGCCCGACGTGATCCAGATCGGCGAAATCCGCGACCGCGACACCATGTCCGCCGCCATCGCCTATGCGCAGTCGGGCCACCTGTGCGTGGCCACGCTGCACGCCAACAATAGCTACCGCGCGCTGAACCGCATCCTGAGCTTCTACCCCGTCGAAGTGCGCCCCACGCTGCTGGGCGACCTGGGCGGCGCGCTGCGCGCCATCGTCTCGCAGCGCCTGCTGCGCACGCCGGTGGGCGGGCGCGTGCCGGCGCTCGAAGTCATGCTCAACACCGCGCTGGTGGCCGAGCTGATCGAGAAGGGCGACTTCTCCGGCGTGAAGGAAGCCATGGAAAAGTCGATGGCCGAAGGCTCGCAGACCTTCGAGGAAGACATCGCCCGCCTCATCACCGAGGAGCGCGTGACACGCGAAGAAGGCCTGTCGCAGGCCGACTCGCCCACCAACCTCATGTGGCGCCTGCAGAATCGCGCGGCGCCCAAGCAGCACGTCGACGACCGCAACCTGACGGACCAGGTCGACGAACCCACCTTTACCGACATCACGCTGGACGTGAAGTTCTGAACCTCGCCTTTTCCCGATGTCCCGTACGCTCCAGCTCGCCGAACAACTCATCTCGCGCCCTTCCGTCACGCCTGACGACGCGGGCTGCCAGCAGATCCTCGGCGAGCGGCTGGCGCGACTGGGCTTCACGCTGGAAACCATCGAGAGCGGCCCGGCCGACTTCCGGGTGACCAACCTCTGGGCGGTGCGACGTCCCGCGGACGCGAAGGCCGGCACCAAGACGCTGATGTTCGCCGGCCACACCGACGTGGTGCCCACCGGCCCCGTCGAGCAGTGGACCAGCCACCCCTTCACGCCTACGCACCGCGACGGCAAGCTCTACGGCCGCGGCGCCTGCGACATGAAGACCTCGGTCGCGGCCTTCGTCACCTCCATCGAGGAATTCCTGCAGGCGCAGCCCGAGCCGAAGCTCACGCTGGCGCTGCTGCTCACGAGCGACGAGGAAGGCCCCGGCATCGACGGCACGGTCGTCGTCTGCAATGCGCTGGCCACGCGCGGCGAAGTCATCGACTACTGCATCGTGGGCGAACCCACCGCGGTGGAGCGCTGCGGCGACATGATCAAGAACGGCCGCCGCGGCACCATGAGCGGCAAGCTCACGGTCAAGGGCGTGCAGGGCCACATCGCCTATCCGCATCTGGCCAAGAACCCGGTGCACACGGTGGCGCCGGCGCTGGCCGAACTGGTGGCCATCAATGCCGCCGGCGGCTGGGACGCAGTGAGCAACCCGTACTTCCAGCCGACCAGCTGGCAGATCAGCAACTTCCACGCTGGCACGGGCGCGAGCAACGTGATTCCGGGCAGCGCGGTGATCGACTTCAACTTCCGCTTCTCGACCGAATCCACGCCCGAGTCGCTGCAGCAGCGCGTGCACGCCGTGCTCGACGCGCACAAGGTCGACTACACGCTGGCCTGGACCATCGGCGGCCTGCCCTTCCTGACCACGCCGGGCGAACTGGTGGAGGCAGTTCAGGGCGCGATCCGCGATGAGACCGGCATCGAGACCGAGTTGTCGACCAGCGGCGGCACCAGCGACGCACGCTTCATCGCCAAGATCTGCAGGCAGGTGGTCGAACTCGGCCCGGTGAACGCCAGCATCCACAAGATCGACGAGCACATCGACGTGGCCGAGATCGAGACGCTGAAGAACCTGTATCTGCGCACCATCAGGCGACTGGACGCCGCGCTCGCCGGATGAGCACCGTCATCGAACTCATCGAGTCGGGCGCGAAGCGGCTGGAAGAAGCCGGCGTCGCCTTCGGCCATGGCACGGCCAACGCCTTCGACGAAGCAGCGTGGCTGGTGCTGTGGCGCCTGAAGCTGCCGCTGGACGACCTCGACGGCGTGGCCGACACGCCCGTGTCGCCCGCCGACGCCGGCAAGGTGGCGGCGCTCATCGACGAACGCATCGCCACGCGCAAGCCCGCCGCCTACCTCACCAAGGAAGCATGGCTGCAGGGCGTGCCCTTCTACGTGGACGAGCGCGCCATCGTGCCGCGCAGCTTCATCGCCGAGCTGATCGCCGACGGAACCATCGACTACTGGCTGGGCGAACACACGCAGCGCGTGCTCGACCTGTGCACGGGCAACGGCAGCCTCGCGGTGCTCGCGGCGCTCACCTACCCGGACGTGACGGTGGACGCGGCCGACCTGTCGGTCGAGGCCCTGGAGGTCGCCGCCATCAACGTCACCCGCCATGAGCTGGACGCGCGCGTGCGGCTGGTCGAGTCGGACGGCCTGAAGAACCTGCCCGGCCCCTACGACCTGGTGCTGTGCAACCCGCCCTACGTGAACAGCGCCAGCATGGCCGCCCTGCCCGCCGAATACCGCGCGGAGCCCGAGCTGGCGCTGGCCGGCGGCACCGACGGCATGGATTTCGTGCGGCAGCTCCTGGCCGACGCGCCCTCGCGCATGAGCGAACAGGCGGTGCTGGTGCTGGAGATCGGCAACGAGCGCGAGTACTTCGAGGCGGCCTTCCCGCAGCTCGAAGTCTTCTGGCTCGAAACCTCGGCGGGCGAAGACCAGGTGCTGCTGGTGACGCGCGACGCCCTGGTGGCCGGCGCCGGCGTGCGTTAGCTGCGCTCGCCCAGCCCTTTCAGCCGCTTTCTCGCAGCCATCCGCTGCGAAAACCCATTCACCGGGTCATTTCCCCGCACCTTTGCCCCTTTTTTCCAGGGCGCGAAGGGCCGGGCGGGATAATCGCCCCTACGGTTCCTCTTTCATGATCACTCTCAAGAACGTCATTCTTCGCCGCAGCGCCAAGGTCCTGCTCGACGGCGCCACGGTCACCCTCAATCCCGGCGAGAAGGTCGGGCTGGTGGGCCGCAACGGCGCCGGCAAGTCCACCCTGTTCGCCCTGCTCAACGGCTCGCTGCACGAAGACGGCGGCGATTTCTCCATTCCCAAGCAGTGGCGCATGGCCCAGGTGGCGCAGAACATGCCCGAGACCGAGGATTCGGCCACCGACTTCGTGGTGGGCGGCGACACCCGCCTGACCGAGCTGCGCGAGCAGCTGGCCGCCATCGAGGCCGCCTACGCCGAGAACCCCGACGACGCCGACATCGGCATGCAGCTGGCCCACGCCTACACCGACCTGGCCGACGCCGGCGAGCACGACGCCGTGCCGCGCGCGCAGGCGCTCATCCTGGGCCTGGGCTTCAAGACGCACGAGCTCGACGCGCCCGTCAACAGCTTCTCCGGCGGCTGGCGCATGCGCCTGCAGCTGGCGCGCGCGCTGATGTGCCCGAGCGACCTGCTGCTGCTCGACGAACCCACGAACCACCTGGACCTTGACGCGCTGGTGTGGCTCGAGGCCTGGCTGCAGAAGTACCCGGGCACCATGATCGTCATCAGCCACGACCGCGAGTTCCTCGACGCCGTGACCGACGTCACCCTGCACATCGCCAACGCCCAGCTCACGCGCTACGGCGGCAACTACAGCAAGTTCGAGGACATGCGCGCGCTGCAGATGGAGCAGCAGCAGCAGGCCTTCGCCAAGCAGCAGGACAAGATCGCCCACCTGCAGAAGTTCATCGACCGCTTCAAGGCCAAGGCCAGCAAGGCCAAGCAGGCGCAAAGCCGGGTCAAGGCGCTGGAGCGTATGGAACGCGTGGCGCCGCTCCTGGCCGAAGCCGACTTCAGCTTCGAGTTCAAGGAGCCGGGCAACATCCCCAACCCGATGCTGTCGATCAGCAACGCGAGCTTCGGCTACGTTGTCGAGGACGACGAGCCTAAGACCATCCTGCGCGGCGTCAACCGCTCGGTGCTGGCGGGCCAGCGCATCGGCATCCTGGGCGCCAACGGCCAGGGCAAGTCGACGCTGGTGAAGACCATCGCGCGCGAAATGGGCGCGCTGGCCGGCCAGGTCACCGAGGGCAAGGGCCTGAACATCGGCTACTTCGCGCAGCAGGAGCTCGACGTGCTGCACCCCGAAAGCAACCCGCTGGAGCACATGGTGCGCCTGGCGCGCGAGCTCGGCGGCAACGCCAAGGAGCCCTCCGGCGAGCAGGCCCTGCGCGGCTACCTGGGCAGCTTCAACTTCAGCGGCGACATGGTCAAGCAGCCCGTGGGCACCATGAGCGGCGGCGAGAAGGCCCGCCTCGTGCTCGCGATGATGGTCTGGCAGCGCCCCAACCTGCTGCTGCTCGACGAGCCGACCAACCACCTCGACCTCGCCACCCGCGAGGCGCTGGCCGTGGCACTCAACGAGTTCGAGGGCACGCTGATGCTGGTGAGCCACGACCGTGCGCTGCTGCGCTCGGTGTGCGACGAGTTCTGGCTGGTGGGCCGCGGCGTGGTCGGCGACTTCGACGGCGACCTCGACGACTACCAGCGCTACCTGCTCGACGAATCCAAGCGGCTGCGCGAGGAAGCCAAGGTGGCGGTGCGCGCGGCCGAGGCCGCCGCGGCGCCGGCAGCCGCTCCTGCCCCGCAGCAGCGCAAGCAGGACGCCCAGGATCGCCAGCAGCGCAGCGACCAGGCCAAGCCGATCAAGCGAGAGATCGCCCAGATCGACGAACGCCTGGCCAAGGCCGGCACCGAGCGCACCGAGCTCGAGGCGCGGCTGGCCCAGCCGCTGCCCGCCGCCGAAATCGCCGAGGCCGGCAAGCGGCTGAAGGCGCTCAACGACGAAATCGGCCGCCTCGAGGAGCGCTGGCTGGCCCTCTCGGACCAGCTGGAAGCCCTGGTGGCCTGACTGAGCAACAGCCAGCAACAAGCAAGGGAGCCGCCGGATGCCGTCAGCCGTCGAACTGGCCCGTGGTGACGAGAAACTCATCGCCGCCATCCACCGCAGCCGCCGCCTCATCAGCCGCAAGGCGCTGATGGCGGCAGCGGCCAGCGCGGTTCCCCTGCCCGGCCTCGACTGGATGGCCGATGCCGCGCTGCTCTCGCGGCTGGTGCCGCAGATCAGCGCGGAATTCGGCCTCTCGGTCACGCAGGTCGAGAAGCTCGCGCCGCACCAGCGCGAGCGCATCCAGAAGGCCGCGACCACGGTGGGCGCGCTGCTGGTCGGGCGGCTGGTCACGCGCGACCTGCTGCTTCGCCTCGCCAAGCATGCCGGCGTGCGCCTCACGGCCAAGCAGGCGACCAAGTACGTGCCCATCGCCGGGCAGGTGGTGTCGGCCGCGCTGGGCTACGCGGCGCTGCGCGCCCTCGGCGAGCAGCACATCAAGGACTGTGTGCGCGTCAGCTCCACTCTCGCTCTCGCGCCTCCCGAACCGCACGATCGCGCCTGAGCGCCTCGCGGTCGAACAGCACCTGCGCTGCCCAGGCCGCGCAAACCAGCCCGAAGCAGCCGGCACCGGCGATGCCCGGGTGCCCCAGGATCAGCCCGGCGACCAGCCCCGCAAGGGACGCCAGCGCCAGCAGCACGCACAGAGCGCGGTCGAGCCGCAGGCCCGAGGGCAATCGCCTGCGCACCGCACGCTCATCGCTTCGCGGGCCGGGGGCGGGCCTCCGGCGCGGGCTTCAGGGCTTCCTCCTTCATCCGCTGCTCGTAGGCGGCCACGAGCGCGACATAGTGCCGCGACATCACGTCGGCCACCCGACCCAGGCCGATCTTGCTGATGGTCGGCTGCGGAATGCCGGTTCGATGTTCGATCTGCTTCTGCGTGAGGCCCATGGCCCTCAGCGCCATGACCAACTCCCGTGGCTTCATCTATTACTCCCTTTTCAAACTATTCTAGAGTTTGAGAGGAATATTCGTTTGGGCTTAAATCCCCATCCGATGGACAGCATTGCCAAACGCGCCTTGGCCGCGCGCAAATTCGCCAAGATGACCCAGAAACAGGCCGAAGTGGTTTCGGGGGTCAAACAGTCCAGCATTTCCAAGATCGAGCGCGGAGACGTCAGCCGCTCGATGAGCGTGCTCGCGCTGGCGCGCGCCTACCGGGCCGATCCGAACTGGCTGGACACAGGCGACGGCCCCGCTCCCTGGGACGAGGATCAGATCCGCCAGGCGCGCGACCGGGCCAACGAGCCGCCGGGGCCCTATCGGGTGACGCACACGCCGCCGTCGATCCCGAGCTTCAACCCGCGCACGCCCGGCACGGTGCCGCTCATTTCCTGGGCGGACGCCGCCAACTGGGACAGCCACGAGATCTCGCAGCAGCCGCATGCCGAGCGCTGGATACCCTGCATCGCCCACCACAGCCTCCAGAGCTATGCGCTGCGCGTTCGCGGCGACAGCATGACTTCGCCCAGCGGCCAGCTCAAGAGCTATCCGCCCGGCTCGATCGTGTTCGTCGACACCTCGCTGCGCACGCCCGACGACGGCGAACGCATCATCGCGAAGCTCGAGGACAGCGACGAGGTCACCTTCAAGGTGTTCAAGCAGGACGACGGTCGCCGCTGGCTGCTGCCGCTCAACCCCAAGCACGAGCCGGTGCGCACGGCCTTCACGGTGCTGGGCACCGTCGTGGGCAAGTGGGAGGACGAGGACTGAGCCCTCATGCGAGCGGCGCCTCCGGCAAAAAATTAGCCGGAAATTAGCTGGAACACGATTTCGTCGAGGTCAGGTTGCGTGCAGGTTCGGAAGCGATATTCATGGCTCTCCCTGTGGCCTGCATCCTCTGATCCTCCCTCCTCCAGCAGGTCACCTTCAAGCCCGCCTCGTGCGGGCTTTTTTTTTAAAAAAATTTCTCGCCACCAGGCTGCGCGGCACTTCGTGCCGCTTCGCCACCCCCCCTACCGGGGGCAACACCTGAGGCCCGGCAGAGCCGGCTCCTCGGTGTTCCTGAGATCGGCGCGGTGGTGGGGTTGTGTCGCGCCCTTGGGGTGGTGCATTTGGCGCCTTGCCCGTACATTTCGCGCCTTGCAGGTCCCGTTTCGTCGCAACTGCCTCGCGGGGCGGAGCAGCGGGCACGAGACTCGCGGAATGACAGGCAGCCCGGGCGTTCCGGGTGTACAACCGCTGCCCCCATGCAATATCAAGAAAACAATGCGTTGGAGGATCACCCCGGTTCGTCGTTGCGCGCTGCGCCTGCGCGCTCGCGGCCGGGGTGGCCCGTTCAGGGCGCCGTGCTCGGCGCCGTCCTGCTGCTGATGAGCGGCTGTGCGGTCGGGCCGGACTTCAGGACACCCGACCTGCCGGCCGCGGCCAGCGGCGCCGACTACACGCCCGCGCCGATGCCGGCGCGCACCGTGAAGTCCGACGTGCCGGCCGGCCAGGCGCAGGAGCTGCTGCCGGGCCGCGACATTCCGGCCCAGTGGTGGGAAGTGTTCCGCTCCGAACCGCTCGATCGGCTGATCCGCGCTTCGCTCGCGCAGAGCCCGACGCTGGCTTCCGCTCAGGCCGCACTGCGGCAGGCCGAGGCCACCTACGATGTGAAGTCGGGCAACCTGCTGTGGCCGCAGGTCACGGCGCAACTGGGCGTGCAGCGCGAGCGGGCATCGGAAGTGAGCACGCGGGTGGCGGGCGGCCAGTTGCTCACGCTGTACAACGCGTCGGTCAACGTCAGCTACAACCTCGACGTGTTCGGCGCCTCGCGCCGGCAGGTCGAAGGCGCTCAAGCCGCCGTGGAAGCGCAGCGCTACCAGGTGGAGGCGACCTACCTCACGCTCACGTCGAACCTCGTCACCACCGCGATCCGCGAAGCCGCGCTGCGCGGCCAGCTGCAGGCCACGCGCGAGGTGCTGCAGGCGCAGCGAGAGCAGCTGAACGTGATCGAAAAGCAATTCGACACCGGCGCGATCCCCAAGTCGATCGTGCTGCAGCAGCGCACGCAGGTCGCGCAGACGCAGGCGGCAATACCGCCTCTGGAGAAATCGCTCGCGCAGACGCGCCACCAGCTCGCGGTGTTCGCGGGCCGGCTGCCTTCGGAGCAGGGCCTGCCCGAGTTCGACCTCGCCAGCCTCTCGCTGCCGCAGGAGCTGCCGCTGTCGCTGCCGTCGGAGCTCGCGCGCCAGCGGCCCGATGTGCGTGCCAGCGAGGCCCAGCTGCACCAGGCCAGCGCGGCAGTCGGCGTGGCCACGGCGAATCTCTATCCGCAGATCCAGTTGAGCGCCAGCTACGGCAACACCTCGCTGCGCGCACGCGACCTGTTCACCGGGCCGACCACGCTGTGGAACATCGGCGCCGGGCTCACGCAGCCGATCTTCAACGGCGGTGCCCTGCGCGCGCAGCAGCGCGCCGCCGTCGCCGCCTACGACTCGGCGGCGGCGCAGTACCGCAACACCGTGCTGGGCGCATTCCAGAACGTGGCCGATGCATTGCGCGCGCTCGAACTCGACGCCGCCACGCTGCAGGCCCAGGCCACGGCCGAGTCGCTCGCGAAGCAGTCGCTCGACCTGTCGACCGCGCAGTTCCGTGCCGGCGCGGTGAGCTACGTGACGCTGCTCACCGCACAGCAGGCCTGGCTGCAGACCCACACGGCGCTGGTGCAGGCGCAGGCCGCCCGCTATGCCGACACGGCCGCCCTCTTCCAGGCGCTGGGCGGCGGCTGGTGGAACCGAGGCGCTCTGGCCGAGGCCGCGATCGCGCCAGGACAGCCTACACAACAGGCATCGGCACCGCTGAACTGAGCGGCAAGCAACACTCCATAACTCCAAGAAAAGCCAACTTATGACCCGAAGAATGATCATCATGATCGGCTGCGTACTGCTGGTGGTCGCCGTGCTCGCGTTCGGCAAATTCATGCAGATCCGCGCGCTGATCGCCGCCGCGCCCAAGCCGGCGCCGCAGACGGTGTCGACGGCCGAAGTGCAGAAGCTGCAGTGGCAGTCGCAGTTCACCGCGGTCGGCACGCTGAACCCGGTGCGCGGCGCCGACCTCAGCACCGAAGTGGCCGGGCTGGTGCGCACGGTGCATTTCAAGTCGGGGCAGGACGTGAAGGCGGGCACGCTGCTGGTCGAGCTCAATGCCGATTCCGACGTCGCCCTGCTGCACTCGGCGGAGGCCGCCGCCGCGCAGGCAGCCATCGTGCTCAAGCGCGACCAGGCGCAGCTCGCGGTGCAGGCCGTGAGCCAGGCGCAGATCGACGCCGACACCAACGACCTGAAGGCCAAGCGCGCGCAGGTCGAGCAGCAGGCCGCCGTGGTCGCGAAGAAGTCGATCCGCGCGCCCTTCTCCGGCCGCCTGGGCATCACCGCGCTCAACCCCGGCCAGTACGTGAACGCCGGCGACAAGCTGGTCACGCTGCAGACACTGGACCCGATCTACGTCGACTTCGCCCTGCCGCAGCAGCAGCTCGCGGGGCTGGAAGTGGGCCAGGTGGTGAACCTGTCGGTCGACACCTTCCCGGGCCAGAGCTTCAGCGGCAAGATCAACGCGATCAGCCCCAAGGTGGACGCCGCCACGCGCAACGTGCAGGTCGAGGCCACCGTCTCCAACCCGAAGCAGCAGTTGCTGCCCGGCATGTTCGCCAACGTGAAGATCGACGTGGGCGGTGTGCAGGAGCAGCTCACGCTGCCTTCCACCGCCGTCACCTACAACCCGTACGGCTCGACCGTGTACGTGGTGAAGGAAGCCGAGCCGCCCAAGGAAGGCGCCGCGGGTGCGCCCGCCCAGCCGGCCAATCCATCGGGTGCGAAGCAGCTCGTCGCGCAGCAGGTCTTCATCGAGACCGGCGCCACGCGTGGCGACCAGATCGCCATCGTCAAGGGCCTCGCGGCCGGCCAGGTGGTAGTGAGCAGCGGCCAGAACAAGCTGAAGAACGGCACGCCGGTGGTGGTGGACAACAGCGTCCAGCCCGCCAACAACCCGGCGCCGAAGCCGCAGGAAAAGTGAGGTCGCACGCATGAACTTCACAGACATCTTCATCCGCCGGCCGGTGCTGGCGATGGTGGTGAGCCTGCTGATCGTGGTGCTTGGGCTGCGCGCGCTGGCCGGCCTGCCGGTCAACCAGTACCCGAAGACCGAGAACGGCGTGGTCACCATCACCACCGCCTACTTCGGCGCCGACGCGGCCACGGTCGCGGGCTTCATCACGCAGCCGCTGGAGGCCGCCGTGTCGCAGGCACAGGGCATCGACTACCTGTCGTCGTCGAGCAGCCTGGGCGTGTCGACCATCACCGCCACGCTGCGGCTGAACTACGACTCCAACCGCGCGCTGACCGAGATCAACACGCAGGTCGCCTCCGTGCGCAACCAGCTGCCGCCGCAGGCGCAGCAGCCGGTGCTGACCGTTGCCACGGGCCAGACCACCGACGCGATGTACATCGGCTTCTACAGCGACACGCTGCCCAACAACAACGTCACCGACTTCCTGGTGCGCGTGGTGCAGCCCAAGCTCAACGCCATTCCGGGCGTGCAGACCGCCGAGATCCTCGGCGCGCGCACCTTCGCGCTGCGAGCCTGGCTCGACGCGCAGAAGATGGCCGCCTACGGCGTGACCGCCACCGACGTGAGCGCGGCGCTGGCCGCCAACAACTACCTCGCGGCCGTGGGCCAGAGCAAGGGCCAGATGGTGAGCGTGCCGCTCACGGCCGGCACCTCGCTGCACAGCGTGGACGAGTTCAAGCAGCTTTCGGTCAAGAGCGCCAACGGAGCCATCGTGCGGCTGCAGGACGTGGCCAACGTGACGCTGGGCTCCGAGAACTACGACTTCAACGTGGCCTTCAACGGCGTGCGCTCGGTGTTCATCGGCATCAAGGTCGCGCCCGAGGCCAACATCCTCGAGGTGGCCAAGCAGGTGCGCACGGTGTTCCCCGACATCCAGGGCCAGCTGCCCACGGGCCTGACCGGCAAGATCGTCTACGACTCGACCGACTTCATCAACACCTCGATCAGCGAAGTGATCAAGACGCTGGTGGAGGCGCTGGTCATCGTGACGGTGGTGATCTACCTGTTCCTGGGCAGCCTGCGCGCGGTGGTGGTGCCGGTGATCGCGATGCCGCTGTCGCTGATCGGCACCTTCTTCATCATGCTGGCGCTGGGCTACTCGATCAACCTGCTCACGCTGCTGGCGCTGGTGCTCGCCATCGGCCTGGTGGTGGACGACGCGATCATCGTGGTGGAGAACGTCGACAGGCACATGCGCGAAGGCAAGTCGCCGCTGCAGGCCTCGCTGCTCGCGGCGCGCGAGCTGGGCGGCCCCATTCTGGCGATGACGGTGGTGCTGGTGGCGGTGTACGTGCCCATCGGCTTCCAGGGCGGGCTGACCGGCTCGCTCTTCACCGAGTTCGCCTTCACGCTCGCGGGCTCGGTGGTGGTGTCGGGCATCGTGGCGCTCACACTGTCGCCGATGATGTGCTCGCGCTTCTTCAAGCCCGAGCAGGACAGCGGAAAGTTCGCGATGAAGATCGAGCACGTGTTTGAGCGCGTGCACCACCGCTACCAGCTGATCCTGCGCGGCGTGCTGAAGACCTGGCCGGTGATGATCGTCATGGGCGCGATCCTGGTGGCGCTGCTGTTCGTGATGTTCAAGATGTCGAAGTCGGAGCTCGCGCCCGAGGAAGACCAGGGCATCGTGCTGTCGCAGGTGGTGGGCGCGCCCACGGCCACCATCAACCAGATGCAGACCTATGCCGACCAGATCTTCAAGGTCGCGCACGACACGCCCGAGTACGCACAGCTCTTCCAGCTGACCGGCGTGCCCAGCACCAACGCGGGCATCGCGGGCGTGCTGCTCAAGCCATGGGACGAGCGCATCCGCAGCGCGCACGACATCCAGACCGACCTGCAGAAGCGCTGGAACGGCATTGCCGGCGCGAAGGTGGTGGCCTTCCAGTTCCCGGCGCTGCCGGGTGCCTCGGGCCTGCCGGTGCAGTTCGTCATCAAGACGACCGAGCCCTTCGAGAACCTGAACACCCTCGCCCAGCAGATCATGGACAAGGCGCGCGCCGACGGAAAGTTCTACTACATCGACGCCGACCTGAAGATCGACCTGCCGCAGGCCTCCGTGGTGGTCGACCGCGACAAGATCGCCACGCTGGGCATCACGCAGCAGGACGTGGGCAACGCGATGGGCGCGGCGCTGGGTGGCGCCTACGTCAACTACTTCTCGATCTCGGGCCGCTCGTACAAGGTGATCCCGCAGGTGCAACAGGTCGACCGGCTGAACCCCTCGGACGTGCTGAACTTCTACATCAAGACGCCCAGCGGGGTGGTGCCCGCCAGCACTGTAGCGAGCCTGAAGTACAGCGTGCAGCCGGAGACGGTGAACCACTTCCAGCAGCTCAACTCCGTGACCATCCAGGGCGTGCCCAGCGGCACGCAGGGCGAGACGCTGGAGTACTTGCGTGGCCTGGTGCAGCAGATGGCGCCCAGCGGCTACACGGTGGACTACTCGGGCCAGTCGCGCCAGTTCGTGCAGGAGTCGGGCAACTTCGCCATCACCTTCGTGTTCGCGCTGATCATCGTGTTCCTGGCGCTGGCGGCGCAGTTCGAGAGCTTCCGCGACCCGGTGGTGATCCTGGTGTCGGTGCCGCTGGCCCTCTTCGGCGCGATGATCTTCATCTTCTGGGGCTTCGCCTCGATGAACATCTACACGCAGGTGGGCCTGGTGACCCTGATGGGCCTCATCAGCAAGCACGGCATCCTGATCGTCGAGGTGGCCAACCGCCTGCAAAAGCAGGGCCTGAGCAAGCTCGACGCCATCGTGGAAGCCGCCGGCACGCGCCTGCGCCCCATCCTGATGACGACCGCCGCCATGGTCTTCGGCGTGCTGCCGCTGGTGATCGCCTCGGGCGCCGGCGCCGCGGGCCGCAAGGCGATGGGCATCGTGATCTTCAGCGGGCTGTCCATCGGCACGCTGTTCACGCTCTTCGTGGTGCCGGCGATGTATCTGTTCATCGCGGCGCGGCACGCGAAGGAAGAACATCCGGCCGCAGAGGCGCCGGTGCCTGCGGCGCTTCCGGGGCAAGGCTCAGGTCCAGTGGCCCCCGAAGCCTGAGCGGTTCGCCCAAACAGAAAGAAGCCCGTGGTCCCTGCGACTGCGGGCTTTTTTTCAGGCTCCCCAGGCTCTCGTCTCTACGGCCTTTCAGTCGCAGCGGTAGACGACCTCTCCGGCAGGAACGCCCCGCGCCGGATCTTCCGCACCCTGGTTGGCAAGATAGCGCATCGGCGCCCCGAAATTGCGGCAGTAGTTCTCGGCATCCTGCGCGGTCGGCGACTTGTAGACGCCGTCGCCAAGCGAGGTATAGCGAGGGGCCGTCCGAGTGACACATCCGGCGGCCAGCGCAGCCAGGACGAGAACTGAAAAAGCAATGAAGGGGCGCATCGGAAAAAGCAGTTGCGGCAGACGCAACCGGAAATGGGAAGCGGCGACTTTAGCCGCTTCGCAAGAGGATGAACTCACCGCCCCAAGCGGATGTCGACCTCAGCCTTCCTCCAGCCGCCTTCGGCGCCCGCAAAGGTTGCCCACGCCCGGCTCTTTGCGCCGGCCAAGAAAAAATCCTCAGGCACCGCTGGTGCATGAGGATTTCGAAGAGGGTCTGGTAGGACGTACTGGATTCGAACCAGTGACCAACGGATTAAAAGTCCGCTGCTCTACCAACTGAGCTAACGTCCCGAGCCATTTTTCTGCTCTTTGCCGAAGTGATATCCGGCAAAGCCAAAGATTATAGCGCGAGCTTCGACGCTATTTTGTCCAGAACCCAGCCGGCCGCACATTGGCCGAAAGTCGCGGTCACGCTGACCACCGATCCGTAGCCATGGCAGTTGAGCGTGCCGTCGCCGCTTTCGATGGCACAGGAGGCGTCGGGCGGTGCCACGCTTTCGCGGCTGAACACGCAGGCGACGCCGATCTTGCGGCCTTCGCGCGGAGCGCCGTGTTCCTTGCGCAGGCGCTGGCGCAGCTGGGCCAGCAGCGGGTCGTGCGTGACGAGCGACAGATCTTCGATGTCGACCTTGTGCGCCTGCCGCTTACCGCCCGCGGCGCCCACCGTGATGAAGGTGGCGCGCGACGCGCGAGCCCATGCGGCCATCGCCACCTTGGCCTTCACCTGGTCGCAGGCGTCGATGACGGCCGTCGCCGGCCCGTTCGCGGCCTGCGCCGCATCGAGCAGCGACAGCCAGTTGCCGGGCTCGACGAAATCGTCGATGGCCTGCACCTTGCATTCGGGGTTGATCTGCGCGATGCGATCGCGCATGGCCTCCACCTTGGCCTGCCCCACGGTCGCGTCGAGCGCATGGATCTGGCGGTTGATGTTCGACTCCGACACGTGGTCGAGGTCGATCATCGTCAAGCGCCCCACTCCGCTGCGCGCCAGCGCCTCGACGGCCCACGAGCCCACGCCGCCGATGCCGACCACGAGCACATGCGCTTCGCGGATGCGCGCGGCACCGGCCACGCCGTACAGCCGTTCGAGCCCGCCGAAGCGGCGCGCAAAGTCAGGCGCCGCGGTGTCGGTGACGACATCCGCGGCGGCCGGAGCAAGAGTGGTGATGGACGCGTTGGCGATGATGGTGCTCAAGCGGAATGCTCCGCCCGCATCAGCGCAGGCGCGAGAGACGTTCGCGGCCGGCCTGCGCGGCTTCGGACTGCGGGTAGGCCTTGGTCAGGTCTTCCAGCGTGCGGCGAGCGGCGCGCGTGTCCTTCAGCTCGATCTGGCAGTTCGCGATCGACAGCACGGCCTCGGGGGCCTTGGCATGGTCGGGCGCGAGCGAGAGCATGGAGCGGAAGTTCGCGATGGCCTCGTTGTAGTTGCGCGTGGCGTACTGCGCATTGCCCAGCCAGAACAGCGCCGAGGCGTTGTAGCCGCTTTGCGGGTAGCGCTTGACGAATTCGGCGAACGCGGTCTGCGCCTGCGCGAACTGGCCCGAACGGAACACGCCGAGGGCAGCCTCGAAGTCGGCCTTTTCCTTGGGATCGGCATTGAACTCGCGGCCGTCCACCGACACCTTCGATGGCTCGCTCTGCTTGAGCTTGTCGTCGATGGTGGTCTGGCGCGACTGCATTTCGCTCAGCGTGCGCGTGAGCTGCTCGTTCTGCCCCGTCATGCGGGCCAGGTCGCCGCGCATCTGCTCGATCTGGTTCTGCAGGTCGAGCAGGCTGCGGCGCAGCTGGCCGTTCTCGTCGGTCAGCCGCTGGTCGGTCTGCTGGCGCATGGCCTCGACGCGCTGGCGCAGGTCGAGGATGGCGCGGCGAGCCTCGTCATCCTCGAACAGCGCGGCCTGCGATGCCGCCGAGACACAAAGCAAGGCAACGGCCAGCGCCGCGCCTCTCAGCATGACGCGTGGCATCACCGGGTGTAGCGGATTTCGGCGCGACGGTTCTGCGCCCAGACTTCTTCACCGGAGCCGGTGACTGCCGGCTTTTCCTTGCCGAAGCTCACGGCCTCGATCTGGCCGTCGTTCACGCCCAGCAGGGTGAGTGCGCGGCGCACGGCTTCGGAACGCTTCTGGCCCAGCGCGAGGTTGTACTCGCGGCCGCCGCGCTCGTCGGTGTGGCCTTCGATAGAGATGCGACGCTGCGGGTTGGCCTTGAGGAAACGGGCATGGCCGTCGATCAGCGACTGGAACTCGGGCTTGACCGTGTAGCTGTCGTAGTCGAAATACACGATGCGCTCGACGCCCACCGGGCCCTGCGCGGTACCCGCGGTCGGGTCGATGGTGACAGGTGCCACGTTGCTGGCGCCCTGCTGGCCGCCGGCCGTGCCGGAACGGTCAGTCACCGGCGTTTCGTTGAGCTTGGTGCCCGACGAGCAACCGGCGATGAGAGCCACGATGGCCAGCGAATAGATCGTACGTTTCAACATTTTTGAAAACTCCTCAAATAAACCTTAGTCATTGCTTTTGAAACGGACCCCAGTCCGGTTCCCTGATGTCTCCCGCCTGTCCCGCCAGTCGTGCTTTTATTTTTCCATCGAGCGTGGTCGTCATCAGGGCTTCGCGGCCTTGCAACTGCGTTGCGTAGACGATCAGCTTGCTGTTCGGAGCAAAACTCGGACTTTCGTCCGCGGAGGTGTCGGTGATCGCGCTCACGCTGCCGGTAGCCAACTCCATCACATGGAGTTTGAAGGCGCCGCCTACTCGCGAGATGTAGGCCAACCACCGGCCATCGCCGCTGACGGACGGAGAGATGTTGTAGGTGCCGCTGAAGGTCACCCGGGTCGGGCTGCCGCCGCTGGCACTCATCTTGTAGATCTGGGGAGCGCCGCCGCGGTCGCTCACGAAGTAGATCGTGCCGCCGTCGGCCGAGTACACGGGCTCGGTGTCGATGCTGGAGCTTTGAGTCAGGCGACGCGGTTCGCCGCCGCTTGCCGGAATGGAGAAAAGCTGCGAGCCGCCGTCGCGGCTGAGCGTGACGGCCAGCGAATTGCCGTCGGGTGCCCAGGCCGGGGCGCTGTTGGAGCCCTTGAAGTTCGCGAGCAGGCGGCGCTGGCCGGTGGCCACGTTGTGCACGTACACGACCGGCTTGCGCGACTCGAAGGACACGTAGGCCAGTTGCTGGCCGTTGGAAGACCAGCACGGCGAGATGATCGGTTCGGGGCTGGCGAGCGCGGCCTGGGCGTTCTCGCCGTCGGCGTCGGCCACCCACAGCGAATAGCGGCTGCCGGCCTTCGTGACGTAGGCAATGCGGGTCGAGAAGATGCCCTTTTCGCCGGTCAGCTTCTCGTACACGTAGTCGGCGATGCGGTGCGAAGCCAGGCGCAGGTCGCCCTGGGGAACGATGTAGCTCTGGCCGCCCAGGTCCTGGCCCTTCACCACGTCCCACAGGCGGAAACGCACGTCGAAGCGGCCGTCGGCCAGCCGGGTGACGCTGCCGACCACAAGCGAATCGGCCGTGCGCTGGCGCCACAGGGAAAGATCGGGGCGCGATGCCTCGTCCAGAGCCTGTCCCGATGCATCGACGCCGCGGAACTGGCCGCTGCGCTCCAGGTCGGCCTGGACGATGTCGGAGATCTTCTGCGGGGAGGACTCCTGCCCCTTGAACGGGACGAGCGCGATCGGCAGCTGCGTGAGCCCAACACCGGAAACCTCGACCCGGAACTGGGCCAGAGCAGGAATCATGGGGGTGGCAGCGAGGGCCGCTATGAGGGTGCGGCGGGCAAATAACGATGAAGAAGGAGTTGGAATTGGAGCTGGCAACGGCTTGTTCATTCGGTTCGGAGAGGTTTCGGGGTGAAAAGTTCTCCCCGGCTTCAACGGGCGACATGTTACACACTGGCCGAGGGGCGCCGTCACAAAACGTTTATCCGTCGGCACGGTCCTACAGAGGCGGCAGCCGCAGGCCTGCAAAGGCCCGCCCCGTAGAATCCGCCGCCATGCAAGCATCCCCCGGCGGCGAGAACGCGCGCCCTCCCCTGATGCGCCGCCTGGCGCGACTCATGACATGGTTCGGCGGCTCCCGCCAGTGGTGGGCCCTCGGACTGATCGGGGCGCTGCTCGCTGCAGTCACCGAGCCGCTGATGGCGGCCCTGCTCAAGCCCCTGCTCGACCGGGGCTTCACGCGCGGCGAGATGCCGCTGTGGTTCGTGCCCGCCGCGGTGCTGCTGCTGTTCGCGGTACGGGGCATCGCGCAGTTCATTTCGCAGTACGCGCTCTCGCGCATCGCCAACGAAGGCATGCAGAAGCTGCGGCGCGTGCTGTTCGAGCGGCTGCTCGGCGCCGAACTCGCGCTGTTCGCCCGGCAGTCGGCCAGTGCCCTGTCGAACACGGTTGTCTATGAAGTGCAGACCGGCGCCATGCTGCTGGTGCAGGCGCTGCTCGGCCTCACGCGCGACGGCTTCACGCTGGTTGCCTTGCTGGGCTACCTGATCTACCTGAACTGGAAGCTCACGCTCATCGTCGCCTTCCTGGTGCCCAGCATCTCGTGGATCATGAAGGTGTTCTCCAAGCGGCTCTACCGCCTGACCCAGCAGGGCCAGCAGGCCACCGACGAGCTGGCCTACGTGGTCGAGGAGAACGTGCTCGCCCACCGCGTGGTGCGCCTGCACGGCGCCGAAGACGCCCAAGGCCGCCGCTTCGAACAGCTGAGCCAGCGCCTGAACCGGCTGGCCGTGAAGTCGACCATCGCGCAGGCGGCCACCACGCCGCTCACGCAGATGATGGCCTCGCTGGCGCTCTCGGTGGTGGTGATGATCGCGCTCTGGCAAAGCGGCAAGCAGGGCTTCACCGTGGGCGGCTTCGTCGCCTACATCACGGCCATGCTGATGCTGATCGCCCCCATCCGCCGGCTGGCCGAGGTGGCCGGCCCCATCACCCGCGGCCTCGCTGCGCTGGAGCGCGGGCTGATCCTCATCGACGAAGTGGCACCCGAATCGCAAGGCAGCTTCACCCTCGAACATGCCCAGGGCCGCATCGAGCTGCGCAACGTGAAAGTCAGCTACCGCGGCGACGACGAGCCTCGCGCGCTCGACGGCGTGAGCCTGACCATCGAGCCCGGGCAGGTGGTGGCCTTCGTCGGCCCTTCGGGTTCCGGTAAGACCACGCTGGTCAACCTGCTGCCGCGCTTCGTGCAGCCCAGCAGCGGCCAGGTGCTGCTCGACGGCCACGACACCAGCGAATGGCAGCTCAAGAGCCTGCGCGCCCAGTTCGCGATGGTGAGCCAGGACGTGGTGATGCTCAACGACACGCTGGCCGCCAACGTGGCCCTGGGCGCCGAGATCGACCGCGAGCGCGTGCAGCAATGCATAGCGGCTGCCAACCTGAGTTCGCACGTCGAGAACCTGCCCCAGGGCATCGACACCGTGCTGGGCCACAACGCAACGCAGCTCTCCGGCGGCCAGCGCCAGCGCCTCGCCATTGCCCGCGCGCTCTACAAGAACGCGCCGGTGCTGCTGCTCGACGAGGCCACTTCGGCCCTCGACACCGAATCCGAACGGCTGGTACAGGACGCCCTTCAGCGCCTGATGCAGAACCGCACCACGCTGATCGTGGCGCACCGCCTCTCGACCGTCCAGCACGCCGACCGGATCATCGTGATGGAGCGAGGCCGCATCGCCGAGCAAGGCAGCCACGAGCAACTCATGGCGCTCGACGGGCTCTACGCGCGCCTGCAGACGCTGGCGGTGCGCAGCGCCCCGCCAGGGCAGGATCCGACGCTTTGAACGACCTGTTGTGCTGCTTCAGAGCAGCACGATGTCGTACTGCCCCTGCCCGATCGCCGGCTCGGCCCGCAACGAGATCGGCTTGCCGATGAAATCGCTCAGGCCCGCGAGGTGCTGGCTCTCCTCGTCGAGGAACAGTTCGATCACCTGCGGCGACGACACGATGCGGAACTCGCGCGGCGTGAACTGCCGCGCCTCGCGCAGGATCTCGCGCATCACGTCGTAAGCTACGCTGCGCGCCGTCTTCACGATGCCCTGTCCGCCGCAGGCGATGCAGGGCTCGCACAGCATGTGCGCCAGGGATTCGCGCGTGCGCTTGCGCGTCATCTCCACCAGCCCGAGCTGCGAGAAGCCGCCCGCCGTGGTCTTCACGCGGTCGCGCGCGAGCTGCTTGCGGAACTCCGCCAGCACCTGCTCGCGGTGGTCGTCGCGGCCCATGTCGATGAAGTCGACGATGATGATCCCGCCCAGGTTGCGCAGCCGCAGCTGCCGCGCGATGGCCTGCGCCGCTTCGAGGTTGGTCTTGAAGATGGTGTCGTCGAAGTTGCGCGCGCCGACGAAGCCACCGGTGTTCACATCCACCGTGGTCAGCGCCTCGGTCTGGTCGACCACGAGGTAACCGCCCGACTTCAGGTCGACCCGCCGGCCCAGCGCCTTCGCGATTTCCTCGTCGACCGAATACAGGTCGAAGATCGGCCGCTCGCCCTTGTAGTGCTGCAGCTTGCCCGCTGCCTTGGGCATGTATTCGAGGCCGAACTTCAGCAGCAGCTCGAACTGCTCGCGCGAATCGATGCGGATGGTCTGCGTTTCCTCGCCGGTCATGTCGCGCAGCACGCGCTGCAGCAGGCTCAGGTCCTGGTGCAGCAGCGACATCGGCGGCATGCGCATGGAGGCGTCGCGAATGCGCGACCAGGTCTTTCGCAGGTAGGCGATGTCCTCGGCCAGTTCGGAGTCGCTGGAATCCTCGCCGTTGGTACGCAGGATGAAGCCGCCCGTGTTGGCCGGCACCACGCCGCCGCTGTCGGCCGCCGCGGCTGCCTCGATCAGCGCGAGCATCCGATTGCGCAGCGATTCGCGCTGCTCCGCCGGGATCTTCTGCGACACGCCGATGTGGTTGTCCTGCGGCAGGAACACCAGCAGCCGGCCGGCAATGCTGATCTGCGTCGAAAGCCGCGCGCCCTTGGTACCGATGGGGTCCTTGATGACCTGCACCAGCAGCGACTGGCCCTCGAACACCTGCTTCTCGATGGGCACCATCGGCCCGCCGTTGCGGTGGTCGCGCTCGGGTGCCGGCGCGCTGGGGCGCGAACCCGGCGTGAACGGCGCGACGATGTCGGCCACGTGCAGGAATGCCGTGCGCTCCAGGCCGATGTCGATGAAGGCCGACTGCATGCCCGGCAGCACGCGCGACACCTTGCCCAGGTAGATGTTGCCGACCAGCCCGCGCTCCAGCGTGCGTTCGACGTGCAGTTCCTGCACCGCGCCGTGCTCGATCAGCGCCACGCGGGTCTCCTGTGGAGACCAGTTGATCAGGATGTCTTGACTCATAGGCTCACCCCCCAGGCTGCGCGCACTTCGTGTCGCTTCGCCCACCCCCCTGCAGGGGGGCGCCGCCAGCGGCCCGGCGAAGCCGGTTCCGCGGCGGCCCTGAAAAAGAATGTGGTCTTGAGTGTCATGGCGTGTTCACTTGAGCATCCCCGCCTGCCGCAAGAGTTGTGCGGTCTCGAACATGGGGAGGCCCATGATGCCCGAATAGGAGCCGCTGATGTGCTCGACGAACGCCGCCGCCGCGCCCTGGATGGCGTACGCGCCGGCCTTGCCCAGCGGCTCGCCGCTTTCGGCATAGCGGGCGATCTGCGCCCTGGAGAGGTCGGCGAAGCGCACGCGCGACACGCTGAGCGCCGCATGGCTCTTCCTGCCGTGATGCAGCGCAACGGCGGTCAGCACGCGATGCGTGGTGCCGGAGAGCATCCGCAGCATGCGAGCGGCGTCCTTTTCGTCTTCCGGCTTGCCGAGGATGGTGCGGCCGAGCGCGACCGTGGTGTCGGCGCAGAGCACCGGTGCTTCGGGCAGGCCGCGCCCGCGCATCCGGGCCACGGCGGCGTCGAGCTTCAGGCCGGTGACGCGCTGCACGTAGGTGGCTGGGGCCTCGTTGGGCAGCACGGCTTCGAGCGACTCAGCATCCTCGTCGGCATCGGCCAGCAGCAGTTCGTGGCGAACGCCGAGCTGGCCGAGCAACTGGGCGCGGCGCGGGCTCTGCGAGGCGAGGTAGATGAAATCCGGCAAGGTTCAAGTCTCCTGTGGCGTCGGCTGCTCGCCGGCCACGATGTGGTTCCAGACCAGCCCCTGCGGCAGGCTCGCGGGTCCGAACAGAAAGTGAAGGACACGCCGGCGCGCCGGCGACTTCGCACGCGACGAGGCGTGCAGCAGCAAGGGGCGCATCAGCAGGGCATCGCCGCGCGCCGCCGTGCAGACGGTTTCGCCATGGGCGAATCGCAGGGCCTGTGCTTCGTCGGCGTCCAGCCGGCCCGCGCGGTGGCTGCCCGGAACAACACGCAGCGGCCCCGCGTCGGCGCCGCAGTCGTCCAGATGCACCCGCACGGCGAGCAGCGACTGCAGCACGTCGATCGGCGGCTGCACATACGGCTCGCCCTCCTTGACGACGGCGGGCATGCCGGCGCCCGAGGCCGGGATTGACGTGTCCTGATGCAGCGCGACCAGCCAGTTCCTGTCGGGTGTCTTGTCGAAGAGCGTGCATTGCACGGCGACCGACGACGCATCGAGCACGCCCATGCCGAAAAGCCGCGCCTTCAGTTCGATGGCCATTTCGCTGCACGGCGGATGAGCCAGCAGATTGCGGCTGCCCGCCGCCTGCCCCAGCCATTGATCCAGCGACCGCGCCGCGGCATCGAGCAGCCCGGGCTGCACCAGCGCCGGCACCGACGCATGGCCTCTTTCCTCGAGCAACGCGACCTGCCCGTCGGCGCTGGTCATTCGCGGTGGTAGGGATGACCCGCGTTGACCGACCACGCACGGTACAGCTGCTCGACCAGCAGCACCCGCGCCATCGCGTGCGGCAGCGTAAGGTCCGACAGGCGGATGCGTTCGTGGGCCGCGGCCTTGAAGGCCGGGTCGAGCCCGTCGGGCCCGCCGATGACCAGGGCGACGTCATCGCCCTCGCCCTGCCAGGCCTGCAGGCGCGCGGCCAGCGCCTTGGTGGTCAGCGCCGTGCCGCGCTCGTCGAGCACGACGATGCGCATTCCACGCGCGATGGCGCCTTCGATGCGCTCGCGTTCGGCGGCGTAGAGGGTTTCCAGCGTCTTGGAGCCGCGCGGCTCGGTCTTGACGGCGCGCAGTTCGAGCTTGAGCTCGGGCGGAAAGCGCTTGGCGTAGTCGTCCCAGGCAGTCTGAGCCCAATCGGGCATGCGCTGCCCGACGGCGACCACCAGCAGCTTCATGCGCGGCGGGCTGGCGCCTTCCTGGCGGCCGTGGTCTTCTTCGCTGCGGGCTTCTTGGCGGCGGGCTTGCCCACGACCTTGACCGGCACGCGCGCGGTGGTGGTTTTCTTGGCGGGCGCCTTCTTGGCGGCGGTTTTCTTGGCCGGTGCCTTCGCAGCCTTGGCTTCCTGCTCGGCTGCGCGGATCGCGGTCTTGGCGGCGCTGGAGCGGCGCAGCGTCGGTTCCTTGGCGGCCTTCTCCTTGGCAGCCTTCTTTTCCTCGGCGCCAGCCTTGGAGGCCGTGGCTACCGCCGGCTTGGTGCCGCCGAGCTTGGCACGCACCGGCTTGTCGCCCCAGATCTCTTCGAGGTGGTAGTACTGGCGGATGGCGGGCTGCATGATGTGCGCGACGGCCGAGCCGCAGTCCACGATGATCCATTCGCCGTTGTCCTCACCCTCCACGCGCGGCTTGGCGAAGCCGGCTTCGCGCACCGCGTCGCGCACGCTGGCGGCCAGCGCCTTCGTCTGGCGGTTGGAGGTGCCCGAGGCAACGATCACGCGCTCGAAAAGCGGCGAGAGATGCTCGGTGTCGAATACCTTGATGTCCTGCGCCTTGACGTCTTCGAGGCCATCGATGATGGCTCGCTGGAGTTTCTGGGTGTCTTTCTTTGCGGCGGCTTCAGTGGTCATCAGGCAGAGCGGTAGAGGTGGTGTTGGTCAATATAGCGTGCAACCGTGGACGGAACCAGCGAGGAAATGTCCACGCCGAGCGCCGCACGCCGCCGGATCTCGGTGGCGCTGATGTCCATGGGAGGCAGTTCGAGCGCCTCGAAACGCGCGCCGGCCGGGAGGCCGGGAAGCGTTTTCGGATCAAAACGGGCAGTGCTGCCCGTCGATAGTGCGCGATACGCTACAGAAACAATAGCAATGCCGAGTATATCCTGCCAGCCGTGCCAGGTCGGCAGCGCACTCGCCTGGTCGGCGCCCATGATCAGCACCAGCTGCGCGCCGGGCTGCTCGCGCTGCAGTTCGTGCAGTGTGTCGAGCGTGTAGGTGGGGCCGTCGCGCAGCACTTCGCGGCTGTCGACGACCACCGTGCCCTGCAGCCCGCCGAAAGCCAGCCGCGTCATGGCGAGCCGATCTTCCTTCGGCGTGAGCGCCCTGCTCTTGTGCCAGGCCTGGCCGGTGGGAACTACATGCAGTTCGTCGAGATCGAGTTGCGCCAGCGCGGCTTCGGCGAGCGCCACATGGGCGTTGTGCGGCGGATCGAATGCGCCGCCGAAGACGCCGATGCGGCGCGGTGCCTTGCCGGAAGAAGAGTTCACAGCCAGTCGCGTCGCACGATGAAGTCGCTGTAGAGAGCGGCCTCGGGGCTGCCCGGCTCAGGCTGCTGCTGGTAGGCCCAGCTCGCCAGCGGCGGCATCGACAGCAGGATCGATTCCGTGCGCCCGCCCGATTGCAAGCCGAAGTGCGTGCCGCGGTCCCACACGAGGTTGAACTCCACGTATCGGCCGCGCCGATAGAGCTGGAAGTTGCGCTCGCGCTCGGTGTAGGGCGTGTTGCGGCGGCGCTCGACGATCGGCAGGTAGGCCGGCAGGAAGCCGTCGCCCACCGAGCGGATCATTGCGAAGCCGTTCTCGAAGCCGCCTTCGGAGAAGTCGTCGAAGAAGATGCCGCCGACGCCGCGCTGCTCGTTGCGGTGCCTGAGGAAGAAATACTCGTCGCACCAGGTCTTGAAGCGCGGGTATTTGTCGTCGCCGAAAGCAGCGAGCGAATCGCGGCACACGGTGTGGAAGTGCACCGCGTCTTCCTCGAAGCCGTAGCATGGCGTGAGGTCCATGCCGCCGCCGAACCAGCACACCGGCTCGCCGCCTTCCGGAAGCGCGGCGAGCATGCGAACGTTCATGTGCACGATCGGCATGTACGGATTGCGCGGATGGAACACCAGCGACACGCCCATCGCCTCGAACGGCGCGCCCGCCAGCTCAGGACGGTTCTGCGTGGCCGAGGGCGGCAGCTTCGGCCCGCGCACCTGCGAGAAGCCGCAGCCCGCGCGCTCGAAGAGTTCGCCGCCTTCGAGGATGCAGGTCAGGCCGTTGCCCTGCAGCGGCTCGCCCGGGGCCTTCTGCCAGGCGTCGCGCACGCAGGCTCCGCCGTCGGCCTTCTCGACCGCCGCGATGATCGACTGCTGCAGTCCGCGCAGGTACTCGCCGACCGCCGCCGGATTGGTCTGCTGCATCAGGAGCCGTGGGGGTTGCGCGCGTGGATCGCGCGGAATCCGATGTCCTTGCGGTACTGCGCGCCATCGAACTGGACGCGCGCCGCGACCTCATAGGCCCGCTGCTGCGCCTGCTTCACGCTGTCGGCCAGCACGGTCACGCAGAGCACGCGGCCGCCGCTGGTCTTGAGCTCGCCGTTGTCGAGCGTGGTGCCCGCATGGAACACCACCGCGTCGGGCGCTTCGGCCGGAATGCCGGTGATGCGGTCGCCCTTGCGCGGCGAGAGCGGATAGCCGTGCGCGGCCATCACCACGCCCAGCGCCACGCGGCGGTCCCACTGCAGCTCGACCTGGTCGAGCGTGCCGTCGGTGGCGTGCCAGAAGACTTCGAACAGGTCGGACTTGAGCCGCATCATGATCGGCTGCGTCTCGGGGTCGCCCATGCGGCAGTTGAATTCGAGCGTCTTGGGGTGGCCGGCCGCATCGATCATGAGCCCGGCGTACAGGAAGCCGGTGTACGGGATGCCGTCCTTCTCCATGCCGCGGATGGTCGGCAGGATGATCTCGCGCATGGCGCGCGCATGCACCTCGGCCGTGACCACCGGCGCGGGCGAATACGCGCCCATGCCGCCGGTGTTGGGGCCTTCGTCGTTGTCGAGCAGGCGCTTGTGGTCCTGGCTGGTGGCCAGCGCGGTCACGTTCTTGCCGTCGCACAGCACGATGAAGCTGGCTTCCTCGCCCTGCAGGAACTCCTCGATGACGACGCGCGCGCCGCCTTCGTTGTGCGACACGCCGAACTTGTTGTCGACCAGCATGAAGTCGACCGCCTCGTGCGCTTCCTGCGCGGTCATGGCAACCACCACGCCCTTGCCGGCGGCCAGGCCGTCGGCCTTGACGACGATGGGGGCGCCCTTGGCGTCGATATAGGCGTGCGCGGCAGCGGCGTCAGTGAATGCCTCGTACTCCGCCGTCGGAATCTTGTGGCGCTTCATGAAGGCCTTGGAGAAGGCCTTCGAGCTCTCGAGCTGGGCAGCCGCCTGCGTGGGGCCGAAGATGCGCAGGCCGTGCGCACGGAACTCGTCGACCACGCCGGCAGCCAGCGGGGCCTCTGGGCCGACCACGGTCAGGGCGATCTTTTCCTTGATGGCCCACTCGCGCAGCGCAGCGGGCTCGGTGATGTCGATGCAGTCGTAGCGCTCGTCGCTCGCCGTGCCGCCGTTGCCCGGCGCCACGTACACGCGGCTCACCCTGGCAGCCTGCGCCAGTCGCCATGCGAGAGCGTGTTCGCGGCCCCCTCCCCCAATTACCAGTACCTTCATTCGCGGGCCTTCATTTCTCGCTGTGATTCAACAAACATTCATTCGGCGTCGCCAGGTCACTCGGACAGCGAGGCGTTGTGATACACCTCCTGCACGTCGTCCAGGTCCTCGAGCACGTCGAGCAGCTTCTGCATTCTTGCGGCGTCCTCGCCGGTCACGTCCACGGTGTTTTCGGCACGCATCGTGACTTCGGCGGCGTCGGGCTTCAGGCCGGCGGCTTCGAGCGCGTTCTTCACGGCCTCGAAGTCGGCCACGGAGGTGATCACCTCGATGGCGCCGTCGTCGTCGGTAATGACGTCTTCCGCGCCCGCTTCGAGCGCCACTTCCATCACCTTGTCCTCGCTGGTGCCAGGCGCGAAGATGATCTGGCCGCAGTGCTTGAACTGGAAGGCCACCGAGCCTTCGGTGCCCATGTTGCCGCCGTGCTTGGAGAAGGCGTGGCGCACTTCGGCCACGGTGCGCACGCGGTTGTCGGTCATGGTGTCGACGATGATCGCCGCGCCGCCGATGCCGTACCCTTCGTAACGAATTTCTTCGTAATTGACGCCTTCGAGGTTGCCCGTGGCCTTGTCGATGTTGCGCTTGATGGTGTCGATGGGCAGGTTGACCGCCTTGGCCTTTTCAACCGCCAGCCGCAGCCGGGGGTTGGCGCCCAGGTCGGCGCCGCCGGCACGGGCGGCCACCGTGATTTCTCTGATGGCGCGGGTCCAGAGCTTGCCCCGCTTCTCGTCCTGGCGGCCCTTCCGGTGCTGAATGTTCGCCCATTTGCTATGTCCGGCCATGGCTTTCTATCTCGCTGTCCTGTGTTTCTGTGTCAATCCGAGCAGCCCCGAGTTTACTGTCCGGCGCACACAACGCCGGGCCTGGAGGCCGGAATTCGGGTCAATGCTTTTGGTGATAATTGTTCGATGACGCCATCGCCTTCCGTCGGGCCCGGGAATCCCGACACCCCGTCGCACGCCCCCTTGCCGCAGCGCCACGAGACCCATCTGCGCGTCGAGCGCCTGTCGCTGCCGGCCAGCCTGGCACTGGCGGCCGACGGCAAGGCCCCCTTCGCCGCGCTGGGCTACGGTACGCCGCACGGCGTGGCATGGATGCCGACCGTCAACGCACGCGTGCTCTCGGCCAACGGCGCCATGGCCGACGTGTGGCATGCGAGCGGCCCCCGGATCAAGTCCGGCACCACCGGCATCGCGCGCTGGCGCACCGACGGGCACTGGCTGCTCGGCGCCATCGACCTCGACGAATCCGCCGAGAAGCAAGGCCTGGCTGAACTCGCGCACCGCGCCTATCGCGACCTGTTCAAGACACTCGACCAGGCCGGCACGCCGCACCTGCAGCGCATCTGGAACTACCTGCCCCAGATCAACGCCGACGGCGGCGGGCTGGAGCGATACCGCCAGTTCAACCTCGGACGGCAGGAAGCCTTCCTCGAAGCCGGCCGCGCCGCCTTCGAGGGCGCCCCGGCCGCCTGTGCCCTGGGCATCCACCAGGGCGCGCTGTCGGTCCGTTTCCTGGCGGGACAGCGCGCGCCGCTGCCGGTCGAGAACCCGCGGCAGGTCTCGGCCTACCGCTATCCCGAAACCTACGGGCCGCGCTCGCCGACCTTCTCTCGCGCCGCGCTGGCGGACATCGGCGACGGCAACATCGCCCTCTTCATCTCCGGCACCGCGAGCATCGTCGGCCACGAGACCGTGCACCACGGCGACGTGCAGGAACAGACGCGCGAGACGCTGCGCAACCTGGAGGCGGTGATAGCCGCCGCCAACGAGCGCTGCAGCGCGAAGTTCTCGCTGGCCGAACTCGACTGCGTGGTCTACGTGCGGCATCCGTCCGACACCGAGACGGTGCGCGGCATCCTCGAAGGCGCGCTCGGCGCCGATGCGCCCATGGCGCGCCATGCCGTGTACCTCGAAGCCGACATCTGCCGCAGCGACCTGCTGGTCGAGATAGAGGCCCACACGGCCGCGGCCGGCGAACTGCGGGCCTGACCGGTCGTCGTCCGACCGCGCCTCGCCCGACCTACCGATCCAATGACCCGCGTGCTGAGATTTCTCACATCGATTCCGCTCGCGTTGATGCTCTACGCGCTGCTGCTGTTCCTGGGCCTGATCTCCCTGGTCTGGAACGTCTTCGCCATGCTCATCCACCCGGTGATGCCGGCGGCGCCCGCCCGCACGCTGGGCCGCATGACCATCGCCTTCGCCTACCGCATGTTCTGGTGGCTGGCCTCGGTGACCGGCATGATGCGCATCGACGCCACCTGCCTCGACCCGATGCGCAAGGAGCCCGGCGTGATCTTCGTGGCCAACCACCCGACGATGCTCGACGCGCTGCTGCTGGTGGCGCGGCTGCCGCGCAGCGCCTGCATCATGAAGGCCGACCTGATGGGCAACATCTTCCTCGGCGCGGGCGCCCGGCTGGCGCGCTACATCAGCAACAAGTCGGCCCGCACCATGGTGCGGCTGGCGGTGAACGACCTGCGCAACGGCGGCCAGCTGGTGATCTTCCCCGAGGGCACGCGCACGGTGACGCCGCCGCTCAACCCCTTCCGCCCCGGCACCACGCTGATCGCCAAGCTGGCGCAGGCGCCCATTCAAACCGTGTTCATCGACACCGACTCGCCCTATCTCGCCAAGGGCTGGCCGCTGTGGCGCGTGCCGCCGCTGCCCATCGTCTTCAGGCTGCGGCTGGGCAAGCGCTTCGCGCCCACGCAGGACAGCGACGTGCTGCAGGCCGAGCTCGAACAATATTTCCGACAAAACATGGAACAGCGCGCCACCGACGCGTCCCCCGAATGCCAGACGCCTCGCGCACACACCTTGTCCTGATCCCCAGCTACAACACCGGCGAGCGGCTGTTCTCCACGGTCGCCGCCGCCCGCGCGCAGTGGAGCCCGGTGTGGGTGGTGATCGACGGCAGCGACGACGGTACCGGCGAGCGCCTGCAGCAGATGGCCGAGGGCGACCCGGGCTTGCGCGTGTGGGTACTGCCGCAGAACCAGGGCAAGGGCTCGGCGGTGCTGCACGGCCTGCGCGCCGCGAAGGAAGCCGGCTTCACCCACGCGCTGACGATGGACTCCGACGGCCAGCATCCCGCCGACCTGATCCCGGCCTTCATGCAGTCCTCGCTGGCTCGCCCCGAAACGATGGTGCTCGGCCGCCCGGTGTTCGACGCCAGCGCACCGCTGCTGCGCGTGCGCGGGCGGCGCGTGTCGAACGGCTGGACGCAGCTCGAGACGCTGTTCGCGGGCGTCGGCGACTCGCTCTACGGCTTTCGCGTGTATCCCGTGGCCGACCTGATTGCGGTGATGGCGCGCCAGCCCTGGATGCGGCGTTTCGACTTCGACACCGAGGCCGTCGTACGGCTGGCCTGGCGCGGCGTCAAGCCGGTCAACATCGACGCGCCGGTGAAGTACCTGACGGCCGAGGAAGGCGGCGTTTCTCACTTCCGCTATGGCCGCGACAACGTGCTGCTCACGTGGATGCACACACGGCTGATGGTCGAGTTCGTGCTGCGCCTGCCCCTGCTGCTGCTGCGCAAGCTGGCGAAGAAGCCGCCGTTCCAGGACTGATGTCTTCTTCCCTCTCCCCCCTCCCCCTGGGAGAAGAGGGAGCAATGCGCTACGACGCCTCGGCCGCTCCGCCCAGCGCCTTGTATAGCGTCATCGTGGCGTTGAGCTGGTTCAGCCGGTTCTGCGCCAGCGATACCTCTGCCGTGCGGCGCCTGTCCTTCGCGTCGAGCACCGGCTGCAGCGCGGTCGCGCCGGCGCGGTAGCGCACCTCCGACAGCCGCTCGGCGCGCTGCGCCTCCTGCAGCGCCAGCGCAAGCTTCTCGCTTTCCGCGCGAAGCTGTGCGCGCGACGAGAGCGCGTTCTCGACCTCCGACAACGCCGTGTAGAGCGACTGCCGGAAGCCCACCACCGCCTCTTCGTACTGCGTCTGCGATACCGCGACGGTGAGCCGCGCGGTGTTCCACTGCAGGAACGGCAGCGTCAGCCCCGCGCCCAACGTGCCCACGGGGTTCTTCAGCAGCTCGCCCAACGCGGTGCTCGAGGTGCCCAGGGAGCCCGTCAGGCTCAGCGCTGGATAGAAGCCGGTTCGCGTGGCGTCGACGTTCGCCAGGGCGCCTCGCAGCCGCTGCTCGGCGGCGCGCAGGTCCGGACGGCGGCCTAGCAGGCTCGCGGGCAAGCCGGCATCGATGACAGGCAAGGCGGTGTCCGGCAGCTGCGTCGGCTCGGCGGCCATCTGCTGCGGCGGCTGGTCGAAGATGATCGCCAGCGCGTTGCGCGCCTCCACGCGCTGCTGCAGCAACTGCGTGTGCGCGGCCTCCTGCGTGGCGAGGTTCTGGCCGGCCTGCGCCACGTCCAGCCCCGACACCGCGCCCGCCGCGTACTTGACCCGCGCCAGCGCGAGGATGCGCCGGCCGTCCTCCATGCCCGCCTCGCTGAGCGCGATGCGCTGGTTCAGATAGCCGGTCTGCCAATAGGCGCCCGCCGTGGTGCCGATCAGGGCGAGCGCCGTGGCCTGGCGGTCGGATTCGGTGGCCTTCAGCTCCCAGTCGGCGGCACTGCGCACCGCGGAGAGCCGGCCCCACAGGTCGAGCTCGTAGCTCAGCGTCACCAGCGAGCTCGACGCGGAACCGGCCACGCCGCCGCGCTTGAGGTCGTAGCTGCGGCTGGTGCTGGCCTGCCCGACCACGCCGGGCGTGAGGTTCGTGTTCGCCAGCCCGGCCTGCAGCTGTGCGCGCTGCACGCGGATGCCCGCCGCGGCCAGGTTGTTGTTGGTGCGCAGCGCGTTGTCGATCAACTGGTCGAGCTGCGGATCGTTGAAGGCCTTCCACCAGCCGGACGAGAGCATCGCCGCCGCGCTGCCCGAGCCGGGCGACTGCTGCCAGCCCTGCGGAATATCCAGTGGGCGCTGCGCCCTCTGCTCCGGCTGAAAGAGGGTGCAACCGCCAAGCAGCAGCACGGCCGCCGCCACCGCCGACGAAAGAAGAGGCGCCTTATTCACGAGCCAGCGCCTCGATGGGATCCAGCCGAGCCGCGTTGCGCGCCGGCAGGTAGCCGAACAGCACGCCGATCAGCGACGCGCAGAGAAATGCCGAAACCACGGCGCCGATTGAAAAGATCATCTGCCATTGCTTGACGAGAAGCGAGAAGAGAAAGCTGATGCCGTACGAAAGCGTCACGCCGATCAGGCCGCCCACCAGGCACACCAGCACCGCCTCGGTCAGGAACTGCTGCAGCACGTCGCTCTGGCGCGCCCCCACTGCCATGCGGATGCCGATCTCGCGCGTGCGCTCGGTCACCGACACCAGCATGATGTTCATCACGCCGATGCCGCCCACCACCAGCGAGATCACCGCGATGAGCGACAGCAGCAGCGTGAGCGACTGGCTGGTGCGCTCCGCCGTCTTGACGATGCTGTCCATGTTGAAGGTGAAGAAATCCTTGGTGCCGTGGCGCAGCGCGAGCAGTTTGACGATGCTGTCTTCCGCCGCCTTGGTCGGCTGGTCGTCGCGGATGCGCACCGTGATGTTGTCGAAGTGCTGCTGCCCGAAGAGCCGGCTCGCGCCGGTGCTGTAGGGCAGCCAGAGGTTGAGCGACTTGTTGCCGTCGCCGAACACCGTCTTCTTCTCCTGCGCCACGCCGATCACCGTGCACGGCAGGCTGCCCACCAGGATGATCTTGCCCACCGGCTCGGTGCCGTCGGGAAACAGCTTGCGCCGCGTGTTCTGGTCGATCACCACCACCTGCGACTGATGACGCACGTCGGAGGCGGTGAAGGCCGCGCCGCTGGCCATCTGCATGTCGCGCACGCGGAAGAAACTGTCGCTCACGCCGTTCACGGTGCCGTTGATGTCGACGCTGCGGTAGCGCAGACGCAGGCTGCGCGAGGTGGTGGGCGTCACGCTGTGCACGTAGAGCTGGGCCGCGATGGCGTCGAGGTCCGAAGGTATGAGCGTGCGGATGCTGGTGGCCTTGTCGTCGCCGAAGTCGCGGCCCGGATACACGTCCAGCGTGTTGGTGCCGATGGCGCGGATGTCCGACAGCACGTAGCGCTTGGCGCCCTCCCCGATCGCCACGATCGACACCACCGAGGTGATGCCGATGACGATGCCCAGCATCGTGAGCGCCGTACGCATGCGGTGCGCCATCATCGAGCGCCAGGCCATGCGGAAGGCTTCGGCGAAGCGGGCCCAGCCGGTGCTGAAGCGGGCGATACCGAGCCTGGGCTTCGTCATCGCCGTGGGGGCCGCGGCGTCGGCTTGCGCAGCCGGCTGCGTGGGCGCGGTAACGCTCGGCACGTTGGGCCGGTCGCCCACGATCACGCCGTCGGCGATCTCGATGATGCGTTCGGTGCAGCTCGCCACCTGCATGTCGTGCGTCACGATGATGATCGTGTGGCCCTGCGCGTGCAGCTCGCGCAGGATGCCGATGACCTCCTGGCCGCTGCGGCTGTCGAGCGCGCCGGTCGGCTCGTCGGCCAGGATCACCTGCCCGCCGTTCATGAGCGCGCGCGCGATGCTCACGCGCTGCTGCTGGCCGCCCGACAGCTGGCTGGGCCGGTGCTCGGTGCGGTCGCCCAGCCCCAGGCGCGCGAGCAGTTGCCGCGCGCGCGATTCGCGTGCCTGGCCGTCGGTGCCGGCGTAAACAGCGGGCACCTCGACGTTGCCGGTGGCCGTCAGGTGCTGCATCAGGTGGTAGCGCTGGAAGATGAAGCCGAAGTGCTCGCGGCGCAGTTCGGCGAGCGCGTCGCTGTCGAGCGCGCCCACGTCCTGGCCCGAGACGGTGTAGGTGCCCGTGCTCGGCCTGTCGAGGCAGCCGAGGATGTTCATCAGCGTCGACTTGCCCGAGCCCGAGGCGCCGACGATGGCCAGCATCTCGCCGTCGCCGATGTCGAGGTTCACGTCCTTGAGCACCTGCACTTCCTGCTCGCCCGAGGGAAAGCTGCGGCCGATGCCCCGCAGGCTCAGCAGTGGCTTCTTCGGTTCCTGCAGCATCAGCGCTTGCCCCGGCCGCCGCTGTCGCCGGTTTCGCCGCGCTCGGGCACTGCGGAGGCATCGCCGGTGATGACGTTGTCGCCCTCCTTCAGGCCTTCGAGCACCTGCGCCTGGAAGTTGTTGGAGATGCCCACGCGCACCTTCCGCTTTTCCACGGTCTGGTCGGCCTTGAGCACGCGCACTTCCTGGCGGCCGTCCTTGTCGCGCTCGCCGAGCGCTGTCAACGGCACGGTCAGCGCCTGCTTCGCCTCGCCCAGCAGGATGGCGACCTGCGCCGTCATGTCCACGCGCAGCGTTCGGTCGGGGTTGGGCACGTCGAAGAGCGCGTTGAAGAACACCGCGTTGTTGATCTTCTCCGGCGAAGGCTGCACCGCGCGCAGCGTGCCGTGGTAGCGCTTGTCGGGGTCGCCGAGGATGGTGAAGTACACCGGCTGGCCCGGCTTCACGCGCACCACGTCGGCTTCGGAGACCTGCGCCTTGACCGTCATGGTGGACAGGTCGGCCAGCTTCATCAGCGTGGGCACCTGGAAGGCGGCGACCACGGTCTGGCCTTCGAGCGTGTTGATGGAGACCACGTCGCCGTCGATGGGCGCCACGATGCGCGTGTAGGAGAGGTTCTGCTGCGCCGAGGCCACGGCCAGCTTCTGCTGGCGGATCTGCGCCTCGAGCGACACCGCGTCGGCGCGCAGTGCGCGCAGCTCGGCGTCGGCGCTTTCCATGTCCTGCTTCGCGGCCGCATCCTGCGCGAGCATTTCCTGCTGGCGCGTCCAGGTGAGTTGAGCCTGCTTGACGCGCACCTCCTTGGCCAGCTTCTGCGCCTGCAGGTTGTCGAGCTTGGCCTGCTCCTGCGCCAGGGTGTTCTGGGAGATGACGGGGTCGATCTCGGCAAGCCAGTCGCCCTTCTTCACCGTCTGCCCGAGCACCACCTTCAGCGACTTGAGCTGGCCGCTCACCTGCGCACCCACTTCCACCTGCTTGAGCGCCTGCAGCACGCCGGTGGCGAGCACGGCGTTTTCCAGGTCGGTGCGCTGCACGGTGGCGGTGAGGTATTCACTCTTCTGCGCCGGCCTCAGCAACGAGGAGCCAATGATGGCCAGCACGATGAAAACGGCAATGCCGATCAGGTATTTGCGCGATCGCCGGGGCGGTTTATTGGGCATGCAAAGGAAAAGGAATGAAGGCGCCAGGGCGGGTTGTTTCGCTCGAGGAATTCGGCGCCAAAAAAGAAACTACGCGGGTTTTCGCACAATCCTAGCTGCGTTTGCTGAAGGACTTTTAAAGACCCGCGCCGTGTATTGACACCATCCTCTTACAAGCGAACGCACGGCGATTCGAGCCCCGGCCAGATCGTGACTTTAGGCACTGTCTGCACCCGAATTGCACTCCTACATTCGCAATTGGGCAGCGCATTGCAAGCCGCCCGCCACAGCAGATGCCAATGAGCCGTGAATATCTTTTGCGCGGCGGGGCATCTCTTTTCCGACGCATTCAATTGAGGGAAACGACCATGAAATTCAAACAGTCGAAAACGCTGCTGCGCAATGCAGCACTGGGTGGTGCAATTGCGGCGCTGCTGGCCTTCAGCGGCGCGGCGAGCGCAACCCACATGCCGCAGGACGGCGACGCGCTGCAGACGGCTGGCGTCATCGCCAGCGTCGGCGCGCCCGCTTCGAAGATCAGGATGGAAGAGGCTTCCGCGCAGCAAGACCTGCTGAGCTTTGCTGCGCCCGCAGCCAAGCCTGAAATGGCTCAGCCCGTGAATACCGCGCTGGTCGATAGCTGCGCGAGCCGCTGGTACTGGCGCAGCCTGCTGGAAGAAATGGCCTGCGGTTTCTCGGGCCAAGGCTGGTTCAACTGAACCTCGCGACGTGAAAAAGCCGCCCTCAGACGGGGGCGGCTTCCAGAGAACTGAAAAAGTTGCTCAGCGCGCGCGGCGCGAACGCACCAGCAGCGTGATCAGCAGCAGCGACAGAACCACGAACGCGACGAACGACCAGTTTGCCAGCGTCAGTCCGAACAGCGACCAGTCGACCTTCGAGCAGTCGCCGCCGCCGCGGAAGATCATCGGTAGCGCGCGCTTCAGCGGGAAGGTCTCGATCATTCCGTAGAGGTCGCGGCCGCAGCTCACGACTTCGGGCGGATACCACTGCAGCCAGCTCTGCGAGGCCGCCGTGTAGGCACCGCCGACGGCCGCCAGCAACGCCAGCACGCCGCTCACCGCACGCAGCCCCACGTTGCGGAACACCCCGGCAAGGCCGGTGAACAGCGCCACCAGCACCAGCGCATACCGCTGCACGATGCACATGGGACAGGGTTCGAGCCCGACCACGTGCTGCAGGTAGAGCCCGAAGGCCAGCATCAGGACACAGGCCAGGCAGATCAGCCCGAACGCGCGGCGCGGCGCGCCGAAGTACCAATCGATCAAGGAGATACCCAATCTTCTTCTACGAACACTCTGGCCTTGCGCGGATTGGCGACGACCGTGTCGCCCTCCTTCAAGCCCAGATCGCGGAACTGTTGCGCAGGGAGTTGCGCTTCGATGATGGTTCCGGAGCCCGGATTATCTGGATTCGACTCGGTGGGCTCAAGTTCCAGCCGCGCAATGGGTCCGACGACGATCGCGCGCGACAGCGTGGCGACGATGCCCGAGGCGCCGGTCATGTAGGGTGTCACGTCGATGTCATGCGGGCGCACATAAGCACGCGCCTTGGCGTCGCGCGCGCCGCTGTGCTCGGGAGATTCGAGGCGCATGCCCTGGAGCTGCACCGCGCCGTTGTCGGCGCGGCCGTGGAACAGGTTCACGTCGCCCAGGAAGCCGTAGACGAACGGGCTCGCGGGCTGGTCCCACACTTCCTGCGGCGAGCCGACCTGCTCTATCTGCCCCTTGTTGATGACCACCACGCGGTCGGCCACCTCGAGCGCCTCTTCCTGGTCGTGCGTGACAAAGATGGAAGTGACGTGCAGCTCGTCGTGCAGCCGACGCAGCCAGCGGCGCAGTTCCTTGCGCACCTTGGCGTCGAGCGCGCCGAAGGGTTCGTCCAGCAGCAGCACCTTGGGCTCCACCGCCAGCGCGCGGGCCAGCGCGATGCGCTGGCGCTGGCCGCCGGAGAGCTGTGAGGGATAGCGGTCGGCCAGCCAGTCGAGCTGCACCAGCTTGAGCAGGTCGGTCACCTTGGCCCTGATCTGTGCGTCGCTCGGGCGCTCCTTGCGCGGCTTCACGCGCAGGCCGAAGGCCACGTTCTCGAACACGGTCATGTGGCGGAACAGCGCGTAGTGCTGGAACACGAAGCCCACCTGCCGCTCGCGCACGTGCACGTCGGTGGTGTCCTCGCCCGAGAACAGGATGCTGCCCGCGTCGGCCGTCTCCAGCCCCGCGATGATGCGCAGCAGCGTGGTCTTGCCGCAGCCCGAGGGGCCGAGCAGAGCGACCAGTTCGCCCGAATCGACGTCGAGGCTCACGTCGCGCAGCGCGCGGAAATCGCCGAACTGCTTGCTGATGTTGCGGATTTCGATGCTCATGATTTCTTCTCTCTCACTCTCTCAGGCCGCAGTGGCTTCAGGGGGGCGTTCCGGGGGCAGCTCGGCAATGGCCTTCATCTCGCGCTCATGGCGCCATTCGATCACCGACTTGATCACCAGCGTGACCAGCGCCAGGATCGCCAGCAGCGAAGCCACCGCGAAGGCGGCCACCGACTGGTATTCGTTGTAGAGCACTTCCACGTGCAGCGGCATGGTGTTGGTCTGGCCGCGGATGTGGCCCGACACCACCGACACCGCGCCGAACTCCCCCATGGCGCGCGCGTTGCACAGGATCACGCCGTACAGCAGGCCCCACTTGATGTTGGGCAGCGTCACGCGCCAGAAGGTCTGCCAGCCGGTCGCGCCGAGCACGATGGCCGCCTGCTCCTCGTCGGTGCCCTGCGCCTGCATCAGCGGCACGAGTTCGCGCGCGATGAACGGGAAGGTCACGAACACGGTCGCCAGCACGATGCCGGGCACGGCGAAGATGATCTTGATGTCGTGCTCGGCCAGCCACGGGCCCAGCCAGCCCTGCGCACCGAACACCAGCACGTAGATCAGGCCCGCCACCACCGGCGACACCGCGAACGGCAGGTCGACCAGCGTGGTCAGCAGCGCCTTGCCGCGGAACTCGAACTTGGCGATGGCCCAGGCACCGGCCACGCCGAACACCAGGTTCATCGGCACCGCGATGGCGGCCGTGATCAGCGTGAGGCGGATGGCGCTCCAGGCATCGGGTTCCTTCAGCGCGTCGACGTACGCGGTAACGCCCTTGCGCAGCGCCTCGGTCGCCACCGCCGCCAGCGGCAGCACGAGGAACAGGAACATGAAGCCAAGCGCGAGGCCGATCAGCAGCCAGCGCACCCAGGCGGCTTCGGTGGTGCCGGCCTGCGCGCGGCGAACGACTTTGGAAGGGGCACTCATGTCAGCTCCCCGAACGGCGACGCTGCCAGGCCTGCAGGCCGTTGATGACCAGCAGCAGCAGGAAGGAAATGACCAGCATCACCAGCGCGACGGCGGTGGCACCCGCGTAGTCGTACTGCTCCAGCTTGCCGATGATGACGAGCGGCGTGATCTCCGAGATCATCGGCATGTTGCCGGCGATGAAGATCACCGAGCCGTACTCGCCGATGGCGCGCGCGAAGGCCATGGCAAAGCCCGTCAGCAGCGCCGGCGCGATGGACGGGAAGATCACCTTGGTGAAGGTCTGCAGCCGCGTCGCGCCGAGCGATGTAGCCGCTTCTTCCAGTTCCTTCTCGGCGTCTTCCAGCACCGGCTGCACCGTGCGCACCACGAAGGGCAGCCCGATGAAGATCAGCGCAATGACCACGCCCGCCGGCGTGAACGCCAGCTTGATGCCGTGCGGCTCCAGCAGTTGCCCGACCCAGCCGTTGCCCGCGAGCAGCGCCGTCAGCGAGATGCCTGCCACGGCCGTGGGCAGCGCGAAAGGCAGGTCGACCAGCGCATCGACGATGCGCTTGCCCGGAAACTTGTAGCGCACCAGCACCCAGGCCACCAGCAGGCCGAACACCGCATTGACGATGGCCGCGATCAGCGATGCGCCGAAGGTCAGCCGGTAAGAAGCCATCACGCGAGGTGCGGTCACGGCCACCCAGAACTGCTCCCAGCTCAGCGTGAAGGTCTTGAAGACAAGCGCCGACAGCGGGATCAGCACGATCAGGCTCAGATAAAGAATTGAAAACCCGAGCGTGATGTGGAAACCGGGCAGCACGCGCTTGGCGCCGCCTGCCCGGTTGGCACGCGAAAAAGGCGCTCCCGCGGTTGGGAGCGCCGAAGAAGTCACACCACTCATGATGAGAACGGTCCGTTGTTGAAGCGCTGGTCAGCTCGTGGAACACCGCGGAACCGGCTCTGCCGGGCCGCAGGTGTTGCCCCCTGCAAGGGGGTTGGCGAAGCGACACGAAGTGCGCGAAGACTGGGGGTGTGCTTCACTTTCCGCCAGGCGTATACAGCTTGTCGAACTGGCCGCCGTCGTTGAAGTGCACCTTCTGTGCTTCGCCGAGGCTGCCGAAGAGCTCCTGCACCGTGAAGAGCTGCAGCGGCTTGAAGGTCGAGGCGTACTTCTTGAGCACCGTCTGCGAGCGCGGGCGTAGCGCGTGCTTGGCGGCGATTTCCTGCGCCTCTTCGGAATACAGCCAGTCGAGGTACGCCTTGGCGAGTTCGCCGGTGCCCTTCTTGGCTACGGTGCGCTCGACCACGGCCACCGGGTTCTCGGCCACGATGCTGATCGACGGGTAGACCGAATCGACCTTGCCGGTCCCGAATTCGCGGTCGATGGAGACCACTTCCGATTCGAAGGTGATCAGCGCATCGCCGATGTTGCGCTGCAGGAAGGCGGTGGTCGCGTCGCGGCCGCCGCGTGCCAGCACCGGCACGTTCTTGAACAGCTTGCCGACGAACTCGGCGGCCTGGGCGTCGGTGCCGCCCTTCTTCTTGACGTAGCCCCAGGCCGCCAGGTAGGCGTAGCGGCCGTTGCCGCCGGTCTTGGGGTTGACGATCACGACCTGCACGCCGGGCTTGACCAGGTCGTCCCAGTCCTTGATGCCCTTGGGGTTGCCGTTGCGCACCAGGAACAGCATGGTCGACGTGGTCGGCGCTGCGTTCTCCGGGAATTTCTTGTTCCAGTCCTTCGCGACCACGCCGGCACTGGCCAGGAAGTCGATGTCGGTGGATGTGTTCATCGTGACCACGTCGGCGTCGAGGCCGTCCGCCACCGCGCGGGCCTGCGCGCTGGAGCCGCCGTGCGACTGGTCGATCTTCACGTCCTTGCCGGTCGCCTTCTTGTAGTGCGCCACGAAGGCCGCGTTGTAGTCCTTGTAGAACTCGCGCGCCACGTCGTAGGAGGCGTTCAGCAACCCGGTGCCCTGTGCGAAGGCGGTGCTGCCGGCGAGTGCGGAGGACGCCAGCGCGAGCACGGCGGCGAAGGTCTTGATTCTGGAATTCATGTGGTTGCCAGGTTTTCTGAAAATTCACGGCCCGCCGACCACGCGGCGGGCTCGTCGGTCAGCGACTGGAGCAAGGCAAGGCCCAGCGGCCAGTCCCCGTGCCCCGAATCGATGTTGATGTGGCCCGCATTCTGCATCCGGACGAACTCGCTGCCCCAGGCGCGCGAATATGCGCCCGCCAGGCGGATCGGACAGTACGGATCGTTGCTGCTGGCCACCACGATGCTGCGGTACGGCAGCGCGGCATATGGCACGGGAGCGAAATCGGAGAGCACGGCGCGGCGCTCGGGGTCGGCCGGCGCCACCAGCAGCGCGCCCTGGATGCGGGCCGCAGCCTCGGCCGGCAGGTGCGCCGTGGCGATGCAGCCGAGGCTGTGCGCGGCGATCACCACCGGGCCGGGCTGCTCGAGCACCAGCTTGGCGAGCGCCGGGACCCAGGCATCGCGCTTGGGCGAGGCCCAGTCGTCCTGCACCACTCGCGCGGCGCCCGGGATGCGCTCCTCCCACAGGCTCTGCCAGTGGCCGGGCCCGGAGTCACGCCAGCCGGGCACTATGACGACGCGAGTCTGCATGACGGCGCTGCCTCCCTTGCCCGCTTACTTGTTCGGCTGCGGCGTGATGCGCAGGTACGGGCGCACGGCCTTGAAGCCCTTGGGGAAGCGCTCGGCGAGCTCGGCCGGGTCCTGGATGGCCGGGATGATGACCACGTCGTCGCCGTCCTTCCAGTTCACGGGGGTGGCGACCTTGTGGCTGTCGGTGAGCTGCAGCGAGTCGATGACGCGCAGGATCTCGTCGAAGTTGCGGCCGGTGGACGCCGGATAGGTGATGGTGGTGCGGATCACCTTCTTCGGGTCGATGATGAACACGCTGCGCACGGTGGCCGTGGCCGAGGCGTTCGGGTGGATCAGGTCGTACAGGTCGGACACCTTGCGGTCGGCGTCCGCGATGATGGGGAAGTTGACCGTGGTGTTCTGCGTGTCGTTGATGTCGCCGATCCACTCCTTGTGCTTGGTGGCCGGGTCCACGCTCAGCGCGATGGGCTTCACGCCGCGCTTGGCGAATTCGCCCGACAGCGCCGCGGTCTTGCCCAGTTCGGTGGTGCAAACGGGGGTGAAGTCGGCGGGGTGCGAGAAGAACACGACCCACGAATCGCCGGCCCACTGGTAGAAGTCGATGGGGCCTTCGCTGGAATCCTGGGTGAAATTGGGGGCGGTGTCGCCTAGACGCAGAGTAGCCATGGTCGCTCCTGGATTGGATGGGAGTCGTGGATTGTGCGAACCCTTGCTTCAATGCCAAACGAATATCTGCTTGTTTGGATATGACGTTTTCCGCATAACGAAGCGATCCGGCCCCCTGGCTAGAACATCCGCATGTCCTCGTTCTGCAGGTGCTCCATCAGGAAATCGATCAGCTTTCGCACCGCCGGCACCAGCGCCCGCCGCGCCGGAAACACCATGTGCGCGATCACCGGCGGCGGCCCCCAGCCCGGCAGCAGGCGCACCAGCCGGCCCGCTTCCATATCGGCGCGGCACATGTAGTCGGGCAGCATCGTGGCGCCAACGCCCCCGATCGCCCCGAACTGCAGCGTGGCGAGGTCGTCCGCCACGTACAGGGGCGTGTGCGAATGGACGAGGCTCTCGCCGTTCGGGCCTTCCAGCCGCCAGTCGCTGCGCCCTTCCCCGTTGACCGACATGGACGCCGTGGGCAGCTTGCCCAGGTCGGCCACCGTCTGCACCGGCCCGTACCGCTTCAGCAGCTCCGGGCTCGCCGCCAGCACGCCGCGGCTGTAGCCGAAGGTCTTGGCGACCAGCACCGTGCTGTCTTCGATGACCGGGCGCACGCGCAGGGCGATGTCGATGCCCTCCTCGATCAGGTCGACCGGCCGGTTGATCACCTTCATGTCGATGCGCACCGCCGGGTAGCGCTCCATGAACACCGGCATGAGCTGGGCCAGCCCGCTGTGCGCGATGGTGACCGGGCAGCTCAGCCGCACCAGCCCGCTGGGCTCGGTCTGCACCTGGGCCACCGCCTCGGCCGCCGCCTGCGCCGCGTCGCGCATGGCCGAGGCGTGCCGCAGGTAGATCTCGCCGGCCGGCGTGAGCGACAGCCGCCGGGTGCTGCGCTGCATCAGCTGCACGCCAAGGCGCTCTTCCAGTTCCGCCACGCGGCGCGAGAGGCGCGACTTGGGAATGCCCATCGCCCGGCTGGCAGCCGCGAAGCCGCCACGTTCGGCCACCTCGGCGAAGAAAACCATGTCGTTGAGGTCTTGCATAGGGCCATTGTCCCGCAGATGGAACGATGTAGCCAGATTTTGGCTACTTATCGATTACTCGGTCGAAAAATAGAATTCTTCCATCCGCCGGCCATCTTCAGTGCCGACAGCCAACACAGAAAGTGATTGATTGAAATGAAGCTGCTCCATATCGACTCCAGCATCCTCGGCACCAACTCGACCTCGCGCCTGCTCTCGGCCGAGATCGTGACCGCATGGCGTGCCGCCCATCCCGACACCGCCGTCGAGTACCTCGACCTGGCCGTGGACGCCCCCTCGCACTTCAGCGCCGACGCGCTGGGCATCAAGGTCGGCGTGCAAGCCCAGCCCACCGAAGCCCAGGCGCGTGAAAACGCCCTGTCCGAAAAGCTCGTGAGCCAGTTCCTGGCCTCGGACGTGGTCGTCATCGGCACGCCGTTCTACAACTTCTCGATCCCGACGCAGCTCAAGGCCTGGATCGACCGCCTCGGCCAGGTCGGCCGCACCTTCAAGTACACCGACAAGGGCCCCGTGGGCCTGGCCGGCGGCAAGACCATCATCGTGGCCTCCAGCCGCGGCGGCGTCTACTCGACCAGCGAAGGCGGCCAGGCCATGGAACACCAGGAGAGCTACCTCAAGGCAGTCTTCGGGTTCTTCGGCATCACCGACGTACGCATCGTGCGCGCCGAAGGCGTGGCGATGGGCGACGAAGCCCGCAACAGCGCCCTGGCATCGGCCCGCGCGGACATCCTGGTGGCGACGGCCGAAGCCGCGAACCAGCGCAACGCCGCGATCGCTGCCTGAGCGCCTGGCGCTCAAACAAGAAAGCCGCCCGGCGAGGGCGGCTTTTTTGCTTTGTGGGACGCAGCTCAGGCCGAGTGGCTCTTGATCCACGCCACGTACTTGTCCATCCAGCCCTGCAGGAACTTCTTCGAGCCTTCGTTGCCGATGTGGCCCTTGTCGTCGAACAGGTCGTCCTTGGCTTGCAGGAACACTTCGGGCGCGCCCAGCGTGGGCACGTCGAGGTAGGCCAGGATGTTGCGCAGGTGCTGCTGCGCCAGTGCGGTGCCGATGGCGCCGACCGAGATGCCGACCACGCCGGCGGGCTTGCCGGCCCAGGCGCTCTGGCCGTAGGGGCGCGAGGCGTGGTCGATGGCGTTCTTCAGCACGCCGGGAATGGAGCGGTTGTATTCGGGCGTAACGAACAGCAGGCCGTCGGCCGCCGCGATCTCGGTCTTCAGACGCTTCACCGAAGCAGCCTGGTTGCCGTCGTCGTCCTGGTTGTACAGCGGCAGGTCGTCGATGCGCAGGCTTTCGAAAGTGAAGTCCGAGGGCGCGAGGTGCGCCAGCGCAAGGGCCAGCTTGTGGTTGAACGAATCCTTGCGCAGGCTGCCGACGATGACGGCAATGCGGGTCTGGGCCATGGGTGAAGCTCCTTTGATGAGAGGGTCGGAAATGAGGAAAGCGATTATGCGAAGCGCCCATGACCTTTTCTGGAAAAGTTCATCCGCTTACGGCCGAACGACGTCAAGATGACACGTTCCGTTTCGCTCCGTTTCCATCCAAAGCTTTCATCCAGGCGCAGGACGCATCAGTGACCCAGTCATCTTCACATTACGACGTCATCGTCGTCGGCCTCGGCGCACTCGGCGCCGCCACCCTCTACCAGCTCTCGCAGCGCGGCGCGCGCGTGCTGGGCATCGATCAGTTCGACCCGCCGCACGACCTGGGCTCCTCGCACGGCGACTCCCGCATCACGCGGCTGGCCGTCGGCGAAGGCGACGAATACGTGCCCTTCGTGCAGCGCTCGCACGCCATCTGGCGCGAGCTCGAAGCGCGCACCGGCAAGCCGCTCATGACCACGACCGGCGGCCTGATCCTTGCGCCGCGCGGCCGTGTCGCCGAACACCACGGCAAGCCAGACTTCGTGCGCCGCACCATCGCCTGCGCCGAACGATTCGGCATCGCGCATGAAGTAGTCGACGCCGCCGGCATCCGCGCCCGCTTCCCGCAATTCAAGCTGCAGGGCGACGAGATCGGCTACTTCGAGCACGAGGCCGGCTTCGTGCGGCCCGAGGAAGCCATCGGCGCGCAACTCGCCGTGGCCCGCGCATCGGGCGCACAGACGCTCACCGGCGAACGCGTGGAGGCCGTCGAGCCGGTGGGCCACGGCGACGTCCTGCGCGTGCGCACCGGCACCGCGAGCTTCACGGCCGGCCGCGTCGTGGTCGCGGCCGGCGCATGGCTGCCCACCTTCCTCGGCACCCAGGCACGCGCCGACTGGCAGGCCGACTTCTCCGTGCACCGGCAGGTCATGCACTGGTTCGACACCGGCAGCGCCGCTGCCGACTTCGCGCCGGGGCGCTTTCCCATCTTCATCTGGATGTTCGGCGACGGGCCGGAAGACTACATGTACGGCTTTCCGGCCTCCGACCCGGCGCAGCCCGCGCTCAAGGTCGCGACCGAGCAGTACGTGGACGCCACCACACCCGAGACCATCGACCGCAGCGTGAGCGCGGAAGAAAGCGCCGCCATGTACCGCGAGCGCGTGGCCGGCCGCTTTCCGCAGATCGACGGCCGGGCCGTGAAGGCGCGCGCCTGCATGTACACCGTGACGCCCGATCGCCGCTTCGTGATCGACGCGCTCGACGGCATGCCCAACCTCCTCGTCGTCTCGGCCTGCTCGGGCCACGGCTTCAAGCACTCGGCCGGGCTGGGCGACGCCATCGCGGATCATGTGCTGGGCCTCGCCACCACGCTCGACCTCTCGCCCTTTGCCCGCGGCCGTCTGCTGGAGAAGACCGCGGCCTGAAGCACGCACGGGCGATCCCGGGCATCATCGCGGCCGATCTTTTTTCACTGTCGGATACAGGAGCGAAGCGCGATGAGATTTCTGGTGGTGGGTGCCGGCGCACTCGGTGGTTATTTCGGCGGCCGTCTGCTGGAGGCGGGACGCGACGTCACCTTCCTGCTGCGTCCGCGGCGCGCGGCCCAGCTCGCGAAGACCGGGCTGGTGGTGCAGAGCCCCTTCGGCAACCTGAGCCTGCCCGCGCCGAGGCACGTGCTGGCCGACGGCATCGACGGCCCGTACGACGTGATCGTGGTCGGCAGCAAAGCCTACGACCTCGACTCGACGATGAACTCCTTCGCGCCGGCCGTCGGCCCCAACACCGTGATCCTTCCCCTGCTCAACGGCATGGGCCACATCGACAGGCTGGCCGAGCGCTTCGGCAGCGAGCGCGTGCTGGGCGGCCTTTGCATGATCTCCGCGACCCTCGACGACGAAGGCCGCGTGCTGCACCTCAACGACATGCACGGCCTGAGCTTCGGCGAACGCACGGGCGGGCGCTCGGCGCGCGTCGATGCCATCGCAGCGCAGTTCGCCGGCGCGAAGTTCGACGCCACGGCCAGCGAGAACATCGCGCAGGACATGTGGGAGAAGTGGGTCTTCATCGCCTCGGCGGCCGGACTCACCAGCCTGATGCACGCCTCCATCGGCGACATCGTGGCCGCCGGCGGGCAGGACGTTGCGCTGTCGATCTTCGACGAGTGCTGCGCCATCGCCGCCCACAACGGCTCCGCGCCGCGCCCTGCCGCAGTGCAGCGCGGCCGCGCCATCATCACGGCCGCCGGCTCGCCGATGACGGCCTCGATGTACAAGGACATGGCGCGCGGTGCCGCCGTGGAAGCCGATCACATCGTCGGCGACCTCCTGAGCCGCGCAGCGCCCGGCAACGCCGCGGTACCCACCGTGCTGCGTACTGCCTACGTGCACCTCAAGGCCTATGAGGCGCGACGCGCACGCGAGGCTGCCGCGGCTGCCTGAGGATCCGATGAAAGACGCGCTGGCCTTCCTGCACACGGCGCAGGTCCATGTGCCGACCTTCGAGCGCCTGGTGCGCGAGAACGCTCCCGCGCTGCGTGTGCGGCACGTGGTGCGCGAAGAGCTGCTGGCTGACGCGCGCGTCATCGGCGTTGACGACGCCGGCCTCATCGCCCGCGTCAACGAGGCCATGCACGAAGCCGCCTCGGGCGGCGCAAAGGTCGTGGTGTGCACCTGCTCGACAATCGGCGCCATCGCGGAACGCACGCCCTCCGGCGATGCATTCACAGCCCTGCGCATAGACCGGGCCAGGCCGACAACGCCGTTCGCACCGGGCCTCGCGTGCTGATCGCCGCAGCGCTCGAAAGCACGCTGGCGCCTACTAGGGCCCTGATTCTTTCCGCCGCGCAGGACGCTGGAATAGCCGTCCAGCCGGCCCTGCTGTTCGTCGAGGACGCATGGCCGCATTTCGAAGCCGGAGCCCACGCGCGCTACATCGAGACGCTGGCCGGCGCGATCCGCGCCGCATCGGCGGAGGCCGACGTCGTCGTGCTGGCCCAGGCCTCGATGGCTCCCGTGGCCGACACGCTCGCCGACCTGGGCATCGACGTGCTCAGCAGCCCCGTGCCCGGCACCGCCCACGCGGTGACACTGGCCCTGTCGCTCAGTCCGACTTGAGGATCGTCTCGCCCTTCAGCATCCCCATGTCGCGGATGTTGAAGCGGTGGCGCTTCCAGCCTTTCCAGGTGCGCCGCATGTTGCCGATGGAGATGAGGTAGTACAGCACCTTGAACATGCCGACGGGCCCGCGCATCGGCGTGCCGCGGTAGATGTCGCCGGCCAGCAGCGTCATCAGGCCCTCCTTCACGCGGAACGGGTTGCCCGGGTGCATGAACATGTCGCGGATGGTCGGGTTGGTCACGCGATAGATGAACCACGAGTACTCGCGCGGCCCCTTGCGCATCATGGCCTCGAAGCCCTTGCGCGCCGCGGCCAGGCGCTGCGGCTGGTCGAGCGCGGTGGCCACCAGCTCCGCGCCATCGAAGGCGCTGTGCATCGCGAGGTACACGCCCGAGGAGAACATCGGGTCGATGAAGGTGAAGGCGTCGCCCAGCAGCAGGTAGCGCTCGCCCGTGGCGTGCGTGCTGGAGTACGAGAAGTTGCCGGTGGCGTGCACGGCATCGTCCACCAGCGTGGCGTTCTTCAGGCGGTCCACCAGCACCGGGCAGGTGGCGATGGTGTCGTAGAAGAAGTCCTTCAGCGGCTTGTCGCGCGTCTTCAGGTAGTACGGCCAGCAGACCGCGCCCACGCTGGTGGTGCCGTCGGCCAGCGGAATGAACCAGAACCAGCCGTGCGGAAACCAGCAGATGCTGATGTTGCCTTCCTTCTTGCCTTCCAGCCGCTCGGCGTTGGTGAAGTGGCCGAAGAGCGCGGTGCTGTTGTGGTCGGGGTTCTTTTCCTTGCAGCGGAATTTGTTGGCCAGCAGCGTGTCGCGGCCGGTGGCGTCGACCACGAAGCGGGCGCGCCAGCTGCGGCGCTCGCCATTGTCCATCTCGGCCTGGACCGTCGCGCCGTCGGCATCGAAGGCAACGTCGCGCACCTTGCAGCCTTCGATGGCCTGGGCGCCGCAGGTGGCAGCGTTGCGGAACAGGAGCTCGTCGAGTTCGGAGCGGCGCACCTGCCAGGCGGAGTCGAGCGACTTGTCCAGGCCCTCGCCGAACTCGACGTAGCTGCGGTGCTCGTGCTCGGGCGAGACGAACTCGATGCCGAACTTCGGCATGCCGATCTTCTCGACCTGGTCGCGCACGCCGAGCTTGTCGAACAGCTCCACGTTCGCGGGCAAGAGCGATTCGCCGATGTGAAAGCGCGGGTGATGCGCCTTCTCCAGCAGGACCACCTTGCGGCCCTGCCGTGCCAGCAGCGTGGCAATGGTCGAACCGGCGGGGCCTCCGCCGACGACCAGCACGTCGCAGGATTCGTCGGCGGCCTGAGGGGCGGAAGAAGAAGCTTGGGACTGGGACATGCGAAGGCAGGCAATATTGTTAACAATCGCAAGCATAGCGCGGCGGCCTGCGAAGACCGCAAAGTCTGCTAAGCGGCCCACGGGCCGGCGCCGCACACTGGGGGAATGCGCCCCCTCCATCTCCTCCGCCACTTCTGCCTCGCTGCCGCATGCCTCTCGGCGGCGCTCGCCCACGCCGCCGGCATCAGCACCATCGAGATACCTGCCGACCGCGAAGGCCCGTCGATGCAGGGCGCCGTATGGACACCCTGCGCCGCGCCCGCGGGCGAGATCAGGCTCGGCCGCACCATGCTCCAGGGCGTGCGGGACTGCCCGCTCCCGCCGGGCGTCGAACGGCTCCCGCTCGTCGTGATCTCGCACGGCTACGGCGGCAACTTCCTCGGCCATCACGACACGGCACAAGCGCTCGCAGACGCGGGCTTCATCGTCGCGGCCATCAACCATTCGCAAGACAACTCCCAGCTCCGCGGCGGCCCGGACGACAAAATCGTCGCGCTGGCGACGCGAACCACCGACATCAAGCGGCTGATCGACCACATGCTCCAGAAGTGGCCGGCGCACGGCAGGATCGCGGCCGAGCGGATCGGCTTCTACGGTTTTTCCAGGGGCGGCTACACGGGCCTCGTGCTTGCGGGCGCGCGTCCGGACTTCGAACGGCTGCCGCCGCTGCCTTCATCCCCGTGCGCAACGGCGCCCGAAGGCAAGGCCTGCGAATGGATGAAGCAGGGCTTCCAGGAACTGCTCGCCACGCCGCTGACGCGCGACGCACGCATCAAGGCGGCCGTGATCGCCGATCCACTCGGCATGCTCTTCGATGCACGGGGCCTGAAGAACGTGAAGATCCCGATCGAGCTCTGGGCCTCCACCTACGGCGGCGACGGCGTCACGCCGGAGAGCGTCGCAGCGGTCCGCCGCAGCCTGCCGGCCGCGCCCGAATGGCGCGTGGCGGAGAACGCCGAGCACTACGGCTTTCTCGCGCCATGCTCGCAGGCGCAGGTCGAAGCCAAGGCCGAGATCTGCCGCGACGCACCCGGCTTCGATCGCACGGCCTTCCACTGGGCATTCAACGCCGAGGTGACGGCCTTCTTCGACCGCCACCTCGCTGCACGGCACTGACCCGGCTTCAGCCCGCGCGCCGCTGCGACGCCAGCCGGCGCACCACCGTCACCAGGCGGTCGATCTCGTCGAAGGTGTTGTAGAACGCCAGCGAGGGCCGCACCGTGGTCTCCACGCCGAAGCGGCGCAGGATGGGCTGCGCGCAATGGTGGCCCGTGCGCACCGCGATGCCCTCCTCGTTCAGCGCCTGCCCCACCTCCTCGGTGGTGTAGCCGTCGAGCACGAAGGACATCACGCTGGCCTTGTCGGCCGCCGTGCCGATCAGCCGCACACCCGGAATCGCACCGAGCTGCGCCATGCCGTACACCAGCAGGTCGTGCTCGTAGCGCGCGATGTTCTCGATGCCGATCTTGTTGACGTAGTCGATGGCTGCGCCCAGCCCCACGGCGTCGGCGATGTTGCCGGTGCCGGCCTCGAACTTGTTCGGGATCGGCTGGAACACCGTCTTCTCGAAGGTCACGTCGGCAATCATGTTGCCGCCGCCCTGCCACGGCGGCATGTCTTCGAGCACCTCGCGCTTGCCCCACACCACGCCGATGCCGGTCGGACCGAACACCTTGTGGCCGGAGAAGACGAAGAAGTCTGCGCCGATGTCCTGCACGTCCACGCGCATGTGCGAGACCGACTGCGCGCCGTCCACCAGCGCCTTCGCGCCCGCGCGGTGCGCCAGCTCGACGATCTCCTTCACCGGCACCACCGTGCCCAGCGCGTTCGAGACCTGCGTGACGGCGACGATCTTCGTGCGGTCGTTCAGCAGCTTGCGGTATTCGTCGAGCAGCACCTGCCCCGAGTCGTCCACCGGAATCACGCGCAGCTTCGCGCCCTTGGCGGCCGCGAGCTGCTGCCACGGCACGATGTTGGCGTGGTGCTCCAGGTTCGACACGACGATCTCGTCGCCCTCGCCCACGTGCTGCCCGCCCCAGCTCTTGGCCACGAGGTTGATGGCCTCGGTGGTGCCGCGCACGAAGATCACTTCCTCCACCTCGGGCGCATTGATGAACCTGCGCACGCGCTCGCGAGCGCCTTCGTAGGCGTCGGTCGCTCGCGCGGCCAGTTCGTGCGCCGCGCGATGGATGTTCGAGTTCTCGTGCTCGTAGAAGTACGCGATGCGGTCGATGACCGACTGCGGCTTGTGCGTGGTGGCCGCGTTGTCGAACCACACGAGCTGCTTGCCGTTCACGCGCTCCTGCAGGATCGGGAAGTCGCGCCGCACGGCGTGGATGTCGAAGGGCGGATGCTGGCCGCTGCCGGCTAGCGGCACGGCATTGGGGCCTCGCGGATCGGGCTTCGCCGACGTGACGAAGCCGCTGGGCAGGCGCACCGCGTCGACGAAGTAGAACTGGGGCTCGCTCCCTCTCACCTCTGGTGAGTGGGTTGGGGTGAGGGGCACCCCCGCACCTTGCGTCGTCCGCTGGCCCTCGCCCCGGCCCTCTCCCGCAAGCGGGAGAGCAGGCAAGACCTGCGCAGGCGCAGACACGGCGGAGGCCGCGCCGGCCGAGGGGTGCCCGAAGCTGTTGCTCAGGAAGTAGAACGGTGACGCGGCCGCCTGCGGTGCGGAAGGCGCATTCGCCTGCTGCGGCACGCCCTGCACCACGCCACCCGAGCGCGGCTCGAAGGCCGGCGCCACCGAGAGCACGCTGTGGGGCACGCCGTTGCCTGCCACCGCATGCGGCACCAGGGCCGGCGCGCGGTTCGCAAGCGAAGGCAGCTGCGTGGGCGATGCCGGCACCAGGTTGGCGCCCGGAACCTGCCCTTGCGGGAAAGGCGTGCCCGGCACACTGGGCCCGAAGCCCGCCGGACTGGCGAGCGGAGAGCCCGCGGGTGCGACGTTGGCCGGGAACTGCGCGCCCGGCACCAGCCCGCTCGCCACGCCGGGCACCGAGTCGGGCGGCGTGCCCGGCAGTGCGGAGAACATGGCGCTGGCCATGCGCGCGAGGATGGCCGGATCGAACGGCGCCTCGCCCGGGATCGAAGGAGTGCTGCTCACAGCGGCTTACTTGTAGGTATCGGCGTAGTCGTGGTACTTGCCGATCTCGACGTCGTCGAGCACCGCCAGCGCGTCGGTGGTCAGCACCGCGAGCGAGCAGTACAGCGAGATCAGGTACGACGCGATCGCATGGTTGTTGATGCCCATGAAGCGCACCGACAGGCCCGGCCCCTGCTCTCCAGAAAGCCCAGGCTGGAACAGCCCCACCACGCCCTGGCGCTTGTCGCCCACGCGCAGCAGCAGGATCTTGCTCTTGCCGTCGGCCACCGGCACCTTGTTCGACGGAATCAGCGGAATGCCGCGCCAGGTAATGAACTGCGAGCCGAAGAGGCTCACCGTCGGGGGCGGCGTGCCGCGGCGCGTGGCCTCGCGGCCGAAGGCGGCAATGGCCAGCGGGTGCGTGAGGAAGAAGGCGGGCTCCTTCCAGACCTTGGTCAGCAGTTCGTCGAGGTCGTCGGGCGTGGGCGCGCCGGTCAGCGGGAAGATGCGCTGCTCTTCCGACACTTGGGCCAGCAGGCCGTAGTCGGGGTTGTTGATGAGCTCGCTCTCCTGGTTCTCCTTGATCGTCTCGATCGTCAGGCGCAGCTGCTCCTTGATCTGGTCGTGCGGGCTGCTGTAGAGGTCGGAGATGCGGGTGTGCACGTCGAGCACGGTGCTCACGGCGTTCAGGTAGTGCTCGCGCGGGTTCTCTTCGTAGTCGACGAAGGTGCGCGGCAGCTGGTTTTCTTCTTCGCGCGAGGTGCAGGTGACCTTGATCGCCTCCGGGTTCTTCACCTTGTTGACGCGGTAGATGCCCGCTTCCACCGGCACCCACTGCAGCAGGTGCGTGAGCCAGCGCGGGCTGATGGTCTCGAGTTGGGGGACTGTCTTGGTGGCATTGGCCAGCTGTCTTGCGGCGTTGTCGCCAAGGGCGGTGGTACCACCAACTGTTGCGCTCATGGATCGGGGCTTTCGTGGTTGAGAAAAAAGTGCCCGCAGTGTCTGGCGGGCACGGGTTTTCCCTCAACAGGCTATAGCCGCCAAATTGATCCTTCGCGCGAGGCGCGATTGCTCCAGCTGCTCGCAGCGCATGAGCAGCCCGACCATGTTGATGCCCAGCGCGGTCGCGAGCTTCTGCGCGGTGACGATCGATGGAATGACACGGCCGCGCTCCACCTCGCCCACGTAGGAGCGGTTCAGGTCGGACCGCTCCGCCAGTTCTTCCTGCGACCAGCCCCTGTCCTCGCGCAGCTGCCGGATGGTGACGCCGAAGTCTTCCACAAACGCTTTCATGCCGATCCTCCCGTCTTCGGTGCGTTCTGCAAACTTGCCTGGGTGACGCTCGCGCCCGGAGGCACGTCGTCGGTGATCCACACGTTGCCGCCGATGACCGCGCCCTTGCCGAGCGTCACCCGCCCGAGGATGGTCGCGCCGGCATAGATGACCACGTCGTCCTCCACCACCGGATGGCGCGGCAGGCCCTTCTGCAGGTTGCCGTCTGTGTCGGTCGGGAAGCGCTTGGCGCCCAGCGTGACGGCCTGGTACAGCCGCACCCGCTTGCCGATGACGGCCGTCTCGCCGATCACGACGCCCGTGCCGTGGTCGATGAAGAAGCCCGCGTCGATCTGTGCGCCCGGGTGGATGTCGATGCCGGTCTGCGCATGCGCCAGCTCGGCCACGATGCGCGCCAGCAATGGCAGCCCGAGCTTGTAGAGCTCGTGCGCGAGGCGGTGGTGGATCATCGCGAGTACGCCGGGGTAGCACAGCAGCACCTCGTCGACGCTGCGCGCCGCCGGGTCGCCCTGGTAGGCGGCGAGCACGTCGCTGTCGAGCAGGCGGCGCAGGCCCGGCAGCGCATTGGCGAAGCGGCGCACGGCATCGGCAGCGGTGTCGTCGATCTCGCTCGCGGGGCGCGGCTCGTGGCGCGCGTTGAAGTTCAGCTCCAGCCGAGCCTGCACGAGCAGCGCCTGCAGGGCGGCGTCGAGCGTATGGCCGACATAGAAGTCCTCGCTCTCGTGGCGCAGGTCAGGCGGGCCGAGCCGCATCGGAAAGAGCGCGCCTTTCAGCGACTCGACGATCTGCGCGAGCGCATCGCGCGACGGAAACTCGCGCGCGCCGGGCTCTCTCGAGCGGCGCTGCGAGTCCCGCCATTCGTCGCGCACGCCGTGCAGCGCGCGCACGATGTCGCTTACCTCGAAATGGGCCATGTATGTTTTCTCCCGGGAACGTCTTTTGGAGGTGGCGTCAGTCCTGCACCCAGGGCAGCCTGTGGAAGCGCCAGCCGTCCGCCCCGCCGCGGTGCTGGTGCTCGTCGATCTCGCCCTCGAAACCCTCGAGGACATTGAAGACGTTCGTGAAGCCGGCCTTGGCAGCCGCCTCGGCCGCCAGCGCGGAGCGCTTGCCGCTGCGGCACAGCAGCAGCACGACGGCTTCCTTGCCACCGTCCTTCGCCAGCTTTGCCTCGAGTTCGCGCACGAAGCGCGGATTGCGCGTGAGCGCCGTGCCCGTTGCCCAGGCCACGTGCTGGCTGCCGGGCACGTGCCCGACGAACTTGCGCTCTTCGCCGGAACGTACGTCGACCAGCACCGCCTGGCCCTTCTGTACCAGCTCCCAGGCCACCGGCGGCCTGACGCCACCGGCATAGGGCAAATTGTTCTCGGCGGCCCAGGCGCGCGCCTGTTCCAGGGCTTCGGGCAAGGCGATGACTTCTTCTTCAACTTCCACTGACATGCTGTGAGGCTCCTGTTGTGCGTTGGATACGCCTTTGATGGCGATAACCATCACTGTAGGAGCCGGGCGCCGAAGCTCAAACAACTGAAAAGTCGATTCCTAACAACCATCCGATCTATAGAAGAACGGCTCAGGCAGCCGCTGCGGCAGCCTCCGCGGCGCGCACCGCCGGTGCCGTGAGGTCCACGCTCCTGGTGCCGTCCACACCGTACGGCACGTCGCCGGCGATGGTCACGCGGCGCACCACGCGGTGCTGGTCACCGTAGTCGTTGATCGCGTAGTGCTGCGTGGCACGGTTGTCCCAGATGGCGACGTCGCCCTGGGCCCAGCGCCAGCGCACCGTGTTCTCGAGCCGGTGCACGTGGCTTTGCAGGACGCTCAGCAGATGGCCGGAGTCCTGCGTCGAATGGCCGGCCAGCCGCTTCACGAAATGGCCCAGCACAAGGCTGCGTTCGCCCGTTTCGGGGTGCACGCGCACCACCGGATGCTCGGCTTCGAGCAGGCGGCGGGTGAACACATCGCGGTAGCGCTTCGTGCCCTCCTCGTCCAGATCGGCCGGCGAGCGAGCGGCGGCATAGTCGTAGTCGTTGCCGTGGATGGCGCGCAGCCGGTCGGCCAGCGCCTTCAGGTCGTCGGGCAGGCTCTCGTAGGCCGCCACCGTGTTGGCCCAGACCGTGTCGCCGCCATACGCCGGGATCACCACCGCGCGCAGGATCGACACTTGCGGATAGGCAACCTCGAAGGTCACGTCGGTATGCCACGAATTGGCGCGGCCGCCATGGCGGGAGTCGAGCTCCAGCAGCCGCGTGCCGTCTTTCGAAGGCACGGTGGGATGCGGCACCAGATCGCCCCACAGCCGCCCGAAAGCCTCCTGCTGGGCGTCGTCGAGGTGCTGCTGGCCGCGGAAGAAGAGCACCTTGTGCTTCAGCAGCGCTGCCTTGATGGCGCCGAACACTTCGGGCTGCAGCGAGCCCGAAAGGCGCACGCCGCGCACCTCGGCGCCGATGTGGCCGGCCTGGCGGACGATGTCGAGTCCGTGGTTCTGTGAGGCTTGTGCAGGGGTTGCGGAAGAAAGAATGGCGCTCATCGGAGGTCCTTTTTCGGGGGATCCGGAAGATTCTGCGAGGCGCCTGGTGGGGGTGGAAGGAAGGTGTTTGCAGTTTCTAATGCATGGGGCAACTAAGAGGGTCGCTGGCGGAAAGCTGGCAAAAGAAAACCCGCCGTGGCGGGTTTTCGGACCAGGTCGATACCTCACTCAGGGCTTGTCGCGCGAGTCGCGTGCCCTCTTCAGCCGGGTCTGCGCTTCGCCCGCAGACAGCTGACCTTCTGCGACGAGCTTCTTGAGCCTTCGCTCGTCTGCGCGGTACAGCGCATCTTTCAGGAGGGCCATCTTGCGGTCTCGGCATGGAGCGCACTCATAGAAGCTCGTGGAGCCCGAAACGATCTTCATCTGTGCGTCGTACTCCGCAGTACCGATCCGTCCCGTGGGCTCGATGCCCATGGCGAGGACTCGACCGTTCTTGAACGTCACGAGCGCTTCTCCTTCACATCCCGTGGCGTCCACCTTTTCGGGGTCATAGCCTTTCCACGAGACTCTCCGCATATGCCGCAAGGCGTAAAGGACATCCTCCTGCGTCAATACAACGTCGTCGCAGTTCAGAAAATCTTTGTCCTCCCAGGCGGCGTTTCGCTTTGATGGTTCGGTGACCTCCACCTTCCGCACGTAGTCGATCGGATATCGCTTGTCCGCCGCTTGCGCCAGGAGCGTCGCAGCCATTGCGACAAGCGCAGCTCCGATCTTGGGGATGTTGATGTTGTTCATGGTGTCGTTACGGCCGGACTCCAATTCGCGCCTTGCGCCTCCGTTTTATTCTTGCTGCTGACCACGGGATGACGAAATACTTCGGTCGATTCGATCTTTATCGACTCTGCGAGCACGCTGACGAGCCAGGAGAGAGCTTGATTCTGGGCCGCAGTAGGCTCGTCGAATATGCCGTGTTCGCCTCGAATTTTTTCGAGCGGCCATTCGATCTGCTTGCCGGCTGGTTTGAATCCCGCAGGCAACCTGGCTCTGCCGACTATCTCGATTCCGATTGCCTCCATGTTGCTCGGATACCGCTCGCCTGGCGGCTTGCGCATCTCGATACGATGCACTCCCTCGGTTCCTACGTTCTTGAAATCGCCCGGGCTGCATTTCCCCGCGATCAAGCACCGCGCTTTCAACGGCCCCACATGATTCGTCCTCTGATAAATCGCCGCCGTCTGATAGATCGTCCCGTCCTTGTCGATGAGAAAGTGCGCCCCGTTCGCCTTCGGCCGCTTGTAGCTATTCAGAGAAGACGCCGAAGTATCCGCGTCCGTCTGGTGCACCACGATGCCGGTAATTGCTCCGGCCCTCCTCCCTCGTTCGATCTGCGGACTGCGGGCATGTCTCACTCGCGCGTGGCTGATCATTCCATGTTCGTCAATCTCAACGAGCATGCGGTTCCTCCCTGAAGTGTCTGTTTGAATGCAATGACGAAGTCGTGATCGCTGCATCGATGTGCGGATCACGACTTCGCGGCGCATGCTATGGCGACGACTTCAAGGAAGATTCAGGTCTTTGAAAGATTCGAACGATTTCCGGAATTCAGCACAGTCGATGAACTCGCAGCCTGTAAACCGCTGAAAACTCACACCCCGCAAACGAAAAAACCCGGCGCCATTACAGCGCCGGGTCGTCGCAGATGCCCGAGGGTCCGTCAGAGCTTCGCGATCGAAACCTCGGTCGACTTCACGAGGGCAACCACGTCGGAGCCCACCTTCAGTTGCAGCTCGTCGACCGAGCGCGTGGTGATGACGGAGGTGACGATGCCCCAGGCGGTTTCGACGTCGACTTCGGAGACGACGTCGCCGCGGATGATCTCGCGGACCTTGCCCTTGAACTGGTTGCGGACGTTGATGGCTTGGATGGACATGATGGGTTCTCTTTCAGGTTGATTGGGGAATTCGTTGAGGAAAAGCACGGCGTATTGACGGCGTTCAGACGATCTCGGCCACGTCGTTGAACGCCAGCCGGGGCCCGCGCTCGAAGGTGCCGGCGTGGTCGGCCACGCCGAGGTTGACGAGGAAGTTCGCGCGGTAGCGGCCGTCCGGGAAGAAGGCCTTGTCGACCAGGTCGGCGTTGAAGCCCGACTGGGGTCCCGCGTCGAGCCCGAGCGCACGCGCGGCCAGGATCAGGTAGGCGCCCTGCAGGCTGCTGTTGCGAAACGCCGTGGCCTGCGCGGCCTCGGCGCTCTTCTCGAAGAGCGGCTTGGCGTCGTAGGCCGGGAACTGGCTGGGCAGGTGCTCGTAGAAGCGCGTGTCGTGCGCCACGATCACGGTGACGCCTGCGGCCAGCGTCTGCGCAGTGTTGCCCGCCGACACGGCTGGCTTCAGCTTCGCCTTGGCCTCCTCGCTGCGCACGAACACGTAGCGTGCCGGCTGGGCATTGAAGGCGGTCGGGCCCCACTTGAGGAGGTCGTAGAGCTTGTGGATGAGCTCGTCGGTCACGGGCACGGGCTTGAACGCGTGCACGGTGCGGGCCTTGCGGAACAGCTGGTCCAGCGCGGCTTCGGGAATGGATTGCAGTGTGGTCATGGCTTCAGGGGAAAGCTTTTGATTCAGTTCGATGCCGCCGCCAGCGCCTGGTCGAGGTCGGCGATCAGGTCGTCGATGTGCTCGATGCCGACCGACAGGCGCACCGTGTCTTCGGTGACGCCGGCGCGGGCCAGCTCCTCGGGCGACAGCTGCCTGTGCGTGGTCGATGCCGGGTGCGTGGCCAGCGAGCGCACGTCGCCGATGTTCACGAGGCGCGTGAAGAGCTTCAGCGCATCGAGGAACTTCGCGCCGCCCTCGCGGCCCGCGCCGATGCCGAAGGTCAGTACGCCACTGGAGCGGCCGCCGAAGTACTTCTTTGCCAGCGGATAGTCGGGGTGGTCTTCGAGCGCCGCGTAGTTCACCCAGTTCACGGCCTTGCTCTGCTTCAGGTGCTGCGCCACCGCGAGTGCGTTGCTGCTGATGCGGTCCATGCGCAGCGCGAGCGTCTCGATGCCCTGCAGGATCTGGAAGGCATTGAACGGCGAGATGGCCGCGCCCGTGTTGCGCAGCGGTACCACGCGTGCGCGGCCGATGTAGGCGGCCGGGCCCAGGGCGTCGGTATAGACCACGCCGTGGTAGCTCACGTCGGGCTCGTTCAGGCGCTTGAAGCGCTGCTTGTGTTCGGCCCAGGGGAACTTGCCGGAGTCGACGATCGCGCCGCCGATGCTGGTGCCGTGGCCGCCCAGGTACTTGGTGAGCGAGTGCACCACGATGTCGGCGCCGTGCTCGATGGGCCGGCTCAGGTACGGCGAAGGCACGGTGTTGTCGACGATCAGCGGCACGCCATTGCGGTGCGCGATCTCGGCGATGGCCGCGATGTCCGTCACGTTGCCCGCCGGGTTGCCCAGCGATTCGACGAACACGGCCTTGGTTCGCTCGTCGAACAGCTTCTCGAAGCTCGAAGGATCGCGATGGTCCGCGAAGCGCGTGGTGATGCCGAACTGCGGCAGCGTGTGGGCGAACAGGTTGTAAGTGCCGCCGTAGAGTGCCGTGCTGCTGATGATGTTGTCCCCGGCCTCGGCGATGGTCTGGATCGCGTAGGTCACCGCCGCCTGCCCCGATGCCAGCGCGAGCGCGGCGATGCCGCCTTCGAGCGCCGCCACGCGCTGCTCCAGCACGTCCTGCGTCGGGTTGTTGATGCGGGTGTAGATGTTGCCCGGCACCTTCAGATCGAACAGGTCGGCGCCGTGCTGGGCGCTGTCGAAGGCGTAGGCCACCGTCTGGTAGATGGGCGGCGCCACGGCGCGGGTGGTCGGGTCGGGCGAGTAGCCGGCGTGGACCGACAGGGTTTCGAATTTCCAGTTCTGCGACATGCGACTGCCTTTCAAATGGGCTGATGGATGAAGAGGCTCGTCAGATCGCCCAGCGCAACGCGTGCGCGGGAGTGGCGAGCCAGCTGGCGTCGGTGCTCTCGGCATCGGTCTCTTCGGACTTCTGCAGCACCCTGTCGAGGATTCGTTTCTCGATCGCGGCAAAGGCCGGGTCGCCCTGCGAGCGCGGGCGAGCCAGCGCAATGTTCTCGTCGAGCGCAATGCGGCCGTCTTCGATCAGGATCACGCGGTCGGCCAGCGCAACGGCTTCCTGCACGTCGTGCGTGACCAGCAGCGCGGTGAAGCGATGGCGCTGCCAAAGGTTCTCGATGAGGCGGTGCATCTCGATGCGCGTGAGCGCGTCGAGCGCGCCCAGCGGCTCGTCGAGCAGCAGCAGGCGCGGGTGGTGCACCAGCGCGCGCGCCAGGGCCACGCGCTGGCGCTGGCCGCCCGAGAGGCGCGCCGGCCATTCGTTCTCGCGATCGGCCAGGCCGACCTGCGCCAGCACTTCCTTGCCGCGCGCCTTGGCGTCGTTCGGAAGGCCCAGCGTCACGTTGTCGAGCACGCGCCGCCACGGCAGGAGGCGCGCCTCCTGGAACATGATTCGCGTGTCGTCGTGCAGGCCGTTCACCGCCTTGCCGTCTGTGTAGAGCCCGCCGGAACTCGGCTCCTCCAGGCCCGCGATGAGCCGCAGCAGCGTGCTCTTGCCGCAGCCGCTGCGCCCGACGATGGCGATGAACTGGCCCGGCTCGATGGTCAGGCGGGTGTTGCGCAGCACCTCGCGCGCGCCGTAGCGCTTGTGCAGGTTGCGCGCCTCCAGGCGCACGCCGCCGGCAATGGCTTGCGGCTGGGGCCGGGTCTGGATGTCTTTGAGGACGGCACTCATGATGTCTTCAGGCTCCTGGCTTGAACAGCGCCACGTTGAGCGCATCGATCTTTCGGGGAAGCAGCTTCTCGGCGAGGAACGCATCGGCGATGCGCTGCTGCTCGCCCAGCGCTTCGGGCACCACCGGCCGCACCGCGTAGCTGCGGCGGGCGTTGGCCTGCTCGATGGTCGCGGCGTCCAGGCCCCACACGGGCGCGAGCAGCGTGGCCGCCTCCCTCGGGTTCTGCTTGACCCACTTGCCGGTCTTCTCCAGCTCGGCATAGACCACGCGCAGCACGTCGGGCCGCGCCTTCGCGAACTTGCTGCTCGCGAGGTAGTAGCGCTGGTACGACGCGATGCCCGCGCCGTCGGCCAGCACGCGCACCTTCGACTGGCGCTGGGCAGCGGCGAGGAACGGGTCCCACACCACCCAGGCGTCGATCGCGCCCTTCTCGAAGGCTGCGCGGCCGTCGGCGGGCGTGAGGTAGGCGGGCTCGATGTCCTTGAACGAGAGGCCGGCCTTGTCGAGCGCGGCGATCAGCAGGTAGTGCGCGCCCGCCGCCTTCGCGAAGCCGACCTTCTTTCCTTTCAGGTCGGCCACGGTCTTGATCGGCGAGTCCTCGCGCACCACGATGGCCTGAGCCGAGGGCGACGGCGCCTCCTGCGCGAGGAAGGTCAGGTCGGCGCCGGCCGCCTGGGCGAACACCGGCACGGTGTCGGCCACGTCGGCGCTGATGTCGAGGTTGTCGAGGTTCAGCGCCTCCAGCAGCGGCAGGCCGCTGGTGAACTCGTGCCAGCTGAGCGTGACGTTCAGCGGCGCAAGCTGCTTCTCTAACACGCCCTGCGCCTTCAGCACGGCGATGAGCGTCGAAGACTTCTGGTAGCCGACACGGACCGTGGCGGGCCGGCTGGCCACGCCCTGCGCGAACACTGCGCCGGAGCCGAGCGCTGCAAGCGTCGCGATGGCTGTGCGGCGGGAGATCGATGAATGCGTCATTGCCCTGCCCTCACTTCGCCTTTTTCTGGTAGCCGGGGTGCCAGCGCAGCCACCATTGCTCCAGGCCGCGCGCGAACAGGTCGGCCAGCTTGCCGAGCAGCGCGTACAGCAGGATGCCCACCAGCACGATGTCGGTCTGCAGGAACTCGCGGGCGTTCATCGTGAGGTAGCCGATGCCGGCCTGCGCCGAGATGGTCTCGGCCACGATCAGGATCACCCACATCAGGCCCAGCGAGAAGCGCAGCCCCACCAGGATCGACGACAGCGCGCCCGGCAGGATCACCTCACGGTACAGCTGCCAGCGCGAGAGGCCATAGGTGCGGCCCATCTCGATGAGCTGCGGATCGACGTTGCGGATGCCGTGGAAGGTGTTCAGGTAGATCGGGAAGAACACCGACACCGAGATGAGGAACAGCTTGGCCGACTCGTCGATGCCGAACCACAGGATCACCAGCGGAATCAGCGCCAGCGCCGGAATGTTGCGCACCATCTGGATAGTGGAGTCGAGCAGCGTCTCGAAGAACTTCACCGAACCCGTGAGCAGCCCCAGCGCCAGCCCCGCGCCGCCGCCGATGGCCAGCCCCGCGAGCGCACGGCCCGCGCTGACCTTCACGTGCGTCCACAGCTCGCCGGAAACCGTGAGGTTCCACGCAGCCTTCACCACGTCGATGGGCGCCGGCAGCACGCGCGTGCTGAGCCAGCCCAGCGACGAGGCGATCTGCCAGAAGACGATGAGCCCCACCGGCACAAGCCATGGCACCAGTCGCTTCGCGACGTTGACGGCGAAGGCCTTGAACGCGCTGCCGCCCGCCTCCTCGGCCGGCACGACCGCCGGCAATTCCTGAACTTGTTCGGTCATGGCGATCCTTCAGCTTTGGGAGACGAGGCGCGAGGGCGCATCGAGATTCGCGACGACTTCGCCGAAGGGCCCGCTCAGCGAGCCGCCGGCCAGCTGCGTCTTCGCCTTTCGCGACAGCAGCGGGAACACCAGCTCGGCGAAGCGGTAGGCCTCTTCGAGATGCGGATAGCCAGACAGGATGAACTTGTCGAGGCCCAGCGCCGCGTATTCCTCGATGCGCGCCGCGACCGTCTTCGCATCGCCCACCAGCGCCGTGCCGGCGCCACCACGCACCAGGCCCACGCCGGCCCAGAGGTTCGGTGCGATCTCCAGATCGGCGCGCGAGCGCTTGGCGCCGCCCGCATGCAGCGCGGCCATGCGGCGCTGTCCTTCGGAATCCATGCGCGCGAAGGCGGCCTGCGCGCGGACCACGGTCTCGTCGTCCACGCGGCTGATGAGTTCCTCGGCGGCCTTCCAGGCGGCTTCTTCGGTCTCGCGCACGATCACGTGCAGGCGGATGCCGAACTCGACCTTGCGGCCCTTGCGTTCGGCGCGCGCCCGGACGTCGGCGATCTTCTTTGCAACTTCGGCGGGCGGCTCGCCCCAGGTGAGGTACGCGTCGACCTGCTCGGCGGCGAGGTCGTGCGCAGCGGCCGAGGAGCCGCCGAACCACACCGGCGGATACGGCTTCTGCACCGGCGGGTAGAGCAGCTTCGCGCCCTTCACGCTCAGGTGCTTGCCTTCGTAGTCGAAAGACTGCCCGTCGTGGCTGCGCGCAATGATCTCGCGCCAGATGCGGATGAACTCGGCCGACTGCTCGTAGCGCGAGGCGTGGTCGAGGTAGACGCCATCGCCTTCGAGCTCGGCCTGGTCGCCGCCCGTCACCAGGTTCACGAGCAGTCGCCCGCCCGAGAGCCGGTCGAAGGTCGCGGCCATGCGCGCGGCCAGGCTGGGCTGGTGCAGCCCGGGGCGCACCGCCACCAGGAACTTGAGATTCTTCGTCGCGCCGATCAGGCTGGAGGCGATGACCCACGGGTCTTCGCAGGAGCGGCCCGTGGGGATCAGCACGCCCTCGTAGCCGAGGTTGTCGGCCGCGCCGGCGATCTGCTGCAGGTAGGCCAGGTCGATGGGGCGCGCGCCCTCGCTCGTGCCGAGGTAGCGGCTGTCGCCGTGCGTGGGGAGGAACCAGAAGATCTGCATCACGCGACTCCCGCGCCGGCCGCTTCGAGCACGTTGATCTTCTTCGGGATCAGCTTCAGTTCGAAGAAGGTGTCGGCGATCTTCTGCTGCTCGCCCAGGATGGCCTTGGTGATCGGCGCGGTGCCGTAGGCCGAGCGGTTCACCGACAGTTCGGCCACCGGCTTCGGAAGGCCCCAGAGCGTGGCCAGCTCGCCGGCCAGTTCGCCCTTGTTTGCGGCGCCCCAGACGTCGACCTTGTTGAGTTCCTCGATCGCGATGGCGAGCACATCGGCGTTCTTCGCCACGTAGTCGAGCGAGGAGAAGTAGTAGGCGCGGTTGCCGACCACGCCGGTGGCGTCGGCCAGCACGCGTGCGTCGAGCGACTTCTCGGCCGCGGCCAGGAACGGGTCCCAGATCACCCACGCATCGACCGAGCCCTTCTCGAAGGCGGCGCGTGCATCGGCGGGCGGCAGGTAGACCAGGTTCAGGTCGGCGAACGCGAGGCCGTGCTTCTCGAACAGCTTGACGATGAAGTAGTGGACGTTCGAGCCCTTGTTGAGCGCGATCTTCTTGCCCTTGAGATCGGCCACGGTCTTGATGGCGGAGCCCTTGGGCACCAGCACCGCCTCCGACTGCGGACGCGGCACGGTCGCGCCCACGTAGGCCAGCGGTGCGCCGGCAGCCTGCGCGAAGATGGGCGGCGCCTCGCCCACGTCGCCGAAGTCGATGGAGCCGACGTTCAGCGCCTCGAGCTGCACAGGGCCGGCGGTGAACTCGGTCCACTTCACGCTCACGCCCAGCGGCGCGAGGCGCCTCTCGAGCGTGCCGCGGCCCTTGAGCAGCGTGAGGTAGCCCTTCTGGTTGCCGATGCGGAACTGGCGCGCGGGGGACTGCGCCAATGCGCCGAACGAAGGCAGCGCGATGGCGGCGGCCGCGCCCTGGATCAGGCGTCGGCGGGGAATGGAGATGCGTGTCATGGTTGTTCGGAACGATCCGATTCGTTGGAAGCCTCAGGGCTGCGCCGTGACCACGGCGTCGCCGACCTTGATGGGCTTGGGAATGAGCTTCAGCGCGTAGAAGGTGTCGGCGATCTTTTGCTGGTCGGCCGCGACGGCCGGGGTGATCGGCTTCACGTTGAACTCGTAGCGGCGCAGCGCCAGCTCGACCACGTCGACCGGCAGCCCCTGCAGCGGAGCGATCAGCTCGGCCGCCTGGCGCAGGTTCTTCTTGAGCCAGATGCCCTGCTCCACCGAGTCGGCGAACAGCGCGTCGATGACCTTCGGGTTGTTCTTCACGAAGCTACGCTCGCCCAGGTAGTACTGGTAGTTGTTGACCACCTCGGGCGTGCCGTCGGCCAGCACGCGCGCGCCGGTGGCTTTCTCTGCCGCGGCCTGGAACGGATCCCAGATCACCCAGGCATCGACGTTCCTGCTTTCGAAGGCGGCACGGCCGTCGGCGGGCGCGAGGTACACGGGCTGGATGTCGGAAAGCTTCAGGCCGTTCTTCTCGAGCTGCTTCACCAGCAGGTAGTGCACGTTGCTGCCCTTGTTGAGCACGACCTTCTTGCCCTTCAGGTCCGCGACGGACTTGATGGGCGAATCCTTCGCGACCAGGATGGCCTCGGCGCGCGGCGCAGCCGGGTCGTAGCCGAAGTAGACGAACTTGGCGCCCGCGGCCTGCGCGAAGATGGGCGGCGCCTCGCCGACATAGCCGACATCGACCGCGCCCACGTTCAGCCCTTCGAGCAGTTGCGGACCGGCCGGAAACTCGACCCACTTCACGCCAAAGCCCAGCGGCGCGAGCTTCTTCTCCAGAGTGCCCTGTGCCTTCTGCAGCACGAAGAGGCTGGCCGACTTCTGGTAGCCGATGCGAAGCTCGCCCTTGCCTTGGGCATGCGCCGAGGCGGCGGAGATGAAGCTGACGATCAGCGCGATGGCACTGACCACGATGGCGCTGATCAGCAGATCGCGCAGGCCGCGCCAGAAGGAGCGCGGCGGCACTTCGAGCACGGGGTCTTCGGTTGCGACGGGGTTCATGCGTGGATTCCTTGGTCTGCAAAAACTTCAGGCAAAGCTGTCCCCTCCCCGCAAACATGCGGCTTCAAAAAAAGGGACGGTGATGGGTCTGGCGGGGAGCCGGGCTCGAAGGCGAGCCCGCTCGTCAGACGCTACATCGCACGCGGGAAAACGGCACGGGCTCGAAGCCGTGGGTCGCCGGCAGCTTCAGGCCTTCGGTGGCCAGCACTTCGACGGCCTCGTTGAGTCGCTCGGCCAGGTCGGCGTGCACCTGGTAGGCGTTCTCGGGCGTCAGCGCGATCTGCGATTCGCTGGCGTACACGCCCGGCAGGATGTGGCGCGCCGACAGCGACTGCAGCACGGGCCGCAGCGCGTAGTCGAGCGCGAGCATGTGGTGCGGGCTGCCGCCGGTGGCCAGCGGCAGCACCGTCTTGCCCTTGAGCGCGTTCTGCGAGAGCAGATCGAGGAAGACCTTGAGCAGGCCGCTGTAGGCCGCCTTGTAGACCGGCGTGGCCACCACGATCACGCGGGCAGCCGCCACCTGCGCGATCGCCCGTTCGATGGCCGGGTGGTTCCACTCGGCCAGAAGCAGCGCCTGCGCCGGCAGTTCGCGAACGGCGAGCCGCTCGATCCGCGCATGGCGCTGGGCCAGCCGCTCGCCCACCGCGTCGAGCAAGGCGGTGGAGCGGGACGGGGCCGTAGGGCTGCCGGCAATCAGGAGAACGGACACGGAAAACCTTAGTTCGATGAAAAAGAGCGCGAATTCGCAGGGGCCGCCGCGCACGGCCGCCCGAAGCGGCCGGCCCGCCCCCAGCAGGGGGGTGGGCGAAGCGACACGAAGTGCGCGCAGCCTGGGGGGTTACTTCTGCTTTGGAGCGTAGATCTGGTCGAAGGAGCCGCCGTCGGCAAAGTGCTCCTTGTCGGCCTTCGCCCAGCCGCCGAAGGCCTGGTCGATGGTCACCAGCGTGAGCTTGGGGAACTGCTTGTCGTACTTGGCCTTGGCCTTCTCGGAGGTCGGGCGGTAGAAGTTGCGGCCGGCGATGTCCTGGCCTTCGTCGGAGTACAGGTACTTCAGGTACTCCTCGGCCACGGCGCGCGTGCCCTTCTTGTCGACGACCTTGTCGACCACCGCCACGCTGGGCTCGGCCAGGATGGAGATGGAAGGCACCACGATCTCGAACTTCTCGGGGCCGAATTCCTTCAGCGCCAGGAAGGCCTCGTTCTCCCAGGCCAGCAGCACGTCGCCGACGCCGCGCTGCACGAAGGTGATGGTCGCGCCGCGCGCACCGGTGTCGAGCACGGGCACGTTCTTGAACAGGTTGCCGATGTATTCCTTGGCCTTCGCGTCGCCGCCGTACTTGCGCTTGGCGAACTCCCACGCGGCCAGGTAGTTCCAGCGGGCGCCGCCCGAGGTCTTGGGGTTGGGCGTGATCACCTGCACGCCAGGCTTGATGAGGTCGTCCCAGTCCTTCAGGCCCTTGGGGTTGCCCTTCTTCACCAGGAACACGATGGTCGAGGTGTAGGGCGCGGAGTTGTGCGGCAGGCGCTTCTGCCAGTCGGCCTTGACCAGGCCGCCGTGCGAGACGAGCGCGTCGACGTCGCCGCCCAGCGCTAGGGTGGCCACGTCGGCGTCGATGCCGTCGATGATCGAGCGGGCCTGCTTGCCCGAGCCGCCGTGCGACTGCTTGATCGTCACGTCCTGCCCGGTCTTGGCCTTCCAGTACTTGGCGAAGGCCTGGTTGTAGTCGACGTAGAGCTCGCGCGTCGGGTCGTAGGAGACGTTCAGCAGCGTCACGGGACCCTGGGCCAACGCCGGCAATGCCGAAAGGGCCATGGCACCGGCCACGCCAGCACCTAGGGAAAGCTTGATAAAGTCGCGGCGAAGGCTCATGGTGTTTTGCTCTGAAAAGGCATATCGATGAAGCTGCGTATTCTCAATACGACATATAGAAACTGGAACGACCAAGTTTTCAGTTCTAAATAGCCAAATCAACTAAGCGCCATCCCCCCGCTTTTCCCCGTCTCCCCACTTTCCCGTACAAAAAAGGCAATCGAAATGGCACGCATGGTCCAGTGCATCAAGCTCGGCAAAGAGGCCGAAGGTCTCGACTTCCCGCCCTATCCCGGCGATCTGGGCAAGCGCCTGTGGGAAAACGTCAGCAAGGAAGCCTGGGCCGCCTGGCTCAAGCAGCAGACCATGCTCGTCAATGAAAACCGGCTGAACCTGGCCGATCTGCGCGCCCGCCAGTACCTGGCGCGGCAGATGGAAAAGCACTTCTTCGGCGAAGGCGCCGACGTGGCGCAAGGCTACGTTCCTCCTTCGGCTCCCTGACCCTCGCTGGCGCGATTGCCTCCAGACTCTTCTTCGGGGAACACCGCAGAACCGGCTTTGCCGGGCTGCAGGTGTTGCCCCCTCGAAGGGGGTGGGCGAAGCGACACGAAGTGCGCGAAGCCTGGGGGTGAGCCTGTGACCTGGCGCGCCGACGGCGTTCCCCGGAGCGAGCGCTTCGACGACATCTATCACACCGAAACCGGGGCGCTGGCGCAATCCCGCCATGTGTTCCTGGGCGGCTGCGGCCTGCCCGAAGACTGGGCCGGACAGCCGCAATGGCGGATTCTCGAAACCGGATTCGGCCTCGGCCTCAATTTCCTGACAACCTGGCAGGCGTGGCGCGCCGATCCGGCGCGGCCGCGCATGCTGCATTTCGTCTCGATCGAGGCGCACCCTGTCTCGGCCAGCGACGTCCTGCGTGGCGCCGAGGCCTATCCCGAGCTGATTTCGCTTGCCCGTGAACTGGCCGCCCAGTGGCACGCCCTTCTTCCGGGCTTCCACCGGCTGGCCTTCGACGAGGGCCGGGTGCTGCTCACGCTGTGCGTGGGCGACGTGCAACCCATGCTGCGCGCCCAGCGCTTCGAGGCCGACAGCATCTTCCTCGACGGCTTCAGCCCGCAGCAGAACCCGGCCATGTGGTCGGCCGACACGCTCAAGGCCGCGTCGCGCTTTGCGCGCCAGGGCACGCGCATCGCCACATGGACCATCGCGCGGGCGATCCGCGACGCGCTGGCCCAACAGGGCTTCGTCGTCGAGAAACGCCCGGGCCTGCCGCCGAAGCGCGACTGCCTGCGTGGCACTTTTGCGCCCGCCTGGACCGTGCGCCGCCGCGAACCCGCGCCCGAACGCATCGAAACACCCGGCCGCTGCGCGATCGTTGGCGCGGGCCTCGCGGGCGCCGCCGTGGCCGCCAGCCTCGCCCGGCGCGGCTGGCAGGTGACGGTGCTCGATGCGGCCGACTGGCCCGCCTCCGGCGCCTCGGGGCTTCCGGTGGGCATGCTGGCACCGCACGTGTCGCCGGACGACGCCCTGCTCTCCCGGCTCACGCGCGCCGGCATCCGTGCCACCTGGACCGAACTCGCGCGGCTGCTGGAAGAAGGACGCGACTGGCGCGCCACCGGCGTGCTGGAGCGCCGACCCGATGGCGATGTCCGCGTGCCCGCCGGCTGGAGCGACCAAGGCCCGAACGAATCGTGGCCCGCCAGCGCCGATCAGCTGGCGGCAGCCGGCCTGCCGGCCGACACCCCCGCGATCTGGCATTCGCGCGCGGCCTGGGTGAAGCCGCAGCGGCTGGTCGCAGCCTGGCTGCGTCGGCCGGGCATCGAATTCCGTGGCGGTTGCCGGGTGGCACGGCTGGAGCGGCGCGACGAAGGCAGTTGGCAGTTGCGCGATTCGGCCGGCGAACTGCTTGTCGAGGCAGATCGCGTCGTCGTCTGCGCCGGCTTCGAATCGGGCCACTTCGCGCCCGCGCTCCCTTTGCAGCCCGTGCGCGGACAAGTCGCCTGGGGCCCGATGCCCGAGAACGTCCCCCTGCCCGTCACGCCCATCAACGGCGACGGCCATCTGGTCGCCCACGTGTCCGGCGACCGCGGCGAAGCCCCGATGTGGCTGGCCGGCGCCACCTTCGACCGCGACAGCATCGACCTGGCCCCCACCGAGGCGGACAGCGCCGAGAACCGCGAGCGCCTCGCGCGCCTGCATCCAGACGCCGCCAGGGCGCTGGCCGGTGTGTTCGAGCACGGAGATAGCCACACCTGGGTCGGCATCCGATGCGCATCCGGTGACCGGCGCCCGCTGGTCGGCCCTGTCGGCGCCGAGGCGCCCGGCGTCTGGGCCTGCACCGCGCTGGGCTCGCGCGGCCTGAGCTTCGCGGCCCTGTGCGCCGAGTTGCTGGCCGCGCAATGGCACGCCGAGCCGCTGCCCCTGCCGGCCACGCTGGCCAAGGCACTCGACACGCAGCGGCTCTGATCAGCCTGCGGCGCCCAAGGCGCGGCAGGCCATCAGCAGCGCCATGCAGATCACCAGCACGAAGAAGTATTTGCGCAGCGCCCGCTCGTCCAGCCGCGTCGCGAGCCGCGCGCCCGCGGCGGTGCCGATCCACAGCCCCAGCACCGCGCACCCCAGCAACACCCAGGGCAGCCCGTTGATCACGCTCGCATAGACGAACACCGCCGGCAGCGCGAGCGGCAAGGCATTCACCGCGAGACTCGCGGCCTGCGCGCGATGCTGCGAGTAGCGAAGCGCCACCGTCAGCAGCGCGGTGATGGCCAGCCCGCCGCCGATACCGAGCAGGCCCGACGATGCCCCGGCCACCACACCCACAAACGCCAGCGCCGCGGCCGTACGGCGGGGCTCCTGCACCAGCCCTGCTCCGCCATCGGCCTTCGCGGGCGACTTCAGCACGACGAGCGTCGCCAGCAACAGCAGATAGCCGACGAACATCCAGCGCAGCATCGCGTCGGCCACGTGGCTGGCGCCTCGGGCGCCGAGCCAGGCTCCAGCCAGGAAGCCGAACGAGATCCAGGCCACCGTGCGCCACGACGCACCATGCCCCGACACCCGATAGCGCAGAAAGCCCGCGAGACTGGTCGGCACCAGTTGCGCCGCGAGCGAGACGGCCTGCGCCTCATGCTGCCCCAGCCCGGGCATCAGTGCCAGCGCGGGCACCAGTACGCCGCCGGGGCTCACGCCGAGCAGGCCGCCCACGGCGCCCGAGAAGACGCCGATAGCCAGCCCGCCGAGCACCTGGACGAGGCTGAGGGCTTCGGGCATCGGTTGCCTACCCGGCGCCCTGCCCGGAAGGCGCCAGCATGTGGTCGATGCGGCTGTCGCCGTAGGTGCGCAGCACTTCGGAAATCACCACCCTGTAGCCGTCGAGCCAGTTCGACTGCGCTGCCTTGGCCTGCTGGTGCACGGGGTGCCGGATCAGCGCCTGCAGGCTGTCGAGCGAGTCCCAGTAGTAGACGTTCGACACCAGGCCGTTGCCGGGGTTTTCCCATGTTTCCTCGCCCAGGTAGCCGGGCAGCGATTTCGCGGCGGCGGCGATGGTCTGGTCGAGGCGGTGGAACTCGTCGTCGAACTGCCCGGGGGCAAAGATGAAGGTCGCTGAGTACATGGCGGGTGAGGATCTCCTGATGACGAAGGGTCCGGGCGGGCGCCGATTCTGCGGCATGCGCACGCGCCGCCCCACCTTTTCTCCGCCTTTCTTTTTGCCGCGCGAAGGCACGAGAATGCGGCGCATGGCCATCCAGTACGACATCAGGCACACCACCGTCTACCGCTACAGCAAGCCGGTCAGCTTCGGGCTGCACCGGGTGATGTTCCGCCCGCGCGACAGCCACGACCTGCGCGTGCTCGCCACCGACCTGCAGGTGAGCCCGGAGGCGAACACGCGGCTCATCCAGGATCCTTATTCCAACTCCGTCGCGCTGGTGCAGCCGCTGGGCGAAGCCACCGAGCTGCGCATCGTGTGCTCCTTCACCATCGAGCACGTGCCGCCCTCGCAGCGCGACCTGTTCACGCTCGACCCGTCCGCCGAGTTCCTGCCCTTCGCCTACTCGGTGCAGGAACGCCTCGACCTGGAACACTACCTGCGCCCGCACCACAACGACGACGAGCAGGGCACGCTGATCCGCTGGGCCCACCAGTTCCTGCAGACCGACAAGCCCAACAGCACGCGCGAGGTGCTCACCCGCATGAACGCGCACATCGGCCAGAGCTTCGAGTACAAGGCCCGCGACGAGGAAGGCACGCAGACGCCGCTCGAAACGCTTGCGCTGGGCAGCGGCAGCTGCCGCGACTACGCGCTGCTGATGATGGAAGCCACGCGCCGCCTGGGCATCGCGACGCGCTTCGTCTCGGGCTATCTCTATGACGCGGCGCTCGACGCCGCCGCGCAGGCCCAGGGCGAGCCGGGTTCGATGACCGGCGCCGGCACCACGCACGCCTGGCTGCAGGCCTACCTGCCGGGCGTGGGCTGGCTCGCCTTCGACCCCACCAACAACCTGATGGGCAGCGGCCAGCTGATCCGCGTGGGCGTGGCGCGCGACCCTTCGCTGGCAGCGCCCATTTCGGGCAGCTGGTTCGGCGACCCCGAGGCCTACGAGGGCCTGGAAGCCACGGTGCTCGTCACGCGCCGCGAGGGCTGAGCGCCGCGGCCGCGGTGCTCAACCGCGCGCAGCCAGCTTCGCTTCAAGCTCGGCGATGCGCGCCCTCGCCTCGTCGCCTTCCGGAATCGGCCGGCCGCTGTCGCGCCACTGCACCGCGCTCTTGAAACCCTCCGCCTCGGCCTGCCGCCTGAACCACATGCCTTCCGGGTTGTGGCGCGTGATGCCGTCGAACACGGTGGCGAACATCTGGCTCTGCTCCAGCCCCATCGAATGCCAGACCTGGTTGACGACCAGCTTGTGCATCATGAGATGCGAGCTCGGCACGCCGGCGATGCGCAGCGCGAGCTTCGTCGTGGCCTCGTCGAGCTGGTCGGCCGGCACCGAGAAATTCGCGAGGCCCCATTCGGCTGCCTGCGTGCCGGGAATGGTGTCGCCGGTGAACATGAGCTGCTTGGCGCGCATGGCGCCGAGGCGGTAGGTCCACATCGCGGTGGTCGGGCAGCCCCACACGCGCGTGGGCATGTAGCCGATGCGGGCATCGTCGGCCATGGTCAGCAGGTCGCAGCACAGCGCGATGTCGCTGCCGCCGGCCACCGCATAGCCGTGCACCTTGGCGATGGTCGGCTTGCGGCTGCGCCACAGGGCCATGAAGTCGTCGGTGTTGCGCTTCATGGCTGCGTAGTCGAGCATCGGGTCCCAGGGGGTCTTCTCCTGGCGGCAGGGATGGTCGCCCTGCTCTTCGTCGCCCTGGCGGCCATGGCCTTCGGCGTAGTCGCCGAGGTCGTAGCCGGCGCAGAAGGCACGGCCCGCGCCTTCGACCACGATCACGTGCACCTCGTCGTCGGCCTCGGCCCATTCGACCGCGCGGCGTATCTCGGCGGGGGTGGTCTCGCCGATGGCGTTGAGCTTGTCGGGCCGGTTGAGCACCAGGCGTGCGATGCGCGGGTGCTGCGGGTCCTTGTCGATGAGGACGGTGTCGAAGGCTGGCATGGCGGGCTGTCTCCTTGTACTGAGGGTCGGTCGCGCCGCTTTTTTAGCATCGACCGCCTTGGGCGCCCAGCCCCGGGAAGAGCCCTCAGCCCGCCGCCGCCCCGCCCAGCTGGAAGCGGAACACCGCGCCCCTGTCCGCCTGCTGCACCAGCCTGATGTCGCTGTCGTGCAGCTGCAGAATGCGCTTGACGATCACGAGCCCCAGCCCGCCGCTGCTCGCGCTGTCGGTGCGCGAGCCGCTCATGAACACCGGGCGCATGAACAGCGCTTTCTGCAGTTCGCCTGGAATGCCGGGGCCGGTGTCGCTCACCTGCACGGCCACCCCGCCGTTCTCGGCGCGCAGTTGCACCACGATCTCGCCGCCCTCGGGCGTGTGGCGGATGGCGTTGTCCAGCAGATTGGTCAGCACGCGCTCGATCATGCCGAGGTCGGCCGACACCACCGGCAGGCCCGGCGCGATGTCGGGCTTCAGTCGCTGGCGCCTCGCCTCCGCGGCCAGCTCGAACTTCTGGAACACGTCCTGCACGAGGTCGGCGAGTGCGAAGTTCTCTTTCTCGGGCTTGACCACGCCGTATTCGAGCCGCGCCAGCTCGAACACCTCCTGCGCGAGCCGGCCCACCTTGCGGCTCTGGCCCAGGGCGATCTCGAGGTAGCGCCGCCGCTCCTCGTCGCTGAGGGTGCCGGCCTTCAGCAGCAGCGTTTCCAGGTAGCCGTGCAGCGAGGTGAGCGGCGTGCGCAGGTCGTGCGAGATGTTGGCGAAGAGTTCGCGGCGCTGCTGGTCCTGAAGCGTGAGTTCGCGCCACTGCTCGGCGATGCGCCGCGTCATCTGCGCGAAGGCTTGGCCCAGCTGGGCGATCTCGTCGTTGCCGCGCGAAAGCCGCTCCAGCGTGGGCGCCTCGCCCTCGAGCGAGTCGATGCCCTCGGTCTCGAATCTTTTCACCGCCGCGGTCAGCTCGCGCAGCGGCCGGGTGATGAGGCGGAACGCCGCAAGGCCCGCCAGCAGCCCGAGCAGCGCCACCAGTCCCATCGACCACAGCGTGGCGCGCAACACGGTGTCGGTCGCCCCGCTGGCGACCAGCGCGTCATGGTCCTGGCCCTGCAGCACCACGTAGACATAGCCAACCTCTCGCCCGTCCATGCGCAGCGGCGCGGCGCTGAACACCTTGGACGCGGTGAGACTGCGCGGATCGTCGCCCGCAATCGGCAGCGGTGCGCCCGAGAGCAGCTTGCGCACCGGCTCCAGCTCGACCCGGTTGCGCCTCAGCTGCCCGGGCGGCGCGGCCTGCGCCTTGATGCTGCCGTCCAGCGCCAGCAGGTAGACCTCCACGCTCGGGTTGACGGCCATCAGCTTGTCGAACAGGTCCTTCACCCCCGCCTGGTTGAGCCCGCCGGACTTCATGAGCTCGGAGTTCTCCGCGATATGCGCCGCGAGCCCGAGCGACAGCCGCTGGATGACCTCCTGCTCATGGACGCCGCTGGACCGCATCTGCAGCCACACCGAGGCGCCACTGCACACCAGCAGCAGCACCGCGAACACGGCGGAGAGCCGCCGCGACAGCGTGGCCCAGGCCATCACGCCATGTCCTCCCCGCTGCCGCCGGCCGACAGCTTGTAGCCGCGCCCCCACACCGTGAGGATGCGCTTCGGCTCCGCCGGATCGGCCTCCACCTTGGTGCGCAGCCGGTTGATGTGCGTGTTGACGGTGTGCTCGTAGCCGTCGTGCTGATAGCCCCAGACCTGGTTGAGCAGGTCGAGCCGAGAGAACACCTTGCCGGGGTTGCGCGCGAAGAAGTACAGCAGGTCGAACTCGCGCGGCGTGAGCTCGACCGGCTTGCCGTCAACGCGCACCTCGCGCGCCAGCGGTTCGATGTCGAGGTTGCCCAGCGTGAGGCTGCCGGAGTCCATGCGTGCGTTGCGCGCCATCGCGTCGGTACGCCGCAGCAGCGCCTTCACGCGCGCCACTAGCTCCAGCACCGAGAAGGGCTTGGCCAGGTAGTCGTCGGCGCCCAGTTCAAGGCCGAGGATGCGGTGCACCTCGCTGGAACGGGCGCTGATGATGATGATCGGCGTGTAGCGCGCCATGGCGCGGGCGCGGCGGCAGATTTCGAGGCCGTCAATGCCGGGCAGCATGAGGTCGAGCACTAGCGCGTCCCAGTTGCCCCGCTCCAGCTCGCGAAGGCCGGCGTGGCCGTCGGCGGCATGCTCGATGGCGTAGCCCTCGTCGCGCAGATGCATGCGCAGAAGTTCGGCAATGTGGGCGTCGTCCTCGACGATCAGCACGCGCTTGGCAGTGTCCATGGTGGTGCCATTGTCCCGCCATCCGACCGGCGGAGTTATCACGATTAATTGAACTTTGCGTGATGAATCGGCCATGGGGTGCGCCGAACAATCCGTCCCATGAACAGCACGACAGCCATCGCCCCTCCCGCCGCACCGGCCAAGGCCGGCCCGGTGCACCCGCTTTGGATGCGCATCTCGCACTGGCTCAATGCGCTGGCCGTGGTGCTCCTGGTGACCAGCGGCTGGCGCATCTACGACGCCGCGCCCTTCTTCCCTTTCACCATCCCGACCGTGGTCACGCTCGGAGGCTGGCTCGGCGGCGCGCTGCAGTGGCACTTCGCGGCGATGTGGCTGCTGGTGGCCAACGGCCTGTTCTACCTGTTCATGAACATCGCCACCGGCAGGCTGGCCACGAAGTTCTTTCCGCTCACGCCGCGCAGCGTGCTGCACGACGCGCTGGCCGCGCTCAAGGGCAAGCTCTCGCACGCCGACCCGCGCCACTACAACAGCGTACAGAAGCTGGCCTACCTGTTCGTGATGCTCGACCTGATCGTGATCGTGCTTTCGGGCCTGGTGCTGTGGAAGTCGGTGCAGTTCCCGGTGCTGCGCGAGCTGATGGGCGGCTACGAGTCGGCGCGCCGTGTGCACTTCTTCGGCATGGCCGCGATCGTCGCCTTCATCGTCGTGCACCTCGTGATGGTGGCCCTGGTGCCCCGCACGCTCCTCACCATGATCCGCGGCGGCAAGCCGGAAGCCCGATGAAAATCTTCAAAGCCCCCACCCTGAGCGGCATCGACGGCGACGCCGTGCTGCGCGAAGCCCGCACGCTGATCTCTAAGAAGCTCGACGAGCCCTCGCGCCGCGTGTTCCTGCGGCGTTCTCTCACCCTCGGCGGCCTGTCGCTTCTCACCGGCTGCAGCATCAGCGACAACGCGCAGGTGGAAGCCGCGCTCACGAAGATCTCGCGCTTCAACGACAAGGTGCAGGGCCTGATCTTCAGCCCGACGCAGCTCGCTCCCACCTACACCGAGGCCGAGATCACCCGCCCCTTCCCCTTCAACGCCTACTACGGCGAAGACGAGGTGCGTGAGGTCGACGAGGCCACCTACAAGCTGGAAGTGACCGGCATGGTCGCCGACAGGCACGCCTGGACGCTGGCCGAGCTGCGCGCGATGCCGCAGCAGGAGCAGATCACGCGGCACATCTGCGTGGAGGGCTGGAGCGCCATCGGCAGGTGGGGCGGCGTGCGCTTTGCCGACTTCCTGCGCCACATCGGCGCCGACCTGACGGCGAAGTACGTCGGCTTCAAGTGCGCGGACGACTACTACACCAGCATCGACATGCCCACCGCGCTGCACCCGCAGACGCTCCTGGCGCTGAGCTACGACGGCCAGCCGCTGCCGCCCAAGTACGGCTTTCCGATGAAGCTGCGCATGCCGACCAAGCTTGGCTACAAGAACCCGAAGCACATCAAGGCGATGTTCGTCACCAACACCTATTCCGGTGGCTACTGGGAAGACCAGGGCTACAACTGGTTCGGAGGGAGCTGAGGGGCCGCCAGCCGCTCGACTGCCGAAGAAAGCGAAAGGCGGAGTTCCCACGGGACCGAGCCGACATTGAAAACCCAAACCTCAACTCACTCAGGAAGACTACAGATGAACAAGCTCACCGCAACCCTGCTCGCCACCTGCATGGCCTTCGCCGGCGCCTCGGCCTTTGCCGCCGACGAAATGGCGAAGGACGGCATGGCCAAGGACTCGATGTCCAAGGACGCAATGAAGAAGGACTCGATGGCCAAGGATTCCATGTCGAAGGACGGCATGAAGAAGGATTCGATGGCGAAGGACTCCATGTCCAAGGACGCGATGAAGAAGGACGCCATGGGCAAGGACGAGATGAAGAAGTAAGCCCCCAAGGCACCTCGCAGGCGCCATTGACGTCCGAAGGATTCGGCGTCAATGTCGCGTCGGCCGATCCGCTGGTCACAGCAACTCCGCTCCCCAAGGAATTCCCAATGAAATCCCTCGCACTCACCGCAGGCACGTTGGCTGCCGCCGCCCTGGTCTGGCACGCGGTGCCGTCGTTCGCCGAAACCGCACGCCGCGTGCCCGCCCCCACCGCCGACCTGGCGGTGCAACCGGGCGCGAAGACCGAAACCGCCGTGTTCGCCGGCGGCTGCTTCTGGGGCGTGCAGGGCGTGTTCCAGCGCGTCAAGGGCGTGAGCAACGCCGTCTCGGGCTATGCCGGCGGCGAGGCGAAGACGGCGCGCTACGACGACGTCGGCTCGGGCCGCACCGGCCATGCCGAATCGGTGCGCATCACCTACGACCCGCAGCAGGTCAGCTACGGCAAGCTGCTGCAGATCTACTTCTCGGTGGCGCACGACCCGACCGAACTCAACCGCCAGGGCCCTGACACGGGCACGCAATACCGCTCCACCGTGTTCGCCGAGAACGCCGAGCAGGCCCGCATCGCCAACGCCTACATCGCGCAGCTCAACCAGGCGAAGACCTTCGGCAAGCCGCTGGCCACCACGGTCGAGATGTCGAAGCCCTTCTACGCGGCCGAGGACTACCACCAGGACTACCTGACGCTGCACCCGAGCCAGCCCTACATCGCGATCAACGACATGCCGAAGATCGACGACCTGAAGAAGCTCTTTCCTGAAAGCTACAAGGCGACGCCTTCGCTGGTGAAGGCGGCCAAGTCGGGCTGAGCGGGCGCCTGGCTATTCCTTGTATTCGCCGCGTCGCGCGGCGCGATTGGCGCTGGTGCGCTCGACCAGCGCCTGCTGGGCAGCCGCCACGTTGGCCGCGTCGCCCTTCCACGCATCGAGCGCGGGCTGCTGCACCGCTCGGGAGAACGAGAAGGTCAGCGCCCATGGCAGGCGCGACCTGTAGCGGCTATTCATTTCATTGAGCCGCGCCGACGCCAGCTGCGCCGGCTGGCCGCCCGAGAGAAAGGCCACGCCGGGCACCACGCCCGGCACGGTACGCAGCAGGCACCGCACAGTCGCCTCGGCCACCGCCTCCACGGAATCCTGCACGGCGGCCTTCAGCCCCGGCAGCACCATGTTGGGCTTCAGCAGCATGCCTTCGAGCAGAACGCCCTGCGCGCGCAGCTCGACGAAGGTGCGGTGAAGCACTTCCTCCGTGACCTCGGCACACCGGGCGAGCGAATGATCGCCGTCCATCAGCACCTCGGGCTCGACGATGGGCACCAGCCCGGCTTCCTGGCACAGGGCGGCATAGCGCGCCAGCGCATGTGCGTTGACGCGGATGCAGGCGCGGCTCGGCAGGCCGTCGCCGATGGCGATCACGCCGCGCCACTTGGCGAAGCGCGCGCCCATCGTGGCGTATTCGGCAAGGCGCTCGCGCAAGCCGTCGAGTCCTTCGGTGACGGTCTCGCCAGGATGGCCGGCCAGCGGCTTGGCGCCCGTGTCCACCTTAATGCCAGGAATGATGCCGGCATCGGCCAGCGCCTTCGCGAAGGGCTGGCCTGCGTTGGTCTTCTGCCGGATCGTCTCGTCGAACAGGATCGCGCCCGAGATGCTGTCGGCCAGCCCCGGCGCCGTGACGATCAGCTCGCGCCAGTCGCGCCTCGCGGCTTCTGTCTGCGGTATGCCGAGCGCGGCGAAGCGCTTGTTGCAGGTGGCGTTGCTCTCGTCCATCGCGAGCAGGCCCTTGTCGTCCGCGACGAGCGCGCGGGCGGTGTCGATCAGTGTTCGTTCGGTCATGCGGGGCACCTCTCTGGCGGGCATGGTACGCCCGTGCCGCTCACTCGTTAACACCGCGAACCTGATCGCTGGCCGACTTGGCGGCACAGCCTGTGCGGCCGGCTGGGTCTTTATCGAGCTGCAGCATGCGGGCAGTAACCTCCTCGCCGTCGGGACGGAAAGGAAACTGAATGGAACGCTGGTTACGAGAGCGCCAAGCGCGCCCTAGATCACGTTCTTCTCGAGCAGCGGCCTGTTCTCGAGAATCCGCGCGAAGGACACCGGCGACAGGTCGAGGCTGCGGTACTCGCCGAAGCGGATCAGCTCCGCGATGCCCCGCCCCGCCGCCGGGCACTGCTGCAGGCCATGGCCCGAGAAGCCGTTGGCGAAGTAGAGGTTGTCGCAGTCGGGATGCAGGCCGAGGATCGCGTTGTGGTCGAACAGGTTCATCTCGTAGTAGCCGGCCCAGGCGCCGGTCATGCGGATGGCTTCGAAGGCAGGCACGCGCTCGGCCAGCGCGGGCCAGATGAGGCTGTCGAAGGCTTCGTACTCGACTTCCAGCGGTGCGTCGTCGGCATCCTGGTCTTCGGGCGGTGCGAAGCCGCAGATGAACTGGCGGCCTTCCGGGCGCAGCCAGATGCTGGAGGTGTCGATCACCAGCGGGCATCCGGGCAGCGTCTCGGGGCATGAGAAGCTGAATACGCTGCGGCGCCGGCCGCGCACCGGCAGTTCGATGCCGGCCCACCGCGCCACCGTCGCGGCCCACGCGCCCGCGGCGTTGACGACGACGTCGGCCTCCAGCGTCTCGCCACTGTCGAGCTGCACGCCGGTCACGGTGCGTCCGTGGCGGCGCAGCCCCGTCGCATGCGCCTGCACGTAGCGCACGCCTTGCGACACCGCTTTCCTGCGGAAGGCCTGCAGCAGGCTGTAGCCGTCATACCAGCCCTCGCCCGAAAGGCCCAGCGAAGCCAGCTCGACGCCTTCCGTCGATATCCATGGAAAGCGCGCCTTCAGCTCGTCGGGCGCCAGCAGCGCCACGTCCACCGCGTGCGCTTTCTGCATCGCGTGGTTCTCGCGCAGCACGTCCACACCGGCCTGCGAGGCCAGGTACAGGTAGCCCGGCTCGACGAGGCCGATGTTGGGCACGTCGTCGCCCACGCGCAGGGTCTGGCCGAGATTGCGGAAGAAGTCGATGCCGTAGAGCGACATCCGGATGTTGATGGCGGTGGAGAACTGCTGGCGGATCGAACTCGCCGACAGCGCGGACGAGGCCTGTCTGTACGAAAAGTCGCGCTCGATCACCGTGACTTCGAAGCGCTCGCCTTCCGGATCGCGGGTCAGGAAGTAGGCGATGGCGGAGCCGATGGCCCCGCCGCCGACGATCACCACACGGCGCATGACTTGCCTTTCTTTTTTGCTCGACCGCACGCACGCAGAATAGCGCCGATGAGAAAAGACATTCCCAACCTGGGCGCGCTGCAGGCCTTCGAGGCCTCGGCGCGGCTGGGCAGTTTCACCCGTGCGGCGAGCGAACTGGCGCTCACGCAAAGCGCCGTCGGCCGGCAGGTGGCGATGCTCGAGCAGCGGCTGGGCGTGCCGCTGTTCTCAAGGGTGCGGCGCCGGCTCACGCTCACCGACGTTGGCCGCGAATATGCGGCGCGAATCCGCCGCCACCTCGACCAGATCCGCCGCGACACGCTGGAGATCAGCGCCGGCCATGAGATGGGCTTCGTGCTGGAGCTTGCCGTGGTGCCCACCTTCGCCACGCAGTGGCTCATACCGCGGCTGCCGGAATTCAGCCGGCTGCACCCGAACATCACCGTGAACCTCTCGGCGCGCTCGCAGCCTTTTTCGTTCCAGGAGAACGCCTACGACGCGGCCATCTACTTCGGCGACCAGTTCTGGCCGAACACGCGCGGCGGGCTGATCTTTTCCGAGGGCGAGATGGTGCCCATCTGCAGCCCGTCCTTCCGCGACGCGCACGGCCCCTGGGACGAAGCGGGCTTCGAGCGCTGCCGCCACGTGCACTTGAGCACGCGCGCCCATGCGTGGCGCGACTGGTACGCCCAGCAGGGCTGGGAATACACGGTGCACGCCTCGCGCGGGCCGCGTTACGAACTGTTCACGATGGTGGTGGCGGCCACGGCCGCCGGCATGGGCGTGGGGCTGGCCCCGCGCATCCTGATCGAGCACGAACTGCGCACCGGCGAGCTGGTGATCCCGGTCGACCGGCACCTGGACGTGCGCCAGGGCTACTACTTCGCCTACCCAGAAGGCCGGCCGGCCTCGGGAGCGCTGGAGGATTTCAAGCGCTGGGTGCTGGGGCTGACGCCGGAATAGCACCCTGCCCGGTCCTGTCTATACCGGACATGCCCGGGGTTGGTGGGCCGGCCACGCGATGCCCCTTTCCGGGGCATTCGTCCTCTGGACGCTGGGTACCCCTTGCCCGGCTTGATGCTTAACTATTCGAAATAGAAGCCGATTCCCTCCGTCAATCTCTGTCATCCTTGTAACAATTTGCGTGACGGCCTCGCGCCAGCCATATATATTGCGCCAACGAAGCAACTGCCGCGTTCTCTGCCGTGCCGCACCGCAGCACCAGGAGCTACCGGCCCTTGCCCGCGGCGGGATCAAATCCAATGTCATTGTCTGTTTGGGTCAGGATTCGCTTGCCGCTGGCCATTCTCATGGCCGGCGCGGGGCTGTCGATCGCCCTTGCCGTGTCCGCCCACCAGGAGATCGGGCGCAGCGCCCAGGCCCGCTTCGACGCCACCGCCTTCGACCTGGCGCGCAAGGTGGAAGCCCGCTTCGACGACTACATCGCCGTGCTGACCGGCCTGCGCGCGCGCTTCAACACCCCCGGGGGCGTGACGCGCAACGACTTCAGGGACTACGTCGCGGGCCTGAACCTGGAAACCGCCTACCCCGGCTTCCAGGCCGTCAACTACGCGCCCAGCATCGCGGCCAAGGACAGGGCGGCCTTCGAGGAAAAGGTGCGCGGCGATGCCGGCGTGGCCTCGGGCTTCGCCATCAAGCCGCCCGGCAAGCGGGACATCTACTACCCGCTCATCTACATCGAGCCGCAGGCCGGCAACGAGAGGCTGCTCGGCAATGACCTGGGCGCGATGCCCGACCGGGGCGACGCGCTCGAGCAGGGACGCGACACCGGCGGGCTGGTCACCTCCGGCCGCAAGGTCCGCATTCCGGGCCGCGAGTCCGACATCGGGCTGGCGATGCGGCTGCCGGTCTACCAGCCGGGCCAGCCGCTCGACACGCTCGAGCAGCGGCGCAGTGCCTACATGGGTTCGGTCGGCGCGGGCTTCAGCATCGCGGGAATGCTGCGCGACATGGTCAGCCCCGACGCCGCGAAGACGCTGCGCCTCCGCCTGGTCGATGCCGGGCCGGGCAAGGGGGCGATCGGCACGCGCATCGAAACCCGGTTCGTCGCGCCCACCGCGTACAGCGAGCAGCAGCTGTTGTTCGACACCGCCGGCATGGCGAAGCCCCTGGCCGCGCCCGCGCACAGCCTCCAGCGCATGCTGGGCTTCGAGCTGGGCGGCCACTCCTGGCTCGTGGAGGTCAGCCAGGACGAGAGCCAGGTCTTCGGCCCGCTCGACAAGGCCATCCCGTGGTTTATCGTCTTCGGTGGATTCGCCGCCAGCATGCTGCTGGCCGGCATCGTCTTCTCGCTGACCACCTCGCGCAGCCGGGCCCAGGTGCTGGCACTGGAAATGACCAGCCACCTGCGCGCCAGCGAACGCCAGTGGAAAGACGCCCAGCAGATGGCCAGCCTGGGCAGCTGGACCCTCGACCCCGAGACCGGCGCCCTCGAATGCTCGGAGGAAGCCCGGCGCATCCTGGGCTTCGACACCGACCCCGTCCAGCCGGACCTGGCGGCCCTGCTCTCGCGTGTTCCGGCGCCCGAGCGCGCCACGGTGCACCGGCAGATCACGCTGGCCTCGCAGTCCTCGGAGCGCAACGAGTTCGAGCACCGCCTGTGCCTGCACGACGGCACGGAGCGCTGGCTCCACGTCATCGCGCAATCGGTCGAGGAAGACGGCAGGATGGTGGTGCGCGGCACCGTGCGCGACGCCACGCGGCCGCGCAAGGACGCGCTGCGCCAGAAGCTCGAATACAAGATCGCCCGGCTGCTGGCCGGCGACGGCAGGGCCGAGACGGTGATGGGGCTGGCGCTGGAGGCGATATGCACCGACCTGCGCTGGGACTGCGGCGCGCTGTGGAGCGTAGGCGACGACGGCCTGGCCCGCTGCACCGTCGCCTGGCATGCCGACAACGATCCGGCGGTGCGGCAGTTCGTCGAAGCCAGCCAGTCGCTCGCCTACCGGCCCGGCGAAGGCTCGCTGGGCCGCGCCTGGGGAATCGGCAGCGTCGTGCGGATCGACACGCAGACCGCGCCCAGCCATTTCGCCCGCGACACCATGGCCCGCGAAGCCGGCCTGGGCGTGGGCCTGATCGTGCCGATGGTCGCCACCGACGCGACCACGGCGCTGGAGCTTTTCGGCTCCAGCCCCTACGCCGCCGACGCCGAGACGCTCGAGTCGCTGCGCGTGATCGCGCTGCAGATCGCCCAGTACCGGCAGCGCAAGCAGGCCGAGCGCAGCCTTCGCTTCATGGCCAGCCACGACGAGCTGACCGGGCTGCTCAACCGCTCCGCGCTGCAAAGCGAGCTCGACCGCGCCATCAAGCGCAGCAACCGCAGCCAGAAGCAATTCGCGGTGCTGTTCGTCGACCTGGATCGCTTCAAGCACATCAACGATACGCTGGGCCACGGCGCGGGCGACGAAATGATCAGGATCTGCGGCGAGCGCCTCGCGGCCCTGCTGCGCGATTCCGAAGTCGTGGCGCGTTTCGGCGGCGACGAGTTCGTGCTGCTGCTGGAGAACCTGTGCAGCGCCAACGACGCGGCGGAGCTGGCCGAAAAGGTGCTGGCCACCTGCGCCGAGCCGTTCCTCATCAACACGCGCGAGCTGCACGTCAGCGCCAGCGTGGGCGTGAGCATCTATCCGGAGAACGGAGGCGATGCCGAGACGCTGCTGAAGAACGCCGACACCGCGATGTACCAGGCCAAGAAGAAGGGCCGCAACACCTACCGCTTCTACGCGGCCAAGATGAACGCGCAGAGCACCGAGCAGCTGATGCTGGAGAGCGCGCTGCGCCATGCGCTGGAGCGCGGCGAGCTGGAAATGCACTACCAGCCGAAGCTGAACCTGCACACCCAGCGCATCGTCGGCGTCGAGGCGCTGATGCGCTGGCACCATCCGGGCCTGGGCATGATCCCGCCGGTCCAGTTCATCCCCATCGCCGAGGAGCTGGGCCTGATCCTTTCCATGGGCAAGTGGGCGCTGGAACAGGCCTGCGCCGATGCGCTCGCGTGGCAGAAGTTCGGCCTGCCGGCGGTGGTGACCAGCGTGAACCTGTCGCCGCGCCAGTTCGAGAGCCGCACGCTCATCGCCGACATCAAGGCCGTGCTGGAGTCGTCGGGCCTCGACCCGTCGCTGCTGGAGCTGGAGATCACCGAAGGCGCGGTGATGGCGAACCCCGAGCATGCGGCGGAGCTGCTGCGCACCATCCGCGACATGGGCGTGGGCCTTGCCATCGACGATTTCGGCACGGGCTATTCCTCGCTCTCCTACCTGAAGCACTTCCCGCTCTCCACGGTCAAGATCGACCGCTCGTTCATCAACGACCTTTCGCAGGATGCGGACGCACGCGCGCTCATCGACGGGATCATCACCCTCTCCCACGGCCTGCGGATGAAGGTCGTGGCCGAGGGCATCGAGACCGCCGCCCAGCTCGAGTACCTGCGCAGCCACGGATGCGACGAGGCCCAGGGCTACTGGCTGTGCAAGCCCGTGCCGGCGGACGAGGCTCGCGATTTCATGGCGCGTCACCTGCGCAACCAGTTTGCTCCATCGGTGGTGGCCTGACGGCCCGACCGTCGGCGCAATCGTCACCGGGCACGCTCGCCCGGACCTACCCACCACCTCACAGGAGCTTTCATGACTCACCCCACCCAGCGCAAGACACTGGAACAGACGATCGCCGCCATCGAGGCGCTCGACCTCACGATGATCAAGTTCAAGGCCTGCCGCAAGGAAGACGGCTACGGCTGGTCGCCCGGCTACGCGAACCAGATGGAGGTGGCCTACAAGCGCTACCTGATGCTGCACGCCAGGCACCCCGAGCTGACGCTCGCCCCCGAACAGGACGTAGACCGCTTCTGGCACATGCACATCCTCGACACGCGCAAGTACGCGGCGGATTGCGAAGCCACCTTCGGCTACTTCCTGCACCACTTCCCGTATCTCGGCCTGCGCGGCGAGGACGACGCCAAGGCGCTGCAGGCGGCGTTCGAGGAAATGCAGCGTCTGTCGGCAGAGGAATTCGGCGAGCCGGCATCCGCGGCTCGCCGCGAAGCGACCGGCGATGCAGCCGCGTGGTGCTCGCTGGAGGCAGCCAAGCCTGCGGCCGCCTGGTGCTCGCTCGAGGCCGGCAAGCCATCGGCCGCATGGTGCTCGGCGGAAGCGGTCAAACCCACGGCAGCTTGGTGCTCCCTGGAAGCAGCCAAGCCTTCCGCCGCATGGTGTTCGCTGGAAGCAGCCAAGCCTGCGGCGGCATGGTGCTCGCTGGAGGCAGGCAAGCCTTCCGCCGCATGGTGCTCGCTGGAAGCGGCCAAGCCTGCGGCTGCATGGTGCTCGCTGGAGGCAGGCAAGCCCTCGGCAGCCTGGTGCTCGCTGGAAGCCGGCTCCGCCGACGGCACGATGCCTGCGGCGACTGCCCCGTCGAAGGCCAGCGCGCCCGAGCCCGTAGCCTCAAGCCGGGCTTGAACGGATGAAGGACCGGCGAGGGAACGAATCAGCCGGTCCGTCTTGCCCCTTCCCTGCTAGACCGGATTGGGATTTCGCTCGAGAAAGCCCTGCTGGTGCCAATAGGGATAGGCCCGCGTAGTCGCGCTGGCCGCATCCAGTTCGGCGACCTGCGCGGGCGTGAGGTTCCAGCCCACCGCGCCGAGGTTCTGGCGCAGCTGGGCCTCGTCCCGCGCGCCGATCACCACGCTCGACACTGTCGGGCACTGCAGCAGCCAGTTGAGCGCGACCTGCGGCACCGTCTTGCCGACTTCGGCACCGACCTTCTCCAGCGCATCCACCACGCGGTACAGCAGTTCGTCGGGCACGGGCGATTCGGCCGCACCGGACGGCTGGCCACAAGTGGTTGACAAAGTCATCACGCAGTTCACTTTTTAAGCATTTAGCATGCGCCGCGAGGTCGAGGCCGCGTGCTCATTCGATGCGCGAGACCCGGCCTCGGTAGAGAGTCGATAACCAACAAATTCTTCAGGGAGGAAAACCCATGCTTGTCGAAATCGACAACCACGGAATGGTCAGTCACGCGCGCGTCCGGCGTGCGCGCAGTCCACAGATCGAACGAGGCAAACGCGTCGGCGCCATCACCGGCATCGTCGTGCACCAGACCGACGCCGATACGCTGGATTCATCGCTGAACAGCTACAGGAACCCCAAGGCGAATGGAGCGCACTTTCTCATCGACAAGGATGGGACGATCTATCAGACGGCTGCGATTTATCAGAGGACGAATCATGTGGGGCCGTTGAAGGCGCGGTGTCTGGTGATGAAGACATGCAAGCCGGACGATTTTCCGAAGAAGGGAGGAGCAGCGGCGATGCATCGGATCGAGATGCAGAAAGTGCCCGGTGATCGTTATCCGGGCAACATGGAGGCCATTGGGATCGAGATGGTTGGCAGGGCCAGGCTGCCGGAGGGGTTCAAACCTACCCTCCAACAAAAGAAGAGGAACCTGACTCCTGAGGAGATACGCGGGGAATCCGCAATTTTCCCAACACCGACTGCCGCCCAGAACCAGTCTCTGTCATGGCTTGTCAGGGTGCTCCAGGATTCGATACAGGTTGAATCAAGCGAGGTCTTTCATCATCCTGAAGTCAGCAGAAAGAACCCCACCGAGGCGCAAGGCGCCAATTGGAATCTGCCGGTACCAACACCATGATCAGAATCAGCACCTTTTTGACGGCACTGGCCGCAGCAGTGAGCGCTGTCCCGGTTCAAGCCGCCGACAAACGATATCCAGTCAGTTCCGTAAGCAGGATCGAGATCGTCGAGCCCTCCAGCGCAACCGCCTGGGAAAACAAGGACTTCCTGGATTGCTCGGATGTCATCCTGACCGAGGAGGACGTGCGTTACGCGCTGCAGCACATCCGAAGAGTCTCCCGGAATTCCTACTTCAGCGAGTACACCGAAAGAACGGGCTGCTCGGGCGGTGCATCGGTCACATTCAAAAATGGAAAGATCATTGTCATCGGCGTCGAACCCACAGGACGAATCAACATCTTCGAGGCGGACGCGAAGCTGGAGCCCACCAAAGCCCCGGAACGCTTCTACGAATGCGCTCCCTGCAAGGGCCGCAAGATGGCGCTTCTGAAAGACGCACTGGATCGAGCAGACGAGCGGCGGCTCAGGAAGCTCGAGGCAGCGGGAAAGATTCCTCCCGGCGAAGCCGAGCGCCGGCTGAAAGCCCTGCGCGCCAGCCGCTGACCGCGTTCACCCAACCCGCTGCGGCGGGTTTTCTTTCGACCTGCCCCTCGATCCACCGCCCTGTCGGCTCGATACCATCGCCCGATGCGAATCTCCCTCGAAAGCCCCGCGCAGCCCGACGTCATCCAGCTCATCGACGACCTCGACGCCTACCAGAAGCCGCTATATCCGCCCGAGTGCCACTACGGCATCGACATTGCGGCGCTGTCCGCCGCGAACGTGCTGTTTGCGGTGGCACGCGACGGCGAAGGCGCGGCAGTTGGTTGCGGCGCGATCGTGATGGAGCCGGAGTTCGGCGAGCTCAAGCGCATGTACGTGCGGCCCGAGAACCGGGGGCAAGGCGTCGCGGCGAGAGTGCTGGGTTTCCTCGAGGGCGAAGCGAAGGCGCGCGGCTGCGCGATGTTCAGGCTCGAAACGGGCGTGAGCCAGCCGGAGGCGCTGTCGTTCTATGCGCGCGCGGGCTATGCGCGGCGCGGACCGTTCGGCACGTACCCGGACGATCCGCTGAGCGTGTTCATGCAAAAGGAAGTCGCAGGCTGAGAGGCTGCTGCCTCCGTCGCCGATGAATCCGGTCAGCGCCTGATCCGCACCGAAGCCGCGCTGCGCTCGGCCTCGCCGTGGAACACGGCTTCGATGTTGTTGCCGTCCGGGTCCAGCACGAACGCCGCGTAGTAGCCGGGGTGGTATGAGCGCTCGCCAGGCGCGCCGTTGTCCCGCCCGCCATGCGCGAGCGCGGCCTTGTGAAAGGCATCCACCATGGCCCGGTCCTTCGCCTGGAACGCCAGGTGATGGCGTCCGGTGAGTTCGCCCTGCACTTCCTCGCTGTCGCGCGTCGAGACGAACAGCTCGTCCGCCCAGAAGTTGCGCTCGTCCGAGCCGCCCATGGGAATCTCCAGCGCCTCGAAGACGGCCGAATAGAAGGCCTTGCTCGCAGCCAGATCCCGAACGACCAGCCCGACGTGGTCGATCAGGCGGCCCCGATGCAGTTCGCGTTTCTCCATGGAGTGCTCTTGACGGTTGAGGTGGGAGGCGGAGTCTACAGAGACTCCCTCCGGAGTGCCCTTGCGCTCAGCCTGCCTCCGGCCTCGCCAACGCCGCACGCATCGCGCGGGTCGCGCTGTCGGCAGCTTCGACGCGACGGCTCATTTCCTCATTGACCAGACGCACCAAAGAGCCGAGCTCGGTGCGCGTGGGACCGAGTTGTTCTGTATCGCCCACCTCCAGCGGCGCGATGAGCTTTTCAAGGCATGTATAGGCGCAGAGCACTTCGCGAAGACTGTCGGTGTCGTCGCAGGCTTGAAGAGCGAGGGCTTCGGCAGCGTCGAAGCGGGTTGATGCGGGTGGCGTACGCGAGCGAGTAGAAGCAGCCATGAATGGCCTCCGGTGATACGCAGAGATGCTTCGAGACGCCAATCCCGAGCACGCCGAGCTTTCGACGTGCGGGGCGCAGTTTATCGCCCGGACGAAGAACTCATCGAAGCGAACTCAAAGCCGCATTCCGAGCCAGATCACCGTCTCGGTCGAGGCCGCAACAACCGGGCTCAGCAACTTCGTCCACACATGGCCCGCACGCACATGCGACGCCGACTGGTCGTGATGCAACTGCTCCTCCTCGACGATTTGCGAGATGACATGGACGGCCATTTCGTCCTTGCCCGTCAGTTCGCGCAATTGCGTCTTCAGATGTCCCAGCACCACGCGCTCGACAGCCACTGTGGTCGCAGCAATGGCATGGCGACCCAGCAGCCCGGTGAGCACACCCAGTACCCATCCGCCGATGCCACACAACCAATAGCTGCGGCAACGGCGCACTCCCCGTCGCTGCAGCTCCGCCCCAAACAGCGCCCGGTGTCTTTCCTCGTGGGACTTGAACTCACGCAACTCCGATACGAGCGAGGGTGCAGTCCATTGCGCCACGAAGATCTGCGCCCTGTAGATGTTGACCGCACCTTGCTCGCCCGCATGGTCGACCTTGAGGATCCGTCCGCCCAGCGTCGAACCCCGGTCCAGTTGCTTCCCCTCATTCATTGCGGATCCCTCATTTGCCGAGGATTTTGACGAGTCGGCCGCCCGGCCGGCGCAAATCAGCGACATCAGGGGAAATACCTAGAGACCAGGCCACCATCGGCCCGGGCGTTCCCTCCACGAGGGAAACGGCGCGCCTCTACACCTCTCGAATCCCCTTCACCCCTGGCCCGCTACTTGCGATCGTGATCAAAAATGACAGAAAATTTTCTTCTCTGACTTATATTTGTAAACCGGTTTTCAAAAAACGCACACTTTCGGGCGCATTGCACCCTCCATGAGCACCACTTTCGACTCCCCAGGCACAACCGTGGCCCAGCGCATTGCGCAGGCACTGCCGCGGCTGTCGCGATCGCATAGGCAGGTGGCCGACTACGTGCTGGAGCACCCGCTGCAGGTGGCCACGCTGCCCATCGACGAGCTGGCTGCGGTGGTGGGCGTGTCGGTGGCCACGGCCAACCGCTTCGCGCGGGCGCTCGATTTCGACGGCTACGCCACCTTCCGCGCCGAGCTCGTGCGCGGCTTCGAGCCGCTGGTGGCGCCGGTGGAGCGGCTGCGCGGCAACCTGGAGCGGCCGACCACGGTGGCCGAGGTGTTCGCCACCGCGCTCGACGAGAGCCGCCGCAACATCGACGCGACGCGCCAGACGCTGGACTACGCCGCCTGCGAGGCCGCGGTGGAGCGCATCGGCAAGGCGCGCTCGGTGTACATCGGCGGCTTCGGCGCGAGCGCGTGGCTCGCGGGGCTGCTGCAGCACGGGCTGGACGGCAGCTGCAGCGACGTGCGCATGCTCTCCAGCGTGAGCGGCGTCACGCATGCGGCGCGCACGCTGATGCACGCGGGGCCGCAGGACGTGTTCATCGGCCTGACCTTTCCGCGCTACCTGACGGACACCATTTCGCTCGCGCAGATCGCGCGCAGCCAGGGCTGCGCCGTGATCGCCCTCACCGACCGCCCCAGCTCGCCGCTGGCGCCGCTGGCCGACGTGGCGCTCTTCTGCCAGACCGAGACCAGCTACCGCCCCAACTGCGAGACCAGCGTGCTCGCGCTGATCGAAGCGCTGACCAGCGCGGTGTCGCTGCGCGCGCCCGACCCGGTGCACTCGGCCGGCCGCATCCTGCACGCGGTGCGGCCGTGGCTGCATGGCGCCAACGGGCTGCCCCGCATCAGCGGCCTCGACACCGGTGCCGCCGGGCACGACAAGACAACGACAGATGCCTCCGCCGCGACCGGCGCCGGCAAGAGAAAGAAGAAAGCTTCCCGATGACCCAGACCCACGTGCCCGTGATCGCCATCCACGGCGGCGCCGGCACCATCAGCGCCGCGACGACGAGCGCGGAACAGGCGCAGGCCTATCACGAGGCATTGAAGAACATCGTCGCGGCCGCGCAGGCGATGCTGCTCAAGGGCGCATCCGCGCTCGACGCCACCTGCCTCGCAGTGGAACTGCTCGAGGAGTGCCCGCTCTTCAACGCCGGCCATGGCGCGGTGTTCACGCACGACGAAACCCATGAGCTCGACGCCGCCGTGATGGACGGCGCCACGCTCGCCGCCGGCGCGATCGCGGGCGTCTGCCACATCCGCCGCCCGGTGCGCGCCGCGCGCGCCGTGCTGGAAGACGGCGCCCACGTGCTGCTGGCCGGTGCCGGCGCCGAGGCGTTCGCGCAAGAGCGCGGGCTGGAGATGGTCGAGCCCTCGTTCTTCTCCACCGAGGCGCGGCGTCAGCAGCTCTACCGCGTGCGCGGCACGGGCCGCGTGGTGACGGACCACGAAGGCGCCTCGATGACCGCGGCCTCGCCGCTCGACGAGGACAAGAAGTTCGGCACCGTCGGCGCGGTCGCGCTCGACATGCACGGCCACCTGGCCGCGGCCACCTCCACCGGCGGCATGACCAACAAGCGCGTCGGCCGCATCGGCGATTCGCCGCTCATCGGCGCCGGCACCTATGCCGACGACCGCACGGCCGCCATCTCGTGCACCGGCAGCGGCGAGATGTTCATCCGCGTCGCCGCCGCCTACGACGTCTGCGCGCGCATGGCCTACGGCGGCGCGACGCTCGAAGCCGCCACGCACGCCGTGGTGCAGCAGTCGCTGCCGGCCATCGGCGGCTCCGGCGGGCTGATCGCCGTGGACCGCCACGGCAACCTGAGCCTGGCCTTCAACAGCGAAGGCATGTACCGCGGCCACGCGCGCGGCAACGAAGCGCCCCAAACGGCCATCTTCGCCTGACGCAGCAGCCCCTTTTTTCCTCGCATTTCCATGTCCACCCCTGCCCTCGCCCTGCCGGACGGCCGCGTTCTCGCCGTCGACGACCTCACCGTTCGCTTCTCGACTTCCGAGCGCACGGTCGATGCCGTGAAGAAGCTGTCCTTTCACGTCGACCACGGCGAAACGCTCGCGGTGGTGGGCGAATCGGGTTCGGGCAAGTCGGTGACCTCGCTGGCGCTGATGCGCCTGGTGGAGCACGGCGGCGGCCGCATCCTGAACGGCAGCATGATGTTCCGCCGCCGCAACGGCGAGGTGCTCGACCTCGCGCAGGCACGCGACGGTGCCATGCGCAACATCCGCGGCGCGGACATCGCGATGATCTTCCAGGAGCCGATGACGTCGCTGAACCCGGTGTTCACCGCCGGCGACCAGATCGCCGAGGCCATCCGCATCCACCAGGGCAAGAGCGACGCGGCCGCCCGCGCCGAAGCCCTGCGCATGCTGGAGCTGGTGCGCATTCCCGAGGCGCGCAACGTGCTCGACCGCTTTCCGCACCAGCTTTCGGGCGGCATGCGCCAGCGCGTGATGATCGCGATGGCGCTGTCGTGCAAGCCGCAGCTGCTGATTGCCGACGAGCCCACCACCGCGCTGGACGTGACCATCCAGGCGCAGATCCTCCAGCTCATCCGCGAGCTGCAGAAGGAGATGCACATGGGCGTGCTCTTCATCACGCACGACATGGGCGTGGTGGCCGAGATCGCCGACCGCGTGCTGGTGATGTTCCGCGGCGACAAGGTGGAAGAAGGCGTCTCCGACGACGTGTTCGCGGCGCCTCAGCACCCCTACACCCGCGCGCTGCTGTCGGCCGTGCCGAAGCTGGGCGCGATGCAGGGCACCGACCTGCCGGCCAAGTTCGAGCTGCTGCGCACCGAGGCTAGCGCCGACGCCGCGGCGTCCGACCAGGCCACGCCGCAGGACACCGTGCGCGCCGACGCCGGCCCCATCCTGCGCGTGCGCGACCTCGTCACCCGCTTCGACGTGCGCAGCGGCCTCTTCGGCCGCGTGAAGCGCCGCGTGCATGCGGTGGAGAAGATCAGCTTCGACCTGTACCCCGGCGAGACGCTGGCGCTGGTCGGCGAATCGGGCTGCGGCAAGTCGACCACCGGCCGCTCGCTGCTGCGCCTGGTCGAGAGCCAGAGCGGCGCGATCGAGTTCGGCGGCAAGAACATCCGCGAGCTGCCCACGCGCGAGCTGCAGGCGCTGCGCCGCAACATCCAGTTCATCTTCCAGGACCCGTTCGCTTCGCTCGATCCGCGCGTGACGGTGGGCTTCTCGATCATGGAGCCTCTGCTCATCCACAACATCGCCAAGGGTGCCGAGGCGCAGCAGCGCGTCGACTGGCTGCTCCAGAAGGTCGGCCTGCCGCCCGAGGCGGCACAGCGCTATCCGCACGAGTTCTCCGGCGGCCAGCGCCAGCGCATCGCCATTGCGCGGGCGCTCGCGCTCAACCCCAAGGTGGTGGTGGCCGACGAATCGGTGTCGGCGCTGGACGTGTCCATCCAGGCGCAGATCGTCAACCTGATGCTCGACCTGCAGCGCGAGCTGGGCGTGGCTTTTCTCTTCATCTCGCACGACATGGCGGTGGTGGAGCGCATCAGCCACCGCGTGGCCGTGATGTACCTGGGGCAGATCGTCGAGATCGGTCCGCGCCGCGCGGTGTTCGAGGCGCCGCAGCATCCCTACACCCGCAAGCTGATGTCGGCGGTGCCGGTGGCCGATCCGTCGCGCCGCCACAAGCCGCGCGCGCTGCTGGAGGGCGAGATTCCCAGCCCGATCCGCGCCGTGGGCGACGAGCCCGAGGTGCCGCCGCTGGTGCAGGTCGCGCCCGGCCACTTCGTTGCGCGGCACGCCATCGGCGGCGCGTTCTGATCCACGCCCCTTTCTTCATTCATTTTTCTCAACCCGCAGGCCCTCCTGCTTTTTCCTCGAACCGACTGGAGTTCTTCCATGACGCAACAAGCTTCTTCCTCCCTGCGATGGGCATCCGCACTGCTGGGCCTGGCCGCGCTGGCCGCCTCGGGCACGGCACTGGCCGCGAAAGACGTGGTGCTGTCCATCGGCTACCAGCCGGAAACGCTGGACCCGTACAACACCAACACCACCATCACCACGGCCGTGACCAAGACCTTCTATGAAGGCCTGTTCCAGTTCGACAAGGACCTGAAGGTGCAGAACGTGCTGGCCGAGGGCTACGAAGTGTCGAAGGACGGCCTGGTCTACACCATCAAGCTGCGCACCGGCGTGAAGTTCCACGACGGCACCGACTTCAACGCCGACGCCGTGAAGTTCACGCTCGACCGCGTGCTGAACCAGGACAACAAGCTGCTGCGCTACAACCAGTTCAACCGCGTGAGCAAGGTCGAGGCCGTGAACCCGACGACCGTGCGCATCACGCTGAAGGAGCCCTTCGGCCCCTTCATCAACTCGCTGGCCCACGCGTCGGCCGCCATGATCTCGCCCACCGCGCTGAAGAAGTGGGGCAACAAGGACATCGCCTTCCACCCCGTGGGCACGGGCCCCTTCGAGTTCGTCGAGTGGAAGCAGACCGAAGCCGTCAAGGCCAAGAAGTTCGACGGCTACTGGAAGAAGGGCTACCCGAAGGTCGACAACGTCTCGTGGAAGCCGGTGCTCGAGAACAACACGCGCGCCGCGATGCTGCAGACCGGCGAGGCCGACTTCGCCTACCCGATTCCCTATGAGCAGGCCGAGCTGCTGAAGAAGAGCGAGAAGCTCGAAGTGGTGGCAACGCCGTCGATCATCACGCGCTTCCTGGCATTCAACATGCTGCAGAAGCCCTACGACAACCCGAAGGTGCGCGAAGCCATCGGCTACGCCATCAACAAGGAAGCACTGGCCAAGGTCGCCTTCGGCGGCTACGCCTTCCCCGCGCAGGGCGTGCTGCCCCAGGGCGTGAAGTACGCCGAGAAGATGGCGCCCATTCCCTACGACCTGAAGAAGGCCAAGGAGCTGATGAAGGAAGCCGGTTACCCGGACGGCTTCGAGTCGGTGCTGTGGAGCGCCTACAACAACACGACCTCGCAGAAGACGATCCAGTTCGTGCAGCAGCAGCTCGCGCAGATCGGCATCAAGCTGCAGGTGCAGGCGCTCGAAGTGGGCCAGCGTACCGAGCAGGTGGATGCATGGCCCGATCCGAAGACGGCCAAGGTCCGCATGTACTACACCGGCTGGTCGTCGTCGACCGGCGAAGCCGACTGGGGCCTGCGCCCGCTGTTCGCCTCGGAAGCCTGGGCTCCGAAGCTGAACAACATGTCGTTCTACAAGAGCGAAGCGGTCGACAACGCGCTGGCCAAGGCGCTGGTGACCACGGACGAGAAGGAACGCGCAGCGCTGTACAAGACCGCGCAGGAAGAGATCCGCAAGGACCTGCCGCGCGTGCCGATGATCACCGAGCAGAACCTGTCGGCGCATGCCAAGCGTCTGTCGGGCGTGTTCGTGATGCCTGACGGCAACATCAACATCGACGCGATCTCGACGTCGAACTGAGTACTCCCCCAGGCTGCGCGCACTTCGTGTCGCTACGCCAACCCCCTCGCCGGGGGCGACACCAGCGGCCCGGCCAAGCCGGTTCCGCGGTGTCCCCCTGATGAGGGTGACTGTTTTCTGATGCCATGCTGAATTACTTTCTCAAACGACTGCTGGGCCTGATCCCCACGCTGCTCATCGTGGCGGTGCTGGTGTTCCTGTTCGTCCACATGCTGCCCGGCGATCCGGCGCGTCTCGCCGCCGGCCAGGACGCCGACGAGCAGACCGTGGCCATGGTCCGCGCGGAGCTCGGGCTGGACAAGCCGCTGCCGCAGCAGTTCGTGAGCTTCTTCTCCCACATGCTGCAGGGCGACTTCGGCACCTCCATCCGCACGCGGCGGCCGGTGGCGACCGAGATCGGCGAGCGCTTCTTCCCGACGGTGATGCTGACCATCACCAGCATGGTGTGGGCGGTGATCTTCGGCATGGCCATCGGCATCGTCTCGGCCGTTTACCGCAACAGGTGGCCCGACCGGCTGGGCATGACGCTCGCGGTGTCGGGCATCTCTTTTCCCGCATTTGCACTCGGCATGCTGCTGATGCAGATCTTCTCGGTCCAGCTAGGCTGGCTGCCCACGGTGGGCGCCAGCAGCTGGAAGCACTACATCCTTCCCTCGATCACCCTGGGCGCGGCCGTGGCGGCCGTGATGGCGCGCTTCACGCGGGCCTCCTTCGTCGAGGTGATCCAGGAAGACTTCGTGCGCACCGCACGCGCCAAGGGCGTGCGCGAGTCGAGCGTGGTGTTCAAGCACACCCTGCGCAACGCGCTCATTCCGGTGGTCACCATGATGGGGCTGCAGTTCGGCTTTTTGCTGGGCGGCTCAATCCTCGTGGAGGCGGTATTCAACTGGCCCGGCCTCGGCCGCCTGCTGGTCGACGCCGTGCAGATGCGCGACTACCCCGTCATCCAGACGCTGGTGCTGCTGTTCTCGCTCGAATTCATCCTGATCAACCTGGTGGTCGATGTGCTGTACGGCTACATCAACCCGACCATTCGATACAAGTGAGCAAGCAGCCATGACGCAACAAGCTTCCGGCGTGCCTGCCGAAACCATTCCATCTCCGGCGCCGGCCATGGCGGCCGTTCAAACCGCCGGCAAGGTCCGCACGCCCTGGGGCGAATGCTGGCGCCGCTTCAAGAAGCAGCCGGTGGGCATCGTCGCCGCGCTCTTCGTGCTGCTGCTGGTGTTCGTCGCGGTGTTCGCGCCGTGGATCGTGCCTTTCGATCCGGAGAACTTCTTCGACTACGACATGCTGAACACCGGCCCTTCGGCCGCGCACTGGTTCGGCGTCGATCCGCTGGGCCGCGACATCTTCAGCCGCATTCTGGCGGGTGCGCGCATCTCGCTGATGGCGGGCTTCCTGTCGGTGGTGCTGGGCGGCATCATCGGCACCGCCTTCGGCCTGCTGGCGGGCTACTACGAAGGCTGGTGGGACCGCATCGTGATGCGCGTCTCGGACGTGCTCTTCGCCTTCCCCGGCATCCTGCTGGCGCTGGGCGTGGTGGCCATCCTGGGCAGCAGCATGACCAACGTGGTGGTGGCGGTGTCGGTGTTCAGCGTGCCGGCCTTCGCGCGCCTGGTGCGCGGCAACACGCTGGTGCTCAAGCAGCAGACCTACATCGAGGCCGAGCGCAGCATCGGCGCTTCGGACTGGACCATCATCGTGCGGCACATCCTGCCGGGCACCATCTCGTCGATCGTGGTGTATTTCTCGATGCGCGTGGGCACGTCGATCATCACGGCCGCCAGCCTTTCGTTCCTGGGCATGGGCGCTCAGCCGCCGACGCCCGAATGGGGCGCGATGCTCAGCGAGGCCCGCGCCGACATGGTGACCTCGCCGCATGTGGCGCTGTTCCCCAGCCTGGCCATCTTCTTCACCGTGCTCGCCTTCAACCTGCTGGGCGATGCACTGCGCGACGCGCTCGATCCGAAGATCGACCGCCAGTAAATCCGGTTCTCTTTCTTCATGTCTTCCAGCAAGCAGCAGGCCTCCCTCCCCTTCATCGGCAATCTGCTCCAGGGCGAACGCAACGCCATCACCGACGTCGCGGGCGTCACCGTCGGCCACCGCACGCTGGCCGACGGGCCCGTGCAGACGGGCGTGACCGTCATTCGTCCGCACGCGGGCGACCTCTTCCGCGACAAGGTGCCCGCCGCCGCCGTGGTGCTCAACGGCTTCGGCAAGAGCGTGGGCCTGCTGCAGGTGGAAGAACTCGGCGTGCTCGAGACGCCCATCGCGCTGACCAACACCTTCTCGGTCGGCACGGTGGCTGCGGCGCAGATCCGCCGCTGCGTGGCCGACAACCCCGAATGCGGGCGCACCCTGCCGACGGTCAATCCGCTGGTGTTCGAGTGCAACGACGGCTTTCTCAACGACATCCAGCGCATGGCCGTGAGCGAGGCCGACTACCTGCATGCGCTGGCCGACACCGGCGTCGACTTCGAGCAGGGCTCGGTCGGCGCGGGGCGCGGCATGTCTAGCTTCCAGCTCAAGGGCGGCATCGGCAGCGCCTCGCGGCGGGTGTCGGCGCGCAACGACGGCACCAGCGGTGGCCTGGGTGGCGAAAAGAACGTCGGCACCGGCGGCCTGCACACAGTGGGCGCACTGGTGCTGGCGAACTACGGGCGCCAGCCGCAGCTGCTGCTGGCCGGTCACGCGGTGGGCGAACGGCTCGCAGCGCAGCAGGCCGAGCGCAGCCTGCCGGCGGTGAACGAGGCCGAGAAGGGCTCGATCATCATCGTGGTGGCCACCGACGCGCCGCTCGACGCACGCCAGCTGCGCCGCCTCGCGCTGCGCGCCGGTGCCGGGCTGGCCCGCACGGGCTCGGTCTTCGGGCACGGCAGCGGCGACATCGTGCTGGCCTTTTCCACCGCCTACACCGTGCCCGACAGCGTCGAGCGGCCGATGCCCGCCGTGGCGATGCTGCACGACGGGCTGCTCGACGGCCTCTTCCAGGCCGCGGCCGACAGCACGGAGCAGGCGATCATCCACGCCCTGTGGCGCGCCACGCCAGTGACCGGGCGCGACGGCAACCACCGCGCGGCGCTGGCCGACGTGCTGCCCGCCTCCGCCCTCTTTTCAACCCACGCCTGAACACGAACGAGCCGCCCAATGAAAGTCCTGATCTCCACCGACATCGAAGGCGTTGCCGGCGTCTTTCAATCCGAGCAGGTGCGCGCGGGCAACCCCGAGTACGAGCGCGCGCGGCTGCTGATGACGCACGAAGCCAACGCAGCCATCGCCGGCGCCTTCGACGCGGGCGCCACCGAGGTGCTGGTGAACGATTCGCACGGGGGCTTTCGCAACATGCCGGCCGACCTGCTCGACTCGCGCGCCCGCGTGATCCAGGGCAAGCCGCGCTACCTGAGCATGGTGGCGGGCGTGGAGGAAGGCCTGGACGCCGTCTGCATGGTCGGCTACCACTCGCGCGCGCAGGGGCGCGGCATCCTCGCGCACACCATCAACAGCTTCGCGTTCGCGGGCATCTCGCTCGGCGGCGAGGAGCTGGGCGAGGCCGGCCTCTATGGCGCGCTGGCCGGCGAATACGGTGTGCCGGTGGTGATGGCCAGCGGCGACGACGTCTTCATCGCCGAGAACCGCCCGCTCTTCCCGCACGCGACCTTCGTCGAGACCAAGAAGGCCACCGGCTGCACCAGCGGCGTGTCGCTCTCGCCCGAGCAGTCGCGCCGGGCGATCCGCGCTGGCGTGGAAGAAGCATTGGCGGCGCGCGCCAACGCCAGGCCGCTCGTCTTCGAAGGCCCGCAGACCGTGACGCTGCGCGCCCAGACCTCCGCGCTGGCCGACCTGTTCTGCCAGTGGCCGAGCTTCGAGCGCGTCGACGGCGTCACCCTGCGCTTCACCGCACCGACGGTGGAAGCGGCCGTGCGCATGCTGAACTGCTGCTCGGCGATGTCCTCGATGCTGCGCTGAGGCGCGCGGCCGGCTGGCCGGCTCCCTCTCCAGAAATCCCGCCGCCCCCTGTGCCGGCGTACCCCGGGGCACCGCGCCGGCGCCCTGCCCGGCCTTATCCGGAATAAGCATCAAACCGCCCGGAAACCCGCATGGATGCTGGCAAATAAGCTTATCCGCATAAAGCGCGAACCAAAAAATAGTTTGGTTCCATAAGGAGCGCTCGGACAATCGCGCCTTCTTGCTGGGGTACCCCGCTACACGCGCGGCACCGCACTTCCTTCAAGACAAACGCACGATGTACCAATACACAGAATTCGACCGCCAGTTCGTCCATCAGCGAGCTGCCCAGTTCCGCGACCAGCTCGAGCGCTGGCAGAAGGGCAAGCTCGCCGAAGACGAGTTCCGCCCCCTGCGCCTGCAAAACGGCTGGTATGTGCAGCGCTACGCGCCGATGCTGCGCGTGGCCGTGCCGTACGGCGAGCTGTCGAGCCGCCAGCTGCGCGTGCTGGCCCGCATCGCCCGCGAGTACGACGAGCCCGAGGCGGAGGTCTACAAGAAGGCCATCGAGACGCAAGGCCTGCTCGGCAGCCAGAAGCTGCCCACCCACTACGCCCACTTCACGACCCGCCAGAACGTCCAGTACAACTGGATTCCGCTGGCCAAGTCGGCCGACGTGATGGACCTGCTGGCCTCGGTCGACATGCATGGCATCCAGACCAGCGGCAACTGCATCCGCAACATCACGAGCGACGAGCGCGCCGGCATCGCCGTCGACGAGGTCGCCGATCCGCGCCCGTTCGCGGAAATCATGCGCCAGTGGAGCACGCTGCACCCCGAGTTCGCGTTCCTGCCGCGCAAGTTCAAGATCGCCATCACCGGCGCCTCCGAAGACCGCGCCGCCACCGGCTGGCACGACGTGGGCCTGCACGTGGTGAAGAACGAAGCCGGAGAGATCGGTTTCCGCGTACAGGTGGGCGGCGGCATGGGCCGCACGCCCATCGTGGGCACGGTGCTGCGCGAGTTCCTGCCGTGGCAGCAGATCATGAACTACCTCGAGGCCGTGATCCGCGTCTACAACCGCTACGGCCGGCGCGACAACATCTACAAGGCGCGCATCAAGATCCTGGTGAAGGCCGAGGGCCAGCGCTACATCGACGACGTCGAGGCCGAGTACAAGCAGATCCTCGAGCACGACGGCGCGCCGCACACCATCACGCAGGAAGAGTACGACCGCGTGGCCGCATCCTTCGTGCCGCCCGCGCTCGCCACCCGCGTGCTGCAGAGCGCCGAGAAGACCGACGCCGAGCTGCGCCACCACGCCGCCGACGACGTGCAGTTCGCACGCTGGCTGGCGCGCAACGTGGCGCCGCACAAGAACCCGGCCCTGCGCGCCGTGACACTGTCGTTCAAGCGCCTGAAGCAGGCGCCCGGCGATGCATCGGCCGACCAGCTCGACACCATCGCCGAACTGGCCGACCGCTTCTCGGCCGGCGAAGCCCGCGTGACGCACGACCAGAACGTGGTGCTGCCCTGGGTGCATGCCGAAGACCTGCACGCGCTGTGGCTCGCCGCCCGCGCCGCCGGCTTCGCCAGCGCCAACGTGCACCTGCTGACGGACATGATCGCCTGCCCCGGCGGCGACTTCTGCGCGCTGGCCAACGCACGTTCCATTCCGGTGGCAGAAGCCATCACCGAGCGCTACCAGGACCTCGACGAGCTCGACGACCTGGGCGAGATCGACCTGCACATCAGCGGCTGCATCAACTCGTGCGGCCACCACCACAGCGGCCACATCGGCATCCTGGGCGTCGACAAGGACGGCAAGGAGTGGTACCAGGTCACCCTCGGCGGCTCCGACGGCTCCGCGCTCAGCGGCACGCCGCAGGCCGGCAAGGTGGTCGGCCCCTCGTTCTCGGCGGCAGAAGTGCCCGGCGTGATCGAGGCCGTGCTCAACACCTACCGCGACACCCGCGAGAACGGCGAGAACTTCATCGACACGCTGCGCCGCGTCGGCCACGACCCGTTCAAGGCCGCCGCCAACGGTGCGCGTTTCAAGGTGGAGGAAGCAGCATGAAGAAGACCCTGAACATTCTCTCGGCGGAAGAACACGTCGACGACGGCGACCCGAAGGTGCTGCAGCTGCCCAACGACGCCGACCCGCTCGCCATCGAGGTGTGCCTGGCCGACATCGAGCGCATCGACCTGCACTTTCCGAAGTTCACCGACGGCCGCGCCTACAGCCAGGCCTTCCTGCTGCGCCGCCGCCTGGGCTTTACCGGCGACATCCGTGCCACGGGCGACGTGCTGATCGACCAGCTCGTGCAGATGGAGCGCACCGGTTTTTCGAGCGCGGTGCTCAAGGAAGGCGTGGACGCCTCCGACGCGCAGCGCCAGTTCGACCGCTTCGCCGCCTTCTACCAGGGCGATGCGGTGCAGACCGTTCCGCACTTCGCGGCGGCGACCGAGAGCGCGTGAAGGCATCGACATGAGCATCGACATCGACCGCATCAACGCCGAGCTGGGCCGCAACTCGGAAGGCCTGGTGGACTGGGCACTCGGCCTGGGCCAGCCGGCCATCGTCACCACCAACTTCAGGCCCTTCGAGGCGGTGATCCTGCACATGGTCACGCGCGTGAAGCGCGACGTGCCGGTGGTGTGGATGGACAACGGCTACAACACCGAGGCCACCTACCGTTTCGCCGACGAGGTGACGAAGCAGCTGGGCCTGGACCTGCACATCTACCTGCCGCGCCGCTCGCGCGCCCATCGCGAGGCGGTGGAAGGCCCGACGCCCGCGCTCGACGACCCGCGCCACGCCGCCTTCACCGAAGAAGTGAAGCTGGAGCCCTTTGCCCGCGCTCTGCGCGAGACGGCACCGAAGGTGTGGTTCACCGCGCTGCGCGCCACCGACACGGCCGTGCGCGCGCAGATGGACCCGGTCAGCATCAACCCCGACGGCCTGATCAAGGTCGCGCCGCTGCTGCACTGGTCGTCCAAGGACCTGCACGAGTACTGCGTGAAGCACGGCCTGCCCAACAACTTCGACTACGTCGACCCGACCAAGGGCGAAGACAACCGCGAGTGCGGCCTGCACCTCGCGCACTGAGCGCCTGCACCGCATCGACCTCCCGCATCCAGCACCCCATCCTCCGATGAACGCCCGAACCGAAACCGAACTGCTGCTGCCGGCGGCACACCTGTCCAACACGCACCTCGATGCGCTGGAGGAAGAAACCATCTTCATCCTGCGCGAAGTGGCGGCCGCCTTCGAGCGCCCCACCCTGCTGTTTTCGGGCGGCAAGGATTCGCTGGTGCTGCTGAAGTGCGCGGAGAAGGCTTTCGGCGTGGGCCGCATTCCCTATCCGCTCTTGATGATCGACACCGGCCACAACTTCCCCGAGGTCACGGAGTACCGCGACCGCCGCGCGAAGGAACTGGGCGCGGAGCTGATCGTGCGCAGTGTCGAAGACTCGATGAAGCGCGGCACCGTGCGCCTGGCGCACCCGGGCGAGTCGCGCAATGCGCACCAGTCGGTGACGCTGCTGGAAGCCATTGAAGAATTCCGCTTCGACGCGCTGATCGGCGGCGCCCGCCGCGACGAGGAAAAGGCGCGCGCCAAGGAGCGCATCTTTTCGCACCGCGACAGCTTCGGCCAGTGGCAGCCCAAGGACCAGCGCCCCGAGCTGTGGACGCTGTTCAACACCCGCCTCGCTCCGGGCGAGCACTTCCGCGTGTTCCCCATCTCGAACTGGACCGAGCTCGACGTGTGGCAGTACATCGCCCGCGAGGAAGTCGGCCTGCCCTCGATCTACTACACGCACAAGCGCGAAGTGGTCGAGCGCCGCGGCCTGCTGGTGCCCGTGACCGAACTGACCCCGGCGCGCGACGGCGAGACGGTGCAGGTGCGCGACGTGCGCTTCCGCACCGTGGGCGACATCACCACCACCTGCCCGGTGGAAAGCCTGGCGGCCGATGCGAGCGACGTGGTGCTCGAGACGCTGTCGGTCGACGTTAGCGAGCGCGGTGCCACCCGCATGGACGACATGACGTCTGAAGCATCCATGGAAAAACGCAAGAAAGACGGTTACTTCTAATGAGCGCGACGACTGCTACCCCTGTGAACAACGACGTCCACGGCGACACCGGCACCGCCCTGCGCTTCATCACCTGCGGCTCGGTCGACGACGGCAAGAGCACGCTGATCGGCCGCCTGCTGGTCGACAGCAAGACCGTGCTGCAGGACCAGCTGGCCGGCGTGCAGCGCGGCGGCGAGACCGACCTGGCCCTGCTGACCGACGGTCTCTCGGCCGAGCGCGAACAGGGCATCACCATCGACGTGGCGTACCGCTACTTCTCGACGGCCAAGCGCAAGTTCATCATCGGCGACGCGCCGGGCCATGAGCAGTACACGCGCAACATGGTCACTGCCGCTTCGGCCGCCGACGCCGCCGTGGTGCTGGTCGACGCGACCAAGCTGGCCTGGGCCGCCGAAGTGGAGGACGGCACCGTGGTCAAGCGCGAGCTGCTGCCGCAGACGCGCCGCCACACGCTGCTGTGCCACCTGCTGCGCGTGCAGTCGATCGTGTTCGCCGTGAACAAGCTCGATGCCATCGCCGACGCCGGCCTGGCCTTCGAGCGTATCTCGACCGCGCTGAACGCCTTCGCCGAAGCGGCCGGCGTGAAGGTGGCGGCCATCGTGCCGATCTCCGCGCTCAAGGGCTGGAACGTGGCCACGCGCCATGCCGACTGGGTCGGCTACGAAGGCCCCAGCCTGCTCGAGCTGCTGGAAGACCTGCCGGTGACGGCACAGGACGAGGCCGTGCCCTTCGCCTTCCCGGTGCAGTGGGTCGAGAAGTTCTCGTCGTCGGCCGACACCTCGCAGGGCCGCCGCGTGTTCTGGGGCCGCGTCGCATCGGGCCACGTGGAGCCGGGCCAGCGCGTGACCGTGCTGCCGAGCAACCAGACCGCCACCGTCGCCCAGGTGCTGAGCCACACGCGCCAGCCGAAGGCGGTGCATGCGGGCCACAGCGCCGGCATCGTGCTCGACCGCGAGGTCGACGTGTCGCGCGGCGACTGGCTGCTGGCGCCCGGCGCCTTCGAGCCGGTGCGCGAGATCACCGCCACCGTGGCCTGGCTCGACGACGAGCCGCTGGTCGCGGGCCGCGTCTACTGGGCGCTGCAGGGCCACCGCTGGGTGAAGGCCAAGGTGGCGCGCATCGTCGATCGCGTGAACATCACCACGCTCGAATCGGAAGCCGCGACGCAGATCGAGGCCAACGCCATCGGCGACGTGGTGCTCGCGCTGCAGCAGCCGCTGGCGGTGCTGCCCTTCACGCAATCGCGTGCACTGGGCTCGCTGGTGCTGGTCGATACGGCCTCCCACAGGACCGCCGCTGCCGTTCTCGTGCAGCCCTCCGCCGCAAAGGCCTAAAATCCCGGGTTTTCCCCGACCTCACCACTGACGCCAGAAAACAAATGACCCACGTCGTCTCCGAAGCCTGCATCCGTTGCAAATACACCGACTGCGTGGACGTCTGCCCCGTCGACTGCTTCCGCGAAGGTCCCAACATGCTGGTGATCGACCCGGACGAATGCATCGACTGCGCAGTCTGCATCCCCGAGTGCCCGGTCAACGCGATCTACGCCGAGGAAGACCTGCCGGCCAACCAGATCGCCTTCATCAAGATCAACGCCGAGCTGGCCCAGGCCGACGGCTGGAAGAGCATCACCAAGCGCAAGCCCGCCCTGCCCGACGCCGATGAGTGGAAGGACAAGACGGACAAGGTCGGGGAGCTGGTGCGCTGAACCAGCCCGCCGTTCCTGCCGCTCTTCCCATCGAGACCGACGCTCTGATCGTCGGCGCCGGCCCCGTGGGGCTGTTCCAGGCCTTCCAGCTGGGCCTGCTCGAAATCTCCTGCCACATCGTCGATGCACTGCCCGCCGCCGGCGGCCAGTGCGTGGCGCTGTATGGCGACAAGCCCATCTACGACATTCCCGGTACGCCCGTGACCAGCGGGCGCGACCTGGCGCAGTCGCTGCTGCAGCAGGTGGCGCCGTTCAAGCCGCAGTTCCATTTCGGCGAGCAGGTTTCCACCCTGGCGCGCGAGGCTGATGGGCGGCTACTGCTGACCACCTCGGCGGGCAAGGCGTTCCTTGCAAAGACGGTGTTCATCGCGGCCGGTGTCGGCGCCTTCGTGCCCAAGCGCATCGCCGTCGAGGGCATTGCGCAGTTCGAGGGCTCCTCGCTCTTCTATCACCCCGATTCGCTGGATCGCTTCGCCGGGCAGACGGTGGTGGTCAACGGCGGCGACGACATCGCGCTCGAGACCGCCATCGCGCTCACGGCGATTGCGAAGCAGGTCACGCTGGTGCACCGGCGCGACGGTTTCCAGGCCGAAGAAGCCACCGTCTCGGCCATGCGCGCCCTCGTGGGCGCCGGCAAGCTGGCCTTCAAGGTCGGCCAGCCCAGCGCCTTCGACGGCAAGCAGTTGCAGATCACCACGCCAGACGCGACCACCGTCGACCTGCCGCTCGATGCACTGGTCGCCTGCCTCGGCATCTCGCCGCGCCTCGGCCCCATCGCCGACTGGGGCCTGGAGCTGGAACGCAAGCAGGTGCCGGTCGACACCGAGAAGTACGAAACCCGCGAGCGCGGCGTGTTCGCGGTGGGCGACATCAACACCTATCCGGGCAAGAAGAAGCTCATCGTCTGCGGCTTCCACGAGGCTACGCTGGCGGCCTGGGGCGCCACGGCCATCGTGTTCCCGGGCAAGGCCGTGCCGCTGCAGTACACGACCACAAGTACCCGCCTGCACGAGCTCCTGGGCGTGGCCGGCTCCCGCTAGCTAGTTCGCGGCACCGGGCAGCAGCGCCCGGTATTCGCCGATGAAGCTGCCGATGGCTGCCACGTAGCGGTCGACGTCCGCATCGGTCAACGGCAGCGACAGCACGACGAAGCCGCGCGGCGAGGTGTAGATGCCCTCGCTCAGCAGGTGGAAGAAAAGCAGTTGGCGCAGCCGGGCATCGACGGGCGCAAGGTCGTCGGTACTGCGCACCTCGCCACCGACGAAATGCGCGTTCATCAGCGAGCCGATGCCCGTGAACTGCATCGCGACGCCCTCGGCGGCGCACAGCGCATTGAGCCGCACGCGCATCGCATCGCCTCGATCAGCCAGTGCCCCTGCCGCCTCCGGCGTGAAGAGCTTCGTGAGCCCCGCGTGGCCGGCCGCCATCGTCAGCACGTTGTTGTTGAAGGTGCCCGAGTGGGCCAGCGGTCCGGTGCGCGGATCGAACAGCGCCATCACGTCGGCGCGGCCGCCGAAGGCGCCGAAGGACATGCCGCCGCCGATGTACTTGCCCAGCGTGGTCAGATCCGAGCGGATGGCCAGCTTGTTCGCCAGCCCGTGCGGCGCCAGGCGCGAAGTCATCACCTCGTCGAAGATCAGCAGCGCGCCCACGCGCGTGGCCGATTCGCGCAGCGCCTGCAGGAACTCCAGGCGGCCCGGAATGCAGCCGCTCGCGCCCTGCATCGGCTCCAGCAGGACGGCGGCGATCTCGGGGCCGTGCCTGTCGATCTGCTCGCGCGCGGTCTGCTCGTCGTTGTAAGGCAGCACCAGGAAGTCGAAGGGCACGGTCGTCGGCAGCGGCTTGGCGCCGAAGCCCAGCACGCCGCCGTGGTAGCCGCCCGAGAACACGACGATCTTGCGGCGGCCCGTGAAGTGCAGTGCCGCGGTGATCGCCATCAGGTTCGCCTCGGTGCCCGAGTTGGTGAAGCGCAGCTGCTCGATCTGCGGAAAGCGCTCGCAGATGAGCCTGGCGAGCCGGCCTTCGAGCAGGTTGTGGCCGGTGAGGTTGATGCCGCCCTTCATCGCTTCGGCAACGGCCTCGCGGATCTCGGGCGCCGAGTGGCCGTAGACGCCGGCCGTGTACTCGGCGATGAAGTCGGCATAGCGATGGCCGTCGGCGTCCCAGAGCGCGGCGCCCTCGCCCCTGGCGATGGTCAGCGGGAACGGTGCGTAGAACAGCACGGAGCGGCTGTTGGCGCCGGGCATGTAGCGCGCCTGTTCCTCGAACTGGCGCAGGCTGGCGGGGTTGGCTTCGGTGAAGCGGCGGTGCGCGGCTGCAAGGGCTTGGTCGATGTCGGCATGGGCCATGGCGATGTCCTTCGAAGGTTGCGCGCCCGTCGCTCGCAGCGCGATTTATTGATCGATGCTCAATTTAATTTGTTTATACAGTCAACCCGACTGCAGCACAATGGCCCCGACCATGACGAAGAAATCGCCCCCCAAGGCCCAGAAACCCCGCACGGCCGGCCGCCCCGCCGGCGGCGGCGGCCTGACAAAGCAGCGCATCGCCGAGGAAGCCCTGGCGCAGATCGATGAATTCGGCCTCGGTGCGTTCAGCATGCGCGAGGTGGCGGCACGGCTCGGCGTGTATCCGGCCACGGTGCACTGGCACGTGAGCACGCGCGAGGCACTGCTGGCGGAAGTTGCGGCCCTCGTCATGGCCGAAGTGTTGCCGCCACCCGGCAAGCTCGCATGGCAGGACTGGATCGCCGAGCTGTTCCGCCGCTGCCGGGCCGCCGTGCGGCGGCACCCCAACGTGGCGCAACTGCTGGGCGCGCAGCTGGTGTCGAACGGCAGCCTGCCGATGGAGCTGGTCGAAGGCATCCTGGCCGCGCTGACCGAGGCCGGATTCGAGGGCGAGCCGCTGCTGGAGGCCTACAACTGCGTGGTAGCCGCGATGCTGGGCTTCCTGACGATGGAGTTCTCGCCCCTGCCCGCCGACAACACCCAGGCCTGGGCCGAGGAGCTGCGCGAGCGCGTGCACACGATCCGACCGCTCGACCACCCGGTGCTCACGCGCAACCTCGCGCAACTGGCCAACAAGGCCTTCATCCTGCGCTGGGACAACGGCACGACGGTGCCGCTGGACAGCAGTTTCGAGCGGCACATCCAGATCACCGTCGACGGGCTGGAGGCCTTCGCGCGCAGGCTCAGGTCGGCGTAGGCCCCAGCAGCTCGTACAGCACCATGCGCGTCTGCCGGCCGCGCAGCTCGGCAAGTTCTTCGATGCGGCGCGTGGCGAGCCGTCCGCCCAGCCCCTCGAAGGTGGCTTGCGAGATCAGCGTGCGCGTGCCCAGTTCTTTGTTGACGCTTTCGATGCGGCTCGCGGCGTTGATCGCGTCGCCGATAGCCGTGTAGGAGAGACGGTCGCTCGACCCGAGCACGCCCGCGATCACATGGCCGGTGTGGATCCCGACGCGCGTGCGGAACTCGGGCAGGCCTTCGCCGCGCCATTTGTCGTTCAGCGCATTCATCTGCGCGTGCAGTTCGAGCGCCGCCTGGCAGGCCCGGTACTCCGCTTCCTCCAGATCGGTGGGCGCCCCCCACAGCACCATGATGCCGTCGCCCATGAACTTGTCGATCACGCCGCCATGCCGCGCGAAGATGCCTGCGGCGAGGCTGAAGTACTCGGTCAGCTGCCGCACGAGCACGTCGGCCGGCATCGACTCCGAGATGCTGGTGAAGCCCTCGACGTCGGTGAACATCGCGGTGATGCGGCGCGGCGACCCGCTGGGCCCCAGCGCGTGCCCTTCGGCGACGAGCTGCCGGATGATGTCCACCGGCACGAACTTGCTGAAGGCCTTGAGGCTGCGCGCCGACTCGTCCAGCGCCTGGTTGAGGTGCTGGATCTCCAGCACCCGGCTGGGCTCGATGGGCAGGTTGTCCAGCTCCAGCCGCCCGATGCGGCGTGCGACGCGCGAGAGGTTCTCGATGGGCCCGGTCACCAGCTTCGACAAGCGCAGCGAAATGAACAGCGCCAGCCCGAGAAAGCTCACCGTCAGCAGCAGCGACCACAGCACCGAGCGCTGCAGGCCGCCGAGCAGTTGTTCTTCAGGCTCCCAGCTGACGAGTTGCCAGCGGGTGTGCGGAAGGTGCGAGGTCTGCACGAGATAGCGGCGCCCCTCGTGCTCGATGGAGAAGGCCAGGTCATCGGCGCCGCCCGCGGTGCCGGCGGCCAGCATGTGCGAATGGATGGCGCCGAGCACGCCGGTGTCGGGCGACTCCAGCTCGCGCACCGGGTCGGGATGGTCGCTGCGCGCGATCACGTGATGGTCCGAACTCAGCAAGGCGCTCTCCCCGCTGCCCGTCGCACCGGAGACGCGCACCAGCCTCGCCAGATGCGCGAGCGACACGTTGCCGTCGACCACGAGCCCGCGTCTGTGGCCCTCGTCGTCGACGCGCGCGGACGGCCGCGCATGGCCGACGGCGAGTTCCTGCGCGTCGCTCATCAGGAAGGGCTGGGTCCACACCGGCCCCTTTGCCTTCATGGCTTCCAGGTACCAGGTGCGTTTCTCGGGATCGAAGTCGCTGCGATAGGCCGAGATGGCCGTCGTCGCGAAACGCTGCTTCGCGTCGCCGCCGTCGAGATCGGGCGAACTCTTGTACTGCCAGGTCTCGGTGCTGAAATCCGGGCCGCGCAGCACCTGGCGGATGGCCGGCACCGGGTAGCGCACCGCCATCAGCACGTGGCCATGGTCGGTAGCCACGTTGATGCTGTCGATCTCGGGGGTCTGCTCCAGCATGGTCCAGAGCATCTCGGCGGTCTGCTCGCCGTCTTCGCCGCAGACATGGACGCTGGGCGAATCCGCGATGGAGCGGATGACGCCTTCCGTCTTGGCGAGGAAGGCGAGCACGTTGTCCTCGACCCTGTCGTGGTTGATCTTGTGCGCCGCGGTGCCCACCTTCGACACCAGCTTCTCGGCCGCCCAGTAGCCGAAGGCCACGAGCAGCAGCGACTGCACCAGCGCCACGGCACAGATGATGGTGCCTACGTCGACCCTGAAGCGCCGCAGGCGGGTGTGGTTGTGCGGCGCAGACGGCATATCCATCCGACCCGAACGCCGGAGATCATCTTTCATCTTTGAAATTCTCGTAGCACGGCCGAATGCGCGGTCACGGCAGCGATTCTTGCCCGCTGCGGCCGACCGCATCAGCAATGCCAATCACGACTTCACGGCCAATGACAACCGCGACTTTCGCTGTCAAAAATTGCCTTCGACAACGAAGGCCGCAACGATCACGTTGCAGGGGGCAGTCTTAACGAACGCAGTGCGAGGGGAATAGGCACCACGACCAGCTTCTTGCTGCCAAGGATCAGCAAGTTCTTGCCGTCTGGAGTCACACGCATTCGAGGGCGATAGCACTCGTAGTCGGGATAGTTGGCGGTCTGACAACCCGGCACCTCGGGCAAGGTGAAGCTTCCGATCTCAGGCAACGTCAGTTGCGTACCAGCCTTCATGCTGGTATCGAGGGCTCGAACGAGCGGCAACGCCGAGGAGCCGGGTTCAACGGCATATTCCAGTATGTACGCGCGGCGTCCGTCTGCGGACAACTGTGCAGCCCTGACGCCGGTCACGGGCTGAGGCACCCTGCCCACCGTTCCGAATGCCCTATCATAGACCGCGTTTCCCCCCATGAGGAAGCGGTTTCCGTTGTCGCTCACGCTCGTCAGGTAATAGAAGAATGTCAGCCCTATCGGATTTGTCCGGAAGACTCCATCTTCCGCATCCATGTAGAGCATGGCTGGTGTGGGCGTGATGGCGGCCGACGGTGCCACCATCAGCCGCACGCCATCGCGAGACACTGCCAAGTACGGCCCGCTGTAGCAGCAGCTGGGTAGGGCTTCTCCGAACTTGAGCGTATTCAGGTCGAAGAATCCCAGGCCATGCCATGTCGTACCTCCCGTGGGCATCCATAGCTTGCCGTCTTTGGTAATGGCGAGGCTCCCTTCCGTGACGTTACCTTCGTCCCCCACGCCAAAGGTGGACAAGTGGGTGCTCTTCACACTGAAAGCCGCCAGATCGATCAGATGAACGTGATTGCTGGCATCCGTTGCGGCGAGAACGCTCGAATCCGGTGCCAATGCGATGTCACGCAAGCCGGGAATGGAAAGCGAAGAACTCGACCAGGAGACGCCATTAGAGCGAAACCGGACGATGGCACTCAGTCCGGCTGCCCAAAAAGTGCTGGGATACGAGGCGTAGATGTCGCCATGAACGGCGTCATACACCATGGTTCTGGGAATACCAAAGGCACTGGTGTCCAGCGTTGCGTAGGGCCGAGCGTCACCGCCACGCATCGCCTGTTCGAAAACTGCGGCGACGTCTGCGCCTCGCGCTTGCAGAGCGGCGATCCCGCCCTGGGAGTCCGATAGGGCGATCTCCAGTCCTTCTGACTCCGAGTCCGCCTTCGAGTTTGCGCCCTGAGTCGTAGCGAGAGCGCTGATCGACGGCGACGATGGTGACGAGCCACTCGGCAACCCCGCAGAACCTCCTCCTCCGCCTCCCCCACAAGAGACCAACGCAGCTGCCAGCAACGCCAGGCTCCCCCTCCAGATAGGTTCTCCCATTACACACCCCTCGCATTCATTGTGAAAATTCTTGTCGACGGTGACTCCAAATACGCCGAAGCGATCGTGCGGCCCATCGTTGATGCCGCGTATTCTGCACGATGGACCTCAAAAAACGCGTACTTTCCTGTCAATGGGTGAAGCATCCGCTAAACGCCAAGCGCGTGCTCTCGCGGCCGTATTCGGAACGCACTGCTGCATCGCAGCACCCAAAAAAACACATCTCTCCGAATAGGCGCTTGAGCGAAAAAGCTCTTGCCACCGGGCTCTGGACATAGAAAGCGTAAAATTGCTGCTCGCTAGGGGTGCCAAGTCGGTTTGCCGACTTCGCTGAGAAAGTCCCTTTGAACCTGATTGAGGTAAACCTCACGCACGGAAAGTAAACTGCGCCGCATGACGGCCAAGGTTTACAGCTACATGCGCTTCAGCGACGCTCGCCAAGCCGGCGGCGCAAGCTCCGAACGTCAGGGCGCCTACGCTGCAGCATGGGCGAAAGAGCACTCCCTTCAGCTGGACGAGACTCTCTCGATGCGCGACGAAGGCCTCTCGGCCTTCCATCAGCGTCACGTGAAGAAAGGCGCCCTCGGCGTGTTCCTGAAGGCCGTAGAAGATGGCCAGGTCCCTGCCGGCTCGTTCCTCGTTGTCGAGGGCCTTGATCGACTCTCCCGCGCTGAGCCCATTCAAGCCCAAGCCCAGCTCACAGCCATCATCTCCGCGGGGATCTCGGTCGTCACGGCCAGCGACGGCAAGGTCTATAGCCGCGATCGCCTCAAGGCGAACCCGATGGACCTGGTCTACAGCGTGCTGGTGATGATCCGGGCTCATGAAGAATCGGACACGAAGAGCAAGCGTGTGCGCGACGCGATTCGCCGCCAGTGCGTCGGGTGGATTGACGGCACGTACCGCGGACTCATCCGCTACGGGAAGACGCCTGGCTGGCTCCACGTGGTCGGCGGCAAGTGGCAGCTGATCCCTGAGCGCGCCGAGGCCGTGCGCGCGGCCGTCGACATGTTCCGCCGAGGCCTGGGCACTGGCCACATCGCGAAGGCCCTGCACGCGGCTGGCCTCTCCAGCAGTGCCGCACCGCCCTCCTCCGGGCACCTGGTACGGCTGCTGGCCAACCCAGCCTTGAAGGGCGAGAAGCACCTGGTTCTCGAGCCGGAGACCTTCGTCCTCGAGAACTACTACCCTGCAGTCATCGATGCAGACGCATGGACGGACCTGCAGGAGCTCGTCGGCCTGCGAAGCAGGCGGCATGTCAAGGGCGAGATCCCGTCACTCCTGACCGGCTTCGGCGTCGCCCTGTGCGGCTACTGCGGCTCGCCCCTCAAGAGCCAAACCATGGCCAACAAGCGGCGCGCCGATGGCAGCCTGGCCGACGGCCACCGGCGCCTCCAGTGCGTCAAGGTCAACAGCGGCACTGGGTGCCTGGTGAGAGGCTCATGCTCTGCCGCACCGATCGAGCGAGCGCTGATGCGCTACTGCTCCGACATGGTGAACCTGCAGGCCCTCTATGCCGGCGATCGGGCCGCCCTGCCCCGCGTTGAGCTTGCTGCGGCAAACGCGCAGCTACGGGACATCGAGGTCAAGCTCGAGCGCATCACCGAGGCGCTGCTCGAAAGCGAGGACGCAGCGCCCGCCACGTTCATCAGGCGAGCCCGCGAACTCGAGCTCGAAAGGGACACAGCACGCGACCAGGTCAAAGCCGCCGAGCGCGCACTCGCGGAAGCGGCGCGCGCAGATCTAACCGGCGCAGACGAACGCTGGAAGGTCCTGGTCGACGGGGTGGAAGCTCTCGACTACGAAGCGCGAATGCGGGCCCGCCAGCTCGTGGCCGATACGTTCGAGCGCATTGTGATCTATCACAAGGGCATGCAGCCGGACGCTTCGGCAAAGCCGGGCATCGACGTGATCCTCCACGCCAAAGGCGGCACCGCACGCTGGCTGCGCATCGAGGGCCCGGGTGAGCTCGTCGCGGCAGAAGACGCCGAGAGCTCCTAGCACATCAACTGACTGCCCCGCGACCCGGCTAATGCTCGAGCTTAAGAAACGGCTCGAAGACGCGTGCAAGCGCGTCGTGCTCCTGGTAGAGAGTCGCCTGCAAAACAGACTTTTTGATGCCGAGCTCCGCACGTGCTTGGTTTGGGACAGGCATGTTCTCAATCTCGGTGGTCAACATCGAGAGCGCGATCATCTTGTCTCGGAGCTCTTTATGAACATAGTCGACCACTGATCTATCAGTGATCCAGCCCATCGCGCGCACAGAAGTCAAAAACTCGCTGTCGGATTCAGCGACTATTTTCCCTTGACCGATCACAGTGTCGATGTATGCATAGACACGGTCGTACATAACAAGACGCCGCTCGAACAACTCGAACTTGAGCTTATTACGCGCCGTCTTCGCCGCCAAGATGGCCGTGTCGGCCTGCTGTTTCGCTATGCCTGCCTGGATCTTGCCGAACTTGTACGCTACGAAGACCGCTGCGGCCGCAGCGAAGAACTGGATCACAGGAGTCAAATAGGCTGTCCAGTGGGGCTCTACGGGCACGATCAGTCCTTTTGCCTGCCGGCTTGTTGCGAAGGCGCCGACTGTACAGGGGCAGCCAAAACGGTGGCCGCGGATCCACGATTAAGCCTCGTCAGGCCGCAACACCGGCTCAAGGAAGAGCGCAGCAGCCGCGATCGGCGACATCGCGCGGAGGTTCACATCACCAGCCAGGTCAGTAGCCAGCTCGTCGAGCTGCGCAGGATCGACCGTGCGCCAGTGCTGCTTGAGCCGCTTGGCGCAGTAGTAGATCCACATGTCTGTCGGGATCTCGTCGCTGTCCATGCACTGGATACTACTGTATATTTAAACAGTGTCAATTCCCGTCTTCTACGAAGTCTTCCGCACCCGATACGAGGGTGAGAAGCTCCCGAACGTGGAGGCGGTGAAGCACACCCGTCGCGTGGGCGACCTGACCTACATGGAACGCATCTTCGACCCTAGGCCAGGCCGGAGCATCTTTCTGGCATCGCTCCTGCAGCCGGACGGGGAGACGTACGTGATCCCTCCCCTCGATCGCGCCAGGCTGCGCAGGATCAAGGGCGGCATCCTGATCTCGGGCATGGAGGTCATCACGCGCGGGATCGGCATGAAGCGCATCAAGTCGGACGACTACCCTCAGACGTGGTTCTGCCGCCCGATTGCGATCCCTCGAGGCGGCTTTGACGACGACGAGGACCGCTTCGGCAACCCGGCCGAGGCGCGGCGCTTGGCGCGCGAACGCGAGCTCGAGGAATCGCTGGCGGCGAGAAAGATTGGCGAGACGATGACGAAGCGGGCGGATCGGCGAGTGCCCCATAACCCTGAAACGGCCTCGGGTCGCAGCCCGGGGTACTTTTGAGCCTCATGATCGATGGAGCCGAGCGATGTGCAGCAACTACGAAGCCGTGACGCGCCGTGACAGGCTCCTGTCCTTCTTCGGCGTCATCCGTGAGGACGATGAGCGGCCGGTCGTCACTTGGCCCACTGGCATGGCCCCGTTCATCAGGCTTGCCGAAGACGGCTCTGGCAATCGCCGCGTCGACGACGGCGCGTTCGGCTTGCTGCCAGGCTTCGCAAAGGAGTTGGTTTACGGAAAGAAGACCTACAACGCGAAGTCGGAAACCATCGCCACGAAACCCAGCTATCGCAGCGCCTGGCGCATGGGGCAGCGCTGCATCATCCCTGCCGAGGCGATCTTTGAGCCCTTCTACGAGACGGACGAGGGGCCCGCAGTGCGCTACCGCATCCAGCAGCCCGGCGAGGTGCCCATGGGCCTCGCCGGCATCTGGGAGAAGTGGACGAACCCGGAAACCAACGATGAGATGTTCAGCTTCGCGATGATCACCATCAACGCCGATGGCCACCCGGTGATGTCGCGATTTCACCGGCCGGGCGACGAAAAGCGAATGGTCGTGATCCTTGACCCCGAAGACTACGACGACTGGTTGACGTGTCCCGTGCACGAGGCGCCGCGGTTCTTCCAGCAATGGATGGGTCAGCTCGACACGTATCCCGCGCCGCTTGCACCACGACCAAAAAAGGAACGGCCGGCAGGCGAGCGCGGGCCGAAGCGCGCCGCACAGGGCACTCCGACGCCACCGCCGCCCCAACTCGACCTGTTCTAGGCGAGCGTGCTCGCTAGGAGTGAAACCGTCGCAATGAGTACCAACGACTCACAGGCCACATTGAGAGTCGCAGTTCTACAATGCGTCACAACAATGACAAGGTTTCTCCCATGTTCAAGCGCCCTCCGCCTTACAAGCCGCAGAACGGGCTAACTCTTCGCCAAGACGCGCTGCTCTTTTGGCTCAGCGCAATCAACGGCGTTTTCTGGCTGGCAGTGCTGGCGACCGGCGGATACTTCCTACCGTTCGACATTGGCATGTACATCGCACTGCCAGCGCTGGGACTCTGCGCGCTGTGCGCTTTCGCCATCGAAAAGTTTGTGGCGGCACTCCCATCGAAACCAGCCGATGCGAGCTCAAGCTCGCTCAACTCCTGAGCTGATCCTCGGATGCGCGAACCATATTTGGACGGCCTGCGCGGCTGGGCCGCTATTGCCGTGGTGCTGCATCACCTTTTGCACATCACCATTTTTCCCGGTTGGCGGAACTACCTCCCGGGAATTCCTTTCTTCGCTGACGGCACCTTCGCCGTGTTCGTTTTCTTTGTTCTCTCTGGCTATGTGCTCAGCGCTGGCTTCTTCAGGACCGGCGAACGCGCCGTAGTTGTAGACCTCGCCTTGCGCCGCTACTTTCGACTGACCATCCCGATCCTGGTGATCTCGGCGATCGCGGCAGCGATGATGGTGGCGGGCTGGATGCTCAATGGTCACGCCGGTTACGCTGCAGGCAGCTGGTTCTGGTGGTCCGCGTTCTATCAATTCGACCCCAGCGTCGCTGACGTGCTCAATTTCTCGCTGTATCGCGTCTACGTGGACCCGAACGCAATGACCTCGTACAACTCGTCGCTGTGGACGATGCCGGTCGAAATGCAAGGATCGATCGCGGTGTTCGCAGTTCTGCTGGTCGTAGGCACCTCGCGCGCCGCGCGGCTCGTGGGCCACGCGGCCCTGCTCGGCATGACCTGGTGGCTCGATTCTTCGATCTTCGCACTTGCTCTCGGCTGCGCCCTTGCTGACTTCCGCCACAGCCGGCACTTCCACCAGTTCGAAGTCTCCGAGAAGCGCCGGCTTCTATCCGGCCTGATGATCGCCTGCGGCTTGATGCTGGCAGCCTGGCGCTGGGAAGACAACGAGCCGCTGACGCTCTCGTTCGCCAGCCTCGCGCTCATCTTCGGCGTCATGCTCAGCCAGCGTGCCCGACGAGCGCTCTCCACCCCGTTGTCGCAATGGGTGGGACGTCTGTCTTTCTCGATCTACCTGGTGCAGATTCCAGTGATGTGCAGCTTCACGGCGTGGGGATTCATGGCCCTGTACAGCGGGCACGGCATATCTGCACTCAGTTTGCTGATCCTTTTTCTCTCCAGCATGGTGTTGATCATGCTCTCGGCGGTGCTGTTTTACCCTGTCGAACGCCTTGGCATCGTGGTAGGCCGCAAGGTGTCGCAGACGATCATGAGGCTTACTCGCCCCCGGCAGGCCGCGCTGAACGCCTGACCTCAAACGCAGAACCACCCCCGCTCCAGGCTAAGCCAGAGCGGGGGATCACGTTGGAAATTTCATTCGGCAGGAGGCGCCTGCCCGCGGACGCTGTAGGCGTCTGCTCGGCACGAGCTATACGCTGCGCTCGTCTTCTCGATCTCAGTCAGGGCGTCTGCAAGGCGTCGAGCACCAGCTGCCGGAAGTACCCCACTGGCCGCGCCGGTGTCTGCTGTACCAGGGTCGGCACGGGCGGCAGTTGGACCTGCGGCGCCTCCACCACTGCGCCCGGCATCGCGGGTGCAGTCGAGCACCCGGACAACCACAGGAGCGCTGCGCTGGCGCTGATCGTCAGCAGAGATCTGGGTAACAGCTTTTTCATCAGTCTTCTCCTGCGCCTCGGCGCGTTTGTTGAGCTCGGCCTGCTTGGCGTCGCGTTCCTTCGTGCGCTGCTCGAGCAGCTGCTGTGCGGCGGCATTCGTGGCCACCACGGCTGCGTTCTGGACCTGCAGCGCCAAGCTGGAGGTCCTGGCCAGCGCGCGGTAATGCCACGTTGCCAAGCCCAACACCAGCACGAAAGCGCTCAAGATGTAGATCAGGAGCGCTTTGAGGTCGGTGAGCACAGTCATAGCGGCTCAAGCCCTAGAGCAGAGCGGGCGCCTTTATAGAGCGCCAGGCGGTCCGCCCAGCCGTTCGAATCGCCCACGGCCGGCGTAGCCTTGCCGCGGTTGATGATGTCGCAGACGTTGTCGAAGCTGCCGGCGTCAGCCCAGGTGTTGAGCCGGCGCATGTCCCAGTAGTCGCAGGCCGAGAGCGCAGCCCACCGCGGATCGGCCAGTTGCTCGGGGTGCTCGACGAAGTCGGGCACATCCGGGAAGCGTGCGCGCAGGCGATCGCGTGCGGCTGCATGGTTGGCCCTGCCGGTGATCTGGATCAGGCCGTGGCCACGAAATCGAGATCCGTCTCCAGGCTGGGTGTTGCCGAGATCCTTCCGGCCCTCGTAGCCCTTCTGGGCTGCCGTCGGCCCCCACAGCTCGGTCGTGTACTGCAGCCGGCTGGACTCGTGGCCCACGTTGGCCAGGAACATCGCCTGCCTCTGCGGCGTATCGATCATGTAGAACGCCATGCCGGCCGACAGGAAGTCGGCAAACAGCTGGGCGCGGCTGAGCTGCGCGCCGGTGCAGAGCGAGAGAGTGACCGAGTTCATGATTGGACCTTCCAGAATTGCGCGCGCTGCCATAGCACCTCAAGCCGCGCGCGCAGGCGCATCCACCTGAGTTCTATTGCTTGACGCCAAGTCAGCGCCTGCAGCGGAGACGCATCCGTCGCTTCGTCCGGCGCGATGTCTCCGGCCCAAGCCCGGGCACTGCAGAGCAGCACCAGAACGAGACCGTATGTAAGCAACACCATCCCCGGGCCGGGCCACTCGCCAACCAGGGGCAAAAACGGCACCGTGAAACCGATCCCCGCCCAGATGGCGTACTCCACGACGACAGCCCAACGGGTGTTTCTCGGCATGGCGTTAAGGCGACACGAGGCGATGAAGAAGATTGCGGCGCAGGCTGGCCAGAGGGCCACCGCAAGCACGCGTTGCTGGTCCCAATTCATGGCGTTTCTTCCTTGTTGTCCTTGGGTGGATTGCCGCGGGCCAGGTCGACCGCACGGAAGATGAATCGAACAATGGCGCGCAACAGCTTGGGCCAGTCGTCGCCAATCGCGCCGATGACCAGCGCCACGGGTGTGATCAGCACGCGCTCGGTCAGCGAGCTGTAGTAGCTGCTGCCGATGCCTGCCAGGCTCACTGTGATAAGCACCGCCAATCCAGCCACGCGCAAGAAGTACCAGAGCGCCGCGAGGCGCGCTGTCTTCTCGCGTCGCTTCAGTGCGAATGACGCGCCGATGATCGATGCCAGCACGATCACGATGTATGGCCCCACTACTTCGGCGACGTTGGGCGCGTACACCAGACCAGCGAGAAAAACGCCGAAACCGACTGCATCGGTTACGGAAGGTTGAGAGTTCATGCCGGCCTTTCAGGCAAAAGAAAAACCCGCCGAAGCGGGTTGGTTGTGAAGGCAGAACGAGCTCAGGTCGGCCAGCCAGTGGTCGCGTCGTATTCCTCCAGTCCGGCGCGATCCTCGGCCGCGAGCAACGCGGCTATGGCCTCGAGATGAAGTCTCTCATTCGAGTAGCACGCCTCGCGTTTCACGATGAATGCCGAATACGCAACAGCGAGGTCCACCGCGGCGATGCCATACCAGACCGGCGGCTGATCGAGCAGCACGTCGACGGCCGCGATCCCGAGAGCCGCGTGGTTGAGTGCGATCGGTGCGAGGCGGGCCAGGTCCGCGTCCGTAGGACGGAACCGGCGCCCGCCCGCGAGGGCTACACCCTCCGCGAGCAAGTCGGCTCGCTTCGCGGTCACGGCCCAGCCAGCCCGCATTGCAACGTCGGAGAGTGGCGCGGGCGGCGCCGTCTGAGTCAATACACCATCTATGACCCAGTAGCCCGAAGGCTGGGCGTTGACGTCGAAATCCACCGGCAGCGGATCGTTGAGCTCGATCCGCGCGAAATTTCCCTCCGGCTCGTTATAGCCATAGACCTCGTCGTCCTGCCATTGAACCACCTGTCCTGTGGTCGTGTAGTAAAGAGCGTATTTCATGGTCCTGCGGTCCTTATGCAAACTCGTCGATGATGATGAGACCAGCACCGCCGATCCCGCCCTGTGCGCCCGTGGCGTTGCTGCCTTGCACCACGCCACCGCCGCCGCCCGCGCCACGCACCGAGGCGCCAGTGCCTCCACTTGTCCCCGAAGCCCAGGCGGCGCCCCCACCCAGAAGAGAGAACCCGCCGTCTCCGCCGATGCCGCCGCCGGGCGAGTAGGTCGCGAACCGGCCGTTCCCGCCGAAGCCATTGACGTCGCCGTTGGAGCCGAGACCAGCCGCGCCAACGCCAACGAATGTGACGTTGCTGGCAGTGACGGCCACACCGAACGAGCCGCCTATCCCACCGGTGGCTGAAACCAACGCCCCGAACGAGGAGGCACCACCATTCCCCCCCGCGCCCGAGCCGATCACACCAGCAGTGCCGGCCCCGCCAACCGTCATCGTCTGACCTGTCATTTGGGCGATCGTGAGACGGCGACGCGCCCAGCCACCACCGCCACCGCCGGCGCCGGCGGCCATCTGCCCCGATCCGGTCGCCTGGCAGCCGCCACCCCCGCCCCCGCCAGCGATCACCGTGACGTCGCCATAGTTCGTGCCCGCCGTCGGCGCGTAGGGGCCAGTCGCAGTGATGATCTGGCGATTGATCCAGCGCCCGGTGGCTTGGCCCAATTGCATCGCATGCTGGCTCTGGGTCGCCAGGCCCACCTGCAGAGGCGCGCCCGTGCACTCGAGCAAGATGAAGGCGCCCAACGTCGCGTTGTAGAGCAGCCTGCAGCGACCGTTCGCGACGATCTCGCCGCCTTGTAGCGCGCCGTGCGCTCCTCCCATGATGGGGACGGCGCCCAGCCCGTTCACGTTGAGCGTGGCAGGCCCCGTATTGGCCACGGCCGCCTTGTACCAAAGGACCATGCCGTCGACCAATGCCTTGAGCGCGGGCGTATACGCGACCGTCTGCGCATTCGCCGTCCCCGCGCCTGCCGCATACACCAGCCCGTTGCTGCGGAACGCGTGCACGAGCTGGGCCCAGTCGTCGTGGTCGATGGCCAGGCCAGCAGCCTCCACCAGCGCAGCATGTGCGAACAGCAAGCGGTTGTAGATCTCCGCCATGTTGCGGGTTGCCGTTGCCGGGCTGATGCCGTCGACCGCGCCAATGATTGGTACGTTCCACGGCGAGGGCGTGTTCGGCCCCGGCGTGAAGAGCCCGGAATTCGCGATTCCCGGGATGTAGGTGATCAGGTCCATGGTTTCCTTTCAGGCAAAAAAAAGGACTGCCGAGGCAGTCCTTGAGGGGGATGGGTTAGAGGGTCAGGCGCAGACCGTCCAGGCGACGTGCGCCGGCAAATGCTTCTTCATCAGGCACACGAGCAGGCCCCACTTGATGGGGTCGGCCACCATCAATGGCACACCGACACCGCCGGTCCAGCCGCCCATCGTGCTGTGGTAGATCACCGGGCACATCGGAGGCTGTACAAAGTCGGGATCGTTAAGCGTCAGCGGCTGGCCAACACTGGAGCCGGCCCCGTCGCTGATCACGCCCCACCCGCCCACGACGTTGTGAACCATCGTCGGCAGATCTGCCGGGCCGATGCCGCCCACGCAGATCCCGCCGTAGACCGTGAGCGGCTGGCCCATGGTGCTGTTCATCCAGCTATGCACGAAGATATGCTCGAGCGTCAGCAGCGGGCAGTCAAGCGCGATCCGCAGGAGCGCCTGCAGCTGCTCTCGAGTGCTGATGCCTGTGCTGCGGCGCGCAGCACAAACCTGCGCCTGGCGGCCCGGCAGATCTGTCGGATAGGCCCCTGCCGCGCACTCACCAGGCAAGCCGTACTCCAGCTCCCACTCGGCCAGCAGCTCCACCGAATTGCACGCTAGCGATTCCGTGAACAGGTCGCAAAGCCGCTGCTCGAAGTCCGCCAGCAACCTCCCGAACGCACGGTAGAGCGCGGCTTTCGTGGTGGTGTAGAGCTTGCACCAGGCCGCACCTCGCGGCTCGAGCGCGAGCGCGACCTCCGCGAACTGCTCGGGCGTATGGCCGCACAGCGGCGCCTCCGCCGCAACGGACTGCACCTCGCAAAGGGGCGCCGGCTCGGCCGCGCATGACGTGTTGACTGCGTCCACGGTCAGTTCCAGGTGATGGCGCCCAATACGCCCACCTCGAAGAGCGGCGCGAAGGCACTGAACACCAGCGGTCCGCTCGGCACCGACATTGAATGGTCGTACTCGCCCTGCGCGCCGCTGATCGCTTCCGAAATGTGTGTCAGCGGGATGGTGCTACCGGGCCCGGCCTCACGGTAGAGCAGGTCCTGGAGCTCGTCGGAGATGTTCTGCCGTACAGCCGGGTCACTGTTCGGGATCTCGTGGATCGTGAAAGGTACGGGCTTCAGCGTGGGCGGGTAGACGTAGAGAGCCGTGCCCTCTGGCGTGAACTGCGCAAGGTGATCGCGCATCTGCTGCACCACTGCTGGCGGCGGCACGATCCCGTCGTTGTCCTGCGCGAAGACCACGGCCACCGTACCGTTACCGTAGACCGTCGGCACGACCCATACACGCGTCACCGCCGTGCTGAGCTCCCCTGCCCAACGCTCCCAGTCGGCCACCGTGCCGGCCCCTGGAGGATTGCGAATTCGCTTCAGAGTACGCACGCGGAGTCCATCGTCTGTCTCTTCGTCAGCCCCGCCAGCAATGGCACCGCTCGCCACAACCGCGCTCTGGAGGCCTGCCACAGGGCTCGTGGACTGGAGCTGCACCAATGCCGGCGCATTGCCCAACGTCCCCGCTGTGAGTGCGACAGCCGGCAGCTCGAGGTACCCCGCCCCCGAGATAAAGCCGCCGCCCGTCACCTGATACTGCACGCCATCCGTGCGCTGGAAGATGGTGCCCGCGACGATCGGGCTGTTGGGCACGCCCTGAAAAGCGATGCTCCCCTGCGCAGCTTTTGCCGGCAGGCGATAGATCCCGTAGCTCTCGGCGATCAGTTCCAGGAAGCGCCGCGTTGCCGTCATCACGAATAGCTGGCGACTGAGGAACACCAGCGCGCTGTAGAGACCGTCGGTCAGAGCTGCCCATACGCGCGCGAACACGTTGAGCATCGAGAAGCGCAGGCGCGCATCGGCGTTCTGGATAAGCGCGTTGATCTCGGCCTCGGCCGTGCTGATCAGCTGGCCGAGCGTTGGTCGGTTGAATGCCATGGGTACCCTGTTCGAAGTTCGTTGTATGTCAGGCCATCGCCAGCGCACTGGCGCAATCCAGTGCTTCCCAGTCCTGCACGGCCCTCAGGTCCCACGCGTAGCGGAACTTCCACCGCAGGCTTCGACCGTCAGGCTTGAAGATCTGCACGGTCAGCATGAGCACGTTGTGGCATCCGCCGACCACGACCGCCGTCGCCGTCACCTTGCGCGCCACGCGGTCTTCGATCAGCCAGGCCAGCGCCTCGAGCGCGTACTCCTCGGCCAGGCGCAGCACCTCTGGCAGATTGCGAGCTCGCTCGAGGAGCCAGAGCCGTGAGCCGATGCGCGTGCCATCCATCGCGTCGCACCACCAGCCGCGGGGGTCGCTGCCGTCCGGCAGCACGTCGTCCTCGTTCGCGCGGCGGTCGGTGAACAGGCTGATGAGGATCGAGGTCGACAGTTCGTTGATCGCGACCAGGTCGCCGCACGCCGTGCGCACGTCTGCACAGGCATCGGGGCCGCATCCGTAGAAGAGCTCGACGTCCATCAGATCGGCTCCAGTGATGTGCCGGCCCCGATGCTGCCGCCGGGGTGCCGATGGTGCAAAGAGCTGATCGCAGTGCCATCGCTGTCGGCGATCACGTCCTCCGTGGCCTTGGCGTTGCCGATCACCTGCACCACCCCGCTGGCAGGATGCATGACGATGTCCCCGTTCGGGTTCATGCCGATGCTGCTGCCGCCGTACGAGGCGGTCAGGTAGCCATTCACCCGGAACTGGGTGGATGCCGGCGTCACGTCCATGTCCCCGTTCGCAAGCATCCGGAAAGTGCTGCCGGCCTTGTCGGTGATCACCACCTGGCCCGTCTTGTCGAGCAGCACCGTCTGGCCCTGCTGCGCGCGGATCTCGACCTCGCCATCCTTGTTGAAGAACAGCCGCTGCCCGTGCTGCGTCGCCTCGAGCGTGATCTGGCCGTCCTCGTCGAAGAGCTGGTTCTGCCCGTGCACGCTGTATTGCTGGGTTTCACCAGCCTTCAAGCCGGCGGGACGATGCGCCTTGTCGAACCAGCCGATGACGATGCCATGGTCGCTTTCGCCATTCGGGAAGACGGCGAGGCCTTCCGGTACCGATTCCGGCGGATGCGCCGTGAAGCCATAGGTTTCCAGCACCTCCACGTCGTTGTGCAGGTCGTCGGCAGCGCTTTCCATCTGAACCTGTACGCTCGGTGTGGCAGTGTCGGTGGTCAGGCGCATCACGCGCCGCACCAGGCCAAAGATGCGATCGACCGACATCAGCGTCCCCTGCTCACGCCGCTGAGCTGCCGAGAGCCGGCACCCGCACCGGCTTCAACCTTCGGGATCTCCTTGAGCACGTCGAAGGCCTCGGGGCTGTAGAGCGTCATGATGCAGACCGTGCCGCCACTGAGATCCAGCGTGTATTCGATGTTGCTGATCAGCATGTCCTCGTTCTCCCCTACCCTGCGATGCTTCAGCAGGTTCGTGAGCGTGTTGATCTCCCAGATGCTTCCGTCGCTCTGACGCCAGCCCTGGACCTGGACCACGAATTTGCGACTGCGGGCTTCGCGAGTACCCGCCTCCCACTCGGCGCGATCTCGACAGCGTTTCGCGTCGGCCTGGTCCTCCGCGTTGATGACGAGCGGGCGATACCGCTGGATCGACTTGTTGCCGACCGTCACCGCGCCGGCCGCTGAGGCCCCGCTGCGCTTGACGGTGGCCACAGGCTTGACCGATGCCGCCCCGCTCAGCACGGGCACGCCCGCGCTCGTGGCACCGTGCGCCTGTCCCTTGACGGTGATCTCCGAAAACAGGTTGGCGAAGCTGCGCTCGTAGTTGATGGGCGATTTCAGGTTACGCCCCAGCTCGAGCTTGTCGGTGGTCCGTCCGTTGAGGCCTGCACGCGTCACCACCAGGCCGCCCTTACGGTCACTGACCAGCAGGACGCCCTGAATCTTGGCGAGCTTCTCCAGCAGCCTGTGCACCGTCTCGCCGCTGTTGCCGGCCTTCCTGGGCAGCCTGCCGCCGCCCTTGCCCGCCTTCGCGGCAGGAGCCTTGTGCTTTCCCGGCTTCTTCGCCACATAGCCGCCGGCAGAGGTCTCGACCTGCGTCAAGAGCTCGATGCCGTAGGGCTTGATCAGCTCCGACGCTATGTACTCGAACGTCAGGCCCGTCCACTCGGTGGTGGGCGCGCTGCAGTCGACCAGGTCGCCGGTGCGGTCCCGCCCTTCCACGCGAATGGTGTGGTCCTCGACGCCTTCGACCTCCGAGACGACGTCGATGTAGCCCGTGATCATCACGTCCTCACCGATCTTGAGCGTGCAGGCCTCGCCGGGCTCGATCGGAAAATCCACAGCCTGGTCGGGCCACTTCTGCGTGACGTCGAGAGAGAACGTGCCGGCGAGCTGCTCGATCCCTTGCGAGATGCGTATGCCCTTCCAGCCCTCGTACCTCACGCCGTTCACCTCCAGGCTCACGCGGTTGTTCGCGTCGATCGGACTGAGCCTCTCGGAGATCATTCGGTCACCTCGTGTAGGAGCTCGATCGCGGCGCGCGGCGGCACGAAGAGCGGATTTGGGATCTCGTTGCGCTCGTTGATCACGTCGTCCGAAAGAACCCCGTAGTGGCGATAGGCAAGCACCAGCGTGGGCATGAAGCCATTCCACCCCGTGCCGTCGCAGCACGTGGTGACGAAGGTTCGCGCCAGGTGCTCCCCGGTCGACGTCATGTGCTGCACCGCCGCCGTGCGCAGCGCCACGAGCAGCTGCTGTGTGTTGGGGAACATCTGCAGCCCGGACAGATCCAGCAGCTCGGCGGTGAAAGCCTGCGTGATCGCGGAGCGCTGCGCCTGCATCTCGTTGTAGGTGATGAGCTTCGGCGTGCTGCGGAGGACCGTGCTGTCGGCCGCGAAGCGATTGCTCGAGCTCGCGAAATCCACGCTGAGCTCGGCCGCTCTGATCAGGCTGGCCGACTGCACGAGGTGCGTGAACGCCACGCTGTTCGTCCGCTGGGCTGCGCGCCCTCTCGTCGGGATGTTCGGCGTCTGGGGACGAAGGAACTCGTGGAAGGCTTGCGGCTGCGCGACGTCGCGCATGATCGTCATCACCTGTTGCGCGAGCGCCAGCGGTTGCGAGTAGATGCCGATCGACGCCAGGTTGAGTTCGGCAACCTGCGCCGCTAGGCTTTCCGGACGGCGCCACTGGGCGAGGACGCCCAGGAACTGATCGACCATGTCAACGGCATCGGCCAACACGAAGCCGGGCAGGTCCTCGACGCTGAAGGCCATCGAAAATTCATCGGCCAGCGCCTCGTAGCTGTCATCGGCCGCGGCCAGGACGGTCCCTCCGGTGTCGTCGACCACGTCGGCCCGGAACTCGACCTCGCCGGCCTCGACGAAGTCCATCGACAGCGAGATGAAGCCGCCCAGCTCACTGCTGGTCTGCTTGACGCCCATCGTGGTGATGTGGCCACGCAGGGTGCCGTAGAACGGGTGCACCAGCGTGCCCACACCGCCCTGCTCAACCGCGGCGACCAGAGCATCGCGCTGGGGCCACGGGTTAAAACCGTTCTGCGCGCCGGCGCAGATCCAGCCATCGATGCGGAATTTGCGGGTCTTGCGGCCCAGATCCTCGACCTGCGGTTTGTCGCGCTGGACAAACTCATGGATGGCCACGTTGCGGCCGAACTCCACCTCGTCGCCCACCACCTCAAAAGGAACGCCCCGCCACGAGGCCGGACGCAGGAGCTGCCGCCAGCTGTTCGTGGTCATGGCGTCGAGAACATGCCGCCCGAGCGGGCGTCGATGTTGAAGTTGGGGTTGCGGGATTCCACGCGCGTGATCTCCGGCTTTCCTTCGGCCGTCACGCGGACATCCAAGCGTCCGCTCACGTCGACTTTCGGAGTCGGAATGCTGATCGACGGCGCGCCGGCCCCGAATCGGGAGATCGAGCTCGAACTCGAGCTCGATGCCCCTGCCGGGCCAGGAGAAGCGTCGATTGCAGCCGAGGCCGCCGCCGCGGTTTGCACGGGCAGAACGGTCTGCAGCCGCTGGACTTCGGCTGTCTGGGCCTGTTGTTCCTGGAACAGCTTCGCCGTCGACGAGTCGAATTTGAACTCCTTGCCCATCGCCCAGTCCATCACCGAGCCGAACAGCTTCACTGCATCGATCACCGCGGTGATCGGCGTAAGCAGCATCTTGAAGGTGGTCGCGATCATGTCACCGGCGCTCTGCCCCGCCAGGCCCCATGCCGCGAAGCTTTCCTTCGTCTTGTCGACCGGTGCAAACAGCTGCATCACCCAGTCGATGGCACCGCCGATCAGGCTGCCCATCACGCTGAAAGCGGAACCCACGACCGAGGCGATTCCCGAGAGCGGCGCGAGCGCGTCGGCCACGGGCGCAATCCCGCGCATGAAGCCATCCCACACGCCAACGAAGAAGGCCTTGATGCCGTCCCACTTCTGATAGATCAGGTACCCCAGCGCAGCCACAGCGCCGACCGCGGCAACCACCAGCGTGACCGGCGCCAGGGCCAGCGCCCACGAGGCGGCGGCCGACAGGCCGAACGAACGCAGCCCGATCTGGAACAGCACCAGGCTGCGCAGCGCCGGCGCGAAGTTCATGGCGGCAAAACTCCCCGCCGCCGTGACCGCGCTGATGGTCATGCGGCCCAGCGCGAGCGCAATGCCACCGGCGCTCAGGATGAAGGGCGATGCGATCGCGATCAGGCCGCCGAAGACCAGGTTGTCCCAGCCGACCAGGCCGGCCACCCTGTTGAGGATCTTGAAGAGACCGCTGGTCTTGTCGGCCATCCGGTCCATGTCGTCCATGAAGGGCTTGAGGTTCTGGCTCAGCACATCGGCCAAGGCCTTCACGCCCGGCATCATCGCGCTGCGGTTCGCCTTCATCCGCGCTTCCATGATGTTCGAGAACTGCTCGAAGACCGGCAGCATCTGCACGCCGAAGGCCAGCTTCAGGCCGTTCATCGCGCTCTTCGATCGCTGGTAGGCCTCATCGGCGGAGTCGCCGATCGCAGCCATCTCGTCGGTCATCAGCGTGCCCGACGCGCGCATCTTCTTTGCCAGCGTGTCGTAGTCCGTGCCGATCGCCTCGAAGATCGGGATCAACGTCGCGCCGGTTTTGCCAGCGAGGGCGCGGAACTTCTCGATCTTGAGCATCTCGTCGGCCTCGGTCGTGCTCTTGCTCGAGACCAGGCCCATTGTCTTCATCAGATCCAGCGGCTTCATCTGCTGTGCCTGCGCGGCCGTCAGGCCAAAGGCGCGGAGATCGCCGTCGAGTTTCTGCAGCTTCTTGCCTCCCTCGGAGACTGCCGACTGAATGTTCAGCTTGAACTTCAGGAAGGCGCCGCCCGTCTCCTCGATACTGGCCCCTGCGTCCTTGGAGATCTTCTCGAAGACCTGGAACTCCTCGGCATTGAGGCGCAGGCGGCCGCCGAGGTCGTGGATCCGTCCCGCCTTCTCGGCCGTCTCGGCGACGGCGTCGAAGCCCGTCTTGATCGCAGCGATCCCGCCGATGGCCAGGCCGGCGCCGCCGGCGATGCCCAGCGCCGCCATCTGCCCGCGCAGGTTCCCGAGATGCGTCTGCAGGCGCCCGAAGGAAGTCGCGCCGAGGCCGCCCACGAGGCGGTTTTTCAGCGCGTCGGCCGCAGAGGTGATGCCCTGGAAACGCTGCTGCAGCGACTGGAAGGCCGAGCCAGAATTGTCCTGGCCGTTCAGAACAACCTTGGACTCTTGAATGACTGCCATGTGATTTACCTGCCTGTCTTTGCAGCTGCCGCCTCGCGCTCAGCTTCGGCGATGACCTCGGACACCTCAACCCAGAAGGCGAGGCGCCCGAGAGTCATCTCTTCGATTTCAGAGGGTTGGACTCCGCGCGCCAGAAGCGCGGCCGCGGAGTCCCTTATTTGTTTGGGCCGATGAAGATCGCAGTGATGGCCGCGATGGCCGGCTCGAAAGCCCGGTAGTCCATCTCGTCGATCTCCTCACGGGACATGCCGCTGAGCTGCAGCACCTGGGCCGCGAAATCGACGCGCTGCGCATGCGGATCTGCCGAGATCCGGGCGATCAACGCCTTGACCGGCTTGATCTCCGGCACCTTGAAGCCCGGCTCGTCGCACGGCGTCAGCAATCCCAGCGCCTGCAGCTCGTTGGCATAGTCCAGCGCATCGGGCGTCGTGAGCTTGGACGCCTCGATCTGATTCAAGCCGGCGCACTGCTCGGCAAGCACATGCGCGGCCAGCAGCGTTTGAGCCATCGGCACCTTGCGCATCATCTTCACGGTGATGACGTCGGGAAACGCAAGCTCCGTGAACTCGATGTCGGCACCGTCGCGGCGCGCCTTGAAGGGGGTCTTGAGTTGGTACATGGTGCTCAAATGCTCAGTAGACGACCGCCGCGTCGCCCTTGAAGGTCAGCTTGACCTTGCCTTCGGAGTCCTTGACCTCGATGCCCGCCGAGAGCTGTGCATTCGTGGACAGGTAGCTCATGCCTTCGACCGTGAGGAACATCAGGTCGCCGCACTGGCCGCGGTAGTTGTCGGGGTTGAAATCGACCGTGAGCGGAAATTCGAATTCGATCTCCGCGGGCTCGACGGTCGTCGTGCCGAACCATCGGCCCTTGTTGTCGGTCACGCCGTCGGACGCGACCTCCCCGCCCAGCTTGATGAGGGCGGTCTTGTTGACCGGCGTGTGGTTGATGCCGTTGAAGACAACGGTCGACACACGGATCGTCTGCGATGCGCAAGCCATGTTGAATGCTCCTTGGTTTCAGGGGAATTGATGACCGCGCTCAGCAGACGATGTAGGACAGCCTGCCGGCCTTGACCGTCAGGATGTTCACGATGTCCGGCATGGCCTGGAACTTGATCGTGTTGCAGTCCTCGATGCTTCGCTCGACGACGAGCGTGGCCTTGAACTGATCGAAGTTCTCGACGATGCCCAGCGGCACCCAGACGTTCTGGCACAGGGCCAGGATCGAGCCCTTGATCATCTTGGGGGTGGCCACGTCAGGCGGCAGGCCTGCCGTGCCGTCGTCGGCCAGACGGTTGCGCGGATACGTGGTGTCGAGCATGGTGCGCACACTCCAGCGTAGGTAGCTCTTGGCGAGCTGCGTTTCGACGCGACGCTCGGCATCGGTGGCCACGCCCGTATCGGTGGTGGTGCGTTCGGTGATGGCGGTCTCCAGCATCACCTGGTCGGCATCGTTGCACTTGTAGGTGGCGTTGCCCGTGTTCAGGATGAGCCGATTGCGCACATTCCACATGAACCGGCACGGCATAGGCGCAGGCTTGAGGCAGTTCAGCACCACGTTCTGGTGCGGGTTGTTTGCGACTGCGCTGGCCAGCGCAGCGCTGATAGCGCAGTACACGACGGCAACTTGCCATGCACTGGACATGAGGCCACCGTACTGGATGCCATTGATCACCTGGCCAGGTTCGACCGCCATCGTCGTGCGGTACTCGCTGTTGCGAGTTGCCATGAAGGTGCCGATCTGCGCCTCGGTCCCGCGAAACGCGCCGAAGATCTCGAAGTCGTCTTGACCGTTGCCGAGGCTGGTGGGCCCGGGAAGCGGAGCCCAACGGTCCTGCGCTTCGGCGAGGATCAGAGCAGCGTTTGTCGCGTCGTTGTACGGCACCGTCACGTGCGTCATGTACATGGTCGATGCACTGGCGATGCCGGCAGCGATGCTGGGGTTCTGCACGCCCGCCGTCGCCGTGGTGAAAGTGACGAAGGTGCCGGCAGGGCTGACGTCGCCCGGGTTGTACTGCGCCACGATCTGCACGTCGTTGGCCAGCTCGCCCTTGTTCTTTGCCGTGAGCGTCAGAACGGCCGCCGGCGCGGTCGCCGTGAAGAGCGCGGCCTGGTCTGCGTTGATGACCGCCGCGAGAGCTGCAGCGATCGACGCCGCCGTCGCGCCGACGGCCACGGGCACCCGGTACTCCAGGTCGCCGATGTAGATCCGCTCGACGCCCGCCTGAGCCGCAGGCGTCGCGTACGGCACCGCATAGTCGGCCGTCACGACCCTGGCGACGCCTGCCGCATCGTCGTACTGCGGGCAGAACCAGACCTCGTTGATGCTGTTGGTCTTGAACAGGTCGCGCGCCATATGCGACAGGATCGAGCCGGGCCCGAAGAGCTGGCTCGCTTGCGGCGCACTGTTGACCTGGATCGGGACGTTCGGCTGTGCGGTCGACCCGTTCGGATACGGGACGGTCTTGGCCTTGTCCATCTGGCCATAGACGAAGATCCGGTAGGGCTTACCGGCCTGCGTGGTGCGGGCGCCGGTACCGTCGAACTCGACGTAGGTGCCGGGCACACCGACCGTGCTCGGGATTTGCTGGAGAGTGAGGGACATAGGGCCTTCCTTGGCTCAAAGCCCACGGTGCGCGGGCGGGTGGAAACAAAAAGGCCCGCTCAGAGGCGGGCCTGGAACGAGGCGAGATCGGGACTAGCCGACAGATGCAGCCGCAGCCCTGCCAGCGCGGCCGGAGCGCGCTTCGGGCGCATCCTGGGACGTGCTCGAGGGCACCTCGGCCGCGGCCGACTCGGGGGCGGCAGACGCCGCAGACTCGGGCGCGAGCTCCTCGATCGAGAGATCTCCGGTGCGCTCGGCGTAGTGATCGGGCGGCAGCAGCACTTCGCGACGGACGCCGTCCTCGGGAATCGGATCTCCGGTCAGGGCGTCCTTGACGCCGGGTCGCAGGGCTTTCAGCAGGTACATGGCATTTCCTTGAAGTGGACGAAAGATCGGCGCCAGGTCAGTCCTTGCGCGTTGGCCAGGCCGGGTTGGCCGGACGCTGTGCAGACGTCTGCACGCGTGGTGCGGGCGCCGGCGCCGGCGTGTTGAAGGTCGGCAGTCCGAAACGGCGCAGCGGCACGTTGACGAGCTGGCGGACGGCAGTGCAGGTAGAACAGGCCATGAGCTTCTTTCAGCAGGCGCCTTGCGGCGGTTGGGGGGTATACGCGTTCGCGTGAATGCCCTGCCCTTCGACGCCGCACACGCGATGCCGCAGCTCGCCCAGAACCTTCTCGAGCGGGCAGGTGTTCACGTTGGGCACCGGGTAGCAGGCGCGATAGACCAGCTTGAACTCGATCTGCGCAAGCACATAGGGCACCTCGCCCTCTGAGCTTCGCGCGATCTCGGTGTTGACCTCGGAGATCTCGTCGATCGTGATCTTCTGACCTTCGACCACGACAGACGTGTTGCTGAACTGGCCGAAGACGATCGATTCGATCGCCTCACAGCACTCGTCGAGCTCGCGATCGGCCGCAGTGGTCTGGGCCGGGTGCGAAGGCAGCCCGTCGACGTGGCGCCAGGGCTGATGCGCATCAGGCGTGCGCGCGATCCGGACCTCGATCAGCAGCGCGAGCTCCTGCTCGAGCAGCTGCTGCCCGAGCGCGTTGCGCGTGCGCTCGCCGTCCGTGTAGACGCACACGTTCGGGAAGTGGTCCTCGTCGGAAAACGGCGTTGAACGGCTGACGAACACCGAGTCGGCCCAGGCGCCCCGGCGCACGAGCTCGCGGGCCATGTGCTCGCGAATGAGTGTGCGCGGGTGCGTCACGTGCGATCCCTCATGCGCGCAGCGTGCCGTGCGTCGACGGCCAGCAGCAGCACGTCAAAGGAGGCGTCGAGCTTCACCTCGGCGGCCTTCACCTCGTACGTGACGTTGCGCCGGATGACCAGGTCCCCCTGGCGCGGCTTGCGCTCCAGCACGCCCTTGCGAATGTTGCACATGGGCTGCCGGCTGGAGATCGGCACCTGCCCGCCCATGCTGACGTCGGTGGTCGCCATCGTGAACTTCGCGCAGATGTCGACCAAATGGCCCTCCAAGTACTGGAAACGGATCGGCTCGCCGAACTCCGCCTGGACGACGGCGGCCGCCTCCTGCTTGATCTGCTCCCAGTTCATGACTGGCTCGCAAGCACGGTGACGAAGCCGCGGGCCAGCGTGCGCATGCTGTTGCTCGGCGGCTTCCCCACCACCTCGAAGGTGTAGCGGCGCACGCCAGCCGACAGCTTGAGCGTTTCCGCGCGGGGCAGATCGACCGCGACGATGGCGGCGCTGGTGCCTGCCGGCGTGAAGACGCCAGCCACCGAGACCACCGCCAGCGGAGCACTCCCGTTGCCGACCAGACCGCAGTCGGCAACGGGGTTCCACACGCTGAGCAGCACGTCGGTCACAGCCGCCGGCCAGCAGACGCCCGCGCCGACGAACTGCAACGCGCGACCATCGGCCGCGAGGTAGTCGTCGCCCTGCACCAGCTCGAGGTGCAGGTTTCGCAGGTAGCTGTCGCTCATGGCCGCGCCTACTCTGCGGCTTCGTCGTCGTCGGCGCCGACGCGCACGGCGAACCGCGCGTCGACCAACGGATCGAGCTCCTCGGCGGAGGCGTCGAACTCCTCGCCAGGCGGGATCTCGACGACCTTGCCGTTGCGCTCGAGTTGCACGACGCCGAGGGCCTTGGCCCGCTGCCCCCGCTTCGCCCGCGCGCCGCCGCGGCCGCGGCCGGGCTCCTTGGCGCCGGCGCTGCCACCAGCGCCAGCACCGGCACCCGTGGGAATCGCGGTTGCGTTGGTCGCGGCTGCTCCCGCGCTGCCGCCAGCGCCGGTGCCGGCACCGGCTTCGTCTGCGCCCTCACCGGCGCCCGTGGTGTTGTTGGTGGTATCGGTCATGGCTTACAGCACCTTTGCACGGAAAGTGGAGTTCGTGACCCGCGGCACCAGCAGGGGCGCCGACTGGACCATCGTGTAGATGACGCTGGGGTCTTCCTGCGGCCACATCTTGGCGAAGTACTTCACGGCCGCCAGGCTTTGCAGGTCCTGAATTGCCCCGAAGGCCTGTACACCGCGCATCGTCTGCTTCGCAACGAGCTGAACTTCATCCGGCGGGAGGTAGAACTGCGTCACGCCGTTCGGATCGGTGTAGGTCGCGTTGTAGGACCACAGACGGTATTGGCCGAACATGCCACGGTAGACCTTCTGGTCGTTGTCCAGCACGCCAGGCAGCAGACTCGGCAGCGGGCCGCCGATGGGCTGGACGTTCTTGTACAGGTCCTTGAATTCGGGGTTCTGGGACAGCGGCGCCCACACATTGGCGCCGAGCAGCACGTCCGTGACGGAACCACCTTGGTCCTGCGCCACCGTGCCCGACCAGCTGTCGAGATTGCTGACCGGCTTGCCGGTGGCAGCACTCCACAGATTTGCGCCAGCCAGCACCACGCTGTGGCCAGCGCTGCGCTGAAAGTCGACTCGCACCAGCGGATAGTCATCGCCCGCCACGTCGACGTATCCGTAGACGAGCGCCTGCGCTGCCATCCACTCGAGGCGGTTGTCGATGATGTCGATCAGCTCCTGCAGGTCTGCGGCAAGCTGGAGGTCTCGGCGCTGAGCGAGCGACAGCGATCCGCCGATGCGCTCGCCAGGCCGCCGCGTGGTGACGTTGCACGGGGTCAGCGCCATCTTGGGCTTCACGTAGGCCGGCGAGAAGCTATCGGTCGAAAAGCCGCGACGACGGATGGGGCGACCTTCTACGCAGGGAGACACGAACGGCGCGAGGCGGCGCGCCCCGCTGAGACGATCGAAACTGATGGCGGGGGTATCGAAGGTCTGCACTTCCGGGAAGAAGGTGTTCGTGAGGAACGTGGTCGGCCGATAGGTCAGGTCAATGACGTCCAGCAGCTCCTGGGGGGTATAGATGTCCATGGCTCAGTCCAAAGTGAATGGCCTGCGGGTTAGCAAGCCGAAAATGAAAAAGCCCGCTCTCTGGCGGGCCCCGAGCTCGACGAGCGAGCGATGACGAAGGAGAAGCGCGCCTTACAGCACGCGGCGCAGCTCGATCTTCTGCGGGCCGAGCGCGGCCTTGGCGGCGACGATCTGCGGGGCGGTCAGCGCCACGCCGGCGAGCTTCACGCGGTCTTGCGCGAACTCGCCTTGGCTGTAGAACTGCAGCTGGTTGCCGGTCGCCGCGTGAGCGGTGGCCTCGGCTGCCGTGAGCGTGAACGGCATGATGTACTTGGCGTTGGCCGGATCCGCCACCAGGCTGACGGTGTTGGTGGCGTCGACGCCGAGCAGGTCACCACGCGCGTACGCAACGCCGCCCGTCAGCAGCGCCTCGGTGGTTTGCACATGGTCGCCGACGATGAGGTCGTCCGGCGTGAAGACGTCGCGGGTCACGCCCGCGGCATTGCAGCAAGATTGCATGGTAGTGCTCCTGAAGTTGTGGGAGGGTGGACCTGTCGGATCAGGCCAGGGTCTGCGCTTGGCGGGCGCTCGCGACGCGCTGGGCGAGCGTCGGCTTGTCACCGCCACCGCCGCCCTGGCCGGAGGCGTCGGGGCGCACGAGCTGGACATTGCCCATCTGTTCGAGCGTGGCGGCAGCAGCCGCCGCGGCAGGATCGACTGCGGGGACCGTAGCCAACAGCTTCGCGGCCGTATCGGCAGCCATGTCGGTGCCGAGGGCGAACTCGCGCGCGGTGGCCTCGCGGCCCTTTGCCGCGTCGCAGCCGAGGATCGCGCCGATTCGCGTGCGCTCCGCGGTCGCGCCTTCACGCAGGCCTGCAGCGTGGCCTTCGGCACGGCCGGCTTCGCGCGCCTGGGCGAGCTGTTCGTTGGAGATCTCGCCAGCACTGGGCGAGGCGTTCGAGCCATTCGACATGGATTTGCCTTTCGAGAATCCGCCTTGTTTGGCGAGGGTTGCGGAAAATGCGCCGAGCGCGTCGTCGAACGACATGACCTCGTCGGCCAGTCCGATCTCGACGGCGTCGCGGCCGCGGTACAGCTGGGCTTCGGTGGAAAGCACCTGCGCTGTGGAGATGCCCCGGTTGCCGGCGACTGCCTCTGCAAACTGGGAGCGAAGTTCTTCGATATCCGCCTGGAACGCGTTACGGACCGACTCCGGCAGCGCCTCGTACGGGTTGCCATCGACCTTGTGCGCTCCGGCGTACAGAAGCGTGACCTTGATGCCCTCTTCGTCGAGCATGGCGCTGTAGTCGGCATGCGCCATCAGCACGCCAATGCTGCCGACCTCCGCCGTTTCGGACAGGATCAGCCGCTGGGCCGCACTGCCGAGCCAGTACGCAGCGCTCGCGGCGGTCTCGTTCGCGTGGGCCCAGATCGGCTTCCACGCCGCGTTGATGAGCCGAGCGAGATCTCGCACGCCAGCGACCTCGCCACCGGGGCTGTCGATGTCCAGCAGAATCCCCTTGACGCGCGGGTTTGCGAGCGCGCTCACGATCTGCGCCTGGATGCCGTCATAGCCCATGGCGCCCGAGCGGGTGCCGATGTAGCCGCTCTTGTGCATCAGGGAGCCCTGCACCGGGATCACCGCCACGCCGTCGACCACCGCATAGCTCTGGTCGGTGACGTCTGCCCCGCTCCAGGGATCGACGGCACGCGGCAGGTAGCTCTCGCACAGGGCGGCCATCCCCTTCTGATCGAGGGCCTCCCCCTTCGCGTCGACGAGGCCGGCGAAGTTGAGGCGGCCGCCGAGGGCCGAGAAGAAGATCCGGGCATAGCCGGGCTCCAGCAGCAGCGGGCGATTGAGCGCGCGGGCCGCGATATGGGCATGCTTCATGGTCAGTCCTGTTGTGCCGCCGCTGCGTCGTCGGCCGCGTTCTGCTCGGGCGTGCGAGCGGTCTTCGGTGCGCCCCCGAGGTATTCGGGCAGCGGCAAGCCACGCTCTTCGAACATCTCGCGTGTACGGACATGGCCGTCGAGCAGCCGCTCGAGGTCGTTGCCGTTCTCGGCGAGGATGTCATCCAGCGCGACCTGGTGAGTGGCTAGGCCGACCTCGTTGGCCTTCGCCTGCTTGAACTCGTCCAGCACGATCTTGCCGGCGCCGATCCAGGTGCAGCTCGTGAGCCACGCGAAGATCTGGCCCATCTGCGTGCTGTTGTCCGGCCAGTACTTCACGCCCGGCGGCGGCGCGATCGTGCCGCGCACGATGGCTTCGTCGAACCACAGCCGGAACATCAGCGTCGCGGCCTTGTCGGCGATGGCGGCGCGTTTGGCCAGGACGTACGCCCAGGCGATCTGCATCGCGGCACGAGCGCTGCTGTAGCTGGTCTTGCTGAAGTCGCCGCTGGCCTCTTCGAAGCTCATGCCCCAGCCGCGCGCGTTCTGGCGCATCAGGCCTTCCTTGAACTGCTCGTGGTTTGCCGCCTGGTTGTGCGGCTGCAGCACGCCGATCTCGTCGTCGGGATAGAGGGTCGGCAGCTTCACGCCGTTGATGTTCACGCCAGCGCTGCCGTAGAAAGCCTCCTGCGCCGCCATGCACATCTGGGTGAACTTCATCATCCCCTCTTCGTCGTCGGCGCCCATGATTTCCTTGGCGCGCTGACGGCCGAGCGGCGTCTTGATGTACATGGCGAAGGCCGTGCCGAGCTGGGACAGCTGCAGCTCCAGATCCTCCTGCATGTCCATCATCTTGAGCTTCTGTAGCGTGCTGGCCATCGCGCTGAAGCCACGAGTCTGATCGGCCTGCTCGACCTCGAAGAGGTGGATGACCTGGCGCCAACCGAACTCGTTCAGCTTGGTCACGCGATCCCACTGCCCGACCGCGGTCGACGCGAGGTAGCCGAAGTCCTGCTGGTGCTTCGTGCGGATGTGGTACGCCACAGCGGCGCCCCAGGCATCGAGCTCCACACCGGCGCGCACGCGGTTGCCGTTGGGCAGCACCTCTTCCTGGTTGTTCAGGAGCCCCTGGACGCCAGGCGTGGACACCCGCTCCGGCTCCACCGTGGTGAAACAAGTGGCGTAGCCCGACGGGGACGGCCGCCATTGGCGCACGAGGAAGCCCTCGCCCTGCACCATCTCGGTCCCGGACATCTCCCGCACAAACTGGCTGAAGGTGCGCTTGCGCTGAGCATCGATCCAGCAATCCGGATCGTCGGCCCACGCATGGAAAGCAACCTCGACCTGGCTGGCCCACGCGGCAGCGACTTTCGCAGTGATGCCCAGCAGCTTGTAGACCGGCTGCAGCTGGAGCTTGTAGCTGGCACCGACGATGCGGTCCTTCTGGTTCTGGACCGCACCGCGCGCGTAGCCGTTGTTGCGCACAAGGTCCTTCGCACGACCTTCAGCCCTCGCCTTCTCCGGCAGCATCGACCGGTCGGCGCTCTGCAGCGGCGGCTGCCAGGAACCGAGCTCGCGGCTGATGCTGTCGCTGGCCTTGTAGCTGGCCGCGCTGGGCATGGGTCTCCCTTCGGCGTCCAGGATCCGGATGCCGCTTTGCGTGTCGAGCATGGCGATCTCAGCAGCCGCAGCAGCGACGGTTTCGCGGGCCGAAGGACACGGACAGCGGGCCGCCACCGCCCAGGCCCAGCACCGCAGACGCCGCAGCGCTCGGGCAGGCGATGTTCAGACGCCGGATGTGGTCTAGCAGGTTCGGCATCGACTTCGGGTTGTACTTGACCCGCTCCTCGCCGAACTGGACCTCGACCACCTCGCGCCCGGACATCAGCGCGTTGTAGGCGTTCACGGCCGCGCACAGCATCTCCGCACACGTCGGCGTCACGCACGGCGAGGCCGAGGGCGCGGCCGCAGCCTGATCACAGGGGTTGCAGTTCGTCATGGTCTTTCGTGGTTACTCGCCGTTGATGCGTCGGCCACGCTCGCGCAGCCATTGCAGGTACTTGTCATTGCCGGTCTTGCCGACGGTGTCCTTCTCCGCCATCCGCTCGCCGAGAGCACGCCCGGCCCACTCGGGAGGCTTGGCCCAGTTGATCTTTTCGCCGCCCACCAGCGTGTAAGCGACGCGGTTGTAGCCGCACAGGTCGAAGCCCTCGTTGTTGTCGCCCTTGCGCTTCTTCACCCAGCCCGTCGCGGTCCGCGTCTCCGCCGTCAGCTCGCGGAAGAACCATTCGCCGACCCAATCAGGCAAGTTGATGGAATTCGGGCCCGGCTCTTCGCGCGCCAGACTCGCCGCCACTTCATCCTTGAAGATGTTCGGATTGATGATGTACAGCGGCACCTTGATCCGGTCATCACCGGGCTTGCCCTTGACGATCCGTTGCGCAGTACGCGAGCTCGCCCCCTTGATGAGCGCGAACCGGTCAGCACGAGACTGGCGCTTGAGCCGCAGCGCGTACGCGTACGCGTTGTTGGTCGCCTGGTCCTGGCCACCGGAGTCGCAGACGATCATCCGGCTCTGGACCTTGATGTCCTCGTTGCCGGCCACTGGATACTCGTCGTCCAGCAGCTTGTCGAGCGCGGCCCAGTCCTCGGCGTGCGTGAACGGCGAGATCTTCAACCGCTCGCCGCCATCACCGATGCGATCGCTCGACGTCAGGTTGAAGCGATCGATGATCCAGCACTGCCCCTCGACGCCCCACGCATGCACCTGGACCACGAACCGGTGCTTCTGCACGTCGACCGCCGTGGTCACGAAGCGCGCCTCGGCCGGTACGTGGCGCTGCGGCGCATAGTTGTCGGCCCGTTGCTTGAGCAGCACCGCATCCAGCCCGTCGCCCTTGGCGCTCAGCACCGTGTAAGGCCGCCCCTGGTCGGTGTTGGTCGTCGCCTTCAGCTTCTCCTGGTTGCCCGTGAGCTCGAAGTCCTTCAGGGCAGCCAGGTAGTTGTAGACCAGACTCTCCCAGCTCTGGAAAGCGGCGGCCGGCCCTTGCATCCAGTAGCTGGCGATCTTGCTTTGGTAGCTGTCGCCGAATACCTCCGCTTCACTGCGCCACCGCCCGCGCCGGTTCATCGTCTCCTTGTGCTCGGGCCCCATCACGCCCTCGCACTCCGGGCAACGCATGTGCGCCGTCCGGCTGGCCACGACCGGATCATCGATCGTGGTGTCCCATTTGAGGTTGTCCCACTCGGCCAAAAACTCTGCCCCGCAGTGCAGGCATGGCCAATACCAGCGATGCCGGTCGCCCAGGTTGTAAAGCCCGAGGACCCCATGGGTCGGCGGCGCGCCATGGCCCCGCGGCTTCCATTCCGGGTCAAGCACCTCGTGGCCGGGCGAGGACTCGATCAACGTCCTGCCACGGCTCATGAAGCTCTTCGTCCGAGTCTTCAGGAGCCCGAAGCAGTCGCCTTGCTTGTCGATGTTCAGCGGGATGCGGTCGTAGTCCGTCGCAGCCACATGCCGAATCGGCTTACCCGAGAGCTGGTTCGCGGTCGGCCAGCCAATGTTCAGCATCGCGCCGTTGCGGAATTGCTTGTCGAGCACGTTGTCCTGGTGGCCCGCTCCTACCTGCGCGCGCAGGTTCGGCGAGGCCCTCAGCGAACGCTCGACCCGACGCTTGCTGAAGTCGCGCGCCTGCTCTCGCGTGGTCTGCACGATCATCATGTCGCACGGATCGGACACGATGCTGTGAGCCATCCAGCCCAGCAGCAGCCCGTCCGTCTTTCCCGACTGCGCAGGCCCGGCGAACACAACGGCTTCCACACTACGATCCGCGAGCCGGTCCATCGGCGCCGGCATGTACGGCGTCAGCGCGGGATCCCACAGCGCGTCGTCGCCACCGGCCGCTCCCACGTGCAGGAACTGCGCTGCGCTCTCGCTCACCTTGATGCGCCGAGGCGGCTGCAGCAACGCGACCGCGTCGCGCATCACCTCCTCTGCGCTGGCAAACCCCTTCGCCATGATCAGAGCAATGGCGGCGTGAAGGCGTCGCCCCGCTTCTTGCGAGGCCGGCCGATCTTCTTCTTCGGCGGCTCCGCCTCGAGCTCATCGGGCCGATCTGCAGACGTCTGCACGGCAGGCAGTTGATCCGCAATGACTTCGCCTCCAAGCACTTCCGTCGCGCGCTTGAAGAGCCGGGTGCGCCATTGATCGACGACTTCGCCGACCGCGACGACGACGTTCCCGGGAATGCCGCTCTTACGCTCGAGCAGATCCGGTAGCGTGTCAGCGCCTTCAGTCAGCACCTTCACCAGCTTCACTGTCGCGGCGCGCACCGACTCGACAGGAATCAGCGCACCGCGCTTCTCATCGAGCACCAGCTGCGCCGAGTCCCGTTGCGTCTGCAGCAGGTCGATCTGCGCACGCTGCTTCTCCTTGGCCTCATCGCTGACGGCCTTGCCGGCGGCGGCCTGCTGGATGAGTTGCAGGTAGCCCTTCACGCTCGCAAGGAAAAGATACTGCCCGTCCTCACCTGGCGGGATCACGCCGTCGGCGGCCAGCTGCTGCACGCGCCGCTCGGTGAGCTCGAGGAACAACGCGAGCTGCGCCACCGACACGCGCCAGTCCGCAGTGCCGAGCAGTTCTTCCATCACAACCTCCGGCCCACAGGCCAACAGCCCGAAACGAAACCCGCTTCAGGCGCCACAGATAATTTCGTTTTTTTCGCGGGTCGTTTTCGTGCCCGCAGTTTTCGGAGGGGGCCCGGGAGTACCTTTTTCACAACGTTGCGGGGGTGCAACGTCACCGGAACCCGAGGCGTCGGAGTTCGAACTCCATCTCATGGGTCACGACCCGGGCCACGTTGTCGTTGATGCTCTTCATCACCGCCGGCCGGACGCGCTTACCGGCGAACATGTGCGTGATGTCGACGCCGACAACCTGCTTGATCTTCCGCGTACCAGGCACGCGCATGAAGACGCCTGTCTTCCCGCTCTTCATCGTGGCGATGAAGGCGTGGCGCAACTGACCACGACCTGCCGTCTTGCGAACCTTGAACCGCACGCCGTTCTTCTTCGTTGCCTTGGCCGCGAATTCCATCAGCGGAATGCGGTTGCGCGCACGGGCCTTCGCGAACAACACCGCCTGCAGACCCTTAGCCTGCAGCCGGACACCGAGCCGCTTGCCAACCTCGCCCGACCTCACGTTGTACTCCGACGTGATCTCACGCTTGGCCTGCGTCTGCGCCTGCTTCATCACCTTGGAAAGCCCGCGCCCGATGGCCTTGGCTCGTGCCTGCTCGCCGAACCGTGCCAGCTTGCTCCCGAGGACAGCGAACTGCTTGGTGTCGATGTCGATCTTGAGCATGAAAAAACCCGCCTCAGTTGCCTGCGGCGGGTTGGTGGTGGCATCAGCCTTACGAGCGCTTGGACTCGATCAGTGCACGCTGTGCAAGATTCTCGGCAAGCAATCGATCAGCACGCTCACGATCCAGCCGCTTTTTTCGGTCCTTCTGTTCTTGCGTGAGCGGCGATGACCGTGCGGACTTTGCACTGGAGACCTTGCGGGCCAACGTCAAACGCTGCGAGAAACCTTGGAATGCCATCGCGTGACCCATTTTTAGGACCTGACAGAAATCTATCAAAAAGAGTCATGTCGTAAAACCCCCTCGCAGGGCATCGCGCGCCGCCGCCTGCCTGGCCGCACGCTCGGTGAACCACACACCGAGCTCCCGATCGGCCGCATCGAGCAGCGCTTTTACATTCGACTCGCTGCACTCGAGCGCTCGTGCCGTCGCCTTGACTCCGATGCCACGCGCATGGACACATTGAAGGACCTGGTACAGGCTCGGCCTGGCATCCTTCAACGACTCGACGGCCTGGTCGGTCACGGATGCGTCGACCTCGTCGATCGGTATCCTGGATTGCCGGTAGCCGCCGGCGGGCTCGTTGAGGAACGCTGACTGCGATGACCAGCCGAGGCCGCCAGCCTCCCCTCGCGCCTTCCACATCGCCCAGTTCTCCAACCGGGCCTTCACCCATTCAATCCGCGCCATCGGCAACCTCACGCCCTTTCATTCGCGGACCTCCCTGCGCGCGGTCTTCCGCATGAACACCGTCGATGAAAACTCGGAACTCGGCATTGCGCCGCGGGATTGACGCCCCGACCACTTCGGCGTTCTGGACCTGGACAGTCGGAGGGTCCTCGGGCAAGCGCGGCGCTATCGCCGACTCGCCCCACATGCAGACGAATGACATGCCGTATCGCTCGACCAGCAGCGCTACGTCGGTGGTCAGCGCTACATGCCAGTACGTGCCGACCTTGATGTCCTTCTCGCACGCATAGAAGCAACCCAGCTCTCCACGAGCGCCACGACGGACCAACTCATAGGCGAGGCCGCCGATCTCTGCCGCCTTTGCCTGGATCGCGGCATAGACCGAGGGCATCTGACGCTTGATGGTCCGGATCTGTTCCACCGCCGGATCAATCTGCTTTTCTGTGGTCATGGCTGGCTCTCCATTTCACCGGACGTCCATCCGTCCATTGATTTCTACTGAGAGAAACACACACACAAGGCCCCGCGCGCGAGCGTGCAGACGTGTGCACACCTGCCTGCGCGCCGCATTGAGGGCGCGCGAGACCCGAAAGACAATGCAGCGGCCTGAACTGGCAGTTCCCCAGGAACCGGCAGCACCATGCGCTCCATGCGAAGGCTGGACGCGTGGACGTCGCTGCACACGTGCAGCGCGATCGCCCAGCCTCCGGCCACGCTTCAGATGAGCAGGACTACGTCATCGGCGCATGCAGTGACTTCCCCACTACCGCTGCGCACCTGCTGCCGCGAATCTCGCCTCCCGCAGCTGGTGCCTCACGGCGTGTTTCTTGCGCCATGACCTTTTCCGCTGTTGCCCACAGCGATCGCTGGTCAGAAAGGCGCATCGTCACGGCCTCCATAGGGATCGTCCGCCGGTGCAGGCGGATCTCCCCGTTCATCGTCATTGCCAGAGGGACCATTGCCCCCCGACTCTTCGTCCTCGTCGACCGGTGGCCAGACCTCCGGCCTTGCGTACCCCCAAGGGCGAGATCCGCCCGGCACTGCAGGCTTGCCCGCACGCGCGCGCTGCCAACCGTTTTCCACGAGCCAGTCGCGGATCTGGGTCTCCAGCAGCGCCGTCGACTTCGCCGGGTCTGCGCCCAGGGCCGCGGTCATCTGCGCGATGGTCACGAAGGTGGTGTGCTGGCTGAGCTCGCTCGTCAAGCGTCCTTCCGTGCGCGCGGCGCCCTCGCGTGTCAGCAAGTCGTAGAGCTTGGACTGCACCGAGGTTTCCACCAGGCGCTTTTCCTGCTCGGGCTTGAAGTACAGCCGCTCCTCCTCGTGCGTCGGGAAGATTCGCTCGCCGGCCTGCAGCATGACCAGGGCTTCCGCAAAGAGTTGGCCTCGCCACTTTCGCAGCCACTCGATGTTCAGCGGCTGATAGACCCACACGGGCCAGAAGCGTCGGTTGCCGGTCAAGTCGTAGAGGTATTGCCTCTTGTTCGTCGTACACCAGATCACGCACTGGCGAGGGTGGTCGGTGACGTAGCGCCCGTAGGCGCCGCGGTACCGGTCCTTGCGCGTGCTGAAGAACTGCTTCACCGACTCGCTGTCAGCCCGCCGAAATGCGGTCATCTCGGAGAGCTCGTAGGCGATGATCCCGCTCAGCTGCTCGAAGCCATCCTTGCCGGCGCCGATGTCGAAATGGGTGTCGCTGAAGAAGGCCTCGCCCACCAGCGTCTCCGGCAAGGTCGACTTGCCCATGCCGGTCTTGCCCTCGAGCACGATCGAATAGTCGAACTTGCAGCCAGGCCGCATCACCCGGGCCACATGACCCAGTAGGATGAAGTGACCGACCATCTCGAGGTAGATCCGCTCCCTCTCCGGCAGCGCGGCGACATCGCGCCCGAGAACATGGATCAACCACTTCCGGGTGCGCGGCTTCTCGTCCCACTTTTGCGTCTGCACCCAGTCGCGAAACGGGTGGAAGTGGTTCTCGTCGGCGACCGTCTCGATCGCTTCGGACAGCGCCCCACGCGAGGCCGCCTTGATCCTGTACTTCTGCGTCAACCAGTCGCCGAGCCGAAGATCATCGGCATCGGTCATCGGCGCGGCATCCTGGCGCCAAGGCCACGGCCGCTGCGTGCTCGGCGTGCTGCGGAGATCGTCGTATCCCACGACGCCGGCCAATGCCGGCGCTTTTCTCAGCGCGGCGATCACCATATGGCGGTTGACGCCCAGCTCCCACGTCTTGCACTTGGCCTGCTTGCAGATGAAGTCCAGGTAGCCCTGGAATGCGTCTTCGCCCTGGTCTTCTGCAGCTTCTTCATCGCGCCCGCCACTTGCCGACGCCTTCTCGTCGATCGGCGGGGACGTCGGCGAGGGCGTGTCGTCGACCAGGTCCGGCAACGGCTGCGCACGCGCGAAGAACTCGAGCACGCGGGTTCCGTCCCAGCCGTCGACCTCGATGGCATCGCGACAGTCCCAGCCATCCTCCACCTCGCCAGGCTCCGGAATGGGAAGGATGGAAACCGCCGCCTGATGGGCATCGCGCAGGTGGACGCCGATACCCAGCATCGCAGACATGCCCGGCTGCTTTCTTGCCGGCAGCAGCGGCTTGGACGCCTTGAGCTCCTCCAGGGCCGCATCGTCGGCGCAGGCCTGGCGCTCCTTCGGTGTCGGCAACTCGCGCTTCGCATCACAGTCGGGCCACAGCACGACCGTGCAGCCCTTGAGATATACCCACGACGCCTTTTTCCAGGCCTTGCTACCGCCCGGCCAACTGACGACGCAGTACACACCGGGGGCATGTCGATCGAGCAGCGCCTGCAGCACTTCGGCCTTTATCTCCCCCTCGACCAAGATGACGGTGCGCCCTTCGGGATGCTGACGGCCAGGGTAGTACAGCGGTCGAGGTACATCCCACTGGCGCCAGTGCCACTTCGACCCGCCATCGCGCGAGCTCGTGCACCAGGTATACGGCAGGGTCTCTTTGCCGCCGCCGCTTGTGCGAAAGCGAACGACGAAACCCAGCAGGTGCTCGCCGACGTAGTACGCCGCCTTGTGGATGATGTCCTCCACCTTGCGCTCGTAATGCCAGAACGTCGGTTGCGGCGCGACGGCCGGCACGGGAATGACCGTGGTCCATTTCTCGGACTCTTTTGGCCGCGGCGCCGGCGCCGGCGGCCGAGGTGGCGGCGGAGGCGCTTCGCCCCCTCTGCGCGCGACGATGCCGGCCACGTCCTCAAGTCCTTCGGATCGCGCGAGCTGCAGCGCAGCCTGCCCGTTGTCGAGCATGTGGATCGCTGCATACAGGCTGATCAGATCCCCGCCTCGGTCGCGGTCATCGCCGGCAAAGTCGGCCCACGCGCCGGTCGTCAGGTTGACCGAGCAGCTGTTGCCACTTCCCCCCGCGAGCGAACCACAGACGTACTCATCGCCTTTGCGAGTGCCACCCGGCAGCCACTGTGCAACCAGATCTGCCGCGCGGGCGAGCAGCGCCCTACCCAGCGCCCCGAAATTGATATCAGGCAGCTTCTTCGATTGGTCGGCCATCTTCTAGACCGCCGCCGCTGGCCAGGATGCGATCGCGTCGCGCAAAGAGCACGATGAGCGGGAGGCCGCAGCGTGCCGACCGCACGGGCTGTATTCCTTCACCGGCTTGTGCCGGTAGTCGACCTCTCGATCACGCACGGGCTCAAGCACCCCTGCCCTGCGCATGTTGTCAACCGTGCGACGCGCGGCCGAATAACCGACACGTGCGTGATGAGCCAGCTCGAGGAGCGTTGGTGCGCGCTCGGGCGTCGTCAGGACGACCGCCGCATTCCAAAGGGCCTCACGGACTTCCCCCACTGGCCTCATGTCGCACTCCGCGGTTTCCCCGCCTGGTTGCGCCTGGTCGCCGCGGCCATAAGCGCGTTGATGGCGCTGATCGCCTGCCCCGCTTCTGTCTGCAGCTTCTTCAGCTCGTTGTCGGAGACCCATCCGTCATCCGCCAGGGACGAGCAGGTGGTCGACACGAGCTCGCTGTACTCCCGCGACGAGTCGGCCAGCGCGCGCATGCAGTCGTCACCCTCGACGTCCAGCATCTCCGGTAGCGGGATCGACATGCGTCCGCAGGTCGCATTGAATGCGTCCAGGATGCGGAAGTCCCGGGTGCGCAGCGTTATCTTCACTGCGTCGAGCAGGCCGAGCTTGGCGCTTCCGACGCCCGCCACCTCGGCATTGAGCGTGTTGTGATTCTTCCCGATCAGGGGTGCAAGCTGCACCACGCCGCCTTCGTAGTCATGCGCCACGTTGAACGCGGCGACCTTCACATCCATGGCCATTACGACGGCTCTCTTTCGTAGTTACTGACAGTCATGCTGCGGCGCGGGAGACTGCCGCCATGACAAAAACACAAAGACCCCGCCGCCTCGGCGCACCCAACACCGCGCGCCTTCCCGCGCGCGGCGAAGGAGGAGGGATTGCCGAAAGGGAAAGCGCGCCGACGTCTGCGGCGGCGGGGGAAAACTGGGAGGCGCGTCGGCTCACGTTGTCGCCTCTGCCCTCTCGTCCGAAGAGGACGCCTCCAAAGACCTCTCGAGCTCCTGCAGCTTCCAGACATCGTCGGCAGCTGCAGGAACTGCTCCGTTCTCCCAGCGCGAGATTCGCGACTGGGAGACGCCAGCCCTACGGGCAATCTCGGAACCGGAAAGCCCTCGGTGCCGAAGCCGCTTGATCATTTCCGTGGTCTTGCTCATGGCCAGCATTATGCATGTTTGCCTAACCACTGACGCGATTTCGCATTACTCAATGCTGCATAGTCGTTTCATGAACGGCAGGCAGCTTCTGAAGGCGTTGATGAGTGCAGCGGGAGAGAATCCGAACTCTCTCGCGGACACGCTCGGCGCTCGGACTCTGCAGTCGCAAATTGCTCGCTTCATCGACGGACGCACCCAGAACCCGCGCTGGGCCACCCTAGAGCCTGTGGCCAAGCACTACGGCGTCAAGGTCGAGGCGTTCCTCGATGACGAGGCCGCGGAAGCCGTTGCTATTGCTCGCGGATTCTTGAACGCGGAGTCGGGCCAAGGGGGAGTAGGAGCAGCATCGCCCGCCCCGACGCCCATACGAACGACTGCCCGCCCTCTATCTGTCCACGAGCTGGTGCTTCAGCTCGGCAAGGCATTGACACCCTTCGACCTTCCTGCACGAAAAGCTGTCGCCTCCCTCTTGGCAGACATGGCCATGACGCCAGAAGACGCCCCGCGCGCAGCCGATCGCATTGATCGCCTGCTGGGAGAGCCGGGAAACGACCTTCAGCCACGATCCTCCAGTTCCAGCGGAGGCTAAATTTCTACGATGCCGCGTCGTTGAACCGATGCAACGACTGATCTTATGCAAATTTGCTTTGACTTGACTTAGGCATCTTTGCATAATCGGCCCCGTCATCACAGACGGAGGCCGAAATGGTCATTCCCTTCCCCGCCGCACCAGCGGCGCCCGTGCCGATCGGCACTCTGCTCGCCAGGTGCATCGGCTTCCTCGAAGCTTTCGAGGACGATCCCGAGCAATGCGTCAAGCCGTTGCTCGGACAACTGCGCCGTGCCAATGCGGATGGCCTGCAGGTGCTGCTCGTGCCGAACATCGGCCGGGTCTTTGCCCACCCGCACGGCGAATACACGATCGCGTATCACGGCCACAGCGATGAGCTCGCTTTCCTCACCGATCGACGGCACGGCGAAGATGTAAAGGGCCGCTACTACTGGAGCGCTCGCCGCTACGACGACACCGGGCGCCTTTGGCGCACATCCGGACTCGGGGTCGTGGACGACTTCGGCAACCTGGTTGAGGTGCTTGTATGAGAAGCACCACGCTCCTGAGCCGAGACGTGCTGCTCTCCATCGAGGTCAAGAGGCCCAGCGTTGGCCAGTCCACGACCTCGGTGCGTGTCCGCCGTCCTTATGCGTCCGACTACACCACCGTCCAGGTCGACACCACGAAACTCCGCGAGCTCGAGGCCAGTGCAGCGGCGCGCGCACTGGCCCTCGCTCGACGCGTAGCGCGGCTCAACCCGATGGCGGGAGCGATCGGCGCAGGCATGCTGGCATCACTCGTGGAAGAAGCCCGCGCCACCCTCAGCGGCTTCGGAGGCGATGCGCCGTGAGCGTCACAAATCACACCCCGGGCCGCCAGTGCGACGAGTGCGAGGGCTTTTGCCTTCGTCTCGCCACCATCGACGAGGCAAACACCGCGCTGGCCGTTGCGTACACGCACCAAGGCCGTCTCCAGGCCTGTGAAGCCTTGATCAAGGCCGGCCAGGCCGAAGCCAAGCGTCTTCGCGCCCTGATCGCTGCGAAGAGGAACGGAGCCGCAGCATGACCGCCGCCGCTCAGCACACGCCGGGGGCGAAGGTGGATCTGATCCAGTGCCTCAAGTGCCAGCAGTTCTGGCACGGCATCTTCGAAACTGAAGACTGCCCACATTGCACGCCCGCTTCGTTTGGGCTACTGGCCGCGCTTCAGAGCCTGCCGACTTATCGCCCCGTCTGTCTTGCGTTCGGCGTGACCATGCACCGCGACGTGACGCCGAACGATGCAGGATGGATCAGGCGCGAAGACTTGTTGGCCGCCCTCGCCAAGGCCCAGGAAGGCGGTGCAACGTGATAGGGCACGTGCCGAAGCCCAGCGGCGGCTACACGGTCCAGGCACTCGCCCGCGCGTGGCACGCAGGCTATTGCGGCCAGTCCTACCCGGGAAGCGAGGGGGACCGGATCGCAAGGCGCGCCTATGCCGAAGGGCAGGAGGACCGCGCCGACCGCACCCGGACACGCATCACCTTCCTGATGGTCTTTGTGGTCGAGCTCATTCTCATCGGGCTGATCGTCTGGACCCTCAAAGACGGAGGCGCCCTTTGAGCCGCCCCATCGCTGGCGACGGCGTGAGCTGGCTGCTCGACGCCCTCTCTCTGCTCGCCAACCTCTTCGCCGACTCCACGACCGCACAGCAGGACGCAACAGACGCGCCCAGCTCGTCGGCCGCCGCCTCCAACGAACCGGCCGCGGAGCACGCGGCCATGAAAGGCCCGCGATGAACAAGCACGTCTTCCAACTGGCGGCCATGGCCGCAGCCGCTTCGCTGGTTGCATGCGGCGGTGGGGGCAGCGGCGGTGGTGGCGGCATGGGCGGCCTGCCGCTGCTCGCGGCCATACCGCTTTCGGCACCTGCGCCCGCGCCCGCCCCTGCAGCAGCACCGATGCCAGCGCCTGCCCCTGCCGCGCCCTCCTACTTCGAATCCTCCCGCAAGGACTGCTCGATCACCTTCTACGGCGACTCGGTCTTTGACGGCTTCAACGCGATCAGCCACCTCGACGAGTTCCCTGCAGATACGTTGAGGCGCATGCGGCCGAAGTACCGGGTCGTGAGCCGGACGGTGTCGGCGGACTCGTTCCAGCGGCGCATGCCGCTGTTCGCGAATCAGACCGTCGACACCAGGTTCGTCTCGTTCGAACTCGGCCTGGTGGATGCGATCAACGGCTATCCGTTGGATCAGAACGCGCGCGGCATCGTGCAGCGCGGTATCGCCCTCAACGCCACGGTGGTGCTGACGGGCATCGGGCGCACCGAGGAGCACGTGCCGAGGGCCGACGACTACGACGCGCGCCTGCAGGTGATCGCCAAGGAAGAACGCGCCCTCTTCGCCGACATCCGCGCGATCCAGATCCACGACGGCGACACCGTCGATCGCGTGCACCCAACACAGGCCCTCTCGAACCTGCTCATCGGGAAGCTGGTGGCCACCCTCGACTCCGCTGCACCGGAGTGCAAGCCATGAGCCGCGGTCGCGCACTCGCCCAGACCGGCTTTGCGCTGCTCATGTTCCTGCTGTTTGTGCTGCTCCCGTCGATCGCCTACATGCTCGGAGGCCCGCAATGAAGCGCCCGATGCTGCGGGAGGAACTTGACCAGCTGGTGGAACGGCACGAGGAGCTGACCAGGTCGACGCGCACGCTCTACGGCCTTGTACCCAGCGACGAGCAGGCTTCCACGCCCTTCGACTGGCTCTGCGCTGCCGGCGCGCGCGCAATCGAGCTCCTCGCCCTGGCAGTCCTGCTCGTGGTGCTGGTGTCGCTGGCCACCGGCGCCGGAGGGCCAACGCCATGACTGCAGCTGCCGTGCAGACGTCTGCACAGCCTGCTGAGCCCGACATGTTCGGCGAGCAACCCAGTGGCGCCCAGCCGCATGAAGGCCTGATCTTCGAACTGCACGGGACCATGGCTGCAGCCGCCGAGGTGCGCGTAAAGATGCCTCGCGACGGCATACACGCGCGCCCGGTCTTGTGCATGGAGGTCCGGCCCGCTCATGGCGGACGCGGACGCACCCTGCACGCCGAGCAGGTCTACCCCGAAAACGGCCGCGAGGCCGCAGAAGCGAAGGCCGCCATTCTGAAGAAGGGCGTCCCCGTCACCCTGCTCACGAGCCTCAAGGACATGCGCACGATCCTGCCGCATGTCCAGGCCGTCGAGCTCACCTCCTCCAACTGAAAGGCTCGAATGACCAACACCACCTCGCGCGCCCCGTACACCAGGCAAGCGCCGCCTTCCTTCGACAAGCACACCCCGAAGTCCGTCATCGTGTACGGACCGCCTGGATGCGGCAAGACGCGGAACGCCAAGAAGCTCCTCAAAGGCTTCGGGCTCAATCGGGTGGAGGACTGCTGGGACGGCAAGCATCTTGAAACCGTCGGCGTTCTGTACCTCACCAACGAGGTGCCGGCACGCTTCTCCAGTTCCCGCCGCGCGTTCACGCTCAAAGAGGCGCTCGCTCATGTGCGGAGAACCGCTCGATGAGCAACGTCACGATCACCTTCGTCGACCTCGGCGGCGGCAATGTCAGCGTCCGCACTGACGCCGACCGGCCTGTCGTTGGTCGAGGCGTCACGCCCGCCGAAGCCCTTGCGATGGAGTTTTTGGGGACCGCATTCAGGCGAGGTGCGGAGGTGCGATACGACGCCCAATCGGTGCCGACCATCGCGTTGGCTCTCGACCTGCTCGACGCGGACGGCCTGGGCCACGCCGTGCCCGGCGAGGTTCGTGCCCGAGCCAGCCGTGCCCTTGGCCGCGAAGTCGGCACACCGTCCTCCGGCAAGGGCATGAACATCTATCGTGTGCATCGCACGCCCACGAGACCCGTATGAGTGCGCTTTGGCTCTTCGTCGGCACCTTCGGCCTGGTGTTCGCGCTCGGCCTGCAGAGCCAGCTCGTGAACAACGGTCATTTCGTCGCGGCGTTCCTGAACAGCGGCGCGATCGGTGTTTGCAACCTGGTGCTTTTCAAGCTCGCGCCCGACGCGACCGGCATTGAGATCGCCGCCTATCTGGCAGGCGGGCCGTTGGGCATCGTGGCCAGCATGTGGGTCTATCGTCGTACGCGCGACGTGCTGCAGGACCTCGCAGATCTCGGCCGGTCGATCTCCGGGAGCGCCAGGCCATGAACGACAGATATGCCACACAGCGCATTCCCTACGCGCGCCCGGCGGGCACCGTTCATCCGGCCGAGGTGTACGACGGCGCAGAACTGCGTGCGACCTGCCCGCGCGCCGGCGCCTACGACGCGATGCGCCTGCCCAGCAGGCTCAACGGTCGCACGACGACCCCGCCGCCGATCGTGCCTACCACCGCCGCGCATCGGACCGTCACAGCGCGGGCGAGGATCAGCGTCTCCGAATCGACCGAAGCCATCGAGCAGACGGCCGAGGTGTTCGAAACGCCGCCCGAGCTGGCGCCAATCGTGGGAGTCAACGGTTACACGCCGCGCGCCGGCAGTCTCGCCGAGTTGGTCATCCAGGACCTGCGCACGATGCCAGCCAGTGTCGCCTACACGTGCGAGGAGGTAGAGGCGATCTTCGGCGCACCCCGCCAGTCGGTGGACAAGCGCCTGGAGAGCTGCATCGAGGCCGGGCTGCTCGTACGAGTCCGCAAGGGCCGGTACTACGCATACACCCTGCCCGTCGCTACAGCCGTGTCGCAGGCCTCGGACCCACCCACTCATGCGAGCGCGCCATGACGAAGTCGCGGAACATCAACCGCCCGAAGACGCGCTGGACGCCCGTGATGCTGGAGCTGCTCAAGCAGTGGTATCCGAACATGACCGGCGAAGTCGTCGCGGGCGCCCTGCAGATCCCCATGGGGGCCGTCTACAGGATGGCCAAGAAGCTCGGCCTGCGCAAGTCCGCGGAGTTCCTGGCCAGCGACATGGCCGGCCGGATCCAGCGGGGCAAGCAAGACGCCAGGATGATCGCCAATCGCTTTCAGCCTGGGCAGGTCCCCGCGAACAAGGGCAAGCACATGCCCACGCGCGGCAGGATGGCAGAGACCCAGTTCAAGCCAGGCCAAGCGCCCCATACCACGCTCCCGGTCGGCAGCTACCGGCGGGTTCGTGGCGGCAGCAGGAATCCGCATCTGGTGCTCGAGCAGAAGATGAACGAACTGCCGGGCCCCAACCACGTGCGGTGGCATCCCGTCCATCGCCTGGTCTGGATCGCAGCGAACGGCCCGGTTCCCGAGGGCCACATCGTCGTTTTCCGGAAGGGCATGCGCACCACCGTGCTCGAGGAAATCACGCTCGATCGCCTCGAGTGCATTTCCCGCGCCGAGAACGCACGGCGCAACCACCCCGGCAACAGATCACCCGAGCTGCGAAAGCTCATCCAGCTGAAGGGCGCCATTACGCGCCAGGTCAACCGCATCACCCGCGAACACAAGGAAAGGTCGGCGCCATGAGCACGCCCCATATCACGCAGCTGCGCACCCAGCTGCTCGACACCCTCGCAGATCTCCGCAACCGCGAGAAGCCAATGGACCCCGATCGGGCCCGCGCGATCGCGCAAGTGGCTTCGGTGCTGGTCGACAGCGCCAAGGTCGAGGTCGACTACCTGAAGGTCACCGACCAGCTCACCTCCCCGTTCCTGGGGCCCGCCGAGACCGCTCCTCAAGCGGCGATCGAGCACTCCTCGTCCACGTCCCGCCTCGAAGGGCCGGGCAACGGCATTACCGCGATCACTCGCCACACCCTCCAAGGATGAAAACATGTCTCTGAAAGAATTCGCTTCTGACACCGGCGACGCGATTGCCGAAACCACGACGGTCGACGAACCGCAGTTCGCCATGCTGCAGCTGGCGATGGTCGTCACCAGCCGTACCAACCCGCGCAAGCACTTCGACCAGGCCAAGCTGCAGGAGCTCGCCGAAGGCATCAAGGCCAGCGGCGTGCATCAGCCGGTCCTGGTTCGCTTGCTGCCTGCTGATCGGCTGCAGGAGACCTTCGCCGACCGCCGGAGGGGCGATCCCCTTCCCTCGCACGAGATCGTCGCCGGAGAACGGCGCTACCGGGCAAGCAAGCTGGCAGGTGTCAGCACGATCCCGGCCATGATCCGCCAGCTCACCGACGACCAGGTGCGCGAGATCCAGCTGATCGAAAACCTGCAGCGCGAAGATCTCAGCGCGCTTGAGGAGGCCGAAGGCTTTCGGGACCTGATGGAGCACAGCCACCTTTCGGCCGAAGAGGTCGGCAACAAGGTCAAAAAGAGCAAGGCCTACGTGTACGCGCGAGTCAAGCTGCTCGAGCTGATCCCCGAGGCCAAGGAAGCGCTCGAGACCCGCCAGATCGACCACAGTATCGCGCTCCCTATTGCCCGGATCCCGGTCGCCAAGCTGCAGAAGAAGGCGCTGACCGAAGCGCTGAAGCGCGACTACCAGGGCGAACCGACATACTCGGTACGGGCCTTCGAGCAATGGGTCCGCGAGAACGTCATGCTCGATTTGGGCAAGGCTGCCTTCAACATCAAGGACGAATCGCTGCATGCCACTGCGGGGAGCTGCAAAGCCTGTCCCAAACGCACTGGCGCAAACCCCGAGCTGTTCGCCGACGTCAAGAGTGCAGACATCTGCACGGACCCCGTTTGCTTCGATGCGAAGACCGAAGTTCATCGCGGCCGACTGGTCGCGAAGGCAGAAGCGAAGGGCTTCACTGTGATCGAGGGCAAAGCAGCCAAGGAGATCGTCAGCCCGCACAGCTGGCAGGGGCTGAAGGGCTACAGCCGTCTGGACCAGAAGCGCACGGACATTGATGAGAGCGGCCCGTCCTTGCGCAAGCTGCTCGGAGCGGACGCCCCGTCGCCGGTGCTGATCGAGAACCCGTACACAAAGGAACTGATCGAGGCAGTTCCTACCGCCGAAGCGGAAGCGGTGCTCGTGACCAAGGGCGCCATCGCGAAAGACGAAACGCAGAGCGCCGTCAAGCTCGAACGTCAGATCGAGAACCTCAAGCAGGAGGCAAAGACCAGGAGCGAAAAAGCGGGCCGTCGCGCGATGTTCGAGACGATCAAGGAAGCCGTGCGTACCGAAGCTGATGAAGCAGTGTCAGCCCTCATCACGGCCGACCTGGTGCGCACGTGGCTCGTGCGCCAGATCACCGATTTCGACGCCGGGGAAACGCTGGTCGAAGTGTTGAATCTGCAAGTCGATGGCGACGACTACGGCGCAAAGAACGAAGCAGCCATTGCTGCGCTCCAGCGCGCGAGCGATCCCAACGTGTGGCGCGCGTTGGTGCTCTTCATGGCCGCAGATGAGCGCGAGTACTACCCCTACGGCAGGGGCGACGCGCTGGCGACGCCAGCTCTCAATGCGATCGCGACGGTGGCCGGCCTGGATCTCGCGGCGGCGCGCGAGAAAGCGATCGCCGAGCAGAAGCTGCAGCTGCGCAACCAGATCTCCAGGCTGAAGGCAGCCGCAGCCCCGAAGGCTGCGAAAGAGCCGAAGCTCGCAACGGCGCAGAAAGCAAAAAAATCGACCGCTCCGCCTGCGGCGCAAGCTACACGCGCCGGAAAGTCTTCGGCCGAGGAAGTCCAGGCACAGATCGCCGAGAAGCTGCGCGCTTTGGATGGCGAAACGCCCGAAGACTCAGTAGAGAGCGCATCGGCCAGTGGCACCGAAGACCAGAACCAGGCGCCTACCGGCGCGAATGAAGAGGAAGGCGCGGCACCTACCGCGCCGGCCGCTCCCTTGCCGGCGGTCGGTGACCGTGTTGCGGTGATCGACAGCAAGTACAGCCAGTTCGAGCTCGAGGGTGAGGTCACGCACGTGCTGGCGAAGGGCAAGGTGCGTGTGGCGTTCGGAGTCAGTGCCGATGCGGTCCTGCCGAACACAGCCCTCCGCGTGCTGGCCAAGGCGCTTTGGCCGTTCCCGATCGAGTCGCGCCAGGCCGACCCGTCGACCTCGGCGACGCCGGCGTCGGCAGCACCCGCGGCCGCTCACGCAGGCGCGCTCTGGCCGTTCCCAACGGATGCGAAAGCCGTCACGAAGCCCGCGCTCAAGGCCGGGGACCGCGTGAAGGTTCGCGCAGCCCTCAGCGGCTATGCGGCCGAGCACCACAACAAGGAAGGCACCCTGAAGGCGCCCGTCGACGGTACGACGAAATGGGCCGTGAATCTGGCCAGGCCGAAGAAGGCGCCCAAGATTGTCGAACTCGAGGCCGACGTGCTGGAGGTGCTGGCATGAGCACGCAGATCACGCTCAGGCAAGCAGAGGCGTTGCTGGCCTTCTTCGGGGGCCAGGACGCCGAGGTGACGATTGCAGCGGAGTCCCCCGGTCTCTCCCCGGGCCTCTACGCATGGCTGACCGAGCATCCCGATGAGGGCGCTCAATATCTAGGTCCGACCGAAGTCGACGACGATCTAGCGGACCAGGAGCGCCCGCCGACACCGGCAGTCCAGCCCAACTCGGTCACCCAGGCGTGGGTACTCCTGCAGGCTCTTGTCGAGGCCGTGCGCGTCTTCAGGAACGAGGCTGCCCTCGCGAGGCTCGGAGGCCTGCGCGGCACTCGCGGCTACATCGGTCTGTGCCAAGCCTGGGATGACGCTCGCGACTGGCTCGAGGCCGCGCCTGCACCGGCACACCCCATTGGCGAAGTAGTCGTCTCCACGTCGCTGACGGGCGAAGATGGCCTCCAGATGATCAAGTGGGCCGCCGATGCTCCGCCGATCACGCTCGGCATGAAGCTCTATGCGTCGGCCAATGAGGCACAGCCGAACGAGTGGAAGGAGGCCGTCCTGGATGCTCTGGCTGCGTGGCCTGGAATGGACTTTGCCCAAGACACACCGCCTCGCAAGATCGTCGAGGCAGCGCTGGAGATGGAGTGGCATGCCGCACGGGATCTGACGGCACCCGGACAGCCCGTCCGAAACGTACTGACGGCCGCCGCACGCGACGTGCTGGCCGAGCGGCAACGCCAGGTCGGCCTGGAGGGCTTTACACCAGAGCACGACGACGAGCATGACGCCGGCGAACTGGCTTCGGCTGCTTGCGCTTACGCTTTGACCGCTGCGGACAAGCTCTCGCCCTACTCACAGGGCGACGGCAACTATGAGGCCATCCATCCGAGCGCCTGGCCGTGGGCCAGCGAGTGGTGGAAGCCTGGCACGGCCCGGCGGATGCTGGAAAAGGCCGGCGCGCTGATCATCGGCGAGATGGATCGCATCGATCGCGCCGCTGGCAACTCGGCCACGAAAGGAGAGTAGCCATGGAGCCTCTCATCACGCCAGTTCCGCACGAGAAGTTGATCGACGCCTCGTTCGCTCTCGCTTTTAGCGGCGAGGGAGCGGCCACGTATGTGGTCCACGGGTGGAATGCTCTGCTCCGCCGGTTCGCGAGCGAAACCATCGACTACACCGGTGCGATCGTCGACGCCCCGGAGGCCATCAACCGCGCCGAGCGGGAGGAATGGCTGGCCATGTTCTCCGACCCTGACCAATGGACCACCGACGAGGATGGCGTGGCGTACCACTTCACCAGCGATGTCGGCGAGATCTCCCAGGTCAGCATCTATCGGTTGTCCGACTCGAAGGCGCCCGGTCTCACGACCCTCAATGATGATCTGATCGCAATCCTCGGCCGGCCCAACTTCACCTGCATCCACCTCGCCCAAGCTCTCCGCCTCTGTGGCGTCGAAATCAAGACGAAGGCCGAGCACGAGCAGGCCGCGGCGATCCACTTCCTGCTGATGCGCTACGTGCGCCACGGCCAAGACTGGGCGAAGCAGGCCGACGCAGATCTGCGGGCGATGCTCGACGAGGCCGAGGCCAAAAACAGGGCCGCAATGTCATGACGCACGGCCGCCCTCCCCGTCGACCAAGTCGCGTATCACTCGCACCGATACGCCTGGCCAGGAACGGCGCCGCGCTGCTGACGTCGGCGGAGCTCGCGAACACGCTCGACCCACTGCGCGCAGCAGCTCGAGCGCTACGGGAAGGCGTGGCGACCGAGCTCGACTGGTCAATCGTGGCCAGCGCGCTCAACGTGGCCCAAGCCATCGAGCAGCTGGGCGTCGTACGAGGCCTCGGCGAGCACTTCCGCAGCGCCGAACTCGCTCTGCACGGCATCGAGCAGCGCGCAATGGCCAGCGGCGAGTGGAAGGCCACCGCCCTCTACTACCAGGAGCTCGACCACATCAATGCGGCCGTCGACCTCCACGAGTTCCAGCTCAGGCGGCTGAGCTTCAGCGAGGTGAGCCGGGCAGTGAAGAAGGCCGCCGGCGAGATCCGGTCAACCGGCGGCCGGGTCATCACGCCGGCGGCGCAACAGGCAGACATGCTGCAGGAGGCATCATGATGATCGGTACGCAGCCCACGGGCGCAATCGAGGGGGTCGTCATCAGTGCCGTCTCGCACGAAGGGCTCACCGTAACGGTCGACGGGAAGCCGGCCAAGCTGGCGATCGTGACGGACGATGGCCAGGTCATCGCAGCCGGCGACGTGGTCGCCAGGGAGGCCGAGGCCGTCGCCGTCAACTGCTACCGGAACATCCTCCAGGGCAAGGGCTTTCTGCGAGTTCTGAGCGTGCCGCTGGGAGGCGCCCCGCCCAAAGCGTGATCTCCATGTCGCCATCCCGGAAAGCCCGCTCTTGCGGGCTTTCGCGCTTCTGCTCTTACAATTCAGGCCTTCGCTAGGGGTGCTGGGTGGCTTGCCACCCGGCTGAGATCAAACCCTTTGAACCTGTTCGGCCGCGTTTATTTGCGCGGCTTGAGGTAATCCTCGCGCAGGGAAGCTGGTCCGGTGGCCTCTCACGCCTTCTCGCGTGACAGCCGCGCCGCCGGGGCCTCGCCCACCTGCCAAACCTTTTGCACTGGAGCAAACGGATGGCACAAGACAACAACGAAGCGCTGACACCCCTGCCCGCCTCGCAGCGCGTGTTCGGCTGGCACGACCACGCCTCGCTGTGGTTCAGCCTCGGCGTGGGTCTGCTGGTGATGCAGATCGGCGCCTACCTGGTGCCGGCCGTGGGCACGCGCGACGCGGCGATCGCGATCGTGCTCGGCTCCTGCATCGGCGCGGGCCTGCTGGCCTGGACCGCCCGGCTGGGCTGCCAGAGCGGCCTGGCGAGCGCCGGCCTGATGCATGCGACCTACGGCAGCGCTTTCGCGCGGCTGCCGGTGCTGCTCAACATCGTGCAGCTGGTGGGCTGGACCACCTTCGAACTCGTGGTGATGCGCGAAGGCACGCAGGCCATCGGACAGACGGTCGTCGGACCGGCACTGGGCAGCTTCTGGGGCGGCGTGCTGACCACGCTGCTGTGGGGCGCGGTGCTGCTGGCGCTGCTCGCGGGCTCGATGGTGAAGCTGGTGCGCCGCTTCGTGAGCCGCTTCGGCCTGCCGCTGGTGGTGCTGTCGCTGCTCTGGCTCACGTGGCAGTTCGCGACGCAGCTGCAGGCCAAGGGCCTGGATGCCTTCTGGGCTCGCCCGGGCGACGGCACGATGGGCATGTTCGGCGCGCTCGACCTGGTGATCGCGATGCCGGTGTCGTGGCTGCCGCTGGTGGCCGATTACGCGCGGCACGGCAAGCGCAGCTCAGGCGGCCTGGGCGGCGCATTCGGCGGCACGTGGATCGGCTACGCGCTCGCGAACGTCTGGTGCTACGCGCTGGGCGTGATGGTGGTGAGCGTGGCCGAGCCGGGCACGGGCCTCGTCACCGCGCTGCTGCTGGCGCAGGGCGGCCTCGTGGCGCTGGGCCTGATCCTGATCGACGAGCTCGACAACGCGTACGGCGACGTCTACTCCGGCTCGGTCTCCACGCACAGCCTGCTGCCGCGCTGGAGCGTGAAGCGCTGGGGCCTGCTGCTGGCTGCGCTGTGCATCGCGCTGGCGCTGGTGCTGCCGATGCACACGCTGGAACCCTTCCTGCTGCTGTTGAGCTCGGTGTTCGTTCCGCTGTATGGCGTGATCATCGGCCGGCTCGGCAGTGGCGAGGCGGTGTCGCCGCAAGGCACGCGGCGCAAGGTTGATCTCGGCGCAGCGCTGATCTGGATCGCGGGCATCGCCGCATATCACGCGCTCGCCAAGTGGGCGCCGCAGTTCGGCTCCGCGCTGCCGACGCTGGCCGCGACCTTCGCGCTGGCCTGGCTCAGCCGGCCTTCAGCGCAAGGCGGTGCGTCGGCACTGGCGCAAAGCCGTGGTTGAGGGGGCCATGACCCGCGCCGATCCTCACGCCCGCCCCCGCGGCCATCGCGCCGAGGATGTAGGCGCGCGCCCGTTCGACCGCATCGGGCAGCGCCGCGCCCAGTGCAAGGTGCGCGGCGATGGCGGACGACAGCGTGCAGCCGGTGCCGTGCAGGTTGCGGCTTTCGATGCGCGCGGAAGCCAGGCGCCTGCGGTCGCCGCCTGCCTGCAGCAGTACGTCGACCACCTCGTTGCCCGGCAGATGGCCACCCTTGAGCAGCACGGCCTTCGCACCCAGTGCGAGCAGTTCGTCGGCGGCATCGTCGAGCGCATCCACGCCGTCGATGGCATGGCCGATCAGCAAGGCCGCTTCGTCGAGATTGGGCGTGACGACGACCGCGCGCGGAAACAGCTCGCGCACCAGCACCAGCACTGTCTCGGCTGCGATCAGGCGATCGCCGCTGGTGGCGACCATCACCGGGTCGAGCACCACGTTCTTCAGCTGATAGCGGTCGATGGCCCAGGCCACCACTTCGACCACCTCGGGCGCGTGCAGCATGCCGAGCTTGACGGCATCGACGCCGATGTCTTCCACCACGGCCTGGATCTGCGCCTTGAGGAAGTCGGGCGGCACGCCGTGGATGCCCGAGACGCCGAGCGTGTTCTGCGCGGTGAGCGCGGTGATGGCCGTCATGCCATAGCAGCCCAGCGCGGCGAAGGTCTTGAGATCGGCCTGGATGCCGGCGCCGCCGCCGCTGTCGGAACCGGCGATGGAAAGCACGCGTGCGTAGCGCTGTGTGGGCTCTTGGGTGGTGCCTTGGGTCATGCCGAAAATTATCGGCGACGCGAAGGAGGCCCGGCATGAGCCTTCCTTTCGACTCCGTCGCCATCCTCGGCGCGGGCCTCATGGGCCGGCTGATGGCGGTGACGCTCGCGCGGGCCGGCTGCAAGGTCGACGTGTTCGAGGCCGGCAGCGCCGAGGCCGAAGGTGCTGCGGCGCGCGTGGCAGCCGCCATGCTGGCGCCGCTGGCCGAATCGGCCGTCGCGCCGGTGTCCGTCGTGCGCATGGGGCAGCACGCCTTGTCGCGCTGGCCCGAGCTGCTCGCGCCGCTGGCGCAGCCCGTGTTCTTCCAGCGCGAAGGCACGCTGGTGCTCTGGCATCGGCAGGACACCGCCGAGGCCACGCGGCTCGCGCGCGTGCTCGCGAACACCGGTGCGCAGGTGCCCGAGCTGGCGCCGATGCAATCCGTCGATGCCCGCGCGATCGCCACGCTGGAGCCCTCGCTGGGCCAGCGCTTCGCGCAGGGCCTGTTCCTTCCCGGTGAAGGGCAGCTCGACAACCGCGCGCTGCTGGCGTCGCTGCTTGCCACGCTCGAGAGCGATCCTCGTGTCACGCTGCACTGGCAATCGCCACGTGCGCCTTCGGACTTCGCACCCGGTGCTGCCGGCCAGCCCGGCTGGGTGATCGACTGCCGCGGCCTCGGTGCCCGCCCGCAATGGAACGCACTGCGCGGCGTGCGCGGCGAGGTGATCCGCGTGCATGCGCCCGAGGTGAGCCTGCAGCGGCCCACACGCCTGGTGCACCCGCGTTACCCGCTCTACATCGCGCCCAAGCCCGGCAACCTGTTCGTGATCGGCGCGACGGAAATCGAGTCGGACGACATGTCGCCCGCCAGCGTGCGCTCCACGCTCGAACTCCTGAGCGCCGCCTACGCGGTGCACAGCGGCTTCGCCGAGGCGCGCATCGTCGAGATCGCGACGCAGTGCCGGCCCACGCTGCCCGACAACCTCCCTGCCCTGCGCCTGCCGCAGCCGCGCGTGCTGCAGATCAACGGCCTGTACCGCCACGGTTTCATGATCGCGCCCGCGATGCTCGATGCCGCGATGCAGGTGCTGACGCAGGGCCACTCGCCCCTCGCGAAGAGCTTCGGCATGGAGCCCCGAGACACATGACGATGAACATCCTGATCAACGACAAGCCCTTCACCCTCCCCGACGAAGCGAAGCTGACCGACGCGCTGGCCGCGCTGGAGGCCACGCCGCCCTTCGCCGTGGCAGTGAACCGCGAATTCGTTCCGCGCTCGGCCTACGCCACGCGCGCGCTGCAACCCGAAGACCGCGTCGAAGTGATCCGCCCCGTGACGGGCGGCTGATTGATGGAGACAACAGAAATGACGACCACGAACGATCCCCTGGTGCTCTATGGCGAGACCTTCCACAGCCGCCTGCTGCTGGGCACCGCGCGCTACCCCTCGCCCGACCTGCTCGAAGCCGCGGTGAAGCGCGCGAAGCCCGCGATGCTGACCGCCTCGCTGCGCCGGCAGACGGCCAGCCAGGGCTCTGGCAACAGCGAGCTGGGTAACGGCTTCTGGGAATTGCTGCGCAAGCTCGCGGTGCCGGTGCTGCCGAACACCGCCGGCTGCCACAGCGTGCAGGAGGTGGTCGCCACCGCGCAGATGGCGCGCGAGCTCTTCGACACGCCATGGATCAAGCTGGAGCTGATCGGCGACGACTACACGCTGCAGCCCGACACGCTGAACCTGGTCGACGCAGCCTCGCAGCTGATCCGCGAAGGCTTCAAGGTGCTGCCCTACTGCACCGAGGACCTGGTGCTGTGCCAGCGGCTGGTCGACGTCGGCTGCCAGGCGGTGATGCCGTGGGCCGCGCCCATCGGTACCGGCCGCGGGCCGGTCAATCCCTACGCGCTGCAGGTGCTGCGCGACCGTCTCAAGGTACCGATGCTGGTGGACGCGGGCCTGGGCCTGCCTTCGCACGCTTGCCAGGTGATGGAGTGGGGATACGACGGCGTGCTGCTGAACACCGCCGTCGCGCTGTCGCAGGACCCGGTCGCCATGGCTGGCGCCTTCGCCGACGCGGTGCAGGCCGGCCGCAGCGCGCATCGCGCCGGCGCCATGGCCGCGCAGGAGGCCGCACAACCCAGCACGCCCGTGCTCGGCACACCTTTCTGGCACCACGAATCATGAGCACCACCTTCGACTCCGGCGCCATCGCGCAGGCCATCGTCGCGGCGCACGGCTTGCGCTTCGGCGCGATCACGTCGGCGCCGGTGAGTGCGCCCAACTTCTCTTCCGACGATCCGGTGTATCGCGGCGCGAAGCGCGCGTGCTCCGCGCTGGGCTTCATCGAGATCGACGCCGAATGCCTGGCCCACGCCTGGCGCGCGCAGACGCAGCGCCTGAGCAGCTTCGACGCCGCGCTGTGGCCCGACGCGCCGGAAGACTTCGGCATGCGCCCCTTTCCGCCCACCGCCCGCGATGACGCGTTTCCGCCCTGCCCCGAGCGGCTCGGCCTCTACGCCGTGCTGCCCGATGCCCAATGGGTCGGCCGCATGGCGCGCGCGGGCGTCCCCACGCTGCAACTGCGCTTCAAGTCGGACGACGGCGCCGCCATCGAGCGCGAGGTGCAGGCGGCCGTCGAGGCGGTGCAGGGCACGGGCGCCCTGCTCTTCATCAACGACCACTGGCAGGTGGCCATCGCGGCCGGCGCCTACGGCATCCATCTGGGCCAGGAGGATCTCGACGCGCTCTCGCCCGAAGACCTCGGCCGGCTGCGCGCATCGGGCCCGCGGCTGGGCGTCAGCACGCACGGCTATGCGGAGATGGTCCGCGCCGACAGGGTGAGCCCGAGCTACATCGCCATGGGCGCGGTGTACCCGACCACGCTCAAGAAGATGGCGACCGCGCCGCAGGGCGTCGCGCGTCTGGGCGCCTATGCGCGGCTTTTGCGCGGCTATCCGCAGGTCGGCATCGGCGGCATCGATGCGGTGCGGCTGCCGGAGGTGCTGGCGACCGGAGTCGGCTCCGTCGCGGTGGTGCGCGCGCTGGTCGCGGCCGAAGATCCCGAGGCCACGGCCGCGCAATGGATGGCGGCCATCGATGCCGCCGCGGGCAAATGAACAGAATGAAAAAGACCGAGCTTCCCTTCGATTCTTCCAGCCGGCATCGGCTGTCTCCCGTCTCGCGCGCGCTGGCAGCCATGCTCTTCGCTGCGGCGTGCTCAGCGCATGCGCAGCAGCAATCCGCGCTGCCCGAGATCACCGTCAGCGAGGGCACGACCGCGCCGCAGGCCGACGTCAGCGGCTTCGGCGATGTGCCGCTGCGCGAGCTGCCGATCTCGGCCACGGTGATCGACAGCAAACAACTGCAGGCCAGCGGCGCGCGCCGGCTCGCCGACCTCACGCAGTTCGACGCGTCGGTGACCGACGCCTACAACGCCGCCGGCTACTGGGACTACCTCACGGTGCGCGGCTTCGTGCTCGACAACCGCTTCAACTACCGGCGCGAGGGACTGCCGATCAGCGCCGAGACATCGATTCCGCTCGACAACAAGGAGCGCGTCGAGATCCTGCGCGGCACCAGCGGCATACAGGCCGGCACCAGCGCGCCGGGCGGGCTGGTCAACTACGTGGTGAAGCGGCCCACCGAGCAGGACCTGCGCACGGTGCGCATCGAGACCTCCAGCCGCGGCAGCCTGCTGGGCGCCATCGACCTCGGCGGGCGCTTCGGCGAGAACAGGCAGTTCGGCTACCGCATCAACGTGGCGAGTGAGAACCTCAAGCCGCTGACACACAACCTCGACGGCAACCGCAACCTGTTCTCGCTCGCGGCCGACTGGCGCATCACGCGCGATTCGGTGCTGGAGTTCGAGATCGAGCAAAGCCGCAAGACGCAGCCCAGCCAGAACGGCTACAGCCTTCTGGGCGGCGTGCTGCCGGCGCCGGTCGATCCGCGCATCAACCTCAACAACCAGCCGTGGTCGCAGCCCTCGGTGTTCAAGGCGCTGACGGGCACGGTGCGCTTCAGCCAGGCGCTGAACGCCGACTGGCGCTGGAGCGCGCAGATCGGCCAGCAGCGGCTCAAGAGCGACGACCGCCTCGCCTACGCCTTCGGCTGCGGCGCCGAAGGCAACTACGACCGCTACTGCTCCGACGGCACCTTCGACTTCTACGACTTCCGCAGCGACAACGAACGCCGCACATTGACGGCCGGCAGCATCAACCTGAAGGGCAACGTGACGACGGGCAGCGTGCGGCACGAACTCGGCTTCGGGCTGATGCAGAGCCGCGTGCGCAACCGCTTCGACAACCAGGCCTACAACTACGCGGGCACCGGCAACATCTGGGGCACTGCCATCGTGCCGCCGGCGCCGGACGCCATCGCGCCGCAGACCAATCGCGACGAGCGATCGACCGAGTTCTCGGTGCAGGACGCGATCCGCTGGAACGACCGCTTCACCACCTGGCTCGGCGCACGCCACACGCGGCTCGATCGCAGCAGCATCGGCAACGACGGCTCGAACCCGACCGGCTACAAGCAGGACGTGACCACGCCGTGGATCGCCGCAAGCTACGCCATCCAGCCGGGACTCATGGCCTATGCGAGCTGGGGGCGCGGTGTCGAGTCGCAGGTGGTTCCGAACAAGATCTCGCAGTACAGCAACGCCGGGCAGGCCCTGCCCGCGCTGCGCTCGCGCCAGTGGGAACTGGGCATCAAGGGCGGCAGCGATGCCTTCAACTGGCAGCTCGCATGGTTCGACATCTCGCGGCCGCTGACCAACACCGACCTGTGCAGCGGCTTGTGCGAAGTGCGCAACGACGGCAAGGCGGTGCATCGCGGCCTCGAAGCGGGCGCGCAGTGGAACCAGGGGCCGTGGCGCATCGGCGGCAGCCTGACGCTGATCGATGCCAAGCGGCGCGGCAGCACGGCCAATCCGGCGCTCAACGGCGAGTCGCCCACGAACGTGCCCAAGCAGGTGCTGCGCGCACAGACCGCCTACCGCTTCGCATCGGTGCCGGGCCTCGAGGTGGCGGGACAGCTCTCGTACGAAGGCCGCCGCAACGTGCTGCCCGATGGCTCGGTCACGCTGCCTTCGTGGACGCGCGTGGATGCGGTGCTGCGCTACGACACCAAGCTGCGCGGCGCGAACGCGAGCTGGACGTTGTCGGTCGACAACCTCTTCGATCGCCGCTACTGGAAGGAATCGCCCTACCAGTTCAGCCACGTGTACCTGTTCCCTGGTGCGCCGCGCACGCTGCGCTTGGGGTTGAGCGTTGCTCTTTGAATGCGAAGTTGAAAAGCGGCAAAAAAGAACGCTATAATCTAAGGCTTGTTCCTCGATAGCTCAGTCGGTAGAGCGCCGGACTGTTAATCCGTAGGTCCCTGGTTCGAGCCCAGGTCGAGGAGCCACCATCAAGCCGCAAGGCCACTGGAAGCCCCGCTACTCACAAGGTAGCGGGGCTTTTCATTTGCGGTGGTGTTCGGCGTCTGTTGCGATCAATCGTCGCATCGATGCAAAAAATGCAGTCGAGCGGCCGGGAACGGCAAATCCATTGCATATAATTTAAGGCTTGTTCCTCGATAGCTCAGTCGGTAGAGCGCCGGACTGTTAATCCGTAGGTCCCTGGTTCGAGCCCAGGTCGAGGAGCCACCATCAAGCCGCAAGGCCCCTGAAGAGCCCGCTGTCTTTATCGGACAGCGGGCTTTTTCTTTGCCGCAGCCAACTGACCTGCATGAGCAAAGTCGGCTAAGTGCTCTTCTAGCGAAAGGCGCACACTCGCGCGCATGGAAGGCAGCCGTCGCATCGAGCAGGACTACCGCGCCCGCGTGGCGCGCGCCATCGCGGCCATCGTTGCCGATCCGATGGCCGAGCATCGGCTCGAAGACCTCGCGCGGCTCGCGCACTTCTCGCCCTTCCACTTCCACCGCGTCTACGCGAGCGTGGCCGGCGAAACCGTGGCCGCCACGGTCCGCCGCGTGCGACTGGCGCTCGCCACCCGGCTGCTGGAAACCGGCGACCAGAGCATCACGCAGGTCGCGCTGGCCGTGGGTTACGAAAGCCCGCAGGCCTTCACGCGCGCGTTCGGCCAGTTCACGGGACAGTCGCCGCGCTCGTTCCAGCAGAAGGTGGTGCAGGCGATCCTCGATGTCGATACGTTGCCGCAGCCCGATGAGGACATCGCCGCACCGGCCGTACGGATCGTCGAGCACCCGACGCGGCGGCTTCACGCGCTGCGGCACCAGGGGCCGTTCTCGACCATTCCGCACACCCATCGGCGACTGCGCCAGCACGCAGGCTCCGCGCGCATATCGGACCGCTGGGGAGCCTCCTTCGGCGATCCCGAGAGCGGCGCCGGCTACAGCTACTACGCCGCGCTGGACTCCCCCGATCCCTGGCCGGACGCCCCCGAGATAGAGATGCTCGACATTCCCGGCGGCTGCTACGCGGTGCATCGCCTTGCCGGCCCATACACGCAGATCAACGCCGCCGTGCGCGCCCTCTACATCCGCTGGCTGCCCGCCAGCGGCTACGAGCCCGACGACCGGCCCACGCTGGAGCACTACCTGAATTCGCCGCGGCAGGTCTCGCAGGCGGAACTGCGCACCGATCTGCTCATTCCCATCCGCCGCACGAGCGCGGCGTGAGCGAGACCAGCGCGGCTGGAACGCGATGCCCCGCACATCCCGCGTCACGTGAGGCCATTGCTTGATGGGCCCGGGTCACGTCCCTACACTCGCGCGAATGGCCCGTCTTTCGTTCGACTCCCGCAAGCACGCTGCGCTCGATGCAGCGCGCGCCGGCGATGTCGCGATCGCGGTCGCCTACCGACGCACTTGCGCACTTTCCTGAGCCCGGCGGTCCGCTACCCTTCCTTCTGATGCGCGAACCATTGACCGCCGGGCACCCGCCGCGCGGCCGCGACGCCGTTCATTTCATTACTCACTGACGGCGCCGCACTCGATTGGAGTGCTTCATGCTTGCAACCATTCACGGAGAGCGCACGCTCACCGAACTCGATTTCGTCCGCCTGGGCAAACTGGCGGATCACCAGCTTCCGCCGGCGCTCGCCGAACTGCTCGACGCAGCGGACGTGCTGCCCTCGCGCGAAGTCCCGCCAGACCTCGTGACGATGAATTCCCAGGTGGAGATCGAAGACCCGGCCACTGGCCAGCGCCAGCAGATCACGCTGTGCTACCCCGGCGACTCTCAGCCCGGTGCGGGCTTCGTCTCGGTGCTGTCGCCGGTCGGCATCGGCTTGCTGGGCGTGAAGGCCGGCGCGCTTGCCTGCTGGCGCATGCCCAACGGCGTGGAGCGCTCCGCGCGCGTGTCGGCGGTGCTCTTCCAGCCGGAGGCCAGCGGCGACTACACGCGCTGAGGCCGGTCGTTCGCTCAGTGCTTGATCACGGCGCTGGTGCGGTCCTTGGCGCTGTCGATGGTCGCGCTCACGGAGCTCGTGTTGACCGCCAGGGCCACCAGGATGGAGCCGACGAAAGCCGGGTCGGCCGCGCCGCCGAATTTCGAGGATCCTGCGATGGCCAGCGCCTGCTGCACCTGCTGGCGGGTCAGTTCCAAGGCTGCTTCTCCAACGATGTTCTTCTTGGTCGCCATCTGAAAACTCCTGGAAGTGAGGGCCCGACTGTAACTTTCGGGGCCGCTGCTTCGGGGCGTTCCGCCTCGACGGCCGGCGGCGCAGGCACGGCCGTTGTTTCACCGCGCTTCCAAACGTTTCCAAAGTAATAGAATCGCCCCGCTTCTCCCGCCCGTCCCCGGCGCAGCGCGCCTGCACGACGGCAGCGACAGGAGCGATCGAGGACATGGGTTGCCGTTGCCCACGCGTCCCCGGGTTCGGACTCTGGTCGAGGCGCCACCCGCGCGGTGGACGGCAAGTGACCAGGCCGCGCGAACATGCACATGACTTTCGGCACTGGTGTGCCGGATTCTCGGACCGTATCGTCGCGCGGTCGCTGGCGGCGCGTCGAATCGGGAGGTCATACAGGCCAAGGCAGATCCATCTTCGATCTTGACAAGTGACGTCCGCAACGGGCGCCGCATTCTTTTCACTTGACCAGATCGGGACATGGCTTTTTCTAAACTCTCTCTCGCAAGCGCACTCGCCGGCCTGCTGGCCCTTTCGGGCTGCCAGACCATGGACATGCAAATGGGCAGCCAGTCGGCCAAGACCGTGGCCACCGGCAGCGCCGCCGGCGCCGCAACCTCCGGCGAAAGCAGCCAGCTCGAACGCTGCGATTCGCCGCTGGGCACGGTCTCGCTGATCGAGAACGTGAACGCGGGCTGGTACACCATCCTCACCGGCGAATACAAGCTGCCTCCCACGGCCAACCTGCTGCGCCTGCTGGTGCAGCAATCGAACTGCTTCATCGTGGTCGAGCGCAGCGCAGCCGGCATGAACGCGATGACGCGCGAACGCGCGCTGATGCAGTCGGGCGAAATGCGCGGCGGCAGCAATTTCGGCCGCGGCCAGATGGTGGCGTCCGACTACGGCCTCTCGCCCGAGATCGTGTTCAGCAACAGCGACGCCGGTGGCCTGGGCGGTGCGCTCGGCGGCCTGGTGGGCGGAGGCCGCGGCCGTGCCATCGCCAACCTCGGCGCGAGCCTGCAGACCAAGGAAGCCAGCGCACTCCTGACGCTGATCGACAACCGCTCGGGCGTGCAGGTCGCTGCCGCCGAAGGCAGTGCTTCCAAGACCGACTTCGCGGGCTTCGCCGGCCTGGGCGGCCTCTCCGCCGCCGGCGGCATCGGCGGCTACACCCGTACGCCGCAGGGCAAGGTGATCGCGGCGGCCTTCATGGACGCCTTCAACCAGATGGTCCGCTCGCTGCGCAACTACAAGGCGCAGACGGTGCGCGGCCAGGGCCTGGGCGGCGGCGGCCGTCTGGGCGTGGACGGCGGTGCCGCTCCCTCGCAGACCTCGGCGCCGGGCGCCGCGCCGGCAACCCGCCGCCGCAAGTAAGAAGGCTGCAACCCGCCGGCTGGCCCGCCTCGCTCAGAGGTAGCGTGTCTCGGCCGGCGCCTCGAACCAGTTGTCGTTGCGCCCGTCCATGTACCGGACGGGCGCCGTCGACAGTTCCTCCAGCGTCACGTCGTCCAGGCAGTTCACCGCCACGCTCACGTAGGCGCCGCCGATCTCGGGCACGTTGCCACGTCCGAAAGAGCGCACGCCGCAACTCCTGCAGAACAGCCACTCTGTGCTGTGCGAGTTGAACTGGTACAGCGACAGCTCCTCCTCCCCCGCCAGCAGCGTGAAGGCATCCGGCTTCACGATCGCGCCCCATGCGCGGGTCTTGGTACAGATCGAGCAATTGCACTTGCCGGTGCCTTCGGCGAGATCGATCAGGGCCTGGAAACGAACCTTGCCGCAGTGGCAGCTGCCGTTGTATGTCTTCTTCATGGGTCGGTGTCCTGTGCTCCGCGGTGCGGGGGTTGAAAGTGGAAGCAAGGTTACGACCCATTGCGGACAGATCATGTCCTCGATTGCAGGCATGATGCGCGCATGCTGTCTGCTACCGCACGCCTGATCCGGCTTCTTTCGCTGTTCCAGGCGCAGCGCTCCCGGACGGGCGCCGACCTCGCCGCCCGGCTCGAGATCACCGAGCGCACGCTGCGCCGCGACGTCGACCGCCTGCGCAGCCTGGGCTACACGGTCGATTCCACCTCCGGCGTGGCCGGCGGCTACCGGCTGGGCGCGGGCACCGCGATGCCGCCGCTGCTGCTGGAGGACGAGGAAGCCATCGCGGTCGCGCTCGGCCTGGGCAACCCGGCCGGCGCCACTGGCGACATCGGGAACGCCTCGATGCGCGCGCTGGCCAAGCTCGAGCAGCTGATGCCGCCGCGCCTGCGCCGCCGGCTCGACAGCGTGCGCGCATCGGTGGTGCCGGTGATGCACGACAAGTCGCCCGTGCGGCTGAAGGCCGTGTCCTTCCTGGCCGAAGCGTGCACCGAGCGGCTCGAACTGCGCTTCGGCTACCGCGACCACCACGACGCCGTCACCAAGCGAACCGCGCAGCCGCATCGCGTGGTGCAGACAGGGCGGCGCTGGTATCTGCTGGCATGGGACACCGCGCGCGAGGACTGGCGCACCTTCCGGCTCGACCGCATCGTCGATCCCGAGCCCACCGGCGAGCGCTTCACGCCGCGCCGGCTGCCCCATGGCGACGTCGCGAGCTACATGGAGCATGCGCTGAAGGTCTCCCCCTACCTGCATCACGCGCAGGTGGTGGTGCACGCGCCCGCCGGCGCGCTCGAGCCCTACCTCGGCTGGGTCAGCGGCACGCCGCAGGATGCCGGCGAAGGCGCCACCCGCATCGCCACCGGCGCCAATTCGCTCGACGCGCTGTCCGTCTGGCTCGGTTGCCTGCCGTACGATTTCGAGGTCGAATCGCCTCGTGAACTGGTCGAACACCTCGCCCTGGTTGCCTCGCGGCTCGCAAGGTCGGCGGGCAAGGCGGCGGGCAGTCCACCGAGCAGCCACCGAAAACCGTAGGCCGCCTCCCCCGTATATAGGATGGGCAGCCCGCAAGCCGCCCCCTACCCTTTGTGCCATCCAGCAGAAATCCAAGGCCTTCTTTCCCATGCGCCTCATCGTCACGTCATGCATGAGCGCATCCAGCCTCCACAACCCGGTGCACCAGGCATGACCGCGGAAACACAGGTCGCCCTCGTCGAAGACGACACCGGCATGCGCGAACGCATCTCGCGCGTGGTGGACGCGGACCCGTCCCTGAGCCTGGCCTACAGCGCCTCCAACGCCAGCGACATCCTGCGCTGGCTGGTCGACAACCCGATCGACGTGCTTTTGGTGGACCTCGGCCTGCCCGACCGGCCCGGGCTGCAGGTGATCAGCCAGTGCCGCAACATGCAGCCGGCCTGCGCGGTGATGGTGCTTTCGATCTTCGGCGACGAGGCCAACATGGTCCAGGCATTCGAGGCCGGCGCCAGCGGCTACCTGCTGAAGGACGGCACCGAGGCCGATCTCGCCACCCACATCCGCCACCTGCGCGCCGGCGGCTCGCCGATGTCGCCGGTGATCGCGCGCAAGCTGCTGCGCCGCTGGCAGGCCCATTCGGGCGCCGCGCCCAGGGAGCAGGCGGCGGCCAAGGCTGCCGGCACCGCGACGGTCGCGCCGGAACGCCTGTCGCCGCGCGAGTTCGAGGTGCTCGACCTGGTCTCTCGTGGTTTCACCTATGTCGAAGTCGGGGTGCAGATGGGAGTCTCGGCCTCGACTGTCCAAACCCATATCCGCAATATCTACGGCAAGCTGGATGTGCACAACAAATCGGAAGCTGTGTTCGAGGCCCGCAACCTCGGCTGGCTTCCCTAGCGTGACCGCCGGCGGCCTGCGCCGCCTGCTGCTCGCCGCCTTGTGCCTGTGGCTCGCCCTGGCGTCGGCGGGCCACCGCGCCGACGCCGCGGAAGCACCCGACGCCTTCGACGTGCCCTCGGCCGAGGCGGTGCTCGAACCCGACGGCCTGCCGATGCAACAGCGCCGGGTGGAACTTCCCTTCCGCTGGGACCACGAGTTCCCCGGCCGCGGCGGCAAGGCGACCTACCGCATCGAGCTGCCCGCCGCCGCCGTGCCGGCCGGCAAGTCCGCGGCCCTGCTGCTATCGGGCGCGGGCAACCAGGTGGCGATCTCGTTCAACGACGCGCTGGTGGCCAGCTACGGCACGCTGGGCGTACCGAACTACGACGCCTCCAAGAGCAACCTGCTGGTGCCGGTGCCGGCCGTGCTGCAGCAGGACGGCCAGCCGCAGTCGCTGGTGGTGCGCACCACCATCCAGCGCCAGCGCGGCGCGGGGCTGGCCAGCATCCACTACGGCCCCGAGGCCTCGCTGGCGGCGGTCTACCGTGCGCGGCAGAACTGGCGCAACACCTCGGCCATCGTCTACGCGGTGAGCCTGCTGCTGATGGGCGGCATCGCCGGCGGGCTGTGGCTGCGCCAGCGCGACGCGCTCTACGGCTGCTTCGCGCTGGCCGCACTCTCGGGCGTGGCGCGCAATCTCGACCGCGTGTGGCCCGACATGGCCATTCCCTGGCCGCTGTGGGGCGCCATCGTGGCGGTCTGCTATGCCTGCCACATCGGGCTGATCGCGCGCTTCGTGCTGCTGGTGCTGGAGCGCAATCCGCCGTGGCTGGTGCGCTCCATCCATGCCGCGCTCGCGCTGTCGGTCACGCTGGCCTGCGCCTCCTTCGCCTTCGCGCAGCCGTTGCTGTGGACCGGCGGCCTCGTCATCCTGCAATGCATCAGCATCATCTGCCTGCCCTACGTGGTGTACGGCGCGCTGGTGGACCGGCGCCGCATCGCGGGCGTGCTGATGGCCGCGGGCACGCTGGCCATCCTGGCCGGCGCGCACGACCTGCTGCTGGTGCGCATGGGCCTCTTCGGCGGCGCGTACTACACGCTCACGGCGCACGCGATGTTCTTCTTCGTGATGATCCTGGCCGGCCTGGTGGTGGAGCGCTACAGCCGCACCGTGGCCGACTACCGCGCGCTCAACGCCAACCTCGCGGCCCGCGTGGCCGAGCGCGAGGACCAGTTGCGCAGTGCCTTCGACACCATGCGCCAGCAGCAGCAGGAACAGGCCGTGCTGCTGGAGCGGCAGCGCATCATGCGGGAGATCCACGACGGCGTGGGCTCGCAGCTGGTCGGGCTGCTCAACGTGGTGACGCAGGCCCGGCCCGACCGCTCGGTGATCGAGGAGCACGTGAAGCTCGCGCTCGACGAGATGCGCATGGCCGTCGACTCCCTGCAGCCCACGCACGACGACCTGGCCACCGTGCTGGCCACGCTGCGCTACCGCCTGCAGCCGCGGCTCGACGCCGCCGGCATCGAGCTGGTGTGGGACGTGGAAGTGATCCCGCAGCTGGAGCCCTTTGCCGCGCAGGCGGCCCTGCAGCTGCAGCGCATCCTGCTGGAGGCCTTCACCAACGTGCTCAAGCACGCGGGCGCCACGCGCATCGTGATGCATGCGAGCTGGCACGGGAAAGAGACGCCTTCGCTGGTGCGCATCATGCTCACCGACAACGGGCGCGGCCTGCCTTCGGTGCAGGCCAACAGCGGGAGAACGGGCCACGGCATCGCCAACATGCGGGCGCGCGCGCAGTCCATCGGCGCGCGTCTGCAGATCGAGACGGCGGACCCGGCCGCCGGCGGAACGCGCATGCAGCTCGACTGGCCCTGCTCGCCGGCTTGAGGCGCTGCCCGGTCAGCGCAGGGCAAAGGCCAGCGTCACGGCGCCCAGCGCCAGCAGCCCGAGGCCGGCGATGAAGACCATTTCGCCCCACGCCTCCAGCTTCGCGCCGGAGCTGCGCGAGCGCATCGAGATGAAAGACAGCAACGCGCTGGCCAGGAAGACCAGCGCGTCCACCGCGAGCAGGCGGTCGATCAGCAGCCGCATGTCGTCGCGCGGCCCGAGATGCCCGATGGACATCACCGTCATGCACACGCCGATCATGGTGGCCGACGTGGGCAGGATGTGCGCCGAGAGGCTCTGGGCTTGCGACGTCATACCTGAAGGCGGGATCAGCCGATCCGGACCGGCACGAAGATCTTGTCTTCGCCGCGCTGAATCAACAGCGCCACGGACTTGTTGCTGGCCTTCGCCACCACCTCGCGCACCTGCTCCACGCTCTGCGCGGGTGTGCCGTTGATGGCCAGCAGCACGTCGCCCGCCTGAACGCCGGCCTGAGCCGAGGGACCGGCGGCATCCTCGATCAGCAGGCCGTTGTCGACCGAGGCCTCGCGCTTTTCCTGTGGCTGCAGCGGACGCAGCGCCAGGCCCAGCTTGCCCTGGCCCACGTCGGCATCGGCCTTTGCGACCTTGGCGGGCTTGTCGCTCGCATCGCCGAGCTTGGCCTGCAGCTCCTGGCGTTCGCCCTGGCGCCACACTTCGAGCGTGACCTTCTTGCCCGGTGCCTGCTGGCCGATCACCGCGGGCAGGTCGCCCGAGGACACGATGGGCTGGCCGTCGACCTTGCGGATCACGTCACCCGCCTTCAGGCCGGCCTTGTCGCCGGGGCCGCCCTTCTCGATGTTGGAGACCAGCGCGCCCTCGGGCTTGTCGAGCTTGAACGAATCGGCGAAGGCCTGGTTCACCTCCTGCACCGCGATGCCCAGGCGCGCATGCTGCGCCTTGCCGGTGGCGACGATCTGGTCCTTGACCTGGATCGCCACGTCGATCGGGATCGCGAACGACACGCCCTGGTAGCCGCCGCTGCGGCTGTAGATCTGCGAGTTGATGCCGACCACCTCGCCGCGCGTGTTGAGCAGCGGACCGCCGGAGTTGCCGGGGTTCACCGCCACGTCGGTCTGGATGAAGGGCACGTAGCTGTCGTCGGGCAGCGAGCGGCCCTTGGCGCTCACCACGCCGGCCGTCACCGTGTTCTCGAAGCCAAAGGGCGAGCCGATGGCCAGCACCCATTCGCCGACCTTCAGGTCCTTGGTTTTGCCCAGCGCGAGCACCGGCAGGTTCTTCGCGTCGATCTTGAGCACCGCGATGTCGGTCTTGGCGTCGGCGCCCAGCACCTTCGCGCGGTATTCGCGGCGGTCGGTGAGCTTGACGGTGACTTCCTTCGCGTCCTTCACGACGTGGGCGTTGGTGATGATGATGCCGCTGGGGTCGACGATGAAGCCCGAGCCCTGTGCGCGCACCGGCACTTCGCGCTGCTGTTGCTGGCCGCGCGGGTTCATCTGGCCCTGGAAGCGGCGGAAGAACTGGAACATCGGATCGTCGGGATCGATGCCCTGGATCTCCGCGGCGGCCTCGTCGTCGGAGGCCTTTATGGTGCCGGTCACGCTGATGTTGACCACGGCCGGGCCGTCGCGCGAAGTGATCGTCGAGAAGTCGGGCAGCGTGACCATGGCGGCCGGCGCTGTCGCGACGGCGTTGGTGGTCGGCGCGCCCACGGCGCGGGCGCTGGTGTAGGCGCCGGCGCCGACGGCACCGATCACGCCGGCGCTTGCCAGCGCGATGGCCAGGGCACGGGGAGAAGTCAGACGTGAGTTCATTTGTCGGTTCCTTTCAAGGCGTATGGACGCAAAACGATGAAAGGAATGTCGCGGGTCTGACTTAAGCGCCGCTTAAACGGCGCAGCGCCGCCGCAAGGGGCTCAGGCGCGCGCTGGAAAGCGCACCAGCACGCGCAGCCCGCCGAGGCTGCGCGACTGGTCGAGCGCCACCGTCGCCCCATGCAGATCGGCTATCGACTTGACGATGGACAGCCCCAGGCCGCTGCCCGGCGCCTGCGATTCACCCGAGCGGTAGAACCGGTCGAGCACCCGCTCGCGCTCCTCGGGCGGCAGGCCCGGTCCGCTGTCGTCCACGGTGAGCTCGACGGCGTCGCCCTGGCGCGCGATGCCGATGTCGACCCGGCCCTCGACCGGCGTGTACTTGATGGCGTTCTCCAGCAGGTTGCGCAGCAGCATGCGCAGGGCTTCCGACTGGCCGTGCACCACCGCCGCCTCGTCTGCATGCGCGATGCCGATGTCGATGCCGCGCGCCTGCGCTGCCGCCACCGCGTCGGACACCGCGAGCCGCGCGACCTCGGCCAGATCCACCGGCTCGGGCTTGGCTCCGGCCGCCATGCTGGCCTCATGCCGTGCCAGCGCGAGCATCTGCTCGACCAGCCGCGTCGCGCGGTCGATGCCTGCCACCAGCCGGCTCACGGCAAGCTCGCGCGAGGCATCGTCGGGCGCGCGCTGCAGGCCCTGCACCTGCAGCTTGAGCGCGGCCAGGGGCGAACGCAGCTCGTGCGCTGCATCGGCGACGAAGTGCTTCTGCGCATCGAAGGCATGGCGCACGCGGTCGAACAGCAGGTTCAGCTCCTGCACCAGCGGGCGCACCTCGTCGGGCAGGTTCTCCTCGCTCACCGGGGAAAGATCGTCCGCCTGCCGCGAGGCCACCTGCCTGCGCACGCGCGCCACCGGCGCGAGCGACCGGCTCACCACCCACCAAACGACCAGCATCAGAAGCGGCGCCATCAGCGCCACCGGCGCGATGGTGCGCAGCGCCAGCGTGCCGGCCATGTGGCGCCGCGCCGCCATGTCCTGCGCCACCTGGATCACCAGCCCGCGCGTCTGCATCGAGAACACGCGGTAAGTGGTGCCGCGCGCGTTCACGTCGGCGAAGCCCAGCACCGCCAGCTGCGGCAGCGCGGCCTGCTCCGCCGATTCGAAGATGCGCACGCCGTCGGCCGTCCATACCTGCACGACGAAATCGAAGTTCTGCTCGGCGGCGCCCAGCCCACCCACCGCGGCGCTCGGCGGCAGGCCCGCGCGCAGCGACAAAGCCATCTGCTGCATGTGGTAGTCGAAGATGTCATCGGCCTCTGCAAGCACCGTCCGGTAGGCCACCAGCGCCTGCGCGCCCGCGGCCAGCACGATCGCCGCGAGCAGGAACCACAGCAGCCGCGCGCGCAGCGAGCCGGTCAGCGACCCAAACAACCGCCTCATACACGCCCCCTTCGCGGGACGTCACGGGACCGGCTTCGCCGGCCCGTAGACGTCGCCCCCGGAAGGGGGTTGGCGAAGCGACACGAAGTGCGCGAAGCCTGGGGGCGAGTCATAGTTTTGGCACCATGTAGCCGACGCCCCTCACATTGCGGATGAACTCCGCGCCGAGCTTCTTGCGCAGCCCGTGCACATACACCTCGACCGCGTTGCTGCTGATCTCGTCCTTCCAGCTGTAGAGCTTCTCCTCGAGCTGCGCGCGCGACAGCACCATGCCGGGCCGCGCCAGCAGGGGCTCCAGCACGGCCCATTCGCGCGCCGACAGCACCACCGGCTGGCCGGCCACCGTGACCTCGCGCGTGGCCGGGTTGATGCTCACGCCCATGTGCTCGTACACCGGCTCGGCGCGCCCCGCCGCGCGGCGCAGCAAGGCGCGGATGCGGGCCAGCAGCTCGTCGAGGTCGTAGGGCTTGAGCACGTAGTCGTCGGCGCCGGCATCGAGGCCTTCGATGCGCTGCTGCACCGAGTCGCGCGCGGTGGCGATCAGCACCGGCATGCGCTGCTTGCGCGCGCGCAGGTTGCGCAGCACATCGAGCCCGTCGCGCCGTGGCACGCCCAGGTCGAGCATCACCAGGTCGTATTGCTGGGTGCGCAGGGCCGTTTCGGCGGCCTCGCCGTCTTTCACCCAGTCCACCGCGTACTGTTCGGCGCGCAGCAGGTCGAGCACCGCTTCGCCGATCATCACGTCGTCTTCGAGGAGGAGCAGTCGCATGGTTGTGTCCGTTTCGGGGATTCGAGGCGCGGGCCGCGGCCAAAGTTCAGATCGGCTCGGAACTCACAGCAGAGACCGCACTTCGCGCGCGGCTTCGAAAAGCAACGGCAGCATCTCGCGCTGCAGCGCCTCCTCCTGATAGCGCGTGCCCGAGAGCACCACGTTGAGCGCTGCCACCGTGCGGCCCTGCATGTCGCGCAGCGGCACGGCCAGCGCCTGTACGCCCAGTTCGTGTTCCTCGCTGGCGAAGCAGTAGTCGTCCTTGCGCGCACGGGCGATCAGCTGCCGCAGGCCTCGCGCCTGGGTCACGGTGCGGGGTGTGAGCCGCGCCAGGTGCCGGCCCTTGAGCCATTGCGTGAATTGCGTCGGCGCCATCGCCGCCAGCAGCACGCGCCCGGTGGAAGTGGCATGCGCGGGCAACCGAGCGCCCAGGTGCAGGCCGTACGCGAGCACGCGGGTCGGCGTGCCGTAGGTGCCGCTGCGCGCGACGATGACGACCTCCTCCCCGTCGAGCACCACCGCCGAGAACGACTCGCCGGTCTGCGCCGCGAGCCGGTTCAGCGTGGGCTGCAGCGCGCGCGGCAGGCGGGAAGACGCGAGATAGCTGCCCGAGAAGCGCAGCACCTTCGGCGCCATCCAGAAATAGCTGCCGTCGGTTTCCAGGTAGCCCAGGTGGGCCAGCGTCAGCAGGTGGCGGCGGGCGGCGGCGCGCGTGAGGCCGGCGCGCTCGGCGGCCAGCGTGGCGTTCAGGCGCTGGCGCTCGGTGTCGAAGCTTTCGAGCACCGCCATTCCCTTGGCGATGCCCTCGATGAAGTCGGCCTTGGCGATGCTCATTCGGCGGGATGGTTCGTCGTCTGTGGAAGTGTTGCGCGATGATCGCGCACGCATTCGCATGATCGCACACAGCCGCGCAAGCGGCCTCCACGGAACGCCCCGCGCGCCCTACGCTCCGCGAAACCCTTTCGGAGACACCCACATGCGCACCCAGGTCGCCATCATCGGAGCCGGTCCCGCCGGCCTGCTGCTCGGGCAGCTTCTGTTCAAGGCAGGCATCGACAACGTCATCGTCGAGCGCCAGAGCGGCGACTACGTGCTCGGCCGCATCCGCGCCGGCGTGCTGGAACAGGTCACCATGGACCTGCTGGCGCGTGCCGGCGTCGACACCCGCGCCAGGGCCGAGGGGCTGCCGCACGAGGGCATCGAGCTGCTCTTCAAGGGCGCGCGCCACCGCATCGACATGCACGGCCTCACGGGCGGCAAGCAGGTGACGGTGTACGGCCAGACCGAAGTGACGCGCGACCTGATGGAAGCGCGCGCGGCCGAGGGGCTCACCACCATCTACAGCGCGGCGAACGTGAGCCTGCACGACTTCCAGTCGGGCAAGCCGCGCGTGCGCTACGAGAAAGACGGCCAGACGCACGAGATCGAATGCGACTTCATCGCCGGCTGCGACGGCTACCACGGCGTGAGCCGCGCCAGCGTTCCGCCCGACGCGATCCAGACCTACGAGAAGATCTACCCCTTCGGCTGGCTCGGCGTGCTGGCCGACGTGCCGCCGGTGTCGCATGAACTGATCTACGCCAACACCGGGCGCGGCTTCGCGCTGTGCAGCATGCGCAGCGCCACGCGCAGCCGCTACTACGTGCAGGTGCCCACCGAAGAGCGCGTGGAGAACTGGAGCGACGAGGCCTTCTGGAACGAGCTGCGCGAGCGCCTCGACCCCGAGGCGCGCGAGCGCCTGGTGACCGGCCCTTCGCTGGAAAAGAGCATCGCGCCGCTGCGCAGCTTCGTCGCCGAGCCGATGCGCTTCGGCTCGCTCTTCCTGGCGGGCGATGCAGCGCACATCGTGCCGCCGACGGGTGCCAAGGGCCTGAACCTCGCGACAGCCGACGTGGGGTATCTCTCGCGCGCTTTCGAGATCTATTACGGCGAGAAATCGGCTTCGGCGCTCGACCGCTATTCCGACCTGTGCCTGCGCCGCGTCTGGAAGGCCGAGCGCTTCTCGTGGTGGTTCACCTCGCTGATGCACCGCTTTCCCGAGACGGGCGCCTTCGGGCAGAAGATCCAGGAGGCGGAACTCGACTACCTCGTGCACTCGACCGCAGCCTCCACCGCGCTGGCGGAGAACTACGTCGGGCTGCCGCTCGAGGACTTCTAGGCTGCCGCAACCGGGGCGGGGCGACCTTCCAGCGCGGCCTTCATGGCCGCCCCGCCCTGCTCCATCATCAGCCCGATGTAGGCCGCCATGGCGTCGGGCAGCACGTCGGTGATCCAGACGAAGCGAGAGCGGCCTTCGCCCTCCTCGAACACCTGCGCGGTTGCGTGGTGGTGCTTCGCTTGCCCGCCGGTGACGGTGTAGGCCAGCCGGCGATGGGCATCGTCGATGCCCACCAGCACCTCGCGCGCGACAAGGCCGTTGGCGAAGGTGAGGACGCGCGCGCCCTCCCCATCGATCGTGCAGGCCGTGAGAAAACCCGGCGCGAGCCGCGTGTGCACTGCGTTGAAGTCGCGCAGCGCGTCCCAGACGTGCGCCGCGTCCGCTTCGACGATGAATTCCTTGTAGACGGTGGCCATGGCATCGAACCTCGCTTCAGGGACAGACCGCCTCGACGTTGTTGCCGTCGGGGTCGATGAGAAAAGCCGCGTAGTAGGTCGGGCTGTAGTCCGGCCTCGGGCCAGCGCCGCCGTTGTCGGTGCCGCCCGCCTTCAGGCCGGCCTTGTGGAACGCGGCCACGGCCTCGTGGTTCGGCGCGCGGAATGCGATGTGCGTACCCGGCCCTTTCGCGCCCTTGGCGGCGTAGAGCCACAGCGCCGGCTCGTTGGCCGGGCCGATGCCTGCGTAGCTGTCGTCGTACGGGCCCGGCACGTGGCCGAGCGGCGCAAGCGCGGCCTCGTAGAAGCGGCGGCTCGCGGCGAGGTCTTTGACTTTCAGTCCGATGTGGTCGTACATGATGGTTTCCTGCTCGATGTATTGATCAGGAGTCCATCATCGAAGAGCGCCGCGATGCGCTCTTGGAGAATCTTGCGGTCGCCCTTGGCCGCCTTGCGAAAGCCGCCCGGCGACACGCCCGCTGCGCGATGGAAGGTGCGCACGAAGTTGCTGAGGTCGGCAAAGCCCACGTCCAGCGCCACATCGGTCACGGGCCGGCTGTCGTCGTCGGCCAGCAGGCGCGCGGCATGGCGCAACCGCGAGCGCACGAGGTACTGGTGCGGCGTGACGCCCAGCACCTGCGAGAACAGCCGCAGAAAGTGGAAGGAGCTCAGGCCGGCTTCGGTTGCGGCGCCGTCGAGGCCGATGTCGTGCTGCGAATTGGCGTCGATCCACATCGCCGCATCGACCGCGCGGCGGCGGTCGCGCGAGATGGCCGACGAAGGCACTTTGGGCTTCGCCTTGCCGGAAACGACTTCGACGAAGCGGCTCGCGAACCACATGCCCAGTTCGTCCAGCCCGACATCGCTCTGGCCATCGGCCGCTGCCTGCGCCAGTTCGCCGATGACGACGAGTTCGGCCAACGGCGGCACGCCGCCGGTGCGCCAGGTCCTGGCGTCGCCGCCGATCAGGTCTACGAAGCCGGGCGAGAGGTGGAAGGCAAGGCACTCGTCGCCGCAGACATGGTGGTCGTGCGTGCAGACGTACTCGTCGCCCGGGCAGCCGACCAGCACCGAGCCGGCGACCAGTTCATAGGCATTGCCGCGCGTGCGATAGCCGAAGCTGCCCTTGCGCACGTACGAGACCGAATAGCCTTCGTGCAGCTCGGTGAAGGGCTGCGCGTCGGGACCCGCGTCGCAGCGGTAGCTGGCGATGCGGATCGCGTCGGTCTGTACTTCGTTGGTGACAAGCATGGCCGACGCCTTTCTGCCCCACGAAAACGATTGCTCAATCGACCGTTTGCATCGCCTGCCAGACACGCGCAGGGCTCAGCGGCATGTGCAGGCGCGGTGCGCGCGTGGCCAGGCCGTTGCGCGCGAAGGCGTCCGCCACCGCATTCACGATGGCCGGCGTGGCGCCGATGGTGCCCAGTTCGCCCACGCCCTTCACGCCCAACGGGTTGTTCTTGCAGGGCGTCGACTCGTCCATCTCCATGTTGAACATGGTGTCGACGATGTCCGCGCGCGGGGCGGCGTAGTCCATCAGGCTGCCGGTGACGGGCTGGCCGGTCTCGTGGTCGTACACCACCTGCTCGTACAGCGCCTGCCCGATGCCCTGCACCGCGCCGCCTTCGAGCTGGCCGCGCACGATCATCGGGTTGATGACGCGGCCCACGTCGTTGACCGAGCTGTAGGCCACCACGCTGATCTCGCCGGTGGGCGGATCGATCTCGATCTCGCAGATGTGGCAGCCGTTGGGCCAGGTGGGGCCCGCCACGGTGCTGGTGGAGTCAACGAAGATCTCGCGCCCCGGCTGCTTGGCCGCCAGGGTGAAGAGATCGAGCTCGAGGTCGGTGCCGGCCACGTTGAAGACGCCGCGGCTGTAGACGATGTCGTCGAGCGAGGCCTCGAACTCCTGCGCGGCCAGTTCGCGCGCCTTGTCGATGGTGCGCTCGGCGCCGATTCGCACGGCCGAGCCGCCGGTGAAGAGCGAACGCGAGCCGGCGCTGCCGAAGCCGTCGCCGCGGTCGGTGTCGCCGAGCACCACGCGGACCTTCTCGATGGGCACGCCGAAGGCATCCACGGCAAGCTGTGCCAGCGAGGTGGCGATGCCCTGCCCCATGGCGTTGACGGCGGAGAACACCTCGATCACCCCGTCGGCCTGCACCGAGACGGTGACGCGTTCCTCGAACACGTTGCCGCCGGTCCATTCGAGGAAGGTGGCGATGCCCAGGCCGCGGTGCTTGCCGCGGCCGGCCGACTCGGCCGCCCGGGTCTCGAAGCCCTGCCAGTCTGCGAGCGTGAGCGCCTGGTCCATCACCGACTCGAAGTTGCCGGTGTCGTAGGTCTGCGCCATCGGGTTCTTGTACGGCATCTGCTCGGGGCGGATGAAGTTGCGCCGGCGCAGCACGATGCGGTCGATGCCGGTCTGGCGCGCGGCCTCGTCCATGAGCCGCTCGATGGTGAAGATGGCTTCGGGCCGGCCAGCGCCGCGGTAGGCGCCGGTGGGCGCCGTATTGGTGAGCACCGCCTTGAAGTGGAAGTCGATGGTCTGGATGTCGTAGACGCTCGTCTGCACCCAGGGGCCGATCAGCAGCTGGATCGCGACGCCGGTACCGGTGGCGTAGGCGCCGACGTTGGCCAGGGTCTTGATACGCAGCGCGAGGATCCTGCCGTCGGCGTCCAGCGCCATCTCGGCGCGCGCCTCGATGTCGCGGCCGTGCGCGCTGGAGAGAAACTCTTCGCTGCGGTCGGCCACCCACTTCACGGGCCGGTTCACCTGCAGCGCCGCGAAGGCGACGGCGATGTCCTCGGGGTAGGCGCCGGTCTTCATGCCGAAGCCGCCGCCAACGTCGCCCACCACCACGCGCACCTTTTCCTTGGGCAGGCCGATGGCGGCGCAGACGGCATCTCGCACGCCGGAGGGCATCTGCGTACTCATGCGGATCGTGAGGCGGCCGGTGTGGGCGTCGCGCGCCGCGAGCACGGAACGCGGCTCGATGGTCAGGGCGACCACGCGCTGGTTGTTCACGTCGAGCGCGACCACGTGGCTGGCCTTGGCGAATGCGGCCGTGGCGGCCTCGCTGCTGCCGTGGCGCATCTCGGCGGCAACGTTGCCGGTGGCTTCCTCGCACAGCAGCGGCGCACCGTCGGCGGTGGCGCTCGCGAGGTCGACCACCATGGGCAGGTCTTCGTAGTCGACCATGATGGCTTCGGCGGCATCGCGCGCCTGTTGAACCGTGTCGGCCACGACCGCGGCCACCACCTCGCCGACGAAGCGCGTGCGCTCGTGGGCGATGGCATAGCGTGGCGGGCTGGCGCTGTCGCTGCCGTCCGCGCGCTTGAAGCCGGCCGCGCCGGGCAAGGGCTTGACGCCGGCTTCGACCATTTCCGCGCCGGTGATCACGCGCAGCACGCCGGGCATGGCGGCGGCGGCGCTGGTGTCGATGGAGAGGATTCGCGCGTGCGGATACGAGGACCGGAGGAAGACGAGATGAGCCTGTTCGGGGAGCGTGACGTCGTCGGTGTAGCGTCCGGCGCCGGACAGGAGGCTTTCGTCCTCGAGGCGGCGCACCGCCTGGCCGCTGCCGAAGCGGGTGGGATTGAGTTCAGTTGTCAACTTGGTCCTCTTATGCTGATCCCCGGCGTGTGCGCGGGCCTGCCTGATCTGTCGTGGTGCGCGAAAACAAGCTGTGCACTATAGGGTTTCCGGCTGGTTTTGTGGCGCCGTGGAATACGGCCGAACGCTTTTGGCGATATCGGCAACACGCGATTTTCGCCGACTGGATCGGAATTTGCGAAGCCGTGTATACCTATGCCCATGCGACAACTGCCATGGCTCGAACCCGGAGATGCCCTGCCCGACCCCGCCTCCGCCTGGGGCGTGGCCGACCCGGTGCCCGGCCTCCTGGCCGCGGGTGGCGCGCTCGACGTCGATACTTTGATGCAGGCTTATGGCAACTGCGTCTTCCCCTGGTTCAGCGAAGACCAGCCCATCCTCTGGTGGAGCCCCGATCCGCGCATGGTGCTGCGGACGGCCGACTTCAAGCTGCACCGCTCCCTGCGCAAGACCCTCGTGCGCTTCATCGAAACGCCCGGCTGCGAGGTGCGCATCGACCATGACTTCGCGGCGGTCATCAAGGCCTGCTCGAGCTCGCCGCGGGTGGGCCAGTCGGGCACCTGGATCGTTCCCGACATGGTGAACGCCTATACGGATTTGCACCGCGCCGGGCACGCCCACAGCGTGGAAACGTGGATCGACGGCGAACTGGCCGGCGGCCTCTACTGCGTTGCGCTGGGCCGCGCGGTCTTCGGCGAGTCGATGTTCACCCGCCGGCCGGACGCATCGAAGATCGCGCTGGCCGCGCTGGTGTCGCTCTGCCGCCACTTCGGGGTGCAGATGATCGACTGCCAGCAGAACACGGCCCACCTCGCCAGCCTGGGCGCGCGCGAAGTGGCCCGCAAGCGATTCGTCTCCCACGTCGCCGGGGCACGCCGACAAGAGGGCCCACGGTGGCGATTCGACCCCGTATACTGGTCCGAACTCCTTTCCGCGCGATCTCCTTCCCCGACGTGACGCACCTCAAGGATCTCCCGCTTCACACACTGCAGTTCTACGCGACTGCACCCTACCCCTGCAGCTACCTGCCGGACCGGCAGGCCCGCTCGCAAGTGGCCACGCCCAGCCACCTGATCCACAACGACGCCTACTCCGACCTGGTGCTCAGCGGCTTCCGGCGCAGCGGGATGTTCACCTACCGGCCGTACTGCGACGGTTGCCGCGCGTGCATTCCGCTGCGCGTGCTGGCCAACGAGTTCCGGCCCAACCGCAGCCAGCGCCGGGCGCTGAAGCAGCATGCCGACCTCCAGGCGCGCGTACTCAAGCTGTGCTTCATGCCGGAGCACTACCAGCTCTACCTGCGCTACCAGAACGGCCGCCATGCCGGCGGCGGCATGGACCACGACAGCATCGACCAGTACACCCAGTTCCTGCTGCAGAGCCGGGTCAATTCGCGCCTGGTAGAGTTTCGCGAAACGCTGCCCGACGGCAGCGCGGGTGCGCTGCGGATGGTGTCGATCCTCGACGTGCTGAACGACGGCATCTCGGCCGTCTACACCTTCTACGAGCCCGATTCGAGCGCGGGCTACGGCACCTACAGCGTCCTCTGGCAGATCGAGCAGGCCCGAAAGCTCGGGCTGCCGCATGTCTACCTCGGCTACTGGATCGAGCACAGCCCGAAGATGAACTACAAGGCGCGCTTTTCCCCTCATGAAGTGTTGTTGGATGGCCGCTGGCAGGCACCGGGCGATTTCACAAGGTAAAATGGCGCCCGGTCATCACCGCCAAGCGCCATGAGAAAAAACCAATCCGACATTCCCGCCGTTCCCGTGATCCAGGTGATCGAGCGCATGTTCGCGCTGATCGACGTCCTGGCATCGCGCGAGGACGCCATTTCGCTGAAGGAGATCAGCGAAAAGACGGGACTCCATCCGTCGACCACGCACCGCATCCTCAATGACCTGGCCGTCGGCCGGTTCGTCGACCGCCCCGAGGCCGGCAGCTACCGGCTGGGCATGCGCCTGCTGGAGTTGGGCAACCTCGTCAAGGGCCGACTCAACGTGCGCGATGCGGCCCTGGGCCCCATGCGCGAGCTGCACAAGCTGACGCAGCAACCCGTCAACCTCAGCATGCGCCAGGGCGACGAGATCGTGTACATCGAGCGCTCCTACAGCGAACGCTCCGGCATGCAGGTGGTGCGCGCCATCGGCGGCCGCGCCGCCCTTCACCTGACCTCGACCGGCAAGCTGTTCCTTGCGGCGGACGACCCGCAACGCGTGCGCAGCTACGCCACGCGCACGGGCCTGGCGGGCCACACGCGCAACAGCATCACGCAGCTGCCCGCGCTCGAGCGGGAGCTGTCGAAGGCGCGCCAGTACGGCATCGCCCGCGACAACGAAGAACTGGAACTGGGCGTGCGCTGCATGGCCGCCGGCATCTACGACGACCAGGGCAAGCTGGTGGCGGGGCTTTCGATCTCCGCGCCGGCCGATCGGCTGGACGAGGGCTGGCTGCCCAAGCTGCAAGCCACGGCCAATGAAATCTCGGGTGCGCTGGGGTTCAAGGAAGGCACGTCGGCCATGCCGTCATCGCCTTCAGGCGGGTCAGCGCCTTCGACCGGCATCTGACCCGGAGCAGCCTCCGAAAACAAAACAGGCCCTGCGAGGGCCTGTTTTCGTTGGGAAGCTGGAGACCGGATCCGTCGATCAGCCTGCCACCTGATAAGCAGCGTTGCGCGACGAAGCTGCCGGCGAGCCGACCGAATGCGTGGCTTCCACCCAGCGGCGAACGCGCTCTGCGTCGGCGATACGGCTGAACTTGCCGGCCGAATCCAAGAACACCATGATCAGCTTGCGGCCGGCCACCCGGGCCTGCATCACAAGGCATTGGCCGGCTTCGGAGATGTAGCCGGTCTTCTGCACGCCGATTTCCCAATCGGGGCTCTTCACGAGGCGGTTGGTGGTGTTGAACTGCAGCACGCGGTTGCCGACTTCGACCTGGTATTCAGGCGAGGTGGACAGCGAACGAACCGTGGCATCGGCGTAGGCGGCATTGACCAGCAGCGCCAGGTCTTGCGCGCTCGACTGGTTGCGGCTCGACAGGCCGGTGGGCTCCACGTAGCGCGTGTCCTTCATGCCGAGCATCTTGGCCTTGGCGTTCATGATGCTCACGAAGGTCGTCAGGCCACCCGGATAGGTGCGGCCCAGCGCGTGCGCGGCGCGGTTCTCGCTCGACATCAGCGCCAGGTGCAGCAGTTCGCCGCGCGAGAGCGTGGTGCCGACGGTCAGGCGCGAGCTGCTGCGCTTTTCGGTATCGACGTCGTCCTGGGTGATGGTGATGAGCTCGTCGTTCGGCAGATGGGCCTCGCTGATCAGCAGGCCGGTCATGAGCTTGGTGAGCGACGCGATCGGCAGCACGGCGTGGTCGTTCTTGCTGAACAGCACTTCGTGGGTGTCCTGGTCGATGACCAGCGCAACGCTCGACTTCAGGTCGAGCGCGTCTTCGGTTCCATGCAGGCCGGCCATCTGGCCGAAGGATTGGCGCGGGGGAGCCTCGACGACGCGAACCACCGAGCGGCGCTGCACGGCCACCACGGTCTTGCCATTCTTCTTGTGGATGGTGGCGACGACGTTGCGGCCGCCGCGAACCACCTTCTCGGCACGTTCGGCCTTTTCGGCACGGCCGCCGCGCTTGGCGACGGCGGCGGTTTTCGAGGAAGCGGCGTTGCGCTTGACTTCGACCGGCACCGGACCCTTCGCCTTCTTGGCGACGGCGGCCTTGGCAGCGGCGGGCTTTTCCTTCTTGGCAGCCTGGGCGCCAGGCAGCAAAAACGCCGTGGCGCAGAGCGCGACGGCGATGGCTTTGAAAGCGGGCAGGAACCGCTGGCTGGAAACTCGGCTTAGGCGGGCTTCAGGCATTAAAAAATCTCCAGCGGCGACAAACGAGGACCGCAGTGTATCGAAATCAAAAAAGACACGCAATATCAGTTACTTGCATCCTCTTCTTCATTCGAATATCAAGGATCGCCCGAAAACCTAACCTTGTGCCGCAACTCTCTCAGCTTGGCTCTGTAACTTATTGAGCGCACTCAAATAAGCCTTGGCCGAAGCGACAACGATGTCGGGATCCGCTCCCACACCGTTGACTACCCGCCCTGCGTTTTGTAACCGGACTGTAACTTCTCCCTGGCTTTCCGTCGAGCCGCTGATGGCATTTACAGAGTAAAGAACCATTTCGGCGCCGCTCTTGACATGCGACTCGATGGCCTTCAGGGAAGCATCAACCGGGCCATTCCCGTCGGATTCGCCGGTGACTTCCTTGCCCTGGACGGTGAAGACGATTTTCGCCTGGGGGCGCTCGCCGGTTTCACTGTGCTGGGAGAGAGAGACGAAAGCAAACTGCTCACCAACGTTCGACACCTCTTCGGCGCTGACGAGCGCGAGGATGTCCTCGTCGAAAATCTCCGACTTCCGGTCGGCCAGCTCCTTGAAGCGCAGGAAGGCGGCATTGATCTCGCCTTCGCTGTCCATGGCCACGCCCAGCTCCTGCAGGCGCTGCTTGAAAGCGTTGCGGCCGCTGAGCTTGCCCAGCACGATCTTGTTGGCGGTCCAGCCCACGTCTTCCGCGCGCATGATCTCGTAGGTGTCGCGCGCCTTGAGCACGCCGTCCTGGTGAATGCCCGATGCGTGCGCGAAGGCATTGGCGCCCACCACGGCCTTGTTGGGCTGCACTACGAAGCCGGTGGTCTGGCTGACCATGCGGCTCGCGGCCACGATGTGCTGGGTGTCGATGCGCAGGTCGAGCCCGAAATAGTCCTTGCGGGTCTTCACCGCCATGACGACCTCCTCGAGCGAGCAGTTGCCCGCGCGCTCGCCCAGGCCGTTGATGGTGCACTCCACCTGGCGCGCGCCGCCGATCTTCACGCCGGCCAGCGAGTTGGCCACCGCCATGCCCAGGTCGTTGTGGCAGTGCACCGACCAGATCGCCTTGTCGCTGTTGGGAATGCGCTCGCGCAGCATCTTGATGAAGTTGCCGTAGAGCTCGGGAATGGCGTAGCCCACGGTGTCGGGCACGTTGATGGTGGTCGCGCCCTCGTTGATCACGGTTTCGAGCACGCGGCACAGAAAGTCTGGATCGCTGCGGTAGCCGTCCTCAGGGCTGAATTCGACGTCGCCGATCTGGTTGCGCGCAAAGCGCACGGCCAGCCTGGCCTGCTCATGGACTTCGTCGGGCGACATGCGCAGCTTCTTTTCCATGTGAAGCGGCGAGGTGGCGATGAAGGTGTGGATCCGTCCGCGGGCCGCGCCCCTGAGGGCCTCGGCCGCGCGGCCGATGTCGCGGTCGTTGGCGCGCGAGAGGCCGCACACCGTCGAATCCTTGATAGTGTTGGCGATCGCCTTCACCGCCTCGAAATCGCCGTTCGAGCTGGCCGGGAAGCCGGCCTCGATGACGTCGACCTTCAGCCGCTCCAGCAGCTTGGCAATGCGCATCTTCTCGTCGCGCGTCATCGAGGCGCCCGGCGATTGCTCGCCGTCGCGCAAGGTGGTGTCGAAAATGATCAGCTGGTCGGTCATCGTGGTTCTCCTTCGTACGCGCCCTTCCTGCGCGTCCGGACCGGACCAGCGCTTCAGCGTCAGGCGACTTCAACCACCGATTGTGCGCTGTGCGCGCCCCGGGTACGCGCACGTTGCACGCCCGAGACGATCGCCTTCAGCGAGGCCGTGACCACGTTCGCGTCCATGCCCACGCCGAAAAGCGTCTGGCTTTCGTCCACGCGCAGTTCCAGGTAGGCCACCGCCTTCGCGTCGGCACCGGCGCCGATGGCGTGCTGGTGGTAGTCCATCACGCGCACGGTGTGCCCGGTGGCCTTGCTCAGCGCCTGGGTGAAGGCGTCGATGGGGCCATTGCCGCGGCCTTCGATGGCACGGACTTCGCCGTCCCAGGCCAGGTCTCCGCGCAGAACCACGGAGGCGTCGGCGCCCTCGCCCTCCTCCTTGATCACGCGCTGCTGCAGGGATTGCACGGTCTCGATGCCGTACTCGCGCACGAACAGCTGCCAGAGGTCGGCGGCGGTGAGCTCCTTGCCGGCCACGTCCATCACGCGCTGCACCGACTGCATGAATTCCATCTGCAGGCGGCGCGGCATCTCGATGCCGTACTCGCTCTCGAGCAGGTAGGCCATGCCGCCCTTGCCGGACTGGCTGTTCACACGGATCACGGCTTCGTAGCTGCGGCCCACGTCCTTCGGGTCGATGGGGAGGTACGGAATCTCCCAGATGTCGCCGTCCTTGCGCGCCGCGAAGGCCTTCTTGATCGCGTCCTGGTGCGAGCCCGAGAACGATGTGTAGACCAGGTCGCCCACGTACGGATGGCGCGGATGCACCGGGATCTGGTTGCAGTGCTCGACCGTGGCGCGGATCTCATCGATGTTCGAGAAGTCGAGCTCCGGCGATACGCCCTGGGTGTAGAGGTTGAGCGCGACGTTAACCAGGTCGAGGTTGCCGGTGCGCTCGCCGTTGCCGAAGAGGCAGCCTTCGATGCGCTCGGCGCCGGCCATCAGGGCCAGTTCGCCGGCCGCCGTACCGGTGCCGCGGTCATTGTGCGGATGCACGCACAGCACGATGGAGTCGCGGCGAGCGAGGTTGCGGTGCATCCACTCGATCATGTCGGCGAAGATGTTCGGCGTGGAGTGCTCGACCGTGGTGGGCAGGTTGACGATGCACTTGCGCTCGGGCGTCGGCGCCCAGACTTCGGTCACTGCATCGACCACGCGCTTGGAGAAGTGAACGTCGGTGCCCGAGAACATCTCGGGCGAGTACTGGAAGGTCCACTTCGTGTTTGGCTGCTTGGCAGCGAACTCGTTGAACATGCGGGCATGGCTGCTGGCGAGTTCGACGATCTGGTCCTCGTCCATGCCGAGCACCACGCGGCGCATGACAGGCGCAACTGCGTTGTAGAGATGCACGATCGCGCGCGGGGCGCCCTGCAGCGATTCGAAGGTGCGAGCGATGAGGTGGTCGCGCGCCTGCGTCAGCACCTGGATCGTCACGTCGTCGGGAATGCGGTCTTCCTCGATGAGCTTGCGCACGAAGTCGAATTCGATCTGCGAGGCCGAGGGGAAGCCGACTTCGATCTCCTTGAAGCCGATGGCCACGAGGGTTTCGAACATGCGCATCTTGCGCGCGATGTCCATGGGCTCGACCAGGGCCTGATTGCCATCGCGCAGGTCGGTCGACAGCCAGATCGGCGCCTTGGTCAGCACGGCATTGGGCCAGGTACGGTCCTTGAGGCCGATCGGGGCGAATGCGCGGTATTTGCTTTGAGGTTGCTTGAGCATGTCGATTTCTCTGTGATGGTTGGTAATCGACCAGCAACCCCAAAAGACAAACGGCCCGTTGCTGGTGCGAACGGGCCGTGGTGAGGGATTTGCGCGTGCGCTACCGTCTCCGCCCGTGAGGGAGGGCTAGTAGGGCCAGCAGCGAAATCTTGGTCATGAGGGTTGTGAATGTAGCACAAGCCACCGTGTCAGTTGTGCAATCCCCGCTCGTCGGGCTCTTCCGTCGAGGTGCTGATCACGCTGACCGGCTGGCCCTTGGCCTTGCGCCACGCATAGACCACGTAGCCACTCAGGCCGTAGACGACGAACAGGCCGAACAGCACTGTCGGCGGGTGGATGTTGATGACGGCGATGCCCAGCGCGATCAGCACGATCACCGCGAAAGGCACGCTCTTCTTCATCTGGATGTCCTTGAAGCTGTAGAACGGCGCGTTGGTGACCATGGTGAGGCCCGCGTACAGCGTGAATGCGAAGGTGACCCAGGTGATCTGCGTCCACGAAAGGTACAGCACCTCGCCGCCGCGCTTGCCCCATTCGTTCACGAGCCAGATGAAGCCCGCCACGAGCGCCGCGGCCGCGGGCGACGGCAGCCCCTGGAACCAGCGCTTGTCGACCACGCCGGTGTTGACGTTGAAGCGCGCGAGCCGCAGCGCCGCGCAGGCGCAGTACACGAAAGCCGCGATCCATCCCCAGCGGCCCAGCCCCTTGAGCGACCACTCATAGGCGATGAGCGCCGGCGCCGCGCCGAACGACACCATGTCGGACAGCGAATCCATCTGCTCGCCGAACGCGCTCTGCGTGTTGGTCATGCGCGCGACGCGGCCGTCGAGGCTGTCGAGGATCATCGCCGCGAACACGCCGAGCGCCGCGAGGTCGAAGCGCGCGTTCATGGCCATCACGACCGAATAGAAGCCGCCGAACAGCGCCGCCAGCGTGAACAGGTTCGGCAGGATGTAGATGCCCTTGCGGCGCTTGCGCGGCGGCACATCGTCGGGAAGCGTGTCGTCATGCATCGAATTTGCCTCCATCCCTCGTGCGTGCTGCGTGGGTAGCTATCCATTCGATAGCATCTTGATCTGTGAATCGCATGGTTCGCAGTGTAGTTCAGGGGCCCGCGTCGTCCCCTTTCAAACAAAAGGGCCACCGCAACGGGTGGCCCTCGGGAAACGGGCGCCGAAGCGCCCTCCTGGCTCGCAGATCAGTTGCGGGTCTGGTCGACCAGCTTGTTCTTCTTGATCCAGGGCATCATCGCGCGCAGTTTCTCGCCGACGACTTCGATCTGGTGCTCTGCATTCAGGCGGCGGCGGCTGATCAGCGTGGGAGCGCCGGCGGCGTTTTCCAGCACGAAGCTCTTGGCGTATTCGCCGGTCTGGATGTCCTTCAGCACCTGCTTCATGACCTTCTTGGTCTCTTCGGTCACGACGCGCGGGCCGGTGACGTACTCGCCGTACTCGGCGTTGTTCGAGATCGAGTAGTTCATGTTGGCGATGCCGCCTTCGTAGATCAGGTCGACGATCAGCTTCAGCTCGTGCAGGCACTCGAAGTACGCCATTTCGGGGGCATAGCCGGCTTCCACCAGCGTCTCGAAGCCGGCCTTGATCAGCTCGACCGTGCCGCCGCACAGAACCGCTTGTTCGCCGAACAGGTCGGTCTCGGTTTCTTCGCGGAAGTTGGTCTCGATGATGCCGGCCTTGCCGCCGCCGTTGGCGGTGGCGTAGCTCAGCGCGAGGTCACGCGCCTTGCCGGTCTTGTCCTGGTGCACGGCCACGAGGTGGGGCACGCCGCCGCCCTGGGTGTAGGTGCTGCGCACGGTGTGGCCCGGAGCCTTGGGAGCGACCATCCACACGTCGAGGTCGGCGCGCGGCTGAACGAAGCCGTAGTGCACGTTGAAGCCGTGCGCGAAGACCAGCGAAGCGCCTTCCTTGATGTTCGGAGCCACGTCGTTCTTGTAGACGTTGGCGATCTGCTCGTCGGGCAGCAGGATCATGACCACGTCGGCGGCCTTCACGGCCTCGGCCACTTCGGCGACCTTCAGGCCGGCCTTCTCGACCTTGGGCCAGGAAGCGCCACCCTTGCGCAGGCCGACCACGACCTTCACACCGCTGTCGTTCAGGTTCTGCGCGTGCGCATGGCCCTGCGAGCCGTAGCCGATGATTGCAACCGTCTTGCCCTTGATGAGGCTCAGGTCAGCGTCCTTGTCGTAGTAAACCTTCATTTGAATCTCTCCTAAAAAATCTCTCGCACCCGTGCGGGATGCATTTCACTCAAAGGCCGGAGGAATTCCGGTCCTTCATCTGCTGGTTGATGGACACGAGGCTGTCGTGGATGCGGAACAGCACGATGAACAGTTCGCTGAAGATGCGAACGGCAACGGCGCCGAAGACCAGGGCCACGAACGCCGGCAGGTACTGCCCCTGGTAGAGGGCCGCTCCCGCCAGGGCGATCACGCCCAGCAGGCCCAGGAGGTAGAGCACCCGGACGATCGCCGGGGTCACCATCCTGTCGAAACCGAGCAGTCCTCGCATCACTCTTGCCTCATGTGTGGATGAACGTATGAACTGAGGGCGCCTTCACCCTCCTACACGCGCAGGATGCGCTCGCCGCGGCCGATGCCGCTGGCACCGGTGCGGACAGTCTCGAGGATAGCGCTACGCTCGATCGCTTCCAGGAAAGCGTCGTTCTTGCCGTGGTCGCCGGTGAGTTCGATGGTGTAGCTCTTGTCGGTCACGTCGATGATGCGGCCGCGGAAGATCTCCGCCATGCGCATCATCTCCTCGCGCTCCTTGCCGACCGCGCGCACCTTCACCATCATGAGCTCGCGCTCGGTGTAGGCGCCTTCGGTGAGGTCGACGACCTTCACCACTTCGATCAGCCGGTTCAGGTGCTTGGTGATCTGCTCGATCACGTCGTCCGAACCGGTGGTGACGATGGTCATGCGCGAGAGGCTCGCGTCCTCCGTGGGCGCCACCGTGAGCGATTCGATGTTGTAGCCGCGGGCCGAGAACAGGCCCACCACGCGGGAAAGAGCACCCGGCTCGTTTTCCAGCAGCACTGCAATGATGTGTTTCATGTTTGCGTGACTCCTCTTTTCGCCGCCCTCCCCCGTGCACGGTAATGCGCGGGCTCGGCGGGCAATAGATTCGTCAGTAGTAAAGAGTTGAGCGAATGTCCGTTCCGTCGATCGGTCAGAGATCTTCGGAACCCAGCAGCATCTCGGTGATGCCCATGCCGGCCTTCACCATCGGGAACACGTTTTCGGTCGGGTCGGTGCGGAAGTCCATGAACACCGTGCGGTCCTTGAGCTTGCGCGCCTCGCGCAGCGCCGGCTCCACGTCTTGTGGACGCTCGATCAGCATGCCGACGTGGCCATAGGCCTCGGCGAGCTTCACGAAGTTGGGCAGCGCATCCATGTAGCTGTGGCTGTAGCGGCCGGAGTACTCGATCTCCTGCCACTGGCGCACCATGCCCAGGTAGCGGTTGTTGAGCGAGCAGATCTTGATCGGCGTGTTGTACTGCAGGCAGGTGGAGAGTTCCTGGATGCACATCTGCACCGAGCCTTCGCCGGTGATGGTGAACACTTCCGAGTCGGGCTTCGCGAGCTTGATGCCCATGGCGTAGGGAATGCCCACGCCCATGGTGCCCAGGCCGCCGGAGTTGATCCAGCGGCGCGGTTCGTCGAAGCGGTAGTACTGGGCGGCCCACATCTGGTGCTGGCCGACGTCCGACGTGATGTACGTGTCGGCGTCCTTGGTCATGTTCCAGAGGGTCTCGACCACGTACTGCGGCTTGATCACGTCCTTGTTGCCGCGGTCGTACTTCAGGCAGTCGCGCGAGCGCCAGGACTCGATGGTCTTCCACCAGTCGGCCAGCGCGCCGGCATCGGGCTTGGCGGTGCTCTCGCGGATCATCGAGATCAGTTCGGTGAGCACGTCCTTCACGTCGCCGACGATCGGGATGTCGACCTTCACGCGCTTGGAGATGCTCGAGGGGTCGATGTCGACGTGGATGATCTTGCGTTCGTTCTGCGCGAAGTGCTTGGGATTGCCGATCACGCGGTCGTCGAAGCGCGCGCCCACGGCCAGCAGCACGTCGCAGTTCTGCATCGCGTTGTTGGCTTCGATGGTGCCGTGCATGCCCAGCATGCCCAGGAACTTGCGGTCGCTCGCCGGATAGGCGCCCAGGCCCATCAGCGTGTTGGTGACCGGGTAGCCCAGCATGTCGACCAGCGTGCGCAGTTCGTTGCAGGCGTTGCCCAGCAGCACGCCGCCGCCGGTGTAGATATAGGGGCGCTTGGCGGCCAGCAAGAGCTGCAGCGCCTTGCGGATCTGCCCGCCGTGGCCCTTGCGCACCGGGTTGTACGAGCGCATCTCGACCTTGTCGGGATAGCCCGCGTACGGAATCTTCTTGAACGAGACGTCCTTGGGCACGTCCACCACCACCGGGCCCGGACGGCCGCTGCGTGCGATGTGGAAGGCCTTCTTCATCGTCATGGCCAGATCCTTGGGATCCTTGACGAGGAAGTTGTGCTTGACGATGGGACGGGTGATGCCGACCGTGTCGCATTCCTGGAAGGCGTCGAGGCCGATGGCTGCCGTCGGCACCTGGCCCGAGATGATCACCATCGGGATGGAGTCCATGTACGCCGTCGCGATGCCGGTGACCGCATTGGTCAGGCCGGGACCGGAAGTGACCAGCGCCACGCCGACTTCGCCGGTGGCACGGGCATAGCCGTCGGCTGCGTGCACTGCGGCCTGTTCGTGACGCACCAGCACATGCTGGATGGTGTCCTGCTTGTAGAACGCGTCGTAGATGTAGAGAACCGCGCCGCCCGGGTAGCCCCAGACGTACTGGACGCCTTCTGCCTGCAGTGCCTTCACCAGCACTTCGGCGCCCATGAGTTCTTGAGTCGAATTGCCTGCGCCAGCGGATGCGGCGGCTGCGGAGACGATTTCCGCCTTGGAGATTTCCATGATCAACCTTTGTTTATTTCGGGAACGAAATACCTTGGGTGCCCCTTGCCAACCCTTGTGAGGTCGCGCCAGGACTTGAGGCCAAAGCCATGGGCGGACTGATGTTCCGCCGGACCGTGACCCGTTTGCCTTTTGACTTGCAGGGCGGATTATGACATTTCCGGCCGTTCAGATTCGCTTCAGCCGCCTTGTAAAGCTACAAAGGCATAATCCGCGGCGATAAACGTAGCGATCGCTAGACCCCATTCCCACGCGGCGCACCCTGCGCGCCCCACTCTCGCTTGGCCACTGAACAAGAACTCTCCGACTTCCTGAAAAGCGTCGAACGGCGCGCTTTCAAGCGCTCGGTCTATCACGTGCGGGATGAAGAAGCGGCCCTCGATATCGTGCAGGACAGCATGATGAAGCTGGCCCAGCACTATGGCGACAAGCCCGCGGCCGAGTTGCCGATGCTGTTCCAGCGCATCCTGTCGAATTGCACGCTCGACTGGTTCCGCCGCCAGAAAACCCGGCGCGCCCTGTTCTCCAACCTCAGCGATTTCGAATCCGTCGACGAGGACGGAGATTTCGATCTGCTGGAGAACTTCGTCTCGCCGACCGACTCTAGGGAGGCGGAGAGCGCCGAAGACACGACCCGCCGCGCCCAGATCTTCCAGGAGATCGAAGAGCAGATCGCAGCATTGCCGGGCCGTCAACGCGAGGCTTTCCTGATGCGTTACTGGGAGGAAATGGACGTCGCAGAGACGGCCGCCGCGATGGGCTGCTCCGAGGGCAGCGTCAAAACCCATTGCTCGCGAGCCGTCCACGCTCTGAGCAAGGCGCTCAAGGCCAAGGGAATATCGCTATGAACACTAAGGTTCCAACCTCGATCAACTCAGTTGCCGAAGATCAGTTCGGCCAGCGTCTGGCTGCCCGCCTTTCGGCCGGCAACCGGGAGCTTCCGCACGACATCGGCGAGCGGCTGCGCGTGGCGCGCGCGCAGGCCGTGGCGGCGCGCAAGCAGCCTCCGCAGTTGCGGACTGCGTCCGCGACGGCGGAGTCGGGCCATACGCTCACGATGGGCGGGGGCTGGAGCTGGTGGACCCGCATCGGTTCGGTGGTGCCGCTGATCGCGCTCGTCGCCGGCCTGATCACCATCAGCGTGATGCAGGATGACGACCGTGCCAGCGAACTGGCCGAGGTGGATTCCGCGCTGCTGACAGGCGATCTGCCGCCTGCCGCCTATACCGACCCCGGTTTTGCCCAATTTCTCAAGGCCGACAACGCCTCCGACTGAACCTTCCCCGATCGAATGCGACGCCGCTCCACCTCCAGCGCGAACAGCCCCCGCCCGTTGCGCCCGCTTCCGGCGGGCGCTGTCGTTTGGGCCGGAGCGTTTGCTGTCGCGGCCTTCAGCCTGACGCTCGCCTGCGCTCAGCCTCACGCCGAGGCCACATCCAAGGGGGCGGCAAGCCCAGCTGCCGCAACGAGCTCCGCACCGGCCACGAGCCCGAAGGCGATATCGACGACCAAGCCGCTCTGGAGCGAACTCACCGCCGAACAGCAGCAGGCCCTGAAGCCCCTGGGCGCGCACTGGAACACCCTGAACATCGGGCAAAAGAAGAAATGGCTCGCGCTGTCCCGCAATTTCGGGAGCATGTCGGCGGAGGAGCAATCCACCTTGCATAGCCGCATGATCGAGTGGGCTGCCCTGAGCAACCAGCAACGCGCGCAGGCGCGCCTGAATTTCGCCGAGGTCAAGCGCATTCCCGCCGACGAGCGCAAGGTCAAGTGGGAGCAATATCAGGCGCTGAGCGAGGAGGAAAAGCGCAAGCTCGCCGAACGCGCTCCTCCCAAGCCGCGTGGCGCCGCCATTCCCGTTCGACCTGTTTCGTCGCAGAAGCTGGTGCCGGTGCCCGCCGTCACGCCCGGCGGTCAGCACACGCCCCGGATCCTGCTGGCTCCGCCTCCTGCTCCGGCCGCCACGCCGGCTGCGACGATCATGGTGGCCTCGCCACCGGAACGCGCTCCTGCGGCCGCTGCTGCGACGCCGGCTGTCTCCGTGGTTCCTGCAGCCCCCGCCGCCTCTTCCAGCGTCGCGGCCCCGCCGGTTCCCGCCGAAGCCCAGGTGCCTGCGCCGTCGCCGGCGGCCGAATCGACCTCCCCGTCCCCTTCTCCCTGATCGCCCGGCTTCGATGGCTTCCAGTTCACCCGAGGCTTCGGGCCCCGATCAGCCTGGCTCGCCGGCCAATCCGGCCACCAGCGCTCCCGTTTCGATAGTGCCTGGCCTCTGGCGCCGCATGGCCTGCTGGCTGTACGAGGGCATGCTGCTGTTCGCAGTGGTGTTCGTCTCGGGCTGGCTCTTCAGCACGCTGGGCCAGATGCGCGACGCCATGGATTCGCGGCGCCATCTGCTGCAGGCTTTTCTTTTCGTGGTTTTCGGCGTGTACTTCGTCTGGTTCTGGACCAAGGGCCAGACCCTCGCCATGAAAACCTGGAACATCCGCATCGTCGACGCGCACGGCCAGCCCGTGAGCCAGCGCCGTGCGCTCGCGCGCTACCTGCTGAGCTGGGTCTGGTTCCTGCCGCCGCTGGCCGCCATTGCGCCGTTCAAGCTTTCAGGTGGCGAATCGACCGTGCTGATCTTCGGCTGGGTCGCCATCTGGGCCCTGCTGGCACGCTTTCACCCCGACCGCCAGTTCTGGCACGACGCCTGGGCCGGTACGCGGCTCATCACCTCCAAACCGATGAGCCGCCGATGAGTGCCGTGCCGAAGCTTCCCGATCCCGCCGTCAACCCGCAGAAGGCCCGCAAGGGCCTCGATCGCGTCTGGCATGCCACGCTGATCTCGCTGCACGGCCTGCGCGCCGGCTGGAGCGAACCCGCGTTCCGGCAGGAGGCCATCCTGTCGATCGTGATGATCCCGGCCTCCTTCTGGCTCGGTCGCAGCTGGGTCGAGGTGGCGCTTCTCGCGGGCAGCGCCGTCCTCGTGATGATCGTCGAGCTGCTCAACACCGCGGTGGAAGCCGCCATCGACCGCATCGGGCCCGAGTGGCACGACCTCTCCAAGCGCGCCAAGGACATGGGCAGCGCCGCAGTGCTGCTGTCGCTCACGCTGTGCACAGGCATCTGGGCGGCAGCGCTGTGGCAGCGCTTCATGTCATGAGCGCGCCCATCGGCTGCGGCATGATGGCGGGATGACTCCTGAATTTTCGATCTGTGTGTACTGCGGCTCGCGCCCTGGCGAGCGCCCTGAATTCACCCAAGCCGCGCAGGCGGTCGGCCGATGGATCGGCCAGCATCGCGGCCAGCTGGTCTACGGCGGCGGCCGGACCGGCCTGATGGGCACCGTGGCCGAAGCCACCCGAGAAGCCGGCGGCCGCGTCGTCGGCATCATTCCCAAGGCCCTGGTCGACAAGGAACTGGCCAACCCCCTGTGCGACGAGTTGCATGTGGTCGACACCATGCACGAGCGCAAGGCCATGATGGGCGAGCGCGCCGACGCCTTCGTCGCCCTTCCTGGCGGCATCGGCACCTTCGAGGAACTGTTCGAGATCTGGACCTGGCGCCAGCTCGGCTATCACGACAAGCCCACCGGCATCCTCAACACCGCCGGCTACTACGACGGCCTGCTCGCCTTCCTGGCGCACAGCGTGCGCGAGGGCTTCATGGGCGACTGGCAGATGGAGCTGATCCGCACCGGCACCGACGTGACCGAACTGCTCACGGCGCTGCGCGCCGAGGTGCCACTACATCCGCGGGAAGACCGCCTTTCGGAAAACCTCTGACCTTCGGGTAGCCCCGAAAGCCATTCCAAGAACACCGAGGAACCGGCTCCGCCGGGCCTCAGGTGTTGCCCCCGGAAGGGGGTTGGCGCAGCGACACGAAGTGCGCGCAGCCTGGGGGCGAACCAGTCAAACGGCGTTCTCGTTCTCTTCGCCGGTACGGATGCGCACGATGCGTTCCACGGCGGTCACGAAGATCTTCCCGTCGCCGATCTTGCCGGTGCGCGCCGAATTGACGATGGCCTCGATGCAGCGCTCCACGTCGGCTTCGTTCACGACCACTTCGACCTTCATCTTCGGCAGGAAGTCGACAACGTACTCGGCGCCTCGGTACAGCTCGGTGTGCCCCTTCTGGCGGCCGAAGCCCTTGACTTCGGTCACTGTCAGGCCGGTGACGCCCACTTCGGCCAAGGCCTCGCGCACGTCCTCGAGCTTGAAGGGTTTGACGATGGCGGTGATCTGCTTCATGGTTTTTGCGCTCCGGCGGTTTCGTTGAATTTGCTGGTGATAGGGTAACGCCAATCCTTGCCGAAGCTTCGGTGGGTGACCCGGATTCCTACCGGCGCCTGGCGCCGCTTGTACTCGTTGATCTTGATCAGCCGCGCGACCCGCTCGACCACCGCGCGCTCGTAGCCGGCCGAAATGATCTCGTCGATGCCCTCGTCGTCCTGCATGTAGCGTGCCAGGATTCCGTCGAGGATGTCGTAGGGCGGGAGGCTGTCCTGGTCGGTCTGGTCGGGCCGAAGCTCGGCGCTGGGTGGGCGCGTGATGATCCGCTCGGGGATCGGCTCGGCGCCGGTGCCGTACGGGTCGTGGGCATTGCGCCAGCGCGCCAGGGCGAAAACCGTGGTCTTGAGCAGGTCCTTGATGACCGCGAAGCCCCCTGCCATGTCGCCGTACAGCGTGCAGTAGCCGGTGGCCATCTCGCTCTTGTTGCCGGTGGTGAGCACGATGGAGCCGAACTTGTTCGACAGCCCCATCAGCAACGTGCCGCGAATGCGGGCCTGGATGTTCTCCTCGGCCGTGTCCTCGGGCCGGCCCTTGAATTCCTCCGCCAGCGCGCCCTTGAAGGACTCGAAGGTGTGCTTGATGGAAATCTCGTCGTAGCGCACGCCCAGGCGGGCCGCCATGTCGCGCGCGTCGATCCAGCTGATGTCGGCGGTGTAAGGTGAAGGCATCATCACTGCGCGGACCTTGTCCTTGCCCAGTGCATCGACCGCGATCGCGAGCACCAGGGCGGAGTCGATGCCGCCCGAAAGCCCCAGGATGGCGCCCGGAAAACCGTTCTTGCCGATGTAGTCGCGCACGCCGAGCACCAGGGCGTCCCAGAGCTGGGCCTCGGCATCGCGCGGGGGCGCGATGGCATCTGGCTCCGCCACGAAGCCCACGCCGCCCTGCGGCTTGCGCTTCAGTTCGGCGAAAACCAGCTTCTCCCGGAAGCTCTGGGCCTGCACGGCCGTGGTGCCATCTGCCTGCAGCGCGAACGAGGCGCCGTCGAAAACCACCTCGTCCTGCCCGCCCACCAGGTGCGCGTAGACCAGCGGCAGCCCCACCGCGCGCGCCCGGTCGGCCATGCGCGCGACGCGCTCGCCCTCCTTGCCGACGTGATAAGGCGAGGCGTTGATCACCGCCAGCACCTCGGCGCCGCCATCGCGCGCCAGTTCGGCCGGCTGGTCGAACCAGGCGTCCTCGCAGATCAGCAGGCCGACCGAGACGCCCTCCACTTCGAACACGCAGGTGCCCTGCCCCGGCGTGAAGTAACGGCGCTCGTCGAACACCTGGTAGTTGGGGAGCTCGCGCTTGGCGTAGGTCTCGAGGATGCGGCCTTCCTTGATGACGCTGGCCGCGTTGTGGCGCATCTGCACGGCCACCGAGCGGCTGCGCAGGCTGCCGCCCGTCGGATGCCCCACCACCACGACCATGTCTTTGAGGTCGGCCAGAGCGGCAGCGATGCCTTTCACGGCATCATCACAGGCTTCGGTGAAGGCGGGACGGAGGAACAGGTCCTCCGCCGCATAGCCGGCAATCGAGAGTTCGGGCGTCAGCAGGAGGCGCGCACCCTGGGCATGGGCTTCGCGCGCGGCATCGACGATCTTCTTTGCGTTGCCGGCGAGGTCGCCCACCACAAAATTGAGTTGCGCGATGGCGAGCTTGAGCGTCATACAGAAGGAAGAAAAAGGCTTGAACGATTATGTCATTCGGGTTCTGCCGTCTCCGTCGGACGTGAGCCCGGAAGCATGGAACGCGCTGCTGGCCGCCGAGGCCGAGCCTTCGCCTTTCATGCGCCGCGAATACCTCACGGCCTTGAACGACAGCCGAAGCGCGACGCCGGACAGCGGCTGGCTGCCGCAGTTCGTCACGCTCTGGCAGGGCGAGCAGTTGCAGGCCGCGTGCCCGCTCTACGTCAAGGACCATTCCTACGGCGAATACGTCTTCGACTGGGCCTGGGCCAACGCCTACGAGCAGCACGGGCTGGCCTACTACCCGAAGGCGGTGGTGGCAGTGCCTTTCACGCCGGTGCCGGGCGCACGGCTGCTGGCGCGCGATGCCGAGAGCCGCACTTTGCTGGTGCAGGGGCTGATCGCGCTGTGCAAGCAGCTCGAACTGTCGTCGCTGCACCTGCTGTTCGGCGCCGATGCGGACGTCGCCGCCTGCACCGAAGCGGGCCTCATGCTGCGCAACACGGTGCAGTTTCACTGGACGAACGCCCAATACGCCGACTTCGACGCCTTCCTCGCCAGCCTCTCCCACGACAAGCGAAAGAAGATCCGCCAGGAGCGCCGCAAGGTGGCCGAGGCCGGCGTGAGCTTCCGCTGGTCGCGCGGCGCGGACATCGGCAAGGCCGACTGGGACTTCTTCTACCGCTGCTACGAACGCACCTACCGCGAGCACGGCAACCCGCCCTACCTCACGCGCGATTTCTTCCGGCGCATGGCCGACACGATGCCCGAGGCCTGGCTGCTCTTCATCGCCGAGCGCGACGGCAAGCCCATGGCCAGCAGCCTGATCGCGCTCTCGACACAGCCCGACCGTCCCCTGGTGGCCTACGGCCGCTACTGGGGCGCGCTGGAGCGCGTCGATTGCCTGCACTTCGAGGCCTGCTACTACCAGCCGCTGGCATGGTGCATCGAGCACGGCGCGCAGCGTTTCGAGGGCGGCGCGCAGGGCGAGCACAAGATGGCGCGCGCGCTGATGCCGGTGAAGACCACCAGCGCCCACTGGCTGGCGCATCCGTCGTTCGCCGACGCGGTCGAGCGCTTTCTCGAGCGCGAGGGTGCGGGCATCGAGAACTACATGGATCACCTGGGCGAGCGCAGTCCCTTCAAGTCAGCCTGAGTGCCATGGCGCGCTGCTATAAAAGCGCCCGCCATCCACAACAACTCAGAGAGAAATCGATGCCATTCCTGGGACTGGGCCTGCACGTCCTCATCGCGCTGTTCTTTGCCGTGCATGCCATGCGCCACGGCAAGCAGATGTACTGGCTGCTGATCCTCTTCAGCTTTCCGCTGCTGGGCAGCATCGTGTACTTCGTGGTCGAGTACCTGCCCGCCTCGCGCATGCAGCGCACCGCGGGCAAGGTGGCGAACGCGGCCATCGGCTTCATCGACCCCGAGCGCGAATACCGCGCCGCCGCCGAGGCCTACGACCTTGCTCCCACTGCGCAGAACAAGCTGCGCCTCGCCAAGGCCGCGCTCGACAGGGGCCAGGCCGCCGACGCCGTCGGCCACTACCGCGATGCACTCAAGGGCCCGCTGGCATCCGACCCGGAGCTGCAGTTCGGCCTGGCCAGCGCCCTGCTCGCCGCAGGCGGCGCCACGGCCGGGCGCGACGCCCTGCAGGCTCTGCAGACGCTGCGCTCCACCCGCGACGACTACCGCAAGGACGAAGTGGCAGTGCTCACCGCGCGCGCCCTCGCCGCCGACGGCCAGCAGGCGGAAGCGCGCCAGGCCTTCGAGGACGCGCTGGGCCGCTACAACACCGTCGAGGCCCGCGCCCGCTACGTCGCGTGGCTCGCCCAGCAAGGCGACACCGCCAGCGCGCAGCGCCAGTGGGACGAGCTCCAGCAGGCCGCTCGCCACTGGAACTCGCACGCACGCTCGGTCAATCGCGAATGGATGCGGCTGGCCGGCGACGCCGTCCGCGGCTGAGTCGCCTCTGCCCAAGGGCATAGCGCCCTTGTCCGTTTGGCACATCGACGGCGTGCCGGGCCTCTCCTAGCATCGGCTTCGAGGAGAGAACCAACATGCAGACATTCATACGCCGGGCCGTTACGGCACTTTGCTTAGTCGCTGCCGGCCCGTAGGCCATGGCCGCCAGCTTCGACTGCGCCAAAGCCGGCAACGCCACCGAGAAGGCGATCTGCGCCGATCCCGGACTTTCTCGGCAGGACGAAGCGATGGCCGCGCTCTACAAGCGGCAGGCCGAGATGCCCGGCACGGGCCGGTGGCCCACCTTCCTGAAACGGGACCAGCGCGACTGGATCGCGGTGCGCAACCGCGAATGCAAGGGGAACACCGAGTGCCTGAAGCAGGACTACGAGCGGCGCATCAGCTACCTCGGCCACCCTCTTCTGCAGTGGATGGGCCGTTACGTGGAGGGGCGCTGCCCGAAGGACGGCCGCTTCCTCGACGTGACGCCCGAGGTGGGCGGCACGCTGAGCATCGATCTCTACGTCTGCCCCGATTCGCGCGGAAACATGCTGCTGCAGGGCAAGAACGTGCTCGACGGGCAGCGGCGCCTCGTGGTGCGCGAGGCCGGGGGCTGCACCCGCACGCTGCAGTTCGACACCGACCGCGTCGCCGTCTCGGACGGAACGGGCTGCGCACCTTCGCTGGCCGGCAGCTTCATGCGCGACCCGCGGCGCTCGCCCTTCCTGAACGAATAGGCGAGCTTTTTACTTTCAACTTCTTACTTCTTGTAATTGGCGACGCCGTCCAGGATTTCCTTCTTGGCCGACTCGAGGCCTTCCCAGCCCAGCACCTTGACCCACTTGCCTGCTTCCAGGTCCTTGTAGTGCTCGAAGAAGTGGCTGATGGCCTTCAGGCGCATCGGGTTCACGTCGTCCACCGACTTCCAGTGGCTATAGATGGGCAGCACCTTGTCGGTGGGCACGGCCAGCACCTTGCCGTCGACGCCGGCTTCGTCTTCCATCATCAGGATGCCCAGGGGGCGGCACGGCACCACCACGCCCGGCAGCAGCGGGTACGGCGCGATCACCAGCACGTCGACCGGGTCGCCGTCGCCCGACAGGGTCTGCGGCACGTAGCCGTAGTTGGCGGGGTAGTACATGGCCGTCGTCATGAAGCGGTCGACGAAGATCGCGCCCGATTCCTTGTCCACCTCGTACTTGATCGGGTCGGCGTTCATCGGGATTTCGATCACGACGTTGAAGGCATCGGGCAGGTTCTTGCCGGGGGAAACTTTGTCGAAGGACATGACGTTTTTCGAGTAGTTGAAAAGTATGAGAGGGACGGGGACAAACCCTGAGTTTACTTTCCGTGTCACCGGCCGGTCGCACGCGCATCTGTTTTTGCCTGTAAATTGCAACCGTTGGCCAATCGGCTCCGCACCCCCGGTGCAGTGAGCTTCGAGGAAGCAACGCGGCGGAAATCACGGTCCCGTACGCGTTGCACGCAGGGGCCCGTGCTGTCCGTCTCCACTAGTCACAACGAACGAATGGAGAAGCAAAGCATGATCGGCAACACCCCCCTGATACTGGCCATCGTCTGCGGTCTCGTGGCCGTGGCCTACGGTTTCTGGGCCCGAAGTTGGATTCTCGCGAAGGACGCCGGCAACGCCCGCATGCAGGAGATCGCAGCCGCCATCCAGGCCGGTGCCTCCGCCTACCTCGCCAAGCAGTACAGCACCATCGCCGTCGTCGGCGTGGTGCTCGCGATCCTGATCGCCGTGTTCCTCGACCTCACCACCGCCGTCGGCTTCATCGTGGGCGCGGTGCTCTCCGGCGCCTGCGGCTTCATCGGCATGAACGTCTCGGTGCGGGCCAACGTGCGCACCGCGCAGGCGGCCACGCACGGCATCGGCCCGGCGCTCGACGTTGCCTTCCGCGGCGGCGCCATCACCGGCATGCTGGTGGTGGGCCTGGGCCTGCTGGGCGTGTCGGCCTTCTACTGGGTGCTGATCGGCAACGGCACGCCGGCCGCGGGGCACAGCCTCTCGGCGGTGCTCAATCCGTTGATCGGCTTTGCCTTCGGCTCCTCGCTGATTTCCATCTTCGCGCGGCTGGGCGGCGGCATCTTCACCAAGGGCGCCGACGTCGGCGCCGACCTGGTGGGCAAGGTGGAAGCCGGCATCCCCGAGGACGACCCGCGCAACCCGGCCGTGATCGCCGACAACGTGGGCGACAACGTCGGCGACTGCGCCGGCATGGCGGCCGACCTGTTCGAGACCTATGCCGTGACGCTGATCGCCACCATGGTGCTGGGCGCACTGATGGTCGCGGCCGCGCCCACCAACGCGGTGCTCTACCCGCTGGCGCTGGGCGGGGTGTCGATCGTCGCGTCGATCATCGGCTGCTTCTTCGTGAAGGCCTCGCCGGGCATGGTCAACGTGATGCCGGCGCTCTACAAGGGGCTGGCGGTGTCGGGCATCCTGTCGCTGATCGCGTTCTGGTTCGTCACCAGCTGGCTGATCCCCGACAACGCCATTGCCGCGAGCGGCAGCCAGCTCAAGCTGTTCGGCGCCTGCTTCGTCGGCCTGGCGCTGACGGCCGCGCTGGTGTGGATCACAGAGTTCTACACGGGCACGCAGTACAAGCCCGTGCAGCACATCGCGCAAGCATCGACCACCGGCCACGGCACAAACATCATCGCGGGGCTGGGCGTGTCGATGCGCTCGACGGCCTGGCCGGTGATCTTCGTTTGCATCGCCATCCTGGCCTCCTATTCGCTCGCGGGCCTCTACGGCATTGCGGTGGCCGCCACGTCGATGCTGAGCATGGCCGGCATCGTGGTGGCGCTCGACGCCTACGGCCCCATCACCGACAACGCCGGCGGCATCGCCGAGATGAGCGAACTGCCCGACAGCGTGCGCGCCGTGACCGACCCGCTCGACGCGGTCGGCAACACCACCAAGGCCGTGACCAAGGGCTACGCCATCGGCTCGGCGGGCCTGGCCTCGCTGGTGCTCTTCGCCGACTACACGCACAAGCTGGAAAGCTTCGGCCAGGCGATCAGCTTCAACCTGAGCGACCCGATGGTGATCGTCGGCCTCTTCATCGGCGGGCTGATCCCCTACCTCTTCGGCGCGATGGCCATGGAGGCCGTGGGCCGCGCGGCGGGTGCGGTGGTGGAAGAAGTGCGCCGCCAGTTCCGCGACATCCCCGGCATCATGGAAGGCACCGGCAAGCCCGAGTACGGCAAGGCCGTGGGCATGCTGACCGGCGCTGCCATCAAGGAAATGATGATCCCCTCGCTGCTGCCGGTGCTGGTGCCGATCATCGTCGGCCTGGTGCTCGGGCCGAAGGCGCTGGGCGGCTTGCTGATGGGCACCATCGTCACGGGCCTGTTCGTCGCCATCAGCATGTGCACGGGCGGCGGCGCCTGGGACAACGCCAAGAAGTACATCGAGGACGGCCACTTCGGCGGCAAGGGCAGCGAGACGCACAAGGCTGCCGTCACCGGCGACACCGTGGGCGACCCCTACAAGGACACGGCCGGCCCGGCGGTCAACCCGCTGATCAAGATCATCAACATCGTGGCGCTGCTCATCGTGCCGTTGGTGGTGAAGTTCCATGCGGGCGATGCGGGGGCTGCCGCACCGGTGAAGGTACCTGCGCCGCCTGCGGTCACGGCTCCGGCGGCCATGGCACCGTCAACGCCGTCAACGCCGTCGACACCCGCGACGGTGGTCGCATCGGGCGCCGTATCGGCCGCCGAAGCCGCCGCCGTGAAGGTGGAGAACGGCGTGGTGAAGTTCTACTTCGCCAGCGCAAGCTCCGAAGTGGCGCCCAACGCCAAGGAAGCGCTGGCCGACGTCATCAAGGCCGTGCAGAGCGGCAGCACCGTGCTCGTGAGCGGTTACCACGACGCCAGCGGCGACCCGGCGAAGAACGCCGAGCTCGCCAAGCAGCGCGCGATGGCGGTGAGCGATGCGCTCAAGGCAGCCGGGGCGCCCGCAGAGAAGATCGAACTGGCCAAACCGGAGCAATCGCAGGCCGACGGGCCTCCCGCGGAGGCCCGCCGCGTCGAAGTCAAAGTAAAGTCCTGAGAATGCCCACGCCCGAACGACTCGAATCATTCATCGCCGCCGTCGAAGGCGGCGCGCATGCCAAGGCCATCGAGGACTACTACACCGAAGATGCCACCATGCGCGAGAACCAGGCCGAGCCGCGGCGCGGCCGCGGCACGCTGGTGGCGCAGGAAACCGCCGTGCTGGAGCGCACCGAATCGGTGGTTTCCACCTGCGTGCGGCCGGTGCTGGTGAACGGCGACCACGTGGCGATCCACTGGATCTTCGAGTTCACGTTCAAGGGCGGCAGCAGGATGCGCATGGAGGAGATCGCCTGGCAGCGCTGGGAGGGCGACCGCATCGCGGAAGAACAGTTCTTCTACGACCCCGCGCAGCGAAAACCGGGCTGATCGACGGCTCTGCGCGCGTTTCCACCGTCATGGCGCTTCTGAAGACCCCTGGCCCCATGCGATACCTCCATGCACTGTTCGCCGGCACCTGGGCCATCGCCCGGGCCGAGCTGGCGATCGTCCGGCGCTTTCCTCGCATCCTGCTGGCCGTGGTGGCGGTGGGCGTGGTGCCTGCGATCTATGCGCTGATCTACCTCTCCAGCGTGTGGGACCCGGCGGGCCACACGGCCGACCTGCCCGCCGCCATCGTCAACCAGGACCGGGGCGTGACCTACATGTCGCGCACGGTCAACGTGGGCGACGAACTCACGCGCACGCTGCTCGACAAGCGCGCCTTCGGCTTCCGTGCGATGGACGACGCCGAAGCCGCGCGCGCCGAGGTCCGGCGCGGCGCGCTGGCCTTCGCCCTGCTGATCCCGCCCGACTTCAGCGCCAACGCGGTGCCCGGCACGCAGCGCGGTGCGGGGCAGATCGTGGTCTACACCTCCGAAGGCAACAACTACAGCTCGGCCGGCCTGGCGCGGCGCTTCGCGGGCGAACTGGGCCACCAGGTCAACGAGATGCTCAACGAGCAGCGCTGGGGCCTGGTGCTGAACGCGGCCTCCGGCTCGCAGGCGCGGCTCGACAAGCTCAAGCAGGCCCTGCTGGAACTGCGCGACGGCAGCCAGACGCTGGCCGCTGGCGCCGCCCAGTACAGCGCGGCTGCCCAGCAGGTGGGCAGCGGATTCAAGCAGGTCAACGGCGGCATCCGCACCATCGAATCGAAACTGCCTGCCGACGCGGACCTTCGCGCGCTCAAGGCGGGCTCGCAGCAGCTCGCGGCGGGCCAGCGCGAACTCGGCAGCGGGCTCGCGCAGATCGGCGACGGGCTCGGGCAGCTCGAAGGCGGTGCCGTCCAGCTCGGCGACGGCGCCCGCAGGATGCAGAAGGACACGGCCGACATCCCCTTCGTGGGCGACCGCATCTCCAAGGGCGCGGGAGAGCTCGCCGCCGGTGCCGACAAGCTGCGCGGCGGCATCGACCAGGCGCAGGCCGCCATGGCGAAGGCACAGGACGGCAACCACAAGCTCACGACCGGCGCGACGGTCCTAGACGGCGGCGTGGGAAAGCTCACCGACGGCATGACGGCGCTCGCCGCCGGTATCCACGCCATGTCCGGCAAGCTGCCGCCTGATCGCAAGCTCGACGAGTTCGTGCAGGGCGGCGCGCAGCTCGCCCAGGGCGCGGAGCGGCTTTCGACCGGGGTGCGCACCATCGAGGCCGCCCTGCCCGCCTCCATCACCCGCATCCAGGGCAGCGCCTCGGGGCTGGCCGACTCGGTCGAGCCCAAGGTGGAAGTGGTGGCACCGGTCGCCAACAACGGCAGCGCCTTCGTGCCCAACATGGTGTCGGTGGCGCTGTGGATCGGCGCGGTGATGGCCGGCTACCTGTTCAACATCCGCATCGTGCTCTCGGACCACAGCCACTACCCGAAGCTCGCGAAGACGCTGGGCAAGATCACCATGCCGGCGCTGATCGTGCTGCTTCAGGTGGCGCTGGTGCTGGCCACGCTGGTGGGCGTGCTGCAGGTGCAGGCCCCGGATGTGCCGGCCCTGGCGCTCACGATGGCGCTGGCCTCGCTGGTGTTCCTGGTGGTGCTGTTCGCGATCCTGCACGTGTTCGGCGACTTCGGCCGCATCCTCACCGTGCTGCTGCTGACGCTGCAGCTGTCGGCCGGCGGCGGCGTGCTGCCGGTGGAGCTTTCGGCGGGCTTCTTCCGCGACGTGCACGGCTGGCTGCCCTTCAGCTGGGTGGTGCAGGCCTTCCGCGCCGTGATGTTCGGCGCCTTCGACAACGGCTGGGCCCATGCCTGCGGCGCGGTGCTGCTGTCGGGCGCGGTGGCCGTCGGGCTGATGGCGCTCTTCGGCAAATGGAACGAAGTGCTGCCGGCGGACTACAAGCCGACGATCCAGGTCTGATTGCTGCCCAGCAGCCCTCGCCGAATGCAACACTGCACGCCACCCGAAACGATGACACCACTCCACCACGTCTTGCGCTCCTGTTCGCTGCGCCTGCTGCCGGCCCTGCTCGTCCTGAGCGGCGCGGCCGCCGCGCAAGCCCAGGCCGCGAACGACGACATCCTCTCCCTGAGCTTCGACGCGGCGCGCGCCCGCATGATCGACCGCTCGGACAAGCTGGCCGCCGCGCGCGCCGCCGTCGACGCGAAAGAGCTGCAGAGCCAGGGCCTCAAGCGGCTGGGCGGCCCGTCGGTCAGCGTCTCCGCGCTGGCCTATGCCTACAACGCGAACCTGAACCTCGACCTCGATCCGCTCAACCAGCGGCTCGGGCAGCTGGGCTCGGCGCTGCCGTCGTCCATCCAGAGCGTGATCGCGCGCGTGCCGATTCCGCAGCTACCCAACAGCTACACGCTCAACCGCCATGACACCGGCACCAACGCGTCGATATCGGCCGTGTGGCCGATCTACGTGGGCGGCGCGACCGACGCGGTGCGCGGCTTCGTCTCGGCCCAGACGCGCGAGGCGCAGGCCGATGCCGAGCAGGCCGGCCACGAGGTCGACACCCTGCTCGTGCAGCGCTACTTCGGCGCGCAGCTCGCCCGCCGCGCTGCCGCCCTGCGCCTGCAGGCCGAGCGCACCATCGCGCAGCACGACTCGGCCGCGCAGAAGATGCTGGCCGCCGGCGTGATCTCGCGCGTCGAGCGGCTGCAGGCCAGCGCCGCGTATGAAGAAGCCCGCCGCAACGCGCGCAAGGCCGAGAACGACGCGGCGCTGGCTTCCGTCGCGCTGGCCCGCACCGTGCGCGCCGACGGCAGCGTGGCGCCGCAGACGCCGCTCTTTCTCATCAGCACGCCGATCGAGCCGCTGAACTACTTCATCGATTCGGCGCTCACGCGGCACCCGGGCCTGGACAAGGTCGCGGCCAAGAAGTCGCAGGCCGAGCAGCTGCATGAGGGCGAAGAGGCGCTGCGCCGCCCGCAGGTGATCGCCTTCGGCACGCGCGAGCTCAAGAGCGGCAACGCCGACTGGGTGGCGGGCGTCGGCGTGCGCTGGACGCTGTACGACTCGGTGGACCGCGACAAACTCTCCGCCGCCTCGCTCAAGCAGGTCGAGCAGGCCGAGCGCACCGATGCGCAGGCGCGCAGCGACATCTCGCTGCTGGTCGAGCGCAACTGGCGCGCGCTGGAGAACGCGCGGCGCCAGTACCTGGAGATGAAGGCCTCGGTCGAGCTCGCGCAGGAAGTCGTGAAGCTGCGCACCGCCGGCCTGCGCGAAGGCACGAGCACCACGCTCGACCTGATCGACGCAGAGACCAACCAGGCCAAGGTGCTGACCGAACGCGCGCAGGCCGCCAACGACTACGTGCAGGCGCTCGCGCAGCTGCTCGAGAGCGCGGGGCTTTCCGAGAAGTTTTCCGACTACATCGCACGTGCCGACGTGAAGGTGAATTGATGATGAGTGCCAAGACCCGAAAACTGATCGCGATATTCGCCGCCCTGCTCATGCTGGCGCTGCTCGTCTGGGGTTTCTGGCGCGCCTCGCGCCCGGCGCCCGAGGTGTTCCAGGGCCAGATGGAAGCGCGCGAGACCGACGTCGCGGGCAAGGTGACCGCGCGCGTCGCCGAAGTGCCGGTGAAGGAAGGCGACCGCATCCAGGCCGGCACGGTGCTGGTTCGCATGGACAGCCCCGAGGTGCGCGCCAAGCTCGCGCAGGCCACCGCCGCCGAGCAGGCCGCGCAGGCCGTCGCCGAGAAGGCGCAGAACGGCGCCCGCCCGCAGGAAGTGGAAATGGCGCGCATGCAGTGGCAGCGCGCAGAAACCGCTGCGCAGCTTGCGCAGACCTCCTTCCGCCGCGTCGACGGACTCGCGCGCGAGGGCCTGGTGGCCGACCAGAAGCGCGACGAAGCCGAGGCCAACTGGAAGGCTTCGCGCGACGCCGCCATCGCGGCGAAGGCGCAGTACGACATGGCGCGCACCGGTGCCCGGCCCGAGGACAAGGCCGCAGCGAGCGCGCAGGCCCGCCAGGTCGCCGGTGTGGTGGCAGAAGCCGAAGCCGCCAAGGCCGAGACAGAGCTGCGCAGCCCCGTGGCCGGCGAAGTGGCCAAGGTGCTGGCCAAGGTCGGCGAACTGTCGCCGCAGGGCGTGGCGGTGGTCACGGTGGTCGACCTGAACGACCAGTGGGTGGTGCTCAACGTGCGCGAAGACCGCCTTTCCCGCTTCGCGCTGGGCAACGAGTTCGACGCCCACCTGCCCGCGCTGCCCGAAGGCAGGCGCACCGCACGCTTCAAGGTCTACTACAGCGCCGTGCTGCCCGACTTCGCGACATGGCGCGCCACCCGCGGCGGCACCGGCTTCGACGTGCGCACCTTCGAGGTCCGCGCGCGTCCGCTCAAGCCCATCGAAGGCGCACGGCCGGGCATGAGCGTGCTCGTGGACTGATCGCGGCGGCACGGATTCCTTCCATGAGCCTCCGCGGCTTCTCCACCGCCAGCGCACGGCGCGAATTCGCGCTGCTGCGCACGCGTCCGTGGGACCTGGCCATGATCTCCTGGGTGCCGCTGCTCGCGGTGTTCCTGATCTGGTGGATCTTCTCGGCCGGCCTGCCCGAGCGCCTGCCGATCGGCGTGCTCGACCAGGACCACTCCTCGCTCTCGCGGCAGGTGGTGCGCTTCCTCGACGCCACGCCCGGCCTGCGCGTGGCGCAGCGCTACAGCGACGAAGGCGAGATGGCGCGCGCGCTCACCAGCGGCGCCGTCGACGCAGCGGTGCAGCTGCCGCGTGAACTGAGCCGCGACGTGAAGCAGGGCCGCGTCGGCCAGATCGTGCTGCTGCACAACGCGCAGCTCGGCACGCATTCGAGCCTGATCCAGCGAGACGTGCGCACCGCTGTGGGCACCGTCTCGGGCGGGGTCGAGCTCACGGTGCGCAACAAGCGCGGCGAGTCGATGAAGGCCGCGCGCGTGAGCATGGAACCGATCAAGGCGAGCATGGTGGCGCTGTTCAACACGTCGACCGACTACGAGCAGTTTCTGGGTGCCGCGCTCATTCCGGCGCTGCTGCACATCCTCGCGATGACCGCTGGTGCCTGGGCCGTGGGCCGCGAGCTGCGCGACCGCAGCATCGGCGAATGGCTTGGCGCTTCGCCGCGCTGGCACGAGGTGCTGGCCGCGCTGGCGGGCAAGCTGGCGCTGCCGTTCACGAGCCTTTCGGTGGTGGCGCTGGCGGCGATGCTGTGGATCACCGCGGGACGGGGCTGGCATCCGGTCGGCTCGCTCGGATGGACGCTCTTCGCGCTGGTCGTCTTCCTGGCGCTGTCGATCGCGCTGGGGGCCTTCGTGGCGGCGCTCACGCGCTCGCTGCGCACGGCCCTGTCGGCCACGGGCTTTATCACGGCGCCGGCCTTCGCGTTTGGCGGCGTGGGCTTTCCGCTGGTCGCGATGCCCGTGCTGGCGCAGGTCTGGGCGAACCTGCTGCCCTACACGCACTACATCCGCGTGCAGATGGAGCAGCTGCAGATGGGCGCGCCGGTGTCGTACTCGGTGGCGACGCCGCTGTGGATGGTGCTGGCCACGGGCGCGCTGCTTGCCGCGTGCGCTGCGGCGCTGGTGAAGGCCGCCAAGGCGCCTGAAAGCTGGGGTGGACGCTGATGGCTGACGAACGGCTTCGCTTCAGCTCTGCATGGCGCGAGACCGCGCTGGCAGTGCTGCGCGACAAGGGCGTGCTGCTGATCATGCTGCTCGCGCCCATCATCTACGGCTTCTTCTATCCCTGGCCCTACGGCACGCAGGCCGTGACGCGCGTGCCGGTGGCGGTGGTCGACCAGGACCACACCGGCCTGTCGAGGCAGATCGCGCGCTTCGCGATGGCCAACCCGCGGCTGGACGTGCGCATGGTCACCGGTGACGTGGGCGAGGCGCAGCAGGCGCTGTGGCGCGGCGAGATCGAGGGCTACGCGCTGCTGCCAGCCGACCTGAAGCGCAGCGTGCTGCGCGGCACCTCTGCCGTCGTCACCATCGAGGGCAACGGCGCCTATGCGCTGCTCAACAAGGCGGTGCTGTACGGCTTCTCGGAGGCCGTCGGCACGGTGTCGGCGGGCGTGGAGATCCGCAAGCTGCAGGCCGGCGGCCAGAGCGCGATCCAGGCGGCGCGCGGCCGCAGTCCGCTCAATACGCAGCTCGTCGCGCTGTTCAACCCGACCGAGGGCTACGGCAGCTACGTGGTGCCGGCGGTAGCCCTGCTGATCCTGCAGCAGACGCTGTTGATGGGCGTGGCGATGCTGGCGGGCACATGGGCCGAGGCCGGGCGGCTGCGCGCCTCCATGGGCGCCTGGCTGGGGCGGCTGGGAGCGCTCTCGGGCTTCGGCTTCCTGAGCGGCGTCTTCTACTTCGGCTGGGTGTTCTTCCTGCAGGACTATCCGCGCGGAGGCAATCCGTGGGGAGCGCTGGTGCTGCTCGCGTTCTACGTGCCGGCGATCTGCACGCTGGGCCTGCTGCTGGGCTGCTGGTTCCGCGACCGCGAACGGGCCTTGCAGGTGCTGCTGTTCACCGCGCTGCCAATGGCTTTTCTGTCGGGTTTCTCATGGCCCGTGGAGGCCCTGCCGGAGCCGCTTCAGGCGCTGCGCTGGCTCTTTCCGAGCACGGCGGGCATCCAGGCCTCGCTGCGGCTCAACCAGATGGGCGCGCCGCTGCATGACGTGCTGCCCCATCTGGGCGTGCTGCTGTCGCTGACCCTGGCGGGCCTTTTGACGCTGCGGCTCGCCGCAACAACGCCGAAGCAGTCTTAGCGCCGGCTCTCGGCGGCCACGGCGCGCACCAGCCGCGTGGCGGGCGCCACCAGTTCGCGCAGGTCGCCCGCGCGGTTCTGCTCGATGGCCTGCAGCACCAGTTCGTTGATGCCGCCCACCACCGTCATCGCCATCTCGCTCGTGAGATGCGCTGCGGGCTCTTCCGCACTGCCGTTGCTGCTGGTGTTGATGGCAACCTGGATGAAGTTGGCGATCTCGTCGTTCACCCGTCGCCGCACCACGAGCCCCGGCATTCCGAGGCCCAGGATCTCCACGAACAGCGTGCGCAGCAGCACCGGGTCTTGCGCGAGGTAATCGAAATACGCCGTCATCGCGTGCTCGACCTGCGCGTGCCACGGCTGCGCCGGGTCGAAGGCCTCGCTCACCGTCTGCAGCGCGAGGCGGCTGGCGGTTTCATAGAGCGCGATCAGGCACTCGGTCTTGGTGCTGAAGTGCTCGTAGAAGGTACGGCGCGACACGGCGGCCTCGCGCACGATGTCCGCAATGGTGGTCTCGGCATAGCCCTTGGCCGCCACGGCATGCGCCATGCCCTGCAGCAGGCGTGCGTAGTGCTCGCTCCCGGCGCCCTCGGCGGGCCTGGACGGAGCTGCTTTTTCGATGGTTTCGCTCATGGACGACACATTTTCCTACGCACGGGTACTTGACAGTACCAATTCACAATTGCAACATGGCAGCAAGCGGTACGAAGTTGTACCAGCAATCCCGCTCCACGCATTCAGTGCTTTTTCCGAGGCTTGTTCTCATGACCGATCTCGTTGTCCGCCGCCTGTTGATCGACCTGCAACCGCCCTTCGCCCGCGACTGGTGCGGCGGCGACGCATTCTCGACCGCTTTCTTCAACGCGCTGTCGATGAGCTTCCCCTTCGGCGAGCAGTTCTTCATCGACGCGGTGCGCGACGCCGTCGCCACGCTGCCGCCTGAGGTCCAGGAGCAGCACAAGGCCGACGTACGCGGCTTCATCGGGCAGGAAGCCACGCACCGGCGCATCCATTCACTCTTCAACAACCATCTCGAGAACCAGGGCCTGGTCGACCGCTGGACGGCCCGCGCCAGCAAGCGCATGGAACTGATGGAAGGCGCCGATCCACGCCATGCGCTGGCGGTGACGGCAGCCACCGAGCACTTCACGGCCATGTTCGCGGAATGGCTGCTGGCCCGCCCCGAGGTCCTCGACGGGGCCGAGCCCCGGCTGCGCACCATGTGGCTGTGGCACAGCGCCGAAGAGCTCGAACACAAGAGCGTGGCCTTCGACATCTACAAGGCCGCGGGCGGCTCCGACGAATGGCGTACGCGCTGGTTCCGGCGCGTCACGATGATGTTCCTGGGCGACCTGATGCGCCAGACCATCGACAACCTGCGCCACGAAAAGCAGCTGTGGAAATGGTCCACCTGGAAGAGCGCCGCGCGCATCCTGCTGAGCCGCAACGGCCTGCTGCGCGGCAACCTCGCTGGCTGGCGCAGCTACCTGCGCGCGGACTTCCATCCGATGCAGCAGGACAGCAGCCTGTCGGAACGCTGGCTTGAAGACAACCGGGCGCAGTACACGCCGGTGGGCGGAGCACCCGAGGCGGCGGCCGCGCGCTGACGGCGCCGGAGCCGCACTCAGTCGCTCAGAAGAAGGTGGCGCGGGTCGTCGTGTTGCCACCGGCCTGCTGGTGCTCGGGGCGCATTTGCAGGTCGTGCAGGGTGTCGAAGTCCGAAGGGGCATCCGGCACCCGCATCACCACTTCCAGCTCGTGCATCGACGCAACCCAGCGGCCGGCCGGCGATTCGGCCGGCTCGTCGTTGGCGAACACGCCGTCGCGGATGTAGAGGGTTTCGCCCTCGGGGCGCTCGGCATGCAGCTCGATCAGGCGCGCGATGGAGAAGTTGTAGGTCACGAGCTTCTCGCGCGTCTTGCGGTCCTTGCCGCCGCAGTTGAACGAGCCTTCGGCGGCGATGACGATGCAGGAGCCATCCACGCCACCGTCCATGTCGATCTCGTTGCCGGAGCGCCAGATCGCGTTCGGCAGGCGCACGCGCACCTTGTCGATGACCAGGTCGCGCTGCTTGTTGAGGCTGCTCAGCGGCGGCACCAGCGAACGCAGCTGGCGCAGGCGCTCGGCGAAGTTGTCGTCCATCAGGAATTCGACGTGGTGCGTCGCGCTGCCGGAGGAGCGCCTGACCACCTGCATGACCACATGGCGCGACTTACCCATGGCAAAACCCCTTGGCAAAGGTTGAATTCCGTAGCCCGCAGGGGGTATGGACGACGTGGCAGCAATTCATTGGAAATCGGCTACTAGAAGGATTCTTGATTACATGCAATTACATGCATCATTTGTGTCCAACTGTATAGCGAATCCCAGGAATGGGGAAGGCCATTCCGTGACTTATCCACGAGGAAATGTCGCCAAAATGCCTCCTCGATGTGCTAGCTGAGCACCCCATCGAGCGGCGAGCAGCCCTTATTCGAGGGCTTCGTCCAGCGCCTTGCACGAGGGCGCGCAGACGGTCTGCGACTTGCCCAGCACCTGGCGGGTGCGCAGCTGGGAGCGCACGCGGTGCTTGCCGCACATGAAGCACGACATGGTCGCCCCGCTGAACGACGCCGAGGCACGGAACGGGGAGCCCGGCGCCTTCGACTTGTAACGCAGGCCGTCCGCTACCACTGCCGTCTTCACTTCACCCTTCGCCATGCATCTTGTCCTTGCTGTTCGGTTCGGCACGGCGCATTGCGCGTGCAATGGCTTCCCGGGCGCCGATTTCGGCCGCCAGGGAAGCGTCCAACGCCGAGCGGCAAAGCCCGGCGTGCTTGTAATTGAGGTTTTCGTACACCTCGGCCGCGGCCGGATACGCATCGAGCAGGCGACCTAGTTCGGCGCCCTGCTCGATGTCCTCGAACTCATGCACGAGGTGTTCGACCACGGAACGGTACTGCTCCGCCCCAACGGGTACGGCGCTGTGCTCAAGCTTTTCCAGCAGTTGCGCCAACACATGGGTCACTGCCAGATCGGTCCTGGAAGACGGATTATCGGTCGTGTTCATGGTCACCATCTGGGGGCAGCATACGCCTATGCAAGTGGCTGGTCGTACAGGGTTGTCTCCGGCTGGCCGGTCTTTTGCTGCGCCGAGCGCATCCGCTGCAGCAGGCTATGGAGCATTTCGGTCGACAGCCCGTGGATCACCAGCCGGTGCCCGGCCCGCAGGGTCGACAGCGGCACCAGCGGGTGCTTGTTGTTGACCAGGATCAGGTGCTCCGGGGCGTTCAGGATGGTCGCCGCGTAGATGCCGACGGTCTCGTCCAGTTGCAGGGAATTGGCGGCCCGCCAGAAATCGTTGTCCGTGAGCATCAGCTGGTAGAGCGGCGTGAACAGTTCGATGGCGCTTTGCAGGTCCAGGAAGTTCAGCCTGCCCTGGGGCATGTCCTCCAGGCGCAGCCCCGGCTCCTTGATCATCGAGAAATCGACCTTTTCCGCCTTGCACAGCGCCAGCCCCTTGTCGCGCAGCGCGGTGTTCAGCCTGATCACGAAGTTGAAGAGGTTCAGGTCGTGCTTCAGGAACATCTCGTCCTTCAGCGCGTCGATGTCGGCCGGCTCCAGCGGATTGGTGGCCACCGGCGCCGGCGAATTGCGCCCGATGAAGGCCAGGATCTGCGAGCCCAGGTGGAAGTGCCGCAGGATCAGCCAGTTGGCCTCCGGCGACACGAACCGCTTCAGCCCCCAGGCCAGCAGCCGGTGCAGCAGGATCGAATGCGACCAGTTGCGCGGCACGAACACCTTCGCGATCTGGATCAGGATGATCGTCAGCCGCGCGATCGGCCTCAGGAACGGCAGCAGGTACTGCCGCGAGCCCGAGCTCGAATCAGCCAGCCAGGCGGACTTGACGTCGTCGGGCAGCGGCGTGCTCTGGTCGAGGTACAGCGCCAGCCAAGGGCTGGGGTCGCGCTCGTCGTGGGCTTGCTTCAGGAATTCAGGCGTTCGATCCATGGGGCATCCGCTGCGTGATGTGTTGGAACTGCATCAGGTACAGCGCGGCCGTGTGGCGCGCCGTCTCGACGATCTGGCTGGCGGCGCGCGACTGCCCTTCCACCGCCATCACCATCTCCACCGCCGTGAGCCAGCGGCTGAGGTGGTTCTCGTCGTTGTGGCCGTGGTATTCCAGGAAGCGGAAGGCGTCCGGCGGCAGCTTCAGGCTGGCTTTGAGCAGCGGCAGCAGCGCCGGCACGATGCGCTGGCCCGTGCCTTCGATGATGTAGATCGCGCCCAACAGGCCGATCGGGTCGCGCGTGGCGGCCAGGCCGTGCAGGTAGGCGTTGAGCGCCTCGCCGCCCGGGTTGCGGCGCAGCTCCTCGATGTTCTCCACCGTGCCGCCGGCCTTGCGGTAGTCGCTGAAGAGGATGTTGAAGTCGTTCTGCTCCTCGCCAGCGTGCACGCCGATCAGCGATGCCAGCATCTGGTAGGGCTCGCTCAGCGAGGCGGCGCCCTCGCGCATCCACTTGCTGCCCTCGCGCACCTGGGGCACCCATTGCTCCATCCAGTTCAGGTAGTCGGGCACGGCGAAGCGGCGCTCGCGGATCTGGCGGACGAGCGGCGTGCGCCAGACACGCGAGCGGTAGTCGTGCCAGATGGCGGCCAGTTCGGTCAGCAGCGCGCCCAGGCCCTCGGGTGCGGCGGAGGGGTCGTGCGGGGGCGCGATCACGAGGTCGTCGTCGGGCACGGCCGCGGCGCGTGGCGCCACCGCGACGGGCGCCGCATCGACGGCCTCCACCTCCCACAGCATGTACGCCGCCATGAAGCGCCCCGACTCCGGCACGTAGCAGAAGATCTGCTCGCCCGGCTTCAGCGCCTTGGTGTGCAGAAACTCCGCCAGCATCACGAGGATCGACGCCGCGCCCGTGTTGCCGCGCCATGCGAGGTTGCTCCACCAGCGCTCGCGCGGGATCGACAGGTCGGCCTTGGCCATCAGGTCCTCGACCACCGGGATGAATTTCTCCGACGAGTAGTGGCACAGGAAATGGTCGACCCGCTTCGGATCGACCCAGCCGTCGCGCACCAGCCCCGCGTACTCATGGATGCCGATGTCGAACAGGTGCGGCAGCAGGCGGATGTCCTGCCGCAGCGACAAGGCCCCCGCCGCCTCGGCCTCGGCCCAGGAGCCGAAATCGAGATGCCCGCGCGCTCGATCCTCGGTGAGCCCCAGCTGCATGCACACCGGGTAGTCGCCCGAGAAGGCGCGCTGGTGCACCCACTTGAGCTTCAGCCGCAGGCCCGGCGAGCCGGCCAGGGCCGATGCGCCATCGGACAGCAGCAGGGCCCCTGCCCCATCGGACAGCATCCAGCGCAGGAAGTGCGAGTCGAAGTCGGTCTCGTAGCCGCGCGCCGCGAAGCGCGAACGCTTGAAGAGGCGCGACGGCATCTCGCTGGCCACCGCCATCGCCGAGCGGTGCGCGCCCAACTCGATGCCCTGCGCCGCCGTCTGTATCGCCGACACGCCCGCCGCGCAGATGCCGTGCACCGAATGCGTTTCCATGGGCTGCGCCGCCAGTTCGCCCTGGATCATGTTGGCAAAGCCGGGCATCAGCGTGTCGCCGCCCGAGGAGCCGCTGGCCAGCAGCGACACACGCGAGAGCTCGGCGCCGCCGCGCTGCAGGCAGTCGCGGATCGCACCGGCAGCCAGCTGCGCATTGGTGTGCCGCGTCACGCCTTCGGCATCGATCGCGTAGTGCCGCGTGAGGATGCCGTTCTCCGCCAGGATGCGCCGCTTGATGCGCTCCGACATGCGGTTGAGCGGCGCGATGTACGCGTCCATGCGGTCGTTGGGGATGGGCTCGCCCGGCATGAAGTAGCCGGCGCTTTCGAGGTACACGCGTTGGAATGAAACAGGCATGGTTCAGAGAGTTGATGGATCGCGGGGCATCAGCGGGCGGCTGCGGAAACGCGGCCACACGGTCCCCAGCACGAAGACGCGCACCATGTACGGCACCAGCCCGCCCTCGTTGAGCACGGGGTCCACCTGCGCGCGGTAGCGCGTGCGATGCAGGCGGGTGAGCTCGGACCAGTGGGCATGCGGGTTCTCGTGGTGTGCGGTGTGCAGGCCGATGTTGAACAGCAAGGGGTTCACCAGCCCTTCGAAATTGCGTGCGTAGTTCAGGCGGCTACCCGCGGTATCGCGCGGTGCCCCCGGCGCCTGAGCGCGCTCGGGCTTCCGGCCATCGGCGTGCGCGTGCTGCAGGTAGTTGGTCGCCAGCAGCCAGTGCAGGCCGTGCAGCTGCGGCACGATGACGAACAGCAGCGCCTTGCGCCAGTCGATCGCCAGCAGTACCGCCCAGCTCGCCAGCCACAGCGCGTACTGCGCCATGCAGTAGCGCCAGGCGCCGCGCCGGTGCCGCCGCAGCCGGGCGAGCCATGCGAAGAAAAGCGGCATCAGCACCCACACGGCCTGGAACGGATGCAGCAGGTAGCCCCACAGGTGATTGGTGTCGCCGCCGAAGCGGTAGGTGCGTGCCACGTCCTTCGGGCCATGGCGATGGCGGTGATGGTTGGCGACGTGCGCGGGCCAGAACACGAAGGTCGGGTGGCCCTGCAGCAGCGTGATCCAGAAGTCGGTCAATCTGTTCAGGCGCCGGCTGCGCCACATGCGCAGATGCACGTGGTTGTGGTGGATCACACCGACGCCCAGCGTCAGGAAGAGCATCAGCCCGTAAAGCACCACGTCTAAGCCGTGGAACCACTGCCACGCCGCCAGCGCGGGCAAGGCGGCGAGATAGGCAAGGCTCTGCCAGTCGCGCCAGTGACGCAACCTCGGCAGGCGGCGGCTCACCTCAGGCCGTGGTCGCGCCATGCTTCTTGCGGAAAGCCTGCAGAACCGGTTCGGCCGCGTCGGCCGCCACGCGCGTGCCGAACAGCCGGTCCATGAAGGTGAACTGGAATCCGTAGTTGCCGTTGTGCACCGCGTGGTGCAGGTGATGCCGGCGGCTCGCCGCGAACCAGTGGCTGTACGAGACGCCCGTGAAGAAGTCGTAGTTGGAATGACCGACGCAGTTGAAGAACAGGCTGAACACCGGCACCGCCGCCAGCGACCAGAAGCTGAAATCGTGCACCACCATCGGCAGCAGGATCACGTTGCCCAGCATCAGCGCCTCGACCGGGTGGAAGCTGTAGGTCGACCACGGCGTGGTCACGAACGAGCGGTGGTGCGGCCCATGGAAGCGCCGCAGCCAGCGCGTGTGCAGCAGCCGGTGGTTGATCCAGAAATGCACGTCGTTCCAGATCGCGAGCACGAAGATTTCCGCCACGATCTGCCGCCAGCCCGCGTCTGGATCGAGCCTCGCCCAGCCCAGCTGCAGCAGCCCCCACGGAAACACCATGCCCAGCCCGAAGATCAGCACCGACACGCCCGACTGCGTCAGCTCCCGCCGAAGCTGCCCCGGCTGCAGTGGCCGCGGATCGAGCACCCGCCCGACGCCCAGCGCCGGCAGCACGCGCTTCGTCAGCAGCCAGGTGGCCGCGCCGAAACAGAGATAGATCCCGCCGAAGAAAAGCAGGCCCCACAGCATGACCTGCGGGGCGGACAACGAGGTGAAGGTCTGCGCCATCCCCCGAGGCTACAACAGCATCTCGGGAACGATCGGCGCAATGAGCATGTTGTAGAAGCGCTTGAAGAAGCCGGACTCAGGCTCCGTGGTCAGGATCATTTCCTTCTCGCCGTCGTTGGTGAGCCATTCCAGGGTGCCGGTGTCCTTGGCCAGCCGAAGCCGGTAGGAGTTCTGCAGCTTGCTGATGTTGATGACACGCAGCATCTCGCGCGCCAACTGCGGGCTGTCGACCACCACCCCCATCTCGGTGTTCTGGCTGGCCGAGCGCGGATCGAGGTTCATCGAGCCGATGAAGATGCGCCTCTTGTCGATGGCGGCGGTCTTGGCATGCAGTCGCCCGAGCGACTTGCCGAACATGCCGAAGCGCTCGCCCGCGGTGGTGCGCTGCGGGCTCAGCTCGTACAGGTCGGCGCCGCTTTTCAACAGCTTCTCGCGGTAGCGCGCGTAGCCGGTGTGCACCAGCGGCTCGTCGTTGGCGGCCAGCGAGTTGGTCAGCAGCGTGAGCTTGACCTTGCGCCGGGCCAGGTCCTGGAACGCCTCCATGCCCCTCTCGCCCGGCACGAGGTAGGGCGAGGTCAGGTCGACCTCCGTCCGGGCATCCATCATCAGCTCCCAGACCTTCATCGTGACGCTGGTGGCGATGGCCTCGTCCGCCGTCATAGTCGTGGGCTTGGTGGGCGGGTCGGCGATGGCGCGCGCCTCGCCCCACAGCAGCCCCATGCGCCCGGCGTCGAGTTCCTCGGAAATGGGGCCGTAGCCGAGTATGTCGGAGGGCGGTAGCACCACCTTCGGCGGCGGCGCGGCCATGCCCACCCAGCTGTCGAAGTCGGCGCCGGTGGGCTTGCGGCCGCCCTCGCCCGTCACGATGTCGGCAATGGGCCAGACCTGCTCGCTGTTCCAGTAGGCGTCGAAGATCGACTCGAGCTGCGGCACCACCTTGCCGACCACCAGCGCGTCCATGTCGATGAAGTTCTGCGCCTCGTTCAGCACGAAATACTCCTCGGAGATGTTGCGCCCGCCCACCACCGCCATCACGCCGTCGGCGATGAAGAGCTTGTTGTGCATGCGGTGGTTGAGCCGCGAAATCTCCCAGGGCGAGGCCGCGAAGCGCGACAGGAAGCCGTTGCGCCCGCAGCAGAACGGGTTGAACAGGCGCACGTCGACATTGGGCGTCTCCGACAGCGCCAGCAGCAGCTGCTGGCTCTTCACCGTGTACAGGTCGTCCACCAGCACCCGCACCTTCACGCCGCGCATCGCCGCCTCGCGCAACGTGCGCAGCAGCAGCCGGCCGACGGGGTCGTTCTCGAGCTGGTAGTACTGCACCACCAGCGAACGCTGGGCCCGCTGGGCGAGCTGGATGCGCGCGTCGAGCGAATACACGCCCAGCGGCATCAGCCGGAAGCCCGAATGCTCCTCGGGCGGCGTCGATGCGGCGGCGATCTTCGCCAGCATGGTCGAGGGGTCGGCGGAGGCGGCGAACTCCGCGGGGCGCTCCCGCGCCGGGGGCAGCGAGCCGCAGGCACCGAGCACGGCAATCAGCACGCCTGCGAGCGCGGCGCGCAGAAATGATCGGAGCCAGGCGTTCATGATGATGCTTCCATGAGGTCGTTTTCTTGTGGTTCTCTACCCTTGTCTTCATGCAGTACGCCTGCCGGTCCGCGCCGGTTTCAAGGCGCTTTCCGCCCCTTTTCAGGTCCCTTTTCGGGAAGGCTCCGGCCTAGAATTCGATCCACACCGCTGCGGAGTTACATCATGGCTCGTTCGCTCCCCCACCGCATCGCCTGCCTTGCCTTTTTTGCGGCTCTTACGACTCCCGCCTGGGCCGCCCTAGACATCGGCGACCCGGCGCCCAAGTTCACCGCCAACGCCGCGCTCGGCGGCAAGACCTTCCGCTATTCGCTGGCCGACGCGCTCGCCAAGGGCCCGGTGGTGGTGTATTTCTTCCCGGCGGCCGACTCCAGCGACTGCTCCATCGAGGCCCACGCCTTCGCCGAAGCCATCGACCAGTTCGCCGCACTGGGCGCCAGCGTGATCGGCGTCTCGGCCGACGACATAGGTACCCTGTCGAAGTTCTCGGTCAAGTCGTGCCAGAGCCGCTTCCCGGTCGCCTCCGACGAAGGCAAGACGGTAATTCAAGGCTTCGACGCGCTGATGCAGACCCGGCCGGACTTCGCCAACCGCCTGTCATACGTGATCGCGCCGGATGGCAAGGTGGCCTATTACTACCAGAACCTCAATCCGGACAAGCATGTGGAGCGCATGCTGAATGCAGTGAAGGCGCTGCCGAAGGCGAAATGACGGCTGCCGCCCCTTCGGGACGATCGCGCCAGGAATCTCGCTCTACCGGACTCGAACGCCTTCGTTCCATCCTTTTTCGAGCGGATTCAAGATCAACTGGATCAACCGCCGCTTGTCAGTCTGGATGTCGGCCTGCAGGCTCATGCCCGCTTGCAGGGCCTGAGGCCGTCCCTTGACCCAGATGCTCGCGTCAGGGCCTGCAAGCGCAATCTGAACACGATAGGCAAGACCGTTCGTCCGTTGCTCGGCATTGCCGCCCTCGAAGTTGCGATTGCTCGATCCGGACTGGCTGGAGCCCACCTGCTTGTCCAGCGCTCGTGGATCCTGGAATTCGGCATCAGCACTGATCCACTTCACAGTACCGACGACCGCGCCGTACTGCGTAAACGGGAAGCTGTCGAGCTTGACTTCGACCGGCTGCCCCAACTTCACGTAGCCAATGTCGTTATTGCTGAGGAAAACCTCCGCGATCAGCGGCGTGTTTTCCGGAACGATCGTCAGAAGCGGCTGGTTGGCTGCGACTGCACTTCCCAGAGTGGCAATTCCAATGCTCTGGACCACCCCGGAAACCGGAGCGCGCAAGGTCTTGAGTCCATTGAGTTGCTGCGCCTTCTCGAACTCCGCCTGAAGGCTCGCACGCTCCCTGCTGGCCTGCTCCACTTCGGCAAGAATCTGCACCTTTCGCTCCTGTTCGACAGAAGCCTGGCGAAATCGCGCTTCCTGAAGACCTGCGGCAAGCTGCGACAAAGTCTGGCTTTGCGCCGCCAGATCGTGCTCAAGGCCAACGACTTCCTGCTCCTGCTTGAGCCGCTCGCCTTCGCTGAAAAAGCCCTCCTTCACCAGCGCCAGACTCTGTTGGTAGCGCTTCATCGCCAGTCCCAGGTTGAGCCGAAGCTTCGTATGCGTGGACTCGGCGGCCTTGAGCGCCTTCGTCTTCTCGTCGACTGACGCCTTTGCCTCGGCGAGCTTTGCCTCGAAAGCGGCCTCGCGGGCCTGGATGGTGGCAAGCTGGTCAGGCGTCAATACAGGCGTCTTGCGGTTCATGTCGGAGCCCGCGAGGAGCGACGACATCGGCAGATGCTGCCCCTTCATCTCCACCATGAGCCGAGCCATCTGCTGCTGGTTCTGCTGCAGCCGTTGCTGGCTGCTTGAGAGATCCGCCTGAGACAAGGTGGGATCCAACTCGATCAAAAGATCTCCCTCCTTCACGCGCTGACCTTCCCGCACATGGATCGCACGCACAAGTGCCGGCTCGATGGTTTGCAGCACTTTCACCCGCCCGTCCGGAATGAGGCGGCCCGGCGCCGTGGCCACGATCTCGATCTGACCTATGCAGGCCCAGGCGATTGCGCCAAGCAGCAATGCGGCCAGCGCCCACATCAATCCACTGGCAAAGGGGGCCGGGGGCGCCTCCTCGATACTCAGCGTCGGGCTGTGGAAGGCCTTCTCCCTGGGCGACAGCACGGTGTTCACAGCGGAGCCTCCGCCGAACTTCCATGCCGCTCCGGCCGCACGGAAGCGGGGCTCTTGCGCGCCACAGGCATTGGCTCCTGCTGCTGCATGGCCCAAAGCCTGGAAAACTCACCCTGCTGCGTCAGCAAGTCATGCAGCGGTCCCTGCTCGACCACCTGCCCACTGTCCAGCACGACGATCCGGCTGCAATGCCGCAATGTCGAAAGACGATGGGCGATCATGATTACCGTGCGCCCCCTGCAGATCTGCGCCATGTTGGCCTGGATGGCCTGCTCGCTTTCGACATCAAGTGCGCTGGTGGCCTCGTCAAGAATCAGAATTCGCGGGTCCCCTGTCAATGCACGTGCGATGGCAATGCGCTGGCGCTGACCGCCCGAAAGAAGAGTGCCTCTTTCGCCGACCGGTGTTTGATAGCCCTGCGGTAACGCCGTGATGAATTCATGCGCACCTGCTTGCTGAGCCGCGAAAACGATGCGATCGAAAGCCAGCCCCGGGTGAGCCACGGCGATGTTCTCGGCGATCGTTCCACTGAACAGGAAGCTATCTTGAAGAACCACGCCGATCTGGCGACGCAGTTGCTGCGGATCGGCATGCGCGATGTCATGTCCATCGATCAGTACCCGACCTGATTCCGCACCATACAGCCGCTGAATGAGCTTGGTCAGTGTCGACTTGCCGCATCCCGAGCGGCCGACGATGCCCACGACGTCCCCCGGCTGCAGCAGCAAACTGACATCGCGCAGGACGAGGGGGGCATCGACTTGATAGCGAAAGGAAATCGACTGCAATTCCACGCGTCCTTTGACCAAGGGCATCGCCTGCGCACTGGAACTGCTGGGCTCCGCCTGCGCGTTCATGAGGTCGCCCATGCGATCAACCGAAAGCTTGACCTGTTGAAAGTTCTGCCAGAGACCTACAAGGCGCGAGACAGGCTGAAGCACCTGCCCTGCGAGCATCTGGAATGCAATCAGGCCGCCGACAGTAAGTTCGTTGTCCATCACGAGCGTGGTCCCGACCCAAAGCACGGCCAGCGTCAACATGCGCTGCACTGCCTGCGAAATGCTCTGGGCCGCGTTTCCCAATTTGCTGACATCGAATCCTGCGGCAACCTGCCTCGCGGCAAGCAGATCCCATCTGCGTTGCCACATCGGCGCCAAGGCCAGACTCTTCACTGTATGAATGCCATGGATGGTTTCGACCATGAAGCTCCCAGCTTCCGCACCGCGATCGAACTTGGTCTGCAATGCCCGCGCGAAGATGGGCTGGGCAACCAGCGTGACCAGAGCCAGGATCGGCAAGCCCACGAGCGTCACGACCGTGAGCTTGACGCTGTAGAGGAGCATCACTGCGATGAAGATCCCGATGAACAGGCCGTCAACGAGTGTCGTCAGCGCACCGCCGGTGAAGAATCCGCGAATGTTCTCCAATTCCCTTGTGCGCGCCAGAGTGTCGCCGGCCTGCCGTTGCTCGAAGTACCGGATGGGCAGACTCAGCAGATGCCGAAAAAGATCGCTGGACAAGCCGGCGTCCAGACGGGCAGACGTGTGGGCGAGCATGTAGCCGCGCAGCGTATTGGTAATCGCCTCGAACACGATCAGCCCCGCCATGCCAATGCCAAGCACATGCAAAGTCGACAGACTCTTGTGCATCAAGACCTTGTCGATGATGACCTGGCTGAACAGCGGCGTCGTCAGCGCAACCAATTGAAGCAGGAATGCACCGAGCAGCACCTGCCCGAGCGGCTTGCGATACCGCCAGAGAATAGGTATGAACCAGCCTAGCCCGAAACGCCTGTTCGAACTCCTCTCAGATAGCCCCAGATGCAGGGGCTGACGGAACCGAAGGGTTGAAAGCACGCCATCACACCCGTACTCCGACGTGAGCGCAGTTGTGGAAACCCAATTGAACGTCGAGCTTTCAGGAACCCACAGGAGGAAGTCCTGCGTAGGCTGTGGCGACGCGACTGCTCCGTGCAGCGTTTCTTTAGCTGAAGATACGGGGCGCACATCGCGGCGTGCCACAACTGTGACCACGCTCCCATGAGGAGCGACCACGAGACAAGGAATGGCCAACCCCCTTGCCTTGTTTCGAGATGGCCAGAGCTTTCGCCTGGGCGCCAGATTCAGGTCGACCTCTTCCTCGCGCGAGCGAAGTCCCAGGTGATGAGCCGCACGCTGAAGATCTTCGAACCCGATGAGGCTCTCGGGCCGCCATCCCATGGCTTGCCCCAATGCCTGGACACTCATCTCCAGGGAGAAGAATGCAATCACAGGTTGCAGACCGGACAGCCCCTGGCGAGCTGGAAAGGACGCACGCCCGGCGGAGGACCTCAAATTCGGATCAACAGGCTCTCCCGAAGCCTGCTGCTGGCTCGTTCGCTCCTTTTCATTTGGCTCTTGTTGCAAGACCGTACGAGCTCTTTTCTCAATCAAAGTGAAAGTGCGGTTCTTGCGGCAAAGGTGCTGCAAGAACCAGGCACTACGACATCAAACCGTCAACTGGATGGTGGTCTGCGAGAGCTGCGCCAGCGTGGTGTGGTGGAACGTGATGCTCTGGCTGCCATCCGAGAAAACCACGTTCTGGCCGTTCTGCGTCATGTGACTCAATACGTCTGCCGCACTGCCGTAGCTGGTGTAGCCGGTGAATCGGAGAATGTCGACATTCTCGAGTCCATAAACCTGATCATTCCCAGGCTTGCCGAATTCGAATGTGAAGGTATCGGCGCCACGGCCTCCGATCAAGGTATTGTTTCCGGTACCGCCCTGCAGTTCATCGCTCCAGCTGCCAAATCTGCTTGCCATGTAGCTTGCTTGCGATGAGGCTGTATTCGCGATGAACTCGCCTGACCTTGAGAATCCGACTACAACGTCCGCGCGATTCGCGCCGCGATTCAGGGCGTCGACCCAGCCGGCAAGACCGCCCTGATCGGGCTCGCGCCCCAACACGTTCCGATAGAGGAGTGTTGCGAACTGGGTGTTGTCCAGCGACCCATAGATCTTCTGGAATTCCGACGACTTCATGAATCCGTCCGCCACCGTCTGGATATTGGTGGTTTCCGTATCCAGCAGATTCACCCAGCCAACAAAACCACCGCTGTCCGGCTCACGGTTCAAGATCGCCTTATAGAGACGATAGACCTCACCTTGATGACTGCCGCTGAAACGGGATGTCATGAACGCATCGACATCAAGAGACGTATTGTTCTTGAACTCGCCGGACTCCGAAAATCCGAGCAGGACTTCCGAACGCGATGCCCCTGCATTGAGCGACCTGAGCCAAGAAGCAAGGCCGCCGGCATCCGGTGCGCGCCCCAGAACGTTCTGGTACATGCGCGTTACGAACTGCGTATTGTCCAGCCCCGCATAAGTCGTCTGAAACTCGGAAGATTGCGCAAAAGCCGCTGCGACCGTCTTGAGAGTGGCGCCGCTTCTGATCGAACCCACCCACCCCTGGAGGCCGCCTACATCGGGCTCGCGAGCGAAGGCTGCTTGATAGAGACGGTAGACGCTGCCGTGGATGTAGTTGCCGAACCCCGAAATGCCATCGCCGCCGTCGATCGTGTCATTTCCGTCGCCGCCCATTAACAGATCGTTGCCCCAGCCACCGGTAATCTTGTCGTCGCCGCCCAATCCGGACAGCAGCACCGAACTCGTGGCTCCGGCCGCGGTGAGGGTGTCATTGAAATTCGAACCTGCAACCGCATAGATTCGAGACAGGATGTCCTGGTCGCCCCAGCCGTCGGTCGCAAGGCCCGTACGCAGATTCACGGTGACGCCTGTCGGATCGAGGCCGTAATTCGCGATAACGATGCCGGTATTGTTGCCGGTGATCATGTCCCGGCCAGGCCCTCCCCAGATGATGTCGTCGCCTTCGTCGCTGAAAAGAACGTCGTCACCCGCACCGCCATCAATCTGATCGTTTCCGGCACCGCCATGAATGACGTCCCCCTCTCCCGTACCGACCAAGATGTCGTTTCCGGTCGTGCCATTGATTATCGCCACTGTGTTTCCTTTCGGTGCGCCGGTCCTAGCGACATCGCCCTCTGCTTTTGATGCGGCTGGCCGGCAATTTGGTTGTCATCGAAGATTTGATCGGCCAAAGCGTTGGCCGGCAGATATCGTATCCGGTTGTATCACTTCGTTTGCAGTGGCCGGGGTCGCGGAACAAGTACTTTTTCCACGAGTTCTTGCTTTTTTTCCTTCGCGCCTTTTTTCTTAGAACCTAAGAATTAATAAAAATACTTGGCGGGCGAAGAGGGTACGTGTCGAGCAAGCGTGCTCCTGCAACCGCAGCCTCCGCACGCATCGCGCAAAATCCAGCCCCATGCAGCTCAACTACATCGCCAACGCGGACGTCCCGTCCTCCTCCGGCCGCACCCTGCCGGTCATCGATCCCTCCGACGGCCAGCCCTTCGACGAAATCCAGCGCAGCAACGCCGCCGACATCGATTCCGCCGTGCGCGCCGCGCGCGACTGCTTCGAGGGCGTGTGGCACAAGGTCAGCGCCGCCGACCGCGGTCGCCTGCTCTTCAAGCTCTCGCAGAAGATCGCCGAGCACGTCGACGAGCTCGCGCTGATCGAGCAGCGCGACTGCGGCAAGCCCGTCAAGCAGGCCCGCGCCGATGCGGTGGCGCTGGTGCGCTACTTCGAGTTCTATGCCGGCGCCTGCGACAAGCTGCACGGCGAGACCATCCCCTACCAGGACGGCTACAGCGTCTTCACCTGGCGCGAGCCGCACGGCGTGACCGGCCACATCATTCCCTGGAACTACCCGATGCAGATCTTCGGGCGCAGCGTGGGCGGCGCCCTGGCGGCGGGCAACGTGTGCGTGGTCAAGCCGGCGGAAGATGCCTGCCTCTCGCTGATCCGCGTGGCGCAGCTGGCGGCCGAGGTCGGTTTTCCGGCCGGGGCGCTGAACATCGTGACGGGCTACGGCCATGAAGTGGGCGACGCGCTCGCACGGCATGCCGGCATCGACCACATCAGCTTCACCGGCAGCCCGAAGATCGGCACGCTGATCCAGCAGGTAGCGGCCGAGCGGCACTGCCCGGTCACGCTGGAGCTGGGTGGCAAGAGCCCGCAGATCATCTTCGCGGACGCCGACCTGGACGCGGCCATTCCGGTGGTGATCAACGCCATCGTGCAGAACGCCGGCCAGACCTGCTCTGCGGGCTCGCGCGTGCTGATCCAGCGCGACATCTACGAGCCGCTGCTGGAACGCCTGGGCCACGCCTTCGAGGCGCTGCGCGTGGGTCCCGCGGCCATGGACCTCGACGTGGGCCCGCTGATCCGCCAGACGCAGCAGCAGCGCGTGTGGGACTTCCTGAGCGACGCGCAGCACGCCGGCATCCCGATGGTGGCGCAGGGCATCGTGGTCGAGGAGGCGCCAGAGACGGGCTTCTACCAGGCCCCCACCCTGCTGCGCGACGTGCCCGTCGACCACCGCCTGGCCCAGGAAGAAGTCTTCGGCCCCGTGCTCGCCGCGATGCAGTTCGCCGATGAAGACGAGGCCGTCGCGCTCGCCAACGCCACCCACTTCGGCCTGGTCGCCGGCGTGTGGACGGCCGACGGCTCGCGCCAGTTCCGCATGGCCAAGCGCGTGAAGAGCGGCCAGGTGTTCATCAACAACTACGGTGCCGGCGGCGGCGTCGAGTTGCCCTTCGGCGGCGTGAAGTCGTCCGGCTATGGCCGTGAGAAGGGCTTCGAGGCTCTGTACGGCTTTACGACGCTCAAAACCGTCGCCGTCAAGCACGGTTGAGCGCCTTGGCGCGCCGCGTGGGCAGGCGCGTCAGCCCAGGGCGGTATCGAGCAGCATCATCAGCACGAAGCCGATCATCAGCCCGCTGGTGGCAAAGGCTTCGTGGCCCTTGCGGTGCGACTCGGGAATGATCTCGTGGCTGATCACGAACAGCATGGCACCCGCCGCGAAGCCCAGCCCCCAGGGCAGCAGCATCGCCGAATGGCCGACCACGGCCGCGCCCAGCACGGCGCCCAGCGGCTCGACCAGTCCCGAGAGCATGCCGATCAGCACGGCGAAACCGCGGCTGTAGCCGGCGGCCAATAGCGCCACCGCGACCACCAGCCCCTCGGGCACGTCCTGGATCGCGATGCCGGTGGCCAGCGCGTCGGCGCGCAGCCCGTTGTTGGCCGCGTAGCCCACGCCAATGGCCAGCCCCTCCGGCACGTTGTGCAGCGCGATCGCGAACACGAAGAGCCAGGTGCGGCGCAGCTGCTTCGCGGCATTGCCCTCGCGGCCCTTGATGAAGTGCTCGTGCGGCAGCACGCGGTCCAGCAGCATCAGGGCGAGGCCGCCGAGCAGGATGGCGGAGCCGATCACCCCGCCCGCGGCCCAGCTTCCGCCGCCGAAGGTGCCCGCATTCTTCGCGGCCTCGAGGCCCGGGATGATCAGCGAGAAAGCGCTGGCCGCAAGCATCACGCCGGCGCCGAAGCCGAACAGCGTGTCCTGCAGCCGCTGCGGCAGCTTCTGCGAGAACAGCACCGGCAGCGTGCCGAGCGCCGTCGCCAGCGCGGCGACCGAGCCGCCGAGCAAGGCGTTCCATACCAACGGATCGGATCGCACGAACTGCCAGAACTGCAGGCCACCCACCAGCACGCCGGCCGCGACGATGGCGAAGCCGATCCGTTCCCGCATCGGGCGGACCGGTTTCGGCTGCCGGCCGGCCACTGTCACCTGCTGGGGCTCGTTCATGGATTGCTCCTCAGCCGCCAGTCGCGGCAGCGCGGCGCCGGGCCACTTCGGCCCAGTTCACGACGTTATAGAAGGCCGCGATGTATTCGGGGCGGCGATTCTGGTACTTGAGGTAGTAGTAGGTCTGGTGATGCTTGCCGTGGTGGATTTCCATGGTCTGCGCGTCGATGTGGGGCTCGAGCGCATCGAAGGCGTAGGGCAAGGCTGGAAGGGTGCACGGCACGGTCGGGAAGCTCCTTGATCGAAGAGCCCTTTGCGTTGTGGACGTGCTGCGTACTCAGGCGCCCAAATGATAGGAATTCTCATTGTCCATGTCAAGACATATGAAGAACAGATCGTGAAAACCGGCCATAACAGGCGGCCTCGGAAGCTTCCTGCAACGATCGATACACTGCCCTGCAGCACGTTTCCGGGAGATCTCAAACGATGAAGCTCGCTCGCATCCTTTCCCTCGCACTGCTTCTTTGCACCGGCCTCGCCGCCGCGGAGACCGCCACGCCGCAGGCCGGCGACTACATCTACGAAGGCGGCAGCGGCTCGCTGCGCGTCCAGCCCAACGGGCACTTCGACATCACCACCATCGGCGCCAACGCCCACACCTGCGCGCTCGACGGCACCATTGCACGCGGCAGGTCCAAGCTCGACGACTCCGGATGCGTGGTGAGCTTCGCGGTGAATGCCGACAAGGTGCAGGTCACGACCAACGGATCGGACCAGTGCCGCGGCTACTGCGGCATGCGCGCCGCCTTCGAGGGCACCTACATCCGCCCGATTCCCTCGTGCACCGACAAGGCCGTGGCCGGCTCGCGCAAGGCTTTCAAGCGCCAGTACGACGCCAAGGACTACGCCGCCGCCCAGACCACCCTCGCCCCCGTGCTGTCGGACTGCGACAGGACGCTCGACTGGATCACCAAGGCCTGGCTGCGCAACGACCTCGCGCTCACGCAGTACAAGCTGAACGACCGCGCCGCCTGCCTCAGGACGCTGCAGCCGCTGGCCGAAGACGCCGCCCGCACCGACGACGGCATCAAGGAAAACTATCCGCCGGCCGACGCCGAGATCTTCCTGCCGGTGGTCCGCGCCACGCGCACCAACCTCAAGCTCTGCCGCGGATAGATCCCCGGGAGTTCGACAAAGGCGGCAAGCAAGACCGCCGGACGGTTTCGGTTTTCATCCACCACGAAAAGACGGAGACGACACCATGAGATTCTTGAAGCGCAACCTGCGCGCGGCCGTGTTCGGCCTGAGCCTGGCCCTTCCGCTGCTCGCGGCGGCGCAGCAATTGCCCACCGCCACGCCGGAGCAGGTCGGCCTCTCGAGCGAGCGCCTGCAGATGCTCGGCAACGTCCTCAAGGCCGACGTGGCCGCCGGCAAGATCCCGGGCGCGGTGCTACTGGTGGCGCGCCAGGGCAAGGTGGCGTGGTTCGAGCCCGTCGGCAAGCTCGACAGCGCCGCCGGCACGCCGATGCCGCGCGACGGCATCTTCCGCATCTACTCGATGAGCAAGCCCATCACCACGGTGGCCGCGATGATGCTGGTGGAAGACGGCCGCCTGAAGCTCGACGACCCCGTCTCGGCCTACCTGCCCGAGTTCGCCACCATGACCGTGGGCGTCGAAAAGCCGGGCGCCGACGGCAAGCCGGTGCTCGAAACCGTGCCCGCGCGCCGCCCGATCACCGTGCAGGACCTGATGCGCCACACCTCGGGCCTGACCTACGGCTTCTTCGGCCCGGGCCTCGTCAAGCAGGCCTACAACACCGCCAATCTGGGCGCGGGCGACCCCACGCTGGCCGAGTTCTCGCAGCGCCTGGCGAAGCTGCCGCTGGCCTATCAGCCCGGCACGACCTGGGACTACAGCCAGTCGACCGACGTGCTCGGGCGCGTGATTGAGGTGGTCTCGGGCCAGTCGCTCTACCAGTTCGAGAAGGCCCGGCTCTTCGACCCGCTGGGCATGAAGGACACCACCTACTACGTGCCCGAGCCGGCGCGCCAGGCGCGCATTGCCGAGCCGCTGCCCAGCGACCGCAGCTTCGGCGTCGGCGCCGACTTCAACGACCCGCGCATCGTGCGCAAGTACGAATCTGGCGGCGGCGGGCTGGTGTCGACCGCCAGCGACTACGCCCGCTTCCTGCAGATGCTGATCAACGGCGGCTCGCTCGACGGCAAGCGCTACCTCGGCCCGCGCACCATCGCGCTGATGACCGCCGACCACTCCAACGCGGGCGCCGGCATCGTGCCCGGGCCGCTCTATCTGCCGGGCCCCGGCTACGGCTTCGGCCTGGGCTTCGCGGTGCGGCGCAACGACGGCGAGGCGCCCTACCCCTCGGCGGGCGGCGAATACAACTGGGGCGGCGCGGGCGGCACCTACATGTGGGTCGACCCGAAGAACGAGATGTTCGTGGTGCTGATGCTGCAGTCGCCGAAATTCAGGACACATTACAGAACATTGACCCGGGACATGATTTATGCGGCGGTGATCAAGTAGCCTGTGCTGCGCAGGCCCTTGGAGCCTGGCGCAAAATCAGGCCCCGCCTCGTGAACCCATGAAGAACAGCAGCAACAGCACCGTCATTCCGATCTCCAGCATCGGCCGCGCACACCCCGCGGTGGCCGCGCCGGAAGTCGCCGTGCCTGCCACCGGCATGCTGCTCGACCGGCTGGGCCGGCCCCTGACCGACCTGCGCATCAGCGTGACCGACCGCTGCAACTTCCGCTGCAGCTACTGCATGCCCAAGGACGTGTTCGACAAGGACTACAAGTACCTGCCGCACAGCGCCCTGCTGAGCTTCGAGGAAATCACCCGGCTGGCCCGCCTCTTTGCCGCGCACGGCACGCGCAAGATCCGGCTGACCGGCGGCGAGCCGCTGCTGCGCAAGAACATCGAAGGCCTTGTCGAGCAGCTCGCCGAAATCCGCACGCCATCCGGCGAGCCGCTGGCGCTGACGCTCACCACTAACGGCTCCCTGCTCGCACGCAAGGCCGCCCAGCTGCGCGCCGCCGGCCTGCAGCGCGTGACGGTGAGCCTGGACAGCCTCGACGACGCCGTGTTCCGGCAGATGAACGACGTCGATTTCCCGGTGGCCGACGTGCTCGCCGGCATCGACGCGGCGCTGGCCGCGGGCCTGGGGCCGGTCAAGGTCAACATGGTGGTCAAGCGCGGCACCAACGAGCAGGAAATCCTGCCGATGGCGCGCTACTTCCGCACCCACCACGCAGGCAAGGTGGTGCTGCGCTTCATCGAATACATGGACGTGGGCGCCACCAACGGCTGGCGCATGGACGAGGTGCTGCCATCGGCCGACGTCATCACACGCATCCATTCCGAATTCCCGCTCGTGCCGCTCGGCGCCAATACGCCCGGCGAGACCGCCAAGCGCTGGGCCTATGCCGACGGCAAGGGCGAGATCGGCGTCATCAGCAGCGTCACCCAGGCCTTCTGCCACGACTGCAGCCGCGCGCGGCTCTCGACCGAGGGCAAGCTGTACCTGTGCCTCTTCGCCAGCGCCGGTCACGACCTTCGGCCGCTGCTGCGCGGCAGCGCGAGCGACGAGGACATCGCCTCGGCCATCGGCCACATCTGGCAGGGCCGCGCCGACCGCTATTCCGAATTGCGTGCCCTGCACGGTCCGGAAAGCGACGGCGGCGCCCACGACAAGGCGCCGCGCCGCGTCGAGATGAGCTACATCGGCGGATGAGGCGGGCGGTCGCCATGCCCGCGCACGCCGTCATCGCGCCTGCCGACATCACGGGGCTGCTGCTGGCCGGCGGACGCGGCTCGCGCATGGGCGGCATCGACAAGGGGCTGCAGCCCTTCAACGGGGAGCCGCTGGCGCTGCATGCGATGCGGCGGCTGGCGCCGCAGGTCGGCGCGCTCATGCTCAATGCCAATCGCAACCTCGCCGAATACGAGGCCCTCGGCGTGCCGGTATGGCCCGACAGCCTCGCGGATTACCAGGGCCCGCTGGCGGGCTTCCTGGCCGGGCTGGAGCACTGCACCACGCCCTGGCTGCTGACCGTACCCTGCGACACCCCGCTGTTCCCGCCCGACCTCGCCGCCCGGCTCGCCGAAGCCGCCATAGCCGGCCAGGCCGACATCGCCGTGGCCGCCGCGCCCGAGGCCACCGAAGATGGCTTCGCACTGCGCCCCCAACCCGTCTTCTGCCTGCTGCGCGCCAAACTGCGCGACAGCCTGCTTCGCTACACCGCCGCCGGCGGCCGCAAGGTCCATGCATGGATCTCGCAGCACCGTGCGGTGCACGTGCCCTTCGACCGTCCCGGCGACGCGCCCGACGCCTTCTCCAACGCCAATACCCTGGCCGAACTGCACGCCCTCGAAAACCGATGAGCCGCATTGCCGACATCGCCTCTTCAGCCCTCGCGGGCCACGACGCCGCCGCCGACCTGAGCGTCGAGGCGATCCACGCCTTTCTCGCCCAGCTGACTGCCACCGCGGTCGTCAGCCAGAGCGAGAGCATCTCGCTGTTCGATGCCCTGGGCCGCGTGCTGGCCGAGGACATCGTCTCGCCCGTCAGCGTGCCGCCGCACGACAACTCCGCCATGGACGGCTACGCCTTCGACGGCGCCGTGCTGCCCGACAACGCCCCCATCGACGCCTCCGTCACGCTGCGTGTGGCAGGCACGGCGCTGGCGGGCTCGGCATGGCGCGGCGCGCTCGGGCCGGGCGACGCGGTGCGCATCATGACCGGCGCGATGATGCCGGCGGGCCTCGACACCGTCATTCCACAGGAGTTCTGCAAGGTCGACGGCGACCGCGTGTGCTTCCCGGCCAGGGTGCTGCGCCGCGGCGACAACCGCCGTTTCGCCGGCGAAGACCTCATGAAGGGCCAACCCGCGCTGCGCAAGGGCGAGCGCCTCTCGCCCGCCGCGCTCGGCATGGTCGCGAGCCTGGGCCTGCCGGGCGTGCCAGCGCTGCGGCGGCTGCGGGTGGCCTGCTTCTCCACCGGCGACGAGATCCTGAGCCTGGGCGAGGCGCCGCGCGAAGGCGCGGTCTACGACAGCAACCGCTACACCGTGTTCGGCCTGCTCGCCCGGCTGGGCTGCGAGGTCGTCGATCTAGGCCTGGTGCGCGACGACCCGGCCGAGCTGGCTGCCAAGCTACAACGCGCCGCGCGCGAGGCAGACGCCATCATCACCAGCGGCGGCGTGAGCGCCGGCGCGGCCGACCACACGCGCGAGGTGATGCAGAAGCTGGGCGACATGGCTTTCTGGCGCGTGGCGATGCGGCCGGGACGCCCGCTGGCGGTCGGGCTGATTCCGCGCGAGAACTCGCCGCAGCCTGCCGTGCTCTTCGGCCTGCCGGGCAACCCGGTGGCCGTGATGGTCGCCTTCCTGGCCTTCGTGCGGCCGGCGCTGCTGCGCATGATGGGCTGCCATGAAGCGGCAGCCGCGCCGCCGCCGCTGCTGCGTGCGCGCACCAAGGGCCCGATCCGAAAGAAGCCGGGCCGCACCGAATATCAACGCGGTTTCGTGAAGACCGTGCCCGGCGCGCTGCCGGAGGTGTGCGTGGCGGCCAATCAGGGCTCGGGCGTGCTGAGCTCGATGCTCGAGGCCAACGGGCTCGTGGTGCTGCGCCATGACCAGGGGAGCGTGGGCCCCGGCGAGGAAGTGGACGTAATGATGTTCGACGGCGTGATCTAGCCGTCGAAGAACGAGCCCGGAATCAGATTCGGCCGAGGGCCTTGTCCACGCCCTTGTTGGCCAGCATGTCCGCGCGCTCGTTGCCCGGGTCGCCCGAGTGGCCCTTGACCCAGCGCCATTCGATCTGGTGGCCGCCTTCGTTCACCAGCTTGTCGAGCCGCTTCCAGAGCTCGGCGTTCTTCACCGGCTCCTTGCTCGCGGTGATCCAGCCCTTGGCCTTCCAGCCGCGGATCCACTCGGTGATGCCCTTGCGCACGTACTGGCTGTCGAGGTAAAGCAGCACTTTGCAGGGCCGCTTGAGGGCGGCGAGGCCCTCGATGACCGCGGTGAGTTCCATGCGGTTGTTGGTGGTGTTGAGTTCACCGCCGAACAGTTCCTTCTCGCTGGCACCCGACTTGAGCCACGCGCCCCAGCCGCCGGGGCCGGGATTGCCCTTGCAGGCGCCATCGGTGTAGATCACGACTTCGTTCAAACCAGCTTTTCCTTCTTCTTCATCTCTGTAGATATCGATTTCAACGTGAATTCTTGTTGGGCTCGCCGCTGCGGTGCACCTTGCCGGCAATCGGTACGGGCGCCGTGGCTCGTGCTCCCGCACGGCGCCAGTCGGCGCTCAGCAGGCGCATGCCGCGCACCCGCTTCACCGCGACCAGGAAGTAGGCCGCGCCGAAGATGGGCCACCAGCGCTCGCCGGCAGCGTCCATCCAGCGCGATCGCTCCAGCCACGCCTCGCTTCGCACCGCCGGCCGGTAGATGCCGAAGCGCCCCGACTCCACCTCGAAGCTCAGCAGGCGCAGCCAGTCGCGCATGCGCCAGTAGCCGATGAACTCCCCGCCCTCGGGCAGGTAGAGATCGCCGATGCCGAGCCGCCGATAGATGTGCGCGCGGCGCTGCCGCATGCCCCAGAGGCTCGCCGGGTTGAGCCCGCAGATCACCACGCGGCCCTCGGGCACCAGCACCCGCTCGACTTCGCGCAGGGTGGCGTGGGGGTCGGGACTCAGTTCGAGCGCGTGCGGCAGCACCACCAAGTCGAGGCTGTTGGCCGCGAACGGCAGCGCCGCGAAGTCGGTCAGCAGCGTCGCCTTGCCGCCGCGGGCCGGGTCGTCCAGCGCCAGCCAGCGGTGCGGCATGCGATTGGCGCGCAGGGCGTCGACCTCCGCGGCCCCCAGCTGCAGCGCGTGATAGCCGAATACATCGGCCACCGCCTGATCGAACTGGGCCTGCTCCCAAGCCAGCAGGTACCGCCCCGGGGGGGTCGCGAACCAATCCTGCAAACCTATAATTTGACCGCTCATGACCCTTGTTCCGCTGCCTGCCTTCGCTGACAACTACATCTGGATGCTGCATGACGGGTTCCACGCCATCGTGGTGGATCCGGGCGATGCCCAACCGGTGTTCGACGCGCTGGCGCGCCACAAGCTGCAACTGGCCGCGATTCTAGTCACGCACCATCACCCCGATCACACGGGCGGCGTGGCCGCGCTGCATGCGGCCACCGGCGCGCAGGTGTGGGGCCCTGCCCGCGAGCGCATTCCCGAGCCCTTCACGCCGCTGGCCCAAGGCGACGTTGCCGAAGCGCTCGGCCTGCGCTTCGAGGTCATCGACGTGCCGGGCCATACGGCGGGGCACATCGCGTACTACCTGCCCGCCGCGCAAACCGCGCCCCGCGACGCACCGCTGCTCTTCTGCGGCGACACGCTCTTCTCCGGCGGCTGCGGGCGCCTGTTCGAAGGCACGCCCGCGCAGATGCTGGCCTCGCTCGACACGCTGGCCGCATTGCCCGGCGACACGCGCGTGTGCTGTGCGCACGAGTACACACTTTCTAACCTGCGTTTCGCGCAGGCGGTGGAACCGGCCAACGCCGAGCTGACTCACTACAACGCGCGCTGCGAAAGCCTGCGCGCGCAGGGGCAGCCCACGCTGCCGTCCCAACTGGCGATCGAACGCCAGGTCAACCCCTTTCTTCGCAGCCGCGAAGCCACTGTCCTTCGAGCGGTGCGTGCCCACGCCGAGCTTGCTGCCGATGCAGCCGAGGCCGACGTGTTCGCCGCATTGCGCCAATGGAAAAACGACTTCCGATGAAACTGATCGCTGCCACCTGCATTGCAGGTTCACTGGTGCTCGCGGGCTGCGCGGGCACGAACAACAGCTCCTCGCCCTCCTCCTCTTCTTCCACCTCCTCGTCATCGCAGGCCGGCGGCACCGGCTCCAAGGTCGCCGGCAGCGCGGCCCCGGTCTATCCGCGCGACGCACTCTCCCCGCTCACCAGCGGCCAGGCCCGTTCGCAGAGCGTCGTCACGCTCGCGCCGCCGGTCGACATGTGGGATCGCATCCGCCGCGGCTTCAAGATGCCGGACCTCGACAACGACCTGGTGCGCGACCGCGAGCAGTGGTATGCCAGCAGGCCCGACTACATCCAGCGCATGACGGAGCGCTCGAACAAGTACATCTTCCACATCGTCGAGGAACTCGAGCGGCGCAACATGCCGACCGAACTGGCGCTGCTTCCCTACATCGAGAGCGCGTTCAACCCGCAGGCCATCTCCAGCGCGCGCGCCGCGGGCATGTGGCAGTTCATGCCGGCCACCGGCAACGACTTCGACCTGAAGCAGAACATCTTCCGCGACGACCGCCGCGACGTGGTGGCCTCCACCCGCGCCGCGCTCGACTACCTGCAGAAGCTCTACGGCATGTTCGGCGACTGGCAGCTCGCCCTCGCCGCCTACAACTGGGGTGAAGGCAGCGTGAGCCGCGCCATCGCCAAGAACCAGCGCCTGGGCCTGCCCACGACCTACAGCGACCTCACCATGCCCGCGGAGACGCGCATGTACGTGCCCAAGCTGCAGGCGGTGAAGAACATCGTGGCGAATCCGCAGGCCTTCAACACCGAGCTGCCGCTGATCGCCAACCACCCCTACTTCCAGACCGTCACGCTCACGCGCGACCTCGACGTGGAACTCGCAGCCAAGCTGGCCGACGTGCGCCTCGAGGACTTCCGCGCGCTCAACCCGGCCGCGCACAAGCCGGTGCTGATCGCCGCCGGCACGCCGCAGATCCTGCTGCCGTGGGACAACGCGGCCGTGTTCCAGCGCAACTTCGACGCCTACTCCCAGGGCCAGTACGCCAGCTGGACCGCCTGGGTCGTGCCCAACACCATGACGGTGGCCGACGCCGCACAGCGCTCGGGCATGAGCGAGAACGACCTGCGCTCCATCAACAACATCCCGCCGCGCATGCTCATCAAGGCCGGCTCGACGCTGATCGTGCCGCGCGGCGCCCGCGTGAAGGAAGACGTGGCCGCCGTGGTGGCCGATGGCGGCCACCTGAGCTTCCAGCCCGAGATCGTCACGCGCCGCACGACCGTGAAGGCCGGCCGCGCCGACAGCGTCGCGAGCATCGCGCGCCGCTACAACCTCAAGCCTGCCAACGTGGCCGAATGGAACGACGTGGCGCCGAACCATTCGTTCAAGCGCGGCTACAGCGTGGTGGTGTACCTGCCCGTGCGCGCGACGGTGGCTGCCCGCGCAGGCACCGGCATCCGCGCCACTTCACATGCCGCGGCACCCGTTTCCAATCGCCGTGGCGGCGCGCCTTCGAAGGCTGCCGCTCCGCGCGGCGCCGGCAGCGTCGTCAAGGTGCCTGCCAGCAGCAAGCAGCAGGTGGTGCGCGAGAAGCGCGGCGGCACGCCGTCCAAGAAGAAGCGCTGAAGCCGCGAACCGAGGGCTCAGTGAGCCTTCGAGGCCTGCTGTGCCCTTCTGCGCACCACGGCCTCCATCGCGGCGACGCCGATCATGATGACGGTGGTGAGCGTCCCCACCACCAGCACCGTCATGTGCGAGGCGAAGACCGCGAGCAAAGCCAGCAGTCCCAGCCCGAAGAGATGCGACTGCGGCAGGAAGCCGCGCACCACGCGCTTGAAGAGCGCATTGCCGAACAGGTAGATCGCCGGACCGCCGATGAGCGCGCCCAGGTACTTGAGTTCGGCATGGTGCGAGCCCTCGCCGATCGTGAGTTCGTCCGCCACGGCGCAGACGATGATGCCCGCCACCAGGATCACGTGCGTGTAGTGGAACTTCGCGCCGATCGCGCCCGGGTCCTTCGCATGCTCGATGACGTGCGTGGCTTCCCTGGCGCTGGTGTCGAAATACATCCACCACATCGCCAGGCTGCCCGCGAAGCCCACCAGCAGCGCGAACAGGTCGATGCCATGCCATTCGACGTGATGCCCGAAGGCGATGCCGGTGGCCAGCACCGACTCGCCCAGCGCGACGATCACGAAGAGCTGGCAGCGCTCGGCCAGGTGCCCGCCGTCGATGGTCCAGTCGCTGGTCAGCGAGCGGCCCAGGCCCGGAAAGCGCAGGCCGATCATGGGCGCGATGTATTCGCACAGCACGCCGCCGAACCACAGCGCGAGGCGCGCCTGCCCTTCGGCGAGGCCACCGGCGATCCAGAACACGCCGGCGACGCAGTTCCACGCCAGCAGGCGGCGGAAGTTCGGCGTGAGCGGGTCGTTCGGGCCGATGGCGATCAGCATGCAGAAGGTGCGCCCCGCCTGGATGCCCACGAAGCACAGCGCGAACACCAGCCCGCGCTCGGCGAAGGCGCCGGGCAGCGCCGAGGCCATCACCATCGCCAGCAGCATGATCGCGAACAGCACGCCGCGGATGCGCAGCGTGCCGGGGTTGAACCAGTTGGTGGTCCAGGCGGTGTACTGCCAGCCCAGCCACACGGCGAACCACATGACCAGCGTCTGCAGCGCACCCAGTAGCGTAAGGTGGTCCAGCAGGTAGTGGGAAAGCTGCGTGACGGAGAACGCGTAGACCAGGTCGAAGAAGAGTTCTTCGTTGGAGACCCGTGCCGCCTCGCTGCGCGAGCGCAGGGTCGTGGCCCGCTTGTGGTTGTTGTCGTGGCTCATTGTTCGTTGACCCCCATGAGATCGTTGCGGCGCCCTGCGGCGCCGCGCGCGATCATCGCACGGGGACGAACTTGCTCTTTCCTAGAGCTTCTCGGTCTCGCCGCTCTTGGGCTGCCATTTCATCAGGCGTCTTTCGATCACCCCGACGATGCCATCCAGCGCCAGCGCGAAGGCCGTGAGCACCACGATGCCGGCGAACACGGTGTTGACGTCGAAGGTGCCCTCGGCCTGCAGGATCAGGTAGCCCACGCCGCGCGCCGAACCCAAATACTCGCCCACCACCGCGCCCACGAAGGCCAGCCCCACCGAGGTGTGCAGGCTGGAGAACACCCAGCTGGTCGCGCTCGGAAGGTACACCGTGCGCAGCAGCTGCCGCTGGTTGGCGCCCAGCATCTTCGCATTGGCCAGCACCACCGGGCTCACCTCGCGCACGCCCTGGTAGACGTTGAAGAACACGATGAAGAAAACCAGCGTCACCGCCAGCGCCACCTTGCTCCAGATGCCCAGGCCGAACCACAGCGCGAAGATGGGCGCGAGGATCACGCGCGGCATCGAGTTGGCGGCCTTGATGTACGGATCGAGGATCAGGCTCGCCGTGGGTGCGAGCGCCAGCCACAGCCCGCAGGCCAGCCCGAGCACGGTGCCGATGCCGAAGGCCAGCACCGTCTCGAGCAGCGTGGTGCCCAGGTGTTGGTAGATGTCGGCATTGCCCTTCAGTCCCTCGGGAAAGAGCGCGTTGGCCGGAACCTCGAAGGGAAGGAACCAGCTCCAGATGCGCCCCGCCACCTGGATAGGCTCGCCCAGGAAGAAGGCGATCTGCTGGTTGCGCGAGGCGACATGCCACGCCACCAGGATCACCGCCAGCAGCGCCAGTTGCCAGAAGCGCGCGTTGCGTTCGTTCAAGCCGAGCCGTGCCATCACGCGGCCTTTCTCAGTTGCTGCGCATAGCCCTTGAGCACCTCGTCGCGCAGCACCTCCCAGATCTGGGTGTGCAGCTCGACGAAGCGCGGCTGCGTGCGCACCTCGGCCACGTCGCGCGGGCGCGGAAGGTCGATGGCGAACTCGCCGATCGGATGCGTGGCCGGCCCGGCCGACAGCACCACCACGCGGTCGCTCATCGCGATGGCCTCGTCGAGGTCGTGCGTGATGAACAGCACCGCCTTTTTCTTCGCGCTCCAGAGCTCGAGCACCTCGTTCTCCATCAGCTGGCGGGTCTGGATGTCGAGCGCGCTGAAGGGCTCGTCCATGAGGATGATGTCGGGGTCGAGCACCAGCGTCTGCGCCAGCGCCACGCGCTTGCGCATGCCGCCGGAGAGCTGGTGCGGATAGCGGTCGCCGAAGCCAGAGAGGCCCACGCGCGAGAGCCACGCCTCGGCCTGCTCGCGCGCCTGCGCCTCGGGCACACCGCGGTATTGAAGGCCGACCATCACGTTGTCGATGGCGCTGCGCCATGGCATGAGCGCCTCGGTCTGGAACATGTAGCCCGCGCGCGAGTTGATGCCCGAGAGCGTCTGGCCGAAGACCTTCACCGTGCCCGAGGAAGGCTGCAGCAGCCCCGCGCCCACGTTCAGCAGCGTCGACTTGCCGCAGCCCGTGGGTCCGACCACCGAGACGAATTCGCCCGCCCTCACCCGCAGCGTGGTGTCGGCCACCGCCGTGTAGCGCTGGCCAGGGTCGTCCTTCGAGAGAAAGGTGCAACTGATGGAAAGGAGTTCGAGTGCGTGTTCGGACATGGCAGAAAAAACCCGGCCGAGGCCGGGTCGCGGGGACGTTCGGAGTCAGGCTTTGAACCTGTCTTTCGCGCGCCTTGCAAAATCGTTGGTGTAGGTTTTCGCGAGGTCGATCTTGTCGGCCTTCACGGAGGTGTCGAAGCTCGAGATGGCGGTGAGCGCCGTCTTGGGGCCGTCGGTGGGCACGAGACCGTCGGTGGCGATCGACTCGCGCACCTTGTCGAACGACGCGAGGTACAGCGCGCGGTCGCCGAGCAGGTAGGTCTCGGGCACCGTCTTGATGATGTCGCCCGGCCCCGCCGTCTGCAGCCACTTGAGGCCGTGCACGATGGCATTCGCCAGCGCCTGGCAGGTGTTCGGATTCTTCTGGACGAAGTCGGACGACGCATAGAGGCAGGCCGCCGGCATCGTGCCGCCGAACACCTGCTGCGTGCCCTTGAGCGTGCGCGTGTCGCTGATGATCTTCACGTCGCCCTTCTGCTCCAGCATGGTCATCACCGGGTCGGTGTTGCTGATGGCGTCGATCTGGCCCGAGCGCAGCGCGGTGAGCGCACCCGCGGCCACGCCCACGCCGATGAAGCTCACGTCGCTGGCCTTGAGCCCGCCGCGCGACAGCACGAGGTTGGCCACCATGTTGGTCGACGAGCCCGGTGCCGAGACGCCGATCTTCTTCCCCTTGAGATCCTGGATGCCGGTGTAGCCGGCCATGTTCTTGGTCGACACGCCCACCGCGATCTGCGGCGCGCGGCCCTGCAGCACGAAGGCCTGGAAGAACTGGTTCTTGGCCTGCAGGTTGATGGTGTGTTCGTAGGCGCCCGAGCACACGTCAGCCGAGCCGCCGACCACCGCCTGCAGCGCGCGCGCGCCGCCGGCGAAATCGGAAATCTCCACGTCGAGCCCTTCAGCCTTGAAATAGCCGAGCTGCTCCGAGATGGTGAGCGGGAGATAGTAGAACGCCGCCTTGCCGCCGACCGCGATGGAGACCTTGGTCTTCTCCAGCTTCGCCTGCTGCGCAAAGACGCGCGGCAACGCAATGGTTGCTGCGGCAATGGCGGCTGAAGCTGAAACGAATGTGCGGCGATGAAGCATGAAACCTTGCCCGTTGGCTCTGTGATTCGTAAGACTGAATCGAGCTTAGGGGCCGCAACACGCGACTGCATCGGGGTGTTCCCGTGCGGGTTTTCACGTAAGCATGAAGGCCTCGCCGAGAAGCCTTCGCCAAGGCTTCAGCGAGCCAGGAAAAGTATCGCGATATTGACCAGGAACGCGAGTGCCCAGACCGCGCTGCGAGCACTGCCGACGCCCCTGATGTAGAGCCCGAGATAGATCGCGCGCAGCACCACGTAGGCCACTGCGAGCATGTCGAGGCGCGCCTGCGCCGCGCCGAGCTGGTGCGCGATGATCACCGCGCCGATGAAGAACGGCAGCCCCTCGAAGCTGTTGGCCTGCGCACTGTTGGCGCGTGCGCGCCAGCCGCTTTGCCTGGCCGCCCATTCGCGCGGATGCTGGTTGTCGCGCGGACCGAAGCTGCCCGCCTTGGCGATCCATGCGGCCAAATACGGCAGCACGCAGGCGACGAGCACGCACCAGTAGGCGACCGTGAGCAGCGAGAGAGTCATGCGCTGTTCTATCTGCGGTCCACGAGGGCGTGCGCGATGGTGCCGAGATCGACGTACTCGAGTTCGCTGCCCGCCGGCACGCCGCGCGCGAGCCGCGTCACCGTGAGGCCGTGCTGCTTCAGCGCTTCGCCGATCACGTGCGCCGTGGCCTCGCCCTCGGCGGTGAAGTTGGTCGCAAGGATCACCTCGCTCACCGTGCCGTCGCGCGCGCGGTCGAAGAGCTTCTGCAGGCCGATGTCCTTCGGACCGATGCCGTCGAGCGGACTGAGCTTGCCCATCAGCACGAAGTAGTAGCCGCGGAATGCGCCGGTGCGCTCGAGCGCGGCTTGGTCGGCCGGCGTCTCGACCACGCAGAGCTTGGTCGGGTCGCGCCGCGTATCGAGGCAGACGTGGCAGATCGGCGCTTCGGTGAAGGTGTTGCAGCGCTCGCAATGCCGCACCTGGCCGGCCGCCTGCTGCAGAGCGCGCGCAAGCAGCTGCGCGCCCTCGCGGTCGTGCTGCAGCAGGTGGAATGCCATGCGCGAGGCCGACTTGACGCCGACACCGGGCAGGCGGCGCAGCGCATCGACCAGGGCGTCCAACGAACCGGCGTCTGCCATGTCAAGCAGCTCCTTCGCGGGAAAACCGCGGAACCGGCTTTGCCGGGCCGCTGGTGTGCCCCCCGACGAGGGGGCCGGCGGCCACGCGAAGTGGGCAAGCCTGGGGGAGAGTCATTCAGAACGGCAGCTTCATGCCGGGCGGCAGGCCGGGCATGCCGGCCGTGAGCTTGCCCATCTTCTGCTCGCTGGTTTCCTCGGCCTTGCGCACGGCGGCGTTGAAGGCGGCGGCCACCAGGTCTTCGAGCATGTCCTTGTCGTCCGCCAGCAGGCTGGGGTCGATGGTGATGCGCTTGACGTCGTGCTTGCAGGTCATGACGACCTTGACGAGGCCGGCGCCGGATTCGCCTTCGACCTCGATGGTGGCCAGCTCTTCCTGGGCCTTCTTGAGGTTGTCCTGCATTGCCTGAGCCTGCTTCATGAGGCCGGCCAGTTGTCCTTTGTTGAACATCGTTGGTCCTGATCTGTCGGGTTGAAAAGTGGGTGAAGGATACGGGAGACGCGAGCTCAGGCCGGCTTGAGCGTGCCGGGGACGATCTTCGCGTCGAAGTCGCGCATCAGCGCCTGTACTTCGGGGTCGCTCATGATGGTCTCCTCGGCCACGCGCTGGCGCTCGTCGGCCGCCTGCTTGTTGCGGCGCGCGGGGCTGTCGACCACGGCGCCGACCTCGATGGCGAGCTTGATGTCGTGGCCCAGGCCGTGCAGCGCGGCGGTGAGCTTTTCGCGGCTGGACGGCTGACTCAGCGTCTCGCGCTCGATGCGCAGCAGCCACTGGTCGGTGTCGCGGCCCACCAGCTGCGATTGCAGCGCGAGCTCGCGCGTCAGTGCGCTGATGGCCTCGGCCGCGACCAGCTGCGTGACCGTGGCGTACCAGAAGTCGCCGTCCTCGCTGGTCGGGATGGGCGTGAAGGTGCTGCGCGGCTCGTCCGGGCGCGGAGTGTCGCGGGCACTCGGCGGGGGCTGGACGCGGATGGGCACGCCGACGACCTTGGCAGGCGCCTCGGCAGCATCGGGACGAGGCTCGGCCTGCCGGGGTTCGTCGACCACGGCGAGGCGATGGCCGGCTGGAACCGGCGCGGCGGCTTGCGCAACAGCCGCCGGAGCAGCAGCCCGCACGGGCGCTTCGACCGGCGGGCGAGCCACCGGCGCGGGAGCCGGAGCAGGCGGAACCGCACGCACCGGGGCCTGCGGCGCGGCGGCCGCGGCTTCATTCAGAGTTTTTTTTTCCGGGGAGGCCGTCGAAGCGGCCGCGCTCGAAGGCTTGAAGGCCAGCAGCCGCAGCAGCACCATGGTCAGCGCGGCGTATTCGTCGGGAGCCAGCCCCAGTTCGCCGCGCCCGTGCAGGCACAGGCTGTAGAGCAGCTGCGTTTCGTCGGCCGGCATCAGAGCCGCGAGGCGCGCGGTATCGGCCGCGTCGGGGTCGGTGGCGGCATCCACCGCTTCCGCCCGAGAAGGCACGGCCTGCAGCACCGCCATGGCCTGCAGCACGGCCGTCATTTCCTCCAGCGTGGAGGCGGCGGACATGCCGTCGACGCGCAGCGCCTCGGAGGTTTCGACCACCGTCTTGCCGTCGCCTTGCGCCAGCGCCTCGATCAGGCGGAACACGTGGCCGCGATCGACGCTGCCGAGCATCTGGCGCACGCCGGCTTCGACGAGCTCGCCGTTGCCGAATGCGATCGCCTGGTCGGTGAGCGAAAGCGCGTCGCGCATCGAGCCGCGCGCCGCGCGCGCCAGCAGGCGCAGCGCCTGAGGCTCGGCCGGCACGTTCTCGGTCTGCAGCACGGCGGTGAGGTGCTCAAGCACCGTCTCGGGCGCCATCGGGCGCAGGTTGAACTGCAGGCAGCGCGACAGCACGGTCACCGGCACCTTCTGCGGATCGGTCGTGGCCAGCACGAACTTCAGGTACTCGGGCGGCTCCTCGAGCGTCTTGAGCATCGCGTTGAACGCGGTGTTCGTGAGCATGTGCACTTCGTCGATCATGAAGACCTTGAAGCGCCCCTGCACCGGCTTGTAGACCGCCTGCTCGAGCAGCGACTGGACCTCGTCCACGCCGCGGTTGGAGGCTGCGTCGAGCTCGGTGTAGTCGACGAAGCGGCCGGCATCGATGTCGCGGCAGGCCTGGCACACGCCGCAGGGCGTGGCGGTGATGCCGCCCTGCCCGTCCGGCCCCTGGCAGTTGAGCGACTTCGCAAGAATGCGCGAGACCGTGGTCTTGCCGACACCCCGGGTGCCGGTGAAGAGATAGGCGTGATGCAGGCGCTGCGTGGTGAGCGCGTTCTCCAGCGCCTGCACCACATGCCCCTGGCCGACCATCTCACCGAAGGTTTTCGGGCGGAACTTGCGAGCGAGCACGAGATAAGACATTGCGGGCATTCTAAAAGGCGCAGAGCACCCATCCCGATACTGGGGCGGGGCTTTCGTGGGACATCGAGGATCCGGCTTTGCCGGTCCTCCGGTGTCGCCCCCAGCAGGGGGTTGGCGAAGCGACACGAAGTGCGCGCAGCCTGGGGGGTTACAATACGCCCTGACGGGCCTCCCTGCATGGTGAAGTGGCCAACCGGGTCAGGTGGGGAACCAAGCAGCCCTAACTGCGTAGTCAGTGCCAGGGGTAAGGCTCGTCAACCTCTTCAGCGGTTTCGTTTCATTCCACGCGAAATGAAACGGGGCCCGCAAAAAACAGATTCCAGCGAAAAAATCTCCGGCCCGGGTCCTTCAAAGACCCAGCCGCCGGATCGCGCCGCGCGCCGCCGCGGCACCACTCGCCATCGATGCCGTCAGCAGGTAGCCACCCGTCGGCGCCTCCCAGTCCAGCATCTCCCCAGCCGCGAACACGCCCGGCAGAGCCGTCGACATGAGCTGCGCGTCCAGCGCGTCGAAACGCACGCCGCCCGCGGTGCTGATGGCCTCGTCGACCGGCCGCGTAGCGACGAGCTTCAGCGGCACTGCCTTGATGGTTGCGGCAAGTTGCTGCGGGTCGTGCATCGCCTCCCGACTCAAGGCCTCGTGCAGCACGCCGGCCTTGATGCCTTCGAGGCCCAGCCGGCTCTTGAGATGGCTGCTGAGCGAACGCGCCCCGCGCGGATGCTTCACCGCGGCCAGCACCTGCTCGGCGCTGCGATCGGGCAGCAGGTCGAGCAGCAGCGTCGCGCTTCCTTTCTCGGCGATCTCGTCGCGCAGCAGGGCCGATGCCGCGTAGATCAGGCTGCCCTCGATGCCGGTCGCGGTCGCGACGAATTCGCCCTTGCGCGCGAAATGCCGCCCGTTGCCGTCCGTGAAGGAGATCGCCACCGACTTGAAGGGCTGCCCCGCGAATCGGCTGGAGAAATGCTCGCTCCAGCCCACACCGTCGAAACCGCAGTTGGCCGGCAGCAGCGGTGCAACGTCCACGCCTTGTGCCTGCAGCCACGGCGCCCACGCGCCGTCGGAGCCAAGGCGGGCCCAGCTTGCACCGCCCAGCGCCAGCACGACGGCATCGGCCTTCGCGGTGACTTCGCCGGTGGGTGTGGAAAAGCGCAGCGACGCCATGTCGAACGGCCCCTCGCCCGTCCAGCGATGCCGCATGTGGAACTGCACGCCCGCCGCGCGCAGCCGATGCAGCCAGGCGCGCAGCAGCGGCGCGGCCTTCATGTCGGTCGGAAACACGCGCCCCGAGGTGCCGACGAAGGTCTCGATGCCGAGCCCGCTCGCCCATTCGCGCACCTGCTGCGGCCCGAACTGCGCGAGCATCGGCTCCAGTTGCGCACGGCGCTCGCCGAAGCGGCCCATGAACGCGTCGAATGGCTCGGAGTGCGTGAGATTCAGCCCGCCGCGTCCGGCCAGCAGGAACTTGCGGCCCACCGAGGGCATCGCGTCGTAGACGTGCACTTGCGCGCCCGAGGCGCTCAGGACTTCAGCCGCCATCAGGCCGGTAGGGCCGCCGCCGATGACGGCGACGGTGGGAGAAACATTCATTCGAGATTTACCAGTTCGCCCTGCCCGGTGAGGAACGCGACGCGCACCATGGCACCGGGATAGGCATGTTGCACCGCGGCGCGATAGCGCTGCATCTGTGCGATCAGCGCGGCGTCCCGTTCGGGGCGCGCCGCGGATTTGTAGTCGAGGATCCACCAGGCGCCGCTGTCGCGTTCCCGCACCAGCCGGTCGATTCGCAGGGTTTCGCCCTCGTGCACCAGCGTGACTTCGTTGCCATGCCAGTCGACCCTGCGATCGTCCCACACCCAGGCGCCCTCGCCCGAACGGATGCGCTGGGCCAGCGCGGCGGCGCCGCGCGCCTGTTGCGCGTCGAGCAGGAATTCGCGGGCCGCGGCGCGCACATGGGCCGCCGGCAGCGGCTCGCCGGGCACCGCCCATTCGAGCAGCCGGTGCATGGCCTGGCCGAAGGCGGCTGCGCGGGCGTCGAGCGTGGTGCCGGCGGCCTTCTTTGCCACGGCCGGCTGCTGCTCGGCGGGCGCGGCGGGCTCGGGTGCCTCCGGCATGCGCTGCATCGGGAAGCTGGCCGCGCCGCCCGGGCTCGACAGCGCCACCAACGGCTCGTCCGCCTCGGTGGGCTCGCACAGCGCTTCCAGACGCGCCCACCAACTGCCCTCGTTGGCACGCGCGGGCCGCACCGAGGACAGCACCAGCCGCTCGCGCGCCCGTGTGACGGCAACGTAAAGCCCGTTGAGCTCCTCGCGATGGCGCGCGCGCTGCTCTTCCTCGAGCAGGGCCGCCGCGCAGGCCGGGGGCGTCTTCTCGCTCGCAAGAAAGATGAAGCGCGTCGGCGCGCTGTCGCTGCCCTTCCATTCGACCAGCACGCCCATGGTCTGGGCGCGCGGCGGCGCGGCGTCGCAGTCGAGCATGAGCACGGTGTCGGCCTCCAGGCCCTTGGCGCCGTGCACGGTCAGCAGCTGCACCGCGTCGGGAGCGACCACGGTCGGAGCACGCACGCCTCCCGCGCGCAGGGCACGCACCAGCGCGTACGGCGTGGCGAAGCGCGCGCCGTCGATGTCCAGCGACGCGGAAAGCACGCCGCGCAGATTGGCCAGCGCGCCCTGGCGCATCGCGGCGGGCACAGCAGCGCCGAATTTCGCGAGCAGGTCGCCGTCGTGGAAGATCGCGTCGAGCGCGTCATGCGGCGGCAGCGTCATGAGCCAGCGCTGCCACTTCTTCAGCCGCGGACCTGCCTCCACCAGCACCTGCGGCAGGCTCTCGTCCTTCTGGATCAGCGAGAACCAGCTCACCGGGCCGCGCTCGCGCTGCCGCAGCGCGAGCTGCACCAGCGCCTCGTCGTCGACGCCGAACACCGGCGACTTCAGCGCCCGCGCAAGCGAGAGGTCGTGCGCCGGGGACACCAGCGCGTCGATCAGCGCGACCACGTCCTGCACCTCGGGCGCATCGTAGAGGTCGTTCTTCTCCGGCTGCTGCACGGGAATGTGGCGCAGACGCAGCGCGTCCTGCATGGCAGAGAGCCGGCTGCGCCTGCGCGCCAGCACCATGATGCGGCTGGGCTGCGTGCCGTCGGCGATGCGCTGCGCGACCCATCGCGCGGCCTGTTCGCACTCCTTTTGCAGCAGCTGCTCCTCGGGCATCACGCGCGGCGTGACGAGGCTGTCGCGCCAGTGCAGCATGCCGTCGTCGGCCGGCACCGCTTCGGCCGTGTCGCCGAGCGCATCGCGGTCGATGGCCGGCAGCCTGAGCAGCTCGCCCTCGTCGCCGCGCTCGGTGGTGTGGGCCCGATATCCGTCGAACTCGCCGGCCTCCTGCGCGGCCAGCATGGCCGCATTGACCAGCCCGACCACGGAGCGTGCGTTGCGATGCGTGTGGTCGCAGTTCAGCAGCTCGCCGTCGAGCCCTTCGCGCACGAACTTCTTCGCGGCGATGAACACCTGCGGCTCGGCGCGGCGGAAGCGGTAGATGCTCTGCTTCGGGTCGCCCACGATGAACACGCGCGGCGCACGGCCCTGCGCACCGGTGTAGGCGCTGAGCCAGCCGTAGAGCGCCTGCCACTGCAGCGGATTGGTGTCCTGGAACTCGTCGATCAGCAGGTGCGCGATGCGCGCGTCGAGCCGCTCCTGCACCCAGCCCGACAGCGCCGACTGGCCCAGCAGCAGCTGCGCGGCCTGCTCGACGTCGTTCATGTCGACCCAGCCATGGGTGCGCTTGACCTCGGCGAATGCCGCGATCAGCAGGCGCGTGAGCCTCGTCATGCGCTGCTGGTAGAGCCATGCGGCGTGCTGGGCCTGCGCGGCGCAAAGCAGCTGCAGCTCGGCTTCGGCCTCCTGCGCGGCGGGAAACTTCTGCAGGTTCTTGGTGAGGCGGTCTTCGGTCGCCACGAAGAAGTTCTTGCGCAGCAGGGCAAGCGCGGCTGGCAGCGAATCGGCGGCGGGCTCGCCCGCGCCGAACACGTCGATGATGGCTTCGGCGGCCTTTTGCGGCGTCTTGTTGCTCTCGCGGCCCAATGCGGAGGCGCGGTCGAGCCAACGGCGGCGCACCGCCTCGCCGCGCAGGGCCTCGGTCGGTTCGTCCAGGCCTTCGAGCGCCGGGTACATCGCGCTGAAGTGCTGCACGGCGTTTTCCGCATCGGCCAGCGAAAACTCGACGCGCTTCGACAGCGCTTCGCTCAGGGCCTTGGCCGTCTGCGAGCGTCCGTGCGTGGCGACGACGGCGTAGTAGTCGGCCAGCGCCTCTTTGCTGGCCGTGACCGCCTCGAAGAAGGGGCGCCATGTGTGGCCGCGCGCCTCGGCGTCGTCTTCGAGCAGCTCGTAGTTCGAAGGCAGGCCCAACTCGCGCAGCACCGCGAGCGGCGCGTTGCGCAGCAGGCCGGCGAACCAGGCGTGGAAGGTGCGGAACTGCACCGGCCTGCCGCCTTCGAGCAGACGGCGGTAGAGGCCTTTCAGGCGCGGCACGGCGGCCGATGCCGCGGCGGGCTCCATGCCGCGCATCACGAGCTGGGCGACCAGTTCTTCCGGTGCACGCTGCGCGAAGTCCTCCAGCCACTGGTCGAGGCGCTCGCGCATTTCGCCGGCCGCCTTCTTCGTGAAGGTGATGGCCAGGATCTCGTGCGGCTCGCAGGCGGATTCGCCCTCCTCGAGCAGCGCACGCAGGATGCGCGAGACCAGCATCCAGGTCTTGCCCGCGCCGGCGCAGGCCTCCACCGCCACCGAGCGGCGCGGATCGCAGGCGACGGTGTAGAAGGCCTCGCGCGTGACGTGCCGGCCGTTGTGTTCGTAGGCTGCGCCGTTCATGGCGTGTCGCCTCCGGTCGTCGGGCCGCCCACGATGGCGGGCAGCGGGGACTCGTCGCCCCAGAAGTCCTTTCGGCAGAGGCCGCGCGCGGCGCAGTAGTCGCACACGGCGCCCTCCCCCAGCGGCGGCAGCGCCGCGCCCTGCGCGATGCGACTGAAGTCGTCGATGATGCCGGCCACCAGGGCATCGCGCGCCTCGACCACGGCGGGCTGCTCGACGGTCTGCGTGCCGGCGGATTTCTCGCCCACGTTCACGTAGGCCGCGCGCAGGGTGTCGTCGGCCACGAGTGCGGCGTAGAAGGCCAGCTGGGTGTCCTCGGTCGGGTCTTTCACGCGCTCCTTGCTGACCGTGGCGGACTCGGTCTTGTAGTCGATCACGAAGGCCTGGCCGTCGGGCATGCGGTCGATGCGGTCGAGCCGGCCGATCAGGCGCAGATCGCCCAGCGGCTGTTCCTTCCAGGGCTCGGACTCGACGAAGACGGCGCCGGCCGCCTCGTGCCCCGTCAGCCAGGCCAGATAGCCGTCGCGCACGGCGGGCCAGGCGGCGGCGAAAGGCAGGAACTCGGCATCGGACAGCCCAAGCTCCTGCGTCGAGCGGCGCGCCGCCTCTTCGATGAGGGCGATGCGCTGCTGCGCGTCCTGCGTCGGGGCTTCGGCCAGGGCTTCGTGGAAATGGCCGAGCACCGCGTGCAGCCAGTTGCCGAAGTCGCGCTTGTCGACTTCAGCATCGAGCTCGTCGGCGCTGCGCAGGCCCAGCTGCCGCAGCGCGAAGAAACGATAGGGGCAGCGGCGCAGGTCTTCATACACGCTGGTGGAGATGTTCTCCAGCGGCAGCAGCGCGCCGGAGGGCGTCGGGTAGCCGGTCGGCTGCACGGGTACGTCGCGCGGCAGGCGCGGATCGGCCGAGGGCTGCAGGGCGTGGTCGAGCTGCAGCGCCTGCACGAGCGGGCTCGGCCGCACGGGCTCGCCGCTGGCGTCGGAATGGCGCCAGATCAGCTCGCACGACGGGTTGTGCAGGGCCGCGGCCCAGGCGGCGCGCTGCGCGGCCTCGAGTGCCTCGCGCGACGGCAGACCCAGTTCGAGGCGCTGGGCCGCGCTCCAGTTGCCCGGCGGCTCGGGCGACGCGGGCAGGCGCCGATCGTCGCAACCGGGAATGACCACGGCGCCGAAGGATCGGCCCAGGAGCTGATAGAGCGGCAGCACCACGACCCTCGGCGCCTGGTCGCCGGCAGGGGGCACGAAGCTCGCGTCTTCCAGCACGTCGCGCACCCAGGCGGTGAATTCGGCCAGGGTGTGGCGGCCGCCAGGAAATTCGTCTTCGTCGTCGCCATGGGCGCCGGCGTCGAGCCACAGCGCACCGATCACCTTGCCGCCGGCCAGGTCTTCCTCGAGCAAGGTCCACTGGTCGCCGGCTTCCAGCAGTTCGCGCAGCGCGCGCAGCCATTCGGCCAGCGGGCGCGAACGGGCCATGGGCGCGCGACGCGCCTCGACCGCCTCCGTGAAGACCAGCAGCGCAGTGTCCTTCGACTTCTCGCTGCGGGCCATCAGGGCGCACCACGCCGACCAGTCGCGCATGCCTTCATGGCGTAGGCGCGCCTCGAGCGACTGGACGATGGGCGAATCGCCGTCGGCGCCGCTCTTGAGCCATTCGAGCACCTGGTCGCTGGTGGCGTCGTGGGCACAGGCGCGCAGCGCGCTCATCAGCGAGGCGGCAGCGCGCGTGGTCGAGAGCTTCCAGCCCGTTTCGTCGTGGGTGACGACGCCCTGCGCGCTCAGCTGGGCGCTGATGCGACGCGTGAGCGCGCGATCGGTCGCGACCAGCGCGACCGGCGCGCGGCCTTCGGCGAGATGGCGCAGCACGCAGGCCGCGGCGAGCCCGGCTTCATCTTCCGGGTCGAGCGCGATATGCGAGGCGCAGGCCTGCGTGGGCACACCGGAAGGCACGAGCGAAATATGAAGGGCATGGTCGCCCCACAGCCTGCACAGCGACTGGGTGAGCGGATCGGCCTGGAAGCCCTCGAGCACGATCAGCGCGTCGACCTGGGCGCGGGTGGATTCGCGCTGCAGCACGTCGGTGGCGTAGCTCGAGGTCGAAGTCCAGGCGACGGCGATGCGGATCAGCGCGCTCTCGATGCGGAACCACTCGGACTCGCTGCCCGCATCCGCCACACCCGCCGCGCGCTGCGCCCATTCGCCGCCGCGCTCCTCGGGCGTCACGGCGGCGGCCAGGGGCGCCAGTTGATAGGCGAGCTCGACGACGCGGCCGGCCAGTGCGAAGCGCTCGGCATGGAAGCCGGCCTGCGACAGCAGCGCCTGCGCCGTGACCAGGTCGCGCGCCATGTCATGGGCGATGTCGTAGCCCGTCGGCATAAAGCCGCCCGCGCTGCGGGCCCAGTTGTGGGTGGTTTCGAAGCGCGGCACGAAGCCGGGGCTGCCGCACCGGGCCCACATGGCTCGCGCGACGCCCATCAGCTGCGCATAGGGCACCAGCACCACGGTGCGGGCGGCGTGCAGCTGGCGCTCGGCGAGCGCGCGGACGATCCGCGCGACGACGCCGTCGGCGGGATCGCACCACAGGGCCTGGACGGGGTGGCCTTCGTTCATGTTCTATCGAGGGGTCGGGGGCACGCGCGGACGCGGGGCGCAAGGGCTTTGGCTATCGCCGCCATAGCCGCCCTGCAAGGCACGCCGCCCCTTGGTTTCTGTCACAATGACCAGTACTTTAGCTGCACCGAAACTCTCTGCGCACAAGGATCCATCACATGGCCAGCGAACTCATCAAACACATCTCCGACTCCTCCTTCGAGGCCGACGTGCTCAAGTCCAGCCAGCCGGTGCTGGTCGACTACTGGGCCGAATGGTGCGGCCCCTGCAAGATGATCGCCCCGATCCTGGACGAAGTCTCCACCGCCTACGAAGGCAAGCTGCAGATCGCCAAGCTGAACGTCGACGAGAACCGCGACATCCCCGCCAAGTTCGGCATCCGCGGCATCCCCACGCTGATGCTGTTCAAGGACGGCCAGCTGGCAGCCACCAAGGTCGGCGCCATGAGCAAGGCTCAGCTCACCGCCTTCATCGACCAGCAACTCGCCTGATCGATTTCAACCGGCCAGCGCGCAATGCGTTGGCCGGCGCGTTTTTCCTGTCATAATCTCCCACAGATCACCGGTCCTTCATTCAGGCAACCGGTTCGAGTTCCCCGGTTGGTGAGGCAGTTCTCGCTTCACACCCAACCTCCCCCCGTTTTTCGTTCGATTACCCCGCGAGGGGTCATTCCATGCACTTAAACGAACTCAAGGCACTCCACGTGTCTGAAGTCCTCAAGCAGGCTGAAGCGCTTGAGATCGAAAACGTCGGCCGCATGCGCAAGCAGGAGCTGATGTTCGCGATCATCAAGAAGCGCGCCAAGGCCGGCGAACAGGTCTTCGCCGACGGCGTGCTCGAAATACTCCCCGACGGCTTCGGCTTCCTGCGCAGCCCCGACACCAGCTTCACGGCCAGCACGGACGACATCTACATCTCGCCCAGCCAGGTGCGCCGCTTCAACCTGCACACCGGCGACATGATCGAAGGCGAGGTGCGCACGCCCAAGGACGGCGAGCGCTACTTCGCGCTGACCAAGCTCGACAAGGTCAACAACGGCCCGCCGGAGCAGAACAAGCACAAGGTGATGTTCGAGAACCTGACGCCGCTGTTCCCCAAGGAACAGATGCGACTCGAGCGCGACGGCATCAAGGGCGACGAGAACATCACCGGCCGCATCATCGACATCATCGCCCCCATCGGCAAAGGCCAGCGCGCCCTGCTCGTGGCACCGCCCAAGAGCGGCAAGACGGTGATGATGCAGCACATCGCCCACGCCATCAGCGCCAACTATCCCGACGTGCACATGATGGTGCTGCTCGTCGACGAGCGCCCTGAAGAAGTGACCGAAATGCAGCGCACGGTGAAGGGCGAGGTCATTGCCTCCACCTTCGACGAGCCCGCCGCGCGCCACGTGCACGTGGCCGAAATGGTCATCGAGCGCGCCAAGCGCCTGGTCGAGCTCAAGAAGGACGTGGTGATCCTGCTCGACTCGATCACCCGCCTCGCCCGCGCCTACAACAACGTCGTGCCCTCGTCGGGCAAGGTGCTGACCGGCGGTGTCGACTCCAACGCGCTGCAGCGCCCCAAGCGCTTCCTGGGCGCGGCGCGCAACGTGGAAGAAGGCGGCTCGCTGACCATCATCGGCACCGCGCTGATCGACACCGGCAGCCGCATGGACGAAGTGATCTTCGAAGAGTTCAAGGGCACCGGCAACTCCGAAATCCATCTCGACCGCCGCCTGTACGAAAAGCGCGTCTTCCCCTCGATCCAGCTCAACCGCAGCGGCACGCGCCGCGAAGAACTGCTGCTGGCCCCCGAGATCCTGCAGAAGACCCGCATCCTGCGCCAGCTCATGTACAACATGGACGAGATCGAGTCGATGGAGCTGATGCTCAAGAACATGAAGGCGACGAAGACCAATGTCGAGTTCTTCGACATGATGCGTCGCGGCGGGTAGCTTTTGCTCGCCCCCAGGCTGCGCGCACTTCGTGTCGCTACGCCTACCCCCTACCGGGGGCGGTGCCTACTGACCGGCAGAGCCGGATCAGTGGCACCCCACGAATGAATGCCCGCCTTGTGCGGGCATTTTTCATTCATGTGCGAATCGCTCGGCCCTCTCAAGCGCTTTGGCGGCCGAGGTCGAGTAGCTCCATCAGCGCGACAGCCTGCTCGGGCGGCACCGGATTGGGCCCATGCCCGAGGATGGCATCGCGAACCGCGGCGTAGTAGTCAACGTAGTTGCCGGCCCGCGTGGGGATGCTTCGCTTGATGAAGGTCCCGCCGGGCCCCGCCAGCGAGAGTTCTCCATCCAGCGGATCGGCACCCCATCCTTCGGCGGGCGGCCGCTGCCCGGCGCGCAGCGCGTCTTCCTGCGTATCGACGCCGTGCTTGACGTAGCTTCCGAGCGTGCCGTGGACGATGTAGCGCGGCGCCGCATGAGCCGCCAGCGTCGTCGAGTGCAGCACCACGCGCAGCGGTGCGTGCGGACCCGTCTCATAGCGCAGCACGGCATGGAAGTAGTCCTCGACCACGGCACCGTCACGCATGACCGCGGTGTCGAGCTGGATCGTGTCAGGACGGCCGAAAAGCTGTACCACCTGATCGACCAGATGGGCCCCCAAGTCCACCCAGAGGCCCGAACCGGGCACGGCCTGCTCGCGCCAGCGCTCCTTCACCTCGGGGCGGAAACGGTCGAAATGGGACTCCAGGTACACGGGGCGGCCCAGTTCGCCGGACGCAAGCACATCCTTGAGAGTCAGGTAATCGGAGTCGAAGCGACGGTTCTGGTAGACCGCGAGAAGCCGATTGTTGCGTTTCGACAACGATTCGAGTTCCCTCGCCTCGGCCACGTCGAGCGTGAAGGGCTTGTCGACCACCACGTGCTTGCCGGCCTCCAGCGCCGCCTTGGCGACGGGATGGTGCTGGGCGTTGGGCGTGGCGACCACGATCAGGTCGATGTCCGAACGGGCCACGAGGGCGGCCACGTCCGGCACGACCGCCACGCCGGGCCAGTCGGCATGCACCTTGTGGGGCTGCGAGCTGGCCACGGCCGCCAGTTCCAGCCCCGGAACGGCCGAAAGAACGGGGGCGTGGAAGGTCTGGCCGGCAAATCCGTAGCCGACGAGGCCCGCGCGCAAGGGTGTGGAAGTCATTGGGGAGCCTTCGGTTTGCTCGAAAATGGGGCAGTATGCGATAATCGCTGGCTCCGCGAAAAGTGCGGTCAGGCAGCTTCGCCTGGCTCCTCGGGTTTCCTCCGAGGCAGCGCGCCATTCCTGGCACGCTGGTGGCTCTCGCATCGACCGCGCATTGATTCCAAAAGCGCAAAAGGAAACACCATGGCAAAAGAAGGCATTCACCCGAATTACCGCGAAGTCCTGTTCGTCGACATGTCGAACGGCTTCAAGTTCGTGACCCGTTCGTGCGCGAACACCAAGGAAATGGGCACGACCGACGACGGTCGCGAACTGCCGCTGTTCAAGCTCGACACCACGAGCGAATCGCACCCGTTCTACACCGGCACCCAGAAGTCGGTCGACAACATGGGCGGCCGCGTCGAGAAGTTCCGTAACCGCTTCGGCAAGACCACCGGCGCCGCCTCGAAGTAAGGTACGCGCTTTTGCGTCGAGGGCAGCCCGGTTTACCGCGCTGCCCTTTTTCTTTCCGAATCCAGATTTCTCCCGCCACTTGAACCAGCCCACCCCTGCGATCGTTGCCCAGAGCGCCGTGCGCCGGCTTCCGCGCATCGCATTGCTGCTGCTCTGCGCGGCGTATCTGCTGCCGGGGCTGGTCGGCCGGGGGCCCTGGAAGAGCGCCGACATCACGGCCTTCGGCTACATGGCCGAACTGGCTCGCAGCACGGAAGGCATCGCACGCTGGTTCGACCCGATGCTGCTGGGCCTGCGCCCGGAAACGCCCGCGCTGATCCCCTACTGGATCGGCGCCCTGGCGATCAAGATCGCCCCCTCGTGGCTGAACCCCGACCTGGCCGTGCGCATCGCGTTCGCGTTCCTGCTGTGGGGCACCTTCACTGCCACCTGGTACGCCGTGTACTACCTGGCCCGCACTTCCCGCGCCCAGCCGGTGGCCTTCGCCTTCGGCGGCGAGGCCCGGCCCACCGACTACGCACGCGCCATCGCGGACGGCGGCCTGCTGGCGCTGATCGCCTGCCTCGGTCTCGCTCAACTCGGCCACGAGACCACACCCGCGCTGGCCCAGCTCTTCTTCGCCTCCAGCCTTTTCTACGGCGTGGCCGCTCTGCCCTATCGCCGCACCGGCCCGGTGATCGCGCTGGCCGTGGGCACCATCGGCATCACGCTGAGCGGCGCACCGACCGTCGGGCTCGCGCTGGCTGTGGGCAGCGTGCTGTACATCGCCTATGAGCGCCGGCTCGCCGCGCAGTTCGAGAGCGAAAACGGCCACGACGAGGACAGCGGCCCCAGCTACACGCGCGGCGCCCTGCTCACGATGATCGGCACCACCGTGCTGGCGGCGGTGCTCGTGTTCGGCCTGAAGCTGCCCACGTGGAAGATCACCGTGCTCGGCGGCTCCCTCGTCGGCGACGTACGCAGCCAGGCCAAGCTGCTGGTGTGGTTCACCTGGCCGGTCTGGCCGCTCGCCATCTGGACGCTCTGGCGCTGGCGGCGGCAACTCACGGCGCGCCACGTCGCGCTGCCCTTCTGGTTCGCGCTGGTGCCGCTGGCCGCCACCTGGACCACCGACTACTCCGATCGCTCGCTGCTGCTGGCGCTGCCCGCCTTCGCCACGCTCGCGGCATTCGCGCTGCCCACCTTCCGTCGCAGCGCTTCGGCGCTGATCGACTGGTTCAACGTGCTGTTCTTCAGCGGCCTCGCCGTGCTGGGCTGGATCTACTGGATCGCGATGCAGACCGGCGTGCCGCCCAAGCCCGCGGCCAGCGTCGCGCGGCTGGTGCCCGGCTTCGTGCCCGAGTTCTCGCCGATCGCGGTGGTGCTCGCCGTGGCCGCCACCATCGCCTGGTGCTGGCTGGTGCGCTGGCGCACGGGACGGCACCGCGCCGCGCTCTGGAAGACGCTGGTGCTGCCGGCCGGCGGCACCGCGCTTTGCTGGATGCTGCTGATGACGCTGTGGCTGCCGCCCATCGACTACGCGCGCAGCTACGAGCCGCAGATCCGCGCCGTGGCAGAGCGCGTGGGCCAGCCGAGCTGCATCGCGGAACTCGCGCTCAGCCGCCCGCACATCGCCGCGCTGCGCCATCACGGCAACTTCAACGTGCAGCCGCTGCTGCTGGGCACCGACTGCCCGTGGCTGCTGGCCAGCCCCGAAACGATCGAGCGCCTGCACACCATCATTCCCTTCGACCAGTGGCGCTTTGCCGGTACGCTGCGCCGCCCCAGCAGCGCGGCCGACGACCTCCTGCTCTACGAGAAGATCAAGCCGCAGTGAGGGGCGAACGGGCTCTGATCGCACGGCACGCGGGCACGGTGCTCGTCGGCCAACTGGCGGTGATGGCCTTCGGCGTGACCGACACCATCATCGCGGGCCGCTACTCGGAACATGCATTAGCTGCGCTCTCGGTCGGCGCGGCGGTCTTCGTGAGCGTCTACGTGTCGCTGATGGGCGTGCTGCAGGCGCTTTTGCCGGTATGGGCGGAGCTGCACGGCGGCGGACGCGGCGGCGAGGTGGGCCGGTCGGTGCGGCAATCGCTGTACCTGGCGGGCATCGCCATCGTCATCGGGATGGCGATCCTGTTGCTGCCGGGCTCGGTCCTGCAGTGGACCCAAGTGCCGGCGGAGATGCGCGGCGAAGTCGAGGCGTATCTCGCCGTGCTGGCTTTCGCGCTGGCGCCCGCCCTGCTCTTCCGCCTGTTCAGCACGCTCAACCAGAGCCTGGGCAGGCCCCAGCTCGTGACGTGGCTGCAGCTGGGCTCGCTGGGCGTGAAGCTGCCCTTGTCCATCTGGTTCACCTTCGGCGGCGCGGGCCTGCCGGCCATGGGGCTGGTGGGCTGCGCCTGGGCCACGCTGTGCGTGAACTGGACCATGCTCGGCTGCGCCGTCTGGCTGCTGCGCAGCCGGCCGTTCTATGCCGACTACGGGCTCTGGAAGCGCATCGAGTCCCCTGACTGGCAGCAGATCCGCAAGTTCGCGCGGCTCGGCGTGCCTGGCGGCCTGGCGGTGCTGGTCGAGGTCACCTCGTTCACGCTGATGGCGCTGTTCATCGCCCGGCTCGGCACTGCCGCCGCGGCAGCGCACCAGATCGCGTCGAACCTGCTGGCGGTGGCCTACATGACGCCGCTGTCGCTGGGCATCGCCACCAGCGCGCGCGTGAGCTTCTGGCTAGGCGCCGGCGATTCCGCCAAGGCACGGCACGCCTGCCGACTTGGCTTCGAGCTGACGGCCCTGTGCGCGCTGTTCTATGCCGCCGTCATGGCCGTGCTGCGCAACGAACTCGCCAACGTGTACTCCGACAACCCGGCCGTCATCGCAATGGCTGGCACCCTGCTGCTGGCCGTGGCGCTCTACCACTTCGCCGACGCCGTGCAGACCTTCTGCGTGTTCGTGCTGCGCTGCTACCGGGTCACGCTCGCGCCGCTGGTGATCTACTGCGCGATGCTGTGGGGACTCGGCCTGGGCGGGAGCTATCTGCTTGCCTACCGCGGCCTTGGTCCCTGGGCTGCCATGCAGTCGCCGCTGGCGTTCTGGATCATGAGCGCTGCCGCGCTGGCCCTCACCGCCCTGCTCTTCGGCGTGCTGCTGCGCTGGACGATGCGCCAGCGTGCGAGATAGAAGCAGAAGAAGAGGCAAAGGCCCGAAGGCCTACTTGGCCATCACGCGCGCTTCCCGCACGCGCGCCGCCGGGAACACCAGCGCGAAGCGGGAGCCCTTGCCCACCGTGCTTTCGATGCGCAGCTCCGCGCCGTGCCGCTGGGCGATGTGTTTGACGATCGCCAGCCCCAGCCCCGTGCCGCCGGTTTCGCGCGAGCGGCTGCGGTCGATGCGATAGAAGCGCTCGGTCAGCCGCGGGATGTGCTCGGCGGCGATGCCCGGGCCGGTGTCCTTCACGGCGTATTCGCCGCGCCCGTCGGGCAGCACCTTCCAGCTCACAGCCACCTCGCCACCGCCTGGCGTGTAGCGGATGGCATTGCTCAGCAGGTTCGACATCGCGCTCTGCAGTTCGGTCGGCGCGCCCGACACTTCGGACTCCGCGTCGACGCTGAACGACAGCCGATGGCCCTGCGGCGTCAGCCGGCCCGAAAGGCCGCGCCCTTCGTCCTCGCACTGCGCAAACAGCGCGCGGATGCGGATCCACTGGCTGCCCGAGGGCGGCGCGCTGCCTTCGAGCCGCGACAGCGTCAGCAGGTCGTTCACCAGCGTCTCCATGCGATGCGACTGCTGCCCCATCAGAGAGAGGTAGCGCGCGCGCTCGTCGGCATCGAGCGGCAGGTTCTGCAGGGTCTCGACGAAGCCCGCCAGCACCGTCAGCGGCGTGCGTATCTCGTGCGACACGTTCGCCACGAAATCGCGCCGCATCGCCTCGGCCTGCTCGAGCGCGGTGATGTCGCGCGTGAGCAGCATGCGGCGGTTGCCGGCATAGGGGTGCACCTGCACGGAGAGCCGAACCGGATGGCTGCGCTGGTGCCCATGCCCCAGCCCCGGGCCGTCGATGACGACGTCGCGGCTGTAGTTCCAGGACGCGAGATAGGCCACGAAGGCCGGGTCGCGCACGAGGTTCGCCAGATGCTGCGCGAGGTCGCGCTCGGCATCGATGCCGAACTGGCTGGCCGCCGTCTGGTTGCACCATTCGATGCGGCCCTGTTCGTCCAGCAGCACCACCCCATTGGGCGAAGCCTGGATGGCCGCGAGAAACTCCTGGAGCCGGTCTTCTGCCTGGCGGGTCTGCTGCTCGCGGTCGCGCAGCAGCTTGCGGATGCGCTCCGCGAGTTCGCCCCACACGCCCGGGCCGCGCGACGGCAGGCCGGCGGCGTCATTGCGCAACACGCGCATCAGCCGCTCGGCACGCCAGGCATCGAGCGCCAGCCAGAGCACGGCGCCCAGCCAGGCGCCCAGCCACCCGAACTTCCAGCCAAAAATGCCGGCAGCACCCACTCCCACGACGATGGATGCTATTAAAAAAGTAGCGATGCGATAAGGCATGGCGGGCGATTATCCGCGCCCGCGGCCAAAGGAAGCCACGGCGCTCAAACCGTGACTTGGGCGGTCAGCCGATAGCCCGCTCCGCGGACGGTCTCGACCATGGGTGCCGCAGCGCCCAGCGATTCGCGCAGGCGCTTGACGTGCACGTCGACCGTGCGCTCCTCGATGTAGACGTGGTCGCCCCACACCTTGTCGAGCAGCTGCGCCCGGCTGTGCACGCGCTCGGCATGCTGCATCAGGTAGGCCAGCAGCTTGAATTCGGTCGGTCCGACCTTCAGCGCGCCGCCCTGCCAGGTCACGCGGTGGGTGGAGGTATCGAGCGCCAGTTCACCGATCTCGACCCGCTCCGTAACCACTTCCGGCGCCCGGCGACGCAGCACGGCACGGATGCGGGCCAGCATTTCCTGGGTAGAGAACGGCTTGGTGATGTAGTCGTCGGCACCGGCGTCGAGGCCGGCAACCTTGTCGGGTTCGTCGCCGCGCGCGGTCAGCATCAGGATCGGGATGGCCTTGGTGCGCGGGTCCTTGCGCCACTGGCGCGCGAGCTGCAGGCCGCTCTGGCCGGGCAGCATCCAGTCGAGCAGGATCAGGTCCGGCAGGAAGGCGTCGATCTCGCGCTGGGCCGCTGCGCCATCTTCCGACCAGATCGGCTCGAAGCCGTTGTGGCGCAGGTTGACGGCGATCAGCTCGGCGATCGAGGACTCGTCTTCGACGATGAGGACTCGGGGTTTCTTCATGCTTTTCTTGGGAGTCTTGCCGCAGCCGTTACTGCAGCGCGGACTCGATTTCCTGCATCGAAGTGTGCCGCACATCGGCACCCTTGACGATGTAGATGATGAATTCGGCGATGTTCTTGGCATGGTCGCCGATGCGTTCGATGGCCTTGGCCAGGAACAGCAGGTCCAGGCTGGCCGAGATGGTGCGCGGGTCTTCCATCATGTAGGTGACCAGCTTGCGCACGAAGCCGTCGAACTCCTTGTCGATCAGGTCGTCGTCCTTCAGGATCGACAGCGCCGCGGCGGTGTCGAGCCGCGCGAAGGCATCGAGCGCCTTGCGCAGCAGGCCAGCGGCAAGGTCGGCGGCAATGCGCAGTTCGGTGGTGGGCAGCTGCCGCGAGGCGCCGCTCTCGATGATCGACTTGACCATGCGGGCGATCTTGTTGGCCTCGTCGCCCACGCGCTCGAGGTTGGCGGTGGTCTTGCTGATGGCGATCAGCAGGCGCAGGTCGCGCGCGGTCGGCTGGCGGCGCGCGATGATGGACGACAGCTCGCGGTCGATGTCGATTTCCATCGCATTGACGCGGTGCTCGGTTTCCATCACGCGGTTGGCTGCTTCGGGGTCGAACTGCAGCAGCGCGTAGACGGCCTGGTTGATCTGCGACTCGACCATGCCGCCGAGCTCCATCACGCGCGACGAAACGCCGTTGAGCTCGCTGTCGAACTGGCTGGAGAGATGTTTCTCGGTCATGTTGTCTCCTTTGACTTCAACCGAAACGGCCGGTGATGTAGTCCTCGGTCTCCTTGCGCTGCGGCTTGAAGAACATCTGTTCGGTCGCGCCGAACTCGATCAGGTCGCCGAGGTACATGTAGGCGGTGTAGTCGCTGCAGCGGGCGGCCTGCTGCATGTTATGCGTGACGATGACCACCGTGTATTCGTTCTTGAGCTCGGCGATCAGCTCCTCGATCTTCGCGGTCGAGATCGGGTCGAGTGCCGAGCAGGGCTCGTCGAGCAGCAGCACTTCGGGCTTGATCGCGATGCCGCGCGCGATGCACAGGCGCTGCTGCTGGCCGCCGGAGAGGCCCGAGCCGCTTTGCTGCAGCTTGTCGCGCACTTCGGTCCACAGCGCGGCCTTCTTCAGCGCCCACTCGACGCGGTCGTCCATTTCGCTGGCCGAGAGGTTCTCGAACAGCTTCACACCGAAGGCGATGTTGTCGTAGATCGACATCGGGAAGGGCGTCGGCTTCTGGAACACCATGCCGACCTTGGCGCGAATCAGCGCCACGTCCTGCTTCGAGGTGAGCAGGTTCTCGCCGTCCAGCGCGATGGTGCCCTCGGCACGCTGTTCCGGATAGAGCTCGAACATGCGGTTGAAGGTGCGCAGCAGGGTCGACTTGCCGCAGCCCGAGGGGCCGATGAAGGCCGTGACCTTGTTCTCGGGAATCTCGAGGTTGATGCCCTTGAGGGCGTGGAACTTGCCGTAGTAGAAGTTCAGGTCCTTGACCGAGATCTTCGAGCGCGACGGTTGTGCAACAGTATTTGGCATGTTGTTGTCTTCTTCCGGATTCAATGTTTGTTGCGCGTCAGTACCCGCGCCAGGATGTTGAGGGCGAGCACGGCGATCGTGATCAGGAACACGCCGGCCCATGCCAGCTGCTGCCAGTTCTCGTACGGGCTCATCGCGAACTTGAAGATCGTGACCGGCAGGCTGGCCATCGGCTGGCTCACGTCGGCGGTCCAGAACTGGTTGTTCAGCGCGGTGAAGAGCAGCGGTGCGGTTTCGCCGGCAATACGCGCCACGGCCAGCAGCACACCGGTGACCACACCGGCGCGGGCAGCGCGCAGCGTGATGCTGGTGATGACCTTCCACTTCGGCGTGCCGAGCGCGTAGGCGGCTTCGCGCAGGCCCGGCGGCACCAGCTGCAGCATGTTCTCGGTGGTGCGGATCACCACGGGAATCACGATCAGCGCGAGGGCGATGGCACCGGCCAGACCCGAGAAGGTCTTGAAGTAGGCCACCACCACGGCATAGACGAACAGGCCGATCACGATCGACGGCGCCGACAGCAGGATGTCGTTGACGAAGCGCGTGACGGAAGAGAGCCAGCCCTTGGGGTTGTACTCGGCCAGGTAGATGCCGGCCATGATGCCGATGGGCGTGCCCACGAAGGTGGCCAGCATCACCATCACGAACGAGCCGAAGATCGCATTCGCGATGCCGCCCACCTCGTTCGGCGGCGGCGTCATCTGGGTGAACGTCGCGATGGCCAGGCCGCCCACGCCCTGGCGCAGCGTTTCCCAGAGGATCCAGATCAGCCAGAACACGCCGAAGGCCATTGCGGCGAGCGACAGCGTGAGCGCGATCTTGTTGACGCGGTTGCGTGCGGCGAACTTGGCCTGGCGCGTTTCGGCCAGTGCCTTGGCCACGAGAAGGTTCTGGGCGGTGCTCACGACTTGGCTCCTTCGCTCTTCTTCATACGGGCCAGCAGCATCTTGGAGAGCGACAGCACGACGAAGGTGATGAAGAACAGCACGAGGCCGAGGTACATCAGCGCGGCCTGGTGCAGGCCGGCGCCGGCTTCGGCGAATTCGTTGGCGAGTGCCGAGGTGATGCTGTTCGCAGCCTCGAACACGGAAAGGGAGTTGAGCTGGTTCATGTTGCCGATCACGAACGTGACCGCCATCGTTTCACCCAGCGCCCGGCCCAGGCCGAGCATGATGCCGCCGATCACGCCGGCCTTGGTGTAGGGCAGCACCACCTTGGAAACCACTTCCCAGGTGGTGGAGCCGAGGCCGTAGGCCGACTCCTTCAGCAGCGGCGGCGTCACCTCGAACACGTCGCGCATCACCGAGGCGATGAACGGAATGATCATGATCGCGAGGATGATGCCGGCCGACAGAATGCCGATGCCCACCGGTGGGCCGGACACCAGCGCGCCGAGGTAAGGCACGTCGGAAAGCAGCTTCTGCAGCGGCTGCTGCACCCAGGTCGACAGGATCGGCCCGAACACCAGCAGGCCCCACATGCCGTAGACGATGGAGGGCACCGCGGCCAGCAGCTCGATGGCCGTGCCCAGCGGACGCTTGAGCCAGCTGGGCGAGAGTTCTGTGAGAAAGAGCGCGATGCCGAAGCTCACCGGCACCGCGATCACCAGCGCGATGATCGAGGTGGCCAGCGTGCCGTAGATCATGACCAGGCCGCCGTACTCGTCCTTGACCGGGTCCCACACGCTGCTCGTGAGGAAGCCGAGGCCGTACTTCGAAATGGCGGGCCAGGCGCCGGCAACCAGCGACAGCAGGATGCCGATGAGCATCGCCAGCGTCAGCAAGGCGGCGCCCTTGGCGGCCCAGCCGAACAGCCGGTCGGCCATCGGGCCGGAGCGCGGCGCCTTCACGGGCGGCGGAGGTGCGGTGGCACGACCGCGCTCGGCCGCGAGGTCGAGAGAGGTGGTGGCGGCGGGAAAGGTGGATGACACGGGTCGCTCCGGCAAAGACGAAAGCGGCGCGTCCTGGAGCGAAGAATTGCTCATGGGCGCGCCGTTCTGCGTTCTGGACTGGTGGGTAGGTTTACTTGAACGCGACGGCCTTGCCCGACGAGTCCTTCACCTCGCCCCATGCCTTGGCGATGGTGGCCTTCACGGCGTCGGGCATCGGCACGTAGTCGAGATCGTCGGCCGTCTTGTCGCCGCTCTTGTAGGCCCAGTCGAAGAACTTGAGCACGGTGGTCGCGTTGGCGGGCTTGTCCTGCACCTTGTGCATCAGGATGAAGGTGGCGCCGGTGATGGGCCATGCGTCCTTGCCGGCCTGGTTGGTCAGCACCTGGTAGAAGCTCTTGCTCCAGTCGGCGCCGGCGGCGGCGGCCTTGAATGCCGAGTCGTCGGGCGACACGAAGGTGCCGGCGGCGTTCTGCAGCTGGGCGTACGTCATCTTGTTCTGCTTGACGTAGGCGTATTCGACGTAGCCGATCGAGTTGGGCAGGCGGTTCACGAAGGCGGCGACGCCTTCATTGCCCTTGCCGCCCGCGCCGGTGGGCCAGTTCACGGCCGTGCCTTCGCCGACCTTGGTCTTCCATTCGGCGTTGACCTTGCTCAGGTAGTTGGTGAACAGGAAGCTGGTGCCCGAACCGTCGGCGCGGCGAACCGGGGCGATGGCGGCGTCGGGCAGGTTCAGCGAACCGTTCAGGGCCTTGATGGCGGGGTCGTTCCACTTGGTGATCTTGCCCAGGTAGATGTCGCCCAGGACCTGGCCGTTGAGCTTCAGTTCGCCGGGCTTCACGCCCTGGATGTTGACCACGGGAATCACGCCGCCGATGACGGTGGGGAACTGCAGCAAGCCCTTGGCCTGGAGTTCGTCGTCCTTCAGGGGAGCGTCGGAAGCGCCGAAGTCGACGGTCTTGGCTTCGATCTGCTTGATGCCGGCGCCCGAGCCGACGGACTGGTAGTTGATCTTGACGCCGGTGGCCTTGTTGAAATCGGAAGCCCACTTGGCATACAGCGGTGCCGGGAAGCTGGCGCCGGCGCCGGTCACGTCTTGAGCGAAGGCGGGAATGGAGAACACCGCGGCCACGAGGCCGGCTGTTGCAAATTTGAACGTCGTTTTCATGAAGCTTCCTTTTAGAAGTAAGAAGTAGTCCCTTTCCGGGCTTGGGACGGACTCTAGAAAGCTTGTGTGACATCGGTGTGACACCCCTCTGTCGAGGGAAAATGGCTTTTTCCCGCAGGTGGATCGTGTGACGCTGTCACATAACCGTCATGCGATGCGCCTAGCCTCTCGGGACTCGCCATCGGGCGATCCAGAAGGCGGGGCGCCCTGTCACGGCGCTACGATCAAACACAAAGACTCCCCGGCTTCCCCCTTCAGAACCACATGCAAAACGGCACCCGCCTCGCAGCAGTCGACCTGGGCTCCAACAGCTTCCGGCTCGAAATCGGACAGGTCGACCACGGCCAGATCCACCGCACCGAATACCTCAAGGAGACGGTGCGCCAGGGCAACGGCCTGGACAGCGCGCGCAACCTGACCACGGAAGCCATGCAGCGCGGCTGGGACGCCCTCGCCCGCTTCGGCGAACGCCTGGCGGGCTTCAAGCGCTCGCAGGTCCGGGCCGTGGCCACGCAGACCCTTCGCGAAGCCCGCAACCGGGAAGAATTCCTGTTGCGCGCACGCACCATCCTGGGTTTCGGCATCGACGTGATCCCGGGGCGGGAGGAAGCCCGCCTTATCTATCAGGGCGTGGCGCACATGCTGCCGCACGACGATGCCTCCGACCGCGAACGCCGGCTGGTGATCGACATCGGGGGCCGTTCCACCGAAATGATCATCGGCCGCGCCCTGGTAGCCGACCGAATGGAGTCGTACCGCGTGGGCAGCGTCGCGTGGTCGATGAAGCACTTCGGAGAGGGGCACTTCACCCAGTCGGCCTTCCGTGCCGCCGAGGTCGCCGCCAAGGCCGTGCTGGACGACGCGCTCGGCAGCTACGCGCGCGACCAGTGGGACGTGGCCTATGGCGCCTCGGGCACCATCGGTGCGGTCGGCGACGTGCTGGCTGCGGCGGGCGGCGAGCCCGGCCTGGTCACGCGCGAGGGCCTGGACTGGCTGCTCGACCGGCTGCTGAAGGCCGGCAGCGCCGAAAAGCTGCGCATCGACGGCATGCGCGAAGACCGCAAGGCCGTGATCGGCGGCGGGCTCAGCATGCTGCGCGCGGTGTTCGACCTGCTCGGCATCGAGGAGATGAAAGTCGCACAGGGTGCGCTGCGCCATGGCGTGCTCTACGAGCTGCTGGAGCGCGACGAAAGCGTTGCCGACATGCGCACCACCACGGTGGCGCGGCTGGCCACCCGGTTCGCGGTGGATCCGGAGCAGGCCCGGCGCGTTGGCGAAACGGCCGCGGCCCTTTTCGTGCAACTGGCACCGGCCGCGCGCGGCGGCAGCACCACCAACCGCGCAGGCCGCGCACTGCGCAAGCTCGGATGGGCGGCGCAACTGCACGAGATCGGCACGCTGGTGTCGCACAGCGACTATCACAAGCACGGTGCCTACATCCTCGACAACGCCGACGCACCCGGCTTTGCCGTCAACGAGCTGCACGCGCTCGGCCAGCTGGTGCTGGGCCAGCGCGGCAAGCTGCGCAAGCTCGAGGCCTCGCTGGACGACGAAACCTTCGTGATGCAGCTGCTGTCCCTGCGGCTTGCGGTGATCCTGTGCCACGCGCGGCGCGATCCCGATCCGCAGGCCCTGCATCTCGCGGCACTGGGCGCCCGGGCCTTCGCCATCGCCTGCGCACCGGACTGGGCGGATGCGTACCCGCAGTCGGCACACCTGCTGCGCGAGGAAGTGCTGGCCTGGCAGAAGACCAGCAACTGGCGGGTGGAACTCAGCGGCTGCTGAGCCCCTGCCCGCTATCCAACTAATCAGTTAAAGCAATTCCGGCGACTGCACCGTCACCACGACGGTCTGCACGTCGCCGTCGCGCTCGCGCGTGCGGATCCACCACAGCGCGCCCTTGCGCACCGGGCAGCTGTCCTGCTTCAGGCCCAGCAGAAGCGAAATCGCCTGCCCCACCGAAGGCTGGTGGCCGATCATCAGCACCACCGATTTGCCATTGGGCCAGCCGGCTGCGCCGAGCAGCGCCTCAGGGGTGGTGTCCGGAGCGAGCTCCGAACGCAGCTTGTATTTGCGGCCCAGCGCCAGCGCCGTCTGCTCGCAGCGCCGCGCCGGGCTGCAGATGATGCGCGTGCCGTCCGGCAGCTGGCGGTCCAACCAGACCGCCATCCGCTTGGCCTGCTTCTCGCCGCGCGGGGTGAGCGAGCGCTGCATGTCGTCGCACCCCTCGGTCCAGTCCTCGGCTTCGGCGTGGCGCCAGAAGATCAAGTCCATGGTCATCGTCTTTCGATCTTCAGTTGCTGGATGCATCTCTGAGATGCCCTCGCGATGCGTAGCGGTTCATGAGCGCCGCCTGCGCGCCATGGGCTTCGACCACGGGCGACGCGCCCGCCTCGCCCGAGTGCGTGTCGTGGTCGACGCGCGTGTAGGTGCCGTCCGGACCCAGGTCCCAGGCGTCGCGGCCATCGTGCAGATAGGCCACCAGGCATTCGTCGATCAGGCGCTGGCGCAGCCCGGGGTCCGTCACGGGCCACGCGAGCTCGACGCGACGCATCATGTTGCGGTTCATCCAGTCGGCGCTGGACAGGTACAGCGATTCGTCCTCGCCAACACGGAAATAGAAGACGCGCGAATGCTCGAGGAAGCGGCCGATGACCGAGCGCACGCGGATGTTGTCCGTCACACCCGGCACCTGTGCCGGCAGCGTGCAGGCGCCGCGCACGATCAGGTCGATCTTCACGCCCTTCTGGCCGGCGCGGACCAGCGAGGCGATGATCTCGTCGTCGGTCAGCGCATTCATCTTGGCGACGATTCGCGTCGGCTGGCCAGCCGCGGCGGCCGCGCCCAAGGCATCGATCTGCGCGATGACATTCTTGTGCAGGTCGAACGGCGCCAGCCACATGCGGTTTAGCTTCGGCAGCCGGCTCTGGCTCGCCAGATGCACGAACACGGCCTCCATGTCGGCCGTCAGCAGCGGATCGGCCGTGAGGTGGCTGATGTCGGTGTAGAGCCTTGCGGTGCGCGGGTTGTAGTTGCCCGTGGAAAGATGGCCGTAGCGGCGCATCTGCTTGCCCTCGCGCCGCGTCACCAGCAGCATCTTGGCGTGGGTCTTCAGGCCGACCACGCCGTACACCACCTGTGCGCCGATCGACTCGAGCATCTCGGCCCAGTTGATGTTCGCTTCTTCGTCGAAGCGGGCCTTCAGTTCCACCACCACGGTGACTTCCTTGCCGCGGCGAACGGCCTCGCGCAGCAGATCCATCATTTCCGAGTCGGCGCCCGTGCGGTAGATGGTCTGCTTGATCGCCAGCACCTGCGGGTCTTGCACCGCCTCGCGCAGGAAGGCCAGCACACCCTCGAAGCTCTCGAAGGGCTGGTGGATCAGCACGTCGCCGCGCTGCAGCTGCTCGAAGAACGACTGCGCGGGCGACAAGGTGACGGGGTACGACGCGCGATACGGCGGAAAGCGCAGCTGCGGCTCGTCGAGCAGGTCCGCCAGCTGCGTGAGCCGGGCCAGGTTCACAGGGCCGTGCACCCGGTACAGCGCCTGGGGCGGCAGGTTGAACTGCGCCAGCAGGAAGCTCGCGAGCGATTCGGCACAGCTCGCCGAGACTTCGAGGCGCACGGCCTGCCCGTAGTGGCGGTGCTGCAGGCCCTGTCGCAGCGCGGTGCGAAGGTTCTTGACGTCTTCCTCGTCGACCGCCAGGTCGGAATGCCGCGTGACACGGAACTGCGAGAAGTCGCCCACCTCGCGCCCCGGGAACATGCTGCTCAGGTGCGCGCGCACCACGCTCGAAAGTGCCACGAAGAGCGTCTTGCCCTCCGACACCTTGGCCGGCATCTTGATCAGCCGCGGCAGCACGCGCGGCAGCTTGACGATCTGGATCGGGTTCTCGCGCCCGAAGGCGTCCTTGCCGCCCAGCCGCACGATGAAGTTGAGCGACTTGTTCGCCACTTGCGGGAACGGATGCGCAGGATCGAGGCCGACCGGAATCAGCAGCGGGCGCACTTCGCGCTCGAAATACTCGCTGACCCACTTGCGCTGGGCCGGATTGCGCTCGCCGTGCGAAATGATGCGGATGCCGTGCGTCGCGAACGTCGGCATCAGCTCGTCGTTGTACAGCGCGTACTGGCGTGCCACCAGCTTGTGGGCCGCCTCGGCCAGCCGCTCGAAGGACTCGACCGTGTAGGTGCCCTTGTGGTCGCCGGCGCTGCCTGCGATCAGGTGCGGCGCGGCACGAACCTCGAAGAACTCGTCGAGGTTCGACGAGACGATGCACAGGTAGCGAAGGCGCTCGATCAGCGGCACCTCCTTGCGATGCGCCCAGTCGAGCACGCGCTCGTTGAACGAAAGAATGCTGTGGTCGCGATCCAGCAAGGTGAACGCGGGAGCCGCAACGTCGAGGGACGATTCTGCGGGGGCGGATGGCATGGGCACTGATTCTGCAGCAGGCGACACAGGAGGAAACGTAGGCTGAAATATGACAGTGTCAGCCCCTCCTGTGACAGTTCCGTGACCGCCTTGTGACGCAGTTGCGCCAGCCGTCTGCTGGCGGCTCCCGCCCGGCGAAGAAGCGAGCGGCCCGGTTCCGGGCCGGTCGGCCGCCGGCTTCATGCGCCCAGGAAGTGCTTGCGGTAACGCGCCGGCAGGTCGTCGATGCGCATCAGCATCGGCAGGTCGGCGGCGTTGAAATCCGGATCCCAGGCCGGGGCGCCGAGCACCTTCGCACCCAGGCGCAGGTAGCCCTTGATGAGCGCCGGGGGCTCCACGTCGAGCGTGCTGTCGAGCCGCTCCACTGGCAGCGGCAGGCGGGGCTGCACCTGGTACTGGATGGGCGCCATGTGCTTGGCCGACACCTGGCGCCAGATGCTGGCTGCCGCATCGCCGTTCGTGACACCGTTGTGTGACATCGGAATGCTCGCGCAGCCGATCATCGTGTCCAGCTTGTTGCGGTGCATGAAGCCGGCCAGCGCGCCCCAGAGCGCGAGGATCACGCCGCCCTGGCGGTGGTCGGGGTGCACGCAGCTGCGGCCGAGCTCCACCATGCGCTCGCGCAGGTCGCGCAGGCGGGTGAGGTCAAATTCAGTATCGCTGTAGGTGCTGCCGACCCGGCGGGCCTGCGCCGGCGTGAGCACGCGGTAGGTGCCGATGACCTGCTGGGTCAGCTCGTCGCGCACCAGCAGGTGCTCGCAGAAGTCGTCGAACAGGTCGATGTCGTGGCCGGCGACCGGCGAGGAAACCCGGGCGCCCATTTCGCCGACGAACACGTCGTAGCGAAGGCGCTGGGCGGCCCGCACGTCGTCGACGTGGCGTGCCCAGCCGACGGTGATGCCTTGCTTCGATTCGATGGCCTGCGGCAGGATGACTGCGGGGGCCTGAGGCACCGACGTCCGGGCTGCAGCGGCGGAGGCGCCGGCTGCAGGAGCGGGCCACAAGGCCGCGCGCAGCCCGATCTGCGAAAGCGGAAACGTCGGGTTGGGCAGTTCTTTCATGGGGAAACCCTTTCTGCCGAGGGAGTCTCCGCACCTGCGATGAAGCGGGCATGTCAGGAACATTGCAGGCACGTGACGTTGTTACAGCCCGCAGCCGCCACGCAAACGCCTGCAACCGTTCAGGCTGGCTTCGTCGTCTAATGCGGTGGATTTTCAAAACGGAGCTTTCCGATGGCCACGACCAACTCCAACGGCACCGACAACAGCCGCCTGCACCAGACCTTCCCCGTCCTCAGTGACACGGAGATTGCGCGCATTGCACGTTTCGGCACCGTGCAGCAGTTCGCGCGCGGCTCGCGGCTGTTCACCGCGGGAGAAACCGGCCCCGGCATGTTCGTGCTGCTCAAGGGCGTCGTGGCCGTGACGCAACGCGACGGCCTCGGTCACGTGGTTCCCATCGTCCGTCAGGGCCCGGGCGAGTTCCTGGCCGAAGTCGGCCAGCTGAGCGGCCGCCCTGCCCTGGTCGACGGCCACGCCGACGAAGACGTCGAGGCGCTGCTCGTATCCCCCGCGCAACTGCGGGCGCTGCTCGTCGCCGAGGCCGACCTGGGCGAGCGTATCACCCGCGCACTCATATTGCGGCGCGTGGCGCTGATCGAGTCCGGCGCCAGCGGGCCGGTGCTGATCGGCCAGCCGCAGTCGCCCGACATGGCGCGGCTGGAGAACTTCCTGCGCCGCAACGGCTATCCCTATCACCTGGTCGACGCCGCCGAAGACCCCGATGCCGCGGCGCTGCTCACGCAATACGGCGCCTGCAAGCTGCTGGCCGTGTGCCCCGACGGCTCCGTGCTGGTCAACCCGAGCGACGAGGCGCTGGCCCGCTGCCTGGGCATGGTCGATACCGCCGAGCGCAACGAGCTGTTCGACGTGGCCGTCGTCGGCGCCGGCCCTGCCGGCCTGGCGACGGCGGTGTACGCGGCGTCCGAAGGGCTGCGCGTGATCGTGCTCGACTGCCGCGCATTCGGCGGCCAGGCCGGCGCCAGCGCGCGCATCGAGAACTACCTGGGCTTTCCCACCGGCATCTCCGGGCAGGCGCTGGCGGGCCGCGCATTCGTGCAGGCCCAGAAATTCGGCGTCGAGATGCTGATCCCGGCCAAGGTCGTCTCGCTCGACTGCTCCCGCAACAATCCGGCGGAGAGCCTGGCCATCGCCCTGGCCGACGGGCGCACGATCCACGCCCGCACGGTGGTCATCGCCAGCGGCGCACGCTACCGCCGCCCCGACGTTCCGCGCCTTGCCGAATTCGAAGGCCGCGGCATCTGGTACTGGGCCTCGGCGATCGAAGCGAAGATCTGCGCCCGGCAGGAGGTGGCGCTGGTCGGCGGCGGCAACTCTGCCGGCCAGGCGGCGGTGTTCCTGTCGCGGCACGCGGCCAAGGTCAACGTGCTGGTGCGCGGACCGTCGCTCGCGGCCAGCATGTCGCGCTACCTGATCGACCGCATCGAAGCCACGCCGAACATCTCGCTGCAGCCGCACACCGAGCTCGTTCGCCTGCACGGCGGCTCCGACGAAGGGCTCACTGGCGCGACATGGCGCTGTTACACCTCCGGCAACGAACACGACTGCCCGGCGCGCAACATCTTCCTGTTCGTCGGCGCCGAGCCCGAGACTTCATGGCTCGAAGGCTGCGCCGTGGCGGTCGACAAACACGGCTTCGTGCTGACCGGCACCGCCGCCAGCCTGGGCTTTCCGGCGCGGCCCGCCGCGCCGCTCGAATCGAGCGTGCCGGGCGTGTTCGCCGTCGGCGACGTGCGCTCGGGCTCGGTCAAGCGCGTGGGTGGCGCCATCGGCGAAGGCGCCGCGGCGGTCGCGCTGATTCACCAGCATCTGTCCCAAGCCTCGGCGGTGGCCTGAGGCGCCGCCAGCCATTTCGAATGACAAGGAGTAGAGATTTGCCCATCGAGCCCTGCGACCACGTGCCCACCGAAATCGCGCAGCCCCATGCACAGCATCGGCGCGGCTGCGAAGACTGCCTGAAGACCGGCGACACCTGGGTGCACCTTCGCCTGTGCGTGCATTGCGGCCACATCGGCTGCTGCGATTCATCGAAGAACCGTCATGCCACGAGGCACTCGCACGCCGAAGGCCACCCCGTCATCCGCTCGCTGGAGCCCGGCGAGAGCTGGATGTGGTGCAACGCGCACGAAAGACAGGTCGGCTGAGTTCATTCCGGCCGCAGGCATGCGGTGAATTCCCGCGCCGGCACGCGTTTGAGATCGCGCGTATATGCTGCCGGCTCGCATCAAACACCGCCCGCCCTGCCCATCACCGGAGTGTCAGACAACATGCCCGCATCGCCCATCGAGGTCTATTCCTGGCCAACGCCCAACGGACACAAGATTCACATCATGCTGGAGGAGTGCGAGCTGCCCTATCGCGCACACCCCATCAACATCGGCAAGGGCGACCAGTTCGCGCCCGACTTCCTGCAGATCAGCCCCAACAACAAGATCCCCGCCATCACCGACCCCCACGGCCCGGACGGCAAGCCGATCTCGCTCTTCGAATCGGGCGCGATCCTCGTCTACCTGGCGGGCAAGACCGGCAAGTTCCTGCCCACCGGCGACCGCGAGCGCTACGACGTGCTGCAGTGGCTGATGTTCCAGATGGGCGGCGTCGGCCCCATGCTCGGACAGGCGCATCACTTCCGCCTCTACGCCCCCGAGAAGATCGCCTACGCCATCGACCGCTACAGCAACGAAGCCAAGCGCCTGTACGGCGTGATCGACAAGCAGTTGTCAAAGAACAGGTTCATCGCCGGCAAGAGCTATTCGATTGCCGACATCGCCATCTTCCCGTGGCTGCGCAGCTGGGAAAACCAGGGCATCACCCTCACCGACTTCCCGCATCTGAAGGAATGGTTCGACGGCATCGCCGCTCGCCCGGCCGTGCAGCGCGGCGTGAAAGTGCTGGCAGACCTGCGCCAGCCGATCACCGGCGACAAGGAGCGCGAGATTCTTTTCGGCAAGACTCAGTACGAGAAACGCTGAGAGCCCCTTTATCCGGGCTAGAATAGAAGGCTTGTCGGGGTGTAGCGCAGCCTGGTAGCGCATCTGGTTTGGGACCAGAGGGTCGAAGGTTCGAATCCTTTCGCCCCGACCAAAAAATTGAACGGCGACAGTGACTTAGGCCACTGTCGCCGTTTTGCATTGCGCGGCGGCTGTCTAACATGGCTGATCCTGTCTAACGAGCCAGCCAGCATCGTGCCAGTGCTATCTCACCGGAGAAGGCGGATGCCGATCACTTCGAGCGATCACGACAGTCCGTTGCGCCCGCGCGACTGACGCGAAGCCCGCTGCCGGCCGCAAGGAGGCAACTAGTCGGCGGCTTTGGAGTAGAGCCGCAAATCCGGCAGGATGTCGGCATGACAACCGCGACCCCAGCCCCGAAGACGAAGACGAAGCCGATGCGTGCGGGAGGACGGGCCACCGAGGCGGGGATGGCGTTCCAGTCAGCCGTCGCGACGTGGTTCGCGGTCCACATCCTTGTGCGACTCCCGGTCGGAGCACGCTTCGGCCTCAACAACGCAGCGCTGCCAACGGCAATCCGCCTCGAGACCGGTACCGCGCTCGACGACATCGAGGTGACGCAGTCGGACGGTGGGGCGCTGCACATCCAGAGCAAAACGTCCGCCAACCTCGCGACGGGAGATAAGGCGCCACTCGCCAAAACGGGCGATCAGCTCGCCACCTGGATGGCTGACGCAAAGATTGCAGGCGGTGCTCCTGACCCGACTCGAAGCGCGGCGGTCCTCGCCGTCAGATTGGATGCCGCTCGCACACTCGACGACCTCGAGGCGGGATGCCGCGCGTTCGATCTGGGCGGCAGCTGGGCAGTCACGAAAAATCAGCGCAACGCTGCGCAACGCTCCGCGCTCGGCGCGCTGGAGGCCATTGTGAACGCGGCTTGGACCACGCATCGCGGGGCGCCGCCCGCCGAGGGCGATCTCGTCGACATGGCCCGCAGCTTCCACGTGGCGCGATTCTCGATGGACGAGGGCGACGCCGACTGGCGCGAGGCGTCAAGGCTGCTCGGCAGGCATCTATACGGCGGAGACGCGGCAGGAGACGCCCCACTTCGCGAGCTTCGTGGCGTCATGCGCGATTTGATCGGTAGCGGAGCCCCAGCCGATCGGAATGGCCTGCTTGACGCGCTCCGACGCCGGGGTCACGTCGACACCGGCGCGCCTCGCTTCGACGGCGACGTGGCCCGGCTCCGGGCCACGACGGACGCTGAACTGGGACGGCTGGCCGCGCATGGCAGGCTGCCGGTGGGCGGCGGCGTCACGATCACCCGGGAAAGCGACGCGCCTATGACGGCGGCGATTGCCTCCGGGGCCCTGTTGGTCGTTGGTGAGCCGGGCGCCGGCAAGACTGGCGCGCTCGTCCATGCGGCGACCGCACTCGCAGCGGACGGTGCCTTCGTCGTGTTCCTGTCCGTCGACCGGTTTCCCGGAGTCGCGATAGCGGCAGACCTAGCGTCTGAACTGCGACTCGGCCACCCGCTCATCGAGACCCTGGCGGCCGTACCGAGCCCCGGACCAAAATACCTTTTCATCGACGCACTCGACGCAGCCCGCGGCGGACCCGCGGAGGGCGTGTTCGCCTCTCTGATCGAGCAGGTCAGGAGCGAACTCGCCGACGAGTGGATCGTCATCGCTTCGATCCGGACCTTTGATTTGCGTAACGGCCGGCGATACCGGCTGTCGTTCGCCGGCGCGCCGGCCGACGCCGCACACGCCGATGCAACGCTGGGAGCGGTCCGCCACTTCCTCATCCCCCGGCTAACCGACGCCGATCTGGCCGCTGCCGGGACCTCGTCTCCCGAGATTGCGGGGCTTCTAGCCTCGGCCACGCCGCCGCTTGCCGAGCTGCTACGCAACGTGTTCAACATGTCGCTGGCCTCGGAGCTGATGGCGGGCGGCGCCAGCCCTGGGGAGTTCGCCGGCATCAGGACTCAGTCCGGACTCATCGACGCCTACGAGGACGTCCGCATGCCGACGACCGGCATGACACAGGCGGCAGCGGACGCAGCTGCCGCGATGGCCGGCAGCCGCCGACTCGCAATCCGGAAGGTGGACGTCAGGCATCCCGACCTCGACGAAGTGATCCAGTCCGGGGTCCTTAGCGCCGCAGGCGACCTCGTCAGTTTCGCCCACCACGTCCTGTTCGACCACGTTGCGGGAAGATACCTCCTTGCCTGGCATGACCCAGATCGACTAGTAGCTCAGTTGGAGGGCGATACCTCCGCCGCGCTCCTACTCGCTCCCGCGCTCCGGTTCGCGGTCGAGCGCATCTGGCGCGTTGACACCACTGGCAAGCCTCAGAGCTGGCAGCTTGTCTGCGGCATCTTCTCCGCAACCAAGGTTGACGCGGTCCTCGGCAACGTCGCGCTTCGCATCGTCAGCGAGAACGTGGGCGACCTCGAGGATCTCGCCGGCCTGGTAGCCAGATTCGAGGCGGAGCCGGACAACCCGTCGATCGCTAGCCTACTCGCGCGCCTGAGCCGATTCGTGGCGATGGACATCGAGGCAGGCCGGGTCTTCACGCCTGAGCGCGCGATTGCCTGGGCGAACCTCGCCGAGCTACTAGCGAGAAGCGATCGCTTGCCGCTCGTGGATCCGGCACGTGTGCTGCTTCAGGCGCTATTCGACCATGCAGACCTAACCGACTTAGCGCTGGCGCCGATCTTCGGCCGTGCGGCGCGGGCGATGCTCGAATTCGCATGGTCTAAGTCGCCGCCCCTGCACGCAATGACCGGCAGCGCGATCAGGTTCGTCGGAAGGTCGTTCGCGTCCGATCCCGCTGCCTCCCGGCCGCTGCTCGACCGGATCCTGCGAGAGCCCCACTTCTCCCAGAACGCTGACCGCGAGGCCCACTGGCTGGCGGAGCAAATCCTGCCGATCGCGCGGGCGGACCCGTCATTCGCCGCCGAGGTCTATGCGTGCCTCTACGGACAGATGATCACCGACACCGCGACGTCGGCCTTCGGGGGCCATCGGAGCCGAATCATGCCGCTCTCGTCCAACCGTCGGCAGGACTACGAGCATTCGCGTTGGCAACTCGGGAAGTCGATCGGCGAGTTCTTGGCAATCTCGCCCGAACACGGCACGCGTGCGGTCATCGACGCGGTCATCGGGAAGGCGACGACTCAGGGCTACAGCGAGCCAGAAGAGCTCAACCTTATCGACCTCGGGGCTACGAAGATCGAGTTCCGGAGGAGCGACATCGAGTTCAACGCGTGGGACGAGAGCGATGAGGACGCCTCTCCTCGCGAAGACGACGTGCTCGCACGTTACGTGGCCTTTCTGCGGTCTTGCGATGTGGCCTCATTTAGTTCGAGCATCGCGGCTGCCTCGCGCGAATATGCAACAGCATCCGTGTGGACGCGGATTCTCGGCGTGGCGAGCGAGCGCGTTGCAGAGGTCGACGGCCAGATCTGGCCGATGATGACGAAGCCCGACCTCCTGGAGAACGGCGCAACGCTGCGTGACGCCATGCGGTTCGTCGCGGCGGCGTGGCCATCCCGGTCACATGAGGAAAGACGCGGCTTTGAGGAGATGGTTCTGGACGACACACGGCATGCGGACGACGAGGCAAGGGAAAGATGGCGGTACATCCTACGAAGGTTGCTCTCGCTGATTCCAGAAGAGGCCTTCGTCTTGGAACAGACCCGCGACTTCCGACGGCTGATGGAGGCCGACTGCGAACTGCAGGACAGTAAATCAATCCACACGTTCGCCTCAAGCAGGGGCGGACACAAGGACTATGTCCGGGAAAGTCTGCGGCGGGAAGGCGTCGACATGGATGGCGGTCCCAACCGTGCAGTCCTCGATGCCTCGGATGCGCTTCACGCCAGTGTGAATGCGACGCCGACCGACAGCGACGCGGCCAAACTCGCGACCCTGTGGTCGGAGGCGAATTCGCTACTCATGCTGATCGACGCCAATCCCGGGCTCCATGGCCGAGTTGACCACTCCGCCTGGGGCCACGTCTCGAACGCGGTCGAGCGCGTCGTCTCGAGCCCCAACTTTGTGCCTCACGCGGATGGGCTCCCGGACCTGGACACGGTATTGGCCCTGCTCGCGCGCCTGTCGGCGAGCAAGTATCCTGAGCCCTCGGGTGACGTGGCATGAGCATCAGCTGGGGAAACTGGGCGGTGAGGGTCTACGCGGCCGAGGCCTGGGTATCGCTCGCGCCGAGGTTCGCCGCAGAACGACCTGAGATCGTCGACCGTATCAGCGAGATACTCACGGATCATCAGCCAGCGGTGCGTCTCCAGGCGGCCCAAAACCTGCAGGTCATCAATATGGCCGCCTCAGCGCGAATGTGGGAGATGGGAGAGCGGATCGCCATGGAAGAGACCGATGCCCGGGTGCTGACTGCCTACCTCGGCCGCTCCCTTCGCAGATTCAGCCATACCGAACCCGAACGCTGCGAACACATCCTCTTGATCGTCAAAGGCCGGCTCGACGACTTTGCCGACGACGCGGTTGGACGCGATCACATCCAGGAATGCATGGGCGGGTGGGTGGCGCAACTCCAGGCAGGCCAGGGACGTTCGCTCGCCGGCACTTGGCTCGACGAGTGGGCGGCAGATCCAGTGCGCTTCCAGAACGCGCTCAACTCTTACACCTCATCACTGCGGGGAGCGTTCTTCGGCCGCTACGCCGGCGAAGCCGAGCAAGGCGACAGGGAAATGAACGACCGTGCGCAGGAGGGGCTTGCGAAAATTCTCAGGTCGGCACTAGACATCTCGGCCAAGGCGCACGCGGTACTGGCCTCCGGAGCGCCGGACGGAGAGAAACGCGCCGCCGGTATGGAGTACAGCGCGGCCGAACGCGTCATCCATCACGCCATGAACCAGCTTTACTTCGGCGCGGGTGCGCATGCGAAGAACAATGAAGATGGACCAGGCCTCACCACAGCTGGAGCTAAGGCGCTCTTCCTCACCGACTACGCCGGTATCCTCGCGCTTCTGCAGCGCTCGCGAGAACCGGCGACGCAGCACCACCTGATCGAACTCTATTCGTACCTGATCCCTGGCAACCCCGTCGTCGTCTTCACAGCGATCCACGCGATCCTGACCGGTCCTGGCGCCGATGAGGGCTACCAGTTCGAAAGCCTGGGTAGTGCTGCGGTCGTGAAGATGGTGAGACGCTACATCGCCGACCATCGCAGCATCTTCGATGACCCCAAGAGGCGCGCGAGCCTCGTGGAGATCCTCCAGCTATTCTCGGATGTCGGCTGGACCGACGCGATCAGGCTTCTTTACGATCTACCCGACCTGCTGAGGTGAAATGGCAAGATTTAAGGCGATGCTCGAGATTTGGAATACCTGTTCAACGACGAAGAGCAGAGATGGTTCCATCGATCAAATTCCCGCTTCTAACCGGCTACCGCCTCTTCAACGATTTTCCCCAAATTGAGTAGAGGCCTGTCTCCCTGGACGCGCCCCCTGAGCGCGGAGCGGAGACAGGCATACCCTCTACAACCCTTGCCCGGCATGTTGAACCGGACTTAATCTGCGGCTCCGAACATCCGGTCTTGACCGGTAGCCGAAGTCTATTTGCAGCTCGAAGCCTCTGGGTCTGCGAGGCGTGACGATAAGCCGCGTTCTGCCTTTTGACCGGAAAGCATGTGAGCAAAGGCTTGAGCGTTGCGGACGCCCTTGTCCTCGTCGCAATTGTTGAAGATTGCGTGCGCGTTCTTGACCTTGAACGCGAGACGCACCATTTCTGCAGAGAGACTCTGCAACTCATCATCGGAGTACTCGTAGTTGAATCGCTCAGCGGCCGTAGGCACATCGGCGTTGTAGGTCTCGGCATTCCGGCCGCTCAGCCGCAGGAGCACGAAGTCGGGATGCGTGGCCTCCCAAACCGCAGGCACGCTGTTATCGGCCCCCCGCGGCCCGTCAACGATGGTGTGTACCGCGCCGATGTCGCGCAGCCAGGCGAGCGTGCTGGCTGTTCGCTCGGCCCCATCCCACCAGCTCTTGTGCCGAAACTCGATGCTTAGGGTGTCGCGCCTCAGCCGCTCGGCACATTGTTCTATGTGCGCCGTGACTCGAGGCGATGGTGTAACCGTTGGCGGGAACTGGAAGTGGATCATCCCCAGTTTGCCGGCGGCGCGCAGCGGCTCGAGCGCCAGAACGAACGCCCGCCACAACGCCTCTTTCACCTCCTCTGCCGAATCGCGATACAGCAGGCGCTTCCGGCCAGACAGCAGCTCCTTCACCGCTCGCGGCAGCACCTGCACGTCCGTCTGGTGTCCCGTGAAGAATCGAAAGGCCTTCACGTTGAAGACGAAGTGCTCGGGGGTACGCGCCGCCCAGTTCTGAACCATGGTCTGTGAGGGGATCGCGTAGTAGCTGCTGTCCACCTCCACCACCGGAAAAATCGACGCGTAGTAGCGCAGCCGCCCTTCTGCGCTGCTCACCCCAGGTGGATAGAAGCGCTTGCAATCGATGAGGGTCTTCTCCGCCCACGAGGCTGTCCCGACCAAGGTTGCCATGGATTGCCCTTTCCACCGCTCATGCGGTCCTGCTTGGCGGCATTACCGGCTCCAGCCAGAGCGTTGCGGCCGCCTGCGGCGACAGAGCTCTCAGATGCGGCTCGCGCGCTAGGTCGGCGGCCAGTTCTTCCAGCTGGTCAGGGTCGACCGTGCGCCAGTGCCGTTTGAGCTGCTGCGCGCAGTAGTAGATCCAAATATCAGTCGGGATCTCGTCGTCCATGGCGCAATACTACTGTATATTTAAACAGTGTTGTGCGACGTTTACATCCTCTACGAGTCAGGCCAGCCGCTGCCCGAAGAAGTCGTGCGCGCGCGACCGGTGCGCGGCTGGCTTTGCTACGGAGACGCCGGCCGAAACTACCCTCATGAGGAGGCACACCTCTATCGCAGCCGCAGCGACGCTGCCGAGGTGGCCCCCTTTGTGGACTACGCGCGCGTGAAGAAGATCAAGCGCGGCGGACTACGCATAGAAGGCTTGCAGCAACATGGCTACAACGACCATTGGAAACAGGTCTGGTGGTGCCTTCCTGCTCAGGAACATCTGCCGCACAAGCCTGAACGGAACGACGAGCGCTACGAGGCCATCCGAACTGCAGTCGCAAAGGTTGATGCCACGGGCCCCGCCTGCGCCCTCGACAAGCCATGGCTCAAGGGGCCAACATGAATCGCGACAATCCCTCGATGAGCCAGACCGATTTCTTCTCCGAACGCACCACCCTCTACACGCCAGCCTGGTACAGCGACAAGACTCGTGAAGAACGCGAGCTACCGCTGAGCCCGGCCGATTACAAGGTCTCACCCGGCGATGTAGACGACCGCTGGACCGTCACCTCACTCAAGGACGGCACTGTGGTTTACAGCGGTATCGGGCCAGTTGAGATCCGCCGCACTTGACCCTGCCTGTCAGCATCAGAGACGACGACAGCCCGCTCCAGCGGGCTTTTTTTCGCCCAAGCGTTGCCTGCCAGATCCTGACGGCCGCACTGCCGCTGTTTGCCCTCTCAAAATTCCGGGGAGGGTTCGGGAGAAACCTAACATCCCTAATCGACCATCACGAAAAGGCCGCAAAGCCTTTATCCATGCGGGTTTCGGCCGTTCCAGAGAACCTAATTTTTTCCTAACCTCAACCTAACCAGATTAGGGTTTAGATTCCTGATTCTTGGGAAAATGGAATCCCATATAAATCAACAACTTACGAAAAAATTAGGTTTTAGGTTAGGCCAGATTAGGGTGAGGCCTAATCAGGGCATCGCTAGGCGCCATGCGGGTTTCCGGCCGATTCGGCACCCTCGATTAGGAAATCAGGTTTTCCCCGAACCCAAACCGGATTTGGTCCCCTGCGAAGCCCTCCAGGCGCCCTCCTCCACAAGCCAACCGCAGGCCTCAAAGTTCGTCAGAACTCGCCACTGCCACCGGGTGCTCGACGGGCCACCGCGCTGCGCGCCGCCGGTGCGCGCGCCGGTCCGACTGCCCCGACGAAACAGACCCATTTAGCGAGCAGGCGTGGCGGGGTCAAGACCGCGCGCCAAGGCGCAGAGTCGCCCCCAGCCCCGGCCAGGCGACTGGACGCTTGAAGATGGGCCATGCCGAGGCAGCACAGCGCCACAGGCTGTGTCAAACGGTGAAAGGAAGGGCTCGGGCTGCCCCGCGCGCGCGAGGTGCTGTGGGGGCTCCAACGGCCTAGGTGGACAAGAGAAATTAATCCTTAATTACTCGCGATCTGCGTCGACATCAGCCGAATATGTGATTGCCGTTGCCTCGCACGATTCGTAACGTTCAGTTGCCAATGTCGGCGGAGAACGGGTACGGAGGTGTCGGATGCCCCAATCTTTGGATGATCTTAGGGAACGAGTGAAAACGATAAACGTAGTCTTTTCCCAACTAATTAGCGATTGGAATACTCTTGCGGAAGCTAGTCAGGAGCAATTGACGACGGGCATAAACAAGGCATATGGCCAAGCGGCAAGCTTTCAGCACGAATATCAAACCGCCATGGCGGGCAAAGATAAACACCGACCTGTCATTACCCAAAAATTCGCAGACGTCACGATAGGCGCAGCAGATGATTTTTTTGCCAAATCAATCGAAGCAAAAAGTTTGACTGCTCCAACAAAGGGAGACGCCAATTTGCTTTATAAAAAAGCAATCAAACAAATTGCCGGGGAAACAGGATATATGCCTAGAGCTAATGATGTCCGAATTATTGACCTGAGAATCGAGGGCACAAACCCGTGGCCACTCCCAGGGGGGGCGTACGGCAAAGCGCGAGACCAGACCAGCCTGGAAGACATTCAGAAGCTAGCCAAGGAAGAACTTTGGAAATTTTCCGGTGGTGACACGCCAGCAGACGGAGCGCGCGAACTCATGTCTTGGCTCAATGGAGAAACCCATAAGCCAAAATTCCTCAAAGGCGGGAAGGAAATATATTTCGCCAAAGATCTCAAGCAATTCAGCACATCGAATCCAAATAGCTCAAGAGTGCTCATCGTCGACGAACACAAGAAAGTGGCCCACTTGCGATGCGTGACCATTAAAATTAGATATATCGAAGGATACCCGACATACAAAAAACTAAAGCCTAAGGAATCCCTGTATCTCGATGAAATCATTTTTCAAATGTACAAAGACATCACCGACCTAAAGGCCCAAATTCGATTGGCGAAAATCAGATACAGAACATCAAGCAGCGACGCAGTATTTACTCGTGATTACACGTACACTTCCTAATTCCCTTCCAGCCTGCACAAAACTATTTTTAGAGGCGGCTTACCCATATTTTGAGATTCTTACGAGCGGCCGCCGATTCAGTTAGAAATTGCTGATGAGCAATTCGCGCGAGGGCGAGCGGTTCTCGGCCGCGCCGACCGAGTAGGTGATAGACAGCGGGCGCTGCTTCAGGCCGGCGAAGGCCCGCCGCATCTCTGGAATGTCGTTCACGCTCGCGATGGCTTTCCCCTTCATCGCCTTCAGCAGCTCGGCCATGCGGCCGTACTGCTCGAGCGCGAAGGGCACGTCATAGCCTTCGGTGCCCCAGTAGGGCGGATCGAGATAAAACAGGGTGTGGCTGCGGTCGTAGCGCTGCACGCACGCGGTCCAGTCGAGCCGCTCGATGGTGACTTGGTGCAGCCGCAGATGGACCGCGCTCAGATCCTCCTCCATGCGCAGCAGGTTCATGCGGCCAGGCGACGAAGTCGCAGTGCCGAAAGTGCGGCCTTCGATCTTGCCGCCGAACGAATGCTTCTGCAGGTAGAAGAACCGCGCCGCCCGCTGAATGTCGGTCAGCGTGGCCGGCGGCGTCTCGTTGAGCCAGCCGAAGATCTCGCGGCTCGTAAGCGCCCACCGGAACTGCCGCACGAACTCGTCGAGGTGGTGCTGCACCACGCGGTACAGGTTCACGAGGTCGCTGTTGACGTCGTTCAACACCTCGACCTTCGCCGGCTCCTTCAGGAAGAAGAGCGCCGCAGCGCCCGCGAAGGGCTCCACATAGCAGGTGTGCTCGGGGAACAAGGGAAGGATGTGCTTCGCGAGGCGGCGCTTGCCACCGATCCACGGCACGAGAGGTTTCGCTGAAATTTCCATTGTGCAAGCCTTTGACACTAAAAATTGCTGATAGGCTCGACCCACTCTGTACAGGGTGGCGGGCCTCGCCGGCTTGCAGGTCTGTCCTGCACTTCGGGGCTTGAACAGGTGCTCCAACACCTGAACAGGTCGCCCGTCTTTTTTGTGATTCAGGGCGCGGCCGTCGCCTCGCCCGTTGGCACCTCGTAGACGGTGAATCGCACGACCTCGTCGCCGATCCACTCGTTGATCTCCTTGAACCGGTCCTGCAGCGGCTTGATCTCGTTGCGCGCGAAGACCTGGGCGGCCGGCACCACTGCGCCGAAGCCACCGGTGTTGCTGGGCACGATGCCCAGCAGCTGCGGTGGGATACGATGTGCGGCCAGCACGTCATCGCGGCTCACGTTCTTGATGTTGAAGAAGTCGTCCTTCGCGGCCACCTCGCTGACCGGGATCAGCTGCACGCCGTCCTTCTTGCCGTTGGGCGAGTAGAGGAACAGGTTTCGGAAGTTGCCCGGGCCTTTGCTGCTCTTCAGGGCCTCGCGGATCGCGTCGACGTCGCCCTGCTGCTGCTGCGCGTCGCTGATGTAGAGGATGAAGCCCGCGTGGCTGCCGTTGTTGTAGTAGCGCCGGCGGAACAGCGTCGCGCTCTCGTTCAGCCAGGCCGACTGAAGCGCGCTCAGGTACTCGGGCAGCCCATACACCTCCTGATTGATGTCTGCCTCGCGCATGTGGAAGACGCTGCCTCCCTTGAACTCGTGCTCCTCCTTCCAGCCGCGCACGAAGAAGTAGCTTTCGAGATCCGCGCCGCGCCGCACGTATTTCGCGAGCGCGTGCTTCAGGCCCACCGGCCGCCGCGTGAGCGAATCGCGCCGCTCGACGTAGGCATTGCCGAAGGTCAGGTAGTCCAGCGCGTAGGCGCTGAAGGTCGTGCGGTCCATCAGCTTGTGCGGCACGAAGGTGCTCAGCAAGATGTTGCGCTTGAAGAAGATGGAGCTGCTGTGGTGCGTGCTCGCGTGGAACGACCTGGCCAGGCCCTCCCAGCTCACAGGCGGCTCGTACCACCGCCCATTCATCCAGCACTCGATGTAGTCGAGGATCTCGCGCCGGTCCATCACCGGTGTCGGGTCGCCGAAGGTGAACGCTTCCATGCGGGCCGGGTTGTCGGCAAGCGCTGTCTGTTCCATTACGAAATCTCCATGAAGCCGCTGTTCGCGGCGGTGATGCCTTCGAGAGGCTCGTTGTCGAGGGCGTGCATGCAGGCCCACGCGAGGTCGGCGTGCCCGGTGTCTTCGGTGCGCCCCGCCTCGAAGGTGACGTTCCGGCCGCTGGCCGTGAGCGTCTTGCGGATGGCTAGGAAGGCATGCGCGAGATCGACCCAGCAGGCATCGAACTCGAGGCGGCCTTTGCTGATCACGCTCTTGGCCTTCAGCACGAGGCGCGTCTTCACCTCGAGCGAGTAGTTGATGGCCTTGGCGGCGGGGAAGAACTTGCTCACCAGCTGGTAGACGCCCTGGCCGAGGCCCGTGGTGTCGATGCCGATGAACGCCACGTTGTAGCGTTCGGTGATCTTGCGGATGGCCTCGGCCTGCGCCTCGAAGTCGAGGCCTCGGAACTGATGCTTCTCCAGCACGCGGAACTTTCCGCCGGGGCGGTCCGGCGGCGCCAGCACCACACAACCGGCGGTGTCGCCGGTGTGCGAGGGGTCGTAGCCCACCCACACCGGCCGGTAGCCGTAGGGCCTGGGCGCCAGCGGCTTGTAGACGTCGGCCCAGTCCACCCACGAGTCGACCATGCAGGCCTGCAGCTCCGACATCGGGAACACCGACTGCGTGTCGTCGATGAACTCGCACATCAGCAGGTTGGCGAACTCCTGCGGGTTGTACTCGAGGCGCAACTCGTCGATGTCGAAGAGATTGCAGCCGGCCGCCTCGGCGTCGATGATGTTGACGATGTTGCGCCACACCTTGTCCTCGCCCGTGAATCCGCCGGCGAGGCGGTCGTGCGAGAGGTCGATGGCAACGCGCTGATCCTTCGGCCGGTTCTTGTTGAAGTGCGCGCCGCTCCAGCGCGCGTAGGCCTCGTGCTGGATCGAGCTGGGCGAGCTGAAGTAGGTCTTGCGCCAGCGCTTGTGCATCGCCATGGCGGATGCAACCTTGTTGAGCTCTTCGAACCGGTGCGTCCAGAAGAACTCGTCGAAATAGAAGTTGCCGTGGTAGCCCTGGGCGGTGCGCGCGTTGGTGCCGAGGAAGTAGATGTGCGCGCCGTTCGGCAGGATCATTGGATCGCCGGTCAGCGTGACGCCGCAGGCCTCCTGCGCGAACTGCACGATGTACTGGCGGAAGATGTACGCCTGCGCCTTGCTGGCCGACAGGAAGATCTGGTTGCGCCCGGTCTTCAGCGCGTCGACGAGCGCTTCACGCGCGAAGTACCAGGTCGCGCCGATCTGCCGGCTCTTGAGCACCATGCGCGTGCGCTCGTGCCCGTTGCGGAACCACACCTTCTGATGGCCGAAGAGAGAGTCCTGAAACGCCTCGTACAGCTCGTCGGCCTGCTCGTTGGTGAAGTGGTTGCGCTGCGGCTTCTTCTTTGGCCCGGCGTTGCGTTTCTCGATCTCCGGGTTGAGATCGGCTTCCTTGCCGGTCTTCTCGTACTTGGTGATGCGCGCGGTGCGCTCGAGCTGCCGGCCGAGGAGGTCGATCTCCTTGAAGTCGCCACCGGTTTTCGACTCCTTGCCGATCAGCTGCACCATGCGGGCTTCGAGCGCACCCTCCACACGTTGGATCGGTTGCGCCTTGTCCCATTGCTCGGCATCCTTCCACCCGTGCACTGTCGTGCGCGGAATTCCAAGGTGTTCCGCGATAGAAGAAATGCGCCAGCCCTGCCAGTAGAGATGCCGGGCTGCGCGCCGCTGCTCCACCACGGGCGTTTCTGGCGCTTCGACGACATCGCTGGATGAGTCCATGGCGGTGAGGCTATGGGCGCTCGCGCCTCTTCGCGACGCCTCCAAGCCGGGTTTCGGTTGTAGACCGCGCATACACAACTGAATTGCGTTGAGCCTCACGCGTGGTCCGCAGACCATCAGCGCCATCACTCGTCAACCTACCCGCACACCACCATGGCCCAGAAGTCCAAGTTCTTTCGCGTCGCCGTCGAAGGCGCCACCACCGACGGTCGCACCATCGAGCGCACCTGGCTGCAGCAGATGGCCGCCAACTTCGACCCCGCGAAGTACGGCGCGCGCATCTGGCTCGAGCACATTCGCGGCACGCTGCCCGACAGCCCCTTCAAGGCCTACGGCGACGTGACCGCGCTGAAGGCCGAGGAGGTCACCCTCGACGGCCGGAAGAAGCTGGGGCTGTTCGCGCAGTTGGACCCGACGCCCGATCTGGTCAAGCTGGCGAAGGAGCGCCAGAAGATCTACACCAGCATGGAGGTGAACCCCAAGTTCGGCGACACCGGCCAGGCGTATCTGGTCGGCCTGGGCATCACCGACAGCCCCGCCAGCCTGGGCACCGACATCCTGAGCTTCGCGGCCAAGAACCCCGACAGCAATCCCTTCAAGGGGAAGAAGCAGGCGCCCGAGAACCTGTTCTCCGAGGCCGTCGAGGTCACCCTCGAATTCGAGGATGACGAAGACGACGACAAGGGAGTGCTCGCAAAGGTCAAGGGCTGGCGCGATTCGTTCTCGAAGAAGTTCGCCTCCCAGTCGAAGCGCAACGACGCCACGGCCGCCGAACTGATGGGCGCGCTCGACGATCTCGGCGAGACGCTGCAAGCGTCGGTCGAGCAAGGCAGCACGACCTCCAAGGATCTTGCCGCCCTGCAGAAGAAGTTCAACGCGCTCGAGGCCGAGCACAACGACCTGAAGTCGAAGTTCGAAACCATCGACACGACCGACGCCGACAAGCACTCGAAGCGCCCGCCGGCCACCGGCGGCAAGCCGAACCAGCAGGAAACCGACTGCTGATCCGCCCTCCTCTCAACACGCCCCAGCCCTTTCGCATCACCCGGAGCCATTCATGCAAAAAGATACCCGCCTCGTCTTCAACCAGTGGCTGAGCCGACTCAGCGCGCTCAGCGGCGTGCCCAGCGCCAACGAGGTGTTCGCCGTCGCCCCGAGCGTGCAGCAGACGCTGGAGACGAAGATGCAGGAGTCGAGCGAGTTCCTGAGTTCGATCAACATCATCGGGGTGAAGGAACTCAAGGGCGAGAAGCTCGGCCTTGGCGTCAGCGGTCCCATCGCGAGCCGCACCAACACGGATGTGACGGACCGCTCGCCCCGCTCGGTCGAGACGCTCGACAACCAAGGCTACGAGTGCGCCCAGACGAACTACGACACGTACATCAAGTACGCCACGCTCGATGCGTGGGCGAAGTTCCCCGACTTCCAGACCCGCGTGCGCGACGTGATCATCAAGCGCCAGGCGCTGGACCGCGTGCTGATCGGCTTCAACGGCGAGAGCATCGCGGTCACGACCGACCTTGTGGCAAACCCCAAGCTGCAGGACGTGAACATCGGCTGGCTCAAGCACATCAAGACGGACGCCCCGTCGCGCGTGATGGATCACGGCGCCGTCGCCGGCAAGGTCACGGTCGGCGCCGGTGGCGACTACAAGAACCTCGACGCGCTCGTGTTCGACGCCACGAAGACGCTGCTCGATCCCTGGTATCGCGACGACGGCGGCCTGGTCGCCATCGTCGGCCGTGACCTGATGCACGACAAGCTGTTCCCGCTGGTCAACGACCCGACCGCCCCCACCGAGATCCTCGCCGCCGACATCGTGCGCAGCCAGCGGCGCCTGGGCAGCCTGCCGGGCATCACGGTGCCCTACTTCCCCGCGAACAAGGTTCTCATCACGCGCCTGGACAACCTGTCGATCTACTGGCAGGAGTCGGCACGCCGCCGCAACGTGATGGACAACCCGAAGCGCAACCGCATCGAGAACTACGAGTCGAGCAACGATGCCTTCGTGATCGAGGACTACGGCCTGACGGCACTGGTGGAGAACATCGAGGTTCAGGACTGATCACCATGCGCCAGACGCCCGCTCAGCGCCATCTGCAGACCAAGCTCGCCATGATTGCGTCGGCCACGGCGCCGGCAGGCGGCGAGCTGCAGGGCAGCGCCTACCAGCTCATGCTCGCGCAGCTCGCCGAGCACCGCCGTGCGCTCAAGGACATCCAGTCCGTCGAGCGCAAGATCGAGGCGAAGCGCGCCTTCCTGCCTGTCTACGACGCGTGGATCGATGGCGCCCTGGCCGGCGGCACCGGCGCGCAGGATCAGGTGCTGACCACCGTGCTCGTGTGGCACATCGACGCCGGCAACTACCACCGCGCCATCGAAATCGCGCAGTACGCCGTGACGCACGACCTCGCGCCGCCCGACCAGTACGACCGGAACCTCGGCACGATCCTGATCGACGAGTTCGCCACCGCCGCACTCACCGGGAAGATGGGCCGCGACGATGCGCGTCAGCTGCTGCCGCTGATCCTTTTCGGCACCAAGGATCTCGACGCCCCCGATCAGGCCCGCGCCAAGCTGCACAAGGCCTTCGGCTTCGCCGTCATCGGCAAGGCCGGCTCGGCGGATGTGGACTTCGACAAGGTCTCCATCGACGAAGCGCGCCTGGCGCTGGAGCACCTGCAGCGCGCCCTCGCCCTGTTCGAACAGGTGGGCGTGAAAAAAGACATCGAGCGCCTGGAGCGCCGGCTCAACAAGCCGGAGACGCCCCCCGCGCCGTAACCGAGTCCGACCCCGGACCCCGGCGGCTCGGGCTGATTCCTGAAGCACCTTGACCGGCCTGCCCACGGATGAAGCCCGACCACCGCCGACCTCTTCACCCTTCGCCATGAACTTGCTCGGAAACCCACCCACCCCGGCCGCCGGCGCAGAGACTGCGCTGGCGAACGACGGCTGGTTTCCCGACATCGACCTGGCGAAGCTGCGCGCGACCGCGCGGCTCGACGGCACGGTGACGCCCGACCGGCTGCGCCACAGCGCCGTGCAGGCCGTGCTCAGCGTCAACGCCGAGCTGGCGCTGTACAAGAGCGCGCAGCTCGTGCTCGGCCGCGAGAAGCTCGAGGACGTGCCCTCACCGAAGGTCGACGGCAAGAGCGCGCAGCTAGCGCTGTACCTGCGCGCCGTCTACAGCGCAGTGCAGGCCGATCTCGTCGAGCGCTACCGCGACTACGACACCACGGGCGCCGGCGACAGGGCCGCCGACAAGCTGGAGCTGCGCGCCGACGATCTGCGCCGCGACCTGCGCTGGGCGATCTCCGACTTCCTCGGCATCCGCCGCACCACGGTCGAGCTCATCTGATGCAAGTCCGCACCCAACAGAACGACACCGTCGACCTGCTGTGCTGGCGCTACCTGCAGCGCACGCAGGGCGTGGTGGAAGCCACCCTCCTCCTCAACCCCGGGCTCGCTGATCGCGGGCCCATCCTGCCGGCCGGCCTGCTGGTCGAGCTGGCCGAACCTGCCAGCACGACGACACGCCGCACCGTGCAGCTCTGGGACTGAAGACATGCAAGACTGGCTCAAGAAGCTCTTCACCGAACCCCAGACGCTGGGGATCATCGTTTCCAGCGCCCTCGTGGGCCTCTTCGCTGGCTTGGCGCAGGGCGTCGTCGAGAAGCGCCACGGCGGCTGGGGCGGCTTCCTGCGCGCCCTGCTCACTGGCGTATCGGTCGCGGTCTTCGTCGGCCTCGGCATCGAGGGCTTCGTGGCGTCCGAGACGCTGCGCCTTGCCATCGTCGGCGCCTGCGCGGTGGTCAGCGAGGACATCTGGATGGGCCTGCGGTCCGTGGGCGGGGCCATGCGCAACGACCCGCTCGGCTTCGCCGTGCGCCTGCTCGATGCCATACGGGGTCGCGATCACTCGGCCCACGCGCCCGGCGGCACCGACTTCGCGCCGCCCACCGATGAAAGGAGCAAACCATGATGTGGCTACTCGCCGTGTTGCTCGGCCTGGCCGCGCTGCTGCAGTTCGCCGTGCATACGGCGCCCGACATCCACGACGCACCACTGCGCGGCAAAGCCCGCAGGGTCAAGATCGCCGCGCTGTCGCTGCTGTGCGGCTACTTCGGCTGGGCGGCCTTCCTCGGCCAGCGCGAGCACCCCTGGCTGCTGCTGGCCGTCGCGCTCGCCGCGATCTCGGAGCTGGGCTTCGCCATCAACCGCCTGTTCCCCGGGCAGAACAACCGCCTGCACGGCCGCGACGTGAGCCGGGAGATCCGCCATGAATGAGCAACTGCGCATGGGCGCGGACGGCCACGAGGTCGCCCACTACTTCGAGCAGTGCAGGCTGCTCGCATACCCCGACCCGGGCTCGCCGCTCTTCAAAGCGCTGAGCGCGGCCCGCATTGACCCCTACCGCATCACCACGGTGTCGGCGGCCTTCGCGCGGCTCAGCGGCAAGCCCTGGACCATCGGCTGGGGCGACACCGGGCCCGACGTCGTGCCCGGCCTGAGCATCACGCTGGCCGAGGCCGACCAGCGCTACGCGCGCCGCATGTCCGGCGAATTCGAGCCTGCGGTGCGGCGCACGGTCTCGGTGGCCGTCACCCAGCGGCAGTTCGATGCGCTCGTTTCGATCTTCTACAACGCCGGGGCTGACGCGCTCGCGAAGTCCACGCTCGTGCGCCTGCTCAATGCGGGCGACACGGCCGGCGCCGCAGCGCAGTTCCCACGCTGGAACATGTCGGGCGGCACGGTACTGAAGGGCCTGCAGCGCCGCCGCGAAGCCGAACGCCTGCTGTTCCTCGGCTCGGACCCCAAGCCGGCCATCGCGGCGGCGCTGGCGAAGTTCCCATGAGCTGGCTGCTAAAGGCCCTGCCTTACCTGCTCGCGGTCGCTGTCTGTGCGGCGTGGTCAGGGCTGATCTGGCACCTGGCCGGCAAGTCCACCGAGAGCGCCGTGCGGCTGGAGTGGCAGGCCGAGCGCACCGCGAACGCCCGTGCCGCCATTGACGCCTTCACGCGCACCCTGTCCGCGCAATGGCAGATGACCGAGAACCTCGCCGCGCGCGATACGGCGCATGCAAAGGAGATCCAACGTGTTCAAGGCGAAAAAGCTCTTCTGGAGCACAAGCTTCGCACTGGTGGTGTGCGGGTGTCAGTCCCCGCCCGCATCGCCGCCTGTCCTGCAGGCGGGCCTGCAGGTGCCGCCGCTGCCGGCGAGCCTGCACAAGCGCGAGCCGAACTTGACCCAGCGTTTGCGGCTGCTGTGGCAGGAATCGCCGGCGACGGAGACGAGGCCATCTTCGACCTCAACGCCTGCATCGACCGCTACAACGAAGTCCGCGAGCGAATCAACGCCCTGACCCGGGCCGGGAGCACCAGTGCTCAAACCCCATAGCCTGCGCGCGCACCTGTCGGCCGCGACGCCCGAGCTGCAGAACGACCCGGACAAGCTCACCATCTTCATCACCAACGGGCGGATCGTCGCCGCTGCGGCGACCTCGCTGTCGTTCGTCTACCGCTACACGCTGAAGCTCGTGGTGCTCGACTACAGCAGCCACGCGGACGCGATCTTCGTGCCGCTGCTGGCCTGGCTGCGCACCAATCAGGTCGAGATCTTCGAGAACCCAGATCTCCGGGAGAAGAGCCTGCGCTTCGAGGCCGAATACCTCAACAAGGAAACGATGGATCTTTCCATCGAGATCGACCTGACCGAGCGCGTGATCGTCAAGCCCGGGTCTGACCCCACGTCGCCGGAGACGGTCAAGCGCTACGACGTGACGCACGCGGGCGAACCGACGCACCTCGGCACCATCACGCAGGCCGAGCGCATCGTGGTCTTCTTCGAAGGCCAGCAGCTCGCCGCCTGGGACTTCCCGGCCACGGAGTTCTGACGTGGTCGATGATCTGCGCGCGCTCGAGGACTGGGCGACGCCGCTGCTTTCGCAGCTCACCGCACCGAAGCGCCGCGCGCTGGCCCGCAAGATCGGCCAGGCGCTACGCCGCCAGCAGGCCGCCCGGATAGCAGGCCAGCGCAACCCGGATGGCAGCGCCTACGAGCCTCGCAAGACGACGAACGCACGCTTGCAGAAGGGCAGCATCCGACGCACCATGTTCGAGAAGCTACGCGCCGCGCACCATCTGCGCGTCGAGGCAGAGGATGAAGGCGTGGCCGTGGGTTTCTTCGGCCGCACGGCGCGCATCGCCCGCGTGCACCACGAAGGCCTGCGCGACCTGGTGCAGCCCGGCGGACCGACATACCAGTACCCGGCACGCGGCCTGCTCGGCTTAACCGACGTCGACCGCGAACTCGTCAAAGACCTAATCCTTTCCACGCTTGGGGGCGACTCCCACACTTCGATGTGAAGACCTCGTCGATTCCTGCGTGCTAGTTCAAAACGACGCCGCCGGGCTTCTCGAGCGCCAGTGCAGCGGCATGTGCGCGCTCGAAATAGGTGATGTTCTCGGCCAGGCCGAAGTCCACGTGCTTTGCGAGGCGGTTCTTTATCTTGAAGGTCAGGCGGAAATGCCCAAAGCGTTCCAGGAAATCGCTCTCCGAAACGGGTTCCATCGCACCAGTGGCGAGGACCCACGTCCATGGCAGGAAGCTTTTTATTTGCGAGAGCGGCACCAGGCTAGGTGGAGCGACTGGGCTTGCGCCTGCACTGTTGAACTTCAGATCGATACGCTCGCCCGTCTGAACGCTGGTGATGAAAGCCTCTTCAAGGAATCCAGCCCACCAGTTGAAACGAAAACGGGCCTGAAAGCCAAACACGGTCGCAGGACCTTTCGCAGAAAGGCTGTACCCGATGTAATTGTCAAAATTCCAGGAGGTTCGCTTGAAAGGATGTTTGAAAAGCAAATCCCAGTACAGAGGAACGATCTTGGGTTCGATCGGCCTTAGCAGAAAAAACTTCCAGAATGCCCAAAACGCAACGCAAAGCACCAGAACAGCGACGGCCACACGAATCGCAAGCGGTACAGCGGATAGCTGTGCAAGGACATAGCCGAGCACACCGAGCGAGATCAGGTACATAAGGATTTGCTTCAAGACAAACCCGCTGACCGCCTTAACAATCCACCCTGCCGCTTTCGCTATTTGCCCCATATGTCCCTCCTACAGGTCATGTGCTAACGATTCTAGGGAAGGCGGAAAAGGCTCGAAGGATTTGGCTGGTCCGGGCCTACGACTGCTTCATCTCCTTCTAGCTTTTCGGTTGTAGATCGCCCGGGCACAACCGATATGGAGTGCGTCGCGCGCGCACGGTCGGCACCATCGACAGCATGTCTGGAAAGGCCCCGTCCCCCTTTGAGCTGCAGCGCCTGATCGAGAACCTCGTGCGGGCCGGCACCATCGCGGAGGTCGATCACGCGAGCTACCGATGCCGCGTCAAGTCGGGCGGTCTCATGACGAACTGGCTGAGCTGGTTTGCCCGCCGTGCTGGCGACGTGCGGCACTGGTCCCCTCCTTTCGTAGGCGAGCAGTGCCTAGTGCTTTCGCCAGGCGGCGACATGGCCTCGGGCTTTGTGCTCGTGGGCCTCTTCAGCGACAGCGTGCCCGCCAACGGCAACAGCCCCGACGTCGAGCGCACCACCTACCCGGATGGCGCGGTCTTCGAATACGACCACAGTGCGAGCGCGCTGAAGGTCACTCTGCCCGGCGGCGGCACCGCCGACATCACCGTGCCAGACTCGATCACCGTGCAGTGCAAGACGGCCGACGTGACCGCAAGTGAGAGCGCGAAGGTGCACTCGCAGGAGATCACGCTCGACGCACCGAAGACCATCACCACAGGCGAACTGGTCGTGCAGGGTTTGCTGACTTGGCTGGCCGGCATGGAAGGCTATGGCGTGGGGCCGAGTGGCAAAGGCGCGCAGATCGACTGCGATGTTGATTTCATCAACGGCCACGGCATTGCGACCGATGGCGGCGACATCAAGGCGGGCGACATCAGTTTGCAAGATCACGGCCACATCGAGGAAGACAATGAGGGCCGCACAGCAGGCGGCGCAGTGCCATGAGCGGCATGAACCGCGTCACCGGCAAGGCGCTCGACGGCATCGAGCACCTGCGCCAGAGCATCGCCGATATCCTCACCACGCCGCTGGGTGCCCGCGTCATGCGTCGCGCCTACGGAAGCCTCTGGCCCGAGCTGATCGACCGCCCGGACAACGGCGCCACCCGCGTGCGCCTGTACGCGGCCACGGCCGGCGCGCTCATGAAGTGGGAACCGCGCCTGCGTCTGTCGCGCGTGCAGATCTTCAGCACCGAGACCGCCGGCCAGGTGGTGCTCGACCTGCAGGGCATCTACAGCCCGCCGGGCCAGCGCCGCAGCGTGCTCTCGATGCGCGTTCCGGTCCAGATCAGAGCCGCCGCATGAGCATGGACATGTCGCTGCTGCCGGCGCCGGCCGTGATCGAGGTGCTCGACTTCGAGGTGATCCTCGCCGCGCGCCTTGCCTCGTTTCAGGAACGCTACCCGGACTACGGCCTTGTCCTCGAATCCGACCCCGCCTACAAGCTGCTCGAGGAGATGGCGTATCAGGAGCTGCTGATGCGCCAGCGTATCAACGACGCGGCCAAGGCCTGCATGCTGGCCTACGCGACGGGCACGGACCTTGACAACCTCGGTGCGAACTACAAGGTCTTCCGCCTGGTCGTCACGCCCGCCAACCCGACCGCCGTGCCTCCGATGGAGGCCGTCTACGAAGACGACGAGCGCTTCCGCGAACGCATCCAGCTCGCGCCCGAGGGCATCACCACCGCTGGGCCCGTGGACAGCTACCGCTTCCACGCACTCAGCGCCAGCGCGCAAGTCGCGGACGTGGGCATCGACAGCCCAAATCCCGGCACCGTGCGCGTGACGGTGCTGTCCACCGCCCCGAGCGGCGTTCCGTCCGAAGCTCTGCTCGTCACTGTGGGTGCCGCGCTCAACGACGAGAAGATCCGCCCGCTGTGCGACAGCGTGCCCGTGCAAGGGCCGGAGATTCTGGAAACGGTCATCGCCGCGAAGGTGTACCGCTACGAAGGCCCGGCGGGCGAGGTGGCGCTGGCGAACGGAAAGATCGCACTGGACAAGTGGCTCCTGAAGATCCGCAAGCTCGGCAAAGGGTTGCCGCACTCCGGCATCGATGCCGCGCTACATCAGCCAGGCGTGGACCGCGTCGAGATCATGGTGCCGCCGGCGGACATGCTGTCCTCGAAGACCCAGTGGGTGCGCGTCACCGCGATCAACGTACTTGAGGAGGTGGTCAGTGGCTAGCCTCGCCCCCTCGCAGCGCCTGCTGCCGCCCAACCGCACCGCGCTGGAACTCGCGCTGGCAGGCGCTTCGCCGCTGGAGCTGAACACCGATGGCCTTCGGCACCTGTGGACGGCCATGCGCTGCCTGTCGCCGCTGCTGCCGTGGCTCTCGTGGACGCTGTCGGTCGAGGCCTGGCAGGACGCGAGATCCGATGACGCCAAGCGCGCGCTGATCCTCAACAGCATCGAGATCCACCGCCACAAGGGCACGCCTTGGGCCATCCGCCTGTTGATCCGCTCGCTGGGCTTCGGCGAGATCGACATCATCGAGCGCGTGGGCGGCCGTACCCACAACGGCACGATCCGCCGCAACGGCATCTATCCGCATGCCCCGCTGATCACGACGTGGGCCACCTACATGATCGCCCTGCAGCGGCCCATCACCAATGCGCAGGCCGAGCGCCTGCGCAAGCTCCTGCCGTCCGTTGCCCCCGCTCGCTGCCATCTGGTCGCGCTGCGTTATGCCGCCGTGGCCAACAGCCACAACGGTGCGACCCGACGCGACGGTGCCTACAACCACGGAAGCGCCTGACATGGCAAACCTCAACGAAACGGACCTTTGGGCAGCGGGGATCTACCAACTCGAGGAAGATGACCCGGTCCTGGGCGGACCCACCGGCATCGACAACCTCGCCCCGCGACAGCTCGCGAGCCGCACGCTCTACCAGCGCCTGCGCAACATCACGCCGTGGGAAGCAACCTTCACCTACCCGGCAAACGTCGCCTATGTCAACTATGGCGGCAGCACGTGGAAGAGCGTGGGCGAGAGCCTCAACGTCGCACCGGGCGCCGACACCGCGAAATGGGTGCGCTGGGCCTTCACCGACGCCGAACTCGCGCTGAAGGTCGGCGACGCAGTCTCTGTCCACGAGGCGAAGGACAACCCTCACCCGCAGTACGCGACGGATGCGGACCTGGCCGCACACCTCGCCGCAACAAATCCGCACCCGCAGTACGCCACCGATGCCGACCTGGCCGACCACGTTGCTGCGGCGAACCCACACCCGCAATACGCGACAGATGTCGATCTGGCCTCGCACAGCGCTGCAGCCAACCCTCACGCCCAGTACGTGCGGCATGACGCCGCGCAAGGACTCACGCCCGCGCAAGCCACACAGGCGCGCGCCAACATCGGAGCGGAAGACCCGGGCACGGCCGTTGCGCTGATCCAGAAGAACGCCCCGATGTTCGCGCTGGACACCGGCGTGGCCAACGCCATCGTGGTCGACTACGTGCCCGCATCGGTCGCACGCGTCGACGGCATGGTTCTGTGGATCAAGGCAAAGGCAGCCAACACGGGCGGCACCACGATCAACCAGAATGGATTCGGCGCCAAGCCGGTCTATGGCCTCGGTGGCGCTGCGCTACAGGGCGGCGAAATCATCGCCAACTGCATTTGCGAAGTGGTCTGGAATGCCGGCCTCGACGTGTACGTGCTGATCGCATGCAACGGAGGTGGGCTGCAGATCGCCGCCGCCACCAACGGGCGCCATGCGCTCAATCGCGACACTGCCGACGCCCGCTTTGCACCGAAGGCAGGCGACGCCGGGCAGACCTTCAACGTTGCAGCGTCCACCGGGGCGGGCCACGCCGTGCGGCAGGACCAGTTCACATCGACGAACAACTACCAAAAGCTGCCCAACGGGATCATCCTGCAATGGGGCACGGCGAACCTCGCCGGCAATCAAGGACTGACCTTCCCCATCGCGTTCCCCGGCGCGCTGCTCTACCTGAGCGCGCAGGCCACCAGCGCCAGCAACAACAGCAATGTCGTCAACGTAGGCACGACCAGCCTCACCGGCTTCAGCGCCTACCCCACCCTCAACAACGCCCAGACCGCACTCGCCATCTACTGGCTGGCGATCGGGAGATAAGCATGCTCTTCTACTCTCCCTCGAAAAACGGCTTCTTCGACGACGAAGTGCACGCCGAGTTGCCGCTGGATGCGGTCCCTCTCGCCGTCGAAGAACACGAGAGCTTGCTAGCGCAGCAGGCGGCGGGCTGGACCATCAAGCCCGGCCCGGGCGGGCGACCGAAGACCGTGCTCGAAGCTCTTCCGGACATGGTTCCGCATCAAGTCAGCATGCGTCAGGCACGTCGCGCGCTGTTGGCCGTGCACAAGCTGCAGGCGGTCGACGAAGCCATCGCCACGCTCCCGAGCCCGCAGCGAGAAGCTGCCGAGATCGACTGGAACTACGGCGCCACGGTCGAGCGCTTTTCGCCTTTCGTCTCCGTCCTCGGTCCACTGATCGGGCTCGACGATGCCGCGCTCGACGAACTGTTTCTCGCTGCCGCGCAGCTCTGAACGCCCCCCAATTCATCAGGAGTAACCCATCATGGCAACCACCGAGTACCACCACGGCGTCCGCGTCTTCGAGATCAACGAAGGCACGCGCCCCATCCGCGTGATCAACACGTCGATCATCGGCCTGGTCGCAACCGCGCCGGACGCCGACCCGGTGACCTTTCCCCTGAACACGCCCGTCCTCGTGACAAACGTGTACAACGCCATGGGCAAGGCCGGCTCGACCGGCACGCTCAAGAAGACGCTCGAGTACATCGCGGCGCTGGCCCGGCCGATCACGGTCGTGGTCCGTGTCGAGCCCGGTGCAGATGAAGCCGCCACCACAAGCAACGTCATCGGCACGGTGCTGCCCAGCGGTCAGCGCACCGGTATGAAGGCCCTGCTGACCGCCCAGGCTAAGCTCGGCATCAAGCCGCGCATCCTCGGCTGCCCTGGGCTCGATTCGCAGCCCGTTGCCACGGCGCTCTCCACGATTGCCAAGAGCCTGCGCGCCTTCGCCTACGTCAACGCCTGGGGCTGCGAAACGGTCGAGGAAGCCACGGCATACCGCAAGCAGTTCGGCGCGCGCGAGCTGATGGTGATCCATCCCGACTTCCTCGCATGGGACACGGTCGCCAAGGCCAACGCGCGCGCTCCTGCTGTCGCGTTCGCGCTCGGCCTGCGCGCCAAGATCGACAACGAGATCGGCTGGCACAAGACGCTCTCGAACGTCGCGGTCGACGGCGTCACGGGCATCAGCCAGGACATCTACTGGGATCTGCAGGATCCGGCCACCGACGCGGGCGTGCTGAACGCCGGCGACGTGACCACGCTGATCAACCGCGACGGCTACCGCTTCTGGGGTTCGCGCACCTGCAGCGATGACCCGCTCTTCGCCTTCGAGTCCGCCACGCGCACGGCGCAAGTGCTTGCCGACACCATCGCCGAGGCCCACATGTGGGCCAACGACAAGCCGCTGCTGCCCGGTCTGGTGAAAGACATCCTCGAAGGCGTCAACAGCAAGTTCCGCTTCCTGACGCGCTCGGGCTACCTCGTGGGCGGCAGCGCGTGGGCCGTCGACGGTGACGTCAACACCGCCGACGAGCTCAAGAGCGGGAACCTGATCCTCGACTACGACTTCACGCCCTGCGCGCCGCTGGAGAACCTGATGTTCCGCCAGCGCATCACGGGCCGCTACTACGAGAACTTCGCCGAGCAGGTCGCCAAGGCTGCCTGACCGCATCACCGCGCATTGATCCACAGAGGAAAACATCATGTCCCTCCCCCGCGTACTCAAGAACTTCATCCTGTTCAACGACGGCAACGCCTACCTCGGCGAAGTGCCCGAGGCCACTCCGCCCAAGCTCAGCCGCAAGATGGAGGAATACCGCGCCGGCGGCATGAACGGCCCGGTCAGCATCGATCTCGGCATGGAGGCCCTGGAGTTCGAATGGACTGCCGCCGGCTACATGAGGAGCCTGCTCACCCAGTGGGGCGCACCTACCCACGACGCCGTGCTGCTGCGGCTTGCCGGCGCGATCCAGGCCGACGACACCGCCGACGTGCAGTCCTGCGAGGTGGTGATGCGTGGGCGTCACAAGGAAATCGACTTCGGCAACGCCAAGGCCGGCGAGAAGACCGAGATCAAGGTGAAGTCTTCGCTGAGCTACTACAAGCTCACCATCGACGGCGAGGTGATCGTGGAGATCGACTTCGTCAACTTCATCGAGGTGGTCGGCGGCGTTGATCGCATGGCGCAGATCCGCCGAGCGCTCGGCCTGTTCTGACCTGACCCAGCCGCGCCCACAGCTGCCGGCGCCTCCCTCCCCTTTTTACTTCCTCTTCCTGCACCATGAACCTCAACGATAACAACGACCCCGGCGTGATCGACGTCACCCCGAAGCCCAGCAGCGCCCCTAATAATGCTGCCGGCGAAGTCACGCTCGACACGCCCGTGCAGCGCGGCAGCCAAACTATCACCAAGGTAGTCGTCCGCAAGCCGCGCTCCGGCGAGCTGCGCGGCACCTCGCTCTCGGCGCTCATGCAGATGGACGTGATCGCCCTGACCATGGTGCTGCCCCGCGTCACGGTCCCCACGCTCACGAAGCCCGAGATCGAGGCGCTGGAGCCATCCGACCTGGCGCAGCTCGGCGCGGAGATGGTGAATTTTTTGCTGCCGAGTGCGGACCGGATTCCCGCGTCCCAGAGCACGTAGAAGACGCGATGGCGGACCTCGCCTTCGTCTTCCACTGGGGCCCTGCCCAGATGGATGACATGTCGGTGCCCGACCTGATGCAGTGGCGCGAGCGCGCCCGTGAACGCCACGAACCGCCCAAGTAGACCCATGCGCCACCCTTCCCCCTTCCAGCCTCAACAGCGCCTCGTGGCGGCCTCGCAAGGGGGTGCGCATGTCTGGTAGCGGCGATCTGCGCCTGATGGTGATCCTGCAGGCGCTGGACAAGGCCTCCGCGCCATTCAGGAAGGTCACCGAGAGCAGCAGCAAGACCGCCAAGGCGCTGCGCGACGCACGCGACAGGCTCAAGGAGCTCAACGCCCAGCAGAAGAGCGTGGGCGAGTTCCGCGAGATCCGCACCGGCCTGCAGGACACCACGGCGAAGCTGACGGCCGCGCAGGCGCGCGTCAAGCAGCTGGCGCAGGGGTTGGGCGCCATGGGCCCGCCCTCGAAGTCCATGATCCGCGACTTCGCCGCCGCAAAGCGCGAGGCGGCGGCGCTGAGCGAGCAGCACCAGCGGCAGGCTACCCGCGTACAGGCCCTGCGCGACAAGCTCACGGCCGCCGGCATCAGCGCCGCCGCCATGAGCACCCACGAGCGCCGGCTGCGCACCGAGATCTCGGCCGCCAACCGCGTGATCGACGAGCAGACCACGAAGCTCAAGCAGCTCGGCGAGCGCCAGCGCGCCATGCACGCGGCCAAGGCCGAATACCAGAATGGCCGGCACCTCGGGCACAACACAGCGGTGGCCGGCGCGGTCGCTGCCGGCTCCGGGTTTGCCGTGCTGCACGCCATGCGTGCGCCCATCGCTGAAAGCTCGAAGTTCGCCACCGCGCAGCAGCGCATCGCCGCGCTCGGACTGGGCGACAAGATCACGGGCGACGCGATCAAGTACGCGAAGGCCATGGAGACCTACGGCACCAGCACCCGGGACAACCTGTCCCTCGTGCGTGACGGGCTCAGCGTCTTCGCCGATCTGCACCACGCCGAGATGGTCGCGCCCACGCTGGCGAAGATGAAGTTCGCCAACGAGGCGATCTACGGCGAGGAGCAAGGCCACGAGAACGAGAAGAAGTTCATGGACATGCTCAAGGTCATCGAGCTGCGCGGCGGCCTGGCGAACGAGAAGGTGTTCAAGGATCAGGCCGACAAGATCCAGCGCGTGATCGCCGCCACGGGCGGGCGCGTCCAGGGCGAAGAGTGGCTCAACGTCATCAAGACCGGCGGCGTCGCGGCCAAGGGCCTGACCGATGAGGCCCTCTACTACCAGATGGAGCCGCTGGTGCAGGAAATGGGCGGCCACCGCGTGGGCACGGCCATGATGTCGGCCTATTCCAACATCTACCAGGGCAAGACCACGAAGCGCTCGGCCATGATGCTCGGCGACCTCGGGCTGATCGCCGACCCCTCGAAGGTCAAGCACGACAAGGTCGGCCAGATCTCGCAGTTGGGCGTCGGCGCGCTCAAGGGCAGCGAGATCTTTCGGGAGAACCAGTTCCGCTGGATGGAGGAAATCCTGCTGCCGGCGCTCAAGGCCAAGGGCATCACGGAAAAGCAGGACGTGCTCGACGCCATGGGCGGCATCTTCAGCAACCGCACAGCCTCCAACCTGTTCGCGCAGATGTACCTGCAGCGCGACCAGATCCACAAGAACGCGAAGCTCAACGCCGGCGCCGATGGCATCGGCACGCTCTACGACCGCGCGCTGCAGACCAGTTCGGGTGCCGAGCTGGAGCTGGCCGCGCGGCGCAACGACCTTTACAAGCAGTTCGGCGACAGCATCATGCCGGCCTACCTCGCCGCGCTGCGGCTCGCGACGGCCGCGATGAAGGGCCTCACGAACTGGATGGCGGCCAACCCACGGCTCGCCCAGATCCTGGCTACGGGCATCGGCGTGCTCGCAGTGGCACTGGTCGCGCTCGGCGGCATCCTGCTGGTGGTCGGGCCCGCGATCCTCGGCTTCGTGGCGATGCGCTTTGCATTCGCGGCCATGGGCATACAGGGAGGCGTCCTCGCGCGGGTGCTCGGGCTGCTCGCCACGGGCTTCCGCCTGGCCGGCACCGCGCTGCTGTGGCTCGGCCGCGCGCTGCTGCTGAACCCCATCGGCTTGATCATCACCGCCATCGCTGTAGCCGCCTACCTGATCTACCGGTACTGGGGCCCCATCAGCACCTTCTTCGTCGACCTGTGGAACCGGGCGAAGGCCGCCTTCGACCAGTTCTGGCAGTACCTGGGAGGCTCGGTGCCTGCAGCCCTCGCCACCGTGGGCGCGGCGATCCTGAACTGGTCGTCGGCAGGCCTCTTCTACCAGGCCTTCGCCGAGTCGATGCGCTGGTTCGGCTTCGAGCTGCCGGCGAAGTTCACCGAGTTCGGTGCGCAGATCATGTCGGGCCTGGCCAACGGCATCACAGGCGCGCTGGGGCAAGTTCAGTCCGCGATTTCCGGCGCGGCGGATTCGGCCCTTGCGTGGTTCAAGGAAAAGCTCGGCATCCGCAGCCCGAGCCGGGTCTTCATGCTGGCCGGTGGCGAGATCAGCAATGGCGCGGCGCTCGGCATCGCTAGCCGCGCGGGGTCCGTGCGCCAGGCCGCGCTCGGCGTCGCGACTGCTGCAGCCTCGGTGCTGCCGGTGACTGCCGGCGCCGACAGCATGCCGCTGATCGACAACCGCGCGCCCATCAGCGCCAGCGCTGGCCGGCTCGCGCCGATGGCGCCCACCAAATACGAGATCCACATCCACGCGGCGCCGGGCATGGACCCGCAAGCCGTTGCCCGCGCCGTCTCGGCCGAGCTGGATCGCCGCGAGCGCGCCAAACGCGCCGCCGGCCAGTCCTCGCTGTCGGATATCGACTGACCGGAGCCCCCATGGACATGATGATGGCCCTCGGCCAGTTCGTTTTCTGCCTCGACACGCTGGCCTTTCAGGAGCTGCAGCGGCAGATGAAGTGGCGCCACGCGAGCAACAGCCGCATCGGCGCGCGCGCGGCGCGGCAGTTCCTCGGCGTGGGCGACGACACCTTCCAGCTGTCAGGCGTGCTGATGCCCGAGCTGACGGGCGGCACCGTCGCCCTCGACGAGCTGCGCGAGATGGGCAACCTGGGCGCCTCGTGGCCGCTTGTCGACGGCACCGGCATCGTGTACGGCCTGTACGTGATCGAGAGCCTCACCGAGACGAAGACCGTGTTTCTGCCCAATGGCGCGGCCAGGCGCATCGAATTCCAGCTGCAGCTCGAGCGCGTCGACGACGGGCAGACCGATTCCATCGGCGATGACGACGGCACCGGCGACGACGTGGAGGCGTGAGGATGGATCCGCAAGACCAGCACCCAGCCCACCCAGCGCCCACCTATCGCCTCAAGATCGGGGACCGCGACATCACCCCAATGGTGGACGCGCGCCTGATCAGCGTGACGCTCAACGAGTGCCGGGGCAACGAGGCCGACCAGCTCGATCTCGTGCTCGACGATCATGACGGGGCGCTGGAGATCCCGCCCAAAGGCCGCGAGCTGCAGCTCGCTATCGGCTGGGCTGGTACCGACCTGATCGACAAGGGCACGTTCATCGTCGGCGAGGCCGAGCACAGCGGCGCCCCCGACCAGATCTGCATCCGGGCCCGCAGCGCCGACATGCATCAGTCATTGCGCACGCGCGTGGAGCGCAGCTACCACGGGGCTACCGTGGGCGAGATCGTGCGGCAGACGGCCGCGAGGCACCAGCTGGTAGCACGTATCGATCCTGCCCTGGGCGCGCGGCAGATCGAGCACATCGACCAGACCAACGAGAGCGACCTGAACTTCATCACCCGCCTGGCAAAGCTGCACGACGCCGTGGCGACCATCAAACGGGGGCGACTGCTTTTCCTGCCCATCGTTGGCACAACCACGTCAACGGGCGAGAGCATCCCGGTCATCGAAATCACGAGAGCCGATGGCGACATCCACCGTTATCACACGAGCGACCGGGACGCCTACAGCGGCGTGCGTGCGTACTGGCACGACCCGAAGCGGGCGAAGCGGCGCGGTGTGCTTGTAGGCAAGAGCGGCAACGCGAAGCGGTTGAAGGACACGTTCGCAAACGAGGCTGACTCGCGCGCCGCCGCGCAAGCAGAGTGGCGACGCATTCAACGAGGCCTCGCGACCTTCGACCTGACGCTGGCACTCGGTCAGCCCATGTTGACCCCGCAAACGCCCGTGAAGGTCTCAGGCTGGAAGCCAGAGATCGATGACACCGAATGGCTGACGATCAAGGTGCGGCACACGATGACAGGGCACGATGGCTTCACGACGCATGTGGAGCTTGAAACGGTTGGAACGGGACATAACGAACCAAGCAGCGTCGAAGATCCGGAATAGCAGTTAGCGGGCTTTCTTCAAAGCCCTCACGAGATCAGGTAACTCTTTGAGTGTTGCGATTTTTCCCCCATTGAGCGAAAACAGGCTACGCCAATCGGGGCCATAGACTTCTCTGTGCGCATTCCAGAGAGTAAGCCCGTTGTATAGGGCCACTCCTCGGGGAGTCAGTTCTTGTGTGCCGCCCTCACCTTCAAAGGTCCCAACTGCCATCATTTCTCGGTTGATTGGGAAAAACACGGAGGTGCCAGATAAGCCATGCCCCAAGGGTCGGCGGAGGCTGGGTTCCGATCCATCTGAGTGCCCCAGAAGAACTGGGCGATCACTAGTAACAAAGCTCCCCGCATCTGGGCCAGCTAGTAGCAATCGCCATCTTCGGTTTGCCAGCGTTTGCAGCACCGCGTCGTGGACTGAGAATTCAAGTCCGATGTGGCGCGCCGTCGGTACATCGATTGTGAATTCGTCACGCTTCACGAAGTCGCGCGCCTGTTCGTAGGTTATCTCAGCACCAGCTTCGACCGCACCTGAGGCACGCGCACGCTGGAGGTGAGCATTCCAGCGATCCGGCGTAGCGGTAATCAGATCGAGGATCATCTTCATCATCCTCTCCAAGTACAGGCTAGTCTGCTCCCGCTGCAGGGGATGCCGAACTGCAAATAGCGCCACCAGATTGAGTACGTGATTCCAAGCTTCAGTATTGGCAAGGGAACGGTCTTGCCGGATCTGCTTCAAGGCCGAGTCAACTACTCCTTCAAATCCGGACAATGCGGACTCAACTGCACCCGCAGAAAGCCCTTCAACGCGATTGAAATCGCGGCGATGAGCCACTCCATCAGGCTTGCTCTCAAAGGACTTGACCTCCGCCAATGACACAACGCAAAGCTTTGACTTCTTTGAGCCGTTCAGAGTAAAGCCTCTTAGGTAACACTGCGAGATAAAGTGGTGCGCGCGTGCCTCGCTCAAACTAGCTCCTCTGCATTTGCGATTTCTGTAGAAGCAACGTGGCCGCTAGACCGTCCGCCTAGTCACGGAACACGTCGAAGGGCCGGGATAACTTCGCCCATAACAACGGGAGCGACCGGCCTCAACTTGAGGATGCGGTGAAACTATGAGCCGCAGCAGGAGGAAAGCGCTCGGAGCTTGATTGAAGCTGCATCTGAAGTCTGCGGATCGAGTTCAAATGCTTTTCCGCAAGTCTGACCAGTTGGATACCGATTTCGCGAGAGTCGGGGGAAAAAACGAGCGCTGTCATCTGACCTTCGATGCCACCTTGGCACACAAGCGCGCCTGCAAACACCTCCCCTGTATCGACGTGCTGAATGACATGGTGCTGAGGTCTCCGCATGTCCCGCTCCCAGTACAAGAATCCTCCAATGGTGAATCGAACAATCTGAAGTCGCCTTTGTCCGATCATTGCAAACACGTCATCCTTTGCGACCTCCAAAGTATGGGTATGTGGCCACTCGGGCCCGGACGGTATGGCCCCGTCCGGCATCGAAAACGGAATGGGAAATCGCAGAAGAACGGATTGAGCAGCCTCACTACGGTAGAGGATGTCTGTAGATCTCAACAGCAGAGCGCTCGCATAAGCACTGAAATCGGAATACTTTCCGTGCTGCCTTCCTTCGGCATCAAATAGCTGATCGGAAGGGTTGATTGAGAATCCCACCCCTGGATCTTCAAGTTCCAGCTGAAATTGAAACCACTTCCAGCAAAGCAATGCATTCCGCGTCGGAAAACACTGCTCTATGGTGCCCTTCATCGCCAGCGCAGGGAACTGCTCCTCGAGCGGCCGCGTCCACGCGCGGAATTCGTAGAGCTCAATCCCGTGATGGGCCGCCTTCTTTTTCGCAGGCGCCGAGAACCCCGACGTCGAAACGATTGCTCGATGAGTTAGCGACGGCATGTCATTGAGCTTCAAGCAGAGCTGCTCAATCTTGACGAGATCGAGCGGTGCCTTCTCGTGTTTCACTTCGTAGGCCATGAACGCATGCGTAGGGCTACCGCTTTCCCCGATCGTCACCGTCACATCGACGTCACGATCCTTCTCCGCAACCGGGTCGTTGACCATGTCGCCTAGCGTAATGTCGATTGCATCAGAGGCCCACTTGGAACGTAAGCGCACGGTGAACCCGTCTTGACAACGGCGTGGATCAGGAAGCCGTGGTTGGCAACCAACGATGCGGCAGCAGCTCTGCAATGCGGCTGGCCGGGTGCGTAGGAAGCCGCTCGAGAACATCCTTCAGGTACGCGTGCGGCTCGTGGCCGTTCAGACGCGCCGAGTGCACCAGACTCATGACGGCCGCAGCTCGCTGGCCGGCGCGCAAGCTGCCGGCGAACAGCCAGTTCTGTCTTCCAAGCGCAATCGGCCGGATCTGGTTCTCCACCCGATTGTTGTCGGCCGGCAGATTCGCATCGTCGATGTAGCGTGTGAGCGCCAGCCAGCGCTTCAGACTGTAGTCGATGGCCTTGGCGGTCGCCGAGCCCTCAGGCACCTTCTGCCGCTGCGCGGTGAGCCATTGGTGCAGCGCATCGGCCACCTTCCGTGAATGTTCCTGGCGCACGCGCCGGCGGTCTTCTGGTCCCAGCTCGGCCACGACCCGTTCAACCTCGTAGAGCTCGCCGAAGAACTTCAAGGCCTGCTCGCCGATCGGGCTGCCGTGGTTGACCCACAGCTCATGGAACTTACGCCTGGCGTGCGCCTTATGCGGAGCTCCGCATAAGGCGCATTATCTCGAGCGTCGTTTTATGTGGAGCACGACCTGCGATCACAGGCGCGATGCGGTGTGGCGTGGTCCTTGGCACCGCATAAGAACTGCGCA
>NZ_JABMJG010000001.1 GCF_013376045.1 Variovorax sp. SG517 | reverse complement strand
TTGGCTCCCATCGAGTACCAGCAGGGGGACACGGTGGTGATCGTCAAGCACAACGGCGAGGCCAGCTTCCGCGGCCACAAGCTAAAGGTGCCCAATTGCCTTCTGAAACTGCCCATCGCATTCCGCGCGGATCCACAACACGACGGCCACTTCGACGTGTTCTTCTGCCATCAGCCGTTCATGCGGCTGGACTTGAACTCCCTGACAGCAAGGCGATAACCTGCCAGAGTGTTTCCTATGTCCGCGCACACCTGTTTCCGAGGTCCCCGGTCCATACAGCGAAGCAAAGAAAAGTAGGTCGGCCGCCGGGCCGAGACCCGGCCTCGGAACAGCAATTCCAAAGCCGGTTGCTACCATCAAGGCAATCCGAAAGTCAGGCCCCAATCCCGATGTCCCCCTTTCCCTTCTCCGCAGTTCTCTTCGACTGCGACGGCGTCCTCGTCGACTCCGAACCCATCACCAACCGAGTCCTCGCCGAAATGCTGGGCGAGCTAGGCTGGCAAATCACCACCGAAGAATCGATGAACACCTTCACGGGCAAAGCCGTGAAGGACGAAGCCGCCCTGATCGAACAAAAGACCGGCTTCAGGATCACCGACGATTGGCTGAGAACCTTCCGCGCCCGCCGCAACGAGGCCCTGGAGCGCGACCTGATCGCCATTCCGCGCGCCCCCGAATCCATCCGTGAAATCCACGCCATGCTCGACGGCCGCATCGCCTGCGCCTCGGGCGCCGACCGCCACAAGGTCGAACTGCAGCTCGCGAAGGTCGGCCTGCTGGAGTACTTCGAGGGCCGCATCTTCAGTGGCCACGAGATGCCGCGCTCCAAGCCGCATCCCGACGTGTACCTCGCCGCCGCCGAAGCGCTGGGTGTCGACCCCAGGCGCTGCGCCGTGGTGGAAGACACGGTCACCGGCGCGATGGCCGGCGTGGCCGCAGGCGCGACGGTGTTCGGCTACAGCACGGGCGAATCGGGCCACAGCGGTCCCGGCCCGCTGCTGAGCGTGGGCGCGGTGAGGGTGTTCAGCGACATGGCCGAACTGCCGGCGCTGCTTTCGGGCTACGGGCTGCAGGCAGCCTGAGTTTCTGTTGGAATGCAAGGGAGCACAGCCCTCCAGCCCACTCCCCAGCCGCAGGAAGCAAGCAAACTCCATGACCTCCGAATACAAAACCGAGCAACCCGAGCGCAGCGAGATCGATGCGCTCACTGGTCCCGCCGTCGTCGAGTTCGGTACCAACTGGTGCGGCATCTGCAAGGCCGCGCAGCCGAACATCGCAGAGGCCTTCGCGAAGTATCCGAACGTGCGTCGCATCAAGGTGGAAGACGGCAGCGGCCGGCCGCTGGGCCGCTCGTTCAATGTGCGGCTCTGGCCCACGCTTGTGTTCATGCGCGACGGCAAGCAGGTCGCGAAGCTGGTGCGACCGGAAGACAGCAAGTCGATCGCCGACGTATTGGCGCTGATCGATCAGCCGGCCTGAAGCCCGACGCGATCCATCATCGGCGCGACGCTGCTGCAGGCTCATGAACACCGAACTGCATCGACTCGCGAAGGCGGCTGATCTCGACGCGCAGGCGCACGCGCTGCTGCGGCTGCGCTTCGGGCATGCATGTGCACAGCGCATGCGGCACCTGCTGGAGTCGCCGGACGCCGTGGAAGGCCTGGACACGCTGGGCGCGTTTCTCGAGGGCAAGGCCGATTCCGCCGCCCTGGCGTTGACCGAACAGCGGATGGCCGTGGTGGCGGGCAGCCACCCGGGCTCCCGCTCCATCGACGGAACGGCCCATGCAGCGGTCTCCGCGACCTATGCCGTCTACCAGGCCGTTGCCGGCCGCGCGCTGCAGGCTGCCGAATATGCGGCCTACGCGACCGTCTATGCATACGGCGCCTACGCAATCAACGATCCCGATGCCTTCACCGAGGAGTTCGCGTGGCAGGTCTCGACGCTCGATAGGCTCTTGCGCGAAGAGCAGCTCCTGTCGATGCGAGCCGGCTGACGTCGATACCAGGCAGCAGCCGAAAAAACACGCGAAGCCCGCAAAAGAACCCAAGATCACTTTTCGACTTTTCCTTTCGCGCCCTCCGCGTCCGGCTGTCCGATCCCGATCCCGACGCAGCCTCTTACTTGTCCCGCAGCCTGAAGTCCCGCGGCGCCTGCCCCGTCCATTGCTGGAAGGCGCGCGAGAAGCTCTTCTCGTTGCGGAAGCCCACCGCCAGCGCCACCTGCTTGATCGGCCGCGTGGTGCGGCGCAGTTGCTCGATGGCCATCTCGTGGCGCACTTCGTTCTTCAGCGCCTGCAGCGAGGTGCCTTCCTCGTGCAGCTGCCGGTGCAGCGTGCGGCCCGACACGTTGAGCAGCGCGGCCAGCGCCTCGGCGGTGGTGGCCTCGGCGGCGCGCGAGCGCAGCAGTTCGCGCACGCGCTGGCCCAGCAGGCGGTCGCGCCGGTACTGCAGGATGGTCAGCGGCAGCGCGCGCTTGAGCATGGTGCGCAGCGCGCGTTCGTCGCGCTGCAGCGGCAGGGCAAGGTAGCGCTCGTCGAAGGCGATGCCGGCCTGCGGCGCGCCGAAGCGCACGTCGGGCGTGAACATCAGCGGATAAGCGTCGCTGTGCGGCGGCGCGGCGAACGGAAAGCTCGCGTGGCGCAGCGAGATGCGCGAGTCGATGGCCCAGCACATGTAGCCGTGCACGAAGCGCAGCGTGGTCACCAGGCAGAACTCGCGGAAGGCGTCGTCGAGCGGGTGGTTCTCGGCGATGCGCAATGTGGCCGCGCCGGCAGCCACGTCGAGCGACAGGTCGATGTCCTCGGTCAGCAGGCGATGGTGCCGGCACCAGCGCTTGAGGGCCACGCCAAGGTTGGGCGAACTCAGCGAGGCGCGGCACAGCATGCCGTAGCTGCCCCAGGGCAGGCGCCGCGTGAACCAGCCGAGCGTCTCGTCGTCGAGTTCCTGCATGGCGTGGCTCGACAGCGCCTCGAACTGCGCTGCCGTCACCCGCGCGCCTGGCCGGGCCAGTTCGCGCGGCGTGATCTGTGCCGCCTTCAGGGCCTCGGCGGGGTCCTTGCCGTAGCGCTCGTAGGCCTGCACGATGGCTCTCACGAACGCCATTGGCGTGACGGCGCGGGTGGGGCGGAGGAACGACGGATGAGACATGGCTTGGCGGGCGGCTCGTGGCGCAATTTGCAACCATTGTGGCGCCAATTGAGGCACGGCGAAGCGTAAGCTGCGGTCTTTCAAGCAAGCGCCATTCCGCGCGGGCAGCCCTGCGCGCCGACCCCTCAGAGGAGACAAACCCCATGCACGATCCCGGCCTGAACTTCGACCTGGGCGAGACCATCGACTCGCTGCGCAGCGCGATCCAGGACTTCGCCGCGAACGAGATCGCTCCCCGAGCCGCCGACATCGACCGCGAGAACCTGTTCCCGCACGACCTCTGGAAGAAGCTCGGCGACCTCGGCCTGCACGGCATGACGGTGAAGGAAGAGTACGGCGGCACCGAACTGGGCTACCTGGCCCACATCGTGGCCATGGAAGAGGTGTCGCGTGCATCGGCCTCGGTGGGCCTGTCGTACGGCGCGCACTCCAACCTGTGCGTGAACCAGATCCACCGCAACGGCAGCGAGGCGCAGAAGAAGAAATACCTGCCCAAGCTGGTGAGCGGCGAGCACGTGGGCGCGCTGGCCATGAGTGAGCCCAACGCCGGCTCCGACGTGGTGAGCATGAAGCTCAAGGCCGAGAAGAAGAACGGCTACTACCTGCTCAACGGCGGCAAGATGTGGATCACCAACGGCGGCGACGCCGACACGCTGGTCATCTACGGCAAGACCGAGCCCGAGATGGGTGCGCGCGGCATGACGGCCTTCATCGTCGAGAAGGGCTTCAAGGGCTTTTCCGCCGGCACCAAGCTCGACAAGCTGGGCATGCGCGGCTCCAACACCTTCCCGCTGTTCTTCGACAACTGCGAGGTGCCTGAAGAGAACGTGCTGGGCGGTGAAGGCCAGGGCGCCAAGGTGCTGATGAGCGGCCTCGACTACGAGCGCGCCGTGCTCTCGGGCGGCCCGCTGGGCATCATGGCCGCGTGCATGGACTCGGTGCTGCCCTTCATCCACGAGCGCAAGCAGTTCGGCCAAAGCATCGGCGAGTTCCAGCTGATGCAGGGCAAGATCGCCGACATGTACTCGACCTGGCAGGCCACGCGCGCCTACGTGTACGCGGTCGGCAAGGCCTGCGACCGCAACGACCATGCGCGCACCTTCCGCAAGGACGCGGCCGGCGCCATCCTGTATTCGGCCGAGAAGGCGACCTGGATGGCCGGCGAGGCGATCCAGGCGCTGGGCGGCGTGGGCTACACCAAGGAGTTTCCGGTCGAGCGGCTGTGGCGCGACGCCAAGCTGTACGAGATCGGCGCGGGCACGAGCGAGATCAGGCGCATGCTGATCGGGCGCGAGCTGTTTGCAGAGACGGCCTAGGATGTTTTTCTCCCTCCCCCTCTGGGGGAGGGCTGGGGTGGGGGCAAGCAGCGTTGAATGAGGCATTGCACTGAACAAGGGCCGCCTGCCCCCATCCCAACCTTCCCCCAAAGGGGGAAGGAGCCAGAGACAAAGGAAGGAAATGAGCATGACCGCTGCATTGACCGAGAGCTACGGCAAGGGCGCCACCGACGTCCCCCTCATCGAACAGACCATCGGCGACTTCTTCGACGACATGGTCGCGAAGCAGCCCGATCGCGAGGCGCTCGTCAGCCGCCACGAGGGCAAGCGCTACACCTACCGCGAGCTGCAGGCCGAGTCGAACCGCCTCGCCAGCGCGCTGCTGAAGCTGGGCCTCGCGCCCGGCGACCGCGTCGGCATCTGGTCGCACAACAACGTGGCGTGGGTGCTGATGCAGATCGCTACCGCCAAGGCGGGCCTGATCCTCGTCAACATCAACCCCGCCTACCGCACTTCGGAGCTCGAATACGCGCTCAACAAGGTCGGCTGCAAGGCGCTGGTGACGATGGCGCAGTTCAAGACCAGCGACTATCTGGGCATGCTGCGCGAACTGGGCCCGGCGAAGCTGCCGCAGCTGGCCCACACTTTCTGGATCGACGCGAAGCCGGGCGAGGGCGCCGAGCAGCCCGGCATGAAGCGCTTCTCGCAACTGCTTGCCAGCGGCGACGCCAACGACCCGCGCGTCGCGCAGGTGCAGAAGACGCTGAAGGCCACCGACCCGATCAACATCCAGTTCACCAGCGGCACCACCGGCTTTCCCAAGGGCGCGACGCTCACGCACCGCAACATCCTGAACAACGGCTTCTTCATCGGCGAATGCATGAAGCTCTCGCCCGCCGACAGGCTGTGCATCCCGGTGCCGCTGTATCACTGCTTCGGCATGGTGCTGGGCAACCTGGCCTGCCTTACACACGGCTCGGCCATCGTGTATCCGAACGACGGTTTCGACCCGCTGACGGTGCTGGAGACGGTGCAGGCCGAGAAGTGCACCGCGCTGCACGGTGTGCCGACGATGTTCATCGCCGAGCTCGACCATCCGCGCTTCAAGGAGTTCGACCTCTCGACGCTGCGCACCGGCATCATGGCCGGCTCGCCGTGCCCCATCGAGGTGATGAAGCGCGTGGTCAGCGAGATGCACCTGAGCGAGATCACCATCGCCTACGGCATGACCGAGACCAGCCCCGTGAGCTGCCAGAGCAGCACCGACACGCCGCTGGACCGCCGCGTGTCGACCGTGGGCACGGTGCAGCCGCACCTGGAGGTGAAGATCGTCGACCCCGAGACCGGCGCCGTGATGCCGCCGGGCAAGTCGGGCGAGCTGTGCACGCGCGGCTACTCGGTGATGCACGGCTACTGGGACGACGAGGCCAAGACCCGCGAGGCCATCGACGCCGAGCACTGGATGCACACCGGCGACCTCGCCACCATGGACGCCGAGGGCTACGTCAACATCGTCGGCCGCATCAAGGACATGGTGATCCGCGGCGGCGAGAACATCTACCCGCGCGAGATCGAGGAATTCCTGTACCGCCACCCGAAGGTGCAGGACGTGCAGGTGGTCGGCCTGCCCGACCGCAAGTACGGCGAGGAGCTGTGCGCCTGGATCATCGTGAAGCCCGGCCAGAGCGCCACCGAGGAGGACATCCGCGAGTTCTGCAAGGGCCAGATCGCGCACTACAAGGTGCCGAAGTACATCCGCTTCGTGAACGAGTTCCCGATGACGGTGACCGGCAAGATCCAGAAATTCAAGATCCGCGACGCCATGGCCGAGCAACTCGGCCTCAGCCAAGAAAAGACAGCATGAGCCAACTCGAGACCAAACTGAACGCCCGCTCGGCGGACTTCCAGGCCAACGCCGCAGCCATGCGCGCGCTGGTCGACGACCTGCGCACGCAGTTCGCGAAAGTGGAGCAGGGCGGCGGCGAGGCCGCTCGCGCCAAGCACACGGCGCGCGGCAAGCTGCTGCCGCGCGACCGCGTGGCCGAGCTGCTCGACCCGGGCACGCCCTTCCTGGAGATCGCGCCGCTGGCCGCGCATGCGATGTACCTCGACGGCAAGGGCGCGGAGTCGGCGCCGGGCGCGGGCATCATCGCTGGCATCGGGCGCGTCAACGGCGTGGACTGCATGATCGTGTGCAACGACGCGACGGTGAAGGGCGGCACCTACTACCCCATGACGGTGAAGAAGCACCTGCGCGCGCAGGAGATCGCCGAGCAGAACCGCCTGCCGTGCATCTACCTGGTCGACTCCGGCGGCGCCAACCTGCCGAACCAGGACGAGGTGTTTCCCGACCGCGAGCACTTCGGCCGCATCTTCTACAACCAGGCCAACATGAGCGCGCAGGGCATTCCGCAGATCGCGGTGGTCATGGGCTCGTGCACGGCCGGCGGCGCCTACGTGCCGGCGATGAGCGACGAATCGATCATCGTGAAGAACCAGGGCACCATCTTCCTGGGCGGCCCGCCGCTGGTGAAGGCGGCCACGGGCGAAGTGGTGACGGCCGAGGACCTGGGCGGCGGCGACGTGCACACGCGCCTGTCGGGCGTGGCCGACCACCTTGCGCAGAACGACCTGCATGCGCTGGCGCTCGCGCGCTCGGCGGTGGCGAACCTCAACGCCAAGGCCGCGCCAGCCCCGGCGAAGGCCGAAGTGCGCGAGCCCGCTTATCCGCGCGAGGAGCTCTACGGCGTGATCCCCACCGACACGCGCAAGCCCTTCGACGTGCGCGAGATCATCGCGCGCATCGTCGACGGCAGCGAGTTCCACGAGTTCAAGGCGCGCTTCGGCGCCACGCTGGTGTGCGGCTTCGCCGAGATCGAGGGCATGCCGGTGGGCATCGTTGCCAACAACGGCATCCTGTTCTCCGAATCGGCGCAGAAGGGCGCGCACTTCATCGAGCTGTGCTGCCAGCGCAAGATCCCGCTGGTGTTCCTGCAGAACATCACCGGCTTCATGGTGGGCCGCAAGTACGAGAACGAGGGCATCGCGCGCCACGGCGCCAAGATGGTGACCGCCGTGGCCACCGCCAACGTGCCCAAGTTCACGATCATCATCGGCGGCAGCTTCGGCGCCGGCAATTACGGCATGTGCGGCCGCGCATACAGCCCCCGCTTCCTCTGGATGTGGCCCAACGCGCGCATCAGCGTGATGGGCGGCGAGCAGGCCGCGAGCGTGCTCGCCACCGTGAAGCGCGACGGCATCGAGGGCAAGGGCGGCAGCTGGAGCAAGGAAGAGGAAGAAGCCTTCAAGGCGCCGATCCGCCAGCAGTACGAAGACCAGGGCCACCCCTACTACGCCACGGCGCGGCTGTGGGACGACGGCATCATCGATCCGGCCGACACGCGCCGCGTGCTGGCGCTGGGCCTGGCCGCCGCGCGCAACGCGCCGGTGCCGGAGCCGAAGTTCGGCATCTTCCGGATGTGAGGAAGCTGGCATGAGCGAATACACCAAGCTGCAGCTGAGCTTCGACGGCGCCATCGCCCGCATCTGGCTCGACCAGCCCGATGCGCGCAATGCCTTCGACGACGTCGTCATTGCCGAACTCACGCGCGCCTTCACCGAAGCCGGTGCCGCGCCGCAGGTCAAGGCCATCGTGCTGGGCGCGAGCGGGCCGGCCTTCTGCGCGGGCGCGAACCTCAACTGGATGCGCCGCATGGCCGACTACACGCGCGACGAGAACATCGCCGACGCGGGCAAGCTGGCCGCGATGCTGCGCACCATCGCCGAATGCCCCAAGCCCACCATCGCGCGCGTGCAGGGCGACGTGTACGCGGGCGGCATGGGGCTGGTGGCGGCCTGCGACATCGCGGTGAGCGTGGACACCGCCTGGTACTGCCTGAGCGAAGTGAAGATCGGCCTCGTGCCCGCGACCATCAGCCCCTACGTGCTGCGCGCGATGGGCACGCGCGCATCGCAGCGCTACTTCCTCACGGCCGAGCGCTTCACCGCGGCGGAGGCGCATCGCATCGGCTTCGTGCATGAAGTGGTGGCCGCCGACGCGCTCGACGCGAAGGTCGACGAGTTGCTGAAGGCGCTGACCAGCGCGAGCCCGGCGGCGGTGCGCGCCTGCAAGACGCTGATCGCCGACGTGGCCGGCCGCGAGATCGACGACGCGCTGATCGCGCAGACGGTCGAGGGCATCGCCGACATCCGCGCGAGCGACGAAGGCCGCGAGGGCGTGCAGGCCTTCCTGCAGAAGCGCAAGCCCTCGTGGCTCGAAGCGGGCAAGTCCTGAAGACCCATCCTCCGGAGGTCGCGCCATGAACACCAGCCTCGACATGCCGCAGCTGCTCGCACTGGCCGCCGCCATCGGCTGGGCCAGCGGCGTGCGGCTCTACCTGGTCGTGCTGCTGACGGGCCTGGCCGGCTACTTCGGCTGGGTGCCGTTGCCGGGCGGGCTGCAGATGCTGGCGCATCCGGTGGTGATCGCAGCCAGCGGCTTCATGGTGTTTATCGAATTCTTCGCCGACAAGATCCCGGGCCTCGATTCGCTGTGGGACGTGGTGCACACCGCCATCCGCATCCCGGCGGGCGCTGCGCTCGCGGCCAGCGTGTTCGGCGTGGACCATGGCGTTATGGCGATCGTCGCCGCGCTGCTGGGCGGCAGCTTCGCGGCCACGGCGCATGCGGCCAAGGCCACGACGCGCGCGGCCATCAACACATCGCCCGAGCCGTTCTCGAACGTCGGCGCCTCGCTGGCGGAAGACACCATGGTGCCCGCCGGGTTGTGGCTCGCGGTGGCGCATCCCTTCGCCTTTCTCGTGCTGTTCGTGCTGGTGCTGGTGGCGAGCGTGTGGCTCATCCGCAAGAGCTGGCGTTTCCTCAAGGCGCTGTTCGCCCGCGTGGCCCGCATCTTCAGCGGCCGGCCCGATCCGGGCGTGGCGCCCGCGTTTCAACTGAAAAAGAATCCTCCGGGAGACACTCCGAATGTTTAAGAAGATCCTGATCGCCAACCGTGGCGAGATCGCCTGCCGTGTTGCTGCCACGGCCCGCCGCATGGCCATCAAAACTGTCGCCGTGTATTCCGACGCCGACGCGCACGCCAATCACGTGCGCGCCTGCGACGAGTCGGTGCACCTGGGCGGCAGCGCGCCGAAAGACAGCTACCTGCGCTGGGAAAAGATCCTCGAGGCCGCCAAGGCCACGGGCGCCGAGGCGGTCCACCCCGGCTACGGCTTCCTGAGCGAGAACGAGGAGTTCGCGCAGGCCTGCGCCGACGCCGGCCTGGTCTTCATCGGCCCGCCGCCCTCGGCCATCAAGGCGATGGGCCTGAAGGCCGAGTCGAAGCAGCTGATGGAAAAGGCCGGCGTGCCGCTGGTGCCCGGCTATCACGGGCACGACCAGAACCCGCAGCTGCTGCAGCGCGAGGCCGACCGCATTGGCTACCCGGTGCTCATCAAGGCCAGCGCGGGCGGTGGCGGCAAGGGCATGCGCGCGGTCGACAAGGCCGAAGACTTCGCCGCCGCGCTCGCCTCGTGCCAGCGCGAGGCCATCAACAGCTTCGGCGACGACGCGGTGCTGATCGAGAAGTACGTGCAGCGCCCGAGGCACATCGAGATCCAGGTGTTCGGCGACACGCACGGCAACTACGTCTACCTGTTCGAGCGCGACTGCTCGGTGCAGCGTCGCCACCAGAAGGTGCTCGAAGAAGCGCCCGCACCCGGTATGACGGAGGCGATGCGCAAGCAGATGGGCGAGGCGGCAGTGGCGGCAGCGCGCGCCGTGAACTACGTGGGCGCGGGCACGGTCGAGTTCATCGTCGAGCAGCGCGAAGGCGGCGAGATGAATTTCTTCTTCATGGAGATGAATACGCGGCTTCAAGTGGAGCACCCCGTCACCGAAGCCATCACGGGCCAGGATCTCGTCGAATGGCAATTGCGAGTGGCCTCGGGCGAGGCGCTGCCCGCCAAGCAGTCGGAGCTGCAGATCCACGGCCACGCCATCGAGGCGCGCATCTGCGCCGAGAACCCCGACAACAACTTCCTGCCCGCTACCGGCACGCTGCGCGTCTACCGCAAGCCTGCTGCCACCGCCTTCCAGCGCAGCCGCGTGCGCATCGACGACGGCGTGCGCGAGGGCGGCGAGATCTCGCCTTTCTACGACTCGATGATCGCCAAGCTGATCGTGCACGGCAGCACGCGCGAAGAGGCGCTGGCGCGGCTCGACGCGGCGCTGGCGCAGGTGCAGATCGTGGGCGTGGCGACCAACGTGCAGTTTCTGCGCGGCATTTTGGCGACGCAGTCGTTCTCGAAGGCCAACCTCGACACCGCGCTGATCGAGCGCGAGCGTGCCGTGCTGTTCGACCGCGAGCCGCTGGGGCTGCCGCTGGCCGCAGCCGCCGCGATCACGCGCACGCTGATCACCGAGTGGCCCGCGAAGACGTCCGATCCCTTTGCGCGCCGCGACGGCTGGCGCTCGCTGGGCGAGTACCGCCGCCACTTCGACTTCGAGTTCCGCGGTGCAGAGCAGACGGCCGTGCTGACCTACAGGCGCGACGGCAGCCTGTGGCTCGAAGCCGGCGGCGCCGAAGGTCCGCTGGTCATCGGCCAGTTCCCAAGTGGCGAGTTCGAGGTGGAGTTCGCCGGCAGCCGCCAGACGCTCGACGTGCACCTCGACGGCGCCGTGGCCCACGTCTTCGCCTCGAAGGGCGCGACGAAGATCACCGCCATCGACCGGCTGGCCCATGCGGGCGACACGCATGCCGAAGGCGGCCGGCTCACCGCGCCGATGCCGGGCAAGGTGGTGTCCTTCGCGGTCAAGGCCGGCGACAAGGTCAGCCGCGGCCAGCCGCTGGCGGTGATGGAGGCCATGAAGATGGAACACACCATCGCCGCGCCGGCCGACGGCACGGTGGAGGAACTGATGTTCGCGCCCGGCGAGCAGGTGGCCGAGGGCGACGAACTCCTGCGGATGAGCGCGGCGGCGGTGGCTTGAAAAAAAGTTAACCCCGTTCCGGGCGGCCGCCCGTATCAGTTGCGGTAGTCATCACTCAAGGGAACTCTCCATGACCTGCCGCACGCCTTGTGCTTCGCCCCGTTTTCTTCCTGCCCGCCACCGCGCGGGCGCCCTCCTGCTGGCCCTGGCTGCTGCGTTCTCGCTGGCCGGCTGCGACCGCAAGGGCGGCGACGCCGCGGTGCTCGCCGAGCCCGCCCCGCCGCCCGCGCCCATGCAGGCGGCCGCCGGCTATGGCGGGGGTGCGGAGATGAGGAAGGAGGCGAGGATGCGCTCCGCCGAAGAGTCTTCCGCATCGTCGTCTGCCGTTGATCCGTCGCAGGACGGCACGCCCCTGCAACGCTTCCTGGCCGTGCGCCAGGAACTGAACGTCGAGGTGCCGGCCGAGCAGCTCGCCGATGCCTGGGGCAAGGTGCGCGACCTGTGCGGCACGCTGAAGTGCGAGCTGCTGTCGTCGTCGCTGCTGCGCGAGACGCCGCAGCAGCCCGGCAACGCCATGCTGGAGATGCGCGTGGAACCTGCCGACGTCGAGAAGCTGCTCGGCGGCCTCGCGGGCGTGGCCAGCGTGGTCTCGCACACCACCACCAGCGAGGACAAGACCGCCGAGGTGATCGACGTGGAGGCCCGCATCAAGAACCGCACCGAGTTCCGCGACAGCCTTCGCGTGATGCTGCGCGACACCGTCACCAAGCGCACCATGACCGACCTGCTGGCCATCCAGCGCACGCTGTCGGACACGCAGGCCGAGCTCGACGCCATCGCCACGCAGCGCAAGGTGCTGGCGCAGCAGACCAGCAAGCAGCACATCCAGATCCAGTTCACGGCCAGGCGCGCGCTGGTGAGCGGCGGCGACGGCTACAGCCCGATGCGCAATGCCCTGCGCAACGCGGGCTCGGTGCTGTCGGAAAGCGTGGGCTCGCTCATCACCTTCATCGCGGCCGTGCTGCCGTGGCTGCTGCTGGTGGTGCTGCCGGTGGGCTGGCTGGTGCGGGTGCTGTGGCGCCGTCGTCGGGCCAGCTAAGAATCAGTCAGTAAGATCGCGCACCTACCGTTTCAAGGCCTTTTGTTTTAAAGGCCCCCTATTCGCGCAGGAGCCCTCTTCCCGATGCCGGACCCGCTAAGCCTCTATGTGGACGCCCAGTTCGTCAGCCCCTACGCCATGTCCGTGTACGTGGCGCTGCATGAGAAGCAGCTGGACTTCCACATCTTCCCGGTCGACCTGGGTGCGCTGGAGCACCGGGCGGCCGGCTTCTCGCAGCTGTCGCTGACCCAGCGCGTGCCGACGCTGGTGCATGGCGATTTCGCGCTCTCCGAATCGTCCGCCATCACCGAGTACATCGACGAGACCTTTCCGGGCACGGCGCTGTATCCGCGCGAACCCCAGGCGCGCGCCCGTGCGCGGCAGCTGCAGGCCTGGCTTCGCAGCGACCTGATGCCGGTGCGGCAGGAGCGCTCCACCGAGGTGATCTTCTACGGTCCGGCCAGCGTGCCGCTGTCGGCGGCCGCCCACCATGCGGCCAAGACGCTCTTCCAGGTCGCGCAGGCGCTGCTGCCCGAAGGCACCGAGAACCTCTTCGGCGACTGGTCGGTCGCCGACGTCGACCTGGCGCTGATGCTCAACCGCCTCGTCATGAACGGCGACGCCGTGCCGCAGCGGCTGGCCTCCTACGCCGACCGCCAGTGGCAGCGGCCCTCGGTGCAGCGCTGGGTGGCGCTGGAGCGGCCGCCGCGCTGAGGCGGCGGGGTTCCTTCGGTCAGCCGACCACCACGTCGCTGACCTGCGATACCGGCGCGATGTCGGTGTAGTTCTTCACGTCGCCCAGGATCTCCTTCGCGTGCGGGCCGAAGGCCTTCTGGAAGGACTCGACCGATTCGGCGAACACGTGGCACATGGCGACGTAGGTGGGCGCGGACCCCGGCGCGCCGCCGGCGAGGCCCTTGTCGATGGTGTACGAGAGGCAGGCGTCGCCCATGCGGGCCTTGAGCAGGGGCATGTGCTTGTCGCGGTAGTAGTCGTGATCGAACCGTGCGCCGGGGGTGTGGGGGTACATCACGCTGAACTTGATCATTGAATGAGTCTCCGGAGGTGGGCGTTCGAGGATAGGAGATGGCCCATGCCCGCACAAGCCGAGGGCGACGCGGGCGTGACCCGCAAAGAGCGCGGGCAGGCCCTAAGATGCGCGCCCATGCGAATCACCGTCTATCTCACCGACAACCGCCCAGACCCCTGGGTCGAAGGCCTGAAGGCCGAACTCCCCGACGCCGTCATCGAAGCCTGGAAGCCCGGTGCGCCGCAGGCCGACCATGCCGTGGTGTGGGCGCCGCCGCAGGAGTTCCTCGACGAGCAGCCGAAGCTGCGCGGCATCTTCAACATCGGCGCGGGCGTCGATGCGCTGCTCAAGCTGAAGGTGCCGGCGCACACGCGCATCGTGCGGCTCGACGATGCGGGCATGTCGGTGCAGATGGCGGAGTACGTCTGCCACACGCTGATCCGCCACTTCCGCGAGTTCGATGCCTACGAGGCCGACGCGCGCGAGGGCAGGTGGAGCTACCGCAAGCCGAAGATGCGGCGCGACTTCCCGGTCGGCATCATGGGGCTGGGCGTGCTCGGCGAGCGCGTGGCCAAGGCCGTGGCGCAGTTCGAGTTCCCGGTGCTGGGCTGGAGCCGCTCGCCGAAGGAGGTAGAGGGGGTGCGCGTGTTCAGCGGCGAGGCGCAGTTCGACGAGTTCCTGTCGTCCACGCGCGTGCTGGTCAACCTGCTGCCGCTGACCGATGCGACGCGCGGCATCCTCAACCGCGACACGCTGGGCAAGCTGAAGCCCGAGGGTTATCTCATCAGCATCGCGCGCGGCGGCCACCTGGTGGAGGACGACCTGATCCCGCTGCTTGACGCCGGCCGGCTCGCGGGCGCGACGCTGGACGTGTTCCAGGTCGAGCCGCTGCCCTCCGACCACGCCTTCTGGCGCCATCCGAAGATCACCGTGACGCCGCACGGCTCGGCGCGCACGCTGCGCGAGGAGTCCATCTTGCAGATCGCCGGGAAGATCCGCGCGATGGAGCAGGGGCTGCCGATCTCGGGCGTGGTCGATCCGGCGCGCGGCTACTGACGACGGAGGCACGGCCTCCCTCCGGGCCCGCCGGAGTGCATCGCGGGCAGGGGAAACCCTGAGACATTGATTTTTCACAAGTATGAAAATCTTTTCATGACTGTGAAAACTGCGTTTCGGGTGATCGAGATCGTCGAGCTCTTCGCCCGTGAGAAGCAGCCGCTGGCTCTTTCCGAGATGGCGCGGCTGCTCGACATGCCGGTGTCGAGCTGCCTGGGCCTGATCCGCACGCTCGAGGAGCAGGGCTACATGTACGAGACCGGCCGCCGCCAGGGCTACTACCCGACGGGCCGGCTGCTCGCGATGGCGCAGGTCATCGCCGCCCACGACCCGGTGCTCGACCGGGTGAAGGCCACGCTCGAGGAGCTGCGCGACGCCGCGCGCGAGACGGTGGTCTTCGGCAAGTTCCGCGACGCGGGGCAGGTGGTGTACCTGGAAGTGCTGAGCGCGCCGCAGAGCATCCGCTACACGGCCGAGTCGGGCGAGACGCGCCCGGCCTATGCCAATTCCATCGGCCGCGCGCTGCTGTCCACGCTCGAACCCGCGGCGCGGCGCGGCCTGCTCGAAGGCATGACCCTGGCGCCGCTGACCGACGCCACGCTCACCACCGCCGACGCCATCGAGGCCGAGCTGCAGCGCTCCGCCACGCGCGGCTGGTACGGCAACCTCGGAGAGAGCATTCCCGACCTGATCGGCCTGGCCTGGCCGCTGCGCATCGGCGGCGAGGCCTACGCCATCTCCGTCGCGGGCCCGCGCTACCGCATGGAGGCGCGCATCGAGGAGATCGCCGCGATGCTGCGCTCCGCCTGCCTCGCCATCGAACCCAAGAACGAAAGCCCCCGATGACAGCAACGACAGCAGCCGTCCCCCGCTATTTCGTCCGCGAAGCCGAGATCGCCGGCTACCACCCCGCCAACCACACCGGCACGCTGAACAAGCGGCTGATCGGCCCCGAGACAGTGGGCGCGAAGCAGCTCGAGGTGCTGGTGGGCCACATCCAGAAGGGCAAGGGCGCGCTGCCGCACGCACACCCGGGCATCGAGCAGGTTTGCTACATGCTCGAGGGCCGCGCGGTCGCCGAGGTTGGCGGCCAGCGGCAGGAACTGCATCCGGGCGACAGCTGCTTCTTTCCCGCCGACGCGATGCACACCTTCACCGTGGTGAGCGACGAGCCGGTGCGCGTGCTGGTGATCTACAGCCCGCCCTACGAGGAATCGCCGGAGCGCGTGATCCGGCCCTGACGCAACAACAACCGGAGACAAAGCACATGCAGACAACGAAGAACGCGACGGGGCAACCGGCCGCGATGGCGAACCGCCGCCGTTTCATTTCCATCGGCGCCGCCGCGGGCCTTGCGGGCGCCATGCCCTGGGCCTTCGCGCAGGACGGCTACCCGAAGCAGCCGATACGCATCGTCGTGCCCTTCGCGGCCGGCAGCGGCACCGACGCGGTGGCGCGCATCGCGGGGCAGATGCTCGGCGATGCGCTGAAGGGCTCGGTCATCATCGACAACAGGGCCGGCGCCAACGGCGTGATCGCGGCCGAGTACGTCGCCAAGGCAGCGCCCGACGGCTACACGCTGTTCATGACGACCAACACCACGCACTCGGCCAACCCGAGCCTGATGAAGTCGCTGCCCTACGACCCGGTGAAGGACTTCGCGCCGGTCAGCCGCATGGGCAACCTGCCCTTTATGCTGGTGGTGAACAACGACCTGCCCGTGAAGAGCGTGGCCGAGCTGCTGGCCTGGGGCCGGGCGCACCCGGGCAAGCTCACTTACGCGAGCGGCAACAGCACCGGCATCGTCAGCGGTGCCACGCTCTCGCGCATGAGTGGCGTGCCGATGCTGCATGTGCCCTACAAGAGCACGCCGCCGGCCATCGCCGACCTGATCGGCGGGCAGGTGTCGATGATGGTGGTCGACCTCGCCGCGGGCCTGGCCACGGTGAAGGCCGGCAAGATGCGCGCGATCGCCGTCACCACGCAGGAGCGCACCAAGCTCTTTCCCGAGCTGCCGCCGCTGGCCGACACGCCAGAGCTCAAGGGCTTCGACATCACCTCGTGGAACGGCGTGTTCGCGCCGGCGGGCACGCCGCGCGACATCGTGCTGAAGCTCAACAAGGTGCTGGCCGAGATGGCGAACGGCGCGGTCTTCCGAGAGCGCGTGGCGAAGCTGGGCTTCGACGCCTTCGGCAGCACGCCGGAAGAGCTGGGTGCGTTCACCGTGTCGGAGCTGGCGAAGTGGAAGAAGCTGATCCAGGCCGCGGGAATTCAGCCCGAATGAGCGAGCTGAATTTCTCCCTCCCCCGCTGGGGGAGGGCAGGGGTGGGGGCAAGCGGCGTACCCGATGGGCGCTCTGCCTGCCCCCATCCCAGCCTTCCCCCAGAGGGGGAAGGAGCCAAGACCAAGACATGAACACCTCCGGACCTCTTCAAGGCATCCGCATCCTCGACCTCACGGCCGTGGTGATGGGCCCCTACGCCACGCAGACGCTGGGCGACCTCGGCGCCGACATCGTGAAGGTCGAGCCGCCCGGCGGCGACAACCTGCGCGCCGTCGGGCCGATGCGCAACCCGGGCATGGGGGCGATGGCGATGCACCTCAACCGCAACAAGCGCTCCATCGTGCTCGACCTCAAGCAGCCCGAGGGCCGCGAGGCCTGCCTGCGGCTCGCGGCGGGCAGCGACGCGCTGATCTACAACACGCGGCCGCAGGCGATGGCGCGGCTCGGGCTGGGCTACGAGGCGGTGTCGGCGGTGAACCCGAAAATCGTCTACCTCGGCGCCTTCGGCTACGGCGAGCAGGGGCCCTATGCGGGCAAGCCGGCGTACGACGACCTGATCCAGGGCGCGGCCGGCGTCGCATCTCTTTTCGCGCAGCAAAGCGGCGGCGCGCCGCGCTACGCGCCCGTCACGCTGGCAGACCGCGCGGTGGGGCTGCAGGCGGCCATCGCGCTGCTCGCGGCCGTGCTGCACGCGCAGCGCACCGGCAAGGGCCAGGCGGTGGAGGTGCCGATGTTCGAGGCGCTGTCGCAGTTCGTGATGGGCGACCACCTCGGCGGCCACAGCTTCGAGCCGCCGCTGGGCCCCACTGGCTACGCGCGCCTGCTCGCGCCGCACCGCAAGCCCTACGCCACGGCCGACGGCTACCTCAGCGTGCTGATCTACAACGACAAGCACTGGCAGGCCTTCTTCGACGTGATCGGCCGGCCCGAGCTGCGCGACTCGCCGATGTTCGGCACGCACACGGCACGCGCCGCGAACATCGGCGCGGTGTATGCCTTCGTGGCCGAGGTGATGGCCACGCGCACCAGCGACGAATGGTTCGCCGCGCTGGCAGCCGCCGACATCCCGGTCGCGCGTCTGCACAGCACCGAGAGCCTGCTCGACGACCCGCACCTGCGCGCCGTCGGCTTCTATCCGGAGCTCGACCATCCGAGCGAGGGCCGCATCCGCACGCTCGCGCCGGTCGGCCGCTACAGCGCCACGCCGGCCGCCATCCGCCGCCCCGCGCCGCGCATCGGCGAGCAGAGCGTGGAGCTGCTGCGCGAGGCGGGCTACGGCGACGAGGCCATCGAACGCATGCTCGAACGCGGCGTCACGCTGCAACCGGAACCAACGAAAGACAGCGAAGAATGAATTTTTCCCTCAACGAAGACCAGCGCTCGCTGGTCGCCGCCATCGAACGCCTCTGCGAGGACTTTCCCATCGACTACTGGCGCGACCACGATGACCGCGCCGTGTTCCCGCACGAGTTCCACCGCGCCGTGGCCCAGAGCGGCTGGCTCGGCATCGCCATGCCCGAGGCGCAGGGCGGCGCGGGGCTGGGCATCACCGAGGCGGCGCTGATGATGCGCGCCATCAGCGCATCGGGCGCGGGCATGTCGGGCGCGTCGTCGGTGCACATGAACATCTTCGGGCTCAACCCGGTGGTGGTGTTCGGCAGCGAAGCGCAGCGCCAGCGCTTCCTGCCGCCGCTGATCGCGGGCACCGAGAAGGCCTGCTTCGCGGTGACCGAGCCCGACGCGGGGCTCGACACCACCCGCCTCAAGACGCAGGCGGTGCGCCAGCCCGGCGGCGGCTATGTGCTGCACGGCCGCAAGATCTGGATCTCGACCGCGCAGGTGGCCGACCGCATGCTGATCCTCACGCGCACCACGCCGCTCGACCAGGTGAAGAAGCCCACGCAGGGCCTCACGCTGTTCTACACGCCGCTGGACCGCAGCAAGGTCGAGGTGCGCGAGATCCACAAGCTGGGCCGTGCGGCGGTGGACTCCAACATGCTCTTCATCGACGGGCTCGAGGTGCCGGAGGAAGACCGCATCGGCGAGGAGGGCCGGGGCTTCGAGTACATCCTGCACGGCCTCAACCCCGAGCGCATATTGATCGCGGCGGAAGCCATCGGCATCGGCCGTGCCGCGCTGCGCATCGCCTCGCAGTACGCGCAGGAGCGCGTCGTGTTCGGCCGGCCCATCGGGCAGAACCAGGGCGTGGCGCATCCGCTGGCGCGCGCCTGGGCCAACCTGGAGGCGGCCGACCTGATGATGCTCAAGGCCGCCACGCTCTACGACGCGGGCGAGCCCTGCGGCATCGAGGCCAACGCCGCCAAGTACCTCGCGGCCGAGGCGGCGCACGACGCCTGCCAGAACGCGGTGCTCACGCTCGGCGGCATGGGCTACGCGAAGGAATACCATGTGGAGCGGTTGCTGCGCGAGAGCTACATCCCGCGAATCGCTCCCGTCAGCCCGCAGATGATCCTGAACTTCATCGCCGAGAAGGCGCTGGGGCTGCCCAAGTCGTACTGATTTTGCCTACCGATCTCCCTCGAGCCATGAACACCGTCACCCGCCATCTCGTGATCCGCGGCCTTGTGCAGGGCGTGGGCTATCGCTGGTCGATGGTGCAGGCCGCGAAGCACCTCGGCGTTCGCGGCTGGGTGCGCAACCGGCGCGACGGCAGCGTGGAGGCGCTCGCGGCGGGCGAGCCCGGCGCGGTGGAGGACCTGGTGCGCTGGGCTCGGCGCGGACCCGACGGTGCGCGCGTCGATGCCGTGGACCTGGGCGACGTGGTCGGCGCCACGGTGGCGGACGACCTGCCCGCGGGCTTCGAGCAGCGCGAGACCGTCTAGCCGGCTCCTCCCGTCGCAGCGCCGCGCGGCTGGCGCCATTTGCAACCTCGCAGGCGCGCATTGCTACCTTCCCTGGCTTCTGTACCAGGCAGGGTATTTCCATGTGGCCGACAATCGGAGGCGGTCTTCCATCCTCCAGCGATACAAGAGACATCCCATGAAACTCCCCACCAAAGTCCAGCTCGTCGACGTCGGCCCGCGCGACGGCCTGCAGAACGAGAAGCAGCCCGTGTCGGCCGAAGTGAAGATCGGCCTCGTGCACCGCCTGCAGGACGCGGGCCTGAAGGAGATCGAGGTCACCAGCTTCGTGAGCCCGAAGTGGGTGCCGCAGATGGCCGACAACGCCGAGGTGATGCACGGCATCAGCCGCAAGCCCGGCGTGCGCTACTCGGTGCTCACGCCCAACATGAAGGGCTTCGAGGCGGCCATCGCCGCGCCGCGCGAGGAGTGGCCCGACGAGATCGTGGTGTTCGGCGCCGCGAGCGAGGCCTTCAGCCAGAAGAACATCAACTGCTCCATCGCCGAGAGCATCGAGCGCTTCGCGCCGGTGGTGGCAGCGGCGCTCGAGAAGGGCATCCAGGTGCGCGGCGCGATGTCGTGCACGGTCGGCTGCCCTTACGAAGGCGAGATCGCGCCGGCCAAGGTCGGCTATCTCGCGCAGCTGATGAAGGGCATCGGCGTGCAGCGCGTGGACGTGGCCGACACCATCGGCGTGGGCACGCCGCGCAAGGTGCAGGCGGCAATGGAAGCCACGCTGGCGCATTTCGGCGTCGACGCCATCTCCGGCCACTTCCACGACACCTACGGGCAGGCGCTCGCCAACACGCTGGCGGCGCTCGAACTGGGCGTGTGGAACTTCCAGTCGTCCTCCGCCGGCCTGGGCGGCTGCCCCTATGCGAAGGGCGCGACCGGCAACGTGGCGACGGAAGACGTCGTCTACATGCTGCACGGCATGGGCATCGAGACCGGCATCGATCTCGACCTGCTGATCGACGCGGGCGTCTACATCAGCGAGGCGCTGGGCCGCGAGCCGAACTCGCGCGCTTCCAAGGCCATCCGCACCAAGCGGGCCGGCTGAGCCACCTCGCGCGCACACAGGAGTTTCTTTTGGATCTGCAAGTCTGGCTCGCATTCCTGGTGGCGAGCTGCGTCATCGCCGTGTCGCCCGGTTCTGGCGCGGTGCTCAGCATGAGCCACGGGCTCAGCTATGGGGTGCGGCGCACCACGGCGACCATCGTCGGGCTCCAGCTGGGGCTCGCGGTGATCCTGCTGGTGGCCGGGCTCGGCGTGGGCGCGGTGCTCACCGCCTCGGCCGGCGCGTTTCTGGTCGTCAAGGTGGTCGGTGCGTGCTATCTGCTGTGGCTGGGCTGGCGCCAGTGGCGCGCGCCCGTCGCGAAGATCGAGGGCGACGCGGCGGAGGCCGCCGAGCCCGACCTGACGGCGCCGCAGCGCGTGCTGCGCGGCTTCCTGACCAACGTGACCAACCCCAAGGGCATCGTCTTCATGGCCGCGGTGCTGCCGCAGTTCATCCAGCCGACGCGCCCCCTGTGGCTGCAGCTGCTGGTGCTGCTGGCCACGACGGTGACGGTCGACGTGACCGTGATGCACGGCTACGCCTGGCTGGCAGCGCGGCTGCAGGGCATGTTGCGCAGCGTGCGCGCCCGGCGCGCACAGAACCGTGTCTTCGGCGGCGTGCTGATGGCGATGGGCGCGTTCCTGTTCATGTTCAAGCGCAGCACCTGATCGACAGCCTGATAGATTCGAATCCATGTGCGGTTCTGAACTCCAATCCCTCCCCGAAGGCGTCCGGCGCGTTTCCCGCGTGCTGCAGGACGCCGGCCATCCCCATTCCCCACGCATGCTCGACGATGCCTGCCGCACCGCGCAGCAGGCGGCCGATGCCCTCGGCATCTCGGTCGGACAGATCGCCAAGAGCATCATCTTCCGGCGCAAGAGCGACGAGGCGGCGGTGCTCGTCATCACCTCGGGCGACAAGCGCGTGGACGAGAAGAAGGTCGATGCGCTGGTCGGCAAGACCGGCCGCGCCGACGCCGACTTCGTGAAGTCGCGCACCGGCTTCACCATCGGCGGCGTGTCGCCCGTGGGCCACGTGACGCCGCCGGTGGTGCTGATCGACCGCGAGCTGTTCCGCTTCGAGGAGATCTGGGCGGCAGCCGGCCACCCGCATGCGGTGTTCCAGCTGCGCCCGCACGACCTCGAGAAGCTCACCGGCGCGCCGGTGGCCGACGTGGTGTGAATTTCGCGGAAGCCGAGACGCTTGCCGAACGCGCTGTGGCCGTGCAGGCCATGGCGCAGGACGTGCCCTCGCCATGCTCGTCGGTCTGCCGCATGGACCGCCTGAGCGGCTTCTGCGAAGGCTGCCTGCGCACCATCCCCGAGATCGCGGGCTGGAGCAAGATGGAAGACGAGACGCGGCGCCACGTGTGGCGCGCGATAGAGTTGCGGGCCAAGGCCGGCATCTGGCGGGCTCCGGCCGACACAGGAGACAGGCACGCATGAAGCACATCGACTTCTACCTGGATTTCATCTCGCCCTATGCGCACCTCGCCTTCGAGCACCTGCCCGAGGCGCTGGAAGGCCTGAGCTACAGCGTCGCCTACAAGCCGGTGCTGCTGGGCGCGCTGCTCAAGCAGCACGGGCAGCTGGGCCCGGCGGAGATCCCGTCGAAGCGCAGCTGGACCTATCGCCACGTGCTCTGGCTGGGCCACGCGCACGGCATCGAGATCCAGATGCCGGCCTCGCATCCCTACAACCCGCTGCCGCACCTGCGGCTGGCGGTCGCCACCGGCGACGACGGCAGCATCAGCCGCCTCGCGGCCGAGACCATCTTCCGCCACGTGTGGCGCGGCGGCGAGGATGCGGGCGACGCCACGCGCCTTGCAGCGCTCGCCGCGCAGCTCAAGCCGAAGCGCGACGCGAACGGCGACGAGAGCAAGGCCCTGCTCAAGCGCAATACCGACGAAGCGCTGCAGCAGGGCGTGTTCGGCACGCCGACCTATGTGGTCGACGGCCGCCTCTTCTGGGGCTTCGACGGCCTGCAGATGCTGCGCGCCTACCTGAAGGGCGATGCCTGGTTCGACGGCCCGCAATGGGCTTCGGCGGACCAGCGCCCGGCCTTGCTGCGGAGCAGCAAGCCGGCCTGAGTACAAACCCGGGCAAGCCCCGGTAACAGGCCGATTTCTTACAAGCTGAAACGCGCCCCGCGGGTTTCACCCTAAACCGTAAGCGCCGGTTCAGTTTCGCGAAAGGCTCGGGTCAGTCGCGCCTCCAAGAATGCCTTCACGGTCCCGGATTCCGGGAACGAATGAACGCATACACACAGGAGACGACCAATGGCAGCCACACTAGATTCGAGGGGAGTGCCGCACAAGGCCCCCCGGCCCATGTCCTCGGAGGAGAAGAAAGTCATCTTCGCCTCCTCGCTGGGCACCGTGTTCGAGTGGTACGACTTCTACCTCTACGGCTCGCTGGCCGCGATCATCGCGAAGCAGTTCTTCAGCGGCCTGGATGCGGGCGCCGCCTTCATCTTCGCGCTGCTGGCCTTCGCCGCCGGCTTCCTGGTGCGTCCGTTCGGCGCCATCGTGTTCGGCCGGCTGGGCGACATGATCGGTCGCAAGTACACCTTCCTGGTGACGATCCTGATCATGGGCCTGTCGACCTTCATCGTCGGCCTGCTGCCGAGCTACGCGACCATCGGCGTCGCGGCGCCGGTGATCCTGATCGCGCTGCGCATGCTGCAGGGCCTGGCGCTCGGCGGCGAGTACGGCGGCGCCGCCACCTACGTGGCCGAGCACGCGCCGCACGGCAAGCGCGGTGCCTACACCTCCTGGATCCAGACCACCGCCACGCTCGGCCTGTTCCTGAGCCTGCTGGTGATCCTGGGCGTGCGCGAGTTCATGGGCGAGGCGGTGTTCAACGACTGGGGCTGGCGCATTCCGTTCCTGGTGTCGATCCTGCTGCTGGGCATTTCGGTGTGGATCCGCCTGACGCTGTCGGAGTCGCCCGCCTTCCAGAAGATGAAGGCCGAGGGCAAGACCTCGAAGGCGCCGCTGGCCGAATCGTTCGGCCAGTGGAAGAACCTGAAGATCGTGATCCTGGCGCTGGTGGGCCTGACGGCCGGCCAGGCGGTGGTCTGGTATTCGGGCCAGTTCTACGCGCTCTTCTTCCTGACGGCGCAGCTCAAGGTCGACGCGACCACGGCCAACCTGATGATCGCGGCCGCGCTGCTGCTGGGCACGCCCTTCTTCGTGATCTTCGGCACCCTGTCGGACAAGATCGGCCGCAAGCCGATCATCATGGCCGGCTGCCTGCTGGCCGTGGTCACCTACTTCCCGGTCTTCAAGATGCTGACCGAAGCCGCCAACCCCGACCTGGCCCGTGCCCAGGCAACCGCCGGCGTGACGGTGACGGCCGACCCGGCGACTTGCTCGTTCCAGGGCAACCCGGTGGCCCGCGAGATCGACTTCAAGAGTTCGTGCGACATCGCCAAGCGCTACCTCGTGCAGAACTCGGTGAGCTATGAGAACGTGGCCGGCGCGCCGGGCTCGAAGGCCGTCGTGAAGATCGGCGAAAAGTCGATCGAGGCGCCCATCGGCAACGTCGTGAATTCCAAGTTCGACGAGAACTCCACCAAGGAGATCGCCGCCTTCAAGAAGGGCGTGGCCGAAGACCTGAAGGTCGCCGGCTACCCCGCCAAGGCCGACCCCGCGAAGATGAACAAGGTGCTGACGGTGGTGCTGCTGTTCTGGCTGGTGCTGCTGGTGACCATGGTCTACGGCCCGATCGCCGCGATGCTGGTGGAGCTCTTCCCCACGCGCATCCGCTACACCTCGATGAGCCTGCCGTACCACATCGGCAACGGCTGGTTCGGCGGCCTGCTGCCGACCACCGCCTTCGCCATCGTGGCCTCGACCGGCAACATGTTCAACGGCCTGTGGTATCCGATCATCATCGCCGGCATCACGCTGGTGGTGGGCACGCTGTTCATCCGCGAGACGAAGGACGTCGACATTTACGCCAACGACTGACGACAGCCGAACAGGAGGGCGCGCTGCCCTCCGTTCAACAAAGAGGCTTCATGCCGACCGCATGAGGCCTTTTTCTTGAACCATCCAGGAGACAAAACCCATGTGGAAACTCGTTGTCGGCTTCGTCATCTTCGCCGCCATTGCCCTGTACGTGATCTCGAAGGCCGGTGACAAGGTCGACATGTCGGGTGAGAAGCACGGTGGCGACACCACCACGCACGAGCCCGCGCCCGCCGCTGCGCCGAAGTAAGGCCGGGCATTCATGCGGAACACCGCGGAACCGGCTTCGCCGGGCCGCAGGTGTTGCCCCCGGTAGGGGGTTGGAGAAGCGACACGAAGTGCGCGGAGCCTGGGGGCGAGCCCTACCGCTTGAATCTGCCGTCGCTCACGATCGAGAGATCGACGTAATCGATGCCGGTGTGGTCGGTCGGCGAGTAGCTGATGTCGAGCCCGCCGCCCACGTCGTACTGGAAGCTGTTGAGCGTGGCGATCAGCTTCGCGCGCGTGGGCTTCGGCCCCGTGCGGCGCAGCGCTTCCACCATCACCTTGGTGGCGACGAAGCCTTCGAGCAGCGCGGGCGAGAGTTCGTTCTGGCCCTTGGCCTTGGCGAGCGCCAGCGCTTCCTTGATGAGCGGATGGCCGAATGAGCGCTCGTAGGGCAGCACCTGCGTGACGATCACGCCCGCGCTCGCCGAGCCCAGTTCCTTGATGAAGCCCGAAGCCGCGTTGTTCGACAGCGTGATGATCTGCGCCGCCGAGCCGGCCGCGCGCAGCGCCTTGATGCCGTCGGTCACGGCCGTGCCCGAGCCGATCCACAGCACCGCCTGCGCGTTCGCCTTGGTGAGCTGCGGCACGATGGCCGCGTAGTCGGGCTTGCTGCGGTCGGCCAGCGCCACCACGGCCGGCTTCAGGTTGGCCTTCTCGAAGCCCTTGCTCGCGCCTTCCATCGCGTCCTTGCCGAAGGAGTCGTCGGCCTGCACGACGGCGATGCGCTGGATGCCGGTGGTCTGCAGGTGCTGCACCGCCTTCTCGGCCTCGCGCTGGTAGGTCGAGCGCACGTTGAAGATGTTCTTCTGCAGCGGCTTGTGCAGCGCCATCGCACCCGTGGAAGGGCCGACCAGCGCCACGCCGTACTTGTCCAGCAGCGGGATCACCGCGAGCGTGTTGGGCGTGCCGCGGTTCAGCAGCAGCGCGAGCACCTTCTTGTCCTCGATGAGCACGCGCGTGTTCTCCATCGAGCGCTTGGCGTCGAGGCCGTCGTCCATGCGGATCATCTCGATCTGCTCACCGTTGACGCCGCCCTGCGCGTTGACCTGGTCGATGACCAGCTGCGAACCCAGGATGGTTTCCTTGACGCTGGCCGCCACGGGGCCCGAGAGGTCGGCCGACTGGCCGATCAGGATCTGGGCCGATGCCCCCGGCGCCGCCATGGCCAGGAACAGCGCAACGGCGCAGGACGTGAGCGTCTTCTTCATCGAGCAAAGCCTTTCCACGAAGCGGGGTGCCTCTGTCAACAGGTGTGTAATGTGTTGCTGAACGTCACAGATCGCTAGCTCGCGCAAACCCTGTCAGACCAAGGTTTTCACGGCCGAAAAAAAGCCCGCCGGTTTCGCGCCGGCGGGCCGTGGAAACGCCCTCTGGGGGCGGGGACTCAACGCTTGAAGCGCCCGTCGCTGATGATGGACAGGTCCGCGAAATCGATACCGCTGTGGTCGGTGGGCGAATAGCTCACCTCCAGCCCGCCGCCCAGGTCGTAGCCGCGCAGGCTGTCGAGGGCAGCCACCATCCTTGCGCGCGTGGGCTTGGGGCCGGCGCGGCGCAGGGCCTCCACCAGCACCTTGGCCGAGGCGAAGCCTTCGAGCGCGGCCGGCGACAGCTCCGACTGGCCCTTGGCCTGCGCGAGCGCCAGGGCTTCCTTCACCATCGGATGGCCCAGCGAGCGCTCGTTGGGGAACACCTGCGTCACGATGACGCCCTTGCTCGCGTCGCCCAGCTGCTTGATGAAGCCCGTCGAAGCGTTGTTCGACAGCGTGACCACCTGCGCGGCCGACCCCGCCGCGCGCAGCGCCTTGATGCCGTCGACCACCGCCACGCCGGAGCCGATCCACACCACGGCCTGCGCATTGGCGTCCTTGATGGCGGGCACGATGGTCTTGTAGTCGGGCTTGTCGCGGTCGGCCGGGATGGTCACGGTCGGCTTCGCGTTGCCCTTGGAGAAGCCGGTCATCGCGCCTTCGAGCGCGTCCGAGCCGAAGGAGTCGGTCACGTGCACCACCGCGATGCGGCTCAGGCCGATGGTCAGCAGGTGCTGCACCGCCTTCTCGGCCTCGCGCTGGTAGGTGGCGCGCACGTTGAACACGTGCTTCTGCAGCGGCTTGTGCAGCGCCATCGCGCCGGTGGAGGGGCCGATGAGCGCAACGTCGTACTTGTCGAGCCAGGGAATGATCGCCTGCGAGTGCGGCGTGCCGCGGCTCATGAAGAGCGCCAGCACCTTCTTTTCCTCGATCAGCACGCGCGCGTTCTCGCTGGCGCGCTTCACGTCGAAGCCGTCGTCCATGCGCAGCACCTCGATCTTCTCGCCGTGGATGCCGCCCTGCGCGTTGGCCGCGTCGATCACGAGCTGCGCGCCGCCGATGGTCTCGTTCACGCTCGCGGCCACCGAGCCGGTCATGCCGGCGGTCTGCCCGATCAGGATCTGGGCCGACGCGCCCAGCGCGCTGAAGGCCAGCAGCGCGGCGGCGCAGAGCATGCGCGTTTTCGTCATGGAAACCTTTCGGGGCAATGCGGGCGCCCGGCTCGGGGCGCCATGAAAACAAATGTGGTATTTGTTTCTGAAAGTGTCTCGAATTCCATCAGGACAAACCCCTGCGCGGCCATCGCCCTTGTGACCTTGTGCGCAAACCCGTCACGGAGCACTCCCTAGAATGTTTGCCCCACCCCCCAAGGCACTCATGACACAGGGCTCCATCCGGATTCGCGGCGCGCGCCAGCACAATCTCCAGAACCTCGATCTCGACATCCGCACCGGCGAAATGACGGTGGTCACCGGGCCCAGCGGCTCGGGCAAGTCGAGCCTCGTTTTCGACACCCTCTATGCCGAAGGCCAGCGGCGCTACGTGGAGACTTTCTCCGCCTACGCGCGCCAGTTCCTGGACCGCATGGACAAGCCGGCCGTCGACAAGGTCGAAGGCGTGCCGCCCGCCATCGCCATCGACCAGACCAACCCGGTGCGCTCCTCGCGCTCCACGGTCGGCACGATGACCGAGCTGAACGACCACCTGAAGCTGCTCTTCGCGCGCGCGGCCGACCTGTTCGACCGCGAGACCGCGCTGCCGGTGCGCCACGACTCGCCCGACAGCATCTACGCGCAGATCGTCGAGCGCGCGGCCGCGGCGGGCGATCCGCGGCTGGTGGTCACCTTCCCGGTCGAGCTGCCGGCGAGCACCACGGCCGAGGAGGTCACGCAGTGGCTGTCGGCCAGCGGCTTCACGCGCGTGCAGGCCGAGCGCGAGGTGGCCACGCCCACTGGCCCGCGCAAGGTGCTCGACGTGGTGGCCGACCGCTTCCGCGCATCGAGCGCCGAGCGCTCGCGCGTGGTGGAGGCGATCGAGGTTGCGCTCAAGCGCGGCAGCGGGCGCGTCACAGTGCACGCCACCGGCTCTGAGGAAAACGCGCCAACGGACGTGTGGAAGTTCTCCACCGGCCTGCACTGCCCCGAGAGCGACATCCGCTACGCCGACCCGATCCCGTCGATGTTCTCGTTCAACTCGGCCGTGGGCGCCTGCGACACCTGCCGCGGCTTCGGCCGCGTGATCGGCGTCGACCTGGGCCTGGTCATTCCGAACGACAAGCTCACGCTGCGCGCCGGCGCCATCAAGACCATCCAGACGCCCGCCTGGAAGGAAGCGCAGGACGACCTCATGCGCCACGCCGAGGCGGCGGGCATTCCGCGCGACACGCCCTGGAACAAGCTCACCGAGGAGCAGAAGCACTGGGTGATCGAAGGCACGCCCAACTACAAGGAAGGCAACTGGAACAAGCAGTGGTACGGCGTGCGCCGCTTCTTCGGCTACCTGGAGAGCAAGGCCTACAAGATGCACATCCGCGTGCTCTTGTCCAAATACCGCAGCTACACGCCGTGCCCCACCTGCAGCGGCGCGCGCCTGAAGCTCGAGAGCCTGCTGTGGCGCATCGGCAGCAAGGAAGACGCCGACGCGGTGCTGCCGCCCGAGAAGCGCTTCATGCCCCAGGGCGTGAAATGGACGCGCGCCCAGCTCGAGGCGCTGCCCGGCCTGTGCCTGCACGACCTGATGCTGCTGCCCATCGAGCGGCTGCGGCAACTGTTCGACCGCATCGAGCACCACGGCAACGGCCAGCCGGCCAGCGAAGGCGAGCTCCAGGCGCTGAAGCTGCTGTTCGAGGAAATCACCACCCGCCTGCGCTATCTGCACGACGTCGGCATCGGCTACCTCACGCTCGACCGCCAGAGCCGCACGCTCAGCGGCGGAGAGGTGCAGCGAATCAACCTCACCACCGCACTCGGCACCTCGCTGGTCAACACGCTCTTCGTGCTCGACGAGCCCAGCATCGGCCTGCATCCGCGCGACATGAACCGCATCACCGAGGCCATGCTGCGCCTGCGCGACGCGGGCAACACGCTGGTGGTGGTCGAGCACGACCCGGCCGTGATGCTGGCCGCCGACCGCGTGATCGACATGGGCCCGGGCCCCGGCGCACGCGGCGGGCAGGTGGTGTTTGACGGCACCACGGACCAGCTGCGCGATGCCGACACGCTCACCGGCCAGTACCTGGGCGGGCGCAAGAAGATCGGCATGGGCTTCAAGCGGCTGGTGAGCGAGAACACGCACCGGCTCATCCTCGAAGGCGTGCGCGAGCACAACCTGAAGAACGTGACGGTGGAATTCCCGCTGGCGCGCCTGGTGTGCGTGACCGGCGTAAGCGGCTCGGGCAAATCGACGCTGATCCAGGACGTGCTGGCGCCCGCGCTCATGCGCCACTTCGGCAAGGCCACCGAAACGCCCGGCGCGCACGACCGCCTGCTCGGCGCCGACCACCTGGGCGACGTGGTGTTCGTCGACCAGTCGCCCATCGGCAAGACCGCGCGCTCCAACCCCGCGAGCTACGTGGGCGCCTGGGACGCCATCCGCGAAATCTTTGCCACGGCGGCGCTGTCGCGCCAGCGCGGCTACACCGCGAGCAAGTTCAGCTTCAACTCCGGCGACGGGCGCTGCCCGACCTGCGGCGGCTCGGGCTTCGAGCACGTCGAGATGCAGTTCCTTTCCGACGTGTACCTGCGCTGCCCCGACTGCGACGGCAAGCGCTACCGCCCCGAGATCCTCGAAGTGCGCGTGGAGCGAAAGGGCAAGAGCTACAACGTGGCCGACGTGCTCGAACTCACCGTGGCCGAGGCTGCGGCGGTGTTCGAGGCCGACCGCGACGTGCTGCGCGTGCTGCAGCCCATTTCCGACGTGGGCCTGGACTACGTCAAGCTCGGCCAGCCCGTGCCCACGCTCAGTGGCGGCGAGGCGCAGCGGCTGAAGCTCGCGGGCTTCCTGGCCGAGGCCGCGAAGAACGCGACCGCCAGCAAGCAGTCGGTGGCGCGCAAGGGCACGCTATTTTTGTTCGACGAGCCGACCACCGGCCTGCACTTCGACGACATCGCGCGGCTCATGCGCGCGCTGCGCAAGCTGCTCGAGGCCGGTCATTCGCTGATCGTGATCGAGCACAACCTCGACGTGATCCGCGCGAGCGACTGGCTCATCGACCTCGGCCCCGAAGGCGGCGAGGGCGGCGGCCAGGTGGTGGCCGAGGGCACGCCCGAGCAGCTGCGCGAGAACCGCGCCTCGCTCACCGGCGCCGCGCTGGCCGACTACGAACTCGCCATCGGCCCCGAGGCCTACAAGGTGGCCGAGCGCGCCGCGCGCCGCTACATCGCCAACGCACAGAAGGCGCCGGGCGCCGATGCGGTGCAGATCGTCAACGCGCGCGAGCACAACCTGAAGAACCTGAGCGTCGACATTCCGCGCGGCAAGTTCAGCGTGGTGACGGGCGTGAGCGGATCGGGCAAGTCGACGCTGGCCTTCGACATTCTTTTCAACGAGGGGCAGCGCCGGTACCTCGAATCGCTCAACGCCTATGCGCGCAGCATCGTGCAGCCGGCGGGCCGGCCCGAGGTGGACGCGGTGTACGGAATTCCGCCGACGGTGGCCATCGAGCAGCGCCTGTCGCGCGGCGGCCGCAAGAGCACGGTGGGCACCACCACCGAGGTCTGGCACTTCCTGCGCCTGCTGTACGTGAAGCTGGGCATCCAGCACTGCATCCACGACGGCGCGGCCGTGCAGCCGCAGACGCCCGACAGCATCGCCGCGCAGCTGATGCGCAACTTCAAGGGCCAGCACATCGGCCTGCTCGCGCCGCTGGTGAGCAACCGCAAGGGCGTCTACACCGAGCTGGCCGATTGGGCGCGCCCGCGCGGCTTCACGCACCTGCGCGTGGACGGCGAGTTCCTGCCGACCACCGGCTTCCCGCGCATCGACCGCTTCAAGGAGCACAGCATCGAGCTGCCCGTGGCCAGCCTCGACGTGCTGCCTTCGAAGGAGAACGAGCTGCGCGAGGCGCTGGCCAAGGCGCTCGAGCACGGCAAGGGCGTGGTGCATGTGCTCAGCGATCTCGACGGACTGCGCGCCGCGATGATGGCCGGCGTGTCCACCGCAGGCATCGGCCGCGTGAACGTGTTCTCCACGCTGCGCGCCTGCCCGGTGTGCAGCACCAGCTATGCCGAACTCGATCCGCGCCTCTTCAGCTACAACAGCAAGCACGGCTGGTGCCCCGACTGCGTGGGCACCGGTGTCAAGCTCAGCAAGGACCAGCGCAAGGTGTTCGACGACTCCGTGCTGGCCGACGACAACAAGGGCCGCGAGCAGACCTTCGCCGAACCCGAGGTGGAAGACCTGGCCGACGTGGCCTGCCCCACCTGCGAGGGCACGCGCCTGAACGCCACGGCGCGTGCCGTGGGCTTCGGCACCGCGGCCGACGGCTCGGGCGGCATCGGCATCACCGAGCTCGCGCGCATGAGCGTGACCGAGGTGCGCCAGTGGTTCGAGGGCCTCGCGCTCAGCGGCCGCGAAGCCGAGATCGCGCGCGACCTGGTGCCCGAGATCCGCAGCCGGCTCGAATTCCTGGAAGAAGTGGGCCTGGGCTACCTCACGCTGGACCGCGGCGCGCCCACGCTCTCTGGCGGCGAGGCGCAGCGCATCCGCCTGGCGGCGCAGCTCGGCAGCAACCTGCAGGGCGTGTGCTACGTGCTCGACGAGCCGACCATCGGCCTGCACGCGCGCGACAACCAGATCCTGCTCGACGCGCTGCACAAGCTCGGCGACAAGGGCAACACGCTGGTCGTGGTTGAGCACGACGAGGACACCATCCGCCGCGCCGACCACATCATCGACATCGGCCCGAGCGCCGGCAAGCGCGGCGGCCGCCTGGTGGCCGAGGGCACGGTGGCCGACATCCAGAAGGCCGACGATTCGCAGACCGGCCGCTACCTGCGCGACGCCATCCGGCACCCGCTGCACGCGCGCCGTCTGGTGCCGTCGCCCGACCCGAAGGCCGAGAAGAGCGGCGAATGGCTCACCGTGCACGGCGCCAACCTGCACAACCTGCAGGACGTGACCGCCACGCTGCCGCTGCAGCGCCTCGTGGTGGTCACCGGCGTCAGCGGCTCGGGCAAGTCCACGCTCGCGCGCGACGTGCTGCTGGCCAACGTGCAGGCCATCGTGGTGCAGCGCTCGACCAAGGCGGGCCGCGACGCCGACGCCGCAGGCAAGCGCCCGGCGTGGGCGGGCTGCCGCAAGGTCGAGGGCTACGAGACCATCGACCGCGTGCTCGAGGTCGACCAGACGCCCATCGGCAAGACGCCGCGCAGCTGCCCGGCCACCTACATCGGCTTCTGGGACACGATCCGCAAGCTCTTCGCCGACACGCTGGAGGCGAAGGCGCGCGGCTACGGTCCGGCGCGCTTCAGCTTCAACACCGGCGAAGGCCGCTGCCCGGGCTGCGAGGGCGCGGGCGTACGCACCATCGAGATGAGCTTCCTGCCCGACGTGAAGGTGCCCTGCGAGGTCTGCCACGGCGCACGCTTCAACCCCGAGACGCTGGCCGTGAGCTGGCGCGGCAAGAGCATCGGCGACGTGCTGAAGATGGAAGTCGACGAGGCCGTCGAGTTCTTCGCGAGCATGCCCAACATCAGCCACCCGCTGCAGCTGCTGAAGGACGTGGGCCTGGGCTACCTCACGCTGGGGCAGCCCTCGCCCACGCTCTCGGGCGGCGAGGCGCAGCGCATCAAGCTGGTGACCGAACTGAGCAAGGTGCGCGACGACATCACCCGCCGCGGCCAGAAGGCGCCGCACACGCTGTACGTGCTCGACGAGCCGACCGTGGGCCTGCACATGGCCGACGTCGAGAAGCTGATCCACGTGCTGCACCGGCTGGTGAACGGCGGCCACAGCGTGGTGGTGATCGAGCACGACCTCGACCTGATCGCCGAGGCCGACTGGATCCTCGACCTCGGCCCCGAGGGCGGCGGTGCCGGCGGGCGCGTGGTCGCGGCGGCGCCGCCGGAAGAAGTGGTGCGGCTGGGCACGCACACGGGCGTGGCGCTGAAGCCGGTGCTGGCGCGCTGAGCGTTGCCGCTCAGGCGGCGGCTTCCGAGCGGACGGCCTCGCGCAATGCCTCCAGGCAGGCGGCCACGGCCGGCCTGTCGCTGTCCGCGCCCAACAGTGCGCCGATGCCTTCGAGCTCGCCGCCGAACTCGTAGGCCACGCGCGCGACCAGTCCCCACTGCACGAAGGGCCCGATGACGCTGCGGGGCACCAGCGTCAGCACGCTGTCGCTGCGCAGCAGCTCGAGCACCAGCGGCAGCGAGGTGCTGGAGACCGGATGAAGCTCGGGTTTCGGCGCGTCGGGTGCGTCGAACAGTGCATCGAACACGCTGCGTATGCCGATGCCCTGGACCGGCAGCATCCACCGCGCGGCACGCAAGTCGGCCAGCGTCGGCTGGGTCTTGCGCACGAGCGGATGGCTGCGGCCCGCGACGATCCAGGGGACGTCGGGCGCGAACTGCTCGAAGGTGCAGGGTGCGGGCAGCTCGTGCGGCCGGCGGCACAGCGCCATGTCCACGCGGCCGGACATCACGTCGGCCAGCAGCTGGTCGCCGGGCGCCTCCAGCACTTCGATGCGCAATGTCGGGTGGCGCGCCGCGAACGACGGCAGCATCCGGCACAGCAGGCCGGCGACCCCGGCCGTGATCGCACCCAAGCGCAGCACGCCGCCCGCGCCCGCCTGCAGCGCGTGCACCGTGTCGGCCGAGGCCCGCAGCGCGCTCAGCGTGTTGCGCGCCATCGGGGCCACTGCGCTTCCTGCCGCCGTGAGCCGCATGCCGCGCACGTGTCGCTCGAACAACGGCGTGCCGAGCAGGCCTTCGATGTCGGCCAGGGCCTGTGTTGCGGCGGGCTGGCTCATGCCGATCTGTTCGGCCGCGCGCCGCACGCTGCCCGAATCGGCGACGGACACCAGCAGCTGCAGGTGGCGCAGGCGTCCTTTCGCGACCAGTCGGGCGTAGAGGACGGAAGAGGAGGGCGTCACCATGGACATCGCGGGCTTCGTGGGGTATTGGATTTGCTTATCGGAATGGCCATCAATCTATTGGAAGCCGATCGATGGCGTCAACATAATCCGGCCACTTTCGGCTTACACGGATCACCGACCCCATGCAGTTCACACGTCGCCGGCTTGCCGCCATCTCGGCAGCCTTGCTGGGCCTTTTGGCGCTTCCGGCTCTCGCGCAGGACAGCTACCCGCAGCGTCCGGTCAAGTTGATCGTGCCGTTCGCGCCCGGCGGCTCGACCGACATCGTGGCTCGCCTGGTGGCCGACAGGATGCAGGCCACGCTGGGCCAGCCGGTGGTTGTGGACAACCGCACGGGCGGCGGCATGATCGGCTCCGAAGCCGTGGCCCGCGCCGAAGCGGACGGCTACACCGTGGGCATCGGCACCGCGAGCACGCTGACGGTGAACCCGATCCTGCTGAAGGCGAACCGCGTCGATCCGCTGAAGGACCTGGCGCCGATCACCATGCTGGCGACCGTGCCGACGGTGTTCATGGTGCATCCGTCGTTCACAGGACGCAGTTTCGAGCAGGTGGTGGCCGAGGTGCGCGCCAAGCCGGACTTCTACAACATCGGCTCGGCGGGCACCGGCTCCATCAGCCACCTGCTGATCGAGGCGATGAATACCGATCTCAGGTTCAAGCTGCGCCACGTACCGTATCGCGGCATGGGGCCGGCCCTGACGGCGGCGCTGTCGGGCGAGACCGAGGTGTCGATCGACCAATACCCTTCGTCGGCCGCGCACATCAAGAGCGGCAAGCTGTTGCCTTTCGCCGTGGGTGCGCCGAAGCGGCTGGAGGCGCTGCCTTCCGTGCCTACGCTCAAGGAGCTCGGCCAGCCGGATCTCAACGAGCTCTCCATGACGTGGTTCGGCCTGGTCGCACCGGCGAAGACGCCGCCCGCCATCCAGAAAAAGCTGCACGACGCGGCCGTGGCCGCGCTGCGCGACCCGGCGTTGGCCGCACGCCTGAAGGAACTGGGTGCGGACGCGGCCGCAGGTTCTGCCGAGGCCTTCCGCGCGAAGATCGAGAGCGGGCTGGCGCGCAACCGGCGCATCGTCCAGGCCGCGGGCATCAACCCCGAATGAGCGACAACACCATGAACATATTCAGCACGCGTTTCTCGCTCGCCGGCATTGCCGAAAGCATCGATGCGCAATCGCGGCGCGAGCATGCCGAAGTGGTCGCGTGGCGCCGCCACATGCACCGCCACCCCGAGCTGTCGTTCAAGGAAGTGGACACCGCCAACTTTCTCGAGCGCGAACTTGCCGCCATCGATGGGCTGGAAGTGAGCCGGCCCACGCCGACCAGCCTGCTGGCGCGGCTGGCGGGCGGCAGGAAAGGGCGCACGCTGGCGATGCGCGCGGACATCGATGCGCTGCCCCTGCAGGACCAGAAGAGTTGCGACTACGCATCGGGCAATCCCAACGTCATGCACGCCTGCGGCCATGACGGCCACGCGGCGATGCTGCTTGGCTCGGCGCGCATCCTCGCCGGCCTGCGCAGCCAGGTGCCGGGCGAGGTGCGCTTCTTCTTCCAGCATGCCGAGGAGCAGCATCCGGGCGGCGCCCAGCAGATGGTGGACGCGGGCGTGATGAAGGGCGTCGACCAGGTGATCTCGGCGCATGTCTTGTCCACGCTGGACACGGGCAGCATCGCCGTGCTCGACGGCCCGGCGCTGGCCAGTTCCGACCGCTTCGTGCTGCGCGTGCGCGGCCGCGGCGGCCATGCGGCCAACCCCGACCGCTCCATCGACCCGATCATGATCGGCGCGCAGATCGTCTGCAACCTGCAGGCCGTGGTCTCGCGCAACGCCGATCCGCACGAGGCGGTGATTCTCTCGGTTACGCGCTTCGACGGCGGCACCGCCTTCAACGTGATTCCCGATACGGTGGAACTGTGGGGCTCGGTGCGCTGCTTCAACGAGCGGGTGCGCGAGCTGGTGCCGGCTCTGGTGGAGCGCATCGCCAACGGCGTCGCCGGGGCGCATGGGGCTTCCTGCGACCTGGACTACATCCGCGGCTACAGCCCGGTGGTCAACGATCCGGCCGTGGCCGAGCGGATGCGCGCGGTGGTGGAGCAGGGCATTGCGACGGCAGCGTTGCAGCCTATCCGCCCCCTGCCGAACAGCGAGGACTTCAGCGCCTTCCTGAAGCATGCGCCGGGCGTCTACGTGTTCATCGGGGCGCGCAGTGCCGCCAAGGGCATCGTGCATCCGCACCACCATCCGCATTTCGACTTCGACGAAGACGCGCTGCTGCACGGCGTGCAACTGTTCGCGAACGCGCCTTTCCACCTGAACGCATAGGCCTTTCGAGGGTATCGCCAAGGTCATGCAAAGCGGCGCACAATGGCTCTCAACCCTTGGCGCAGGCGCATCCTGAATCAGCCATGGTGGAGTAAACATGTGATGGGATGAAGCGCCGCGGCGGGGCTACGCAAGGAGCCATGTCATGACCCGCTTCATCGATGTTCACAGCCTGGTCCGCCTGGTGGACGAGACCGGTGTCCCGCAGTTCCTCACCGCGCTGGCCGACGCGCTGCGCGACGACTTCATGCGGTGGCGCGAGTTCGACAAGAAGGCGCGCGTGGCCAGCCATTCGCACCTCGGCGTGATCGAGCTGATGCCGGTGGCCGACGACGGCGCCTACGCATTCAAATACGTCAACGGGCATCCGCACAACACGCAGGTCGGGCTGCCGACCGTGATGGCCTTCGGCGTTCTGGCCGAGGTCGACACGGGCTACCCCGTGCTGCTTTCCGAACTCACGCTCACCACCGCGCTGCGCACGGCCGCCACCTCCGCCATGGCCGCGAAGGCGCTGGCGCGGCCCGATTCGCGCAGCCTCGCGCTGATCGGCAACGGCTCGCAGAGCGAGTTCCAGGCGCTGGCCTTCCATGCGCTGCTGGGCATCGAGGAGGTGCGGGTGTACGACATCGACCCGCATGCCACCGACAAGCTGGTGCGCCACCTCGCGGCCTGCACGCCGCTGGAGATCGTGCGTGCCCGCTCGGTGGCCGAGGCGGTGCGCGGCGCGGACATCGTCACCACCGTCACCGCCTACCAGGGGCGCGCGACGGTGCTCACGCCCGAGATGATCGAGCCGGGCATGCACATCAACGCGGTGGGCGGCGATTCGCCCGGCAAGACCGAGCTGCATCCGGGCGTGCTCGGCAAGGCGCGCGTGTTCGTCGAGTACGAGCCGCAGACGCGCGTGGAGGGCGAGATTCAGCAGGTGGCCGCCGACTTCCCGGTGCACGAGCTCTGGCGCGTGCTGCTCGGCGAAGTGCCCGGGCGCGAGAGCGCTGCGCAGGTCACGCTTTTCGACTCGGTGGGCTTCGCGCTGGAGGACTACACGGCGCTGCGCTACATCCAGCGCATCGCCACCGAGCGCGGCATCGGCCGGCAGATCGCGCTGGTGCCGGAGCTCGACGATCCGAAAGACCTGTTCGGGCTCACGGCCTCGGGACGGCGCCGGGCGGTGCTGCGGCGTGCGGCATGATGGGCGGCTTCGCCACAGCCGCTCCGGCCTTCCATCTTCATGCTCACCATCTACAACGACCAGCACGTTCTCCATCAGGGCAAAGTCGAGATGTTCCGCGGCGAGCTCGTGCCGTGCTTTGAGGTGCCCGCCCGCGTCGACCATGTGAGGCATGAGCTGGAGCGCAGGCGCATCGGGTCGCTGCAGGCGCCCGATGAAACCTTCGACGAGGCGCTGCTGGCAAAGGTGCATGCGCCGCGCTACCTGGACTTCATCGCGCACGCGTGGGACGAGTGGGTGGCGCTGGACCCGTCCAACGCGACGCGCGATGCGCTGCCCTCGTACTGGCCCACGCGCGGCATGCGCAGCGACGTGCTGCCGAAGAGCTTTCCGGCGCGCCTGGGCCTCTTCTCCTTCGACGCGGGCACGCCGCTGATGGCCGGCAGCTGGGCGGCCGCACGCCACGGTGCGGCCTGCGCGTGGACCGCGGCGCAGCGCGTCATCGGTGGCGAGCGCGCCGCTTTCGCGCTGACGCGCCCGCCGGGCCACCACGCGGGCGCCGATTTCTTCGGCGGCTACTGCTTCCTGAACAACGCCGCCGTGGCGGCACAGGCCCTGCGCGACGCGGGCATAGAGCGCGTCGCCGTGCTCGACGTCGACTACCACCACGGCAACGGCACGCAGGCCATCTTCTACGAGCGCGACGACGTGCATTTCGCGAGCCTGCATGGCGATCCGCTGACCGACTATCCCTACTACCTGGGCCATGCCGACGAGCGCGGCGCCGGACGCGGTGAGGGCTTCAACCACAACCTCCCGCTGCCGCGCGGCACCGACTTCACCGCGTGGCGCGCCGCGCTGAAGACCGCGCTGGCCCGCATCGCCGAAGTGAAGGCCGGCGCGCTGGTGGTCTCGCTCGGCGTCGACACCTTCGAGGGCGACCCGATCTCCGGCTTCAGGCTCAGGAGCGACGACTACCTGCGCATGGGCGAGGACCTGGCGCGCGCCGGGCTGCCGACGGTGTTCGTCTTCGAGGGCGGCTACGCGGTGGCGGAGGTGGGCGTCAACGCGGTGAACGTGATCGAAGGCTTCGCGCAGGCCTAGCAACTGACGCGCAGGCGACTCGAACGCCGGAATTCGCCCCGGTTTCCCACGGAAATCAGGGCAGCCCCGATTGCCTTCGCCGATGCGGCGGGGCCCAATCGGCGCTTTTCTCTCGTCAGGATCCAGTCAGCCATGCTCCGCCGCTCCACCTTTCTCCGTACCGCCGCCGCCATCGCCGCAGCCGGTGGCCTCGCCCTTCCGATGGCAGCGTTCGCGCAGGCCTTTCCCGCCAAGCCCGTCAAGCTGGTGATCGCCTTTCCGGCGGGTGGCCCGACCGACATCACCATGCGCCAGCTCGCCGAGAACGCGAGCAAGATCCTCGGCCAGCCGGTCATCATCGACAACAAGCCCGGCGCCGGCGGCACGCTGCCCGCGCAGGCGCTGCAGACCGCGCAGCCCGACGGCTACACCGTCGCGCAGATCCCGCTGGGCGTGTTCCGCCTGGGCTACACCACCAAGATCAACTGGGATCCGCTCAAGGACATCACCTACGTCATCAACGTCACCGGCTACGCCTTCGGCATCGTCGTGCCGGCCGACAGCCCCTTCAAGACCTGGGCCGACTTCGTCGCCTACGCCAAGGCCAACCCCGGCAAGCTCACCTACGGCTCCACCGGCACGCTGACCAGCCCGCACCTGACCACCGAGATCGTCGCGCAGAAGGCCGGCATCCAGCTGCAGCACGTGCCCTACAAGGGCAGCGCCGACCTCATGCTCGCAGTGGTCAGCGGCCAGCTGATGGCCGCGGCCGACAGCACCGGCTTCGCGCCGCAGGTCGAGGCCGGCAAGCTGCGCGTGCTCAACACCTGGGGCGAGAAGCGCCTGGCCAAGTTCCCCGACGCGCCCACGCTGAAGGAACTGGGCTACGACGTGGTGCAGAACTCGCCCTTCGGCATCGGCGCCCCCAAGGGCACGCCGCCCGAGGTGGTGAAGAAGCTGCACGACGCCTTCAAGCAGGCGATGGAAGAGCCCAGCTACGTGGCCGCGCTGGGCCGCTACGACATGCTGCCGAACTACATGAGCTCGGCCACTTACACCAAGTTCGCGCAGGAGACGGTGGTGAAGGAGAAGGCGATCATCGAGAAGCTGGGGTTGGCGAAGGAAGTCAAGACGAACTGAGGACGAACAACTCGTCCACCAGCCGGCCCGCCAGCTCCGGCTTCACCCCGTCTCCGCCAAACACCAGCCGGAACACGATCGGCGCGATCAGGTGATCGATCACCTGCTGCGGCTCGGGCGCGCGCTCGCCCCGGGCGCGCGCCTGCTCGACCAGCGTCAGCGCTTCCCTGCGGCGGTTGCGCAGGCAGTCTGTGTCGGAGTTGCCGTTGGCCAGCGCGGCCGCGGCTTTCAGCAGCGAGGTGTTGCAGGGCCTAGAGAGGTGCTCGATGAGTTCGCGCGCCCAGGCTTCGAGGTCGGCGCGCAGGGTGCCGGTGTTCGGCAGCGGGCGGTTCGGGTCGAGCCGGTGGGTGGCGGTTTCGGCCAGCAGGCCCTGCAGGTCGCCCCAGCGGCGATAGATGCTCGATGCGCTGACGCCCGCTCGCTCGGCCACAGCGGGCACGGTGACGCGCTCCCGTCCCTGTTCGGCCACGAGTTCCTCGAGGGCTGTGCGCACGAGCGCCTGCACCTGGGCGCTGCGGCCGCCGGGGCGCTTGTTGGGGAGGGCGGTGTCGGTCATGGCGATGAACTTTAACGCAAAGATATTTGCTTTAGTGGATTTACAGTTCTAGAATCACAAAAGCAAAAAAAGTTGCGTTAAGGATTCGCCATGCCGTCCTCCTGCCCCGAACTCGCTTCCGCCACCGCCGAGATCGCCGCCCGCTCCAGGCCGTGGCGTCTGCCTCAGCGCGCAGCCTTTCCGCTGCTGGCGGCGGTGCTGTTCGCCTTCTTCTTCGCGGCGGCCGCGCCTTCGCCGCTCTTCGTGGTGTTCCAGCACGCCTGGCACTTCTCGTCCTCGCTGCTCACGGTGGCCTTCGCGGTCTACGCGATCGCGCTGCTGGTGTCGCTGCTGGTGGCGGGTTCGCTGTCGGACCACATCGGGCGGCGCCCGGTGGTGCTGGCGGCGCTGGTGCTTCAGGCGGTGGCGATGGGGCTCTTCCTGCTCGCGAACGGCATCGGCGGGCTGATCGTCGCGCGCGTGGTGCAGGGCATCGCCACCGGCATCGCGAGCGGCGCGCTGAGTGCGGCGGTGGTCGAGGCGGCGCCGGCTTCGCGCAAGCGGCTGGGCGCGCTGATCACTAGCGTGTCGCCGCTCGCGGGCCTTGCGCTGGGCGCGCTGCTGACGGGCGTGGCGGTGAAGTTCTCGGTGCAGCCGGTGATGCTGGTGTTCGGCGTGCTGGCCGCCGTGTTCGCGCTGGGCGCAGCCGTGGTGCTGTGGATGCCCGAGACGGTCACGCCGCGCGCCGGCGCGCTTGCCTCGCTGGTGCCGCGCGTGTCCATTCCCGCCAAGGCCCGCGCCGAGTTCGCGCGCGGGCTGCCGGTGTTCGTCGTGGTGTGGGCACTCGGCGGGCTGTACCTGTCGCTGGCGCCTTCGCTGATGCTGCACGTGTTCGGCATCGACAACGGCGTGGTCAACGGCCTGACCGTGGCGGTGCTCTCGGGCATGGGAGCCATCGCGCCGACGCTGCTCGGCCGCTTCGCGGCACCGCGGCCGGCCATCGCCGGCATGGCCAGCATCGCGCTCGGGCTGGTGCTGCTGCTGGCTGCGCTCGCGACGCGCTCGCTCGCGCTCTTCTTCATCGGCACGGCGGTGGCGGGCATCGGCTTCGGCGGCGCGTTCTCGGCGCTGGTGCAGACGCTGGCGCCGATGGCGCAATCGCACGAGCGCGGCGAACTGTTCGCGGCGATCTTCGTGGTGAGCTACCTCGCGTTCAGCCTGCCTGCGATGCTCGCGGGCTTCCTGGTGGCGCCGCTGGGATTGCTGAACACGGCCGAAGGCTATGCAGGGGCGCTGCTGCTGATTGCGGCCTTCGGCACCTGGAGCCAGTGGGCCTTGCTGCGTCGGATGCGGCGCGAGCTGCCTGTGAGTGACTGAGCGGCGGGATCGGTTCGGGTCGAGCAATGGTCGGGTCTGGGCTTCTGGCTCGAAGCCCCAATCACCAACGACGACGCTACCGGCATTCCATCTGCCGCCGCCGCTCGTCCGTGAGCAGGCCTCAGCGCGCCGAGAGAATCGCGCGCGCCGCCTCGGCGAAGCCCGTCCCGCGCTCGGCCTGCGTCACGTAGTGCGGCAGGTGCTCGAGCTGCGGCACGAAGCGCGCGACGTTCGCCACGCCGATGCTGTGCGCGAAGCTGCGGAACATCAGCTGGTCGTTGGTGGAGTCGCCCACGTAGGCCCAGCGGTCCGTCTCGGCGTCGAGCGCGCGGCCCCACAGCTCGCGCACGATCCAGCGCGCGCCTTCGAGCTTGTCGTTGTCGCCGTACCAACCGTTGACGTGGATGCTGCTCACGGTGGCGTGCATGCCCTCGCCGCGCATCAGCGCCACCACCTGCGCGATGGTGGCGTCGCTCAATTGCACGAACTCGCTGTGGTCGATGGCGATGTCGGTCTCGCGCCCCGGCGAGTCGGTGGCGCGGCCCACGCCCGGCAGCTCGCGCTCGATGCGCTCCAGCACCGCCTGCATGCGCGCGAAGTTGGCCGCGCGCGTGGGCTCGTCCTGCTGGTAGCGCTTCTCGACCTTGCCATCGGCCGAGGGCAGCAGCGCGACCGCGCCGTTCTCGGCCACGATGGCATCGACCGGCCAGGCGTTGACGAAGGGCAGGCTCCAGCCGACTGGCCGGCCCGTGATCGCCACCACCGAGAGGCCTGCGGCCTTGAGGTCGCCCAGCGCCTGCAATGCATCTGGCGTGATCGCGCCCTCGTGCGTTAGCGTGTCGTCGATGTCGGTGAACACGCCGATAAGCCCGGCACGCGCAGTCTCGGGCCAGTCGGCCAGCGGCAGCAGATGATGAGGCGAGGAGGGCAGGGAAGGCGGCTGCGAAGGCATGGCGGAAAGAATGCGAAAAGGAGCGGCGATCGTACCGGCGCTTTCGTGTAGCATCCCGCCCCCGCCGTGCCATCGAGGCCGGCGCGGCGCCTTCCATGCCCCACATCCTCGTCGACGACCTTCGCAAGACCTACCGCATTTCCGAACGCGACCCGGGCGTGATCGGTGCGCTGCGCGGCCTCGTGCGGCGCCGCCACCGCACGGTGGAGGCGCTGTCGGGCGTGTCGTTCGCGCTGGAGCGCGGCGAGCTGCTGGGCTTCATCGGACCGAACGGCGCTGGCAAGTCGACCACCATCAAGATCCTCTCGGGCATCCTGCGGCCCGACGGCGGGCGCGTGGAGATCGACGGGCGCGACCCCTTCGCCGACCGCGAGCGCCACGTGGCGCGCATCGGCGTGGTCTTCGGCCAGCGCACGCAGCTGTGGTGGGACCTGCCCGTGGGCGACGGCTTCGACCTGCTGCGCGACATCTACCGCGTGGACCCGGCACGCTATCGCCGCACGCGCGACGAGCTGGTGGCGCTGCTGAACCTGGAGCGCGTGCTCGCGCAGCCGGTGCGGCAGCTCTCGCTGGGCCAGCGCATGCGCGCGGAGATCGCGGCGGCGCTGCTGCACGAGCCGGACATTCTCTTTCTCGACGAGCCCACCATCGGCCTCGACGCACCTTCCAAGCTGGCCGTGCGCGACTTCGTGCGCCGCGCCAACAGCGAGCGCGGCACCACCGTGCTGCTGACCACGCACGACATGCACGACATCGAGGCGCTGGCCCGCCGCGTGATCATCGTCGGCCACGGCCGCGTGCTGGCCGACAGCCCGGTCGAGGCGCTGCGCGCGCAGGTGATGGCCGAGCGCCGCCTGGTGGTCGACTTCGCGCAGGGTGCCGAACTGCCCGCGCAGGTGGAAGGCGCGCGGGTGCATTCGCGCGACGGCCAGACGCTGGTGCTCGATTTCGACCCGGCCCGCACTGCGGCGCCCGCGCTGATCGCGCGCATCGCCGCCGCGCATGCGGTGGAGGACATCCGCCTCGAAGGCCTGGCGATCGAGGCCGTCATCGCGCGCTTCTACGCCATGCACGGAGCGGCTGAGGCATGACGGCGATGTGCACGCACGATCTTGCGCGGCCCTACATCGCCGCCTTCGCATCACGCTTCCAGCAGATGCTGCAGTACCGCACCGCCGCGCTCGCCGGCTTCGCCACGCAGTGCTGGTGGGGCGGCATCAAGGTGATGGTGTTCGCGGCCTTCTACGGCCACGCGGCCACGACGGGGGCGAGCACGCCGATGTCGCTCGCCCAGGCCATCACCTACACCTGGCTCGCGCAGGGGCTGCTCGTGCTGCTGCCCTGGCTGGGCGACCCGGAAGTGGCACAGGCGGTGCGCACCGGCGCCGTCGCCTACGACCGCCTGCGGCCCGTCGACGCCTACGCGCTGTGGTTCGCGCGCAGCGCCGGCTGGATCGCCGCGCGCGTGCTGCCGCGCGTGGCGCTGATGGCGGCCTTCGCGATGGTCGCGCTGCCGGTGCTCGGGCTGGGCGAGTGGGCCTGGCAGCTGCCTGCGGGCGTGGCGGCGGGGCTCGCCTTCGTGCTCTCGGCCGTGCTCGCGCTGCTGCTGTCGACGTCGATGGTGATGCTGCTGAACGTGGCCGCCACCGCCGCACTCAACGAACGCGGCATCAGCGCGGTCGCCACGCCGGTGGTCATCGTGTTCTCGGGCAACCTGCTGCCGCTCGCGATGCTGCCCGACGCTTGGCAGACCGCGCTGCTGCTGCAGCCGCTGGCCGGGCTGATGGACATTCCGGCGCGGCTCTACTTCGGGCAGCTGCAGGGCTGGCAGGCGGTGGGAGGACTCGGTCTGCAGGCCTTCTGGATCGCGGTGCTCGTGGCGCTGGGGCACCTGGCGATGGGCCGCACCATGCGCGGGCTGCAGGTGCAGGGCGGATGAAGGTGGTGAGGGCAATGGGATCGCTTCCGCTCTTCTTCCGGCTGGTGGGCGCCTCCCTCGGCGGCCAGGCGCGCTACCCCGCCTCGGCGCTGATGCTGACCGTCGGCCAGTTCCTCGGCACCGGCATCGAGGTTGTCGCCGTGTGGGCGCTGTTCCACCGCTTCGGCGACGTGCAGGGCTGGCGCATCGGCGAAGTGGCGTTGTTCTACGGCCTGGTGAACTGCATGTTCGCGCTGGCCGATGCGCTGGGCCGCGGCTTCGACGTGCTCGGCACCGAGTTTTTGCGCACCGGCGCCTTCGACCGCCTGCTGCTACGGCCTCGTCCGCTCGCGCTGCAGCTGATGGGCAACGACTTCCGCATCAGCCGCCTGGGCCGGCTGATGCAGGGGCTGGCGATGGTGGCGTTCGCGACACAGGAGATGGGCATCGCGTGGACGCCGGGCGCCGTCGCCATCGCGCTGCTCGCCATCGCGGGCGGCGTGGCGCTGTTCCTCGGCATTCTGGTGCTGCAGGGCACCCTGGCCTTCTGGACCGTCGAGAGCCTCGAGATCGCGAACGTGCTGACCTACGGCGGCGTGCAGGCGGCGCAGTATCCGCTGGCGCTCTATGCGCGCTGGTTCCGGCGCGTGCTGACCTTCATCGTGCCGCTGGCCTGCGTGGCGTACTACCCGGTGCTGGCGATCCTGGGGAAGGCCGATCCGCTGGGGGCGCCGGCGTGGGTGGGGCTGGTGTCGCCGCTCGCGGGGTTCGTGTTCCTGGCGGCGGCGTTCGGGGTGTGGCGCGTCGGGTTGCGCCGCTATGCGTCGACCGGGAGCTGACCCGGTCCAGGTGCTCAGCCCGCGCTCTGCAGCGCCAACCCCGCATGCTCGCGCAGCGGATGGAAGTGGATCTTCGGAAACCGCTCCTGCGCCAGCCGAACGTCGTAAGGCGACGTGCACAAAAAGGCCAGCGTATCCGCCGCGTCCTTCGCCATGCGCTGCGGGTAAGCGTTCACGAACTCGCGCAGCTCGGCCGGCGTGTCGGCCGTGATCCAGCGCGCGCCCGTGTACTGGCAGCCTTCGAGCCGCACGTCGGCGTCGTACTCGGCCTTCAGGCGGTGCTGCACCACTTCGAACTGCAGTTGGCCGACCGCGCCCAGAAGCATCGGGCCGCCGATCTCGGGGCGGAAGACCTGGATCGCGCCTTCCTCGCCGAGCTGGGCCAGGCCCTGCTGCAGCTGCTTGGTGCGCAGCGGGTTCTTCAGGATCACGGTCATGAAGAGCTCGGGCGCGAAGAAGGGCAGGCCGGTGAACTGCAGGCTGGCGCCGTCGGTGATGGTGTCGCCCAGCTGCACGCCGCCGTGGGTGGTGAAGCCCACGATGTCGCCCGCGTAGGCCTCTTCCACCGCCTCGCGGCGCTGGCTCATGAAGGTCACGACGCTGGTGGGGCGCAGTTCCTTGGCGGTGCGCTGCACCTTCAGCTTCATGCCCGGCGTGTACTTGCCCGAGGCCATGCGCACGAAGGCGATGCGGTCGCGGTGGTTGGCGTCCATGTTGGCCTGCACCTTGAAGACCACGCCCGCGAAGTCCTTGTCCTCGGGCTGGATCTCCTTGGTCACCGGCTGGCGGTTGACCAGCGTGGTGCTGACGCGCGAGCGTGGCGAGGGCGCCAGGTCGACCAGCGCGTCGAGCACCTCCATCACGCCGAAGTTGTTCACACCGGAGCCGAAAAACACGGGCGTCTGCTTGCCGGCCAGGAAGGCCTCGCGGTCCCAGGCGGGCGACGCGCCGGTGGCGAGCTCCATGCTTTCCATGGCGGTCTCGAAGTCGGCGCCGAAGCGCTTGACCAGCGTGTCGCGCTCGGAAAGCGCAATGGTCTCGAAGTCCTGCGGCAGGCGCTCGCTGCCCGACTCGAACACCGTCATCGCCTGCGTGCGCAGGTTCATGATCCCGCGGAAGCTCTTGCCCTGGCCCACCGGCCAGGTCATGGGCACGCAGGGCATGCCGAGCTCGCGCTCCACCTCGTCGAGTATGTCCAGCGGCTCGCGCACTTCGCGGTCCATCTTGTTGACGAAGGTGATGATGGGCGTGTCGCGCTGGCGGCAGACCTCGATCAGCCGCCGCGTCTGCGCTTCCACGCCGTTGGCCGCGTCGATCACCATCAGCGCCGAGTCGACGGCGGTGAGCACGCGGTAGGTGTCTTCGGAGAAGTCCTTGTGGCCGGGCGTGTCGAGCAGGTTGATGACGTGGTCGCGGTAGACCATCTGCATCACCGACGAGGCCACCGAGATGCCGCGCTGCTTCTCGATCTCCATCCAGTCGGAGGTGGCATGGCGCGAGGCCTTGCGGGCCTTCACCGAGCCGGCGATCTGGATCGCGCCGGAGAAAAGCAGCAGCTTTTCGGTCAGCGTGGTCTTGCCGGCGTCAGGGTGGGAAATGATCGCGAAGGTGCGGCGGCGGCGGGTTTCGGCTACGAAGGGCGATGACACGGGGAACTCCAAGAACCCGTGATTTTCGCAGACTGGGCCGAAGCGGTCGGACGGGTCAGTCGGCCAGGCCTATGTGCAGGTTGTCGAAGGGCCATGGCGCCTGCATGAGCGCGATGACACCGTTCTGGGCCAACTGGTATCTCGTCCCGGTGCTATCGGTGCCTTCTCGCACCTGCGCGTTGCCTGAGATGCCCTGCATTTCGAGCGCCAGCGAGCCGGAAGTGCCGTCTGGCCGCGAGTAGCTGGTCGCGTAGCGGGTCGCGTCGAGGGATGCGGTTCCGAATGTGCCCCCCGTCGAGGCGATATGCATGCGCATCGCAGGCCAGTACACGGGGTTTGTCACACCCGTCGGCCGCGGAAAGCCGGTGTTGAGTGTCCAGATCGGGTATGGGAAAAGCGGGGAGCTTGGCGCAATGTACGGTGAGTAGGACTCCGAGGCCTGCAGCATGACGTTCCGGCCATCGATGCGGGCAACTCGTCCGGTGAAAGACGTCTTTTCGTCCCGGGTAAACACCCAGATGCCAGGCGACGCGCCTGGGGAGATGGCGTAGTCGCCCAGGCTCGCCTCAGGGAGACAGGCTATGGTCGCGGGGAGACATTGCCTTGCGACCGTTCCCGCCGCATCGATGTAGAGCTGCCAGTAGGCACCCGGATGCGTGAGGTTGTTGCTGCCTCCCGCCGTAACGATCACATCGTAGGTGCCGGCCAGTCCGCTCCTTTGAGTCACGAAAGAGCGTACGGCAATGAAGGGCTGGACCGCGTAGGCGACGGGATTCGACTTGAAGAGAGCGAATGGAAATCCTCCGACGATGGCGTCGATCTTGGTCCTGAAGCGCGCGGTGTTGGATGCGGCCGTGATGCGCCTGTTCGCGAAGATGTAGGTCCCGGGGTCGTTCGGGTCTTCGCTGAAGGTGCCTGTGGTTGCGTCGCCACCGGGGGCCGTCATCGTGTAGAGCTTCTTGTCGAAGTCGATGTCCAGCGTCTGCTCGGTGCCGTTGGTCGTGAACACCGTGTAGTGTCCGTTCCGGGCGTTCCAGCTGTCCTTGTAAAGGCTGACTTCCATGTAGCCACGGGCGTTCTCGATGGGACGCCCGATGACGACCGAAAGGGTGCCGTTGAACATCGCGTAGTACCTCTTGGTGCCCGCGGAGTTCAGTAGCCGGACGCCTTGCGGTCTTCCGATCGATGCCAGCGGGAGGCTGAGTTCATCGACAGTTCCTTCCGGCGTGACCGCTGTGCGGATCGAGTCCCAGTTGTCGAAGACATTGGCTCCCCAACTGCCATTGGTTGCCGCGCCGATGTACCTGGTCTGGGTCCAACCGGAGACAGGGGCGTCCGGCAGGCCGACCTGGAAGACGCGGGTGTCGGGGGCTGTGTCGGTGTACCCGCCCGAGAGCAGGATGTTCTGTCCGCCGATTCGGGCCATGCGGAACTGGAGGACGTCGGCGGGCGAACTGCTGGTTCCCGCCCACGTGAAATCCGGCGAGGCCGTGATGGCGTACGTCCGCTTCAAGATGGTGGGGCAGGAATCGAGGCTGTGGAGGTCCTGGTAGCCGAAGCACGTTTCAAGCGTTGTGCCGTGCCCCGTGATGCGCATCGTGAGAGCCTGCGAGTCCGACGTTCCATCGCTCTTGCGGATGATGCCGAAGCTGTTGTAGTTGCCATCGAGTTGCACCGGGTCCGTGACGAAGGCGCGTGCCGCGACGAACGGCATCACCTGATAGGCCGTGGGGTTCGACCAAGGTTTCTCGAAAGGAAAGGCGCCGACGACCGCATCTGGAGCGAGACGGAAGCGTGCCGTGTTGGCGGGGCTCGTGATGCGGCTGCTTGCGAAGACGTAGGTGCCCGGCTCCGCGGGGTCTTCGCTGAAAGTGCCGGAGGTGGCCTGGCCGCGGTCGTCCGTCAGCGTGTAGCTTCGGGTGTCGAAATTGATGCCGAGCTTTTGGCGTGTGCCGTTGGTGCCGTCGGCAGCGTAGAGGTAGTAGACGCCGCTGCGTGGGTCGTGGCTGTTCGAGAGTGCGGTGGCGGCTCGGCGATCAAAAGTCGCAGCGCTCGATTGCTGGGTCTCGACGAGATATGCCGCTTCGTCGGACCGCATGGCCTCTTTCGCCGACTCGACTGCGTTGGCGCTCTTGACCGTGCCGACGCTCGTTGCCATCGGCGCGCTTGCGCCGCCGCTGCCGTTTTCGCCACCTCCACATCCCTGCAAGCCAAGGCATGCGAATGCCGCGCACAGAAGCGCTCGGCAGGACCGGATCTTGTATTTCATTTTTTTCTCCCTCGCGCGATTGCGGGCCCGCGGCCCCCGAGTCAAGGTTGCGCTCGCTTGCGATGCAGCGAAAGCCGCTTTCTGCAGCGCCTCGGCGCCCCTGCAGGATGGTCCGGCTGCATTGACTGTTGGCAGCCCGCCATCAATCTACGAGGCCAATATGCAGCTTGCTCCCATCGCCGTTCGACGGCATCGCGAAAACGAAACGGCCATCGTTGATCGCCAGGTACGGTGTTCCGGCCGTGTCGGTACCGATCTTGACCCGTTCATTGTTCGTGACCGGTCCAAGCGTCAGCGCGAACGGCCCTGTCGTTCCATCTGCTTTCCTGTAAGTCCCGCCATAGCTTGTGGGACTGGTCAGCAACGACCCCAGTTCGCCAGCGCCCGAATAGCTGTGGACGCTGTTGCCGAGCCATGTGCTCGAACTCGTGGCAGGCTGACGTATGCCGAGCATGAGGTAGGAGCCGAGCTTGTCGTCGCTTCCGTAGAACTCAAAGTCAGACGCCACCAAGACCTTGCGAGTTCCCACGTTTGCTATGTGGAAGGGGGTAAGCATGACGCCGCCTCCAGAAAACAGATACCAGGAGGTTGACGACGCCGCCACGACGTAAGCGCCCGGAGTGGCCTCGTCGACGCAGGTCGTGACCGGGGCGAGCTTGCAGACTTGCGCCCGATGGCCGTCTGCTGCGATGACGAGGCGCGCCATGCTGGACGAGAAGTACGGCGGCGCGACGGCAGTCGGCATCCCCGCCACCATCAAGTCATAGCTGCCAGGCAAGTCGGAGGGGCTTGTGACCAAGCTGCGTACCGCGATGAAGGGCTGTACCTGATACCTGGGTGTGGCGAGGGCTCCTGCGTAGAAAGGAAAGGCGCCAACGATGGCGTCTTCAGTGATACGGAACCGTGCCGTGTTCAACACTGTTCCAATGCGCGGACTGGAAAAGACATAGGAGCCAGGATCTGCAGGATCGGGGCTGAACGTGCCGGCGCTGGCATTCGAAAAGGACTCATCCATCTGATAAGTGCCTGCATCGAAGTCGAGAGTCAGCTTTACGTCTTTGCGTTGGACCGAGAAGGCTCTGTAGCTACCGCTGCGAGGGTCGACCCCTCCGTTGTCCTTGAACAAGCCGATCTGGATGTAGCCCTGTGTGCCGGGATTGCGGGCGCCGACGATCACAGAAAGTACGCCATTCTGCGTCGCGAAATATCTGTCCGTGCCGGTGCTGTTGATCGGGTGGATGCCCTGCGCGCCGTTGGAAGCCGCGTCGCTCACTGGTAGCGTGAGGCTGGCGGAGGCGCCCGTCGAGTCGAAACTGGTGCGTGTGGTGCTGGCCGGACCGATGAGGTTTGTTCCCCATCGGCCATCGGAAGAGCTGCCGACATACCGCGCAGTGGGCCAGGTGGTTGTGTCGCGCAGCGCGATGCGGAACGGGCGTATGTCAGGCGCCGTGGCGCTGCTGCCTCCGAAGAGAACCACATTCTGTCCGTCGATCCGAGCCATCCGGAACTGCAGTACGTCACTTGGCGCGGCGATGTTGATGCCGGTCCACGCGTAATCGGCAGCGGGCGTGAGCGCGAAAGTACGTAGCGACTGGCACGCTTCCACGTAGTAGATGACATTATCCAGGCACAACTCAAGCTGCGTGCCCCTTTTCGAGATACTCATCGCCAGGATCTGGGAGTCCGCCGTACCGTTCTTGTTCAGGCTGATGCCCAGGCGGTTGTATTCGCCGTCCAGCTGGGAGGGGTCGGTGACGAAGGCCCGCGCTGCGATGAAGGGTGCGACCTGGTAGGTGACCGGATCCGACCATGGCTTCTCGAACGGAAACGCCCCGACGATCGCATCGGTCGTGATGCGGAAGCGCGCCGTGTTCACTGCGCTGGTGATTCGACTGCTTGCAAAGACATAGGTGCCGGGTTCCGCCGGGTCCTCGCTGAAAGTGCCGGACGTGGCGCTCCCCTTGCTGTCGACCAGCGAATAGCTCTTCGTATCGAAGTTGATCCCGAGCTTCTGCCTAGTGCCGTTGCTGCCGTCGGCGGAATAGACGTAGTACGCGCCGTTGCGCGGATCGCCTGCGTTCAGGCGCGGCACGACGGAGGAAGGGTCGAGTGCGGGGCTGGTCGCCTGCTGCGCAGTCAATCCGGGGTCGTCCTCGATGCCTGGCGCCTGGAGGGCGCCGGAGGCCACCTCTGCGCCGGCGTCGCCCTTCATCGCCGTGGATACGCCTCCCGCGCCAGCGCTTCCACCTGCGCTTCCGCCACCGCCACCGCATCCTGCGAGGCCCAATACCAACGCGAGAAATGCACCACGCGTCCACGCGTTGATGTGTTCGGGCTTCATGCTCATTGATCCGCTCCCTCAACCAAGAAAATTCCGAAATCGATACCGAAGCCCGAACCGTTCGACATGACTACGAGCCCCTTGCTCTGCATGACGATGTAGCGTGGGCCGATGCCTGGTTCAAGGCCGATGCCGCGCAGGCCCTGGGGCGTGGTCAGGTCGGCAGGCGTGAGCGCAAGGCGCTCGGTGCCCTGGGTGCCGTCGGCGTGTGCCACCGTGCGGTCGAGCCACGAGGAGTCCAGCCCCACGCTGTTCCAGGAACTGTTGGAGGGATAGCCGGCCACGCGCCGCGTGGACGCACCTCGGGCCACGACGGATGGCCATGCGTCGCTGTCTTCCAGGCCGATGCTGAAGGTCTTGTTGGCCCACGAGTCGTACTGCGCACCCACGTAGACCTTCTGACCAGCCATTTCCATGATGCTGAAGCCGTACTTCCGTGCGAAGTTGGGCGAACTCGGCGGCACGCCCGGAATCTCGGCCGTCCAGTTGCCGCTTGCGGCACCGGGCGATATCGCAAAGACCGTTTTCAGTTCGGCCGGGCAGTTGTCGATGGTGTAGCGCGCCTGCCAGCTCGCGTCGTCGTCGCATATCTGCAGGCTCGTGCCGTTGTTGGCGATCCTGACCTGCCGCGCCACTCGCTTGTTTGCCGAGTAGTTGTCCGAGGTCAGCGTGAACTGGTTGTAGGTGCCATCGATTGCGGATTGCGCGGTTGCAAGCGCGCTTGAGCCGATGAAGGGTTGGACCTGGAACAGGTCCCCGAGTGGCCTGGTCGGGAAGGGAAATGCACCTACCACCGTATTTTTCGCGAGGCGGACCCGCGCCGTATTGACGGCGGCGTCGATGCGGACGTTGCTGACGATGTAGGTGCCCGGCTCGGCGGGATCCTCGGCGAGTGTGCCGCTCGTCGACACGCCGGCCTCGTCCGCTGTGCCGTAGCTCTTCGCCGCGAGGTCGATGCTCAGGGTGTGCCGCGAGCCGAATGCTGCAAAGACCGAATAGGTGCCGCTGTTCGGTCCCCGGCTGACGGGGCCGTCGATCAGTCCGATCTGCAGGTAGCCCCGCGTGTCCAGGTTGGCGGGGGTGCCCACCAGCGCGACCAGTTTCGTGTTCCGGATGGCGAAGAGCCTGGCGTTTCCCGCGCCGTTGATCTGCTGCACGCCCTGCGTGCCCGCCACGACTTTCGCGTCGTAGGCGAAACCGCTGGTCGTCGTGTCTGGCCGGCGGGTGTTGGTGCTGTACATTGGGGCATCGGTCACGGCGATGCCGTAGCTGCCGTCCGATGCGTATACCCGCGCCTTGAGTGTTTCCTGTGCGCTCGGAATGTCAGAAAAGCCTATGCTCAGCCGCTGGTAGTTCTCGGGTGGGTAGCCGGGAGTCGAGAACGGATTGGCAGCCAGGAATACGTTCTGGCCCCCGATGCGCGCCATCCGGAATCTGAACTTGTTGCCCGGGAAGCCAACATTCGCGGCGAGCCATGCGCCGGAGGGGTCCTTGCTGATCGTGTAGTTCTCCACCCCGGCACCGGCGCATCCGCCGCTGGAGAAGACGAGATCGTTCATACAGAACTTCAATCGTGCACCGTTGCCTTCGATGCTGATCTGCTGGATTTGCGAGCTTGAATAGCCTTTGGGTGGCCCGACCGCGACACCGACGACGTTGTAGATGCCGTCGAATTGCTTCGGATCGTCCACGAAGGAACGGAGCGCCAGGAAAGGCTGCACCGCGTACGTGGGCGAAGCCGAATCGCCTTGCCTGAACGGGAAGCCGCCCAGAATGACTCCGTCCGTTGTCTGGAAGCGTGCCGTGTTGACCTGTGCGGTGATTCGCGGACTGTTGAAGATGCCGACATCGGCTTCCACGGCATCGCGGCTCAAGGTTCCAGCCGTCACCTGCATGGAGGCGTCGGTCATCGCGTACGTGCCGGTGTCGAAGTTGATCGACAGCACCTGCTCGGTCCCGTTGGCTGCGTAGACCGTGTAGACCCCGTTGCGGCTGTCGTCGCCGGCAGGATTGCGGCTCAGGCCGGCAGGCCGGGTCTGGTCCCGGTCTGCATCCACGACTTGCGCCAGGATTGCTTCGCTGTCGTCCTGCTTGCCGGCAGCCTGAAAGCTATAGGTAGCTGCTTCGTCACTCTTGCGTGCGCCTTGGGCAGAGGCACCGGTCACCGGCGACGGCGCTCCTGTTGCTCCTTCGTTTCCCCCTCCACACGAGGCGAGGCTCATGCACAGCACGACCGCGCCTCCGAGCGCGGCGAGTGTTCTTTTCATTGCTTGCTTCTCCGGATCGGCTCTTTGATGCGGGTGGGCATCGGCCTGGGTGCTCCCTCCGAGCACTTGTGCCGGAATCGTATCTACGATTGCTGGTTTTGGATACTTTTTATAACAGTAATCGCGAAAAAGTTGCCTGAATTCCGGTCGGGCAGAGTTTTTCTAGAACGCCTCCGTCATCCCATACGCCCGCATCTGCGCCTCGAACCGCGCCACGTCCTGGCTCAGCACCACGATGTCGTGCGCGATGCCCTGGCGGTCCTTCACGTGCTTGCCCAGCAGCGCCTCCGGCTTGAAGCCCAGGGCCTGGAAGACGGCGATGGCGCCGCGCTGGTCGACGGTCATGCGGGCGACTAGCTTTTCCGCCCCGCGCTCGATGGCCAGGGCGCAGGCCTCGCGCGCGAGCTTGTGGCCCAGGCCGCTGCCGCGCAGCTCGGGGGCGGCGAGCACGCGCAGTTCGGCGACGTGGCTGGACCAGGAGTGCGGGTCGCGGATCACCGCCGCGCAGCCGAGCACGGCGTTCTCGCGCACCGCGAGCACGCTGTCGATGTCGCCGCGCTCGATGGCGCGCACCCAGGCGTTCATCACCTTGGGCTGGGTGATGTCGCGCGGCAGAAAGAGCAGGTCGTGCGCCGGCAATGCCTGCGCGAAGGCGAGCACGGCGTCGGCGTCTTCGGCGGCCATCAGGCGCAGGACGATGCTGCCCTCGCTGCTGGTCACGGTGCGCGGGTAGGTCCGCGAGAAGGAGTCGGTCACGGTGGTGATGCTCATGTCGATCGCACTCCAAGCCATTCGTCCAGTTTGGGCCACAGCCTGCGCACCGCGTTGGGCCCGGCGGCGAGGCTGACGTGGCCGCCCTTGAGCACCACTTCCTCCTTGTCGGCGGAGCCGATGCCGTCCACGAGCGGCTGCCCGGCCTCGTAGGGAACGATGTGGTCGTGCTGCGCGAGGGCGTGCAGCACCGGCACCTTGATGTTCTTCAGCTGCACCTTCTGCCCGCCGATCACCAGCTCGCCCTTGTGCAGCTTGTTGCCCCACATGAGCTCCTTGACGGTCTGGCGGAAGTACTCGCCGGCCAGCGGCAGCATCTCGTTGCCCCAGCGGTCGAACATGCGGTACGACTTGACGAATTCGTCGTTGTCCAGGTTGTCCCACAGCTGCACCATGCCCGCGCTGCGGCCGGCGGGGCGCAGCATGTCGAAGGAGGCGAAGAGCATCTCGGGCGGCACGTTGCCCACGGTGTCGATGAGCCGGTCGACGTCGAAGTAGCGGCGGTCCGACCACGCATGGAAGAGCTTCATGCGGCTGAAGTCGATGGGCGTGGTGAAGAGCGCGAGGTTCTTCATCGGCCCGCCGGAGTGCAGCGCGGCGTACAGCGTGGAGAGCACGCCGCCCATGCAGTAGCCCACGAGCGTGACGTCTTCCTCGCCCGAGCGCTCCTGCACGCGGCGGATGGAATCGGGGATGAAGTCGAGCACGTAGTCCTCGATGCGCAGGTATTTTTCCTGCGGGCGCGGCGCGTTCCAGTCCATCATGTAGACGTCGTAGCCCTGCAGCAGCAGGTGCTCGACCATGCTCTGGCCCGGCGCCAGGTCGAGGATGTAGCCGCGGTTGGTGGTCGCCATCACGATCAGCAGCGGCACGCGGTAGATCTCGTCGGCCATCGGCCGGTAGTGATACAGGCTCAGCGTGCCGCGGCGATGGATCTCGTCCTTGGGCGTCTGGCCGACGGAAGGGGCGGTGGTGGTGAGGAAGTCCAGGCCCTTGATGTTGCGCTGGATCGCGCGCTCGATCTCCGAGGCGATGTCGGGCAGGGCGAAGGCGTCGGCTTCGGCGTTCATGACGGGCGCTTTCCCGCGGGCTTGCGCGTGCGTGCGGGCCGGGTCGCCGTGGCTGGCGGCGGGCTCGGCGGCTGGCGTGTGCGGCGCGGTCCGGGCGCGGCGGATGCCGCGGCGGCGCCGCTTCCTTCCACCGCGCGGGCGATGCGCGCCAGATGGTCGTCGATACGCTGCAGCTGTTCGCCAAGCGCCTGCAGGTCGGCGCGCGTCGGCAGGTTCAGCATCGTGAGGTAGCGGGCCATCAGGTCGCCCAGCGCCTTCTGCGCGGTGAGCGAGGCGTTCATGCCGCCGTGCATGCCCTGCCGGAACGGGTCCGAGGCCATGGTCTCGTTGGCGAATTCGTTGGTGCTCTTTTCCCACTGGGCCGTGAGTTCGCGCCACATGGCCATGGGGTCGAGGGGAGAGAACTTGTTCGTCATGGCGGAAGCTCCCTTCTTTCCTGTCTGTCGCCTTGTTCCTGTCGCCGCTGCCTCAGGTGCCGGCGTGCCGCGCCGTGTGCGCGGCGATGGCATCGACGATCTGCGGCCACATCGGGATCGGCAATGCGTGCCCCATGCCCGGGATGCGCAGCAGCTGCGACCCCGTGATCGCATCGGCCACGTCCACGCCGCATGCCACCGGCACCAGCGGATCGTCGTCGCCGTGGATCACCAGCGTGGGCACGCGCACTTCGCGAAGCGCGGGCTTGCGGTTGCCGGAGGCCAGGATGGCGGCGAGCTGCCGCGCCACGCCGGCGGGGTTGAGGCCGCGCAGGAAGACGAGCTGCGCCTTCTCGGCATCGCGCGCTTCGTCCAGCGGAAAGCTCCCCGGTCCGCGCAGCACGCGCCACACCTTGGCGTGGTGCGCCTGGTAGGCCGCGAAGGTTGTCGGCGCGGGCGAGAACAGCACCGCCATCGCCTCGGGCGTGGGCGGCGGCAGGCCCGGTGCGCCGGTGCTCGACATGATGCTGGTGAACGACAGCATCCGCCGCGCATGGTGGATGCACATCTCCTGGCCGATGGCGCCGCCCATCGAGGCGCCGACGACATGGGCCCGCTCTATGCCCAGCGCGTCGAGCAGCCCGACGCAGTCGGCCGCCATGTCGCGCAGGTCGTAGGGCGCTCGCAGCGGCAGGCCGGCCATCGCCTGCGCCATCAGCGCCTGGATGTCGGGCACGCCGAGCAGCGTGAGGTGCGTCGAATGGCCGATGTCGCGGTTGTCGAAGCGGATCACGCGGTGCCCGCCGGCTTCGGCGAGCCTGGTGCAGAAGGCGTCGTCCCACGCCACCATCTGCGCGCCGAGGCCCATGACCAGCAGCAGCGGCGAGCCGGCGGGGTCGCCGAAGCTGTCCCACGCCAGCTCGATGCCGTTGGCGCGCGTGCGCCGCTCCACGCGGGGCGGAACTGCGGACATGCGTGGGCCCTCGTGCCTACTTGCGCTGGAGCAGCTTCGTCACTTCGTCCACGTTGGCCTGGATGCGCTGGCGCACCACGTCGAAGGCGTCGGCCTGCGACTTGGCCGCGAGGTTGGCCAGCTCCTTGATGTCGTCGATGGCGCGCTGGAACGACTGGCGGCCGAGCTCGTCGAGCTTGGCGAGGTTTTCCTTCGGGTCCTTGCCCGGCATTTCCTTGGCGGCGGCCTGCCACTCGGAAATGGCGCTCTTGATCATCTCGGTCTGCCGCTGCACCACGGTCTGCAGGCCCTGGTAGGACTTCTCGTTGGCCTGCATCAGGGCGGCCAGGTCCTTGCGGCCGCTCTCCAGCAGCTTGCCGGCGCCGCCGGTCAGGTTGAGGCTCTGCAGCCGGTCGGCCATGCCTTTCAGCGGGTTGAGCATGTCCGCGGCGTTCGGCGCCGCCTTCTTCGTGCCGGAGGTACTGCTGCTGCTACTGCTGGCGGTGGTCTTCTTCGCGGCGGCTTTCTTGGCAGTGGCCATGGTGCGGAATCTCCTGTGACGTTGGACGTGTGGATGGCGGGGACCAAGCCTGACGGCAAAAATCCCTCGCCACGATACGCCGCGCCGGAGCGCCGCAGGTTGCCGCCGCGACAAAAATGCCTGCGGGATTTCCCTTGGGTGCCGGTCTTCCCGCTCGCGGCCTGGCCTACATCGGCGGCGCGAAGCCGTTGCGCCCGGCGGTCACGCGCAACGCGGTGGGCGTGCCGTTCTTCTCCTGCGCGTTGACCAGCACGCGGGCGCCGGGCACCAGCAGCGCGTCGGTGCCGGGGCGGAAGGTGACCACCGGCACGTCGGGCGGCACCACGACGGTCTTCTCGCCACCCTTGTAGGTCAGATGCAGCTGCTGGCCGCCGCGCACCGACTTCGGCGCCGCGGCCAGGTCGGCGACGGTGGCGTTGGTCATGGTGCTTTCGGGCAGCAGGTCCCAGGGGCGATGGCCCTCGCCGGTGCCGCGCGCGGCCTCGGGGAACACGACCACTTCGAGCGCCTTCTGCGTGCCGTCGGCCTGCGGCATGGCGGCGGTGCCGATGAAGCTGCCGCGCTTGATGTCCGAGAGCTTGATCGGATAGACCTCGGAGACGGCCAGGTCGGCCGGACGCGCGAGCGAGACGACCTCGCCGCCGCGGGCCTGCACCACGAGGGTGCTGGCGTCGACGCGCACGAGGGTGCCGCGGATGCGGACGGTGTCGGCGTTCTGGGCCGAGGCGACGGCCGGCAGGAGGGCTGTCAGGCAAAGGGCGGCAACGGCGGCGAGCAGGGGAGCCTTGGACGCGCTGGACGAATGAATCGGCATGTGGGCTTTCGGGGACGATGGGGCTGGTCAATGTACGTCCCGCCGGCGAATCGTGCTGGCGGCCGACTTAGCCCTGAATGAGCAAGAAAAAAGGCCGCATGCCTCGCAACGCGGCATGCGGCCTTCATTCGGAGCGAAGCGCTCGCGGCGTCAGTCGATCAGGCCGATCTCCATCGCGCCGGCCGTGGCCGGGTTGCGCGAGCCGACCATCGCGAAGAGCTTGCTGCTTTGGCTGGCGAAGTGGTAGTTCGGCCCGGTGAAAGTCGCCGCGCGCATGTTGAGCGGACCGTTCGTGCCCATGGAGCCCAGCGTCGCGGCGAGCGTGGCGCTGGTGCCGTCAGGGAGCGTCTGCGTGCGCGCGTAGTACGACGCATCGAGGCCGGCGCTGCCCCAGCCGCCGCTGGTGGCGCCGCCGCGTGCGATGACGGTGGGCCATGTGGCGCGTTCGGGCAGGCCGATGCGGAACTGCGAGATCGTGGGCGTCGAGGAGTTGATGCCCGCCCCGAGGTAGACGTTCTCGCCACCGATGCGCGCGATGCCGAAGTTGCCGTTGTCGGCCGGGTTGGTGGTGCTCACGATGTGCCAGGTGTCCACGGTCGGGCCGGCCGACACCGTGTAGGTCCGCACGGATGCGGTCGGACAGTTGTCGATCCGGTAGATCACGTTGTCGTTGCACAGGTAGAGCATGGTGCCGCCGTTGGCGATCTGGATCTGGGTGATCGACGAATCGCCGCCGGTGGCCGTCATGTTGATGCCCAGCCGGTTGTAGGTGCCGTCGAGCGCGGCCTGCGTCTTCACCAGTGCGCGCGATGCCACGAAGGGCCGCACGGCATAGCTCTCGGGCGTGACCTGCGCGACCGCGAACGGGAACGCGCCGACCACCGTGTCCGTCGTGAAGCGGAAGCGCGCCGTGTTCGCGGGGCTCGTGATGCGGCTGCTGTCGAAGATGAAGCTGCCCGCCTCCGTCGTGTCCTCGGCGAAGCTGCCCGAGGCGACGGTGCCGGCGGCATCGGTCATCTCGTAGCGCTTGCTGTCGAGGTTCAGCGCGAGCGTCTGCCGCGAGCCGTTGGTGGCGTAGACCTTGTAGCGGCCGTTGCGTGCGTCGGGCGTGGCGCCGTTGTCGATCAGGTTGAGCTGGATGTAGCCCTGCGTGGCGGTGTTGCTGCGCGCGCCCACCAGCACCGAAAGCTCGCCGGCCTGCATCGCGAAGTACTTGTTCGCTCCGGTGAAGTTGACGCCGCGGATGCCCAGGGGCTGGTTCGCGTAGGCGGTGCTGTCCAACGGCATCGTCAGGGTGCCGTAGGTGTCGTCGGTGCCGGTGGAGGTGCGCACCGTGCTGGTCGTGCTGATCAGGTTCGTGCCCCAGCTGCCCGTGGTCGACGAGCCGATGCCGCGCGTGGTGGGCCAGCTCGACGATTCGGGCAGGGCGATGCGCATGAACTGCTGGGCCGGCGAGACGCTGATGCCGCCATTCAGGTAGACGTTCTGGCCGCCGATGCGCGCGACGCGGAAGCCGCCGATGTCGCTGCTGTTGGCCACGTTGGTCGTGACCCAGGCATCGTCGGTGCCGGCCGTGACCGCGTAGGTGCGCTTCGAGGACGCGGGGCAGAGGTCGATCCTGTAGATGATCGCGTCGTTGCAGATCTCCAGCACCGTGCCGCTGCCCGACAGGCGCATCGAGAGGATCGTCGAGTCCTGCACGCCGCCGGGGCTGCGCGTGATGCTGAAGCGGTTGTAGGTGCCGTCGATCAGCGCCGCGGTGGTGACGAAGTCGCGCGCCGCCACGAAGGGCTGCGCGGCATACGCGGTGGGGCTCGAGTACGCGGTCTGGAACGGGAACGCGCCCACGATGGCGTCGCTCGTCACGCGGAAGCGCGAGGTGTTGGCCGCGGTGGTGATGCGGCTGCTCGCGAACACGTAGGTGCCCGGCTCGGTGAAGTCCTCTGCGAAGGTGCCCGACTCGGCCACGCCGAGGTTGTCCGTCATGGTGTAGCTGCCGGCGTCGAAGTCGACCGAGAGCTGCTGCTGCGTGCCGTTGGCCGCGTAGACGCGGTAGCTGCCGTTGCGCGCGTCGGGCGCGCCCAGGGTCTTGGCGGCCCGGGCTTCCGGCTTGGAACTGCCGCCCGCCGACAGCGACAAGCCGCCGGAACCGCCACCACCTCCTCCCCCGCAAGCCGCCAGCAAGGCGGCGATGCACCAGCCAGCGAGATTCCTCGTTATCCTCATTTTTGTGCCCTTTTGTATTCAAATAGGCTCGACAGCAGGCCGGTTGGCTGCTGAACCAAACCCGAAGAAATCGTAACAAGAGGTCGCTTTGTTGCGGCGGGTGACAAATGTCAGCCAGGCGACCGAGCATTGGCGTGGGCTTTGGCCCCGTCTACAATCCGCCCCTCCGAGGAGCGTTGCAGCGCCGTCAGGCGTGAGGCTCGGACCACATATCGCAACGACGCTCACCCGCTGTTCTTGCGGTGAGCCTTTTTCCCCGTATCCGGCGGCATCTTTCAAACCAGTTTTGTTGGAGTTCCCATGAGCGCTGTTCTCAAGCCCACCCCCGTTTCGACCGCCGACCAGGCGATCGCCGACCTGTCCCTCGCCGCCTGGGGCCGCAAGGAGATCAAGATCGCGGAAACCGAGATGCCCGGCCTGATGGCCATCCGCGAGGAGTTCTCGAAGTCGCAGCCGCTGAAGGGCGCGCGCATCACCGGCTCGCTGCACATGACCATTCAAACGGCCGTGCTGATCGAGACGCTGCAGGCGCTGGGCGCGCAGGTGCGCTGGGCCTCGTGCAACATCTTCTCGACGCAGGACCACGCCGCCGCCGCCATCGCCGCTGCCGGCACGCCGGTGTTCGCGATCAAGGGCGAGTCGCTGAAGGACTACTGGGACTACACCCACGCCATCTTCGACTTCGGCCCCAAGGGCTCCAAGGGCGAAGGCCCGAACATGATCCTGGACGACGGCGGCGACGCCACGCTGCTGATGCACCTGGGCCAGCGCGCCGAGAAGGACCAGAGCGTGCTCGCCAACCCGACCAGCGAGGAGGAACGCATCCTCTACGCCGCCATCAAGGCCAAGCTGGCCGTCGACGGCACCTGGTACACCCGCAAGTCGGCCGAGATCATCGGCGTGACCGAAGAAACCACCACCGGCGTGCACCGCCTGAACGAGATGTCCGCCAAGGGCACGCTGCTGTTCCGCGCGATCAACGTGAACGACTCGGTCACCAAGAGCAAGTTCGACAACCTGTACGGCTGCCGCGAGTCGCTGGTGGACGGCATCAAGCGCGCCACCGACGTGATGATCGCCGGCAAGGTGGCGCTGGTGGCCGGCTACGGCGACGTGGGCAAGGGCTCGGCCCAGGCGCTGCGCGCGCTGTCGGCGCAGGTGTGGGTGACCGAGATCGACCCGATCAACGCCCTGCAGGCCGCCATGGAAGGCTACAAGGTCGTGACGATGGAATACGCCGCCGACAAGGCCGACATCTTCGTGACCACCACCGGCAACCGCGACGTGATCCGCCACGAGCACATGGCCGCCATGAAGGACCAGGCCATCGTCTGCAACATCGGCCACTTCGACAACGAGATCGACGTCGCGTCGATCGAGAAGTACGAGTGGGAAGAGATCAAGCCGCAGGTCGACCACATCAAGTTCCCCGACGGCAAGAAGATCATCCTGCTGGCCAAGGGCCGCCTCGTGAACCTGGGCTGCGGCACGGGCCATCCGAGCTTCGTGATGTCGTCGTCGTTCGCGAACCAGACCATCGCGCAGATCGAGCTGTTCACCAAGCCCGACGCCTACCAGGCCGGCAAGGTCTACGTGCTGCCGAAGCACCTCGACGAGAAGGTCGCGCGCCTGCACCTGAAGAAGGTCGGCGCCATGCTCACCGAGCTGACCGACACGCAGGCAGCCTACATCGGCGTGGACAAGAACGGCCCCTACAAGCCGGACACGTACCGCTACTGATCGGCAGAGCGCATGCGCGCCGATCAGTTGCTGGTGGAGCGCGGCCTGGCCGCGTCGCGTTCGCAGGCCGTGCGGCTCATCGCCGGCGGCTTGCGCTGGCGTGACGCGGGCACGAGCGATGCGTGGCGCAATGTCGTCAAGAACAAGGACGACGTGCCCGAATCGGCCGAGCTCGAACTCGTTGATGCGGCGGAGGCGCGCTACGTGTCGCGCGGCGGGCTCAAGCTCGAAGGCGCACTGGCGGCGAGCGGGATCGACCCGGCCGGCAGGCTGTGCCTCGACGTGGGCCAGTCGACCGGCGGTTTCACCGATTGCCTGCTGCAGCGCGGCGCGGCCAAGGTGGTGGGCGTCGACGTCGGCCACGGGCAGCTGCATGCGCGGCTGCGCGAGGACGAGCGCGTGGTGGCCATCGAAGGCGTGAATGCGCGTGCGCTGTCGGCCGACGATCTCGGCGAAGAGGGCGATGCGCGCTTCGACCTGATCGTGGGCGACCTGTCGTTCATCTCGCTCACGCTGGTGCTGCCGGCGATCGTCGGGTTCCTGGCCGACGACGGGCGGCTGCTGATGCTGGTCAAGCCGCAGTTCGAGCTGCAGCCCGGCCAGGTCGGCAAGGGCGGCATCGTGCGCGACGACGCGCTGTACGCGGTGGTCGAGAAGCGCCTGCGCGACGCCTGCGAGGCGCTCTGCCTCAAGGTGCTGCAGTGGTTCGACAGCCCGATCGCCGGCGGCGACGGCAATCGCGAGTTTTTCATTCACGCCGAGCGTGCCGTGCGCGCGAACGGCTCCTAAGGAGACGCAGGTGCGCCTTCCGTTGAGTTTCGAATTCTTCCCGACCAAGACGCCCGAAGGCGCGGTCAAGCTGCGCGCGGTGCGCCAGCAGCTGTACGCGCGCAAGCCGCAGTTCTGCTCGGTCACGTACGGCGCGGGCGGTTCCACGCACCAGGGCACCTTCGGTGCTGTGCAGGAGATCCTGTCCGAGGGCGTGGATGCCGCGAGCCACTTCTCGTGCATCGGCGCCACGCGCGCCACCGTGCGCGAGCAGCTCGCCGAACTGAAGGCCATGGGCGTCAAGCGCCTGGTGGCGCTGCGCGGCGACCTGCCCAGCGGCTACGGCATCGGCGGCGAGTTCCAGTACGCGAGCGACCTCGTCGGCTTCATCCGCGAGGAGACCGGCCGCGACTTCCACATCGAGGTGGCCTGCTACCCCGAGATCCACCCGCAGGCCCGCTCGCCCGAGGCCGACCTGCAGGCCTTCGCCGCCAAGGTGAAGGCGGGCGCCGACTCGGCGATCACGCAGTACTTCTTCAGCCCCGAGGCGTACTTCCGCTTCGTCGACGACGTGCGCAAGCTCGGGCTCGACACGCCCATCGTGCCGGGCATCATGCCGATCACCAGCTCGACGCAGCTCATGCGCTTCTCGGACGCCTGCGGCGCCGAGATTCCGCGCTGGATCCGCCTGCGGCTGCAGGGCTTCGGCGACGACACGGCGTCGATCAAGTCCTTCGGCCTCGACGTGGTCACCGACCTTTGCGCGCGCCTGCAGGAAGGCGGCGCCCCGGCGCTGCACTTCTACACGATGAACCAGTCGGCGGCCACGCTGGCTGTGCTGGAGCGCCTCGATTGAGAGGGCGCGCGGGGCTTCGGGCGGCGCTTGTCGCGGCGACCTGCGTTCTTGCGGGATGCGCCATGCCGCCCGCGACCGACGCCGACGGCAACGCGAAATTGCTGCCCCTGCCGCGCGCGATCGCGGTGCCTCCCGGCGCGGCCGCGCGCTCCAGCGTGCCGGCGGTGCGCTATGACCTCAGCGTCTCCGGCACCGGCGAGCAGGCCCCGGACGACGGCGTGCCCGACGACGGGCCGCGCGAGATCTTCGAGCGCGGCGGCGCCTCCTGGTACGGCATCCAGTTCCACCAGCGCAAGACCGCCAGCGGCGAGCGCTTCGACATGACCGCCATGACGGCGGCCCACAAGACCCTTCCCTTCAACACGCGCGTGTGCGTGCGCAGCCTCGTCAACGGCAGCGAGGTGCTGGTGCGCATCAACGACCGGGGCCCCTATGCGGCGGGCCGCGTGATCGACCTGAGCCGCGCGGCGGCCGACCGGATCGGCCTGACCGGGCTGGGCATCAAGCAGGTGGCGCTGACGGTCGTGGACCGCGACGGCATGCGCTGCGGCGGGCTGCCGGTGGAAGCTGGCGATGCAGCGGCGCCCACGGCATCGAGCGAGCCGCAGCAGCGTGTGCGTGCGCCGGCTCCGGCACGGCGCAAGGCGGTCGTCCCGACCCGTCGCCGCAAATAGGCTGACGCGAAAAGGACGGCCGGCTCAGCCGCCAGAATCGAGCGAGAAGGCCGCGTTGCGGTCCTGGCCCAGCCGCTGCACCAGTTGCGGCAGCGCGGCCGCCAGCAGCGGCTTCAGCGTGTAGGGCGGATTGATCAGGAACATGCCGCTGGCGGGCAGCCCCGGCCGGTGCGTCTCGCCCGAGGCGGCGTCCTTGGTGATCTTGCTGGACTTGACCGTCAGCGTGGCGTGCAGCCACGACTTGCCGGCCTTGGTCGCCATCGTCTTGAGCCGGCGCGGCAGGTCGTGCGCCTCGGGGCGCGGAATGATCGGATACCAGACCGCGTAGGTGCCCGTGGCGAAGCGCTTGAGCGCCTCGGCCATGAAGTCGAGCACGCGGCCGTAGTCGGTCTTCATCTCGTAGCTGGGGTCCATCAGCACCAGCGCGCGGCGCGACGGCGGCGGCAGGAACTTGGTGGCGCTGCCGAAGCCGTCCTCGCGAAGCACGGCGATCTGGCGGCCGGCCTCGAGTTGGGCGATGTTGGCGTCCAGCGTGCGCGCGTCGGTGGGGTGCAGCTCGAACAACTTGAGCTTGTCGTGGTCGCGCAGCAGGTGCTGCACGATGAAGGGCGAGCCGGGGTAGACGCGGGCGCCGCCCTTGGGGTTGAAGTCGCCGATCACGGCCAGGTAGCGGGCGATCGCGTCGGCCAGGGGGGCTTCGGTCTCGGCCGCTACTTTTTTGGTAGCGGACTTCGCCGCGGGAGCAGGTGCGGCAGGCTCTTTCTTGTCCGAAAGAAGGCGCAGAACCCCGTCTGCCGCCTCGCCGCTGGTGCCGGCGTAGTCGCCGTCCAGGCGGTAGAGGCCGGCGCCGGCGTGGGTGTCGACGACCGTCAGGGCTGCTTCTTTTTCGAGCAGGTGGTCGAGCGTGGCAATCAGCACCGTGTGCTTGAGCACGTCGGCGTGGTTGCCGGCATGGAAGGCGTGGCGGTAGCTGAACATGGGAATAGTGCCTGAAGAATGAGAGTTGGAACGCTAGACTCTCGCGCCGCAACATCGATTTACAAAAAGAGGGTGCAGATGCGAGGAGCCAGATGGCGATTTTGGGGCCTGTGCGTGGGCGCGGGCGTTCTGTCTATTCTGACGGGCTGTGCATCGGTGACGCACGGCACCACGCAGAACGTGAAGATCGAGACGATGACGACCACGGGCAAGGTGGTGGACGGTGCGAAATGCCTGGTCTCCAACGATCGGAACGACGTGGTCATGCGCTCCGGCGACACCGTGCCGGTCCGGCGTTCGGGCGCCAATCTCACGATCGAATGCACCCAGCCCGGCTTTGCGCCGGCCCACGGGCAGGCCGTTTCGCGTGCCAACGTGGGCATGGCAGGGAACATCCTGATCGGCGGGATGATCGGCGCCGTGGTCGATGCCAGCACCGCAGCGGGCTACAACTATCCGAGTTGGATCCAGTTGGTCTTCGGGGAGGTCCGAAGTGTCGACCGCAGCGCGCAGTCGGGTGAAGGTCCGACGGCCGGTATCCGGATCGGGACGACCGAGATGGCTTCGGCGCCGCCGGTGACGCCCCCGAAGGTCGCGGAGGCGAAGCCGCCCGAGGAGCCTCGTCCTTCTGCGGCACCGGCCAAGGCGGTCGAGCCCGCCCCGCCAGCGGCTCCTGCGCCGAGCCAGGCCATCGCGCCTTCCTCGCCGCCGCCGCGGCAATCCAGGCCCGAAACGCGCGTTTCGATGGACGACCTGAACGGCTTGCTGCCGGGCAAGCCATGAGCAGTCGCTGGATGAAGGGCTTGCAGCTGCCCGGGGGGCTCGTTTTCCTGGGCTTGGCCCTGACGGCCAGCACGGTTGCCGCGCTCGAGCCGGATGCGCTGTTCGACAAGGTTTCTGGCAGCGTCTGGTCGGTTCGCACCTTCGACGCCCAGGAGCGTCCCCTGCGCGCCGGCAGTGCGGTGGTGATCGCGCCCGGGCGGCTTGTGACCAACTGCCATGTGCTGGCCAAGGCGAGCAGCTTCGTCGTCAAGAAGGACAACGTCACCTACGGAGCGACGCTGGAGCTTCCCGACCCAGCGCGCGACCTGTGCCAGATCAAGGTCGCCAACTTCGCTGCGCCTGCGGTCGTGCTGGCGCCTGCGGGCAGCGCACGCGTGGGACAGCGGGTGTATGCCATCGGCAACCCGCGTGGGCTGGAAAATACGCTCAGCGAGGGGCTGTTGTCGGGGTTGCGGGGTGGTGTCGGAGGCGAGTCGGAAGCAAGGCTGTTGCAGACCACCGCAGCCATTTCCCCTGGTTCGAGTGGTGGCGGACTGTTCGACAGCGAAGGGCGCCTGCTCGGCATCACCAGCTTCGCCGCACGCGATGGGGGGAGCCTCAACTTCGCGATGCCAGTCGAGTTCCTGGCGGAATTACCGACGCGAGCCAAGGCGATGCTGGAGGCCCGTGCACGTGAGCCCGCCGGATCGTCGCAGCGGCGGATGCCCGGGGTCGAGGTGCCGCTGAGCGAACCTCTGCAGCCTGGGGACGCCCTCGAATATGTGCGGATCGACAAACTCACGGGTAACCGGTCGCCGGTGATCTATCGGTTGGACAAGGTCAACGGCGATGAGCTCTCTTTCAACATGGGAGGGCGTATCGAGAAGATCGGCGGCGAAGTCGTATCGGTCACGTCACCGGCTGGCGGCATGTTCGACACGTCGTCGCCTCCAGGGGGCTGGGTTCGGAAGGACATCCAGCCCGGCATGCGGTGGCATCTCGACTACATCGCTGCGAGCGGCGACAGGCTGCGGCATGAACTGAACGTGACGGTCGGGGGAGCGCGCCCGTTCCGGGTGGGCGGCTTGGAGCTCAACGTGCTGCATGTCGGCTACGAGGGGTGGATCTATGCCTCGTATGGCACCGGCGCATCTCTGGTCGGCACACGCTTCGTTGGCTCGGCCCTCTACAGCCCGGAACTTGGCCGGATCGTGAGGTTCGAGGGCGAGCATCGGCGCGGCAATGCCAGTGCGACGAGTGAGGCGCTGGAACTGGTCCGCATCCAGCGCTGAAACCGGCCCGAGTTGCGGAAATTGGCCATTTGGCCGTTTCTTCATATAATCGCGGGCTTCGCAGCGTTTTTGTGGCCCCGCGGCGAAGACATCGAAACCCACCTAAGAGATTCCCACCAGAGGAACGCCGACCGTGGAAAAGGGCCCGCCAAACCCTCTTTCAAGAGAAAAACTCATGACCAAAACGTTCAGCGCCAAGCCCGCTGACGTGACGCACGAGTGGTTTGTGATTGACGCGACCGACAAGGTCCTCGGACGAGTAGCCAGCGAAGTTGCTCTCCGTCTGCGCGGCAAACACAAGGCCATTTACACGCCTCACGTCGATACCGGTGACTTCATCGTCATCATCAACGCATCGCAACTGCGCGTCACCGGCGCCAAGTCCATCGACAAGGTGTACTACCGTCATTCGGGCTACCCGGGCGGCATCACGGCGACCAACTTCCGCGACATGCAGAACAAGCATCCGGGCCGCGCCCTGGAAAAGGCTGTCAAGGGCATGCTGCCCAAGGGCCCGCTCGGTTACGCAATGATCAAGAAACTCAAGGTGTACGGTGGCGCTGAGCACCCGCATACCGCCCAACAGCCCAAAGTGCTGGAACTGTAAGGAGCCTTGAGAATGATTGGTGAATGGAACAACGGCACCGGCCGTCGCAAATCGAGCGTCGCCCGCGTGTTTCTGAAAAAGGGCTCGGGCAAGATCACGGTCAACGGCAAGGACATCCAGGATTTCTTTGGCCGCGAAACCTCGATCATGATCGCGAAGCAACCCCTCGCGCTGACCAACAACCTCGAAACCTTCGACGTGATGGTCAACGTGCACGGCGGCGGCGAATCCGGCCAGGCCGGCGCTACCCGTCACGGCATCACCCGTGCGCTGATCGACTACGACGCAGGTCTGAAGTCGGTGCTGAGCCAGGCTGGCTACGTGACCCGCGACGCACGTGAAGTCGAGCGTAAGAAGGTCGGTCTGCACTCCGCCCGTCGCCGCAAGCAGTTCAGCAAGCGCTGATCCGCTTCCTGCGAGCAAAAGCCGCCTTCGGGCGGCTTTTTCATTGGAGCGCCCTTGGCGCGGGGTGCCGCCGACCCCACTTGCAATGGGGTGCGCGCCAGCCCGGCCTGCCGGGAATGCGTCATTGCAGTAGGATTCGTTTCATTGGCCGCACAATCGGCCCCCCAAGGAGTTATCAGTCCATGAGCGCCGTAGCCGAAAACATCCAGACCCAGATGCCCGAGCCGATCATCTTCACCGACAGCGCGGCAGCCAAGGTGGCCGACCTGATCGCCGAAGAAGGCAACCCCGACCTCAAGCTGCGCGTGTTCGTGCAGGGCGGCGGCTGCTCCGGCTTCCAGTACGGGTTCACCTTCGACGAGATCACCAACGAGGACGACACCACCATGACCAAGAACGGTGTGTCGCTGCTGATCGACGCCATGAGCTACCAGTACCTTGTCGGCGCCGAGATCGACTACAAGGAAGACCTGCAGGGCGCCCAGTTCGTGATCAAGAACCCGAACGCTACCAGCACCTGCGGTTGCGGATCGAGCTTCTCGGCCTGATCTCCGGCCGAATGCTGCTCACCCAGCCCCTCTGAAAAAAGCCGCCTCCGGGCGGCTTTTTCGTTCCCCGCCGTTTTTTCCCCCTGCCACCCATGACATCCGAGGCCGAAGCCGCCACCGCCGATCCCGTCCGCAAGAGCCTGCTTTGGCTCGTCGCCGTCGGCTTCTTCATGCAGACGCTCGACGCCACGATCATCAACACGGCGCTGCCGGCGATGGCCGCGAGCCTCGGCGAGAGTCCGCTGCGCATGCAGTCGGTGGTGGTGGCTTACGCGCTGACCATGGCGATGCTGATTCCCGCCTCGGGCTGGATCGCCGACCGCTTCGGCACGCGGCGTGTGTTTTTCTCGGCGATCGTGCTGTTCGCGCTGGGCTCGGTGCTGTGTGCGTTGTCGCACAGCCTGGGCCAGCTGGTGGCCGCGCGCGTGGTGCAGGGGCTCGGCGGGGCGCTGCTGCTGCCCGTGGGGCGGCTGTCGCTGCTGCGCACGGTGCCGCGCGGGGAGTTCCTCCAGGCGATGAGCTTCGTGGCCATTCCGGGGCTCATAGGGCCCCTGCTGGGCCCCACGCTGGGCGGGTGGCTGGTGCAGTACGCCTCCTGGCACTGGATCTTCCTGATCAACGTGCCCGTGGGCCTGGCCGGGTGCATCGCCACTCTCAAGTACATGCCCGACCTGCGCGGGGTGACGATCAAGCGCTTCGACAGCGTGGGCTACGCGATGCTGGCCTTCGGCATGGTGGCGATCTCGCTCGCGCTGGACGGCGTGGGCCTGCGCCAGGGCGGCGTGCTGGTCGTGCTGATCTTCGGCTTCGCGAGCATCGCCGGCTACTGGCTGCGTGCCTCGCGCACGCCCGAGCCGCTTTTCGCGCCCTCGCTCTTCCATGTGCCCACGCTCAGCATCGGGCTGATCGGCAACCTCTTCTCGCGGCTGGGCAGCAGCTGCATGCCCTTCCTGGTGCCGCTGCTGCTGCAGGTGTCGATGGGCTACTCGCCCGTGCACGCCGGGCTGATGATGCTGCCGATCGCGCTGGCCGGCATGGCCATGAAGCGCTTCGCCACGCCGCTGATCAGGCGCAACGGCTACCGCAAGGTGCTGGTGGTCAACACCATCCTCGTGGGCTGCACCATGGCCAGCTTCGGGCTCACGGCGCCGGGCCAGCCGATGGCGCTGCACGTGCTGCAGCTGCTGGCCTTCGGGGCGGTCAATTCGCTGCAGTTCACGGCGATGAACACGATCACCCTGAAGGACATGGACGGCAGCATGGCCAGCAGCGGCAACAGCCTGCTGTCGATGGTGCAGATGCTGGCGATGAGCATGGGCGTAGCCGCTGCGGGCGCGGTGCTGGCGGGCTACAACGGCGTCTTCGGCACCGACACGCCGGCCCACACGCTGGACGCCTTTCAGGCGACTTTTGCGACCATGGGGCTCATCACGATCGCTTCCGCGCTGATCTTCTGGCATCTGCCGTCGGAAGTGCGCGCGCCGCACCCTGCGCAGCCGGAGGTTTCCGGCCAGGGCTGATTCAGGCGGGGTAGATCGCGCCGAGCACGCGCTCTCCGCGCGCGCCGGTCACGCTGGCGAGATTGCCTGCCTCGCGGCGGACGGTGGCGCGGGCCAGCCAGGCGAATGCAGCCGCCTCGACCTGCAGGGGCGGCAGGCCGTGATCTGTCGAAGCCGCGACCGCAACGCCCGGCAGCAGGGCGCGCAGCCGGTCGAGCAGGTGGTCGTTCAGCGCGCCGCCGCCGCAGACGACCAGCAGCTTGCTATCTTTTCCGTAGCTCTTCAGGTCCGCCGCGCAGGCGTGCGCGGTCAGCTCGGCCAGGGTCGCCTGGACGTCTTCGGGCGCCATGGCCGAGGTGCCGAGCTGGGCGGCCAGCCAGGCCGGGTTGAACAGGTCGCGCCCGGTGCTCTTGGGCGGTGTCCGGGCGAAATACGGATCCGCCAGAAGCTGCGCGAGCAGGCCGGGCAACACCTTTCCGCTGGCCGCCCACTGGCCGCCGCGGTCGAAGGGCTGGCCCTGGTGGGCTTGGCACCAGTGATCCATCAGCGCATTGCCGGGGCCGCAATCGAAACCGAGCACGGAGGCGCCGCTGGCGACGTTGGTGGCCGGCAGCAGGCTCAGGTTGGAAATGCCGCCGATGTTCAGCACCGCTACCGTTTCGCTGGGGCGGGCGAACAGGGCGCGATGGAAGGCCGGCACCAGCGGCGCGCCCTGGCCGCCGGCTGCGAGGTCGCGGCTGCGGAAGTCGGCGACCACGTCGATGCCGATTAGCTCGGCCAGCAGCGAGGGGTTGTTGATCTGGAGCGTGTAGCCGACCTCGTCGAACTCCAGCGGCCGGTGCCGCACGGTCTGGCCGTGCGCGCCGATGGCGGTGACCGCGTTGGCGGCCGTGCCGCTGTCCGCCAGCAGCTGGGCCACGACGCCCGCGTAGGCGCGGGCCAGCCCGTTGCCGGCCAGTGCGGCGCGATGGAGTTCGTTGTCGCCGGGCGTGTTCAGCGCCAGCAGTTCGGCGCGCAGCGCTACCGGAAACGGGGCGGTCGCGTAGGACCGCACCGCGATGCGGCCGCCCGAAAAGTCGGCGAGCACGCCATCGACGCCGTCGAGCGAGGTGCCCGACATGAGGCCGATGAAAAGCTCCTCGGCCGCCATAGCCGGAAGGTCAGTCGGCGCTGGCCTGGATGACGGAGAAGGCGGCGGCCAGCTCGGTGCGCGCGCCCACGGCGACACGCTCGAAGGCCGGGCGCATGGCGGCGGTGATCGGTGCGCCGCCTTCCTGTGCGATGGAGGCCGGGTCCTGGTAGACGCCGCCCACGCGGAACTCGAAGTGCAGGTGCGGGCCGGTAGCCCAGCCGGTGGAGCCCACCGCGCCGACCGTCTGGCCCTGGCTCACCGCCTGGCCGGCCTTGACGTCGATGCGGCTCAGGTGCGCATATGCCGTCTGCTGGTTGTTGCGGTGGTTGATGATGACGATGTTGCCGTAGCCGTTCTGCGTGCCGGCGAAGTCGACCGTGCCGTCGCCGACCGAGCGCACCGAGGTGCCCGTGGGCGCCGCGTAGTCGATGCCGTTGTGCTGGCGCCAGCTGTTCAGGATCGGATGCATGCGCATCGCGAAGCCGCTGGACACGCGCGAGAACTCGACCGGCGTCGCCAGGTAGGCCTTGCGCAGGCTGTCGCCGTTCGGGCGGTAGTAGCTGCCCTTCTGGCCCGCGCCCGGGGGCTGGAACCAGACGGCCTGGTGGATCTTGCCGTTGTTCTCGAACTCGGCCGACAGCACGCGGCCGCTGCGCAGCGCCTGCCCGTCGGCTTCGAAGGTCTCGTACACCACGGCGAAGCGGTCGCCCTTGCGCAGGTTGCGCACGTCGACGTCGCCCGCGAAGATGTCGGCCAGCTGGCTGGCCACCGCGTCGGGAATGCGCGAGTCGTCGGTGGCGGCGAACAGCGAGGTGCGGATGGTGCCGCTCGCCAGGCGCGTGCCCGGGGTGAGCGAATCGCGCTCGGTCACGCCGGCGAAGCCGGTAGGCGTGCGCTCGATGACGAAGCGCTTGAAGCCGCCGTCGCCGTCGGGAATCCAGCGGGCGCTGAGCTTCTTGAGCTGGTTTTCCTGCGTGGCCTCGGCCGTCACGGTGCGGCCGGCGCGCGAGAAGAGCGCATTGCGGGCCTCGACGCTGCCGCGCACGAAGGCGGTGGCGGCGGGGTCGGAAATGCCCAGGCGCTTCATGAGCGCATCGGCCGTGTCGCTCGAGCGGGTGACGTCGGTGCGGAAAAGGGTGAAGCTGAAGTTCTCGAGCGATTCGCTCTGGTCGGCGAACGAGACGGGCGTCGTGGCTTCGAGGATCTGCTGGACCGGGAGGTCGGATGCGTCCGGACCGAGCGATGCCACCGCGAGGGTGCCGGCGCTCAGCAGAGCGCCCGCGATGATCGCGGTGATCTGCCTGGGGTACGTCCGGAATGTATAGGCCACGCGAGAAGCGAGAAGCTCCTCGGCGGCAAGAATGCCGTTGATCAAACTATGAATTCCAGCTCAGGTTCTGCAAGTCCGTGCTGCAAGGCCCAGTCACGTTCAGGGCGGCAGGAGACGGTGCGGAAAGAAGCGCCGCTTAGAATTCGGCGCTTGAAAAGTCGGGCTGAGTATAGCTTCGGCACCCCCAAAATCAGCTAAAAAAGCCCGTAAAGGCCGATTCTGTTACATCCATGAGCCTCTCGAATAGTGTAGGACGCGCGCTCGAAATCTCCCTCCGGGGCGCCGACGAACTGCTGCCGCAGGACGAATGGGTGCGCAAGCTCCAGCGCTCCGAAGCGACCGGAACCCCGCTGCGCATCAAATTCGGCCTCGACCCGACAGCGCCGGATATTCATCTGGGTCACACGGTGGTTTTCAACAAGATGCGCCAGTTGCAAGACTTGGGCCATACGGTGATCCCGCTGATCGGGGACTTCACCACCACCATCGGCGACCCTTCCGGACGCAACAGCACCCGGCCGCCGCTGACCCGCGAGCAGATCGAGGACAACGCGAAGACCTACTTCGACCAGTTGCGCCTGGTGCTGAACGTCGATATCGCCGAGGTTCGCTACAACTCCGAATGGAGCGACCCCCTGGGCGCCCGCGGCATGATCCAGCTGGCCGCCAAGTACACGGTGGCCCGGATGATGGAGCGCGACGACTTCAACAAGCGCTTCAAGGCCGGCCAGTCGATCTCGGTGCACGAGTTCCTTTACCCGCTGATGCAGGGCTACGACTCGGTCGCGCTCAAGAGCGACCTGGAACTGGGCGGCACCGACCAGAAGTTCAATCTGCTCGTCGGTCGCCATCTCCAGCAGGAATACGGCCAGGAGCCGCAGTGCATCCTCACCATGCCGCTGCTGGAAGGGCTCGATGGCGTCGAGAAGATGTCCAAGAGCAAGAACAACTACATCGGCATCAGCGAGGACGCCAACACCATGTTCGCCAAGGTGCTGTCGATCTCCGACGACCTGATGTGGCGCTGGTACACGCTGCTGAGCTTCCAGTCGCTCGAGCAGATCGCGGCGCTGAAGGCCGAGGTCGAGGGCGGGCGCAATCCGAAGGACGCCAAGGTCGCGCTGGCCAAGGAGATCACCGCGCGCTTCCACAGCGCGGCGGCGGCCGATGCGGCCGAGCAGGACTTCATCAACCGCAGCAAGGGCGGCGTGCCGGACGAGATCCCGGAGGTGTCGCTTTCGGGCGCTCCGCTGGGCATCGCCCAGGTGCTCAAGCAGGCGAACCTGGCGCCCTCGACGTCGGAAGGCAACCGCCTGATCGACGGCGGCGGTGTGCGGGTCGATTCCGCTGTAATCAGTGACAAGGCGCTGAAGCTGCCTGCGGGCAGCTACGTGGTCCAGGTCGGCAAGCGCAAGTTCGCGCGCGTGACCCTGAGCTGATCGCGCTCCGGGGCGACCTGCTCGATCGTCTATTTAACTAGCGAACCTCGATGGTGACGCGCCGGTTGCGCGGCTCGTCCACCTCGTCGGCGGTCGGAATCGCCAGGTCGCGCTCGCCACGGCCCACGGCCTCGATGCGGTTCGCCGGGAACTGGCGCTCCACGAAAAGCTGGACCACTTCCTGCGCCCGGCGGCGCGAGAGCTCGTCGTTCTGCTCGCCGCTGCCCTTGGTGTCGGTGTGGCCGGTGACCACGATGTCGCCGCCGCTGCGCGCCAGGGCCGCGGCCAGCGCCTCGGTCATGATCTGCTGCGACGCCGGCGTCAGCGTGGTGCCGCCGAGTTCGAAGTAGACCGTGTAGCGCTGCGGCGGGGGCGGGCGCATGTCGAACAGCGGCTTGTTCTCCGCCTGCACCTTGGCCGGATCGACGTTGTCGACCACCGGCGCGCCCTTGGCGCCCACCGCGGCCGTGGCGCGCTGGTAGGGCGTGGAAAGCACTTCCTCGCCGTCCTTGGCGCGGACCACCACCGCAGAGGGCTTGCCGTCGGCCTGCGGCAGCAGCACCACCCGCGTGCCAGGCGTCGAGCACGCCGCCAGCAGCGCGGCGGCCAACATGGCCGCGAGAAGCGAGGGGAAACGGGAGGATTGGAGTTTCGGCATCTGCATCTTCATCTTCATCATGGCTGGCCGTCGGCTTGCACGATGAAGTCGGTGCCGCGGATGCCGATGGTGGCGGTCTGCGTCTCGACCCGCACCGCATCGGGGTTGGTCTTGCCGATCAGGCCGGTGATCATGCGCATGGAGCCACGCAGCAGCGACAGCAGCATGCCGCCGTCGCGCGTGGTGCCGTCGAAGTGGAATTCCTTGAGATCGAGCCGGGAGGAAGGGCCGACCACCAGCGTCGTGTCGTCGCGCAGCACCACGGAGGCCGAGGAGTCGGGGCCGGTCACGATGCGGTCCACGGCACCCAGCGCGTCGCCGGGGCTGGCTGCACGGGCCGTGCCTGCGCCGTTGAGCAGTTGGACGCTGCCGCGCACCGACTTCACGAACCCGGCCTGGAGATCGGGCTTGACGGCTGGCGCCGGCGCGGCCGCTGCAGGCGCCGGAGCGGCGGGAGGGGCGGGGGTGGGAGCAACGGTAGCGGAAGGCGCCGCAGCAGCGGCCGGCGGCGTCTGGGCCTGCGCCAGCATGGCGGATCCCGCGATGGCGAGGCTGCCGAGGGCGGTCACGAGGTTTTTCATCATCTGGCTCTCTGTGAGAAGAGTTGCGCAACGTTAGCCAAACATTATTAATGCGAAGGCGTTACATATAGACACGAGGCCGATAATTCAGGCTCTTTCTGCGCTCTTTTACCGCTTTTAGCGTTGCTTCCCGCACTGTTCACGGTGACTTTCGAATGATGTTTACCCCCAAGACGCTGCTTCGCGCGTCGGTTGCCGTGGCCTTGATCACGATCGTGCTCAAGGGCCTGGCCGGCTACATGACGAATTCCATGGGCCTGATCTCGGACGCCATGGAGTCCTTCGTGAACCTCGCGAGCGCGGTTTTCGCCCTCGCCATGGTGACCATCGCCGAGCGGCCGGCCGACGACGACCACCCCTACGGCCACCACAAGGCCGAGTACTTCTCCTCCGGCTTCGAGGGCATCCTGATCGTCGGCGCCGCCATCGCCATCCTCTGGGTCTCGGTGCAGCGCCTGCTGTCGCCCCAGCCGCTGGAGCAGCTGGGCTGGGGCCTGGCGCTGTCGGTGGTCAGCTCGGGCTTCAACGCGGGGCTGGCCCTGCTGCTGTTCCGCGCAGCGCGCGCCCACCGCTCGATCGCGCTGGAGGCCGACGGGCGCCACCTGATGGCCGACGTCTGGACCTCCGCGGCCGTGCTGATCGGCATCGTCGGCGTGATGGTCACCGGCTGGCTCTGGCTCGATCCGGTCCTGGCCATCGGCGTCGCGCTGAACATCGCGCGAGAGGGCGTCAAGCTGGTTTGGCGTTCTTCCCAGGGCCTGATGGACGAGGCCCTCGACCCCCAGACCCTCGCGACCGTGCGCGCCACGCTCGACGCCTTCGCCGCCCGCATGCCCGAAGGCACGCGGCTGCGCTTCGACGACATGGTCACGCGCAGCGCCGGCCAGCGCCGCTTCGCCGACCTGCACATGCACGTGCCCGGCGACTGGACCTTGCAGCACGCCGCCAACATGCGCGACGAGCTCGAGCAGGCGCTCATGGACGCCGTGCCCGGCCTGCGCGTCACCATCCAGCTGTTGCCCTTGACCATGGAAGCCCGCGCCACCCAGGCCGGCGAACATCACCCCCTATGAAAGCCGTTCTCCAGCGCGTCGCGAATGCCCGCGTAGACATTTCCGGCCGCACCGTCGGCGCCATCGATGCGGGCCTGCTCGTGCTGCTGTGCGCCGAGCGCGGCGACGTGGACGCGCTCGCCGACCGCATGCTCGCCAAGATCCTCAAGCTGCGCATCTTTGCCGACGAGGCCGGCAAGATGAACCGCAGCGTGCAGGACATCGGCGGCGGCCTGCTGGTGGTGAGCCAGTTCACGCTGGCGGCCGATGCGAGCGCCGGCAACCGCCCCAGCTTCACCCAGGCCGCGCCGCCCGACGAAGGGCGGAGGCTCTACGAATACTTCGTGGCGCAGGCCCGCGCCGCGCATCCGGTGGTGGCCACCGGCGAGTTCGGCGCCGACATGCAGGTGCACCTGCTCAACGACGGGCCGGTCACGATCCCGCTGCAGATGACGGCGTAGCGGCGGCCGCCCGCCCGGCTACTTGCCGTAGGGGTTGCGCACGCCCAGCCCCGCGAGGATCTCGATCTCGTACGCCTCCATCTCGTCGGCGTCGGCCTCGCTGGTCTCGTGGTCCCAGCCCTGCGCGTGCAGCGTGCCGTGCACCAGCAGGTGGGCGTAGTGGTCGGCCAGCGTCTTGCGGTTCTCCTTGGCCTCGCGCGCGACCACCGGCGCGCACAGCACCAGGTCGGCCATCACGACGGGGCGCTGCGCATAGTCGAAGGTGAGCACGTTGGTCGCGTAGTCCTTGCCGCGGAACTCGCGGTTCAGGCGCTGGCCCTCGTCGGCATCGACGATGCGCACCGTGATCTCGCCGTCGATGTCGAGCGCATGGCGTATCCAGCGCGTCACGCTGTGGCGCGGCAGCGCGGCGCGATGGCGCTCCACGCCCTTGAAGCGGCCGAACTGCAGCGACAGCGAAAGCGCCGGGAGCTTCGATGCCGCCATCTCAGTGGCCCCCCGAGCGCTTGCGCTGGCCGTCGTAGGCATCGACGATCTTCGCCACCAGCGGATGGCGCACCACGTCCGCGCTGGTGAAGTGCGTCATGGCGATGCCGTTCACCCGCTTGAGCACGCGCTCGGCGTCGATCAGGCCGCTCAGCTGGTTCTTGGGCAGGTCGATCTGGCTCACGTCGCCCGTCACCACCGCGCGCGCGCCGAAGCCGATGCGCGTGAGGAACATCTTCATCTGCTCCGGCGTGGTGTTCTGCGCCTCGTCGAGGATCACGAAGGCGTTGTTCAGCGTGCGCCCGCGCATGAAGGCCAGCGGCGCGATCTCCAGCGCGTTGCGCTCGAAGGCCTTCTGCACTTTCTCGAAGCCCATCAGGTCGTAGAGCGCGTCGTACAGCGGGCGCAGGTACGGGTCGACCTTCTGCGTCAGGTCGCCCGGCAGGAAGCCCAGCCGCTCGCCTGCTTCCACGGCCGGGCGCGTCAGCACGATGCGCTGCACCGCGGCGCGCTCCAGCGCGTCGACCGCGCAGGCCACCGCGAGGTACGTCTTGCCGGTGCCGGCCGGGCCGATGCCGAAGGTGATGTCGTGCTTGGCGATGTTGTCGAGGTAGATCGCCTGCGTGGGCGTGCGCGGCCGCAGGTCGCCGCGCCGCGTGACGAGCATCGCCGCGTCCTCGTCGCCATCGAGCATCCCGCCGTCGCCGGCCAGCGTGAGCTGCACCACGGCCGCGTCGATGGGCCGCTGCGCGATCTCGTAGAGCGCCTGCAGCACGTCCATTGCGCGCTGGGCGGCGGCCTTGTGGCCCTCGACCTTGAACTGCTCGTGGCGGTGCGCGATCTTCACGTCCAGCGCCTCCTCGATGCGGCGCAGGTGCGCGTCCAGCGGGCCGCACAGGTGGCTCAGGCGCGAATTGTTCAGTGGGGTAAAGGTGTGTCGCAGAATCACGCCGGACATTTCAAGCAAAAGGGCACCCATGATAGGCAAACTGACCGGCACCCTGGCTGAGCGCAATCCGCCGCAGGTCGTTGTCGACTGCAACGGCGTCGGCTACGAGGTCGACGTGCCGATGAGCACGTTCTACAACCTGCCGAACGTCGGCACCAAGGTGTCGCTGCTCACGCACTTCGTCGTGCGCGAGGACGCGCAGATTCTCTACGGCTTCGGCACCGCCGAGGAGCGCGCGGCTTTCCGCCAGCTCATCAAGATCACTGGCGTGGGCCCGCGCACCGCGCTGGGCCTGCTCTCTGGCATGAGCGTGGGAGAGCTCTCGCAGGCGATCACTACGCAGGAGCTGGGCCGGCTGGTGAAGATCCCCGGCATCGGCAAGAAGACCGCCGAGCGGCTGCTGCTGGAGCTCAAGGGCAAGCTCGGCGCCGACATCGGCCTTCCGGCGCACGCCGCCTCCGACGCGCAGGCCGACATCCTGCAGGCGCTGGTCGCGCTGGGCTACAGCGACAAGGAAGCCGCGCTCGCGCTCAAGGCGCTGCCGAAGGACGTGACGGTGAGCGAGGGCATCAAGATGGCACTGAAATCGCTGGCCAAGTAGGCCGGCCGTTCAGGGGTAGATCTTCTCGCCCTTGGCCAGCATCTCCACGAACTGCGCGATGCGGCGCGCCCGGGTCTCGGGCTTCTTCGCGCTCTGGGTGCGGAACAGCACGGCGAAGCGGTTGCGCGAATCGAGCGTGGCGAAGAACTTCGCGGCTTTCTTGTCGGCGTCGAGCGCGGCCTGCAGGTCGGACGGCACGGTGGCCTTGGCGACGCCTTCGTAGGCCGCGTCCCAGCGGCCGTCGGCCTTGGCGCGCTCGATCTCGGCGTGGCCGGCCGGCTGCATGCGGCCTTCGTCGATCAGCTTCATCACCTTGTCGCGGTTGATCTGCGACCAGGTGCTGCGTTTGGTGCGCGGCGTGAAGCGCTGCAGGAAATACTGCTCGTCCTGGCTCTTGCGCTGGCCGTCGATCCAGCCCCAGCACAGCGCTTCTTCGAGCGCCGCGGGGTGGTCGATGGAGGCGATGCCGCTGTCCTTCTTGGCGATGCGCAGCCACACGCCGGCGGCGCTCGCGTGGTGGCGCTTGAGCCAGCGCGCCCACGAGGCGGCATTGGTGCACTCGACAGGCGTGTCGTGCGCAACGCGTTCGGTCGTCTCTTGCGCCTTGCTCAAGGCACCCACCAGTAGCGCAGCGCGTGGAAGTAGATGGGCGCCGCGAAGATCACCGAGTCGAGCCGGTCGAGCATGCCGCCGTGGCCCTCGATCATCGACCCCCAGTCCTTCACGCCGCGGTCGCGCTTGATGGCCGACATCACGAGACCGCCGAAGAAGCCCATGAGGCAGATGGTGAGCGCCATCAGCGCCGCCTGCCACGGGTTGAAGGGCGTGGCCCAGTACAGCGCCGCGCCCAGCGCGGTGGCGCTCGCGACACCGCCGATCAGGCCTTCCCAGGTCTTGGAAGGCGAGAGTTCGGGTGCCACCTTGCGCTTGCCGAAGAGCTTGCCCCAAACGTACTGCAGCACGTCGCTGCCCTGCACCACGATCACCAGGAAGGCGATCAGCAGCAGGTTGCGGCCCTCGAAGCCCGGGATCTGCAGCGTGAGCAGCGCGGGCACGTGGCTGATGCAGAACACGCACACCATCAGGCCCCACTGGATCTTGGAGGTGCGCTCCAGGAAGCGCCGCGTGTCGCCGCTCACCGCCGCCAGGATGGGCAGCAGCAGGAAGGCATACACCGGGATGTAGATGGCGTAGAGCCCGTACCAGTCGATCCAGATCAGGAAGTACTGCCCCGGCAGCGCGAGGTAGAAGGCCAGCGCGATCGGCGCATGGTCGCCGCGGCGCGTGTAGGCCAGGCTGATGAACTCGCGCAGCGCATAGAACGAGATCAGGTAGAACAGCACGATCACGCCGCCCTTGCCGAAGGCGAAGGCGATGCCGATCACCGCCACCATCACCCACCAGGCGTTGACGCGCGAGTTGAGGTTGTCGATCACCAAGTGCGGCTGGCCGTGCGCCACCCGCCACTTCAGCAGCGCGCCGATGGCCGATGCCAGCACCAGCACGCCGGCCACGCCGCCGAAGAGCTTGAGCGTGGTCCACGCGAAGGGAGAGAGCTCGATCATGCTGCGGCCCCTCCGTTGTTCTGACCGCTTTGGCCGTTCTCTTCGATCCGGTCGTACTCGGGCCGCAGGTCCAGCATCGCCGCGCGGGCCCGGGCGATGAAGCTGTTCTTGTCCTCGCCCTCGGCCAGCGAGATCGGCGCGCCGTAGCGCACCGTGCAGGCCAGCGGGATCGGCACCAGCGTGCCCTTGGGCAGCACGCGTTTCAGGTTCTCGATCCACACCGGCACCAGTCGCACGTTGGGGCAGGCGCGCGCCAGGTGGAAGAGACCGCTCTTCAGCGGCAGAAGGATCTCGTCGCCGGTGTTGCGCGTGCCCTCGGGGAACATGATGAGCGAGTCGCCGGCGTCGAGTGCCTGCTTCATCTGCTCGACCGGGTTCTCGCCCTGGCCCGAGCCGTCGCGGCGGATCATCAGTGCGTTGAACACGTCGATGCCGATGAACTGGCGGGTCTTCGAGGCCATCCAGTAGTCCTGCCCCGCCACGGGCCGCGTCAGCGCGCGCAGGTCGGGCGGCAGCGTGGCCCACAGCAGCACGAAGTCGCCGTGGCTGGTGTGGTTGGCGAAGTACAGCGTCTGCTCGGCCTTGGGCGTGGAGCCCGACCAGATGGCGCGCACGCCGGTCAGCAGCCCGGCCGCGCCGATGATGAGCTTGCCCGCCACGATGGCGAGGCCGCGCCGCAGCACGGTGCTTTCGGGCTTGTCGTCCTCGATCTTCCTGTCGTTGTTTTCTTCCGGGTTCAAGAGATGTCCTGTGTCATCAAGGCTAGTAGGAACAGGGCGCTCTGGCAGGCCACCACGATGGCGTGGCGCTGCATGAGCTGGCGGGTGCCCTGCACGCGGTCGTCGAGCGGGCGGGGAGCGTGCTGCGAAGGTGGCGGCTCGCGCAGTCCGAGGGAGGCGAGCGCGCGGTCGAGCGCGTCGAGCGAGGCGACGGTGCCGCGCGCGAGGCCGTCGAACAGCGCCTCGTCGAAACGCAGGCGGAACGCGAAGTAGCGCTCCAGCGCGCCGAGGATGACGACCGCGCCGAAGCCCATGGTGGCGGTGGTCGAGAGCGAGCGCAGCGTCAGCGCGAGCACCAGCGCCGAGATGCAGGTGAGCGCGAAGCCCCAGAGGGCCAGCAGCGCCGCGGCTCGCAGCAGCGCCGCGAGCGCGGCGCAGGTGGTTCTGTCGTTGTCATCGGTCATGGGGCGGCACCTCCTGCAAGGGCTCGAACGGCTCCAGGGAGACCCGCCACGCATCCCGCAGCACGATCTGCGGCCGTGCCCGGCGCACCGTGTCCTCGGCCTGGGCGACGCCGCCTGCCGCGCCGTAGCGGCCCAGCCAGGCGATCACCGCCGCCGCGCTGCGCGAGAAGCCGAGCGCGCAGCAGACCCACACTGTGGCACCGTCCGCGTTCCTGCGCTGGCCTTCGATGACCGCCGCCGCGCGCTGCAGGCGCACCGCGGGCGGCACCGTCAGGTCGAGGATCGGCACGCAGCGCGCGTGCGGCACGCCGGCGGGCATCTGCAGCTCCGCGCACAGGCTCACCAGCCGGGGCCGGCCGGCCGCCAGCCACTCGGCGTGCGTGGGCCGCCGGCCCAGCCGCAGGCCCGGCACCACCTCGACCGACGCCGGCAGGCTGCGCGTCCAGAGCCGGGCATTGACGGCGGCGCCGAGCCGGTAGGGCGCCAGCATCCAGCGCGCCGCCCAGCCCATGCGGCCGCGACCATTCATCTGGAAGCCGCGCGCACCGAAGCCCGCATAGTTCAGCGCTACCAGCACGAGCGAGGCGGCCGGCCACGCGAGCCACAGCGCGATGCCGCCGCCGTAGAGCGCCGCCGCCAGGAACAGCACTGCACCCACCGCGTAGAAGCCCGCCAGCTTCCAGCGCTGCGGGTCGCGCGTGGTGCGCCATGCGCGCGGCATCGACACCACGCGCTCCAGCGGCCACAGCCACACGCAGAACAGGCCCAGCAGAGCGCCGGTCGGGATGTCGATGAAGTGGTGCTGCCAGGTCGTCAGCACCGAGGCGCAGATGGCGAAGGCCCAGATGTGCAGCACCAGCCGCGCCCACAGCGGCCGGATGAACTGCCGGTACCAGTCCCACAGGATCACCGCCAGCGCGATATGCAGCGACGGCGCCTGGTTGAAAGGCTGGTCAAAACCACGCAGCGCGTTGAACAGGAAGGCCGGCGCGCCGTCGACCGGCGGCTGCCCGAAGCTGAAGTGCAGCGGCCACAGCACGAAGCAGGTGCAGGCGACGAGCGTTGCCGTCAGCAGCCGCAGCGCGTGCCGGTCGAGCGCGTGCCTGCTGCGCGCTAGAAAGAGCGACAGCGCGTAGAAGACGTTGATCGTCCAGTAAGGGAAGATCGTCCACGGCCAGAACGGCACGTGCCGCTCCCACTCGAAGGCCATCGACGGCACATTGGCGCGCGTGGTGGCCCACCAGTTCGCGAAGCCGTAGGTCGCGTAGAACAGCGGCCCCAGCAGCACCAGCCAGGCGGCTGCGCGCTTCCAGGGCCGCCGTGCCGGCGCAGCGGTCGTCATTGCGTGACGCGCACCGCCAGCGACACCGTGAAGATGCCCCACTCGTCCACCCGCTGGTCGATCTTGCGGAAGCCGGCTTCCTCCACCAGCTGGTCCATCTCGTACTGCGTGCGGCGGCGCATCACCCAGGCTTCGCCCTGGCGGTGGCTGGTGAGGGCGCGCGCGATCATTTCGAGCTGCGGATGCCAGGGCTGGCCGGTGTAGACCAGGTAGCCACGGTCTTCCACCGCATCGCCCACGCCCGCGAGCGAGCGGCGCACCATCTCGTTGTCGGGGAAGAGCTCGTACAGGCCCGACACCACCGCCAGCGTGGGCCGCGGCGTGACGCTGGCCAGGCTCATGCGGTCGAAGGCGTCGGCCTGCACGAACTGGGCGATGTCTTCCAGGCCCTTCTCGGCGATGAGCGCGCGGCCGTCGCGCACGTTGATGTCGCTGTAGTCGCGCAGCAGGATCGAGCTGGCCTTGACGGGGCTCGCCAGCACCGCATCGAGTACGTAGCGGCCGTGGCCGGCGGCGATGTCCATCACGCGCACCTCGCGGTGCATCTCGGCCAGCCGCTCCATCGCGATGCGCAGCAGCTCCTCGACGTGGATCTTGCGCTGGCGGATGCCGCGCCAGCCGATCGACTCCAGGTAGGTCTTGTCGATGGAACGGCCGATGAACGAGCTGCCCTGCGGATGGTTGCGATAGACGTAGTCGAGCGTGCTGCCCGAGTCGAAGCCGGTTTCGTGGCCGAGCTTGATGCCCTCCGACATCGTGCCGCCCAGCTTCAGTCCGGCGCGGGTGATCGCCCAGTAGGCGCCGCGCGGCGACAGGGGCGAGAGCGGCTCGGCCAGCGCGCGCGACTCGTCGGCCGTGTCGCCGCTCAGGTGCGCCTCGCGGCGGTCGACGGGCACGGCGGGCTCGTCGAAGCGCTGCAGGATGAATTCGCGGATCTGCGCCACGGCAGGCGCGCGGTCTTTCTCGCCCAGCGTGTCGTGGAAGAAGCCCGGCAGCTCGACCTTGGTCTTGACCGCGCTGCCCAGCCGCTCGAAGAACTGGTGCTGCGGCTTGTGGTGCACCACCCAGTCGGCGCCCGAGATGAGCAGCTGCACCGGCAGCGTGATCGCATTCGCATCCGCCACCACGCGGTCGGCGGCTTCGTACAGCCCCAGCAGGATGTTGACCGCGATGGGCCGGCTGATGAGCGGGTCGCTCTCGTAGCTGGCAATGCGTTCCGGGTCGTGCGTGAGGAACTTCGCCTTCACGTAGCTGTTGACGAAGAAAAGCCCGCGCAGCTTGTGCATCAGCGCCAGGCCCGGCCGCGCGAAGGGCACGTAGAGCTTGACCTTGAAGGCCGGCGAGGCGAGCGTGAGGCCGCGCACCTTGGGCGCGTAGTCGTGCGCCCAGGTGGCGATCAGCACCGCGCCCACGCTCTGCGCGACCACGTGGATGTCCTGCTCGGGCACGCCGTGCACCGCGCCGATGTGCTGCACGAAGGTCTGCACGTCGCGCACCGAGGTGCCGAAGCTGGGGCTGTAGCCGCGCTGGCCCGGCGAGCGGCCGTGGCCGCGGGCGTCCCAGGCGTAGAAGTCGAAGTCGGGCAGGTCGAGCTCGTCGACCAGGTGCGCCATGCGCGCGCCGTGCTCGTGGCCGCGGTGGAACAGCAGCACGGCGCCGCGCCGCGCGGCTCCCGTGGCGGGCCAGCGGCGGTAGAAGAGCGATTCGCCGTCGTGCGTCTGGAAGTGGAGTTCTTCGGCGATGCGTTGAGTTGTGTTTGTCATTGAGTCCCTGTGGAATTCTTGTGGTCTGCCTCCGCCAGTGCCCGGCGGATGCGGTTGATGGTGGTCCAGGCCACGAGCGCGGCCAGCAGCGGCATCAGCCAGGCCGTCCAGCCCGGCAGCGGCCCGCCCAGCGCCACGTACGGGCCGAGCGCGCCGAACACGAAGGCCCGGTCGCTCTTGCCCAGCGGACCGTCGTAGCGGCGCGAGGCGCCGACCGTCGGGCCCAGCGCGCCGGCGAATTCGCTCAGCCCGGCCAGCACGATGACCGTGCCGACCCAGAAGCCGCTGAAGGGCTGCACCAGCGCGAAGGGCAGGTACAGCGCCGCGTCGGAGACCACGTCGGTCAGTTCGTTGAGGAAGGCGCCCAGTTTGCTCTGCTGGTTGTGCTCGCGCGCCAGCATGCCGTCGATGGCGTTGAAGGCCATGCGCAGGAACATCCACAGCGGGATGAGCCCGAAGGCCGCCAGCGAGGGCGCCGCGAAGAAAAGCCACAGCCCGAGCGCCACCGATACCGCGCATGCCGCCAGCGTGACCTGGTTGGCGGTGACGCCCATCGCATGCAGCCGGATCACCAGAGGCCGCAGCAGGGCCTGGAAACGCGGCTTCAGTTCGTAGATCGACACGTGCTGGCTTCCCCTCGTTCGTTATATGGCCGGAGCATTCTGCCAGTGAAGAACGGGCCCCCACGCTCGGCACTGCGTGTCCTCGCTACCCCCCGAGGGGGCGCTCGCTTGCTTGGGGCGGCCCGGCGCGGCGCTCGGGACTAAACTTGTAGTCGCACACCCCTCCCAAATGACCATCCAGACAGACGACTTCGCGCCCGCCCCCCAACGCGTGGTGTCCGCGGCCCCGGCCTCGCCCAACGAGGAGGCCATCGAGCGGGCCTTGCGCCCCAGGCTGCTCGACGAATACGTCGGCCAGGCCAAGGTGCGCGAGCAGCTCGAGATCTTCATCGGCGCCGCCCGCAAGCGGAAGGAGGCGCTCGACCACGTGCTGCTGTTCGGCCCGCCGGGCCTGGGAAAGACCACGCTGTCGCACATCGTCGCGGCCGAACTGGGCGTCAACCTGCGCCAGACCTCCGGCCCGGTGCTCGAGAAGCCCAAGGACCTGGCGGCGCTGCTGACCAACCTGGAGCCGAACGACGTGCTCTTCATCGACGAGATCCACCGGCTGAGCCCGGTCGTCGAAGAAATTTTGTATCCCGCGCTGGAGGACTACCAGATCGACATCATGATCGGCGAGGGCCCCGCGGCGCGCAGCATCAAGCTCGACCTGCAGCCCTTCACGCTGGTGGGCGCCACCACCCGCGCCGGCATGCTGACCAACCCGCTGCGCGACCGCTTCGGCATCGTCGCGCGGCTGGAGTTCTACACGCCCGAAGAGCTCGCGCTGATCGTGCACCGCAGCGCCGGGCTGCTCAAGGTCGAGGCCGACGCGGCCGGCGGCTTCGAGATCGCCCGCCGCTCGCGCGGCACGCCCCGCATCGCCAACCGGCTGCTGCGCCGCGTGCGCGACTACGCCGACGTCAAGGGCAACGGCCGCATCACGGAAGACATCGCGCACCGCGCGCTGGCCATGCTCGACGTCGATCCGCAGGGCTTTGACCTGATGGACCGCAAGCTGCTGGAGGCCGTCATCCACCGCTTCGACGGCGGCCCGGTCGGGCTGGACAACGTGGCCGCCAGCATCGGCGAGGAGCGCGACACCATCGAGGACGTGATCGAGCCCTACCTCATCCAGCAGGGCTACCTGCAGCGCACGCCGCGCGGACGCATCGCCACGCTGGCCGCCTACCGCCACCTGGGCGTGGTGCCGCCCTCGGGCCGCGCCGACGGACCCGATCTCTTTGGAGCCTGATCCCCATGCACACCCATGACCTGAGCGCCTGGCAGCACGACCACCATTTCGGCGCCGACACCTCCTCCGCCGAGCGCAGCACGCGCCTCGTGATGTGGATCACCTTCGCGATGATGGTCGTCGAGATCGGCGCCGGCTGGTGGTTCAACTCGATGGCGCTCTTGGCCGACGGCTGGCACATGAGCTCGCACGCGCTGGCCATCGGCCTGAGCGCCTTCGCCTACGCGGCCGCGCGACGCTATGCGCGCGACCCGCGCTTCGCCTTCGGCACCTGGAAGATCGAGGTGCTCGGCGGCTTCGCGAGCGCGTTGGCGCTGCTGGGCGTGGCGGCGCTGATGGTGGTGGGCTCGCTGGAGCGGCTGTGGTCGCCCGCGGCGATCCACTATCCCGAGGCCATCTCGGTGGCGGTGCTGGGGCTGGTGGTCAACCTCGTTTGCGCGCGGCTGCTCGGTGGGGCGCACCATCATCACGGCCATGACCACGGACACGCGCACGACCATCACGATCACCACGGCCATGGTCACGACCTGAACCTGCGCTCGGCCTACCTGCACGTCGTGGCCGACGCCGCCACTTCGGTGCTCGCCATCGCGGCGCTGCTGGGCGGCTGGTTCTACGGCTGGGCCTGGCTCGACCCGGCGATGGGCATCGTCGGCGCCGTGCTGGTGGCGGTCTGGGCCAAGGGGCTGCTGAAGGAAACCGGCAAGGTGCTGCTCGACCGCGAGATGGACCACCCTGTCACGCAGGAGATCAAGGAAGGCGTCGAGACCCTGCTGGCCGACTCCGAGACCCGCGTGGCCGACCTGCACGTGTGGCGCGTCGGCCGCGACGCCTACGCTTGCGCGCTCACCGTGGTGACGCACTCGCCGACGCTCACGGCCGACGAGGTGCGGGCCTGCTTCTCGATGCACGAGGAGATCCGCCACTCGACGGTGGAAATCCAGCGCTGCGTGGATTAGGTCCAGCGGGGAGCGAGCAAGCCGAAGTCAGGCCTTGGGCCGCGCGTGCCGCACGATCAACATCTGCGCCGCGTAATACGTGCCCAGCACCCAAAGCTGCGCCAGCGGCAACGGCATCACGAACTTGTTGATCGCCAGCAGCGAGTCGCTCAGCATGAAGAAGCAGGCGCCCACCGCCACCCATGCCGCCGATGGGTCGGTCCGGCGCAGCACCGCCGCGCGCCCGATGGCCTGCGCCGCCATGCAGGCGATCACCACCACGTAGGCGCCGACAGGAATCCGCAGCGCCGCAGGCAGCCCGCCGTGCCAGAGAAAGGCGTACATCCCCGCACCCACCAGCAGCGTGGCCGCCAGCGCCCCGGGCCGCGGAAACAGGCCCGCGCCGATGCGGAACAGCGCGATGTAAGCCAGGTGGGCCAGCAGGAAGCACACGAGGCCCGGCACGAACATTCCGCCCGGCCCCATCAGCAGCACGTCACCCGCCAGCGAGGCGACCAGGCCGGCCAGCAGCAGGCCGTCGAAGCCGGTGATTGAACCCGCCGCGAGCGCCCGCCGGGCCGCGAGGAAGATCGCGATCGACAGGGCCAGCGGCTTGAACAGGTAGTGCACCCAGCCGATGCCCAGTGCCGCGCTGGCCGTGGCCAGGGCTGCGGCCTCGATCAGCAGCACCTCCGTGACGGTCAGCCGCCCCTGCAGCACGCCGCCGATCGCCCACAGCATGCCCGTCAGCGCGGCCAGCCACACGGCCGAGTGCGGCAGCGGCATGAGGTCGGAGAACCACAGGAACACCACCGCGAACCCGACCAGCAGCAGGAACTGGATGCCCGCGAACCACAGCACGCCCGCGCTCACCACCGGCTCGTAGCGCGTCACCTTCGCGATGTCGAAGGGCGGCTTCGGAAAGCGCGCCGCCACGTCGGCCGGCCGCCAGCCCGGCGGCTTGATCCACACGCGCAGCTTGTCGGCCCAGCTGCGCGCGTGCCATGAATCCTTCGCGAGCGCCCAGTAGACCTCGGCGTTGGCCCACAGCGGGTCCCAACTGCGCAGCCCGCCGCGCGTGCCGTAGACGCAGCGCTCCTCCTCCTCGCGGAAGGTGCCGAACAGGCGGTCCCACACGATCAGCACGCCGCCGTAGTTGCGGTCGAGGTAGCGGTCGTTCACCGCGTGGTGCACGCGGTGGTTGGAGGGCGAGCAGAACCAGCGGTCGAACCAGCCCAGCCTGCCCACCTGCTCGGTGTGCACCCAGAATTGGTAGAGCAGGTCGACGAGTGCCACCACGCCGAACACCAGCGGCGGCACGCCGGCCACCGCCATCGGCAGGTAGAAGATCCAGCCCAGCAGCGCGCCGCTGGAGGTCTGGCGCAGCGCAGTCGAGAGGTTGTAGTGCTGGCTCTGGTGGTGCACCACGTGCGCCGCCCACAGCACGGCCGACTCGTGGCCCATGCGGTGCAGCCAGTAGTAGCAGAAGTCGTAGAACACGAGCGCCAGCAGCCAGCCGTACCAGGTGGTCCAGAACTCCCTGGCCGCTTCCTGCGGAAAGAGCGAGATCGCCGAATACACGGCCGTGTAGATGCCGATGCGCAGCAGGCCGGTGAGCACCGCGCTGATCTGGCTGAGCATGCCCAGCCCGACGCTGTTGATGGCGTCGGCGAGGCGGTAGGTGTCCTGCCCGGTGCCGCGGCGCGCACGGGCGCGGCCGATTGCGAACTCGATTCCCATCAGCAGGAAGAAGATGGGGGTCGCTATGACGATGATCTGGCCAGGTCGCATCGCGCGATTGTGGCGTTGCTGCACTGCGACAAGTCACCGGGATGTCACGGGGCCGCCATCGTACGGTCACCCGGCGGTGGGAGCCTACCGGGCCATGCAACGCGACGACGCTTTCCTTCGCGCATGGCGCGACACCGCGACCCGGGCCCTCGACCCCGAGGACGACGATCGCGGGCGTCCGCCACTGCAATTCCGCACCCTCTGGATCTCCGACCTGCACCTGGGCACCCCCGGCTGCCAGGCCCGGGCGCTGCTCGATTTCCTCAAGCACACCGAGTGCGAGACGCTGTTCCTGGTCGGCGACATCATCGACGGCTGGCAGCTCAAGCGGCACTGGTACTGGCCGCAGGCGCACAACGACGTGATCCAGAAGCTGCTGCGCAAGGCGCGCAAGGGCACGCGCGTGATCTTCATCCCGGGCAACCACGACGAATTCGCCCGCAAGTACCTGCACCACAACTTCGGCGGCATCGACGTGGCCGACGAGTGGATCCACGAGACGGCCGACGGGCGCAAGCTCTGGATCATCCACGGCGACCTGTTCGACGGCGTGATCCAGTGCGCCAAGTGGCTGGCCTACGTGGGCGACTCGCTCTACGAATTCACGCTCAAGCTCAACCGCCACCTCAACTCGCTGCGCGCGCGCATGGGGCTGCCGTACTGGTCGCTGTCCAAGTACCTCAAGGGCAAGGTGAAGCGGGCCGTGAGCTACGTGGGCGACTTCGAGAATGCCGTGGCGCGCGAGGCCAGCAAGCGCGGCGCGCAGGGCGTGGTCTGCGGCCACATCCACCATGCCGAGATGCGCGACATCGACGGCATCCTCTACTGCAACGACGGCGACTGGGTCGAGAGCCTCACGGCCCTGGCCGAGCATGCCGACGGCACGCTGGAAATCATCGACTGGGCCAAGCACATGCCCGTGCCGTCGAAGGCGGCGCCGCAGCGCGAAGCCGTCGCCGCCTGAGGCGCAAGAAGAAGCAGGGCGGCTGCGCTCAGCCTTTCCGGTCGCGGCCTGTCGTGCTCGTGGCCCGGTCCAGTTGCTCGCGCCAGGCGTCGTAGTGCTTCAGCATGCTCTTGCCCATCTCGTCCATCCACAGCCACCAGGCCAGCGCGAGGTTCTCGGGGCCGTCGGGTTCGGGTGGATCGAGGGCAGGCGTGGCGCCGGGCTGTTCCGGCAGTTCGTAGTCGCACAGGCGCTCGACGCTGCTGTGCGGAAAGCCGGGAATGACAGTGCTCACTGCTGTGCTCCTTCAGCGCGGCGCGTTCTCCGGCGCCCCGAACGACTCCCCAGGCGGATTGAAGCAGGAAGCGGCGCGCTCATGCATCGGACTATCCCGAATGGAAACAAAAGTTCGCGGTAAATCCGTGGGCCTCCGATAGCAGGGTAGCGCTCGACCGATCCGGCGACGAAGCCCCGGCCGCGGGGCCGCACCGTGCCGTCGGAGTTCCTTCGCATTCGTCGCTTCCGACGATGCACCCCCGGCGCCCCCGCGCCAAGATGCCTCCACACGGCAGCGCCGAAGGAGACAGAGATGGCAGGTCCGTTGCAGGGATTGCGGGTGATCGAGATGGCGGGCATCGGCCCCGGTCCGTTCTGCGCGATGCTCTTCGCCGACATGGGCGCGGAGGTGATCCGCATCGAGCGCCCCGGCACGCGCACCGCGCCGCACGACATCCTCGCGCGCGGGCGCAGCACGCTGCAGGTCGACCTGCGCGCGGAAGGCGCCGCGCAATCGGTGCTCGACGCCATCGCCAGGGCCGACGTGCTCATCGAAGGCTTCCGCCCCGGCGTGATGGAGCGCCTAGGTCTCGGCCCCGCCGAGTGCCACGCGCGCAACCCGCGGCTGGTGTACGGCCGCATGACCGGCTGGGGCCAGCACGGTCCGCTCGCGCACGCGGCGGGGCACGACATCAACTACATCGCCATCAGCGGCGCGCTGCACGCCATCGGCCGCGCGGGCGAGCCGCCGGTGCCGCCGCTGAACTACGTGGGCGACTTCGGCGGCGGCGCGATGCTGCTGGCCTTCGGCATCCTCGCTGCGCTGCATGAGGCCAAGGGTTCGGGCCAGGGCCAGGTGGTCGATGCCGCCATGACCGACGGCGCGGCGCTGCTGTCGGCCATGATGTACGGCTTCAGGTCGGCCGGGCAGTGGAGCAACCAGCGCGGCGAGAACATGCTCGACGGCGGCGCGCACTTCTACGACACCTACGCCTGCGCCGACGGCAAGTACGTGGCCGTGGGCGCCATCGAGCCGCAGTTCTACGCGCTCCTGCGCGAGCGCTGCGGCATTGCCGACGACACCGCCTTCGACGCGCAGATGGACGCCGACCGCTGGCCGCTGCTCAAGCTGCGCATGGCCGACGTGTTCCGCACCCGCACGCGCGACGAGTGGTGCGTGCTGCTCGAAGGCAGCGACGCCTGCTTCGCGCCCGTGCTCGACTGGGACGAAGCGCCTGAGCACCCTCACAACGTTGCGCGCGGCACCTTCGCCAACGTGGGCGGCGTGGTGCAGCCCGCGCCCGCGCCGCGCTTCAGCCGCACCGCGCCCGTGGTGCCGCAACCCGTTGCGCGCGACGACGGCCCGACGGTACTGCGCCGCTGGGCGGCGGCGTGACGCTCGCATACTTTGGTCTGCGCCGTACCAGCTCTGGGAAAGAGGGCAGTGCGCCGTACTTCCTTCAAAGCAAACAGACCCGAGAGACCTCATGACCCTGACCTCCCGCCTGCGCCAGGCTGCCCGCTTCTTGCTCACCTCCGCCAGCCTCCTGCTGTGCGTCGCGTCCTTGCATGCCGCCGAGCCGCCCAAACCGGTCGAAGGCAGTTGGGTGGCCCCGCGCTTCCACTTCCATACCGGCCAGACCCTGGAGAACCTGCGCCTGCACTACATCACGCTGGGCGACCGCAGCAACCCGGCGGTGCTGGTGCTGCACGGCACCTACCAGAGCGCCGGTGCGATGCTCTCCAAGGACTTCGGCGGCCAGCTGTTCGGCCCTGGCCAGCCGCTGGACGCCAGCAAATACTTCATCATCATTCCGGACGGCATCGGCGTGGGCAAGTCGACCAAGCCTTCCGACGGCTTGCGCGCGGCTTTCCCGCAATACAACTATGCCGACATGGTGCTGGCGCAATACCGCATGCTGACCGAAGGCATGAGCATCCAGCACCTGCGCCTGATCATCGGCAATTCCATGGGTGGCATGCAGACCTGGCTCTGGGGCGGCAGCTATCCGGGCTTCGCCGACGGCCTGGTGCCGATGGCTTCGCAGCCCACGGAAATGGCCAGCCGCAACTGGATGATGCGCCGCATGCTGGTGGAATCGATCAGGCAGGACCCGGCCTGGAACAACGGCAACTACACCACCCAGCCGCCGTCGCTGCGCCTGGCCAACAACATGTTCGTCTTTGCCACCAATGGCGGCACGCTGGCCTACCAGGCCATGGCCGGCACCCATGCGCAGGCCGACAAGCTGGTCGACGAGCGCCTGGCCGCGCCGGTGACGGCCGACGCCAACGACTTCATCTACCAGTGGGGCTCGTCGGCCGACTACAACGCCGCGCCGGGCCTGTCGAAGATCAAGGTGCCCGTGCTGGCCATCAATTCGGCCGACGACGAACGCAATCCGCCCGAAACCGGCGTCGCGCAGGCTGCCCTGAAGGAAGTACCGAGCGCACAGCTGCTGCTGATCCCGGCCAGCACCGAGACGCGCGGCCACGGCACCACCGGCATGGCGCGCTTCTATGTGCGCGAGCTGGCCCATTTCATCCAGTCATTGCCGCAACGCTGAACCCGGCGCGAGCCCTTCGGGGCCTGGAGGGAGCGGAGCGTCGGCTGAGCCACGGGACACGACAGGAAACAAGCAAAGCAAAGGAAGACAAGATGGCCATCGATTTCCGCCGCTCCTGGAGCGACGAAGACCTGGAGCTGTACCGCGACAACGTGGTGCGATTCATCGAGACCGAAGTGCTGCCGCACGACGAGGAAGCCCGCAAGCGCGGCCACGTCGGCCACGAGGTGTGGCGCAAGGCCGGCGCGCTCGGCCTGCTGTGCGCCGACATTCCCGAGGAGTACGGCGGCGCCGGCGGCGACTTCCGGCACGAGGCCGTGTTCTACGAGGAGATGTCGCGCCGCGCGCTCACCGGCATGGCGACCTCGGTGCACAGCATCGTGGCGCACTACTTCCTCAACCACGGCACCGAGGCGCAGAAGCGCCACTACCTGCCGCGCCTGGCGCGCGGCGAGCTGGTCGGCGCCATCGCCATGACCGAGCCCGGCGCGGGCTCCGACCTGCAGGGCGTGCGCACCCGCGCCGAGAAGAAAGAAGGCGGCTACGTCGTCAACGGCTCCAAGACCTTCATCACCAACGGCTTCCTGGCCGGCGTGGTGCTGGTGGTGTGCAAGACCGACCCCACGCAGGGCGCCAAGGGCACGTCGATCCTCATCGTCGAGACCGAGGGCTGCAAGGGCTTCCGCGTGGGCCGCGTGCTCGACAAGATCGGCATGAAGGCGCAGGACACCTCCGAGCTCTTCTTCGACGACGTGCGCGTGGGCGCCGACGCGCTGCTCGGCGGCGTGGAGGGGCAGGGCTTCTTCCAGCTCATGAGCGACCTGCCCTATGAACGCACCATCATCGGCCTGAGCGCGCTGGCCACCATGGAAGGCGCCTACCAGGCCACGCTCGACTACGTGCGCGACCGCAAGGCCTTCGGCAAGCCGGTGGCCGAGTTCCAGAACACGAAGTTCAAGCTCGCCGAGATCGCCACGCAGATCAAGGTGGGCCGCGCATTCATCGACCGCTGCATCGAAGACCTGGTGGCCGGCAGGCTCGACACCGCCACCGCCTCCATGGCCAAGCTCTGGGGCTCGGAGGCGCAGGGCCGGGTGATCGACGAGTGCCTGCAGCTCTTCGGCGGCTACGGCTTCATGAACGAATACATGGTGGCGCGCATGTACGCCGACGCGCGCGTGCAGCGCATCTACGGCGGCACCAACGAGATCATGAAGGAGGTGATCGCCAGGGCTCTTTGAGCAGGCCCCGGCCTGCTCAGGACAGCCGCCGGATCTCCGCCCGCGCGATCTCGCGGTGGTGGTACGAGGGCGACAGGCCGATGAACTGCGTGTATTTCTCGCGCGCCGCGTCGGTGTCGCCCGCGTCTTCCAGCTCCAGCGCTTCCAGCGTGAACTGGGTGAAGAGCCGGTTGGCGTCGTGCTCGCGCGCGGTGGTGGCGGCCAGCGTCTTGGGCTGCAGCTCGGGTTGCGCGGCGTAGATCTGCCGCTGCACCTCGATCACCTCGATTAGCGCGCGGCCGATGCGCTGGATGTTCTCGTCCACCGGGTCGAGGCCGGTGCCGCGCACGTCCGTCGCGGCCTGGTCGAGCAGGTGAGATGCCACGCGCAGCAGATGGTGGATCCGCTTGTGTCTCATGGGCGGCCCTCTCCGTCGGGACGACCGCTTCCGGGCTTCGCCGCTTCCGCGAAGCCGCTTCCTTGCAATGCACTCATCCGTTGTTCCGCTTGGCGCCGGAGGCCGTCGCGGCCCGCCCGCGCGACTGGCGCCGTGGGGCCGGCGAGGCGGGCTCCCGTCCGGCGGCCAGGGCGTCGTCTTCCGCGCGCAGCTTGTCGGCGAGCTGGCTCGCGCGCTCGGCGATGGCCAGGTTCCTGGCCGCCTCGGCGCCGTGCGTCTTCACCGAGAAGGCCTTGCTCACGCTGCCCTTGCCGGCGGTGTAGGTGATGGCGAGCCAGTAGCCCGGGTGGCTGGGGTTGGGCGTCTTGAAGTGCACGCCGCTCACGCCGCTGGTGTTGTTGCGCCGGGTGATCTCCGACTTCGAGCGCTTGGGTTCGCGCGGCCCGGCAGGGTGGGCCGACAGCCCCATGCGGATCGCCTCCTCGGCCGGGTGGATGCACGCCAGCCCCGTCATGCGCTCGAGCTGCCGCGCGCGCTCCCGGATCGCGAGCGCCTGCGCGTCGTCGCCGAGGTCGGCCACCGAGAAATCGGTGCGCAGGATCTCGTCGGGCGCGATGTAGGTCTTGGCCATCCAGGCGCGCACCCGGCCGTTCGGCGCGAGATGGTGGAACACGCCCGTCACGCCGGTGCTGTTGTTGGTGCGCTGCTTCTCGGCGCGCTCGCTGCGCGTCTGCGGCGGCACGCTGCGCACGATGTGGTCGCGCCAGTCCTGTGCGTGCAGCAGCGCCTGCTCCGCGCCGCCGTAGCTGGCCTTGCCGAACAGCCTGTGATGGCGCACGCCGTTGCGGACGATGGAGACTTCGAAACCCCAGGACCTGGAGTAGATGCCGTACATGGCTGCCGGGTTCGGGATACCTTTGGGCATTCTCGACTTGATGCTGCTACTTTGGTGCTCAGCGCTGCTGATTCCGATGGGCTCCCCGACCTGCCCGCTGCTCTTCGGCGCGCGCATTTCGCGGCTATTTTGGCCGAAGCACGAAGGCAAATCGGCGTGTGCGGCCGCGCCTGAAAAAATATCATCGACGCGGGCACGCGAGCATCCGCCGGCCGCCGCGCGAAGGGCGCCGGCCCCTGCGAACCGCATGGTCACTGCTGCGGCCTTGCCCCGGCGGCCAGGCCGTGCGGGCGGGCGCCCTGGCGGGGCTCCTGCCGGTAGGCCATCGAGAGCGCGCCGGCCGCGGCCTGCTGCAGATGCACCAGCTTCTGCTCGAGCTGGCGCTCGCGCTCCTCGATCGCCAGCAGCTTCGCCTTCTCGGCACCGTGCTCCTTGATGGAGAAGGCCTTGCTCACGCTGCCCTTGCCGGCGGTGTAGGTGATGGCCAGCCAGTAGCCCGGATGGCCCGGGTTCGGCGCCTTGAAGTGCACGCCGCTCACGCCGCTCGAATTGGTGCTGCGCCTGATCTCCGACTTGGAGCGCTTGGGCGACAGCTGCTCCGGCGCAAAGGCCGGCGGGCTCGTGCGGATCGTTTCCTCGGCGGGGTGCAGCTTGGCCAGCCCGTCCATGCGGTCGAGCTGGCGCGCGCGCTCCTCGATGGCCAGCGTCTGCGCCGCCTCGCCCACGGTGTTCACCGGGAAGTCGGTGCGCAGGATCTCGTCCTGCCCGATGTAGGTCTTGGCGACCCAGGCCCGCACCTTGCCGCCCGGGGCGACCTGGCAGAACACGCCCGACACGCCCGTCGTGTTGTTGATCCGCAGCTTCTCCGCCCGGTCGCGCCGCGGGACCGGCGGCACGCTGCGCACCACGCCGTCGCGCCAGTCCTGCGCCTGGAGCAGCGCCTGCCGGTCGCCGCCGTAGCTGGCGCGGCCGAACTGCTTGAAGTAGCGCGTGCCGTTCCGCACGATCGACACCTCGTAGCCCCAGCTGCGGGGGTAGATGCCATACATGGCTGCGGGATTGGGGATTCCTTTGGGCATGGTGCTTCGGCTTGCGTCGCTCTCTGTTACTTGCGGTGGCTCCCTGTGTCGGGCGCGTGGCTTTCCATGCGGCCGCGCTGCTTGCGCTATCGCGGCAGTTGGAAGACTCGGGGAAATGCTAGGGACGCGGGCGCCGGTGGGGTATCACCGAAATCCGTAGTAATAGTGAGCGCTTGTCATCCCCTGAACATGCGTTTTCCGCCGTCGCCGTCGTCGTCATGCTGTGTGGGCAACAACGAGGAGGGCAGGAGCATGGCGACGTCTTCGAGCAACTTCATCATCTGCACCCGCGACGTGGACAGCCGCGGGCGTTTCGTGGCGGAGCCGGGCCCCACGAGGTATCTGCGGGTGCCTGCCGGTACACGAAAGTACGACACATCGTTCGAAGTCAAGAGCCGCGACAAGTGGCGGCTGGCGGTCCGCGCGGCCTCCGACGGCCAGGAAGACGAGATCACCGGCACCACCGGCGACGTTCTCGTCTTCGTGCACGGCTACAACAACGACATGGAAGCCGTCACCTGGCGCACCGAGACTTTGCAGGCGACCTTGCGCGCCCAGGGCTGGCGGGGCATGGTGCTCGCCTTCGACTGGCCCAGCGACAACGCCACGCTGAACTACATCGAAGACCGCTCGGATGCCTCGGCGGTGGCCGAGCGCATGGTGGGCGACGCGATCGAGCTGGTTGTCGCGGCGCAGAGCGATGACAGGAATCCTTGCAAGGTGAACGTCCACCTGCTGGGGCATTCGACCGGTGCCTACGTGATCATGGAAGCTTTCAACCAAGCCCAGAAGAAGGGCTCGCTCTACCGTTCCGACTGGAAGGTCGCGCAGGTGGCACTCATCGGGGGCGACATTTCCTCGAGTCGCTCGGCGCCGGCAGCGAATGGGCCAGGGCGATGTTCGACCGCAGCGTGCGGCTCACCAACTACTCGAACCGCAACGACAAGGTGCTCGGCGTTTCGAACGCCAAGCGGCTGGGTACCTCGCCCCGCGCGGGCCGGGTGGGGTTGCCCGTCAATCCCGATTCGAAGGCGGTCAACGTCGACTGTTCCTCGTACTTCCTCACCAAGAACCCCGCGCAGTCGATGTTCAACGGTACCTTCAACCATTCCTGGCACATCGGTGACCCGGTCTTCGCGCTCGACCTCGCGCTCACGCTCGAGGGGGAAATCGACCGCCACGCCCTGCCGACGCGCCAGGCCGGCCCGGAGGGGTTGGTGCTGAAGCCCGGGCAGCGCCCGGCGTTCCAGCAGGCATGGGATTCGGATTCGCCCGCCAGGGCGCGCAGGGCGATCGCGCCGGGCGAGTAGTCTGCGGGCGCGAGGGCCTGCATGCTGTCACGGCGTTGCCGCGGTTCGGCGCGATGACCTGGGAAATCCGGGCGCTCAAATCCGTCCGTAGAACTGGATGGCAAGGTCGTCCAGCTGCAGTCTTCCTGCAACAAAGTCGTTCAAGGCATCGTCATCATCTGTCGTGAGCACCACGCCTTGTTGAATTAGTCCGGCACGGAGCATGGCAACAGCCCTGGTTCGCTGCTCATGGTCCCAGCCTGCAACCTGCGCGTCGATTTTCCTGATCTCTTCTCGTAACCGATCGTCTTCATCCATGTTTCATCCAAAGAGGCATCCATGGTCTCCGTGATGGGGCTGGGGCAGAGTCGGGGCGCCTGCTGGCGATCTTCCTATGGTGTTGTGCCTTGCTGCCCCAGCTCCAGGTATTGGTGTGCCAGCTCGTAGTCAGGCACCACGCCGAGTTGGCCGAAGGAGTAGACAAGGACCAACCGATTGGCCGCGAGCAGACTCCCCTTGCTTGCGGCGGCGAGGTACCAGCGCATGGCGGTCGAATTGTCTTGCCGGATCCCGTCGCCCGCCTCATGCCAGCTCCCCAGGAGATGGCCTGCGAATGGATCGCCCAACTCGAAGGCAAGACTTGCGTAGTGAACCGCTCGATCCGGATTGCGCGGCCAGACCTCGCCGGAGTGATGATGAATTGCAAGGTGAAGCGCCGCCATCGAGTAGCCGTCATCTGCTGCCTGCGTCAGGTATGCCATTGCAAGATCGGGATTTCTTTCGACTCCGGCTCCAGTCTCGTGGCAAAGCCCCAACTGAAACAGGCCCGGCGGGTAGCCCGCATCGGCTGCTCGTCTCGCCCAGACAAGGGCTTGCGCAGGCTCGATCGCGGTACCCCAACCTCCCCGATAGAGACCGGCGCAAGTACTCATCGCAAACAAGTTGCCCCGACAGGCTGCATTCAGAAAGAGCTCCAGCGTATTCCTTGCAGCCTCGGAGTCTGCCGGGATGATGCTCAGGTCGACGGATTCGAGTTCCGACAGTGCACCGTTTTGTCGAAGTGCAAACTCTTTCATCGCGTCGAAGGGAGGAGGCGACATGGCAACAGGATCGCTTTGAAGGCAGATGGTGAATCAGGTGCCGCCAATGTGTTTCGCAGGGCTCCAGGCTTTCCTGAGCAGCTTGCCGTCGCTCACCTGATAACCCCCAGCCTGCGCGCGATCGCCACCGCCTGCGTCCTGCTCTTCGCATCCAGCTTCATGTTGATGTTGCGCAGGTGCGTGCGCACCGTGCTGTCCGACACGAAGAGCTTCTCGGCCATCGCGCTGTTCGAGTAGCCCTCGGCCAGCAGCTGCAGCACGCGGATTTCCTTGCGCGTGAGCGGTTCCTTCATCGCGTCGCCGCCGGAGGGCGCTTCCGACTCGGCCGGCGCGGGCATCGGCCCCACGGCCTGCAGCAGCCGCTGCAGGTGGTCCGCGAGGATCGGGTCGACGGTGGCGCTTTCCTGCATCGCCGCGGCGCAGCGATGGACGAGCGGGCCCACGGCGGGCCCTTCATCGAGGATCAGCCGCATGAAGCCTTCCTGGCTCGCCGCCTGCAGCACGCCGGCGAACTCCTCGGTGGCGGCGGCCGGGTCGCCGGCGCGTTGCAGGGCGAGCGCGCGCAGCACCCTGAGCTTGAGCGCGCGCCGGTTGCGGGCCACGGCGAGCGCGGCGTGCAGTTCGGCGTCGAGAACGCCCAGCGCCGCGCGCGCGTCGCCGAATGCGATCTCCCAGCGCGCCCTGGCGAGCGCCAGGTAGTCGAGGTCGTGCGCGGGCAGGCGCTGGCGCTGCTCGCGCTGCCACAGGGCAGGGTCGTCGGCGCGCAGCAGCTCGTCGTGCGAGGCGGGGCCGTTGCCCTGCAGCAGCAGCATGCGCGAGCGCTCCAGCTTGGCGCCGGCCACCACGCGCGGCAGCTGTCGTGCGTGGCCCAGGTATTCGAGCTCGGTGAGCGCCTGGAAGGCCGCGTCGATGTCGCCCGCGTGGAAGGCCAGCCGCGAGCGCATCACGTGGCTCAGGATCATGTGGTCGGGCAGGCCCACGTCGCGCGCCAGCGGCAGGTACACGTTGAGCAGGCGCTCGGCCTGCGCGAGCTGGTCGGTCTCGTACACGGCGCCCGCGTAGAGCACGCCGGCCCATGCGTTGCCGTGGCTGTGGTTGTACGACACCGCATGCGTCGAATCGACCGCCATGCGCAGCCGCGCGGTGGCCTGCCGCAGCCGGCCTTCGTGCAGGTCGAACAGGCCCGCCAGCGACTCGGTGTACATGCGGTTGAAGGCGCTGTTGCCCTGCTCGCGCCGGGCCGCGTCGAGCAGGCGACGCGCCTCGTGCTGGTCGCCGCGCACCGCGAGGATGTGCGCCATGGCGTTGAGCAGCACGCTGTCGGCGAAGGCCAGGCCGGTGGGCAGGCGCACCAGGCTCTGGCGGCCGGCCTCGTAGGCCTCGTCGTGGCGGTCCTGCATGGCCAGCAGCAGCGGCACCAGCGTGTGGGCGCTCGCGCGCACCTCGGCGATGGGGCTGTCGAAGCAGCCCGATTCGTCGAGCTGCCGCATCGCGTCCCACGGGCCGTGGGTGAAGCAGGTGGCCCACAGCGAGATCGGCTGCAGGAACGGGTGCTCGCGCAGCTGGTGCTCGGGAATGGCCGAGAACCAGCGCGCCAGCATGCGCATGCGACCCTCTTCGAGGAACTGCGCGGCATGGTGATCGAGCAGATTCAGCGCATGGGGATGGTCGCCGCCCTCGATGGCGTGGTCGATGGCCGGCACCGGCCGGCCATGCGATTCGTACCAGCCCGAGGCCGCAAGATGCAGCCGCGCCGGCTCGCCGGGCATCTCGCGCGCGAGCTGCGCGCGCAGGAAGTCGGCGAAGAGGCTGTGGTAGCGCCACGCATCGCCGTCGCCGCTCACCGGCGTGAGAAAGAGGTTCGACGCGGCCAGCTGCTCGAGGATGGCTGCGCAGTCCATGCGCGGGCACAGCGCCTGGCACACCGACGCGTCGAGCTGCCGCAGGATGCTGGTGCGCAGCAGGAAGTCGCGGATCTCCTTGGGCTGGTGCGCGAGCACGTCCTCGGCGAGGTACTCGGCCACCGCGCGGTCGGAGCCCGAGAAGCGCTCGACGAAAGCAGTGGCGGTGGCGCCCGCCGAGCCCGCGCCGTGGCGCTCCAGCGCCATCGACGCGAGCCAGATCGCCGCCACCCAGCCTTCGGTCTTGCGGTGCAGCAGCGAGAGCATCTCGGCCGGCAGCGGCTGGCGCAGGCCGAAGAAGGCGCCGGTCTCTTCCAGGCTGAAGCGCAACCGGTCGGTGTCGATCTCGGTGAGCTGCCCGCGCGCGCGCAGCCGGCCCAGGCCCAGGTCGGGCAGGCTGCGCGAGCCGATCACGATCTGCCCGCGGCGCGGCAGGTGCTCGACGATCTCGCGCACCAGCCCCAGCACGGCCGGCTCCTGCACGCGCTCGAAGTCGTCGAGGAAGAGCGTGAAGGGCGACTCGTGCGCCGCCAGCGCGGCCACCGCATCGAAGGGGTTGTTGCCGCCGTTGCCGCGCGGGTCTTCCACGCCCAGGCGCTGCACGGCCTCGGCCAGGCAATCCAGGAAGCGCGAGACGTCGTTGTCGGCGCGGTCCAGCGTGAGCCACGCGGTGGCGATGCCCCGGGCCTCCATGCGCTCGCGGATCTGCGCCATGGCGGTGGTCTTGCCGAAGCCGGCCGGCGCGCGCACGAGCACCAGCTTCACGGCCGCCGAGGCGACCTCTTCGCCAATCGCGGTGCGCGGCACCTGCGTGGCGACGAAGGCCGGGGGATTGAGCTTGGTTTCGAGGATCCGGGGTGTGGGCGGCTGCATGCGGCGCTGAAATCCCGTCGTTTCCGACGATATGTGCGGCCGATTCTGCTTCCTAAACTGGGCAGGGACAAACCGTTCAAGACACCTCAAGGACACCCGCAGATGCAACTCGATTCCAGCATTGCCGCCGTCGTCACCGGCGGCGCCTCGGGCCTGGGCGCAGCCACCGCGCGCCGGCTCGCGGGCCACGGCGTGAAAGTCGCGCTCTTCGACCTCAACGCCGAACAGGGCGAGGCGCTGGCGAAGGAACTCGGCGGCATCTTCTGCAAGGTCGACGTCACGTCGGAGGAACAGGTGGACGCCGCCTTCGCCAAGGCACGTGCGGCGCACGGCCAGGAGCGCGTGCTCGTCAACTGCGCCGGCACCGGCAACGCGGTGAAGACCGCCAGCCGCGACAAGGCCACCGGCGAGATCAAGCACTTTCCGCTCGCGAATTTCGACCGCATCATCCAGATCAACCTGGTCGGCACCTTCCGCTGCATCGCCAAGTCGGCCGCCGGCATGCTCACGCTCGACATGCTGGAAGACGGCGAGCGCGGCGCCATCGTCAACACCGCCTCGGTGGCCGCGCAGGACGGGCAGATGGGCCAGGCGGCCTACACCGCATCGAAGGCCGGCATCGTCGGCATGACGCTGCCCATCGCGCGCGACCTCATGAGCGAGGGCATCCGCGTGAACACCATCCTGCCGGGCATCTTCGACACGCCGCTGCTGCAGGGCGCGCCCGACAACGTGAAGGCCGCACTCGCGGCATCGGTGCCGTTCCCGAAGCGACTGGGCAATCCGGCGGAATACGCGACGCTGGCGGAACTGATGATCACCAACGGCTACTTCAACGGCGAGAGCGTGCGGCTCGACGGGGCCATCCGGATGGCGCCGCGCTGAGCGGGCCCCGCACTCACACAGATATATACAGACAGGAGAACTCCCCATGCGCGAAGCATTCATCGTCGCCGCCGCCCGCACCGCCGGCGGCCGCCGCAACGGCCGCCTCGCCGGCTGGCACCCGGCCGACCTCGCAGCACAGGTGCTCAACGCGCTGGTGGACCGCACCGGCGCCGACCCCGCGCTGGTCGAGGACGTCATCATGGGCTGCGTCGACCAGGCCGGCGAGCAGTCTTCCAACATCGCGCGCAATGCGGTGCTGGCCTCGAAGCTGCCCGAGTCGGTGCCGGCCACCTCGGTTGACCGGCAGTGCGGTTCGTCGCAGCAGGCGCTGCACTTCGCGGCGCAGGCCGTGATGTCGGGCACCATGGACATCGTGATCGCCGCCGGCGTGGAGAGCATGACGCGCGTGCCCATGGGCATGCCCGTCACGCTGCCGCTGAAGAACGGGCTGGGCTTCTACGTGAGCCCGCTCATGGCCAGGCGCTACCCCGACGTGCAGTTCAGCCAGTTCACCGGCGCCGAGATGATCGCGAGGAACTACGGCATCGAGAAGGACGAGCTCGACCGCTACGCGCTGGAAAGCCACAAGCGCGCCATCGCCGCCACCAAGGCCGGCCACTTCGAGCGCGAGATCGTGCCCGTGGCGGTGCGCATGGCCGACGGCACCGAGCCCGGCGAGCAGCACACGGTGGACGAAGGCATCCGCTTCGACGCCACGCTGGAGAGCATCGCCGCCGTGAAGCTCATCGCCGAGGGCGGGCGCTGCACCGCGGCCACCGCCAGCCAGATCTGCGACGGCGCCAGCGGCCTGATGGTGGTGAACGAGCGCGGCCTGAAAACGCTGGGCGTGGAACCCCTCGCGCGCATCCACCACCTGAGCGTGATGGGGCACGACCCCGTGATCATGCTGGAGGCCCCGCTGCCGGCCACGGAGCGCGCGCTGAAGAAGGCGGGCATGAAGATTTCCGACATCGACCTGTACGAAGTCAACGAAGCCTTCGCGCCGGTGCCTCTGGCGTGGCTGCAGACGCTGGACGCCGACCCCGCGCGGCTCAACGTGAACGGCGGCGCGATCGCGCTGGGGCATCCTCTGGGCGCGTCGGGCACCAAGCTCATGACTACGCTGGTGCACGCGCTCGGCCAGCGCGGCAAGCGCTACGGTCTTCAGACCATGTGCGAGGGCGGCGGCATGGCCAACGTGACCATCGTCGAGCGGCTGTGAGCATCGCTGGCGCCGACGGGGCTCCGCAGCCGTGCTGCGGACGCGGCGCCGTGCAGTCCATAGCCCGTTTCCGGGAGGGCGAGGCCCGGCGGATGCCAACATAATCGGGGGCCATGGGCGCCTCGCCAGCCATTCTCGATCCCCGTTCCATCATCCTGCTCGCCGGCGTCATGGGCGTCATGATGGCGCTCGTGGTGTTCTTCATGCGGCGCAGCTATCCGCGCAGCATCCAGGGCCTGGGGGAGTGGTCGCGCGCGCCGCTGGTGGCCTTCGTGAGCACGCTGCTCTTCGCGGCGCGGGGGTACTTCCCCGACTTCCTGACCATCGTGGTCGCCAACTTCGTGCTGTACCAGGCCTGCATCCTGTACTACGCCGGCAGCCAGAAGTTCCTGTTCGGCCACGGCGACACGCGGGCCTGGACGGTGCTCAACTGCGGCCTGGCGCTGGTGCTGTTCTGGTTCGGCATCCTGAAGCCCGATTTCGAGGTGCGCCTGCTGTTCGTCACGGCCGCGGTGTCGGCGCTGTTCTTCCGGCATGCGCTGCTGTACATGCGCCACACGGGCCACGTGTTCGGCAAGCGCCTCATGACCGGGCTGCTGCTGGCGCAGGCGCTGGTGGCGGGGTTGCGCTTCGTGTCCGTGGTCGCCGGCATGGCGGGCAGCGGGCTCATGGAAGGCAGCTGGGTCCAGTCGATCTACATCAGCATGTACTCGTTCACCGTGCTGCTGCTGTCCATCGCCGTCATCCTGATGGCCACGGACCGCGTGCACACCGAGTTCGAATACCTCGCCACGCGCGACCCGCTGACCGGCGCGCTCAACCGCCGCGCCGTGCTCGATGCCAGCGAGCGCGCCTTCTCCTCGGGCGAGCGCGGCGGCGCGCTGCTGATGGTCGACCTCGACCACTTCAAGGACATCAACGACCGCTTCGGCCACCAGATGGGCGACGCCGTGCTGCGCGAGGCGGTGCGCCGCATGCAGCGCGCCATCGGCGACAAGGGCGTGCTCGGCCGCTACGGCGGCGAGGAGTTCGTCGTGCTGCTGCCCGAGGCCGGCCAGGCCGAGGCGATGGAGATCGCGGCGCGCCTGAGGCATGCCATCGGCGAGCCCTTCCCGGCGGACTCGATCATGGCCGTCGTCGGCTCCATGGCCGCGAGCATCGGCGTGGCGGCCGGCGCGAGCAGCACAGTCGGCTCCAGCATCGACGACGTGCTGGCGCTGGCGGATGCGGCGCTGTACCGCGCGAAGGCCATGGGGCGGGATCGGGTGATCGCGGCGGCCTGAGCGGCTTCATTCCGCGGCTTCGGCGTCGATGCGCTCGGCGTTGCACCTCGCACAGTAGCGGGCTGCAGGCGTACGAAGCGGCGTGTTGCACACGTGGCATGGCGGGCCGTAGAGGCTCAGGCGGTGATGCAGGATCGCATTCGGATTGGTTTCCTTGAAGCCCGTGATGCGTTCGTACGCCGCCACCGTCAGGTAGCCGAGGCCGCGCTCCCGGGCTTCGGCGAGGCTGCAGCCGGTTTCCTCGCGGTATCGATTCATCTGCGCGATGTAGCTCATCGGATGCGCGAGCTGCCACTCTTCCTCCGTGAGCATCGGCATGTCGGTCTGGCAGCGCCAGCAGTAGAGAGTGCGGGGCATGGTGTGAATTCAGGTGGAAACCATGGCGCTCATTGCCCCAGGTAGGCCTCGACCGCCGGCCCCCACAGGTCCTGTCGCACGATCAGCATGTGGCCGTTCACGCCGGGAGCCAGCGTGTAGGCCTCGAATCTGCCCTGGCCACCTGCGGCCGTGAACGCTTCGAAATTCATCCGGCTGTGGGCCATTGCGTAGAAGCTGTCCTTCTCGCCATACAGCCAGAGCGTGGGGCGGGGAAATACCGCGCCTCGCCTGAAGCTCACCGGATTGATCGCGTCGGCCGATCTGTTGGGGCACTGGTCGCTCATCCATCCGCCGACGAAGTTGATCGCACCGCGGAACACGCCCGGCCGGGTGCCGGCATAGGCGATGGCGAGGATCCCGCCGCGCGAATGGCCGGCGATCTCCATGCGCCGGGTGTCCACCTCCGGATTCGCCTGCAGCCATGCGACGGCTGCGTCGATGTCCGCAAGTGCGTGCTCGAAGCCGGCCAACGACAGGCCCGGATCGCAGCTGTAGTGCTCGCGCTTCGGTGTGAAGCCCTCGTCGTAGAGCCCGTCCGACTGGCCGCGCCCGCGTCGCTGCGGAAATGCGACCAGCCAGCCGCGCTGGGTGAACCATCCGGCGAGGCGCTCGGGTGCCCAGGTTTCCTTGAAGAGCGCCGGGTTGTTGCCGATGCCGGTGGAGCCGTGGTTGAACACCACGGTCGGAAAAGGCCCCGTGCCTTCGGGCTTGTAGATCACCATTTCCAGCGTGACCGGCGCACCGCCCTCGACGAATGGCGTGGGCACGCGGACCGTGCTGCGTTCCTGCGCCCAGCAGGAAACGGCAGCGAAGGCGAGCGAGACGGCGAGCGAGACGGCGAGAGCGAAGAGTTTTTTCATTGCACGGGCATCCCTGACGATCTGCCGCATTCTGCCCTCGGCCCCCAGCCGCTACCCCGCAGTGCGCGCTCCCCGCCTCGGTCTCCACCCTGCCGCGCCGCTCGCCAGCACGATCCCCGGCACCACCAGCGACAGTGCCACCAACGCCGCCCCGGTGACAGGCTCGTTCATCCAGGCCGCGGCGCCCAGCGTCGTCAGAACCGGCACCAGCGCCGCCGAGAGCGAGGCACGCGGCGCACCCAGCCGCGCGACGGCGACCATGTAGACCACCAGCCCGAGCAGGCCGGCGACGACGCCCTGCGTCGTGGCCTGCAGCGCAACGTCGGGCCATGGGGCCGTCAGCAGTTTCGGCACTCCGGCGAAGGGCAGCACGAGCATCGACAACAGCAGCGTCGACCAGCCATTCACGAATGCCGCGCCCTGCCATGGCGTAAGCCCGCAGTGCGCGAACGCGAGCGAGTGCGCGGCCCACAGCATGGCCGCAACGAGGAAGAGCAGGTCGCCGCGCCAGCCGGTCGAGCCGGTGCCGCCGCGAAAGCTGTCTGCCGCGAACAGCGCCATGCCGATCGCGATGCAGGCCAGGCCGGCGAGCCTGATGCCTTCGATCTTCTGCCGCTTGTGCAACCATGCGCCAACGGCCGTGAAGAGCGGCAGGCTGCCCGCCATGAAGATGCCCATGTGGCTCGCGGGTGCCCATTGCGCACCGGCGAGCACCAGCAGGCCGAAGGGCAGTCCGCCGCCGGCGACGAGCACGGCGAGCACGGGCAGCGATGCCTTCGGGGCGATGCGCTCGCGGCCGAACCACAGCGGCATGAGCAGAAGTGCAGGAATGCCGTAGCGAAGCAGCGCGAGGTCGATCGGTCCGAGCGTGGTGGTCACGCCGTGCCGCGACACGAGTTGCCAAGCACTGCCGATGAAGGAGGCGGCCAGCGCGGCAAGCAGGCCGGTGAGGAGGTTGCGATCCAGCATCGCGGCGAGTCTCGCGACCGCGCCGGCTGGCGGCTATCAAATTCGTGCGCCGGCCCTCAGGCCAGAGCGCTGCGGGCTTCGCCCAGCGTCACGTCCACTTCGTGCCTGAATACCGCCCCCAGGTGGCTCTGGCTGCAGTAGCCGAGGTCGTGCGCGATGCCGGCGAGATCGGTGTCGCCATCGGCCAGGCGTTCCAGGGCGGAGGCGATGCGCAGATGCTGGCGGTACTGGTGAAGGCTCAGGCCCGTCTGTTGGCGGAAGCTGCGTGCAAGGTGGAAGGGGGAGCGAGAGACCGCGTCCGCGAGTTCGTGCAATGAAAGCCGTGCCTCGCGATCGGCGGTTTCCGCGAGCAACCGCTTGGCGTTCGCGACCGTGCTGGTCAGCGGCATCTGCCGGCGCGATGTCTCGAGTTCGGCGACCAGCGACGCGATGGCCGGTGCACCGCCGTCGCCTGCGCGCAGCTGGCGTTGCGCCAGGTGAATACGGTACAGCGACCTCGGTGAGAGCTGGCAGAACGCAGGCGCGGCATCGGAACGCGCCGGCCGGTGCCGGCTGACCACTACGCTTTGCCGCATCGCGCGCACCACGGGACGCAGCTGATAGACCATGGCATCGACCAGATGCATGGCGGTCAGTGCGTCGACCTGCCAGGTGCTGTCGCCCCAACGCACATCGAGCACCGCGCGACCTGCAGGGAAGATGATGCGGCGCGATTCGATCGTGTAGGGGCCGCTCCAGCCGGGCTCGTCCTTCGCATGCGAGCGCAGGTGCTCCACCGTGAAATCTTGTCCGGCGTAGAGGAGCGTGCGGTCGTGGGGCATGGCTTGACCATTTTGCGCGCCGGCTCACCCTTTATCCAGCAGACCACGGCCAGCGCAACGGTCGGAATCGCGAGGCGAGCAAGATGAGCGCCGTGCGCGCCAAGCGCCGCGCTCAGATGCCCACGAACTCCGCCACCTCCGACAGCGCCGCCCGCTCGGTCACCAGCGCGTCGATCGGCCGGCTGCGGTCCGCGTAGCCGATGGCCATGCCGGTGAAGAGCATGCGCTCGGGCGGCAGGCCGATGAAGCTGCCGATGGTCTGCGGGTAGATCGCCCAGCATTCCTGCGGGCAGCTGTCCAGGCCCTCGGCGCGCAGAAGCAGCATCACGTTCTGCAGCAGCATGCCCAGGTCGGACCACTGCGGCGGGCCCATGCGGCGGTCGACGCTGCAGAAGAGCGCGAGCGGTGCGCCGAAGAACTGGTAGTTGCGCGCGAACCATTCGCGGCGCGCGGCCTTGTCCTCGCGCGGAATGCCCAGGCGCGCGTACATCGCCTCGCCCACGGCGAAGCGGCGGTCGCGGTAGGGCGCGACCAGCTCGCGCGGGTAGATGTCGTACTCGCTGCCTTCGCCGGCGGGCGCTTCCTTCACGCGCGTGCGCATGATGGCCTTGAGCTCTGCGAGCTTCTCGCCGCCCACCACGTGCAGGTGCCAGGGCTGCAGGTTGCCGCCCGAAGGCGCGCGCAGCGCCTGTTCGATCACACGGCGGATGACTTCGCCGGGCACCGGCGTGTCGAGAAAGTCGCGCACCGAGCGGCGGGTGGCGATGGCGTCCTGAACGTTCATTCCAAAGTCCTCTTGGGGATCGATGCTAGGGGCAACCCTCGGATGGCCTCAATCGTCCGTTCCGACGATGCCGCGCGGCATGGCCCCTGCCTAGCATCCGCCCAGCGTACAGGAGACAAGACATGTTCGGATTGATGCAAGACCGCCCGCTGCTGATCTCGTCGCTCATCGACTATGCGGCCACCTTCCATCCGCACGCGGAGATCGTGGGCCGCACGGTCGAGGGGCCGGTGCACCGCACCGACTACGCGCAGATACAGCGCAGCGCCAAGCAGGTGGCCAATGCGCTGAAGACGCTGGGCATCGAGCCCGGCGACCGTGTGGGCACGCTCGCCTGGAACACCTGGCGGCACCTCGCGCTGTACTTCGGCGTGTCGGGTTCGGGCGCGGTGCTGCACACGGTGAACCCGCGGCTCTTTCCGGAGCAGATCGACTACATCGTCAACCACGCGGAAGACAAGGTGCTGTTCTTCGACACCACCTTCGCGCCGCTGGTGGAGAAGCTCGCGCCCGCGCTGAAGTCGGTGCGCGCCTTCATCGCGATGACCGATCGCGCGCACATGCCGTCCATCGACGTGCCCAACCTGCTGTGCTTCGACGAGCTCGTCGGTTCGCAGAGCGAGAGCTACGACTGGCCCGAGTTCGACGAGCGCACCGCGTCGTCGCTCTGCTACACCTCGGGCACCACGGGCAACCCGAAGGGCGTGCTGTATTCGCATCGCTCCACCGTGCTGCATTCGCTGATGGAGTGCGCGCCCGACACCTTCGGCGTCAACTCGCAGATGACGCTGCTGCTCGCGGTGCCGATGTTCCACGCCAACGCATGGGGCATGCCGTACGCGGCGGCGATGACCGGCATGAAGCTGGTCATGCCCGGCCCGCACATGGACGGCCAGAGCCTCTACGAGCTGATGCGCGACGAGAAGGTCGGCTTCTCGCAGGCTGTGCCGACCATCTGGCTGATGCTGTTCCAGTACTTCGACGCGCACCCCGAGATCGACACGCGCGCCATCGGCCTGAAGCGCATCGGCGTGGGCGGCGCGGCCACGCCGCGCAGCATGATCGAGCGCTTCGAGCGCGACTTCGGTGCCGACTTCGTGCAGGGCTGGGGCATGACCGAGACCAGCCCCATCGGCGTGATCGGCAACCTGCTGCCCAAGCACCTGTCGATGCCCAAGGAAGAGCAGATGCGCGTGAAGATGCGCCAGGGCCGCGGCGTGTGGGGCGTGGAGCTGAAGATCGTCGGCGAAGACGGCCAGCGCCTGCCGCACGACGGCAAGGCCTTCGGCCACCTGCACGTGCGCGGTCCGTGGATTGCGAGCGGTTACTTCAAGGGCGAGGGCGGATCGGTGCTCGATGCCGAAGGATTCTTTCCGACGGGCGACGTCGCCAACATCGACGAGGACGGCTACGTGCAGCTCGTCGATCGCGCGAAGGACGTCATCAAGTCGGGCGGCGAGTGGATCTCGTCCATCGATCTCGAGAACGCGGCGAGTTTGCACCCGGCGGTGGCCGAGGCGGCGGTGATCGGCATCGCGCATCCGAAGTGGCAGGAGCGTCCGCTGCTCATCGTGGTCAAGCGGGCGGGCATGGAAGCCACGCGCGAGGAACTGCTCACATTCCTCGCGGAGCGCGTCGCGAAATGGTGGCTACCGGAAGACGTGGTCTTCGTCGACAGCCTGCCGCATACAGCCACCGGAAAACTGCTGAAGACGAAGCTGCGCGAACAGTTCAAAGGTTACGTTGCGACGACATCTGTTTGACAGTTCGGTGACTTGTTCGATTTTTCTGTGGACAACTCTGTGAGTTGTGGGTGGAGGTGGAGAGGCGAAGCGAGAACTGGCGTGGCTTCCCACCACGTTGCCTGTTGAATAGGCAGCGGCTCGCGAGGCGCGGAGGCGGGCGCAGATGTATACAAACGGGGCCTGGCACACGCTTGTCGCCGTCGATTGACGGGGGTAGATCGGACGGCTACATTCCAGACCGCTTCGCGACCAGCGAGGCCAGGTTTGACAGCCTGAAAGAACCGCGGTGAAAGCCGCATTCCGCAATTGGTTTGCGGCTTTTGCCATTCCGGCTTCCTTTTGGCGGCTCGGATGGGAGGGCTCGCGCCCTGCCGGTTTCGCCTAGCGGTTCCCGGTCTGTCAACCTGTTCGAGCCGCCGCCTTCGTTTGACAGCGGATGCGGCGGTTGCAGCAAAGCCGAACCGACAGGGAGGGCCGACATGGCCGATTCATCAAGTACCGCGCAAACCACAAGCGCGGAGTTCAAGCCGTTCGCATGGAACCCCGTTCACGGGCTCGACAATGAGCAGCGACGGCGTGCCTTGTTCCTCAACGACGCGCGCGACGTGATCGACGGCGCGCACACGCTGATGCAGCTGCTCGCATGGGACGAAGGCCGCCGCGATGCAGCGCGGCCCTTGCTCGACGAAGCTCATCGCTCGTCGATCCAGCGCCTGCTGATCGCGTCGCTGGGCATGCTGCACGCCGGCATCGAAGGGCAGTGCGAAGCGCTCCAAACGGCGCGGATGTAGGCAAGCAGCGCGCAACCGACCGGGCCTCGGGCCCGGTCACCGAAATTCAGGATGCCGCGAAATCACCTGGTTGCGCCGCGCGCGAGCTGCGCACGCCCGAACGGCGTGATGCGCTTGATCACCGCAAGCTCCTGCGGCCCGCCGTCGGCATCCTTCCAGGCCAGCGCGGGGCTGATGACCGCATCGACGAAGCCGGCCTGCTTCAGCGCCTCGACGCAGCCGATCTGCTGGCGGTCCTGCACGCGAAGGGGGAAGGCCGAACGTTCTATGGCGCGCAGGTAGTCGAGCGGCTCGAGCTTCGACTTCGACGCCTTCTTCGGCGATGCGCCGGTGCCTTCACGGCCGCGCAGCCTCTCGATCTCGGCATGACCGTCGTCGGTGATGCAGACCACCAGCGCGGCCTGCGCCAGCCTGTAGCTGCCGTGCCCCGTGTCGTAGGCCGGATCGATCGCGGCCTCGATGAGGCCGGTCGCCTTCAGGACGGAGACCCGACGCACGTCCTGCGCGTCGGTCACGTGCATCGGCAGGCGAGCATGCTCCAGATGGAGGAGGTAACTGAGCGGCACCGAAAAACCCCTGTGTGCACCTCCCTCGCCATCGACGCCGCCCAGAGCCGTCGAGCCCAGGCAGGAGCGGCGCGAACGCCTTCCGGCTTCCTGGACGACTCATGAGCCCCGGCGCGATCCGTTCCACGAAGGGGCCGGCCGGGGAGGGGGTGAATTGTGAATATTTGTCAATATTCTTGTGCGTCCCAGGGGCGGGCGCCATCACCGAAACAGGGTAGTTCCTCCGGCCAGTCTCCGGAGCGCCGGGGTGTCCGGGGTGTCCGGTTCGGGCCGATCAGTGCTTGTGGCCGCCGTGCCCCGCAGGCTGCGCGGAGGCGTTCAGCGCCCGCACCGGCGCCTTCACCTCGACCGATTCGCGCTTGCCGTCCTTGCCCTCGAACACCAGCGTGAGCGGCACGGTGTCGCCTTCCTTCACCTGCTGCTTGAGGTCGAGCAGCATCACGTGATAGCCGCCGGGCTTGAGCTCGACGGTCTTGCCGGCGGGCAGCTCGAGCGCGGGGATCTGGCGCATGCGCATCACGTTGTCCTGCATGGCCATCTCGTGCACCTCCACGACGGGCGTGACGGGCGAGCTGGCGGAGACCAGCTTCGCGTCTTTCGCGGCGCTGATCTGCATGAACGCGCCGGTGGCCTTCTGCTGCGGCACGGTGGCGCGCACCCAGGCGTCACTCACGGTGACCTGCGCGTTCGCGGCGTGCGCGGTGAGCAGCGCGGCGCTGGTGATGGCGAGGATGTGTGCAATGCGGTTCTTCATGGTCATGGTCGGTATCTCCTTGGATTTGAATGATGGAAGTCAGGCCTGCAGGATCCTGTGCAGGTCGTCGGCGCATTCCTGCGCGCTCTGCTCATGGCGCAGCACGATGCGGATCTTGCCCTTGGGGTCGAACACATAGCTGAAGGCCGAATGGTCCATGGTGTACGAGGAGCCGGTGGGCACCTTCCGGTAGAACACCTTGAAGTCCTTCGCGGTCTGGCTGGTGCGCTGCATGTCGCCGTACAGGCCGATGAAGCTCGGGTCGAAGGCCTGCGTGTAGGCCTTGAGCACGACGGGCGAATCGCGCTCGGGATCGACGGTGACGAAGATCACCTGCAGGCGCTCGCCGTCGGCGCCGAGCAGCTTTTTGATCTCTGCCGCGCGCACGAGGGCGGTGGGGCAGACGTCGGGGCACTGCGTGAAGCCGAAGAACATCATCACGGCCTTGCCCTTGAAGTCGGCCAGCGTGCGCTCGCGGCCGTCGGCATCGGTCAGGCGGAAGTCCTGCGCATAGTTGGCGCCGGTGATGTCGACGCCGTTGAAGCGGGCGGGCAGCAGCCTGTCGCAGCCCGCAAGGCTCGCGACGGCTGCGAGGCCGCCCGCGGAAAGCAGCAGGCGCCGCCGCTGCATCGGAGGGTGGGATTCGTTTCTGGTCATTGGATGGACTCGCTCCGGCGCCTGCAGGAGGCGCCGATGGATTCGTTGCAGGAACGCGCGCAGCGGAAATGAACGACGGGCCTCGTCGGGAGGCCCCTGCATCACGCGCGCGAAAACTGGGGAAGAAGCCTTAGAAGAGCGAGGGAGGCCCGCGCGCCGGCAGCGGCGCGGTGGCGACCGCCGCAACGTGCGCCGACGGAACCGGCCGCACCACGCGGGCCAGCGGCGCGAACGCCGGCAGCTCGATAGTGGGCGTGGTCGCGGGCGGCGCGCCGCTGAGCACGCACAGCGGGCAGTCCATGTGGCCCGCGCCCATCTCCTGCACGCCGTCGTCGCCATGGACGATGGCCTTGACCGACCCGGCGCTGGAGCAGACCAGCTCCACCGTCTGCGGATGCACGAGCGGGGAGGCGATGGCAACGCCGAGCGAGAGCGCGAACCACAGCAGCGCCCAGCGGATCAGGCCGACACCCGGCCGCGGCAACGCCATGCCGGCGGGGCGGCTGGGCGGGGCTCGGAAAGGCGGCGCAGGCATCGCCGGAGATTATCGGCCAGTGCCGCGCCGCAAAGAAAAAAGCCTTGCAAGTCGTTGACCTGCAAGGCTTTTTCGGTTGTTTTGGTGGCTCTTCACGGACTCGAACCGCGGACCTGTGGATTATGATTCCATCGCTCTAACCGACTGAGCTAAAGAGCCGTTCGGTGAGTTGCTCACCGAGCCCGCGATTATAGCCCAGTCTTTCGCGGCCGCTCAACCACCCGACGGCAACCTGCCCAATTCTTCCGAAACCAGCCGAACGATCAGCTTGTCCAGCGTCTGCACCGAGTAGTTGCCGACGTCGTGCACGGTCTGCGTTCCAGAGCCGCTCGCCGGGTTGGCTGCGTCCTTGTAGGTGAGGAACACGAAGCGCCCGCCGGTGTACTGCGCGATCTGGCGCTGGATGTATTCGCCCTGCTTGTCGAGCCCCGACGCGCCCACGCTGAACACCTTGATGCCCTTGCCCAGCGCGGCGACCATGTCGTCGTCGTACTGCGGGCCGCCGTAGTCGAGGTGCGGCGGCGCGTCGGCCAGCAGCACCACGAGACGGGTGGTGTCGTTGCCGCGCCAGCTGAGCTTGTGGACGGTCTCGTTGAAGGCCTCGTTCATCGCCTCGGGATAGTCGCCGCCCCCCGCTGCGCGCAGCGCGTCGAGCACGCCCTGGAAGGCGTTCAGGTCGTTGGTGAAGTCGTGGCGGCGCACCAGGAATTCGTCGCCGCGGTCGCGATACGCCACCAGCCCGAAGCAGGTGTCGGGGCGGCTCGGCAGGCGGGCAACCTGGTCGGCGATGGTGCGCAGCGTGGCCTTGAGCTTGGCGATCTCGTCGTCCATGGAGCCGGTGGCGTCGATCAGGAAGACGAGGTCGAGCTTCGCACGCGCGGGCACGGCGCCGGGCTTGCCGCCTAGCACCACGTCGACCGCGTTCTTCTGGCCGCGCTGCAGGAAGGCGGTGCCCAGTCGGCCGTTCTTGCGCACGGTGACTTCATAGACCGCGCTCTGCGCCTTGTCGAAGGCGTTGGGGTGCAGCCATGCGCGCCCGCCTGCGTCGGTGCGGGCCCACATCGCGGCGCCGTTGGCGGCCTGCACCGCCACTTCGGCATCGGGCACGACGGCACCACGCGCGTCGCGCACCTGCAGCAGGTAGCGCGCGCTCACGTCGCGCTCGCGATGCGGCACCTGCGTGCGGCCGTGGAAGGCCAGGTATTCGCCGAAGTCGGCGTTGTCGTCGACCATGCCGGCGGTGACGGATTCGTTGGCGGGGCGCTGGGCCTGCACGGGTGCTTGAAGTTCGGCGGGCGCGCGAATCGCTGGTGCGACGGGCGCGATCGAGGCCGGCGGCGCTTCGGCGATGGCGTCGGCAAGAGCCGCCCCGGCCGGCGCCGATCTGGCCGCAGGCGCCGGCATCGGCTTCGGCGCGGTGGGCGAGGGCTTCACCGAAGGGCTGGCCCTGTATTCCTTCGACGCTTCGGCGTACCTGCGTTCTTCCAGGTTGCCGGAAACGCGCGGCATGCCCGGCGTCTCGTAGGTCCGCACAGGCCGTGCGCAGTGCGTGGCGGAGGGCGCCTCGAAGTTCGGCGCGGCCCGCGTCGGCAGCGCGCGGCTGTCTGGCGCGGGCGTCGGCCAGCGCACGGAGCTTCCGAGGGCGGGCATTTCCGTGGCGCTGCTGGCGCCCAGAAGCAGTTGGGCGCACAGCAGCACGGCGAGCGGGCGGCGAAGGCGGGGAGCGAAAGGCTGGGTCATGAAGGCACTCCGGGTGATGGGGTGCTGGCTGATACGGCCGGCCTTCGCGAACGGGGTTGGTCGGCCGTGAATTTATTTGCCGCCCCGAACCCCGATGCGCCTCTTGGCCCGTACAAGCTCGGGTGAAAATCCTCCGATGTCCGCGCTTCCCCGCGCCCCTTCAGCCAAGAACGCCCCCGAGCGCGAGGCCATGCCCGACGATCAGTTGATGCTGGCCTACGCCCAGGGCGACGCCGCCGCGTTCGACGTGCTTTACGCGCGCCACGAGGGCGGGCTGTTCCGCTTCGTCAAGCGGCTGCTGGGCGCGCGGCTCGTGGCACAGGCCGACGAGGTGTTCCAGGACACCTGGGTGCGCATCATCTCGGCGCGCGAGAGCTTCTCGCCGCAGGGCGCGGCATGGCGCACCTGGGCCTTCACCATCGCGCACAACCTGGCGATGGACCGGCTGCGCGTGAGCGGGCGCGAAGTGGCGCTCGAAGCGCACGCGGACGACGACGACAGCCCCGTGCCCACGCTCGAACACGGCGTGCCCGGCGCGGCAGCCGATGCGGCGTCGCATCCCTCGGCCGAGGAACTCGCGTTCTGGCGCGCCGCGGGCCGCCGCCTGCTCGCGTGCCTCGACGAACTCCCGGCCGAGCAGCGCGCCGCGTTCCTGCTGCACCATGAAGACGGCCTCACCGTCGAGGCGCTGGCCGCGAGCCTGGAGATCGGCTTCGAGACCGTGCGCAGCAGGCTGCGCTACGGCCTGCAGAAACTGCGCGGCTGCATGGAGCGCTACCTGTCGGTGCTGGAGAAGCGGGCATGAGCGGCGGCAACGACAACACCGGATTCGACGACCTGCGCGACCCGTCGCTGCGCCGCGCGCTCGACCACGCGCCAGACAGCGAGGCCACGCCGCATCCGCGCACGCGCGAGGCGATCCTGAAGATGGCGCACAACCTCGCTGCCGCCCCCGTCGATGCAGGAGCGGCGGCGAACAACGCAAGTGCCGCGCCCTGGTGGCGCCGCCTCTTCGGCGGCGGCGAACCGCATGCGCGCATGCCGTGGAACGCCGCCTTCGCCACCGTGCTGGTGGCGGCTTTCGTGACGGTGCTCTGGCACAAGGAACCCGTGCCGGATGCGCGGCTCGATGGCGAGGCGCGCGTGGGGGAAGCGACTGCACCGGCTCCGGCACAAGCGCCTGTCGCGCCGCCTGCACCTGCTGCACCGAAGCCAGCCGAGCCTCCCGCAGAGGCTGCCGCCGCGCAGGCAGAGACGCAGCCAGCACCCGCAGCAGCAGCGCCGGCACCCGCAAGAGCGCCCGCAGCAGCAGCGCCCGAATCGGGACAGCGTGCCAGGATTGCGCGCGAGTCGGCAGACTCGTCCGCCAAACGGGCACCCAAGGAGGCCGCCAACACGGCTAGCGCGGATGCCGTGCGGAAAGCCGAGCCGGCGCCTCCGCTGTTGCAGGCGGCACCTGTTGCTCCGGCTCCCGTCGCGCCGCCCGCGCCATCTGCGTCGATCGCACCCGCTCCGCCGCCTCCGGCCGTGGCCGAGCAGGCTGCACCGGCACCGTTGCCCGCGCCCATCGCGCGCGATGAGCGTCGGGAAGCACAGGTGGAAGGCGAACAGCGGCGCCGTGCCTACGCGGCGGGTGCGCCTGCGGCGGCCGCCCCGGCAGTGCCGCCGGCTGCCGTCGTTCCTGCGCCCGCACCTGGCGCCGCGCCGGCGTATCGCGAACCGCTCCAGGATTCCGCGCCTGCGCTCGCCCAGCAGGACAACGCCGTCGCGAGTGCCTCCGGCGCGATGCGCCCATCCGCACCGGCCCCGTCAGCGGCCAAGGCCATCGCGCCGCGGACCGCGGCGCCTTTCTCGGCGCTGGATCGATGGACTTCCCTGGGCTTCACGCGCAACGGCGAGAGCGCGCGCCGCGAGCGCGGCGACATCGAAGGCCTGGCGGCGCTGGTCGGCACCGTCGCACGATCGGCCACGGCGCCCGACGAACTGCTGGCCGCGCCGGTGGAGGCGCGGCTCGAACTCTATCGGGGCAAGTCGGTGGTCGCGGTGCTGGAGATCGCGGGCGACCAGGTGCGCTGGACGCCGCAGCCCGGCGGCGCCGCGCTGGTCGGCACGCCGCCGGCCCAGGCGCTCGGCGCGCTGCGTTCGCTGCTGCAGCGCTGACGGGCGGTTCCGCCGTCAGGCGTTCTTGAAGTCCGGCTGGCGCTTGGTCAGGAAGGCGTCCATGCCTTCCTTCTGGTCCTGCGTGGCGAACAGCGCGTGGAACAGGCGGCGCTCGAACATCACGCCGTCGCTCAGGCCGCTCTCGAAGGCGCGGTTGACCGATTCCTTGGCCGCCATCACCGAGACCTGCGAGAAGCCGCAGATCACCAGCGCCGCGCCCAGGGCTTCGTCGGCGAGCTTCTCGAAGGGCACCACGCGGCTGACGAGGCCGGCGCGCTCGGCTTCGGCGGCGTCCATCATGCGGGCGGTGAGCACCATGTCCATGGCCTTGCTCTTGCCCACCGCGCGCGGCAGGCGCTGCGTGCCGCCGGCGCCGGGGATCACGCCGATCTTGATCTCGGGCTGGCCGAACTTGGCGTTGTCGGCCGCGATGATGAAGTCGCACATCATCGCCAGCTCGCAGCCGCCGCCCAGCGCGAAGCCGGCCACCGCGCCGATCACCGGCTTGCGGATCGAGCGGATGGTTTCCCAGTTGCGCGTGATGTAGTCGCCCTTGTAGGTGTCGATGAAGCTGTACTTGGCCATCGCCGCGATGTCGGCGCCGGCGGCGAAGGCGCGCTCGCTGCCCGTGAGGATGATGCAGCCGATGGCGTCGTCGGCGTCGAAGGCCTTGAGCGCCTGGCCCAGCTCGGTCATGAGCGCGTCGTTCAGCGCGTTCAGTGCCTTGGGGCGGTTGAGGGTGATGATGCCGACCTTGCCAGCTTCGGTCCGCACTTCGATGTTTTCGTAGCTCATGGTGTCTCCGGGGGGAACGGGAAAGGGGAAGAAAAACGCGCTTCACTATACCCAGCATGGCCGGCGGGGTGATCCGCGGCGATCTGCTTAAATTGAGAATTGCTCTCATCTAGAATGCCCGCCATGGAGTTCCCGATGCAAGAACATGCCGTGTTGCTGCGGGCCTATGCCCGCGTGCAGGAGCGCTGCTCGCGCCTGCTGGTCGAACAGGCCGCGCTCGTCGAGCGGCTGGAGGCGCAGATCGTGCGGCTGCGCGGCGCACTGGTGGCGAGGGATTCGGCCATTGCCATCGTGCGAGAGGAGCTCGCGGCGCGCGCCTCGGCAGGCGGTGCGCTGCCCAAGCGGCTCAGTGCGCTGCTGTCGCCGGGCAGCAAGCGCCATCTCGCGGTGCCGCCGCAGTCTCAGGCACCGGCCGATCTGCGGGAGAAGGCCGTGCTGTGCATCGGCCACGAGGAAGAGGCGCAGACGCCTTCGCTCGCGCGCCAGCTGGTCGAGATCGCCGGCGGCCGCTACCTGCATCACGACGGCGGCGATGGTGCGGCGGACGATCCCGCGCTCGAAGCCAGCCTGCGCGCGGCCGACCTCGTGATTTGCCAGACCGGCTGCGTGAGCCACGGCGCCTACTGGCGCGTGCAGGACCACTGCCGGCGCACCGGCAAGCCCTGCGTGCTGGTGGGCGAGCCGCAGCCGATGATGTTCGTGAGGAACCCGGCCGCGGCGGAAAGCGCCTGATGAGCGATCTGGCGGCCTGTCAGGCCAGCCAGTTCGTCACCTTGCTCGCGTCGTGCGAGAACAGGCGCCAGGTCGTCGCGCCGGTCGGCAGCACCAGCGGCAGCCTGATCAGCTTGCGGTCGCGCGCCACGATGGCGGTGCACTTCGCCGCATCGCCCAGGTAGAGCGCCAGATCGTCGAGCTTGGCGATGCGCCAGGCCTGCGCCGGCCGCTGCTGGCCCTTCCTGCCGGCTGCGGGCAGCTCGACGCCGATCCACTCGTCGTTCGCGCAGAAGCCGGCCTTCTCGGCGGCGCCGCCGCGCAGCACCACCTTCACCTGCACGCCGCCGTTGGCCTCGGCCACGCGCAGGCCCAGCGCCTGAGCCGGCTGCGACGGGTCTTCGAGCGTGGCGATGCCGTGCACGCGCAGCAGCTGCGAGAGCGGCAGTTCCTCCGTGGAATGCACCCAGCGCGCCAGCTCCAGCGCGTACGATCGGCCGCCCACGGCCTCGAGTGCGGCGGCGATGTCGTCCTCGGAGATCGGCCCGCCATTGCTCTTCGTCCACAGCAGGCGCATCACGTCGTCGAGTGAGCCCTTGCCTTCGTGGCGCAGCGTGAGGTCCAGGCACAGCGCCACCAGCGCGCCCTTGGTGTAGTAGCTCACCGTGCTGTTGGGCGTCTGCTCGTCCTGGCGGTAGTACTTGACCCAGGCGTCGAAGCTCGCGTCGGCCACCGGCTGCACCAGCCGGCCCGGCGTCTGCATGACCTGGTTGATGGTCTTGTTCAGCAGGCGCAGGTAGGCCGCGTCGTCGATGCGGCCCGCGCGGCGCAGCAGCAGGTCGTCGTAGTAGCTGGTGAAGCCTTCGAAGAACCACAGCAGTTGCGTGTAGTTCTCCTGGCTGTAGTCGTAGCGCGCGAACTCGGCCGGCCGCATGCGCTTGACGTTCCAGGTGTGGAAGTACTCGTGGCTGATGAGCCCCAGCAGCGTGGTGTAGCCCTCCGCCTGCTTCTTCTTGTCGCCGCGCTGCGGCAGGTCGCGGCGGTTGCAGATCAGCGCGGTGGAGTGGCGGTGCTCGAGCCCGCCGTAACCGTCGTCGACCACGTTGAGCATGAACACGTAGCGGTCGATCGGCGGCTTCGCACCGCCGCGCTTGCCGACCTTGTCGCCGTGCCAGAAGCGCACCTCGGCCTCGCAGATGGCCTTGGTGTCGGCGATGAGCCTGTCGCCGTCGAACGATGCCGCAGCACCCGCCACCACGAAGCGGTGCGGCACGCCGCAGGCCTCGAAGTCGGCGCTCCAGAAGGCGCCCATCTCGACGGGGCTGTCGGCCAGCTCGTCGTAGCCCGATGCCTTGTAGCTGCCGAAGCCGTGCTTGTCGGCCTTCAGCGGCACGAGCGCGGTGGCGCACGACCAGCGCGCAGCGTCGTCGGCCACGGCAGGAGCGACGATCTCCAGCGCATGCGGCGATTCAGTCTGCCCTTCGACGCGCAGGCACACGCTGGTGCCGTTGAAGAAGCCGCGCTCGGCGTCGAGCCAGGCGGTGCGCACCGAGTTGTCGTAGGCGCAGACCTGGTAGTTCAGCACCAGCGGCTGGCCGGGCGTGCATTCGACCAGCCAGCTGCACTTGTCGAGCTGCGTCAACGCCGGCTTACGGCGGCCCTGCGTGGCGCGCAGGCCCTGCAGGTTCTTGGCGAACTCGCGAATCAGGTAGCTGCCCGGAATCCACACCGGCAACGACACGCGCTGCTGCGCGGCCGGCGCGTCGATGGTGAGGGTGACCGCGAACAGGTGCGCGTGCGGGTCCGCGCATTCGACGCGATAGCGCACGCCCGCCGCGTGCTGCGCCTGAGCTTTCGTCGCCATCAGCTGGACGACGCGGCGAGTTGCTTCTCGACCTGCTCCGCGGGAATGGCACCCGGCGTGCGCGTGCCGTCGCTGAAGATCAGCGTGGGCGTGCCGGTGATGTTGTACTTGCGGCCGAAGTCGACGTTGCGCTGCAGCGCGGTCACGTCGCAGCTCGCGGGCGCGGTGGCCGGGCGGGTGCTCGATTCCATCCAGTCGCCCCAGGCCTTGCCCTTGTCCTTGCTGCACCAGATGTCGCGCGACTTGACGTTCGAATCGGGGCCCAGCACCGGGTAAAGGAACAGGTACACGGTGACGTTGTCGACCGTCTTCATGTCCTTCTCGAAGCGCTTGCAGTAGCCGCAGTTCGGGTCCTCGAACACCGCGAGCTTGCGCTTGCCGTTGCCGCGCACGATCTTGATCGAGTCCTTCAGCGGCAGCTGGTCGAAGGCGACGGCGCTGAGCTTCTCGACGCGCTCCTCGGTCAGGTTCTTGCGCGCCTTCACGTCGATCAGGTTGCCCTGGAAGAGGTAGTTGCCCTGCTCGTCGGTGTAGAAGATCTGCGAGCCGTTCACGCGCACTTCGTACACGCCCGGGATCGGCGACTTCGACACCTCGTCGATGGCCGGGAACTGCGGAATGCGCGCCGGCAGGTTCTTGCGGATCTCGGCCTCGCCTGCGGTGGCGGCCACGACCGCGCCGAGCGTGCAGGCGGCGAGGAGAAGGTTGCGTACGAATGTCATCGGGTGTCCGTTGGTTCGGTCGGAATTCGGTCGGAGTTCGTCTGAGAGATGGGCCTCAGGCCTTCAGGCCCATGGCTTGCGCGGTGATCCAGTGCTTGACGAGGCGCGTGCGGTCGAAGCCGCGCATGCCCCAGTTGCGCAGTGCCTGCAGCGGGCCCAGGTTGTGCGCGAACAGCTGCTGCAGCCCGTCGGTCGCCAGGCTCATCTGCAGCACGTCGGCGCGGCGCGCGCGCTCGTAGCGGCGCAGCAGGCGCGCGTCGCCCACGCTGCGCCAGTAGTCGCGGTTCTTGATCACGTCGGCCAGTTCGGCGGCGTCGGCCAGGCCCAGGTTCAGGCCCTGGCCGGCGAGCGGGTGCACCGTGTGGGCCGCATCGCCCGCCAGCGCCCAGGAGCGACCCGGCTGCCCGGGCATGGCGCCGGTCCAGCGGTCGGCGATGGCGCGGGCCAGCGGCCAGGCGGCGCGCTCGCTGGTGAGCTTGAGCGCGCCGAGCGCGTTGTGGCTGGCCTCGGTGACCGCGGCGGCGAACTCTTCGTCGCCCTGCGCGAGAAGCTCGGGCGCGCGCAGCTGGTCGGCCGACCACACCAGCGCGAGCGTCTTGCCGTGCGTGCCGTCCAGCGGCAGCAGCGCGAGCACCTCGCCCTTGTCGTTGAACCACTGGCGCGCGATGCCGTCGTGCGACTGAGCGGCTTCGAGCCGCGCCGCGATCGCGTGCTGCGGATAGCGCGTGATCTCGTAGCTCACGCCGAGCGCTTCGCGCGTGGCGCTGGACTTGCCTTCGCACACCACCGTCAGCGGTGCGGCCACGGGCTCGTTCACCACTTCGATCTGGGGCTGGAAGCGCACCGCGTCGGCGAGCTGCTTTTCAAGTGCGGGCACGTCGACGATCCAGGCCAGCGCATCGACCTTCTGGCGCGCGGCGCTGAACTGCACCCGGCCGCCCTCGTCGCCATGCACCAGCATTTCGCGAACGGCCGTGGCGTGGGCCGCGTCGGGCCAGGCGCGCAGCGATTCGAGCAGCGCGCGCGAGGCGGTATTGAGCGCATAGGCGCGGATGTCTTCCTTGCCCTGCGCGGCCGGCGGCACCACCAGCGCGACGCGCACCCGCTCGCGGGCGAGCAGCAGGGCCAGCGTACGGCCGACGATGCCGGCGCCGCGAATGCAAACTTCGGGGGGGAGAGCCATCGAAGGATTGTAGGAGTTGCCCGTCCGGCGCGGACCCGGGGTCTTTTCCCGGTGGCCCAAGGTCTTGCCGCCGCTGCGATACGGGACAATCGCGGCCGAATTCCAAGGAAACCCCACCGTGTCCGCTTCCCAGCCCGCCTTCGATCTCCAGGCCACCATCTCGCGCCTGTTCGTCTACCCAGTGAAGTCCTGCGCCGGCGTCGAGCTCCCCGAAATGCTGCTGACCGAGACGGGGCTGGAGTTCGATCGCGCCTGGATGGTGGTCGACGCGCAGGGCGAGTTCGTCACCCAGCGGCAGCTGCCGCGCATGGCGCTGATCAAGCCGCAGATGAAGCACACCGAAGTGGTTCTGCGCGCGCCCGGCATGCTGGCGCTGCACCTGGCCTTCGACCGGGTCGAGAAGCCGGTGCGGGTGCGCGTGTGGAAGGACGAGGTGGCCGCCTACGACATGGGCGACATCGCCGCGCAGTGGTTCAGCGACTTCCTCTCCGAGCCCGGCAGGCCGCAGACCCTGCGCCTCGTGCGCTTCGACCCCGAGCACAGGCGCCTGTCGAGCATGAAGTGGACCGACGGCGTCGAGGCGCAGACCCAGTTCGCCGACGGCTACGCGCTGCTGGTGGCCAGCGAAGGCTCGCTGGCCGAGCTCAACGACCGCCTCGCGGCGCAGGGCCACGGGCCCGTGGGCATCGAGCGCTTCCGCCCGAACATCGTGCTCGCGGGCATCGAGTCGCACGACGAGGACCGCGTCGAGGCGCTGCACATCACCACCGGCGAGGGCGAGGCCGAACTGCGCCCCGTCAAGCCCTGCACGCGCTGCCCGATCCCCGACATCGACCCGGCCACCGCGCTGAGCAGCCCCGAAGTCGGCAACACGCTGCGCACCTACCGTGCCGACGCGCGCGTGGACGGCGGCATCACCTTCGGCATGAACTGCATCGTGATCCAGGGCGTGGAGCACACGCTCAAGGTGGGTCAGGTGGTGGGCGCGAACTACAAGTTCGAATGAATGACGGCGCCCGGGCGGCGCCTCAGAACTTCACTCCAGCGGTCAGGATGATGTTCGCGTAAGGCGTGCATTCGCCCGTGCGCACCATGGCGCGGGCCTTGGCCGTGCGGCGCTTGAATTCCTCGTGCGACACGGTCTGGGGCTTGATGCCCAGCGACTGCGGGTACCAGCCCGGCAGCTTCTTTTCGTTGCTGGCTAAGGCCTCTTCGGCGATCACGATGCCTTCCACATGCATCTCCGACAGCACGGCCTGCAGCACCTCGTCGAGCGTCGGCACGCCGCGGGCCACCGCGAGATCGATGCGGCGCGGGCCGTCGGGAATGGGCAGGCCGGCGTCGCCGAGCACGAGCATGTCGCCGTGGCCCAGCGAGGCGATCACGTGGGAGAGTTCGGCGTGCAGCAGGGCGGTGCGTTTCAAAGCTTGATCCAGTCGGGGGGCATGGGGCTGCGCAGCACGGCGTCGCGCTGCGGAATGGAGGGCTGGGCGCCGGGCTGCTGGATGCACAGCGCCGCGGCGCGGATGCCCAGGCGCACGGCCTCGTCGAAGGACTGGCCCTCGCCCAGCGCGACGGCGAGCGCGCCCAGGAAGGTGTCGCCGGCGGCCGTGGTGTCGACCGCCTGCACCTGCGGCGCGGGGTGATGGCGTGCGCCGTCCGCATCGATGGCCACCGCGCCGCGCGAGCCCAGCGTGACGACCACGCGCGCGATGCCCCTGGCGCGCAGCGCCCGGCCGGCCTGCGCGGCTTCCTGCGGGCTGTCGGCGGACTGGCCGCACAGCGTCTGCGCCTCGATCTCGTTGACCACCAGCGTGTCGATCTTCGGCCACAGCGGTTCGGCGATGGCCTGCACGGGCGAAGGGTTCAGCAGCACCTTGCAGCCCGCTTCATGCGCCACGGCAATGGCGCGCGCGACCTGTTCCAGCGGCGTCTCGAACTGCGTCACCAGGAAGGCGGCGCCTTGCACCTGCTGCCTCAGCGCGGCTTCATCGGCCTCCAGCCTGGCGTTGGCGCCCGGGATGATCACGATGCGGTTCTGGCCGCTGTCTTCCACCACGATCAGCGCCGTGCCCGTGGGCTCGCCCGCCACGGTGCGCAGGGCGGTGGTGTCGATGCCGTCGCGCCGCAGCGAATCGCGCAGGGCCGCGCCGTGCGCGTCGTCGCCGACGCAGCCGATCATCTGCACGTGGCCACCTTCGCGCGCGCAGCTCACGGCCTGGTTGGCGCCCTTGCCGCCGGGAATGGTGGCGATCGAGTGGCCCAGCAGGGTTTCGCCTGCAGCCGGCGCATGCGGCACGCGCAGCACCAGGTCCATGTTGAGGCTGCCGAGCACCACGATGCGCGGCGCCGGGGCTGGGCTGCTGGATGAAGGCTTCAGGCTCACGGGGTGCGGGACTTTCGGGTTGGCGTGGAAGGCGTTTCGGTTGTGGTGGATGCGGCGGCCCCGGCGGCGGCAGGCGCGGCGGGCTCGCGGAAGCTCGCATGCCGCGCGGTCGATGCGCGCACGCGCAGTTCGGGCTGCAGCACCACCTTGCGCGCGTCGCGGCGCTTGCCGCCGATGCGCTCGAGCAGCATGTCGACCGCCATAGCGCCGATGCGCTCCTTGGGCTGCGCCACGGTGGTGAGCGGGGGGCTGGTGTAGGCCGAGAGTTCGATGTCGTCGAAGCCGACGATCGAGAGCTCGTCGGGCACGCGCACGCCGCTTTCATGCGCCGCGCGCAGTGCGCCGATGGCCATCAGGTCGTTGCAGACGAACACGGCCGAGGGCTTCTGCTCGGTGCGCAGGATGGCGTGCATCGCCTCGTAGCCGCCCTGGCTGGTGAAGCCGCCGCGCCACAGCAGCGAATCGCCGTTGGCGAGGCTGGGCGTGGCGCCGGCCTCGACCAGCGCGATGCGCCAGCCTTCGATGCGCTGCTCGCTCGGCATCACGCCCGCCGGCCCGCCGATGCAGGCGATGCGCCTGTGGCCCAGGGACAGCAGGTGCCGCACCGCGAGCAGGCCGCCCTGCATGTGCGCGGTTTCCACCAGGTCGCAGGCCGGGTCGGCGATCTCGCGGTCGACCAGCACGGCCGGCATGCGCAGGCCGTGCAGCTGCTTCGCCAGTGCCTCGTCGTCGCCCTCGCCGGTCGACACCACGATCAGGCCGTCGATGCGGCGCTCGGCCAGCACCTGCAGGTACACGCTCTGGCGGCGGGGCTCGTCGTCGGTGTTGCACAGCACCAGCGTGTAGCCGGCGCCGAAGCAGCGGTCTTCCACGGTGCGCACGATCTCGGCGAAGTAGGGGTTCGAGCTGTTGGGAATCAGCATTCCCAGCGTCGAGGTGGTGTTGCTCTTCAGGCTGCGCGCCATCGCGTTGGGCACGTAGCCGAGCTCGCGGATGGCAAGCTCCACCCGCTCGCGCACCTTGGCGCTCACGTGGCGCGTGTCGTTGACCACGTGCGAGACGGTGGTGACCGACACCTCGGCCTTCAGTGCGACGTCCTTGATGGTGGCCATGGTTTTTCTTCCTGTTCCTGTGTGGTCCGGGCCCGATCAGGCCAGGCGGCGTTCCGCGCGGCGCTGGCGCAGGGTGTCGATGATGACCGCCACCACGATCACCGCGCCGGTGATGATCCGCTTGCTCGGTTCGCTGGCGCCCACCTGCGCGAGGCCGGCTTCGAGCACCGCGATGATCAGCACGCCGAAGAAGGTGTTGACGACCGAGCCGCGCCCGCCCATCAGGCTGGTGCCGCCGATGACCACGGCCGCGATCACCTGCAGCTCGATGCCCACGCCCGCGTTCGGGTCGGCGGCTTCGAGGCGGGCCGACTGCATCAGGCCCGCGAGGCCGGCCAGCAGCCCGGTGACCGCGAACACGATGATGCGGATGGGCCGCGGATCGACGCCCGCCAGGCGCATCGCCTCCTCGTTGGTGCCGATGCCCACCACGTGGCGGCCGAACACGGTGCGCGTGAGCACCAGCTGCCCGATGACCACCAGCACCACCGCCAGCACGAAGGCGGCGGAGATGCCGCCGATCCACGGCGCGGCCAGGCCCGAGATGGCGTCGCCCACGTACTGCGTGCGCGAATCGGTCACGAGGTAGGCGCCGCCGCGCACCGCCTCCAGCATGCCCAGCGACACGATGAAGCTCGGCAGCCGCCAGGCCACCGACACCGCGCCCGTGACCGTACCGCAGACCAGGCCCGTGGCCAGGCCGAGCGCGGCGGCCAGCGGCACCGAGAGCTTCCATTCGAGGATGGCGGCGGCGGTGACGGCGGCGCTGAGCGCCAGCACCGAGCCCACCGACAGGTCGATGCCCGCGATGATCAGCACGAAGGTCATGCCGACCGCCATCACGGCCAGCGCCGGGATTTCGTTGGCGATGGAGACGAAGGTCTCGCGCGTCAGGAAGTATTCGCTGAGCGAGCCGAAGAGGGCGATCATGCCCACGAGCACGACCGTCAGGCCCAGGTAGGTGCCGAGCTGGCCCTTGAGCGCGGAAGGCGCGGGCTTCGGAGTGGTGGTTGGGGAGGCGGCAGCGTTCATGGTGTGTCGGCGGTGACCGGGGACTGGGCGGGAACGGCGGAAATGGCGGATACCGTCGGCGGGTTGGCGGCGCGTCCTGTCGCGTCGCTGAATGCTGCGGCCAGCAGCGATTGTTCGGTCCACTCGCCGCGCTCGAACACGGCAACGAGTCGGCCGGCGCTCATCACGCCGATGCGGTCGCACATGGCCATGAGTTCGCGCAGGTCGCTCGAGACCATCAGCAGCGCCTTGCCGGCGTCGGTCATGCGGTCGAGCTCGGCGTAGAGGTCGGCGCGCGCGCCCACGTCCACGCCGCGCGTGGGTTCGTCCAGCAGCAGCACCTTGCATTCGCGGTGCAGCCAGCGCGCGAACACCACCTTCTGCTGGTTGCCGCCGCTGAGCGTGGCCACCGGCTGCTCGATGCTGCGCGAGCGGATGCGCAGCAGCTCCACCAGCTTGCGCGCGATGCCGCGCTCCCTGGCGCGCTGCAGCCAGCCGGCGTGCGAGATCGCGCCCAGGTCGCTCAGCGTGGCGTTGACGCGGATCGACTGCGGCAGCAGCAGGCCCTGCGACTTGCGGTCTTCGGTGACCAGGCCGATGCCGGCGCGGATGGCCTGCATCGGCGAGCGCCAGCCCTTGCGCGCCTGCTGCACGGGCTGGTTGTTTTCATAAAGGGTGATCTCGCCGCGATCGGCGCGATCGGCGCCGAACAGCAGCCGCACCAGTTCGGTCCGGCCCGAGCCGACCAGGCCGGCCAGGCCCATGACTTCGCCCGCGCGCAGGTCGATGTCGACGTCGCGAACGACCTGCGCCCGGCCGATGCCGCGCGCGCTCAGCAGCACCGGGCCGGCAACGCGGCGGTCGCGCCCTTCGTGCTCGTGCACCGCGCGGCCGACCATGCGCTGCACCAGCTCGGATTCGCGCACGCCGGCCATGGCGCGCACGTCCACCAGCCGGCCGTCGCGCAGCACCGCCACGCGGTCGGCGATGCGCTGCAGTTCTTCCAGGCGGTGCGACACGTAGACGATGGCCACGCCGCGAGCCTTCAGCAGGTCGATCTGCTCGAAGAGGTGCGAGGTTTCGCGCGGGGTGAGCATGGCGGTGGGCTCGTCGAGCACCAGCACGCGCGTGTCGTCCTGCAGGTTGCGCGCGATCTCCACCATCTGCTGCTGGCCGATGCCCAGCCGCGCCACCGGCGTGGCCGGATCGATGTTCTGCATGCCGATCTTGGCGAGCTGGCGGGCGGCCAGCTCATGCAGCTTGGCCTTGCGTATCCAGCCTGTCTTGTTGGGCAGGCGGTCGAGCAGCAGGTTCTCGGCCACCGACAGCGTGGTGACGAGGCCGAGCTCCTGCATGACCATGCGCACGCCCAGGCGTTCGGCGTCGCGGCGCGAGGCAGGCGCGAAGGGCTTGCCGTCGAGCAGCATCTGGCCGCGCGTGGGCTGCACCAGGCCGCAGACGATCTTCGACAGCGTGCTCTTGCCGGCGCCGTTCTCGCCCGTGAGGGCCAGCACTTCGCCGGGGTTGAGCACGAGCGAGACGTCGTCCAGCACCGGCGCCGCGTAGTCCTTGCCCATGGCGCTCAGGGAGAGCACGGGCAGGGCCGTTGTGAGATTCATGGCGGCGGATGCTGTCAACGTCTGCTCTTTCCGGTTTCTTACTTGGAGTCTTTGGTGACCAGGACCACGTCGGTCTTCACTTCGACTGGCATGTCGGCCTGCTTCTTGTTTTCGGCCAAGGCCTTCAGCGCGGTCTCGATGCCGAACACCGCCTGCTTGGCGGCGAACTGGTCGGCGGTGGCGAGCACGCGGCCGTCCTTCAGCATCGGCTTGATGGCGCCGATGTTGTCGTAGCCGACCACCAGCACCTTGCCGGTCTTGCCGGCGGCCTTGACGGCGGCCACGGCGCCCAGCGCCATGCTGTCGTTGCCCGCGAGCAGCGCCTTCAGGTCGGGATGCTCGCGCATCATGCCGGCGGCCACGGTGTTGCCCTTGTCGATTTCCCACTGGCCCGACTGCACGCCCACCACCGTCACGCCGGCGGCCTTCATCGCGTCCTGGTAGCCCAGCGTGCGCTGCTGCGCATTGAAGGTGGTCGACACGCCTTCGATGATGCCGACCTTGTCGCCCGACTTCAGCTCCTTGGCGAGCGCATCGCCCACCAGCTTGGCGCCGGCGCGGTTGTCGGGGCCCACGAACGGAACCTGGATGCCCTTTTCCTTGAGCGCGGCGGCGTCGAGCTGGTTGTCGATGTTGACCACCAGGATGCCCTTGTCGATGGCCGCCTTGATCGCGGGCACGAGGGCCTTCGAATCGGCCGGCGCGATGACCAGCGCGTTGATCTTCTGTGCCACCATCTGCTCGACCATCTTGATCTGCGCGGCGGTGTCGGTCTCGTCCTTGATGCCGTTGGCCACCAGCGTGTACTTGGAGGCGTTGGCCTTCTGGTGCGCCTTGGCGCCGTCTTCCATGGTGCGGAAGAATTCGTTGGCCAGCGACTTCATGACCAGTGCGACCTTCGGCTTGTCCTGCGCGAATGCGGACGTTCCGGCCAAGGCGCCCAGCAGCGTCAGGGCGGCAGCGCTTTGCAGGGTACGGCGGGTGAACTTCATGTGGATGTCTCCTGGGATGGTTGATCGGAACGGTGCGCCGGTCTTGGCCGGGGCGCCGATGTTAACTGAGGGAAACGTTTGCGCAAACGTTTGCGAATCGGTGCTAACCCTGATCGCGAAAGACGGCTCGCGGCGGCTCGAAGACCTGTCGGATGGGCATCCGGACATGCTCGCCTAAAATTGCGGGTTACCCAAGAGGACCTCCCATGAGTTTGCAATGCGGCATCGTCGGCCTGCCCAACGTCGGTAAATCCACCCTTTTCAATGCGCTGACCAAGGCCGGCATCGCGGCGGAAAACTATCCCTTCTGCACCATCGAGCCCAACGTGGGCGTGGTGGAAGTGCCCGACCCCCGCCTCGACCAGCTCGCCGAGATCGTCAAGCCCGAGCGCGTGGTGCCCGCCATCGTCGAGTTCGTCGACATCGCCGGCCTGGTGGCCGGCGCCAGCACCGGCGAAGGCCTGGGCAACAAGTTCCTGGCCCACATCCGCGAGACCGACGCCACCGTGAACGTGGTGCGCTGCTTCGACGACGAGAACGTGGTGCACGTGGCCGGCAAGGTCGACCCGATCTCCGACATCGAGGTGATCCAGACCGAACTCTGCCTGGCCGACCTCGCCACGGTCGAGAAGGCGCTGCACCGCCACACCAAGGTGGCTCGTTCGGGCGACAAGGACGCGCAGAAGCTCGTCGGCCTGCTCGAGCGCTGCCAGGCCGCGCTGAACGAGAACACGCCGGTGCGCGCGCTCGAGTTCACCAAGGAAGAGCAGCCGCTGGTCAAGAGCTTCACGCTGATCACCGCCAAGCCCGCGATGTTCGTGGGCAACGTGGCGGAAGACGGCTTCGAGAACAACTCCTACCTCGACCGCCTGCGCGAATACGCCGCCAAGCAGAACGCGCCCGTGGTCGCCATCTGCGCCAAGATCGAAGCCGACCTGGCCGAGATGGACGACGAGGACAAGAAGATGTTCCTCGCCGAGATCGGCCAGGAAGAGCCGGGCCTGAACCGCCTGATCCGCGCGGCCTTCAAGCTGCTGGGCCTGCAGACCTACTTCACCGCCGGCGTGAAGGAAGTGCGCGCCTGGACCATCCACATCGGCGACACCGGCCCGCAGGCCGCCGGCGTGATCCACGGCGACTTCGAGAAGGGCTACATCCGCGCCCAGACCATCGCGTTCGAGGACTACATCGCCTTCAAGGGCGAGCAGGGCGCGAAGGACGCGGGGAAGATGCGTTCGGAAGGCAAGGAATACGTCGTGAAGGATGGCGACGTGATGAACTTCCTGTTCAGCTCATAACAAGGCTCACCCCCAGGCTGCGCGCACTTCGTGTCGCTGCGCCAACCCCCTTCCGGGGGCAACACCTGAGGCCCGGCAAAGCCGGTTCCTCGGTGTTTCGCGAAAAGGCTCCTTGGGTTTTCGAGGGCGTTGTTGGATAGACTCCGCGCGCCCTTTCTCTCCTCCCAAGGCCAGCCCCATGCTCACCGTCCACCACCTCAACAACTCCCGCTCGCAGCGCGTTCTCTGGCTGCTCGAGGAGCTGGAGCTGCCCTACGAGATCGTGCACTACCAGCGCGATCCGCAGACCATGTTGGCGCCCGCTTCGCTGCGGGCCGTTCATCCGCTGGGAAAGTCGCCGGTCGTCACGACGGATGACGGACTGACGCTCGCGGAGTCGGGTGCGATCATCGAGACGGTGATCGAGCGCTACGGCAATGGCCGGCTTGCGCCCGCCGCGGGCTCTGCGGAGGCGGTGCGCTATCGCTACTGGCTGCATTTCGCGGAAGGCACGGCCATGTCTCCGCTGCTGCTGAAGCTGATCTTCGACCGTATCGAGACCGGCAAGATGCCTTTCTTCGCGAGGCCGGTGGCCAAGGCGATCGCGGCGAAGACGAAGTCGGCGTTCATCAATCCGAACATCGCGAGCCACCTGAACTACATGGAGGCCGAGCTCGGCAGGAGCGAGTGGTTCGCGGGCGACGCGTTCACCGGCGCGGACATCCAGATGAGCTTCGTGGTCGAGGCCGCGCGGGCGCGCGGCGGGCTCGATGCGAAGAGGCCGAAGCTGATGGCGTACCTGGAGCGCATCCATGCGCGTCCCGCCTACAAGCGAGCGCTGGAGCGCGGCGGGCCTTACGCCTTGCTGAACTGAGCCGCGGCGGCGGCTTCAGGATGGAAACACGTGCAGCAGCGCGACCGTCATCGTGATGTAGCGCAGGAACTTCCCGATCGCCATGTAGGCCACGCAGGGCCAGAACGGCAGCTTGAGCCAGCCCGCCACCGCGCACAGCGGATCGCCCACCAGCGGCAGCCAGCTCAGCAGGCAGGCCTTGGGGCCGAGTTTCTCGAGCCAGCCCAGAACGCGCACATGATGTTTCGAGTGCGAGTATTTGTCGGCGACCTTGTGCGCGCCGTAGCCCATCCACCAGTCGACCGCGCCGCCCAGCGTGTTGCCCACGGTCGCCACTGCGATGGCGGGCCAGAACATGTCGGGATTGAGCTTGAGCAGGCCGAAGAGAAATGGCTCGGAGCCCACCGGCAGAAGCGTCGCCGAGACGAAGGCCGCCACGAAGAGCGTGGAGAGTCCGTACTGCGGCAGCGCCAGCAGCGCAAGGAGAGAGTCGAGCCAGGCTTGCATAGGGTCGGCGCAGTATAGGCAGCGCGGACACCGCCGACGCGTGGGAGAAAGCCCCGGCGCGCACCGGTATTTGTACGGGGTACCGAGGCGCAAATCGTTTCAGTCGCTGAAATGCGGCGTGGCTACAATCGTGCCTCATTTTTCAGCAGCCGAACGCGCAGCTCCCCCTTCCAAATGACCTTGCAGATCGGCAACCACACGCTGGAAAACCGCCTGTTCGTCGCGCCCATGGCCGGCGTGACGGACCGGCCTTTCCGCATGCTGTGCCGCGCGCTCGGCGCGGGCTACGCGGTCAGCGAGATGGTCACCTCGCGCAAGGAGCTCTGGGGTTCGCTCAAGACGTCGCGCCGTGCCAACCACGACGGCGAGCCGGGCCCCATTGCGGTGCAGATCGCCGGCACCGACGCGGCCATGATGGCCGAGGCCGCGGTCTACAACATCGAGCGCGGCGCGCAGATCATCGACATCAACATGGGCTGCCCGGCCAAGAAGGTCTGCAACAAGTGGGCGGGTTCGGCGCTCATGCGCGACGAGCCGCTGGCGCTGGAGATCGTGCAGGCCGTGGTCGATGCCGCGCAGCCCTTCGGCGTGCCGGTCACGCTCAAGATGCGCACCGGCTGGAGCCAGGAGCACCGCAACGCGGTGAAGCTGGCGCGCGACTTCGAATCGGCCGGCGTGCAGATGCTCACCGTTCACGGACGCACGCGCGAGCAGGGCTACAAGGGCTTCGCAGAGTACGACACCATCGCCGCCGTGAAGGCAGCGGTGCGCATCCCGGTGGTGGCCAACGGCGACATCCGCTCGCCCGAGAAGGCGCGCGACGTGCTCGCGGCCACCGGCGCCGACGCCGTGATGGTCGGCCGCGCCGCGCAGGGCCGCCCGTGGATCTTCCGCGAGATCGCGCACTTCCTGGAAACCGGCACCCACCGCGCGCCGCCGCTGGTGGCGGAGGTGCGCCGCTTGCTGCTCGACCACCTGGTGGAGCACTATGCGCTCTACGGCGACTACAGCGGTGTGCGCACGGCGCGCAAGCACATCGGCTGGTACGTGCGCACGCTGCCCGACGGCGAAGCGTTCCGCGCACGCATGAACATCATCGAGGACTGTGCCGAGCAGCTGCGCGCGGTCGGCGACTATTTCGACGGGCTCGCGGACCGCATGGACCGCATGCCCGTGCAGCACCTGGTGGACGAAGAGGCGTTGCCAGGTGAAGAGGAGACGGCCTGCGCCGTCGATTGAAAAAAGAGAAGAAGCAATGAGCAAGAAACACATCGAGGACTGCGTGCGCACCAGTCTGGACAGCTACTTTCGCGATCTGCGCGGCACCGAACCCGACGGCATGTACGACATGCTCGTGCGCGTGGTCGAGAAACCCCTGCTCGATGTCGTGATGACGCGCGCCGAGGGCAACCAGTCGAAGGCCGCGCAATGGCTGGGCCTGAATCGCAACACGCTCCGCAAGAAATTGGTCGAGCACAAACTTTTGAAATAACTCCACGGCATATCCAATGGCCCAGACTGCACTCATCTCCGTTTCCGACAAGACCGGCATCCTCGAATTCGCCCAGGCGCTGCATGCGCTGGGCATCAAGCTGCTGTCCACCGGCGGCACCGCCAAGCTGCTGGCCGATGCCGGCCTGCCCGTCACCGAGGTGGCCGACCACACCGGCTTTCCCGAAATGCTCGACGGCCGCGTGAAGACGCTGCATCCGAAGATCCACGGCGGCCTGCTCGCGCGCCGCGACCTGCCCGCGCACGTGGCCGCCATCAAGGAACACGGCATCGACACCATCGACCTGCTGGTGGTCAACCTGTACCCGTTCGAGGCCACGGTGGCCAAGCCCGGCTGCACGCTGGAAGACGCGATCGAGAACATCGACATCGGCGGTCCGGCCATGGTGCGCAGCGCGGCCAAGAACTGGAAGGACGTGGGCGTGCTCACCGACTCGTCGCAGTACGCGGTGGCGCTGGCCGAACTTAAGGCGAACGGCAAGCTCAGCGACAAGACCAAGTTCGCGTTCTCGGTGGCCGCGTTCAACCGCATCGCCGACTACGACGGCGCGATCAGCGACTACCTCTCGGCCATCGACTTCGACGCCAGCATCGGCCAGCCCGCGCCCAAGCGCTCGCTGTTCCCGGCGCAGAGCAACGGCCGCTTCGTGAAGGTGCAGGACCTGCGCTACGGCGAGAACCCGCACCAGCAGGCCGCGTTCTACCGCGACCTGCATCCGGCGCCCGGCTCGCTCGTTTCGGCGAAGCAGCTGCAGGGCAAGGAACTGAGCTACAACAACATCGCCGACGCCGACGCGGCATGGGAATGCGTGAAGAGCTTCGACGTGCCCGCCTGCGTGATCGTGAAGCACGCCAACCCCTGCGGCGTGGCCATCGGCAAGGACGCGGCCGAGGCCTATTCCAAGGCCTTCAAGACCGACCCGACCTCGGCCTTCGGCGGCATCATCGCCTTCAACCGTCCGGTGGACGGCGCGACCGCGCAGGAGATCGCCAAGCAGTTCGTCGAGGTGCTGATGGCGCCCGGCTACACGCCCGAGGCGCTCGAGGTGTTCCAGGCCACCAAGGCCAAGCTGAACGTGCGCGTGCTCGAGATCGCGCTGCCCAAGGGTGGTGCCACCGACTGGGACAACGGCCGCAATGCCATGGACGTCAAGCGCGTCGGCTCGGGCCTGCTGATCCAGACGGCCGACAACCACGAGCTCGCCGCCAGCGACCTCAAGGTGGTCAGCAAGAAGCAGCCCACGCCGCAGCAGCTGCAAGACCTGCTGTTCGCCTGGAAGGTCGCCAAGTACGTGAAGAGCAATGCGATCGTGTTCTGCGCCAACGGCATGACCATGGGCGTGGGCGCCGGCCAGATGAGCCGCCTCGATTCGGCGCGCATCGCCAGCATCAAGGCGGAGCATGCCGGCCTCTCGCTGAAGGACACGGCTGTGGCCAGCGACGCTTTCTTCCCGTTCCGCGACGGCCTCGACGTGGTGGTCGATGCGGGCGCGAGCTGCGTGATCCAGCCGGGCGGCTCGATGCGCGACCAGGAAGTCATCGACGCTGCGGACGAGCGCGGCGTGGTGATGGTGCTGTCGGGCGTGCGGCACTTCCGTCACTGACCCCGCACTGATCGACCGGCGCCCGTGCCAGGGCGCGGCCGGGCCGTCCGCTAGCTCTTCGCTGGCGTGCGCGACCCGGCCTTTTTGTTTTGGGGTGATGCTGCCGTTTCGGCACTGGACTCCGCTGCGCCCGCGAGCAGCGACATGAAGAAATCCAGCGTGCCCGCCATCGTCTTCGCGGTCGACCGGCGCGAAAGGCTCCATTCAGGAAAGTGTCCGTCCACGGCCATGCGTGCCAGGCCATAGACCAGTGCGCGCGCGGCGATCTGCGCGTGCGCGGCATCGGTGGCATTCGTCGTGCTGCCGCTTTGCGCGAATGCCTCGTCGAACAGCTTGCGCATTTGCGCGCGGATCGTGTCGTTGTCGCTGCGCAGGCTCGGCGAATCGTCGTAGTCGATCAGCGAGCGTTCGCTGATGACGCGAAAGTGCGTCGGGTTCGAGCGTGCCCATTCGATGTAGGCATGGCCGATGGCGCCGAAGCGCGCCAGCGGTGGTGCTTCGGCGGCGGCCGCCACGGCTTCTTCCACATGCGCGCGAAGGCGCTGCGTCGCCTGCTCGGCCACGGCCGTCAGCAGCGCGGTCTTGGTTGCGAAATGACGGAACGGCGCGCCCGGCGACACGCCCGCGCGCTTGGCCGCTTCGCGCACGCTGAGCTTGTCGAGGCCGTCGCGCTCGATCAGCTCGACGGCCGCCTCGATCAGCGCCTCGCGCAGGTTGCCGTGGTGATAGGCGCGGGGTTCGGGAGCGGGCGGAGAGGGGGTGCGGGTGGCCATGGGGACGGAGCTTGCTGCATTCGATGTAAGCGCTGCTTATTTTGCGCTAGACTGCGCCTCGCCGCGATGTATGCATTGATTACATATGCGGTATCCGAACCATTTCCATCCATCGTTCCGACTGGAGTTCTCATGCGCATCCGTCTTGCTTTTCTGTTCGCCGCGGCCCTTTGGGCAGGCGCGGCATCGGCCCAGGAATCCGCGCCGACATTGCAGATCGTCTGGCCGCCCGAAGGGGCTGTCGTGCAACTGGGCAGCGATGCCGAGCGCGCCATCGGCGTGGTCGTGCAGAGCAACTACAGGCTGCTCGCCGCCGGTCAATGCGGCGGCGACAAGCGTTGTGGCCACATCCACATGAAGATCGATCCCGAAGGCGACAGCTGCAACCTGCCGGGCCGTCCCTACAACAGCATGAACAGCGATTTCGGCGGGGAGCTGATCAAGGCGCGCTTCGGTCCATGCCCGTCGCCGACGGGAGAGCACGTGATCGGCATCCTGCTGGCCGACGACCACCACAGGCCTGTCCTGGTGGACGGCAAGCCGGTGACCAGGCTCGTGAAAGTCACGACCCGATAGACAAGCCGAAGGTCCGGCTTACTCGTGCGTGCCGAAGCGGTACTTCAGCTGGAAGGTCACGGCGCCGTACAGCCGGTTCTTGATCGTCGGCACGTAGGCGATGTTGAGGCCCCAGTTCTTGCCCTCGATGGCGGCCACCGGAAGGATGGCCGGGAACCAGTTGCCGTTGCGGTAGTTGGGGTAGCCGTCGAAACCGCCCACCACCGCGCCGAACTTCACGCCGTAGAAATCGAAGGGCAGGGCGTACAGCCCCACGTAGTTCGACTGCCGGCGGTCGCTGTTGCGGAAGGTGCCCGCCGTCACGCGGAAGGTGTCGTTCAGCGGGTACTCGAAGCCCAGCCCCTGGTTGACGTTCTCCAGCCCCTTGCCGCTGTCGAAGTGGGCCGAATAGAAGCCGGGGTTGATCCAGATGTTCTTCGGATCGAAGGACGACTCCTGCGCCGCCGCGAAGCCGGGAACGAGAAGAGCGATGCTCAGGGCCGGCAGCGTGCGCAGGGGATTCATGGTGGCTAGGGTGTCCTGAAGATTTGTCGTGCGGCTTCGATGGTTGCGGCGATGTCTTCGTCGCTGTGGGCCGCGCTCACGAAGCCTGCTTCGTAAAGCGCGGGCGCAATATACACGCCGCGATCCAGCAGACCGTGAAACAACGCATTGAACTTCGCGTTGTCGGTTGTCATCACGGTGGCATAGTTCTGCGGCAGTTCCTTCATCAGGAAGAAGCCGAACATGCCGCCTTCGCTGTCGGCGCTGAAGGGCTGGCCTTCGGCTGCGGCAGCGGCCTTGAGCCCGTCGACGAGCGAGCGCGTCTTCTTGCCCAGCGCTTCGTAGAAACCGGGCTTCGCGATCTCCTTCAGCGTGGCGAGTCCGCAGGCCGTGGCCACCGGATTGCCCGACAGCGTGCCGGCCTGGTAGACCGGCCCCAGCGGCGCGAGCTGCTCCATGATCGCGCGCGGCCCGCCGAAGGCCGCGAGAGGCATGCCGCCACCGATGACCTTGCCGAGCACCGTGAGGTCGGGCTTGATGCCCAGCACGCCCTGCGCGCCGTGCAGGCCCACGCGAAAGCCCGTCATCACCTCGTCGAAGACCAGCAGGGCGCCGTGCTGCGTGCAGAGCTCGCGGCAGCGGCGAGCGAACTCGGGCGTGGCGCGCACGAAGTTCATGTTGCCGGCGATCGCCTCGATCATCAGGCAGGCGATGTCCTTGCCGTGCAGCGCGAAGGCTTCTTCCAGCTGCTGCAGGTTGTTGTACTCGAGCACGATGGTGTGCTGCACCACCTCGGGCGGCACGCCCGCGGAGGTGGGGTTGCCGAAGGTGGCGAGGCCGGAGCCGGCCTTCACGAGCAGCGCGTCGGCGTGGCCGTGGTAGCAGCCCTCGAACTTGACGATGCTCTTGCGGCCGGTGGCGCCGCGCGCCAGGCGCAGCGCGCTCATGGCGGCCTCGGTGCCGGAGCTGACCAGGCGCACCATTTCCATCGACGGCACCAGCGCGAGGATGGCTTCGGCCAGTTCGATCTCGCGCTCGGTCGGCGCGCCGTACGAGAAGCCCTCGAGCACGGCCTTCTGCACGGCCTCGACCACGGCGGGGTGGCCATGGCCCAGGATCATCGGGCCCCAGGAGCCGATGTAGTCGATGTAGCGCTTGTCGTTGGCGTCCCAGAAATAGGCGCCCTGGGCGCGCTGGATGAAGCGGGGCGTGCCGCCCACGGCCTTGAAGGCGCGCACGGGCGAATTGACGCCCCCGGGAATCACGGCGCGGGCGCGCTCGAAAAGAATGTCGTTGCGATCGGTATTTGGCATCGGGACTCAGCAGGGGTTTTCAGTGGGGCCGCCCCGCCCCTAGCAGGGGTTGGCGAAGCGACACGAAGTGCGCGCAGCCTGGGGGCGAGCAACATTTCAGTGTCGGGTGTCGTGGGGAGGGAGGGCGAAGTCGGGCGGCGTGTCGGGGTCTTCGCCGCCTTCCTCATCCTCGGGTTCGGCCCAGAACAGGCGATCGGGCAGCACGTGGCCCATGCCGGGGCGGAAGCCGGCGTCGAGGCAGCGGTCCATATAGGCCAGGGCTTCGGTGGTCGCCGCCACCAGGTCGGTGCCGCTGGCGAGCAGGGCGGCCAGCGCGGCCGAGAGCGTGTCGCCGGCGCCGGCGAAGACAGCCTCGAGCCGCTCGTATTTCTCGCTGGCGAGCACCGTCTGCGGCGAGGCCAGCACGTTGTCGATGTACTGGTCCGGCAGCATCAGCCCGGTGACCAGCGTGTAGGCCACGCCGAACTCGCCGGCGGCCTTGGCGATGTCGCGCGCGCCGGGCGGCCGGTCGCCGTTCCAGTCCGGAAGCAGCCAGCGCCACAGGGTGCTGTGGTTTCCAACCAACACTGTCGTCTGGGGCAGGACGAGTTCGCGAAAAGCGTCCAGATAGGGCTCGATGAGGTTCTCGTCCCACCACGAAAGGTTGGGCATGTAGGCCACCACGGGCACCTCCGGATAGTCGGCGGCGGTTTCCGCGATGGTGCTGAGCGCCTCGGTGGTGCCGGCGAAGCCGACCTTGATCAGTTGCACCTCCACGTCCTCCAGGATGGCGCGCGCCTGCTCCGCGATGGCTTCCTCGTCGAAGGGGAAGTGATCGAAAATCTCAGCCGTGTCGCGGGCATAGGCACCCGTGACTACCGGCAGGATGTGTGCGCCTACCGACCCCATGGCCAGGGCGTCGGCCCCCAGGCCGCCCGCCCCGCTGGGATCGCTGGCGTTGAACACCAGTACGCAGGGGGGATTCAGGTCGCGTTCGGCCAGTTCGCCGCCGTCCTGCGAGGGGTCGTTAAGATCGCCCGGTTTGCGGGCGCTGTCTGCTGGAAGTAAGAAGATGGTCATACGCCGTGCGGAATCCCCTGGATGGTGGCATAGGCGCGACGTTTATCGTCTGCCAGTGAGATACGCATAGATACACTCGTTGCATTTAATGAACAAGGACTTTAAGCTCCGATGAATACGAAAACTTGGATGTGCCTGATTTGTGGGTGGATCTATGACGAAGCGGTTGGTGTACCGGAGGACGGCATCGCGGCAGGCACGGCCTGGGCCGATGTGCCGATGAACTGGACCTGTCCTGAGTGCGGTGCGCGCAAGGAAGACTTCGAAATGGTTGAAATCTGAAAGCATGGCATAGATAGAGCTACGCGGTCTGCGTCGATGTTCGGCGCGGCGGGCTTCCGAGTCTCATGAGCAGGAGCGTTTGCAATGGGCCCGAATGGATCTGGTTACAAAGTGCTGGTCATTGACGACAGCAACACCATCCGGCGCAGTGCCGAGATTTTTTTGAAGCAGGGTGGGCACGAGGTTCTTCTCGCGGAAGACGGCTTCGACGCGCTCTCCAAGGTTAACGACCACAAGCCGCATCTGATTTTCTGCGACATCCTCATGCCGCGCCTGGACGGCTACCAGACCTGCGCCATCATCAAGCGCAACGCCCACTTTTCCAACGTCCCGGTCGTCATGCTGTCGTCGAAAGACGGTGTATTCGACAAGGCGCGCGGCCGAATGGTCGGATCGCAAGACTACCTGACCAAGCCTTTCACCAAAGACCAGCTGCTGCAGGCCGTGCAGCAGTTTGGCACCGTTCAACAGGAAGTGCAGTAATGCCTATTCGCAAAATCCTCGTCGTCGACGACTCCAAGACGGAACTGGTGTTCCTGACCGACCTCCTCCAGAAGAACGGCTTTGCCGTCAAGACGGCCGAAAACGCCGACGACGCCATGCGCCGCCTCGAGGAAGAGCACCCCGACCTGATCCTCATGGACGTGGTCATGCCCGGCCAGAACGGCTTCCAGCTCACGCGCGCCATCGCCCGCGACCCGAAGTACGCCGCCATCCCGATCATCCTGTGCACCAGCAAGAACCAGGAGACCGACCGCGTCTGGGGCATGCGCCAGGGCGCGCGCGACTACATCGTGAAGCCGGTCAACGCAGCCGACCTGATGTCCAAGATCAGCGCGCTGAACTGAGCGAAAGCCTGCCGAGTCCATGGCGAATCGCGATGCTCTGAGAGCCTTCCAGTCCCGGCTGGCGAGCCGGCTGCAGGCCGCTCGCACGACGGGCGTGGCCGCCACGTGGCTGGCGGTCGAGGCGGGCGAGGGCAAATACCTCTTTCCGCTGGGACACGCCGGCGAGATCTTTCCCTGGACGCCGCCGCAGCCCGTGCCCTACACGGAGCCGTGGTTCCTCGGCGTCGCCAACCTGCGCGGCGGCCTCTACGGCGTCGTGCAGCTTTCGGCGTTCGCCACCGGCGTTCCTACCGCGCTGGCCGCCACCGAGGCGGCGCGCATCCAGTCGCGGCTCGTTGCTTTCAACGAGCTGCTCGAAGTCAACTGCGCATTGCTGGTCGATCGACTGGCGGGGTTGCGGGGGGCGGAGGCCTTCACGGCGTCCGAACCTCCTGGCGCAGAAGCACCTGCCTGGCACGGGCATCTGTTTACCGATGCAGCGGGGGAGCGCTGGCAGGAAGTCAACCTGCAGGCGCTTTCGCAGCAACCCCAGTTTTTGAGTATTGGTGCGTAGCAGTGCCCCCGCACGCCGTACCGGAAACCACCTGAAGGACCGACCGTGAGCTCGATCGCCGACAAGTTCAAGAAATTACTGCCCGTGACCAACGGCAACGACAAGGCCCGCGTCGATGGCTCCGGTTCGATATCGATCGACGATGTCGACACCGTCCAGGTTCCGGACGAAAAGACCGTGCGCCTCGCAAAGAAGGGCGCCGCGCCCGACACCAGCTTCGGCGATGTCGACCTGCCCGGCGGCGGAGATGCCGCCAACGAGCCCGGCGCGGCGGACGTCGAGGCCCTGCCCGACGCCACCGGCGGCCGTGCGGGCTCCAGCCCCGCGAAGCAGCAGCGTATCCTGGCCATCCTGCTGGCGGTCGTGGTGCTGTTGCTGCTGCTGGTCGCCGGCTCCTCCATTCTTCGCGCCGAACGCCTCGCGCAGCAGGTGGCGGCCACCGGCCAGTCGCTGATGCAGTCGCAGCGCCTCGCCAAGTCGATCTCGCAGGCCCTCGTGGGCAGCCCCTCGGCCTTCGTCGAAGTGAAGGACGCCGCCGACGACCTCTCGCGCCGCGTGCACGGCCTGACCAACGGCGACGACTCCCTGCGCCTGGAAGCCGTCGGCAACCAGTACGACGAGGAGATGGGCAAGATCAATCCGCTCGTCACCCGCGCCGAGGCCAGCGCCAAGGCCGTGCTGGCCCAGCGCCAGATCCTGACGCAGGTGGGCGCCGCCTTGCGCGACATCAACCAGCAGTCGTCCACGCTGCTCGAGATGACGGAAACCGTCGCATCGCTGAAGATGCAGCAGAACGCCACGCTGCCCGAGATCTCGGCCGCCGGCCAGCTCGTGATGCTGACGCAGCGCATCGGCAAGTCGACCAACGAGTTCTTCACGGTCGAGGGCGTGAACCCCGACGCCGTGTTCCTGCTGGGCAAGGACCTGAACACCTTCCAGGAAACCACCCGCGGCCTGCTCGACGGCAATGCGCAGCAGCGATTCCCCGGCTCGAAGGACCCGCAGACGCGCCAGCAGCTCGAGGCCATCCTGAAGACCTACGAACAGATGCGCACGCAGGCTTCGGCCATTCTGGGCAACCTGCAGGGCCTGGTGGCGGCGCGCGAAGCGCAGGCATCCATCCTGACCGACAGCGAGCCGCTGCGTAAGTCACTGGGCGACCTGCAGGAAAAGCTCTCCGCCCGCACCGGCCTGGGCGCCGGCACCATCGTGCTGCTGTTCGTGCTGTCGCTGGCCGCCCTGGCACTCGCAGGCGCCATCGGTTTCGTGCAGGTGCGCGAAGGCCGCGAACGCGCCGCCATCGCCGAACGCGAGCGTCTGGCCGCCGAACAGGCTTCCGACGAGGCCAGCCGCGTGAACAACGCCAACCAGGCCGCCATTCTTCGCCTGATGAACGAACTGCAGACAGTGGCCGAAGGCGACCTGACGCAGGAAGCGACCGTGACCGAGGACATCACCGGCGCCATCGCCGACTCGGTGAACTACACGGTGGAAGAACTGCGGCTGCTGGTGGGCAACGTGCAGAACACGGCAACCCGCGTGGCGCAGACGACGTCGCAGGTGGAAAGCACCTCGACTGAACTGCTGGCGGCTTCCACCGAACAGCTGCGCGAGATTCGCGAAACCGGCCAGTCGGTGCTGACCATGGCGGAGCGAATCAACGGCGTGTCCACCCAGGCGCAAGAGTCCGCCACTGTGGCGCGCCAGTCGCTGCAAGCCGCATCGTCGGGTCTGCAGGCCGTGCAGAACGCCATCGGCGGTATGAACTCCATCCGCGACCAGATCCAGGAAACCTCCAAGCGGATCAAGCGCCTGGGCGAATCGTCGCAGGAGATCGGTGAAATCACCGAACTGATCTCGGACATTACCGAACAGACGAACGTGCTGGCCCTGAACGCAGCCATCCAGGCAGCGTCCGCCGGTGAAGCCGGCCGAGGCTTCTCGGTGGTGGCGGAAGAAGTTCAGCGACTGGCCGAACGCTCCGCGGACGCCACGCGCCAGATCTCGGCGCTGGTGAAGGCGATTCAGACCGACACGCAGGACGCGGTGGGCGCCATGGAGCGTTCCACGCAGGGTGTGGTCGAAGGGGCCAAGCTGTCCGACAACGCGGGTACCGCGCTGTCCGAGATCGACCGCGTGTCGCGCCGACTCGCCGACCTGATCGAGCAGATTTCGCAATCCGCCTCCCGCGAAGCCGATTCGGCGAACGTGGTGGCCGCGAACATCCAGCACATCTTCGCGGTGACGGAACAGACCGGAGAAGGTACGCGTACCACGGCACAGCAGGTGCGCGAACTCTCGCAGATGGCCGAAGAACTGCGCCGTTCCGTGGCCCGTTTCAAGATTGCGTGATGAAGCTCTCCCCCGGCCTTCGCGCACTTCGTGTCGCTTCGGCAACCCCCTTCCGGGGGCAACACCTGCGGCCCGGCGAAGCCGGTTGCGCGGTGTTCCCTGAAGCGGCTGCGACGGCCTCCTGCATTAGGGGCGCTTTGCGCCCATTGAAAAACTGACAGTCAAAAGAAACGGCGAGCATCCAACGTGTCGATTCAAACCCCTGCCACGGCCCCTCACGCCGGCAACGCGCCGGTCACCGAAGACCTCGGGCCGCTGGCCTGGGTGCTGGGAGAAATCCAGAAATCCCTCGACGGTGTAGGCAAGTCGTTGCGGCGCTTCGTGCGCGAAGTGGACGCCGCGAGCGAGCCCGAGGCCGGCCCGCTGCAGATGGCCCGCCAGCAGCTGCACCAGGCCGTCGGCGCGCTCCAGATGGTGGGGCATTCCTCGCCCGCGCTGGTGCTGGGCGCCATCGAGTTCGCGGTGCAGGGCTTCATCGCCGAGCCGCAGCGCTGCACCGAAGCGGCAGTGAACAAGATCGAGCGTGCCGGCTTCGCCGTCACCGACTTCCTCGGCGCGCTGCTGGCCGGCAAGCCGGTCTCGTCGGTGGCGCTCTTTCCCCAATACCGTGACGTGCTGGAGCTCGTCGGCAACGAGCGCGTGCATCCGGCCGACCTCTGGAGCACCGCCTGGCGCTGGGTCGAGATCAAGCCGGCGCTCACGCAGGCGGCCATCGCCTACGACCCGTCCGTGCGCTCGCGGCTCGACCGCGAGGTGCTGCAGCTCATCAAGAGCGGCGACACGCAGGCCGCGCGCCGGCTGCACGCGCTGTGCCTGGGCCTCGGCCGCGGCGCGCTGCTGCCCCGCGTCGCGAGCTTCTGGACGCTGGCCGCCGGCTTCTTCGAGGCCCTGGCCACCGGGCTGATCACGCCCGACGCCTACGTCAAGCGCGCCGCCTCGCGCGTGCTGCTGCAGTACGCGACGCTCGCGCGCGGCGACAGCGTCGTGTCCGACCGCCTGGGCCAGGATCTGCTCTTCTTCTGTGCGCAGGCCGTGCCCGCGGCAGGCGACGACGCCGCCACGCTGCGCACCGTGCGCCTCGCCTGGGGCATCGCCAGCGAACAGTACGTCGACTACAACGTCGAGCAGTTCGGCCGCTTCGATCCGCTGGTGCTGCAGCAGGCGCGCAAGCGCATCGAGACCGCCAAGGAAATGTGGTCGGCGCTCTCGGGCGGCGACATCACCCGCACGCGCCAGGTGGCCGACACCTTCGCGCAGCTGGGCGAATCGCTGCAGAAACTGCATCCGCCGAGCCTGCCGATGGTGCAGGCCCTGACCCACGCGGTCGAGGCTTCCGTGCGTTCCGGCCAGGCGCCGGGCACCGAGCTCGCGATGGAAGTCGCCACCTCGGTGCTCTACCTGGAAGCCGCCCTCGAAGACCTCGACCCGAGCGATCCGCAGCTCACCGCCCGCACGCTGCAGCTGGCGGGCCGCATCGAGCGCGTGCGCGCCGGCGGCCATTCCGAGCCGCTCGAGCCGTGGATGGAGGACCTCTACCGCCGCGTGAGCGACCGCCAGACCATGGGCACCGTGGTCGACGAGCTGCGCAGCCACCTGGCCGAACTCGAGAAGTCGCTCGACCAGTATTTCCGCCGCCCCGCCGAAAAGGGCCTGCTGCGCACCGTGCCGACGCAACTCCTGCAGATGCGCGGCGTGTTCTCCGTGCTCGGCCTCGACCAGGCCGCCCTCACCGTGCAGCGCATGCGCGAGGACGTCGAGGCGATGCTCGTCAGCACCTCGCCGGCCGAGGAAATGGCCGGCTTCGACGCGCTGGGCAACAACCTCGGTGCGCTCGGCTTCCTGATCGACATGCTGGGCTACCAGCCGGCGCTGGCCAAGCGCCTGTTCGTGTTCGACGCCGACGCCGGCGAACTCAAGCCGCTGATGGGCCGCCAGGCCGCCGACGCCACCGCCGGCGAGGGTGCCGCGCCCAGCCAGGCACCGGCCGCTCCGGTGCTCAGCATCGAGGAAGTCGACGCCCAGATCGCCTCGAAGCTCGCGGCGCTCGCCGCGCCCAAGGCCAAGCCCTCGCCGATCGAGGAGTTCAGCAGCAAGGCCGACAGCTGGACCCACAAGATCTCCGGTCCGGCCGCGCTGCCCGACACCGAAGTCACCGAGCTCGAAGAAGACGACCTGCAGAACATCTTCCTCGAGGAGGCTCGCGAGGTCGTGCAGAACGGCTTGGCCGCCATCGAGGAACTCGCCAGCTACCCGGACGACACCGAGGAACTCACGATCCTGCGCCGCGCCTTCCACACGCTCAAGGGCAGCTCGCGCATGGTCGGCCTCACCGAGTTCGGCGATGCCGCCTGGTCGCTCGAACAGGTGCTCAACACCTGGCTGGCCGACCAGCGCGCCGCCACGCCCGAACTGCTGGCAGGCACCGAACGCACGATGAAGGAGTTCGGCGAGTGGGTCGAGGCCATCGCCTCGGGTTCCGCCCATGGCTGGAAGTCCGCCCCGTTCAGCCGCGTGGCCAACGCACTGCTGGCGGGCGAGCCCGTGCCCCCGCCGGTGCGCGTGGCCGATGCCGAAGCCCTCGCGGTGGCCGCGCGCCACATCGCGGCCGAGCCGCCCGTTTCTACGCCTGAGCCTGCACCCCTCGAGGTTGCGGCCCCCGTGGCGGCGGAGCTGCCCCCGCTCCAGCTGCCCGACCTGCCGGACCTGTCCCTGACGGCCGAAGCCCTCGCGCCGGCACCTGCCGCCGCAGCTCCGGAAGCTCCCGCGGTTCCCGAAGCCCCGTTCGAAACCCTGGCCTGGCAGGAGCCGGAGCCCGCGAAGGCCCCCGCGACGCCCGAGGCCGACGACGATTTCGCCTCGACCGACTTCATCGACTTCGAGGCCAAGCAGACCGACGAACCCCCGCCGCCGCTGGTGCTGCCGAGCGGCGAGATGTTCGACTTCCTGGCGCCGCCCGCCAGGACGCCGGCCGTCGTGGAACTGAAGTCGGAGCCCGCCGAACCGCTGGCTCCCGCTGCCGAACCCGAATCCATCGTCAGCTCCGTGCCCACCACGGCCGGCCTGCCCGACCTGCAATGGGAGCCCGAGCCGCTGCCCGTGCAGGCCGCCGCCGAACCCGTCATCGAGCCCGCCGTGGAACCGGAGACGGTCGAGGCCGCGCCCGAGCCGCTGCATGCGCTGCATTTGGAAGAGCCGGTCGCCGAGGCCGCGCCGCAGCCGGCTGCCGAAGCTGAACCCGAACCCGAACCCGAACCCGAACCCGCCCCGGTGGCCGCCGAGGAAGTGGTCGCGCCCATCTTCGAGGCACCCGCCGAGCCCGAGGAAGCGCAGATCCTCGTCGCCGACGCCGCTCCCGAGCCGGTCGTGGCCGCGGCACCCGCCGCGGCGCCGCAGGAAAGCGCCGAGGACCAGGTCAAGGTGATCGGCCCGCTGCGCATCGGCATCCAGCTCTACAACGTCTACCTCAACGAGGCCGACGAATGGTCCCGCCAGCTCGCCACCGACGTGGGCGAATGGGCGCTCGAGTCGCATAAGCGCCTGTCCGACTCGACCGTCGCGCTGGCCCATTCGCTGGCCGGCAGCTCCGCCACCGTCGGCTTCCACAGCCTTTCGGGCATGGCCCGCCTGTTCGAGGCCGCGCTGCAGCACCTGCAGATGCAGGGCAGCGGCACCCGCGAGCAGGGCATGGTGCTGGTGGCCGCGGCCGACGAGCTGCGCCGCCTGCTGCACCAGTTCGCGGTCGGCCTGCTGCGCGATCCCGCCGAAGGCACGCTGCAGGCGCTGCGCGACATCGCCAATTCGCCGATGCCCACCGAAGCCGCCATGCGCGCCGAAGCCCGGCCGCTGCCGCAGGTGGTGGTCAGCGAGCCCGTCGCCGACGTGGCGCTGGACGACTCCGAAGACGCCATCGACCTGGCCGACGCGGTCGACGTCGACCTGTTCCCCATCTTCGAGGAAGAGGCGGCCGAACTGCTGCCCCAGCTCGGCGAAGCGCTGCGCCAGTGGGCGCACCACCCCGACGACAGCGCGCCGCGCGCCTCGGTGCTGCGCACGCTGCACACGCTCAAGGGCAGCGCGCGGCTGGCCGGCGCCATGCGCCTGGGCGAGCGCGCGCACCGCATGGAGTCCGAGATCGAAGTCCTGGGTTCCCAGGGCGCCGAGCGGGCCGACATCGAGAAGCTGCTGGCCCGCCTCGACACCCTGCAGGCCACCTTCGACGCGCTGCGCGCGGCCGACGACGCCACGCAGGTCGAGCTGGCCCAGATCGTGGCCGCGGCCACTTCGGCGGCGCCCGTCGCCGTCGCTTCCCAGGCGCCCGAAGCCGGCGTGCCGGCGAACGACGAAACCGTCGCGCCCGCGGCGAGCCTCGACGACGAGCCCGCCGCCGAAACGGCGCCGGCGGCAACGGCAACCGACGCGGCACCCGCCACGCTGCAGCCGCGCCCCGCGCCGGCCGCCCTGGTGGCACCGCTGCGCGCCGCGACCGGCCAGGCCGTGCGCATCCGCACCCAGCTGCTCGACCGCCTGGTCGCGCAGACCGGCGAGGTCATCATCACGCGTTCGCGCCTGGAGGCCGAACTCGGCCAACTGCGCGGCTCGCTGTCCGATCTCACGGGCAACCTGGACCGCCTGCGCCAGCAGCTGCGCGACATCGAGGTGCAGGCCGAAAGCCAGATGCAGTCGCGCCTCGCACAGGCCAAGGACTCGCAGCAGAGCTTCGACCCGCTGGAGTTCGACCGCTTCACCCGCGTGCAGGAGCTCACGCGCATGATGGCCGAGTCGGTGAACGACGTGGCCACCGTGCAGCGCACCCTGCAGAAGACGGTGCAGGCGACGGAAGACGACCTCAGCGTGCAGGCGCGCCAGACACGCGAACTGCAGCGCGGCCTGCTGCGCACGCGAATGGTGGAGTTCGAGGGCATCTCCGACCGCCTCTATCGCGTGGTGCGCCAGGCTTCGAAGGACACCGGCAAGCAGGTGCGCCTGGACATCGTCGGCGGCTCCATCGAAATGGACCGCGGCGTGCTCGACCGGATGACGCCCGCCTTCGAGCACCTGCTGCGCAACTGCGTGGCCCACGGCATCGAGGATGCGGCGGTGCGCGAGAAGGCCGGCAAGGACGCCAGCGGCCTGATCGTCATCGACCTGCACCACGAGGGCAACGACGTGTCGGTGAGCTTCCGCGACGACGGCGCCGGCCTCGACCACAAGCGCATCGCCGAGCGTGCCCGCACGCTGGGCCTGCTGGGCGCCGACCAGGAGCTCACGCCCGAGGAGGCCACCGAGCTGATCTTCAAGCCCGGCTTCTCGACGGCGGGGCAGGTTTCCGAACTCGCCGGCCGCGGCATCGGCATGGACGTGGTGCGCGCGCAGATCGCCGCGCTCGGCGGCCGCATCGAGACGCACAGCACGCCGGGCCAGGGCACCATCTTCAAGCTGGTGCTGCCGCTGACCACCGCCGTGACGCACGTGGTGATGCTGCGCGCGGGCGAGGTGTCCATCGGCGTGCCGTCGAACCTGGTGGAACTGGTGCAGCGCGTGGGCGCGGCCGACCTCGAGGCCGCCTACCTGCACAACAGCCACCCCTTCGGCAGCGAGCAGGTGCCGTTCTACTGGACCGGCGCGCTGCTGCAGGCTTCCACCCGCAGCGGACAGGGCCTGGCCAAGAACAACACCATCGTGGTCGTGCGAAGCGCGGCGCAGCGCGTGGCCCTGCACGTGGACGAAGTTCTGGGCAACCAGGAAGTCGTGGTGAAGAACCTCGGCCCGCAGCTGGCGCGGCTGCCCGGACTGGCCGGCATCTCGGTGCTGGCCTCGGGCGCGGTGGCGCTGATCTACAACCCGGTGGCGCTGGCGGCGGTGCACGGCGAACAGGCGCGCGAGCGCCAGGCCGCCGCGCTCGCGGCGCCCGCGGTGCAGGCCTCGGCCGCCGTGGCCGACCAGGGCGCGCCGCAGGAGCCGTTGCAGACGCTGGCCCCGGCGGTGCCGCAGATTCCGCTGGTGCTGGTGGTGGACGACTCCATCACCGTGCGCCGCGTCACGCAGCGCCTGCTGCAGCGCGAAGGCTATCGGGTGTCGCTCGCGGCCGACGGCCTGCAGGCGCTGGAGCGGCTGCAGCAGGAGCGCCCGGCGGTGGTGCTGTCGGACATCGAGATGCCGCGCATGGACGGCTTCGACCTGGCCCGCAACATCCGCGCCGACGCGGCCCTGGCCGAACTGCCGATCATCATGATCACCTCGCGCATCGCCGAGAAGCACCGCGACTACGCGCGCACGCTGGGCGTGAACCACTACCTCGGCAAGCCGTACTCGGAAGAGGAACTGCTGCGCCTGGTGCGTGCGTACACGAGCGAGTCGGCGCTGGCGGTCGCGGCCTGACGCGCCTGGCCTGCCGCTCCATCGAAAAAGGGCCCATGTGGCCCTTTTTCTTTTCCGGTTCCTGCGCTTCCTATTTCTGCAGCGCCTTCGCGCGCGCCACGCCGTAGCGCTGCAGCGTCTTCTCGCGGGCCTCGGCGTGGTCGACCACCGGCTTCGGATAGTTTTCGCCGAGCTTGATGCCGGCGGCTTCGAGCTCTACCGGCGAGGCCAGCCAGGGCGCGTGGATCGCCGTGTTCGACAGTCCCGCGAGCTGCGGCAGGTAGCGGCGGATGAACTTGCCCTCGGGGTCGAAGCGCTCGCTCTGGGTCACCGGGTTGAAGATGCGGAAGTAGGGCTGGGCGTCGCAGCCGCTGGAGCTGGCCCACTGCCAGCCGCCGTTGTTCGAGGCCAGCTCGAAGTCGTTGAGGTGCAGCGCGAAGTAGGCCTCGCCGCGGCGCCAGTCCAGCCCCAGGTCCTTGCACAGGAAGCTCGCGGCCACCATGCGCAGGCGGTTGTGCATGTAGCCGCTCTGGTTGATCTGCAGCATGGCGGCGTCCACCAGCGGATAGCCGGTGCGGCCGTTGCACCAGGCGTCGAAGAGCTGGTCGGCGTGCTTGCCGTGGTGCCACTGGATCTTGTCGTACTCGGGGCGGAAGCTCTTGGACTCGCCGCCTTTGTGCACGTGCGGGAAGTGCGCCAGGATCTGGAAATAGAACTCCCGCCAGATCAGCTCGCTCAGCCAGGTCGCCGCGCCCGTGTTGCCCTGCAGCGAGAGCTGGTGCGACAGGCTCGCCATCTGCCGGATCGACACCGTGCCGAAGCGCAGGTGGATGCCCATGTAGCTGGGGCCGCGCACGGCGGGGAAGTCGCGTGCCTGGTCGTAGCGGTCGATGCGCTCGAAGAAGTCCTCGAAGAGCTTGCCGGCGCCGCTGGTGCCGGTGGGGATCTCCAGCGTCGACAGGTTGCTCTTCTCGAAGCCGATCTCGCGCAGCGCGGGCACCGGCTCGCCGTAGGCCTGGGGCGAGGGGGCGAGCGCATCGGCGTGGTTGCGTACCGGGTACGGCTTGAGGAAGAAGGAGTCGAGCTTGGCCAGCCAGGCCCGCTTGTAGGGCGTGAACACCGTGTAGGGCTGGCCGGTCTTGGTCATGACCTCGTCGCGGTCGAAGACGGTCGAGTCCTTGTAGGTGTGGAAGGTCACGCCCGCGTTGGCCAGGGCGCCGAAGACCTTGGCGTCGCGCTCCAGCGCGTCGGGCTCGTCGTCGCGGTTGGCGAACACCGCCTGCACACCCAGTTCGCGGGCCAGCGCCGGGATCTCCTGCGCCGCCACTGCGTGCCGCACGATCAGCCCGCCACCCAGGGCGCGCAGCCCGGCCTCGAGCTCCACCAGCGATTCGCGGATGAACTCCACCCGGCGGTCGACCGTGGGCAGGGCGTCCAGGATCGCCTTGTCGAACACGAACACGCACAGCACCTGCCGGCAGGCCCGAAGCGCACGGTAGAGGGCGGCGTTGTCGTCCACGCGCAGGTCGCGGCGGAACCACATGAGCCCTTTGGGATAGGTCTTGTCGACGGCCAGTAAAATCGGGGGCATATGGCCGCCGATTCTGCCCCGATGAACCTCACGCATCACTTTTTGATAGCGATGCCCGGGATGGAAGACAAAACTTTCAACCGCAGCGTCGTGTACCTCTGCGAACACAGCGAGCGCGGCGCGCTCGGCCTGGTGATCAACAAACCCAGCGACATCAACCTCAAGGTGCTCTTCGAGAAGATCGAGCTGCACCTGGCCCGCCCCGAACTGGGCGAAGCCCCCGTCTTCCAGGGCGGCCCGGTACAGACCGAGCGCGGCTTCGTGCTGCACGAGCCGGTCTTCACCCAGGCCGAGAAGCCCGAGGAATCCGTCTACGCCTCGACCATGACCATCCCCGGCGGGCTCGAGATGACTACCTCCAAGGACGTGCTGGAGGCCCTGGCCACCGGCGCGGGCCCGCGCAAGGTGCTGGTTTCCCTGGGCTACGCGGCCTGGGGCGAAGGGCAGCTCGAATCCGAGCTGGCCGAGAACAGCTGGCTCACCGTGGGCGCCGACCCGGCCGTGATCTTCGACACCCCGATCGAGCAGCGCTACGACAAGGCGCTGATGCTGCTGGGCCTGGAGGCCTGGAAGCTCTCGCCCGACGCCGGACACGCTTGAGCCCAGCCGCCATGCCGGACGCTCCCGCTCCCACCGCTTCTTCTTCCGTTCCTGTTCCCGTCCATTTCCAGAGCTTCCTGGCCTTCGATTTCGGCCTCAAGCGCACGGGCGTGGCCAGCGGCAACCGGCTGCTGCGCACCGCCACGCCCCAGCCGACCATCAAGGCCGAGGGCGACGCCCGCTTCGCGCAGGTCGAGGCGCGCATCAAGGAATGGCAGCCCGACGCGCTGGTGATCGGCGTGCCGTACCACCCCGACGGCGCCGCGCACGAGAACACCCGCCGCGCGCAGAAGTTCGCGCGCCAGCTGCGCGGCCGTTTCAATCTCCAGGTGTTCGAAGTCGACGAGCGCTACAGCACGACCGAGGCGTTGTCGTCAGGCGCCCGCGACGCCGATGCCGCATCGGCCTGCATCATCCTGGAGCAATTTCTAAGGAGTCTTTCGTGAGTTCAATTCCCGATGCCGAAGCGCTCTACACGAAGCTGCTGGCCGGCGTGAAGCCGTTGATGCGCCTCGACACCAGGCTGGTTGGCATCACCTCCGGCGGCGCATGGCTGGTCGAGCGGCTGCAGAAGGACCTGGGCCTGCCCGGCGCGCCCGGCGTCATCTCCTCGGCCATGCACCGCGACGACTTCGCGCGCCGCGGCCTGTCGGCCAGCGCGCAGACCTCGCTGCCCTTCGACGTGAACGGCGCCGACGTGCTGCTGCTCGACGACGTGCTCTACACCGGCCGCACCATCCGCGCGGTGCTCAACGAGCTGTTCGACTTCGGCCGCCCGGCCAGCGTGCGCCTGGCGGTGCTGGTGGACCGTGGCGGCCGCGAACTGCCCGTGGCCGCCGACTTTGCCGCGACGACGCTCACGCTGCCGAACTCCCAACTGTTGGCCCTGGCCCGCGCTGCCGACGGCGCATTCAGCCTGAAGCTGGAGGAAAGCAAGTAATGCTCTACAAGCGAAACCCCCAGCTCAACAAGAACGGCGAGCTGATCCACCTGCTGTCGATCGAGGGCCTGCCCAAGGACATCGTCACGCACATCCTCGACACGGCCGCCAACTTCACGAGCGTGAGCGACCGCGAGGTGAAGAAGGTGCCGCTGCTGCGCGGCAAGAGCGTGTTCAACCTGTTCTTCGAGAACAGCACGCGCACGCGCACCACCTTCGAGATCGCCGCCAAGCGCCTGAGCGCCGACGTGATCAACCTCGACATTGCGCGCTCCTCGGCCACCAAGGGCGAGTCGCTGCTGGACACCATCGCCAACCTGAGCGCCATGGCCGCCGACCTGTTCGTGGTGCGCCACAGCGAGTCGGGCGCGCCCTACCTGATCGCGCAGCATGTGGCGCCGCACGTGCACGTGGTGAACGCCGGCGACGGCCGCCACGCGCACCCGACGCAGGGGCTGCTCGACATGTACACGATCCGCCACTACAAGAAGGATTTCTCGAATCTCACGGTCGCCATCGTCGGCGACGTGCTGCATTCGCGTGTGGCGCGCTCCGACATCCACGCGCTCACCACGCTGGGCTGCGCCGAGGTGCGCGTGGTCGGCCCGAAGACTCTGGTGCCCGGCGACATGGCCGGCATGGGCGTGCGCGTGTGCCACACGCTCGAAGAGGGCATCAAGGACTGCGACGTGGTCATCATGCTGCGCCTGCAGAACGAACGCATGAGCGGCGCGCTGCTGCCCTCGTCGCAGGAGTTCTTCAAGACCTTCGGCCTCACGCAGGAAAAGCTGCAGCTGGCCAAGCCCGACGCCATCGTGATGCACCCGGGCCCCATCAACCGCGGCGTGGAGATCGACTCCGCCGTGGTCGACGGCAAGCAGAGCGTGATCCTTCCGCAGGTGACCTTCGGCATCGCCGTGCGCATGGCGGTGATGAGCATCGTGGCGGGGAACGAGGCATAGAAATGTTGCTCGCCCCCAGTCTTCGCGCACTTGGTGTCGCTTCGCCAACCCCCTGCCGGGGGCAACACCGGTGGCCCGGCGAAGCCGGTTCCACGGTGTTTCCCGAAAAGGCCATGACCGTCACCGGAAGTACAGACGCATGAACATCCACATCACCAATGGCCGCGTTGTCGACCCCGCGTCGGGCATCGATGAAAAGGCCGACATCGCCATCGCCGACGGAAAGATCGCCGGCATCGGCAACGGCATTCCCGCTGGCTTCAAGGCCGGGCGCACCATCGACGCCACCGGCTGCATCGTCGCGCCGGGCCTCGTCGACCTGGCCGCGCGGCTGCGCGAGCCCGGCTACGAGCACGAGGGCATGCTCGAAAGCGAGATGGCCGCGGCCATCGCCGGCGGCGTGACCAGCCTCGTGTGCCCGCCCGACACCGACCCGGTGCTCGACGAGCCCGGCCTGGTCGAGATGCTCAAGTTCCGCGCCGAGAAACTGCAGGCCGCGCGCCTGTTCCCGCAGGGCGCGCTCACGCGCGGCCTCGCCGGCGGCGTGCTCACCGAGATGGCCGAGCTCACCGAGGCCGGCTGCATCGGCTTCGGCCAGGCCGAGGTGCCGCTGGCCGACACGCAGGTGCTGCAGCGCGCGCTCTCCTACGCCAGCACCTTCGGCTACACAGTGTGGCTGCGGCCACAGGATCGCGACCTCGGCAAGGGCGTGGCCGCCAGCGGCCCGCTCGCCACGCGGCTGGGGCTGGGGGGCGTGCCGGTGTCGGCCGAGACCATCGCCATCTTCACCATCGTCGAGCTCATGAAGAGCACCGGCGCGCGCGTGCACCTGTGCCGCATCTCCAGCGCCCGCGGCGTGGAGCTGGTGCGCCAGGCCAAGGCGCAGGGCCTGCCGATCACCTGCGACGTGAGCATCAACTCGCTGCACCTGGCCGACACCGACATCGGCTACTTCGACAGCCGCGCCCGCCTGAACCCGCCGCTGCGCCAGCAGGGCGACCGCGACGCGCTCTCCGCCGCGCTGGCCGACGGCACCATCGATGCGCTGGTGTCCGACCACACGCCGGTCGAGGCCGACGCCAAGACGCTGCCCTTCGCCGAAGCCGAGGCGGGCGCCACCGGCCTCGAACTGCTGCTGCCGCTCGCGCTGCGCTGGGGCGAGCGAAGCGGCGCCGGCATCGCGCGCGCCATCGAGGTGGTCACCGCCGCGCCTGCGCGCCTGCTGGGCGCCGACCACGCGGCCACCGGCATCGGCCGCCTGCAGCCAGGCGGCGTGGCCGACCTGTGCATCGCCGATCCGGCGCTCGAATGGCAGGTGGAGCCCGGCGCGCTCAGGAGCCAGGGCAAGCACACGCCGTTCGCCGGCTATCCGCTGCAGGGCCGCGCGCGGCACACGCTCGTCGCCGGCCGCATCGTCCACGGATGAGAGGGCCGGCGCGCCGATGCTTCATTCGCTGAAAGCCGGCTGGCGCCTGCTGCGCGCGGTGGCGCACGCGGCCTCGGGCTGGTGGACGATCCGCTTCACCTTCCCGAAGCTCTCGCAGCCCGAGCGCAACGCGCGCGTGCAGGCGTGGTCGCGGCGCATGCTGGAGCTGATGGGCATCACGCTGGTGGTGCAGGGGACGCCGCCTGCCAAGGGGCCGATGCTGCTGATCTGCAACCACCTCTCGTGGCTGGACATCACCACCATCCACGCCGCGCGGCACGTGCGCTTCGTGTCCAAGTCGGACGTGAAGGGCTGGCCGCTGATCGGCACGCTGTCCACCGGCTCGGGCACGCTCTACATCGAGCGCGAACGCCGCCGCGACGCACTGCGCGTGGTGCACCACATGACCGACGCGCTGCGCAGCGGCGACCTGATCGGCGTGTTCCCCGAAGGCACGACCAGCGACGGCCGGGGCCTGCTGCCCTTCCATGCCAACCTGCTGCAGGCGTCGATCTCCTCGGGCGCGCCCGTGCTGCCCGCCGCGCTGCGCTTCGCCGATGCCGCCACCGGCGAGACCAGCCAGGCGCCGCGCTACATCGACGACGACAACCTCGTCGTCTCGCTGTGGAACACGCTGCGCGCGCCGCCGCTCCTGGCCATCGTGCGCTTCGGCGAGCCGCAGGACCCGCACGGCCGCGACCGCCGTGCGTGGGCGCAGTCGCTGCATGAAGACGTGCAGCAGCTGAGGCGCGAGACGCACTGACGCAGCATGGGCCGGCTCGCGAATGATGTCCAGCCCGGCAGCAGGATCGGAGCGCGACGCGTGAGGCTCACCGATATCTGTTCCTTCTTCCTGGGCATCGTCATGATCACGGCCGCATGCGCGGCCGCCGCCCAGGCGCGCAAGCCTTTGCCGCCCGGCGTGGCCGGCGTGATGCGCATCGACGCCGGCACCGACTACGTGTTCCTCGACAGGCCCACCACCGTCGGCGGCGCGTGCAAGGGGTGGAAGGCGGTGTCGATACAGGCCCCGGGCCCGGCCGGATCGGGCATCACCAACCTCATGTGCTGGAAGGAATCGAACGGCCAGCTGCTGACGGCGACCGAGGCGAAGGTCACGCCGCAGGTCGCGCCGATGAGCCTGATCCGCTGAGGCGGCGGCCGCGGGTTGGCCGTGCCGGCTGTTGGTGTTGCTGCTGCTGCGCGGATGGAGCGCAAGCCAGGCAAAAAAAGCGCTCCTCGAGGGAGCGCTTAACGGCGCACGAATGCGCCGCGAGGAGGAACCGGAACCGAAATCCACTGAACCTCCACATTGACTCCGCGCGCCGCCCGCTCATGCGGGACAGGGCAAGGCAAGTACGTGAGCGCCTGCCTACAGCATCACCGTCCTCGCGGACCTGCGTGCCCGCGTGCGGGCGGGCAGGTCGCTCCGCTCAGCCCAGCAGGCCGTGCAGGATGTTGGTGACCGGGCTCACGACATGGCTCACCGTCTGCTCGACCTGGCTGGTGATCGGCGCCACGACTTCGCCCACGCCCGCGGCGACGGCACCGGCCGCGCTTTCGGCCACGTGCGCCACCGTCTCGACCACCGGCGCCACGGTGCCGCTGGTGCCCGCCAGGATGTCTGTGGCCGGAGCCGCGGCAGTGGAGGCCGCGTGGGCCGCCGGAGCGGTCGCCTCGCTCGTTGCCGACTGCAGCACGTTGGCCAGCGGGCCGTCGTCGCCACCGAGCGAGCCGAGCAGGTGTCCGACGAGGCCGTCCGCACCCAGCACGCTGCCGACGAGTCCTTCATCGCCGAGAAGGTTGCTCACGACACCGTCTTCGCCGAGCACGCCGCCCAGCAGGCCGCCGGTGCTGCCGCCGCCGGTCACGCCACCGAGCAGGCCGCCCACAAGGCCGTCCTCGCCCAGCAGACCTCCGACCAGGCCGCCGGCGTCGCCGTTGGTGACGCTGCCGAGCAGGCCGCCCACGAGGCCGTCCTCGCCAAGCAGACCTCCGACCAGGCCACCGGCATCGCCGTTGGTGACGCTGCCGAGCAGGCCACCGACGAGGCCGTCTTCGCCGAGCAGACCTCCGACGAGGGCACCGGCGTCGCCGTTGGTGACGCTACCGAGCAGGCCACCAACGAGGCCGTCGTCCCCCAGCACGCCGCCGAGCAGGCCGCCATCGCCGCCGAGGACACCGCCCAGCAGACCGTCGTCACCCAGCACGCCACCGAGCAAGCCACCGTCACCACCGAGCACGCCACCCAGCAGACCGTCGCCGCCCAGGACACCACCGAGCAGGCTGCCCAGCGGACCAGCGGCGCCCAGCAGGCCGTCGTCTCCCAGAACACCGCCAAGCAAGCCGTCTCCGCCAAGGAGGCCGCCGATCAGGCCGTTGTCGCCGAGTACGCCGCTCAACAATCCGTCTTCGCCGCCGAGCAGGCCGCCCAAGGGGGTGGCGCCCAGCAGCTCGCCGACCACGCCATCGGGTCCGAGCACGCTGTCGGCCAGCCCTCCTTCGCCGAGCAAACCGCCGGTGAGACCGTCGCTGCCCAACAGGCCGGCGAGCGAGCCGTCGCCGCCGAGCACGCCTCCGAGCAGACCGTCGTCACCGCCGAGCAGGCCGCCCAGCAGACCATCGTCGCCCAGTACGCCGCCAAGCAGGCCTCCATCGCCGCCGAGAACGCCGCCCAGCAGACCGCCGTCTCCCAGCACGCCGCCGAGCAGACCACCATCGCCGCCGAGAACGCCGCCCAGCAGGCCGTCGTCGCCCAGGACGCCACCGAGCAGACCACCGTCGCCACCAAGCAGGCCGCCCAGCAGGCCGTCATCTCCCAACACGCCACCGAGCAAACCACCATCGCCGCCCAGTACGCCGCCGAGCAGTCCGCCATCCCCCAGCAGCTGCCCGACCAGCCCGTCTTCGCCGAGCACGCTGCCCACCAGGCTGCCGTCGCCCAGCAGGCCCTCGAGCACCTGGCCGACCACGCCGTCGTCGCCGACCAGGCCGTCCACCAAGCCGTCGATGCCCAGGCCGGTGGTCACGCCGCCGAGCAGGCCGCCGCTGCCGAGCACGTTCCCGAGGATGTTGTTGAGCGCATCGGTCAGGTAGTCGACCTGGCCGTTGAGCGACCCGACGAGCGCGCCGGTCAATCCGTTGCCCAGCAGGCCGTCGACAACGGGGGTGAGCACGCCGCCGAGGTCGGCGGTGATGTTGTCGACGGTGTTGTCCAGCGGGTCGAACCCGTTCGGATCGTTGGGCCTGAACTCGTTGCCGGCGATGGGCGAGAGCACGTTGTCGACCAGGTCGGTGAGGCCGTCGGTCGTGGGCAGCAGCGAGCCCAGCGTGCCCGCGGAGTGCGTGACCGCGGCGCTGCGCGCTGCGGCTGCCGTACCGCCGCCGCCCAGGCCGAGCAGGTTGTCGAGGGAGCCGACCAGATGCCCGACGGCGCCGTCGCCCGGATCGAGCAGGTGGTCGGCGTCGGCGTCTGCGTCCGAATCCGCGTCGGAATCCGAGTCCGAATCGGAATCCGAGTCGGAATCCGAATCCGAATCCGAGTCCGAGTCCGAGTCGGCATCTGCATCGGAGTCCGCGTCGGCATCCGCATCTGCGTCGGCATCGGCGTCCGCATCCGCGTCGGAGTCTGCATCGGCATCGCTTTCGCCGATGCCTGGAACGAAGAAGGGAACCGCGCTGTCGCTGCCGCCGCCCCCTCCGCCCAGCGCGGCCGCGAGCCCGATGGCGCCCAGCGCGCCGAGCGCGAACTCGCCCAGCCCGATGCCGCTGCCGGCGGCGGTCTTCTTGCTCACCGCGAGCGCGGCGGCTTCGGCGTCGCTGTCGGGCGCGGTCACTTCGAGGTCGCCGGAAGCCACGTCCACGTTCACCTGTTCGAGCCCGCTGGCCAGCTTGGTCGAACTGATGGTGGCGTCGGTGCCGCCGGTGAACACGCCGGCCAGCGGCGCCTTGTTGGTGGCCGATCCGGGGAAGAGGACGTTGGCGTGGCCGTCCTGCGGAACGATCACGCGGTCCCCGGCCATCAGCGTCTGGCTGCCCGAGACGGGAATCGCCACCCCGTCGCGCATGACGACCGTGCCGGGCGTGGCGTTGGACAGCGAGCCGACACCGGCCGGCGCGGCCGGTGCTGCTGCCGTGGCGGTGCTGGCCGCGCCCATGGGAGCGACGGGCCTGACTGTCGATTGCGCGAGGATCACCGGCGCGACCCCGCTGTCGGCGCCTCCGGCGGTCGAAGAAATCGTTGTGTTGGCATCCGTCATGGCAGCCTCCTCGATGGTTGGACTGGTTGACGGGGCAACTTGTGTGCCGCTTTTTTGTGCAACCGGCAGTGATGCGTCCGTTTGCGTGCAAGTTGTTGATTTGCCTGCGGATTTTTGACGGGCAAGGGGTCTGGGAGGTCGAGCGGAAGGCCTTCCGGCGGGCGCGCTTCGGCGCTTGTTACGTAGCGTTGCTACATGCCCGGCCCGTAACAAGCGCCTGCGCGGACCGGTTGTCGCGGCAGCCCGGCGAGAGCTTCAGCTCCTGGGTCCGCGCAAGGCGCCGGCGTCTTCGTCGAACACGGGTTCCAGCTCGGTGGACCACGACCCGCCGTGTTCGATCACGGCCAGTTGCCCTACGAAGCTTTCGATGGCGCTCTGCCGGCGGGCTGGATCGTCCCCCGCTGCTTCAGTCGCTGAAATCCCGGCCGGCGAAATTCTCTATGGATGGGGCGCCGTACCGGATAGCTTGCGCAGCTCGTTCGATATGCGGCGCCGGGCCTGCTCATTGAAAGAAAGACGTGTTCCTCGCTGCCGGGCGTGAGGTCGCAATCGCAGAAGAGGCACGTGTCCATGGCCGCCTTCGCAGTCTGTTCTTGAACCGTGTCCCGGCCTTGTCCCAGCCAAAAAAAAGCCGTTGAACATCAACGGCTTGCTGGTGCCTTCGACAGGAATCGAACCTGTATCTGAGTCTTAGGAGGACCCCGTTCTATCCATTGAACTACGAAGACCGGATGGGGATGCACGGGGGCGCGAGCCGCGGTGCGCACGCGATTTTATAGGGTTCGCGATGACAGTCCCGGCCGGGGCCACCGGCAACCCCGTGCGCATCGCCAGCGCGGGCTAACCCGAATACGAAATCTTCGAAAAGTTGACCGCGATCAAGCCGCCTCGAATCGGCGGCGCGCACCATCGTGCCCGTTCGCATCTCTGCTCAGATTCAAGAACAAAAAAGAGCGAAATCACTACACAGGAGACACCCTGATGAAGAAGATCGCCTCGAACGTTCTGAGCCGCGCGACTGCCGTCCTCGCCACCACTGCCGCTGCTGCGGCGCTGGCCACCGGCGCCGCGCCCGCCTTCGCATGGGAACCCACCAAGCCGGTGGAGTTCGTGATTCCCGCCGGCACCGGCGGGGGCGCCGACCAGATGGGCCGGCTGCTGCAGGGCATCGTCATCAAGTACAAGCTGATGAAGGAGCCGTTGATCGTCGTCAACAAGTCCGGCGGCGCGGGCGCCGAGGGCTTCCTGGCCGTGAAGGAGGCGAAGGGCGATCCGCACAAGATCGTCATCTCGCTGTCGAACCTGTTCACCACGCCGATGGCCACCGGCGTGCCCTTCAACTGGAAGGACATGACGCCGGTCGCGATGCTGGCGCTCGACCAGTTCGTGCTGTGGACCAATGCCTCCGAGCCCTACAAGAGCGCCGGCGACTACATCGGCGCGGTGAAGGCCGCGGGGCCGAACAAGTTCAAGATGGCCGGCACCGGCTCGAAGCAGGAAGACCAGATCATCACGGTCGCGCTGGAGAAAGCCACGGGCACCAAGTTCATCTACGTGCCCTTCAAGGGCGGCGGCGAGGTGGCGGTGCAACTGGTGGGCGGGCACGTGCAGTCGACGGTGAACAACCCGATCGAGGCGGTGGCGCAGTGGCGCGCGGGCAAGCTGCGCGCGCTGTGCGTGTTCGACGACGAGCGCATGCCCTTCAAGGCCAAGGTCACCGACACGCAGTCGTGGAACGACATCCCCACCTGCAAGGAAGCGGGCGTGCCCACCAGGTACACGATGCTGCGCGGCATCTTCATGCCGCCGGGCGTCACGCCCGACCAGCTCGCCTTCTACAAGGACCTGCTGACCAAGGTGGCCGCCACGCCGGAGTGGAAGGAGTACATGGAGAAGGGCGCCTTCAACCCGACCTTCCTGACCGGCGATGCCTTCGCGAAGTGGCTCACCGAGGCCGAGGCCACGCACCGCACGCTGATGTCCGACGCGGGCTTCCTCGCGAGCAACAAGTAGGCCGGCGCGGGCCAGCCGGCTGCGACGACTGCCGCGCACGGCGTGCGGCAGCGGGCGCGTGTGCCAGGAGCGCACGCCGATTTCCTTCTTCCAAACAACCACGATGGGGGCTCCATGGAGCACGACGAAACATCCGAGGGCCCGGCGCGCACGGGCATCTCCACCCACCTCGTAGAGGCGGCGGTCGCGGTGGCGCTGCTGGTCATCGGCCTGGTGGTGGTCTTCGAGGCGCGCAAGCTCGGCGCCGGCTGGACCACCGACGGCCCCGGCGCCGGCTACTTCCCGTTCTTCATCGGCGTGATCATCACGATCTCGGGCGCCGGCATCCTCTACCAGTCGCTGCTGGGCAAGAGCCGCAACACGGCGGTCTTCGTCGACTCGGTGCAGCTCAGGCGCGTGCTCTCGGTGCTGGTGCCGGCCACGGTCTACGTGCTGGCCATCGCCATCGTCGGCATCTACGTGGCATCGGCGATCTACATCGCGCTCTTCATGATGGTGCTGGGCAAGTACGCGTGGTTCAAGAGCGTGTTCGCCGCGCTGGCCGTCAACACGCTCTTCTTCTGCATGTTCGAGGTCTGGTTCAAGGTGCCGCTCTTCAAGGGCGCGCTCGATCCGCTTCGATTCCTCGGCTACTGACGACCGAACCCAACACTCACGGAGCACAAGCGAAATGGAAGAAATCAGTGCCCTGATGCAGGGCTTCTCGGTGATCCTCTCGCCGATGAACATCGGCCTGATGTTCCTCGGCATCATCCTCGGCGTTCTCATCGGCGTGCTGCCGGGGCTCGGCGGCGCCAACGGCGTGGCGATCCTCTTGCCGCTCACCTTCACGATGTCGCCGACCTCGGCCATCATCATGCTGTCGTGCATCTACTGGGGTGCGCTCTTCGGCGGGGCCATCACCTCGATCCTGTTCAACATACCGGGCGAGCCCTGGTCGGTGGCCACCACCTTCGACGGCTATCCGATGGCGCAGAACGGGCACGCCGGCGCGGCGCTCACCACCGCGTTCACTTCGTCCTTCGTGGGCGCCTTCCTCGCGGTGGTGATGATCACCTTCCTCGCGCCGCTGGTCGCGAAGTTCGCGCTCAAGTTCGGCTCGCCCGAGTTCTTCGCGGTGTACCTGCTGACCTTCTGCAGCTTCGTCGGCATGGGCAAGGGCTCGCCCTTCAAGATCCTCGCGTCGATGGCGCTGGGCTTCGCGCTCGCCAGCGTGGGCATGGACACCGTCACCGGCCAGCTGCGCCTGACCTTCGGCCAGCCCGAGCTGATGCGCGGCTTCGACTTCCTGATCGCGGTGATCGGCCTGTTCGGCATCGGCGAGATCCTGCTGTCGATGGAGGAGGGCCTGAAGTTCTCGGGCAAGAGCGCGAAGATCGACCCCAGGGTGGTGTGGCAGACATGGAAGCAGTTGCCGCGCTACTGGATGACATCCATCCGCAGCTCGCTGATCGGCATATGGATGGGCATCACGCCCGGCGGGGCCACGCCGGCCTCTTTCATGGCCTACGGCCTCGCCAAGAAGATGTCGAAGAAGGGCGCGAAGTTCGGCACCGGCGAGACCGAAGGCGTGGTCGCGCCCGAGACCGCAGCGCACGCGGCCGGCACCAGCGCGCTGCTGCCGATGCTCGCGCTGGGCATTCCCGGCTCGCCCACCGCCGCGGTGCTTCTCGGCGGCCTGCTGATCTGGGGCCTGCAGCCCGGGCCGCTGCTCTTCGTCGAGCAGAAGGACTTCGTCTGGGGCCTCATCGCGAGCATGTACCTGGGCAACATCGTCGGGCTGATCGTGGTGCTGAGCACCGTGCCGCTCTTCGCGTCGATCCTGCGCATTCCGTTCTCGATCATCGCGCCGGTGATCATCGTGATCTGCGCGATCGGCGCCTACACGGTGCACAACGCGATGCTCGACATCTGGTTCATGCTGGGCTTCGGCGTGCTGGGCTACCTCTTCAAGAAGCTCGACTTTCCGCTGGCGCCGCTGGTGCTGGCGCTGGTGCTCGGCGACAAGGCGGAAGACTCGTTCCGCCAGGCCATGCTGGTGTCGCAGGGCGACGTGATGGTGATGTTCTCGAACCCGCTGGTGGGCACCATCACCACGCTCGCGCTGGTGCTGCTGTTCTGGCCGCTGATCTCCAAGGCGCTGGCCTTCGTGAAGAAGCCGAAGAAGGCCGACGAGTTCGCCGTCGAGCGGCCGGTGGATTGAACGAGGAGGCCAGCACATGCCAGTGATTGCACTGACCCAGGAGATGGGTTCCCTCGCGAAGGATGTTTCGCTCAAGCTCGCCGAAACCCTCGGCCTCGCCGTGATGCGCCACGAGATCATCGAGCACGTGGCCGACCGGATGCAGGTCTCCACCAGCCTCATCGGCCGGCTGCGCAGCGGCAAGGCGGGCCTGGTGGAGCGCCTGACCACCGACAAACGCAGCGTGGCGCTCTACACCGCCGAAGAGCTCTTCGCGCTGGCCGACCGCGGCAACGTGGTGCTGCGCGGCTGGGGCGCCACCTGCCTGCTGCGGCCGGTGCCGCACGTGGTGTGCGTACGCATCACGCGCTCGATGAAGAAGCGCGTCGAATGGCTGATGGCCGACCTCGAGACCGACGACGCCGAGTTCGCCGAAGCCGAGATCCGCCGCAGCGACCAGGCGCACGCCGCGCGCATGCATGCGCAGTTCGGCGTGACCTGGGGCGACCCGGTGCTCTACGACCTGGTGCTCAACACCGACCGGCTGTCGGTGGAAAGCTGCGTCGAGCAGATCCGGCTGATGGTGAACCGCCCCGAGTTCGCGGAAACGCCGGCCTCGCGCGCGCTGCTCGCCAACATGGCGCTGGAGGCGCGCGTGCGCGCGGCGCTGAAGGAGCACGAGGCGACGCGCGATATCAACGTGACGATCACCGCGAACCAGGGTGAGCTGCTGCTGCGCGGCATCGTGCTGGACTCGGACGAGCGGGCGCAGGCAGAGGCTGTGGCTGCGGAAGTGCGGGGTGTGAGCGGGGTGCACAACCAGCTGAGGCTGATGGCTAGCACGCGGCGGTTTGCTTCGGCGAAGCAGACCTAGGTTTTTGCTCCTTCCCCCAGAGGGGGAGGGAGCAAGACAGGGTCAGATCTTCCCGCGCTTGCGAAGCCGGCTAAGGGTTTCCGCTGACAGATTCAGATACGAAGCCAGCTCCTTGCTCGGAATCCGGTCTTCCAGCTCCGGGTGCTTGCGCATGAACCGGTGCACGCGCCCCGCGGCATCGAGCAGGTGCAGCGTGATCGTGTGCGCCATGATCTCGCTCATGCCGCGCATCACCAGGAACTCGAACAGCTCCTTGGTCTCGGGATGCTTGTTCAGGAAGGCGATCCACTCCTTCAGCGGCAGGCTCGCCACCCGCGCCTTGGTCACGCAGACGATGCCGTAGGGCGTGGGCGTGCCCAGCCGCAGCGCGGCGTAGCTCGTCTCCATGTCGTTCTCGTCGGCGAAGCGAAGGATCATTTCCTTGCCCTCCGGGTTGCTCACCACCCGCTTGAGGATGCCGTCGAGGATGAAGTACTGCTCCATCTCCCGCACGCCCTGGTGCAGCAGGAACTCGCCCTTGTTGCCGTCCACGATGACCAGGTGGGCTTCCAGCTCGGCGCGGTCGGCTTCGCTCAGGTCCTTGAGAAGCACGTTCTGCCGCAGCTGGGCGCGAATGATGTTCTTCTCCGGATGGTTTTCCAACAACGTCATGGTCACCGTCTTGCTCGAGTTCGCTGCCGGCGCCGCTCATCGGGGGCTGCGCCGTTTTCGGGAAAGTTGACCGAGGTCAACGGCCGAAAGTTTGGCCCGAATCATAGTCGCGGCTCGGGCCTAGGCCATTCACCCATGCAGAAGGAGAGACATGTCTTCAGTCAGAACAGAGAAAGAGGCGGCCACCACGCTGAGCGAAGCCCTCAAGTCCGCGAAAACCCGTGACGCCGACGGCGATGCGGTGGTGCGCGCGCTCAAGAGCGTGACGGAAGACAACGCGCCCGCGGGCGAGACCATCGACGGCTTCCATCTCGTCATCGATGCCCTCAAGCTCAACGGCATCGACACCATCTTCGGCCTGCCCGGCATCCCGATCACCGACCTCACCCGCATGGCCCAGGCCGAAGGCCTGCGCGTCATTTCCTTCCGCCACGAGCAGCACGCCGGCAACGCGGCCGCAGCAGCGGGCTTCCTCACGCAGAAGCCCGGCATCTGCCTGACGGTGTCGGCGCCCGGCTTCCTCAACGGCCTCACCGCGCTGGCCAACGCCACCACCAACTGCTTCCCGATGATCCTCATCAGCGGCTCCAGCGAGCGCGAGATCGTCGACCTGCAGCAGGGCGACTACGAGGAGATGGACCAGCTCGCCATCGCCAAGCCGCTGTGCAAGGCCGCCTTCCGCGTGCTGCATGCGCAGGACATCGGCGTGGGCATCGCGCGCGCCATCCGCGCCGCGCTCTCGGGCCGCCCGGGCGGCGTGTACCTCGACCTGCCGGCCAAGCTGTTCGCACAGACCATGGATGCCGCGGCCGGCAAGGCCTCGCTCATCAAGGTGGTCGATGCCGCGCCGCGCCAGATTCCCGCTGCCGACGCGGTGAACCGCGCCCTCGAACTGCTCAAGGGCGCCAAGCGTCCGCTGATCCTGCTCGGCAAGGGCGCTGCCTACGCGCAGGCCGACGCCGACATCCGCGCGCTGGTCGAGAAGACGGGTATTCCCTACCTGCCGATGTCGATGGCCAAGGGCCTGCTGCCCGACACGCACGCGCAGTCGGCGGCGGCGGCGCGTTCCTATGTGCTGCAGGAAGCCGACGTGGTGGTGCTGGTCGGTGCGCGCCTGAACTGGCTGCTCTCGCACGGCAAGGGCAAGACCTGGGCGCAGGAGAAGGGCGCCAAGCGCTTCATCCAGATCGACATTGCGCCGACCGAGATCGACAGCAACGTCGCCATCGAGGCGCCGGTGATCGGCGACATCGGCTCCTGCGTGGCAGCGCTGCTGGCCGGCATCGACGCCAAGTGGGCCAAGCCCCCGGCCGAGTGGACCGGCGCCATCGCCGAGCGCAAGGACAAGAACCTGTCGAAGATGGCCGCCACGCTGGCCGCGCGGCCCTCGCCGATGAACTTCCACAGCGCGCTCAGCGTGATCCGCGACCAGGTGAAGGCCCGGCCCGACGCCATCGTGGTGAACGAGGGCGCCAACACGCTGGACTTCGCGCGCAGCATCGTCGACATGTACGAGCCGCGCAAGCGCCTGGACGTGGGCACCTGGGGGATCATGGGCATCGGCATGGGCTTCTCCGTGGCCGCCGCCGTGGTCACGGGCAAGCCGGTGATCGCCATCGAGGGCGACAGCGCCTTCGGCTTCAGCGGCATGGAGGTGGAAACCATCTGCCGCTACAACCTGCCGGTCTGCGTGATCGTCTTCAACAACAACGGCGTCTACCGCGGCACCGACGTGAACCCCAGCGGCACGCCCGACGTGGCGCCCACGGTGTTCGTCAAGAACGCGCGCTACGACAAGCTGATGGAAGCCTTCGGCGGCGTCGGCGTGCACGCCACCACCGCCGACGAGCTGCAGAAGGCCCTGGCCGAGGCCGTCGCCTCGGGCCGCCCGACCCTCATCAACGCCGTGATCGACGAGACGGCGGGCACCGAGAGCGGCCGCATCACGAGCCTGAACCCCGCCGCGGCGAAGAAGAAGTAACCCGCATTCCGTTTCATTCAAGGAGATATCCCAATGAGCAACAAGCCCCTCAACGGCATCAAGATCATCGACTTCACGCACGTGCAGGCCGGTCCCGCGTGCACGCAGTTGCTGGCCTGGTTCGGCGCCGACGTGATCAAGGTGGAGCGCCCCGGCGCGGGCGACGTCACGCGCTCGCAGCTGCGCGACATTCCGGACGTCGACGCGCTCTACTTCACCATGCTCAACAGCAACAAGCGCTCGATCACGCTGGACACGAAGAAGCCCGAGGGCAAGGCCGTGCTGGAGAAGCTGATCCGCGAATCCGACGTGCTGGTGGAGAACTTCGGCCCCGGCGCGCTGGACCGCATGGGCTTCACCTGGGAGCGCATCCAGGAGTTGAATCCCAAGATGATCGTCGCCTCGGTCAAGGGCTTCAGCGAAGGCCACCACTACGAGGACCTGAAGGTGTACGAGAACGTGGCGCAGTGCGCCGGCGGCGCCGCCTCCACCACCGGCTGGTGGAAGGGGGGGAACTCGGTGCCGACGATCTCGGCCGCGGCGCTGGGCGACTCCAACACCGGCATGCACCTGGCGATCGGCATCCTGACGGCGATCATCGGGCGCGAGCAGACCGGCAAGGGCCAGAAGGTGGCCTGCTCGATGCAGGACGCCGTGCTCAACCTGTGTCGCGTGAAGATGCGCGACCAGCAGCGCCTGGACAGCGTGGGCTACCTCGAGGAATACCCGCAGTACCCGCACGAGATGAGCGCGTTCGCCGACAAGGTCGTGCCGCGCGGCGGCAATGCCGGCGGCGGCGGCCAGCCGGGCTGGATCCTGAAGTGCAAGGGCTGGCAGACCGACCCCAACGCGTATATCTACTTCACGGTGCAGGGCCACGCCTGGGAACCGATCTGCGATGCGCTGGGCAGGCCCGAGTGGAAGACCGACCCCGACTACATGACGGCCAAGGCCCGCCAGCCGCACATCGAGCAGATCTTCGCCACCATCGAGGACTTCATCAAGGACAAGACCAAGTTCGAGGCGGTGGACATCTTCCGCAAGCACGACATTCCCTGCGCCCCGGTGCTGTCGATGAAGGAACTGCTGCACGACGAGTCGCTGCGCAAGAGCGGCTCGATCGTCGAAGTGCCGCACAAGGAGCGCGGCACCTACTGGACCATCGGCAGCCCGATCAAGTTCTCGGACCTCAAGCCCGAAGTCACCGCCTCGCCCCTCCTGGGCGAGCACACCGACGAAGTGCTGGCGGAACTGGGCTACAGCAAGGACCAGATCGAAAGCCTGCACGCGGCCAAGGCAGTGTAGAAGCCCACCCCCAGGCTTGCCCACTTCGTGTGGCAGCGCCAACCCCCTCAAGGGGGCGACACCTGCGGCCCGGCGGAGCCGGTTCCGCGGTGTCCCTGGAAGTGGGGGAGGCTGCTGCAGGAGCGTGGCCTGGATCGAAAGAAGCGCCGGAGGTGTACATGCAAGCGAATGTCGATTTCAAGCAGCTCGTCGAAGGCGCCGGCGATGCGATCATGGTGTGCGACGCGATGGGCGCGATCACGCTGTGGAACCGCGCGGCCGAACGCATCTTCGGCTTCAGCGAGGCCGAGGCCCTCGGCAGGTCGCTCGACCTGATCATTCCCCAGCGCCAACGTCAGCGGCACTGGGAGGGCTACCACAAGACCATGGAAACCGGCGTCACCAAGTACGGCGCCGACCTGCTGCGCGTTCCCGCGCTGCACAAGGACGGGCGCACGCTGTCGATCGCCTTCACGGTGTCGATGCTGTTCTCCGCCGATCACGAGGTCACCGGCATCGTCGCCATCGTGCGCGACGAGACAGCCCGCTTCGCCGAGGAGCGCAAACTTCGCGCACGTCTGGTAGAAGTCGAAGCCACCACGATCAAAGCAGGAGACAGTCAATGAGCAAAGCACTCGAGGGCATCAGGATCCTCGACTTCACCCACGTGCAGTCGGGCCCCACCTGCACCCAGCTGCTGGCCTGGTTCGGCGCCGACGTGATCAAGGTCGAGCGCGCCGGAGAAGGCGACGCCACGCGCGGCCAGCTGCGCGACATTCCCGGCGCGGACAGCCTCTACTTCACGATGCTGAACCACAACAAGCGCTCGATCACGCTGGACACCAAGAACCCCAAGGGCAAGGAGGTTCTCGACAGCCTGATCAAGACCTGCGACGTGCTGGTCGAGAACTTCGCGCCCGGCGCGCTCGACCGCATGGGCATCACCTGGGCCCACATCCAGAAGCTCAACCCGCGCATGATCGTGGCCTCGGTCAAGGGCTTCGGCCCCGGCAAGTACGAGCACTGCAAGGTCTACGAGAACGTGGCCCAGTGCGCGGGCGGCGCGGCTTCCACCACCGGCTTCGAGGACGGCCCGCCGCTGGTGACCGGCGCGCAGATCGGCGACAGCGGCACTGGCCTCCACCTGGCGCTCGGCATCCTGGCGGCGCTCTTCCAGCGCAACAGCACCGGGCGCGGCCAGCAGGTGCTCGCGCCGATGCAGGACGCGGTGCTCAACCTCTGCCGCGTGAAGATGCGCGACCAGCAGCGGCTGGAGCGCACCGGCACCATGCACGAGTACCCGCAGTACCCCGACGGCAAGTTCGGCGACGCGGTGCCGCGCGCGGGCAACGCGTCGGGCGGCGGCCAGCCCGGCTCCATCCTCAAGTGCAAGGGCTGGGAGACCGACCCGAACGCCTACATCTACTTCATCACGCAGGCGGCGGTGTGGCCGGCGGTGTGCAAGGTGATCGGCGAGGAAGGCTGGATCACCGACGAGGCCTACGCCACGCCGGCGGCGCGGCTGCTGCACCTGAAACCGATCTTCGCGCGCATCGAGCAGTGGACCATGACCAAGACCAAGTTCGAGGCCATGGACATCCTCAACGAGTACGACATTCCCTGCGGGCCGATCCTCTCGATGAAGGAGATCGCCGCGGACGAATCGCTGCGCGAGACCGGCACCATCGTCGAGGTGGACCACCCGGTGCGCGGCAAGTACCTGACGGTGGGCAACCCCATCAAGATGTCCGACAGCCCGACGGTGGTGACGCGTTCGCCATTGCTCGGTGAACACACCGAGGAAGTGCTCAGGCAGCTCGGTTACGACGCGGATGCCCTGGCAACCCTGCGGGCCGAGCGCGTGATCTGAGGCGCGGCGCAGGCCCGCCTTTTCTTTCATCTTCGAGTCTTGCGACAGCGCCGCCCGCGGGCGGCGCGGAGGGTTGCTGCGCCCGCGAAATCGAGCGCCCGCACTCCATAACTCATGGTGAATGGTTTTTATAAATTGATTTAATTTTTATTTATCGTCCATCGATCCTACATTTTGAACTCGCCGGAATTTCTCGATCAATTCAACCTCTTCGGCATTCATTCAAGGAGAAGATCATGGAAAACCATTCGCCCGTCCAATATTGGCGCGACGAAATCGAGCGCAATGCCTACAACGCCGCATTCTTCGAATTGGGATTGCGCTGGCACTGGGATGGCGAGACCTACGACCGCCTGATGGGCCTTGGCCAGGACGCAAACGAGCGTATCGGCCATTACCTGAAGACGCACCAACCACATCTGCTGAAGGCCTACGACGCCGAATTCCTGGCGCTCGCCATCGAGCAGAAGAAGGAAATTCACAGAAAGCGGGAAATGGCTTCATCGAGCTATTTCAATTGGGCCGAAAGTCACGGCGTCGAGCTCGGTGCCTGAATTTTTCCAATTCAGATGAACAACGCTCTCCAGCCATGAACATCCACGAATACCAGGGCAAGGACGTGCTGCGCCAATACGGCGTGGCAACCCCTCGTGGATTCGTCTGCCGCTCGCCCGACGAGGCGGCCGATGCCGCTGCCCGCATCGGCGGCCGGGCCTGGGTGGTCAAGGCGCAGATCCATGCGGGCGGGCGCGGCAAGGGCGGCGGCGTGAAGCCGGCCTGGTCGGTGGACGAGGTGCGGCGCCACGCCGCCCAGATGCTCGGCATGACGCTGAAGACGCCGCAGACCGGTCCCGAGGGCCGCGTGGTGAGGCTACTGCTGGTGGAGGAGAGCGTGGAGATCGACAAGGAGCTCTACCTGGGCTTCGTGGTCGACCGCAATTCGCAGCGCGTGGCGCTGATGGCCTCCAGCGAAGGCGGCATGGACATCGAGGAAGTGGCCGCGCGCACGCCCGAGAAGATCCACAAGCTCTTCATCGACCCGGACGCCGGCCTGCGCATCGCCGAGGCGGACGGCATGGCGCGCCGCATCGGCATCACCGATCGTTCGCTGGTGCAGGCGCGCTTGTTCATGCAGAACCTCTACAAGGCCTTCGACGGCAGCGATGCCTCGCTGGCCGAGATCAACCCGCTGGTGCTGACGCGCGACAACCGCGTGATCGCACTCGACGCGAAGTTCGACTTCGACGCCAACGCACTCTTCCGCCAGCCGGAGATCGCGGCCATGCGCGACACCGACGAGGAAGACCCGATCGAGGTCGAGGCCTCGAAGTTCGACCTCTCGTACATCGCGCTCGAGGGCGACATCGGCTGCCTCGTGAACGGCGCCGGCCTCGCGATGGCGACCATGGACGCCATCAAGCTCTACGGCGGCGAGCCCGCCAACTTCCTCGACGTGGGCGGCGGCGCGACGGCCGACAAGGTGGCCGAGGCCGTGCGGCTGATGCTGCGCAACCCCAGGCTCAAGGCCGTGCTGGTCAACATCTTCGGCGGGATCATGAAGTGCGACGTCATCGCGCACGGCGTGGTCGACGCGGTGCGCGAGACCGGCCTCAGGGTGCCGCTGATCGTGCGCATGAAGGGCACCAACGAGGACCTGGGCCGGACCATCCTCGCGCAGTCGGGCCTGTCGATCATCAACGCCGACGACATGGCCGAGGCCGCGCAGCGCGCCGTCGGCGCGGCCAGCAACTGGGAGCGACCGCGATGAAGCGCTCATCTCCGAAGTCGATGGAGCTTGCAGCATGTCCATCCTGATCAACAAGCACACCCGCGTCATCACGCAGGGCATCACCGGCAGGACGGGCCAGTTCCACACCCAGGCCTGCCTCGAGTACGGCAACGGCAGGCACTGCTTCGTGGCGGGCGTGAATCCGATGAAGGGCGGCCAGTCGATGGCCGGCATCCCGATCTTCGGCACGGTGAAGGAGGCCAAGGCAGAGACCGGCGCGACCGTCTCCGTGATCTACGTGCCGCCGGCCTTCGCCGCAGCCGCCATCGACGAGGCGGTGGATGCGGAGCTCGACCTCGTCATCTGCATCACCGAAGGCATCCCGGTGCGCGACATGATCCGCACGCGCCACCGCATGCAGGGCCGCAAGACGCTGCTGCTGGGCCCCAACTGCCCGGGGCTCATCACGCCCGGCGAGATCAAGATCGGCATCATGCCCGGCCACATCCACCAGCGCGGGCGCATCGGCGTGGTCTCGCGCTCGGGCACGCTGACCTACGAGGCCGCGAGCCAGCTCGCGAGCTTCGGCATCGGGCAGTCGACGGTGGTGGGCATCGGCGGCGACCCGGTGGGCGGGCTGCGGCACATCGACGTGCTGAAGATGTTCAACGACGACCCGCGCACCGACGCCGTGATCATGGTCGGCGAGATCGGCGGCGATGCCGAGGAGCAATGCGCGCGCTGGATCCGCGATCACATGACCAAGCCCGTGGTCGGCTTCATCGCAGGCGCCAGCGCGCCGCCCGGCAAGCGCATGGGCCATGCGGGCGCCATCGTCTCGGGCGGCCGCGGCACCGCGCAGGAAAAGCTCGCGGTGATGAAGGAATGCGGCATCCACGTCACGCGCAACCCGGCGGAGATGGGGAAGCTGCTCGCCTCGCTCGTGATACCCGACTACCTGCCGTTCGATTGACCGCGGCGGACCCGATCCTCAACATCCAGAAAGACGACAACAACATGGAACAGCAGCAGCAGATGAAGAAATGGGTCCGCTTCGAGCACGCAGGCGGCATCGGCTTCGGCACGCTCGAAGGCGATGCGGTGCACGAGCGGCAGGGCGACATGTTCGGCAGCTCCGAGCCCACGGGCCGCGTGTTCGCGCTGGCGGGGCTGCAGCTGCTCACGCCGACCGAACCCACCAAGGTGATCGCGCTGTGGAACAACTTCCATGCGCTGGGCGCCAAGCTGAACCTGCCGGTGCCCGCCGAGCCGCTGTACCTGCTGAAGACGCCCAATTCGTATCTTGCGCCCGGCGCGCCCATCCGCAAGCCGCTGTGCGACGGCAAGGTGGTGTTCGAGGGCGAGCTCGGCATCGTCATCGGCAAGACCGCCACCGCCGTCTCGGAAGCCGATGCGCTGGGCCATGTGTTCGGCTACACCTGCGCCAACGACGTGACGGTGGCCGACATCCTCCATCGCGACGCCTCCTTCGCGCAGTGGGTGCGCGCCAAGGGTTTCGACACCTTCTGCCCGATGGGCCCGGTGGTCGCCACCGGCCTCGACCCCGCCACGCTCACCGTGACCACGCTGCTCAACGGCGAGGTGCGCCAGGACTATCCGATCAGCGACATGCGCTTTTCGGTGCAGCAGCTCGTGAGCCTCATTTCGCAGGACATGACGCTGCACCGCGGCGACGTGATCCTCTGCGGCACCTCGGTCGGCGTCGGCTCCATGAAGCCCGGCAGCCTCGTGGAGATCGAGATCGGCAGCATCGGAAAACTCAGCAACCGCTTCGGCTGAACGCAGCCAAAAGGTCGCGCAAGGATTTCAACTCTTGGGGATCGACGACATGAAGATTGCAATCATCGGCGCAGGCGCCATCGGCGGGCTGGTCGGCGCGAAGCTCGCGCTGGCCGGCGAGGACGTCACGTTCATCGTGCGCGGCGCCAACCTCGACGCCATATCGCGCAACGGCATCAGGCTGGTCTCGGCCGAAGGCGAGGAGCAGGTCGCGCGCAACGTGAAGGCCACCGACCGCTACGACGAAGCGGGCCCGCAGGACATCGTCGTGCTCGCGATGAAGGCCCATCAGGTCGAGGCCGTGGCCAGCGACGTGCCGAAGCTCTTCGGGCCCGACACGGTGGTCGTGACCATGCAGAACGGCATCCCGTACTGGTACTTCCACAAGCACGGCGGCGCGCTTGAAGGCACGCCGGTGCGCAGCGTCGACCCTTCTGGAACGCTTGCGGCGAAGATTCCCGCGCAGCGAGTGATCGGCTGCGTCGTCTACCCCGCGTCGGAGCTCATCGCGCCGGGCGTGGTCAAGCACATCGAGGGCGACCGCTTCCCGGTGGGCGAGCTCGACGGCTCTGCCAGCGAGCGCGTTGAGCGCGTGTCGGCCTGCTTCACCGGCGCGGGCTTCAAGGCGCCGGTGCTCGACAACATCCGCGCCGAGATCTGGCTCAAGCTGTGGGGCAACCTGACGTTCAACCCGATCAGCAGCCTCTCGCATTCCACGCTCGTGGACATCTGCCAGTACCCGCCTTCGCGCGAGCTGGCTGCCGCGATGATGCGCGAGGCCCAGGCCGTCGCGCACAAGCTCGGCATCGAGTTCCGCGTGACGCTCGAAAAGCGCATCGCGGGCGCGGAGAAGGTCGGCAAGCACAAGACCTCGATGCTGCAGGACGTGGAAGCGGGCCGCGCGCCCGAGATCGACGCACTGGTAGGCGCCGTGGTCGAACTGGCCCGGCTCACCGAGACGCCCACGCCGCACATCGACACCGTCTACAGCCTCGTGAAGCTGCTCGCGCGCACCATGGAAGACCAGCGCGGTCGGGTGAAGCTGCACGAGATGGCGTGAACCATGAGACGCACGCGCAGCGCCAGGATCGTCGCCACCCTCGGCCCGGCCACCACCGAGGAGCCGGCCATCCGCGCGCTGTTCGAGCGCGGCGTGGACGTGTTCAGGCTCAACTTCAGCCACGGCACGCAGCATGACCATGCGCGGCGCCTGGAAACCATCCGCCGCCTGGAGAGGGAGTTCGGCCGGCCCATCGGCGTCCTGCTGGATCTGCAGGGGCCCAAGCTGCGGCTGGGCACCTTCGAGGGCGGCCGGGCGCAGCTGGAGGCGGGCGCGCGCTTCAGGCTCGACATGGACAAGGCCAGCGGCAGCGCACGACGCGCGCCGCTGCCGCATCCGGAAATCTTCGCGGCGCTGCAGGACGGCACCGAGCTGCTACTTGACGACGGCAAGCTGCGGCTTCGCGTGGACAGCCACGGCCCCGACTTCGCCGAGACCACGGTGCTGGTCGGCGGCGCCATCTCCGACCGCAAGGGCGTCAACGTGCCCAGCGTGCTGCTGCCGATCTCGCCGCTCACGCCGAAGGACCGCGACGACCTGGCCTTCGGCCTGTCGATGGGCGTGGACTGGGTCGCGCTCTCCTTCGTGCAGCGGCCGGAGGACATCGAGGAGGCGCGCGCCATCATCGGCTCGCGCGCGTGGATCATGGCCAAGCTGGAGAAGCCGGCCGCCATCGAGCACCTGGATGCGATCGTGGAACTGTGCGACGGCATCATGGTGGCGCGCGGCGACCTCGGCGTGGAGCTGCCGCCGGAGCAGGTGCCCGAGCTTCAGCGGCTGATCGTGCGCGCCTGCCGCAAGCGCGGCAAGCCGGTGGTGGTGGCCACGCAGATGCTCGAATCGATGATTGCCTCGCCGGTGCCCACGCGCGCGGAAGTGTCGGACGTGGCGACCGCGGTGTATGACGGCGTCGATGCGGTGATGCTCTCGGCCGAATCGGCCTCGGGCAGGTACCCGTTCGAGGCGGTCGCGATGATGGACCGCATCATCGCGCGCGTGGAGTCCGACCCGTCGTACCGCACGGGCATCGACGCCACGCACGAAGCGGCGCTGTCGACCACGGCCGATGCGGTGTGCGCCTCGCTGCGCCAGGTGGCCTCGCTGCTCGCGCCGGCGGCCACCGTGACCTACACCTCTTCCGGCTTCACCAGCCTGCGCGCCGCGCGCGAGCGCCCGGCCGTGCCCATCCTGAGCCTCACGCCAGACATCGCCGCGGCGCGGCGCATGGCGATGGTCTGGGGCGTGCACGCGGTGCTGGTCGACGACGTGCACGACGTGGGCGAGATGATCGACTGCGCCTGCCGCACGGCGCGCGCCGAAGGTTTCGCGAACGAGGGCGACGACGTGGTGGTGGTGGCAGGCCTGCCCTTCGGGCAGTCGGGCACCACCAACCTGCTGCACGTGGCCCGCATACCGCGCTGAGCGCTGCTGCAGGCGGCTGCGATGAAGCATGCGACCTTGCGCCAGCTGAAGGTCTTCGAGGCGGTGGCGCGGCTGCTGAGCTTCTCGCGCGCGGCCGAGGAACTGCATCTCACGCAGCCCGCCGTCTCCACGCAGGTGCGCAAGCTCGAGGAGCATGCGGGCAATGCGCTCTTCGAGCAGTTCGGCAAGAAGGTGTACCTCACGGCCGCGGGCAGCGAACTGCTGCAGATCAGCCGCGCGATCATCCAGCAGTTCGAGGCGGCCGAGAACGCGATGATGCAGTTCAAGGGCGTCTCCGGCGGCAGGCTCAACGTGGGCGTGATCAGCGCGGGCGACTACTTCTTTCCGCGCCTGCTGGTCGAGTTCGCGAGCCGCCACCAGGGCGTGACGCTGAACTTCACCGTGCACAACCGCGCGGAGCTGCTGAGCCACATCGCCGAGAACCGCACCGACCTCGCGATCATGGTGCGGCCGCCCACTGACCTCGACACCATCAACCAGCCTTTCGCGCCGCATCCCTACGTGATCGTCGCGGCGCCGCGCCATCCGCTGGTGGGCGAGAAACGGATCGCGGTGCAACGCCTGATGCGCGAGCCCTTCGTGGTGCGAGAGAAGGCGTCCGACACCTGGCATTCGATGGAAGACGGGTTCGGCGGCGACCTCAGCGGCATCAACGTCGCGATGGAAATCCGCAGCACCGAGACCATCAAGCAGGCAGTGATCGCGGGCATGGGCGTGAGCTTCGTGTCGGCGCACACCGTGAGCCAGGAGCTTCGCGCGGGCAGCCTTCGCGTGCTCGACGTCGAAGGCTTTCCGCTGATGCTCAACTGGTACGTGGTGCATCGCCGCAGCAAGCGGCTGCCGCCCGTGGCGCAGGCCTTCAAGGACTTCCTGCTGAGCGACGGGTCGTCGCTGATCTCGCAGATCGTGCCCTTCGAGGGCTAGAAAGAAAGCTCGATGAAAAAAGAGCGCGGCGATCGATTCGCGCGCGCTCTTCGGGAGGAGTGAATGCGGCGTTGCGGCTCAACGCTGCACGGGCGCCGAACGGCGCTGCATCAACGCGGTGCGGGCTGCCTTGTAGACGATCACGATGGGCATCACGGCGAACAGCTCACGCATGATGTTGCCGGCGGTCGAGGAAGAGGCGGGTGCGCGCAGTGCGTTGGAATCGAGGGTGGCGTGGCTCATTGAGTGCTCCAAAAAAAAAGAATCTGAAACTGAATCGGAAAGTCCGAAGGGATTACCCTGAATTTTAGGGTTTACCCTAGACGAGGGCAAACGCGATTTTTGCGTTTCTTGACCTAGGTCAATTTTTCCCCGTCCGACAGGTTCTGCGGATACGCCGGAAGTTCCGCTGCCAGAGCCGTTCGAAAGCGCGGCGGGCGAGCGCGAGGCGCACCGCGGATCCATCGAAGAACGTCGCATGTGGTGCCGCATTCGTCGCGCAAGCATCACGCAGGAATCATCGAAATTCCTCCATCGATTTCTCTTCCTTCATGCACCGCGAAGGCATCGCCCGATGCGTCTCGCAAAGCCTTCTCTTCACGCCTCGAACGAAGCGCAATTTCATAGGGATACCTCGGGGGTTCCGCGAGAGCGCGATTCGTGTGAACTTGACTGAGGTCAAGAGTTTTTGGGTCGCTCGGTCCGACAGTCATTCACGCGCAGAAAACTGGTGATCCCAATGCCGTGTATCGATGTCAACGAAGCCTCGTCGCCCGTCGATGCGCACAGTTCGCTCGACTGATTGCTCTGCTTTTGCAGCCCGTCGGATTTCAACGAAAACACCAAGGACAACTCCATGACTCGGCCCACCTCCACGATCGCAGGTTCCAACCCCGCGATGTATCCCCCGTCCGAAACCTACGGCGCCAGCGCGACCCGATCCGAGGCGTACCGATGGGGCCAATTGCTCATAGGCATCGTCTGCATGGCGATGATCGCCAACCTGCAGTACGGCTGGACGCTCTTCGTCAATCCGATCGCCGACAAGCACGGCTGGAGCCGCGCGGCGATCCAGGTCGCGTTCACCATCTTCGTCCTCACCGAAACCTGGCTCGTGCCCATCGAGGGCTATCTCGTCGACCGCTTCGGCCCGCGTCCGGTGGTGCTGGTGGGCGGCGTGCTGTGCGGCCTGGGCTGGGTGCTCAACTCGTTCGCCGATTCGCTCGCGCTGCTGTACGTTGCGGCGGCCATCGGCGGCGTCGGCGCCGGCGCGGTCTACGGCACCTGCGTGGGCAATGCGCTCAAGTGGTTCCCCGACCGGCGAGGCCTTGCGGCGGGCATGACGGCGGCCGGCTTCGGCGCGGGCTCGGCGCTCACGATCATCCCGATCTCCGCGATGATCAAGTCCAGCGGCTACGAGGCAGCGTTCCTGTATTTTGGGATCGGGCAGGGACTCATCGTGTTCCTGCTCGCATGGCTCCTGACCCGCGCACCCAACCATGCCAAGGCGTCGAACAGCCGCAACGTGCAGCAGGCGGGCCGCGACTACGCGCCTTCCGAGGTGCTGCGCTCGCCGGTGTTCTGGGTGATGTACGCGATGTTCGTGATGGTGGCGGCCGGCGGCCTGATGGCCACCGCGCAGCTCGCGCCCATTGCCAAGGACTTCAAGATCATCGACGTGCCGGTCAACATCATGGGCCTGGTGCTGCCCGCGCTGACCTTCGCCCTGGCCATCGACCGCGTGCTCAATGGCCTCACCCGGCCCTTCTTCGGATGGGTGTCAGACAAGATCGGCCGCGAGCAGACCATGTTCATCGCCTTCGCGATCGAGTCGGTCGGCATCCTGATGCTCTATCACTACGGCCAGAACCCGCTGCTGTTCGTGATCCTCACCGGCATCGTGTTCTTCGCCTGGGGCGAGATCTACAGCCTGTTCCCCTCCACCTGCGCCGACACCTTCGGATCGAAGTACGCGGCATCGAACGCCGGCATGCTCTACACCGCCAAGGGCACGGCCTCGCTGCTGGTGCCGCTGTCGAGCATGCTGGCCGCCGCCACCGGCAGCTGGCAGGCCGTCTTCATCGCGGCCAGCGCGGTCAATGCGCTCGCGGCGCTGATGGCGTGGTTCGTGCTGCGGCCGATGCGCCGCAAGCACATCGAGGCGAGCCGTACCGAATAGAACAACTCCGGGCCGCCATCGCCGGTACCATCCGGATATTCCTTCCCCACACAGCCCCGCCATGAAGATGGCGGGGCTTTTTGCCGATGAACAGGAGCCCCCGCAGTGACGATCTACCGACTTGATGCGCATGAACCGGACATCGACGCCAGCGCCCGCGTGGCCGAGAGCGCCAGCGTGATCGGCCAAGTCGTGCTCGCGCCCGGCAGCAGCATCGGCGCGCACTCGGTGCTGCGCGGCGACAACGAGCCCATCACCGTCGGCCGCGGCAGCCAGGTGCAGGCGGGCGTGATGCTGCATGCGGACCCCGGCTATCCGCTGACCATCGGCGCCGACGTGACGGTGGAGCCGCACGTGATGCTGCACGGCTGCACCGTGGGCGACGGCGCGGTGATCGGCGAGCACACCATCGCGCTCAACGGCTCGGTGGTGGGGCGCGGGTGCGTCGTCGAGACGGGTTCGCTGCTGACCGAGGGCAAGGTCTTTCCCGACCGTTCGCGCATCGCGGGCCGCCCCGCGAAGGTGGTCGGCGAAGTCGACGACGCGCAGGCCGAGGCGCAGCTGCGCAGGGCGCGCGAAGCGTCCACCCGGTAGCGGTCTTTCCGGTCCTTCCGAAACCCTGCGCGCCCGCAGGGTTTGTGCGCATTGGCACCGTGCTTGTTTCGGCGGAAATTGACTTGTGTCAAGGCCCCCGACGCGCGATTCATCGACATTGATCCCAAGCGGATGACCACGGGATTCGCGTCGAATCTCACGACGTCGAACCCGTGACAGAACCACGATGAAGAACAGCTCCGCTTGCAAGCTGATGGCAACGGAGCAGATCGGACGGACCATGAAACAAGAAAACGTTCAGCAGGCGCAGCCAGGGCACGAGGCGAACGAACTCGCCGCCGTGCAGCGCATCCTGCAGGCGCACGAGAACGAGCCCGGCGCGCTGCTGCCGATACTGCACGACGTGCAGGACGCGCTCGGCTACGTCCCCGCGCACACGGTGGCGGTGATCGCCGAAGCGCAGAGCCTCTCGCGCGCCGAGGTGCACGGCGTGGTCACCTACTACCACCACTTCCGCAGCCAGCCCGCGGGCCGGCACGTGATCCAGATCTGCCGTGCCGAGGCATGCCAGTCGATGGGGGCGGACGCTTTGCTCGCGCACGCCGAGCTGCGCCTGGGCTGCAGCGCGCACGGCACCACGAAGGACGGCGCCTTCACGCTGGAGCCGGCGTTCTGCCTCGGCCTTTGCGCCTCGTCGCCCGCGATGACGCTGGACGAACAGCCGTATGCGCGCATGACCGCCAAGGGCTTCGATGCGCTGGTCGCGCAGGCCGACGGAGGCCGCGCATGAGCACGATCACCGTCTACGTTCCGCGCGACTCGGCCGCGCTCGCCGCCGGCGCCGACCGCGTGGCCCGATGCATCGCGAAGGAGGCCGCGGCGCGCGGCCTGATGCTCGAGCTGGTGCGCAACGGTTCGCGCGGCATGTTCTGGCTCGAGCCGCTGGTCGAGGTGAGCACGCCGGCCGGCCGCATGGCCTACGGACCGGTGACGCCCGACGACGTGGCGGGCCTGTTCGACGCGGGCTTCCTCACCGGCGGCAGGCACCCGCTCGCGCTAGGCCCTACCGAGGACATTCCGTACCTGAAGAAGCAGGAGCGCCTGACCTTCTCGCGCATGGGCATCACCGATCCGGTGTCGCTCACCGACTACCAGGCCTACGAGGGCTTCGCCGGCCTGCGCCGCGCGCTGGCACTCGCGCCCGAGGACATCGTGCAGCAGGTGCTCGACTCGGGCCTGCGCGGACGTGGCGGCGCGGCCTTCCCGGCGGGCATCAAGTGGAAGACGGTGCTGGGCACGGGGGCGGCGCAGAAGTACATCGTCTGCAATGCCGACGAGGGCGACTCGGGCACCTTCTCCGACCGCATGACCATGGAGGGCGACCCCTTCATGCTGATCGAGGGCATGACCATCGCGGGCCTCGCCACCGGTGCCACGCAGGGCTACATCTACGTGCGCTCGGAGTACCCGCATGCGATCGCGACGCTGAACGAGGCCATCCGCGTGGCGGAGGCCGCGGGCTTCCTCGGCGACAACATCCTGCGTTCGGGCAAACGCTTCTCGCTCGAAGTGCGCAAGGGTGCGGGCTCGTACGTGTGCGGCGAAGAGACGGCGCTGCTCGAGAGCCTCGAAGGCAAGCGCGGCATCGTGCGCGCCAAGCCGCCGCTGCCGGCCATCGAGGGGCTGTTTGGGCAGCCCACGCTCATCAACAACGTCATCACGCTGGCCAGCGTGCCGCTGATCCTGGCGCGCGGCGCGGCCTTCTACCGCGACTACGGCGTGGGCCGTTCGCGCGGCACGCTGCCGATGCAGCTGGCCGGCAACATCAAGTACGGCGGCCTGGTCGAGAAGGCCTTCGGCGTCACGCTGCGCGAACTGCTGTACGACTACGGGGGCGGCTCGGCCTCGGGCCGGCCGATCAAGGCGGTGCAGGTCGGCGGGCCGCTGGGCGCCTACCTGCCGGAGTCGAAGTGGGACCTGCCGCTCGACTACGAGGCCTACGCAGCCGTCGGTGGCACCGTGGGCCACGGCGGCATCGTGGTGCACGACGACACGGCCGACCTCTCGAAGCTCGCGCGCTACGCCATGGAGTTCTGCGCGCTCGAATCCTGCGGCAAGTGCACGCCCTGCCGCATTGGTTCGACGCGCGGCGTCGAGGTCATCGACAAGATCCGCGGCAACCAGAACCGCCCGCAGCAGGTGATGCTGCTGCGCGACCTGTGCGACACGATGGTCCACGGCTCGCTGTGCGCCATGGGCGGCATGACGCCGTTCCCGGTGCTGTCGGCGCTCGATCATTTCCCGCAGGACTTCGGCATCGAAGCCCCCGACCGCAAGGCAGCCTGAGCCCCCGGGCCGCATCCAGAGAAGCAATCAGCAAGGCTAGACAGACATGTTGGACCATCTCAAGGAAATCGACTACGGCACCCCCAAGCGCGAATCCGAGCGCGAGGTGACGCTGGAGATCGACGGCAATGAAGTGACAGTGCCCGCGGGCACTTCGCTGATGCGCGCGGCGGTGGATGCAGGCATCCAGGTGCCCAAGCTCTGCGCCACCGACAGCCTGGAGCCCTTCGGCTCGTGCCGGCTGTGCCTGGTCGAGATCGAGGGGCGGCGGGGCTTTCCGGCCTCGTGCACCACGCCCGCCGAAGCCGGCATGAAGGTGCGCACGCAGACGCCGAAGCTGCAGGAGCTGCGCAAGGGCGTGATGGAGCTCTACATCTCCGACCACCCGCTCGACTGCCTCACCTGCTCGGCCAACGGCAACTGCGAGCTGCAGGACATGGCGGGCGTGACCGGGCTGCGCAACGTGCGCTACGGCTTCGACGGCGCCAATCACCTGAAGAGCGAGAAGGACGAGTCGAACCCGTACTTCAGCTACGACCCCTCGAAGTGCATCGTGTGCAACCGCTGCGTGCGCGCCTGCGAGGAGACGCAGGGCACCTTCGCGCTGACCATCAGCGGCCGCGGTTTCGAGTCGCGCGTGTCGCCGGGGCAGGACGAGGCCTTCATGGACTCGGAATGCGTGAGCTGCGGCGCCTGCGTCGAGGCCTGCCCCACGGCCACGCTGCAGGAGAAGTCGGTGATCTGGCTCGGCCAGCCCGAGCACAGCGTGATCACCACCTGCGCCTACTGCGGCGTGGGCTGCTCGTTCAAGGCAGAGATGAAGGGCAACGAGGTCGTGCGCATGGTGCCGTGGAAGGACGGCAAGGCCAACGAGGGCCACTCCTGCGTGAAGGGCCGCTTCGCCTGGGGCTACGCGACGCACCAGGACCGCATGCTCAAGCCGATGATCCGCAAGAACATCAGCGACCCGTGGCAGGAGGTGAGCTGGGACACCGCGCTCAACTACGCGGCCAGCGAGTTCAAGCGCTTGCAGGCCAAGTACGGCCGCGACTCCATCGGCGGCATCACCTCCTCGCGCTGCACCAACGAGGAAACCTATCTCGTGCAGAAGCTGGTGCGCGCCGCCTTCGGCAACAACAACGTCGACACCTGCGCGCGCGTGTGCCATTCGCCCACGGGCTACGGCCTGAAGCAGACGCTGGGCGAATCTGCGGGCACGCAGACCTTCGCCTCGGTCGACAAGGCCGACGTGATCATGGTGATCGGTGCCAATCCGACCGACGGCCACCCGGTGTTCGCATCGCGCATGAAGAAGCGGCTGCGCCAGGGCGCGAAGCTGATCGTGGTCGACCCGCGCCGCATCGACATCGTGAAGTCGCCGCACATCCAGGCGGCGCACCACCTGCAGCTGCGCCCCGGCACCAACGTGGCAGTGGTCACGGCGCTGGCGCACGTCATCGTGACCGAAGGGTTGATGGCCGACGAGTTCGTGGCCGAGCGCTGCGACACCGTTTCTTTCAAGGAGTGGAAGTCGTACGTGGAACGCCCCGAACAGTCGCCCGAGGCCACCGAGGCGGTGACCGGCGTGCCGGCCGCCGAGATGCGCGCGGCCGCACGGCTCTTCGCCACGGGCGGCAATGCCGCCATCTACTACGGCCTGGGCGTGACCGAGCACAGCCAGGGCTCGACGACCGTGATGGGCATCGCCAACCTCGCGATGGTCACCGGCAACGTCGGCCGCGAGGGCGTGGGCGTGAACCCGCTGCGCGGCCAGAACAACGTGCAGGGCTCCTGCGACATGGGTTCCTTCCCGCACGAGCTGCCGGGCTACCGCCACGTGTCGGACAGCACCACGCGCTCCGCGTTCGAGGCCGCATGGGGCGTGCCGATCGACCCCGAACCGGGCCTGCGCATTCCCAACATGTTTGACGCCGCCATCGGCGGCAGCTTCAAGGGCCTCTACTGCGAGGGCGAGGACATCGTGCAGTCCGACCCGAACACGCAGCACGTGGCCGCCGCGATGATGGCCATGGAATGCGTGGTGGTGCAGGACATCTTCCTCAACGAGACCGCCAAGTACGCCCACGTGTTCCTGCCGGGCTCCTCCTTCCTGGAGAAGGACGGCACCTTCACCAACGCCGAGCGCCGCATCTCGCGTGTTCGCAAGGTGATGCCGCCCAAGGCCGGCCTTGCGGACTGGGAGGTGACGGTGAAGCTCGCGCAGGCCCTCGGCTATCCGATGGACTACAGGAGCCCCGAGGAGATCATGGACGAGATCGCCGCGCTCACGCCCACCTTCCGCGGCGTGAGCTACAAGCGCCTCGACGAGCTCGGCAGCATCCAGTGGCCCTGCAACGAGAACGCACCCGAAGGCACGCCCACCATGCACATCGACCGCTTCGTACGTGGCAAGGGCAGGTTCATCGTCACGCAGTACGTGGCGACCGACGAGAAGGTCACGCGCCGCTTCCCGCTGCTCCTGACCACCGGGCGCATCCTCTCGCAGTACAACGTGGGCGCGCAGACGCGGCGCACCGAGAACAACCAGTGGCACAGCGAGGACCGCCTGGAGATCCATCCGCACGACGCCGAGGAGCGCGGCGTGAAGGAAGGCGACTGGGTCGGCATCCAGAGCCGCGCGGGCGAGACGGTGCTGCGCGCCACGGTGTCGGAGCGCATGCCGCCGGGCGTGGTCTACACCACCTTCCACTTCCCCGAGTCGGGCGCGAACGTGATCACCACCGACAACTCCGACTGGGCCACCAACTGCCCCGAGTACAAGGTGACGGCGGTGCAGGTGACGCCGGTGATGCAGCCTTCCGCCTGGCAGCAGGAGTACAGCCGCTTCAACCAGACGCAGAACGACCTGCTCGCCGCCGCCTCGCATCAGAGCAACGAGACGGTGCCGGCCAAGTGAGGACGCATCTCGCATGACCATGCAGGCCGCCGACACCGTCCGCTTCTGCGAAGGCGCGCAGCTGCTGCCCGTGCACGGCGTGCGCGGCGGCCGGCCCTTCGACGTGCAGGACTGGGTGGCCGAGGAGGTGCCGGTCGCGCTCGAATACAACGGCATCTCGCACGCCGTGATGCTCGCGACGCCGCTGGACCTCGAAGACTTCGCGCTCGGCTTCTCGCTGAGCGAGGGCATCCTCGGTGCGGCGCACGAGCTCTATTCGGTGGAAGCGGAGCAGTCGGCGCTGGGCTTCACGGTGCACATGCAGGTGTCGAGCGCCGCCTTCGCGCGCCTCAAGCAGCGCCGCCGCTCGATGGCCGGGCGCACCGGCTGCGGCCTGTGCGGCACCGAGAGCCTGACGCAGGTGTCGCGCGAGATCCCCGTGCTGCGCGACGATGCGGCAGTGCGCTTCGATCGCGAGGCCATCGCCCGCGCGATGTCGCAGCTGCCCTCGCAGCAGACCTTGCAGGAGGCCACCGGGGCGGTGCACGCGGCGGCATGGTGCTCGGCCGACGGCGAGGTGATGTGGCTGCGCGAAGACGTCGGCCGCCACAACGCGCTCGACAAGCTGGTGGGCGCGCTCGCGGCCAACGACGTCGACGCATCCGCCGGCTTCATCGCCGTGACCAGCCGTGCGAGCTTCGAGATGGTTCAGAAGGCCGCGATGGCCGGCGCGCCGCTGCTCGCCGCGGTGTCGGCGCCGACCTCGTTCGCTGTGACCACCGCCCAGCGCGCGGGCCTCACGCTGGTGGGCTTCGTGCGGCAGCAGGACCTTGGGGTCTACAGCCATCCGCAGCGGCTCGGCTGACGTTTTCTTCTCGACCGAGCAACCCTTCTTCGAAAGCCCCATGGAACACGATCACTCGGCACAACTGGTCAAGATGGCCAACCAGATCGGCACCTTCTTCCAGGCGCAGTCGCCGAGCGACGCGACCCTGGCCACGAATGCGATTGCGGCGCACCTGAAGTCTTTCTGGGCGCCGAGCATGCGCGTGCAGCTGATCCGCGCGCTCGAGGCAGGCAAGGCCACGCACCTGCTGCCGATCGTCGCGTCGGCGGTTCGCAGCCACCGCGAGAACCTGATGCCGGGCGGAGCGCGCGAGGCGGCCGATGCGAAGGAACAGTTTCCGCAGGGCGGGGGCGACGCGGGCTAGACGCCGACGCCGCGGTTTCCGATGCCCCGCTGCTGCGACTGAAGCAGCGCTTCGTAGAACAGGCACAGCGGCATGGCGATGAACACCATGCCCGCCACGTAGATCACCAGGCTCAGCACGGGGAAGTTGCTGCCGCCCCAATGGGGGATCGAGGTGGCGATGGCGAGGAGGGCGATGGCCGCGATCACCGCATGCAGCGCGTTGCGCACGAGCGTGATCCGCGGGGAGGCCGGCGCATCGTGCGACTGAAGGTGCGATACCGGATTCGGGCTGTGGCGGTCGCCCTTGTCTCCATCATTTTTCATCGTCGCTCCTCGGTGAAGGCGTCGATGATTCTTAACCGCGCATCCGGGCCGGTCAAGATCGCAGTCCCTTGGTCTTGGAGACCGGTTCCGGCTCAGTCGTACTTCACGGTGTAGATCAGGTCGAGCCCGCTGGTCTGCCCCGCCTGGCCGCGCAGCGTGAGGCGAGTGGTCAGGTCGTAGAAGATGAAGAGCGTGCCGAAGGTGCCGCCGATGCTGCGTTCGTAGGTGATGTAGAAGTCCTTCGAGAGGCGCTTGCCCAGGGTCACCGCGGATTCGCGCAGGTCGCCGCCGCTGCCGGGGCCCTTGAAGCCGAGTTCGTCGAGGCCGAAGCGGCTGGCGAGGCTGCCGCCGGTGGAGGCGCCGCCGATCTTGCCGAGCAGCGACAGCGCGGCCTGCTGCAGCAGCGCCGATTCGCCGCCGCTGGTGGCCGAGGCGCGGCCCAGCACGACCCACGAGAGCGTCTCGGCATCGGACAGCGCCGGTTCCGAGTACAGCTTCACGCGCGGCGACTGCGCGGTGCCGGTGATCTGCACGCCCGCGCGCTGCGAGAGGTTGGGGCGGATGGCGAGGATGTCGAGCGCCGGATTGTCGAAGGGACCGTTGAAGCGCGCGATGCCGGTCTCGACGTCGAGCTGCTGGCCGTAGGCGCGGTACTGGCCCTTCACCGTCTTCACCTCGCCGGTGATGCGCGGTGGCGCATCGAGCCGCGTGCTGCGGATCTCGAGGTTGCCTTCGAGGCGCGTGGTGATGCCGCGGCCCTGCACCGCGAAGTCGTCGCCCAGGTCGAACTCGACGGTGATGTCCGGCGGCTTGGCCGTTTGCGGTTTCGCGGCCTGCGCGTCGGCGCGGGCGGATTCGCGCTGGGCCGCCTCGGCGGCCTCGCGGTCCTTGGCGGCGGAGCGCACGACGACGTCGCTGCCCAGGCTGGGCGCGGTCTCGTCGGGCAGGATGATGACGGCGCGGTCGGTCCTGAGCTTGCCGCGCACGGTGAACTGGCCGTTGTCCAGCCGCGCCTGCAGGTCGCCCGAGAGCGTGACCTGCCGGTCGGTGCGCACCAGCACGCGCAGCGCGCGCAGCTGGCCCTGCACCGCCATGCGGATGCCGGAGGCCGAGCCGCTGGCCGGGCCCCAGGCGAGTTCGCCGCTGGCCGAGAGGGTGCCGCCGTCGGTGCGGGCCTCGCTGGCGGCGGTGCTGCGGTTGCCGCTCTGGCCGCCGATACGCGCGGTGCTGCCGGCGCCGCCCTTGAGCGTGAATTCGGTGATCTGCACGCGCTCGCCGGTGAGCGTGGCGCGCAGCCGGCCGTCGCGCAGGTCCAGCCCTTCGACGGGCGCGCGCAGCGCGAGCTTGTCGGCGCCCAGCGTGCCGTTCCATCGCGGCGCGGCGCGGTTGCCCGAGAGCGTGGCGTTGGCGTCCAGCGTGCCGGCGATGCGCCAGCCCGGCGGCGCGAGCATCGACCACACGCCCAGGTTGGGCAGCGCGGCCTTGATGGTGCCGCCCAGCGGCGCATCAGGCGCCCACTGCCAGCCGCCGGCGCGCTGCTGCACGCGGGTGTTCATGTCGGCGTCGATCTTGCCGGCGCGCTCGCTGTCCCAGGCGAGAACCGCGCGCACCGCGTCGCCGTCGGCATCGAGGCGCAGCTCGGCCTGGCGCAGGCCGGCCGGCGTGCTGGGCGCGTCGCCGCTGGCCGATGCAGCGTTCATCGTGCGCTCGCTCGCGGTGCCCGTGCCGGTGCTGGTGATACGCGTGACCAGCGCGGCCTCGCCGGCCTGCACGCGGATGTCGCCGCTCTGGCGCGCGAGGCGGGCCTTGGCGTGCAGCGTGTCGCCAGCGTCGATGTCCCAGTCGCCGTTGAACATCAGGTCGCCGCTGATGCCGTATTCGCCGAGCGTGGTATTGGCGCCGAACGCGCCGGCCCAGGCCATCGGCAGGCCCTGCAGCTGGCCCTTGGACTGCACGCGGAACACGCGGTTGGGCGCGGCGCCGCTCTGGCTGAAGCGCAGCGGCTGCCAGTCTATGCGCACCGTGCCGGGCACGGGGCCGCGCAGCGTGGCCGAGGCGGCGGAGGCTTCCACGTCGAGGCGCGGCGCGTTGCCGCCCGCGGTCCGGATGGTCGCGGTGACTTCGCGGCCCAGTTCCAGCACCCATGGCGCGCCGGGGCGGGCGCTGTCCTGCGCCTGCAGCTTCAGGCTGGCCAGCGCCGCGCGCCACTGGCCGGCACCAGCGATGCCGCCACTGGCGCGGGTGTCGATGTCGAACTTCTGCGTGCCGGTGGCGGCCTCGCCCTTCAGCGCAAGCGTGGCCTGCGCGAGGCTGCCGGCCAGGTCGGCCTGCAGGTTGCGCAGCTGGATGTCGGTGTTAGTTGCGCCGGGCTGCTCGGAGGGCAGGGTGAGGTCGAGGCGCGGCACCGAGAGCGCGGCCTTGAGGCTCGGTTCGGCGACGCCGCGCGGGGCGGGTGCATTGGGGTTCTCCAGCCGGCGCTGGATGGTCCGCCAGCCGCCCTGCCAGCTGGCGTCGAGCTTCGCAGAGCCCTTGGCGCCCGCATTCGCGAACACCTTCGACAGTCCAGGCAGGCCTTGCAGCCAGCGCCGCACGGTGTCCGCGTCGTCGATGGCGGCCTTGACCTCGCCGCCGCCCGAATCGGGCGCGATGCGGCCTTCGATTTGCGCGCTGCCGCCGGGCAACGCGAGGGCCAGCTTGCCGCTCGCGGCCTGCTCGGCCACGCGCACCTGCAGGCGGCCGTCGACGCTGGCGCGCTGCGCATCGATGCGCAGCGTGCGCAGGTCGAGCACCTGGTCCTTCCACTGGCCCTGGGCCAGCGCGCGGTCGAGCGCGAAGCCGGGCAGGGCCTTGCTGCCCGCGCCGCCGCCTTCGGCGCGCAGGCTGGCGTCGAAGGCGATGGTGCTGTCCTTCTGCTCGGCCTTGAGCTGGCCGCTGACCGGCGCGCCCGAAAGCTCGCTGTAGAGCGCCGCGGGCCGCACGCCGCGCACCGTGGCCTGCGCCTGCCAGGGCGAGGGCGCCGGGCTCCACTTGCCGGCCGCGTCGATGCGCCCGCCGCCGGCGCGCACGGTGGCTTCGGAGATGGTCCAGCTCGTGCCGTCGAAGCCGACCCTGGCCAGCAGCTGTTCGAGCGGCAGCTTCTCCTTGTCCCACGGGCCGGGCACGGCATTGCGGATGTCGGCGGAGGCCTTCCACGCGGCGGGGCCGGTGTCGGCATCGGGCTGCAGCTCGACGGTGCCGGTGAGCCGCGTTTCGGGCGCGCCGGGCCAGAGGCTGGATGCATCGACGTTGCGCAGATCGGCCTTCGCGTCGATCACAGGCTGGGGCAGCCAGGGCGCGATCTGCGCCTGCAGGCCGGCTTCCATCGGCGCGTCGGTGTTCTCCTCGGTGGGCTTCAGCTCGGCCGCCACCTGCAGGCGTGCACCGGCGCCGGCGAGCGTGCCCTTGACGGTGGCGGCGGCCAGCACGTCGATGTCGTGGTCCTCGGCCACGGGCGCCTTCACGCGGCCGTCGAGTGCCGCGTCGATCGCCATCGGCGCGGGGCCCTGCAGCTTCACGCGGGCGCTGTAGTGGCCGCTGGCGATGTCCACGCCCTTGACCTCCAGCGCGTGCTCGGCGGACTTGTAGCTGTAGCTGCCCGAGAGGTTCAGCGCCTGCAGAACGGGCGGACCGGCCCAGCGCAGTTCGTCGATGCGGAAGGGCAGCTCGACCTCCACCGGCAGCGCGAGCTGTTCGAGCGGCTCGGTGGGCTTGTCGCTCGGCGGGCCGCGCTTCTCGATCAGCACCTGCTTCGCATGCACCTCGCCGAGCTGCACCCTGCGCTTCAGCAGCGGCGCGAGCTGCCAGCCGATGGTGGCGTCGTTCACCTCCACGGCGATGCTCTCGCTCTGGTATTTGAGCCAGCCGATGCGGCCGCCGGTGCGCAGCGAGCCGCTCACGTCGCGGCTTTCGAGCGTCTGGCCGGCCGGCAGGCGCTGCGCCGCCTGCGCGAGCGCGAAGGCGAGCGAGGTGTCCGAGCCCAGCCACCACCATGCGCCTGCGACCAGCAGTGCCACTGCGAGCAGCAGGCCGGCGATGGTCCAGACGAGGGCGCGCATCGCACGCCGCGCGCGCGAGCGGCGAGGGGGCTGCGTCGTCGGCGTGGATTTGTCGTCGTCGGTCTGCATCTGGCGGTAGCGTCAGAAGGTGAAGCCGAGGCGGAAGTGCAGGCGGAACTTCTTCGAGTCCACGCCGTAGGCCAGGTCGGCCTGCACCGGCCCGACCGGGCTGCGCCAGCGCGCGCCCACGCCCACACCCACCTTGGGCTTGAGCTCGCCGGGCTTGTCGGCCACGGCGCCGGCGTCGACGAACACCACGCTCTCCCATTCGGTGAGCTTGTTGTTGTAGACGAAGGGGCGCTGCCACTCCACGCTGGCCACGCCGAGGTAGCGGCCGGCCACGGTGGTGCCGTCGGCGCGCACGGTGCCGATCTGCTTGTAGCTGTAGCCGCGCACGGTGGTGTCGCCGCCGGTCAGGAACATCAGCGTGGAGGGAATCTGCGCGCTGTCCTTCGCCGACACGGCGCCGGCCTCCACGCGCAGCTGGAGGCGGCTGCGGCGCGCGCGCAGCTCCTTGTCCTCGGCCGAGCCCAGCGGCAGCACGCCGAGCCAGCGCGCGTAGGTGCGGGTGAAGGGCACCTGCTCGCCGGTGAGCGTGTAGCCCGCCGCCACCTCCAGCGCGAGGCCGTAGCCGCGCGAGGGCGCCGAGTTGTCGTCGAAGTAGCGCCCGGTCCAGCCCCAGTTGGCCGTCACTGCCGAGGCCGAGGGCGGCGCATTGGTGCCCCGGTTCTGCGCGTAGTCGTACTGCAGGAAGTAGCTGCGGTCGATGTGGTCGCCCGACTTGCTGCGCCCGCCGCGCAGCCGCCCGCTGTCGACCACGTAGCTGCCCGACTGCTCGCTCTTGAGCTCGGCGCCGGAGAACCAGCGCCAGCCGTGGTCGTCGGGAATGGCCTTCAGCTCGGTCGACAGCGACTTGATGTCGTTGTCCACCGACAGCCGCGAGACGGCGCGCCAGCCCAGCAGCGGCACCTGGTTGTGGATGTGGTCGACCGAAAGGCGCGGGCCGTTGTCGGTGGTGAAGCCCACGCCCAGCACCACCTTCTGCAGCGGCGCCTCGCGCAGCTGCGCGATGACGGGCGCGGCCAGCGGGTTGCCGCTGTCGGTGTCGAGCGTGAGGAACACCGAGTCGTAGTAGCCGCTGCTGGCCAGGCGCTGCTGGGCGTCGAGCAGCTTCTGCTGGTCGTAGTCCTGGCCGCTGGGCAGGCGCGCGATGCGGCGCGCGCCGTCGGGGTCGTAGCGCTGGATGCCGCGCAGCACCAGCGGCCCGAACTTGTACGCCGGGCCCGACTGGTAGGTGACGCTCAGTCGCGCCTCGCTGCGGTCCGCGTCCACCTCGGCGCGGCTGATCGCGATGCTGCCGGTGGGAAAGCGCTTGCCCGTGAGGCTGCGCAGCGCGGTGGTCTTGGCGTCGTCCCAGGCCTGCTGGGAGAAGGGCTGGCCGGCGCGCAGGGCCCAGGCGGTGCGGATGGTGTCGCGCTGCGACTCGGCGGCCGGGTCGTCGGCGATGGGCCCGGCATAGCTGATCTGCACGTTGCTCACCTTGGTGAGTTCGCCCGGCGACACGCTGATGACGATCTCGCGCGGGGCCTTCTCGCCCTGCGGCGTTTCGTTGAGTTCGAGCGTCAGCGTGGGCGTGAAGTAGCCGAGCGTGCCGAGCAGCTCGCGGGCATTGGCCTCGGCGGCCACCATGAGGCGCGATATCTCGGTCGCGCCCAGGTCGTCGAGCTCGCGGTAGCGCTGGATTTCAAGATGGAGCTTGAGGTAGTCGCGCACGGCCTCGGGGCCGCGCACGTCGACGGTGAAGGCGTCGCGCTTGTCGGACGCCTTCTTGTCGCCGTCTTCCTTCTCGTCCTTGCCGGATTCGGTGGCGCCTGCACCCGCCGCGCCGCTGCGCACGAGGCCCGTCACGGGTTTGTTTTCTTCGGCGGATTCCTTTTTCGGCAGCAGGCTGCAGCCTTGCAAGAGCAGGACGCCGAACAAAAACAAAGCCGGCCACCACGCCGGCGAAGAAACAGGAACCGCCCTGACCATGGGCGGATTCTGACAGCAAGCCCGGCCGGTTCCTGAAGGCCCGGCCGGATCGCCGGCATCGTCCTACTTGGACAGCATGCGCATCGCGTCCTCGAGGCCCCGCAGCGTGAGGGGGTACATGCGGTTGGACATCAGCTGCTGCATCACCGCGATGCTCTGGCGGTACTGCCACACGCCCTGGGGCTCGGGGTTGATCCACGCGAACTTCGGGAAGGTGTGCGTGAGGCGCTGGATCCACTCGGCGCCGGCTTCCTCGTTGTTGTATTCGACGCTGCCGCCGGGCTGCAGGATCTCGTAGGGGCTCATGGTCGCGTCGCCGACGAAGATGAGCTTGTAGTCCTTGTTGTACTTGCGCAGGATGTCCCAGGTGGCGAACTTCTCGGAGAAGCGGCGCTTGTTGTTCTTCCACATGAAGTCGTACACGCAGTTGTGGAAGTAGAAGAACTCCAGGTGCTTGAACTCGGTCTTCACGGCCGAGAACAGCTCCTCCACGCGCTGGATGTGCTCGTCCATCGTGCCGCCCACGTCCATCAGCAGCAGCACCTTGACGTTGTTGTGGCGCTCGGGCCGCATCTTGATGTCGAGGAAGCCGGCGTTGGCCGCGGTGGAGTGGATGGTGTCGTCGAGGTCGAGCTCCTCGTCATGGCCCTCGCGCGCGAACTTGCGCAGCCGGCGCAGCGCGACCTTGATGTTGCGCGTGCCCAGTTCCTGCGTGTCGTCGTAGTCCTTGTAGGCGCGCTGGTCCCACACCTTCACGGCGCTCCTGTTCTTGCCCGCGCCGCCGATACGGATGCCCTGCGGGTTGTAGCCGCCGTTGCCGAAGGGCGAGGTGCCGCCCGTGCCGATCCACTTGCTGCCACCCTCGTGGCGCTCCTTCTGCTCCTCGAAGCGCTTCTTGAGCGTTTCCATGAGCTCATCCCAGCCCATCTTCTCGATCTTGGCTTTTTCTTCCGCCGTGAACTCGCGCTCCAGCGTCTTGCGCAGCCAGTCGAGCGGCACTTCCTTGGTGAAGTCGGTCAGCATCTCCACGCCCTTGAAGTAGGCGGCGAAGGCGCGGTCGAACTTGTCGTAGTGCTTCTCGTCCTTCACGAGCGCGGTGCGAGAGAGGTAGTAGAAGTCGTCGATGCCATAGGCGCCGTCGGAGTTGGGGCCCACCACGTCGGCCTGCAGGGCCTCCAGCAGCGTGAGGTATTCCTTGACCGACACCGGCAGCTTGGCCGAGCGCAGGGTGTAGAAGAAGTCGATGAGCATGGGGCGGGTCCTAATTGAGTCTTCGGAGTTGACTTGGGGCGCAAGTCAACGTGCGAAGCGCATCTGTGCCAGCACGGGGGCCTGAAGATGTCTCACGCATGGAAAGATGTAGGCGCCTATGACGGATTCATCATTCCACCTCGACCAACGAAATGGGCCGAAATTTGCATCGGCCTCTTTGATGATTGCGAGTTTTTTTGAATCGATTTTCGATTCAATCAGCGTTGCGGTCGTTTCGTCAACGTTGGCGCCTTGGCTCTTGGCGCCTAGCAACCAGTAATAGGCGGCAATGAAATCGTCTTCGCTAGCTGCCTTGCGACGTACTCGTTCGGCGAGTTGCAACTGTGCTCCCTTATCGCCGTGTGTCGCAGCGAACTCCAGCCACCACGTATTCTTCGATTCAGACTTTGGTACTCCGAGGCCCCTGCCGTACATCTCCGTTACCAGCTTGACCGCATGAGGGTTTGCTCGCCGGGCGGACAGCTCCAGCCATGGGAGGCTTTTTTCGTAGCTTTGGGGAACGCCGTCGCCAAAATAGTATGCAATGCCGATGAGCCACGGCGCAGGGGCAGATCCCAGGTCGCTCAACTGGCGCAGCAATTCAAATGCGCGCTGCGTATCTTTCGGGCGCTCATCGCCACAGTACAAAAGCATGGCGAGATTGCCTATGGCTTCCTCTTTCCCCTTCCCAGCGGCTTTTTCATACCAAGCCTCCTTTTGCGCGGCGCTCGGCGCTGTTACGGCGGCCAGGAATTGACTGCTGGCGATGCCCGCGTTCCCCATGATCTGGTGGTACTGCGTGGCAATGTCTGGAGACAAGCTCTGCGCAAGTGTGTACTGCGAAAACACCCAGCCGAAAGCAAACGTCAGAGCGAATCGTCTGAGATTGGCGTAGCGGGATGAATTCGGCATGAGGACGGTCGTGGGGAGAATGAGCGGAGCAGAACTGCTGTTGATCGAAGCGACTCCAGGAGATGTCGCTTCCTCTTCAGCCGCGCGGCTTGTCGAGCAGGTACAGCAACTGTGCCTTCACCTCGGGCCATTCGCCCGCGCGCAGGCTGTACATGACGGTGTCGCGGATGGTGCCGTCGCGGCGCATCGCGTGGCCGCGGATCACGCCGTCCTTCTTCGCGCCGAGGCGCTCGATGGCGCGCTGCGAGGCGAAGTTGAAGTTGTCGGTGCGCCAGCCCACGGTGTTGCAGCCCAGCGCGTCGAAGGCGTGCCCGAGCAGCAGCAGCTTGCAGGTGGTGTTGACGTGCGTGCGCTGGCAGCGCGCGGCGTACCACGTGTAGCCGATCTCCACGCGCTTCACCGCGGGAAGGATGTCGTGGAAGCTGGTGGTGCCGAGCGCGGTGCCGGTGGCCTCGTCGGTCACGGCGAAGGCGAAGCGGTCGGCGGTCTTGAGCGCGGTCTCGATGTAGGCGCGGGTGTTCTCCGGCTCGGGCACGGAGGTGACGCGCAGCTTCCACAGCTCGCCGTCGGCGGCCGCGGCGCGCAGGCCTTCTTCATGCGCGAGCGCGAGCGGCACCAGTGCGATGCCGCGGGCCTTCAGCGTGACGGGTTCGACGAATGCCATCTGTCTTTTTCCTCCGCGCTCGCGGGCCTCAGCCGCGCGGGTCGCCGTACTTGCCCGTGTACCAGACGCGCGCGGCCTGCGCGCCTGCGCCGCCGCCCAGGCCGATCAGCGCGATGCCGATGAGCTCTCGCTTGTTGTATTCGCCGCTGCCGAAAGCATCGAGGCCCAGCAGCAGCCCGAGCCCGCGGCCCAGCAGCGCGCCCACCATGAACATCACGGCCTGGGCAATGCCCAGCTTCATGAGTTGCCTGGTGGAGTGTTTCTGGCTGCTCATGGCTTCAGCGGTTGTTGCGCTGCATGAAGACGAGCTTCTCGAAGAGCGTCACGTCCTGTTCGTTCTTGAGCAGCGCGCCCACCAGCGGCGGCACGGCGACCTTGTCGTCCTTGCTCTGCAGCGCCTCGAGCGGAATGTCCTCGGCCACCAGCAGCTTGAGCCAGTCGAGCAGCTCGGAGGTCGAGGGCTTCTTCTTCAGGCCGGGCAGGTTGCGCACGTCGTAGAAGGTCTTCATCGCGGCCGCGAGCAGCTCCTGCTTGAGGCCGGGGAAGTGCACGCCGACGATGTGCTTCATCGTCTCGGCATCGGGGAACTTGATGTAATGGAAGAAGCAGCGGCGCAGGAAGGCGTCGGGCAGTTCCTTCTCGTTGTTGGAGGTGATGAACACCACCGGACGGTGCTTGGCGCGGATGAGCTCGCGCGTCTCGTAGCAGTAGAACTCCATGCGGTCGATCTCGCGCAGCAGGTCGTTCGGGAATTCGATGTCAGCCTTGTCGATCTCGTCGATCAGCAGCGCCACCGGCTGGTCGGCCGTGAAGGCCTGCCAGAGCACGCCCTTGACGATGTAGTTGTTGATGTCGCTCACGCGCTCGCCGCCGTCCAGGTCTTTCAGCTGCGAGTCGCGCAGGCGGCTCACCGCGTCGTATTCATAGAGGCCCTGCTGCGCCTTGGTGGTCGACTTGATGTGCCACTGCAGCAGCGGCAAGCCCAGCGACTGGGCCACTTCCTCCGCGAGCATGGTCTTGCCGGTGCCGGGTTCGCCCTTGACGAGCAGCGGGCGCTTGAGCGTGATGGCCGCGTTGACCGCGAGCATCAGGTCCTGAGTGGCGACGTAGTTGTCTGAGCCCTGGAATTTCATGAGTGATGAGAAGTGGGACGGAGGCTGGGGTGGAGAAAAGAACACACCCGATGTGCGTCGTGCAGCCTCAGGGTTGGCCTGCACAGGGTTCCAGGGGACCCCTGCATATAATCGAATGTTGATCCGAAAAACTGTACTCTCCACGAGATTGTGCGCGCAAAATGAACAAGTTGTTGACCACGATGTTTGCCCTTGCTGTCGCTTCCGTGACGGTCTCGGCTGAAGCCCAACAAGTCACTGGCAAGGCCCAGGACGGAGCAAAGAAGGTACAGATGTGCGTGGGCTGCCACGGCATCATCGGCTACCAGGCCAGTTTTCCGGAGATCCACAAGGTGCCGATGATCGCTGGCCAGAGTGCCACCTACATCACGGCAGCGCTCACCGCGTACAAGGGCGGCGACCGCAAGCATCCCACCATGCGCGCCATCGCGGACACGCTCACCGACCAGGACATCGCCGACATCGCTGCCTACTACAGCCAGCTCGGCCTGAAGGACGGCAGCGCACCTCCGGCCACGCTGGCCAAGGCCACGCCGGCCAACGTCGAGGCGCTCATCACCCGCAACGCCGACAACAGCTGTACCAAGTGCCACGGCGCCAACTTCAATACGCCGAACGACGGCACCGTGCCCAAGCTGGCCGGCCAGCATGCCGACTACCTCTTCGTCGCGCTCAAGTCGTACCGCGTGAAGAACAACTCGCACCTGGGCCGTTCGAACGCGGTGATGGGCCAGCAGGTCGAGGAGAAGAAGTTCACCAACGCCGAGCTCAAGACGCTGGCCAGCTACATCAGCTCGCTGCCGGGCGAGCTGAAGACGGTGCCGGAATCGCGCATCCACCACGGTGCCGAATAAGCAAGCCGAGCACTTCCGAAACGACCAAAACGAAAAAGCCCGCTGATGCGGGCTTTTTCATGTCCGGGATTTCCCTGAGAGATCAGGTGGATCAGACGTCGAAGAACGCCGTTTCGTCTGCACCCTGCATGCGGATGTCGAAGCGGTAGGTGACGGCACCGCCTTGCTCCACGCGCTCGGCGATCAGCGTGTGGCGGCGCTCGGCGGGCACGCTCTGCAGCACCGCGTCCTTCGCGTTGGCTTCGGCCTCGTCGCTGAAGTAGATGCGTGTGAAGGCATGCAGCAGCAGGCCGCGCATCAGCACGATCGCGTTGATGTGCGGTGCCTCGCCGGGCGACTCGGCGCCGGGCTTCACCGTGTGGAACACGAAGCGGTTGCCCTCGTGCGTGCCGGTGCCGACGCGGCCGAAGGCGCGAAAGCCCATGGCGCGCGCTTCTTCCGGCGTCTGCGGGTAGCGGCCTTCGCCGTCGGGCTGGCTGATCTCGACCATCGCGTCGTTGATCGGGTTGCCGTCGGCGTCGAGCACGCGGCCTTCGAGGCGGATGCGCTGGCCCTTGGCGTTGTCGAGCGCGAGCACCGCGTCGAAGGGCTGGTCGAAGTCGTAGCCGTACTGCGTGGCGGTGAGGCCGTAGGCGAAGTAGGGGCCCACGGTCTGCGAGGGGGTCTGGCCGAAGTCGGCTTCCAGTGCGGTCATCAGCATGGTTTGTGTCTCCTGGCTCAGCGGTTCTCGAAGGGGGTTTCGTCTGCGCCGCGCAGCACGATGTCGAACTGGTAGCCCAGCGCGTAGCCGTCCTCGGTGATGTCGAGGCTGAAGTCGGCGATGAGGCGGTTGCGGTAGCGCTCGGGGGTGCCGGTGATCATCGGGTCGTACTGGTGCAGCGGGTCGCCGGGGAAGTACATCTGCGTGACCAGGCGGCTCGCGAAGCTCTGGCCGAACAGCGACAGGTGGATGTGCTGCGGACGCCAGGCGTTCGGGTGGTTGCCCCAGGGGTAGGCGCCGGGCTTGATGGTGAGGAAGCGGTAGCGGCCTTCGCTGTCGGTCAGGCAGCGGCCGGCGCCGAGGAAGTTGGGGTCGAGCGGGGCGTCGTGCTGGTCGACCTTGTGCACGTAGCGGCCGGCGGCGTTGGCCTGCCACAGCTCGACCAGCGTGTTGGCCACCGGGCGGCGGCGGTCGTCGAGCACGCGGCCCGTGAGGATCATGCGCTCGCCCAGCGGCTCGCCGTTCTTGCGCGCGTTGCGCGTGAGGTCGTGGTCGAACTCGCCGATGCTGTCGTGGCCGTACACCGGCTGCTGCAGTTCGCCGAGCGAGGCCTTCAGCGGAATGAGCGGCTTCTGCGGGCCGCGCTTCACGGTGGACTTGTAGCCGGGGTAGATGTAGCTGGGGTGGGCATCCCAGTCGCGCGGCGTGAGGATGGGCGAGGGGCCCTGAGCGCCCTTGGTATTGGTCGGCATGAACGTTGTCTCCTGTCGTGGGACGAATCCGGAAGCCGCCACTGTAGAAGCGGCATCCGATGATGTAAATTGAAGATTGCTACGTTTTCAATAACCAGAAGGAATTGAAAGCCCACCCTTGAAAGACCCCCTCACCGATCTTCGCCAGGACTTCGTGCGCAACGTGCAGCTGCGGCACCTGCGCTGCTTCGTCACGGTGGCGCAGGAGCGCCATCTCGCGCGCGCCGCCGAGCGCCTGGCGCTGAGCCAGCCGGCGGTGTCGAAGACGCTCTCCGAGCTCGAGGCCATTGCCGGCACGCGGCTGGTCGAGCGCAGCAACGCCGGCCGGCGCGGCGTGCAGGGCCTCACGGCCGCCGGCGAGCAGCTGCTCGCGCATGCGCTGCGCGTGCTGGAGGCGCTCGACGCCAGCGCGCAGGCCGTGGCGCCAGTGGCCGGCGAGCGCATCGAGCGGCTGCGCATCGGCGCGCTGCCCAGCGTGGCGCCGGCCCTGCTGCCGCCGGCGCTGGCGCGGCTGCGCGACAGCAGGCCCTCGGTGCAGATCGTGGTGAAGAGCGCCGCCAACGCCGCGCTGCTCGACGAGCTGCGCGCCGGCGAGCTCGACCTGGTGGTGGGCCGCATGAGCGATCCGCGCCTCATGGGCGGCCTGAGCTTCGAGCTGCTGCACACCGAGGCGCTGGTGTTCGCGGTGCGCGCGGGCCATCCGCTGGCGCACAAGGCGGTGTCGGTGCAGGCGGTGCTGGCCTATCCGCTGGTGGTGTACGGCGAGGGCACGATCCCGCGCCACAACACCGAGAGCTTCCTGTCGGCGCGTGGCCTCGTGCTGCCGGCCAACGCGCTGCAGACGCTCGATGTGGCGGTGGCGCGCGCGCTGGTGGCGGTGTCCGACGCGGTGTGGATCACGCCGCTGGGGGCAGCGCGCGGCGAGCTGGACGATGGGCGCCTCGTGCGGCTGCGCATCGAGACGGCCGGCACGGAAGAGCCGGTCGGCCTGCTGCAGCGCAGCGACGCCGAGCCCTCGGCACTGCGCGCTGCCATGGCCGCGCTGCTGCGTGAAGCGGCGAAGCAGCAGGGAGCGGTCCCGCCCACGGCCAAGAGGAAGCGCGGCGGCTAGTCCTTCGTCGCCCGGCGCTGCACGCAGGCCACATAACCCTCGCCATCCGGCGGCCGGCCCGCGCGCTGGCTCTCCCACATCATCTGGCCCAGGCACTCCATCGCCTCGTGATGCGCATGCAGCAGCGAGCCGCGCCGCGCTGCCAGCAGCTCGACCGCCTGGCGGATGCCGCGCGGCTGGTCGATGGAGCACTGCTCGCTGATCGACAGGTGCATCGACAGATGCAGGAACGGGTTCTCGCGCCCGTTCGAGCCGTCGTACACCCGTGCCACCGCCGCGTCGGCGTCGGCCAGGTCCTCGTGGTACTCGGGGTGCTGGTCGATCCAGCCGGCGGCGATGGTCTCGAGCGCTTCCATCGGCAGGCCCTGCCGGTGCTTGGCGTAGACGTCGCAGAAGAAGCGGCGCACGTCTTCCTGGGAGGGGTTGAACATATCTATATAGAGGGTGAGAAAAAGAAGAGTGGGTGCGGTGTTCGCGGGTGCGTTCGCGGGTGCGTTTGCAGGTGTGTCCGCCGCCCCTCGGATGTGTCGGACGTTCCGGGTACGCGACGTTACTTCGTTACGTAACGATTCGCCGATTGACCTCCTTACGAGCTGTTTCCACAGCCTGCCCGAGGCCCCTCGAAAAGAAAATTTTCCATACGAATCAACAGCTTGCGATGCTCTGGGCCGCTTTGGCACGGGGCTCGGGAAAAGCGGCACGCTAGTTGCCCCTGAGTAGGCATCTTTTGTCACAGAAGGCTGCCATGACCGCTCAACAAGCATCGACCAATACGACCGAGGGACTTGCCGCCGCTGGCGCTGCTCCTGTGGTCATCGCCCAGGCTACCGTTACACCGCTCGGCACTCCGGGCATGGTGAGTTCGGCGGCTCCCGCCGCAACCGCGGCCCCCGCCGGCATCGGCACATTATCGAATGCCACGCCCGGCGTCGCGGTGATGCGCGACGGTGTCCGCATTCCCGTCGATGGCAATCAGACGCTGATGGCCGGCGACCGCGTGATCGTTCCGCAGGACGGCCACGCCAATGTCCTCTTCCCCGGATCGGCCACCAACAAGGCCCCGCTCGCTGGTGTGTTCACCGGCGGCACCGACGCCACCATCGGCTCGACCAAGCTGCCCGGCGGCCTCGAACAAGTGAATGTGGATGTCGCCTCGGGCGACCTGCAGGTGACCCCGCCCGACAGCGACGCCGACGCCGCTGCCCTGGCCGTCACCAAGAAGCTCGCTGCCGGCAGCGGCATCGGGCTGGGTGAGTTCGCACTCGGCGCGCTCGGCGCCGCTGCCCTGGGCGCCGCGCTCAGCGGCGGTGGCGGCGGCAGCGACAGCGCGTTCCCGCTGCTCGTCGGTTCGGGCAACCCGAGCAACCCCGGCGATTCCGACGCGGATGCCGACTCGGATGCGGACGCCGATGCCGACGCGGATGCGGATGGTGATGCCGACGCAGACGCCGATGCAGATGCAGATGCAGACGCCGATGCCGATGCCGATGCCGATGCCGATGCCGATGCCGATGCCGACGCCGATGCCGACGCCGACGCAGATGCCGACGCCGATGCCGACGCAGATGCCGATGCCGATGCCGACGCCGACGCAGATGCCGACGCAGATGCCGACGCCGATGCCGACGCCGACGCAGATGCCGACGCCGACGCAGATGCCGACGCCGACGCAGATGCCGACGCCGACGCAGATGCCGACGCAGACGCAGACGCAGACGCAGACGCAGACGCAGACGGCGACGCCCTCCTCAACCCAGGCGACAGCCTCGTCAACCACGTCACCGACAGCCTCGGCGGCGCGCTCGGCCTGGGCGACTCGCTCTCGCCGGCCAACAACGTGGTCGACGGCCTGACCGACACGCTCGACGACGTGCTGGCTCCGCTGGTCGGCAGCGAGTTCACGCCGAACGATCCCAACCAGTTCGACCCGATCGACAACACCGTGAGTGGCGTCACCGACCTGCTGGGCGACTCGCTGAGCCCGACGCTCGACAACCTGCTGGGCCAGGGCGCGACCGGCGCCATCCTCGGCACGGTGGCGGGCCAGGTCGACTACCTGACCGACGCGCTGGACAACGGCCTGACCAACCTCGTCGGCGACCACGGCATCATCAGCGGCCTGACCGACGCCCTCGGACTCGGCGGCCTCACCGACCAGCTCGTGGGCAACGACGGCCTGCTGGGCGGCGTGCTCGACAACGTGCTTGGCGAAGGCAGCCTCGTGAACGGCCTGCTGGCCGATGATGGCCTGGTCGGCGGCCTGCTTGGCGACGACGGCGTCGTCGGCGGCCTGCTCGGTGAAGACAGCGCCCTGGGCGGCGTGCTCGGCAACGTGCTGGGCAGCGACGGCCTCGTGGGCGGCCTGCTCGGCGACGGCGCCGTGGGCGGCCTGACCGGCGGCCTGCTGGGCGACGACGGCCTGCTGGGCGGCCTGCTCGGCGACGGCAGCGCGGTGGGTGGCCTGCTCGGCAACGACGGCCTGGTCGGCGGCCTGCTGGGCGGCGACGGCACCCTTTCGAACGTGCTCGGCAGCGGTGGCCTCACCGGCGAACTGCTGGGCCACGGCGGCCTGGTCGACAGCCTGCTCGGCCAGGACGGCGCCATCTCCGGCATCCTCGCCGACAGCCCGCTGGGCGGCCTGCTCGGTGGCGAAGGCGGCCTGCTTGGCGGTGCGCTCGATGGCGTGCTCGGCGACGACGGCCTGGTCGGCGGCCTGCTGGGTGACGACGGCCTCGTCGGCGGCGTGCTCCGCAGCGACGGCCTGCTCGGCGGTGTCCTGGGCGGCGACGGCTTGCTGGGCGGCGTGCTCGGCAATGACGGCCTGCTCGGTGGCGTGCTGGGTGACGACGGACTCGCCGGTGGGCTGCTCGGTGGCGATGGCCTCCTGGGCGGCGTGCTGGGCGATGACGGCCTGGTCGGTGGCCTGCTGGGCGGCGACGGCCTCGTGGGTGGCCTGCTCGGCGGCGACGGTCTTGTCGGCGGCCTGCTCGGTGACGACGGCCTGCTGGGCGGCGTGCTCGGCGACGGCGGCATCGCCGGCGGCCTGTTCGGGCCTGGCGGCCTGGTCGGCGGCGTGCTGGGCGAAGAGGGCCCGGTCGGTGGCCTGCTGGGTGAAGACGGCATCGTCGGCGGCCTGCTCGGCGGTCTGCTGGACGGCATCGGCGATGGCGGCACCCCCGGTACCGGCGCGGCGCTGCTCGACCCGGCCGACGGCGTGCTCGGCAACCTGGTGGACGGCCTGGGCCAGGGCGCGCTGGGCGGGCTCGGCCTGACCAATGTGCTCGGACCGGTGGTCGGCGTCGCCGACGGCCTGACCGACACGGTCGGCGGCCTGCTGGGCCCGGTGCTCGGCACCAGCTTCTCGGAAAACGACCCCAACGTGCTCGACCCGGTCGACGGCATCGTCGGCCAGGTGGCGAGCGGTGCCTCCGGCCTGCTGAGCCCGCTGACCGACCAGGTGCTCGGCACGAACACGACGGCCGCGCTGCTGAACGGCGTCACGGCGCAAGTCGACTACCTGACCGACGGCGTGGCCAACGTCCTGTCTGGCGACGGCCTGCTGGGCGGTGTTCTCGGCGGCGACGGCGGCCTGCTTGGCGGCGTGCTGGGTGACGACGGCCTGCTGGGCGGTGTTCTCGGCGGCGACGGCGGCCTGCTCGGCGGCGTGCTGGGCGACGACGGCCTGCTGGGCGGTGTGCTCGGTGGCGACGGCGGCCTGCTCGGTGGTGTGCTGGGCGACGACGGCCTGCTGGGCGGTGTGCTCGGCGGCGACGGTGGCCTGCTCGGTGGCGTGCTGGGTGACGACGGCCTGCTGGGCGGTGTGCTCGGCGGCGACGGTGGCCTGCTCGGTGGTGTGCTGGGTGACGACGGCCTGCTGGGCGGTGTGCTCGGCGGCGACGGCGGCCTGCTTGGCGGCGTGCTGGGTGACGACGGTCTGCTGGGCGGCGTGCTCGGCGGTGACGGTGGCCTGCTCGGTGGTGTGCTCGGCGAAGACGGCCTGCTGGGCGGACTGCTCGGCGGCATCGGTGGCGGCACTTCTCCCGGCACCGGCGCGCAGGCCCTGCTGGACCCGGCCGACAACGTGGTCGGCGGCCTGGCGAACAGCCTGAACAATGGCCTGCTCGGCAGCCTGGGCCTCGGCGATGCGCTGGCCCCGGTGGTCGGCGTCACCGACGGCCTGACCGACACGGTCGACGGCCTGCTGGGCCCGGTGCTCGGTACCGGCTTCCTGCCGAACGATCCCAACGTGCTCGACCCGGCCGACGGCCTCGTGGACCAGGTGACGGATGGCGTGGGCGGCCTGCTGAGCCCGCTGGCCGACCAGCTGCTCGGCGCGGGTGCAACCGGCGCCCTGCTGGATCAGGTCGACACGCAGGTCGATTACCTGACCGACGGCGTGGCCAACCTCGTGGGTGGCGACGGCGGCCTGCTGGGCGGCGTGCTCGGCGGTGACGGGGGCCTGCTCGGTGGCGTCCTCGGCGACGACGGCCTCGTCGGCGGTTTGCTGGGTGGCCTGACGGGCGGCGATGCTGGTGGCTTGCTCGACGGTGTCCTCGGCGACGACGGTCTGGTTGGCGGCCTGCTCGGTGGCCTGACTGGCGGCGATGCTGGCGGCCTGCTCGATGGCGTGCTCGGCGACGACGGTCTGGTTGGCGGCCTGCTCGGTGGTCTGACCGGCGGCGATGCCGGTGGCCTGCTGGACGGCGTGCTCGGCAGCGACGGCCTCCTCGGCGGCGTGCTCGGTGGCGTGACCGGTGGCGATGCTGGCGGCCTGCTGGACGGCGTGCTCGGCAGCGACGGCCTCCTCGGCGGCGTGCTCGGTGGCGTGACCGGCGGCGACGCTGGCGGCCTGCTGGATGGCGTGCTCGGCAGCGACGGCCTCCTCGGCGGCGTGCTGGGTGGTGTGACCGGTGGCGACGCTGGCGGCCTGCTCGACGGCGTGCTCGGCAGCGATGGCCTCCTCGGCGGCGTGCTCGGTGGTGTGACCGGCGGTGATGCTGGCGGCCTGCTGGACGGCGTGCTCGGCAGCGACGGTCTCCTCGGCGGCGTGACCGGTGGCGGCACGGGTGGCCTGCTGGACGGCGTGCTCGGCAACGACGGCCTCGTCGGCAGCCTCCTGGGCCACGACGGCCTGGTGGGCGGCCTGCTCGGCGGCCTGACCGGCAGCGACGGCGCGGTGGCGAACATCCTGCAGCCGGTGACCGACGTCGCCGGCAGCCTGACCGAGACCGCGGCCCCGGTCGTGTCGACCGCCACCAGCGCGGCGCACGACGTGACCGCACCGGTGACCGACATCCTGGCCGGCGCCACGACGGCTGCCGCTCCGGTGGCGGATGCCGTCAGCAGCGCGGTGAGCGGCGTCGAACACGCCGCCACCCCGCTGGTGACGGAAGTCGTGACGCCGATCACCAGCCTGGTCGAGCACACCGTGTCGCCCGTGACGAACATCCTGCACGGCCTGCTGGGCTGATCGATCGTCCGGAAACAGACAACAGAAGGAAGTGGGGCGAGGGAGCTTGCTGCAGCACCAGGGACAGGCCGCCACCGGCCTGTCCCGCGAAAGGACCGATATGAAAAAGAATTTCCAGACACTGGCCATCGTCGCGCTCGGCGCAGCACTCGTGGGCTGCGCGGCCCCCAAGACCGGCCGTGACGATGCGACCTACTACTACTCCAACAAGGCCGCCACCGCTGTGCCGAAGGTGGAGCCGGCACCGCCGGCGCCGGTGCAGAACGGACCGGCGGGCGTGCCGAAGATCGTCTACTTCGACTTCGACAAATACAACATCAGGCCCGCCGACCGGAACATCGTGGAGGCTCATGCGAGCTACCTGCGCAACCGGCCGCAGAGCAAGGTCGTGATCGAGGGCCACACCGACCAGCGCGGCGGCCGCGAATACAACCTGGCGCTGGGCCAGCGCCGTGCCGACTCGGTGCAGCGCGCGCTCACGCAGCTTGGCGTGCCCGCCGAGCGCATCGAGTCCATCAGCTGGGGGCTGGAAAAGCCCGCATCGAACGAAACCACGGAGGAGGGCTATCAGCTCAATCGCAGAGCCGAATTCAGCTATCGCTGAAGCCGGATCACCGCGATGACTTCGGTCGTGTCAGTTCCCGGACCGCGCACACGTCACCAGAGCGAAAGCAGATGACGGGCGTGGCCGGTTTCCCGCATCCGAACGGGGCCGAATGATGTCCTTCCCAGACCAGCTCCACGCCTGCCACGAACGCCTTGTGTCGGTGTGCGCGGCGCTGCCGGCCCCGTATCCGGCCTTCACGCTGTTCTTCTCCGTGAGCGACGGCGCGCAACGGGCGCACGTGGTGCACGCGCGGGCCGCCGATTTCGAGACCGCCTGGCGCGAGGGCGCCGGGCGCATGGAGAGCTGGGTGCGCGAGCGCGGCATCGTGTCGCCGTGGCTGCGCATCGACTGGGTCGAGGGCGCGAGCCCGATGGACTGGGCCCAGTTCAAGACCCAGCTCACCGCCGTCAAGCGCAACTACTTCCGCCTCGGGCTGGCCTTCGACAAGGACTTCTCGATGGCCTTCACCGAGCAGGAGCTCAACGCCAACGCGATGCTGTGCGGCGATTCGACCATCCCGCACTCGGTGGTGAACGCGCGCAACTTCGAGGTCTACAGCCAGGCGCGCTTCGAGCGCTCGCCGCCGCTGGACATGTCCTCGGACCAGCCGGTCTACCTGCTGGCGACCGTGGGCGTGTTCTGCCAGCCCGACGGCGTGGTGCACAAGCTCGTGGGCACGGGGCTCGACGCGGGCCGCCGGCAGCTGCCGGCGCTCAACCCGCAATCGGTGCTCGACCTCGTGCGCAGCGGCTCGTCGTACCTGGCGCGCCAGGTGCAGGGCGACGGCCTCTTCGTGTACGGCTACTTCCCGTGCTTCGACCGCCGCATCCCGACTTACGACGCGATGCGCCACGCGAGCGCGGTGTACGCGATGCTCGAGTCGTGGGAGCTCACGCGCGACGAGACGCTGCGCGCGGCCATCGACCGGGCGCTGGACCATCTCACCGGCGCGCTGATCCGCGACTACACGCTGCTCGACGGCCGCGCCGCGGCCTTCCTGGTCGACACCGGCGGCGAGATCAAGCTCGGCGGCAACGCGGCCTGCGTGCTCGCGCTGGTGAAGTACTGCGAGCTGATGGAAACGCGCCGCTGGTTGCCGCTGCTGGAGAGGCTCGCGGTGGGCATCGCCTCGCTGCAGGATCCGGCCAGCGGCCGCTTCAACCACGTGCTGCACGCGTCCGACCTCACGGTCAAGCAGGCCTCGCGCGTCATCTACTACGACGGAGAGGCGGCCTACGCCCTCATGCGCCTGTACTCGCTCACGCGCGAGCCGCAATGGCTCGCGGTGGTGGAGAAGGCCTTCGACCATTTCATCGCCAGCCAGCACTGGCAGGCACACGACCACTGGCTCAGCTGCTGCGTGCACGAACTCACGCACTGGAGTCCGCAGGAGAAGTATTTCCGCTTCGGCCTGCAGAACGTGGCGGGGTATCTCGACTTCGTGCTCGACCGGAAGACCACCTTCCCGACGCTGCTCGAACTCATGCTGGCCGCGCAGCAGATGCTCCAGCGGCTCGAAGGCATGCCCGCGATGCGGCACCTTCTGGACGAGCTCGACACCGAGAAGTTCTACCGCGCGCTCGACTACCGCGCGCACTACCTGCTCAACGGCTTCTTCTGGCCCGAGATGGCGATGTACTTCCGCCGGCCGTCGACCGTGGTGGGCTCGTTCTTCATTCGCCACCACTCGTTCCGCGTGCGCATCGACGACGTCGAGCAGTACCTCTCGGGCTTCGCCGCCTACCACCGCTACCTGGTGGAGCGCCGCGCCGCGCCGGGCGGCGCGGGCACCGGCTCCGGCGGCGCGCGCGACGACGGCGCCGTGTGGACCGCCAGCGAGATGGCGCGCGTCACCGGCGGCGAATGGGTGGTCAAGCCCGAGGACGGATGGCGCGCCGCCGGCGTGGCGCAGCGCTCCTTCATGCGCAAGGGGCGCGTGGTGTTCGACCACCAGACGCGGCCCTCGAAGACGCCGCTGGCGGCGGTCACGCTCAAGGGCGTGCTGCAGCCCGCCGCGGCCGTGCTGTGCTCCGACCCCAAGCCGCACCTCGACAAGCGCGTGCCCGTGCTCAAGGTGCCGAACGTGCTGCAGGCCGTGCTCGAGCTTGGCGACCATGCGCGCGCCGAATTCGCGGGCCGCGTGTGCGGCGTGCTCGGCAGCGGCGCGGGCAGCGGCACCGTGGCCGCGATGCTGGCCGGCGCCCTCACCGTGTGGGGCGAGGTCGGCCAGCCCGAAGGCAACGTGAGCCTGCCGTCGGGCATTGCCTGGAACATGACCTGCATGCCGCGCCATGCGGCCTACTGGGTGCTGGAGATGGGCACCTCGCACATGCCGGCGTCCGCGCAGCTGGTGCGGCCTTCGCTGATGGTGGTGACGGGGCTCTCGATCGCGTCGCAGAAGCACCGCGGCCCCTCGGAAGCGGCCGCGCGGCTCGACAGCCGGATCTTCCAGGCGATGGCGCCGGGCGACAGCGTGGTGCTCAACCGCGACATGGCCGAGTTCGCGACCTTCGCCGAAGCGGCGATGGCGCAGCAGCTGCAGATCGTGACCTGCGGCGAGCACAGGGACGCCGACGTGCGCCTGCTCGCCTTCGACCACGGCGAGGTGCAGGCGCTGGTGGCGGGCGAGCCCTTCCAGCTGCGGCTGAACGCGCCGGGCCGCCACATGGGCGCGAGCGCCATCGCGGCGCTCGCGGCACTGCAGGCGATGCGCCTGCCGCTGGCGGCCGCCGTCGAGCCCTTCGCGCACTTCGAGCCGCCGGGCGGACGCGGCGCGCTGCACACCATCCACATCGGCGGCGGCAGCTTCAAGCTGATCGACGAGACCTACGACGCCAACCCGAGCTCGATGCGCGCTGCGCTGGAGCTGCTCTCGCAGGCGCCCTGCGAGCCGGCGCGGCGCGTGGCGATCCTCGGCGACATGCAGGAGCTCGGCCCCGCCGCGCAACGCCACCACCTCGACCTGGAGGCCGAGCTGCTCGCATCGCAGCCCGACCGCGTGCTGCTGTGCGGACCGCTGATGCGCGCGCTGCATGCGCGCATCCGCACCAAGGTCCATTCGCACTGGTTCGTCGACGTATCCGACCTGTCGACCGCGCTCGGCGGGCTGCTGCAGCCCGGCGACTGGGTGTTGGCGAAGAGTTCCGCGGGCATCGGCCTGTCACGGCTTGCCCGGGTTTTGAAAGCACTGCCATGAGATTCAACGCACTCCTGCATTCGGCCTTCGGATACGAGGCCCCCGCCACGCGACAGCAGCCCGCGCGCCGCTGGTGGCTGGGGTGGCTGCAGCTGCTTTGCGCATGGGTGCTGTGCATGCTGCTGTGCGCCAACATCGCGCTGGTGTTCGCGCAGGATTTGTCAGGGCGAAAGGGAGAGGTCAGTGCAGGGAGGCCGGCCGGTTGCGCGGTAACGGGAAGCGCCGCGCAACCGGTGCCGGTTCACGGGATCAGGGCCGATGTGGCGAAGGGGCAGAGGCTGTCGTGCTGATGTGTGTTTGAAGCGCACCGCGAGTGAATATTTGCCTTGTAACAGCTGGGTAACAGTTGATAATGAGGCAGGCGTCACTGGACGACGAACCGGCTCTTTCCAATGATCAAGTTCCTCCTGCCCAGCCAACTGGTTGCCGAGACTCCGGACGAGCCCGGTGCCAGTCCCTACGCGGGCGCGCTGAACGCCGCGTTCCGCGCCGCCTATCCGCTCGTGAAGAGCGCCGCGTGGCGCTCGCTGCCCATCAGCCTGTTCGGGCTGCTGCCTTCGATCTTCCTGCTGCAGGTGTATGACCGCGTGCTCTCGCGCAGCGGCACCTCGACGCTGGCCGCGCTGGTCAGCGGCATCCTGTTCTTCCTGTGCATCGAGTTCTGGCTGCGCACGCGCCGCTCGCGCCTGCTGCGCAACGCGGGCGCCATCGTCGACCACGGCGTCTCGGGCGCGCTGCTGAACTCGATGCTGGGCCGCCCGCTGCGCGCGCTGGAGGCCCGGCCCGCGTCGGTGTGGCACCTGTACTTCCGCGACGTGGCCTCGGTGCGCGGCACTATCACCGGCGGGCTGGCCCAATCCATCTTCGACCTGCCCATGGCCGTCTTCGCGCTGGTGGTCATCGGCATCGTCGCGCTGCCGGTGTTGCCGGTGGTGGTGCTGTTCCTCGCGATCATGTCCTTCCTGGCGTGGTGGTGGGCCGACGAGGTGCGCTCCGGCCGCGTCGAGGAAGTGCAGCGCGGGCGCGGCCTGGAGCGCGTGACCGCCGAGATCTGCAACGCGCGCGAAACGCTCAAGGCCCAGGCCAACGACGGCCCCACCATCGAGATGTGGCGCCAGACCTACAACGCTTGGCTCGCCGAGAGCTTCAGCAAGAACGGCCAGATCGAGACCGCGCGCGACGGCACCACCGTGCTGCTCACCGTGTTCTCCGTCGTCGTCGTGACCGTGGGCGCGGTGTCGGTGATGGAGCAGTGGATGACGGTGGGCGGCCTGGTCGCATCGAACATGCTGGCGCTGAAGGCGCTGCAGCCGGTGGCCGGGCTGGTGTCCAACTGGCGCTCGCTGGCCACCGCCAAGGAAGCCGCCAAGCGGCTGGAGACCGTGCTGCGCGAGCCGGTCGAGAAGCCGCCCACCGGCATGACGCTTCCCCAGCCGCTGGGCCGCATCACGCTGAAGGACGTGAGCTTCAGCTTCACCGAGACCGCGCAGCAGCCGGTGCTGGAGAACGTCGACCTCGACATCGGCCCGGGCGGCCTGCACGTGATCGTCGGGCGCAACGGCGCGGGCAAGTCCACGCTGGTGAAGCTGCTGTCGGGCCTTTACACGCCCACGCGCGGCATCGTGAGCATCGGCGAGTACGACCTCTCGCAGTTCGGCCGCGAAGAACTCTCGCGCTGGATCAGCTACCTCTCGCAGGAGGTCTACTGGTTCGGCGGCTCGCTCATCGACGTGATGCGCCGCAATGCGCCGGGCCAGAGCGACGAGCAGATCGTCGCGGCCTGCAAGCTCTCGGGCGCGCACGACTTCATCTCGCGGCTGCCCGACGGCTATCGCACCATGGTGGGCGAAGGCGGCACCGGCGTGTCGGTGGGCGAGCGGCGCAAGCTGGCGCTGGCCATGAGCTTCCTGCGCAAGCCCTCGGTGCTGGTGCTCGACGAGCCCAGCAACGACCTCGATTTCCAGAGCGAGCGCAACCTGCTCGCCACGCTGCTCGCGGTCGCCAAGGTGCGCACCGTGGTGGTCGTCACGCACTCGCTGCGCATCGTCTCGGCCGCCAACGTGGTCTACCACGTCACCGGCCAGGGCAACGTGGAGCAGGGCACGGCCGCGGTGATGGTGCCGAAGCTGTTCGGCGTGAAGAAACCGCTGGTGGCGCTGGGCGATGCGGAAGACGGCGCGGCGGGAGCCACGCCGGCCTCCCGCTCGATGGCGTGACGCGCAGCAGCGATGAACGAAGAGTGACCGGGGACGCGATTTGAAAATAGACCTGCCGCAGATTCTTCAGGACGAGAACGACAAGCGCGCGGCACAGACCTCGCCGCAGGGCCGGCGGCGCCAGTGGATCATCGGCGGTGCGATCGGCCTGCTCGCGCTGGTCGGCCTGGGCTTCCCGATGGAGACGGTGGTTGTTGCGCCGGGGCGCGTGATCCCGTCGGACCGCGTCAAGTCCATCCAGCATCTGGAAGGCGGCATCGTCAGCAACGTGCTGGTGAAGGAAGGCGAGAAGGTCAAGCAGGGCCAGTCGCTGGTCGAGATCGACCTGGGCGGCAGCGGCCTCAACCTCGAGGAGCTCACGGCCCGCTACGCCGCCACGCAGGCCACGCGCGTGCGGCTCATGGCCGAGAGCCGCGGCCAGCCGCTCACGCGCGCGTCCTTCGCGCCCGACATCGACGAGGGCGTGCTCGAGGGCGAGACCGGCGCCTACCAGGCGCGCGCGCTCGAGCAGCGCGGCGTGATGGCAGGCGCCGTGTCGGGCCTGGAGCAGGCGCGCAGCAAGAAGCTGGAGCAGGAGGCCAAGGTCAAGGGCCTGAGCGACCGGCTGGCGCTGATGCAGAAGGAACTGGAGATCTCCGAGCAGCTGCTCAGCGAGAAGCTGGTCGGCCAGGTGGAAGTGCTGGAGAAGCGCCGCCAGGCCGAGAGCGTGCGCAGCGAGCTCGCGGTGGCGCGCCAGGGCGTGGTTTCGGCCAACGCCTCCATCACCGAGGCGCAGGCCAAGATGGCCGAGGCCGAGGGGCGCTTCCGCCGCCGCGCGTCGGACGAGCTGGCCACCGTCGAGCGCCAGTTCGCGAGCCTGGCCGAAGACCTGGCGCGCGCACGCACCCAGCGCTCGCGCACCGTGGTGAAGGCGCCGTCGGACGGCATCGTGAAGGGCCTGCGCAACTCCAGCCCGGGTTGGGTGGTGAAGCCGGGCGAATCGATTCTCGAAGTGGTGCCCGACGAGGACGAGATCATGGTCGAGGCGCGGCTCAATCCCAACGACCGCGGCTTCATCGAGGTGGGCCAGCAGGCGCGCGTGAAGATCACCGCCTACGACTACCTGCGCTACGGCGCGGTCGACGGCAAGGTCAAGCTGGTGGCGGCCGACGCCGACCGCGACCCGGCCATCTCCAACGGCGCGCCGTACTACCGGCTGCTCATCAGCATGTCGCAGTCTCACGTGGGCCGCGACGAGAACCGCATCACCGCCGGCATGGAGTCAGAAGTGGACCTGCGCGTGGGCACCGACCCGTTCATCTGGTATATCCTGCGACCCGTGCTCAAGCTTCGCCGCGAAGCCTTCCGCGAACCATGAAGTACCGCAAACCGGTCGATCTGCGCCGCGTGGGCACCGGCGCCGTCTGCGCGGCCTTGTGCGCCGGCTTCGCGCTGCCGCCCGCCGCCTTCGCCCAGGAACCACAACAGCCGCAGCCGTTGCCGGAGCATCTCCTGCAGCAGCAGGAGATGGAAAGTGCCACCAGGCTCACGGTTGCGCGCAGGCTCTCCGCGCCTTCGCTGGGCGCCGCCAGCTACGCGCAGCAGGTGAAGCAGGCGCTGATCGCGCTGTCGCAGGAATACCCCGAGGTGCAGACCGCGCAGGCCGCGGCCAACACCAGCAGCTACGGTGTGGATGCCGCGAAGCAGGCGCGCTACCCGAAGTTCAAGGTCGGCACCTCGTCCGGCAGCTACAACAGCGGCGCGGCCAACGCCAAGACGCAGAGCTACACGGTGCTCACCGCCGAGGCGCGGGTGAGCCTGCTCGACGGCGGCGCCATGAGCGCCGCGCAGCGCGCCGCCGAGGCCGGCAACCAGGCCGACGACGAGGCCGTCGTCACCACCTCGCAGAAGGTGGTGCTGGACGCGCTCACCGCCTACCTGCAGGTGCAGCGCTTCGACCTGAAGAAGCAGATCGCGCACAAGGCCACCGAGGTGGTGGCCGAACTCTCGAAGGCCGAGGCCCGCCGCGTGGCGCTGGGCGTGAGCGGCGACAACGACCTCAACATGGCCGCGTCGCGCCGCGCGCTGGTGGCTGCGCGCGAGTCCGACTTCGAGGCCCAGCGCGACGAGGCGATCGCCAAGTTCCGCAACTACTTCAAGTTCTCGCCCAATGCCGAGTCGCTGCCCGTGCTCGCGGCGCCCACGCAATGGCGCATCACCACGCAGGAAGAGGCGCTGCGCCGCGCCGAGGCGCGCAGCACCGAGATCGCCGAGGCGCAGGGCCGCATCGAGCGCGCGAGGGCGCTGGCCGACCAGCAGGACGCGAGCCTCTACCCCACGCTCGACGCCGTGCTCGTGAAGAGCCGGGACCCGCGCGGCGTGTCGCCGCAGGACCCGACGCGCGCGGCCTTCGAACTCAACTGGAACTTCGGCAACGGCTTCGACCGGCAGCTGCGCCTGAAGTCGGCGCTGGCCGAAGTCGCCAACCAGGAAGCCAAGCTCGAAGGCGTGAAGCTCAACCTGTTCGAGCTCACGGCCGCATCGTGGTCGCGCACCGTCTCCGGCCGCGAGCGCGAGAAGCAGCTGATGGAAGCCGTCAGCACCTCGGGCCAGGCCTTCCGCGGCCGCCGCCGCCTGATGGAATTCGGCCGCGAGACCCTGCCCAAGGTGCTCGACGCCCAGCTCGACTACTACACGCTGCTGTTCGACTACGTCGACGGCGTCTTCGACCTGCGCATCTCCGAGCTGCGCCTGGCGCGCACCACCGGCGAACTGCGCATCGACCCCCTCGGCCCCAACGGCTGGATCGACGGCCTCTTCGGCGCACCCAGGCGCCAGGTGCTCACGGAAGACGGCCTGCTCGGCACGCTCTGCATCTCGAGCAACACCGCCTGCGCCAGCGAACCGGTGGTAAGCGAACGCGCAACCGGAGCAGCCGGCGCCCTGCCAACCTTGCGCAGAGCGCAACGCCTCTCCATCCCCTGAACACGAGGCAAGCGAAGCCATTTCGGGAACACCGAGGAACCGGCTTTGCCGGGCCTCAGGTGTTGCCCCCGGAAGGGGGTTGGCGAAGCGGACACGAAGTGCCGCGCAGCCTGGGGGAGAACCTATTGCTCTTCGGGGATGCCAGGCTCCCCGTCGAGGATCTGGTACTTGCGCATCTTCTCCCACAGCACCTTGCGGCTGATGCCCAGGTGCTGCGCCGTGTCCTGGCGCTTCCAGTCGTTGATCTCCAGCGCCGCGATGATGCGGTTGCGCTCGCTGCTGTTCCAGCCCTTGCGGTCCGCGCTGCCGTCGATCGAGCCGACGCCGCCACCGCTGCCGTTCATCCCGTTGCCGGCAGATGCAGCCGGCGCCGGCGTGCCGCGCGTGAGCGCGATGGCGCGCTGGATCAGGTTCTGGTCCCAGCTGTGCAGCTGCCGCGCGATCACGCCCACGCGCTCGGCGAGGTTGCGCAGCTGGCGTACGTTGCCGGGGAAGTAGGTCTCGGCCACCGCGTCGCTGAGCCAGTGCGGCGTCTCGCCCAGTGCCTCGAGCTCGTCGCCGAGCACGTTGGTCAGCAGCGCCTTGAAGATCGCGATCTTGTCGATCTCTCCGCGCTCCTCCAGGCTGGGCACGTGCAGCTCGATCACCGCGAGCCGGTAGAACAGGTCGGCGCGGAACTCGCCGCTGGCCACCATCTCGCGCAGGTTGCGGTTGGTGGCCGCCACCAGCCGGAAGTCCACCCGCACCGGCGCCGTCGCGCCCAGCCGCGTGACCGCGTTGTCCTCCAGCACGCGCAGCAGCTTCACCTGCTGGTAGCGCGGCAGGTCGCCGATCTCGTCGAGGAACAGCGTACCGCCCGTGGCCTGCTCGAAGTAGCCGCGGTGCGCATGCACCGCGCCCGTGAACGAGCCCTTGGTGTGGCCGAAGAAGAGCGACTCGAAGAGCCCGTCGGGAATCGCGCCGCAGTTCACCGCCACGAACGCGCCCTTGCCGTAGCGCTGGTGGCCCAGGTGCAGCTGCTGCGCGATGCGCTCCTTGCCCACGCCCGTCTCGCCGCGCACCAGCACGCTGTGGTCGCAGTCGGAAAAAGCGTTCACCTCGGCCAGCAGCGCCTTCATCGCGTCGGAGTGCGCCACCAGCACGTCCGGCGGCTGCGGCGCCACCTCGCGCGCGCGCAGCTGCCGCACCAGCTTCGCGACCATCGTGCGCAACTCGGCGCAGGTGAAGTCGTACGGCAGCACATGCAGGTACTCGGGCGGATAGGTCCGCGAGTCGCGCTCGCGCGAGCCCGCCGCCACCCAGATCACCGGCATGCCCTGCAGCAGCTCGGTCGCATGCGCCAGCCCGCCGCCGTCGATGACCGTGACGCTGATGATCGCCACCGAAGGCCGCAGCGCGACGCCCTGCTCCTGATGCGGAGGCGGCATGCCGTCGGCCCGGATGACCTCCACGTCGAAGCTCGCCATGCACCGCGCGATGCGGTCGAGGATGTCTGCCTTGCCTTCCCAGACAAAGAGGTCGAGTTCGTCGAAATTGGCGGCGGGTGAGCTCATGTTGGAAATACGCGCATATCAATAGACCAGCTGGGCACCTCGATTGCACGAGAGGCGAGCGCCGACCTGCGCTTGCGCAAGGTCGATTCCCAGGAGGTTCAGTAGTGCATTGACGGCGGGGTCGAGCAGGGGACCGAGTGCGTTCGTCACCACCGTCTGCAGAGTGTTCAGGAGATTGCTGATCAGGCTGAAGGTGCCGTTCAGCAGGCCTCCGAGGACACCGCTGCTGTCGCTCGAGTAGGGCTGAATCTGGATTCCACCTAGCGTGGATCCCAGGCTTTGCACAAGCGACGTGGAGCTAATGGGCTTGAATGATGGATCTTTGCCTGTGCCGTCATATGGCGCGGCATCGATCTCTGGTAGGTTTGCCGGAGCTGGAGCAACATAAGTCAGTGCGGTGCCACTTGCGCTTCCGCCGACGTCCGAGTTGACGACAAGGCCGAGTCCGGAGATGACAGTTTTCTGGGCAAGCCCCATGTCAGTCACATACGTGCCGTTCGCAGCTTTCCATTTTTTGGGGCTACAGATCAGCGACAGAAGACACCAGTCGAACTTGGCTTCGCGATAGCCGATTTCGACGATGCCTACAGGAGCGGCTGTTGCCGGCACAGAAGACGAAAAGATGTTCGAAACCTTGCCGACATTCAACCGAGCCACACTAGTGCTGGCTTGGACATTCAATGATTTGCTATCAGAGCTGTTGCATGTATGGCCTGTAACCAGTCCCGCACCATTGCCAGCACTGAGACCAATTTCAATGGGTGCGGGGAGAGCTTGTGCGTAAATAACCTTGGTCACTAGGCAGTTGCCGCTGCAGACGACTGTTGCAACCAAGTCGGACACAATCGTTCCGAGATTCAAAGTTGCAACGCTATCGAGAAAATTGATAAGCGGAGACAGCGCACCAGTCACCGTGGAAAGCAAGTTCGAAAGAAGATTTGTGATCCCGTCGAGATTGACGGACAGCAGCATGCGGACCTGTGCAGTGCGGACGTAAATCCTGTTCGGATCATTAACCCCGAGTGCCGGATTGATGAGCATCGGATTTCCCACGGCCGAGACCTGCGGCGGCTCGACGACCTGCACCTTCGCCGTGACGCTGGCAATGCCGGGGACGTTGATCGGCACGGTGGCCGCGAGGCCGTTCTTGCCGTTCGCGACCTGGATCATTCCCTGGACGAGCTGGAAGAGCTGCAGATTGGTATTGAGGCCGGCAGCGTCCGTTCCGCTCGCCACGTTCAGCAGATCGGCGAGCTTGAGGGTGAACGGCGACGCCTGGACAGTGACGAGCAGGTCGCGCAACGCCTGGATGGTGGCTGCGGCAGTGTTGCCGCTGCGTTCCATGACGGAGATCATGGCCTGGAGCAGGACACCCGCGTCCACATTCGTAGCGAGCACCTGGTCGTAGTTGGCGGCGCTGATGTTCAGGGCGATCTTGAGTTGATCGAGAAAGCTCAACAACTGGATGTCGGTGTTGAGCAGCCCCTGCCAGCCCACGGCCTGGACCGACAGCGAACCGCCCAGCAGGCCGCCGAACAGGGCGTTCAGCAAGGCCGACTGGCTGGAGTCGATGCTCACCAGCGTGCTTCGAATGGCCAGGGAAGCGAGCGGCTGCCGCTGTGCGGCAAGTGCCTGCACGCTGATGGTGGCTGCCGGACTGCCGGAAATTCCCGGCAGGAGCAGTGCCGGAGTCCTCGTGATGGTGACCCGCACGGCATTGAAGGCCTGGCCGGTGCCGGGTGTACCGAAGTACTGAGGTGCCGTTCGCGTGGGATTGCCTGGGTCCCAGTTTCCGCATTCCACGTCCGCCTGCGTGAGGGCAGGCAGCAGGGGCGGCATGTTCTGAGCGGCGTTCGTCACCGCTGCGGTCTTCGCATCGGCGCAGAGAAACGGCTGAAGCGACTGGGCCCCCGACAGCGCTGCGAGGTCTGCAGTCTTCTGAAGCTCGCGCTTGATGAAGAAGAGATAGCCGAGCTGCGTGCCGAGCAGGGTGATGACGATCAGGCTCAGCGCAATGGCCGTATTGATCAGGACCGATCCGCGGATTCGCCTGCGACTGGAGAGGTGATGGAGTGTTGCGTTCATTGCAATGGAACTCCTCAGGACGATCGAAGTGCGATGGTCGAGCGACTCCGCAATTGATTGGGCATCCACGTGCTGATGTCGAGGAACGGTATGGATGGCAGCAGGCGGTTCGCGCTGTAGGGGTAGCTCACCGTCACCACGTAGCTGGCAGATGCTCCGGCGCCGCTGGTGACGGGGTCGACGGTCACGTTGGACACGATCCAGTTGCGCCTGCTGGTCACGTCGGCGTTTGCCGAAACAGGGACGACGAGTGAATTGGCCAGGGCGGCGTAGACAGCGTCCTTGACTCGCCCGTCACCTGCGACGGGCGACGTGATGAGACCTGCGGTGCGGGCGCCTTCTTCCGCGGCGCGCGTCACTGCCTGCTGCGTGTAGAGCACCGCGCCGAACGTGGCGAGCGCGTACAGCACGCTGAACAGCACGCTGAAGACCAGCGCGAATTCGATGGCGGCCACGCCGCGCTCGCGAGCCGGCCTGCGCGTGCGGGTTCTCCTGTTGCCGCTCACGGCGTCCTCCCGTCGAGCAACATGCTGGCCTTGCCGACGATGGTGGTGGGCATGGCGAAGCTGGGAAACGGCGGAAGCAGCGCCTGCAGGTTGCTTGCCGTCACGGTCACCACCATCTGGCAACGCGTGTCCCAGGTGGTGCCGCAGGCGGGAGCCGTGCAGTTGTTGCTGACCACGCCGCACACGGTGGCACTGACGCTGCGTGTGACCACCGGCGGCATCCAGTTGCTGCTGGCCGCTGCCGTCGTCTGGGCCTGGGTGGCGCGCGCCGCGAAGGTCGACTGGTAGCGCAGCGCGGCGCGCGCGCCGTCTTCCGCCGCGTTCTGCAGCCCGAGCCGGAACGCGAACAGCATTCCGTAGCTGATGATCCCGTAGAGCAGCGAGAAGAAGATCAGGAACACCAGGGCGAACTCGACCGCGTACGCGCCGCGCTGGGCATGCGCGCGCGTGCGGGTGAGAAGACGTGGCGTCGCCATTGCGATGTCCGGTCCTGTGCGTGCCCGGCTCGCCTACTTCGGCGCGTCGCCGCCGGCGCCGGAGCCGCCGCCGCCCGATGTCGCCTTGACGCTGGACGTCATGCGCTCCGGGATCGGGTACTCGAAGCTCTTCAGGTAGCGCTGGTAGCTGCGGTTGGCGACGTCGCCCGCAATGGTCCTGGGCGTGGCGGACGAGATCTCTCCCCCGCGCTGCCAGGCGAACAGGCTCTGCGTGGCGTCGCCCACCTGCGGCCGCTCGTAGACGTACTCGCCGTCCCCCACCATTTCTTCCTGGCCCTGTTGCGGCGCCGCCGCGGCGGCGGCAGGTGCCGGTGCGCCTGCTGTGGGGGCTGCAGGGGCTGCCGGCTCTTGCGCCTTGGCCGGGCCGGACGGCTGCTGCTGCTGCTGCTGCTGCTGCTGCTGCGCGAGCGCCATGGGCGCGGCCACCATCAGCGTGGCGGCGAGACCGGAGGCGCAGAGCGCGACAAGACGGGCCGTGGGTGTTTTTCTCATGGGGTGCCTCGGGAAGTCGAGTTCGGCGAAAGGGAGACCGCGGCGGCGTTCGAATTGGCGTCCGCGGCGGCGGGATTGAGCTGGCTGGCGGTACGGATGCCGCCGTTGCCCGACCAGCGCGAGGCCTTGAGCATCAGCGGCGCCGCAGCCGCGTCTTCGCGCGCGAGTGCCGCTGTATTCGGCAGCGGCCGCACGGCCACGGGAGCAGGCGGGATGCCGGTGGCCGCCGGTGCGATGCCGCCCGCGCGAAGCTGCTGCGCTGCCTCGCGTACCGCCGCGCGAGCGGCAGGCGACATGCGATTGGCCTCCATCAGCCTGTTGGCCTGCTCGCCCTGGTCGGTGACCTCGAAATACAGCGCCAGGTTGGACTGGGCCTGCGCGCTGTCGGGGCGCAGCTGCAGCGCCTGCATCAGCGGCAGCCGGGCATCGGCGACCTGTCCGGCGCGCAGGCTTGCATAGCCCAGGTCGCTGAGCAGGGCCGCGTCGGTGGGCGTCAGGCGCTGGGCCTGCCTGAGCAGCTGGGCCGCCTCGGCGTAGCTGCCGCGCGCGCCGGCCAGCAGGCCGAGTCCGCGGTAGCCGGCGCTTTCGAGCGGCGTGCCGATCAGGCGCTTGTAGGCCTGCTCGCCCGCTTCGGCCTGACCGGTCTGGCGCAGGGCGTCGGCGCGCATGCGCGTGGACTCGGGCGACACGCCCCAGCGCTGCTCGAGCGCGTCGATGTGGGCCAGCGAGGCGAACCACAGGCCTTCCTTCTGCATCTGCTCCACGAGCCTGAGGTAGGTGGCCTTGGTGTCGATGGCGGCGCCGGCCTTAGTGTCGGCGTTCGCTTCGGCGGAGGCGCGCTGCTGGGCATCGGCAGCCGCGGCGTACTGGTCCTTGAGCGCACCGCAGCCGGTGATGGCGATGGCGGCGACCGCGCATGCCAGCAGGCGGCTGGCGCGGGGCGTGCATGCGGGAAGGTTTTCGGTTTTCACTTGATGATGCCTCCCAGTGAACGGAATATCGCGATGAAGCCCGGGCCCGCGGTAACGATGACCAGTGCCGGCAGCAGCGTGGTCACCATGACGCCGGTCATCTTCACGGTGATCTTGCCGATGCGCTCCTTCAGCTCGGAGCGGCGGCTTTCGCGCAGCCGGTCGCTGAACACGCGCAGCGGCTCCTGCACCGCGCCGCCGTGCCGGTCGACCTGCACCAGCAGCGAGACGAGGCCGCGCATGTTCTCGTTCTTGTGCAGCGTTGCCAGGCGATGCAGCGAATGCTCGCGGGTGCGCCCCTGGCTGTACTGCGCGTTGGCGATGCCCAGTTCGTAGCCCAGCACGCGCAGCACGTGCGAGAAGTCGGTCGCCATGATCTGCAGGCTCTGGTCCAGGCTCAGGCCCACGCCCTGCAGCAGCCGAAGCAGGTCGACGAACAGCGGGAGCTCCCGCGCCGCGCGCTCGCGCCGGCCCGCGGCGATCCGGCCCAGCACCCACTTGGGCGCCATGAATCCGATGGCCGCCGCCGCCGCGAGCACGATGGTGACCGTGCTGCGCGTGTGCCCGCCGCTCCAGAACAGGTACGCCAGCAACGGGAGCAGGAATGCGAGCGAGACCCGCGCGACGAGGAACACCAGCTGGGCCCGCTTCGACGGCAGCCCGCACTGGTCGATGAGGTTGCGGTCCTCGTCCGCCACGAGGGCTCGGCCGATGCGCGAATCGAGCCAATGGAACGGCAGGTCGAGTTCGGGCTTGAAGGGTGCATCGGGGTCCGCCGGAGCTTCGACGGCGGACTTGAGATCGGGCATGGCGGCTGCCTGCCGGATGGCGCGGCCGATGGCCTGCCCGCTGCGCGTGCGGCGCAGCTCGGCCGCGACGAGCGCTCCGGCGCCGACCAGCAGGCCCAGCGCAAGCAGCACGAGGCTGGCGATGGCGAGCAGGTTGGGCGTCAACGTCATGCCAGCCTCGCCAACCGGTAGAGCAGCGCCGCGCCCGTCAGCTGCAGGCCCACCGCGGAAAAGATCAGGATGCGGCCCGTGTCGTCGTTCCACATCCCCATGAAATAACCTGGGTTGGTGAGGATCAGGAAGGCCCCCACGCCCACCGGCAGCAGGCCGAGGATCCAGGCCGAAAGACGCGTCTCCGAAGACAGCGCGATCAGTTCCTGCTCCGCCTGCTCGCGGTCGCGCATGAAGTTGCTCACGCGTTCCAGCAGCAGGTCGGCGCGGCCGCCGTATCGCACGCCCAGGCCCAGGATGGAGGCGAGCAGGTACATCTCCTCGATGCGCACGTTCTCCGCTGTCTGTTGCAGCGCGCGGTCGAGATCCACGCCCGCGCGCACCAGCGCCGCGGAGCGCTCCAGGTGGCCGCGCAGCGGTGCCTGGGTGGTGGCGATGGCGAGCTGGAAGGCGGCCTGCGTGGAGTTGCCGATGGTGATCAGCCGCACCATCGCATCGATGTACCCGGGCAGCTGGCGGATCAGCTTGCGGCGGAACTTCTGCAGCTGCAGCCACAGTGCGAAGCTCGTCATCAGCACCAGCAGGAACAGCACGCCCAGTGCGGCGAGCCCTCCGACCAGAACGCCGACCAGCAGGCAGATGCCCGCGATGATGCCCAGCGCGAAGACGATGGTGCGCGGCTCGACCACGCCCACCATCCAGCCCGGAATGGCGCGTTCGATCAGGCTGGTGCGCACGGGGGCGACGGCCGCTGCCTCGGTGCCGAGCCACGGGTCGGTGGTGAGGCCGGAGGCGAGGCCGTCGCTGGCGAGGTCCCGCAGCGGCATCGGTATCGGCGTCGCATCGGTGGCCGAGGCCGCCGCAGTGGCCTGGATCTGCTGGTCGAGGTGCCGCTCCGTCGCCAGCCGTACCTGCCGGTTCTTCGCCCACTGCCACAGCAGCAGCCCTGCGGCCGCCATCAGCAGCGCGATGCAGAGCGCGACGAGCAGGGCCTCATGCACGGCCGTCTCCTCCGTGCTGCGCCGCACGCTGCAGCGACTGGCGGAAGCGCGTGATCTTCGGCGAGTGCGGCGCGATGCCCAGGGACACCCAGCGGTCGCGCTCCTCGCCGTCGGGCGAGACGATGGGCTCGTAGCGGTAGAGCTCCTGCATCGCCACCACGTTGTCGTTGACGCCTGTGACCTCGCTCAGCGAGATGATGCGGCGCTGTCCGTTCGAGAGGCGCCCGATCTGCACGATGAAGTCGATCGCGTTGGCGATCTGCCGGCGCAGGCTCACCTCGCTGCCCTGGTAGCCGGCGAAGCCCGCGAGCATCTCCAGGCGGTAGAGGCATTCGCGTGGCGAGCTCGCGTGGATGGTGCCCATCGAGCCTTCGTGGCCGGTGTTCATGGCCTGCATCATCTCGATGACTTCGGCGCCGCGCACTTCGCCCACGATGATGCGGTCGGGCCGCATGCGCAGGCTGTTGCGCAGCAGGTCGCGGATCGACACCACGCCCTGGCCGTCGAAGCCGCCGGGGCGGCTTTCGAGCCGCACCACGTGGCTGGTGCCCAGCGACAGTTCGGCCGTGTCCTCGATGGTGATCACCCGTTCGCGCGCCGGGATGAAGCTGGCGAGCGCATTGAGCAGCGATGTCTTGCCCGAGCTGGTACCGCCGCTCACGAGGACGTTGCAGCGCGCGCGCACCGCGATTTCGAGCAGCTGCGCCATGCCCGCGTCGAAGGTGCCCAGCTTCACCAGGTCGGCCGGCGTGAGCGGCTCCTTGCGGAACTTGCGGATCGACACCGAGAGGCCGTCGATGGCCAGCGGCTCGATGATCACGTTGATGCGCCCGCCGTCGGGCAGGCGCGCGTCGACCATCGGGTTCGATTCGTCGAGCCGGCGTCCCAGCGGCGCGAGGATGCGCCGCACGATGCGCATCACGTGCTCGGAATCGGCGAAGCGCACCGTCTCGCGCTCCAGCACGCCGTGGCGCGACACGTACACGTTCTGGTAGCCGTTGATCAGGATGTCTTCCACGGCCGGGTCGTTGAGCAGGTCTTCCAGCGGCCCGAAGCCCGCGAGCTCCTTGGTGAGCGCGTCGGAGATGAGCTGCATCTCGCGGTCGTTGATCGGCACGCGGCGCAGGCGCACGAAGCTGTCGACCTCCAGTTCGACGAACTGCTGGATCGACGCGCGCGACCAGCGGCCGAACTCCGCGCCCAGCTCCTCGATGCGGCTGAGCAGGTGGTCGTGCGTCCAGCTCTTGATGTCCTGGAACTGCTGGGAGTTGATGAACGCCTGGTCGTCGTCGGCGAATTCGATATCGGTGGACATGGGCTCAACCTTCGTGTGAACTCTTCCAGAGGCCGGTGACCTGCGACATGAGCGCGACCCAGCGTGGATCCTTGGCCGGTGGCTGGCCCGTGGCAGACATGTATTCCTGGTGCAGGCTGCGGGCGAGTCCCGCCACGGCCTGCGAATAGGGGTCGCTGCGCGCGGTGCGCACCAGCATCTCGCCGCGGCTGGCGGCGGCGAGCAGTTGCGCGCTGCGCGCGGGCAGCACGTGCCGCAGCGGCAGCTCCAGCCGCTCGGCGATGTCCTTGGCCGACAGGCCCACGTGGCTGTCGAACTTGTTCACCACCAGCGACAGGCGCTCGGTCTCGACGTTGCGCGCGCGCAGTTCCTTGAGCATGTTGGCCGTGGAGACGATGCCGCCGATGCTCTGGTCGCACACCACCCACGCCTGCTGGGCCTCGCGCACGGTCTGCGCCATGAAGTCGATGGTCGAGAAGCCGCCGAGGTCCGCGATCTGGAAGTCGAAGAAGTCGGCCAGGCGCTTGATGAGCGAGACCGAGTCGGCATGCGAGATCTCGCGCACCTGCGCGAGGCTCGCGGGCAGCGGCAGGATGGCCACGCCGCTGGTGTGATGCGCGAGCGCGGTGTGCAGCAGCGTCTGGTCGAGCCGGCGCAGGTTGCGCACGCCGTCGACGAAGCTGAAGCCGCTTTGCGTGTCGAGGTAGAGCAGGCCGTCGCGCGCGGGCAGGCCCAGGTCCAGCAGCGCAACGCCGTGGCGCGAGCTGCGCCCCGGCGGGCGCTGCGGCGCCTGCGTGAGCTGGTCGTTGAGCGCGAGCGACAGGCTGGTGGCCAGCGTGGTCACGCCGAGGCCGGCGCGCGCGCCCAGCAGCGCCAGCGTGCTGCCGCGCGTGCCGCCCTGCAGCGTGCTGCGGCGCTCGAGCAAGGTGCGCAGCGTGACCACCGCGTCGGTGGGCGGCGCGGCCATGTCGATGAAGTCGTCCACGCCCGCGCGCAGGGCCGAGAGCATCGCGGCGGGCTCGGCCGACACGCCGGTGGCGAGCACCGGCAGCGTGGGCCAGTCGCGCTTCAGGCGCTGGTGGAGCTGGCTGGCGGTGGCGCCCTGGTCGGGCGAGAAGTCGATGAAGACCGCCACCGGCCCCAGCAGGGCGATGCGTTCGTCGATCGACTTCGTGTCCGGCGGCAGGACCACCACGGAGCCGAGGGTGCCGAGCGCGTCGGTCAGCCACGTGATGTGGCCGCCGTTGGTCGACGCGAAGAGATAGGTCTCGCTGCCTGTTTCTGGAATGCTGTCGCGTGGTGCGTTCATGGTGCCAGCCTGCGATGCATGGTCCGTGTCATCGGTTGTCGGGTCGGTCAGCGGGAGAAGCCGGGCACGGGCGTGTCGATCGCGCCGCCCAGGAAATAGGAGCGCCACACGGCGCCGTCGCGCTGCTCGGCGGTGCCGGGAAGGTAGGGCGTGAGATCGGTGCCGCGCGCGATGGGCTTGACCAGGTGCGGCGTGACCAGGATCACCAGCTCCTTCTCCTTCATCTGGTAGTTGTTCTTGCTGAAGAAGGCACCCAGGATCGGCAGGTCGCCCAGCAGCGGCACCTTGTCGGCGTTGGAGGTGGTGGTGCGGCTCACGAGGCCGCCGATGATGAAGCTCTCACCGTCGCCCAGCTCCACCGTGGTGTCTGCGCGGCGCGTGCTGATCGCGGGCACGGCGACGCCGTTGAGGCTCAGGGCGTTGGTGTAGTCGAGGTCGCTGGCTTCGGGCGCCACCTTGAGCACGATGCGCTCGTTCGACAGCACCGTGGGCGTCAGCGTGAGGCCGATGCCGAAGGGCTTGTATTCGATGCTGGTGGTGCCCAGGCCTTGCGGCACCGGAATCGGCAGCTCGCCGCCGGCCAGGAAGCTCGCGCTCTGTCCCGACAAGGCCACCAGCGTGGGCTCGGCGAGCACGCGGGCCATGCCGTTGCCTTCGAGGAAGCCGACGTCCAGGCCGATGCCGGCCTTGCTGAAGTTGAGCAGCAGGCTGAAGGCCTGTGTCACCGGGTTGTTGTACTCGTAGCTCATCTGGCCGTTGGTGTTGAACGTGGCCTTCTGGAGCGATGACGGTGCGAATACCCCGAAGCTGAATCCGTTCGCGTTGGGGCGGGTGCTGAAGATGTTCAGGCCCGCCTGCTTGAGCACGCTGCGGTTGAACTCGACGACTTTCACCTCGACCTGCACGGTGCTGCTGCGCACGTTCACCACCGAGCGGTCGATGAGGTCGGTTTTCTCGGCGCCGGGTGGCAGGCTGGCCAGCGCCGCGGTCCGCTGCGCCTGGTGCGCGGCCATGTTGTCCATGGTACCGGTCACGTTGGCCGTGGCGCGGCGCACTTCGATCGCATAGGTGGTTGCGGCGGTGCTGCCCTTTTCCCAGACCATCAGGGTGGTGTGTCCGACGGTCTTGCCCGTCACGATCAGCCGCGCGGCAGGCGAGTTCGGTGTCTGGCGGGTGATGGCGACGGTGGCGATGGCTTCGTCGCCGATGGCCATGCGGTCGATGCCCTTGCCGACCAGCAGTTCCCGCTGCGAGCCGACGGTGATTGCCATCGGGCGCTGCGGCTGGAATTGCGGCCGTGTGCCCGTTCCTTGCGCATCGGCGGCGGTTGCGGCCAGCGGCCAGACGGCCTGCGACATCGCGAGCGCGGCCATCAGCGATGAGCGCAGCAGCCTCGGCGCGACATCCTTCACGTCTGTGGAACTGCGAGCGGCACGGGTCGACGACTCGCGGGGCATGTGATGCATTTGATTTTCCTGGGTGACCTGTGTCTGGTGGCTGCTTGCCGGCTCGGGCTCAGTAGTTCACGGTTTCGCTGCGGTTGCCGCGAATGACCTCGACCTGGAGCCCGCCGCTGCGCGCTGGCTTTGCGGCGTGCGGGCTGGTCGAAACTGCGCGGGCCTCTGTGGCCATCGGTCGCACGGAGGGGCCCTTGCCGCCGGTGACCAGATCGGCGGTGGTCAGCCCGGCCTGTGCGAGGTCCAGTCCTTCCAGCGGGCCGCGGCGCGCCTCGCCGGCCTTGGCCTGGGCGGGCTGCAGGGCCGTGGGCAGTTCGGCGAACAGCTTGGGATCGGGCTCAGACTTGTCGGCCGGGTTGCGCAGCGCGAGCATCAGGCGGCCGCTGGCGTCGCCGATGGTCAGGCGGTTCACTTCGTCGATGGGCACTGCGAGCACGGCAGTACGGGCTTGGTCATTGCGCTGGGCCTGCTGGGCCGCCTTGTCCGGCGCCTTCGACGGAAGGCCGTCGACCGAGGCGTTGCCGAAGGCCAGCACCCGCTTGCGCGCGAGCAGCAGGCGGGCCTGGCTGCGGTCCACGTCCTTGCCGTCCGACTTGAGGGTGATGAACACGTCGACGAAATCGCCGGGCTGGATCTTGTTGCCCACGCCCATGACTTCGTCGGCCTTGATCGCGACGGCGCGCTCGCCTTCGTCGATGCGCGTGGCAAGGCCCGACACCAGCTGGTTTTCCATCACGGGAGTGCCTTCGGCAAGGTCCAGCACCGGCACGCGGCCCACGGCGGCGTTCACGTCCTGGTAGGCACCGACCGGGTTGATCGTGAGGCGCTCCACCCGCAGCGCATCGGCGGGAATCGCCTCGCCCGCGGGCAGGGACTTTGCCGCCACCACCACCGGATAGACCAGCACTTCGCGCACCTTGGTGGGGGCGGTGGCCGGGTTCGCCGCCGCCACGGCCGGAGCGGGGGCCTGCCGGCTCAGCATCCATGCATAGCCTCCCAGCGCGATGGCCAGGAGCACGAGGACGGCGGCGATGATTTTCGTGATGTTGATCATGGGCGGCGGATGAAAGAGTGGGGGCAAGCGATCGTGTGGATTGAGAGATGGATGACCCGCAGTGACAGAGGCAGTGAACTGCTAACTCTGTCGCCCCCAGACCATCCAGACCGCTGTGGCCATGGCGAGATAAGCCGCGTAGGGAACGATGCGCCTGCGCTTCGGCGCGGCGCCGCCGTCGGTTTCGACGGCGGAAGAAGAAGAGCCTGAAGAGGCGGGGCCGTGCAGCATCAGCGCAAGCCGGGGAGAGAAGGGCCAGCGTTGCAGCGCGAGCCAGAGTGCGCTGTGGAGTCCGGCCAGAAGGCTGGCGCCGACCCAGATCGGCAACAGCGCGGGCAGGCCGACCCAGAGTCCGAGCGCGCCTGCGAATTTCACGTCTCCGGCTCCCATGTAGCCGGCGGCGTAGATGAGCAGCAGGCAGCCGAAGCCGACGGCTGCGCCCGTGAGTGCAGTGGTCCAGTCGAGGCCGAAGGGCTGCATCCCGAGCGCAAGTGCCGCCAGCGCGACTGCGGCGCCGGCAAGCACGAGCCAGTTGGGGACGCGGCGTTGACGGAAGTCATACACGGCAACGAACAGCAACCACAGCAAACACGCCGATCGCATCACTGGTTCGGGTGCTCAGGAGGGGACAACCAGCTTGCCTGTGATGTAGGTGAAGACGCTCGCGAGCTTCGCGCCGAGGCCGGTGTTACCGGAGAGAACGGTGACGATCGCGATGGAGATCAGCCCCGCGATGATCCCGTACTCGATGGCGGTGGCGCCTTCTTCGTCGCGGAGGAAGCGGATGATGGAGTTACGCATGATGAGACCTTTCAAGGAGTGACGTTCGAAAAACAACAGGGGAAATGCCGGAACGTGATTTCAAGAGTCGATGGAAAGTCGTGAGAACTATCGTGTCGCTCAGGTCATCGAGATAGCAGCCAGCTTGTTCGTGATATAGGTGAAGACGTCCGAAAGCTTGCCGCCCAGACCCGTGCTTCCGGAAAGAACCGTGACGATCGCAATTGAAATAAGGCCCGCAATAATTCCATATTCAATTGCGGTCGCGCCTTCCTCATCGTGCAAAAAACGCTTTATTGAGCTATGCATGATTTCCCCTTTCAGGAAGTGTTAACAAAGGCTTGCGATGTGGATGTTATACAGCGTAACTCCGTGTATCAACAAGGCAAACCCGCAAGACTTTCGTCAGGGTGTGCTAGCCAAAAGGGGTAAAGCAGGATGGCGGCCAGCCTCTCGCCAGCCGGAGCCAGGAGCAGCCTGGCCAGCTAGTTAACGATTCGGAAGTGAATTTTTCCCTCTGTAGGCCACATGGCGCCTCCCATGAAGGGGGGATGTGGCGTAACGGCGCGGGGAACGCGCGCGGCGGGGGTGTTACGGGAACAAACGCGTTACGTGTTACGTAGCACGCGGTCCCGAGCCCTAGATGTAACGGTCAAAAAAGGCCCAGCTCGTGAGCAAAAAGTCACAAGTTGAAGGGGGTGACCGCGTTGGCGGGAGGGCTTCGGCCCGGGCGTCAGCCCAGGATTTCTTCGTGGAAGAGCTTCCAGTCGGTACCCTGGCGTAACCAGTACTGGCGCCGGGAACGTCCGCTCTTCTCGCCTTCGAACACTTCGCCGAAGGTAACGACCATGGTGTCGTCGCCGTCCTTCCAGTGGAGGTACGACAGGTCCTTGAACTGCACGCGCTTGCCCTGCGCGTATTTCACTTCGTCGTCGACGACCGAAATTCCCTCGGTTGTCTTTTTGCTGCTGCGCTGGAAATCGGGCAAATAGAATTTCTTCAATTGCGCTTCATTTCCGCTGGCACGCGCATCTTTCCAGCCGGTGATAGCGCTTGTAATTGACTGTGCTTCTTTTTCCGCCTGCGGTTGCGAAATCCATTGCAGGCTGCGCGCGGTCACGACCGGGGTGGCGCCGATTTGCACTTTTCGCAAAAGCTGCTTGAGGTCGGGGTTTGCCATGACCACGCAGCCGTCGCTGGCCAGCGGCGCCCGGGCGAACTGCTGCGGCGGCGTGCCGTGCAGCCAGATGCCGCCGCCGGTCTTGCCGCGCCGCACGTCGTACGGGTTGGGGTAGTTGATGGGCAGGGCGCCCGCCCCGTAGAAGTCCTTCAGCGACTTCGGGTCGAGGCTGCTGGTGATGTAGTACACGCCCAGCGGGGTGCGCGCATCGCCCTCGGTGACCTTGTCGGTACCCGACTTGCCGACGGAGATGTAGTAGTCGGCCGTGAGCTTCAGGCCCTTGTCCGAGTTCTCGAACAGGTACAGCCGCGAGCGCGAGGCGTCCACTGCAATGGCGTACCGGCTGCGGGTGGACAGCGCCAGGAACTGCGACGGCACGGTGTTGGCCGGTGGGCGTTCGCGCAGCGCCTGCAGGCGGCGCTTCGATTCCTCGTGCAGCTCGGCCATGGCCGGGTTGCCGCGCATCTTCGCGATGCTGGCGGTGTCGGGCAGGGCGTTCGAAGGCGGCACCTGCGCCGCGAGCAGGTCGCCGTAGACGAGCTGCGCGAGCTGGAAGTTCGGATAGTCGCGCACCAGGTCGCGCGCCTTGGCCAGCGCGGGACGGGTCTGGCCGCGGCCGAACATCTCATAGACCGCGATCAGGCGTGCCTCGGCGTTGCTGGCTTCCTGGATGGCGCCCGTCGAAGCGGGCTTGCGCCCGGCCCTCGCCGCCGTTGCCACGGTCGCCGAAGTCGCTGCTGCCGCGGCGACACCCTTCCGGCCTCGGGCCCCGCGGGATTCCCTGGCTTCCTTGATGGAAGAAGGGCGGCCGGCCGCGCCGGCTCGTGCCGCGGCGCGTGCATTGCCTGCGGAAGCCTTCGCCTTGGCCTTTTCCGCCTTTTCCTTGTGGGCGCCTGCGCCAGCCTTGCCGGAGCCGTTCGATGCGAGCGCGGCACCGGGCGCCGCGAGCATCAGCGCCGACGCGGTCATCAGTGCCGCAACGAACTGTTGCCCGCCGCGCAGACGGAACGGAGGAGTCTGGAGCCGGCCCTGCCGGACGATGTCTGCCACTAGCCGCCGACGCTTTCCTTGCGAATGTGCCATTGATTGCCGGAGCGCTGCATCTCCAGCGTCTTGCGGCTCGAAACGTTCAGGTTGTCCGCGCGATAGACCTGGCGGAACTTGGCCGTCGCGTTCTGGCCGTCGACCTTGATCGCGAGGTTCTCGATGTTCACGCTGATGCTCGACTTGCCGACGATGCGTGCACGGCGGTCTTCTTCCCAGCTCTTGCGGCTCTGGCCGCCGGCGGGCGCGAAGTCGGAGCCGTAGGCCGCGAGGTAGCGGTCCATGTCCTGGCTGGCCCAGGCCGAGGCCCAGGCGCGCACGGCCGATTCGACTTCGGCATTGGCGGCGGTGTTGCTTGCCGCCGCGGGCGCAGGAGCGGGCGCGGGAGCTGGAGCTGCTTCAGGTGCCTTGGGCGCGGCGGCCACCGGTGCGGGAGCTGCCGCGACCTTGGCAGGCGGCGGCGGTGCGGCGGGAGTGGGTGCCGGCGCAGGTGCGGGCGCGGCCTTGGCGGCAGGAGCAGGCGCAGCAGCGGCGATCAGCGCGGTCGGCTTGCCGCCCGGCGGCGTCGGCGTGAAGAGCGTGCGGATCACGGCGAGCTTCGGCTGCACGGCCGTGTTGTTCTGGTCGAGCTGCAGCGCCTTGCTGTAGGCCTGGCTCGCGAGCCGGGCGTACACGTCGCCCAGGTTCTCCTGGGCGGTGGCGTAGCTGGGGTTGGTGCGGATCGCGCTTTCGAGCGCGGCGCGGGCCTTGTCGAACTGGTTCTGGCTCGCGTAGATCACCGCGAGGTTGTTGTAGGGCTCGGGCAGCTCGGGCGCGTCGAGCGTGAGCTGCGTGAAGGCGGCGATGGCTTCGTTGCGCTTGCCGGTGTCGAGCTGGATCACGCCCTTGAGGAAGCGCATCTGCGGATCGCGCGGCTTGTCCTTCAGGAAGGCCTCGGCCTTGACCATGGCCTCGTCGAGCTTGCCGGCCTGCATGAGCTTGTCGACTTCCTCGTGCTCGATGGCCGCCAGCGCCGGAAGCGCGACGCCACAGGTGGCCGCGGCCAGGAGCAGGGCGCGCACGGTGGGGGAGAAGCTGAAACGGGCGCGTGGCCTGGGGCTCTTGGGCATTGCGGACAAGACCTCGTAGGGGTGGGTGATGCGGCAGGGATTGTAAGTGGGGCGGGTAACCCCCCGATACAGGGATGACAGGCCTTTCGCGGCCTTTAGGCTTGCCCGCAACGCCGCCGGAAGCCCCCGCGCCGCACGGCCCCGCAGTACAGTGCCGCCGTGGACCGCCTCCAAAGCATTGAAACTTTCGTTCGCGTAGCGCAGACCCAGAGCTTCGCTGAAGCCGCAAGGCAGCTGCGCGTGGCCAACTCGGTCGTCACCACGCGGGTCAAGCAGCTCGAGGAGTTCCTCGGCGCACCGCTCTTCCACCGCAGCACGCGCGTGGTGCGGCTCAGCGACATGGGGCAGGCCTTCCTGCGCGATTGCACCGAGCTGGTGGCGCGCGCCGACAGCATCGTCGACCAGATGCGCGATGCGCGCGGCACGCCCTCTGGCACGCTGCGCGTGCATGCGCTGACCGGCATGGTGCTGGGGCGCTTCGCCTCGCTGCTGCGCGAGTTCCAGACGACCTACCCCGACATCCACCTCGAGCTGATCGTGAGCGACGCGGTGGCCGACCCGGTGAAGGCCGGCGTCGACTGCGCCCTGCAGATCTTTCCCGCGGCCTCGCAGGAGCTGGTGGCCAGGCCGCTCTTTCCGGTGCGGCGGGTGCTGTGCGCCACGCCGGCGTACCTGAAGGCGCACGGCACGCCGGCCACGCCGCGCGAATTGCACCGCCACAAGCTGGGCCTGTACTCGGGCTACCCCACGCGCGACCGCTGGACCTTCCACCACGGCGGCGAGCAGACCACCATCTATCTCGCGGCGGCGCTCCTGACCAACAGCGTGCATCTGCTGCGCGAATACGCGCTGGAGCACGCGGGCATCGTCTGCCTGCCGACGCTGGTCGCGGGCGATGCAATCGCGCGCGGCGAGCTCAGCGTGGTGCTGGCCGACCACCAGCTGTCGTCGTTCTCGCTGAGTGCGGTGTACGCGGGCACCTCGCGCAATGCGCTGAAGCTGCGCCTGTTCATCGAGCACATCGCCACCCGCTTCACGCGCGTGCCGCCGTGGGATGCGACGCTGATCGAACGAGGCCTGATCCCGGCCGAGCTCATCGAGTTCAGCCGCACCAGCGGATGAGGTGAGCACTCCCCCAGGCTTCGCGCACTTCGTGTCGCTTCGCCAACCCCCTCGCCGGGGGCGACGCCGGCGGCCCGGAGCGATGGTCCGACAGGGGGTAAACCCCAGCGATTATTCGGAAGCTCCGAATAATCCTCTTCCAAACTGGTCCCTACCGGTGCCGCCGCATGGCTCCTAGAGTTCGCTCATCCAAGGAGACAAGCCATGCCAGCCACCACTTCGACCGCCCCGGACGCCACCTACAAGACGCGCTTCGGTTCCCTCAAGCACTTCGAGAAGGGGCACGTCGAGCCCATCGACGACGACGTGCGCCACTACGCCTTCTCCAACTGCTTCGAGATTGCGAGCATCAGCAAGCCCTACGAGAAGGTCGTGTTCGGCCAGAACCAGATCTACGTGCTGGAGACGCTGCGCGCCGAAGGCACCTCGCCCTGGTACACCTGCGCGCACGACGAGTTCGCGCTCGTGATGGACGGCGACGTCGAAGTGCACCTCGTGCAGCTCGACGAGAGCCAGACGGTGGCCGACAAGGACAAGAACGGCGCCGTGCTCGTGAAGGGCGAGCCCAGGGGCAGGAAGATGGGCTGGATGAAGCTCTCGCGCGGCCACCAGGGCCTGCTGCCGAAGAACACCGCCTACCAGTTCCGCAATGCCGGCGAGCCGGGCGTGATCGTGCTGCAGAGCTGCAAGGGCGATCTTTCTGTAGAGAAGTGGGCAGAAATCTGCCAGGCGCATTGACCGCACCCGAACCCAGGAGCCACACACCATGAACGCACCCGCAGAACTCGCCAAGGTGATCGCGTCGCAGCCAGACGCCACGCTCGGCTACAAGGACTTCTCGCTCGGCAGCTTCAGCTTCCGCCGCGACGAATACTTCGTGCACATCGGCTGGAAGACCCGCGACGGCCGTCCCATGAGCCACACCATGGACGCCGGCAACTACCTGCGCGCGCTGATGCGCGACGTGGCCTGGGGCTTCTTCTACGGCTGGGTCAACTTCGACGACGTGTTCGGCACGGTCAACCACTACGAGTCGGTCGACCTGTACGCCGGCAGCTTCAACGGCACCATGAAGGAGGCCGGCATCGACCTGCTGGAGAACTTCCCGACAGCGCAGATCCGAGCCACCTTCGAGGCCATGCTCGACGACTGGACCAACGAGAGCTTCGACCCCTTTTCCGCGCCGCAGGAAACCGGCTCGCCCTACGGCCGCAAGAACGGCAACAACACCGCCAAGATCACCAGGGCGCGCGAGCTCGCCAAGCGCTGCGTGGGCCTGAAGGGCGACCTCGACCTGCGCAGCGACGAGCGCGGGGCACCCGTCAACCGCGCCTTCGCCGACGTGCCGCAGGGCCAGCCCGAGCTGCACCCCGAGCCCGGCTTCGAGAACGAGGTGCATGCCTTCAATCTCTTCGGCTTCCTGAGCCGTTCGCAGGTCACCTGGAACCCGAGCTTCACCTCGGTGGTGAAGCACAGCTACATGTGCCCGACAACCGAGGAGCACATCCTGCCGATCATCCACGGCAATGACCGCGTCGAGTGGTTCTTCCAGATGACCGACGAGATCCACTGGGACTGCGGCGACAAGAACACCGGCAGGCCGATGGCCCGCGTGATCATGAAGGCCGGCGACATGGCCGCCATGCCCGCCTACTGCCGCCACCAGGGCTTCAGCCCCAAGCGCTCGATGCTGCTGGTGTGGGAGAACGGGTCGCCGAGCCTGGTCTACGAGATCCAGAAGGGCGAGTCGCCCGAGATCCCGGTGCAGTTCTGAACTGACTTTCTCCCTCCCCCTCTGGGGGAGGGCAGGGGTGGGGGCTCTTCGAGCCCGCGCCCTCCTTGAAGAAGCCCCCACCCCAACCCTCCCCCAGCGGGGGAGGGAGAGGAACGCTCATGCCTATTTCTTCCATCCGCCACCAGCTCTTCATCGACGGCCGCTTCGTCGACGCCGAGTCCGGCGAGACCCTCGCCACGCTGAACCCGCACGACAACACGCCCATCGTCGACGTGGCGCTCGCCGGCAAGGCCGACGTCGACAAGGCCGTGGCCGCCGCGAAGCGCGCTTTTCCCAAGTGGAGCCGCATGGCCGCCGCCGACCGTGGCCGCATCCTGCTGAAGCTCGCCGACCTCATCGAGGCCAATGCCGAAGAACTCGCGCGCCTCGAATCGCTCGACACCGGCCACCCGATCCGCGACTCGCGCCGGCTCGACGTGCCGCGCACCGCAGCGTGCTTCCGCTACTTCGGCGGCATGGCCGACAAGTTCCAGGGCGAGACCATCCCGGTGGAGGAGGGTTTTCTCAACTACACGCTGCGCGAGCCCGTCGGCATCGTCGGGCAGGTGGTGCCGTGGAACTTCCCGCTGATGTTCACCAGCTGGAAGATGGCGCCCGCGCTCGCGGCCGGCAACTGCATCGTGATGAAGCCGGCGGAGATCACGCCGCTGAGTTCGCTTCGCATCGCCGAGCTGATGGCCGAGGCCGGCCTGCCGCCCGGCGTCGTCAACATGCTGCCGGGCCTGGGCAGCGTGGCGGGGCAGTACATCGCCGAGCACCCGGAGATCGCCAAGATCGCCTTCACCGGAAGCACCGCCACCGGCCGGCGCATCGTGCAGGCCAGCGCGGGCAACCTGAAGAAGGTGCAGCTCGAACTCGGCGGCAAGGGCCCGAACATCGTGTTCGAGGACGCGAACCTGCAGGCGGCCGTCAACGGCAGCGCGTGGGCCATCTTCCACAACCAGGGGCAGGCCTGCATCGCGGGCTCGCGGCTGATGCTGCACGAGAAGATCGCCGACGAATTCCTCGCGCAGTTCATCCCGCTCGCGAAGTCGATCCGCCTGGGCAATCCGCTCGACGACGCGACGGAGATGGGCCCGCTCACCAGCGCGCAGCACCGCGAGCGCGTGCTCAGCTACGTCGACGTGGCGCAGGGCGAGGGCGGCGAACTGCTCGCGGGCGGCAGGTCGCCCGGCGGTGATCTGGCGAAAGGCTGCTACGTCGAACCGACGGTGATGCGCGCCAGGTCGTACAAGGACCGCGTCGCGCAGGAAGAGGTGTTCGGCCCCTTCGTCACCGTGCTCACCTTCAAGTCCGACGAGGAGGCGATGCAGATCGCCAACGGCACCGACTACGGCCTGGGCAGCGGCCTGTGGACCCGCGACCTGCAGCGCGCCCACAAGGTGGCTCGCGACCTGCACGCCGGCATGGTGTGGATCAACAGCTACAAGCGCGTGAACCCCGGCTCGCCCTTCGGCGGCGTGGGCCAGAGCGGCTACGGCCGCGAGATGGGGTTCGATGCGATGCGCGAATACACGCAGGTCAAGAGCGTGTGGGTGAACGTCGACGCGCAGATACCGCCGCACTTCGTGCGCTGACGAAGCGGTCGATCAAGAAGAACAGAGAAGAGCAAGACCAAGACAGAGAACGAGGAGACAGAAGAGATGCCTTCGATCACCGCCCGCCTCGTCGCGAGCCTCGCCGCTGCCGGTGCGCTGTTCATCGCCGCCGCTTCGCCTGCCGCCGCGCAGGCCTGGCCCGCGAAGCCGGTGCGCGTCGTCATCGGCTTTCCGCCCGGCGGCATCGTCGACACGGTGGCGCGCCAGCTCCAGCCGCGCCTGCAGGCCGCGCTCGGCCAGCCGGTGATCGTCGACAACCGCGGCGGTGCCGGCGGCACGCTGGCGGCGGCCGAAGTGGCCAAGGCCGCGCCCGACGGCCACACGCTGCTGATGGTGTTCGACAGCTACGCCACCTATCCGCTGGTCTACCCCAAGCTCAGCTTCGACATCGCGCGCGACCTGCAGCCGGTGACGCAGATCGTCAGCAATCCGCTGGTGCTGCTGGTCAACCCGAAGGTGGACGCGCGCGACCTCAGGAGCTTCGTGAGCCTGCTCAAGTCGCAGCCCGGGCGCCTCAACTACGCGAGCGTCGGGCCGGGGTCGAGCAACCATCTCACGGCCGAATACTTCAAGGCGGTGAGCGGCACCTTCGTCACGCACATTCCCTACCGCGGCGGCGGCCCGGCGCAGCAGGACCTGCTCGGCGGGCAGGTCGAGATGATGTTCCTCTCCGCCGTGCTGGCGCAGCCGCACGTCAAGTCGGGCCGCCTGCGCGCGCTGGCCCAGACCGGCCTGCAGCGCGCGACCGCCTACCCCGACACGCCGACCGTCGCCGAGAGCGGCTATCCCGGCTTCGAAGTCAATTCATGGGTGGGCCTGCTGGCGCCCGCGGGAACGCCGCGCCCCGTGATCGACCGGCTCCAGGCCGAGGTGAAGAAGATCGTTGCCGACCCCGCCTTCGCCGCGCGCCTGCAGGAGCAGGGCCTGACGGGCATCGCTGGCACACCCGAGCAGTTCGCGGCGGTGCTGCGCACCGAGCAGGACAAGTGGGCCCGGCTGGTGCGAGAGCGCCAGCTGAGCCTGGAGTAGCAGTGGAAGCGACGCAGAGTCCGACGACAGGACGACAGAAGGAGACAAACATGGCAATCAATCGCAGGCAGTTCACGCAGGCCACGGCCGCGCTGGTGGCATCGGGCGCGGCACCGCTGGTGTTCGCGGCCGACACGCTGAAGATCGGCTACGTGTCGCCGCAGACCGGGCCGCTCGCGCCTTTCGGCGAGGCCGACAAGTGGGTCATCGACCAGATGAAGGCGGCCTTCAAGGACGGCATCACGGTCGGCGGCAAGAAGTACGCGGTGCAGATCGTGCTGAAGGACAGCCAGTCGAACCCCAACCGCGCAGGCGAGGTGGCGAACGACCTGATCCTGAAGGACAAGGTGGCGCTGGTGCTCACCGCAGGCACGCCCGAGACCGCCAATCCGGTGAGCGACGCCTGCGAGCTCAACGAGGTGCCCTGCATCTCCAGCGTGGTGCCGTGGCAGCCGTGGTTCTTCGGCCGCAAGGGCGATCCGGCCAAGGGCTTCAACTGGACTTACCACATGTTCTGGGGCCTGGAAGACGTCATCGCCAACTTCACCAACGGCTGGAAGACGCTCGCCACCAACAAGAAGGTGGGCGGCCTGTTTCCCAACGACGGCGACGGCAACGCGTGGGGCGACAAGGAGCTGGGCTTCCCCAAGCCGCTCTCGCAGATGGGCTTCACGCTCACCGACCCGGGCCGCTTCCAGAACGGCACGCAGGATTTCAGCGCGCAGATCGCGGCCTTCAAGAAGGACGGCGTGGAGATCGTCACCGGCGTGGTGATTCCGCCGGACGCAAAGACCTTCCTCACGCAGGCGCGGCAGCAGGGCTTCAAGCCCAAGGTCATCACGCTGGGCAAGGCGCTGCTGTTCCCCGGCGCCATCGAGGCGCTGGGCGACCTGGGCGATGGTCTTTCCACCGAGGTGTGGTGGAGCCCTTCGCATCCCTTCACCTCGAGCCTCACGCAGCAGAGCGCGAAGGCGCTGGCCGAGGCCTACGAGACCGGCACGAAGAAGCAGTGGACGCAGCCCATCGGCTTCGCGCATGCGCTGTTCGAAGTGGCGGCGAATGCGCTGGGGCGCGCCAAGTCGCTGAAGGCTTCGGACGTGCGCGACGCGGTGGCGTCGACCTCCATCAACTCGGTGGTCGGCCCGGTGAGGTGGGGCGGCCAGGGGCCGTTCAAGAACGTCAGCAAGACGCCGCTGGTGCTGGGCCAGTGGGGCAAGGGCACCAAGTACAAGGTGGAGCTGACCATCGTGAACAACGAGGCAGCCACGAACATTCCCGCTGGCGGCAAGCTGCGCTTGCTCTGACATGACGCTGCTGGCACTGCATGCCGTGAGCAAGTCCTACGGCGCGCTCAAGGTCACCGACGGCATCACGCTCGCGGTGGCCGAGGGCGAGACGCTGGGCATCCTCGGGCCCAACGGCGCGGGCAAGACGACGCTCTTCAACCTGATCTCGGGCGACGTGCGCGTCGACGCCGGACGCGTGGAATACGCCGGCCGCGACGTGACGCGGCTGAAGCCCCACCAGCGCTGCCACGCCGGCATCGGCCGCAGCTACCAGGTGCCGCAGCCCTTCGGCAACATGAGCGTGTTCGAGAACCTCGTGACGGCTGCCTGCTTCGGCGGGCAACAGACCGAGCGCGATGCCTGGCACACCGCGCAGGAGGTGCTGGAACAGACGGGCCTGATGGCGCATGCCAACAAGCCTGCGGGCGGCCTGACCCTGCTCGACCGCAAGCGACTGGAACTGGCGCGCGCGCTGGCCACGCGGCCCAAGCTGCTGCTGCTCGACGAGATCGCGGGCGGCCTCACGGAGCCCGAGGCCGCCGTGCTGGTCGGCGAACTCAAGCGCATCAAGGCGCGCGGCATGACGATGATCTGGATCGAGCACGTGGTGCATGCGCTGCTGTCGCTGGCGGACCGGCTGTTCGTCATCAACTTCGGGCAGAAGCTGGCGGAAGGGGCGCCGCGGGCGGTGATGGGGGATCCGGAGGTGAGGCGGGTCTACATGGGGATGGAGGCATGAGCGCAAACGCCTGTCTTCGGACTTGTTCCCTCTCCCGCAAGCGGGAGAGGGGGCAAGACCCGAGGGAGCAAACACCATGAACACGCTGCTCACGACCCACGCCCTCAAGGCCTTCTACGGCGACGCCCAGGCCCTCTTCGGCATCGACTTCTCTCTGGAGCGCGGCGAGCTGGTGGCCATCATCGGCGCCAACGGCGCGGGCAAGACGACCTTCCTCAAGAGCCTCACCGGCCTGGTGCGCGCGCCGCTCGATGCGATCCGCTTCAAGGGCGAACCCATCGGCGGCCTGCCGCCGGGCGACATCGTGCGCCGCGGGCTCGCCATGGTGCCCGAGGGCCGCCGGCTCTTTCCGAGCCTCAGCGTCGAGGAGAACCTGTTGATGGGCGCCACGCCGTCGCGCAAGGGGCCCTGGAACCTGCAGCGGCTGTACGCGCTCTTTCCCATCCTCGCCGAGAAGCGCGGCCAGCCGGGCACCTCGCTCTCCGGCGGGCAGCAGCAGATGGTCGCGCTCGGCCGCGCGCTCATGAGCAACCCCGAGGTGCTGCTGTGCGACGAGCTCTCGCTGGGGCTCGCGCCCATCGTCATCCGGGAGATCTACGCCGCCATGCCAGCGATCACGGCGGAGGGCATGACGGTGGTCATCGTCGAGCAGGACGTGACCATGGCGCGGCAGGTTTCGCAGCGCGTCTACTGCTTCCAGGAGGGCCGCGTGTCGCTCGAAGGGCGCTCGGCCGAACTCACGCGCGAGCAGATCTCGCAGGCCTACTTCGGCCTCTCCGAGGCCTCGGAGGCGGCCCATGCTTGAGACCCTCGTCCAGGGCCTGCTGCTCGGCGGCCTCTACACGCTCTTCGCGCTGGGCCAGTCGCTGATGTTCGGCGTGATGCGGCTGACCAATACGGCGCAAGGCGACTTCATCATCCTCGGCGCGTTCGCGGTCATCGCGGGCATGTCGCTGACGGGCGGCGAAGCGCCATGGCTGGTGGCGCTCGCGGTGCTGCCGGTGGCCTTCGGCTTCGGCTATGTGCTGCAGCGCTTCGTGCTCAACGGCACGCTCGGCAAGGACCCGCTGCCCTCGCTGGTCGTCACCTTCGGCCTGTCGATCGTGATCCAGAACCTGCTGCTCGAATTGTTCTCGGCCGATCCGCGCGCCATCGAGACGGGCGGGCTCAGCACGCAGGGCATCGCGCTGGGCGACGCGATGTCGCTGGGCGTGCTGCCGCTGGTCGTGCTGGCCGTCGCGCTCGCGGCGACGGGCGCGCTGCAGTGGCTCTTCGCGCGCACGGCGCTGGGGCGGTCGTTTCGCGCGGTGTCGGACGACCGCGAGATCGCCGAGCTGATGGGGCTGAACGCGAAGAAGGTCTACGCGCTCGCGACCGCCATCGCCTTCGTGCTGATCGCCATCGCCGGCGCGCTGCAGGGCATGCGCACGACGGTGTCGCCTTCGGACGGGCCGCTGCTGCTGCTCTTCGCCTTCGAGGCGGTGATCATCGGCGGCATGGGCTCCTTCTGGGGCACGCTGGCGGGTGCGATGATCCTCGGCGTCACCCAGCAGATCGGCTTCAGGCTGGACCCGGGCTGGGGCATCTGGTTCGGGCACATCGTGTTCCTCGCCGTGCTGGTGCTGCGGCCGCAGGGGCTCTTTCCAAGGACGCGCGGATGACCAGCATGCCTCCTTCCATCGTCGCGGTCGAACGCGCGACGGCCGCGAGCCGCGCGGCGCTGTTCGCCGGCATCGCCATCGTTCTCGTCGCGGCGAGCCTGCCGTTCTGGGGCGAGTCGAGCTGGATGCGCGAGTTCGTCGAGATCGCCTGCTACTTCATCTTCGCGATGATGTGGAACCTGCTCGCCGGCTACGGCGGCATGGTGAGCATCGGACAGCAGGCCTTCTTCGGCTTCGGCGGCTACGTGATGCTGATGCTCGGCAACTTCGCGGGCGTGAACCCCTTCGTGGCGATACCGATGGGCGCGCTGGCCGCGGGGCTGGTGGCGGTGCCCGTGTCCTTCGTCGCGTTCCGGCTGTCGGGCGGCTACTTCGCCATCGGCACCTGGGTCATCGCGGAGGTGTTCAGGCTGAGCTTCGCCAACGCGTCTGTGGTGGGCGGCGGCTCGGGCACCACGCTGACCGCGCTGCGCGGCATCGACAAGGCGACGCGCGAGAGCACCACCTACTGGATGGCGCTGGCTTGCGTGGTCGCGGCGATCGTGCTGGTGTATTTGTTCCTTCGCAGCAAGCGCGGCCTGGCGTTGCTGGCGATACGCGACAACGAGGTGGCCGCCGAGTCGCAGGGCATTCCGGTGGCGCGCATGAAGCTCGCGGTGTACGTGGTCGCGGCCTTCGGCGCGGGGCTCGCGGGGGCGCTGTACTTCGTGGGCAACCTGCGCATCAGTCCCGATGCGGCTTTCAGCGTCAACTGGACGGCCTTCGCCATCTTCATGGTGGTCATCGGCGGCATCGGGCGCATCGAGGGGCCGCTGGTGGGCGCGCTCATCTTCTGGGCGCTGAACAAGTTCCTGAGCGACTACGGCACCTGGTACCTGCTGGGGCTGGGGCTGCTCGCGATCCTCGTCACGCTGTTCTTCAAGCAGGGGCTGTGGGGATTCGCGCAGCAGCGCTGGGGCTGGTCGTTGTTCCCCACGCAGCGAAAACTGCTGGGAACATCGGCTGGAAATACTACTTTCCTACACCAGAGACCCTGACGGGAAGGCACTTCGGACTTGCGAAAAGCATCGTCGTCCTGTAACGTTGTGTAAACACAATGTAATCAGTTCCCGTTCTCTTCACTCTCTGGAGTCATCTTGACGATCACCAAACGCCGCCTGCTCGAAGGCGGCGCGGCAGCCATTGCCGCTTCGCTGCTTGCGAAGACTTCGTGGGCCCAGCAGCAACGCAACAGCGGCACCGCCGACGCGGCCTGGCCGACCAAGCCCGTCCACATCCTCGTGGGCTTTCCCGCAGGCGCATCGCCCGACCTCGCGGCGCGCGCCATCGCGGAGCCGCTGTCGAAGATCCTGCGCCAGCCGGTGGTCGTCGAGAACAAGCCCGGCGCCAGCGGCAACACTGTGGCCGACCAGGTGGCGAAGGCCACCGACGACCACACCATCGGCGCGCTCATCAACGGCAACCTGACGATCGCGAAGCTGCTCAATCCGTCGCTGCCCTTCGACCCGGAGAAGGACTTCGCGCCGGTCGGCCTGATCGGCACCGCGCCGCTGGTGCTGGCCGTGTCGGGCAGCGCCGCGGGCAAGACCTCGGCCGAGCAGCTGCTGTGGGTGCGCAACCTCGGCAGCGGCGCCAAGTACGGCACGCCGGGCGTGGGCACCGTGGGCCACCTGGGCATGGAGCTCATCAAGAGCCGCGCGGCCATCACCGCGCAGCACAAGCCCTACACCGGCAATCCGCAGGTCATCGCTGGCCTGCTGGCCAACGAGATCCAGCTGTCGCTGCTGCCGCCGGGCCTCGCGCTGCCGCACATCAAGTCGGGAAAGATCAAGGCCATCGGCGTGACCTCGCCCGAGCGCAGCCCGCTGGCGGGCGAGCTGCCCACCATCCGCGACGCCGACGTGCGCGGAGCCGACCTCGAGATCTGGACCGCGCTGGCTGCGCCTGCGAGCATGAAACCGGCGGCCATCGCCAAGCTCAATGCGGCGCTGGTCGAAGTCATCAGCTCGCCCGACGTGAGCCAGGCGCTGCTGAAGACGGGCTGGCAGGCCCAGCCCGGCTCGCCCGACACGCTGGCCAAGCGCATGCGCGCCGACACCACGCGCCTGGGCGGCGTGATCATCATGAAGGGGATCCACTCGGAGGGCTGATGCCTTCTGGGCTCTTCAGGTCTTTGGCGTGCCGCGCTTGAAGAGCGGCTGCTCGAAGCGGATCGTGATGATCTCGGTGTCGTCCGGCTTGCCGGGCACGCGGCCGTCTTCCGTCGGATAGTTGGTGTCGATCGCGACGGCGAGCGTGTAGTCGTCCACCACCTCGACGCTCTCGATCGAGTCGAAGGGCATGCTGAACTTGCCGTTCGCGACGTTGGCCAGCGGGCCGCCGATGTCGTCCGGGTCGGAGATGTTCAGCAGGTCGACCAGCAGCGTCTTCCTGAGCACGCCGTCGGCGTCCTTCACGTCGAGGTCGACCATGTAGAGGCGCTTGACCACGGCCTTGGAGCCGTAGAGGCTGTCGCGCTCGATCAGCACGAACCTGTTGCCCCCGATGTTGGTCATGTCGCCGATGACGATCTGGTTGTCCTTGGCGGGGCCGTCCTTCCTGTAGACCGGGTTCTTGCCGGTGTAGAGCATCGAGGCGGGATCGAACTCGAAGAAGTTCAGGTAGCGCTCGTCGTCGGCCACCGGGCGAAGCGATGCCAGCGAAGGCGCCGCTTCGGGCACCGCGTAGAGGCGGGTCTTGTCGGCGTTGAAGGCGAGGCTCTCGAAGCCGCGGCTGGAGAGCGAAGTCGCGGTGGCGCCCTCGTTCATCACCAGTGGGTTGGACGGGCTGCGCAGGAAGGGATGCGGCACCGGGTCGCTCATCAGCGTGCCGTCCTTGTCGAAGTGCAGGATGTAGGGGCCGAACTCCTCGCCCACGAAGTACGTGCCGTCCTTCGCGCGGGCGATCGACTCGACGTCGAGATCGAAGCCCGTCAGCAGCCTGCCGCTGACGATGCGCGGGTCCACGGGCTTGCCGCTGTCGACGAGGTTGTTGCCCGAGACTGTCTGGTAGTTGGCGAAGTCGGCGGTGATCTTCAGGTCCACGCCCTTGCCGTCCTTCAGGTAGCCCTTGGCGTCGTTGAACGCCACATGGCTGTTGACCTTCACGGTGCCGGGCACGGTCGTTCCGTTCGACGCGGTGCGGAAATCGATGCTCACGTTGTAGAAGCCGACCACGAAGTCGCCGGAGTTGCTCTTGCTGCCGTAGCCGTTGTCGGGCATGGCGGTCCAGGTGCCGTCGTCGTTCTTCAGCAGCGCCGAGAACCCGGGCAGCGGCTGGCCGTCGACGAAGGGCGGCGTCACGCCGAGCGCGGCGGTGATGAACTGGCCGGTCGTCGGCCCGGGCTGGCGGAACGTGGCGGGCAGCGAGGCCCAGCCGGTGAGCTTGTGCGGCAGGCCCGCGGAAGGATCCGGCGACGGCTGGGGAGCGGGAGCAGGGGCGGGCGCGGGAGCAGGCGAAGGAGCAGGCGTGCCCGCCACGGGCGGAAGGACGATGCCGTTTCCGTTGCCGCCGCCCCCGCATGCGGTGAGGACTGCGGATGCAACGGCCGCGATTGCAATATGGCGCGGCAGGCTGAGCGAGATGAAACGACTGGACATGATCGGACCCTCCGGTGTTGTTGTGAGGGGTGCAATCTAGGAAGTCGATGTGACCTGTCCGTGAATGTCCTTTCGCCTTTCGCTCTCGTCTTTCGTTTTTGTTCAGTGCGGATCGGCCGTGATCAGAGCATCCGCGAGACCCGGTCCGCCGCTTCGCGCAGCGCGGGCAGCATGGTCTCCTGCATCGCCTTCGCGCTGGTGCGGTTCGCCTGGCCACTGATGTTGAGCGCTGCCACCATGCGGCCCTGCCGGTCGACCACGGGCGCGGCCACCGAGATCAGGCCTTCCTCGAGTTCCTGGTTCACCAGGCACCACTGCTGCTTGCGCGCCTGCGCGACCTTGGCCATGAGCGCGTCGATGTCGGTGATGGTGTGCCTGGTCAGCGCCTCGATGTTCGAGGCTTCGAGCCGCGCGCGCACTTCGTCGTCGTCGAGGTCCGCCAGCAGCAGCCGGCCCAGCGACGTGCAGTAGGCCGGCAGGCGCGAGCCCACGCCCAGGTTGATGTGCATGATCTTCTTGGTCGGCACGCGCAGCACGTAGACGATGTCGGTGGCATCGAGCACGGCGGCGGAGCACGACTCCTGCACCTGCTGCACCAGCGCCTCCATCACCGGCTCGGCGCGGTTCCAGATCGGCATCGACGAGAGATACGCGAAGCCCAGGTCGAGGATGCGCGGCGTGAGCGTGAAGAGCTTGCCGTCGGTCACCACGTAGCCCAGCGTCTGCAGCGTGAGCAGGATGCGCCGCGCCCCCGCGCGCGTCAGCCCGCTGCCGGCGGCCACCTCGCTGAGCGTCTGGTGCGGCGCATTGGCGCTGAACGAGCGGATCACCTGCAGGCCGCGCGCGAAGGACTGCACGTAGCTGTCGCCGGGGGCCGGTGTCTCGGGTTGTGACGCGTGGGTTGCCATGGTTCGTCTTCCTCTCTAGAATTCATTATACGAACAAATGTTCTTTAGACGAACAAATCGGCGGTTCGCAGAATCGGTCGGCGCGTTCAGGCGGATTCGTTTCTTCGTTCCCTTTCCTCACTTCCGGAGACAGGCTTCATGATCAACAAGATCGCGCGCTCGGTCGCCGATGCCCTCGCTGGCATCCCCGACGGCGCCACGGTTCTCATCGGCGGTTTCGGCACCGCCGGCATTCCCAACGAGCTCATCGACGGCCTCGTCGAGCAGGGCGCCAAGGACCTCACGGTCGTCAACAACAACGCGGGCAACGGCGAGACCGGCCTCGCAGCGCTGCTGAAGGCCGGGCGCGTGCGCAAGATCATCTGCAGCTTCCCGCGCCAGGCCGACAGCCAGGTGTTCGACGGGCTCTACCGCAGCGGCAAGATCGAGCTCGAACTCGTGCCCCAGGGCAACCTGGCCGAGCGCATCCGCGCCGCGGGCGCCGGCATCGGCGCCTTCTTCTGCCCCACGGGCTACGGCACGCAGCTGGCCGGCAACCGCGAGACCCGCGAGATCGACGGCAAGCAGTACGTGCTCGAGTACCCCATCCACGGCGACGTGGCGCTCATCAAGGCGGAGCGCGGCGACCGCTGGGGCAACCTGGTCTACCGCAAGGCGGCGCGCAACTTCGGCCCGGTGATGGCCATGGCCGCGAAGAAGACCATCGCCACCGTGCACGACATCGCCGAGCTCGGCACCCTCGACCCCGAGACCATCGTCACCCCCGGCATCTTCGTGCACCAGGTGGTGCGCATCGAACGCGTGGCCACCCAGGCCGGCGGCTTCAAGAAGGCAGCATGACCATGAGCACGAACTACACACGCCGCACCAAGGACCAGCTCGCCGCCCGCGTGGCGCAGGACATCTTCGACGGGGCAGTCGTCAACCTCGGCATCGGCCAGCCCACGCTGGTGGCCAACCATCTGCCCCAGGGCCGCGAGGTCATCCTGCAGAGCGAGAACGGCATCCTCGGCATGGGCCCCGCGCCCGAGGCCGGCGAGGAAGACTACGACCTCATCAACGCAGGCAAGCAGCCCGTCACGCTGCTGCCGGGCGGCTCGTTCTTCCATCACTCCGACAGCTTCGCGATGATGCGCGGCGGCCACCTCGACATCTGCGTGCTCGGCGCGTTCCAGGTGTCGGCCACCGGCGACCTCGCCAACTGGCACACCGGCGAGAAGGACGCGATTCCCGCCGTCGGCGGCGCGATGGATCTCGCCATCGGCGCCAAGCAGACCTGGGTCATGATGGACCTGCTCACCAAACAGGGCGTGAGCAAGCTGGTGAAGGAATGCACCTATCCGCTGACCGGCATCGGCTGCGTCAAGCGCGTGTACTCCGACCTCGCCACGCTCGAATGCACGCCGCAGGGCCTGAAGCTCGTCGACCTCGTCGACGGCCTGAGCCGCGAAGAACTCGAGAAGCTCGTCGGACTCCCGATCGCAGCCTGACCCCCTTCCAAGCCATCAAAGAGAGACAGACATGACCAACCAAGCCTTCATCTGCGACGCCGTTCGCACTCCCTTCGGCCGCTACGGCGGCTCGCTCAGCAGCGTGCGCGCCGACGACCTCGGCGCGGTGCCGCTGAAGGCGCTGATGGAGCGCAACAAGAACGTCGACTGGCAGGCCGTGAGCGACGTGCTCTACGGCTGCGCCAACCAGGCCGGCGAGGACAACCGCAACGTCGCGCGCATGTCGGCGCTGCTGGCGGGCCTGCCGCTCGAACTCGGCGGCGCCACCATCAACCGCCTGTGCGGTTCGGGCCTCGATGCCGTGGGCACCGCCGCGCGCGCCATCCGCGCCGGCGAAGCGGGGCTGATGATCGCCGGCGGCGTCGAGAGCATGAGCCGCGCGCCCTTCGTCATGCCCAAGGCCGAAAGCGCCTTCAGCCGCAACAACGCGGTGTACGACACCACCATCGGCTGGCGCTTCGTCAACAAGCTCATGAAGGCGCAGTACGGCGTCGACTCCATGCCCGAGACGGCCGAGAACGTGGCCACCGACTACAAGATCGAGCGCGAGGCGCAGGACCTGATGGCGCTCAACTCGCAGCTGCGCGCCGTGGCCTCGCAGAAGTCGGGCTTCTTCGACGCCGAGATCGTGCCCGTGACCGTGCCGCAGAAGAAGGGCGACCCCATCGTCGTCAACAAGGACGAGCATCCGCGCGAAACCAGCCTCGAATCGCTGGCCAAGCTCAAGGGCGTGGTGCGCCCCGACGGCACCGTCACTGCCGGCAATGCCAGCGGCGTGAACGACGGCGCCTGCGCGCTGCTGCTGGCCGACGAAGCCAGCGCTGCAAAGCACGGCCTCACGCCGCGCGCACGCGTGGTCGGCATGGCCACCGCCGGCGTCGCACCGCGCGTGATGGGCATCGGCCCCGCGCCCGCCACGCAGAAGGTGCTGGCGCTCACCGGCCTGAAGCTCGACCAGATCGACGTCATCGAACTCAACGAAGCCTTCGCCGCGCAGGGCCTCGCCGTGCTGCGCCTGCTGGGCCTGAAGGACGACGACGCGCGCGTCAACATCAACGGCGGCGCCATCGCGCTGGGCCATCCGCTGGGCGCCAGCGGCGCGCGCCTGGCCACCACCGCGGTCAACCAGCTCCACAAGGGCGGCGGCCGCTACGCGCTTTGCACGATGTGCATCGGCGTGGGGCAGGGCATCGCGGTGATCCTCGAACGCGTCTGACGACCGGACCGCGGCAAAACGAAGAACAACCAGAGAAGCAAGAAGACAAGGCCATCGGCAGCCGCGGCAACAGCGGCCCGATGGCATTTTTTCAACCCAAGAAGACAGAGAGAAAGAAGGATCAGAGGATGAACCACACGTCGACGAAGACAACGCGCCGTGGCGCCGGCATTGCCGCGCTCGCACTGGCCGCCGTGGCGCTGCTGCCCGCAGCCGCTCCTGCGCAGCAGGCCTTTCCCAGCAAACCCGTGCGGATCATCACGCCGTTCCCCGTGGGCGGCGGCCCCGACGGCGTGGCGCGCCTGGTGGCGGACAAGCTCTCGCGCGCCTGGGGACAGCCCGTGGTGGTCGAGAACCGCCCCGGCGGCAACGGCTTCATTGCCATCGATGCCTTCAAGCGCGGCGCGAAGGACGGCCACGACATCATCGTGCTCGACAACGTGCACCTCGCCGCATACCCGGCGCTCTTCAAGAAGCTGCCCTACGACACGAACAAGGACTTCGACGCGCTGCTGCCGCTGTTCAAGACCTACTTCTTCTTCACCGTCGCCACCAACAGCAAGTACAAGACCATCGGCGATCTGATCGCCGACGCCAAGGCGAATCCGGGCAAGCTGGACTACGGCTCGTGGTCCGTGGGCAACCCGGTGCACCTGGGCTCGGAGCTCTTCGAGTCGGCCACCGGCACGCAGATGGAGCACATCGTCTACAAGGAAACCACGCAGCTGTACACCTCGGTGGCGACAGGCGAACTGGCCTTCGCGCTGGGCAGCAGCGCCACCGCCGGCCCGCTGCAGCGCGCGAACAAGCTGCGCTTCCTGGCGGCCGCGGCGCCGCAGCGCGTGGCCGCCTTCCCCGACGTGCCGACGGTCGGTGAATCGGGCGGCCCGAAGGGCTTCGAGGTCATCGGCTGGAACGCCATCGCCGTGCCCAAGGGACTGCCCGCCTCGGTCACCGAGAAGATCAAGCGCGACATCGAGAAGGGCCTGGCCGAGCCCGACGTGCTGGAGAAGTTCAAGAGCTTCGGCTACGAGCCCTTCCCGACCACGCGCCCTCAGTTCGACGAGTTCGTGGCGAGCGAGACCAAGCGCTTCACCGACGTGATCCGCAAGGCGAACATTTCACTCGACTGATCGAACCGGCTAAGCCTGCCGCCGCGCTGCCACGTGCAGCGTGTGCACGCGGGCCTGCTCGGGCAGAGGGCCGCCCCAGCCCTCGGGCAGCTCGTGCAGCACCGCTTTCGCGTCGAGCGAGCGGATCGCCACCGAGTTGTCCGCCGGAATCCGTCCCTGCGCCAGCAGCGCCTCGTAGCGCAGGGCGCTCACCCGCAGGAACGAGGCGAAGTTGCCGACCTCGCCGCGCGCGGCCACCAGCTCGTCGTAGAGCCGCTCGATGAGCTGCACCACGACCATGCCGTCGCGTCGCGCGATTTCCTCCAGCACCTGCCAGAACAGGTTCTCCAGCCGGATGCTGGTGACCACGCCGTGCAGCCGCACCGAGCGCGTGCGCGCGTCGTAGCTCTGCGGATCGGCACTGATGAAGACTTCGCACATGGTGGCTGTCTCCTTTGCTTGAAGGAAGGTGGGCGACGCCGCACTGTAGCGCCGCCCGTCCATCCGAAGGTCAATGCGCGATGCGCGTGCCCAGCACCCCGAGGAACTGCGCGAGCCATGCCGGATGCGCGGGCCAAGCGGGCGCGGTGACCAGGTTGCGGTCGGTCACGGCCTGGTCGACCGGAATGTTCATGTACTCGGCGCCTGCGAGTTCCACTTCCACCTGGCAGGCCGGATAGGCCGACACCCTGCGGCCCTTGAGCAGGCCGGTGGCCGCGAGCAGTTGCGCGCCATGGCACACGGCGGCCAGCGGCTTGTCGGCGGCCAGGAAGTGCCGCGCGATCTCCACCACGCGGGTGTTCATGCGCAGGTACTCGGGCGCGCGGCCGCCGGGGATGACGAGTGCGTCGTACGCCTCGGGGCGCACGTCGGCGAAGTTGGCGTTCAGCGTGAAGCGGTGGCCCGGCTTCTCGCTGTAGGTCTGCGCGCCCTCGAAGTCGTGGATGGCGGTGTGGACCCAGTCGCCGGCCTTCTTGTCCGGCGCCACCGCATGGACCGTGTGGCCTACGGCCAGCAGGGTCTGGAAGGGCACCATGGTTTCGTAGTCTTCGGCGTAGTCGCCGCACAGCATCAGGATCTTGCGCGCCATGTCTCTTGTCTCCTTCGAATGGGTTGGAACACGGCCCTGCACGGGAGCGCGCAGGCCGTCGCCGGATTATTCGAAGGGGCGGGGCGCAGCGGGTAGCAGCCGGCTGTGACCGCGGCCCGGTGCGATGCGATGGGCGTCAGATGATCCTCGGGCTCACGCAGCGCGCAAACGCGAAGCGCGTCGGCAGGGCAGTCCAGGCCGTTCGGGCTAACAGAAGTTCGCAGAGGTTGCACGGCGCCTCGAAGAGCCGGGCCGCGCGGCGGGGGCGTCATCGATCTGCCTTTTGCCCTGAATAGCCTCGTTCAGGGTTTTCCCGCATCCCCGGGGAAGCCTCATCGGACCGACCACTCACAGAAAAGACCCGAATCATCATGAAGACCTCCCGACTCGCCCTTGCCGCAGCACTCGCCGTGCTCTCCCTCGCTTCCGCCAACGCCCAGCAGCGCACCCGCGAAGCCGTCGAAGCCGAAGCCGTTGCCGCCGCCCACGCCAAGGACCAGAACGTCACGCGCGGTTCGCGCGGCGCCGATCCGTTCACCTCCACGGCCGATGCCGAAGCCGTGTACAAGCAGGCTGTCGAAACGGCCCATGCGCCCAACCAGAACGTGACGCGCGGCTCGCGTGGCGCGGACCCGTTCACCTCGAGCCGCGACCCGGCGCAGGTCTACCAGGAAGCCATGGCCACCGCCGCGGCGCCTGATCAAAACGTGACCAGCGGCTCGCGCGTCAACAGCAAGGTCGTCTCGACCATGCAGAACCCCGTGCTGAAGTCGGCCCAGGGCAAGTAAGCCGGCTGGCCGTTGCCCGAGGACGCCGCCGCTACTCGTTGCGTGCGCGGCGCCCGGGCTCGGCTTGATGCAGAAAGCCGGTGAAGGTGTCGGGCGGCGACGAGCCCGTGAGCCGGGTCAGGATCCGGCCGATTTCTCCGCGGTGATAGCCCGCATGGGTCGCCACATGGGCCAGCATCTCCTCGCGCGACATCCGGCCCGGCGCTCCATCGGTGAACGTGAAATCGATGTTCTCCACCAGCGCCTGCGGTCCCAGGCGCGCGATGTAGTCGATGTACCAGCGGTCGGTTTCTCGCACGGCTTCGGCCAGCGCTTGCAGCGGCGGTGGCTCTGGCGCGCCCGTCGCGGTTTGGCCGTGCGCCATGCGCTGCAGGTTCGCGACGAAGATGCGGTCGACGATGCACGCGTGGTTGAACACGCGCGCCGCCGTACGGTATTCGTCGGCCGGCCCAGTGGCCGCAAGCTCGGCCAGGCTTGCCAGCAGGCCCTCGTCGGCCCAGGCCTTGTAGCGGAACAGCGAGGCCAGAAGCGTCTGCGTACTCATCACAATCTCCCCTTGAGCGGTTGAACGCACGCCTTGCGTGCCGTCCTATTCTTGAGTGGAGCCTCGAACTTGGGTACTCGCATTCCCCCACAGCGCAGGACCATGCGCAAAGCGCCCCGGCAGCAGCGTTCGCGCGTCACGGTGGACGCCATCGTCGAGGCCGCAACTCGCGTTCTGGCGCGCCGCGGATGGGCCCGCTTCACCACCAACGAGATCGCGGCGGTCGCCGGCGTCAGCGTCGGCTCGCTCTACCAGTACTTCCCGGACAAGCTGGCCATTGCCGAGGCGATCCGGGAGCGCCATCTCCACGAGGTGCTCGCGGCGCTGTCTGGTCCGCAAGAGAAAGAAGAAGATGAAGGCGGCGAAGCCGTCGCGCTCGACCGGCGGGTGGAGCGCTTCGTCGATGGCGTCATCGCCGCCCACTCGGTCGACCAGGCGCTGCATCGCGTGCTGGTCGACGAAGTGCCGCTTGCCGCGCGCTCCAGCTATCCCGAGTTCGAGGCGGAATACCAGCGTCGCTACCGGGCGCTGGTCGCATCGGGCACGGCCACCGGCGAAGGCGACGACGGCACTGAAGACGAGGCGGCCGCTCGCATGCTGTCTTCCGCGGTCGAAGGGGTCGTCCATGCGGCGGCGCGCCGTGGCGACCTGGGCTCGTCCGTGCTCAGGAGCGAACTTGTCAGGCTGGTGCTGGCCTATCTGCGCGATCGCCGGCAGGCAGGCCGAGGGCGCGCCGGCAACCCGCCGGCCGGAGTGGACAGTGCGCCCTGTCCCTGACCACAATGCCCGCCGAGTTTCTTCACTCGTCCTGAAAGGTCGTCGCAATGAAAAAAATGCTCGTGCCGGTTTGCCTGGCCCTGGCTCAGATGATGGTCGTGTCGGTGGCGTCCGCGCAGTCTTCCGGCGAAGCGGACCCCGCACAAGGAAAGGCGCGGCCCACGGCGCCTACCACCAGGGCGGAGCGCGCCGAGGCGCGCAAGGAACGTCGCGTGGACGGCGCCGCGGCCGCACGGGGCCCGCAGATGCAGGAAGGCGAAGTTCGCGCGACCACGGCGCCAAAGCTGTCGAGGGAAGAACGCCGAGCCGCCGCGGCCAAGCGCCGTGCGGCGAACCGCGAGGCGATGAAGGCGGGCCAGCTGTCGCGCGGCGGCAGCAACGACGCGCCGGAAAAGCAGAAGAAGCCCTGAGGAACGACCGCCGAAGGGTTCTCAGGCGTAGGCCTTGGCCGACCGAAGCTGCAGCAGGGCCAGCATCCGCGCCTCCTCCGCATCGCGCAGGCTCTTGGCGGCGCGGCTGGCGGCGTACGTCACGTAGAGCGTGTCGACGGCCTTCTGCCAGCACTGGATCGTCTGATAGGCGCTGTCGGCATCGCCCGGCCGGGCCGGCACGGCGTAGCCGGCCTTGCGCAGGATGTTGGCTTTGTGTTCGGTGCTGAGCATGTGGCGACCCCCCGAGTCGATGGTGTCAGGTGCCACGGTACGCGCGATGCGCCCTGTGCGCTATTGGCTACACGACGTATCCAGATGTAGGAAAACCCGCTCCGGAGGGATTCAAACTAGGCCATAAGGATTAGTCGATGTCGCTCGACTGCCACACCAGCGTGGCGGCGGTCAGGTCCTCCAGGGCGCTCCCGACGGCCTTGAATACCGTGCGCGCGGGCTCGTTCGGTCGGCCGGGCTGTTCCGGGCGGCATAGCGTGGCGAGCGTGCCCCGGACATCCTCGGCACGCAGCGTGCCGGCAGCCATCGCGTCGAGCAGGTCGCCGGATTTCTGCAGTGCCTCTTCGGTGTCGATACAGACGTGCGCGCTCGCGAAGCAGTGCACGTCGGCCTCGCGCATGGCGGGGGTGAAGCTGCCGATCAGGTCCAGGTGCGAGCCCGGTGCCAGCCATTCACCGCGCACCAGCGGCGCGGTGGCCAGCGTGGCGCAGCTCACGATGTCGGCCTCCCGCACGGCGGCTTCCAGGTCGGTGGCCGCCCGGGCGTTCCAGCCCTCGGCGCGCCATTGCGCCGCCAGGGCCTCCGCGCCTTCCGGCCGATGGTTCCACACCCACAGTTCGTCGATGGGGCGCACGCTCGCGTGCGCCGCGGGCAGCATGCGCGCGATGCGTCCGGTGCCCAGCACCAGCAGCCTGCGCGAATCCGGCCGCGCCAGGAAGGACGCGCCCAGCGCCGAGGCCGCCGCCGTGCGGCGAGCGGTGATCTCGTTGCCGTCCATCATCGCCAGCGGCACGCCGGTGCGGGCGTCGTACAGCACATAGGTCGCATGCAGGCCGGGCAGGCCCTGCGCGCTGTTGCCGGGAAAGATGTTGATGGTCTTGATGCCCAGGAAGCCCGCGTCGCTCCAGGCCGGCATGATGAGCACGGTGCCCTTGCTCCCGTCGGCTTCGATGGCGTGCACATGGCGCGGCGGCACCTGGGCTCCGGCCGCGAAGGCCGCGCGCAGCGCGGGCACCAGCCGATCGAAACCCAGCGGCGCGCGGGTGGCGGCTTCGTCGAAATGCTTCATGGCTGTGTCGTCACTGCTGCATCGGATGCTGCGCCGACTCGAAGAACTCGGTCAGCGCCTTGCGGTAGGCGGCGCCGTAGCGCAGCGCCGTCATCGGCTCGAGGTGCGCCGCGCCCGGCACTTCGATCAGCCGCTTGGGCTCGCGTGCATCGGCCAGCAGGCGCTTCGAATGCGCGAGCGGGATCACCTGGTCGGCCGTGCCGTGGATCAGCAGCAGCGGAATGGGCGACACGGCAGCGACGTACCTCGACGCCGCGTACTCGTCGCTCACCAGAAGGCCGGCGCCCTTGAGCTTGTCGTTGGCGATCGACGAATAGGAATAGAAGGTCGACTCGATGGCCGCCGCCTTCACGCCCGCGCGGTTGCCCGCGCCCATCACCGCGATGGCGTTCGTGCCGCCCAGGCTCTGGCCGAAGACGAACAGCCGCTCGGGGTCGATGTCGCCGCGCGAGCGCACGTAGTTCAGCGCGGCGTTGGAGTCCTCGAACACGCCCTTGGGCTCCGGCTTTCCTTCGGACTGGCCGTAGCCGCGGTAGTCGAAGACGAACACGTTGTAGTCGCGCTTGGGCAGCCAGGCCACGAAGCGCCAGTGCGTGCTCATGTTCTGCGCGTTGCCGTGAAAGTGCACCACCGTGCCCTTGGCTTCCTTCGGGTTCTGGCGGTTCTCCGCCGGCAGGAACCAGCCGCTCAGGCGCGTGCCGTCGGCACTGGTGAACTGCACGCTCTCGTAGCGCATGCCCAGTGCGTCGGGCGTCTCGTAGCGCACGTTGTCGGGGTAATAGAACATCGACTGCACGCAGCCGCCGAGCACGAACGGCAGCGTGCACATCGCCAGTCGTCCGAGCCAGCGCCGCACAGCGCCGCCCTTCATGCGGGCTTCCCGCTGGCGACTGCCGCGCGGTTTTCCGCGAGCATGTTGCAGAAGAGCGCGCCTTGCTCGATGGCGTCGTCCAGCGCCACGTGCGAGTGCGGCAGGCCGGCGTCGAACCAGCGGCGCGGCATCGCGCGCTTGGTGCTGTCGCGGTAGTCGAGCCTGAGCATCGCCATCGCGAACGACTTCACGTCGAGCGCCGAGTGGCTGAACGGGCTCTCGCCCGCGAAGCGCATCAGGTACCAGTAGACGAACAGGAAGTCGAAGCCCGCCGGATACGCGACGAACACCGGCCGCGCATGCAGGCCCTTGAGCCAGCTCACGTAGCTCTTCATGGCGTGGGCCGGCTCCTGCAGGTCGGCGCGGCATGCGGCCCAGGCCTCGGGCTGGGTCTTCCACCACGCGGCGGTCTTGGGGTCGGGCTCCGCGCCGGGCAGCGTGTGCAGGTTGGCGCTGAAGGTGGAAACGAGCTGCTTGTCGGCCGTGTAGGCGGCCGAGCCGAAGCTGAGCATCGAGTTCGGGCCGGGAATGGGGCCGTCGGATTCGACGTCGGTGCTTATGTAGATTTCTGGCATGGGTTCAATCGATTTCGAGGATGGACCCGACCGAGCGTTGGAGTTCTTCTATCAGTTCGGGGTCCATGTATTTGTATTCGTCGGGAATGTCGAGCACGTGGACGGGCTTGTGCGCCAGCATCCGCGAGAACTCGGCCGCGAGCCGCGACTTGTGCTTCTCTTCCATCACCAGGATCACGTCGGCCCATTCGATGTCGTCGACGGAGACCCGGTGCCGCGCATTCGGACTGGTGCCGGCGGAGCGCGCGGAGACCAGCGGATGCCGGCGCCAGAGCTGCTCCGCCGTCGGGCTGCGCCATTGGTTGCGACTGCAGATGAAGAGGACGTTGCGCATGGGGCGTTCGGGGGCTTGAGGCAGCTGGAAGACGTGCATGTCGCGCCAGTTGCCCGATGAGTTCTCCATCAGCGTGACTTCCGTGCATGCCGCGCGCACGGTGGCTGATGCGACGAGGCGCGACTGGAGCTCGATGGCGGCCGCGCCCGCGTCGGCCGCACTGCCGTGCGCCACCGTCAGGTGCGGGACGACGCCCTCGTGCTCGCCGCCGTAAGGAGGGAAGCCGGGAAATGCCTCCGCCAGCGCCAGAGTCATCTCGATGAAGGGCGCGGCGGGCTCCGGCGCAAGGTAGGCGGTTTCGGGAAAGCGTCCGACCTCGCGCAGGGTGAAGTCGAATGCCGGCGTCCTGCCCAGTGCCTGCTGCGCGCGTTGCAGCACGTCGGCGCTGATCAGCGAGGGGTCCATGAAGGGAACGAGCACCGTGATGTGCGCCGGCACTCCCTGTGCCGCCGTCGCGTCGTAGCGATGCCGCAGGTCTGCGACCAGGGGCTCGGCTGCGGGGACTTTCACGGCGAATGCGGAGATGGCCATCGCGGCGGAGGATAGCTCAGGCGTTCGCGATCCGGCCCCATTCCAGGCCATGCTTGGCGAGGTACTTGCGCAGCCGGTCGGCGTCGTTCACCACGCTGCGTTGTGCGCGCGAAGCCTGGAAGAGCTGGCGGCCCGCGTCCGAGAGGCTGCGCGACTGACGGCAGACCCGCACCACCGCTTCGAGCTGCAGGCGATCGAACAGGTCGAGCGCGGCGCTGCGTTCTTCGCCGAGCAGGGCATCGAGGTCCACGCCTTCGCCAGCGGGCGGTGCGGCGCCCGCGTGCTTCCACAGCCAGCGCAGCCGTGCGATCTCGGCCTCCACCAGCGCGACCGGAATGCGCCCGCCGTCGGCCAATGTGGCCAGCCGCGTCACGCTGGCCGAGAGGTCGCGGAAGTTGCCGCTCCAGATCGCCTCGCCGCTTTGCGCGAAGCGCAGGTAGGCGGCACGTGCCTCGGCGTTGAAGCGCACCACGCGGTTGTTCTCGGCGGCGTGGAGGGCCAGCAGGTGGTCGACGTTGGGCTCGATGTCCTCCGGCCGCTGCGCGAGGCCGGGCAGGTCGTAGGTCCAGAGGTTGATGCGCGCGAAGAGGTCTTCGCGGAAGCGGCCCTGAGCGACGTCGCTGCGCAGGTCGCGGTTGGTGCCGGCGATCAGCTGGAAGTCGCTTTCCACTTCCTTGTCGGCGCCCACGGGGAAGAAGCGCTTCTCCTCGATCGCCTTCAGCAGCATCGCTTGCTCGTCGAGGCCGAGTTCGCCGATCTCGTCGAGGAAGAGTGCGCCCTGGTGCGCGGTGCGCAGCAGGCCCGCGCGGTCGGCGGCGGCGCCGGTGAAGGAGCCCTTCTTGTGGCCGAAGAGCGTCGATGCAGCCCCGTCGCCGCGTAGCGTCGCGCAGTTCACTTCGACGAAGGGCCCGGTCATCTGGTGGCGCGACTGCTTCAGCTCGAACATGCGCCGCGCCAGGAAGGACTTGCCCGCGCCCGTCGGCCCCACCAGCAGGATGGGCGCGCGCGAGCGCACCGCCACGCGCTCGATCTCGTCGATCAGCGCGTTGAAGCGCGCGTTGCGCGTGGCGATGCCGCTCTTGAGGAAGGCGACCGCGTCGCGCTGCTCCGCGTCGAAGCGCCGCGCGATCACGTCGTAGCGCGAGAGGTCGAGATCGATCAGCGTGCACTTGCCGGCTTCGCCCTCGCGCTGCTTCTTCGGCGGCGACGTCTGCGCGAGCACGCCGGGCACCACGCGCGATTCGGACAGCAGGAACATGCAGATCTGCGCGACGTGCGTGCCGGTGGTGATGTGCGTCCAGTACTGCTCGCGCTCGGTGTCGAAGCTGTAGCCGCGCGCCCAGTCGTACAGGCGCGTGTAGACCTCGCCGAAGTCCCACGGGTCGGCGAGGTCGAGCTGTACGAGGTTGACCGTGGTTTCGGGCGAGACGGTGGCGATGTCGGCCTTCACCACCTCGGCCAGCGCCTTGTGCCGCGGCGTATAGAGCAGCTCCATGCGCGAGACGACCATGTCCTCGTGCTGCGCGAGCGAGACGGTGGGGCGCCACTTGTTCCAGCGGCCGGCGCCCTGGCCGGCGTCGAGCTGGGTGCCGAGGAAGCCGATGACGACGATGGGCTTCATGAATAAAAAGCTAGCTGAATTTATAGAAATTTTCTGAATGCTAGCAGATTGAACAAGGCGCGAGTCGAGCGAGGAAAAAGAATTTATCTATTCATATCAATGGCTTGCATGAGTTTCGAGCGCTTTTTTGCTTCTCTTCCCGTCGCCTGGCACGCTGGCTGCAATAGACAACCCGTCGGATGCAGTTCATCCGCTCGCAGGTGCCGCGTGAAAGCGGCCCGGTGCCGCAGGCCAGATCCTGTCTTGGGCTCGCGGTATGCCGCTGTTGAACTGGCTGGCAACTGAACTTGATTCAGTTCTGCTCATGGTTGAGCACCGTGCTAACCACACGGCGTTGTGGGTTCGATTCCCGCGAAAAACCCTGGCGGTGCTCGCACCGCCATCTGATGGGGCGAAAGCCCCCCGCCCCGGCACACCGGAGCGATGGCGCAGGGCTCGAACCCTGCGGCGCGCGACACCGTGCCAAGCGCAGGCGGCTTGCGCACCGCGTGCGTGGCAAGGAACTGCGTGTGGCCATCGACGGCGAGGGAAGTGACGGCGTTGCGCATGCAACGAGGGAGGCACTGATCGGACCGCGCGACCGCTGCATGTCAGGCCTTGGCTGCCGCAGTGTCCGCCGCCTGCCCTTCGAGGGCCTCGATTGATTGATGAAGTGATGACCGATTGACTGGCTGAGCGAACGAAGGAACGAACCGAACGAACAGCCGGACCGAACAACAGAGGAGAAGAAAAAATGCTGGGTTTCAACCAATACACCATCAAGAAGAACGAACGCGCGCTGCTGCTGCGAAACGGCGATTTCGAGCGGTTACTCGGCCCGGGAAAGCACCGCGTGTTCGCGGGCTTCGATGCCGTCCAGCTGCAGCGCTTCTCGCTTGCCGAGCCGGTGTTCGAGCATGAGCTGGCCGACTACTTCCTGGCGCGCGAGCCCGAGCTGGTCGAGCGCGAGTTCGTGCAGGTGGCGCTGGGCGAGACCCAGGTCGGCCTGCGCCATGAAGACGGCGTGCTCGTGCAGATCCTGCCGCCCGCGACGCGAAAGCTGTATTGGCGCGGCCTGCGCGAGCAGCGCATCGATGTGATCGACCTGGCCGCAGATGCGCGCCTGCCGGCCGAGTTGCTGGCAAAGCTGCAGAGCGTGGCGCTGCGTCCGCGTGCGGTGCAGGGGCTCGAAGGCGTACTGCTGGTGCAGGTGCCGGAGTTCCATGCCGGCGTGTTGACGCTCGAAGGACAGATGCAGGCCTTGCTGCCGCCGGGGAACCACGGTTTCTGGCGCTTCAATCGCCAAGTGGCAGTGAGCTGCGTGGATTTGCGCTCGCAGATCGCCGAAGTGAGCGGGCAGGAAATACTGACCCGCGACAAGGTGGGCCTGCGTTTGAACATGTCGGCGGTGTGGCGCTTCACCGATGTGCGCCAGGCCATGGCGCAGATGCCCAAGCCCGCCGAGCATGTGTATCGCGAGCTGCAGTTCGGTCTGCGTGCCGCGGTCGGCGAACAGACGCTCGATGCCCTGTTGGAAAACAAGGCGGCGATCGACCAGACGGTGCTGGCGCAGGTGCGCGAGCGACTGGAAGGCACTGGCATCGCGCTGGAGAGCGTGGGCGTGAAGGACATCATCCTGCCGGGCGAGATGAAGACCATCCTCGCCCAGGTGGTGGAGGCCGAGAAGTCGGCCCAGGCCAACGTGATCCGTCGCCGCGAGGAAACCGCGGCCACGCGTTCGCTGCTGAACACCGCCAAGGTGATGGAGGGCAACCCCGTCGCATTGCGGATGAAGGAACTCGAAACGCTGGAACGCGTGGCCGAGCGGATCGACAAGATCTCGGTGGTCGGCGGTCTGGACCAGGTGCTCAACGGGCTGGTGACGCTGCGGCCGAACGGCTCCTGAGCGACGGGAAGAAAGGGATACGGGCACGCAGGCACAGAAGGGAGCGCCACTGCCAAAAATGTTGATATTGCCGGCAGCCTGGGTAAGACCAGGTACGGCGGGCAAGTCGGTCGACGAGCAAGGTTGAGGATGCAGGTGCTGGCTCCGATGACGGGTCTGTCACTGGCGCGCGTTTCCAATCGTCGACTGGGCCGCTGGATTGAAACACCGCGGTCGCCGTATTGATGCGGGTTCGAATCCCGCCGTGTCCACCAGACGTTCGTGAAGAATGAATGGATAGATAGCCAAAGAGAGAGAGAAAGAAAAATGGAACAGAGCAAGAACTACAACCTGCACGAAGTCGCCAACGGCGTTCCCGTGAAGATGTGGACCCGCGGCGTGCCCGTGGAGGACGAGGCGCAGAAGCAGCTCGAGAACGCAGCCCGCCTGCCCATCGTGTTCAAGCACATCGCGGCCATGCCCGACGTGCACTACGGCATCGGCGCGACGGTGGGCTCGGTGATCCCGACCTTCAAGGCCATCATCCCGGCCGCGGTGGGCGTGGACATCGGCTGCGGAATGATGGCGTGCAAGACCACGCTGCATGCCAACGATCTGCCCGACAACCTGGCGCCGCTGCGCTCGGCGATCGAGAAGGCCGTGCCGCACGGATCCAACCCCAAGCGCATGGGCCGCGACAAGGGCTCGTGGGAGACCCCTCCCAACGAGACCGACGTGGCCTGGGCCGGGCTGGTGGACGAGTTCGACGCGATCTGCGAGGACTACCCGCGCCTGAAGAACACCAACAACCACAAGCACCTGGGAACGCTGGGTACGGGCAACCACTTCATCGAGGTGTGCCTGGACGAAGCCGGCTCCGTGTGGTTCATGCTGCACTCGGGTTCGCGCGGCGTGGGCAATGCCATCGGCACGCACTTCATCGAACTCGCGAAGAAGGATGCCGAGCAGCACCAGCGCAACCTGCCCGACCAGGACCTGGCGTACTTCGAAGAGGGCGCCAAGTACTTCGGCGACTACGTGCGCGCGGTGGGCTGGGCCCAGAAGTTCGCGCGAGCGAACCGCGAAGTGATGATGCAGCGCGTGGTCGCGGCCGCGCGCAAGGTCATCACCAAGCCCTTCGAGGCGCACGTGGAAGCGGTGAACTGCCACCACAACTACGTGAGCCGCGAGACGCACTTCGGTGAAGACGTGCTCGTGACCCGCAAGGGCGCGGTGAGCGCCAAGGCCGGCGAGCTGGGGATCATTCCCGGAAGCATGGGCGCCAAGAGCTACATCGTGCGCGGAAAGGGCAACCCCGAGAGCTTCATGAGCTGCAGCCACGGCGCCGGTCGAAAGATGAGCCGTACCAAGGCGAAGAAGCTCTACACGGTGGCCGACCAGATCGCCGCGACCGAAGGCGTGGAATGCCGAAAGGACGCCGACGTGATCGACGAGATCCCGATGGCCTACAAGGACATCGACGCGGTGATGGATGCGCAGAAGGACCTGGTGGAGGTGGTCTACACGCTCAAGCAGGTCGTATGCGTGAAGGGATAGCCGGCCGTCCATCGAGGCCGGCGCAGGAGGGCCAAGATGAAGATCGATCACAGGTGCACTCGACAAACTGAAGCTGAACTGAAGCGTCGGGAGCTGGCGTTGCAAGAGGCCTTCACGCAACGCGGACGTTCCGTATCGGCATGGACTGCCTGGAAGGTGGCAGCCGAACGCTTTCGCAGCTATGAGAGCCCTGTGTTCGAGTTGTGGAGTGATGAGGCGCGGGAAGGGGTTCTCCAAGGCAAGGGAGCATGGCGCGAATCGGCCATTCTTTACATCGAAATGGGGCCGCGGTTTTTCCGATCCGGCTACCTGCGCGATCGACTGTGCCATCTGCTGAAGCAGAGCGATCTATCCGAACAGGAACGCAGCAGCGTGTTGAGGAGTCTGTTGACGTCGTTGACACGCAGGCCTTCTACAGGACGGTTTTGTCACGATTGCCGGCTTGCTGTTCGATGGGCGGACGATGAGTTCGCCGCTCGCGTTCGCGAGATCTCGACCCGCAAGGATCGTTGGACTGGGGGTCGAGCACGACGGATGTTGCATGCCATCGAGCAAGACAAGATAAAGCGAGGCTGAGAGTCATGAAGAGCAACAAGCAACGCCGCGCCGAAATCAAGGCGCGTCGCCTCGAGCGCGCCGCAGCATCGGCCGCGCGCCTGCGTGCGAAGGATGTCCGCCTGCCGCAGCCCGATTTCGGATTCGCGCTCGGTTGCGTGCCGGCTGATCGGTTCGTCCTGGCGCAATACAACAACACCTATGGTGTGCTGCCTGCGTTTTATGTAGCCCGCCCCTTCACCTGCCGCGACTGCGGCGCCGAGGAGCTGTGGACGGCCGAGCAGCAGAAGTGGTGGTACGAGGTCGTGCACGGACATATCGATAGCCGAGCCGTTCGATGCCTGGCATGTCGTCGTGCGCGGCGGGAGCATCTGCGGAATACAGGGCCGGGTGCGAACCTCCTGGGCGAGCAGACAGATCGTCTTCGCGCGTTGGGTGCAACGAAGCCGAATGCACGAGCCGTGGCCGAAGTCGAGGCCGCGCTCGAAAGCAAATGGTGGAGCCTGCGCGTCGTGGCGATCCAGACCATGGCGCGATGGGGCGGCGAATCCAACCTCGCGAAGCTGCATGAACTGATGACGGCCCGCCCCGCAGGCGGTCGCCGATACTTTGCCTGGGAGCGCGTTGCCGCGGATGCGGCGAAGAGTGCGCTGATGAACAGGGAGCGATGGCCTTGACGACGATGATGAAACTGACTTTCCTGGGGACCTCTTCCGGCACCCCCACGCGCCACCGCAACGTCTCCGGTCTCGCGGTGCAGACGGTGCTCGGCGCCGACTGGTTCCTGGTCGATTGCGGCGAAGGCACGCAGCATCGCGTGCTGCAAACGCCGCTGTCGCTGAACGACCTGGCTGCCGTCTGCATCACGCATGTGCACGGCGACCATTGCTATGGGCTGCCGGGGCTGCTCGCGAGCGCGGGCATGGGCAAGCGCACCAAGCCGCTGAAGCTGATCGCACCGCTGCCGGTGTGGCAGTGGTTCGAGGCCACGCGCACGCTGACGGACCTGCATCTGCCCTACGAAGTCGAGCATGTGGATCTCGATGCGCAGCAACTGGTGTACGAGGCGCCCGGCGTGCGCATCGAGCGCCACGCGCTGCTGCATCGCGTGCCCAGCCATGCCTACCGCGTGCAGGTCGAGACGCGGCGCGTGCGGCTGAAGGCGGATGCGCTGCGTGCGGTCGGCCTACCTCCCGGCCCTGCGTGGCGTGCATTGCAGAGCGGTGAAGACGTGTCCTTCAATGGCGACGTGCTGCGCAGCGCCGACTTCACCGAGACGCAGGTCGACACGGCCAGCGTGCTCGTCGGCGGCGACAACGCAGAGCCCGCGTTGCTGCGCGATGCCTGCCAGGGCGTGCAGTTGCTGGTGCACGAAGCCACCTTCACGCAAGACGCGCTCGACAAGGTCGGCCCCGGCCCGATGCACAGTTCGGCGCGCCTGCTGGCCGAGTTTGCGCAGTCGGTCGAAATGCCGAACCTGATCCTCACGCACTTCAGCGCGCGTCACCAGAACGAGCAAGGCATGGCGGCGCTGATGGCCGAGACGCAGGCGCACTACCGCGGGAATGCGTTCCTGGCCAACGACCTGGACGTCTACGAGCTCGACAGTGCCGGCGAGGTGACTGTCACGCGGGCCTGACGAGAGAAAAGAAGAAAGAAGAACCGAAGATGAGTACCGAAGAAGAATTCCTGCGCTCCGCCCACCCGATCGAGCCCGCCATGCGCGCGCAGATCATGGAGGCTCTGCGCGACATCGAGGCGAAGCACGACGTGACCGTGCTCTTCGCCTGCGAATCCGGCAGCCGCGGCTGGGGCTTTGCCTCGCCCGATAGCGACTACGACGTGCGCTTCATCTACGTGAATCGCCTGCCGTGGTATCTCACGGTGATGCCGCGCCGCGACGTGATCGAGGTGCCGATCAGCGGCGACCTCGACATCAACGGCTGGGACCTGCGCAAGGCCCTGGGCCTGATGCGCGAGTCGAACCCGACGCTGCTCGAATGGCTGCGCTCGCCCGTCGTGTACCGCGACGACGCGACCGCGATGCCGCGCTTTCGCGAACTGTCGGAGACGGTGTTCTCCAACGCACGCGCCTGGCATCACTACGCCTCGATGGCGAAGAAGAACTTCCGCGAGCACCTGCAGGCCGACGAGGTGCGCTACAAGAAGTACCTCTACGTGCTGCGTCCGCTGCTGGCCGCGCGCTGGATCCGCACGCAGCCCGGCGTGCCGCCGATGCGCTTCGCCGAACTGGCGCAGCGCACGCTCGACCCGGTGCGCGACGCCGCGCTGATCGCCGAGATCAACGCGCTGCTCGAGGTGAAGATGCGCGCCGGCGAGGCCGCGACCAGTCCGCGTTGGAGCGGCATCCATGCGTTCATCGAATCCGAGCTGGCGGCCAACGCGGCGGAGCAGGTGACGCCGCTGCCGCGCGCCGAGGAGGCAGGACTCGATGCGTTCCTCTACGAGACCGTGCTGCGTTTCGAGCAGCAGAAGAAGCAGGAGGAGGCCCCGCATGGTTGAACTCGACGGCTCCCAGGGCGAGGGCGGCGGCCAGATCCTGCGCACCAGCCTCGCGCTGTCGATGGTCACGGGCCAGCCGATGGCCATCGAGAAGATCCGCGCAGGCCGTGCCAAGCCGGGCCTGATGCGACAGCACCTCGCCTGCGTGAACGCGGCCGCTGCCATCAGCGGCGCGGAAGTCGATGGTGCCGAGCTCGGTTCGCAGTCGCTGCGTTTCGTGCCCGGCCCGGTGCGCGCGGGCGAGTACCGCTTCGCGATCTCGGGCGCGGGCAGCTGCATGCTGGTGCTGCAGACGGTGCTGCCGCCGCTGCTGCTCGCCGGTTCGCAGAGCCGCGTGCACCTGAGCGGCGGCACGCACAACCCGATGGCGCCGCCGTTCCATTTCCTGGAGCGTGCGTTTGCCCCGCTGGTGCGCCGACTGGGTGCCGATCTGCAGCTGACGCTGCGCCGCTGCGGCTTCTATCCGGCCGGTGGTGGCGAGGTCGAGGTGGTCATCGTGCCGGCAGCCGGTGCGCTGCAGCCCTTCGACCTGATGACGCGCGGTGCGCACCAGTCGAACTACGCCGAATGCCTGGCGCCCGGCATTCCGCGCCATGTGCCGACGCGCGAGCTCGAAACGCTGGGTGGCGCGATGGGCTGGTCGGGCGAGCAGCTGCGCTTCGGCTCGGTGCGCCAGAACGAAGGTCCGGGCAATGCGCTGCTTGCCACGCTGGCCTACGAGCACGTAACCGAGGTGTTCACCGCCTTCGGCGAGAAGTCGCTGAGCGCCGAGCAGGTAGCGCACGGGCTGGTGAAGGAGCTGCGCTCGTTCCAGAAGAGCGAGGCGGCCGTGGGACCGCATCTGGCCGTCCAGCTGGCGCTGCTGCTGGCGCTCGCGGCGTGGCAGGGCAGGAAGGAATGCGCCTTCACCTGCAGCGAGGTGACCGAGCACACGCGCACCAACTGCGCGGTGATCGAGCGCTTCCTGCCGGTGCGCTTCTCGATCGCCGAGAGCCGCCAGGCCTGCACGGTGCGAGTCGCGCCGGCCTGAGGCGAGTGCGAGGCCGGTGTCCGCGGCTGGCGGAAAACTCCTTTCCGTTTTCCGCCATTGAACGGCGGGCGAGCCGGCGTATCGTGGTGGCCCGGCACGGGCCGGGGGCGGACAGATTCGTCCAGGCAGACATCGGAGATACCGGAGACACCGGAGATACGGGCACCAAGCCATGACCACACCCTCGTTCATCTACACCAGCGCACCCCAGCGGGTGGTTTTCGGCGCAGGTTCGCTGCAGCACCTGGCCCGCGAGATCGATGCGCTAGGCGCGCGCCGAGCCCTGGTGCTCTCCACGCCCGAGCAGCGCCCGCAGGCCGAGCGCGTGGCCGACATGCTCGGCGCGCATGCGGCGGGGGTGTTCGACCGCGCCGTGATGCACGTGCCCATAGAGACCGCGCGCGAGGCGAGGGAGGTGGCCGCCAAGCTCGGCGCCGACTGCGCCGTGGCCATCGGCGGCGGCTCCACCACCGGGCTGGGCAAGGCCATCGCGCTCGATTCGGGCCTGCCGATCCTTGCCATCCCGACCACTTATGCGGGCTCCGAGATGACGCCGATCTACGGCATCACCGAAGCCGGCATGAAGAAGACGGGCAAGGACGCCCGCGTGCTGCCGCGCACCGTGATCTACGACCCCGAGCTCTCGCTCGGCCTGCCCGTGGGCATGAGCGTGACCAGCGGCATCAACGCCATCGCGCACGCGGCTGAAGGGCTCTACGCGGTCGATTCGAACCCGATCATGGACCTGATGGCGCAGGAGGGCATCGCCGCGCTGGGCCGCGCGCTGCCGGCCATCCGCGCCACGCCCAAGGACCTCACCGCCCGCAGCGACGCGCTCTACGGCGCATGGCTGTGCGGCACGGTGCTGGGCAATGTGGGCATGGCGCTTCACCACAAGCTGTGCCACACGCTGGGCGGCAGCTTCAACCTGCCGCATGCCGAGACCCACACCATCGTGCTGCCGCATGCGCTGGCCTACAACGCTGCGGCGGCGCCCGAGGCCATGGCGAAGATCTCGAAGGCGCTGGCGGGAAGCGGCAGCGCCGCTCAGGCCGTGTACGACTTGGCGCGCGACAACGGCGCGCCGGTCGCGCTGCGCGATATCGGCATGAAGGAGTCCGATCTCGACCTGGCCTGCGAGCACGCGCTCAAGAACCAGTACCCCAACCCGCGCCCGCTGGAGCGCGCGGCGATCCGCGCGCTGCTGCAGAACGCCTGGGAAGGCGTACTGCCCTGAGCCCTTGCGTCAGGGGCGTGCCGCGCTCGGCAGGCTGGCCTGCCGCGTGAACGAAACGCCGGGCTTCTTGTAGGCCGCGGGCACTTCGTCGCGGTAGAAGGCGCGACGGTCCAGGCTCTGCAGCGGGTTGTTGGCGGCGGCCACGGCCTGCTCGCGCACGGTGGCGCGGTCGAGCGTGGAGCTGAAGGCCACGGCGCCTTCGGCTGCGGCGTCCGAATAGCGGTTGCCTTCGCGCGTCGCGGCCACGGCTTCGGCCTTCACGTCGCCGCGGCTGGCGGAAGAGGTGAGGGGCTGCACGCCCTCATAGGTTTCGGCGTGGACCGCGCCCGCTGCGCCGAGCATGGCGAATGCGATGGCGGAGAGAGCGGCGATGCGTTGCTTGGTGTTCATGATGCGAGTCCCTTTGCTGACTGTGTGGGCGGCGGACATTCGTCGTTGCCACGGGATGCAGTGTGAAACCGCATCGTGGTTCGCGATGTGCGTTTGCGCACCGCTTTCGCCAATTGGCAGCTAGAGGGAGGCCGCCATCGTTGTCGCTGTCGCTTGCGGCGCGTACAGCACCGCCAGGGGCTCCGAGCGGCCCCGCACCTTCAGCACCTCGGCCTCGCCCATGGCGTGCGCCACGCCGGCCTGCTCGGCCGCGAAGAGCGACACCACGAGGCGCGAGGCCGCGGTCTTCGAGTGGTCCTGCAGCCGGCTCGCGGTGTTGACCACTTCGCCGATGGCGGTGAAGGTGGTCGTCTCCAGGTAGCCCACCTCGCCCACCGCCGCGCGGCCCGCGTGCAGGCCCATGCCGAACTCCAGCCGCTGGCCGAACTGCGCCTCGAAGCCTTCGCTCCATGCATCCATGCGCTGGCCGATCAGCTCCGTCGCCCGCATCGCCTGCCTGCAGGCGGTGGGCAGGTCGCAGTCGAGGCCGAAGATCGCCATCACGCTGTCGCCGATGAACTGGTTGGGCACGCCGCCGCTTTCGCGCACCGCTGCACCCACGGTGGCGAAGTAGCGGTCGAGCACGTAGGCCAGGTCGAAGGGCCACTGCCGCTCCGACAGGCCCGACCAGCGCCGCAGGTCGACGAAGAGGATCGCCACGTCGCGCTCGCGCCCGAAGCTGCCCACCGGCGCCGGCCGTCCCTCGTTGGGCAGCGGCGCGAACAGCGGTGTGACTTCGATGTCGCCGCGCGGGCGCAGCTGGCAGGCCAGCCGCACGTCGGCCGGCGCGCGCACCCGGTCGAGCGTGCGCCGCTCGTCGCGCCCCACCTCGCCGATGTGCTCGGCGGGGCCGGCCACGCGCACGCGGCAGGTGGAGCAGCGCGCACGCCCGCCGCAGATCGAGACGTGGTCGATGCCGTGGGAGCGGCTCGCCTCCAGCACGCTCCAGCCGCGCGGGACCTGCACCGTGCGGCCAGGGTAGCGCAGCGCCACCTGCGGCTGGCGCGCCCATCGCGAGAAGCCGTTGCGGCCCCAGCGCGCCGCCAGCAGCGCGATCAGCGCCAGGCCGTAGCCCCACTTGATCGCGTTCTCGGCCGTACCCAGCGCCTTGGACTGCTCGGCCGTGGGCAGCGTGGCCGGCGGCACGCCGGTCCACTGGAACTCGCGCCCCATCGAGACGAAGCCCATCGCGGCGGTCAGCGGCAGTACCACCGCCACGGCCAGCAGCAGGTGCGAGAAGCGCCGCCATGCCGGCTTGGCCCGCAGCGCGAAGTGCAGGCCCAGGCAGCCGTGGGTCCAGGCCGCGAGCAGCATCAGCAGTTGCGCGGCGGCGCCCTGCCAGTCCCACAGCCCCCAGACCACGCGCACGTAGGAGCCCTCGATGCCGTAGGCCTGGAAGGCGCCGCGCATGGCGGTGAGGTGCGTGGCCAGCAGCAGCGGCAGCGCGAAACCCAGCGCCACGCGCAGGCCTTCTAGCGGGGGCATGCGCAGGGTGCGCCGTTCCCACAGGGCGACCACCGCCAGCGCCAGGTGCGTGGCGGCCGCGCCATAGAGCAGGGCGGTGCCCGCGATGGTGTGCCAGAACGCCTGCACGCCGCGCAGCATGGTCTCGGCGGCGGCAAACGAATAGATGCCCAGCGAATGATTCAGCAGGTGCAGCGTGACGTAGGCCATCAGCACCAGCCCGCTGGCCCAGCGCAGATTGCGCCGCGTGGGCGGTCTCAGCGAAATCGCGGCGGCGGGGGAGGCGTCGGAGGGGGCTTCAGGGGAACGTCTGGCCATGAACGGGTTCGAAGCGGCACCCGAGCATAATCCGCGCGCCCATCCCCGTTGACCACCGACCCCGGCATGGCCAGACCCGAACCTACCCCCCGTTCCAGCCTTGCGCTGCGCCAGATCGCGCTGCTCGAAGGCCTTTCAGACCAGCGGCTGGACCTGCTGGCCCGGCAATGCCTGTGGCACAGCGTGGAGGCCGGCAAGCCCCTGCTGCTGCGCGCCGAGCAGCAGGGCGAGGTGTTCCTGCTGGTCTCGGGCCGGGTGAGGGTGACGACCTACTCGGCCAACGGCCGGCAGGTGACCTTCCGCGATTCCGAGGCCGGCGAGCACTTCGGAGACATCTCGGCCATCGACGGCGGCCCGCGCTCCGCCGACGTGGTCACGCTGGAGCCCAGCGTGGTCGCGAGCCTCGACCGCGCCTCCTTCATGGCCCTGCTGCGCGACGAGCCCCTGGTGGCCGGCCGGGTGATGCTGCGGCTGGCGACGCTGGTGCGGCAGCTCTCGGAGCGGGTGATCGACCTGAGCACCCTGGGCGTGCAGAACCGGCTGCATGCCGAGCTGCTGCGCCTGGCCCGCGCTGCCGGCGTGGAGGGCAACCAGGCCCGGCTCGATCCGGCGCCCAAGCATGCGGCGCTGGCCAGCCAGATCAGCACCAACCGCGAGCAGGTGACCCGCGAACTCAACGTGCTGGCGCGCAGCGGCGTGCTGCGCAAGGACGACAAGGCCCTGCTGGTCGCCGACGTGGCCCGCCTGGAAGCGATGGTCTCGCAAGTCAGAGGCGATTGAAGCTCTCCCCCAGGCTTCGCGCACTTCGTGTCGCTGCGCCAACCCCCTTCCGGGGGCAACACCTGCGGCCCGGCAAAGCCGGTTCCGCGGTGTTCCACGAATGATTCGCCGGCTTGCTCAGTTCCAGCGGCCCTTGATGCCGCCCAGCGAGAAGCGGCCGGCGCCCAGCAGCACCACGGTCAGCGCGCCGAACAGGTACAGGCCCTGCAGTTCCAGCGCCCAGCCGCCCTGCTTGGTCATCGCGAACAGGTCGGCCATGTGCACCAGGCCGAAGGCCACCAGCATGTTGATGACCACCACGCCCGCGGCGGCACGGGTATAGAGGCCCGCGATCATCAGCAGCGGCGCGACGATCTCGCCGACGTACACCAGGTAGGCGATGCCGCCCGGCAGGCCGGACTTGGCCAGCATGCCGGCGATGAAGCCCACGCCGGCCGAGATCTTGAAGATGCCGTGCAGCAGCACCAGGAAGCCGACCGTCACGCGGATCAGCAGCTTGCCTGAATCGTCCAGCGTGGAGGGGGAGAGGGCGGACAGCGGCGACGCGATCGGCGCACGCGGGGTGTTGGCGGCGGTGGCCTGGGTGTTCATGGCAGATCCTTGCAGGGTGGAAGCGGTGGGTCCGCCGCGGGATGCGACGGTTGCGGTTCCAGTGTGCGGGGCTGCGGAAACGGGGAATGTGCGTTTACGCACATGTTTTGGCCAAAAAGCCCCCGGGGGCTGATCAGTGGGAGCCGAAGTGCGCCGTCCACTTGCGCTCGTATTCCATCTTCTGGAAATGCGCCGCCATGAAGTCGATGAAGCTGCGCACCTTGGCCGACAGGTGCTTGCGGCTGGGGTAGGCGAGGTTGATGGTCAGGTGCGGCAGGTCCCAGTCGTCCAGCGTGGGCACCAGCCGGCCGGCCACGATGTCGTCGTAGACGATGTAGGTGGGCTGCACCAGGATGCCCATGCCGTCGAGCGCGGCCGCGCGCAGCACCTGCCCGTCGTTCGACTCCAGCAGGCCCGTGACCGACACCGTCTGCGTTTCCTCCCCGCGGCGAAAGCGCAGCTCGTTCGGGTTGTTGGCGTGGGTGTAGATCAGCAGCTTGTGCCGCTTCAGCTCTTCCAGCGTCTTCGGAAAGCCGTGCTGCGCGAAGTAGCGCGGCGAGGCCGCCAGGATGCGCCGCGTCTCGCCGAGCCGGCGGATGGTCACGTTCGAGTCGGGCTCGAACTCGCGGGTGCGGATCGCCACGTCGATGTTGTTGTCGATTAGGTCGAAGTAGCGGTTGGCCGCCTCCACGTGCACCGTCACGCCCGGATAGCGCTGCGTGTACTCGCGCAGCAGCGGCGCGATGTGGTGGATCGAGAACGACAGCGAGGCCGTCACGCGCAGCGTGCCCGTGGGGTTGAGCGCGGTGGCGTTCACCGCCGATTCGGCGTCCGACAGGTCGGCCAGGATGGTGCGGGCGCGGCCGCAGAACTCGCGGCCGGTGTCGGTGAGGTAGAGCCGCCGCGTGTTGCGCTCGACCAGCCGCGCGCCCAGCCGTTCTTCCAGCGCGCTCAGGTGGCGGCTCGCGGCCGCGTTCGAGAGGCCCAGCGCCTCGGCCGCGCGGCTCAGGCTGCCGGCATCGGCGATGTGCACGAGCAGGGCGATTTCGGTCCAGCGGTCCATGGGGTTTGTCTCCGGGCTTGCCTGCCGTGCGCGGTTCACGCCGGACCGATCGCGGGGCTGAACCGGGCCCCGGACGCCTGCGGGCGGGCAGGCTGGCGATTCTATGTGGCGCGCACCGGGCGGGCGGTGCCGGGCCGAGTGCTGGGCGAAAGCCGGTTCCAGTCAGGTGCCGTTAGGCCGGAAGCTTTACAAAGGCAGGTAATGAATTCCCGGCCCTTCCTTCCCGGCGCCCGTCCGGCGTCCGCTCTCGCGCGGCATCTTTCCCTGAACGGCGCGGTCGTCATCGCGCTGCTGGCGCTGGTCGCGCTCTGGACGCTGCCCATGGCCGGCTTCTACGAGACGCCGCCTTGGGACAACGTCGAGGAGCTCTTCTGGGGCGGCAGCATGCAATGGGGCTACTACAAGCACCCGCCGCTGCCGAGCTGGCTGATGGGCCTGCCGGTCCTGCTGGCCGGCCGCCAGCCCTGGCTGACCTATGCGGCGGGCGTGGGCTGCGGCGTGGGCGCGCTCTACATCATGTGGCGCTGGTCGCTGGGCATGATGCCGCCGATGCGGGCGGCGCTGGCGGTGTTGCTCGGCTCGCTGGTGACCTACCACGTGCAGCGCGCCACCATCTTCAACCACAACACGGTGCAGCTGCTGCCGATGGCGGGCTACTGGTGGATGCTCTGGCGCGTGCTGCGCACGCCTTCGGCGGGCGGCCGCTTCGACTGGCTCTGGCTCGGCGTGTTCGCGGCGCTGTCGATGCTCACCAAGTACAGCGCCCTGGTGCAGTTCGCGGTGGGTGCGGGCTTCATCGCGTGGGAGGGTTCGTGGCGCGATGCGCGCGTGCGCCGCGACCTGCTGCGTGCCGCCGGCGTGGCGCTGCTGCTGATGGCGCCGCACCTCGCATGGCTGCTGCAGCACGGCGACCAGACCATCGGCTATGCGCGGCATTCGATGCATCCGTCGGGCCCGCTGCTCAAGCACGTGCATCCGCGGCCGCTTCGGATCCTGCTGGTGCAGGTCGCGCGGCTGTCGCCGATGCTCCTCTTCGTGGCCTGGGCCTGGTTCACGCGTGAACGCGGCGCGGCGCAGGAGCAGAAGACGGCGCACGGCGGCTTCGACCGGCGCTTCCTCGCCTGGGCGACCTTCGGGCCGGTGTGCCTGGTGCTGGCGATGTCGGTGCTCTTCAACATGCGCCTCGTAGCTTCGTGGCTCAGCACCTTCTTCCTGCCGGTCGCCGTGTGGGCGGTGATGGCCGTGCCGGGCCTCGAGGCCGAGCGCTGGACGCGCCGCCGATGGGTCGGCACGCTCGTGGCGGCCGCCGTGCTGCACGTTGCCGGCTCGTTCGGCCAGGCCTGGATCGACGGTGTCTGGAGCGCGCGCAACGGCTACATCACGCGCGCCAACCTGCCCTCGGGGCAGATCGCCGAGGCGGTCGAAGCCGTATGGCGCGAGCGCGCAGGCGACCGCCCGCTGCGGCTCATGGTGGGCGACACCTGGTTCACCGGCGCGGTGGTGCTGCACATGGACCCGGACGTGCAGCTGCTGATCGACGGCGACCCGCGCACCTCGCCATGGCTGCCGCCAGATGCGCTGCTGCGCGAAGGCGGCATGGTGCTGATCCTCGACACGCCGGAGTTCCGCTCCGAGGGCGCGCTGCTGGAGCCGCTGCTTGCCACCGCCAGCTGCACCGGCAGCCTGCGCCTGCCCTGGGCGGGCGAGGACGACGCGCGCAGCGTGCGGGTCCGCTGGGGGATCCTGCCTGGCAGCGATGTGCAGGAAGAGCTGCGCAGCTGCCTGCCGCCGGCTTCGCCTTGACGGGGCCCGGGCCCGGCGCCCGACCTTTCCGCTGCACGGAAAAATCATTTGCACCGTGGCGCTTCAAGCGCCGTGTCGCCCGCCCTACAGTTCTGTCCGGTCGATCCTCGACCGGACAACACGGAGACAGCCACGATGCGCAACCTCAACCAGGACAACATCACCCAGGCCGTGCTCGCGCGCTTCGCCGACACGCCCGACCCGCGCCTACGCGAGATCCTGACCAGCCTGGTGCAGCACCTTCACGCCTTCGCGCGCGAGGTGAAGCTCACCGAGGACGAGTGGTTCCAGGGCATCCAGTACCTCACGGCCACTGGCCAGAAATGCGACGACAAGCGGCAGGAGTTCATCCTGCTGTCGGACGTGCTGGGCTTGTCGATGCTCACCATCGCGATGAACAACGACAAGCCGGCCGGCTGCACCGAGGCCACCGTGTTCGGCCCGTTCTACTTCGAGGGCGCGCCCGAGTACGAGCACGGCGACGACGTGGCGAACGGCGCCGAGGGCGAGCCCTGCGACGTGTTCGCCACGGTGCGCGGCCTCGACGGCGAGCCTGTGGCTGATGCGGTCGTCGACGTGTGGCAGGCCGACGCGGGCGGCCACTACGACGTGCAGCACGCCGGGCTCGACCACGCGGAGAACCGCGGCACGCTGCGCACCGGGCCCGACGGCTCGCTGCATTTCCGCAGCGTGGTGGCGGTGGCGTACCCGATCCCCGTCGACGGGCCGGTGGGCGACCTGCTGCGCGCGACGAAGCGTCATCCGTGGCGGCCCGCGCACCTGCATTTCAAGATCGAGGCACCGGGCTACGAGCGGCTCATCACGCACGTGTTCCGCGAGGGCGACGAGTACCTCGATTCGGACGCGGTGTTCGCGGTGCGCCAGTCGCTGGTCGCGCCGTGGAAGAAGCAGGACAACGGCCGCTGGCGGCTGGACTTCGACTTCGTGCTCAATCCGCTGAAGCAGCCGGCTCACCGGTAGCCCGTAGCGGGCACGCCCCGTGCCATCCTGCTACGCTCGGAAGGCAAGCCCGCCCCTCAGGCGGGTTTTCTCTTGCCTTCCTTCCCCATGGCTTTTCCCCTGATCACCGACCCGTACTTCTACGCGGTCGCCATTCCCGCCGTGCTCCTGCTCGGCATCAGCAAGAGCGGCTTCGGCGCGGGCTTCGGCTCGCTGGCGGTGCCGATGATGGCGCTGGCCGTCACCGTGCCGCAGGCGGCCGCCATCCTGATGCCGTTGCTGCTGCTGATGGACGTGCTGGGCCTCGCGGCGTTCCGGCGCGACTTCGACCGCTCGCTGCTGAAGTTCCTGATTCCGTTCGGGCTGCTGGGCACGGTGATCGGCACGCTGCTGTTTCGCGTGCTCCCGGCGCACACGGTGGCGGGCATCGTCGGCGTGTTCACGCTGCTGTTTTTGGCGCAGCGGCTGCTCTTTCCACCCAAGCCCGACGATCCGTTGCCCTCGCGCGGCGTCGGCGCGGTGCTGACGACGGTCTCGGGCTTCACCAGCTTCATCGCGCACGCCGGCGGGCCGCCGATCAACGCCTACGTCATTCCGCTGCGGCTCTCGCCGGTGATCTTCACGGCCACCATGGCCTATTTCTTCTTCGTGGTGAATCTCAGCAAGTGGATTCCCTACGCGTGGCTTGGCCTGCTCGACTTCCGCACGCTCGCCACCTCGCTGGTGCTGATGCCGATCGCGCCCTTCGGCGTGTGGGTCGGCATCCGCATCGCGCGGCGCATCGATGCGACATGGTTCTATCGCTTCGTCTATCTGGGCATGTTCCTGACAGGCCTCAAGCTCGTCTATGACGGCTTCCTGGCCTGAGGCCGGCGAAGCGAGGCCTTTTCGCGAACACCGCGGAACCGGCTTTGCCGGGCCGCAGGTGTTGCCCCCGGTAGGGGGTGGCATAGCGACACGAAGTGCGCGAAGCCTGGGGGCGAGCCTAGAACTCGACGATGCTCTTGAAGCCGCCGAAGATCATCCGCTTGCCGTCGAAGGGCATGGTCTTTGGGTCCATCCCCGCGATTCGCGGGTCGGCCATGACCTTCGCGTTGACGGTGTCGCGGTGCTTGCGCGACTTGTAGACGATCCACGAGAAGGCGACGGTCTCGTCGGGCTTCTGCTTCACGCTCTGCGGAAATGAAGTGAGCTTGCCCGGCTTCACGTCGTCTGCGATGCACTCCACGTATTCGAGCGCGCCGTATTCCATCCACACCTTGCCGGCCTTGCGCGCGAGCTTGCGGTAGGCCTCGACGTTGGCCGTGGGGATGGCGATGATGAAGCCGTCTACATAGCGAGCCATGGTTGTTCTCCTGAATAGTCTGTGGAACCGTTGAAGAAAGAAGACCGGCGGTTGCATGGCGCGTTGCCGCTCATTGCGATGCCGCCGTTCCCTGGGGTGCCGCTGTTTCTTCGTTGTTCTGCGTCTGCCCCGGCATGGCGGAGCGAAGCAGCAAGGCACCGAGCAGGCCCGCCACCGCCGCGAACACGGCACCGACGAGGAACGCGAGGTTGTAGCCGCCGGTGAGTGCCAGCGGCAGCTGCGCGCCGGCAGCTTCCATCGACGCGGAGCGCGCGGCCGCGGCGCTGGCCAGCACGGCCAGGCCCAGCGCGCCACCCATCATGAACGAGGTGTTCACCACGCCCGAGGCCAGGCCCGAGTCGGTGGGGCTCACCTCGCTCATCGCGGCCAGCAGCACGGGGTTGAAGGCCATGCCCGCGCCCAGGCCCAGCAGCATCATGCCGGGCAGCACGTCGACCACGAAGCTGCCGTTGACCGGCGCGCGCGCGAACAACGCCAGCCCGATGGCCGCGAGCCAGAGCCCCGCCGCCAGCGGCTTGCGGATGCCGAAGCGCATGACGATCTTCGCCGAGAGGCCCAGCGAGAACACCGCCATGATGATGTTGGCCGGCAGGAAGGCCAGGCCGATCTGCATCGGCGTGTAGTTCAGCACCAGCTGCATGTAGAGCGCCGAGATGAAGAACCACGCGAACATGGCCGCCGCCCACAGCACGCCGACCACGTTGGCCACCGACACGCTGCGCAGCTTGAACAGGCCCAGCGGCATCAGCGGATGCTGCACGCGCGCCTCGATGGCGATGAAGATCACCAGCAGCACCACGGCCGCGCCCAGCAGGCCCAGCGTCTGCGTGGAGCCCCAGCCGGCCTCGTTGCCGTTGACGACGCCGTACACCGCGAGCATCAGCGACAGCGTGACGGTGATGGCGCCCGCCACGTCGAGCTTCTCGCCGTGCGCATGGCCGCGCGCGCTGGGCAGCAGCGCCACGCACAGCGCATACACCGCCACGCCGATCGGCAGGTTCACCAGGAAGATCCAGTGCCAGCTCAGCGTGCTCGTGAGCAGGCCGCCCAGCAGCACGCCGATGCTGCCGCCGCCGGCGCACACGAAGCCGTACACGCCCATCGCCTTGGCGCGGTCGGCCGGCTCGGTGAAGAGGTTCATGATGAGCGAGAGCGAAACGGCCGACACCACAGCGCCGCCCAGGCCCTGCACCGCGCGCGCCGCCACCAGAAGGCCCTGCGAGGTCGAGACCCCGCAGGCCAGCGATGCCAGCGTGAACAGCACCAGGCCCGCGAGGAACACGCGGCGGTGGCCGTACAGGTCGCCGAGCCGGCCTCCGAGCAGCAGGAAGCCGCCGAAGGTCAGCATGTAGGCGTTCACCACCCAGACCAGCGAGGTCTCGGTGAAGCCCAGGTCGGTGCGGATCGAGGGCAGCGCCACGTTCACGATGGTGGTGTCGAGCACGATCATCAGGACGCCGAGGCACAGCACCATCAATGCGAGCCAGCGCTTGCGGCTGTCGAGTTGGTTGGTCATGGGAAGCGAGGTTTCTTTTGGAAGGAGGGAACGGCTCAGACCAGCGGCTTGCCGCCGTTGATGAGCCACGGGGTGCCGAAGCGGTCGGTCACCATGCCGAAGCCTTCGACCCAGAAGGTCTTCTCGAAGGGCATGCCGACATGGCCGCCCTCGGCGAAGGCGTCGAAGACGCGCCGGGCCTCGGCCACGGTCTCGATGGTCAGCGCAACGCCGAAGCCCTTCATGCCTTCGTAAGGCTGGCCGGGCATGGAGTCGGAGGCCATCAGGATGCCGCTGCCGTAGGCGAGCGAGGCATGCATGAGGCGCTTCTTCGCCTCGGGCGGGAACTGTTCGGTGTCGGGCGCTTCGCCGACGGTCATCATCATCTGCATGGTGCCGCCCAGCGTCTTCTCGTAGAAGCGCATGGCCTCGGCTGCGTTGCCGTCGAAGGTGAGGTAGGCGTGGATGTTGGGCATGGTCTTTCCTTTAGCGGTTACTTTTCGGTGGCGGCCTTCAGGTTGGCAAGACCCGTCTCGAAGTCCTTGCCGATCATCTGGTCCATGTTGAAGAAGATGCCCATGAGCTTGGCGACGTACGGGCTCGGGCCATGCATGGCCCAGGTGACCTGCGTCGCGCCGCCCTGGGGCTGCAGCGTGAATTCAGCGGTGTTGTGGCCCTCGAAGGGCTTGATGAAGTCGAGCTTGATCGCGACCTTCGACGAAGGCGCCGACTCCACGATCTCCATGCGGCCCGCGCCCGCCTTGTCGTTGCCTTCCCACGCATAGGTCGCGCCCTTGCCGCTCGCGCTGCCGCCGAAGCTGCGCTTCATGGCGGGGTCGAGCTTCTCGTAGGGCGACCAGGCGCCCCAGCGGTGGAAGTCGTCGATCAGCGGAAAGATCTTCTCGGCCGGCGCCTCGATGCGCGCGGTGCGTTCGACGCGGAAGGTGTCGGGCCGGGTGGCCGCGTAGATCAGCAGCGCGGCGATCGCGAGCAAGACGACGAGGGCGATTTTCTTGAGCATGGGGGAGCTTTCTCTGGAGATCGGGGCGATGGAAAGGCCGGTCAGCCCGGCTGCGCGACGACCAGCAGCCAGCCTACGCCGAAGCGGTCGGTCAGCATGCCGAAGTTGGAGGTGAAGAAGGTCGGGATCAGCGGCTGCATGACCTGGCCGCCTTCGGCCAGCGCGTTGAACCACTTGACGACCTCGGTGTCGGTGTTGGCGGTGAGGGCGAGCATGACGCCTTCGAACTTCGGCTGGCCCGAGCAGCGGCCGTCGGAGGCCATCAGCTCGGTCTCGCCGATGCGGAACACCGCGTGCATCACTTTCTCGGCATCGGGCATGCCGCCGGCGCAGCCGGCTTCCCCGTTCTCCGAAGGGGCGCCCGCGGGCGCTTCCTTGTAGCGCATGAGCTGCGTGACCTCGGCGCCGAGCGCCTTCTTGTAGAAGCCGAGCGCTTCATCGCAGCGGCCTTCGAACGAGAGATACGACTGGACTTTCATGACGATTCCTTTGGATTGGTGAGGTGACTCGGAGGCCCGCCGGTGTCATGGGCCGCAAACAATCGGATTACTTTGTGTACACCGTCCACAAAGAATAACAGGGATAATGGACAGTGTCCACATGGGAATGAAGAAATGAAGCTCAACAACGTCCCCGACAGCCTGCCGCCCGCGCGCAGCACTTATCGCCACGGCGATCTGCGCCGTGCGTTGCTGGAAGCAGGCATCGAACTGGCCCGCGACGGCGGTCCCGACGCGGTCGTGTTGCGCGAGGCCACCCGGCGTGTCGGCGTGGTGCCCAATGCGGCGTATCGGCATTTCGGCAGCCGGCAGGAGCTGCTGCTCGCGGTGCGCGAGGCGGCACTGGCCGCAGCCGCGCAGGCGATGGAAAAGGAACTGGCGGCCCAGCCCTGCGACCAGCCTCCCGCCGACTTCGCGCGCGGGCAGTTGCGCGCCATCGGCACCGCCTACCTGCGCTTCGCCCAGGCCGAGCCGGGCCTCTTCCGCACCGCCTTCGTGATCTCCGACGAGGGCCGCGGCGAACTGGGCCCCGGCAAGGCCGGCGAGAGCGGGCTCGATCCGTTCCAGCTGCTGGGCAAGGCCGTCGACCGGCTGGTGGACGCCGGCGTGCTCGACCCGGCGCGGCGCCCGAATGCGGAGTACTGCGCCTGGAGCGCGGTGCATGGGCTGGCGCTGCTCATCATCGACGGGCCGCTGCGCGAGATCCCGCCCGATGCGGCCTACAAACTGGGCCAGCAGCTCATCGACATGGTCGAGCGGGGCCTCTGAGACCGGTGCCGCTACAGACTGCTTCTACAGATAGATCTTCTGCAGCAGCCGTATCAGCGTCTCGCGCTCCCGCGCGGTGAGCTTGGCGCTGGCATCGGCCTCCAGCTGGGTTACGGTCTGCTCCGCTTCGCGGATCAGTGCCTCTCCGGCGGCAGTGAGATGCAGCCCGACGGCACGCCCGTCGTGCGGATGAGGGCGGCGCTCGATCAGTCCCCGGCTGTCGAGCGTGGCCACCAGGCTCACCAGGTTGGGCGGCAGGATGTCCAGCGCATTGCACAGCTGCCGCGAGGTGGCGCCCGGGTTGTGCGCCAGCAGCGACAGCACCGAGAAATCGATCTGCTTGAGCCCGTAGGGCGCCATGCGCTCGGCAAAGAAGGCGCTGACGATCAGCCAGGCCCTGCGGGCGTTGTAGCCGACCAGGGTTTCGAGCATGCGTGCGTCGAGCCGCTCCGGCTTGCCTTGCGGCGCCGCAGCCTGCTCGCCTTTTGCGGAGGCGGATTTCGGGTTGGAGGCCATGGCCCGAGCGTAACCGCGGCCGCGCTGCAACGAGAGCTTCGAGTGGCTAGTTGGAGACAGCGCCGGCGGGCGCGGCCGCATGCGTCAGGGCGACGGTTTCGCAGGCCTTCTTGACGATGCCCATGCGCATCTCGAATTCCGGAAGCACCCAGCGCCGGAAGGCGGCCGCAACGCGCGCCTTTTCCGCGTTGCCGGGCGATGCCGCCTCGATGCGCGCCCAGGCCCACGCCATCATCGCGAGCATGGTCGCGCGCAGGTAGTCGTCGGCCACCTCGTAGGGCAGCACCGGGTTGGCATGCGCCGCCATTGCGACGGTGGTGCCCATGTAGCGCAACTGCGCCAGCCGGCGCTGCACGTCGGCATCCGCCTCGCGAGAGGCGTCCAGCGTGTCGCGCAGCTCCAGCAGTACGCCCGACATGGCTGCGCCGGCGTCGGGCAGCACCTTGCGCACCAGCAGGTCGATGGCCTGGATCTCGTTGGTGCCCTCGTAGATCATGGTCACGCGCGAGTCGCGCACGATCTGCTCGATGCCCCACTCGCGCACGTAGCCGTGGCCGCCGAACACCTGCAGGCATTCGCTCGCGCCGTGAAACGCCTGGTGCGTGCATGCGGCCTTGAGCACCGGCGTGACCAGCGAGCACCAGCGCTGCGCGCGTTCGCGGGCCTTGGGGTCGGCGTCGTGCGCGGCCACGTCGAGCATCAGCGCGCTGCGGTAGGCGACGGTGCGCGCGCCGTCGATCCAGGCGCGCTGCGTGTCGAGGATGCGGCGCACCGCGGGATGCTCGGCGATCAGGTCGGCGCTCTCGCCGCCGCGGCTAGCGGGCACCGGGCCCGGCGCGCGCATCTGGCGGCGTTCGGCGGCATAGGCGTCGGCCTTCTGCCAGGCGGCGTCGAGCAGGCCGATGCCCTGCAGCGCCACGTGCAGCCGAGCCGAATTCATCATCACGAACATCGCGGCCAGCCCGCGGCCGGGTTCGCCCACCAGCCAGCCGGTGGCCTCGTCGAAGCGCATAGTGCAGGTCGGGCTGCCGTGCAGGCCCATCTTTTCCTCGATGCGCTCGCAGTGCACCGCGTTGCGCGTGCCGTCGGGCAGCAGCTTGGGCACCAGCACCAGCGACAGGCCCTTGGGGCCGGCGGGCGCATCGGGCAGGCGGCACAGCACGAGGTGGACGATGTTCGGCGTCAGGTCGTGCTCGCCGCCCGAGATGAAGATCTTGCCGCCGCTCACGCGCAGGCTGCCGTCGGCCTGGGGCACGGCACGCGTGCGCACCTGGCCCAGGTCGCTGCCCGCGTGGGCTTCGGTAAGGCACATGGTGGCCAGCCATTCGCCGGTCGCGATCTTCTGCAGATAGCGTTGCTTCAGTTCCTCGCTGCCGTGGTGCTTGAGGCAGGCGTACGCGCCGTGCAGCAGCCCCGGCGCCATCGTGAGGCCATGGTTGGCCGCGGCCAGCCACTCATAGAGCACGGCCTCGAGCACCGCCGGCAGGCCCTGGCCGCCGTCTTCCGGCGCGGCCGAGAGAGCGGGCCAGCCGCCGTCGACGAAGGCCTGGTACGCCTCGCGAAAGCCCGGCGGCGAGGCGACCTCGCCATCGGCGAAGCGGCAGCCGGTTTCATCGCCGCCACGGTTGATGGGCGCCACCACCTCGCCGACGAAGCGCCCGGCTTCCTCGAGCACCTGCGACTGCAGCGACTCGTCGACCTCCGCGAAGGGGGCGAGGGCGGCCAGGCGCGCGGGCGCGTCGAGCACTTCGTTCAGGATGAACCGGACGTCTTCGGGGCGGGGCTTGTAATCCATCGGGGCAGCGAAACCAGGGAAAGTGAATCAGGACTCGGCCGTGAAGCCGATCTTCTTGACCAGCGGGCCCCAGCGTTCGTATTCGGACTGCAGCGACTTGCGCATGTCTTCCGGCGAGGAACCCTGGGCGAGAAGCCCGACCGACAGCAGGCCGTCGGCCACGGACTTGTCCTTCAGCGCGGTCTGGATCGCCGCGCTCGCGGCCGTGATGACGGCCGTGGGCGTCTTCGCCGGCGCGAAGAAGCCGAACCATTCGTCGGCCACGATCTCGGGGAAGCCCTGTTCGGTGAAGGTCGGCACATCGGGCAGGTAGGCCGCGCGCTGCGAGCCCGACATGGCGAGCACGCGCAGCTTGCCGGCCTTGGCGAAGGGAATGGCGTCGCCGGCGGGTGTCATGCTCGAGGCGATCTGGCCGCCCACCACGTCGTTGATGGCCGGCAGCGAGCCGCGGTAGGGCACGTGGCGCAGGTCGGTGCCGCTGTTCAGGCCCAGCAGCGCGCCAAGGAAGTGCGGCGTGGAACCCGCGCCCGGCGAGCCGTAGCTGGCCTGGCCGGGGTTGGCCTTGGCCCATGCGATGAAGTCCTTCAGCGTCTTCACGCTGGCGGGCACGGCCGGGCCGACGGTCAGCGCGTGCGTCATCACGGCGCCGATGGAGATCGGCGCGAAGTCGGCCATGCCGTAGCCCAGCTTGGTGTAGATGTGCGGGTAGATCGACAGCGCCGAAGCCTGCGCGAGGCACAGCACCGAGCCGTCGGCCGCCGAGCTCTTGAGCGTGTCGAGCGCGATGCGCCCGCCGGCGCCCGGCTTGTTCTCGACCACCGGGTTGACCTTCGTGAAGGGCGTGTCGCCGAGCTTCTCGGCCACGCGGCGCGCCACGCTGTCGCCGGCGCTGCCGGCCGGGAAGCCGTAGTAGATCTTCACTACCTGCTGCACCGCCTGGGCGAGCGCGGCGAAGGGATGCAGGGCGGCGATGGCGGCGGTGCCGCCGAGCGCCGCCACGAAATGGCGTCTGTTGGTCATGGTCTTGTCTCCTGGTTTGCGGTGGCTGACTGGAATCTGGATCAGCGCGGCGCCATGCGCAGCGCGCCGTCGATGCGGATCACCTCGCCATTGAGGTGGCCGTTGGTGACGATGTGGCAGGCCAGCTCGGCGAACTCCGAGGGCTTGCCCAGGCGCGGCGGGAAGGGGATCGCCGCGGCCAGCGACTGCTGCACCGGCTCGGGCAGCTCCAGCAGCAGCGGCGTGGCGAAGATGCCCGGCGCCACGGTGCACACGCGGATGGCGTGCTGCGCGAGGTCGCGCGCCATCGGCAGCGTCATGCCGACCAGCCCGCCCTTGGAGGCGCTGTAGGCCTGCTGGCCCACCTGGCCGTCGAAGGCGGCGACCGAGGCGGTGAAGAGCATCACGCCCTTCTCGCCGTTGTCGAGCGCGTCGAGCTTCGCGCAGCGCGCGGCGAATAGGCGCGCCATGTTGTAGCCGCCGATCAGGTTGATGTTGACCACGCGCACGAAGTCTTCCAGCGGCGCGGGGCTGCCGTCCTTGCCGACGATGCGCTTGGCGCTGCCGATGCCGGCCACGTTCATCAGGATGCGCGCGGGGCCGTGCGCGGCCTCGGCCTTGTCGAGCGCGGCGACCACGCTGTCGGTGTCGGTGATGTCGCAGGCGCAGGCGACGCCGCCGATGTCCGCCGCCACCTTTGCGGCGAGTTCGGCGTTGCGGTCGAGCACCGCGACCTTCGCGCCCAGCCGCGCGAGCTCGCGCGCGGTGGCTTCGCCCAGGCCCGATGCGCCGCCCGTGACCAGTGCGGCTTGTCCTTCGATCTTCATTTGTTCGTCTCCAGGAATGTTCGGAATGAAGCTCAGCGCGGCTTCAGGGTGAAGGGCAGGCTGCCGTCGTGCATGGCCTCCGCCAGCGCGGCGCGGTGCTTGAGCACGGAGCGCTGGTTGATGGAGCCCTTGTCGGTGACCTCGCCCTTGTCGATGGACGGCGGCTCGGCCATCAGGTGCAGCCGCGCGATGCGGTTGGCGCTGCCGGTGGCGCTGGCGGCCAGCGTGTCGACCACCTGCTGGAAGTGCGCTTGCACAGGCGCGCTCTCGAGCACCTCGCGCATGGTGGCGCCGGCCGGCAGGCCAGCGAGCTCGCGCACCTTCTGCGTCGGGAAGACGAGCGCGCCCACTTCCTTCAGGTTGATGCCGGTCAGCACCGCGTCCTGCACGTAGGGCGCGCCGGCCGCGATGATCTTCGCGCGCATCGGGCCCACGCTCACGAAGGTGCCGGTGGCGAGCTTGAAGTCTTCCGCGATGCGGCCGTCGAAGCGCAGGCCGCGGTGGATGTTGCCCTCGTCGATCCACTTCACCGCGTCGCCGGTGGAGAAGAAGCCTTCCTCGTCGAAGGCCTCCGCCGTGGCCTCGGGCGCGCGCCAGTAGCCGGGCGTGATGTTGGGGCCGCGGTAGCGCACCTCGGTCTTGCCGTCGACCTCGATCAGCTTGAGCTCGATGCCCGGCGCGGGCAGGCCCACGTCGCCCGACTTCACGTCGGGACCGGTCACGTAGAGCGCGAAGGGACCCGATTCGGTCATGCCGAGGCCCGTGCCCATCACGATGCGCTCGCCGACCTCCGACTCCTGCGTGCGGTGCAGGCTGTCCCACACGGGCTGCGAGAGCGCCGCGCCCGAGTAGAAGAACATCTTCACGCGCGACAGCAGGTTGCGGCGCAGCACCGCGTCGGTTTCCATCGCCTGTGCGATGGCCTCGAAGCCGGTGGGCACGTTGAAGTAGATGGTGGGCGCGATCTCGCGCAGGTTGCGCAGCGTTTCGGCCATGCCGGCGGGGGTGGGCTTGCCGTCGTCGATATAGAGCGTGCCGCCGTTGTCCAGCACGATGCCCACGTTGTGGTTGCCGCCGAAGGTGTGGTTCCAGGGCAGCCAGTCGACCAGCACGGGCGGCTCGTCGCCCAGGGCGGGGATCGACTGGCGCAGCTGCTGCTGGTTGGCGCACCACATGCGGTGCGTGTTGATGACGGCCTTGGGCATCTTGGTGGAGCCCGAGGTGAAGAGGAACTTGGTGATGGTGTCGGGGCCAGTGGCGCGCATCGCCGCGTCGATGGCGGGCGTGGCGGGCGTCGAGGCCAGTGCGTCGAACGCGGTGACGGGCCGGCCCTCCAGCGTGCCTTGGGCCAGCACGACTTCGGTGTCCGCCGGCACGACCGCCGCGATCGCCTTGGCGAAGCGCGCCGCGTCGCTCGCGAACACGAGGCCGGGCGTGAGCGTGTCGAAGACGTGGCGCAGCTTCTCGAAGTCCTGGCTCACCAGCGAGTAGGGCGGCGACACGGGGCAGTAGGGCACGCCGGCGTAGAGGCAGCCCAGCGCCATCAGTGCGTGCTCGATGCCGTTCTCGCTGAGGATGGCCACCGGGCGGTCGGCGTTCAGGCCGCGGTCCAGCAGGGCCTGTCCGATACCGCGTGCTTCCTTCAGCGCCTGTGCGTAGCTCACGCGCAGCCAGTCGCCGGTGCTGCCGTCGGCCAGGCGTTCGCGGCGGGCGATGAAGGTGTGGTCGGGCGTGCGCTCCGCCCAGTAGGCGAGGCGGTCGGTCATGCGCTCGCGGTAGGGCTCGAGCTGCGTTTCGGCCGTCAGGTACTGCGTGCCCGGCGCGCCGTCGCGCAGCACGGCGCGCGTCACGCCGAAGACCAGCGGGCGGTATCGGATGGCGCTCATCCCTTGCTCACTTTCGCGCCGCGCCCTTCGAGGAAGTCGCGCACGCGCTGCTTGGCTTCGGGCGCGGCCTGCGTGATGCCGGAGATCAGCGCCTCGGTGAAGAAGCCGTGGTCGGCAGACTGCTCGGCAATGCGCGGCAGGGCGTGCATCAGCGCGTAGTTGGTGAGCGGCGCGTTGGTGGCGATGCGCTTGGCGAGTTCGAAGGCCTTGTCGAAGGCCTGCCCCTCGTCGACGAGGTACTGCGCGAAGTTGGCGCGCTCGCCGTCTTCGGCGTTGTAGACGCGGCCGGTCATCATCATGTCGGTCATGCGGGCCACGCCGATCAGCTTGGGAATGCGCACCGAGCCGCCGCCGCCCACGAAGATGCCGCGCGAGCCCTCGGGCAGCGCATAGAAGGTGGTGCTGTCGGCCACGCGGATGTGGCAGGCGCTGGCCAGCTCCAGCCCGCCGCCGACCACCGCACCGTGCAGCGCCGCGATCACCGGCACCGGGCCGTGCTGGATCAGGTCGAGCGCGGCGTGCCACATGCGCGAGTGCTGCATGCCCTGGCCGGCGTCGCGCTCCTTCAGCTCGCTCAGGTCGAGGCCGGCGCAGAAGTGCGGTCCTTCGCCGTCGATCACGGCTGCGCGCACGCTGGAGGGCAGTTGCTCGAAGGTGTCGCGCAGCGCGAGGATCAGTCCGTCGGACAGCGCATTGCGCTTGGAGCCGCGCGTGAGGCGGACGATGGCGACTTCGTCGCGGATGTCGAGTTGGAGGTCTGGATGGGTCATGATGAGTCCGGGGTTGCGTCGAATTATGGTTATGGGAAATAATCAATTCAAGGAATTTGGAGCCCCAGAGACCTAGGGATTTACCCGTACCGGAGACAAGGCATGGACCATCAGAACCTGATCGCGATCGACATCCACACCCACGCAGAAGTCAGCTGCTGGAACCCGTTCGACAACTACGGCGAGGAATACGACCGCGCCGCCGACAAGTACTTCGGCTCCAGCGGCCGGCCCACCATCGCCGAGAGCGTGGCGTACTACCGCGAAAGGAAGATCGGCCTGGTGATGTTCATGGTCGACGCCGAATCGAACATGGGCCGCCGCCGCATCCCCAACGAGGAGATCGCCGAGGCCGCGAAGAACAACAGCGACATCATGATCGCCTTCGGCAGCGTCGATCCGCACAAGGGAAAGATGGGCGCGCGCGAGGCACGCCGGCTCATCGAGGAGCATGGCGTGAAGGGCTTCAAGTTCCACCCGACGGTGCAGGGCTACCACCCCTACGACCGCATGGCCTGGCCCATCTATGAAGTGATCGCCGAATACGGCCTGCCGGCCATCTTCCATACCGGCCACAGCGGCATCGGCTCGGGCATGCGCTGCGGCGGCGGGCTGCGGCTCGAATACAGCAACCCGATGCACCTGGACGACGTGGCCATCGACTTCCCCGACATGCAGATCGTCATGGCCCACCCCAGCTTCCCCTGGCAGGACGAGGCGCTGAGCGTGGCCACGCACAAGCCCAACGTGTGGATCGACCTGTCGGGCTGGAGCCCCAAGTACTTCCCGAAGCAGCTCGTGCAGTACGCCAACACGCTGCTGAAGGACCGCATCCTGTTCGGCAGCGACTACCCGCTGATCACGCCCGACCGCTGGATGCGCGATTTCGAGAACGCGGGCTTCAAGCCGGAGGTGATGCCCGGCATCCTCAAGGGCAACGCGGTCAGGCTGCTGAAGCTGGCGGCCTGACGGCGCGGGCGGCGGGCCGTCAGGCGTCCGCCTCTTCCTTCGGCGCGGTTTCTTCGTCGTCGTCGAGCTTGTCCCAGTCGCGCCCCAGCCGGCGCTGCCGCTCCTCGCGCTCGCGCGCCATCTGTTCCTCGAACTGCTGCCGGCCCGCCTTGTTGGCGGCGATCAGTTTGGCGCGATCCTTGTAGTGCGGGTAGATCTCGTTGCTGAGCTCGATGTTGCGGTGGCGGAAGCGCATCGCCGATTCGCGCGCCTCGTGCGCCGGCCAGCCCAGCGCCTCCAGCGTGGCGCGCGCGCTGCGCAGCGACGACTCGAACACCTCGCGCTCCACCTCCGTCACGCCGCGGTCGCGCAGCTGGAACAGGTGCGTCACGTTTCGCGCCCTGGCGATGATGCGGGCCTGCGGGAAGTTCTCCTTCACCAGGTCAACGATCTCCAGCGACTGCTCGATGTCGTCCACCGCCACCACGATCACCTTGGCCGTTCCCGCGCCCGCGGTGCGCAGCAGGTCGAGCCGCGTCGCGTCGCCGTAGAACACGCGAAAGCCGAACTGCCGCAGGCCTTCGACGGTGTCGGCGTCGTGGTCGAGCACCGTCACGCGCAGGCCCTGCGACATCAGCATGCGCCCGACGATCTGGCCGTAGCGGCCGAAGCCGCAGATCAGCACCTTGGCGTCCTGCTGCTCCGAGATCTCTTCGAGCTTCGTGCCCGTGTTGCGGCTGTAGCGCGGCAGCACGAACCGGTCGAGCAGCACCAGCAGCAGCGGCGACAGCAGCATCGACAGCGCCACCGCGCCGATCAGCAGCGAGGTGACCTCGGGCGGCAGCACGTCGGGCCCGGCCGCCTGGAACACCACGAAGGCGAACTCGCCGCCCTGCGCGAGCAGCAGCGTGAACACCGGCCGCTCCTGGTAGGCGATGCCCATCGCCTTGGCGAGCGCGTAGATCACCACCAGCTTGATGGCCACGAAGCCGACCACCAGCATCGCCATGATCCAGGGGCTCGCGATCAGCACGCCGAAGTTGATCGACATGCCCACCGCGATGAAGAACAGCCCCAGCAGCAGCCCCTTGAAGGGCTCGATGTCGGTCTCGAGCTCGCGCCGGTATTCGCTCTCGGCCAGCAGCACGCCGGCGAGGAAGGCGCCCAGCGCCATGGACAGGCCCACCAGCTGCATCAGCGCCGCGATGGCCACCACCAGCAGCAGCGCGGCGGCGGTGAAGATCTCGGGCGTGTCGCTGCGCGCGATCCAGCGCAGGATGGGGCGCAGCAGCAGCCGGCCGCCGAGGATGATGCCGCCGATCACGCCGATGATCTTGGCCGCTTCCAGCGCGCGCTCCAGCCCGGTGATCGACTGCTCGGCCGCGGTGGCGCCGGCCAGCAGCGGCAGCAGCGCGAGGATCGGGATGGCCGCCACGTCCTGGAACAGCAGGATCGAGAAGCCGGCCTGCCCGCTGGGCGTCTTCAGCAGGTTGCGCTCGCCGAACACCTGCAGCGCGATGGCGGTGGACGACAGCGCCAGGCCCAGCGCGGCCACCAGCGACACGCGCCAGCTGGCGCCCACGGCGCAGCCGACTGCGAACAGCACGGCGGCGCAGCTCAGCACCTGCGCCGTGCCCCAGCCGAAGATGGGGCGGCGCAGGTTCCACAGGCGCTTGGGTTCGAGCTCCAGGCCCACGAGGAAGAGCATCAGCACCACGCCGAACTCGGCGAAGTGCAGCACGTCCTCGACGCTGGAGACCAGCCCCAGCCCCCAGGGCCCGATGGCGATGCCGGCCACGAGGTAGCCGATGATCGAGCCCAGGCCCAGGGCTTTCGACAGCGGCACCACCAGCACGGCGGCGCTCAGGTAGATCAGGCTGTTGGTCAGCCAGGCGGGTGCGTGTTCCATTCAGGCCGCCTTCCCGTTGCCGTCCGTGGATGCGGTGGAGGCTGTGGTGCTGGCCAGCCCGTGGGCCATCGCCGCGCGGAATGCGTCGGAGACCACCTTGCCGACCTCGTCGCTGTCGGCCGGCCGGTCGCTCTCTGGCACGGGGCAGGCGACGCAGGCGTCGATCTCCTCGATCTCGGGCCACTCGGGGTAGCTGCCCAGGCGTTGGGCGAAGGTCTCGACGTGCGCCTTCACCGCCGCTTCGCCGGCGCTGCGCGCGCCGTAGAAGATCATCGGCGGCAAAAAGCGCATGCCGCACAGCGCGGCGGTCTGCTCGTAGGGCGGCAGGAAGGCGTCGAAGAAGTAGCGGTGGTAGTTCTGCGGGTGGTAGCTGGCCTCGGGGCTGCCGGTGGTGGCGACCAGCCAGAGGTCCTTGCCCTGCAGGGCGGTGCCGCCGGGGCCGTAGGCCCAGCCGTAGGCCAGCACGTCGTCGACCCAGAGCTTCTGCAGCGCGGGCATCGAGTACCAGTGGATCGGATGCACCAGCACCACCAGGCTGGCCCTGGCGAGCCGGGCCTGCTCGGCCTCGACGTCGATGGCGAAGTCGGGGTAGGTGCCGTAGAGGTCGTTGACGTCGACGCCGGGCACGGCGCGAGCGGCGGCGAGCATGCGGCGGTTGACGCGCGAGTCGCGCCAGTGGGGGTGGGCGGCCAGCACGTAGATGCCGCCGGAGCCGCCGTCGGTGCGCGCGGCGGGGGTTCCCGTGGATGTTGTTGTCGTCATCCCGCGAACATATCTCAAGAGCACGCTGGCGGGCGTTTCGCCGGGCAAAAACGCGCCAGCGACTAACATCCCCGCTATTGCCGTTCTGGAGGAGTGCATCTATGCCGGTGGTTCTGGTCGCCAATCCCAAGGGAGGCGTGGGCAAGTCGACGATCGCGACGAACGTCGCGGGCTACTTCGCAAGCCGAGGCCATGCCGTGATGCTGGGCGACGTGGACCGCCAGCAATCCTCCCGGCTCTGGCTGGGCCTGCGTCCGCCGATGGCCCGGACCATCTCCACCTGGGAAGCCACCGGCGAGAGCACTGTGGTGCGCCCGCCGCGCGGCACCACGCACGCGGTGCTCGACACCCCCGCCGGCCTGCACGGCTGGCGCTTCAAGGAAGTGCTGGCGCTGGCCGACCGCGTGATCGTGCCGCTGCAGCCCAGCATCTTCGACATCTACGCGACCCGCGACTTCCTCGACCGGCTGCAGGAGAACCGCCGCGCCGAGAAGACGAAGATCGGCCTCGTCGGCATGCGCGTGAACGCCCGCACGCTGGCGGCCGACCGGCTGCACGAGTTCATCGCGGGGCTGGGCGTGCCGGTGATCGGCGAGCTGCGCGACACGCAGAACTACGTGCAACTCGCAGCGCGCGGGCTCACGCTGTTCGACATCGCGCCCGGCCGCGTGCAGCGCGACCTGGAGCAGTGGCAGCCGATCTGCGAATGGCTCGATGCCTGAGCCGCGCGGCGGCTCCCGGTTTACCCTGAGCCCGGTTGTCGCAAGGCCGACAGCCCCACGGCGACCCCAGACGCCAGAATGCCCCGCATGACCAAGAAGACATTCCAGACCCTTCAGGATCTCGCCGCCTGCGTCGGCCAGGAAGTCGCCGTGAGCGACTGGATCGCCATCACGCAGGAGCAGGTCAACCAGTTCGCCGAGGCGACGGGCGACCACCAGTGGATCCACGTCGACATCGAGCGGGCCAAGGCCGGCCCTTTCGGCGGGCCGATCGCGCACGGCTTCCTCACGCTGTCGCTGCTGCCGCGCTTCTACGAGACGGCGCTCGACGTGGTCGAGTCGCGCATGGGCGTGAACTACGGCCTGAACAAGGTGCGCTTCATGTCGCCGGTGCCGGTGGGCAAGCGCCTGCGCGCGCGCATGAAGCTGCTGACGGCGGAGCCCATTGCCGATGACGGTTTCCAGATGACCTGGGAAACCACCATCGAGCTCGAAGGCGCTGCCAAGCCGGCCTGCGTGGCCGAGTCGGTGGTGCGCCGCTACCGCTGAAGCGGCGGCCGCGGCCTTCTTCCTTCTTTTTCTTTCTTCTTACATCCTGCGGTCGGTCACTTCGCCGTAGGTGGCTGCGCCCTGGCGGGTGATGCTCCGTGCGCTGGCGCGCACCGCGTCGCGGTCGATGTCGCCGCTCCTGGCCTGCATCGCGCCGGTGCCGCCGTTGCCGATGCGAAGCGGCTGGCGCGCGTCGGCCTGCACTTGCGCGCGGGACAGCGTCGACTGGAACGGTGCGGGCGGCAGCGGGTTCTGCTCTCCCTGGAAGGCCTGCGCGCTGCCGGCGAAGGCGAGCGTTGCGAGGGCGGCGAGAGCGATCGGCTTGGCGTTCATGGCGGGACTCCTTGGTACAGGGTGGACGGGATGAATGCCGGACCGGCTTGCGGCCGGCATGTCTTCCATACGACGCGATTCGCCGAATGGATGTGTCCTGCCCCTGCTGCCGGAAGGGGCGGCCGCCTCAGGCGAAGCCGTTCTGCCGCCAGGCCTCGAACACCGTCACCGCCACCGCGTTCGAGAGATTCAGGCTGCGCTGGCCCTCGCGCATCGGCAGCCGCAGCCGCTGAGACTCGGGAAAGCCGTCGCGCAGCGTGGGCGGCAGGCCGCTGGTTTCCGAGCCGAACACCAGCCAGTCGCCGGGCTGGAAGCACACTTCGTGCACCGGACGCGAACCGCGCGTGGTGAGCGCGAACATGCGGTCGGCGGCGGGCTGCTCGGCCGCGAGCAGGGCCTGCCAGTCGGCATGGCGCTTGACTTCGGCGTACTCGTGGTAGTCGAGGCCGGCGCGGCGCAGCAGGCGGTCGTCCATCGAGAAACCCAGCGGCTCCACGAGGTGCAGCTTGCAGCCGGTGTTGGCCGCGAGCCGGATCACGTTGCCGGTGTTCGGCGGGATTTCGGGGTGGACCAGGACGATATTGAACATGCGCCGATTGTCGGCGGGCCGGCGCAACCGGCTCAGCGCGGCGGATCGGTCCGGGCCAGCACGATGGCGGTGATGTGCGCGGCACCGGCCTGCCGCAGCACCGTGGCGGCGGCGAACAGCGAGGCTCCGCTGGTCATCACGTCGTCGATCAGCACGAGGCGGCGGCCGCGCAGTTCGTCGGCGCGCAGCGGCTCCACCGCGAAGACGCCGTGCAGGTTGCGCAGGCGGTCGGCGCGCGAAAGGCCGCTCTGGGCCGGCGTCTCGCGCGTGCGCAGGAGCAGGGTGGCGTCGGTCTTCGATGGTGCAAGCCGCCGCGCCAGCTCGTGTGCCTGGTTGAAGCCGCGCTCGCGCAGCCGGCCAGGCGCGAGCGGCATCGGCAGCACGACGTCGCCGGCTTCGAGGGCCGGCTCCACCCAGGGCGCGCTGCGCAAGAGCGTGGCGAAGGGCCCGGCCCAGCCGGCCTCGCCGCGGAACTTGAAGGCCGCGATGGCGTCCGGCCAGGGCCACGCGTAGGTGCAGGCCGCGAGGCAGGCATCCAGCGGCGGCGGGTTCTTCACGCACTCGCCGCAGCGGTCGACGCCTTCGGGCAAGCGCAGGGCGCAGCCGCTGCAGCGAGGAGCGGGGGTTGCGAAGCGGGCCACGCAGGCGTCGCACACGGGGCGCGAAGGCCAGGCGCGGCAGACCGCGCACTGGCTGGGCAGCCGCGCGAGCAGCGAGGTGAAGAGGCCGGCAGGCCCAGAAGGCGGGAAAGGCCACATGGCCCGTTGGCTGAGCATCGCCTCAATATACTCACGGCCCCATGGCCACCGACCCCTCAAGACGACCGCCGACCATCGATGCCACGGCGGCCGCCCGCTGGCGCCGGCTCGCGCCCGCCGACGGCGCCTCTCCCTGGCTGCACGAGGAAATCGGCCGCCGCATGGAAGACCGGCTGCAATGGATCAAGGCCCAGCCCCGCAGCTGGGCCGACTGGGCGCCGCTGCGCAGCGGGCTCGAGGCGCATGAACTCGTCGCGCGCCGCTACAAGGACGCGGCTTCCTATGTGATCGAACCCGAGAGCGCGCTCGCCGCGGCCACCGGCCAGGCGCTGGCCGCGCCGTGGTGGAGCGCGCGTCGCTGGCAGGCCGGCAAGGCGCGCTTCGAGGCACCGCCCGAGGACGGCGTCGACCTGCTCTGGGCCAACATGTCGCTGCACATGGCGGCCGACCCCGAGGCGCTGATCGCGCACTGGCACAAGCTGGTGGCGACCGACGGCTTCCTCATGTTCTCCTGCCTCGGCCCCGACACCGTGCGCGAGCTGCGTGCGTTGCATGCCCGCATGGGCTGGCCCGCCGCGGGCCACGAGTACACCGACATGCACGACTGGGGCGACATGCTGGTGCACGCCGGCTTCGCCGAACCGGTGATGGACATGGAGCGCATCGTGCTGACCTGGGCCACGCCCGAGGCCGCTCTTGCGGAGCTGCGCACGCTGGGCCGCAACCTGCATCCGGCGCGCTTTCCCGCATTGCGCGGCAAGGGTTGGCTGCAGGAGCTGAAGAAGGCGCTGCCCGAACTGGCACCGGCCGAGGACGGCGGTGGCCGCATCGCGCTGACCTTCGAAGTCGTCTACGGCCACGCGTTCAAGCCGGTGCCGCGCGTGTCGCTGTCGGCCGAAAGCGCGGTGTCGCTGCGCGAGATGCGATCGATGCTGCAACGGGGCCGACCGGGCGCCTGATCGCTTGCCGGCGACTCGGCGAAAACGCCTGTCGCACAGGGCGTTTCTTGCCTACTAGTAGTGACCCGTAGGCGTCCCACAGGGCACTCGGGCGCTGGTATCTACCCGCTACAATCCGCCGTTGCGTGAAACTCGCGGGTATTGTCCCGCGATCGAGGGGTGTCGAATCCTGTTTGTACGAGGGGTTTGGCGACCGTCGACGCACCGATTTGCTGAACTCGCCCGTGTCGAATTCCGTGTTTCGATTTGCCACCGTTTCAGGCCAGAGCATCCACTGGTTCCTGAAGCGCAACTGCTCGGTGACGCCGAGCCAGCTGGGCTGGCTCTACGCCTCGCTGTGCGTGGTATCGCTCGGCATCGGCACCCTGTTCTGGCTGCACGGTGCGCCCATGGTGCTGCCTTTTGCCTGGCTCGAACTGGCCGCTGTCGGGTTTGCGTTCATGGTCTATGCACGGCATGCGACCGACGGCGAAAAGATCGCGCTGCAGGAGGGACGGCTCGTCGTGGAGCTCGAGAACGGCGGGCATTACGAGCGCACGGAATTTCTTCCGCACCAGGTGCGGATCGAACCCCAGACCGGCGATCGCTCGCTGATCGAGGTCTCGGGGCAGGGTCGATCGGTCAGGGTGGGGCGCTATGTACGCCCGGAGTTGCGTGCGGCCTTGGCCCGCGAGATTCGAATGGCGTTACGCGGCGCCTGAGGGGGCTCGCGCAGTGCTGCACGGTTGGTTGTCGAAAAATTGAAGAAACGTGAACACGATGAAGAGCATTTGGCGCAATAAGTACAGGCCGGCGAATCTGTTGCTGGCGGCCGGCGCGGCTTTCAGCAGCGCGGCGCACGCAGTCAACGATCTCCCCGGCGGCCCCTCGGTGCGCCAGTTGAATCTTCCGGTAGGCGTGACCAAGATCGCTCAGGAGCAGCATCTGCTCCACACGATCATGATGATCCTGTGCACGGTCATCTTCGTCGGCGTGTTCGCGGTGATGTTCTATTCCATCTGGAAGCACCGCAAGTCGGTGGGCCACAAGGCCGCCAACTTCCATGAATCGGTGGTGGTCGAGGTCATCTGGACCATCGTGCCCTTCCTCATCGTCATCGTCATGGCGCTGCCCGCCACCAAGGTGCTGGTGGCCCAGAAGGACACCACCAACGCCGACCTCACGATCAAGACCACCGGCTACCAGTGGAAGTGGGGCTACGACTACCTGAACGGCGAAGGCGAGGGCCTGGCCTTCATCTCCACGCTCGACAGCTCGCAGCGTGCCATGTCCGACGCGGGCGCCAAGGGCCAGATGCCCGACGACTACCTGCTCAAGGTCGACAACCCGCTGGTGGTGCCGGTCAACAAGAAGGTCCGCATCATCACCACCGCGAACGACGTGATCCACGCCTTCGCCGTGCCGCAGTTGGGCCTCAAGCAGGACGCCATTCCCGGCTTCGTGCGCGACACCTGGTTCCGCGCCGAGACCGTGGGCGACTACTACGGCCAGTGCCAGGAGCTGTGCGGCAAGGAACACGCGTACATGCCGATCCACGTGAAGGTGGTCTCGGCCGCCGACTACACGACCTGGGTCGCCGCCAAGCGCAAGGAAGCCGCCGCCAAGCTCGACGACCCGACCAAGGTCTGGACCCTGCCCGACATGCTCGCGCGCGGCGAGAAGGTCTATGCCGCCAACTGCGCGGCCTGCCACCAGGCCAACGGCAAGGGCGCCGGCCCGATCAAGCCGCTCGACGGCTCCGCCAAGGTGACCGACGCCGACCACAAGATCCAGCTGACGGTGCTGCTCAACGGGCAGAACAACGGCGCGATGCCCTCCTGGAAGCAACTGAGCGATACCGACCTCGCGGCCGTGGCCACGTACACCAAGAACAGCTGGTCGAATAAGACGGGCCAGCTGGTGCAGCCGGCCGAAGTGCTGGCCCTGCGCGCCAAGTGATGCGCGAGCGCACCGCGACGAAGAAATTGCAAGGAACAACGAAATGAGCGCAGTTCTCGACCCCCACGGTCACGCAGCCCACGGCGATCACGCACACGACGATCATCACGACCACCACGCGCCCACCGGCTGGCGCCGCTGGGTGTTCGCCACCAACCACAAGGACATCGGCACGCTCTACCTGCTGTTCAGCTTCACGATGCTGATGGTGGGCGGCGTGCTCGCGCTGCTGATCCGCGCCGAGCTGTTCCAGCCCGGGCTGCAGCTGGTGAACCCCGAACTCTTCAACCAGTTCACCACCATGCACGGCCTGATCATGGTGTTCGGCGCCATCATGCCGGCCTTCGTGGGCTTCGCGAACTGGATGATCCCGCTGCAGGTGGGCGCCTCCGACATGGCGTTCGCGCGCATGAACAACTTCAGCTTCTGGCTGCTGATCCCGGCGGCGCTGATGCTGGTGGGCTCGTTCTTCATGCCCGGCGGCGCGCCCGCCGCGGGCTGGACGCTGTACGCGCCGCTCACGCTGCAGATGGGCCCCTCGATGGACGCCGGCATCTTCGCGATGCACATCATGGGCGCCTCGTCGATCATGGGCTCGATCAACATCATCGTGACCATCCTCAACATGCGCGCCCCCGGCATGACGCTGATGAAGATGCCGATGTTCTGCTGGACCTGGCTCATCACCGCCTACCTGCTGATCGCCGTGATGCCCGTGCTCGCAGGCGCCATCACGATGACGCTGACCGACCGCCACTTCGGCACCAGTTTCTTCAACCCCGCCGGCGGCGGCGACCCGGTGATGTACCAGCACATCTTCTGGTTCTTCGGCCACCCCGAGGTCTACATCATGATCCTGCCGGCCTTCGGCATCATCAGCCAGGTGGTGCCGGCCTTCGCCCGCAAGAAGCTCTTCGGCTATGCCTCGATGGTGTACGCCACCTCGTCGATCGCCATCCTGTCGTTCATCGTGTGGGCGCACCACATGTTCACGACCGGCATGCCCCTGACCGGCCAGCTGTTCTTCATGTACGCGACCATGCTGATCGCCGTGCCCACGGCCGTGAAGATCTTCAACTGGATCGCCACCATGTGGCAGGGCTCGATGACCTTCGAGACGCCCATGCTGTTCGCCGTCGGCTTCATCTTCGTGTTCACCATGGGCGGCTTCACCGGCCTGATCCTGGCTGTCGCCCCCATCGACACGCAACTGCAGGACACCTACTACGTGGTGGCCCACTTCCACTACGTGCTGGTGGCCGGCTCGCTGTTCGCCATGTTCTCGGGCTTCTACTACTGGGCTCCGAAGTGGACCGGCGTGATGTACAACGAGACGCGCGGCAAGGTGCACTTCTGGTGGTCGCTGATCTCGTTCAACGTGACCTTCTTCCCGATGCACTTCCTGGGCCTGGCCGGCATGCCGCGACGCTATGCCGACTACCCGATGCAGTTCGCCGACTTCAACGCCGTCGCGTCTGTCGGTGCGTTCTTCTTCGGTTTCGCCCAGGTGTATTTCTTCCTGTTCATCGTGCTGCCCACGATGCGCGGCAAGGGCGAGAAGGCTGCCCAGAAGCCGTGGGAAGCTGCCGAGGGCCTCGAATGGGAAGTGCCTTCGCCGGCACCGTTCCACACCTTCGAGAACCCGCCCAAGCTCGACGCGACCGCCACCAAGGTGATCGGTTGAACGCACTGTCAGCCTACGCAGCACGATGACGCCCGAGCAGAAAAGGAACAACCGCCGCATGGGGCTCACGCTGGCCTCCATCGCCGTGGTGTTCTTCATCGGCTTCATCGTCCGCATGGTCTGGTTCAGCGGCCGCTGAACCGGGCATTCGAGCAGGCAACGAACGGGAGCACACGCGCATGAGCCTCGGTCCTCGCATCCGCCGCGCCAACGTCCGCATGGTCGGCAAGCTGGCCGTCGTGGCCTGCGGCATGTTCGCCTTCGGCTACGCGCTGGTGCCGATGTACCGCGCGATCTGCGAGATGACCGGCATCAACATCCTCGCGCTGTCCGAGCTCGAGGTGCCCGGCGGCGCGAGCGGCGGCAAGAACGTGCGCGTGCCCGACAACACGCAGGTCGACAAGACCCGCACCATCACGGTCGAGTTCGATTCCAACGTGCGCGGCGGCCTGTGGGACTTCAAGCCCGCGGAGCGGACCATCCAGGTGCACCCGGGCGAACTCAACACGGTGATGTACGAGTTCCAGAACGTGCAGAACCGCCGCATGGCCGCACAGGCCATTCCGAGCTACGCGCCGCAGCAGGCTGCGCCGTACTTCAACAAGCTCGAGTGCTTCTGCTTCAACCAGTACACGCTCGATCCGGGCGAGAAGAAGCAGTGGCCGGTCGCGTTCGTGATCGACCCGAAGATTTCCAAGGACGTGAAGACCATCACGCTGTCGTACACCTTCTTCGAGGTGGGCGGCAAGACGCCCGCGGCCCCGGTGGCCGCCGTTACCAGCTCCGCGAATGAGCCGCGCTCGTGACCGATCCCTCGAACCGGCCGAAGGCTTCGCTGTGGGACACGGTGAAGGCGGTGGGCTGGTCGTTCTTCGGCGTGCGCAAGAACAGCGCCTACCAGGACGATCTGCGCAAGCTGAATCCGCTGCACATCATCGCGGTGGCGTTCGTTGCGGTCGTCGTCTTCGTGGTCGCGCTGGTGCTGCTGGTGCGCCATGTGGTCGCGTCGGCCGGGGCCTGACGGAAGAGAAGCCTTCCGCGACAAGCAGAATCCATTGAATCGAGAGAAGAAAGAAAGCCAGGAGCTGAAGAAATGAGTTCAACCACCCACGGAACCACGCCCTACTACTTCGTGCCCGGACCTTCGTCCTATCCGGTCTCGGCCGCGATCGGCCTGTTCTTCGTGATCCTGGGTGCCGCGCAATGGATCAACGGGCATGCGTGGGGCGCCTGGTCGCTGCTGGCCGGCATGGTGATCTGGCTCGGCACGCTCTTCGTGTGGTTCCGCGCCGCCATCGGTGAGAGCGAGAGCGGCCAGTACGGCCACAAGGTGGACCTCTCGTTCCGCTGGAGCATGAGCTGGTTCATCTTCTCCGAAGTGATGTTCTTTGGCGCGTTCTTCACCGCGCTGTGGTGGGCTCGCACCCATGCGCTGCCTTCGCTGGGCAGCCTGGACAACGCGCTGCTGTGGCCCGACTTCAAGGCCGTGTGGCCGAGCGTCGCGGCCGGTGCCACCGCCTCGCCGGCTGGCATCGTCGAGCCCTTCCAGACCGTCGGCCCGTTCTGGCTGCCCACGATCAACACCGCGCTGCTGCTGAGCTCGGGTGTCACGCTGACCATCGCCCACCATGCGCTGCGCGCTGGGCACCGTGCCCAGACCATCCGCTTCATGTGGCTCACCGTGCTGCTCGGCGTGATCTTCCTTGGCGTGCAGGGCTACGAATATCACCACCTGTACACCGAACTGAACCTCAAGCTCAGCTCGGGCACCTACGGCTCCACCTTCTTCATGCTGACCGGCTTCCACGGCCTGCACGTGTTCATCGGCATGCTGATGCTGCTGTTCATCACGCTGCGCCTGCGCAAGGGCCACTTCACGCCCGAGCGCCACTTCGGCTTCGAGGGCGCAGCCTGGTACTGGCACTTCGTGGACGTCGTCTGGCTCGGCCTTTATCTGCTGGTCTATTGGCTTTGAGCGAAGAACCTCGCGGCATGACAAGAAAAAGGCGCCGGAAGGCGCCTTTTTCTTGGTTCTCCTGGCACGAGCACCATCTACTTGCCGAGCGGGAGCCCGGTTGGCTGGATGTATCCGAACTTCCAGGCGAGCAGCATGCAGAGGAACAAAAACACCGAGAGGCCGATCCGAACGGTGAGCGCGCGCGCCATGCCGCCGCTCTTGGCGCGCCCGTTGCGCCCGTCCTTCAGCATGAAGTACAGGGCAAACGCGAGGCTCGCGAAGATGCCCACGAACACCAGGGCGACGAAGTATTTCATGAACCGCATTATCGGCCGCACGCCCCGTCCCCTCCAGTGACCCCAGAACCCCTGTATCCCGAGAAGCGCCTCCGGCGAGGCCGCTTCTGGGTGCTCACCATCGCCGCCGCGCTGACCGTGTCGGCCACCGTTTCCCTTGGCCGCTGGCAGCTCTCGCGCGCTGCGCAGAAAGAAGCGCTGCAGGCCAGCATCGACGCCGAGAAGCTGAAGCCGCCGCTGACCCAGGCGGAGTTCCTCGCGCTCGGCAAGGCCTCCGACGCCATGCACCGCGCGGTGCGCCTGCGAGGCCTGTGGCTCACGCCGCAGACCGTGTACCTCGACAACCGCCAGATGCACGGCGTACCGGGCTTCTACGTGCTGACGCCATTTGCCCTCGAAGGCACCGAGCAGACGGTGATGGTCCAGCGCGGCTGGATCCAGCGCAATTTCGTCGACCGCACGAAGCTGGGCGCGGTCGAGACGCCGGCCGGCATTGTCGAGGTCACGGGCCTGATCGAGCCGCCGCCCAGCCATCTGCTGGAGCTGGGCTCCGCCGCCGCGCCAGCGCCCGCGCCGGCGGCCTCCGCGCCTGCCGAAGCCGCTTCCGCTGCGGCAGCCCCGGCCGCTGCGGCACCGGTCGCCGAAGGGTATTCGCCCATCCGGCAGAATCTCGACCTCGAGGCCTTCCGCGCCGAGACCAAGCTGCCATTGCGCACCGACGTGTCATTGCAGCAGGCCGGGCCGGCTTCCGAGGGCCTGCAGCGCGACTGGCCGGCGCCGGCGCTGGGCCTCGAGAGGCACTACGGTTACGCATTCCAGTGGTTCGGCCTGTCGGCCCTCGTCGTCATCCTCTATGTCTGGTTCCAATTCATCACGCCCCTCCGCCGCGCAAGGCGCCGCGCACGCGATGGCCGCTTCTGACGAGCCGCTGGGCCTGACGGTGCACTCGATGCCGTCGCCCAACCAGGCGCTCGACGGCGCGGAGGGGCGGCGCACGGCCATCGGACGCTGGAAGATGATCGCGGTGATGCTGATGTGCGCCTCGCCGGTCATCGCCTCCTACTTCACTTACTACGTGATCCGGCCCGAGGGGCGCAGCGTCTATGGCGAGCTGATCGATCCGCAGCGCGAACTGCCGAAGCTCGTCGCCACCGACCGCGGCGGCGCGCCGGTCGATCTCGCCACGCTCAAGGGCCAGTGGCTGCTGGTGACGGTGGCCGATGCAGCTTGCGACACGCTGTGCGAGCAGCAGCTCTACCTGGCGCGCCAGTTGCGCGAGAGCCTGGGCCGCGAGAAGGACCGCATGGACCGCGTCTGGCTCGTGAGCGACGCCGCTCCCGTGCCGGAGCGCCTGAACAACGGCCTGCACGGCGCGACCGTGCTGCGCGTGCCCGCCGAGCAGCTGGCGAAGTGGCTCGCGCCCGCGCAGGGCCACTCGCTGGCCGAGCATCTGTACGTGGTCGACCCCATGGGCAACTGGATGATGCGTTTTCCCGCCCGCATGGACGCCGCCGGCGCCAGCCGCGCCAAGCGCGACCTCGACCGCCTGCTGCGCGCCTCGGCGTCGTGGGACGAACCGGGCCGCTGAAGAGATACGCAACGCAGCATGGACACCACGAGCTCTCTCTACGATCTGACGCCCATCGCCTGGCTCATGGCGGTCGGCATGCTGATCGCGCTTGGGCCGCTGGTGTGGGTGTGGCGCCGCAATGCGGGCAGCGGCCCCGCGCGACGGCTGCATGCGCTCACGGTGCTCACGCTGTTCCTCACCTTCGACCTCACGCTGTTCGGCGCCTTCACGCGGCTCACCGATTCGGGCCTCGGCTGCCCCGACTGGCCGGGCTGCTACGGCAACGCCAGCCCGCACGGCGCGCGCCACGAGATCGCGATGGCGCAGTCGGCGCAGCCGACCGGGCCGGTGACGCACAGCAAGGCCTGGGTCGAGATGGTCCACCGCTACCTGGCCACCGGCGTCGGCGTGCTGATCCTCACGCTTGCGGTCGCCACCTGGATCGTGCGACGCCGGCAGAGCCGTATTCCGCCTGCGGAGGCTGCCGGGCACCATGCCACGCTGAGCGCCTGGTGGCCCGCCTTCACGCTGGCGTGGGTGTGCCTGCAGGGTGCGTTCGGCGCGCTCACCGTGACCTGGAAGCTTTTCCCCGCGATTGTCACGCTGCACCTGCTCGGTGCCGTGGTGCTGCTGGCGCTGCTGTGCATCCAGGCAGTGCGCTACCGGCAGGCGGCCGCCGACCGGCTGCCCACGCCCGTGTCGCCCGCGCTGCGCAACGGCCTCATCGCGACCTCGGTGCTGCTCGTGCTTCAGATCGCGCTGGGCGGCTGGGTCAGCACCAACTACGCGGTGCTGGCCTGCACGCAATTCCCGACCTGCCAGGACAGCTGGTGGCCGCCCATGAACTTCGCGCAGGGCTTCGAGATCTGGCGCCACCTGGGCGTGACCGGCGAAGGCCAGCCGCTCGATTTCTCGGCGCTCACCGCCATCCACTATGCGCACCGGCTGATGGCCTATGCAGTGTTCGTCGCGCTCGGCGTGCTGGCCTGGCGCATGCGCCGCATCGAGGCGCTGCGCCCGCAGGCCCGATGGCTCGCGGGCCTGGCGCTGCTCCAGCTTGCCACCGGGCTGGGCAACGTGCTGCTCGGCTGGCCGCTGGCCGCGGCCGTGCTTCATACAGGCGGCGCCGCGGCGCTCGCCGTCGTGCTCACCTGGGCGCTGTGCGAGAGCCGGCGCGCCCCGGCAGCGCAGCCTGCGCATGCCGGTGAAAATACGGCAGGTCACAACAACAGTCAGAGTCCGAGGAAGGCCGCCGCGTGAGCACCCCGATTTCCGTTCAGCAAACCGCCAGCACCAACGTGCTGCGCCAGTTCTACGCGCTGACCAAGCCGCGCGTGGTGCAGCTGATCGTGTTCTGCGCGCTGATCGGCATGGTGCTGGCCATTCCGGGGCTGCCGTCGTGGGGCGAGGTGAAGCTCGCGGCGGTGGCCTGCATCGGCATCTGGCTGGTGGCCGGCGCGGCCGCGGCGTTCAACTGCCTCGTCGAGAAGGGCATCGACGCGAAGATGAAGCGCACCGCCTGGCGCCCCACCGCGCGCGGTGAGCTCAGCGACAGGCAGACCCTGGTTTTCTCGGCGCTGCTGTGCGCGGCGGGCTCGGCGCTGCTGTGGTTCATGGTCAACCCGCTCACCATGTGGCTGACCTTCGCCACCTTCGTGGGCTATGCGGTGATCTACACCGTGATCCTCAAGCCGCTCACGCCGCAGAACATCGTGATCGGCGGTGCCTCGGGCGCGATGCCGCCGGTGCTGGGCTGGGCCGCGATGACGGGCAGCCTCGATCCGGGGGCTTGGATCCTCTTTCTCATCATCTTCCTGTGGACGCCGCCGCACTTCTGGGCGCTGGCGCTCTACCGCGTCGAGGACTACCGCAAGGCCGGCTTGCCGATGCTGCCCGTCACGCACGGCAACGAGTTCACGCGGCTGCAGGTGCTGCTCTACACCTTCATCCTGTTCGCGGCCTGCCTGATGCCCTTCATCTACGGCATGAGCGGCTGGCTCTATCTTGCGGTGGCCGTGGCGGTGAGCGTCGGCTTCACGGGCTATGCCTTCGCGCTGTGGCGCAGCTATTCCGACGCGCTGGCGCGCAAGACCTTCCGCTTCTCGCTGATTCACCTGAGCGTGCTGTTCCTCGCGCTGCTGGTCGATCACTACATTCACTGACCTCGTTTCCATGAACAAGCGCAACGCTCTTCGACTGATGGCCGCCGGCGCCGGCTGGGTGGGCGTCGGCGCCACCCTCGGCCTGGGCCTCGCGGCCTGCAGCGAGACCAAACAGAGCTTCAATGCCGTCGACATCACCGGTGCCGACTACGCCAAGGACTTCTCGCTGAAGGACGCGGACGGCAAGGTCCGCACGCTGGCCGACTTCAAGGGCAAGCTGGTCGTGCTGTTCTTCGGCTACGCGCAGTGCCCCGACGTCTGCCCGACCACTATGACCGAGATGGCGCAGGTCAAGCAGCAGCTCGGCAAGGACGGCGACAAGCTGCAGGTGCTGTTCATCACCGTCGACCCGGCGCGCGACACGCCCGAGGTGCTCAAGGCCTACATGGGCGCGTTCGACCCGAGCTTCGTCGCGCTGATTCCCACGGCCGATGAGCTCGCTGCCGTCGCAAAGGACTACAAGGTCTACTACAAGAAGGTCGACGGCAAGACGCCGACCAGCTACTCGATGGACCACTCCGCCGCCAGCTACGTCTACGACACGCACGGCCGGCTGCGGCTCTACGCGCGCTACGGCGCGGGCGTGGCGCCGATGGTGTCCGACTTGAAGACGCTGCTGGCTTCCTGAAAGCGGCCGCTGCCCGATGTCCGCCATCGATCCGCTCGGGCACCTGAAAGGGCGCAAGGGCGCCTTCCGCATCGCGCTGATTCCGCCCGAGGTTCTCGATGCCCTCAACGACGGGCTGATCGAAACTGTCAATCTCAACGAGTTCCTCGCGCTCGAGCTGCCCCGGCTGGCGCGCAGCGTGGCGGGGCACATCGGGCTCGATGGCGAGAGCGAGCGGCTGGCCGACACCATCGCGATGCTGGGCGCCTTCAAGCCGATGCAGCGGCATGGTCACATCGCACGCGCGCTCTACGACCTGGCCGCGCTGCACGGCGAACGCGACGCCGTTGCCCACCGGCTGGCCACGCATGCGAGCGACGTGGCGCGCTGCTGGGCGGCGCAGTGGGTCACGCTCTCGGGCCTGCCGCTGGCGGCGCAGCTGGAGTCGGTGCGCCGCTTCGCCGCCGACCCGCACTTCGGCGTGCGCGAGATCGCGTGGATGGCGGTGCGCGACGCGGTGGTCGGGTCGCTCGACGAAGCGATCGTGCTGCTGCAGCCCTGGGTGCTCGATGCCGACCCCAACATCCGCCGCTTCGCCAGCGAACTCACGCGGCCGCGCGGCGTGTGGTGCGCGCAGATCGAGGCGCTCAAGGCCGAGCCCTGGCGCGCGCTTCCGCTGCTCGAGCCGCTGCGCGCCGACACCAGCCGCTACGTGCAGAACTCGGTGGCGAACTGGCTCAATGACGCGAGCAAGAGCCAGCCCGAGTGGGTCGACAAGCTCTGCGCGCGGTGGCTGGCGGAGTCGGACGCGGCCGAAACCCGCTACATCGCGAAGCGGGCGCTGCGAACGCTCTCGAAATGAAAAAAGCCCGGCGGTGCCGGGCTTCGTTCGTGATGGGCAGGAGGGAAGAAGGAAAGGCTTACGCGTATTCCGCGAGCGCCTTCTTCATCTTCTTCATGGCCGCCACTTCGATCTGGCGGATGCGCTCGGCGCTCACGCCGTACACGGCAGCCAGGTCGTGCAGCGTCATGCCGCCCGAACCGTCGTCGTTGACCTTGAGCCAGCGCTCTTCGACGATGCGGCGGCTGCGGTCGTCCAGGGCTTCGAGCGCGGTCGCGATGCCGTCGCTCGACAGGCGGTCGCGCTGCTGCGATTCGAGCAGGGCGGTGGGTTCCTGCGAGGCGTCGGCCAGGTAGGCGATCGGGCCGAAGGCTTCGTCGCCGTCGTCCGTCGGGCCCGGATCGAGCATCACGTCGCCGCCCGAGAGACGGGTTTCCATCTCGAGCACTTCCTCGGGCTTCACGTTCAGGCGGGTCGCCATCTGCGAAACCTCGTCGGGGCTCAGCGTTTCACGGTGCGTGCCGGTGTCGGCAATGGCCGAGTCGGCCTTGAAGCCCTGCTTCATCGAGCGCAGGTTGAAGAACAGCTTGCGCTGGGCCTTGGTCGTCGCGACCTTGACCATGCGCCAGTTCTTCAGGATGTACTCGTGGATCTCGGCCTTGATCCAGTGCATGGCGTAGCTCACGAGCCGCACGCCCTGGTCGGGGTCGAAGCGCTTCACGGCCTTCATGAGACCGACGTTGCCTTCCTGGATCAGGTCGCCGTGCGGCAGCCCGTAGCCCAGGTACTGGCGGGAAATGGAAACCACGAGGCGCAGGTGAGAGAGCACCAGCGCGCCGGCGGCTTCGAGATCGTTGTGGTCGCGCAGCTTGCGTGCGTAGCCCTGCTCTTCTTCAAGAGTGAGCATCGGCAGGCGGTTGGCGGCCGAAATATAGGCGTCCAGGTTGCCCAGCGGGGGAACCATCGACCACGGGTTGGCGACGGCCAGCTGGTTGGCAGAGACTCCAGACAGCGTTGTCATCAGGGGGAACTCCTTTGTGTTGGCCATATTAGCACTCGGTTAGAGGGAGTGCTAATCCAAGGGTTCCCTTGAATTTCTATCGCTGGAATAGCCAAAGGCTACCAGCGGATACCAAGTCTTAGGAAGAGCTTGGACAAGACGAACAGGGGACCGACCCAGAGATATTGAATGTCTTCGAAGAACGACGGCTTCTTGCCCTCGATCTTGTGGCCCACGAACTGGAAGATCCAGGCCACTACAAAGATAGCGGCGGAAACCGGCAATACAAGTCCCCCCATCGCATGCACCAGCACCAGCGCCAGGGCGGTCAGGACGAGCATGGCCACCAGGAAGGCCGGGGCGCGCAGCAGCACGTAGTAGACGAGGCTGGCGGCCACGAAGGCGTAGGCCACCCAGGGATGGATCGCGAACAGCAGCCCGACGATGCTCAGCATGATGGCCGGGATGGCCACGAAATGGATCAGCTCGTTGGTCGGATTGCGGTGACTCTCCTCGTAGTGGGCGAGCAGCCGGTCGACCTTGCGGTCGCTCGATTCCAGAGGGGCGGCGGCGGTGTGCGTCATGGCAAGTCTCCGTGGGCGCCGTGCGATGCGGCGAGACTTTCCATGGTGCCGACAGAGAAGCCCGATGGCAAGCACGGATGCCATGTGAAATTGCTATTAAATAAGTAGCATAAAGCACTACAGCCACGGAGCTTGGCGTGACTTTCTACACTGTCACCAGAAGGTTACATCGCTAAGATCGGCAGGTGCCTCCCTTCGACTCTCCACCCGCTTCCCGGTCGCCGGTCACGCAGACCGGTACGGCCGTCCGCGCACCTCGGTCGATTCTCGTCGTGGACGACCACGACCTGCTGCGCCTGGGCGTCTGCGCCCTGGTCCAGGCCCAGGCGAGCCCCTCGGGCGCCAAGATCGAAGTCTTCGAGGCCAGCAACGTCGCCGATGCGCTCAGGCTGTACGAGGCCCACCAGGCTTCCATCGGCCTCGTGCTGCTCGACCTGGCGCTGCCCGACACCCACGGCCTGAGCGGCTTGGCCGAGTTCCGGATGCGCTTTCCCGACGCGCGGATCGTCGTGCTCTCAGGCACGGGCAACAGCACGCTGGCGCAGGGCGTGCTCGCGCTCGGCGCAGCCGCCTTCCTGCCGAAATCGGCCGACCTGAAGGAGGTCGTGAGCTTCATCCGCGCCTGCGGCTTGCTCGACGGCGGCGCCGACGCGTCGTTGCAGCCGCAACAGGCTGCGCCGACCCAGCCAGTACCCAGGGCGCTCACCGGCTATGCCGAGTTCGCCCACGCCAGCGCCTGGCAGGAACTCACGCCGCGGCAGATGCAGGTGCTGCAGTGGGTGCTCGAAGGCAAGGCCAACAAGGAAATCGCCCAGCTCGCGAACCTGAGCGAAGGCACGGTGAAGAACCATGTCTCGACCATCCTGCTGCTGTTCGGCATGCGTTCGCGCGCCCAGTTGATCAGCACCCTGCATTGAGCGTGCAGCCCGCCGCGCCGAGCAACCCCGTCGCCGACCACGAACTCGGCCAGCGGGTGCTGCGCGAGCACGTCGCCTCGGTCTACAGCACCTACAGCGTCTCGACGCTCACGCACATGGCCTTCGTGGTCGTGTTCGGCAGCATCATCTATTCGCAGCTGAAGGACCCGAGCCTGCTGTTCTGGCTGGCCGGCCTGCTGATGGCAGACATCTACGTGTTCTTCACGCCGCGCTGGACCCCGTCGCGGCCCGTGCGCGAAAGCGCCTACTGGGCGCGCAAGATCTCGCGCGTGGTCACGCTGGTGAGCATGGTCACGGCGGTGGTGCCCTGGCTCATCGTGCCGCACAACAACCTGCCGATGACCTCGCTGCTGATGGCGGTGATCGTCGGCAGCTGCGCGCGGGCGGCGCAGTCGCTGTGGCCGCTGAAGCCGGCGCTCTTCGGCTACACCATGCCGATGTCGCTCGGGATGATCACCGCGCTGGCGTGGCAGGGCGACGGGCTGCACCTGTTCCTGGCGGCCGCCGGAGCGGCCTACCTGCTGCTGACGCTCTATGCCGGCATCGGCCAGCACAAGCTGCTGACCGAATCGTTGATGCTGCGCTTCGAGAACGAGGCGCTCGCCGCGCGCCTGGGCGAGCAGATCGCCGCCACCGAGCGCGCGAGCGAGGAGAAGACGCGCTTCCTCGGCACCGCCAGCCACGACCTGCGCCAGCCGTTGCACGCCATCGCGCTTTTCGGCGCCGCGCTCGAGAACGAGCTGCGCGACCGTCCCGAAGGCCGCAATGCCGAGCGGCTGATGCGCGCGGTGAACGCGCTGGGCGCCTCGCTCGACACCATGCTCGACGTCTCGCGCCTGGACGCCGGGGTAATCACGCCCGCGCCCCAGCCGGTGCAGCTCGACGCGCTCTTCCTGCCGCTCAACCACACCTTCGCGGCACGCGCCGAACAGAAGGAGCTCCAGCTGCGCGTGCGGGCCAGCGGCCTGTGGGTGCACAGCGATCCGCAACTGCTGCACCGCATGTTGTCGAACCTGATGGACAACGCCCTCAAGTACACGATGCGCGGCGGCGTGAGCGTCACGGCGCGTGAGCGCGGCGAGTCGGTGTGGATCGAGGTGCGCGACACCGGCATCGGCATCGCGCCCGAGCAGTCGGGCCGGATCTTCGAGGAGTTCTACCAGATCAACAATCCGGGCCGCGACCGCTCGCGGGGGCTGGGCATCGGGCTGTCGATCGTGCAGCGGCTGTCGCGGCTGCTGGGTCATCCGGTGCAGATGCACTCGCGTCCGGGGCGGGGCACGCATTTCCGCGTGGTGGTTCCCATCGCGAGCACCCTCGAGCGGGCGCCGGCGGGACTGCCGCCCGCCTCCTTGGCCGAGGCGAGCGCCGCCGATGAGCGCAGCGCGTCGGCGCTGGCACTGCCCGGCCGCGTGCTGCTGCTCGACGATGAACTGGAGATCCGCGAGGCCATGATGGGCCTGCTGCGCTCCCATTCCATCGACGCCCATGCCGTGGCCAGCGAGGCCGCCGCCGATGCAGCCCTGCGCCACGCCGCGCGCGAAGGCCGGCCCTTCGACCTGCTGATGTGCGACTACCGGCTGGCCGACGGCGTTGACGGGCTCGATGCCGGCCTGCGCCTGAGCCAGTCGGGCGGCGCGGCGATGCCGCTGCTGCTCATCACCGGCGAGACCTCGCCCGACCGGCTGCAGCGCGTGCGCGAGTCGCAGGTGCCCGTGCTCTTCAAGCCGGTGGTGGCCGACCAGCTGCTGCTGGCGATGGCCGAGCTCACGGTCGCCAGATAGCTGGCGCCGGCCTCAGCTGGCCAGTCTGAAGTTGAATTCGTTTGTATTATTTTTGACGCCAGAAGCGATGTGTAGACGTCGTCTTCTGCGCTTCCCATGACTTTCGGCACTGGTGAACACCTGCGCCGTGGCCTATCTTCACTGCATCGCGTTCCCGCGACAGGAGTAGGTAGGGGAGAGAGAAAAAGTGAGCGGCCCCGGCGCAAGCCGGGGCCGTTTTTTTTCTTATCCGAGCAGCGCCTGCGCGAACTCGCGGGCGTTGAAGGTTTCCAGGTCTTCCAGCTTCTCGCCCACGCCGATGAAATAGACCGGAATCGGCCTTTCCCGTGCGATGGCGCACAGCACGCCGCCCTTGGCCGTGCCGTCGAGCTTGGTCACGACGAGGCCCGTGAGGCCCAGCGTCTCGTCGAAGGCCTTGACCTGCGCCAGCGCGTTCTGGCCGGTGTTGCCGTCGATTACCAGCAGCACCTCGTGCGGCGCGGTGCCGTCGGCCTTGGTGACGACGCGCTTGATCTTCTTGAGTTCGTCCATCAGGTGCAGCTGCGTCGGCAGGCGGCCGGCCGTGTCGACCAGCACCACGTCCTTGCCGCGGGCCTTGCCGGCGTTCACCGCGTCGAAGCTCACGGCCGACGGGTCGCCGCCTTCCTGGCTCACGATCTCGACCGTGTTGCGGTCGGCCCAGACCAGCAGCTGCTCACGCGCCGCCGCCCGGAAGGTGTCGGCCGCTGCCAGCAGCACCGAGGCGCCTTCGTCGGCCAGGTGCTTGGTGAGCTTGCCGATGGAGGTGGTCTTGCCCGCGCCGTTGACGCCGGCCACCATGATCACGGTGGGCGTGAACTGGCCGATGACCAGTGGCTTCTCGAGCGGCTTCAGCAGGTCGGCCACGGTCTCGGCCAGCAGCGCCTTGACTTGCGAGGCGTCGGTGGCCATCTGGCGCTTGACGCGCCCGCGCAGGTCGTCGAGCAGGTACTCGGTCGCCTTCACGCCGGTGTCGGCCATCAGCAGCGCGGATTCGAGTTCCTCGTAGAGCTCTTCGTCGATCTTCGCGTTGACGAACACGGCCTGGATGCCGGTGCCGGTCTTGCGCAGGCCGGTCTTGAGCTTGTCGAACCAGCCCTTGCGCTCGGTGGCGATGGCGGCGGGCTCGGCGGCCGGCGCTGGAACTGGGGCTGCGACCGGCGCTGGAACGGGAGCTGCGATTGGAGGAGCGGGAATGGGGGCCGGGGCGGGCGACGCAGCCGGTGCGGGGGGCGGCGCTGGAACTGGCGCGGGCGCTGGTGCAGGAGCGGCAACAGGGGCGGGTGCTGGCGCGGGTGGCGGGGCAGGCGCTTCTTCCGCCGCCGGCTTCGAGCCGAACCAGCTCGAGGGCGAAAACACCGAGCGTGCCGGTGCCGGTGCCGGTGCAGGTTCCGGAGCAGGCGCTGCCGGGGCCGGCGGGCTGGACGCCGGCGCATCGGGGGTTTCGGCAGGCGGTTTTTTCTTGAAGAAACTGAACATCGGGAGCTTTTTACAATCCGAGCCATTCTATGAAACACCTCCCGCCACGCCGTGCTGCGTCTGGTGCGGTGCTGGCGATGGCGCTTCTGGCGCCGTGGGCCATGCCTGCGCAGGCCCAGTCCAATCCGTCTTCCGCCGCCGCAGCAGCCGCGGCGCCCGGCCCCCAGCAATTCACCCTCGCCAACGGGATGACGCTGATCGTGCAGCCCGACCGGCGCTCGCCCACGGCGGTGCAGATGGTCTGGGTCCGCGTGGGCTCCATCGACGAGGTCGACGGCACCTCCGGTGTGGCCCATGCGCTCGAGCACATGATGTTCAAGGGCACCAAGGACATCAAGCCCGGCGAGTTCTCGCGCCGCGTGGCCGCCCTGGGCGGCCAGGAAAACGCCTTCACCACCCGCGACTACACCGGCTACTACCAGCAGATCCCGGTCGGCAGCCTCGAGCAGGTGATGAAACTCGAATCGGACCGCTTCGCCAACAACCAGTGGCCCGACGACGAGTTCAAGCGCGAGATCGAGGTGGTCAAGGAAGAGCGCCGCCTGCGCACCGAAGACCAGCCGCGCGCCCTGCTGGGCGAGCAGCAGAACGCCGCCGTCTTCACCGCCTCTCCCTATCACCGCCCCGTGGTCGGCTGGATGAGCGACCTCGACGCCATGACGCCCGAGGACGCGCGCGCCTTCTTCAGGCAGTGGTACGTGCCCGCCAACGCCGTGCTGGTGGTGGCCGGCGACGTCGACGTGGCGCAGGTTCGAGCCATGGCCGAGAAGTACTACGGCCGCATCCCCTCGCGCGCCGTGCCCGCGCGCAAGCCGCGCATCGAGCCGGCACAGCGCGGCATCCGCCGCATCGAGCTGAAGGCTCCCGCCGAGCAGGCTTACGTGTCGCTCGCGTTCCGCGTGCCGCAGCTCGCCAATATCGACGACGTGAACAGCGACGCCTGGGCGCTGGTGGTGCTCTCGGCCGTGCTCGACGGCTATTCCGGCGCCCGGCTCGACCGCGCGCTGACCCAGGGCCCCGACCGAGTCGCCGATTCGGCCGGTGCGTATTCGGGCTTCATCGGGCGCGGCCCGCAGCTCTTCGTGCTCGACGGCGTTCCGGCTGCCGGCAAGAGCGCCGAGGTGGTGGAAGCCGCTTTGCGTGCCCAGGTCGCGCGCATCGCCAAGGACGGCGTGGGCGAGGCCGAACTGGCCCGCGTCAAGACCCAGTGGGTGGCGAGCGAGACCTACAAGCGCGACTCGGTGATGGCCCAGGCGCGCGAGCTCGGCAGCAACTGGATCCAGGGCCTGCCGCTGGACGCCAGCGAGCGCATCGTCGCGCGGCTGCAATCCGTCACGGCGGCCCAGGTGCAGGCCGTGGCCGCGAAGTACTTCGGCGACGACCAGCTCACCGTCGCCACGCTGCGTCCCCTGCCGCCCGAGTCCAAGCCGCGCGGCCGCGGTTTCGCCGCTCCCGCGGGCGAAATGCGCTGAAAGGTCACCATTCCCATGCAGAAGACTTTCATCAAGACCGCGCGACGCGCGCTGCTCGCCGGCGCCATCGCCGTGGCGGGCATCACCGACGCGCAGGCCGCGCTGCCCATCCAGCACTGGACGCTGGCCAACGGCGCCAGGATCTACCTGGTGTCGACCAACGCGCTGCCGATCGTCGATGCGCAGCTCGACTTCGACGCCGGCAGCCGCCGCGACCCTGCCGCGCAGGCCGGCTTGGCCAGCGTGACCGCGACCATGGTCGAGAAGGGCGTTCGGGCCGGCAGGAACGGCGAGCCCGCGCTCGACCAGAACGCCCTGGGCGAAGCCTGGGCCGATCTGGGCGCGAGCTTCGACGTGAGCGCGGGCACCGACCGCACCAGCTATTCGCTGCGCTCGCTGTCCGATCCGGCGCTGCTGAACAAGGCGGTGGCGTTGGCCGCGCGCGAGATCGGCGAGCCCTCCTTCCCCGACGACGTGTGGCAGCGCGAGCGCGAGCGCATCAACGCCGCCATCAAGGAGGCCAACACCAAGCCCGCCACCGTGGCCGGCCGTGCTTTCGCGGCCGACGTCTACGGCGTGCATCCCTACGGCCAGGAAGTGAAGGAGGAAACGCTCGCGCGCATCGACACCGCCGCCATGCGCCAGCGCTACCAGCAGCTCATCGTGCCGTGCCGCGCCAAGCTCAGCATCGTCGGCGCCGTTACGCGCGCGGAGGCCGAGAGCATCGCGAACACGCTGCTGTCGCGCCTGCCCGGCCCCGAGGCCTGCACGCCGTTGCCGGCCATTGCGCCGGTGGCCGCGCTGACCGCGCCGAAGGACGATCGCATCGCCTTCGACTCGGCGCAGGCCCATGTGCTCATCGGCCAGCCCGGCTATCCGCGCAAGGACCCGGACCACTTCGCGCTCACGCTGGGCAACTACGTGCTGGGCGGCGGTGGTTTCGTCTCGCGCCTGATGAACGAGGTGCGCGAGAAGCGCGGCCTCACCTACAGCATCTACAGCGGCTTCGCGCCGGGGCTCGAGGCGGGCGCGTTCCGCGTCGGCTTCCAGACGCGGCCCGACCAGGCCGAGGAGGCCGTGAAGGTGTCGCGCGAGGTGCTCGCGAAGTTCGTCGCCGAGGGGCCGACCGCAGCCGAGCTGAAGGCCGCCAAGGACAACCTGATCGGCGGCTTCCCGCTGCTGCTGGACAGCAACCGCAAGCTGATCGGCAACGTAGCCAACATCGCCTGGCACGATCTGCCGCTGGACTACCTCGACACCTGGACCGCGCGCATGAACGCGGTCACGGCCGCCGACGTGAAGGCCGCCTTCCAGCGCAAGCTGCAGCCCGAGCGCATGGTGACGGTGGTGGTGGGCGGCAAGGACGCCAGGACCGCCAAGGCGCAGCAGTAGCAGCCTATTGGAGTGCGTGCGGGCCGCTCGTAGCGGCCGCGCGCACCGCGGCGCCGAGCCGCTCCAGCAGCTTCGGCGCTGCGCGCGCGTGCTGCCAGTAGAGCGGCACGGGCAGCATCGAGTCGGGCACCAGTTCGACCAGCCTTCCCTCCTTCAGCGCCCCGGCCACCATGCTGACCGGGTGCATGCCCCAGCCCATCCCCGAGCAGGCCGCCTCGACGAAGGCATTGGGCGAGGGAATCCAGTGCCTGGGCGTCTCGACATTGCGGTGGCAGATGCGCCGTACCCAGCGCGCCTGCAGCCGGTCTTTCCGATCGAACACCAGGCTCGGCGCTTCCGCCAGCGTGCGGGCGCCTACGCCTTTTGCGAAATGTTCGCGCACGAACTCCGGGCTGGCCGCCGCCACGTAGTGCATGGTGCCCAGCGCCTCGCTGTTGCAGCCGGCCACCGGCTGGGCCAGCGCCGTCACCGCCGCGAGCACCGCGCCGCTGCGCAGCCGCTCGGCCGTGTGGTCCTGGTCGTCCACCGTGAGATCTAGCAGCGCGCCCGGCTCCTGCGCGGCGAAGGCCGACGCGGCGGCGACGAACCAGGTCGCGAGCGTGTCGGCATTGACCGCCACGCGGATCGTGACACGCTCGCCGCCGGCTTCGTCGCCGCCCATGCCCAGGGCGGGCAGGGCGTCGCGCAGCTCGTGCTCCAGCATGCCCACGCGCTCGACGTGCCGGCACAGCTGCTGGCCGGCCTCGGTCGCCACGCAGGGCTGGCCGCGCACCAGCAGCGCGCCGCCGGTACGTTCCTCCAGCTGCCTGATGCGCTGCGACACCGCGGAAGGCGTGACGTGCAACGCGCGCGCGGCGCGTTCGAAGCTGCCTTCGCGCACCACGGCGGCGAGGGCGTTCAGGGCGGCGTAGTCGAGCATGGGATGAGTTTCGAAGAATGAAGAAAAACTGAATCGGCTTAAGAAAGTTTAGTTTGAGTTAATCCGATGCGGACGGCATCCTCGAAGCATGCAAGCCGTACAAGTCACCACCGCCCTCGCCAACGGGTTCTTCATGAGCCTGGTCCTCATCGTCGCCATCGGTGCGCAGAACGCCTACGTGCTGCGCCAGGGCCTGCGCCGCGAGCACGTGGGTGCGGTGGTGCTGTTCTGCGCGGCCGGCGACGCGGTGCTGATCAGCGCCGGCGTGGCCGGCATGGCGCAGGCGCTGAACGGGCGGCCGATGCTGGCCACGGTGCTCGCGGCGTTGGGGGCGGCCTTCCTGTGCGCCTACGGGCTCAGGGCGCTGTGGCGCTCGCGGCAGCCGGCGGCGCTGCAGGCCTCGGCGCAGGGCGCTTCCTCGCTGTCGCGCGCGGCGGTGGTGGCTCAGGCCGCCGGCTTCACGCTGTTGAATCCGCACGTCTACCTCGACACGGTGCTGCTCGTGGGCAGCGCGGGCGCGCAGTACGCGGGCATGCTCAAGCTCTGGTTCGTGGTCGGCGCTTCCATGGCGAGCGTGCTGTGGTTCACCTCGCTGGGTTTCGGCGCGCGGCTGCTCGCACCGGTGTTCGCCCGGCCCCGCGCCTGGCAGATGCTCGATGCGCTGATCGGCGGCACCATGCTCGTGCTGGCGGCAATGCTGCTGCGGCGCGCGTTGGCAGGGGCTTGAGAGTCCCGCGGATTTGGCGGCGTTAAGCTCGCCGCATGCCCCAGCACCAGAAGAAAGCCGCATCCGCCTCCCGATCCGCGCCAGCCGGCAGCAAGCCCAAGCCGGCGGTGAAGCGCCCCTCCAAACCCAGCGAGGTGCGCATCATCGGCGGCGAATGGAAACGCACCCGCCTCGCCGTGGCCGACAAGCCTGGCCTGCGCCCCACACCCGACCGCGTGCGCGAGACGCTCTTCAACTGGCTCGCGAGCCTGGCCGGCGCCGGTGGCGGCGAGCTGCCAGGCTGGCAGTGCGTGGATGCCTTCGCGGGCACCGGCGCGCTGGGTTTCGAGGCCGCCTCGCGCGGTGCGGCCAGCGTGCTGCTGTGCGAGCAGGACGCCGCGCTCGTCGCGCAGATGCAGGCGATCAAGACCAAGCTTGAAGCCGAGGCCGTTCGCATCGAGCGCGGCAACGGCGTCACCGCGCTCGAACGCGTGCCCGCGGGCAGCCTCGACGTCGTCTTCCTCGATCCGCCTTTCGACAACCTCGCGCTCTACGAGCCCGCGCTTCGCGCCGCTGCGCGTGCGCTGCGCCCCGAGGGCTCGGTGTACCTGGAGGCGCCGCGCCGCTGGAACGGCGAAGAGCTCGCGGCCCTGGGCCTCGCCGAGTTCCGCTACCTGAAGGCCGGCGCCGTGCATGCACATCTGCTGAGGCCCGCCGCGCAGGGGACTGCATAATCCGCCGGACAAGCCGCACCGGCAGCATGAGGAAGAAGCAACCATGGCTAGCAACGTCATCGCGGTTTATCCCGGCACTTTCGACCCCATCACCCTCGGTCACGAGGACGTGGTGCGCCGTGCCACCCAGCTCTTTTCGAAGGTGATCGTCGCGGTGGCGGCGGGCCATCACAAGAAGGCGCTGTTCACGCTGTCCGAACGCATGGACATGGCCCGCGAGGCCGTCAAGCCCTACAGCGACCAGGTTTCCGTCGAGAGCTTCTCGGGCCTCCTGCGCGACTTCGTCGTCGCGCGCGGCGGCAAGGCCATGGTGCGCGGCCTGCGCGCCGTGACCGACTTCGACTACGAGTTCCAGCTCGCCGGCATGAACCGCTCGCTGATGCCCGACGTCGAGACCGTCTTCCTGACTCCCAGCGACAAGTACCAGTTCATCTCCAGCACCTTCGTGCGCGAGATCGCGATGCTCGGCGGCGAGGTCCACAAGTTCGTCTCTCCCAACGTGGAGCAGCAACTGGCGGCAAAAGTCCGCAGCCTCGGACGTGAATAAGCCGCAATGAGCGGCTTCCCACCGCCCCGCCTGCATCTGCTGGGCGATGCAGCTCTGCTGTGCGACCTCCCCGCACCCGCCACGCTGGCGCAGCAGCAGCGCATCTGGGCCCTGGCCGAGCATGCGCGGGAGTGGCCCGGCGTCGGCGAGACGCTGCCGGGCATGAACAACCTCACGCTCACCTTCGACCCTGTGGTCGTCGATCTGGACACGCTGACCGCGCAGGTGCTCGAGGCCTGGCCGAAGCTGTCCGCTGGCGCTGTCAGCGGCCGGCTGGTCGAGATCCCGGTCGCCTATGGCGGCGAGCACGGGCCCGACCTGGCCGACGTCGCGGCGCACACCGGCCTCACGCCGGCCGAGGTGGTGCGGCGCCATACCGGCGCGGAGTACGTCGTCTACCTGCTGGGCTTCCTGCCCGGCTTCAGTTTCATGGGCGGACTGCCGCCCGAACTCGCCACGCCGCGCCGTGCCGAACCGCGTCTTGCGGTGCCCGCGCGATCGGTCGGCATCGGCGGCGAGCAGACCGGCATCTATCCGCTGGTGTCGCCGGGCGGCTGGCAGCTGATCGGCCGCACGCCGCTGGAACTGTTCGATCCCGCAGCCGAGCCGCCGACGCTGCTGCGTCCCGGCGACCGGGTGCGCTTCGTCGCCGAGAGCGTGCAGGCATGATCGCCATCCGCAAACCCGGCGTGCTCGCCTCGGTGCAGGATCTGGGCCGCCACGGCCATCGCCAGCTCGGCATCTGCCCGGGCGGCGCGCTCGATGTGCTCGCGCTCACGCTGGCCAACCGGCTGGTGGGCAATGCCGATCGCGCGGCGGGGCTGGAGCTCACCATGGGCGGCTGCGAGCTGCAGTTCGAGGCCGATACGCGCATTGCCTTCACCGGCGACGACTTCGGCGCCACCCTCGACGGCGCGCCGCTGTGGCCCTTTTGGAGCGTGCCGGTCGCTGCCGGGCAGACGCTCAGGCTCGCAGGCGCCAACGCCGGCGGCACGAAGAAGCCCGGCGTGCGCAGCTGGCTCGCGGTGGCGGGCGGCATCGACGTGCCGCCGGTCCTCGGTTCGCGCAGCACCGACCTGAAGGCCGGCTTCGGCGGACACGAGGGCCGAGCGCTGCGCAAGGGCGACCGGCTGCCGACGGGCGTTTCGATGCTCGATGCCACGCAACGCGAACGCCGGCCCTTCGGCATCCGCGGCCCCGACTGGGGCCAGCCCGAAGGCGACGGCGCGATCGCGCTGCGCGTGCTGCCCGGCCCCGAGTTCGAACTGTTCACGCTGGCCGCGCGCGAGCAGCTCTGGGGCGAGCGCTGGCGCATCACGCCGCAGAGCAACCGCATGGGCAGCCGCCTCGAAGGCGCCGAGCTCAAGCGCAAGCGCAGCGGCGACATGCTTTCCTCGGGCGTGATCCCCGGCACGATCCAGGTGCCGCCTTCGGGCCAGCCGATCATCCTGATGGGCGACGCGCAGACCACCGGCGGCTATCCGCGCATCGGCGTGGTCATCCGCGCCGACCTCTGGAGGCTCGCGCAGGCGCCGCTCAACGGCAGGCTGCGCCTCGTGCAGGTCGACCAGCCGCAGGCGCTGGCCGCATGGGCCGGCCAGCAGCGCTACCTCTCACAGGTGGCGCAAGGCCTTGCGGCTGCGGGCTGGCCGGTCGCGGCATAGACTGGCCGGAAACCGAGAGAAAGAAAGGAAGCCCCACCATGCAGATCGACCTCAACGCCGACCTCGGCGAAGGCGCCGGCAACGACGAAGCGCTGCTCGCGCTGGTGAGTTCCGCCAACATCGCCTGCGGCTGGCACGCGGGCGATGCGAAGACCATGCAGCAGTGCGTGCGCTGGGCCATGCGCAACGGCGTGGCCATCGGCGCGCACCCCAGCTTTCCCGACCGCGAGAACTTCGGCCGCAGCACCATGCACCTGCCGCCCGATGAGATCGTCGCCAACGTGCTCTACCAGGTGGGCGCGCTCGCGGCCATCGTGAAGGCCGAGGGCGGCAGGCTCTCGCACGTGAAGGCCCATGGCCAGCTCTACAACCAGGCCGTGAAGGAGCCCGAACTCGCCGACGCGCTGTGCGAGGCCGTGCGCCGCTTCGACCCTTCGCTCAGGTTCTTCGGGCTCGCGGGCAGCAACATGATCGACGCGGCCCGCCGCGCCGGCCTGGAGCCCGTGGAGGAAGTGTTCGCCGACCGCGGCTACATGCCCGACGGCAGCCTCGTTCCGCGCAGCCAGCCCGGCGCGCTGATCGAGAGCGAGGAGCAGTCCCTCGCGCAGACCCTCTCGCTGGTGCGCGACCGCCGCGTGACCGCCATCGACGGCAGCGTGGTGCCCGTCAATGCGCAGACCGTCTGCCTGCACGGCGACGGCGCCCATGCGCTGGCTTTTGCGCGCCGCATCCGCGAGCGGCTGGAGCAGGAAGGAATAGCCGTAGGGGCCATGGCCTGACGGCCCGAACGCGCGAGCCGTGCCGTGGCAGCCAAGGCCGTCAAAGTCCTGCTCACCGGCTTCGAGCCTTTCGAGCAGGAGGCGCGCAATCCCTCCTGGGACGCCGTGCGTGCGCTCGATGGCTGGAAGGTCGGCCGTGCGACGGTGCACGCCCGGCTGGCGCCCTGCGTCTTCGGCGATGCCATAGACGCCTTGCTGGCGGCCATGGACGATCTCAAGCCGCAGCTGGTGCTGTGCATAGGGCAGGCCGGCGGGCGCGCGGAGTTCACGCCGGAGCGCGTCGCCATCAACATCGACGATGCGCGTACGGCCGACAACAAGGGCCGGGAGCCGATCGACGTGCCAGTGGTGCCGGGCGGGCCCGCGGCGTACTTCTCGACGCTGCCGATCAAGGCGATGGTGCGCGAGCTGCGCGCGGCAGGCGTGCCGGCCTCGGTGTCGAACAGCGCGGGCACTTTCGTGTGCAACCACCTCTTCTACGGGCTGATGCACCGCATCGCGACGCAGCCGGTGGCGGGGCTGCGCGGGGGCTTCATCCACATTCCCTACCTGCCGGAGCAGGCGGCGCGGTTTCCGGGGGCGCCGAGCATGTCGCTGGAGACGATGGTCAAGGCGCTGCGCATCGCGGTGACCACCTCGCTGGCGGTGGAGCACGACATCGCCGAAACGGGCGGCCAGCTGCACTGAGCGGCCGCGGGCGTCCGGGCTCAGGCGGGGAAGTGCTTCGCCAGCCAGCGATTGAGCGCGGCGTTGACGATGCCGGGCTTCTCCATCGTCAGCATGTGGCCGCAGTCGGGTACCCACACCACCTCGGCCTGCGGCAGCAGCGCCGCCATCTCGGTCGTGCATTCGGGGGGCGCGAGCTTGTCCTCGTTGCCGCACATCAGCAGCACCGGCGCGCGCACCGATGCGAGGTGCAGGCGCGCGTCGGGCCGGCGCATGACCGCGCGGTTCTGGGTGATGAGCTGCTGCGCGCCCGCGCCCAGCACGATGTCGAGGTAGCGCTGCACCAGCGCCTCGTCGGCGGCCTGCGCGGGGTGGAAGGCGAAGTAGACGTTGGGCTCGATCACGTCGCGCAGCTCGCCGCGCTCGAAGTACTCGATGGCGCCTTCGCGCAGCGTGAACATCTCGGGCGTCTCGGGCCGCGCGCTGGTGCCCAGCAGCGCCAGGCCGGCGATGCGCTGCGGCGCCTGGCGGGCGGCTTCCATGGCGACCATGCCACCCATCGAGGCGCCGCACAGCACCAGCGGACCCTCGTTGTCGCGCAGCACGGCCGCGGCCATGCCCTCGATGGTGTCGTTGTGCCGCTGGACGTCGCTCACGCGGGCGCCGAAGGCAGGGGGAAGGGCGGGCAGCTGGGCTTCCCAGATGCGCTCGTCGCAGGCGAGACCGGGCAGCAGGATCAGATTGGGCATGGGCAGGGATTCTGCGCGATTGCGGCCCGCGGCGCAGCGGCATAGGTCGCGGCATAGGCCTCATGGCCAGCAGCCATCGCGCGCATGCCTCGGCACACTCGCAGGCAATGCAGAGGAACCCCGCAATGAATCTTGTCGAACGCGTCCAAGCCATCCTGCTCAAGCCGAAGGCCACCTGGCCCGAGATCGACGCAGAGCCGGCCGACGCCGCATCGCTCTACAAGAACTACGTGATGATCCTCGCGCTGATCCCGGCGCTGGCCAGCTTCATCGGCCTGTCGCTGATCGGCATCGGCGCCTTCGGCGTGAGCTTTCGCGTGCCGCTGGCGTCGGGGCTCGCGAACATGGTCGTGGGCTACGTGCTGTCGCTGGTGATGGTGTTCGTGCTCGCGCTCATCATCGACGCGATGGCGCCCACCTTCGAGGGCACGAAGAGCCAGATCGGCGCGCTCAAGCTCTCGGCCTATGCGAGCACGGCCGCCTTCGTGGGCGGCGTGTTCAGCCTGCTGCCTTCGCTGTCGGTGCTGGGTGCGCTGGCGGCGCTGTACGGCATCTACCTGCTCTACACCGGCCTGCCGGTGCTCATGAAATGCCCGCCCGACAAGGCCGTCGCGTACACCGCCGTGGTGGTGGTCTGCGCCATCGTCGGCGGCGTGGTGATCGCCTGGGTGCTGGCGCTGCTCACGCCGTCGCCGATGCGACTCGGCGCGGCGCCCGTGGCCGACACCGTGGTGGCGGTGCTGCAACAGGCGGTGCGGGCGAATACCTGAGCGTCACGCGCACGGTGGAAAATGGGCGGCAATGCCAACGCCCAAGCCCGAAACCACCACCGACCTGATCCTCATCCGCCACGGCGAGACCGCCTGGAACCGCGAGCTCCGCTTCCAGGGGCATGCCGACGTTCCGCTCAACGACATCGGCCACGAGCAGGCTCGCCGCATCGGACTGAGGCTGGCCAGCGAGACGGCGGTGCAGCACATCGTCAGCAGCGACCTCATGCGCGCGCAGCAGACGGCGGCGCCCGGGGCGCAACAGCTGTCGCTGCCGGTGGTCACCTCGGCGGCGCTGCGCGAGCAGTTCTTCGGCGTGGTCGAGGGCATGCGCTCCGAGGAGATCCAGAGCCTGCATCCGCGTGCCTGGGAAGAGTGGCTGGAGTTCCGCGAGGACCATGCCATGCCCGAGGGCGAGACGGCGCGCGAGTTCCACGCGCGCATCATCGCGGCGCTGGGCGGCATCGCCTCGGAACACCGGGGCCGGCACCTGATCGTCGTCACCCACGGCGGCGTGCTCGACATGGTGTGGCGCACCGCCAAAGGCCTGAGCCTGAGCGGCCCGCGCCGCAGCGACATTCCCAACGCGGGCTTCAACCGCATCCGCATCGCCGATCCCTCGCGGCCCGACGACATCGAGATCGTCGAATGGGCCGACACGCGCCACCTGGCCGACCTGCCGCCGCAGCCGACCTACGACCAGACGCGGCACCTGAAGAACAAGGGCTGAGCAAGCCCCTATTCCCTGCTCAGCCGCAGCTGCCGGCCTTCGGCGTGCGCAGCAGCGGCTGGCCGGCGCCCACGCCCGTGGGCTTGCCGCCGTCGACCGCCAGCTGGCCGTTCACCAGCACCGTGCTCACGCCTTCCGACAGCAGCGTCGGCTGCGTGTAGGTGGCCCTGGCGGCATAGCGGGCCGGGTCGAAAACCACCACGTCGGCGTAGTAGCCCGGGCGCAGGTGGCCGCGCTGCTTCAGCCCCAGGGTGTCGGCCGTGAGTGACGAGCTGCTGCGGATGAACTGCGCCAGCGAGATCGTGTGCTCCTTCACCACGTACTGGTCGTACTTGCGCGCGAAGGTGCCGTAGGCGCGCGGATGGCCGAGCGACGAATCCGACGAGGTCATGACCCACGGCCGCTTCATGAAGGCGCGCACGTCGTCGTCGCTCTGGTTGAAGGAGGCGATCATCAGGTCGCCGTCGCGCAGCACCGCGATGGCGGCGTCCACCGGATCGGCGTTCGATGCCTTGGCCACGTCGGCCAGCGTCTTGCCCACGTACTTCGTGCTGCCGGCCGAGAACAGGATGGCCTCGGGGCCGCCGCGCAGCCGCAGGTTCTCGCGCATGTCCTTGCGCAGGCGCTCCTGCTGCGAGGCGTCGTCGAAGCGCTGCAGCGTCGCCGCGCGGCCGCCTTCGTTGGCCCAGGGCGGCAGCAGCGCGGCCGAGAAGCGAGTGCTCGACGCGGTCCACGGATAGTGGTCGGCCGTGATGTCCAGCCCGCCCGCGCGCTCCTTCTCGATGCGCCTGATGATGTCGCCGCTCTGGCCCTGCACGTCGACGCCCAGCGCCTTGATGTGCGCCACGTGCACCGGCAGCTTCGCCTCGTGGCCGATGCGGATCACCTCGTCGATGGAGCCCTTCAGGCCGATGTTGTACATGGACTCGTCGCGGATGTGGCTGTCGTAGAGGCCGCCGTGCCGCGCCGCCACCTTCGCGAGCTCGATGACCTCCTCGGTCTTCGAGAAGTTCTGCGGCGTGTAGAAGAGGCCGGTGGAAAGGCCCAGCGCGCCCTCGCACATGCCCTGGCTCACGCGCTTCTTCATCGCCTCCAGCTGCTCGGGCGTCGGCGCGCGGTTGGCCTCGCCGAGTTCGCTCATGCGCACCGGGCCGAAGCCCACGTACATGGCCACGTTGGTGCCCACCGGCGCGGCGCGCAGCTTCTGCGTCTGCGCCGCGATGTCGAAGCCGCCGAAGCCGTCGTTGCCGATCACCGCGGTGGTCACGCCCTGCGTGACGAAGGGGATGTTCAGCCGTTTCTTCGGGTCGCTGGAATGCAGGTCGGCGTCGGCATGCGTGTGCGCGTCGATGAAGCCCGGCGCCACGACCATGCCCGTGGCGTCGATGACGCGCTTCGCGGTGAACTGTGCCGGCACCGCCTTGCCCGCGAACACGATGCGGTCGCCCGCGATGCCCACGTCGCCCACCACCGGCGTGTCCGAATCGCCGGTGAAGACCGTGCCGCCGCGCAGCAGCAGGTCGAGCGCGACCGGGGCGCCGTCGGCCGCATGGAGTAGAGGAGCGAAGGGCGCGAGGGCCGAGAGAACGGCCAGTGTGGCGAAGGACTTGTGCATGGAAGGCCTGGCCCGCAAAGGGCGTGTTGTCTGCATGAATGGAGCGGCCAGTCTAGGAGCCGCTCGCACGCTGTCGCCAATTCCTTTTGCACCATGTCCCATGACCTGAAGGCATGGGCTGCCGGGCGCCTGCACCGGCCTGTTCAGGCGAGGCCGGTGGTGCCTCCGGCCAGCTGTCCGAGGCCGAGCCGGGCATACACGCCAGCCGTCTGCCGGCGCAGGCGCAGCGACTCGGGCTGTCCGTTGAGCTGCTGCTGCAGGATGCCCTGGGCCGCCGACAGCGAAGCCTGCGTGCCGCTGCGCACCAGCGCGTCGAGATACACCTGCTCGAACAGGTCGCGCTGCGCATGGCTGCCGCCGATCTCGATCATGCGCGGCAGGGCCGTGCCCAGCCCTTCGATTGCCGCAGCGAGATTGCCGCGCGCATGCGCCACCAGCCCGTGCGCCGCCGGCACGCACACGCGCTGCCATGCCGCGCGCGTCGACGCCGGCGCGTGGGGCGCGAAGGCTGCGATGTTGCGCAGCAGCACATCGGCCTCGGGGCGGCCGGCACGCGCCAGGCCGTAGAGGTACTGCAGGTCGAGGAAGGGCAGCACGTGGTCGGCCTGCCGCTGGCGCAGGTGGTCGGCCACGTCCTCCCAGCGCCGGCCCACGTCGATGCCCGCGAGCTCCAGCCGCGCGAGCAGAGAGACGGCGCCGATCTGGTCCTGCGAGTAGTCCTTCACCACGCCCCAGGCATGCTCGTCGTACACCGCGAGCGCCTCGGCATCGCGGCCCAGGTCGATGAGGAACAGCGCCATGTGCCACCAGTTGTGCGTGACCATGAACGAGTTGAGACCGATCCAGGTGTCGCTCACGCTCTCCATGAACGCCAGCCCCTCCGCGAGCCGGCCCTCGGTGAGCATCACGTGCGCCAGCGCATGGTGCGCCCACGGCTCCTTGCGGCACATGGCGATGGCGCAGCGCGCGCTCGCCTCGGCCTCGCGCATCAGGTGGCACTGCTCGTAGCCGAAGGCCGCCATGCCGTGCACGTAGGGCACGTCGGCCGCATGCGGCAGCACCGCCAGCGCGAGCTTCAGCATGCCGGGGCAGTCGCCGGTGTTGAAGCAGTGGTACTGGCCGAGCTTGACCGACACCAGGTCGCGCGGATGCTCGCGGGCCTGCTCGGCATGCAGCGCAATCGCACGGTCGATGTCGCCCTCGGCCCAGGCTTCGATGGCTGCGATGTAGCGCTGCTCGCGCGGCGTTGCGCGTGCTGCGCCGGCGCGGGCTTTCTCAAGGAAGGGCCGCGCGTTGGCCACGGCTTCGCGCGATTCGGCGAACAGGTGCAGCGTGGCGCAGTAGGCCTGCACGATGGGGCTCGCGTCGGCATCGGCCACCGCGAGCAGGTTGACCGCGCGGGCCTCGCTGGAAATGAAGCCCATGACGAAGTCGTCGACCAGCGGCAGGCTGGCGGCATCGTCGAGGGTGAGCGGGTTGCCGAGGCTGTCGGCGAGGGAATTTGCGGATGGCATGACGGCATGGTGCCATGCCCCGGAATGCTTCAGCGCCGCACTGTTTCTCTACCGCGCCATTGACGGGCCCGCAACGCAGGAAGTTTCGACTGCCAAGGCCAGGAACACCGCGGAACCGGCTTTGCCGGGCCGCTGGTGTTGCCCCCGGCGAGGTGGGGAGAAGCGACACGAAGTGCGCGAAGCCTGGGGGTGAATCTATACGCCGGCCTGCTGGTGCCGGTACTCCTGCGTCTTGCCGCCGTAGCCGTAGGCGGCGCCGCGCGCGTCGATCACGTGGATGTACGACACCTCGTGCAGGTCGGGCCTGATCTTCGCCATGGCGGCGTGCACTTCGCGCAGGTAGCGCGCCTTCTCGGCCTTGGTGTTGGTCTCGTCGGTGATGCTGATGTCGAGGTGGAAGGCCGACTTGCCCAGCGAGGCCAGCGATTGGCCGCCGATGAACCAGGCGTCGGCGGCGATGTACTGCACGGTGATGGCGATCACCGGCAGCTGCTTGCCGAGCACGCTCTGCGTGAGCTCGGCGACGGCGTCGACGGTCTTGCCGGTGAGGTCGGCGTCGGGTTGGCCGGAGAGGTGGACGACGATGTGGGGCATGGCGGACTCCTTGGATGAACGGGTTGTCGATGGGGTGATTGTGGGAACCGGCATGCAATTGGAAAAGCGGGAAGATATGATTCTTTCCATCGGATAAACGGATGGATGAACCATGCAGGGATTCGACCTGGAGCAATTGCGCACGCTGGCCGCCGTCGTCGACGCGGGCAGCCTCACCGCGGCCGCGCCGCGCGTCTTCCTCTCGCAGTCGTCGGTGAGCGAGCAGATCCGCAAGCTGGAAGAGCGCGCGGGGCAGTCGCTGCTCACGCGCAGCAAGGCCGGCGCTACGCCCACCGAGGCGGGCGTGCGGCTGCTGGGCTATGCGCGGCGCATCCTGGCGCTGAGCGACGAGGCCTTCCGCGACCTGCACGGCGAGACGCTGCAGGGCGAGCTGCGGCTCGCCGTCACCGACTATTTCCGGCCCGGCGACCTGACCCGGCTCCTGGGGCGGCTCGGTGAGAGCTATCCGCAGGTTCGGCTGCACGTCACCATCCTGAAGAGCGACGATCTGCGCGCCGCCTATGCGCGCGGCGACTTCGACGTGGCGGTGGCAATGAACATCGCCGGTGTTTCCGCCGCGCAGTCGCGGGCGTCGGTGATCCGGCGCGAATCGCTGGTGTGGTTGGGCGCGGCCGGCATGCGGCTGGTGCGCGGCGAGCCGGTGCGCCTGCTGGCGCTGCCCGACACCTGTTCGCTGCACCAGTTCACGGTGGCGCTGCTGCGGCGCAGGCGCGTGCCCTATGCGCTGGCGCATGTGGCGTCGGGCGTGGCGGGGCTGCAGTCGGCGCTGGCGGCGGGGCTGGGCGTGGCCTGCCTCAACGAGTCGGCGATCAGCGATGGGGTAACGCGGCTCGCCACGCCCCACGGGCTGCCGGCGCTGCCGCGCGTCGCCTTCGAGTTCCTGCCCGGCCGCCGGGGCGAAACCGCATTCGTGACCCGGGCCCGGGAACTGCTGGCCACCCATCTGGTGTGAGCCGGGCGCCGGGGTGGCGCGGGATTTGCGTCAGGACAACCATGGACGCGCCACCTCCCACCACCCCGCCAGACTGGCTACGCCACTCCCGCTTCGACGACGCCCAGGCGATCTTCTCGGGCACGCTCTTCGTCGCCATCGCGATGATGCTGTTCGGCCAGGCCGGCCTGCTCACGGGCGGCACGGCCGGCGTCGCCTTCCTGCTGCACTACGCCACCGGCGCGAGCTTCGGAAAGCTGTTCTTCCTGGTCAACCTGCCGTTCTACTGGTTCGCCTGGCGCCACATGGGCCGGGCGTTCACGCTCAAGACCTTCTCGGCCATCGCGCTGCTCTCGGTGATGACCGACCTGGCGCCGCGCTACCTGTCGATCGATTCGCTGCACCCGGCCTTCGCGGCCGTACTCGGTGGCCTGCTGCTGGGCACCGGCTGCCTGTTCCTCGCCCGTCACCGCGCCAGCCTGGGCGGTGCAACCGTGCTGACGCTCTACCTGCAGGAAAAGCGCGGCTGGCCTGCCGGCAAGGTGCAGATCGGCATCGACTGCACGGTGGTGCTGCTCGCCCTGTGCGTGATCCCGCCGCAGCGGGTGGGTTGGTCGGTGCTGGCCGCGGTGGTGATGGGGCTCTTTCTCTGGATCAACCACAAGCCCGGTCGCTATGCGGCGACCTGAGGTGCCCCGCTAGCGGCCGGGCGGCGATGGCCAGGGCCGCTGCGGCGCACGGATCTGCTCGAAGGCGCGCGCCACGCGCAGCACGCCGAGATCGTCGAAGCGCTGGCCGGCGATCTGCAGCCCTATCGGCAGGCCCGACGCCGAGTACCCGCAGTTCACCGAGGCGGCCGGCTGCTCCGACATGTTGAACGGCACCGTGAAGCCGATGTGCTCCAGCGGCCGCAGCGGGTCGTTGGTGGGCGAGGGCGCCTCGGCCGCGGCCGGCATGTTGGGCGACACGGGCGAGATCACGTAGTCGAAGCGCGCGCAGGCGCTCACGGCGGCCGCGCGCGTCGCATGGAACTGGCTGAAGCCGCGGAACACGTGCTCGCCGCTGAACTCCGCCGCGCTCTCGGCCCATTCGCGGATGTAGGGCAGCACCTTCGAGCGCTGGTCGGCGCGCAGGCTCTTCATGTCCACCAGCGAGCGCATGCGCCAGAAGTGGTCCATGCCGTCGAGCATCGCCTGCGACATGAAGGGCTGCATCGGCTCGATGACGGCGCCGGCCTTCTCCAGCAGGCGCGCGGCCTGCTCGACCGCCGCCTGTATCTCGGGCTCCACCGCCAGCCCGCAGCCCGCGTCGAGCAGCAGACCGAAGCGCAGGCCGCGCAGATGGTCGGGCGGCACGTCGAAGCCGGCCCAATCGATGTCCTGCGGCGGCAGGGCCATGCTGTCGCGCGCGTCGGGCTTGGCCAGCGCCTGCATCAGCAGCGCGGCGTCGCCCACGGTGCGCGTCATCGGCCCGGCCGCGCGGCCCATGTAGGGCGGATCGATGGGAATGCGCCCCAGGCTGGGCTTGAGCGTGAAGATGCCGCACCAGCTCGCGGGCAGGCGCAGCGAGCCGCCGATGTCGGTGCCCAGGTGCAGCGGGCCGTAGCCGGCCGCTGCAGCCGCGCCGGCACCTGCGCTCGAGCCGCCAGGCGTCAGGCGCAGGTCCCATGGGTTGCGCGCCAGCGTGTGGAAGCTGGAGAGCCCCGAAGACAGCATGCCGTAGTCCGGCATCGTGGTCTTGCTCACGATCACCGCGCCGGCTTCCTTCAGGCGCGCGGCCGGCGGTGCATCCGCAGCCGCGGGCTTCAGGTCGACGGCGGCGGTGCCTGCGGGCATCGGGTCGCCGCGCGTTGCGATGTTTTCCTTGATGGTGGCCGGCACGCCGTCCAGCGGCCCGCGAGCATCGCCGTGCAGCCAGCGCGCCTCCGAAGCGCGCGCCTGTTCGAGCGCAGCCTCGGGCCTGAAGAGCCAGGTGGCCTGCAGGTGCGGCTCCCAGCGCTCCACCTGTGCGATCACGGCCTGCGTGACCTCGACCGGCGAGAGCTTGCGGTCGCGGTAGGCGACCGCAAGCTCCTGCGCGGAAAGACTGCTCAGCAAGGCGGCATCGGACATTGCTTCACTCACGTGCCTAACCGCACCTCGCGTGATTCACGGCGCACGAGATGACCACGGTCCCTTCGGGAAACACCGTGGAACCGGCTTTGCCGGGCCACCGGTGTTGCCCTCGGTAGGGGATTGGCGAAGCGACACGAAGTGCGCGAAGCCTGGGGGCGAGCCTCATCAACTCCACGAGAGCGCGGAGAGGTCGTTCACGAAGATCGGGTTTTCCTTCCAGATGCCCTTCACGCTCTTCTTCGCGACCGTCGGGAACTGCGGCTGGTACAGGAAGCCGTTGGCTGCATCCGTGGCCAGCATCTTCTGCGCGTCGCCCAGCAGCTTGTTGCGCTCGGTGGCGCTGGCGGTGGTCTTGATCTTGTCGAACAGCGCGTCGAAGGCTTTCGACTGGTAGCCCCAGTAGTAGTCGGCCTTGGCGTAGTTGCCGAGGTCGAAGGGCTCCACGTGCGACACGATCGACAGGTCGTAGTCCTTGTTGCCGTAGGTGCCGCTGAGCCACTGGGCCCACTCGACGTTCTGCACCTTCACCACGATGCCGATCTTGGCCAGCTGGGCCACGATCACCTCGCCGCCCTGGCGGGCGTAGGGCGGCGGCGGCAGCGTCATCTTCAGCTCGAGCGGCGTCTTCACGCCGGCCTCGGCCAGCAGCTTCTTGGCCTTCTCGATGTCGAAGGGGTTGATGCCGGTGGTGTCGACATAGCCCGCCGCGCCCGGCACGTAGTGGCTGCCGATGGGCACGCCGAAGCCGTCGGCCGCGCCTTCGATGAAGGCCTTGCGGTCGATGGCCGCGAGGATGGCGCGGCGCACGCGCACGTCGTCCAGCGGCTTCTTCTTGTTGTTGATCGACAGGATGGTCTTGGCGCGCGAACCGGCCAGGATCACCTGGAACTGCGGGTTCATCTTGAACTGCTGCACCACGCGCGTGCCAATGCGCGGGAACACGTCGATGTCGCCCGAGAGCATGGCCGCGGCCTGCGCGGCCGTGTCGGAGATGAAGCGGAAGGTGACCTTGTTGATCTTCGCGGTCGCCGGGCTGCGGAAGCCCTCCCACTTGCTCAGCGTGATCGACGAGCCCTTGGCCCAGTTGTCGAGCTTGTAGGGGCCGGTGCCGACCGGCTTGGTGGCGTTGCCATCGGCGCTCTTGGGCTCGACGATCACGGCCGTGGCCTGGCCCAGCACGAAGGGCAGGTCAGGGTCGATCTCCTTGTTGATGATGACCACCGTGTAGTCGTCGACCACCTGGGTGCTCAGGTTGGCGAAGGTGCGCTTGTCCTTGTTGGTGCTCTTCTCGCTGCCCGCGCGGTCGAACGAGAACTTCACGGTGGCCGCGTTGAAGGGCTCGCCGTTCTGGTACTTCACGCCGCGCTTCAGCTTGAAGGTGTAGGTCTTGAGGTCGGGGGAGATCTCCCAGCTCTCGGCCAGCAGCGGGGTGACGCTGCCGTCGGAATTGATCTTGGTGAGCGTCTCGAGGATGTTGTACTGCACCACCTCGGCGATGGCGGCCGCGGCGCCGGTGGTCGGGTCCAGCCCCGGCGGCTCGAGCGCCATGCCGATCACGATGGCGTCCTTCCTGCCCTGCGCCACGGCGGCGAGCGGGATGGCCAGTGCCACGGTGGCGCCGGCGGTGGCAAGGAGGGTGCGACGGTTCAGCATACGTGTGATCTCCGGAAAAACATGCCAGGTTCGAATGGCGGACGACTGCTGCGGCGCACGCCGTGCCCCGAAGGGAGGCGCGGCGCCGCGAAAGACACGGCACGCAGCACGAAAGATGCCACCTGCGCGACCGGCCATTTTGATGCAGAGGGCGCGCCGCCGCGCGGCCTGCGGGGCGGTTTTTACTCGGGACGTTCCCGTATGCGGGAACGCCCGGCTGGGATCAGGCCCAGAGGATCAGGCCCAGGACAGGGACGCGATGTCGTTCACGAAGATCGGCGCGTCCTTCCACAGTCCGCGCAGGTTGCGCGCCGCCACGGTGATGAACTGCGGCTGGAACAGGAAGACGTTGGCCGCGTCCTCGGCCAGCAGCCGCTGCGCGTCGCCCAGGTAGCGCAGGCGGTCGGCGGGGCGTGCCGCGTTGCGTGCCTTCTCGAAGATCTCGTTGAACTTCGGCGACTGGTATCCCCAGTAGTACTCCGGCTTGGTGTAGTTGACGAGATCGAAGGGCTCGACGTGCAGGATCAGCGAGAGGTCGTAGTTCTTGTTGCCGTAGGTGCCGCTGATCCACTGCGCCCATTCGACGTTCTGGATCTTCGCGACGATGCCCACCTTGGCGAGCTGCGCGGCAATGAGCTCGCCGCCCTGGCGCGCGTAGGGCGGGGGCGGCAGCACCAGCTCCAGTTCGAGCGGCGTCTTCACGCCGGCCTCGGCCAGCAGCTTCTTCGCCTTCTCCACGTCGTAGGGGTTGATGCCGGTGGTGTCGATGTACCCCGGCGCGCCCGGCACGTAGTGGCTGCCGATGGGGATGCCCCGGCCGTCGATGGCGGCCTCGATCACCGCCTTGCGGTCGATGGCCGCAGAGATCGCGCGGCGCACGCGCACGTCGTCCAGCGGCTTGCGCCTGTTGTTGATGGCAAGGATGGTCTTGCCGCGCGATGCGTTGAACACCACCTGGAAGCGCTTGTCGTTCTGGAACTGCGGCAGGCTGCGCGACACCGATGCGTGGGGGAACAGGTCGACGTCGCCCGAGAGCAGCGCCGTGGTCTGCGCGGCCGGTTCCGAGATGAAGCGGAAGCTGGCCTTGCGGATCTGCACCGTGTCGGCGCCGCGCCAGCCGTCCCACTTGGCGAGCACGATGCTCGAGCCCTTGGCCCAGTTGTCGAGCCTGTAGGGGCCGGTGCCCACGGGCTTGGTCGCATTGGTCTCCACCGTCTTCGGCTCGACGATGATGGCCGAGGCCTGCCCGAGCAGGAACAGCAGGTCGGGCTCGATCTCCTTGGTGATCAGCACCACCGTGTGATCGTCGACCACCTGCGTCGCGATGTTGGTGAAGGTGCGCTTGTCCTTGTTGGTGCTGTTGGCCGCGGCCGCGCGGTCGAACGAGAACTTCACGCTCTGCGCGTTGAAGGGCTCGCCGTTCTGGAACTTCACGCCGCGGCGCAGCTTGAAGGTGAGCGTCTTCAGGTCGGGCGAGACCTCCCAGCTCTCGGCCAGCAGCGGCGTGACGCTGCCGTCGGAGTTGATCTTGGTGAGGGTCTCGAAGACGGTGTAGAGCACCACCTCGGCGATCTCGGCGCCCGCCTTGGCCGTGGGGTCGAGGCCCGTGGGCTCCAGCGTGAGGCCGATGACCAGCGCATCCTTTCTCTTCTGCGCCAGCGCGAGCGTCGGCAGGGCCAGCGGTGTCAGGGCTGCGGCGCCGGTGGCGAGCAGGGTGCGTCGTTTGAGCATGAAGCGGAGTCCTCGAAACAGGGGGCAAGCATCATCCGCGACGGCGCGCACGTGCGCAACCAGATGCTTATGACCCACTCATCCTAAGCGGAGTGGGCGACGCTTCGATGTCAGCTCAGCCCGGCAGCAGCGTGCCGCCGGCGGGCGTTCGCGGCACCGCGTCGAGCAGCGTGCGCGTGTACTCGTGCCGCGCATGCTGGAAGAGCTCGGCGGGCGCTCCCTGTTCCACGATGCGTCCCTTGAAGACCACGCACACGTTGTCGCAGAGATGGTTGACCACCGCGAGGTCGTGGCTGATGAGCAGGTAGCTGATGCCGAACTGTTGCTGGAGGTCCTGCATGAGGTTGAGCACCTGCGCCTGCACCGACACGTCGAGCGCGCTCACGGGCTCGTCGGCCACGATGAGCTTGGGGCGCGTGATGAGTGCTCGCGCGATGGCGATGCGCTGGCGCTGGCCGCCGGAGAACTCGTGCGGGTACTTGTCAAGGTCGGTGGTGCGAAGGCCCACGGCGGCGAGCGTTTCGGCGGCGCGCTCGCGCTGCTCGGCCCGAGTGGTGGCCGCGAGGGCTTCGAGCGGCTCGGCGACGATGCGTGCCACCGTCTGGCGCGGATCGAGCGAGCCGTACGGGTCCTGGAACACCATCTGGAAGTCGCGGCGCGCCACGCGCAACTCTTCCTTCGAGAGCGAATGCAGGTTGCGGCCTTCGAGCGAGACGGTGCCCGAGGTCGGCGTATCGAGCGCCATCACGAGCCGGGCGATGGTCGACTTGCCGGAGCCCGATTCGCCGACGATGCCCACGCTCTGGCCGGCCTGCACTTCGAAGCTCACGCCGTTGAGCGCCTTCACGGTGGGTGGCGGGCCGAAGAGCCTCTCGCGCGGCAGCGCGTAGTGGCGCACGAGATCGGTGACCTGCAGCAGTGGCGAAGAAGCGGTGGCGCTCGCGCTCATGGTGCGATGGCTCCTTCAGCGGCGATCTCCTCCAGCCGGATGCATCGCACCGCGTGCTCGTGCGGCAGCATGGTGGCCGGCGGCGGCGTGGTCCTGCAGGCGTCGATGGTGTAGCTGCAGCGGCCCGCGAAGGGACAGCCCTTCGGCAGGTCGACCAGCTCGGGCACGCTGCCCTTGATGGTGGCGAGCCGAACGCCGCGCGGCGCACCGATGACCGGGCGCGCGGCGAAAAGGCCCTGCGTGTACGGGTGCGCGCGCCGCGCGAACACCGCTTCGGTCGGCCCGCTCTCGACCACGCTGCCGCCGTACATCACGAGCATCTTCGACACCGTCTGCGCGATCACGCCGAGGTCGTGCGAGATCAGGATCAGCGCCATGCCGCGTTCGGCCACCAGGCTCTTGATCAGCTCGAGGATCTGCTTCTGGATGGTCACGTCGAGCGCGGTGGTCGGCTCGTCGGCGATCAGCAGGTCGGGCCCGCACGCGAGCGCCATCGCGATGCCGATGCGCTGCCGCTGGCCGCCGGAGAACTGGTGCGGATACGCATCGAGGCGCGAGGCCGCATCGGGAATACCCACGCGCTCCAGCAGCGCGAGCACTTCCTTGCGCGCGTCGGCCTTCGAGAGCCCGCGATGCAGCCGCAACGGCTCGCCGACCTGGCGCGCGATGGTGTGCACCGGGTTCAGGGCAGTCATCGGCTCCTGGAAGATCATGCCGATGCGGTTGCCGCGGATTTCGCACATCTTTTTCTCGGGCAGCCCCACGAGCTCGGTGCCGTCGAAGCGGATGCTGCCACCGACCTTCGCAGTCGATGGCAGCAGGCCCATGAGCGACATCACGGTGATCGACTTGCCGCAGCCCGATTCCCCGACGATGCCCAGCGTCTCGCCGCGCTCCAGCGAGAACGAGATGCCGCGCACGGCCTCGGCGGGGCCGCGCTGCGTCTGCAGGCCGATGTGGAGATCCTTGACTTCGAGCAGGGGCATCTTGCTTACCTCGCCTACCTCGCGCGGGCCAGCCGCGGATCGAGCAGGTCGCGCAGGCCGTCGCCGAGCAGGTTGAGGCCCAGCACCGCGAACGCGATCGCCATGCCGGGAAACACCGCGAGCAGCGGCGCCTGGAACATCATCGTCTGGGCCTCGCTGAGCATGCGGCCCCATGAAGGCTGCGGCGGCTGCGTGCCGAGGCCCAGGTAGGAGAGGGCCGCTTCGGCGAGGATCGCGATGGCGAAGCGGATGGTGATCTGCACGATCAGCACGGCCGAGATGTTCGGCAGCACGTGCTGCATCGTGATCGAGAACGATCCCTTGCCGCAGGCGCGTGCGGCGGCGACGTACTCGCGCGACCAGATGGCGTTGGCCGAGGCGCGCGTGATGCGCGCGAAGGTCGGGATGTTGTAGATGCCGATCGCGATGATCGCGTTGACGATGCCTGCGCCGAACACGGCCGTCATCATGATGGCCGAGAGGATCGCCGGAAAGGCCAGCGAGAAGTCGGTGAGCCGCATGATGGCTTCTTCAACCCAGCCACGCTTCGCTGCCGCGAGCAAACCGAGCGCAGTGCCGACCACGAGGCCGATGCCGACCGCGATCACGCCCACCAGGATGGATGCGCGCGCGCCGACGAGCAGCAGCGAAGCCACGTCGCGTCCATAGGTGTCGGTGCCCAGCCAGTGCGCGCCTGACGGCGGCTTCAGCTTGCTGGCCATGTCCATCTCGTAGGGCGACCATGGTGTCCACACCAGCGAGACGGCTGCGGCCAGCAGCAGGAGCAGCGTGAGCGTGCCGCCGATGACGAAGCTGCGGTGGTGCAATGCGCGGCGCCAGAATCCCGGCACCCTGAGCGCGGCCGCGCTGGGAGCGGTGACGGTGCTCATATGTCGCTGGCCTTGATGCGCGGATCGATCACGGCATAGAGCACGTCGACCACGAAGTTCACGATGACCACCATGGCCGCCAGCAGCATCACGCAGTTGCGCACCACGATCAGGTCGCGGTTGCTGATGGCCTGGAAGATCAGCCGGCCCAGGCCGGGAAGATAGAACACGTTCTCCACCACGATCGTGCCGGCCAGCAGTTCCGAGAACTGCATGCCCATCACCGTGATGACCGGGATCATCGCGTTGCGCAGCACGTGCGTCCAAAGCACCATGCGCTGCGACACACCCTTGGCGCGCGCGGTGCGCACGAAATCCTCGCGCATCACCTCGAGCACCGCCGAGCGCGTGATGCGTGCCAGGATCGCCGCCTGCACCACCGCCAGCGAAAGGGCAGGCAGCAGCAGCGACTTGATCCCCGCGAAGATCCCTTCGCCCCATCCTTCGAAGCCGCCGGCGGAGAACCACTGCAGCTGCACCGAGAACACCAGGATCAGCAGGATGGCGAACCAGAAGTTCGGAATGGCGATGCCGACCTGGGCCATGCCCATGAGGCCGACGTCGCCGAGCTTGTTGTGGCGGGCCGCGGCGGTCACGCCCACCAGCAGCGCGATCACGACGGTGAAGGCCATCGCCAGCACGGCCAGGGGCACGGTCAGCGCGAGGCGTTCGAGGATGAGGTCGAGCACCGGCGAGCTGTAGGCGTAGCTGTCGCCGAGGTTGCCGGTGAGCAGGCCGCCGATCCAGTGCCAGTAGCGGGTCCAGGCGGGCTGGTCGAGGCCGAGCTTGGTGGCCAGGGCGGCGACGGCCTCGGGCGAGGCGTCGGGGCCCATGAGCATCTGCGCGGCGTTGCCGGGCAGGATCTCGAGCACGAGGAAGACGATGACCGAGGCGCCGATCAGGGTGCCGATCAGCGTGGCGAGGCGCTTGACTAGGAACAGGCTCATGGGGCGGGGCGCAGCATAACTGACTCCCGCAACAAATGTGCCGCGAATGTGGCCTTTGTCATTCACCGGCGGCCCGTCCCGCCCGAGCCGCGATAATCGAGGCTATGGCCCTCATGATCACCGACGAATGCATCAATTGCGATGTCTGCGAGCCCGAGTGCCCGAACGACGCCATCTACATGGGCGAGGCGTTCTACGAGATCGATCCGCACAAGTGCACCGAGTGCGTGGGCCATTTCGATGAACCGCAGTGCGTGCAGATCTGCCCGGTAGCCTGCATTCCCGTGAACCCCGAGCACGTGGAAAGCCGCGAGACGCTGATGCAGAAGTACCAGCGTCTCACGGCGATCAAGGTGACTGCCGCTGCAGCGGCGGCCTCGTCCGGCGCCTAGTCGGCCGACTTCCGCTTCTTTTTCTTGCGCTCCGGTGCGTCGGCGCCCGAGCCGCTGCTGAAGCTCAGGCTCGATTTGCGGGGCGCATTGGCTTCCTTGCGGGCGCGGTCGCGCTCCCTCTGCTCGGCCATGGCGAGCCGCCTCTCCGCCAGGGCCGCGCTTCTTGCCTCCCGCGCGGCGCGCTGGTCGCGGTCATATGCGGCCTTTTCCAGCGACAGGCGGCTGCGCTCCATGTGGTCGGCCTGGGTTTGGGCGCTGCGGGTGCCCGCATCGGCGGCACGGCGGTCCTCGTCGCTGCGGCGGTCGTCGACCTTCATCGTTCGCCCGCCTTCGCAGGGCCGGTCGGAATAGGTGTTGCCGCATCGCCAGGTGTTCGCCCCTTGGGCGGCAGCGCCCGTCCAGCAGACGCCGATTGCTACTGAAAGGATAGCGGCCGCGGTTTTCGAAACCGTCTTTCCGTCCTTCTTTCTCTTCTTCTCGCTCATTTTTATTTCTCTCCCTCCCTGCACTTCAATGGCCGGCTAGGTGGCGGCAGGCGTCGTGCCCCCTTCGCCGGGCTCCCTCCGAGGCGGTTTGGGCCGCGGCGGTTTGCTCGTGTGAATGACCAGCGTCGCCTTTTCCATCTCGCCCGCGACCAGCGCGGGAATCGCATGGAGCGTGCGAGTGATGGCGTCGTCGATCGCTTCGCGCTGTTCCTTGAGCGGCTTCTTGAGCACCCAGTTGACGACCTCCGACTTCACGCCGGGATGCCCGATGCCCAGGCGCAACCGCCAGTAGTCGCCGGTGCCCAGCTGCGCATGGATGTCGCGCAGCCCGTTGTGGCCGGCATGGCTGCCGCCGAACTTGAGCTTGACCTGGCCCGGGACCACGTCGAGCTCGTCGTGCACCACGAGGATTTCTTCCGGCGCGATCTTGAAGAAGCGCGCCAGCGCAGCCACCGACTTGCCCGACAGGTTCATGAAGGTCTGCGGCTCCAGCAGCCAGATGCTCTGGCCGCCGATGCTCGTGCGCGCGGCCAGGCCGTGATAGCTGCGCTCGGGCACGAGGTTGAGCTTCCATTCGCGCGCAAGGGCGTCGATCCACCAGAAGCCCGCGTTGTGCCGCGTGGCTTCGTACTCGGGGCCCGGGTTTCCGAGGCCGACAAACAGCTTGATCATGGTCGTGGATTATCCGGTCGCCGCAAAAGCAGAAGGCCCGCACGAGGCGGGCCTTCATCGAGAAGCAACGATCGCGAAGAAGCGGATTACTTCTTGGCGGGTGCCTTGGCAGCGGGCGTCTTGGCCGCGGCCTTGCCACCCTTGCCGGCCGGAGCGGCGGCTGCTGCGTCGGCAGCGGCTGCGCCTTCGGCGGGCGCTTCTTCTTCAGCAGCCGGCGTCACGGCCGAAGCCAGCACCGGGTTCGGCTTGCCGTGGCTGACCCACTTCACGCCGCGGGGCAGCTTGATGTCCTTCAGCGTGACGGTGCCGTTCTTCTTCAGGCCCGACAGGTCGACTTCGATGAACTCGGGCAGGTCGGTCGGCAGGCAGTTCACTTCCAGTTCGGTCGTGACGTGGTTGACCAGGTTGTGGTCGAGCTTGACGGCGTCGGACTCTTCCTCGCCCTTGAAGTGCACGGGCACCTTCAGGGTCATGCGGGTCTTGGCGTCCACGCGCTGGAAGTCGATGTGCTGCACCAGCTGGCGGAAGGGGTGGTATTGCACGTCGCGCAGCAGAACCTTGCTGACGTTGCCGCCCAGTTCCATCTCGAGAACGCTCGAGTGGAAGGCTTCCTTCTTCAGGGCGTGCCACAGCGCGTTGTGATCGATCTCGATCAGTTGCGGCTGGGTGTCGCCACCATAGACGATGCCGGGGGTCTTGCCCGAGATGCGGAGACGGCGGCTCGCACCCGTGCCCTGCTTTGCGCGCTCATAAGCGACGAATTTCATAACTAGCTCCAGTAAGAGTCCACCGCGACCAGTGCGACTCCGGTTCAAAAAGGCTTCAGGGGTGAAGCCCGCTTTTTGCCCAGGTCAGAACAGGTTGTCCTGATCCGAGAACAAACTCATCACCGACTCGCCCTTGGCAATGCGCTGGATCGTTTCGGCGATCAGCGGTGCCACGGAGAGCTGGCGGATCTTTCCGCAGGCATTGGCGCCGTCGGAAAGGGGAATGGTGTTGGTCACGACCACTTCGTCGAGGGCCGAGCCCTGCGTGATGCGCTCGATGGCCGGGCCCGAGAAGATCGGGTGCGTGCAGTAGGCGTACACGCTCTTGGCGCCGCGCTCCTTCAGCACTTCGGCTGCTTTGACCAGCGTGCCGGCGGTGTCGATCATGTCGTCCATGATCACGCAGTTGCGGCCGTCGATCTCGCCGATCACGTTCATCACTTCGCTGACGTTCGCCTTCGGGCGGCGCTTGTCGATGATGGCGAGGTCGCAGTTCAGCTGCTTGGCCAGTGCACGGGCGCGGACCACGCCGCCCACGTCGGGCGAGACCACGATCAGGTCTTCGTAGTTCTTGGCGCGCAGGTCGCCCAGCAGCACCGGCGAGGCGTAGATGTTGTCGACGGGAATGTCGAAGAAGCCCTGGATCTGGTCAGCGTGCAGGTCCATGGTGAGCACGCGCTCGACGCCGACGGTTTCCAGCAGGTTGGCCACCACCTTGGCCGAGATCGGCACGCGGCTGGAGCGCGGGCGGCGGTCCTGGCGGGCATAGCCGAAGTAGGGGATCACGGCGCTGATGCGTTCGGCCGAGGCGCGCTTGAGCGCGTCGACCATGATCAGCAGTTCCATCAGGTTTTCGTTCGTCGGAGCGCAGGTCGACTGAACGACGAACACGTCGCGCGCCCGGACGTTCTGATTGATCTCGACGGTGACTTCGCCGTCGGAGAAGCGGCCGACGCGGGCAGCGCCCAGCGAAGTGCCGAGGTTGTGCGCGATTTCTGCAGCAAGGCCCGGATTGGCGTTGCCGGTGAAAACCATGAAGTCAGGGTGATTAGCCTGCATGAGCGCGTCCCGGCAGTGCAAGTGGGCTTAGGAAGCCGCCAAAAGGTTCGTATGCGTGGCGGCCGGTGAGCCGCCGATTATTGCAGCGGGTGGGCTGCAAATGAAGACTGCGGCCCTCGGGCCGCAGTCGTGAAGATTTGGCAGGGGAGAAAGGATTCGAACCTTTGCATGCTGGAATCAAAATCCAGTGCCTTAACCAGCTTGGCGACTCCCCTACACGGGTCGACGGCTTTCGCCATCAACCGATATATGTCGCATCGAACCGAATGAACGGTCCGATCATCTTCAGGTTGCCCATCCCAAGAGCGGATGGACTTTCAGGTTGCTGCATTGGCGAACCTGCCAGCCTTTGGGGGCCTTGAGCAGTTCCGCTTCATGCGGCGATTGCGGCAGCCTTGCGAATACCGAACTTCCGGAGCCGGTCATCCGGGCCTTCAATCCCTGGGTGCCGAGCCATTCGATGGCGTCGGTGACCGCGGGACAAAGTCGCTGGGCAACCGGCTGCAGGTCGTTGTGGCCGAAGTTGAAAACCTGGTTTCCCAAGTTTGTCGCTTCCGACGATTCGCTGTCTGCAGCAAAGCCTGAGATTATAGCAACAGGCGTAGCGCGTTGAAGGCCTGAGTCCGAAAAAATTAATCGGGTATCGAGTCCCTCGGGTGGTTTGACCACCACGAAGCGCGCGGATGGGAGTGTAACCGGTGTGATTTCCTCCCCGACGCCTTCCACCCACGCATTGCGCCCGCCAAGGAAGAAAGGAACGTCGGCACCCAGCTTCAGGCCGATGTGGGCCAGGCGAGACAGCGGCAGGTTCAGCCCCCAAAGGCGGTTCAGCGCGAGCAGGCAGGTGGCGGCGTCCGACGAGCCCCCGCCCATGCCCGCCTGCGCCGGTACATGCTTGGCAACGCCGATGTGCGCGCCCTGGCCGGGCGCAGCGAACGGCTGCAGGGCACGCGCGGCGCGCAGGATCAGGTCGTCCGCGGGCAGCTCCGTCGTCAGGTCCTCGCGGCTGAGCTGGCCGTCGCGCCGCAGTTCGACGTGCAGCGTGTCGCACCAGTCGATCAGCATGAACACCGACTGCAACAGGTGATAGCCGTCGTCGCGCCGGCCGGTGATGTGGAGAAAGAGATTGAGCTTGGCCGGCGCGGGAAGGTCGTAGATCGCCTTCATGACCGCTCGAACACGATGCGCAGGTCGGCCCGCGGGCTCGGCGATTCGCGCACGGCGTTCAGCCGCCCGGCGCCCAATTGCGCGAGGTCGGCTTTCCAGCCGGGCACGGGCTCGTTGCGGCCGGCCAGCCAGCCGAAGAGGGCGCCGACCGGAATGGCCGCGCCCGTGGCGGCTTCGATCAGCTCGTCGACGGAATCGAAGCGCCGGGTCCTGTTGCCGTCCTTCAACAGCGCCTCGCCAGGGGCCCAATGCAACTGGGCCAGGGTGCTGCCGATGGGCGTCGTGAGCGTGAGGTCGCCGGCCTCGGCCGAGCCGCGCAGTTCGAACAGCGCGGCAAAAGTCTGCACGGGCTCGCTCTCGATGCGCAGCGACATGCGGCCGCTCCAGCTCTCCGTGGTCTTCGGCGCGCCGGGGCCGCCGGACAGCTGCGCGCAGCCGCTGGCCAGCAGGGCCGCTGCGCCACCTGCCGCCAGAAATGCGCGACGACCGTGGCGGCCGGCCTGCATCGGCGCGAGTGCTCCTGCCTGCGCCATCTCAGGGCTTCACTCGCAGGCGCTTGAGCGTTTCCTGCAGGGTCTCGTTCTCGGCGTCGCTCAGCAGGGCTTCCTTCCAGATCGTGACCGCGCGGTCCTTCTGGCCGGAAGTCCACAGGACTTCGCCGAAGTGCGCGCCGATCTCGGGATCGGGCCGCGTCTTGTAGGCGGCCTCGAGGATGCGGATGGCCTCTGCCGTGTTGCCGAGCCTGAACTCGACCCAGCCCAGGCTGTCGGCGATGAACGGGTCTTCCGGTGCCAGCTGCACGGCCTTCTGGATCAGCGTGCGAGCCTCTTCCAGCCTGATCTTGCGATCGGCCAGCGAGTAGCCCAGGGCGTTGTACGCGTTCTGGTTCTGGGGCTTGAGCTCGATGAGGCGGCGCAGCAGGCGCTCCATGTCGTCGAGGCGGTTGAGCTTCTCGGCGACCATGGCCTGGTCGTAGACGAGGTCGCCGTCGTCCGGCGATGCCGCAGAAGCCTGGGCGAGCATGTCGTAGGCCGCCTGGAACTGCTTCGCGTCGCGCAGCAGCTGCACTTCGGCGAGGAACTTCTGCTTCTTGTCGTCGGCCGTGCGCTCGGGCAGGCCGCGGATGATCTCGCGGGCCTGCGGCAGCTTGCCCTGGCGCGCCAGCAGCGTGGCGCGGCGGGTCTGCGCGGCCACCAGTTCGTCGGGGCCGTCGACGCGCGAGAGCCAGCGCTCGGCCGCCGCATAGTCCTTGCGCCGCTCGGCCAGCTGCGACAGCGCGAAGTACGCCTGCGACACGCCGCGCTTGCGGTCGGCCGCATCGTCGGCATCCTTGCTGCCGCCACTCTTCGGATTGCCCGACAGCTCGATGAAGCGCTTGATCGAAGTCTCGGCCGCGGCATCCTGCCGGGCCTGCATCTGCAGGCTGCCCAGCAGCAGCCATGGTTCCGCGAGTTCGGGGCGCGAGGTGGTCAGCGCCTGGAGCTGCGCGGAGGCGTCGCTGTAGCGCCGGTTCTCGACCAGCACGCGTGCATAGGCGACACGCAGGTCGGGCGACCCCTTCGGGTTGTTGTTCAGGAAGCGGGTGACGATCGGTTCGGCCAGCGGCTGGCCGGGGTCGATCATCTCGAGCGCCAGCGCCGGGGGCGCGTCGGAGGCCGGGTCGATCTCCTGGCCCTTGCGCGCGGCTTCCAGCGCGCCGGAGGCATCGCCCGCGTTGAGACGCAGCCGGCCGACGGTGGCCCAGGCCAGTCCGCCGGTGGTGGGGCTCTTCAGCTCGTCGACCAGCGCCTGCTCGACCACCGAGGCGGCCAGCTTCTTGTCGGATGCGCGCGAGTAATTGCGCGCGATCACGGCCATCAGCAGCGGGCGCTCGATCTGCGAGGTGGCCGCCACTTCGGCGCGCAGCGGCTCGACGGTTTCGCTGATGCGGTTGAGCGCGATCAGGATCTGCAGTTCGATGCGGCGTGCGTCGCGCGAATTCGGCAGGCTCTCCTGCCATGCCCGTGCCGCGGCGAGCGCCGCATCGCCGGAGCGCGACTGCAGCGCGATCTCGACCGCGCGCTGGAACAGCTTGCCGTCGCGCAGCCGCCGCGCGGCGTCGAGCACGAGCGCATAGCCGGAGCCGGGGTCGCCGGAACGGGCCGTCATTTCGCCCATCAGGATCTCGTAGAACAGGTCTGCCGTCAGTGCGGACTGCAGCGGCGCCGGCTCGGCGGCTTCCTTCGCCGCGGCCGGACGGGGCCTGGCTGCGGGCCTCGACTGCGCCGGCCGTTCGATGGCGGGAATGGGGCTGACGGGGGCTGCCGGATCGGAAGATTGCGCGTTGGCGGCGCAGGCCAGCAAGGCGAGAGACGCGGCCGCCGCAAGGCGGTGTCGGCGGGGCGAAAGATTCATCTGACCATAATAATCCAGCCTTTTGAACGAGCATCGCGTGGGGCTTCGCCGCCGCAGGCGTTTGCCGAAGATTTACCTTTCATGCCTGAGCTACCCGAAGTCGAAGTCACCCGCCGTGGGTTCGCCGACCGCATCGCAGGCGGACGCATCGAAGCAGTGCGCATCGGCAAGCCTCTGCGATGGGCGCTGATGGTGCTGCCCGAGGCGCTGGTCGGCCGGCAGGTGCGCGAGGTGCGCCGGCGCGGCAAGTACCTGCTGATCGATCTCGATCGCGGCATCCTGCTGCTGCACCTGGGCATGTCGGGCAGCCTGCGCTTCGATGCCGCGCTGCCGCCGCCCGGCCCGCACGATCACTTCGATCTTGTTACCAACCTCGGCACGCTCAGGCTCAACGACCCGCGCCGTTTCGGCGCAGTTGTTTACGTGGAAGACGAGTCCGCCCCGTGGGCGATCAAGCTGCTGGGCGGCCTTGGCATGGAGCCGCTGGACGACGGGTTCGACCTCGATGCCTTCCATGCCGGCCTCAAGAAGCGCAAGACGGCGGTCAAGCAGGTGCTGCTGGCGGGCGACGTGGTGGTGGGCGTGGGCAACATCTACGCGTCGGAGGCGCTGTTCCAGGCGGGCATCCGGCCGACGCTTTCGGCGGCGCGCATCAGCCGGCCGCGGGCGGCGAAGCTGCATGCGGCGGTGCGCGAGATCCTGGCGCGGGCGGTGGAGAAGGGCGGCAGCACGCTGCGCGATTTCTCCAACATCGACGGGCAGAACGGCTATTTCCAGCTTGAAGCGACCGTCTACGGCCGGGCGGGCGAGCCCTGTCGGGTTTGCGCAACGCCGATCCGGCTGTTGCGCCAGGGGCAGCGCTCCACCTATTACTGCCCCAATTGCCAGAAGTAGGCGCGGGCTCGCGCGATGGAAACAGAAAAATAGAAACAATCTAGAAACGACGGTGCCCCGCCCGCCGATGTATATTTGTAAATTGTTTCTTACATATTCCCCTTGAGCCGCTCCTTCAATCAACAACTCGATCAGCACGGTGCGTGGCGGAGCAATTTCGCCCACCGGCTGCAGTGGCTGTCCCGCTGGCTGACCGAGAACGAGCTGCTCGACCAGGCGGTGGCCGAGCGCCTGCGCGGGCTCGAGACGCAGATCCGCACCAGCAAGGTCATGGTCGCCTTCGTGGCCGAGTTCTCGCGCGGCAAGTCGGAGCTGATCAACGCCATCTTCTTCGCCGGCTACGGGCGGCGGATCATGCCCGCGAGCGCCGGCCGCACCACGATGTGCCCGACCGAGCTGGGCTACGACGCCGCGCATGCGCCCAAGCTGCGCCTGCTGCCCATCGAGACCCGGCTGGAGCCCCATTCGCTGGCTCACTGGCGCGACAAGCCCACCCGCTGGACCGAGATCGCCATCGACGTCGGCAATGCCGAGCAGCTGGCGCAGGCCATGGGCAAGGTGGCCGAGGTGCGCTGGGTCAGCAAGGACGAAGCCCGCACGCTGGGCTTCTGGAACGACGAAACGCCCGACGACAACCCGGTGCAGGACGCCGAAGGCCGCGTGGAAATTCCGCGCTGGCGCCATGCGGTGCTGAACATGCCGCACCCGCTGCTGGAGCAGGGGCTGGTGATCCTCGACACGCCGGGCCTGAACGCGATCGGCGCCGAACCCGAACTCACGGTGAGCCTGATTCCGCAGGCGCACGCGGTGGTCTTCATCCTCGGCGCTGAGACCGGCGTGACGCGCTCCGACCTTTCCATCTGGCGCGAGCATCTGATCACCGAAGACGAGGGCAACGACACGCGCTTCGTGGTGCTCAACAAGATCGACACCATGTGGGACACGCTCAGCACGCCCGCGCAGATCGAACTGCAGATCGAGCGCCAGCGCGACGGCGCGGCCCGCCTGCTCGAAGTGCCGCTGGCGCAGGTGCTGCCCGTGTCCGCGCAGAAGGGCCTGCAGGCCAAGATCCAGCACGACGGCCAGCTGCTGCAGGCCAGCCGCCTGCCGGCGCTCGAATCGCTGCTGGCCGAAGGCGTTCTGGGCAAGCGCGAAACCATGCTGCGGCTTGCGGTCGACGCGGGCATGACCGCGCTGCGCGCCGAGGCCGAGCGCATCCTGAAGGTGCGCCAGCGCGACCTGTCCGAGCAGGCGCTCGAGCTGCAGGGGCTGCGCGGCAAGAACGTCTCGGTGATCCGCCACATGCGCGCGCGCATCGACCAGGAGCATGCCGAGTTCGAGGGCAGCAACACGCGCATCCTGGCGCTGCGCTCGGTGCAGGGCAAGCTGCTGCGCGAGGTGTATGCGGTGCTCGGGCGCACCGCGCTGAAGGCCGACATGGTGAAGCTGTCGGCCGCGCTCAAGCGTCCCGGCGTCAAGTTCAACGTGCGCAAGGTGTACGCCGAGACATTCGACTCGCTGCGCAACAACCTGCGCGAAGTGCAGGCGACCACGGCCGAGATCCAGTCGATGCTGCACGCCACCTTCCGCCAGCTCAATGCCGAGCAGGGCTTCACCCTGCAGGCGCCGGCCGAACCCGACCTCACGGGCTTCGAGCAGGAGCTCGCGCAGATCGAGCGCAGCCACATCCATTACCTGGGCGTGGGCAATCTGCTGAAGCTCGCGCAGGCCGACTTCTGCGACAAGCTGGTCCGCGCGCTCGCCAGCCGGCTGCGGCTGGTCAACGAGGCGGCCATGACCGAGGTCGAGCGCTGGAGCAAGGGCGCGAGCGCGCAGATCGATGCGCAGCTCAAGGAGCGCCGCCGCAACTTCAGCAAGCGCATCGAGGCGATCGAACGCATCCAGAGCGCGGCGGGCAACCTCGACGAACGGCTGGTCGAACTGGCCGCGCAGGAGAGCAACCTCACCGAACTCCATGTGCAACTGCGCGAATTCACTTCGCTGATCGCGCAGCACGGAAAGCCGCAGCCAGCGGCCACCATCGGCGAACTGCGTGCGGCCTGAGGATTCCGCCTCCAAGGCGGCGGCGACTGAAACCCTGTCATTGCCTCCGGATTTCGCAGCGCAGATCGTGAGCTGGCAGCGCAGCCACGGCCGCAGCCAGCTGCCGTGGCAGAACACGCGCGATCCGTACCGCGTTTGGCTGTCGGAGGTGATGCTGCAGCAGACGCAGGTGTCGACGGTGCTCGGCTACTTCGCTCGCTTTCTGGAGCGCTTTCCCGACGTGAAGGCGCTGGCCGCCGGCACCGAGGACGAGGTGTTCGGCCTCTGGAGCGGACTGGGCTACTACAGTCGCGCGCGCAACATGCACCGCTGCGCGCAGGAAGTCGTCGCGCGATTCGGCGGCGAGTTTCCGCGCACGGCTGCGGAGCTGGTCACGCTGCCGGGCATCGGCCGCTCGACCTCGGCGGCCATCGCGGCCTTCTGCTTCGGCGAGCGCGTGGCGATCCTCGACGGCAACGTCAAGCGCGTGCTCACGCGCGTGCTCGGCTTCGCGGGCGACATGTCTTCCACGGCGCAGGAGCGCGCCTTGTGGGACCTGGCAACGCAGCTGCTTCCGCCTGCGAACGACAAGGAAGCCATCGCGTCCTACACGCAGGGCGTGATGGACATGGGCGCCACGGTGTGCCTGCCGCGCAAGCCGAGCTGCATGATCTGCCCGGTGCAGCAGAGCTGCGTCGCCCTGCGCGAAGGCGCGCCCGAGCGCTACCCGGTCAAGACGCGCAAGCTCAAGCGCAGCGCGCAGTCGCTGTGGGTGCTGCTGGCGCGCGATGCCCAGGGCCGTGTGTGGCTGGAGAAGCGGCCGGCGAAGGGCATCTGGGCCGGTCTTTACTGCCTGCCGGTGTTCGACAGCCGCGAGGAGCTTCTTGAAGCCGTGCCCGCGGCCGCGCGGCGCGGCGCCCATGACCTGCCGGCCTTCGTGCACGTGCTGACCCACAAGGACCTACATCTGCATCCGGTGCAGATCGACGGCGGCCAGCCGCAGGGCGATGCCGCGCGATGGTTCGAGGCTGAGGAATGGAGCCGGCTTGGCCTGCCCGCCCCGATGCGCAAGATGCTGGAAGGCGGCGAAAGCTAGCCCGCCAGCGGATCAGATCGCGTCGAGCTCGCGGTGCCGCTTCAGCGCACCCCAACGCGCACCGAACGAGCGCGCCAGCTGCTCGACCAGGAACACCGAGCGGTGCTGCCCGCCGGTGCATCCGATGGCCACGGTCACGTAGCTGCGGTGGTCGCGCGCCAGCGCGTCGAGCCAGTGCGCCAGGAACTGCTCGATGTCGTCGTACATGCGCGCCACGTCGTCGTGCTCGCGCAGCCATTCGATCACCGGCTCGTCGCGGCCCGTGAGCGGACGCAGCGCCGGCACGTAGTGCGGATTGGGCAGCATGCGCACGTCGAACACGTAGTCGGCGTCCAGCGGCACGCCGCGCTTGAAGGCGAAGGATTCGAACACCAGCGTGAGCGGCGTCTGCGGCGCGGAGATCAGCGACTTGATGTAGCTCTGCAGCTGCGCCGGGCGGATCAGGCTGGTGTCGATCACGTCGGCGCCGTCGCGCAGGTCGGCCAGCAGCTCGCGCTCGAGTTCGATTGCCTGGGTCAGCACGCGGTGCTGCTCGGGCACGTCGGTGCGGCCTTCCTGGCGTGAGAGCGGGTGGCGGCGGCGGGTTTCCGAATAGCGGCGCAGCAGGGCGTCGGTGGTCGCGTCGAGGAACAGCGAGCGCAGCGAGATGCCGCCGTCGCGGCGCAGCGCCTCCAGCTGCTGCGGAACGATGGGCAGCGAGACGCCGCTGCGCACGTCCATGGCAATGGCCACGCGCGTGGCCTGCTGCTCGTGCTGCAGCGCGATGAACGAGGTCAGCAGCTCGGGCGGCAGGTTGTCGACGCAGTAGTAGCCCGCGTCTTCCAGCGCATGCAGGGCCACCGACTTGCCGGAACCCGACATGCCCGTGATGAGCACGAGATCGAGGGTCATTGCAAGGCTGCCGAGGTCTTGTGGCCGAGCATCTCGCGCGCATGGGCGAGCGAGGTCTGCGAGACCTTCTCGCCGCCCAGCATGCGGGCGATTTCCCTGGCGCGGCTGTCGTCGTCCAGGCGCGACACGCCGCTTTCTGTGCGGGGGCCGTCGCTGCCGGTCGCCGCCGTCTGGCGCTTGGCCACCACCAGGTGGTGGTCGGCGCACGCTGCAACCTGCGGCAGGTGGGTCACGGCGAGCACCTGGCGATCGCGGCCGAGCTGCTTCATCAGCCGGCCGACGGTTTCCGCCACCGCACCGCCCACGCCGGAATCGACCTCGTCGAAGATCAGCGTCTGCGCCGCGCCGAGCTGGCTGGTGGTGACTGCGATGGCCAGCGCGATGCGCGATAGTTCGCCGCCCGAAGCCACCTTGCCGATGGCCCGCGGCGTGCTGCCGGTGTGGCCTGCGACGAGGAAGGCCACGTCTTCGAGGCCGGCGCGGCTGGGCTGCGCGAGCGACTGCAGTTCGACCTCGAAGCGCCCGCCCTGCATGCCCAGGCCCTGCATCGCGTCGGTGACGGCCTGCGAGAGGCGGGGGGCCGCCTGCTTGCGGATCTTGCCCAGCGCCTTGGCTTCCTTCATGTAGGCCTGCTGCGCGGCCTCTTCGGCACGCTCCAGGCCTTCGAGGTCGCTTTGGGCGTCGAGCGCCTGCAACTCGGCCTGCCAGCCGGCCAGCAGCGCCGGCAGCTCGGCCGGCGGGCGCTTGTAGCGGCGCGCGAGCGACATCCACAGGCCCATGCGCTCGTCGAGTTCGGCCAGGGTCTGAGGGTCGGTGTCGGCATCGCGCAGGTAGCCGTGCAGCGTGTGCGCCGCGTCGGAGGCTTGGGCCACGCAGGAGGCGAGCACCTCGCCCAGCGAACGGAACTCGGGCTCGATGTGCTCGCAGTTCTGCAGCAGCGCGACCGCACGCTGGAGCGCGGAGAGGGCGCCGTTGTCATCGTCTTCCAGCGCCTGGCTGGCGCCCTGGGCCGCGTCGATCAGCGCCTGCGCATTGGAGATGCGCGAGTGGTTGGTGGAGAGCTCTTCCCACTCGTCGGCGCCCGGCGCGAGCTTCGCGACTTCGGATATCTGCCATTGCAGCCGTTCGCGTTCGCGCTGCAGCGAGTCTTGCGCCGAGCGGGCGTGCTCGAGCGCGGAGAGTGCCTGCCGCCAGGCTTGCCATGCGGCGTCCAGCGCATCGGTGCGTGCGCCCGCGTAGGCGTCGAGCAGGCCGCGCACCGCCTCGGGCCGCGTCAGGCTCTGCCAGGCGTGCTGGCCGTGGATGTCGAGCAGGCGGTCGCCGAGCTCGCGCAGCTGGGTCGCGGTGGCGGGGCTGCCGTTGATCCAGCCGCGGCTGCGGCCCTGCAGGTCGACCGTGCGGCGCAGCAGCAGCGCGTCTCCCGGCTCGAAGCCGCCCTCGTCGAGCCAGCCGTCCAGCGCCGGGTCGGCGTCGAATTCGGCGCTCACATCGAGACGCTCGGCCCCTTCGCGCACCGCGCCCGCATCGGCCCGGTTGCCCAGCGCCAGCTGAAGCGCGTCGATCAGGATGGATTTGCCCGCGCCCGTTTCACCGGTCAGCACAGTGAAGCCGCCGGACAGGTCGAGTTCGAGTGATCGCACGATCACGAAGTCGCGCAGTGCGATGCGTCGCAGCGCCATTTCAGGAGCCTCCCTCGTTCCAATGAAGTTTCTTGCGCAGTGTGTCGAAATAGCTCCAGCCGCGTGGATGCAGGAAGCGCACGCGGAAGTCGGAGCGCCGCACCACCACGCGGTCGCCGATGGCGAGCGAGGCGAGCGACTGCATGTCGAAATTGGCGCTGGCGTCGCGTCCGCCGACCAGCTCGATCACGATCTCGTCGGCATCGGGCAACAGCACAGGCCGGTTCGACAGCGTGTGTGGCGCAATCGGCACCAGGACCCAGCCCGGCACCGCGGGGTGCAGCAGCGGCCCGCCGGCAGACAGCGCATAGGCGGTCGAGCCCGTGGGCGTGGCGATGATCAGCCCGTCGGCGCGCTGGTTGGCCACGAAATGGCGGCCCACGGAGACGCGAAGCTCGACCATGCCCGAGGTGGCGCCGCGGTTGACGACCACGTCGTTCATGGCGAAGGCATCGAACACCGAGGCGCCGTCGCGCATGACCCTGGCCTGCATCAGGCTGCGGTGGTCTTCCTCGTACTCGCCGGCCAGCATCGGGATCAGTGTTGACTGGTAGTTGTCGAGCGGGATGTCGGTGATGAAGCCGAGCCGGCCGCGGTTGATGCCGATCAGCGGGATGCCGTAGCTCGCGAGCTGCCGGCCGATGCCGAGCATGGTGCCGTCGCCGCCGACCACGAGGCCGAGGTCGCAGCGCTGGCCGATTTCCTCGACGGTGAGGGCCTGGTAGCGCGGATGGGCGGGGGGGGCTTCATCGGCTTCCTCGCACGTCGAGCGTTCGACGAACACCGTGCAGCCCTGGGATTCGAGGAAGGCGCCGATGTCCTCCATGACGCTGTCGCGCGCATCGGCTTGCGCCCGGGCGCCGGAAGCCTGGTATTTGCCGATCAGGGCTACGTGACGAAAGCGAGAGGTCATATCTCACAAATTACAACACTAAAATCTTGCAATGCTGGACGACCGTGCCAAGTTGCTGCTCAAGACGCTCGTCGAGCGCTACATCGCTGACGGGCAACCCGTGGGATCGCGGACGCTTTCGCGTTCGTCGGGGCTCGATCTGTCGCCGGCAACCATCCGCAACGTCATGTCCGACCTCGAGGCGCTGGGGCTGATCGCCAGCCCGCACACCTCGGCCGGCCGCGTTCCGACGCACCGCGGATATCGGCTTTTCGTCGACACCATGCTGACCGCGCAGCGCGAGCAGATGACCGCCCCGAGCCTTGCGCCCGACCAGCCGCAGAAGGTGATCGCCAATGCGGCGCACCTGCTGTCGAACATGTCGCAGTTCGTCGGCGTGGTGATGGCGCCGCGTCGCGCCTCGGTGTTCAAGCAGATCGAGTTCCTGCGGCTGTCGGAGCGCAGGCTGCTGGTGATCATCGTCTCGCCTGATGGCGACGTGCAGAACAGGGTGATCTTTCCGGAGGCCGACTATTCGCAGTCGCAACTGGTCGAGGCCTCGAACTACATCAACGCGAACTACGCCGGGCTGACCATCGAGCAGGTGCGCGACCGGCTGCAGTCCGAGATCGAGAAGCTGCGCGGCGAGATCGCCACGCTGATGCAGGCGGCGGTGCAGGTCAGCTCGGAAGTGCTGACCGAGGCCAAGGAGGACGACGTCGTTATTTCCGGCGAGCGCAACCTGCTGTCGGTGAGCGACTTCTCCAGCGACATGGGGCAGCTGCGCCGTGCCTTCGAGCTCTTCGAGCAGAAGGCCCAGCTGATGCGGCTGCTCGACGTGTCGAGCAAGGCCGAAGGCGTGCGCATCTTCATCGGCGGCGAAAGCCAGGTGGTGCCGTTCGAGGAGCTCTCGATCGTCAGCGCGAACTACGAGGTCGACGGGGAGGTCGTGGGCACGTTGGGCGTGATCGGGCCGACGCGCATGCCTTACGACCGCATGATCCAGATCGTCGACATCACGTCGCGCCTCGTGACCAACGCACTGAGCCATCGCAAGTAGGCCCGTCGGCGCGCATAGAATCGTTGCGCGTGGGCCGTTAGCTCAGTTGGTTAGAGCAGCGGACTCATAATCCGTTGGTCGCTGGTTCAAGCCCAGCACGGCCTACCACCACTCCCTTGACGATTCGATCCCGCATCTTTCGTCACGCTTTCGGGGAGCAGCCAAAAACAGGCTATAATCGAGGGCTTAGCGGCTGTAGCTCAGCTGGATAGAGTACTTGGCTACGAACCAAGGGGTCGTGGGTTCGATTCCTGCCAGCCGCACCATCTTGAAATGCCCGGGAGATTCGTCTTCCGGGCATTTTCTTTTTCGGGTCTCGATTTCTTCAATTTGCCCGAATAGTTCGAGAGAGGGCTCCAAAGCGGGCTATAATTGCAAGCTGTGCGGCTGTAGCTCAGCTGGATAGAGTACTTGGCTACGAACCAAGGGGTCGTGGGTTCGATTCCTGCCAGCCGCACCACTATAAAGAAAGCCCGCAACGCGAGTTGCGGGCTTTTTTCTTTTCGGAGGATCAGCGTGAACAAGGCATTCACCAAGGAAACGGATTCCGACGGAGACGACGACGGCGCGGATGGCGCCCTGCCACCGATTCCCGCGGGCGGCAAGAACTACATCACCCCCGATGGCTACGCGCGCCTGCGCGACGAGTTGCTGCACCTGATGGATGAGGAGCGCCCGAAGATCGTCGAGACCGTCCATTGGGCCGCCAAGAACGGCGACCGCTCGGAAAACGGCGACTACCTCTACGGCAAGAAGCGCCTGCGCGAGATCGATCGCCGCATCCGCTTCCTCACCAAGCGCCTCGAGATCGCGGAGGTCACCGATCCGTCGGTGCACCATGGCCGCGACCAGGTCTTCTTCGGTGCCACGGTCCTCTATGCCGACGAGGCCGGCGAGGAGCGCAGCGTCACCATCCTGGGCATCGACGAGGCGGAGAGCGCGAAGTCGCAGGTCAGCTGGATCTCGCCGATCGCGCGGGCGTTGCTGAAGGCGCGCGAAGGGGACGTCGTGAAGCTCGTCACCCCGGGCGGGGCGCACGAGGTCGAGATCCTGTCCGTGAGCTATCCGGCGCCGCGCTCGGCCACTGACTGACGGCAGCTCAGGGCGCGGGAACCGTCCTGGAGGCGGTCAGCACCGATGCCGTGCGCCGCGCCGCTCGCAGCACCGCATCCAGATGCGCGCGGTCGCGCACGGCGATCACGAAGCGCAGGTCGGTCGAATCCTGCGGAGTTTCGTCGGCCATCTCCACGTGCGTGATGTCGGCTTCCGCATCGGCCAGCGTGGCTGCGACGCGCGCCAGCACACCCTTGTCATTGCGCACGGTGATGACCACGCCGGTCTCGAAGGCGCGCGTCGGCTCGTCCGCCCATTCGACGGCGAAGAAGCGTTCGCTGTCCTTGTGGCGCAGCCGCTGGCCGACACCGCAGTCTTCGGTGTGCACCACCAAGCCTTCGCCGTGGCCGAGATAGCCGACGATAGGGTCGCCGGGAATCGGCCGGCAGCACAGCGCGAAGCGCACTGAAGAGTTCTCGCTGCCGTCCAAAGTGACCGCGCCCTGCGACACCGTTTCGTGCGAGATGAAGCGCTCGCGGCTCAGCAGCAATGCGTCAGGTCGCTCGCCCAGCTCGGAAAGCATCGACACCAGCCGCTTCGCGACGATGCTCGCGATGCGCTTGCCCAGGCCGATGTCGGTCAGCAGCTCGGAGCGGGTGCGGTTGCCGGTGAAGCGCAGGAGCTTCTCCCACAGGGCTTGATGCTCCTCGTCGTCCTCGGGCAGCTTGCTCAGGCCTTCGGCCCGCAAAGCCTGCGCGAGCAGCTTCTCGCCCAGGCCTTCGGACTCGGCATGCGCCAGCGTCTTCAGGTAGTGGCGGATCTTGGAGCGCGCCCGGCCGGTTCGCACGAAGCCCAGCCAGGCCGGGTTGGGCGTCGACACCGGCGCCGTGATCACCTCGACCACGTCGCCGTTCTTGAGTTCGGTGCGCAGCGGCACCTGGTCGCCGTTGATGCGCGCGGCCGAGGTGTGGTCGCCGATGTTGCTGTGGATGGCGTAGGCGAAGTCGACCACCGTGGCGCCGCGGGGCAGCGCCATGATCTGGCTCTTGGGCGTGAACACGTACACCGCGTCGGGGAACAGGTCGACCTTGACGTGGTCCCAGAACTCGGCGGCGTCGCGCGTCTCGTCCTGGATGTCGAGCAGCGACTGCAGCCACTTGGTGCCCAGCCGGTCGTTGCTGGCGGCGTTGGGCTCGGCGGCCTTGTACAGCCAGTGCGCAGCAACGCCCGATTCGGCCACCACGTGCATCGCCTCGGTCCGCAGCTGGAATTCCACGCTCACGCCGGCCGGCCCCACGAGCGTGGTGTGCAGCGACTGGTAGCCGTTGAGCTTGGCGATCGCGATGTGGTCCTTGAACTTGCCCGGCAGGGGCTTGTACATCTGGTGCAGGATGCCGAGGCCGGTGTAGCAGGCGATCACGTTCGGCACGATCAGCCGGAAACCGTAGATGTCGGTCACCTGGGCGAAGCTCAGGTGCTTTTCCTCCATCTTGCGGTAGATGGAATAGAGCGTCTTCTCGCGTCCGGCGATCCGCAGCGTCATGCCGGCTGCGGAAAAGGCGGCCTCGACCTCCTTCTGCACCTTCTGGATCAGGTCTCGCCGGCGGCCGCGCGCCTTGGCCACGGCCTTCGACAGCGTGGCATAGCGCCACGGTTTCAGATGGCGGAAAGAAAGTTCCTGCAGCTCGCGATAGGTCTGGTTCAGCCCCAGCCGGTGGGCGATGGGCGCGTAGATGTCCAGCGTCTCGCGCGAGATCCGGCCCCATTTCTCGCGGGGCGCGTCGGCCAGCGTGCGCATGTTGTGCGTGCGGTCAGCCAGCTTGACCAAGATGACGCGCACGTCGCGCGCCATGGCCAGCAGCATCTTGCGGAACGACTCGGCCTGGTTTTCTTCGCGGGTGTTGAACTGCAGCTTGTCGAGCTTGGTGAGCCCGTCGACCAGTTCGGCAACCGGTGCTCCGAAGCGCTCGATGAGCTCGGGTTTGGTGACGCCGCAGTCCTCGATCGCGTCGTGCAGCAGGGCGGCCATCAGCGCCTGCGCGTCGAGCTTCCACTCGGCGCATTGCGCCGCCACGGCGATGGGGTGGGTGATGTACGGCTCGCCGCTGTTGCGCAGCTGCCCCAGGTGCGCCTCGTCGGCGAAGCGGTAGGCGCGGCGGACCAGCTCGGTGTCTTCGGGGCTCAGGTAGTCCAGCCGCGCGGTCAGCGCGGCAAAGCTCGCGGCGGCCGCATTCAGCGCCGCCGGGCTCGGCTTCGGCGTGCCTTTGGGGGCATGGGACTGAGATTTGGCGACCGCGCTCATGCCTATCACTTTAGCGTGACCGATGTGTGGACGCCTCCGGCCATAAAAAAAGCACCGCTTTGCGGTGCCTTTTCGTTGCAGGGCAGCGTCAGATCAGCCCGGCACCTTCTTGAGCATTTCGAGGCCGATCTTGCCTTCGGCGATCTCGCGCAGGGCGGTCACGGCGGGCTTGTTCTTGCTCTCGATCTTGGGGGCGTGGCCCTGGCTCAGCATCCGCGCACGGTAGGTAGCGGCCAGGACGAGCTGGAAGCGGTTCGGAATGTTGACGAGACAATCTTCGACGGTGATGCGGGCCATGATGAGGATCTTTCGGTCGGTCTGGGAGCGGATGGGCTCGGAAATCAGGGGATGTTCAGTGCGGCGAAGGTGTCGGCACGCGCTCGGCGCTGCGCGGAATACCGGAGCCGCTGAGCGTGGACAATCGCCTTGAGATCGAAAAGTGCCCGCTCAAATAACTCGTTGATTATAACGAAGTCGAATTGCCCCGCCTGGGCCATCTCTTCGGCCGCATTCTTCAGGCGCAGTTCGATGACCGAGGCACTGTCTTCCCCGCGCCGTTCGAGCCGGGAGCGCAGTTCTTCCCAGCTGGGCGGCAGGATGAAGATCATGACCGCGTTGGCAAAGGTCTTGCGGATCTGCAGCGCGCCCTGGAAGTCGATCTCGAGGATGACGTCGGCCCCCTGGGCGATGCGATCCTCGACCGCCTTCTTGGAGGTGCCGTAGCGGTGGCCGTGCACGTGGGCCCATTCCACGAAGCCGTCGGCCGCGATCATCGCGTCGAACTCCGTCGGCGAAGCGAAGAAGTACTCGCGGCCGTGCTTTTCCTGTCCGCGCGGCGACCGGGTCGTGTGGGAAACCGAGGGCTGGACAGCCGAATCGAGCTCCATCAGCGCCTTGACCAGGCTCGACTTGCCCGCGCCGCTGGGTGCCGCCACCACGAAGATATTGCCGGGGTAATCCATTCTTTCGCTCGTCTTCGTCGTCGTCATTCGATGTTCTGGACCTGCTCGCGCATCTGCTCGATCAGGACCTTCATGTCCACGCCGATGCGCGTGAGTTCCAGCGCCGCGGACTTCGAGCCCAGGGTGTTGGCCTCGCGGTGAAGCTCCTGGATCAGGAAATCGAGGCGCTTGCCGATCTCGCCGCCCTTCTTGAGCAGCCGCTCGATTTCGTCAAGATGCGAGTTCAGCCGGGTGAGTTCCTCGGCCACGTCGATGCGGATCGCGAAGGCCGTGGCCTCGGTCAGCGCGCGGTCCTGGGCGGCTTCGGGCAGCGTGCCGCCCGTGCCGGCGGTCAGGCCCATGGCCTCCTGCCAGCGCTCCAGGAAGCGGGTGCGCTGCTGCTCGACCAGTTGCGGCACCAGCGGGCCGGCCTGCTGCACCAGGGTGCGCAGCTGGGCGAGGTGGTCTTCGAGCATCTTGGCCAGCCGTGCGCCTTCGCGCTGGCGGGCCGACACCAGGCCTTCGAGCGCCTTGCCCGTCACTTCGAGCAGGTCGGGGCCCCAGTCGCCCCGGGTAGCGCTGTCGCCCCCGGCCAGGCGAAGCACGTCGGCCACGCTGAGCTCGCGTGCGCTGGGCAGCCATGCCTTGATGCTGTCCTGCACGCCGTTGAGCCGCTGCAGCAGCTTGACGGAGGGCTCGACCACGCCTCCCTGGGCCGCGCTTTCGATGGCGGCGCGAACTTCGACCTTGCCGCGCTTGAGCTTGCCCGTGAGCAGCTCGCGCAGCGCGGTTTCATGCTGGCGGAGCTCTTCCGGCAGCTTGAAGGTCAGATCGAGGAAGCGGCTGTTGACCGAGCGGATTTCAACCCCGAGCCGGCCCGTGGCGGAAGGCCGTGCCTCGGCTTCGGAGTGGCTGCCTGCGGACCCGTTCTGGCCGCTGGCGTAGCCGGTCATGCTGTAAACTGGCATTGCGCCTCACTGTGGTTTTGCTTGCATGCACCGAGGCGTCGGCACGGCGTTCGCTTGCCGCACCATCGCCTTCGGGCGAAACTCCCGGATTATGTCAAAGGTCAAGCCTACGCCCCTGCCGCCCGATACGGTCATTGGTGGTTACCGCGTTGTACGCCGGCTTTCCGCGGGTGGATTCGGTGTCGTCTATCTCGCCATCGATTCCAGCGGACAGCAGGTTGCCATCAAGGAATATCTGCCGTCGTCGCTCGCCACCCGGGGGCCGGGCGAGCTTGCGCCGCAGGTGCCGCCGGAGAAGCTGTCGCTCTACCGGCTGGGCCTCAAGAGCTTCTTCGAGGAAGGGCGCTCGCTGGCACAGATCTCGCACGCATCGGTGGTGAGCGTGCTCAACTTCTTCCGCGAGAACGAGACCGTCTACATGGTCATGAACTACCTGGAGGGCGCGACCCTGCAGGACTTCGTGGTCACCGCGCGCGACCTGAAGAAGCAGAAGGTGTTCCGCGAGTCGACCATCCGCTCGCTCTTCGACGAGATCCTGCGCGGCCTGCGCATCGTCCACCAGTACAAGATGCTGCACCTGGACATCAAGCCGGCCAACATCTTCGTCACCGACGACGACCGCGCCGTGCTGATCGACTTCGGCGCCGCGCGCGAGGTGCTCAGCAAGGAAGGCATCTTCATCCGCCCGATGTACACCCCCGGCTTCGCGGCCCCCGAGATGTACCGGCGCGATTCGTCCATGGGCCCGTGGACCGACATCTACGCCATCGGCGCCTGCATCTACGCCTGCATGCAGGGCTATCCGCCCAACGACGCGCCCCGGCGCATCGAAAAAGACCGCCTCAGCCTGTCGCTGTCGCGCCTTCGCGGCGTGTATTCGGACAACCTGATCGAGGTGGTCGAGTGGTGCATGTCGCTCGACCCGCTGTCGCGCCCGCAATCGGTCTTCGCGCTGCAGAAGGAGCTCAGCCGCGAGGGCGAGCGCCGTTATACGAAGCTCACGGTGGGCGAGAAGGTGCGCCTGTCGATCGACAACATCCGCTCCTTCGACAAGAAGGGTCTGCCCAAGGCTGCAGCGCCCACCACGCGCCCCGCATGACATCATGAAATTCTCCGTCTTCCAGGTCAGCCGCAAGGGCGGGCGTCTCAAGAACGAAGACCGCATGGGCTATTGCTACACGCGGGAATCGGGGTTGTTCGTGCTCGCCGACGGCATGGGCGGCCACCCGGAAGGCGAGGTGGCGGCGCAGCTCGCGCTGCAGACCATCGCCGCGCTCTACCAGCGCGAGGCGCGCCCCACGGTGAAGGACGTGAAGTCGTTCCTGGCCGAATCGGCCATGGCCGCGCACCAGCAGATCATGCGCTACGCGAGCCACAAGGCCATGCTCGACACCCCGCGCACCACCGTCGTCGCGGCGGTGCTCCAGGGCAACACCGCCACATGGATGCACTGCGGCGACTCGCGCCTGTACGTCGTGCGCGACGGCCGCCTGCTGGTGCGCACGCGCGACCATTCGCATGCCGAGCGCCCGAAGCCGCACGGCTCCGACATGCCCGTCAACCGCAACCTGCTGCTGACCTGCCTCGGCTCGCCGACCACGCCGCTCTTCGACGTCTCGGCGCCGCTGCAGCTGCAGCGCGGCGACCGCATCATGCTGTGCTCCGACGGCGTCTGGGGCGTGCTCGACGACGAACTCATCGTGCACACGCTTTCCTCCGGCAAGCCCGTGTCCGACGCTGCGCCCGACCTCGCCGAGATGGCCCTGCGCAAGGGCGGAAGCCACAGCGACAACGTCACGCTCATCGCGCTCGAATGGGAAATGCCCGACAGCGCGGACGACCGCAGCGGCGTTTCCACCGAGACCATCGAGGACGGCGTGTTCGCCTCGACCATCCAGGCCGGCATGCCCGCGGACAACGAGATCGACGATCTCGACGAAGACGCCATCGAGCGCTCCATCGCCGAGATCAACGAGGCCATCCGCCGATCGGCAGCGCGCAAGAGCTAGCTGAACGGGCCGCGCAATAGCGGCCGACTTTTTTCTTTTTTGGATTCGACAATGACTGCTTTCACACGAAGCGGCGGCCGCGCCGCCGACCAGCTGCGCCCGGTGCGCATCACCCGCGGTTTCACCATCCATGCCGAGGGCTCGGTGCTCATCGAGTTCGGCCAGACCCGCGTGCTGTGCACCGCCTCCGTCGAGGAGAAAGTGCCGCCGCACAAGAAGGGCAGCGGCGAAGGCTGGGTGACGGCCGAATACGGCATGCTGCCGCGCGCAACGCACACCCGCAGCAGCCGCGAGGCCGCCAAGGGCAAGCAGACCGGGCGCACGCAGGAAATCCAGCGCCTCATCGGCCGTTCGATGCGCGCCGTGTTCGACCTTGCCGCGCTCGGCGAACGCACCATCCACCTCGACTGCGACGTGCTGCAGGCCGACGGCGGCACGCGCACGGCGGCCATCACCGGCGCCTTCGTCGCCGCGCAGGACGCCGTCAACAAGCTGCTGGCCTCCGGCGCCATCGCCACCTCGCCCATCAAGGGTCACGTGGCCGCCATCTCGGTGGGCATCGTCGGCGGCACGCCGCTGCTCGACCTCGAATACACCGAAGACTCCGCCTGCGACACCGACATGAACGTCGTCATGACCGGCGCTGGCCACTTCGTCGAAGTGCAGGGCACGGCCGAAGGCGTGGCCTTCACGCGCGAGGAAATGAACAGCCTGCTCGGCCTGGCCGAGAAGGGCATCGGCGAGCTCGTGGTGTTGCAGAAGCAGGCACTGCTCGCGGGCTGATCCATGAAGCTGGTCCTGGCCTCCAACAACGCGGGCAAGCTCGCCGAGCTGCAGCAACTCTTTGCCGAGCTGGCCGTCACCCTCGTTGCGCAATCGGCGCTGGGCGTTGGCGAGGCCGAGGAGCCCTTCCGTACCTTCGTCGAGAACGCTCTCACCAAGGCCCGCCATGCCAGCGCCGCCACCGGCCTGCCGGCCATGGCCGACGACGCGGGCCTGTGCGTGGACGCCTTCGGCGGCCTGCCGGGCGTCGACACCGCCTACTACGCCACGCAGTTCGGCTACGCCAAGGGCGATGCCAACAACGTGAAGGCGCTGCTCGAGCAGCTGGATGGCGTCGCGAATCGCCGTGCGGCGCTGGTGAGCACGCTGGTCGCGCTGCGCAGCCACGACGACCCCGAGCCGCTCATCGCGGTGGGCCGCGTGGTCGGCGAGATCGCGCCCGCGCCCATCGGTGACAACGGCTTCGGCTTCGACCCTGTCATGTACCTGCCGGCCTTCGGCAAGACCTTCGCGCAACTGCCGCCCGAAGTGAAGAACGCGAACAGCCACCGCGGCCGCGCGGCGCAAGCCATGCTCGCGCTGATGCGCGAGCGCTGGCTGCAGTCCTGATGGCCACCACCTTCCCGATCAAGCCGGCGCAGCCCGCCGGCGCTGCGCACGCCAACGACGTGCTGCACTGGATGCGGCCCGGCCCGTTGCAGCTCAGCGCGCTGCCGCCGCTGTCGCTGTACATCCATCTGCCGTGGTGCCTGCGCAAGTGCCCGTATTGCGACTTCAACTCGCACGAATGGCGCGCCGCCAGCGAGGCGGACATCGACGGCATTCCCGAAGCGGCGTACATCGACGCGCTGGTGGCAGACCTCGACGCCGCGCTGCCGCTCATCTGGGGCCGCACCGTCCACACCATCTTCATCGGCGGCGGCACGCCCAGCCTGTTCTCCCCTCAGGCCATCGACCGCCTGCTGAGCGACATGCGCGCACGCCTGAAGCTCGCGCCCGACTGCGAGATCACGCTCGAGGCCAACCCCGGCACCTTCGAGCGCAACCGCTTCCGAGCCTACCGTTCCGCCGGCGTCACGCGCCTGTCGGTAGGCGTGCAGAGCTTCGACGACGAACACCTGAAGGCCCTGGGCCGCGTGCACGACCGCGCGCAGGCCATCGCAGCCCTCGAAGAGGCCGCCGCCACCTTCGACACCTTCAACCTCGACCTGATGTACGCGCTGCCGGGCCAGACCCTGGAAGGCCTCGACGCCGACCTGTCGCAGGCGCTGGCGCTCGCGCCGCCGCACCTCTCGGTGTACCACCTGACCATCGAGCCCAACACCTGGTTCGCCAAGTTCCCGCCCACGCTGCCCGAGGACGACATCGCCTACGCCATGCTCGACCGCATCACCGAGCGCACCGGCGCGAAGGGCATGTCGCGCTATGAGGTGTCCGCCTATGCGCGCGAAGGGCACCAGTGCGCGCACAACCTCAACTACTGGCAGTTCGGCGACTACCTCGGCATCGGCGCGGGCGCGCACAGCAAGCTGAGCTTCGCGCACCGCATCGTGCGCCAGGTGCGCTTTCGCGAGCCGCGCCTGTACATGGCCAACGCCCGCGCGGGCGCCGCGGTGTCGCAGAGCGACGAAGTGGCGCTGGCAGACCTGCCGTTCGAGTTCATGCTCAACGCGCTGCGGCTGAAGCAGGGCTTCACGCTGCCGCAGTTCAGCGAGCGCACCGGCCTGGCGATGACCTCCATCCAGCGCGGCCTCGAGGAAGCGGAGCGCAAGGGACTCGTCGCGCGCGACCTGTTCCGCGTGTGGCCGACCGAGCGCGGACTGGACTTCCTGAGCGACCTGCAGGCGATGTTCCTTCCCGACGAGGAATAGGGCCGCGCGGTCGGCTTAAAATCGCAGGCTTCGGAGAGTTGGGTGAGTGGTTTAAACCAGCAGTCTTGAAAACTGCCGACGTGAAAGCGTCCGTGAGTTCGAATCTCACACTCTCCGCCGGAACCAATCTCTGGCAGTTTTTGAAAGTCCCGCGCAGTCCCTGCGACGGGACTTTTTCATTGGAGGTTTGGTCCTTTTAAGTCTCGAAGAGTCTGGCGCGAGTCTTCCCCAGCCCGGCTCCCAACATGGCATTAGTCATGGTATTTTCCTGCGGATACCATGACACTTACCGTTAAAGCTGTTGATGCGGCCAAGCCGCGAGAGAAGGCGTACAAGTTGGCGGATGCCAATGGCCTCTACCTCTACGTTTCGCCCAAGGGTGCAAAGAGTTGGCGTGCCAACTACACGGCTGCCGGAAAGCAGAAGACGCGGACGTACGGCCTCTACCCTGGAGTGAGCCTGGCCGAGGCGCGAAAAGCCCACCTGGCAGTGCGTGAAGATGCTCCGGCGCCAAAGGTCGCGCCGACGTTCGAGGCGGTCATGCGCGATTGGCTGAGGGCGAAGCTGCCGACTCTTTCCAACGGCAAGCATCAGATTCAGGTCGCGAACACCTTGGAGCGTTATGCGCTGCCTTTTCTCGGCAAGCTGCCTATCGACGCGATTCCGAGATCAGAGCTGGTGAAGGTGGTACGCGCTGCCCAGGCGGGCGGAAAGATCGAAACGGGGCATCGCGTCGCGAGCCGGATTTCAGCGGTTTTCGACTACGCACAGGACACCGGGCTGATAGAGCAGCACGGCGCGGCGGGCCTCACGCGCGTGCTCGTCGCGCGCAAGACAAAGAAGCCGATGGCAAGCATTCCGCCGGAAGAGGCCGGAGCGCTGATGCGTGCCATTGATGGCTACGACGACTCGGTAACCCGGCTTGGGCTGCTACTGCTCGCGCACACCTTCGTCCGCGTCGGTGAGTTGCGAGGGATGCTGTGGGGAGAGCTGAAGGAAGGCGGGGCGGTGTGGGTCGTTCCCGAGACGCGCATGAAGATGCGCATGCCGCATGTCGTGCCTCTCTCGCGACAGGCGCAATCGATCCTTGCAAAACTGCGCGAAATGAGCGGCGATGGTGCGCTCGTGCTGGATTCGCCCATTCATCCGGGGCACCCGCTTTCGGAGAACACCTTTCTCTTTGCGCTGTATCGCCTTGGCTACCGTGGGCGAATGACGGCTCACGGGTTCCGCGCCTTGGCTTCGACAGTGCTCAATGAGCGGTCGGGCTTCCCGCATGACGTGATCGAGCGACAGCTCGCGCACAAGGAAACAGACGCCGTTCGGGCGGCGTACAACCGTGCGGAATATCTCACGCAGCGCCGTGATCTTATGCAGTGGTGGTCTGATTGGCTTGAGAGGGCATCACAGTCGAAGCCGCTGGCGCTGGAAGGTTGACTCACGTTTCAGCTGGTCCATTGATATTAGCTCAGCAATTGAAATAGCGAGGTGGGGATACGCAGTTGATCAGGAAGCCTGTAGTGGCGAGAGCTGCCCGACCTGCGGAAGCTGGAGTACTGAACATCTTTGCCGACGTGGTGATAGTAGATGCTGATCAGTTTCAACGTATCGGGCGGTAGCGCGGGCGAGAGTAGCTTTGCCAATTCATTTGGAGCATCCGATCTGCTGATCAAGTGCAGGACCACGATGGCTGAGTACGTGGATTTTCCGATTTGAAGGTCGGGCTTTTCTTGTGCAAGTCGCAGCAGGTAGGTTGCTAGCCATTCGGATGATTTTTTTTCTAGGTCTACGACCTTTAAAAAAAGCTCGACCAGGAAGCTGGCAGGCCGCGAAGATAGTGATGTGGCGATGGCAAGCTCGTTAGGGAGAAGGTGGGCTTTTTCCTCGATTAGAGAAAGCGAAGGAAGTCTCACTATATAGTCTGCGGCCAAGTATTCCTGAATGGACTTATGGGCAAATTCAAAATGACCGTGGCCGCTTTCCAGTATTAGGCCGCTATGAGATTCCAGCTCTCCTACGACCTGAACGCCTTGAGCCTCGGGAAGGCCATGATCTTTGTGTATGTCAATGTACGCTTTTCTTAATGATTCATGGGAAAAACGAAGTTGGTGTAGGTCGGCTGTCAGGTAGTACGCCAAATGGGCCAGGACTTCGAATTTTCGGTCGGTATCAAAATTAGCGTATGCTGAGGGGCGCTTTATTTGCCGTTGAGAGTCCCAGTCCTCTAGTAGCAATTGAACCACGCGGCGATATACGCTTTTCGGCTTTTCGGGAATGTCTTGAATTCGCTCATATATTGCGCAAAGGTGGGCGACGGTCAGCGGCCGCATCGCTGCATCGGCAAACGGGCTGGAAAAGACTTTTTTAAGAAAATCCGATGCCTTTTCCTTGGATTGAATCCACCGTTCGGCAAAAACCTGTATTTGCTCCCGCTTAAGGGGGGCGATTTCGTATTTCGGTAGTTCGGCAAATTTGTAGCGAAAATCACTGCTTCTTGAGGTGATGAGGATTTTGCTGTTTTTTAAGTTTTCTAGCAGATAGGCAATTTCTCTCTCAACATTTGCCTTCAGTGATTCGCTTGGTAGTTCATCGAAGCCGTCGAGCAAGATTGCAGCATTCAAATCATCAATATACCGAATCAACGTTCTTTGTTTGACATCTTGAAGAAAACCTTCCTCAAGCTTCGTTTCGTCGTCGCCAATAAATTCTGTGTGCAGAGCTAAGATTCTGCATATTTCAGCGGTAAGAGGGGCGCGCTCTGAGCTGTCTGCCAATGTTCTAAGTTTGATGAGTAGCGGGAAATTGTTGTTAACAAAAATCTTTCCGTTCGAAAATCCGTCCGCGCATATTTTTTGCAGAGATGTAGTTTTCCCGGCGCCAGCTGTTCCCAAGATGACGCAATGTGATGATGAGTCCTTTATCGCTTGAAGCAGCGGCTTTAGATGGCTTTTTTCGATCTCGCTGGCCTGAGTGTTCAGGGGCATCAAGTACGTATCTAATTCCACGTAGACCTGGGCTACGGTTTTTACCCCTTGGAGATCGCTAAACTTCAAGACTTTTGACCATTTCTGAACTTCTTGAACGTGCTCTTGAAGGGCGTTTAGCACAAGTGGCAGGGGTTCTTTGAATTTTGCGGAAATAGGTTTTGGCTTCGAGTTTTTGCGGTCTTTTTCTCGAGTTTGCTCATATTTTATTAGCTGCTCTTTATTTTTTCGCTTTACGGCGTCGGAAAGAATGGAGCCCGCCCCCTTAATTGCGGTGTCGAATATTTTTTGGACCACAAATTCAAGCATGTTTGGAAGGTCACCTGTTAAGGAAGATTTGAAGCTCCCGCCCAATCTTCGGTGGATGTTTTGCCAGGCCTATATCCGAGCTTGGGCTGGTTTATGGTTGCATATTCTTACAGAACAAAAGCGCTGGGAGCGGTCACCCTGACCTTTAGCAGCTCCCGGCATTCATTCGCTCTATGCGGGGGGATCGAGGCGGCACGTCGCATCCACAAAGCTGCGTAGATCCGAGACTCGCCAGCGAGTCAGGCCTGCAACCTTCGCCGGCTGTGGCAGCTTCTTCTCCCTTACCTTGTTCCAGAAGGTGGAGCGCCCCATCGACAGCATTTCCGCAGCTTCGACGGCAGGGATCAAAAGTTTTTCGTTCATATTGTCTCTAGGATGCTAGTGATGAGATTCCGGGCAACTGGCGGGCATACGGCGTTGCCGAGCATGTGCATTGCGGCCTTGTGCAGCCGCGGGAGCTTGTAGTTTGTAGGGAACCCCATGGCGGCCCGTGCTTCATCCGCCCGCAAGCTGAGGCTACAACTGCCAGGAGGTGGCACGCCGTCAGCCATTCTCAGCGAGGGTGAGCAGCGCGGAATAGCGATCGCGTCCTTCCTGGCAGAGGTGAAGCTTGGAAAGGGGCGCGGCGGCGTCGTCTTCGACGATCCGGTCTCGTCCCTCGACCATCGCCACCGTTGGCATGTCGCCGCACGCTTGGTAGAGGAGTCCAAAACGCGACAGGTGATCATCTTTACGCATGACATCTACTTCTTATGCATCATCCAGCAGCAAGCCGATTTGGCGCATGCGACTGCGTCCACCCAATGCATCGGGCGTGGACCTGCCGGCTTCGGAGTCCAAGCCGATCGTTTGCCCTTTGACACCCTGAGCACGTCGAAGCGAGTCAAGGCGCTTCGGGGCATGCGTGATCATCTGGCAAAGGTGCACAAGGAAGGGGATGCGGCTGAGGCGATGCGGCTCACGCGCGAGGCCTACTCGCATTTGCGCATGGCATGGGAGCGAGGCGTAGAAGAAGTACTCCTGCAAAGCACGGTGACGCGGTTTGATGAAGGTGTCTCGACTCTGCGCCTTAAGGGAGTCGTCGTGGAGGATGGAGACGTGGACGCGATTAACGCTGGCATGACCAAGAGTTCGAAATTTTCAGGCCATGACCCTGCGATGGCGGCTCAGATTCCCACCCCTCATCCAGACGAACTGCTGGAGGACATCAACAAGCTCGAAGCCTGGCGAGCGTCTGTTGTGGCTCGTGCTGACATCGTCCAAGCGAGGCGGAAGTAGAAGGCACCATTGGCCAGATTCAGGCCCATGGCTCATCCGTCGACTATGAGGAAGACATGCAATCCTCCCCGCCTTCTCACGCATCAAATAGCTGTGGAGAGCCTATGCATTTCCTCCCTGTATTGCTTTTGATGGCGGCCATCACGATTGCCGGCTGCAGCACCAGCGGAGAGAAACCCTCGGTGCCCAGGCAATTGATCCTTCTTCGTGGAGGGGATGTCCTAATGCCTGGCGACCAAGGCGGTGCAGGCGGCGGGTTCGACCGGCCAGGCTTCGGGCTAGATAGGAATCCAGATAAAACTGCCCCAAATACAAGCAACCAGGCGCCGACGAATACCGCGGCTAGTGGCCCAGGATTACCTCCTGGAACCCATACCGAGATGGTGGATGGAAAATATCTTGTGGTGCCCGATGGTTTTCACATCGAGAGGCGAAGCGACGGTATCAACATTGTCCCTGATGCCACACCATCCACGATCCCCAGAGCAAATCCTGCCCCACCCACGCAGGCTCCGCCGCCGATAGCGCGAACAGGGCAGCAGGGTTCACCAAAAAGCAGTTCACCCTCACCCTCACCGAACTCAACTGGATCGAGAAGCGGCCCGTCGCGGCCGCCGAACATTGGCCGCCCTGAGCGGCCGGACGGCCAGTCTGGCGGCACTGCCGAAGCGCCTTCGTCAACTCCTCCGTCACTGCCGTCGAAGTCTACAAACCCTAGCCTGCCATCGCAGCCGCAATCGACAACCTCGCCCAGTGGCATGACAAATTTATTGACGGTAGAAAACTTGGAATTGTCGGCTACAACCCGTGCGAATCTGGTTCAAATCGCGAACATAGTAGGTCAACCCTTAACTGTGTCGAGTGGAAAACGCTCGGCGCAAAAGCAAGCCAAGGCCATGTTCGATAAGTTCATCCTCGGCGACAAACCAAGCCTATACCGAAATCAAACCGCTTACCTTCAGATTCGACGGGAATTTGAAAAGCCTGATAGTGGGCGTTCGCGAGAGCAAATAGAAAATGCAATGGCCGTCATTATCGAGCGGCAAATGAGCGAGGGAATATATATATCCCAACATCTTACCGATACAGCGGCTGACGTGAGCCTCAGGGGACTGTCGGAATCAACGGTTCGCAAAATAGTCGAGCTTGCGAAAAAGCTGGGGGGCAGCGCGATAGTTGAAAAAAAGCCACCTCACATACATCTTCAGTTTGGCGCGTCGGGGCGTGATACTTCAAAACGGAAACCGTGAATCATGCGCCAGTCCATGTCATCTAAGCTGAATGCAGGCGCGAAGGCGCAATCAAGTAGGAGCTAATACGATGAGAGCAGCCTTTGTTTTGGGGGTCGTATTGTTCGCAGTGGGGAGCGCTTTTGCGGACGGCGATGGTGTTTCACGGAAAGTAACACGGAGCGTGCAGCAAGGGACGATGGTTTGCTCTCCGACCAGTGTTCGCTCAAATCAATCGTTCACTGTTCATCTTCCTGAAAATTATGGGCCAGATGTTGCAATTGTCGACCCGGTCGGACGGTATTTTTTTCTTTCCTTCCGTCCATCTGCTTCTGCGCCTAAGCACATACCGCCGATTACTGAGCAAGCTCTAAGGTCGCAGAAAACGCTGGTGATCAACGCGAATAGTGCCAAAGGCATCGAACTCGCTGTAGGCTCCAGTGGCGCTTGGAAGAAGATATTCGGAAAGAGCGGTGTGTATCGCGTGCTGATTAGTCAGACATTGGAAACAGAAGCCCCAGTATTGGATGGGTGGTGCGAAGTGCTGTTTGAAAAGTAGTGAGTTCGAGGGCGGGAACGTGTCATCGAGCGGGCTGCGCGGCTAGATGTCCGATCACGCTGCTAAGGGTCAACGTTAGAAGTCTTCACTTACGCCTTCTTGTCCCTCTACCCCCGCAGCTTGCTCGGTCTCAAGCGTGAGTTGGCTGACGTAGCCCGCCTGGTCGATCGTGTGCCGCACGCTACCGACGATCCATGGCGTCTCGTCGATCTTCCTCTTGTAGCCGGCCACGCGCGCAGGCCGCTGCGGTGTGATGTCCGCGCGCCCGTAGGCGAGGGTGATCTCGAAATCGAAGATCCCGCGCTGAATGCGCAGCCACTCGGCACGTGCCGCGGCCAGGGCGTCGGCCTCGCTGGCGAAGGTCGTGCGCAGTTCCTTCGCGCGCCCGCTCAGGCCGGCGATGGCGCTTTTGCGGCGGCCGGTCTTGATGTTGTTCCACCATGCCTTCACGCCGCTGTACGCGTCGCGGTCTGCGCGGCTCCAGCGGTAGCTATCGCCGTCTTGCCGCGTGATGACTACAGGCGGCAGCACCTTGCCGCTGGGCGTGCGCGCGGCGCGCGCCTGGCTGAACAGGAGCTTGCCGTTCTTCACGGTGCACAGGCAGTCGTAGGTCTGCGCAAGCCGGCGAAGAAAGGACGCATCCGATTCGCCGAGCTGGTCCGCATGCTTGACCGTGCGCGAGGCGATTTCCTTGGCGACGACGGCCTCGATGCGGTTGCGCCTGGCCACGCTGTTGACGATGGCGCCGACGGTGGTCTTGTGCCATGACTCGTCGCGCAGGGTGCGCAGGCTGTCGAGCAGGTTGGCGGCGCGTGCGCGGATGGTGATCTCGTCCGGCGTGCCGGCGTACTCCACCGCCTGCACGGTGTATGCGCCTTTCTCGACCAGGCCGACGGGGAAGCCCATCTCTTCGGTGGTGAGCTGGCGATAGGGCGCGGCGTTGGGCTCGGCGAGCCAGCCGATGACCACCTCGACGGTGTCGCCCGTGTCGGGCAGCTCTACGGCGCCATCGTGGTCGCTCACGACGAGCTCAACCTCATCGGCATCGTTCTGCCGGTCATCGGTGATGGTGAGGCGAACGAAGCGCGGCAGGATGCGATCGGACACGTTGGCGCCGTTGACGGTGATGCGCCAGATGGGCGTGAGGTGCGCCGCGGCGCGGCGGGTGTCGCGTCTGCAGCTGTTGGCGCTGACGTTGACGGTCGGCAGCGTGGCGGTGATGGCGTCTACGTCGGACATGGTCTGTTCAAACCACGCTGGCGCCAACGCCCAGCGAGAGACCCATGTTGTCCGCCGCATCCTGCAGCAGGGCACCCAGGTCGCCCATGCTGTCGGCGATGAGCCGCTCGGCGGTTTCCTGGGCGTCCTGGTCGACGCGCTGCAGCGTGAGGGTGAACTCGATGCGGCGCGCTTCGCCGGTCTCGAAAAAAAGGGTTCGGGTTTCCTGTAGCTCGGTGATGACGAAGGCGCCGTAGATGGTGCCGGTGCCTTCCACCAGCACCCATGCGGCGCCCTGGTCGGCCATGAGGCGCAGCACCGAGAGGCTGGCCGCGGTGCCCGCGAATTCGGGCACGACGAGGCCATTGAGCGTGATGATGTCGTCGCCCGGCCCGAGGTACTGCGAGGCGTTGCGCGCGCCCACGAGCGGCTGCGAGGCGTGCTTCCAGCTGCTGCGCCGCTGCAGTTCCTGGTAGCTCAGTGTGTCGAGCGTGAAGACGAAGAGGCCGAGGCAGAGCATGGCGGGTGTCAGTTGTCGTAGTCGATGAAGGCGCCGCGGGCGCGGGCGCGGGCGCGCTTGTCGGCGTCGCGCTTGTCCAGCTCGGCGCGAATGGCGCGCGCCAGGTGCGCGGCATCGGCGCCGGGCGCTGCGGTGATGTGGATGGTGATGGTGTCGCCCTGCACGACGATGCCGCCGGCGGCGCGGCCGGCCGGCGCGGCTGCGAGCGGCGCGCGGGTGTCGAAGTTGCCGGGGGCGCGTGGGAACTCTGCCGCCATGCCGGGCATGGCCACGGCCGTGGCGCCGGCCAGGCCCAGCGCCGCGGCGCGCAGCAGCGGCCGGGTGCGGTCGATGCCGATGGCGGCGCCTTCGACGATGTTCTCGCCGGCCTGCATGAACACGCGCGAGGGGCTGCGAATGCCGAGCTTTTCCTTGGACCAGCCGACGGTGGAGTCGGCCGCGCCGCTGATGGCGTTCTGCACGGCGCCGAGACCGCTGGTGATGCCATTGACCAGGCCCTGCATCATCTGCGCGCCGAAGGTCGTGAACTTGGCCGGCAGTTCGATGCCGAACCACTGCATGACGCCCGCGAAGGCCCGATAGAACAGGCCGGGGGGGCGACCAGTTGGCGTCGTACTGGTCGGTGCCGCCCACGCGGAGCACTATGCCGGGCACGTCGATCTCGAGAAGCTCCTGGGCGTTGACGGTGAGCTTGTAGTAGCTGGCGGCAATGGCGAACTCGTGTTCGTTGTCATCGCCGGCCCTGGCCTCGTTGGGGTGCAGGCGCTGCAACGGGAGCCGTCACGCACTCTTTCCCGACGCGCCGCCAGACCCAGAGACTTATCAGGCCTTCGTGCTCCTCATGCGCAAGGCCGGGCTGTGGCCCGTTGAGCGTCCATGAAAAAGCCGCCTCGAGGGCGGCTTGCAGAGGTAGTGATCGACTATGCCGCGTCGGAGTTGTTCAAGTTCTCGAAAAATGCACTCAAAACTGCCGCTGGGAGCTCTGTTTGGCGCAGGTCCCGGTTACTTTCGTGCGTATCGATTGTCCCGAGGAGAGCCGCCCATCCTTGAAGAACCAGAATGAGCCGCTGAGCCTATTTATTCGCACGGAGGTCTCATTTGCGCCTCGGTTGTTGGGGTTCTTGACCTTGTTGCTCAGTTCCCAGACATCGCCACTGCTCGTGTTGCTCGGCGTTATGACGAAGCCACTCTTTGTTTTGAGGTCGCGCCCGGACAAGAAGTGGTTCATGCTGGGGCCGGCGAGATCGATGTCTAACCATTCCCTCTCAGTCACCACCACTTCGACTGTTTCTGATATTGGATGCTCGTCACCGTCAATGATGGATGTGCCATTGACAGAACAGCTTAGCTGGATGGGTGATGCGGTGGCCGCAACCGAGCCGAGCGTTGTGCAAAGAGTTAAGAGCGCAATGGCTCCTGCATGTAAAGGGCTCATCATGAGAAGTGCGACGGTTGTGTGGGATGCGGCCTGTCGATTTGTTTGGCCGCCGGCCAAGTATCAATGACTCTCCTGGTCAGATCGCCCTAACTTCGAAGTACGCCTCTTGGGTGTCACCGAGATCCCGGTAGCCTGCAGTCCTGGCCGTGTCATAGGCTTTGACCCAGCGCGTTGCCAAGATGACTCCTTCTTTAGTCAGGTCGGCTTCGCTCGCCTCAGTCACCGACACGTAAGCGCGCTGCGCACCTCCCATATTGATGTGAGCAGTAGTCGCATCTTTCGCACCAGCTGCTGACAAATGTGAACTGGCACACATCCGCGAACCGAAAGCGAATGCCAAGAGCTACTGCAATCCGTAGTATTCATTTTGTTTCAAAGACGTACTACGGAGCTTGCACGTGATGACCCGCATACCCTCGTTCTTCCGAACGTACGAGCCGCTCGATGCGGTTCGTGGGCATGCCGCACGAGCGCGTGGCCCCGTCACATCGAAGGCCGCGACCATGAAGCCCGACTCCTAGTTTTCTCGTTGCAGTGACGCGCATCGCGGCGATCCGTGGAGATCCGCCGCGAACCGTGCGACTGCCTCCAGCGCCCCGACAACTGCTTGCCGATGACCCTTGCGAGGGCTCGTGCATGGCGGCTTGCGCTCGTGCGCTGGCTTCCGGATTTCGACTTTTTTGTCTCGCGCCGCGGCGCGAGATGGAGAACCGTTGCCGCAACACGAGCGGCCGGTCCTCCCTTACTGGGTTCGAGATGATTTTTCGATCGAGGATGCAATGGCTGCTATCTCAGCACTGACCGCCTGGCCCTCAGGCGCGCACCGGCCCGCCGCGCGGGCCCCGCGTGCTTCGACGGGGGTGTGCCTGCACGACTCGCGCGCCGAGCCCGCCACGGGCGCCGCGAGCGTCGCGAGCGTCGCGCAAGCCTTCGCCGCGCCCGTGGGCCGCGCGGCGGCGCGCAGGGCCTGCGCCTTCGTGTTCGTCGCGAACCTTCCGCTCCTCGCGGAAGCATACGGACAGGATTTCGCGTCGGCCGCGAGCCTGGAGATCCAGCGTCGGCTCTGCGCCAACTTCGTCGTGTCCCCGTCGTCCGACATGGCCAGGCTGCGGGACGATTGCTTTCTGCTCTGGCGCAACGAAGCCTTCGAGTGTGGGGTCTTCGAAGGCCGTGCGCCGGGCGAGTTTCCCCGCACGATGCGGCGCGCGAGCCGCTCCATCGAGGCCTTGCTCGCGGTGCTGGGCGCCGAGCCCGTGCGTGCCGGCGGCATCGCCGCGCTGGTGCAGCTGCACGCGGACTGGATCGACGTATGCCCGCCCGGCCAGCTCGGTTCCTCCGAGATCGAACTGGCGCTGTGGACCGCCCAGCCCTTTCCCGAGGCGCACGAGACCCGCGCCGACGGCTGGCGCCAGCTCTACAGGGCCGACATGGACGTGGCCGTGCGCCTGAGCGAGGCCATGCGTGCCGAGGAGCTGTCGTTCTCGTGGCGGGCGGTCGTGCAGCCGGGCAGCGCCGCGACAGTGCTCTATCGCGAAGGCCGCGCGCGCATCGCGTCGGGCCAGGGCGAAGCGGGCCTGCTCGAGCCCGACGTGTTCATGCCCTGCCTGCAGCGGCTGGGCCTCACGCGCGCGTTCGACCGCACGGTCATGCGGCATGCCGTCGCCGCATTGCGGATGCAGCCTTCCGCGCACGTCGGCGTGAGCATCTCGGCGCAGGGCGTGCGGGTCGACCACTGGTGGGCCTCGCTGCTCGCGGTGCTCGACAAGGAGCCCGCGCTGGCTTCGCGGCTGGTGATCGAGATCGTCGACAGCGCAGCGCTGCCTGACTTCGAGGCCGCGCGCGACTTCTGCGTGCAGCTTCAGCTGCGCGGCTGCCGCATCGCCATCCGCGGCTTCGGCAGCGGCGCCGACAACCTCGCGGCCGTCCGGGCCTGCAGGCCGGACATCGTCAAGCTCGATGCAGCTCTGCTGCGCCGCGCACGCGGGAGCGCATTCGGCCGCGAGAGCCTGCGCGACATGCTGTCGCTGTGCGCGCATCTCGCGCCGCACGTGGTCGTCGACGGTATCGAGCGCGACGACGACCTGCACATCGCGTCGCAGGCCGGCGCGCAGTGGATGCAGGGCTTCGGCGTGCGAGGTGCGGAGAGGCACGCGCGCGTCAGCTCTCCCGTTGGCGGCAGCGCCTGTGGCCGCACGGAGGCGGACTGACCATGAGCCCGCTGACCACCGACATCCAGCTGCGCCTCGCGCGCCTGAGCACCGACCTTCTCCTGCTGCAGCGCGCAGTGCAGGAGCTGATGCACGAGTGCGCCCCGCAGCCTCCCGGCATGAGCGAGGGCGACCTGATCGCCGCCGCCCAGTACCGCGCGCTGGAGGCCGCGCTGCACGCACCCGACAGACCGGCCAGGCCAGCCGCCGAGGAAGGCGCCGAGCTGCTCGCGTGGCCCGGCTTCACCGAGCCGGCGCCCATGCGAAGGGCGGCGATGCGCGCGTGACCGCGTCGCGCATCGGGCCCGAACTTCTCCCATTTCGTTTCGTAGGACTTTCATGCTTATCCAGATCACCCGGGTTTCCAGGACCACGCGCGCCACGCTGTTCGGCCTGCTCGCCGCCACCGGCGCATGCGCGCTGGCCAACAACGTCGGAGAGAACGCCGCGTGGCAGTTCCAGACCTCCGCCGACAAGGCCAACCAGGCAGCGGTGCAGGACATGATCCAGCGCAAGAAGGCCGGCTCCTACGGCGCGGCCAACTACACCACCAACAACTACGTCGGCCGCCAGTACAACTGCGACGTCACCTCGACCGCGCAGGGCAACCAGGGCACCAACAGCACCACGGCCAACTCGCCCGGCACCAGCGGCGCGTCAGCCAACTCCACCGGCAACTCGAGCACCGGCATCGGCGGCACGGGCACGGTGAGCACCGGCCAGGCCAACAGCGGCACGGTCGGCTCGGCCGTGATCGGCTCCACCACCAGCAACGTGCAGGGCTGGTCGAGCCAGGCCCTGAATTCCAACCAGACCAACACCGGCAGCCAGAGCGCAAGCATCAGCGGCAGCTCGGCCTGCGCCTTCGGCGCGCTCAACTGACCACTCAACCGACAGAGAAGCAAGGGAATGACCACATTCGAATCGATCCGCGCGCTGCCGCGCGGAAAAGCCGCATCGCGCGCACTGGCCGCGTCCGCCGCCGTCATGAGCCTGGCAGGCTGCGTCGTCGCGCCGCAGCAGCAGATGGCGCCCAAGGAGGCACCGGTGGTGCTCGGCCCGGCCGTGCGCCAGAACGTCACGCCCATGGAGGCGGTGCTCGCCTGCTTCGGCGACCACGTGGCCGCCACCCAGCGCCCGCCATTCGTCATCACCGTGGGCGACGTGAAGGACTACACCGGCAAATACAGCATCAACGAAGGCAACGCCATCACGCAGGGCGGCGCGCTGATGGTGTATTCGGCACTGGGCAAGCTCGGCGGCGCGGTGCAGGTGGCCGAGCGCTTCGACCCGGTCATCGCCGAGCGCGAGCTGGGCTATGCGGACCGCCGCCAGCTCGGCGACGGCCGCACGCACCAGCTCGCCGGTCCGGGCGGCGGGCAGGCCGTGCCGTGGCTGCCGTACTTCGGCGGCACCATCAACAAGTCCGACTACTTCATCGTCGGCGGCATCACCGAGCTCAACTACAACATCAACTCCGGCGGCGCCGAGATCGGCGTGAACCAGGTGGGCGTGAAGGCGCGCACCTTCAGCCAGTCGGTGGGCATCGATCTGCGCATCGTCGACACCAAGACGCTGATGATCGTGAAGACCGTCAGCCTCACGAAGCAGTTCAACGGCTACGAGGTCGGCTTCAACGTCTTCCGCTTCTTCGGCAGCAAGCTCTACGACATCGACGTCGGCGCGAAGGGCCAGGAGCCGGTGCAGATGGGCGTGCGCGCCGCGCTGGAAGAGGGCGTGGTGCGCCTGGTGGCCGCGGTCTCCAAGGTCGACCCCAACCCCTGCCTGGGCATGCGCATGACGGAGGACCTGCGCCTCACGCCCGCCGCGGAGTTGCGTAAGGTGTCCAACCCGCTCGTCGATTCGGCCGGCGCCGTCGTGCTCCAGGGCGAAGCCGTCAACGCGGCCAGCCAGACCGGCGCGAGCCTCACGGGCTCGAGCGTTCAGATCCCCTTCGAGTTCGGCGCGGCCGCGCTCACGGGCGGCACGCTGAATCTCCTCGACCAGATCGCGGCGGCCGCCGCCAAGGCGCCCACCGAGGTCGTGCTGGTCGCGCGCGACACCGAGAACTGGGACGCCGGCAAGCGCGACATGCTGACCGACCAGCGCATCGGCGTGGTCACCACAGCGCTCGCGTCGCGCGGCCTGGCGCCCGGCGGCATCAGCGTCACATGGCGCCCGGACAAGGCGGATACGTCGATTCATCGCGACGGCCCCGGCCTGCAGGAGATCGCAAAGCTCCGTGTCCAGGGTGCGGTGAGGGGTGGACCGGCCCGTCCGGTCCGTGAGGAGAACGCAACCGAAGGGAAGTAACCGGGACACACAAGGCCTTCATCGCAGCAAACAACGGCAATCCGCCGATCCGCAATCCATCCAGTCAGTCAGTCCTACTTTCAGATCCATCAAAGGAACGTCATGCAGAAGAATCGCAAGAACCCGGGCCGCCGCGCCAACGGCGCACCGCTCAACAGCATCGGCATGGCCGTGCTGGCCACGCTCGTGGCCAGCGGCGCGCAGGCCGCCGAAACGGTCGTCACGCCTGTGGCCGCCAACACCACGGCCTACCAGAGCGTGCAGTCGGTGCAGGACAAGACGCAGCCGGTGACCGCTACGGCCGCCGGCACCACCATTGACATCACGACCGCCGGCCCGCAGACCGGCAACAGCAACACCGTCACGCAGAACGCGGTGAAGGCAAGCGCCACGGGCAACGCCTTCGTCAACGCGGTCGACCTCTCGCTGGCCGGCGGCACGGGCGCGACGCCCGCCGAGGGCGCGGCCTCGCTCGGCGTGCAGACCAACAGCGGCGCCGTTTCCAGCCTCGCCACCGGCAACACGGTGACGGTCGATCTCGACGGCTTCTCGAGCGGCGGCGCCGCCAACACCAACAACACGATCGCAGCAAGCACCACGCTCAACAGCGGCTCGTCGACCATCTCGGGCGCGGTGCCGGTCGACTACGCCTCTGCCAGCCCGGGCTCGGTCTCGCTGGCCTACACGCCCGCCGGCGGCAGCGCGACGGCCCAGGGCAGCCTGGTCGTCAGCTCCGTGCAGCAGGCCACCGGCGCGGCTTCGTCCGCGTCGGCCAGCGGCAACAACCTGGCGCTCACGCTGACGGCACCCGGCACCAACGCGGTCGACGCCGCACCGGCGCTCGACGGCAACACGGTCTCCGCAACGCTCAAGGGCAACGCGGCCAACAGCACGGCCAGCATCCAGGCCGGCGGCGCGCCGGCCTTCACCGGCTCGGCCGTCGTCGCGAACCAGCAGCTGAACCAGTCGGCCACCTCCGTCACGCACACGGCCTCGGCCAACGGCAACTCCGTCATCGCTTCCGTCGGCAGCGACGCCGCGGGCAGCACCAACACGCTGCAAGGCGGGCTGTCCGTGCAGGGCAACACCATCTCCAGCAGCGCCACCGGCAACGAAGCCCTCGGCACCACCACCGGCACGGCCGGCAACCGCATCGTGCTGGCCGACGGCGTGTCGGTCGCCGGCTCGGGCGGCGCCGTCTCCAACACCAGCACCTACAACGCGGGCAGCCTGTCGAGCACCGTCGCGGCCGACCTGCTCGTGTCGAACAGCCAGGGCAACGTGGGCGTCTCGCTCAGCGCGGCCACGCAGGCCTCGGGCATCATCGCGGGCGTGCAGTCGGTCGACGGCGGCGCCGTCACCGTCGCGAACAACGCGACCACCGCCTCGGCGACCGGCAATGCCGCGTCGAGCGCGATCCTCGGCGGCAAGGACGCCGCCTCGTTCACCGCCACCGCGGCACTGGCCAACCAGCAGAGCAACTACAACGGCGGCGTGAACGCCATTGCGGGCCCGAACGTGATCGCCGCAATCACCGGCAGCGAGGACGGCACCAACAACGCCAGCACGGTCTCCGTGACGGGCAACCGATCGGCTGCGACGGCCTACGGCAGCAGCGCGAGCCAGAGCCTCGCGCTCCAGGCGAACGCGCTGCCGCTGTCCGGTGCCAACGTCACGCTCGCCGGCGGCAGCCTGCCCGACGGGAACGTCACGGCCGCCGGCGCGGCCACGGTGACGAACCTGCAGGGCAGCTACTCCGCCCCCGTCAGCGCCCAGACCGTGGGCTCCATCGTCGGCCTGGCGGCCGATTCGCGCGGCACCGGCGGCGACACCATCCACGGCAGCAGCTTCACCGTGGGCAGCAACACGCAGGAAGCCGTGGCGGTGAGCAACGGCGCGAACAACGCGCTGTCGCTGACCGGCACCACCGTCGGCTCGGGCGCAGGCGTGGCGAGCGTGCAGGTCGTGGACCAGAACTCGCCGGTCAACGCGGTCCTGGCGGGCTCGGTGGCGGGCGCCTACCTCGGCACCCACACCACCGACAGCGCCGTCGCGCTGACGAACAACCTGCAGCGCGCGGTGGCGTACGGCAACTCGGGCGCGAGCAGCCTGAACGTGTCGGCCAACAGCGCGAGTGTTCCGCTGTCGGAGACACCCGCCTCGGTAGCGACGCCCGCGGCCGGCACGGCCAGCGTCAATGCCGCCTACGGCGTGCTGAGCAACCAGTCAGTGTCCGGTGACGTCTCGGCAGTGGCGGACGGCCGCGGTGTCGGGCCGGTCGGCGCGCAGACGGTGCTGATCGAAGGCAACGTCACCCGCAGCACCGTCTCGAACCAGGGCAATGCCTTCGTCGGCGCCGCCTACGGCAACGATGCCTCCAACGCCGCCAAGCTGGCGCTGGGCACCGGCGCCACGGTGGCCGGTGCGGCATCGGTGGGCAACGTGACCAGCGTGCAGAACGTGAACGGCTCGGCCATCACCGCATCGGTGCCGGGCGGCAACGTGGTCTCCACGGCGATCGAGGACAACCTCGTGGCATCGACGGTCGCGACCTCCGGCAACCAGCTGCAGGCCCTGGCCTACGGCAACCGCGCGAGCGGCAACACCCTCGACGTGTCGGGCAACACGCTGGCCACCGTCACCGAACAGCCGCGCGCCGTGGCCGTCGGCATCAACGCGACGACCGATGCGGCCTTCAGCGTGCAGAGCGTGCAGAACGGTTCGGGCAGCCTGAGCGCCTCGCTGCGCGACGGCTCCGTCCAGGGCGTGGGCGCCTCGCAGATCCGCACGCAGATCGGTGGCGACGTCACCGGCTCCAGCGTGGTGTCGAACGGCAACAGCGCCAGCGCCGCAGCCACGAGCAACAGCGCCGCCAACGGCCTGACGCTCGCGGGCAACAGCCTGTCGACCTCCAGCGCGGTGCAGAACGTGCAGACGACCAGCGCGGCCATCGAGGCACTGGCGGGCCAGGCCGGAACGCCGGGCACGCCCGCGTCGCCCTCGGCGCCCTTCAGCTACAGCGCGCACGTGATCGACACCGACGTGCTCGGCGGCAACACCGTCGGCAACACCACGACGATCACCAGCGGCGAACTGGGCGTGCAGATCGCCAGCCTCACGCAGGCCCAGATCAACTACCTGACCGCCAACGGCTGGAGCGCCGGCAGCGGCAACACGGCCGGCATGCTGACCGCGCCCGCGTCCATCCTGGGCCCGGTCTCGGTCGCGACCTACAGCCAGCTGCAGACCGGCTCCGCGGTGCCGTTCGACGCCACCATCCCGGGCACGCCGGCCGTGGCCGCGATTGCGAACCGCGGCGGCGTGAGCGTGGCCGTGGCCGGCAACGTCACCGGCTCGCAGCTCGCCGTGACAGGCAACGGCAGCAGCGCCGCCGTCACCGGCAACAGCGCCACCAACAGCGCCTCGGTCACCGGCAACACCATCGCCTCGGGCGGCGCGACCACGGCCAGCGCGAGTGGCCTGGCCGGCGGAACCACCGGTGCGCTGGCCGACCACACGGTGTCGAATGTGCAGCAGGTCACGGGCGGGCAGGCGCTGTCGACCAGCGTCTACGGCACCTTCGCCGTCGACGCTGCCGCGGGCGCAGCCATCTCGGGCTCCGCGCTGAGCGTTTCCGACAACAGCCAGCGCGGCACCGCCGTGGCGAACACTGCGGCCAACAGCCTGAGCCTGAGCGGCACCAACGTCGCGAGCACCTCGGCGCTGGCGTCGGCGCAGTCGGGCAACGCGGCCGTCTCGGCGGCCTCGGATCTCGATCTGTACGCGCCGGGCGCGGTCTCGGCATCGTCGGTGGACCTGTCGCGCAACAAGAACACCTCGCTGGGCGTGATCAACGACGTGACCAACACCCTGAGCGTGAAGGCCTCCAACCTGACGCCTGCCGGCGCCACGAGCAACGCGATGCTGGTGTCCGGCTCGGCCACCGGCGACCACATGCTGAACAACGCACAGTTCGCGTCCACCTCGGTGAGCAGCACCGCCACCACGCGCCTGTACAACCAGGACCAGACGGCCTCGGCCACGACGGGCCTGGTCAACAGCACCGCGACGATCAGCGGCAACAGCACGACCGCCGAAGCCTCGGCCAACCGTGCCGACAACAGCGTGGCGCTCAACGGCACCGCGGCACAGGGCGCGAGCGCGGGCCTGAACAACCTGCAGCTCAGCAGCGCGGCCGTGACGGCCAGCGCCTCGACCTCGGCCACGTTCAAGCTCGAAGGCACCAGCCCGGCCACGCCGGCGGCTCTGAACAGCGGCATCACGGTCGACGGCAACAGCACCACGGCGCTGGCACGCGGCAACGCGGCCACCAACGTGCTGAACGTGTCGGCGGGCAGCGGCTATGCCGCTGCGGCGCCGGTCGCGGGCAGCACCTCGGGCGGCGTCACGCAGGCCACGGCAGCATTGCTCAACACGCAGAGCAACAGCGGCAGCGTGTCGGCCAGCGCCACGGGCGCGTACCAGGTCGCGCTCAACGGCGTGACCGGGGGCACCGCTGCCGGCCTGACGAACGGCACCGCCGCGCTGACGGACAACACCGTCGCGGCGCAGGCCTACGGCAACACGGCGACCAACGCCGTGACCGTCGCGGCCACGGTGGCGAACCGCCCGACCGTGGCGGTGGCGAACTACCAGACCAACAGCGGCGCCATCGTCGCGACGGCGACCGGCGTGAACTACGGCACGGGCATCACCGGCGCCACCACCGGCAGCACGCTGCGCGCGGCCGGCAACCAGGTGACGGCGACCGCGGTGGGCAACTCCGCCGTGTCGACCATCGCCTCGGCGCGCTGAGCGGCGCGCCATCCATGCCCCGGCGAGCGCCAGTGCGCCCGCCGGGGCTTTTTCCTCCGGCGCGGCGTGCATGGCTGCACGGCCGGTTGTTCACGAGCCATGTACCTGCATCCCCTCATTGCCAATGTGCCTCCGGCCGAGCGCGAGGCGCTCGTCCAGAGCTGCGAGCTGCGTTCCTTCAGGCGCAACGAGACGGTGCTCGCCGCCGATAGCCGGACCGACCGGATCTATTGCGTGGCCAGCGGCCTGCTGCGCGTGGTCGTCCACGGCAAGGGCAGCGCGCAAGACACCGACGTCACGACCGACTTCATCCGGCGGGACGATTTCTTCATGGGACCGTCCCTTGCGCAGGACGGCTACCAGGCCACGCAGACGCTGATCGCGGCGCTGCCCTCGGCCGTCTACCTGGTGCCCGTGGCCGCCATGCGGCGCCTGTGCGCCGCGCATCCGGAGGTGGCCATCGGCCTGCTCGGGCTCGCGATGAAGCGCATGGCCGTGGTCAGGGGCCAGCTGCGCCGCATCTCGGCGCTGTCGGCCGAAGACCTGGTGAGCCGCGTGCTGCACCAGCTCACGCTGCTCGCGCCGGCGAGCGCGGGCGGATACGACAAGCGCATCACCCAATCGGTGATCGCCTCCTACTCGGGCCTTTCGCGCGAAGTGGTCAACAAGACCATGCGCGCGATGGAGAACCGCGGCCTGGTCCGCAGGGACGAAGACGGCGTGCACGTGTCGCCCGACTTCGCCGCCACCGACTTCGGCGAGCTGCGACCCGCCGAGCCGGGCCTTTCAGGCGAGCCGGCGCAGCAGCAGGACGCTCCGCTGCTGCCGCCGCAGCCGCTCGATTCGCTGCGCATGCGCAGGGCGAGCGACTCCGGAAGCGACTGAGCCCCCCATGTTCATGGGTTTCGCCGGCGGGCACGGATGCGCATCATGCGGTGATGTATCTGCATCCCCTGATGGCGGGACTTCCGCCAGCGGAACGTGAGGCGCTCGCCGAATGCAGCCGGCCCCGTTCCTACAAGCGCAACGAGGTCCTGCTGGCAGCCGGCGATACCACCGACCAGATCTATTGCGTGGCGAGCGGCCTGCTGCGCGTGGTCACGCCGGGCCATGCCGAAGGCAGCGAGATGACGACCGAGCTCATCGGCCCGAACGACTTCTTCTTCGATCTCTCGATCAGGGAAGACAGCTACCGGACGAAGCAGACCTTGATCGCCACATTGCCTTCGTCCGTGTTCGTCGTGCCCATCGCGAAGATGCGCGGCCTCTGCGTGCGCCGTCCCGAAGTGGCGCTGGGCCTGCTCGGGCTCACGATGAAGCGCATGAACGTGCTGCGCGACCAGTTCCGCCGCATCTCCGTGCTGCCCGCCGAAGACCTGGTGCTGCGCGTGCTGCACGAGCTCACCCGCCTCGCACCCATAGGCCCGGACGGGTACGACAAGCGCATCACGCAGTCGGTGATCGCCTCGTACTCGGGACTGTCCCGGGAGATGGTCAACAAGATCATGCGCGCCATGGAAAGCCGCGGCCTCGTGCGTCGCGACGAAGACGGCGTGCATGTGGCCGAGGATTTCGTCGCTACCGATTTTGCGTAGTGTCTTGAGTGGTTCCGGCCCTCGCGCCCGGCGCTTCGAACGGGCAGCGAGCGCGGCCGCGAGTCAGCCTCGGCGTTCTTCCGCCAGCGTCTCGGAAGGCCGCTCCCCGAAGCGCGCACGGTACTGCGCCGCGAAATGCCCCAGATGAAGAAAGCCGTACTTCTGCGCCACTTCGCGCACGCCGGCTCCGCTGGCCCCGGCCGACGCCCGCAGTTCGGAGCGCACCTTCTCGAGCCGGGTCTCGCGCAGGAACTCCATCGGACCCTGTCCCGCATGCTGGCGGAACGCCAGCTGCAGGGCTCGCGCGCTGCAGCCGACCTCGCGGCAGACGTCGGCCAGCGACAGCGGCTGGTCGGCGTGCGCTTCCATGTACTCCTGCGCCCTGCGGACCACGCGCGGCAGCAGGCTGCGCCGCTGGGTGTCGCCGGCGAGGGCGCGGGAGTGGTTGTGTCCGGCCGACATCAGCAGGCTGGCCATCAGGTACGCCTCGGCGTGCTCGGCCAGCGGGCTGCCGGACTGCAGGGCGTTGCCGGCGTCGAGCGTGAGCCGCAGGTAGTCGATGAAATGCACCAGCGGCGCGAGCGCGGGGTTGTCCAGCGGCACGCCGAGGTCGAACACCAGGTGCTGCCTGACGGGCGCCTGCAGCAGCGATTCGAGCCGTGAGAGCAGGGCGGGGCGCGCCAGCCGCACGATCAGGTGCGGGCTGTCGTCGGCCCAGCGCATCGACAGCAGCTCGGTGGGCGAGGGCAGCGACGCGAGGCGGGGCGTGGCCTCCACCTGCTGCGCGCCGCAGCGGATTTCGGCGCCGCCGCGCAACGGAATCTGCAACAGGAAGAAGTCCTGCAGGTAGCCGGGGTCGATCTGCACGCCGGGGCCGTACTGCACGTAGTTGAGGCTCACGTCCCGGTGCAGCCGCGCGCTGTGGTGGCAGGCGTCGAGGTCGGCGCGGGGGCGCAGGGTGACCAGGCCGTGCGGGCAGAACACGCGTGCCACGCTTTCGCGGGCTTCGTCCACGTCGTGGCTCTCGAAGAGCCGGTAGCGCTGCAGCGGCAGCTGTGGGTTCGCGGCGGTTTCCATGGGGCGAAGGCACCGTAGCAAAAACCGCTCCTGCCCACAATTCGGACCGTCCCGGCCCCCCGGGGCCTTCCCCGGAGCGCTCCCCGGGGCCAGAAAACTGCGCGCCAGGGACACGGCCTGCGTTTGCGGGATCCGCCGCGGCCCCTCCCCGCCATAACGTTCGCTCCACAGGCCGCCCGGCCTGTGCCCGATGTTCGATCAACCGAGGAGAGCAAGCGTCATGTTCAAGGGACTCGAAGGCAGGAGCGCCATCGTCACCGGAGGTTCCACGCTGATAGGCGCCGCCGTGGTGCGTGCGCTGCACGCGGCCGGCGTGAAGGTCGTCATCGCCGACATCGATGCCGCCAACGGCCAGCCGCTGGCCGATTCGCTGGGCGCCGGCGTGCGCTTCGTGCGCACCGACATCACCGACGACGCGCAGGTGAAGGCCTGCGTGGCGCAGGCGGCCGAGCATCACGGCGGGGTGCACTTCCTCGTCAACCTGGCGTGCTCGTACGTGGACGACGGCTTCAAGTCGCCGCGCGCCGACTGGCTCACCTCGTTCAACGTGAACGTGGCCAGCGCCGTGGCCATGCTGCAGGCCGTGCACCCGCACATGGTGGCGGCCGGCGGCGGGGCGGTGGTCAACTTCACGAGCATCTCGTCGAGCGTGGCGCAGACGGGCCGCTGGCTCTATCCGGTGAGCAAGGCCGCGATGGCGCAGCTCACCCGCAACATGGCGATGGACCTCGCGCCCGACCGCATCCGCGTGAACAGCGTGTCGCCGGGCTGGACCTGGTCGGCCGTGATGAACCAGCTCACCAACGGCGACCGCGCCAAGACCGACCGCGTGGCCGCGCCTTTCCACCTGCTCGGCCGAGTCGGCGACCCCGACGAAGTGGCGCAGGTGGTGCTGTTCCTGTGTTCCGATCACGCCAGCTTCGTGACCGGCGCCGACTACGCGGTGGACGGCGGCTACTCCGCCATGGGCCCCGAGCAGGCCGTTCCCGCCATTCCCAAATTGATGGACTGAACCGCTCCAGCCGGAGCATCGAAGGAGCAGCAAATGAAGCGAATCGCCATCGTCGGCGCAGGCCAGTCGGGCCTGCAACTGGGACTCGGCCTGCTTGCCGCGGGCTACGAGGTCACGATGTTCAGCAACCGCACGGGAGAGGACATCCGCCAGGGCAAGGTCATGTCGAGCCAGTGCATGTTCCACACATCGCTGCAGATCGAACGCGACCTGGGGCTCGATCATTGGGCGAACGAATGCCCCACGGTGGACGGCATCGGCCTGGCCGTGCCTCACCCCGAGCAGAAGGGCGCGAAGGCCATCGATTGGGTCGCGCGGCTCAATTCGAGCGCGCAGTCGGTCGACCAGCGCGTGAAGATCCCGGCGTGGATGGACGAGTTCAGGAAGAAGGGCGGCGAGCTCGTCTTCAAGGACGCGGGCATCGACGAGCTCGAGACCTGCACGCAGACCCACGACCTCACGCTGGTGGCCAGCGGCAAGGGCGAGATCTCCAAGCTTTTCGAGCGCGACGCCCACAAGTCCACCTACGACAAGCCGCAGCGCGCGCTCGCACTGACTTACGTGAAGGGCATGAAGCCTCGCGAGCCGCACTCGGCCGTGTGCTTCAACCTGATTCCGGGCGTCGGCGAGTACTTCGTGTTCCCGGCGCTGACCACCACGGGGCCGTGCGAGATCATGGTGTTCGAAGGCGTGCCTGGAGGCCCGATGGACTGCTGGGCCGAGGTGAAGACGCCCGAGGAGCATCTGGCGCGCAGCAAGTGGATCGTCGACACCTTCACGCCGTGGGAAGCCGAGCGCTGCCGCGACATCGAGCTGACCGACGACAACGGCATCCTCGCCGGCCGCTTCGCGCCCACGGTGCGCAAGCCGGTGGCGACGCTGCCATCGGGGCGCAAGGTGCTGGGCCTGGCCGACGTGGTGGTGCTCAACGATCCGATAACCGGGCAGGGCTCCAACAACGCGGCCAAGTGCGCCGACACGTATCTCAAGAGCATCCTCGCGCGCGGCGACGGCCCTGCCGATGCGGCCTGGATGCAGCAGACCTTCGACCGCTACTGGTTCGGCTACGCGCAGTGGGTCACGCAGTGGACCAACATGCTGCTCGCTCCGCCGCCGCCACACGTGCTCAACCTGCTCGGCGCCGCGGGCGCGATGCCGCCGCTGGCCAGCGCATTCGCCAACGGCTTCGACGATCCGCGCACCTTCTTCCCGTGGTTCGCGGACGCGACCGAGTCGCAGCGCTTCATCGACACCTGCGCGGCCGTCGCGTAGCGGGAGCGGCACCATGAAGCGATGCGTGGCCATCGTCGGCGCCGGCCAGTCCGGCATGCAGCTCGCGCTCGGCCTCCAGACCGCAGGTCATCAGGTGACGGTGTTCTCCAACCGCAGCGCGCGTGAGATCGCCGAGGGGCCGGTGATGTCCAGCCAGTGCATGTTCGAGACCGCGCTGCAGACCGAGCGCGAACTCGGGCTCGACTGGTGGACCGACGAATGCCCGGCGGTGGAAGGCATCGCCGTCGCGGTGCGCAATCCTGAAGGCGGCAAGGCCGTCGAATGGAGCGCGAAGCTCGACGGCCCCGCGCAGTCGGTGGACCAGCGGCTCAAGATACCCGCGTGGATGGCCGAGTTCGAGAAGCGCGGCGGCACGCTGGTGCTGCAGGACGTGGGCATCGACGACCTGGAGGCCTGCGCGCAGATGAACGACCTGGTGGTCGTCGCGAGCGGCAAGGGCGAGATATCGACGCTCTTCGATCGCGACGACGAGCGGTCGCCCTACGAGCAGCCGCAGCGCGCGCTCGCGCTGACCTACGTGAAGGGCATGAAGCCGCGCGAACCGCACTCGGCGGTGTGCTTCAACCTGATTCCCGGCGTGGGCGAGTACTTCGTGTTTCCGGCGCTGACGACGACCGGCCCCTGCGAGATCATGGTGTTCGAAGGCGTGCCCGGCGGCCCGATGGATTGCTGGGCCGACGTGAAGGCGCCGCAGGAACATCTCGCGCGCAGCAAGTGGATCCTCGAAACCTTCCTGCCCTGGGAGGCCGAGCGCTGCAGTCACATCGAGCTCACCGACGACAACGGCATCCTCTCGGGCCGCTTCACGCCGACGGTGCGCAAGCCGGTGGCGACACTGCCATCGGGGCGCAAGGTGCTGGGCCTGGCCGACGCGATCGTGCTCAACGACCCGATCACCGGACAGGGCTCCAACAACGCAGCCAAGTGCGCAGACATCTACCTGAAGCGGATCCTCGAGAACGGTGACGCGCCCTTCGACGCCGAATGGATGCAGCATACCTTCGACCGCTACTGGGAAGGCTATGCCCGCTGGGCCACGGACTGGACCAACAGCCTGCTCGCGCCGCCCAGGCCCCATCTGCAGAAGCTGCTGCAAAGCGCCACGCAGATGCCTGCGGTGGCGAGCACCATCGTGAACGGCTTCGACGACCCGCGCGCGTTCGCGCCCTGGTGGTTCGACGCCGCGCAGGCGGACCGCTTCCTGGAGGAGCGTGCGCGCGAGGCGGCGGTCGACCGCTTCGACCGGCGCGATTTCCGCAAGGCGCTCGGGCAGTTCAGCACCGGCGTGACCGTCATCACCACCCGCGCGATGGACGGCCGGCGCGTAGGCATGACGGCCAACTCGTTCTCCTCGGTCTCGCTCGATCCGCCGCTGGTGCTGTGGAGCCTTGCGCGCCAGGCGCCCAGCGTGGGCGACTTCACCGGCGCCAGCCATTTCGCGATCAACGTGCTGGCGGCGAACCAGCATCACCTGTCGCGGCAGTTCTCCACGCCGCAGGCCGACAAGTTCGGCGGCGTGGACTGCTGCGAGGGCACGGCCGGCGTGCCGCTGCTCAACGGCACGATCGCACGATTCGTCTGCCGCAACGTCAGGCAGTACGATGGCGGCGACCACCTCATCTTCATCGGCGAGGTCGAGCGCTACGACCGCTTCGACGGCGAGCCGCTGGTCTTTCATTCGGGCTACTACCAGGTGACGACAAGACATCCGGAATGCATGCAATGAGCGCGCGGCCCGCATCAACCACCACCCCATGAACGGAGCAACACACATGCAGCAGAAAGCATCCCAAGCCGCAGCACCACAGCGCATCCGCATCGAGGCCACCGACGCAAGCGGCAGCTTCAGCGGCTACCTGGCACTGCCTGCCTCGGGCACCGGGCCCGGCCTGGTCATCGCGCAGGAGATCTTCGGCGTGAACGACACGATGCGCGAGGTGGCCGACTACTACGCGGAAGAAGGCTACGTGGTGCTCGTGCCCGACCTGTTCTGGCGCCAGCAGCCCGACGTCGAACTCGGCTACACGCCCGAGGACTGGCAGCGCGCCTTCGGCTTCTACCAGGGCTTCGACGAGGCCAAGGGCATGGAGGACATGCAGGCCGCCATCACCGCCCTGCGCGAGCGGCCCGAGGTGCAGGACGCCAAGGTCGGCGTGCTCGGCTTCTGCCTCGGCGGCAAGCTGGCCTACCTCGCGGCCTGCCGCACCGACGCCGACGTGGCCGTCGGCTACTACGGCGTGGGCATCGATGCCGCCCTCGACGAGGCCGACAACATCAAGCGCCCGCTCACGCTGCACATCGCCGAACTCGACAAGTTCTGCCCGCCCGAGGCGCGCGAGCGCATCGTCGCGGCGCTCAAGGGTCGCCCCGGCGTCTCGCTGCACGTGTACCCGGGCATGGACCACGCCTTCGCGCGCCTGGGCGGCGAGCATTTCCACAAGCCCTCGGCGCTGATGGCGCACGAGCGCAGCATCGCCACGCTGAAGGACGCCATCGGCCCGCACTACGACCTCTCTGCGCTGTGGGACAAGCACTGCGAGTACGAGTTCGGCACCCGCAACGTCGACGACACCATGTCGACCATGGTGGCCGAGCCCTACGTCAACCACATCCCGACCATGACCGGCGGCGTGGGCTACAAGAACCTGCACGCCTTCTATTCGAATCACTTCGTCAACAGCAACCCGCCCGACACCTCGCTGGTGCCGATCTCGCGCACCATCGGCGCCACGCAGGTGGTCGACGAGATGCTGTTCTGCTTCACCCACACCACCGAGATCCCGTGGATGCTTCCGGGCGTGGCACCCACCGGTAAGCGCGTGGAGATCCCGCTGCTGGCGGTCATCAAGTTCCGCGGCGACAAGCTCTATCACGAGCACATCTACTGGGACCAGGCCAGCGTGCTGGTGCAGGTGGGGCTGCTCGACCCCAAGCTGCTGCCGGTGGCCGGCATCGAGACGGCGCGCAAGCTGCTGGACGAGACGCTGCCGTCGAACACACTGATGCAGCGCTGAAGCCTTAGTCCGAGGCCTTCACCGCATCCACCAGGAAGCGCACGAAGGCCTTCGCCGCATCGGGCAGCGAGCGGCCCGCCATGGTCTCTATGGCGAGGTGCCGCTCGTGCATCTCGCGGTCTTTCAATGGAATGGCGACCAGCGCCTTGCTCTCCAGCAGCGCGCGGATCGACAGCGGCCCGTAGAAGGCGATGCTGCCGCCGCCCGCGGCCGCGAAGCTCAGCAGCGCATTCGCATGGTTGCTCGACATCGCCAACTGGTAGCGCAGCTCTTGCCGCGAGCAGCTCGCATCGAGCAGGCGGCGGATGGAGCTGTCCTCCTGCGGCAGTCCCAGCGGATAGGCCACCACCTGGCGAAGCGAGAGCTGCCGCTGCCGCGCGAGCGGATGGTCCACCGCCATGACCGCGAGGATGGGGCTCGGATGCCGCAGCTCCACTTCGATGCCCGGCTCGGGCAGGGCGCTGAGCGTGATGCCCACGTCGGCCTCGCCGTCGCGCACCAGCCGCGAGATGTCGGCGGGCGCGCAGACCTCCAGATGGAAGCGGATGCCCGCGTGCTTGAGGCGGAACTGCGCGATCAGCCGGGGAATGAAGTCGAAGGCGAAGCCCTCGGTGCTCGCCACGCGGACGTAGCCGCTGCGCAGTCCGCGCAGCCCGGCGATCTCGTTCGCCACGCGCTCGATGTCCTGCTGCGCCCGCTTGGCGTGCGCCGCCAGCAGTTCGCCCGCGGCGTTGGGCACCATGCCGCGCGCATGGCGTTCGAAGAGCAGGGTGTCGAGCTCGCGCTCCAGCCGCGCCACCTGCCGGCTCACGGCCGAGGGCGCGACGTTGAGCTTGAGTGCGGCTTCCTTCACCGAGCCGGTCTTCACGACCTCGAGAAAGTAGCGCACCGCTGTTTCCTGCAAGGCACGAGGCGCCATGGATCGCTCCTGCACGTGGTTCGGACGGTTGCTGAAGATTGCCGATTCGGCAACGCAGAATTCTAAACATTGCGCTTGTGACACCGGCATGACGATCCTAGGATGAACTCGTTCGCACCCTCGAACCCCCAGTCATCCAGTCGAAATTCCAGGAGTCCCGATGAACCGTCTCCCTCTCGTGGCGCGCATGGCATTGCTGTGCTGCAGCCTAGGATTTGGCGCCGTGCCGCTGACCTCGCTTGCCGCCGAGACGGGTTTTCCCGCGCGGCCGGTCACGCTGGTGATTCCCTTCCCGCCCGGTGGCGCCACCGACGTCAACGGCCGCGTGATCGCGCAGAAGCTCGGCAAGGAGCTGGGCCAGCCGGTGGTGATCGAGAACCGCGGCGGCGCCGGCACGGTGGTGGGCGCGAGCTACGTGGCGAAGTCCACGCCCGACGGCTACACGCTGCTGCTGAGTTCGGGCTCCACCTTCACCGTCAACCCCGCGATCCGCAGCAACCTGCCCTACGACCCGGTGAAGAGCTTCGAGCCGATCGGCATTGCCGGGCGCGTGGCGCTGATCCTGCTGGCCAACAGCGAAGTGCCGGTGCAGACCGTCAAGCAGTTCGTCGACTACGTGAAGGCCGCGCCGGACAAGTATTCGTACGGCTCCTTCGGCACCGGCACCACCGCCCAGTTCGCAGGCGAAACCATGCTGCGCGCCACCGGCCTGAAGATGACGCACGTGCCCTACAAGGGCAGCGCGCCGGCCATGACCGACCTGATGGGCGGGCAGATCCCGTTCAGCATCGACACCGTGAGCGCGGCCGTCCCGCAGCTCAAGAGCGGAAAGATCAAGGCCATCGCGCTGACCACCGCGAAGCGCTCGGCGCTGCTGCCCGACGTGCCCACCTTCGCCGAGAGCGGCTATCCCGAGGTCGACATGGATTCCTGGCTCATGCTCGCCGCCCCCAAGGGCGTGCCCGCCGACGTGAAGGCGAAGCTGGAGAAGGCGCTGGCCGCGACCATCGCCGATCCGGAGACCAAGGCGAAGCTGCTGGCCGTAGGGCTGGAGCCGAGCTACAGCAGCGCCGCGGCGAGCGTCGAGCTGATCAACCGCGAACTGCCCGTGATGCGTGCGATCGCCGCAAGAGCCAACATCACCGCCGATTGAATTGGTTCTCCCCCAGGCTTCGCGCACTTCGTGTCGCTGCGCCACCCCCTCGCCGGGGGGCGACACCTACGGCCCGGCGAAGCCGGTTCCGTGGTGTCCTGCGAATGCGCAGCGCCAACACTCAGAACAACTCAGAACAAGAGACATCGATGACCTCTGCCAAAACAACCCACGATCCAGCCACCGAACTCGTCGAGAAATCCGCCGTCGAACTGCGCCGCCTCATCGGCAGCAAGCAGCTCTCGCCCGTCGAGCTGCTGGAGGCATGCATCGCGCGCATCGAGCGCGTGAATCCCTTCGTCAATGCCGTCACCGCCACCTGCTTCGAGCGAGCGCGCGCTGAAGCCAAGTCGGCCGAAGGCGCAGTGATGCGCGGCGACGCGCTGGGCCTGCTGCACGGCCTGCCGATGGGCGTGAAGGACCTTGAGCCCACCGAGGGCCTGCTCACCACCTGGGGCTCGCCCATCTACCGCGACCACGTGCCGACGGAGGACATCGAGCTCGTGGCGCGCCTGCGCCGCGCGGGCGCCATCGTCGCGGGCAAGACCAACGTGCCCGAGATGGGCGCGGGCGCCAACTCGCGCAACGACGTGTGGGGCGCCACGGGCAACCCGTTCAACCCGAACCTCAACGCGGGCGGCTCCTCGGGCGGCTCGGCGGCCGCGCTGGCCTGCGACATGCTGCCCGTGTGCACCGGCTCCGACACCGGCGGCTCGCTGCGCATTCCCGCGGCCAAGTGCGGCGTGGTGGGCTTCAGGCCCTCGCCGGGCGTGGTGCCCAGCGTGCGCAAGCCGCTGGGCTGGACGCCGATCTCGGTCGTCGGCCCCATGGGCCGCACCGTGGAGGAGGCCTGCCTGCAGCTGGCTGCATCGGCCGGCATGTGCGCGGGCGACCCGCTGAGCTATCCGCTCGACCCGATGTCCTTTCTCGTGCCGCCTTCGGTCGATCTGGGCCGGCTGCGCGTGGCATGGACCGAGGACTTCGGCATCTGCGCCGTGGACGACGGCATCCGCGCCACCTTCCGCCGCAAGATCGAAGCCATGCGGCACCTCTTCGGCCGCTGCGACAAGGTCGACTTCGACATGGGCGAGGCGCACCGCTGCTTCGACGTGCTGCGCGCCGAGGCCTTCGTGGCTGGCATGCAGGCTGCCTACGAGCGCGACCCCGACAGCCTCGGCCCCAACCCGCGCGCCAACTACGAGATGGGCGCGAAGATGAGCCTGCTCGACAGCGCCTGGGCGCAGGCCGAGCAGACGCGGCTGCTGAAGCGCTTCCAGGCCACCTTCGCCGACTACGACCTCGTGCTGTCGCCGACCACGCCGGTCTCGCCCTTCCCGTGGACGCAGCTCTACGCCGCCGCCATCAACGGCGAGCCGCAGGCCAACTATTACCGCTGGCTGGCGCTGACCTACGTGGTCACGCTGACCACGCACCCCGCGATCGCGCTGCCCTGCGGCCTCGACCATGCGGGCATGCCCTTCGGGCTGCAGGTGGTGGGCGGATTCAGGGCCGACCACCAGGTGCTGGGCGCGGCGCATGCGATGGAGGCGGCGTTTTCGTCGAACCCCGAGCTGCGGCGGCCGCGTCCCGACCTGGCCGCGTTGCGCGCAGCCGAGCCTGCGCTGACTTCGATCGTCAGGACGCCGCCTGTCTTCGGCGACGGCCGTGCTGCCGCGTCGGCCGCCGTGTCGGTCGTCTGATACGGCCGCTGGACGTCGGGCCCGCGCCGCTGGACGTCGCCCCCGCTAGCCGGCGGATCGCAGCAGCTGCTCCAGTTTCGAGCCGCGTTGCATGACCGCGCCGACCTGCTGCAGGCGCTGCGCTTCGCTCAGCCCGGGGTCGCGCATGATCTGCTGGCTCGCCTTGAACATTTCCAGGTTGGCGATGGTGATGAGCTGCCGGTTCGAGGACTGGCGCCAGCCGGTCAGCCTGTTGATGTCCCACAGGATCTTTTTCTCCTCCGCGTCCCTGGTGCCGAATCCGTAGGTGAACGAGGCAATCTTCTGCTTGAGCTGCTGCGGCAGTTCCGTGCGCCAGACCATCGGGGATTCGGGAATGTCCGGCGATTCCCAGATCACGCGGATCTTCGCGGCCTCGGCCGGGCTCCGGGCGCGAAGGTTGTCCAGCTCCGAAGTGTTGTTGGTGGCGACATCGACCTCGCCCCTGGCAACGGCCAGCAGGTTGGCTTCGTGGCTGGCGCGCCGGACCTCCTTGAACAGGCGGGCCGGGTCGTTCACGCCTTTCTTGACGAATGCGAAGTACATCGGGACAAGATGTCCCGAAGCGCTTTTTTCGTCTCCGTCGCCAAAACGCAGCTGCGGCGCGGTACGGAGCAGGTCGTCGAGATCGCGCAGCCTGCTGTCCCGCGGCACGATGAGGATCGAACGATAGGAGGTCTTGCCCTGGTTCACCATGGTGGCGAATACGCTGCCGGCGCCCATCTCGACGACATCGAGCGCCGCCGCATTGCCGAGCCAGGCCACGTCCATCCGTCCCGCGGCGAATTCCTTCACGATCTCGTCGGCGGTGCCGAACACGCGCCGATCCATGGAGCTGCCCGTTGCAAGCGCCATCCGGTCGAGGAAGGGATTCCAGTTTTTCAGCATCACCTCCGGATCCCGGGGACTGATGAGTCCGAAGGCCAGCCGGGTGGCGGGCTGGGATCCGGGTGGTTTCGGGGCCTGGAGCGTGCCTTGCGCCCAGACGGACGTCCATCCGGCGGCACCGGCACCTATCAAGAAATCGCGTCTTCTCACTTTGTCTCCTGATGCTTTTCCAGCATGTGTCGTTGGTGGGCAGGGAGGCGCGCACCGAGCAGCCGGGTGCGCGGCCCCGAACTCATGATTGAGTCGCCGCGCGGCGCGGCCGAGAGGAAAAGCACGGTGGCTGTGCGAAAGCATGTTGAAAGACTTCGCCCGGGAGGCCTTTCTCTCGTCCTTTCTTTCGACTGCCTTTCGCCGATGCGTGGTGCAAGCCCCAGTCCCTGGAAAGGCCCTTGCTGGCACCATTCGGGCATGAAGCTTTTGCTCGTGGAAGACGACTTTGACCTGTCGGGGGTGCTCTCCCGCAGCCTGTCATCGCGCGGCTTCGAGCTTCTGTGCTGCAGCGATGGCATCGAGGCCCTGGCTGCGGCCCGCAAGAAGAGCTTCGACATCATCGTGCTCGACCTGTCGCTTCCGGGGCTCGACGGGCTCGAGCTGCTGCATCGCCTGCGAGGCGACGGGAACACGACGCCGGTACTCGTGCTGACCGCCAGGGGCGCGGTCGGCGACCGGATCGCGGGACTGAACGCCGGGGCGGACGACTATCTGGCCAAGCCGTTCGACCTGGAGGAGATGATCGCGCGCATCGGCGCATTGACCCGCCGCTTCGGACGCGACGGGCAGTTCCGGTGCGGGCGGCTGCGCTACGAGGCGTCGGCCAATGTCTTCTACAAGGACCAGAGCCCGCTCGATCTTTCGCAGCGCGAGGCCGATCTTTTGAAAAAGCTGATGTCACGCGTCGAGCACGTCGTCCCCAGGGAGGTATTGAGGGAGGCGGTGTTCGGCGCGGACGCGGCGCAGGCGGACGCCATCGATGTCGTCGTGCACAGGCTCAGGAAGAAGCTGGTCGGCGCGAATGTCGAAGTGCTGAACCTGCGTGGCGTCGGCTACCTGTTGTGCGACGACGCCTCGGCGGCGGCGCAGCGTCCTTCGGCCTGACATGACGCCGCCGCTTCGATCGCCGCGCCCCACGTCGCTGAGGCGCTTCCTGCTCCTGTGGCTGCTCGGCGGGCTGTGGCTGCTGACCGCGTGCATCGTGCTCGTCCACTTGGTGGCGGCCCTGGTCGCACTGGCGCGCGAGCAGGATGCCCGCCTTGCGGCGAAGCTCGGGCAGATCGATACCGTGGGCGGGGAGATGCAGGGCGCCCAAGGTCCGCTGCCGCCGGTGCCGCTGTTCTATCGGCTCGGGTCCGTCGACGGGAGCCGGATCGCGGGCGATCCGCAGCTCGAGGCCTTCCCCTGGATATCGACCTTGCCCGAGTCCGGCGAGCCCCGCTTCTACGTGAGCCAGCGAGGCAACGTGTCGGTGCGGGCCGTGGCGGCCCTGCGCAAGGACGCGGGGGATCCTGGCCGGAAAGTGGTCGTCCAGTTCGCCGAGCCCATGCATGTGCGCTTCGACGTCTGGCACGAGCTTCCCTTGGGGTTGCTCGGATGGATCGGCACGGCCGCGGTCGGCATGTCGCTGGTGGTGATCTCGGGAGTGGTCCTGACCTCGCGCTGGCTGGAGCGCGCACGCCAGGCCCTCGATGCACCGCAACTCGATATGGAGCTCTACGACGGGCCGTCCGAGCTTCGCCCGGCGATGGCGCGCATGCATGAACTCCATCTGCGGCAGCGCGAGTGGGTGGAAGAGCAGCGCCGTTTCCTCGCCGACGCGTCGCACCAGCTGCGCACCCCGATGTCGGTGCTTCGCACCCAGCTGCAGTCGGCCATCGCGGGCGACGTGCCGGCCACCGAGGTCCTGCCGCAGATGCTGCACACGGTGGATCGCGCGACGGACATGGCCAACCAGCTGCTCAGCCTGAGCAAGCTCGAGCAGATCAAGCGCGCGGGCCGGCTGCAGACGGTGCTGCTGCATGCCGTGGCGCTGGACGCGGTGATGGAGCTCGCACCGCTCATCGCGGCCAAGCGCCTGGACTTCGCCCTCGAAGGCGACGACACACTGGGCGCCACCGGCGATCCGCTCATGCTCGGCGAGCTGCTTCGCAACCTGCTTGCGAACGCGATACATCACACGCCCGACGGCGGCCGCCTTGGCATCCTGGTGCGCGCCTACGCCGCGACGGTGGAGCTGGTGGTGTGGGACGGCGGGCCCGGCGTGGACGACGCGCTGCGCCCGCGGCTGTTCCAGGCGTTCTCCGCAACCAAGGGCGGTGTCGGGCTCGGCCTGTCCATCTGCCGCCAGATCGCGGAGGCCATGGGCGCGAGCATGGAGATCCACAACCGGGTCGACGGTGGCCGCGTCATCGGGGTCGACGCCGTCGTTCGCTGGAGCCAGGGGCCCTGACCGCCCGCGGTGCAGCGATGCCGCGTCGCTGCGCCTGTTGTCCGCGCTTTCCGAACCGTGCCTTTTCGCAGCCTTCGCGTGGATTCGCGTGGCGGGGGCAGTGCTTTCGAAAAATCTCTCGATCCAACCGTCAAGGAGACGAACATGAAGAAGAAAAACGCGCTCGCCGCGATTGCTGCCCTCGCCATGGCAGGTGTGGCAGGCGTGGCCGGCGTTCCTGCCGCCCATGCCCAGGGTGCCGGCCAGCTGAACGTCATCTGCTCCGTGCAGGACGAATGGTGCTCGCTCATGAGCACGACCTTCGCCCGCAGTTCCGGCATCAAGGTCAACGTGCTGAAGCGCGGCAGCGGCGAGGCGCTGGCGCAGCTGCTGGCGGAGCGCAGCAATCCAAAGACCGACGTGTGGTTCGGCGGGACGGGCGATCCCCACCTGCAGGCGGCCGAGCAGGATCTGACGCTCGAATACAAGTCGCCGTCGCTGCCGCAGCTTCACGCATGGTCGCAGGCGCAGGCCGAGCAATCGAAATGGCGGACCGTGGGCGTGTATTCAGGGCCGCTGGGCTTCGCATTCAACACCGAGCTGCTTGCGAAGAAGAAGCTGCCGGAGCCCAAGTGCTGGAAGGACCTGCTCTCGCCGGCGCTGCGCGGCGAGATCCAGGTCGCCAATCCGGCGAGTTCGGGTACCGCCTACACCATGATCGCGACCCTGGTGCAGCTGATGGGCGAGGACAAGGCCTTCGAGTACATGAAGGCGCTGCACAGGAACGTCGGGCAGTACGCGCGCTCCGGCACGGGGCCGATCAAGGCGGCGGCCCGAGGCGAGACGACGGTTTCCATCAGCTTCGTCCATGACGCGCCCAGCGAGCAGATGCAGGGCTTCCCGATCGCGACCGCGACACCCTGCGAGGGAACGGGCGCGGAGATCGGATCGATGTCGATCGTCAAGGGCGCACGCAACCTCGACAACGCCAGGAAGTTCTATGAATGGGCGCTGACCCCGGCGGCACAGCAGTTGGCTGCCGCGGCGCACCAGTACCAGCTGCCCGCGAACAAGTCGGCCAGCCTGGACAGCCACATTCCCGATTTCCGCAAGATCCGCCTCATCGACTACGACTACGCGAAGTACGGGCAGTCGGCAGAGCGCAAGCGCCTGATCGAACGCTGGGAGCGCGAGGTCAATTCCCAGCAACGCTGATCGTTCCGGCATGAAACTCAACGACAACAACCGACCGATCGCGGTCTGGTCGATCATCGGCCTCGTCGCGTTCTGCGTCCTTCCCTGGTACGCGCTGCCCGAGGGCCTGTCCGGCCTGCAGGGCATCGGCGAATTGCTCGCGGGGCACGACAGCTCCAGCGCGCTCGCCCAGACATTGCTGCATCGGCGCCCCTGGCTGGCACTGGGGCTCTGGCCGATGGTCGCCGCCCTGGCGGCCCTGCGCATGGCACCGGGCAGGGCGCAGGGCCGCCTTCTTGCCTGGTGCGGCGCGCTGGGTGCCGCTGGCGTGCTGCTGCAGGGCTTTGCCATCGGATTGCCTGGCACCGGCCTGATCGCCGGCGCAAGCCAGCCCGGCTTCGGCTGGGGCGCCATGCTGGTGCTGTGCTCGCTGCTGATGCTGACTGCCTTCGGCATGGCGCGCACCGGTGCGTTCCGCGGCGACCTGTTCGTGGCGGCGGCGGTCGTCGGCGTCAGCGGCCTGCTGGTCACCTTCGTCGCCTTCCCGGTCTTCAGGTCGCTGTACGGCGCCTTCCTCGACGACAGCGGCCAGCCCAGCGTGGCAGCCTGGCTCGCACGCATCGCGAGCGAGCGTATCTGGGGCGTCGGCTGCGTGTATTCGGCGCAAAGCTGCGGCGTCGCGTGGAACACGCTGGCGCTGGCCACGCTGACCGGCATCACGACGACGGTGCTCGGCACGCTCCTGGCACTGGTCGAGAACCGCAGCGACTCCCGGATCCGCAACGCGCTGCGGTTCCTCGCGCCCCTGCCCATCATCACGCCTCCGTTCGTGGTGGGGCTGGGCCTCATCCTCCTGTTCGGCCGCGCGGGCCTCGTCAACCAACTGGTCGAATGGGCCTTCGGCGTGGAGCCCACGCGCTGGTTCTATGGCTGGTTCGGCGTGTGGCTTGCGCAGCTGTTCGCTTTCACCCCGATCGCCTTCCTGATCGTGCGCGGTGTCATCGAAGGCATCAGCCCTTCGCTGGAGGAGGCCTCGCAGACCCTGCGCGCGGGCGGCTGGCGCACCTTCCTGTACGTGACCTTCCCGCTGATGCTGCCGGGCCTCACCAATGCGTTCCTCGTCGGCTTCATCGAGAGCATCGCGGACTTCGGCAACCCGATCATCGTCGGCGGCCAGTTCTCGGTGCTGTCCACGGAGATCTTCTTCGCCATCGTCGGCGCCCAGTTCGACCAGGGCAGGGCGGCCGCGCTCGCCCTCATCCTCAGCGTGTTCGCACTGGGCGTCTTCGCGCTGCAGCGCCGCGTTCTCGGCCGGAAGAACTTCACCACCGTCTCGGGCAAGGGCGACGCGGGCCTCTCGATGCGCCTGCCCGACGGGCTTCGGCGCGCGGCGCTGTGCGTGGTGGTGCCCTGGCTGGTCTTCACGCTGGTCGTCTATGTGTTCGCATTCTGTGGCGGCTTCGTGCAGACCTGGGGCCGCAACTATTCGCCGACCCTTGCCCACTTCCGCACGGCCTTCGATTTCGCGATCGATGGTGGCGCCGTGCAATGGATCGGCGTTGCCTGGGATTCGCTCTTCACGACGGTGCGCCTGGCGGCGCTCGCGGCACCGCTCACGGCGGGCCTGGGCCTGTTGATCGCCTGGCTGCTGGCCCGCGTCCAGTTTCGCGCGCAGGGCGCGTTCGAGTTCTCGGCCCTCATGGCCTTTGCGATTCCGGGAACGGTCCTGGGCGTGAGCTACGTGCTCGCGTTCAACGTGCCGCCGCTGGAGATGACCGGCACCGGCCTGATCATCGTGATGTGCTTCATTTTCCGGAATCTTCCGGTGGGCGTGCGCGCCGGCGCCGCTGCGTTCAAGCAGCTCGACAAGTCGCTCGACGAGGCCTCTCTGATGCTTCGCGCCTCGACGGCGCGCACGCTCTGGTCGGTCACGCTGCCGCTGCTCAAGCCCGCGCTGGCCGCTTCGCTCATCTACAGTTTCGTGCGGTCGATGACCACCGTGTCCGCCGTGATCTTCCTCGTGACGGCGGAGACCGAGCTGGCGACGACCTTCATCATCGGGCGCGTGGGCCAGGGCGACTACGGCGTCGCCCTGGCGTACAGCACGGCCCTCATCGTCCTGATGGCGCTGGTCACGGGCTGTGTGCAGTGGTGGATCGGCAATCGCCGCCTGGGCAGAAGGACTCCCGCGCCGGCAGCACCTGCCGGCGGCACGCCCGGCGTGAACAGAAGCCCAGCCCGAAGCCCAGCGGCAACGGCATCGCCATGATCCCCATCTTCCATCGAGAGAAAACCATGTACGGCATCGAATTCAAGAACGTCTCCAAGAGCTACGGCACCGGCGCCGGCGCGCCGATGGTCGTCAGGGACATCAGCTTCGGCGTGCCCAAGGGGACGCTGACCACCATCCTCGGCCCCTCGGGGTGCGGAAAGACCACGACGCTGCGGATGATCGCGGGCCTGGAGAGCCCAAGCTCGGGCCGCATCTTCATCGACGGCGTGGACGTCACCACGCTCGGCGCGGCGCAGCGCAACGTGAGCTTGGTCTTCCAGAGCTATGCGCTGTTCCCGCACATGAGCGTGATCGAGAACGTGTCCTACGGGCTGCGCATGTCGGGCCTGCCGAAGCCCCAGGCCAGGGAGAAGGCGGGGCTGATGCTCGAGACCGTCGGGCTGAAGGGAATGAACGAGCGCATGCCGAGCGAGCTCTCCGGCGGCCAGCAGCAACGCGTTGCGCTCGCGCGTGCGCTTGCGCTGGAGCCCGCGGTGCTGCTGTTCGACGAGCCCCTGTCCAACCTGGACGCCCGCCTGCGGCGTTCCATGCGCGAGGAGATCCGCTCGCTGCAGCAGCGCCTTTCGCTGACGGTGGCCTATGTGACGCACGACCAGAGCGAGGCGCTGGCGGTCAGCGACCACATCATCGTGATGGACCAGGGCGTGATCGCGCAGCGCGGGGAACCCCATGAGCTGTACGAATCGCCGCAGTCGGAGTTCGTGGCGGGCTTCATGGGCGAGGCCATGCTGTTCGACGGACTTTGCGACGGGCAGCAGCGCGTTCGCCTGGGATCCCTGAGCATCGCGACACCCGCCGGAATCGGCCCGGGACCGGTGAAGGTCGCCGTGCGACCGGAAGCCTGGGTCATCAGGCCCGTGGCCAACGACGGCCTCGCGGCGCGGGTGATCAAGAGGACCTACGTCGGCAGTACCGTCGAGTACACCTTCTCCAGCGAGCTCGGCGAAATCTTCGTGGTGTCGCCCGAGGTCAGGCAGACCCTGGCCCATGGCGCGCCGGTGAGCCTGCACCTGGCCGACCATGGCGTGTCCATCGTTTCCTCCGTGAACTAGGCCACGCCCGCTGCCCTTGCCGGACGACGATGCGACTCGGGCGGGGCAGCCTCCAGACCATGCAGACGAGATTGCGAGAGCCGGCGTTTTCCGGCAGCGCGGACGATGGCTGTTCCCTCTTGCAGCTGCCCGAATTCGAGCACGGCCAGCCGGCGCAGCCGCAGCGCCGCGGATCGCCGATAGACATGAACTCGTGCCTGTCCTTTTCGGAGCGCGGCGTGCCGTGGCTGCCCGGGCGGCTGCGCTATCCCCAGGATTTCGAGCTCCATGCGATAGGCGCCCCGTTCGCGCGCGCCTTCGTGGGCGACGAGATCCACAGCTTCGCGCCGGGCAACGTCGTGCTGATCGGTCCGCGCCTGCCGCACAACTTCCGGTTCTCGGGCCCGGCCGACGATGCATGCGCGGCGATGAACCCGGTGCTGCGGTTCGCCGAGGCGCCCTTGCGCAACAGCATGGCCTTGCTGCCGGACCTGCGCGAGGCCGAAGCCCTCCTGGACAGGGCCCGCCAGGGCGTCGAGTTCGTCGGATTCCGGGAGGCCGCGGCGAGCTACCTGACGAGGATCGCGCAGAGCCGCGGGCTGGAGCGCTTCGCGGCTTTCGCGGCGCTTCTGAACGAACTCGCGCGATGGAAGGACACGCGCGTTCTCACGAGGCTGAACTACGAGCAGGCGCAGCCCCTGGCCCACTGCCGATGGGGAAAGATCTACGCGGTGCTCGACTACCTGCGGACGAACTACATGCAGGAATTCAGCCTGCCCGAGATCAGCGCCAAGTTCGGAATGCAGGAGGCAGCGCTGTCGCGGCAGTTCCGAAAGCTCACCGGCACCACGTTCACCTCCTTCGTCACGGAGCTGCGGGTGACCAGGGCCTGCCAGTTGCTCCTTCATGGCGACCGGCAGATCAGCGCCATCTGCTACGCGGTCGGCTTCAACAACATTTCGAACTTCAACAGGCAGTTCCTCAAGCGCAAGGGCCTGACGCCGACCGAGTACAGGGCGCTCGGCGATCCGGGCCGGCGAAGGGAGGATGTTTGCGGCGCGCCAGATGCCGCCGGTTGGGTGGAGCCTAGGCATCCGCCACCGCATACGGCGTGAACCTGCTTTCGTTCTCGTTCACGTCCAGCGCCCGCCCGATGAAGGGGAACGCCCGCTGCGGGCAGGCGGTGCGCTCGCACACCTTGCAGCCCATGCCGATGGGCGTGGGCACGTCCTGGTCGGCCAGGTCGAGTCCCTTGGAATAGACCAGCCTCGGCGCATGCCGGATGTCGCAGCCCAGGCCGATGGCGAAGGCCTTGCTCGGTGAGCCGAACCCGCGCTGCCCGTGCGACACCGTGCGCGCCACCCACAGGTAGGTGCGCCCGTCGGGCATGCGCGCGAGCTGCCGCAGCACGCGCCCGGGCTGCGCGAAGGCCTCGTACACGTTCCACAGCGGGCAGGTGCCGCCGGTCTTCGAGAAGTGGAAGTGCGTGGCCGACTGCCGCTTCGAGATGTTGCCCGCGCGGTCCACGCGGATGAAGAAGAAGGGCACGCCGGGCGCGCCGGGCCGCTGCATCGAGCTCAGGCGATGGCACACCGTCTCGAAGCCCACGCCGAAGCGGCGCCCCAGCAGGTCGATGTCGTAGCGCAGGGCTTCCGCAGCCTTCAGGAAGAGCTCGTAGGGCAGCAGCACCGCGCTGGCGAAATAGTTCGCCAGCCCTATGCGGGCCAGCGCGTGCGTCGGGGCGTCGTCGAAGCCTGCGCCTTCGAGCAGCGATTCGATCAGCCTCGTCTGCTCCAGCAGCGCCAGCTGGGTCGCGAGCTGAAACGACTGCTGGCCCGGCTCCAGGCTGCCCGACAGGCGCAGCACGCGGCTGGCGGGGTCGTAGCGGCGCTGGCTCTCGATGGCGTCGTCGTCGGTGGGCACCACGCGCACGCCGTGCTGCTCCAGCAGCCGCCGCTGCAGCCATTCGGACAGCGGGCCGCCGTGGCCGCGCGCTTCTTCGGCGAGCCTCTCGGCGCGCTGGTCCAGTTCCTCGAAGTGGTTCTGGTGGGCGAAGAAGAAGTCGCGCACGGCCTCGAAGGGCATGGGGCGCGCGCTCGTGAGCTCGCCGCGTCCGTCGCCCAGCCCGGCGGCCATGATCTCGAGCCGCTCCATGGCTTCCTGGTGGCGGCGATGCAGCGCGAGCAGCGCGCGCGCCACCGCCGGCATCTGCGAGGCCACCTCGCGCAGCTCCGGCAGCGCGACGGCTTCGCCGCCGGGGTTGTCGGCCAGCGCGTCGCGCATGCTCGAGACGAGGCGGGCTTCCTCGTCCTCGGAGAACTGCTGCACGTCGACGCCGAGCGTGCGGCTGATCCTGAGCAGCACGGCCACGGTCAGCGGCCGCTGGTTCTGTTCGATCTGGTTGAGGTAGCTGGGCGAAAGCCCCAGCGCCTGGGCCAGCGCCACCTGCGTCATGCCGCGCTCCGCGCGCAGCTTGCGCAGGCGCACGCCCATGAAGGTCTTGCTCATCGTGCGGCTCCTTGCGTATTTGCAATATTCGCAAATCTCGCGTTTTCCATTCGCAATGATTGGCTGTTTCAGTCCTTCATTATGGCAACGCATTTGCGTAAATTGCGAATCCATGACTGACGAGAACACCGCGTTCGAACTCACGGAAATCGTGTTTCCCGAGCACGCCAACCACTACGGCACGCTCTTCGGCGGCAACGCGCTGATGCTGATGTCCAAGGCGGCCTTCCTGTGTGCGCGGGCGTTTGCGAAGGCCGACGTGGTGATGGCCCGCTGCGGTGACGCGCAGTTCCTCGCGCCGGTGCCGGTGGGCAGCGTGCTGCGTCTGCGCGGCTCCATCAGCCGCGTCGGCCGCAGTTCACTGACGGTGTGCGTCAGCGGCACCGCGCAGCAGCTCGGGCGCGAGCCTCGGGCGGTACTGCGGTCCTGGTTCGAGATGGTCGCCGTCGATGGCAACGGCCGGCCCGCGCGCATTTCCGGCGCTTATCTGCATCGAGAGAAGGAAGAAGCATGAACGACACCGCAACCCCCACGGCTCCCGGCTTCAGGGCCAAGAAATCCGTGGCCCTGTCCGGCGTGACCGCCGGCAACACCGCGCTGTGCACGGTAGGACGCACCGGCAACGACCTGCACTACCGCGGCTACGACATCCTCGACATCGCAGAAGTCTGCGAGTTCGAGGAGATCGCGCACCTGCTGGTGCACGGCAAGCTGCCCACGGCGGCGGAGCTGCGCGCCTACAAGGCGAAGCTCAGGTCGATGCGCGGCCTGCCCGCGAGCCTGAAGGAGGCGCTGGAGCAGCTGCCCGCCGGTGCGCACCCGATGGACGTGATGCGCACCGGCGTGTCGTCGCTGGGCTGCATGCTCCCCGAGAAGGAAGACCACAACCTGCCGGGCGCACGCGACATCGCCGACCGGCTGATGGCTTCTCTGGGCTCGATGCTGCTGTACTGGTACCACTGGTCCACGCAGGGAAAGCGCATCGACGTGGAGACCGACGACGACTCCATCGGCGGCCACTTCCTCCACCTGCTGCACGGCCGCAAGCCTTCCGAGGCCTGGGTGCGCGCGATGCACACCTCGCTCAACCTCTACGCCGAGCACGAGTTCAACGCATCGACCTTCACCGCGCGCGTGGTGGCGGGCACCGGCTCCGACATGTACTCGGCCATCACCGGCGCCATCGGCGCGCTGCGCGGGCCCAAGCACGGCGGCGCCAACGAGGTGGCCTTCGAGATCCAGAAGCGCTACGACTCCCCCGACGAGGCCGAGGCCGACATCCGCCGCCGGGTCGAGGCGAAGGAGGTCGTGATCGGCTTCGGCCACCCCGTCTACACCGTGAGCGATCCGCGCAACGTGGTCATCAAGGGCGTGGCGAAGTCGCTCTCGCAGCAGGCCGGCTCGACCAAGATGTTCGACATCGCCGAGCGGCTCGAAGGCGTGATGTGGGAGGTGAAGAAGATGTTTCCCAACCTCGACTGGTTCAGCGCGGTGAGCTATCACATGATGGGCGTGCCCACGGCCATGTTCACACCGCTCTTCGTGATCGCGCGCACCTCGGGCTGGGCGGCGCACATCATCGAACAGCGCATCGACAACAAGATCATCCGGCCGAGCGCCAACTACACGGGCCCGGAAGATCTGGAGTTCGCGCCGATCGAGGATCGGAAGTAAAAAGCGAAGAAGAGGCCGAGCGCCGCCCCATGAATACCCAGTACCGCAAGAATCTCCCCGGCACTTCGCTGGACTATTTCGACGCGCATGAAGCCGTCGAAGCCATCCGCCCCGGCGCCTGGGCCAAGCTGCCCTACACCTCGCGCGTGCATGCCGAGAACCTGGTGCGCCGCTGCGACCCGGCCATCCTCGAACGCAGCCTGCGGCAGATCGTCGAGGGAAAGAGGGAGCACGACTTTCCGTGGTTTCCGGCGCGCGTGGTGTGCCACGACATCCTGGGCCAGACCGCGCTGGTCGACCTGGCCGGCCTGCGCGATGCCATCGCCGAGCAGGGCGGCGACCCGGCGCAGGTGAACCCGGTGGTGCCGGTGCAGCTCATCGTCGACCATTCGCTGGCGGTGGAGTGCGGAGGATTCGACCCCGATGCCTTCGCGAAGAACCGCGCCATAGAAGACCGGCGCAACGAAGACCGCTTCCACTTCATCGACTGGACGAAGCGGGCCTTCAGGAACGTGGAGGTGATCCCGCCGGGCAACGGGATCATGCATCAGATCAACCTGGAGCGGATGTCGCCGGTGGTGCACGCGCAGGACGGCGTGGCCTACCCCGACACGCTGGTCGGCACCGACAGCCACACGCCGCACGTCGATGCGCTGGGCGTCGTCGCCATCGGCGTGGGCGGGCTGGAGGCAGAGAACGTGATGCTGGGCCGCGCCTCGTGGATGCGCCTGCCCGTCATCGTCGGCGTGAAGCTCTCGGGCCGGCCGCGACCGGGCATCACCGCCACCGACGTGGTGCTGGCGCTGACCGAGTTCCTGCGCCAGTCGAAGGTGGTGGGCGCGTACCTCGAGTTCCATGGCGAGGGCGCGGCCAGCCTCACGCTCGGCGACCGCGCGACCGTCTCGAACATGGCACCCGAGTACGGCGCCACGGCCGCGATGTTCGCGATCGACTCGCAGACCATCGACTACCTGCGGCTCACCGGCCGCAGCGACGAGCAGGTGCGGCTGGTCGAAACCTACGCAAGGCACGCCGGCCTGTGGGCCGACACGCTGAAGGACGCGGAGTACGAGCGCGTGCTGCAGTTCGACCTGTCGACGGTGGTGCGCAACATGGCCGGCCCGTCGAACCCGCATGCGCGCGTGGCCACCACCGAACTCGCTGCGCGCGGCATCGCGGCGCCATGGCGCGAAGAGCCGGGCCGCATGCCCGACGGCGCGGTCATCATCGCGGCCATCACCAGCTGCACCAACACCAGCAACCCGCGCAACGTGATCGCCGCAGGGCTGCTGGCGCGCAACGCCAACCGGCTGGGCCTCGCGCGCAAGCCGTGGGTCAAGTCGTCGCTGGCGCCGGGTTCCAAGGCCGTGACGCTGTACCTGCAGGAAGCCGGCCTGGTGGGCGAGCTCGAGAAGCTCGGCTTCGGTGTGGTGGCCTACGCCTGCACCTCGTGCAACGGCATGTCGGGCGCGCTGGACCCGGCGATCCAGCGGGAGATCGTCGAGCGCGACCTCTACGCGACGGCGGTGCTCTCGGGCAACCGCAATTTCGACGGCCGCATCCATCCGCATGCGAAGCAGGCCTTTCTTGCATCGCCGCCGCTGGTGGTGGCCTATGCCATTGCCGGCACCGTGCGCTTCGACATCGAGCGCGACGTGCTGGCCGTGGTCGATGGCAGGGAAGTGCGGCTGAAGGACATCTGGCCCGACGACGCGGAGATCGATGCCATCGTGAAGTCGAGCGTGAAGCCCGAGCACTTCCGGCAGGTGTACGAGCCGATGTTCGCCATCCGGCCCGACACCGGCGAGAAGGTCGCACCGCTGTACGAGTGGCGTGCCGCCTCCACCTACATCCGCCGCCCGCCGTACTGGGAGGGCGCGCTGGCCGGAGAGCGCACGCTCAGGGGCATGCGGCCGCTGGCGATCCTGCCGGACAACATCACGACCGACCATCTCTCGCCCTCCAACGCGATCCTGATGGACAGCGCGGCCGGCGAGTACCTCCACAGGATGGGCCTGCCCGAGGAGGACTTCAACTCCTACGCCACCCATCGCGGCGACCATCTCACCGCGCAGCGCGCCACCTTCGCCAACCCCACGCTGCGCAACGAGATGGTGCGCAAGGAAGACGGCAGCGTGCGCGCCGGCTCGCTGGCGCGCGTGGAGCCCGAAGGGAAGGTCATGCGCATGTGGGAGGCCATCGAGACCTACATGCTGCGCAGGCAGCCGCTGATCATCGTGGCGGGCGCCGACTACGGCCAGGGCTCCTCGCGCGACTGGGCCGCCAAGGGCGTGCGGCTGGCGGGCGTGGAGGCCATCGCGGCCGAGGGCTTCGAGCGCATCCACCGCACCAACCTGATCGGCATGGGCGTGCTGCCGCTGGAGTTCAAGCCCGGCACCAATCGCCTGACGCTGGACCTGGACGGCACCGAGACCTACGACGTGAGCGGCGCGCGCGAGCCGCGCGCCGATGTGACGCTGGTCATCCACCGCCGCAACGGCGAGCGGCTCGAAGTGCCGATGACCTGCCGCCTCGACACGGCAGAGGAGGTGTCGATCTACGAGGCCGGCGGCGTGCTGCAGCGCTTCGCACAGGACTTCCTTGCCACGAACGCATCGGCAGCGCCCGTGGCCGCCTGAATCGACAATCCCGACAATCGCAAGACCATGGCCTTCGCACCACAGATCAGGATTCCCGCCACCTACATGCGCGGCGGCACCAGCAAGGGCGTGTTCTTCCGCCTGCAGGACCTGCCCGAGGCCGCGCAATTGCCCGGCAAGGCGCGCGACGCGCTGCTGCTGCGCGTCATCGGCAGCCCCGACCCCTACGGCAAGCAGATCGACGGCATGGGCGCCGCCACCTCCAGCACGAGCAAGGCGGTGATTCTTTCGAAGAGCGACAGGCCCGGCCACGACGTGGACTACCTCTTCGGCCAGGTGTCGATCGATCAGCCCTTCGTCGACTGGAGCGGCAACTGCGGCAATCTCTCGGCGGCGGTCGGCCCCTTCGCGATTTCCAACGGCCTGGTCGATGCGGCCCGCGTGCCGCGCGACGGCGTGGCGGTGGTGCGCATCTGGCAGGCCAACATCGGCAAGACCATCGTCGCGCAGGTGCCGATGGCCGGCGGCGCGGTGCAGGAAACCGGCGGCTTCGAGCTCGACGGCGTGACCTTCCCGGCCGCGGAGGTGCAGCTCGAATTCATGGACCCGGCGGCGGAAGAGGAGGGCGCAGGCGGCGCGATGTTCCCGACCGGCAATCTCGTCGACGAGCTCGAGGTGCCCGGCGTCGGCAGGCTGCGCGCGACGATGATCAACGCGGGCATCCCGACCGTCTTCGTGGAAGCGCAAGCCATCGGCTACACCGGCACCGAGCTGCAGGACGCCATCAACGGCGACGCCAGGGCGCTCGCGATGTTCGAGGCGATCCGCGCGCACGGCGCGCTGAAGATGGGCCTCATCGAGAGCATCGCTGAAGCGGCCACCCGCCAGCACACGCCCAAGGTGGCCTTCGTCGCGCCGCCGAAGGACTACACGGCTTCCAGCGGCAAGGCCGTGCGCGCGGCGGAGGTCGACCTGCTCGTGCGTGCGCTGTCGATGGGCAAGCTGCACCACGCCATGATGGGCACGGCCGCGGTAGCCATAGGCACGGCGGCGGCCATTCCGGGTACGCTGGTCAATCTCGCGGCCGGCGGCGGTGAACGCGCGGCGGTGCGCTTCGGCCATCCCTCGGGCACGCTGCGTGTCGGCGCCGAGGCCCGCAAGAGCGGCGGCGAATGGGTGGTGACGAAGGCTTTGATGAGCCGCAGCGCCCGTGTGCTGATGGAAGGCTGGGTGCGCGTGCCCGGCGACAGTTTCTGATTGGAGTGTTTTCCGAATGTCCACCCGCAAGCAACTCAAGTCCCTCGCGCAGGCCCGCCGCGGCCTGATCGTTCCCGGCGCCTTCAACGCCTTGTCCGCCCGGGTCATCGAAGACCTGGGCTTTGAGGCGATCTACATCACCGGCGCGGGCGTCACCAACATGTGGTTCGGCATGCCCGACCAGGGCTTCATGGGGCTCGCGGAAATAGCAGACCACACCGCGCGCATCCGCGACGCGGTCTCGGTGCCGCTGCTCGTCGATGCCGACACCGGCTTCGGCAATGCGCTGAACGTGCGCCACACGGTGCGCACGCTGGAGCGCGCCGGCGCCGACTGCATCCAGTTCGAGGACCAGGTGGCGCCCAAGCGCTGCGGCCATTTCTCGGGCAAGGAGGTGATCTCCACGGAAGAGGCCGTGAGCAAGATCAAGGCGGCCGTCGACGCCCGCCAGGACCAGGACCTGCTGATCATGGCCCGTACCGACGCGGCCGCCGTCCACGGCTTCGAGGCCGCGGTCGAGCGTGCGCAGAAGTTCGCCGAGGCCGGCGCAGACATTCTTTTCGTCGAGGCCGTGACGAAGGAGGAAGAGGTGCGGGCGCTGCCGAAGCGCCTGGATGCGCCGCAGCTCATGAACATGGTGATCGGCGGCAGGACGCCGATCTTCAACGCCACCGAACTCGGCGAGCTGGGCTACGGCATCGTCCTGTATGCCAACGCCGCGCTGCAAGGCGCGGTGGCGGGCATGCAGAAGGCGCTGACCGTGCTGCGCGACGAGAAGGAAGTGCAGGAGTCCAGCGGGCTGGTCGCGCCCTTCGCGGAGCGGCAGCGGCTGGTGGGCAAGCCCGAGTGGGATGCGCTGGAGAAGCGGTACACCTGACGGAGACGGGCGCCGGGGTGTGCAGGCCTGCTTTCCGGACGGCCTCCGCGACGAAGGGCACGGGTAGACTCCGCGGCTTTTCCTTTCCGCAGAGGAGCAACCCGCGATGGCAATCCCGGACGCAGGACCCTTCTTCCACGGCACGCGCGCGGATCTTCAGCCGGGAGACCTGCTCACGGCCGGCTTCAGGTCGAACTACGACGGCCGCGTCGTCATGAACCACATCTACTTCACCGCCTGGCCCAAGGGGGCCGGGCTGGCTGCAGAAATGGCGAAGGGCGAGGGCCGTTGCCGCGTCTACATCGTCGAACCCACGGGCGCCTACGAGGACGACCCCAACGTCACCGACAAGAAGTTCCCGGGCAATCCCACGCGCTCCTACCGAAGCCGGGAGCCGCTGCGGATCGTCGGCGAGCTGGAGGCCTGGGAACCCTTCGACGAGGAGTACATCCGCCAGCTCAGGGAGCGCGTGCGCGTCGGCATGGGAGAGATCATCAACTGACTCCCGTCAGCGCAGCACCAGCACGGGAATGTGCGAGTGCGTCAGCACGTGCAGCGTCTCGCTGCCCATCAGCAGGCGCGCCAGGCTGCGCCGCCCGTGCGAGGCCATCACGATCAGGTCGCACTGCTGGTTCTTCGCGGTGGTGATGATGGCCTCGGCCACCTGGTTCGAGCGCATGACGATGGCCTGCGCGCTGCGCACGCCCCTGGCGAGCGCGGTGGAGGCCACCTTGTCGACCAGCTGCTGCGCTGCCCGGTCGGTGTGCGCCTGCGATTCCTGGATGTCGCGCTGGCTCAGCATCATCGAGCCCTCGAAGTAGCCGACCGGCTCGATGTGCGCGACGGTGACGCCCACGAGGTCCGCGTTGGTCAGAAGGGCCAGGTCGATCGCGGCCTTGACCGCTTGCTCCGACAGCGCCGAGCCGTCGGTTGCCACAAGAACACGCTTGTACATGGCAGGCTCCTTGGCCCCCGGCACCGCGGGTGCCCTCATGCTTCAGTCTAGTTCGCGAACGCGGCCATGCAAGGCGGGGCGGCTACCCTTCATTTTTCGCGCCGGCTGCCGATAACCCCTGTTCGAACACGACCAAGGAGGATCGAAATGGTGAATGCCATCGGTGCGGCCGGCAGCGCGAGGAGCGGAGCCGACGCGAACGTCGAGATCGCGAAGATCCAGCGCCAGATCACGGCGACGCAGAAGCAGATCGAGGAAACGCAGGGCTTGCTGCTCAAAACGCCCGAGGGCGAGGCGCGCAAGCTGATCCAGCAGCAGCTCGAGGCGCTGGCGGTCCAGCTCGCCATGCTGCAGCAGCAGATGAACGCGCTGCGCATGGGCGCCCTCCAGAAGAGCGCCATGGCGTCGATGGAGGAAAGCGCCACCGCCGCGCCGCGCACCGGCGGCAGCCGCGGCGGCCTGATCGGCGGCAACGTGGACGTGCAGGCCTGAGTCAGCCGCCGCGCTCCGGCCACCGGTGCCGCGTGCCCCCGGATCGCCGGTCGGCCTTCTCCGCCACCATCCCCTGCGCGAGAAGCTGTTCGCCGCGCTGCTCCAGGTGCTGCAGGCAGCGCAGGAAGGCGTCCAGGTCCTCGGGCGCGATGCCGCCCAGCAGCTCGGTGTTCAGCCCCGCGATGCGCGGGAAGAGTCGGCCGAACAGCTGCTGGCCCGAGGCGCTCAGCCGCACGTGCACTTCGCGCCGGTCCTCCGCGTTCTGGCGCCGGTGCACCAGCTTCTTCTCGACCAGGCTGCGCAGCCCGCGCGAGGTGCGCACCCGGTCCAGGTGCAGCAGCGCGGCGAGGGCCGACGAGGTCATCTCGCCCTCCTGCGCGAGCGTGGCGATCATTCCCCACTCGCGGCGCGTGATGCCGAAGCCGCCCTCGACCAGCCGGGTGGCCATGCCGCTGCCCGCGCGAACGGCGCGGGTCATGCGATAGAGCAGCAGGTCGTCCAGGGAATGGGGCGCGCGCAAGGCTTCTGCGTCGGGAAAAACTTGTTGCATACGGGTGGCGGAAAGGCGCGGTGAGTGTGGTTCGCCCGCCTCGGCGGGTAGTTGATTGATTAGATCAACTGTTTGCCCATACGTATAAACCAGTAACAAATTTGAACGAGCGGAAACAGTCTTGACGCGCGATTTTCGCCGTGAAACCCGCGCCTTCCCGTTCACGACCAATGTCCGCAGGAGATCCCCGATGCCCGCATTTCTTTCCAGGCGCAAGCTCATCATGGCAGGGGGCATGGCCCTCGCCGCTTGCGCTCCCCTGGCCCAAGCCCAGGCGCCCGCCGCGCTGGACGGCGGTCCGCTCACCCTCGTGGTCGGCTACGCGCCCGGCGGCAGCACCGATCGCATCGCGCGGCTGATCGCCGAGCGGCTTACGCCGAAGCTCGGCGTGCAGGTGAGCGTGGAAAACCGTCCCGGCGAGGGCGGCCGCCTCGCGGCCAAGGAAGTTAAGCGCGCGCCAGCCGGCCAGAACGTGCTGATGCTCGGCAACCCGGCCGTGATGGTGGTCGCGCCGCTGGTCATCAAGGACGCCGGCTACGACCCCGACAAGGACTTCGTGCCCGTCTCCCAGGTCAGCAGCTACGACTTCGCGCTGGCCGTGGGCAGCAAGCTCCAGCTCGACCGCGCGATGTTCCTGGTGGGCCGCCTGTGGGCGCACCCCGAGGAGGCCATTTTCGGCGTGCCCGCCACCGGCAGCCTGCCGCACTTCTTCGGCCTGATGGTGGGCGACGCGCTGAGCGTGCAGCCGCAGATCAAGGGCTATGGCGGCTCCGCGCCGCTGGCGGCCGACCTGGTCAACGGCAGTCTGCCGATTGCCATCGACACGCTCGATTCGCTCTACCCGCAGCACGTGGCCGGCAAGATCCGCATCCTCGCCACCTCGGGCAAGAAGCGCGCGGGCTTCGCGCCCAACATCCCGACCTTCAGCGAGGCCGGCATGAAGATCGACGCCGACGGCTGGAACACCTTCTTCGCGCCGTCCGCCATGCCGCCCGCCAAGGTGCAGCTGCTGGCCAACTCGATCCGCGACGTGATGAAGGACCCGAGCCTGCACAAGGTGGCGGAGTCGCTCTTCATCACGCCGGTGGCGAGCAATGCGGCGGAAACGACGCAGATGCTGAAGACCTACCGTGCGCAGTGGGAGCCGGTGGTGCGCCGCTCCGGTTTTCATCCATGAACCTGGTACTTCCCCCAGGCTTCGCGCACTTCGTGTCGCTTCGCCAACCCCCCTCGCCGGGGGGCGACGCCTGCGGCCCGGCAAAGCCGGTTCCGCGGCGTCCTGCGGATGGGCCGTGCTTGCTTTCAGGCTGCTAGTGCGCGCATCTCTGCGATCAGGTCGGCCTTGCCTTCGAATCCGATGCCGGGCAGCGGCGGCAGGGTGACGTAGCCGTTGTCGACCTTCACGCCGTCGGGGAAGCCGCCGTAGGGCTGGAAGAGGTCGGGGTAGCTTTCGTTGCCGCCGAGGCCGAGGCCGGCGGCGATGGCCAGGGACATCTGGTGGCCGCCGTGCGGGATGCAGCGCGAGGGCGACCAGCCGTTCTCCTTGAGCATGTCGAGCGTGCGCAGGTATTCGACGAGGCCGTAGCTCAGCGCGCAGTCGAACTGCAGCCAGTCGCGGTCGGGGCGCATGCCGCCGTGGCGGATGAGGTTGCGCGCGTCCTGCATGGAGAACAGGTTCTCGCCCGTGGCCATCGGGCCGGCGTACACCTCGCCGAGCTTGGCCTGCAGCTCGTAGTCGAGCGGGTCGCCGGCTTCCTCGTACCAGAAGAGCGGGTATTGCGAGAGGGCGCGGCCGTAGTCGATGGCGGTGGGCAGGTCGAAGCGGCCGTTGGCGTCCACCGCCAGCTGCTGGCCGGGGCCGAGGATCTTCAGCACCGACTCGATGCGCTCGCAGTCTTCGGCCAGCGTGGCGCCGCCGATCTTCATCTTGACCACCGAGTAGCCGCGCTCCAGGTAGCTGGTCATCTCGCGCTGCAGGCCTTCGAGGCCCTTGCCGGGGTAGTAGTAGCCGCCGGCCGCATAGACGAACACGCGCGGGTCCGGCTTGCCGGTGCCGTAGCGCTCGGCCAGCAGTTGATGGAGCGGCTTGCCTGCGATCTTGGCGGTGGCGTCCCACACGGCCATGTCGATGGTGCCCACGGCCACCGAGCGCTCGCCGTGGCCGCCGGGCTTCTCGTTGATCATCATGCGGGCCCAGATCTTGTGCGGATCGAGGTTGTCGCCGGTCTCGTCGAGCAGCGAGGCCGGCTCGGCCTCCAGCAGGCGCGGCAGGAAGCGCTCGCGGATCAGGCCGCCCTGGCCGTAGCGGCCGTTGGAATTGAAGCCGTAGCCGACGACGGGCCGGCCGTCGCGGATCACGTCGGTGACCACCGCGACGAGGCTCAGCGTCATCTTCGAGAAGTCGATGTAGGCGTTGCGGATGTCCGACTTGATGGGGCGGGTGGATTCGAGGATGTTGACGATTTTCATGGTCGGGTTCCGGGTGGAAGGAAGGGAAGCGAAAGAGGGTCAGAGATGCAGCGAGGAACCGCCGCAGATCGGGATGTCCTGCCCGGTGATGGCCGCCGCCGATGGCGAAAGAAGAAAGCCGGTGAGCGCGGCGATCTCCTCGGGCTGGATCAGCCGGCCGATGGGCGGCAGGCGCGGCGCGCTGCCCGCGCGGGCCGGGTCCTGCAGCATCGAGGTCTGCGTTGCGCCGGGCGACACCACGTTCACGGTCACGCCGCGCGCCGCGACTTCCGCGGCCCAGCTTCGCGCGAGCGCTATCAGCGCGGCCTTGGTGGCGGCGTACTGCCCGCGCCCGGGCAGCCCCTGCGCGACGCGACTGCCGACGAACACCACGCGGCCGTTGCCGCGCGCGGCCATCGCCGGCACGAGCGCGTCGGCCAGGCGCGTGGCCGCGTCCACGTGCAGGCGCCACATCAGCTCGCCGCTCGCGTGATCGAGTTCGCCCAGCGGGCCGACGCGCAGCACGCCGGCCGCGTGCACCAGTGCGCTCGCGTCCTGCAGCGTCGGGGCGGTGCGCGCGATGGCGGCGGCGTCGCTCAGGTCCACCGCCACATGCGTGAAGCCGGCGTGGGAAGACAGCGTGGGCGCGGCCAGGTCCAGCCCGCTCACGCGCCAGCCCGACTGCAGCAGGTGCGAGGCGATGGCGCGGCCGATGCCGCCGCTGCTGCCCGTCACCACGGCATGCGGGAGCCCCTGGGCTTCATTCGACATGGATGTTGCCCTCGGTGATGATCTTCTTCGAGCGCGCCATGTCCTCGGCCTGGAACTTCGCGAAGTCCTCGACGCTGCCCGGCGTCAGCAGCAGGCCCTGCGCGCCCAGCGTCTCGCGCATGTCGGTGCCCAGCGCCTTGTTGACCTCCGCATTCAGCCGCTGCGTGATGGCGGCCGGCAGCTTCGCCGGGCCCCACAGGCCGTACCAGCTGTAGAACTCGTAGCCGGGGATGCTCTCGCCCACCGTGGGCACGTTCGGCAGGCTTGTCGCGCGCGTGGCCGAGGTCACGGCAATCACCTTCAGCATGCCGCTCTTGTGGTACTGCAGCGAGCCGAGGATCGGGTCGATGAAGCCGTCGATCTGCCCGCCGATCAGGTCCTGGAAGGCTGGCGCCGTGCCCTTGTACGGCACGATCAGGTAGTCGAGCCCGCCGCCCGCGCGCTTGAGCAGCTCGGTCGACAGGTGCCCGGCCGAGCCGATCGAGCCCACCGCGAAGGTCATCTTGCCGGGGTGCGCCTTGGCGTAGGCGATGAGCGACTTCACGTCGTTCACCGGCAGGTTCTTGTTGACCGCCACCGACAGCGGGGCCTTGGCCACCAGCGCCACCGGCGTGAAGTCCTTCACCACGTCGTAGGGCACCGACTTCATGGTCATCGGCGCGGTCGTGAAGGTCGATGCGTTGAACAGCAGCGTGTAGCCGTCGGCCGGCGCCTTCGACACCACGTCGGCGCCGATCACGCCGTTGCCGCCGGGGCGGTTCTCCACGATGAACGTCTGGCCCGTCTGCTCGCCGAGCTTCTGCGCCAGCAGGCGGCCGATGGTGTCGAGCGTGCCGCCGGGCGGGAAGGGAATCACCATGCGCACCGGCCGGGCGGGCCAGTTCTGGGCGAGGCCGGCCGTCGATACGGCGGCCAGCGCGAGCGCGGCCAGGGTGGCGCGCAGGAAGTGCTTGCGTTGCATGTCTCTTGTCTCCTTGTGTTCTTTTGGCGGGGGCGCGGCGGCCCCCGGCGGTCAGCGCTTCGACAGGCCGGCCTGCTCGACGGCGGCGCGCAGCGCGTCCATCTCGCGCGCGTTCGGCGCCTCGGTGGGCGGGCGCACGGTGGCGTTGTCGAGCACGCCGGCCAGGTACATGCCGCCCTTCATGCGCGCATGGGCCTCGCCGGTGGGTTCGCCGCCGCCGTACACCGCGTCCTTCAGCGGCGTGATGAGCGCCTGCACCGCCATCGCCTTCTTCAGGTCGCCGGCCTTCACCGCGTTCCACAGGTCGATGATGAGTTGCGGGATGAAGGTCGCGAAGCCGACCAGCGCGCCGTCGACGCCCTGCACCATCGAGGCCAGCAGGTACTCGTCGTGGCAGGTGAGGATGGCCTTGGAGGCATCGGCCTCGCGGATCGCCTGGATGTCGCGGGCGTACTTGTTCATGTCGCGCTGGCCCACCTTGAAGGCCTGCAGGTAGGGCAGGCGCGCCAGCTCGGCCAGCAGCTGCGACGAGTAGGAGGCGCGGGTCCAGGCCGGGTACACGTGGCAGACCAGGTCCAGCTCGGGCGCGGCGCGGTGGATGGCATCGAAGTACTGCAGCGCGTGGCCGGGCGTGAAGCCGAAGCGCAGCCAGTGGTGCGGCGGCATCACGTCCAGCGCCACCGCGCCGGCGGCCTGCGCGGCGCGGGCGTGCTCGGCGGCCTCGGCCAGGCCCTCGCAGACGATCGACGAGATCACCGGCGTGCGGCCGCGCAACTCGTCGGCGACGATGCGCGTCACCTCGGCGCGCTCCGACGGCGTGAGCGAGAACACCTCGCCGGTGTGGCCGTTGGTCATGATCGCCACCACGCCGTCATGGCCGGCGAGCCACGAGGCCAGCTTGCGCAGCGCCGGTTCGTCGATGCGGTGGTCGCTGGTGAAGGGGCAGGAAATGGCGGGAATGATCCCGCGATAATTCGCGATGGAAGGCATGCTGTGTCTCCGTGTGGTTCAAGGTGCAGGAATGGGTGCATCTTTTGCCGGCGGGGTGCGGGCCGTCCAATACTCGAATCGCATACAACTATTCAACCCGACCGATCGCGCAGCGCATGGGCCCCGGCAACCGACCGCTCGACCTCGAATGGCTGGAAGACTTCCTGGCCCTTGCCGAGACCGGCAACTTCTCGCGCGCCGCGCAGGCGCGCTCCATCGCACAGCCCGCCTTCAGCCGCCACATCCGCTCGCTGGAGGAATGGGTGGGCGTCGACCTGTTCGACCGCAGCGCGCATCCCACCGCGCTCACCGCCGCGGGCAAGCGCTTCCAGCCGCTGCTGCACGAAGTGCTTGCGGGCCTGGAGGCCGCGCGCATCAAGGCCCGCGCCGCGCACGACCTGGCCGCGGCCAGCCTGAGCTTCGCGGCCACGCACGTGCTCTCGCTGACCTTCTTTCCGCGCTGGCTGGCGAGCGTCGAATCGCGGCTGAGCATGGGGCCGATCCAGACCATCTCCGACAGCTCCTACGCCTGCGAAGACCTGATGCTGCAGCGCCGCGTGCAGTTCGTGCTGTGCCACGGCCACGCCGATGCGCCGGGCCGGCTCGACGAGGCGCAGTACCCCGTGCTGCGCCTGAGCGAGGACGTGCTCGTGCCCGTGAGCGCACCCGACGCAAGGGGCGCGCTGCAGCATGCGCTGGGCGAGGGCCGCTCGCCCTCCGTGCTCGCCTACAGCGAAGCCTCGGGGCTCGGCCGGATCATGCGGGCGATGCAGGACAGCGAATTCGGCAAGGACTTCGGCGCGTCGCTTTCGGTCGTCTTCACCGCCCACCATGCCGCGCTGCTGCGCACTATGGCGCTCGAAGGCCGAGGCCTCGCATGGCTGCCGATGAGCCTGGTGGCCGACGACCTGCGCGGCGGCGCGCTGGCCGATGCCGGCGCGGGCGGCTGGCGCGTGCCGGTGGACATACGCCTGTACCGCCAGCAGGCGCAGATGGCGCCGGTGGCGGAGGCGTTGTGGAAGCTGGTCAGCGAAAGCTCTTCGGTCGCCTGACTGGCACGGTTTGTTCGTGGGACACCGCGGAACCGGCTTTGCCGGGCCGCAGGTGTCGCCCCCGGTGAGGGGGCTGGCGCAGCGACACGAAGTGCGCGAAGCCTGGGGGTGGTCTAGTTCGCGCAGCGCGCTTCCAGCGCATCGAGGAAGCTGCGGTCCCAGCGGCCTTCCTTCATCGCCTGGATGGTGCGCGCTTCCGTCTCCAGGTGCGCGCGGGCCTTCTCGATCAGCCATTGCGCATCGGCGGGCGCGAAGGCCATCAGGCCGTCCTGGTCGCCCACCACGATGTCGCCGGGGTTCACGATCATGCCGCCCACCGACACCGGCACGTTGATTTCGCCGGGGCCGTCCTTGTACGGTCCGCGGTGGTTCACGCCGCGCGCGTACACCGGGTAGTCGCGCTCGCGGATCTCGGCCACGTCGCGGATGGCGCCGTCGAGCACCAGGCCCACGGTGCCGATGGTCGCGGCATAGAACGACAGGATGCCGCCGATGACCGCGTTGGTGACATCGCCGCCCGCATCGATCACCAGCACGTCGCCGGGCCGGCAGAACTCGAAGGCGCGCATGGGCGTGAGGTTGTCGCCGCCGCGCGTCTTCACGGTCACGGCCGTGCCCGCCATGGTCTTGTGGCCGGGGCGGTGGTAGGGCTGCAGGCCCACGCTGCCGATGTTGCGGTGCATGTTGTCGCTGAGCGCGGCCACCGGGATGTCGTGCAGCGCGGCGATGATGTGCGGCGCCGCCTGCGGGGCCGAGGGGTTCTTGCGGATGGCTTTGTAGGGCATGGGATGCGTCCTGGTCTTGAAGTCTTCAGCGCAGCGCGGCCACGGCGCGCGCGATGCGCCGGCAGCCTTCTTCCAGCGTCTCGAGCAATGTGGCAATGGAAAGCCGGAAGTAGGGAGAGAGTCCGTAGGCCGTGCCCGCCACTACCGCGACGCCCTCGCTTTCGAGCAGGTACATCACCACGTCGCCGTCTTCCTGCAGCCGCTTGCCTTCGGGCGTGGTCTTGCCGATGAGCCCGCCGCAGTCGATGTACAGGTAGAAGGCGCCGGGCGGCGTGGCGCAACTCAGGCCGGGAATCTCGTTGACGAGCGCCAGCGTGCGGTCGCGCCGCTGCCGGTAGACGGCCACGCTCTCGGCCACGAAGCGCTGGTCGCCGTTCAGCGCGGCGGCCGCCGCCGCCTGGCTCACCGAGCAGCAGTTGCCCGTGGATTGCGAAAGCAGCGTATCCAGCGCCTTGATCAGGTCCGCCGGCCCGGCTGCGTAGCCGATGCGCCAGCCCGTCATCGCATAGGTCTTGGACACGCCGTTCACGATGAGCGTACGGTCGCGCAGCGACGGCGCCACCGCCAGGATGTGCGGCAGCGGCTCGCTGCCGAAGCGGATGTGCTCGTAGATCTCGTCGGTCATCACCATCACCTGCGGATGGCGTTCCAGCACCTCGGCCAGCGCGCGGTATTCGGCGGCGGTGTAGCTCGCGCCGGTGGGGTTGCTCGGTGAGTTGATCAGCAGCCAGCGCGTGCGCGGCGTGATGGCCACATCGAGCTGCGCGGGCGTCAGCTTGAAGCCGTTGGCCTCGGGGCAGGCCACGGTGACGGGCGTGCCCTCGCAGGCCAGCACCATGTCGGGATACGACACCCAGTAGGGCGCCGGGATGATCACCTCGTCGCCCGGCTCCAGCGTGACCGCGAAGGCGTTGTAGATGGCGCTCTTCGCGCCGCTGGTGGCGATGATCTCGTTCATCGCGTAGCTCAGCCCGTTCTCTCGCTGCAGCTTGGCGACGATGGCTTCGCGCAGCTCCACCGTGCCGGCCATCAGCGTGTAGCGCGTGGCGCCGCGCTCGATGGCGGCGGTCGCGGCCTGGCGGATGTGGGCGGGCGTGTCGAAGTCGGGCTCGCCCACCACGAGGTTCACGATCGACTTGCCCTGCCTGCGCAGCTCGTTGGCGCGGTCGGCCGCCGAGGTGCTGGGCGAGGGCTTGATGCGCCGCACGCGGGCGGCAATGCGGGAGGCAACGTTGGAGTCAGCGCTGGAGGTAGTGGCTTGCATGGACCGAACGGTACGCACATCGATCCCGCGAGGCCAAGACGAGATTGCACTGGTCGTATAGGCGCAGCTTATGGCTCATGGTGAGCACCCATATCCGCCGCGCGGGGCCGGTGCTAGGCTTGGCTTTTGCTTGGGGACAAGGCGTGAACCTGCGACGCCTCAAATATTTCGTGAAGATCGTGGACATCGGAAGCCTCACGCAGGCGGCCGAGGTTCTTTTCATCGCCCAGCCCGCGCTGAGCCAGCAGCTGGCCACGCTCGAGGGCGAAGTGCGCCAGCAGCTGCTGGTGCGCACCAAGCGCGGCGTGACGCCCACCGAAGCCGGCAAGGTGCTGTACCGCCATGCGCAGATCATCCTGCGCCAGTGCGAGCAGGCACGCGTCGACATGGAAGCCGCCGGCGAGGGGCTCTCGGGCCAGGTGTCGGTGGGGCTCGCGCCGGGCACGGCGGCCTCGGCGCTTTCGCTGCCGCTCCTTCGCACCGTTCGTGCGCGGCACCCGGGCATCCTGCTCTACCTGAACGAGAACTACGGCACCACGCTGAGCGAGCTCATCATGAACGGCCGCATGGACCTGGCCGTGCTGTATGGCGACAAGGCCATCCACGGGCTGAGCTTCCTGCCGCTGCTCAAGGAGCCGCTCTTCCTGGTCGGGCCCGCGTCCATGCCCGCGCCCTCGCAGCCGGTGAAGCTGGCCGACCTGCGCGACATCGAACTCTTCCTGCCGCGCCCCTACAACGTGGTGCGCAAGCTGGTGGACGCGGCCTTCGTGCGCGCGGGCATGGCGCCGCGCGTGGTGGCGGAGATCGAATCGGCCTTCACCCTCACGGCGGCCATTGCCGACGGGCTGGGCGCCACCATCCTGCCGGCGTCGATGGCGCGCGAGGTGGTGGCGAGCTGCGGCGCCTGGCAGTTCCCCATCGTCGATCCGGTCATCGAGGCGCCGCTGGCGCTGTGCCAGTCCGACCACCTGCCGCTGTCGGAGCCGGCGCAGGCGGTGAAGGACATCCTGCTCGAACTGGTGGCCGACCTGGCCAATACCGTCGCGTCGACGCCCGAGCCCGAGATCGCCGCCCTGCCGTGAAGCCGGAACGGGCGTCATAAGGCGCCCTTATCCCGGCACAGCCAATCCGTCTTTGGCTTCGGGCCCGGGGCCCGCTACCTTTCATGCATGCCGTCACGCGTTCGCGGAACGCGTCGGCCATCGAAGCCCCGGCATGAAGCAGGAACAGATCAAGACGCTCATCGACGCTTTGGCCGCATCGGACCTGGCGGAACTGGAATTCAGCGAGAACGGCAGCACGCTGCGGCTGGTGAAGCTGGCGGCGCTGGGCGCCGCGCCCTCCGCGCGCAGGCCGGGCGCCTTCCGCAGCGCGCGGCCCGAAGCGGTTGCGCAGCAGGCGGCAGCAGCGGCGCCTGCCGGCGACGAGTGCTTCGCACCGCTGCACGGCGTGGTGCACCTGCAGCCGGCGCCGGGCGAGCCGCCTTTCGTGCAGCAAGGGCAGGCTGTGGAAGCCGGCCAGATGCTGTGCGTGATCGAGGCGATGAAGATGTTCAACGAAGTCCGCGCCGACCGCGCAGGCGCCGTGCGGCAGGTGCTCGTGCGGTCGGGCCAGGAAGTGGAAGCGGGGCAGCCCCTGTTCCGCTTCGCATGAGGAGGCGCCCGCCATGCCGTTCGACACCGTCCTCATCGCCAACCGCGGCGAGATCGCGCTGCGCATCCAGCGCGCCTGCCGCGGACTCGGCCTGCGTACCGTGGCCGTGCACTCGGAGGCCGACCGCGACGCGACGTACGTCGCGCAGGCCGACCAGGCGCTGTGCATCGGCCCCGCCGCGCCGGGCCTGAGCTACCTCGACCAGGCCGCCATCCTCTTCGCCGCCGAAGTGAGCGGCGCGCAGGCGATCCATCCCGGCTACGGCTTCCTTTCGGAGAACGCGGGCTTCGCGCAGCGCTGCGAAGAAGCCGGCCTGGTCTTCATCGGCCCCAGCGCCGCATGCATCCGCACCATGGGCGACAAGGTCTCGGCCAAGCGCGCAATGCGCAAGGCCGGCGTGCCATGCGTGCCCGGCCCCGACGAGGCGCTGCCGGACGATGCCTCCGCCGTGCAGGCGCTGGCGCGCGGGATCGGCTTTCCCGTCATCGTCAAGGCCGCGGGCGGCGGAGGCGGTCGCGGCATGCGCGTGGTGCACGACGAGGCCGCGCTGCCCGATGCCATCGCACTCACGCGCGAGGAGGCGCGACAGGCCTTCGGCAACCCCGAGGTCTACATCGAGAAGTTCCTGCTGCACCCGCGCCATGTCGAGATCCAGGTGCTGGCCGACGACCACGGCAACGCCGTGTGGCTGGGCAGCCGCGACTGCTCGCTGCAGCGGCGCCACCAGAAGGTGATCGAGGAAGCGCCCGCGCCCGGCATCGACGAGGCGCTGCTGGCCGAAGTGGGCGAGCGCTGCGCGGCCGCGTGCAGGCAGATCGGCTACTGCGGCGTAGGCACCTTTGAGTTCCTCTACGAGAAGGGTGCCTTCTATTTCATCGAGATGAACACGCGCCTGCAGGTGGAGCACCCCGTGACCGAGATGACCGCCGGCATCGACATCGTGCAGCAGCAGTTGCGCGTGGCGCGCGGCGAGCGCCTGTCGATCGCGCAGGCCGACGTGCGCTGCCAGGGCCATGCGATCGAGTGCCGCATCAATGCCGAGAACCCCGACACCTTCGCGCCGGCGCCGGGCCGCATCACGGGCTGGCAGATGCCCGGCGGGTTCGGCGTGCGTGTCGATTCGCATGCGGGCGCGGGCTACCGCGTGCCGCCGTACTACGACTCGATGATCGCCAAGCTCATCGTGCATGGCGCGAGCCGCGACGATGCGCTCGACCGCATGCGCCTGGCGCTGGCCGAGACGCGCGTGGAGGGCATCGACACCAACGTGCCGCTGCACCGCGAGCTGCTGCGCGACGCGGGCTTCGCCGCGGGCGGCGTCGACATCCATCACCTGGAACGCTGGCTGCAGCAAAGGAGCGCGGCGTGAGCACGGCACCATCCATCAGCCTGCTGGGCACCACCGCGCTGCTGTTCGAGGCACCCGGCCCCATGAACCTGCCCTCGCAGCAGCGCATCTGGGCCCTGGCGCACGAAGCCGAGCGCTGGCCCGAGGTACGCGAGGCGGTGCCGGGCATGAACAACCTGATGCTCACCTTCACCCGTGCGCCGCGCCACCTCGACGCGCTGCGCGAGCGCCTGTGCGACGCCTGGGACGCGGCCACCGCCATGCGGCGCGAAGGCCGCATCGTCGAGCTGCCGGTGGTCTACGGCGGCGAGGGCGGCCCGCACATGGCGGACGTGATGGCGCACACCGGCCTGGGCATCGACGCCATCGTCGAGCTGCACAGCGCGCCGCTCTATCCGGTGTATGCCTTGGGCAGCCACCCTGGCTACTGCTACCTGGGCGGCATGGATCCGCGCATCGCCACGCCCCGGCGCAAGGTGCCGGTGCTGAGCATCCCGGGCGGCGCGGTGTCGATCGGCGGGGCGCAGACGGGCGTGTCGGCATCGGCCGGCCCCAGCGGCTGGAACACCATCGGCAGCACCTCGATGGTGTTCTTCGACCCGGCGAAAGACCCGCCCGCGGCGCTGCAGCCGGGCGACATGATCCGCTTCCGCGTGGAGGGCATCGTCCGATGATCGAGATTCTTTCCTCCGCCGCGCTCGCCACCGTGCAGGACCTGGGCCGCACCGGCAGCCTGCGTTGGGGCGTGGGCACCTCGGGTGCCATGGACAACCTCGCGCTGGCCGCCGGCAACCTGCTGCTGGGCAACGCGCTCGGCGCGGCCGCCGTAGAGGTGCCGGTGTTCCCGTTCAAGGTGCTCTTCGACGAGGACTGCGCCTTCGCGCTCACCGGCGCCGATTGCGCCGCCAGGCTCGACGACCAGCACCTGTTGCCGTGGTGGGTGCACCAGGCGCGCGCCGGACAGGTGCTCACGCTGGGCCTGCCGCAGGGCGGCACGCAGCGCGGCAGCCGCGCGGTGCTGTGCGTGGCCGGCGGCATCGACGTGCCCGAGGTGCTGGGCTCGCGCAGCACGCAGCTGCGCGGCGCCTTCGGCGGCCATGAGGGACGCGCGCTGCGCAAGGGCGACCTGCTGCGTGCGGCGGGTGCGGGCAATGCATGCCGCACCGGCTTCGGCCTGGTGCCGCCCGCGCTCGCGCTGCCGCTGGAGCGCAATGGCGCGATGGCCGTGCGCGTGCTGCCCGCGGCCGAGTACACGGCTTTCGAGCCTGCCTCGCGCGACGCCTTCTGGGCCGGCGAATGGAAGATCACGCCGCAGAGCGACCGCTACGGCTACCGGCTCGAAGGCGAGGCGCTGCGGCCCATCGCGCCGATGGAGCTGCGCTCGCACGGCATCGTGCCCGGCGTGATCCAGGTGCCGCACAGCGGTCAGCCGATCATCCAGATGCGCGACGCCCAGCCTTCGGGCGGCTATCCCAAGTTCGGCACCGTGATCGAGGCCGACATGTGGCGCCTCGGGCAGGCGCCCATCGGCAGCCGCATCCGCTTCATCGAGACCACCTGGGACGAGGCGCTGGATGCCCTCGACGAGGTGCGCGCCTGGCTCGACAAGGTGGCGCGCATGGTGGGATTGCATCGCGGCGCGCCCGCCGCGAGGAACTGACCCGCATGCAGGACGTTTCCCGACTCGTCGCCTGGCTGGCAGGCACCGACATAGGCCTGCTGGAACTGCGCACGCCGGAAGGCACGCTGCGCCTCGCTCGGCAGGGCGATGAAATCGTCGAGCTGCCGCAGGACGAAGAAGAGATCGAGCCGGTGCCGATCAAGGCCCCCTCGCTCGGCGTCTTCCTGCACGGCCGCCCGCTCGCAACGGCGCCGCTGGCGCGCACCGGCGCTCGCGTGGAAGCCGGCCAGGCCCTCGGCCTGCTGAAGATCGGCCCGCTGCTGCTGCCGGTGACGGCGCCGCGGGCGGGCGTCGTCGACGGCATCCACGTGGCCGACGGTGTTGCCGTCGGATACGGCACGCCACTGCTCGACCTGCACCCGCTCTGACGATCAAGAGAAGGACACCCCGATGGACATCGACTTGAACGCGGACCTCGGCGAAGGCTTCGGCCCCTGGCGCATGGGCGAGGACGAAGCCCTGCTCGACATCGTCTCCTCCGCCAACGTGGCCTGCGGCTTCCATGCGGGCGACCCGGTCATCATGGACCGCACGGTGCGCATGGCGCGCCAGCGCGGCGTGGACGTGGGCGCGCACGTGGGCTTTCCCGACCTGATGGGATTCGGCCGCCGGCAGATGCAGATCGAGACGAAGGAGCTGGCGGCCTACGTGCTCTACCAGCTCGCCGCGCTCGACGGCATGGCTCGCACGGCGGGCCACCGCATGACGCACATGAGCTTCCATGGCGCGCTCGGCAACATGGCCGCGGCCGATGCCGCGCTGGCCGGGCCGCTGGTGCGCGCGGTGGCCGACTTCGATCCTTCGCTCACCGTCAGCACCTCCGCGAGCCGGGCCATCGAGGACGCGGCCGAACGCTGCGGCCTGCGCGTGCGCAGGACCTTCCTGGCCGACCGCGCCTGCGGCGACGATGGCCTGCTGGTGCCGCGCAAGCTGCCCGGCGCGGTGATCCACGAGCGCGAGGCGGTGCTGGCGCGCGTGCGCCAGCTGCTGGACGACGGCACCGTCACCAGCGTCACCGGCCGGAAGATCCCGATGCGCGTGCACTCGATCCTGCTGCACGGCGACACGCCCGGCGCCGTCGAGCTGGCGCGCGCCGTGCGCGGCGTGGTCGAGCAGGCGGGGCGCGTGGTGCCGATCTCCAGGCAGGCGAGCTGATCGACGACCAGGGCACGAACATGGTGCTTACCCTTGGTCATATGCACGGATCGCGGGCGACATAAGGGGGGCTTATCGCTCCACAGCCAATCCGTCTTGGCGCCGCCGGCAGGCGCTGGCTACAGTGAAATCCAGGCAGTCATCTGCCCCAACCGAAAGAACCGAACATGCCGTTTTCCGACTACAAGACCGCACTGGTGACCGGGGCCTCATCGGGCATCGGCGCCGCCGTCGTCGAGCGCCTGAGCAAGGAAGGGCTGAAGGTGCACGCGCTCGCGCGCAGCGCCGACAAGCTGGCCGACCTCGCCGCGCGCACCGGCTGCATTCCGCACGCCATCGACGTGAGCGACATCGCGGGCATCACCCGGCTCGCGCAGGAAGTCGAGTTCGACGTGCTGGTCAACAACGCTGGCGTGGACCGCCCGGGTTCCATCCTCAAGGCGGACGCCGAAGGCATCGACCTGCTGGTGGACGTGAACCTGCGCGCCGTGCTGCACCTGTGCCGGCTCGTGGTGCCCGGCATGGCGGCGCGCGACCGCGGGCACGTGGTCAACATCAGCTCCATCGCGGGCGCCTACAACTTCGGCGGCAACAGCACCTACCACGCGACCAAGGCGGCGGTGAGCATGCTGTCGCGCCAGCTGCGCATCGACTGCTTCGGCAAGCGCGTGCGCGTCACCGAGATCTGCCCGGGCCGCGTGGCCACCGACATCTTCGCGCACGTGCACGGCGACTCCGAGGACACCTACAAGCGCTTCGTCGAGGGCTTCGAGCTGCCGCAGGCCGAGGACATCGCGAACGCCATCGCCTTCGCCATCTCGGCACCCATCGCGGTGAACGTGGGCCACATGGAGATCACGCCCACGCTGCAGGTGCCCGGCGGCCTCTCGACCACCCGTCCCGAAACGCCGCGCGGCTGAGCACCGGGCCGATGCACGCCAGCCAAAGGAACAGCGCATGAAGGACTTCGACCTGCTGGCGATCCTGCTGAAACCCGAGTTCGGCGACATGCTGCTGCACGGCATGCTGGAGACGCTGCGGATCGCGGCCGGCTCCTGGCTGCTGGCGATGACCATGGCCGTCGTGCTGCTGGTGGTGCGGCTCACGCCGAGCCGCGTCGCCGGGCGCGTGGTGGCCGGCTACATCTCCTACCACCGCAACGTGCCGACGCTGGTGCAGCTCATGTTCTGGTATTTCGGCATCTTCAGCCTGCTGCCCGACGCGCTGCAGGGCTGGCTGTCGGCCAACAACGCGGAGCGGCTGCTGTCCATCGTCGCGCTCGGGCTGTGCCAGGCGGCCTACTTCAGCGAGGACATGCGCTCGGGCCTGCGTGCCATCCCGGTGGGCCAGGCCGAGGCGGCGCGCGCGCTCGGCCACGGCTACATCGGCTCCATGCGCCACGTGATGCTGCCGCAGGCCATCCGCAACGCAGTGCCGGCGCTGGTCAACCACAGCGTGTCGCTCTTCAAGAACAGCAGCCTGGCCATGGCCATCGGCGTGGCCGAACTCACGCACGCGGTGAAGGAGATCGAGAGCCAGAGCTTCCGCACCTTCGAGGCCTACAGCGTGGCCACCGTGCTGTACCTGGTGTGCTCGCTGCTCATCATGGCCGTGGGCGGATGGCTGTCGCGGCGCTACCGCATCGCGGGTGCAAGGTAAGCGGGAATCGCATGTACGGCGTCTACGAAATCCTGCGCGACAACTGGCTGCTGCTGCTGGTCGGTCAGTACCCCAACGGCCCGCTCGGCGGCATCGTCGCCACGCTGATCCTCTCGGTGCTGGGCATCGTGCTGGCCTTTCCGCTGTCGGTGCTGCTCGCGCTGGCGCGGCTGTCGCCCTGGCGCGTGCTGCGCTGGCCCGCCACCGTGCTGGTGTACGCGGTGCGCGGCGTGCCGCTCCTGATGGTGATCCTGTGGGTCTACTTTCTGGTGCCGCTGCTCATCGGGCGCGATGTGTCGGGCTTCACCACCATGCTGTGCACGCTGGTGATCTACGAGGGCGCCTATCTCTCCGAGGTGGTGCGCGCGGGCATCCAGGCCCTGCCCAAGGGGCAGGCCGAAGCGGCGCGCGCACTGGGCCACAGCCACCTGGGCACCATGTGGTTCGTGATCCTGCCGCAGGCGCTCTACAACATGCTGCCCAGCATGCTGAGCCAGTTCATCTCCACCATCAAGGAGACCACGCTGGGCTACGTGATCAACGTGCAGGAACTCACCTTCGCGGCCAACCAGATCAACAACCAGCTGCTGACCAAGCCCTTCCAGGTGTTCTTCATCCTCGCGATGACCTACTACGTGGTCTGCTTCAGCCTGACGCAGCTCACGCAATGGCTGGAGCGGCGCATCGCGCACAGGCGGCTCGGCACGGCGCAGGCGCAACCCGCGGCCGGAGACGGCACGCCGCTGCCTTCGGTGGCGGCGCCCCAGCCATGACCTCCACGTCCGTTCCACACCCATCGCCCGCCAGGGACGACACCATGATCCTGTTCTCCAACATCAACAAGTGGTACGGCGACTACCAGGCGCTGGCCGACATCAACGCCGAGGTGAAGAAGGGCGAGGTGGTGGTGGTCTGCGGGCCCTCGGGCTCCGGCAAGTCCACGCTGATCCGCACCGTGAACCGGCTGGAGGAAGTGAAGTCTGGCCAGCTGCTGTTCGACGGCCAGGACATCCACGCGCCGATGCGCGGCGCGGCGCTGAACAAGCTGCGCAGCCGCATCGGCTTCGTGTTCCAGAGCTTCAACCTGTTCCCGCACCTGTCGGTGATGGAGAACATCATGCTGTCGCCGATGCGCGTGCTGGGCGTGAAGCGCGCCGACGCGAAGGCCAAGGCCGGGCAGCTGCTGGAGCGCGTGGGGCTGTCGAACAAGGCGGGCGCGTATCCCGCGCAGCTCTCGGGCGGCCAGCAGCAGCGCGTGGCCATCGCCCGCGCGCTGGCGATGGAGCCGCCGGCCATGCTGTTCGACGAGCCCACCAGTGCGCTCGATCCCGAGATGGTGGGCGAGGTGCTGTCGGTGATGCGCGGGCTCGCCAACGACGGCATGACCATGATGTGCGTCACGCACGAGATGAACTTCGCCCGCGAGGTGGCCGACCGCATCTGGTTCATGGACGCGGGTCGCATCCTCGAGAAGGCCGACCCCGCCACCTTCTTCGGCAGTCCGCAGCATCCGCGCGCGCAGCGCTTCCTGTCGGACCTGCGCGCTCACTGAATCCGTCTTCCTTCGTCCAGTTCCCGCAATCTCCCAGGAGTCCACCATGTCGAAAGAAACCGTCTTCCGCCTCGCCGCCATCGGCACCTGCCTTGGCATGGCCTCGCTGCTCGCGCATGCCGACCAGTGGAGCGACATCAGCCAGCGCAAGGAACTCAGGTGCGGCACCTTCGCTGACGTTCCGCCCTTCGCCGCGCCGGACCCCAAGACGCGCGAGATGGTGGGCCACGACGTCGACCTGTGCAACGCCCTGGCCAAGGAGCTGGGCCTCGCCGCCAAGGTCACGCCGCTGTCTGTGGAAGCGCGCGTGCCCGAGGTGAAGCTCGGCCGCGTCGACGTGACCGTGGCCAACCTGGCCTACACGAAGAGCCGCGGCGAGCAGATCCAGTTCAGCGACCCGTACTACGTGGCCAAGGAAATGCTGGCCGTGAAGGCCTCCGACCCCGGCGCCGCCAAGGCCGACTTCAAGGGCAAGCGGCTGAGCTCGACCAAGGGCTCGACCTCCGAGCTGTCGATCAAGATGAACGGCTCCGAGCCCGTCACCTTCCAGGACACGGGCTCGGCCTTCATGGCGGTGCAGCAGAACAAGTCGGTCGGCATGGTCGCCAACACCATGACCATCACCAAGCTGGTCAACCAGTCGAAGACCGAAGGCGTGGCGCTGAAGATGATCAAGGAGCCGATGGTGCTGCAGCCCGTGGGCATCGGCATGAAGAAGGACGAGCCAGTGCTGCTGTCGAAGGTGAACGCCGCCCTCTATGCGCTGGAGAAGTCGGGCGAGCTCGACCGCATCTGGGCCAAGTGGCTGGGCCCGAACACCGAATACAAGATGGTGCGCGAGGAGAAGGTCACGCCGCTGGCCGAGCTCAAGTTCGAGATGCTGCCCTGAACCGCCGGCGCCGCGCGGCGGGATTTTCTCGACCGGCTCAGGCGTCCTGCCTGGCCCGAGATTCCCATGCGAAGCCCACGCCGTAGACCGAGCGGATCCAGTCGTGCGCGGCCGAGACGGTGGCCAGCTTCTTCCTGAGGTTCTTGATGTGCGTGTCGACGACGCGCTCGTTGACGTCCAGCGCCTCCGGGAACGCGGCCTCGAGCAGCTTCGAGCGCGTGAGCACGCGACCCGGCTCCTGCGAGAGCGCGCGCAGCAGCAGCGACTCGCGGCGCGTCAGCGGCAGGTAGTGCCCGTCGAGAATCGCGCAGCCGCGCACGGTCCCGAAGGTGATCGGCATCGAAGGGCGGGCCACGTGGCGGCGCTGTGAGCAGCGGCGCAGCACGGTGTGGATGCGCACCACCACTTCCCTCGGCGAGAAGGGCTTGCACACGTAGTCGTCCGCGCCGAGATCGAAGCCGCGCAGCCGGTCGGACTCCTGCGCGCGCGCCGTCAGCATGATGATCGGGTGGTCGCTGCGCGCGCGGATCTTCTCCAGGATCTGCAGGCCGCTCACGCGCGGCAACTCCACGCCGAGCAGGGTGAGCGCGGGCGGCGAAGTCAGCATGCGGTGCAGCGCGACCGCGCCGTCCTCGATGTGCTCGGCCTCGTGCCCGGCGCGGCGCAACTCGTCCAGCAGGACCGATGCGGCGCCTTCGCCTTCCTCCACCAGCAGGATGCGGCTCATCGCGTCATTGCAGCTTCAGCGAACCGGGGTGCGCCTGCCTGACTGGTGCGGGTGCGTGCGTGTTGCGGTCGCGGCAGTTGCGCATGTGGTCGTCCACCGTCAGGTCGCCCTGCAGGTCGGTCAGCAGCTGCAGCGTGCGGTCGATGGCGGCGGCGTCGAGCATGGGGTAGCCCTGCTCGCTGCGGCCGTTGTTGCGCGCCACGCGGGCGATGTAGGGCAGGTCCTGCGGCGTGACGACGACGCTGGGCATCACGCCTTCGAGCTCCACGCCATCGAAGGGCAGCAGCACGAAGTACTGCACCCGCAGCTCGGACGGCAGCAGGCTGCGCAGGTGCGTGGTCTTGCGGCCGCACTGCCAGGCCGGGTCCTTCACCTCGCGCGCCAGCGAGTGACCATGCTGGCGCAGGAACCAGCGCGGCACCGCGTGGGCCGAGGTCTTGCGGTACACCACTGCGTTGCGCCATCCCTTCACCTCGAAAAGGTACAGGCCAGCCTCGCACACCAGCGCGACATCGAAGCGCGCCGTGGGAACGGCGCTGCCTTCGTACATCGGAATGACGAGGTCGCGCAGCACGTGCATGCGCCCGAAGGTCGGCTGGAAGGTGGCGGCGAGCTGCCGGATGGCCAGCGTGGTTGCCGCGCTGCTCGCGGATTCGCCTTCAGGAGAGCAGATGCGGTGCGCGGGCGCGGCGGGGTCCGGCTTCTTGTGCCCGTGGCCGGCCAGCGTGAGCACGGGGCGGGGCGGAACTTTGTGCAGGGCAGTGGTCATGTGGAGCTCCTTCGGATCTCAAGGATTGCGCAACTTTCGGGAGACTTTGTGCAGAAGCGGCATCTGCTGCAGGTCAGCGACGGTGTCGATGGATGCACCGCTTCCGATGCTTCCCATGAAGACGACCCACGCGAGCGCAAGCTCTCCGTTGGCTGCGGCCAGCACGTGCAGGTCGAGCAGCAGGCCCTGGTAGTCCTCCATGAGCTGCACTTCGGAGATTTCGCCCCGGTCGCGGCGCAGTTTCGACGCCTCGAAGGCCTCCCGCGCATTCACGACGTGCGCGTATGCGGCGTTGGCGATGTCGCTTTGCATCCGCAGCCGTTGCAGCGCCTCGGCCACCTGCTCGCGCGCCTGCGCGACCGCGTGGGCGTAGAGGGGCTTGCCGGGCATCTCTATGTCGCGTGCCTCGTCGGCCGCGGCGTCGATGGTGCCCTCGGGCATCGCCGATGGATCCGCGCCGTAGAGCGCGGCGGCGAGGTTGATGTCGTTCCTGTTGGCGAGCACCGCCATCGGCAGCTCGCGCGGCACATCGGCCGCGAAGCGGGGCAACTGCTTGCTCTGCAGCGCGTCGGCGAGCATTTCCTCGAGCGCGGCTTCCGACGTGCGGCACAGCCTGGCCAGGTAGGCGATGTAGCTCGCGCGCTGGGCCTGCAGTTTCTCGATGGCGGTTTGCGCGGCGGAGCGCCGTTGCGCGAGCTGCTTCGCGAAGTCGTCGTGCGGAAGCGCGCTGTTCTTGATGAGCGCCGCCTGCCGCGAGACGGCCGCGCGCGTGTTCTCGAGGTAGACGAGCTCCAGCGTCTTCACCTTCAGCGCGATGTATGTTGCGGCAATGCCCGCTTCTGCGTTGCCTCCATGCGATGCGGCCATCAGCCTGTTCATCGCGGGGTCTTCGAACCCGACCCACCACGACTGCGGCTCCATGCGGGCGCGAGTGCGTGCTTCGCCGCGATCGACGAACATGCCTGCGGCGAGCACGGAGGTCGAGCGCACCATCGCGATGCTCGTACCGGCGCACGCGATGGCCAGCGTGCCGCACATCGCTGCCGCCAGCATTCTTGAGCGCTTCACGCCAGAGTTTCCAGCTTCGTCATGAGCGCATCTTTTCAGGCGATCTGGGAGAAATTTGAGTGGCAGTGAAACAGCCCCGCGCACAGGTGTGATGTGCGCGCACAACACTCGATGCGGCGCAAAGCCGAACCACCAAATTCCTCCTGAATTGGACGAAACGATGCGTACAGCCGGTCGATACCGAACGGCCGCATCAGACCTGAAACTGGAGAACCCTGAATGAAGAAAACCCTCACGGCATTCGCCGCCCTGGCCGTCTGCGGCCTGGCTTCTGCCCAATCGTCAGTCACGTTGTTCGGCGTCGTGGACGCCGGCCTGACCTACCAGTCGACGACCTCGCGCGACGCCATCACCGGAGCGTCCGTCAAGCAAAGCAAGACCAGCCTGGGCAACTCCGCCTACAACTCCAGCCGCATCGGCTTTCGCGGCACCGAAGACCTCGGCGGCGGGCTTGCAGCGAGCTTCTGGCTCGAAGCGCCCATCACCAACGACGACGGCGCCACCGGCATCTCCACCTTCGCGCGCCGCTCCACCGTGAGCCTGTCGGGTGGCTTCGGCGAGCTGCGCCTGGGCCGCGACTACACGCCCACCTTCTGGAACGACACCGTCTTCGACCCGTTCGGCACCAACGGCTCGGGCACCAACGTCATCAGCACCGTCAGCGGCAACGCCACCATCAACAACACCAACTACGTGCGCGCGAGCAACTCGATCGGCTACTTCCTGCCGCCGAACCTGGGCGGCTTCTATGGCCAGTTCCAGTACGCGCTGCACGAGAACACCAGCACGGACGCGACCAGCACCACGGCTGCCACCAGCAGCAGTGCAGGCCGCTACGTCGGCGGTCGCTTCGGCTACGCCAACGGCCCGCTGGACGTCGCCCTGGGCGTGGGCCAGAGCATCGCGGCGGACACCACCACGCTGGAGCGCAAGGTGCAGACCATCAACCTGGGTGCTTCGTACGACTTCGGTCCGGTGAAGCTGTTCGGGGAGCTGTCGAACGTGAAGAACAAGTTCGACACGGCGCTGGGCAACACGCACGACAGCTACAACGGCTACCTGATCGGCGCGACCGTGCCGGTGGGCGCGGGGCTGATCCGCGCGTCGTACTCGCAGGTTCGCTACAACGAGGGCGGGGCGGGCATCACGGGCGAGGACCCGCTGGCGCGCAAGTTCGCGATCGGCTACGTGCACAACCTGTCCAAGCGCACGGCGCTGTATGCGACGGTGGCGCGGGTGAACAACCGCAACGACGCGAACTACACGGGCAGCCTGGTGTCGGCGAGCACCACCGGCTACGGCAGCACGGGCACGGGCTACACGGGCCTGCCGCGTTCTTCCACCGGCTACGACTTCGGCATCCGCCACGCGTTCTGATCCTCTGACCGCATGAGGATGTGACGGGGCAGCGCGGCCGCCGCAAAGGCGCCGCGCTGCCCGTTCCGGTCGCGCAACGGCTTGCGCGGACTCCGGAACACGCTGCACCCGGGAGGGAACTCGGCGCAGCGAGGAGAAGGTGCCGCAGTTTCAAGGCAGGTGAAATGAACAAACAGACATTCGCGCCCGCGCGCTGGTTGCGCGCGTGCGCCTTCCTGCTCCTCGCGCTCGGCTCGCTCGCGGCGGCGCAGGCGCAGAACAGGATCGAATCGGTCACGGGTTCCATGCAGGCAGGCAGCGAAGTGCTGCGTGTCGACTTCTCCGAACCACTGGCCGCCGAGCCCAGCGGCTTCGCCATCCAGTCGCCCCCGCGCATCGCACTCGACTTTCCGGGCATGGCCAGCGGCCTCGGCCGCGAGCCCATCGACGTGAGCCAGGGCAACCTGCGTTCGGTCAACGTGGTGCAGGCCGGCGAGCGCGCGCGCCTGGTCATCAACCTGAGACAGGCGACCGCCTACAGGAGCGAGGTGCGCGGCAAGTCGCTGCTCGTGACGCTGCAGCCCGCCGCGGGCCCGGCGCTGGCGGCGTCCGCGTCGGCCACCTTTGCGGAGAACCGCAACCGCGACGTGCTGCCGCTGCGCGACGTCGACTTCCGCCTGGGCGCCGAAGGCACCGGCCGCGTGATCGTGTCGCTGCCCAACGACCAGGTCGGCGTCGACATCCGCCAGCAGGGCAAGGGCCTCGTGGTCGAGTTCACGAAGTCGTCGCTGCCCGAGGGGCTGAACCGCCGGCTCGACGTGTCCGACTTCGGCACGCCCGTGCAGGCCGTGAGCCTGCAGCAGGCGGGCGATCGCGTGCGCATGCTGATCGAGCCGCGCGGCGACTGGGAGCACAGCGCCTACCAGAGCAACAGCCAGTTCGTGGTGGAGGTGCGACCGCGCAAGGTCGACCCGACCAAGCTGACGCAGGGCGTCGGCTACAACGGCGAGAAGCTGTCGCTGAACTTCCAGAACATCGAGATCCGCTCGCTGCTGCAGGTGATCGCGGACTTCACCAACTTCAACATCGTCACCTCCGACTCGGTCAACGGCACGCTCACGCTGCGGCTGAAGGACGTGCCCTGGGACCAGGCGCTGGACATCATCCTGGAGGCGAAGAACCTCGGCATGCGCAAGAACGGCAGCGTGCTGCGCATCGCGCCCGAGGACGAGCTCAACGCCAAGGAGAAGCTCAGGTTCGAATCGCAGGCGGCGATCCAGAACCTGGAGCCCGTGCAGACACGCTCCTTCCAGCTCAACTACGCGAAGGCGCCGGCCATCGCACAGAGCCTGACCGGCACCGGTTCGTCGACGGGCGGAGCCGGCGGGTCGGCAACCCGCATCCTGAGCGCGCGCGGCAGCGTGATTGCCGAGCCGCGCACCAACCAGCTCTTCGTGTCGGACATTCCGTCGCGCCTGGTGCAAGTGGCGGAGCTGATCCAGAAGCTGGACGTCTCTGTGCGCCAGGTGCTGATCGAGGCCCGCATCGTCGAAGCGTCGGACACCTTCAGCAAGTCGCTGGGCGTGAAGCTCGGCGGCTCGGTCAAGGGCAGCAACAGTTCCATCGGCACGCAGCCGACCACCTCGAGCGACGGCACCACCACCTTCTCCGGCAACTCGACCAGCAACTTCATCAACCTGCCCGCCACCAGCTCGAGCGGATCGAGCGTCGGCACCTTCGCCGTGTCGCTGTACAACTCCAGCCTGTCGAAGATCCTGAACCTCGAGATCTCGGCGCTGGAGGACGAAGGCAAGGGCAAGGTGGTGGCCAGCCCGCGCGTGGTGACCGCGGACCAGACCAAGGCGCTGATCGAGCAGGGCACCGAGCTGCCCTACCAGGCGGCGACATCCAGCGGCGCCACTTCGGTGTCGTTCCGCAAGGCCAACCTGAAGCTCGAAGTCACGCCGCAGATCACGCCCGAGGGCAACATCATCCTGACGCTCGACGTGAACAAGGACTCGGTCGGCCAGTCGACGAGCGCGGGCTATGCGATCAACACGAAGCACGTGCAGACCGAAGTGCTGGTCGAGAACGGAGGCACCGTCGTGATCGGCGGGATCTTCGAGCTGACCGACAACGTCGACGAGTCGCGCGTTCCGGTGCTGGGCGAGATACCGGTGGTCGGGGCGCTGTTCCGCTCGCGCAGCCGCACGTACAACAAGACGGAGCTGCTGGTCTTCATCACGCCGAAGATGATCACCGACCGGACTGCGCTGCGTTGATGCCGGCGCGAGGCTGCCGGCCAGCCCCGCGCGCTACAGGCGCTTCATGGCCGTCTTGTGGTTCCGGGCCTTCGTCGCCGCCTCCGGTTGCCACTGGACCCGGATCTCGGGTGCCCGGATCCTCCTGCTCCACCCGATGCCTCCCGGCGCCATGGGCCGCCGGGCCCGCAGCCAATGGCCCTCCACGAGGTGCCCGAACAACCCCTTTTCGGCAGGCGCCAGCGCGGGCGGCGGCAGCGGCCGGAGCTCGTCGCTACCGATTCCCGTAGGCCTCAGTCGGGTTTTGTAATCTAGTGTTTTTAATTGCAACGAGTGTTATATTTTCCCAGAAACAATCATTTAACACTTAGGCATTCGATTGGAGGCGGGCCGTAAAGGCTTTCCGCAGGGTGCCTTTCCGATGGGAGCTCCGGAATTGCAGTTCAAACCGCAAGAAAGCCCCAGGTTGGTGCGCTCGGCGCTGGTCACCGCATGGCTACGCCCGAGCCGCCGATGAGCTCGCCAGCCACCTTGCCGCGCGGCCGCCGGCCGTTGCTGAGCTTCAGCGTCGAAGGTCTGCCCGCCCGCGACGAACTCCTCTTCAAATCCCTCGTCCGGCTGCTCGATCACCGCACCCAGCAGCACTGGGCCTGGCAGGTCGAGGGCGCCGACCTGCGGGTGGTGGGCGACCGGCTTCCGGAGCCGCCCGCCGAAGCCGACGACCGCTCGGCGCCGCTGCTGACGATCGGCGAGAACCCGCCGTCGCGCGGCCCCTTCCTGCGCCTGCCGCTGCATGCCGATGCGCTCGAGACCATGCTCAACCGGCTCGGTGCGATGGTGATCCATGCCCGCGAACTCGGCCTTGCCGCGTCCCGCGACCGCGCCGCCGAGCGCGGCGAGGAATACCGGCTGCTGCGCTGGCCTTCGCTCGCGCTGCTGGAGACCACCATGCGCATGAAGCTCGCCACGCTGCTCGCGAGCCGGCCGGCGTCGCTGCAGGCGCTTCAGCAGAGATCGGGCGCCAGTGCCCAGGAGTGCGCGGATTTCATCGCGGCGCTCGAGAAGGCGGGATTCGTCACGGCCAGCAACAGCAACAGCAGCAGCAGGAGCGACGGCACCGGCTTCGCGGCCAGCCGCGCGCCCGAGTCGATCTGGCCCGATTCGCAGGCCTCGGCGGGCAGCGATGCGTCCCATGTTCCTGCGGTGGCGCGCGACACCGTGCAGCCGGGCCTGCTCGCGCGCATCCGCAGCCGCCTCGGGCTGCTGGCCTCCGGACCGAGGGCCTGAAGCGATGAGCCTGCGCTACATGACATCGACGACATCGACCGACCCTGAATGAGCGTGGAGCACAAGATACTTTTCACCGGCACCATGGGTGCGGGCAAGACCACCGCCATCGCGGCCGTGAGCGAGATCGCGCCGGTGCGCACGGAGGTTCGCAACAGCGACACCTCGGTCGCCAAGGCCACGACCACCGTCGGCCTGGACTACGGCGAACTCACGCTGGACAACGGAGAGAAGCTGCGCCTGTACGGCACGCCGGGGCAGATGCGCTTCGACTTCATGTGGCGCATCCTCGCGCGCGGCGCGCTGGGCCTCGTGATCCTGGTCGACAACAGCCGCCCCGATCCGCTGGCCGACCTCGAGGTGTACCTCGACGGCTTCTCCGAACTCATCGACAGGACCGCCTGCGTGGTCGCGGTGGGCCGCACCGAGACCCACCCCGAGCCAGGGCTCGACGCCTACGCCCAGCGCATGCAGGACAAGGGCGTGCTGAGCCCCGTGCTGCCGGCCAACGTGACCGATCCGCAGCAGGTGGTGCAGCTGCTCGAGTTGCTGCTGCTGCAGCTGGAAGCCTGACCACCGCGCCGCCTCTTCTCCTTCCTTTTTCCTTTTCCTTTCTTCCTTCGCCGGACCCGAGCCACATGAACATCTCCCCCCGCATCAAGGACGCCGCCGAGACCGCCGTGGACACGCTCATGCGCGAGATCAAGGGCGCCAAGGCCGTGGTGATCGCGACGGAAGACGGCCTGGAGCTGGCTGCGCGCACCGAGAACAACGCGCAGGTCGCGCGCCTGTCGGCCATCGCGAGCTCGCTGGCCGCGCTCGGCGCCGTGGCCGGCGAGGAGAGCGGGCTGGGGCAGTGCGAGAACGTGGCGATAGAGACCGCGCTCGGCCACATCCTGATGCTGCAGGCCCGCAACGCAGAGGCCGACCTGATCGTGAGCGTGGTGACGGGCAAGGACGCGTTGATCGGCCAGGTCCTGTACTTCTCCAAGCAGGCGACGCTCGCCCTGCAGCGCGCCTGAGAGCCCGAGCGCCCGAACGCGTCCTCAGCCTTTTCAAAAAGCGGCCGCCGCTCATCACTCGCCCGGGTGGCGGCCGATTCTCAGGGCGATGCACTACGAAAGACTTCGATGGCAAATATCAAGCAATCCATGGACGAACTGATGACGATCGACGGTGCGCTGTGCGCCGCGCTGGTCGATTCCGGCAGCGGCATGATCCTGGGGCAGGTCGGCTCGGGCGTGGACCTGGAAGTTGCCGCCGCGGGCAATACCGAGGTAGTGCGCGCCAAGCACAAGACCATGAACGCGCTCGGCCTGAACGACGTGATCGAGGACATCCTGATCACGCTCGGCCGCCAGTACCACATCATCCGCCCGCTGCAGAAGCACGAGGGCCTGTTCGTCTACCTGGTGCTCGACAAGTCGAAGTCCAACCTCGCGCTCGCGCGCCGCAAGACGCAGGACGTGGGGCAGGCGCTCGCGGTCTGACACGGCGAGCCGTCGGCTCGGGCTCCATGAAAGCGGACCGGACCCGAGCGCTTCAGCGCGTCGTCTTCGGCCGGTTCGATCCGCCGGGCGCGCGCTTGCAGCTGCCCGCGCGAGGGCCGGAGCCGGTTGCCGTGATCGGCGCGAGCGTCGAGCGGCCGTAGTTGCCGCTTGCCGCCGTGCCGCGTTGTGCGCACGTGTCGGTGCCCGCCAGGAAGATGCCGGCTGCCAGCGCACCGAAGGCCAGCAGCCCCGCAAGACGCTGCGGCCACGCGGACTTGCGGTGGTGCGGCAACGCGCGGGAGATGGACTGCTCCCTGCCGCTGCCCCGGACGCTAACGGTGGGTTCCGGGGTGAAGCCGTCGAGGCGAAACGCTCGGAATGCGTCGTGCGAGTTGCGATGCCGGAGAGTCGTCATGACCGGCATCGTGGACTTCAAAGGGGGAGAAAAATTGGACGGCCGCGACGGTGCCCCCGCCGCGCCCCCCGCGCCCCCGCATCCCCGAAGCCTTCTTCAGACGATCCGCACCGAGAGCTCGGGCAGCCGGTCGATGTGGATCTCTATGAGGTCGCCGCGCACCACCGGCCCCACGTTCTCGGGCGTGCCCGAGTAGATGATGTCGCCCGGCTTCAGCTCGAAGGCCTGCGACAGCCGGCTGATCTGCTCGGCCACCGACCAGATCATGTGCCTGAGGGTGGCGTTCTGCTTCGTCTGCCCGTTCACCTTGAGCCAGATCGCGCCGTCGGTGAAGTGGCCGACCTTCGCCACCGGATGGATCGGCCCCACGGGCGCCGAATGGTCGAAGCTCTTGCCGATTTCCCAGGGCTTCTTCTGGTCGCCCATCTCGCGCTGCAGGTCGCGCCGCGTCATGTCCAGGCCCAGCGAGTAGCCGTAGACGTGGTCGAGCGCCGAGCTCGCCGGGATGTTGCGCCCGCCCTTTCCGAGCGCCACCACCAGTTCCACCTCATAGTGGTAGTTCTTCGTGAGCGTGGGGTAGGGATGGTCGGCCACCGTGCCGGGCGTCACGACCTGGATCGCGTCGGCCGGCTTCTGGAAGAAGAAGGGCGGCTCGCGGCTCGGGTCCGAGCCCATCTCGCGCGCATGGGCCTCGTAGTTGCGCCCGATGCAGTAGATGCGGCGCACCGGATAGACCTGCTCGCTGCCGACGATCGGAATGGTCGATGCGGCGACATCGAACGGCGTGGCCTGCGCGCGAGCGGCCCCGGCGGGCAGCGCGCAGCCGGCGATGGCGCCCGTGGCCATGGCGGCGGAACCGGCCAGCAGGCCGCGGCGGGAAGTGATCATGAAGTCTCCTTGGTCTTGTGGAATGCGTGCGCCGTGCCTCTCACGGCCGCTCGATTCTGGGATGCAGGGCGAGCGGGCCACCGTACGCATCTACGCAAAAACAGGACGCAACCCATGCGGGGCGCTCCACAGGCCACCGGCCTTTCCCTTGCGAAGCGGTGCCTGCGACCGGCCCGCGCGCTTCACCGCGCCACGAAGGGCGGCAGCCGCCGGGGGATCGTCTGCGCCTTGACGATGGAGGTGTTGGTCTCGGCCTTCTGCGCGATGCGGTCGAGGATGCCGTCGAGCTGCTCCAGCGACTGCAGGAACAGCCGCGCGACGAAGCAGTCTTCTCCGGTGATCTTGTCGCACTCGCAGAACTCGGGCGTGCCCACGATCAGTTCCTGCACCGCCTGCAGCTGCCCCGGCAGCGGGCGGATGCGCACGATGGCCTGGAACTGGTAGCCCAGCGCCTTCGGGTTCACCTGGAGCGTGTAGCCGCGTATCACGTCGCGCTCCTCGAGCCGGCGCAGCCGCTCGGACACGCTGGGAGAAGACAGCCCCACGTGATGGGCCAGTTCCTTCAGCGACATGCGCGCGTTGTCCGCGAGGGCCAGCACGATGGCTTCGTCCGTTGCGTCGAGCATTTGAGGGTTCTCCGGTGAATGGGCCTTGCTGGCTAATTTTCGAAGGCTGTTGGCGGTTCTGGCCTTGTTCGAAGCATATCCAGGCGACGCAATACATGGCACTCTTGTTTCCCCGAACAGAGCGAACAGAGAAGGCAACGAACAGAGATGCAGACGCAGCTTCGCGGCGCGCTGGAAATGAGCGCGGCCATGGTGATTTCCGGAACCATCGGGTGGTTCGTCGTGCGCTCCGGCCAGCCGCTGCCCGACCTGCTGTTCTGGCGCTGCGTGTTCGGCGCGGCGACGCTGCTGGTCGTGTGCTTCGCGCTGGGGCTGCTGCGGCGCGGCCTGACGCTGCGCCAATTCGCGCTGGCCGCGTTTGGCGGCGTGGCGCTGGTCGTCAACTGGGTGCTGATCTTCGCCTCGTTCTCGCACGCGTCGATCTCGATTGCCACGGCGGTCTACAACACGCAGCCCTTCATGCTGGTCGCGCTCGGCGCGCTGCTGCTCTCGGAGCGGCTGACCGCGATGAAGGCGATCTGGCTGTGCATCGCCTTCGCCGGGGTGGTGCTGGTGGCGCAAGCCAAATCAGGCGGAGGCGCCGGCGGTTCGTCCTATTTCATCGGCGTGCTGATGGCGCTGGGCGCGGCCTTCTGCTACGCGGTGGCGGCTCTGGTCGCGAAGAAGCTCGACGGCATCGCGCCGCATCTGATCGCGCTCATACAGGTGTGCGTGGGCATCGTGATGCTCGCGCCATTCGCGAACCTGAAGTCGCTGCCGGCCGACGCGGCCACGTGGGGTGTGCACCTCGCGATGGGCGTGATCTACACGGGGCTGGTGTTCGTGCTGCTGTACGGGGCGCTGCAGAAGCTCTCCACGCCGGTGGCGGGCGCCTTGTCGTTCATCTATCCGCTGGTGGCCATCGGCGTCGACTACGTCGCCTTCGGCCAGCGGCTGGGCGCATTGCAGGTGGTGGGCGCGGCGGCCATCCTGATCGCCGCGGCGGGCATGACCTTCGGATGGACCCTGCCGGGCCTGCCGCGACGCGCGCCCGCCGCCGGAAAGAGCTGACGGCGACGGCTCCTCAGGACGCCGCCGCGACGCCGCTGCGCTTGTAGAACCGGGCTGCCAGCCGCTTCACCAGCAGATAGAAAAGCGGCACGAAGAAGATCCCCAGCGCCGTAGCGGCCAGCACCCCGCCGAACACGCCGGTGCCGATGGCGACCTGGCTCGCCGAACCCGCGCCGGTGGCCAGTGCCAGCGGCACCACGCCGGCCAGGAAGGCCAGCGAGGTCATCAGGATCGGCCGCAGCCGCAGGCGCGCGCCTTCGGCCACTGCGTCGAGCAGCGGCATGCCGCGGCGCAGCGCCGCTTCCGCGAACTCGATGATCAGGATCGCGTTCTTCGCCGACAGCCCGATGGTCGCGAGCAGGCCGACCTGGAAGTAGATGTCGTTCGAGAGGCCGCGCAGCGACGCCGCGATCACCGCGCCGAGCACGCCCAGTGGAATCACCAGCATCACCGAGAACGGCACCGACCAACTCTCGTACAGCGCCGCCAGGCACAGGAACACGACGAGGATCGACAGCGCGAACAGCAGCGGCGCCTGCCCGCCCGAGAGGCGCTCCTGGTAGGAGAGGCCGCTCCATGCGTGGCCGGTGCCGCGCTGCTTCTTCGCGATGGCTTCGACGGCGGCCATCGCCGTGCCCGAGCTCGTGCCGTGCGAGGCCGCGCCCTGAATCTGCACCGCCGGCAGGCCGTTGTAGCGCTCCAGCTGCGGCGCGCCCTGCGACCAGCGCGTGGTGGCGAAGGCCGAGAACGGCGTCATCGCGCCGGTGGCGCCGCGCACGAACCACTGGCGGATGTCGTCCGGGTCGGAGCGGTAGGGTGCGTCGGCCTGCACGTACACGCGCTTGACGCGGCCGCGGTCGATGAAGTCGTTGACGTAGCTGCCGCCCCAGGCGATGCCCAGCGTGGTGTTCACGTCGTCCAGCGACAGGCGCAGCGCCGAGGCCTTGAGCTGGTCGATGTCGATCTGCAGCTGCGGCGTGCCGGCCACGCCGTTGGCGCGCACCGACTGCAGCCGCGCGTCCTTGCCCGCGTCGCGCAGCAGCGACTCGCGTGCCTGCACCAGCTTCTGCGGGCCCATGCCCGAGGTGTCCTGCAGCCAGAACTCGAAGCCGTTGGATTGCCCCAGCCCCTCGATGGGCGGCGGCACCATGCCGTAGACCTCGGCGTCGCGCTGCTGCTTGCCCAGCACGGTGCCGGCACGCTCGACGATGGCCTGCGCGCGCTGGTCGGCACGGCCGCGCTCGGACCAGTCCTTCAGCGAGACGAAGGCCATGCCCATGTTCTGACCCGAGCCGCCGTAGCTCCAGCCCGAAAGCGTGAAGATGGTGTCGGTCGTGTCCCTCTCGGTTTCGAGGAAGTGCTTCTCGACCATGCGGTTCACCGCGTCGGTGCGGCTGATCGTGGAGCCTGCCGGCAGCGTGAGCTGCACCATCGCGCTGCCCTGGTCCTCCTCGGGCAGGAAGCCGCCCGGCAGGGCCAGGTAGAGCGCGCCCATGCCTGCCACGATGGCCGCGTACACGGCCGTGAAGCGCAGCGGCTTGCGCAGCATGCGCCCCAGCAGGCCCACGTAGCGGCCCTGCGCCGCGTCGAAGCTGCGGTTGAATGCGCCCAGGAAGCCGCGCGTGCGCGGCGCGTCGCTGGCCCGCAGGAAGCGCGCGCACAGCGCCGGTATGAGCACGATCGCCACCACCACCGACAGCGCCATCGACGCGATGATGGTCACGGAGAACTGCCGGTAGATCACGCCCACCGAGCCGCCGAAGAAGGCCATCGGCAGGAACACCGCCGACACCACCACCGCGATGCCCACCAGCGCGCCGGTGATCTCCTTCATCGACCTGATGGTGGCGGCCTTCGGGTCGAGTCCTTCCTCGTGCATCACGCGCTCGACGTTCTCCACCACCACGATCGCGTCGTCCACCAACAGGCCGATGGCCAGCACCATGCCGAACAGCGTGAGCACGTTGATCGAATAGCCGAAGGCCGCGAGCACGCCGAAGGTGCCCAGCAGCACCACCGGCACCGTGATGGCCGGGATGACCGTGGCGCGCCAGTTCTGCAGGAACAGGTACATCACGACCACCACCAGCGCGATGGCCTCCAGCAGCGTCTTGATGACCGACCTGATCGAGATCTTCACGAAGCGCGTGGTGTCCTCCGCGTAGGCCACGCGCAGGCCGGGGGGCAGCGAGGGCTCCATCTCGGCCATGCGCGCCTTCACCGCGCTGGCGGTGGTCAGCGCGTTGGCGCCGGGCGCCAGCATGACGGCCGCGCCGGCGGCGGGGTGGCCGTTCAGCCGCGTGGTCTCGGCGTACGACTCGCTGCCCATCTCCACGCGCGCCACGTCGCCCAGGCGCACCACGGCGCCGTCGGCCTGCGTCTTCAGCACGATGTCGCGGAACTGCTCGGGCGTCTGCAGCCGCGACAGCGCCGTCACGGTGGCGTTGAGCTGCTGCTTCGCGGGCGAAGGCCGGGCGCCGATCTCGCCCACCGACACCTGCGTGTTCTGCGCGGCGATGGCGGCGGTCACGTCGGAGGGCATCAGCTGGTAGCTCGCGAGCCGGTGCGGGTCGAGCCAGATTCGCATCGCATAAGAAGCGCCGAAGGCCTGCACCGAGCCCACGCCGTCGATGCGGCTGATGGGGTCGCGCAGGTTGCTGGCCATCCAGTCGGCCACGTCGGTGTCGGTGCGGCGGCCGGTCTCGTCGTAGAGCGCCACGATCAGCAGGAAGTTGTTCTGCGACTTCGCGACCGTCACGCCCTGCTGCTGGACCGCCTGCGGCAGCCGGCTGGTGGCCTGGCTGACCTTGTTCTGCACCTGCACCTGGGCGGTGTCGGGGTTGATGCCCTGGCGGAAGGTGACGCTGATCTCGGCCCAGCCGGCCGAGCTGCTGGTCGATTTGAAATACAGCAGCCCGTCGATGCCCTTGAGCTGCTGCTCGAGTACCTGCGTGACGCTGTTTTCCACCGCCTGCGCCGAGGCGCCGGGGTAGTTGGCCGAGACCACGACGGTGGGCGGCGCGATGTCCGGGTACTGCGACACCGGCAGCGTGCGGATAGCCACGCCGCCGGCCAGCATGATCAGGATGGCGATGACCCATGCGAAGACGGGCCGCTGGATGAAGAAATTGGCGATCACTTGCGTTGTCTCAATCTGCCGAGGAAGGTGATGCCGCGGCCGATACCGGCACCGGCTTCACCTTGTCGCCCGGGTGCGCGCGCTGCAGGCCGTCGACCACGAGCCGGTCGCCTTCGTGCAGGCCGCCGGTCACGATCCACTGGTCGCCCGACGCACTGCGCACTTCGAGCGTGCGCAGCTCGACCTTGTCGCCCGCGCCGACCACGAGCGCGGTCGGCTCGCCCTTCTCGTTGCGCGACACGCCGCGCTGCGGCGCGAGCACGGCCTGCCGTTCGACGCCGGATTCGACCTGCGCCCGCACGTACATGCCGGGCAGCAGCAGCCCCTGCGGGTTCGGAAACTCCGCGCGCAGCGTGACCGAGCCGGTCGCGGTGTCGACCGCCACTTCCGTGAACTTCAGCGTGCCGGCATGCGGGTACGGCAGGCCGTCTTCCATGCGCAGGCTCACGCGCGTGCTCGCGGGCGCCATGTCGCCCGAGATGAAGCGGCGCTTGAGCCGCGTGAGCTCGAGGCTGGACTGCACCACGTCGACGTAGATCGGATCGATGCGCTGGATGGTCGCCAGCGCCGTGGCCTGGCCCGGCGCCACCAGCGCGCCCTCGGTCACGCTGGAGCGGCCGATTCGGCCCGAGATGGGCGCCTCGATGCGGGTGAATTCGAGGTTGATGCGCGCTGCCTTCAACGCCGCCTTCGCGGCCTTCACGCCGGCTTCGGCCTGCACGAGCGCGGCCTGCGCTTCCTCGTGCTCCTGCCGGCTCACGGCATTGGCCTTCACCAGTTCGCCGAAGCGCTCGGCCTTGCCGCGCAGGCTCGCGATGCTCGCCTGGGCAGTTGCAAGCGTGGCCTGCGCCTGCTCGTGCGCCGCCTCGAAGGGGCCGGGCTCGATCTCGTACAGCACCTGGCCCGCGCGGACCATGCTGCCTTCCTCGAACAGGCGCTTGCGCACGATGCCGTTGACCTGCGGGCGCACCTCCGACACGCGGAACGCGGCCGTGCGGCCCGAGAGCTCGGTGTGCACGGGCACGTCGCCCGCGTGCAGCGCCATCACGCCGACTTCGGGCGGCGCTGCTTCGGTGTCTGGCGCCTGCCGGGCGCCGCAGGCGGCGAGCACGAGCAGGGAAAGGGGGAACAGGAGCTTGAGAGTCATGGCTGTCCGGGAACGCGATGCGGCGCGAGCCGGAGTCGTCCGGGTCGCGCATGCTTGTTTTGCACTGTTATGGTGCATTGTGCCTGCCGTGTTGCGTCGCAACATGAAGGATTCCTGTGGCTTCCGAGGGATAAGAACCAACGAAAAAGCCCACGCAGGCAGGCGCCCGCCGCCACGTCGATCCGTGACGGCGGGCCCTGCCGCGTGGGCCGGTCGGCTGGCTGGCTCGGAGCTAGCTGGCGCTTTGCTGGCGCCGTCCCAGTGCGAACACCGAGTTCGGCGCATCGACGACGAAAGGCTTGCGCGTGGCCGGCTGGCCGGCCGGCGTGCGCCGGGTCTCGGTCCGCACCGCGGCCTGTACGCCCTTGGCCTTCTGTTCGTCGACAAGGCTTTGCAGCGAGATCGACTTGAGGAACTCGACCGCCCGCAGGTTCACGGTGGCCCAGAGCTCGTCGATCTCGCAGCGGCCCGCTTCACCCGGCGCGTCAGCATCGCGCCGGCGGGTGGTTTCGGCATCGTGTTCCTCGATCGAGAGGACGATGTCGGCCACGGAAATCTCGGCCGCCTTGCGGCTCAGAGAATATCCGCCGCCCGGCCCGCGGGTCGATTCGACCAGGCTGGCGCGGCGCAGCTTGCCGAACAGCAGCTCCAGGTAAGACAGCGACACGCGCTGGCGCAGGCTGATCGAAGCCAGCGTGACGGGGCCCGAACGGCCGTGCAGGGCGATGTCGATCATCGCGGTGACCGCGAAGCGGCCCTTGGTGGTGAGACGCATGGGATGTTTTCCTTCCTTCGTGGGGAATGAATCACTCGTCCCGGCCGCCGGCGATGCCCAGCAGGGCCAGCAGCGACTGGAAGACGTTGTAGATGCTGAGGTACACACCCAGCGTGGCGGAGATGTAGTTGGTCTCCAGGCCGTCCTTCACGCGCTTGAGGTCGTGCAGGATGAAGGCCGAGAAGATGCCGATGGCCAGCACCGACAGCGTCATCATCAGCGCGCTCGACTTGATGAAGAAGTTGGCGATGCCCGCCACCAGCAGCAGGATGGCGCCGATGAAGAGCCACTTGCCCATGGCCGACAGGTCGCGCTTGATGACCGACGACAGCGTGGCCATGCCGAGGAAGATCGCGCCGGTGCCGGCGAAGGCCGTCATCACCAGGCTGGCGCCGTTGGCCAGGCCGAGCACGGTGCCGACCAGGCGCGACAGCATCAGGCCCATGAAGAAGGTGAAGGCCAGCAGCACCGGCACGCCGGCGGCCGACTCCTTGGTCTTCTCGATGGCGTACATGAAGCCGAAGGCGCCGCCCAGGAAGACCATCAGGCCGATGCCCGGCGACATCGCGCGCGAGAGGCCGGTGGAGACGCCGATCCAGGCGCCCAGGACGGTGGGCACCATCGACAGCGCGAGCAGCAGGTAGGTGTTGCGCAGGACGCGGTTGCGCTCCTGCGGCGAGGCGATCGGCAGCTCGATGCTGTCGTGATAGGCGGTAGGGCTGTTGTTCATTGTGTTGATTCCTTGAAGCTGGACCGATGCCGGCTGCGTGCGATGGCGCGCGCAATGGGGCACAGGGCCGTGAATGAGAGAGAGCGAGTGGCAGCGGTGCGATGCGGGCGCCGCCGGATGGCGGCCGTGCCGGATCGCAAGGGGGGCGGGAGCCATGGCGGCTCCCGGTCGCGAAGGCCCCGGGGCCTAGGCGACGAAGGAAGCGGCGCGGGGTGGCCGCTTGGGTCGCGCCAGGAACGGCGAGACGATGGTGGTCAGGCCGAGTTTCGGCGGCTGTTCAGTGAAGCGCAGCAGCGCGGGCGCGCCGTTGCGGGCGTCGACCAGCTCGGCGTGTTCGGAGCCGGCTTCGTCGATGGAGAGGGTGTCGTCCGAGGCCTTGTCGGCATCGCCTGCCGGCTTCCTGGCATCGGAAAGATCGGAGAGGTCCGAGAAGGCGACGCTGACAATCAGCGTCTGGGTCGCCTGGGCGGTCTGCGGTTCGGCGTGCGAATGGCCGGCACCGAGCATGTTGTGGGCAAGCACGGCAAAGCCGTAGCAGGACAACATGATGGCGAGGACAGTGGCGGCAAACCAGCGGGACATGTAGGGGTAATTTTACCTTCCGCGCGAAGGGGTGCTCGCGACGGCGCTTTCAACCGACCGGATCGCACGGATGTTCACTCGCCCTCAGGCCGGCGCGGTCGTGTTTTCGCCGCCTTCGGGCTGCAGCCATTCGCGTGCGTGGAGGCGCAGGGCGTCTATCTGCAGCCAGATCAGACCGAGTTCGGTATGGAAAGTTCGCGCCTGGGCGTCGTCGTCGTCGCCGCCGTCGGCGGCGGCCTGCGCGAGCGCGGCGCGTGCGGCCGATTCGGCTTCCAGCCCGCCTGTTACATCTGCAGTGCCTCTTTCCAGCCCGGCCGCCAGCGCTTCCAGCGCCGCGATCGCGCCTTCGGCCGAGGCGTGCAGCACCGCCATCTGCGCCGAATCGGGCAGCGCCGAACGGTGGGCACCCAGTGCCGAGAGGTAGCTCAGCAGCGTGTGCGAGCGGATCAGAAAGCGCAGCGCCACCCCCGCGCGCCGCCGCACGTAGCCCGGCTCGCGGAACATGTCCGACACCGCGGTCGACAGCGCCGCGTCCGCGTTGTGGTCGTTGCGCCGCGCCAGCCGGTAGTCGAGGTGGTCGCGCGCGCCGGTGCGGTATTGCACGACGATCTGCCGCAGGTAGCCCGCATGGCCGCGCATGGCGGCCGCGGCCAGTTCGTTGATGCGCCGCGCCTGCCAGTGCGGCAGCACCAGCAGCACCGCCAGCCCGGCGATCGCGCTGCCGATGGCGGTGTCGACCAGCCGCGGCACCAGCAGCACGCCGCTGTCGCCGACCTGGTTGAAGCACATCAGCACCAGCAGCGTCATCGAAGCCGTGGCCAGCAGGTAGCGCGTGGTGCGGGTCGCGAAGAACAGCACCCCGGCGATCACCGCGAGCACCGACTGCACCAGCGGCTGCGGAAAGAGCTGCAGCAGCGCCCAGCCCGCCACCACGCCGAGCGCGGTGCCGGCAATGCGCTGCCCCATGCGCGCGATGGTGTCGCCATAGCTCTGCTGGCAGACGAAGAGCGTGGTCAGCAGGATCCAGTAGCCCTGCGCCGGGTGGATGAGCTGCATCACGCCATAGCCCGCCACCAGCGCGATCGACAGCCGCAGCGCATGGCGGAAGAGCGGCGATCGCACGGTGAGCTGGCGCCGCACGCGCTCGAGGGCGTCGCGCCAGGAGCGCGGCGAGCGGTCGAACAGGCCCATCTCCGTGCGGCCAGCGCGCGCCGAGGGCTGGCTGGCGCCCGCGAGCTGGCCGTCGAGCAGCGCGAGGTTGCGCGCCAGCGCCTCCACCGAGGCCAGCAGCGCAAGCCGCGCGGGGGTATCTGCCCGCGCGCGCTCGTGCTCGATGGCGCTGCGCAGGTCGGCCAGCGCCTGCACGGTTTCCGGGCCCACCTCGAAAGGCTCGCGCCGCGCGACCGACTCGGCCAGCCGCTGGCAGGCCAGCCCCTGCAGGCCCAGCACGCGCTGGCAGCGGTAGAGCAGGTCGCTGTGGAAGAAGGCGTCGGCCAGCGCGTTGTAGTCGTCGTGCGAGGAGCTCGCGCGCTCGTGCACGTCCTGCGCGATCAGGTAGAGCCCGCGGTAGCGCGAGATGCGCCCCGTCGGCGCCCGCGCGCCGATGCGGCGGAAGATGCTTTCCTTGGCCGCGTTGAGCTCGGTCACCACTTCCGCGTTGAGCTGCGCGAGCGCGAGCCGCTTGCGCTCGATGTCGATGCCGCGCAGCGGCTCGAACAGCGACGCCTTGTAGCGCACGTAGTTGCCCAGCACCGTGAAGAGCGTCACCAGCCGCGCCTGCACCGGCTGCGCCGGAAAGGCCGCGCACCACAGCACGGAGAACACACCGTACCAGGCCGCGCCGGCCACGAGCAGCAAGGGCTCGCGTCCGCGATGCGCCACGCCATGCGCACCCATGTTCTCGATGCCGAGCGTGGCGTACATCGCCAGGATCAGCGTCGCATACGCGATCGCCTTGTAGCGCGCCTCCACCGCGCCGAGCATCGTGAGCCAGAAGGCCGCGAGCGCAAGGCCGGCGATGAACAGCAGCGGCATGCCGAAAGCTGCCTCCACCGCGAACGCGATGCCCGCGAAGCAGCCCAGCGTGACCAGCTGCGCGCGCAGCCGGCCGCGCCAGCTGTCGTCGGTTTCGGCCAGCGCGCTGGCGATGGCGCCGAGGAAGAGGGGAATCACCGCATCGGTGTGGCCGGTCCAGGCGCAAGCCGCCATGAGACTGCCGAGCGTGAGAAGAATGCGCACGGGCTGCGCGCGCGAAGCGAATGACCGCAGCTGCTGGCGCAGCGCGTCCGGGGACAGGGGAAGCATGATGGGCCGATCTTGCACGATGCATGCCACGGCCGCGTGGCGCGACGAGGTGCTGCGGGGGTGGTCAGCGCCGGCTGCGCAGGAAGCCGTGGCGCGGCGCGATCCAGCGAACCTGCTCTTCGCCGGTCATCGGCGCATCTGACGCGCCCGTGAACAGGATTGCTTCCTCGACCAGCAGGAACCGCCGCGATCGCGCATCGCCATCGCCTGGCAGCACGCGCAGCGTGGCATCGCCGATTCGGATCTGCTCGCCCAGTGCCAGCACCGCGGCGGCCGCATCCGGCCAGAACTCGCGCAGTGCTTCTTCGGGGCCAGCCTGCGTCGACAGAAGCCATCGCACCCGCCCCGGCGCCGCGGCGGCAAGCGCCTCGGCATGCGCGGGGCCTGCGGGCGATGCGTCGATCAGCGCGCAATCTCCGTCCGCCGTTCCCACGAAATAGCTGTGCACCAGCGTGCCCGATCCGTCGCCGGCTTCCCCGGTCACCCGCAGCACCCGCGCCGAAAGCCGCATCGCCAGCCCGGCCTCGTGCGCATAGCGCCCACCGCCTTCGCCGTGCGGATCGACGAAGCCGACTTCCTCGTACGAATGCTCCTCCATGTTCACAGGCCGCCGCCCCTTGGGACCGTCCGCCAGCCGGGGCATCACGCGGGGAATGTGCTTCAGGCTGCGCGCATGCGCCATGAGCTCTTGCACGCTTTGGAATCGCGCGAGCTCCAGCAGGATGCGGCGCGTCACGTTCATCAGCTTGAGCCCGCGCGCCGGGTCCACCGCATCGGCGGGGCGCAACCACATGTGCTCGACCGTCTCGCGGCCGTCGGGCTGCACGCTCTGTGCTTCGGGCATGGCGGCGAGAAAGAAGCGCGTGTCGAAGCGGCGCGGCATGCCCGGCGGCGTGAGCCAGTGCGAGAAGTACGCGAGCCGGTCGGCCGCGAGCTTCCAGCCGTGCTGCGCGCACAGCGAGAGCAGCGCGTCGGTGCCTTGCTCCGCTGCATGGCGCATCTCGGCGAGCTGGCCGGCAGGCAGGCCGTCGAGCGTCACCGGCCGTCCGGCGGAATCGGTCGCGAACAGCAGGCCGGCTTCCTCGAAGCATTCGCGGATCGCTGCCGCGTAGTAGTCGAGGCCGCCTTCGGGCACTTCGAGCCGTGCGCTTGCGGCACGGTCGTCGATGCCGCTGCAGCAGCCGTGCAGGCCGCGGTCGTGCGCGTCGATCACGCCGCCCGGGAACACGCTCGCGCCGCTGTTCTGGTCGTTGGCCTTCTCGGCCCGCCGCAGCATCAGCACCTCGAGACCGGCGCGACCGTCGCGCACGACGATGAGCGTGGCCGCCATGCGCACGGGGCGCGGCGAGGTGGGAGAAGAAGAAACGTCCGTGGGGCTGGCGGTCATGCCCGCATTGTCGCGCCGGCCACTGCTGCGAAGGTGACAGCACGAGGGCCCCGCTGTCACCCGGAAGACCGTGCGAAACGCCGCGTGCGACGTACCTTCAAGCCACACCTACACATCGACTCTTGCCGAAGGACGCACCATGCATTTCGAATTCACGCCCCGGGTGATCGCGCTGCGCGAGGAACTGCTCAGGTTCATGGACGAGTACGTCTACCCCAACGAGAAGCGCCATGAAGAGGAGCTGGCCGCCAACGCCCGCGCGGGCCGGCCGTATGCCGAGTTGCCGATGATGGCCGGCCTCAAGGCCAAGGCGCGCGAGCGCGGGCTGTGGAACCTGTTCCTGCCCGAGTCGGAGCACGGCCCGGGCCTGAGCAACGTCGAATACGCCCCGCTGTGCGAGATCATGGGCCGGCGCTACTGGTGCTCGGAGATCTTCAACTGCTCCGCGCCCGACACCGGCAACATGGAAGTGCTCGCGCGCTACGGCACCAAGGCGCAGCAGGAGCGCTGGCTGAAGCCGCTGCTGGCCGGCGAGATCCGCTCCTCCTTCGCCATGACCGAGCCCGAGGTGGCTTCGAGCGACGCCACCAACATCCGCTGCAGCATCCGCCGCGAGGGCGACGAGTACGTCATCAACGGCCGCAAGTGGTACATCACCGGCGCGATGAACGAGCGCTGCGAGATCTTCGTGCTCATGGGCAAGACCGACCCCGACAACGCCGACCGCCACAGGCAGCAGTCGATGATCCTCGTGCCGAAGAACACGCCCGGCGTGACCATCGTGCGCGACATGGCGCTGCTCGGCGTGTACGACCCGCCCTTCGGCCATCCGGAGATCGTGTTCGAGAACGTGCGCGTGCCGGTCGAGAACATCCTGCTCGGCGAAGGCCGCGGCTTCGAGATCGCACAGGGCCGTCTCGGCCCCGGCCGCATCCACCACTGCATGCGCGCCATCGGCATGGCCGAGGCCGCGCTGGAGATGATGTGCCAGCGCCTGGTGTCGCGCACCGCCTTCCACAAGCCGCTGTCGGAGCAGGGCGTGTGGCGCGAGCGCATCGCCGAGTCGCGCATGCTCATCGAGCAGTCGCGCTGGATGGTGCTCAACGCCGCCTACCGCATGGACACCGTGGGCAACAAGGTCGCCGCCAAGGAGATCGCGATGATCAAGGTGCTCACGCCGAACAACTGCGTGAAGGTGATCGACTGGGCCATGCAGGCCTACGGCGCCATGGGGCTGAGCCAGGACACGCTGCTCACGAACTTCTACGCCTACGAGCGGCACCTGCGCGTGGCGGACGGTCCCGACGAGGTGCATCGCAACGCGATCGCCAAGCAGGAGCTGGCGGCTTACCAGTAGAAGAAAAGAGCAAGGCGGCGCGCCGCGCCGCTCAGTCGCGTACTTCCAGCGTCAACGACACCTCGGCCGCGCCGCCACGCGGAAGCGACGCGACGCCGATGGTCGTGCGGGCCGGCAGCGGTGCCTCCGGAAAGACCTGCCGCAGCAGTTCCGAGGCCGCGTCCATCACCTTCGCGTGCTCCGCGAAATCGGCGCCTGTCTGGAGGTATCCGTTCAGCGCGACGACGCGGGCGACGCGCGAGAGGCTGCCAAGTTCTTCGCGCGCGGAGCGCAGCAGCGCGGCGACTGCAGCCACCGCCGCGCGCTGGCCGCGCGCCACGTCGTCCGGCCCCCGCAGCGGCCCGGCAACGACTTCGCCGTTCTCGCGCCCGACGACGCCGCTCGATTGCCACAGGCTGCCCGCCTTCGAGAAGGTGGCATAGGTTCCGGAAGGGCTCGCACGCGCCGCTTCCGGCGGGCAGAGCACCTCCAGGCGCAGATCCTCCGGCGGCTCTTCGCAGCATTCGCCGCCGATCCTGCAGCCTTCCTGCCCCATCGCTTCCGACGGCAAGCCGACATGGATGGCGGAAGGCGACCCCATGGCTTCACCCTGCCGCACCGTCACCGCGAGCGCGTCCGTGCCGACCAGGCCCAGGCGGCGCAGGCCCCATGCGAGCGCCGCCGCGGCGATGCCCGTGGCCGCATCTTCGGGATAGCCGGAGGATTTCGGAAACTGCCGCGCGCTGACCGTGCAGACTTCGCCTTCCGACAGCGCGTACGGATACAGCCCGGTCGAGCCCAGCCGCTCGCACAGCGACTCGACGCGCGCGAAATCCACGCGCAGGCCGTGGAGCTGCTTCGTATCCGCCAGCCGCACCAGCGTCTTCACGCGGCTGGTCGCGGCGTTGAGCACGGGCCCGACGATGTTCGCCGCATCGATGCCCAGGCAGCGCGCGATCTCCTCGACCAGCGCCTGCTGCGTCACTTCCTCCACCACCGCGCGCGGCTGGCTGATCTGTACCGTGCCGTCGACGCGGCGGCCGGTCACGGTGCCGCTCAGCGTCTCGATGGCCACGGGCGAGCCGTCCCATTCGCCGCGCCGGTGCAGCAGCCAGAGCGCGCCGACGGTGGCGTGGCCGCACATCTCCATTTCGTGGTTGGGCACGAAGTAGCGCATGCGCAGGGCGTGCGCGGGCGTTGCGGGCTTCAGCACGAAGACCGATTCATGACCGCTGCGCCGCGTGTATTCCTGCATCTGCGCGGTGGAGAGCGCGTCGGCATCTAGCCAGACCGGTGCGGGGTTGCCGCCGATGCTCGGGTCGGACCCCACGAAGACGCGGATGTTGTGGGCGTGCGGAGGGTGGGTCGTCGTCATCGTCATTCGGCCTTTGCATTCACCGACCGGGCGATGCCGCCCCAGAGCTGGATGTCGCTGCGTATCTGTGCCTGGAATGCATCGGGCGTCACGATCCACGGCGTCACGCCCTTGGACTGCATGTCGGTGCGCAGCGCCGCATCGCGCATGGCCGTGTCGAGCGCGGCGCGCAGGCGCTGCACCACCGGCTGCGGCGTGGCAGCCGGCGCCATCAGGCCGTACCAGAGCTGCGGCCTGAAGTTCTTGATGCCGGCCTGCTCGAAGGTCGGCAGGCCTTCGAAGCCGGCCGAGGGTTCGCTGATCGCCAGCGCCCGCATGCGGCCGCCGCGCACCTGCGCGAGCAGCGCAGGCGGGTTGTCGAACAGCGCCTGGATCTGCCCCGCCATCAGGTCGGCCTGCGCGGGCGCCGCGCCGCGGTAGGGCACATGGGTCATCTCGATGCCGGTGCGCTGCTTGAAGAGCTCGCCCGCCAGGTGGCTCAGGCTGCCGTTGCCGATGCTGCCGTAGTTGAGCGCCTGCGGATGGGCCTTGGCGTAGTCGACGAAGCCCTTCACGTCGCGCGCCGCGAGCGACGGCGTCACCACCAGCACGAAGGGCGTGGTGCCGATGGTGCCGATGGGCACGAGGTCCTTGATGGGGTCGTAGGGCAGCTTGGGGTACACCGCATCGGCGGATGCGATGGTCGAGGTGGTGGCCGCCACCAGCGTGTAGCCGTCGGGGTTCGCCTTCGCGCCGAAGCCCGTGCCCACGGTGCCGCCGGCGCCGGAGCGGTTGTCGATGATCACCGACACGCCGAGGGCGGCCTGCAGCCGCTGCTGCACCGAGCGGAAGATGACGTCGGTGCCGCCGCCGGCGGGGAAGGGTACGATGATCGTCACCGGCTTGGCCGGGTAGGCCGTTTCCGGAGCCGACCATGAGGCGGCAGGGCCGTACAGGAGGCCGGCGGCTGCCAGCCCGAGGAGCGCGCGGCGGCGCAGTGCTTGGGGTTTCATGCTTCTTGCTTGCGGGAGTGGTGTTTCCCGATTCTGTTGAGCGTGCGCGGACGCGCGCGGCCGATTGCGACATGCACGAGTTCAATTGCGACAAGGAGTGGCCATGCACCTGACGAACACCCGCATACCGGCGCCGCGCCAGTCGCTGTTCGTCGAGCGGCTGTCGCACCACGCCACCATGGTCGCGAACGCCCGCGAGCGCTACGCCACCGACACGCACGTGCACGACTGCGACATGCTGTTCGTGCCACTGGCGGGGCGCTTCAGCGTTGGCGACGCGCAAGGCGGCGCGCAGACCCTGGGCCCCGGGCACTTCCTCTGGTTCGCGGCCGGCAGCGCGCATTCGACCACCACGCTCACGGCGGGGCAGACGCACGTCGCGGTCTATGTGGACCCCGCGCTGTGGGCCACCGCGCTGCAGGCGCAGGGCGTTTCGACTCCGTCGCAGGGCATGCGCGCCGGCAGCACGGCGCTGCGTGCGCTGTCGCAGCGGATGTTCGAGTCGGCCAGGACCGGCACCGCGGAGAACTATGCGCTGTGCGGCGCGCTCGTCATGGAGGCTGCGCGGCTCAGCGGCCAGCCGCTGTCGGACGGCGATCCCGCCTCGGCCCTGCTGGTGGCCGAACTGCTGGCGGAAACCATCGAAGCCGATCTTTCCCGGCCGCTGTCGCTGGAGGCCTTCGCGCAGCAGCACCGTCTTTCGCGCCGCCAGGTGGAGCGCGTCTTCCGCGCGAAGTACGGCGTGTCGCCGCTGGCCTACCTGCAGCGCCGGCGCCTGGAGCGCGCGGAGTTCCTGCTGAGGAACACGCGCGACTCGGTGCTTTCCATCGCGCTTCAGGTGGGCTGGGAATCGGGCTCGTACCTGTCGCGGATGCTGGAGAAGACCTGGGCGAAGACCGCGACGCAGATCCGCGCCTCGGGGCCCGTGCAGGACCGGAAATAGTGTGAACAGGCCCTAACCGGCCGGCGCCTCCCACGCGAAGCCCACGCCGTACACCGACCGTATCCAGTCGTGCCCCGGCGTCACCGCGCCGAGCTTGCGGCGCAGGTTCTTCACGTGGCTGTCGATGGCGCGTTCCGTCACGTCCACCGTGTCGTCGTAGGCCAGCTCGAGCAGGCGGGCGCGCGAGAAGATGCGCCCGGGGTGCCGCGAGAGCACCTGCAGCAGCCCGAACTCGCGCCGCGTGAGGTTCAGCGGCGTGCCTTCGAGCGACGCACGCCAGTGCACGTCGTCGAGTACCAGCCCCGGTGCGTCGTTCTGCGAGCCCGGGCCCTGCGACGGGCCCGGCGCGGTGCGGCGCAGCACCGCGCGAACGCGCGCCACCAGTTCGCGCGGCGAGAAGGGCTTGCACACGTAGTCGTCGGCGCCGAGTTCCAGGCCCAGCAGCCGGTCGACCTCCTCGATGCGCGCGGTCAGCATGATGATCGGGTGCGCCGTGTGCTCGCGCGCGCGGCGCAGCACCTCGATGCCGTCGAGCCGCGGCAGCATGATGTCCAGCAGCGTGAGGTCGGGCGGCGTGCCGACGATGCTTTCGAGCGCGCTCTGCCCGTCGGCGAAGTGCTCGGTTTCGTAGCCCGCGTGGCGCAGGTAGTCCTGCACCACCGAGGCGATGTCGGTTTCGTCTTCGACGATGACGATGCGTGTCATGGCGATGCTGCCAGTGGAAGGGTGATGGTCAGGCGCAGGCCGCCCAGGGGCGAGGGCGACGCGTCGATCGTGCCGCCGTGCGCCTCGATGGTCGCGCGGCAGATGGAAAGCCCCAGCCCCGAGCCGCCGAGCTCGCGGCTGCGCGAGGTCTCGCCGCGGAACAGCCGGTCGAAGAGGCGCGGCAGCTCGGCCTCGGGCACGCCCGGCGCGCTGTCGTCGAACACCAGCGTGAGGCGGTTGCCGGTCCACGCGCCCTCGACCATGAGGTCGATGTGCAGCTCGCCGCCCTGGTCGGTGTAGGCCAGCGTGTTCTCCAGCAGGTTCATGAAGACCTGGTGCAGCCGGTGCGCGTCGCCCTCGACAGCGGGCTGCGCGGACGCGCCGATGCGGTCGATGGCGCGGCGGTCCACCGTGATGCCGCGCGCCGTGAAGCGGTCGCGCGTGTGGTCGAGCGCCTCCTTCAGCAGCGACAGCGGAAACACGGTGGCCGTGGGCAAGTCGTTATGCGGCTCGCGCATGCTGCTGCGCAGGTCGTCGACCAGCTGGCCCAGGCGGATCACCTGGCGGTGCAGCCGCAGGGCGGTGCGTTCGTCGAAGGTGCGCACGCCGTCCTGCAGCGCCTCGATCTCCGCGCGCATGGCGGCCAGCGGCGTGCGCAGCTCGTGGGCCGCGTCGGCCAGCCAGGCGCGGCGCGATGCCTCCATCGTGTTCAGCCGCTGTGCCATGTCGTTGAAGGTGCGGCCCAGCAGCGCCAGTTCGTCCGAGCCCTGCACCGCGACGCGGGTGGAGAGCCGGCCGCGCGCCACGTCCTGCGCGGCCTGGGTGAGCTCGTCGATGGGCTTGAACCAGCGGCGCGCCAGCAGCCACGAGAGCACCAGCGCGAAGCCGAGGCCACACAGCCCGGTGAGCACGATCACACCGGACTGCCGCGCGACGAAGGCCCGGTCGGCCTCGCTCTCCAGGCCCTGCACGGGCGTGAGCGCCAGGTAGCCGATGACGGTGCGGTCGCGGCGGATCGGCGTGCGCGCGGCGTTCGCGAGGTCGACTTCGGCGCCCACCACGCGTACGCCGTGCGCGTCGAGCAGGGCCAGCCGCTGGAAGATGGAGTCCGGCATGTCGCGCGGATCGCGGAAGAACCACGGCGGAGGCATGGTCGGCAGCCGGCGCGGCGTCAGCTCGAGCTGGGGCGACGAAAGCGCCGAGTCCGGCGGCGGTGGAGGGGGCGGCGGCCTGCCGCCCTCGGCGCCGCCGTCGCCCGCGCCCGCGCCGCCTTCCGGCGGCGGATTCCCGCGCATGGTGCGGTACTCGTACCAGGGCGGCAGCCGCCGTTCGTCGCCGCTGCCGCTCGCGTTGTCGAGCGCCGCGGCCATCCGGCCCATCTGCAGGCGGTGCCACGCGTCGTCGTTGTCGTGCAGGCCCTTCCAGTCGCCGTTGGCGGCGTGGTACTTCTGCAGCTGCTGCGCGAGCCAGTCCATGCGCCGGATCTCGATCTCGGCCACGTAGGAGCCCAGGCCGCGCTGCAGCGCGATGATCGACAGGCCCGCGAAACTGATCAGCAGCACGATCAACAGCGCGGCCAGCGCGAGGAAGATCTTTCTGGAAAGGGTCAGGTGAGGCATGGGCTCGGGGCAGGCATTGCCGCATTCTGCGGCATGCATGGCGGGACGGGCGAGGGAGAGGCCGGGTGGGTCGGCAGCCGATCATCGCGGCCGAATGTGGAGGAATCTGGGAGAAATGTTCTCCATCATTTCTCCGCGATCGGCCCGCACGATGCGACCCATGACTGCGCACATGGACCTGCCCCTGCCGCTGCTGCTGGCGATCACGGTGTTTTTCTGGCTGCTCGCCCAGGCCTGGGCGCTGATCGTCTTCTGGGCGGAAGGCCGGGCCACGCGGCCCTCGCCGCCCTCGCCGCCTGATGCGGCGGAAGAAAAGGAACAGCGCAATCCATGACGGCTCGCGCCGATTCCCCGGCACTTGCCGGCGCAGCGGCCTGCTGCCGCTGACCGCGCAGGCCGCGGCCAGGACTCCCGAGGCTCAGAACGAGGTTCCGATCTGGAACTGGAAGCGCTGGGTGCGGTCGGCCGCGATGTTGTTCGCGGTGTCGGCCTTCTGGTAGACCAGCGGCACGGCGTAGGCCAGCCGCAGCGGTCCCAGCGGCGAGATCCAGCTGATGCCGATGCCCGCCGAGGCGCGCAGGCGGTTCTGCGCCTTCCACTGCGCGTCCGTCATGCTCGCGGTGCGGTCGGCGAACACGTTGCCCGCGTCGAGGAAGGTGTACAGGCGCAGCGTCTTGTCGTTGCCCGCACCCGGGAAGGGCGTGCTGAACTCCATGTTGAAGATCGCCTTGCGCGTGCCGCCGAGCGCGCCGCCCGTCACCGAGTCGGCCGGGCCCAGCGAGTTCTGCTCGAAGCCGCGGATCGAGCCCAGGCCGCCGGCGTAGAAGTTCTTGAAGATCGGATAGGTGCTGCCGCCCAGCGCGCGCGCATAGCCGAGCTGCCCGTTGATGGCCAGCGTGTACTGCTTGGACAGCGGGAAATACTGCTGGTACTGGTAGTTGGTCTTCAGGTAGCGCAGCTCGCTGCCCACGCCCATCTCGAGGTTGGCGCTCTGCAGGCGGCCGCGCGTGGGCACCAGCGCGCTGTCGCGGTCGTCGCGCGACCAGCCCAGCGTGGCGGGGATGGCGATCATGCTCGACTTGGCGCAGCTCACGCTCGGCGCGGTGCCCGTGCACTTGAAGTAGTCGAGGTAGGCCTGTGGCGTGGCGGTGTACACGTACGAGCCGTCGACCAGCGTGTAGGTGCCGTTGGTGCCCGGCGTGAACGACCAGCGCTCCAGCCCGATGCCCAGGAACACCGTGTCCTGCTCGCCCACCGGGAAGCCGAAGCGCACCGAGCCGCCGTCGCTTGCGAGCTTGTAGTTGCCGTCGGCCTCGTAGTAGGGGCGCGTGGTGGTGTGGAACACGTTCAGCGTGCGCGAGATGCCGTCTTTCGTGAAGTACGGGTCGGTGGCCGTCAGCGAGATGGTGCGGTTGTACGAGCTGGTGTTCACGTTCAGCCCCAGGTAGTTGCCGCTGCCGAACACGTTCTCCTGCGTGATGCCGAAGGTCAGCGAGACCTTGTCGGTGGAGGAGTAGCCCGCGCCCAGCTGCAGCGAGCCGGTCGGCTTCTCGGCCACGGTCACCGCCAGGTCGACCTGGTCGGGCGAGCCGGGCACGTCGACGGTATCGACGCTCACGTCGGTGAAGAAGCCCAGGCGGTCCACGCGGTCGCGCGAGGCGCGGATCTTGTTGCCGTCGTACCAGGCGCCCTCGTACTGGCGGAACTCGCGGCGGATCACCTCGTCGCGCGTCCTGGCGTTGCCGCCGATGTTGATGCGCCGCACGTAGGCGCGGCGCGAGGCCTCCGCCCTGAGCACCAGCGTCACGCGGTTGTTCTGCCGGTCGATCTCCGGCTCGGCCTTCACGCGCGCGAAGGCATAGCCGAAGGTGCCGAAGTAGTCGGTGAAGGCCTTGGTGGTGGCGGCCACGTCCTCGCCGTTGTAGGGCCTGCCGGGGCGGATGGTCACGAGCGTCTTGAACTCGTCCTCGCGGCCCATGTAGTCGCCCGCGAGCTTCACGCCGGCCACCACGAACTTCTCGCCTTCGGTGATGTTGATCGTGAGAGTCAGCGTCTGCCGGTCGGGCGAAATGGCGACCTGCGTCGAGTCGATGCGGAACTCCAGGTAGCCGCGCGTGATGTAGTAGGAGCGCAGCGTCTCCAGGTCGCCGTTGAATTTGGTGCGCGAGTACTGGTTGGACTTGGTGTACCAGTCGAGCCAGCCGCCCGTGTCCTGGTCGAACAGGTCCAGCAGCGTGCTCTCGCTGAAGGCCCTGTTGCCGACCACGTGCACTTCCTTGATGCGCGCGGGCTCGCCCTCCGTCACCGTGAAGGTCAGGTTCACGCGATTCTTCTCCAGCGGCGTGACGGTGGTGACGACCTCGGCGTTGTAGAGGCTGCGGCCGATGTACTGCCGCTTGAGCTCCTGCTCGGCGCGGTCGGCCAGCGCCTTGTCGTAGGCCTGCCCCTCGGCCAGCCCGATCTCGCGCAGCGCCTTCTGCAGCGCGGCCTTGTCGAATTCCTTGGTGCCCGCGAAGTCGACCTCGGCGATGCTCGGGCGTTCTTCCACGACCACGACCAGCACGTTGCCGTTTACGTCGATGCGTACGTCCTTGAAGAGCCCGAGCTTGAACAGCTCGCGGATGGCGGCGCTGCCGCGCTCGTCGCTGTAGGTGTCGCCGGCCCGCAGGCCCATGGTGGCGAAGACGGTGCCGGGTTCGACGCGCTGCAGGCCCTCGAGCCGGATGTCCCCGATGGTGAACGGATCGAATGCCCAGGCGGGAGAAGCGGCAATGGAGGCAAGCAGCGCGGCTGCAGCTGCGAGTGACTTGGGAAACTGCATCGGCGCATGGTTCCCGCCAATGTCGGAGAAATTTGGGACTTTTCCCCGCCCGCCCCGGCACGCTCGGGGTCTTTGCCTCGGCCTTGCCTACTGCAACCCCATTGCGTTGGGAGCAGCCCATGCCGGCATCGCGACGGCTTCCGGCAACTGGGCGCTTCTTTCGCGGCAGTTGCGCAGGTGGTCGTCGATCCTCAGGTCGCCCTGTATCTCGAGCAGGCGCTCCACCGTGCGGTCGACGGCGCGTTCGTCCAGCAGCGGGTAGTTGCGCGCGAGGCGGCCGTTGTTGCGCACAAGGCGCGCGATGTAGGGCAGGTCCTGCTGCGTGATCACGGCCGCCGGCATCACGCCCTCGAGCTCGATGCCCTCGCAGGGCAGGAGCACGAAGTACTGCAGCCGCAACTCGTCGCACAGCAGGGCGCGCAGCTGCGAGGTCTTGCGTCCGCCCTGCCACGCGGGGTCTTTCACCTCGCGCGCACTCTTGTCGCCATGCAGGCGCAGAAACCAGCGCGGCGGCGACTGCTCCGCCTTCTTTCGGTAGACGAACGCATTGCGCCATGCCTTGATCTCGAAGAGATACACGCCGGTCTCGCACACGAGCACCGCGTCGATGCGCGCCGTGGGCACCGTGTGCCCCTCTGGCATCGGGATGATGAGGTTGCGAAGAATGCGCAGGTACGAAAAGGTGGGGCCGAACGCGTTGGCGAGTTGCTGCACACCCAGCGTTGTGGCGGTATTGCTTGGCAGGGCAATGGTCATGGAAGGCTCCTTCGGCCGCCGAGCATCGCGCGGCTTTTCGGAGACTTCTTGTGCGAGGTGTTTCCTTCGGTGGTGCATGCGGTTTGCGTGCAAACAACAGTTCTCGCAAGGCAGTGGGCAACCACAAGATTCCTCCGAATTTGAACGGGACCATGCGTGTCGGCTGCTCGATGGAGAGCCGCTGCAACCGGAGAACCCTGAATGAAGAAAACCCTCACGGCATTCGCCGCCCTGGCCGTCTGCGGCCTGGCTTCTGCCCAATCGTCAGTCACGTTGTTCGGCGTCGTGGACGCCGGCCTGACCTACCAGTCGACGACCTCGCGCGACGCCATCACCGGAGCGTCCGTCAAGCAAAGCAAGACCAGCCTGGGCAACTCCGCCTACAACTCCAGCCGCATCGGCTTTCGCGGCACCGAAGACCTCGGCGGCGGGCTTGCAGCGAGCTTCTGGCTCGAAGCGCCCATCACCAACGACGACGGCGCCACCGGCATCTCCACCTTCGCGCGCCGCTCCACCGTGAGCCTGTCGGGTGGCTTCGGCGAGCTGCGCCTGGGCCGCGACTACACGCCCACCTTCTGGAACGACACCGTCTTCGACCCGTTCGGCACCAACGGCTCGGGCACCAACGTCATCAGCACCGTCAGCGGCAACGCCACCATCAACAACACCAACTACGTGCGCGCGAGCAACTCGATCGGCTACTTCCTGCCGCCGAACCTGGGCGGCTTCTATGGCCAGTTCCAGTACGCGCTGCACGAGAACACCAGCACGGACGCGACCAGCACCACGGCTGCCACCAGCAGCAGTGCAGGCCGCTACGTCGGCGGTCGCTTCGGCTACGCCAACGGCCCGCTGGACGTCGCCCTGGGCGTGGGCCAGAGCATCGCGGCGGACACCACCACGCTGGAGCGCAAGGTGCAGACCATCAACCTGGGTGCTTCGTACGACTTCGGTCCGGTGAAGCTGTTCGGGGAGCTGTCGAACGTGAAGAACAAGTTCGACACGGCGCTGGGCAACACGCACGACAGCTACAACGGCTACCTGATCGGCGCGACCGTGCCGGTGGGCGCGGGGCTGATCCGCGCGTCGTACTCGCAGGTTCGCTACAACGAGGGCGGGGCGGGCATCACGGGCGAGGACCCGCTGGCGCGCAAGTTCGCGATCGGCTACGTGCACAACCTGTCCAAGCGCACGGCGCTGTATGCGACGGTGGCGCGGGTGAACAACCGCAACGACGCGAACTACACGGGCAGCCTGGTGTCGGCGAGCACGACGGGCTACGGCAGCACGGGCACGGGCTACACGGGCCTGCCGCGTTCTTCCACCGGCTACGACTTCGGTATCCGCCACGCGTTCTGACGACGGACGCGCGCCGCGCGGGAGGAAGGGGCATGCGCTGCCCTTTTTCTTCCGCGCGGCTTTTTCGCTTTCCACGCCTTCATTCATCCAGCATCGAACCTCGACCAATGAACCGAATCCGACTCCTCGCGGGCGCACTGGCGTCCTTCGGGCTGACCGGCTGCATCGTGCTTCCCCCGTCACCCATGCCCTATCGTCCGCCCCCGCCGATGCTCTTCGGCGACGCCCGCAGGCCGCCGCCTCCCGGATGGGGCATGTGCCCCGCCGAGGGTGCCCCCGTGCCGCAAAGCTGCGCGCGCGGGGTGCCGGGCGAACCCGGACCGCAGCCTCCGGGAGCGCGCTGATGAGCGGGGCGCAGTTGCAATCGGGCAACCTCGGGGCCGTCATCGCCGGGGTGATCCTGCTGGGGCTCGGCGGCGTGGTCGGCACGATGTTCTCGCTGTTCGTCGCCAACCTGCGCCAGGGCGCGAAGGCTCGCGAGTCCGCGCAGCAGGCGCGCGAGGAAGCGCGGCAGCGCCTGGTCGAGAGCCGGGCGCAGGACATTCGGTCGCTGCTCGATGCGGCTTTCGCCGAGGCCGGGGCCGATGCCAAGACCATCCGCGTCGACATCCGGCTGCCGCAGGAAGCGGTGCGCGTGTTCGCGATCGAGGCCGAATTGCGCGAACTGCTCGCGAAGGTCACGGCCTACGCGGCCAGCGTGATGCGCACCGGCTCGACGCTTCAGGTCTCGGCGCATGCCGACGGCCAGCAGGCGGTGATCCACTGGCGCGACCTCGACGCCGTCGACGCGCATCCGCCGCTCGCAAGGTTCTTCGACAGCAAGCTCTCCGCAGCCGTGGCGGCCAGTGCCAGGGCCTGCGAGCGCATCGCGGGACACCACGGCGGGCGCATCTACTCGGCGCCCCGCGAGGGCGGCGTGCTGGGGCTCACGCTGCGGCTGCCGCTGCTGGCCTGAGCCTGGCGCCCGGCAATCCAACATGGACGAACGGTAATGAAGCGGCCGCGCCTCCATGAAGAGGTCTTCATCGAGGACTGATGGACGGGCGCGGCGGCGCATCGGAACTCCGCGCGATACTTGCGGTCCCACGCTGCCGCCGCCTTCCTTCCTCCCGATGCCCGACGTGCGACTTCCTTCTCCCTCGATCCTTCTTCGTGCGCTCGCCATGAGCGCTGCTCTTTTCGCTGCGGCAGCCGTGCACGCGCAGGCCCTGCCGCCCGGCGTGCGGCTCGGCATGTCGGCGGAGGAACTTCAGGCCGCGCTGCCCGCCGCCGAGCGGGTGCAGAGGCCGCAGCGCCTGAGCGGCGGCCTCGTGGGCTCATGGCGCGCGGCGCCGGTCGAGATGGCGGGCCTGCTGTTCGAGCCGACCTTCTTCTTCGCGGCTTCAGAGCTGCGGCGCGTCGAGTACGTGGCCTCCGCGCAATCCACGCCTGACGCCGGCTCATCGGCCTTCACGGCGCTGGTGCAATGGGGCCGAGGCGCGTTCGGCAGCGAGCTGTCGTCGCGCGACCCCGGCAGCGCGTATGCCGCATGGGTGAGCAACGACACCGACATCTACGTGCAGCAGCAGTCGGGCGATCCGCGCCGGGCGAGCGTGCGGCTGGTCTACAAGGCGCGGCAGCTGCGCGACGGCAGCGAGCTCTGAGGAAGAGAGAAAAGAAAGAAGACAGAAGGGCTGCCTGAGCCCTTCCTTCGCCTCAGCCCGCGCCGCGCCGTTCGAGCTTCTGCAGCGCCGCCGCCAGTTCGTCTACATCGACCGGCTTCAGCAGGTGATGGTCGAAGCCGGCCCGCGCGATGCGCAGCCGGTCGTCGGGCTGGCCCCAGCCCGTGACCGCGATCAGGCCGATGTCATGAAGCCGCGGATGCGCGCGCAGGCGGCGCGCCAGCTCGCAGCCGTCCATGCCGGGCATGCCGATGTCCAGGATGGCGATCGAAGGCTCGAAGTGCTCGGCCTTCGCCAGCGCATCCAGGCCGCTGAACGCCACCGCGACTTGCGCGCCGAGCAGATCCAGCAGAGCCTCCAGCGACTCGGCCGCGTCGCGGTTGTCGTCCACCACCAGGATGCGGTGGTGCACCGCGATCGTGGCCTCGGACGCTCCGGTCTGCGCGCCGGCGTCCACGCCGTGGTCGAGCAGGGGCAGGGACACCGTGAACTCGCTGCCCCGGTCCGTCCCCTCGCTGCGGGCGGCAACCGTGCCGCCGTGCAGCTCCACGATGCTCTTCACCAGCGTGAGGCCGATGCCCAGGCCGCCCTGCGCGGCGCGCGCGGTGCCGCTGACTTGCACGAACATGTCGAAGATCGCGTCCAGCATGGCGGCCGGAATGCCGCTGCCGCTGTCCTTCACGCGCACCACCGCACGGCCATGGCCGTCCTGCTCGAGGAACACGTCGATGCGTCCACCTTCGGGCGTGTACTTGGCGGCGTTGTTCAGCAGGTTCGCGAACACCTGCGTGAGGCGCACGCTGTCGCCCCTCACGGCCAGCGAGGTGTCGGCGATGTGGACCTCGAGGGTGTGGCGGCCGGCGTCCATCAGCGGGCGGCTGAGTTCCACCGCGCCGCGGATCACCTTGTCCAGCTCGAGTTCTTCCAGCTTCAGCTCGATCTTGCCGCGCGTGATGCGCGAGACCTCCATCAGGTCGTTCACCAGCCGCACCATGTGGTCGAGCTGGCGGCCCATGAGTTCGTAGTAGGGCAGCGCGGCTTCCGACGTCAGCGGCTTGCGCTTGAGGATGGCCAGCGCGGTGCTCAGCGGTGCCATCGGGTTGCGCAGTTCGTGGGCGAGGGTGGCCAGGAACTCGGTCTTGCGCCGGTCGGCCTCGTTGAGCTCCTCGAGCATGCGGCGCAGTTCGTACTGGCGCCGCCGCGCGCGCAGCGCGCTGCGCAATGCGCTCACCAGCGAGGCCACGCGCAGCGGGCGCTCCAGCACGGTGACGTTGGCCATGCCCTCCATGGCGGTGGTGATGGCGCGCGAGTCGGCGCCTTGCCGCGCGAGTATCAGCACCGGCAGATCGGACCACGGAGGCTGGGCCGCCACCGCCGCAGCGAGCTGGGCGGCGCCGCTGCCTGTGAGCAGTTCCTCGGCCACCAGCAGCGCGCCGGCGCCCTGGCCCATTTCGCGCAGCAGCTCGGGAAGATCGGCGCAGGTGTGTGTCTCGATGCCGGCGCGCAGGAGCACGGCGGCGGTCATCGCGGCGTCCTTCGGGGTGGCCGGCCTCATGAGCACGCGCAGCTGCGGGTCTTGCAGCTGCGGCAGCTGGATTGTCGGGCCCTCGGTCACGGCGGGGGCTTGGAAACGCCGTCGATCGGCACGGGCACGCCGGTCAGGATGCCCCTGAAGCGGTGCAGCGGATCTCCCACGTGCAGGCCGCGCCGGTCCATCGAGAACGCACGGATGGAGCGCTCGTGCGCGCCGCCGCGCTTCTTGAGCACCGAGATGGCCTGGCGCACCTCGCCTTCGGCCTCGTAGTAGCGCAGCAGCACCACGGCGTCGGCAAGGTAGCTGGCGTCCACGGAAGTCTGCATCTGCGTGCCGATGAGCCCGTGCTGCGCACCGACCAGCAGCGTGGCCACGCCCGACTGCCCGAGGTAGGTGAGCAGCTCGTGCAACTGCACGATGAGAAAGCGCTCGTCGGGCATCGCGTTGAGATACCCGTTCAGGCTGTCGATGACGACGACCTTCGCGCCGTGCCGGGTCACGGCCTGGCGGATCTCGTGCACCAGCTCGCCGGGGGAGAGCTCGGCCGGGTCGACCTGCTTGATGCGGATGCGGCCCGATTGAAGATGGGGCTCCAGCTTCATGCTCAGGCCGGCGCTGCGGCTGCGCAGGGTGTTGATGCTCTCGTCGAAGATGAAGAGCGCGGCAGCCTCGCCGCGCTCGGCCGCCGCAATGGCGAACTGCAGCGCCACCGACGATTTGCCGGTGCCCGGCGAGCCGACGAGCAGGGTGCTGGTGCCCTTCTCGAGGCCACCGCCCAGCAGCGCGTCGAGCGCCTCGATGCCGCTGGGCAGGTTGGTCAGAGCGACGTCGCTGATGTGTTCGGCCGCCACCAGCCGCGGAAACACCTGCAGGCCGCCGCGGTCGATCTTGTAGTCGTGGTAGCCGCCGCGGAACGACTGGCCACGGTACTTGACGACCAGCAGGCGGCGGCGGGCGGCGCCGTAGTCGGAGTTGGACTGCTCCAGCCGCACCACAGCGTGCGCGATGCTCTGCACCTGGAGGTCGTGCTCGGTGGCGGTCATGTCGTCCAGCAGCAGCACGGTGCACTGGCGCCCCGCGAAGAACTGCTTGAGCGCCAGGATCTGCCGGCGGTAGCGCAGCGATGTGCCCGAAAGCAGCCGCAGCTCGGACAGCGAATCGAACACGATGCGCGAAGGCTTGAGGGCCTCCACGTCGTTCAGGATGCGCAGCGTGGTTTCGCTCAGCTCCACCTCGGAAGGGTGGAACATGGTGTATTGCTCCTCGGGCTGCAGGCTGTCCTGGGTGGGTAGCATCTCCCGCACGTGAATTCTGGAAATGTCCCAGCCGTGCGAGTCGGCAACGCCGCGCAGTTCGGGCTCGGTCTCGGACAGCGTCACGTACAGCACGGACTCGCCGCGCGTCACGCCTTCGAGCAGGAACTGCATCGCGATGGTCGTCTTGCCGGCACCTGGCGTGCCTTCGAAAAGATAGAGCCGGTTTGGCTCGAGGCCGCCGCCGAGCACGTCGTCGAGGCCCGGCACGCCCATGCTCAGCAGCCGCTGGTTATGAGGTTCCATGGTCGCTTCTCCGCGAATGAATAAGGTCACGGCCGAATTCAAGCATCGAAGCCGGGGGCAGGCTTGCAGGACGGCACCGCATGGCACGCGGCCGCGCGTGACTATGGAAGTTGTCCTGCACGGGGGAGCGGATTCGTCCGGCCGCCCCGGCGGGGCGCGCGGAGAAACTGCCTCACCGGCCCCCGAAGCCCCGGCCCTTCATTCAGTCAATCGACCAACCGGTCAACCAATTTCTGGCTCTTCAGGAGAAGACGATGCGCGCAGACACCGAGATCCGCATTCCACGGGACGATGAGCGGATCGACGTCACGGACCTCAAGGAGGTCGACTACTGGACCCAATGGTTCGGCGTGAGCGAGGAGCGCCTGCGCACCGCCGTGGCTTCGGCCGGCACGATGAAGGACGACCTGCGGGTCTACCTCGGCTTGCCCTGATCTTCCGGGCCCGGCCTCAGGCCGCGGCCAGCATGCCCTTTTCCTCGATGAACGCGACCACGTCGGCCACGCCCGAGAGCGTCTTGAGGTTCGTCATCACGTAGGGGCGCTGGCGGCGCATGCGCTGCGTGTCCTGCTCCATCACGTCGAGGTTGGCGCCCACGTAGGGCGCGAGGTCGGTCTTGTTGATCACGAAGAGGTCGCTCTTGGTGATGCCGGGGCCGCCCTTGCGCGGGATCTTCTCGCCGGCCGCCACGTCGATGACGTAGATCGTGAGGTCCGACAGCTCGGGGCTGAAGGTGGCCGCGAGGTTGTCGCCGCCCGATTCCACGAACACCACGTCGGCGTCCGGAAAGTCTTCCAGCATGCGGTCGATGGCCTCGAGGTTGATCGAGGCGTCTTCGCGGATCGCGGTGTGCGGGCAGCCGCCCGTCTCCACGCCCATGATGCGCTCGGCCGGCAGCGCGCCGGCCACCGTCAGCAGGCGCTGGTCTTCCTTGGTGTAGATGTCGTTGGTGATGGCGATCAGGTCGTACTTGTCGCGCATCGCCTTGCACAGCATCTCCAGCAGCGTGGTCTTGCCCGAGCCGACCGGGCCGCCGATGCCCACGCGCAGCGGCGGAAGTCTCTTGGTGCGGTTGGGAATGTGGTGGAGGGCGGAAGTCATGGCAGTGGTGTCCGGTTCAGCTTCGGAAAAGGCGGGAATATTGTGTTTCATGGCGGGCCGACAGCACCGCCAGCAGGGGCGCGAAGGCCTGGCGCTCGTCGTCGCCGAGGGCCATGGCGCGGGTCACGGCATCGGGAATCTCCTGCGCCAGCCGCCCCAGGATGCGCTGGCCCGCGCTCTGGCCCAGCGGCACGGCCTTGACCGCGGCGCCGACCATGTTCTCGGCCCAGCCGAAGGCGAAGGCCAGGCTGCCGTCGTGCACCGTGGCGCCGGCGCGGCCGGCCGCGAAGGCGAATGCGACGGGGTAGCTCGCGCCCAGATCGGCGAACACTTCCGCCGTGTCCGCGTGGTGCAGCTTCAGCCATTCGACGAAGGAACGGCCCATCTGCTCGGTCTGCAAAAGGAACTCGGCCGATTCGCGCGTGGCCATCACCCAGCGGTTGAGCTGGCGGATACGCGGCATGTCGCCGGCCTGCCAGGCCATGATGGCCTGCGCGCAGACGGCGAGGTCGCCGCGGGCGAAGCTCAGGTGGAGCTGGTCGGAGAGCCATTCGGCCGCGCGCGCTTCTGAATCGACGCCGGCCCATTCGACGGCGGCCTCGACGCCTTCGGAATACGAGAAGCCGCCCACGGGCAGCGCCGGGGAGGCGAGCCAGATCAGCTGCAGGAGGCTTTGGGCAGACACGTCAGTGGGAGTGGCCGTGATGTCCGTGGCCATGGTCATGGCCGTGCGAGTGGTCGTGACCATCGTGGCCGTCGAGCAGTTCCGGCGCGAGCACCAGCGGCTTCTGCCCGCCGCTGCTTCCGTGCGAATGGCCATGGTCATGGGAGTGCCCATGGTCATGGTTGTGGCCGTGACCGCCATGCGAATGCTCGTGCGACCCGTACGCACCGCCTTCGGGTTCGAAGGCTTCCTCCACCGACACGACGATCAGGTGCATCGAGCGCAGCATGTCGGCCAGCACGTGGTCGGGCTCGATCTTCAGGTGGTCGGGCTTCAGCTCGATCGGCACGTGCCGGTTGCCCAGGTGGTAGGCCGCGCGCGTCAGGTCGAAGGGCGTGCCGTGCGCGGTGCAGTGCGTGATGCGAAGCACCGGCTGCGGCGCGGCGATCACGCGCACCAGCGAGCCGTCTTCGGCCACCAGCACGTCGCCGCCGCGCACCAGCGTGCCGCGCGGCAGGAACACGCCGATCTGGCGGCCCTGCGAGTCGGTGGCGTCGAAGCGGCTCTTCTGGCGGACGTCCCAGTCGAGTTCGATGGTGGCGGCGCGCTTGAGCAGCACGGGCGCGAGGCCGCGGCCCTGGGGCATGAGTTTGTTGGCGGTGAGCATGGTGCAAATGGAGCGCCCCGGAGAGCGCCCGCTGGCTGGATGAATACCTTCGAGGATACGCAGCCTGTCAAGCAGGCGCGTTCCCTGGGGCTTCTTCAGAACAGGAAATACCGCTGCGCCATCGGCAGCAGCTTCGCCGGCTCGCAGGTCAGCAGGTTGCCGTCGGCGCGCACCGCGTAGGTCTGGGCGTCGATCTCCATCCTCGGCGCGTAGCCGTTGTGGATCAGGTCCTTCTTGCGCACGCCGCGCACGTTCTTCACCGCGCTGAGCTGCTTCTTCAGGCCGTAGCGCTCGCCCACGCCCGCGGCCAGGCCGGCCTGCGAGACGAAGGTGAGCGAGCTCTTAGCGAGCGAGCCGCCGTAGGCGCCGAACATCTGGCGGTAGTGCACCGGCTGCGGCGTGGGGATCGAGGCGTTCGGGTCGCCCATGGCCGCCAGCGCAATGCTGCCGCCCTTGATGATGGTGAAGGGCTTCACGCCGAAGAAGGCCGGCTTCCAGATCACGATGTCGGCCCACTTGCCGACCTCGAGCGAGCCCACCTCGTGCGCGATGCCGTGCGCGAGGGCCGGGTTGATCGTGTACTTGGCGACGTAGCGCTTGGCGCGGAAGTTGTCGTTGCGCGCGCTGTCCTCGGGCAGGGTGCCGCGCTGCAGCTTCATCTTGTGCGCGGTCTGCCAGGTGCGGATGACCACCTCGCCGACGCGGCCCATGGCCTGGCTGTCGGAGCTGAACATGCTGATCGCGCCCAGGTCGTGCAGCACGTCCTCGGCGGCGATGGTCTCCTTGCGGATGCGCGACTCGGCGAAGGCCAGGTCTTCGGCGATGCCGGCGTCGAGGTGGTGGCACACCATGAGCATGTCGACGTGTTCGTCGAGCGTGTTCACGGTGTAGGGCATCGTCGGGTTGGTCGACGACGGCAGGAAGTTCTCTTCGCCCACCACGCGCAGGATGTCGGGCGCATGGCCGCCGCCCGCGCCCTCGGTGTGGAAGGCGCAGATGCCGCGCCCGCCCACGGCGGCGATGGTGTTCTCGACGAAGCCCGATTCGTTGAGCGTGTCGCTGTGGATGGCCACCTGCGTGTCGGTGGCGTCGGCCACGTCCATGCAGTTGCTGATGGCCGCGGGCGTGGTGCCCCAGTCTTCGTGCAGCTTCAGGCCGATGACGCCGGCCTCGATCTGCTCGTGCAGCGCGTGCGGCAGGCTGGCGTTGCCCTTGCCGAGGAAGCCCAGGTTCATCGGGAAGGCGTCGGCCGCCTGCAGCATGCGCTCGATGTGCCAGGGGCCGGGCGTGGAGGTGGTGGCGAAGGTGCCGGTGGCCGGGCCGGTGCCGCCGCCGAGCATGGTGGTCACGCCGGAACACAGCGCCTCCTCGATCTGCTGCGGGCAGATGAAGTGGATGTGGCTGTCGATGCCGCCGGCGGTGACGATGTTGCCTTCGCAGCTGATGATCTCGGTGCCCGGGCCGATGACGATGTCCACGCCCGGTTGCACGTCGGGGTTGCCGGCCTTGCCGATGGCGGCGATGCGGCCGTCCTTCAGGCCGATGTCGGCCTTGACGATGCCCCAGTGGTCGAGGATGAGCGCGTTGGTCAGCACCGTGTCGACCGCGCCCTGCGCCCTGGTGCGCTGCGATTGCGCCATGCCATCGCGGATCGTCTTGCCGCCGCCGAACTTCACCTCTTCGCCGTAGCCGCCGGCGCGCAGCGTGTAGTCGGCCTCGACCTCGATGACGAGCTCGGTGTCCGCGAGACGGACGCGGTCGCCCACCGTGGGGCCGAAGATTTCGGCGTAGGCACGCCTTGAAATGGTCGCCATCAGAGCTTCCCTTGAACCAGGCCGCGAAAGCCGTAGACGATGCGATCGCCCGAAAAGTCGACCAGCTCGACCGTGCGCTGCTGGCCCGGCTCGAAGCGCACCGCGGCGCCCGAGGCAATGTTCAGCCGCATGCCGCGCGCGGCCTCGCGGTCGAAGCCGAGCGCGCCGTTGGTCTCGGCGAAGTGATAGTGCGAGCCGACCTGGATCGGCCGGTCGGCGGTGTTCTGCACCACGAGCGTGAGGGTGCGGCGGCCGGGGTTGAGCGCGTGCTCGCCCTCGTCGGTGAAGAGTTCTCCGGGGATCATGCCGGCCGCCTCAGATGGCCTGAGCCAGCAGCGTTGCGCCCAGGCCGACGACCGCGGCGCCGGCCACGCGCGGCAGCCACGCGTTGGCATTGCGCAGCGCCCAGCCGATCGCGATGCCCGCGGCGTGCAGCAGCACGGTCGCGCAGACCATGCCGGCCAGCGTGAGGGCGGCGCCTTGCTCGCTCGCCAGCTCGTAGCCGTGGGCCACGCCGTGGAAGACGGCGAACACGCCCACCACCACCATCGCCGCCACCGCCGGCAGGCGCACGCGCGTGACCACCAGCAGGCCCAGCACCAGCAGCGAGGCCGCGATCATCGGCTCGACCGCCGGCAGCTGCACGCCCGCCAGCCCCGCCAGCGCGCCCGCGAGCAGCATGCCGGCGAAGGCCAGCGGCGCCCAGAGCAGGTCGGGCCAGGCGCGGCGCGCGGCCAGCGCGCTCCACAGGCCGACAGCGACCATCGCCGCGAGGTGGTCGGCGCCGGTCAGCGGATGCATGAAGCCGGTGACGAAGCCGTGGTGCATGCCGCCGTCGACGCCGGTGTGGGCGCTGGCCGCGAGCGGCAGCAGGAGGGCGATCAGGGCAAGGGTCTTGGAGGTGCTGTGGCGCATGGAAAAGTCCTTCTGTTCTTTCTCTTGTTCTTCGAATCTCAGACGATGGGCTGATGGACGGTGACCAGCTTGGTGCCGTCGGGGAAGGTGGCTTCGACCTGGATGTCGGGAATCATCTCGGCGATGCCGTCCATCACGTCGGCGCGGGTGAGCACGCTGCGCCCCTCGCTCATGAGTTCGGCGACGCTCTTGCCGTCGCGCGCGCCTTCCATGACGGCGGCGGAGATCAGGGCGACGGCTTCGGGATAGTTGAGCTTGAGGCCGCGGGCCTTGCGGCGTTCGGCCAGGAGTGCCGCGGTGAAGATCAGCAGCTTGTCTTTTTCGCGCGGGGTCAGTTCCATGGGATCGGCATCGGGTGGCGGGAGGAGGCGGCCATTATGGGCAAGCCGGCTTGTTTGCAACAGTCGTGCCTTGTCCGCCAAAAGCCGTATGGATGGCACGGAAGATGCACCGAAACGGTGTGAACCCTGAAGCCGCCCCCATCAGCTCGGACGACGCCCCGCAGCGCATCGTCAAGGTGCGGCGCGACTACAACAGCTGGGTGGCCAGCGAGACGCTGGAAGACTACGCCCTGCGCTACACGCCGCAGCGCTTCCGCAAATGGTCCGAATGGCGGGTGGCCAACACGGCTTTCGGGGCGGCCTCGTTCCTGATCCTGGAGGCGGTGGGTGCGACGCTGCTGGTGCAGTACGGCTTCGCCAACGCCTTCTGGGCGATCCTGGCGACGGGGCTCATCATCTTCCTGGCGGGCGTGCCGATCAGCGTGTACGCGGCGCGCTACGGCGTCGACATGGACCTGCTCACGCGCGGTGCCGGCTTCGGCTACATCGGCTCGACGCTCACCTCGCTGATCTACGCGAGCTTCACCTTCATCTTCTTCGCGCTGGAGGCTGCGGTGATGGCCTATGCGCTGGAACTGGCGCTGGGCATCCCGCCGGTCTGGGGCTATCTGGTGTGCGCGCTGGTGGTGATTCCGCTGGTCACGCACGGGGTGTCGGCCATCAGCCGGCTCCAGCTGTGGACCCAGCCGCTGTGGCTGCTGATGCTGGTGGTGCCCTTCGCCTACGTGCTCGTGCGCGATCCTGGTGCGTTTGCGGGCATCGTGCACTACAACGGCGTGCGCTCGGGCACGAAGGGCTTCGATCTGCACCTGTTTGGCGCAGCACTCACGGTCGGCATCGCGCTCATCACCCAGATGGGCGAGCAGGCCGACTACCTGCGCTTCATGCCCGCGCGCACGGCGGCCACGGCGCGGCGCTGGTGGGCCGGGGTTCTGGCCGGCGGCCCGGGCTGGGTGGTGCTGGGCGTGCTCAAGATGCTGGGCGGCGCGCTGCTGGCTTACCTCGCGATCACGCACATGGTGCCGGCCGACCGGGCGGTCGACCCCAACCAGATGTACCTGGCGGCCTACGAGTACGTGTTTCCGCACTACGGCTGGGCGGTGGCGGCCACGGCGCTGTTCGTGGTGATCTCGCAGCTCAAGATCAACGTGACCAACGCCTATGCGGGCTCTTTGGCCTGGAGCAACTTCTTCTCGCGCGTGGCGCACAGCCATCCGGGGCGGGTGGTGTGGGTGGTGTTCAACGCGCTCATCGCCTTCATGCTGATGGAGATGAACGTGTTCGAGGCGCTGGGCGACGTGCTGGGCCTGTTCGCCAACATCGCCATCGCCTGGATGATGGCCGTGGTGGCCGATCTGGTCATCAACAAGCCGCTGGGCCTCTCGCCGCCGGGCATCGAGTTCAAGCGCGCGCACCTGTGGGACATCAACCCGGTGGGCGTGGGCGCGATGGCGCTGGCTTCGGGGCTGTCGATCACCGCGCATCTGGGCGTTTTCGGTCCGCTGGCGCAGGCCTTCTCGGCGCTGATCGCGCTGGGCACGGCGCTGGTGGCCTCGCCGCTGCTGGCCTGGGCCACCGGCGGCAAGTACTACCTGGCGCGCGGCGTGCCTTCATCCGGGGCCGGCGCGGTGCGCTGGGCCAGGGTCGAGCACGAGGGCAGCTACCAGCGCCTGAAGGTGCAGCACTGCGTGATCTGCGAACGCGAGTACGAGGGGCCGGACATGGCCCACTGCCCCGCCTACCAGGGCCCGATCTGCTCGCTGTGCTGCACGCTGGATGCGCGCTGCGGCGACCTGTGCAAGCCGCACGCGAGCCTGTCGTCCCAGTGGTCGGCGGTGCTGCGCTGGCTGCTGCCGCGGCGCAGCTGGCGCTACCTCGACACGGGGCTGGGGCACTTCCTGCTGCTGATGCTGGTGATCGTGCCGTTGCTGGCGGTGGTGTTCGGCGTGCTCTACCAGCAGGAGCTGCGCGCCTTCGCCGAAGGCGCGCTGGAGCTGGCGACCGAGCCCGACGCGGCGGCCGCGCTCGCGGGCGTGCAGAAGGCTTCGCTGCGCTCGGGCTTCCTCAAGGCGTACATGGCGCTGCTGGTCATCGCGGGCATCGTCGCGTGGTGGCTGGTGCTGGCGCACCAGAGCCGCAAGGTGGCGCAGGAGGAGTCGAACCGACAGACCCACCTGCTGGTGCGAGAGATCGAGCTGCACCGCGAGACCGACCGCGCGCTGCAGGCCGCCAAGCAGTCGGCCGACGAGGCGCGCGAGATCGCGGAGCAGGCCAAGCTCGCTGCCGAACTCGCCAAGCAGGCCGCCGACCAGGCCAACCAGGCCAAGAGCCGCTACATCAGCGCCATCAGCCACGAGCTGCGCACGCCGCTCAACAGCATCCTGGGCTACGCGCAGCTCATGGGCGAAGACCATTCCGTGCCGCCGCACCGGCAGCAGGCGGTGGCGGTCATCAAGCGCGGCGGGGAGCACCTGCTGTCGCTCATCGAGGGCACGCTGGCCATCGCGCACATCGAGGCCGGCAAGCTCACGCTGCACGCGCGGCCAATGCGCTTTGCCGACACGCTGCGCGAGCTGGCCGACATGTTCGAGCTGCAGGCGGCCGAGAAGGGCCTGCAGTTCCGCTTCGAGGCCGCGGGGCAGCTGCCCGAGGTGGTGCGCGCCGACGAGAAGCGCGTGTGCCAGATCCTCATCAACCTCCTGGGCAACGCGATCAAGTTCACGGCCGCGGGGCAGGTCACGCTGCGGCTGGCCTATGCGCGCGAGTTCGCTTCCATCGAGATCGAGGACACGGGCCCCGGCATGCCGGCCGGGGACATCGAGCGCATCTTCGAGCCCTTCGCGCGCGGCAACGCCATGGGCACGGCCGCCGCGCCGGGCGCGGGGCTGGGCCTGACCATCGCCAAGATGCTCACCGACCTGATGGGCGGCGAGATGAAGGTGAGCAGCACGCCGGGCGTGGGGTCGCTCTTCTGCGTGCGCCTGTTCCTGCCGCGCGTGCACGACACCGTGGCCGGTGCCGGGCGCGCGCTGCCCGTTTCGCGCGCGCGGCGCGGCTACGAGGGGCCGCGCCGACGCCTTCTGGTGGTCGACAACGAGGAGGCCGACCGCGACCTGCTCGGCCATCTGCTCGCACCGCTGGGCTTCGAGCTGCGCAGCGCCGCCAGCGGCCACGACGCGCTCGATCTCGTCGCCGCCGGCTACCGGCCCGACGCGATGTTCGTCGACCTCGCCATGCCCGGCATCGACGGCTGGGAGACCATCCGCCGTGCGCGCAAGCTGGGACTGACCGAGGCCGCCGTGGCCATCGTCTCGGCCAACGCCTTCGACAAGGGGCTGGACAACGACGTGGGCATTGCGCCCGAGGACTTCTTCGTCAAGCCCGTGCGCCACACCGAGCTGCTCGACTGGCTCGAACGCAGGCTCGGCCTGCGCTGGACCGAGACCGCCGCGAAGCCCGCTCCCGTCGCCGCGCCGCGCGCGATGCTGGCGCCCTCGCTGGCCCGCCTGCGCGCGCTGGAGGAGGCGGTGGGCCTGGGCTACTTCCGGGGCATCATGAACCAGCTCGACGACATCGACGCCGCGCAGCCCGAGTGCGCGGCATGGACCGAAGCGCAGCGCGTGCTCGCTCGCCAGTTCCAGTTCGAAGCCATGAGCTGCGCGCTGGCCGAGGCCGTCGAAAGCGCAGCATGACCACGAAGCCATCCGCAGCCATGGAAACCTCATCGCTCGCCAGGATCCTGCGCGAACAGCAGGGCGCCAACAGCGACCTCGTGCTCATCGTGGACGACGTGCCCGACAACCTCGCGGTGCTGCACGATGCGCTCGACGAATCGGGCTACACCGTGCTCATCGCCACCAACGGCGAGCAGGCGCTGCAGCGTGCGGTGCAGGCCAAGCCCGACATCGTGCTGCTCGACGCGATGATGCCGGGCATCGACGGCTTCGAGGTCGCGCGGCGGCTCAAGGCCGATGCCGCGACGGCGCATATCCCGATCGTGTTCATGACGGGTCTCACCGAGACAGAGCACCTGGTGGCGGCGCTGGAGGCCGGCGGCGTCGACTATGTCACCAAGCCCATCAAGCCGAAGGAAGTGCTGGCGCGCATGAACGTGCACCTGCAGGGCGCGCGCCGCGCGAGGCAGGACGCGCGGCAGGCCGGCCAGGCGCGCAATGCGCTCGACGCCTTCGGCTACGCCAGCATCACGGTGCGGCTGCCCGAGGGCCGGCTGATCTGGCAGACGGCGCTCGCGCGCGACCTGCTGCAGCGCTACTGCGACACGCGCGCGCCAGAGACGCCGCCGGCGGTGCTCGAATGGCTGCGCAGCCACACGCCCGATGCGCGCGAGCGCGGCATCGAGCCGCCGGCGCTTTCCATCGTGCAGGGCGCCGGCAGCCTCACGCTGCGGCTGCACCAGCAGACCGGCGGCGACGACGACGGCGACGAGTGGATGATCATCATGCGCGAGGTGTCCGACACGGCGGTCATCGAGGCCATGAGCCTGAGCCTGAAGCTCACCGCGCGCGAGGCCGAGGTGCTGTACTGGGTGGTCAAGGGCAAGACCAACAAGGACATCGGCGAGATCCTCGGCAGCAGCCCGGCCACGGCCAAGAAGCACCTGGAGCGGGTGTACGTGAAGCTGGGCGTGGAGACGCGCACCGCGGCGGCGGGCGTGGCCATCAAGCGCATCCGCGAGCTGCAGCCCCAGTTCGAGATCTGAAGGGTACCCACCGCGCGGCGCCGTGTCATGGCGCCTGCTTTCCGCGTCCCTAGAATGGTTCGAGGCCCCGGGGACGCGAGCGATGAAGAACACCAGGCACAGCAGAACAAGGATCCGACCGACGTCGCGCGGCTGGATGCTGGCGGCTTCCTGCTTCGGAGCGGGACTGCTCGCGGGGCAAGGCGCCCACGCGGCAGGCCATTTCGACGTGGATGACGCCAGCACGCTCGACCCCGGCCAGTGCCAGTACGAGACCTGGTGGGGCCGCACCGGCGTCGAACCCGTCACGGGTTTCCACTTCGGGCCGGCCTGCCGCGTCGGGCCCTTCGAGCTGGGCCTGAACCTCGACCGCAGCTCGGTGGACGGCGTCCATTCGGTCACCGGCGGGCCGCAGCTCAAGTGGAACTTCTACGGCCAGGCGGCCGATGCGCCCTTCAGCGCGGCGGTGTCGATGGGCGCGGTGTTCGACTTCAAGCGCGGCGGCCGCGCGGGCGGGCAGTTCGTCGTTCCCGTCACCTGGCGGCCGCTCGACAGCCTGCAGGTCCACGCCAACGTCGGCGCCGACTGGGCGACCGGAACCGGCGTGCGCACGCCGCGCGGCGGCGTCGGCGTGGAGTGGGCGCTGAACGACACGGTGTCGCTCATCGCCGAGCGCAACCGCGCGTCGAACGTCTGGACCTCGCGCGTGGGCGGGCGCTTCAGCATCACGCCGCTGATCAGCGTCGACGTGAGCGCATCGCGCACCGGGCCGCAAGGCGTGCGCGGCTTCGCGATAGGGCTGAACCACGAGTTCAGCTGGAAGTGAATGTCGATTCACCCTAGCGCAGGTGGCGCTGGATGCGCTTCTCGTCCTCGGCCAGCTGCTGGCGCATGAGCGAGATGAAGTCGCGGGCGGTGGCCGAAAGCACCTTGCCCGCCGGCAGCGCCAGCAGGCAGGTGAAATGCACGTCGACCGAGAACCGGCGCACCACCAGCCCGCGTTCCACGTAGTCGAGCGCAGTGATCGGGTTGACCAGCCCCACGCCCAGGCCGCGCAGCGCCATCTCGCACACGCTGGCCGCGTAGGGCGTCTGCACCAGCACGCGCAGCGCCACGCCGTGCGGCGCCAGCGCGGCTTCGAGCCGCTGGTGCGAGGGGTCTTCGGGGTTCAGCGAGATGAAGGGGGCCTCGGCGAGCTGCTCGGGCTTGATCGTCTTGAAGCGCTCCAGCGCGTGGCCCGGAGGCATCACCACCACGCCGGGAAAGCGCGAGAAGGTGGAATGGTCGATGCCCTCGAGCGAGAGCTCGTCGGCCATCAGCCCGAAGTCGGAGATGCCCATGGCCACGCGGTCGCGCACGTCCTTGGAGCTGAGCACCTGCAGCGACACCTGCGGCCAGGGGCTCGCGCCGCGGTGCGCCTTCAGCCGCGCCAGCGCGCGCGGCATGAAGCCCAGGCCGTAGGCCGGGAAGCAGCTGAGTTCGAGCTGGCTCACGCCGAAGTCGCGCAGGCTGCGCACCCGGTGCTCGATGGCCTCCATGCCGATGAAGACCCGTTCCACCTCCACCCACAGCGCGCGTGCCTCGGGCGTGGGCACCAGCCGCCCGCCGGTGCGCTGGAACAGCAGCATGCCGGCCTGCGCCTCGAGCCGCTTGAGCGACTGGCTGATGGCGGGCTGCGTCACATGCAGCAGGGCAGCGGCCTTGCGGGTGGAACTGCTGCGCATGAGCGCCCGGAAGGTTTCGATCTCGCCGAATCGCATCGATAAGTCTCGTTATCGGTTGAGTATCTGGGGCTGCATAATTTTATTTCCGATTGAATAAGATTTAGTCACAACTTCATCAGACGCAGACCCGTGACGACATCGCCCGTTCTGGACTTCAAGTTCGCCGCTCCTCCGCAAGATGAGCCCGGCCATTCCCCGGCCCTGGCCCATCCCCTCGGGCTGGTTCGCGACCGCACCCCCAAGCCCGTGCGCAATCCGAACCTGCGCGGCCTGCAGTGCCTGCGCTGCGATGCGCTCTACCCGGTCACGCTGACGCACGACGGCTGCCCGGCATGCCGGCGCGAAGGCATCCACGTGGCCCTGCGCGCCAGCTACCTGCCCGACAGCGCCGAGCTGATGCCCATGCCCTACACCTCCAGCTTCGCGCTGGGCGAAGGGCAGACGCCGCTGCAGGACATGCCCGAGCTGGCCCGCCAGTTCGGCGTGGCGCGCCTCGCCATCAAGGACGAGTCGTGCAACCCCACCGGCTCGCACAAGGACCGCATGACCGCGGTGGGCGTGGCGCAGGCGCTCGACTTCGACGCCCACACGCTGGTGCTGGCTTCCTCGGGCAACGCGGCCGTCTCCGCTGCGCATTACGCCTGGGCGGCAGGCCTGGGCTGCGAGGTCGCAACCTACGAGGGCATGCCGGCCACCTACGCGCGGCAGCTCGACGCGCTGGGCGCGCGGCGCTACGTGTTCTCCGACAACGCCGGCCGCTGGGCCTTCGTGCGCGAGCGCTCGCAGCACCCCGGCTATTTCGCGCTCACCAACTACCGCCTGCCCGCGCTGGGCAGCGCGCCGCTGGCGATCGAGGGCTACAAGCCGATCGCGCTCGAATGCGTGAACGAAGGCGGGCTGCCCGACCACGTCGTGATTCCCACCGCACGCGGCGACCTGGCGTGGGGCATCTATGCGGGCTTCCGCGATCTGCTGGCGGCCGGGCGCATCGCGCGCCTGCCGAAACTCTGGCTGGTGGAGCCGTTCCCGCGCCTTGCCCGCGTGTTCGCGGGGGGCGCCATCAACGGCAGCTACCCGGGCCACACGGCGCAGTTCTCCACCGCGGGGGCCACGGTGACATACCTGCAATGGCAGGCCGCGACGGCCACCGGCGGCGGCGCCGTGGTCGTGGACGACGACGAAGCCCGCGCCGCACGGCGCGTGCTCACGGCAGCCGGCGTGAGCGCCGAGCTGTGCGCGGCCGGCGGCCTTGCCGCGCTGCGCCAACTGCGAGAAAGCAACTCCATCGCTGCGGACGCGCACGTGGTGCTGATGCTGACGGCCAATGCGACCGGCGACCCGAGCTGGCCCGATCGCGCGACCTAAACCCTTCCAGGAATCCAACATGCCGACGATGAATCGCCGGGCCTTTTTGGCCACCGGCTCTACAGCCCTGCTCGCGTCTTCCGTCACCCCCGCGTGGGCCGCCTATCCCGACAGGCCCGTGAAGCTCGTCGTGCCGTGGGCGGCCGGCGGCAGCACCGACGCCATCGCCCGCGCCATGGCGCAGCGCATGAGCCAGACCATCGGCAGCCCGGTGATCGTGGACAACCGGCCTGGCGCCGCCGGCATGATCGGCACCGACGCCGTGGCCAAGGCCGTGCCCGACGGCTACACGCTTGCCATCGTCGAGCTGCCGCACGCCATTGCGCCGGCGGTGACGGCGAAGCTTCCCTACGACCTGCTGCGCGACTTCACGCCGGTGACGATGATCGGCACCTCGCCGCTGGTGTTCTTCGCGGGCATGGACGAGGGCAGCAAGGACTTCAAGACCTTCCTGAAGACGGCGGCGGCCGCGGCGAAGGGCGCGCCGCCGGCCATCGCGCACAGCGGCGCGGGCACCGTGAGCCACCTCGCGGCCGAGCTGCTGGCGAGCCGCACGAAGATCGGGTTCAACATGGTTCCGTACCGCGGCTCGGCGCCCGCGCTCACCGACGTGGCGGCAGGCACCGTGGCGGGCCACTTCGCGACGCTGGCCAGCGGCTCCAGCCTGCTTGGCGCCAATCGCATCCGGCCGCTGCTGGTGACCAGCACGCAGCGCGTGAACCTGCCCGGCCTGCAGAACGTGCCGGCGCTCGCGGAGAACGGCCTCAGGGGCCTGGAGATCGACCAGTGGTGGGCCCTGGTGGCGCCGGCCACCACGCCGCTGGACGTGATCGAGAAGCTGCGCCGCGAGGCCGTCGCGGCGCTGGAGCATCCGTCGGTGAAGGAGCGGCTGTCGGTGCTCGGCGTGCAGATGAAGGGGTCGACGCCGACCGAGCTGCGCGCCTTCCTGCGCTCGGAGGCCGCGCGCTGGCAGAAGGCCGCGCACGAGATCGGGCTGCAGCCGCAGTAAGCCCCGGCAGGGCTATTTCGCGTCGCTGTAGACGGTGGCGCGCGACACGCCCATGTGCGCCGCCGCGATCTCGGCGCCGCGGCGGACTTCCAGCATCCCGGCCTTCTTGAGTTCCTGCACCAGCTGCTTGCGGTCGGCCGGCTTCAGCGAGCGCGGCGTGGTCGCGCGCGCGGCGGCGAACTCGTCGATGCGCGCGTGGATGCGGTCGGAATGGCTGCCGCCGCCGGCTTCGAGGTGCTCGTGCACTTCCTTGTCGTCGATGCGCGTGAACTGCGAGATCGCGCCCTGGAAGCTCTGGAACAGCGTCAGGTCGACGTTCAGGCACAGCGCGGCCACGTACTCGCCGCTCTCGTCCTTGATGCCGATGGAGGTGCTCTTGACCTTGCGGCCGTCGGGAAAGGTGTTGGCGTAGTTCGCGATCACCGCCGGGAACTCCGGGTCGCGTATGCGCGCGAGGCCCAGCTCGGTGACCGAATCGCCGACCTCGCGGCCGCTCAGGCTGTTCTCGATCGCATGGATCGCGTTCTTGGGATTGCTCAGGTCGTGCACCACCACCTCGCAGAAGGGCGCGAAGGTCTGGCCCAGGCCCTCGGCCACGTTGCTGAGCATGTCGAGCAGCTGCTTGTTCGGCTTCTTCTTCATACGGGGGAATGTATCGGGTACGTATCCAGATCTGGACGAACAATCTGATTTGTACGAAATGTACAGTGTTGGATGTATTATCCAATCTTGTTCGATTTGATGATCCAGGAGCCAGGAATGACTGAACGCGCACGCTACGTCGATCCCCGAACCGGCAGGCACCATGAGCTGTCGGAACGCCGCTGGCGTTCGGACGACGGCAACCCGATGCTGGTCACGCCGCTGCCGGGCATCGGGCGCGACGACATCGATTCGCGCACGCGCTCGCTGTGGCGCTATCGCGCGGCGTTGCCGGTGGCCATCGACCGTCCCGCGAGCATGGGCGAGGGCTGCACGCCGCTCGTGCAGAAGCGCTGGGGCGGGTTCGAGCCGTATTTCAAGCTCGAATGGTTCAACCCGACCTGCAGTTTCAAGGACCGCGGCGCGGCGGTGATGATGTCCTTCCTGCGCCAGATCGGCGTCGACGCGGTGCTGGAAGACAGTTCGGGCAACGGCGGTGCCGCCATCGCGGCCGCGGGCGCCGCGGCCGGCATGCGCGTGAAGGTGCTCGCGCCCAGCTACACGCCCGCGCCGAAGGTGGCGCAGATCCGCGCCTTCGGTGCCGAGGTGCAGCTGGTGCCGGGGCCGCGCGAGGAGTCGGAATACGAGGCGGTGCGGCAGTCGGAATCGATCTTCTATGCGAGCCACAACTGGCATCCGTTCTTCCTGCAGGGCACGAAGACGCTGGCGTACGAGCTGTGGGAAGACCTGGGCTTCGTGGCGCCGGACAACGTCGTGATCCCGACCGGTGCGGGCAGCAACGTGCTCGGCTGCTGGATCGGCTTCAAGGAGCTGCTGGCGGCGGGGCAGATCGCGAAGCTGCCGCGCATCTTCGTCGCGCAGCCGCTGAACTGCTCGCCGATCGACGCGAGCTTCACCGCTGGCGTCGACACGCTGGTGGAGCGCGCCGTGCAGCCGACCATCGCCGAAGGCACGGCGATCAAGCGGCCGGTGCGGCTGCCGGAAATCATGCAGGCGCTGCGCGAGACGAACGGCCGGACCGTGGCGCTGGCCGAAGAGCAGATCGCGGCGGCGGTGCGGCGGCTCGCGGCCTGCGGCCTCTATGCGGAGCCGACTTCCGCATCGGCCGCGGCGGCCATCGACGTGCTGGCGCAGCGCGGTGACATCAGGGCGACGGAAACGACGGTGGCGCTGCTGACAGGCACCGGGCTGAAGTCGACGCAGTTCATGACCGAGCTGTTCGGCGCCGGCTGAACCCTACCAAGGCCACGCAATGCGTGTGCCCGTTCCCGTTTCGTTTGCGCGCAGGTGGAGCAGGCGCGCGACGGTCAGGTCCTGCAGTGCGAGGCCTGTCATGTCGAAGACCGTGATGTCGCCGGGGGCTCGCTCGAAAGTCGCCTTGCCGCCGAGCAGGTCGCCCAGTTCGATGCACGAGGTGCCGGGCGCCCACTGCGTTTCGCCGATCTGCTGCGCCTGCGTCCGGTCGTCGACCACGAGCCGTGCCCGCTGCAGCAGGCCTTCGGGGAGTTCGCGCTTGCCGCGGGTGTCGGCGCCGACGCAGTTCAGGTGGGTGCCGGGCTGGACGGCATCGAGGTCGAACAGCGCGCCGCCGCCGGGCGTGGCGGTGATCACGATGTCGCTGCGGGCCACGGCCGTGTTGCGGTCGCCGGCCGGCGCGATGCGGCAGCGTTCTGCGAAATGGGCTTCGAAGGCGGCATTGGGCTCGCCGCTCGCACTGATATATAGAACCTCGCGCAGCGAGGGCAGCAGCCGCAGCGCGAAGTCGAGCTGGATGCGGGCCTGCACGCCGATGCCGAAGATGCACAGCCGCGTGCTGTCGGCCCGCGCGAGCTGCTGCAGCCCCAGCCCCCCGGCCGCGCCGGTGCGCACGGTCGTCACCGTGTTGCCGTCGATGAGGCACAGCGGCCGGCCGGTGGCCGGGTCGATCAGCATGATCGTCGCCTGATGGGGCTCGCCGCCGCGCTGCCGGTTGGCCGGCCAGAAGCCGGCGGCCTTGAAGCCGAGCAGGCCCTGGGCCTGCACGTCGCCGGACTTGATGCCGAACACGCCCCCCGTGGCGAGCGGCTCGCGCACGACGGGAAACACGCGGCCCTCGCGCTCGCTGTGCAGCACGAAGGCCTCGCGCACGGCGCGGAGCACTTCGTCGGGTGAGAGGAGGGCGTCGACCTGGGTCTTGTCGAGCAGCAGGAGCCGGGCGTCGGCGGGCGCGGTGGAGGATGTCATCTGGAAATATTATCTATCTCCAGACAAAAAATCAAAATCTGACCCCGCGGGCTGCTGCCCTCAGCGGCCCGTGTGCACCTTGATACGTATCGTCGCCACGTCCCAGCCCCGGTTCCTGAGCCGGGTGACGAGCATGGGCGCCAGCTGGCGCAGCTTGGCCGCCGCCGCGCTGCCCTTGACCAGCAGGCACCAGACGTCGCCCTCGGCCGGCCCGGCCTGCACGGCCGCGCGCATGGCCGGCGGGATCAGCCCTTCGACGGCCTTCAGGCGCTCGGTGGTGTCGCGCGCGCGCGCCATCAGGCTGCCGAGCGTGGGGGCGCCTTCAGCGGCTTCCTGCAGCGAAATGGCGGGGGGGAGTCGGCGATACATGGGTAATACAGGGGTCAGAAACAAGACAGCTAAAATGCCCGGTTTGCCGGCGCTCGCGCCGGAAAAAGGCCGCTTGCTTTCGTTGAAAGCGCGCCCAACTGCTTTCACCATATCTTAGGGAATCCGGTCGAAGTGCCTGCCGTATCTCACCAGGCGCCCGCCCATCTCCACCCATGGCAACCAACTTCCTGACCCAGATTTTCGGCAGTCGCAACGACCGGCTGCTCAAGCAGTATCGCAAGACGGTGGAACGCATCAATGCGCTCGAACCCGAGTTCGAGAAGCTCAGCGACGACGCACTGCGCGCCAAGACCCAGGAGTTCAAGGACCGCATCGCCAAGGGCGAAACCCTCGATGCCCTGTTGCCCGAAGCCTTCGCCACGGTGCGCGAAGGCTCCAAGCGCGTCATGAAGATGCGCCACTTCGACGTCCAGCTGCTCGGCGGCATGGCGCTGCACAACGGCAAGATCTCCGAAATGCGCACCGGCGAAGGCAAGACGTTGACGGCCACGCTGCCGGTGTACCTGAATGCGCTGTCGGGCAAGGGCGTGCACGTGGTCACGGTGAACGACTACCTGGCCAACCGCGACGCGACCTGGATGGGCCGCCTCTACAACTTCCTCGGCCTCTCCGTGGGCATCAACCTGCCGCAGATGCCGCGCGAGGAGAAGCAGCAGGCCTACGGCAGCGACATCACGTACGGCACGAACAACGAGTACGGTTTCGACTACCTGCGCGACAACATGGTCTACGAGCCGGGCGACCGGGTGCAGCGTGGCCTGAACTTCGCGATCGTCGACGAGGTGGACTCCATCCTGATCGACGAGGCCCGCACCCCGCTGATCATCAGCGGCCAGGCCGAAGACCACACCGACCTCTACCTCGCCATCAACAAGGTCGTGCCGCTGCTCAAGAAGCAGGAAGGCGAAGCCGATCCGCGCACGGGCGAGGGCGTCACGGTGCCCGGCGACTTCACGGTCGACGAGAAGACGCACCAGGTGTTTCTGACCGAAGACGGCCACGAGAACGCCGAGCGCCTGCTGAGCGAATTCAAGCTGCTGCCCGAGGGCGCGTCGCTCTACGACCCGGCCAACATCACGCTGATGCACCACCTGAACGCGGCGCTGCGTGCACGTCACCTCTACCACCGCGACCAGCACTACGTGGTGCAGCAGGGCGAAGTGGTGATCGTCGACGAATTCACCGGCCGCCTCATGAGCGGGCGCCGCTGGAGCGATGGCCTGCACCAGGCAGTGGAAGCCAAGGAAGGCGTTGAGATCCAGGCCGAGAACCAGACGCTGGCCTCCATCACCTTCCAGAACTATTTCCGCCTGTATTCCAAGCTCGCCGGCATGACCGGCACGGCCGACACCGAGGCCTACGAGTTCCAGGAGATCTACGGCCTCGAGACCGTCATCATCCCGCCCAACCGCGTGAGCAAGCGCGAGGACCAGCTCGACCGCGTCTACAAGACCACGCGCGAGAAGTACGAGGCGGCCATCCAGGACATCCGCGAGTGCTACGAGCGCGGCCAGCCGGTGCTGGTGGGCACATCGTCCATCGAGAACTCCGAGATCATCGACGGCCTGCTCACCCAGGCGGGCCTGCCGCACCAGGTGCTCAACGCCAAGCAGCACGCCCGCGAGGCCGACATCGTGGCGCAGGCCGGCCGCACGAAGATGATCACCATCGCGACCAACATGGCCGGCCGCGGCACCGACATCGTGCTGGGCGGCAACATCGAGAAGATGATCGAGGCCATCGAGAACGACGAAGGCCGCGACGAGGCGGCCAAGCAGGCCGACATCGCCCACATCCGCGCCGAGTGGAACAAGGACCACGAGTTCGTGAAGTCGCTCGGCGGCCTGCGCATCATCGCCACCGAACGCCACGAGTCGCGCCGCATCGACAACCAGCTGCGCGGCCGTTCGGGCCGCCAGGGCGACCCGGGCTCCTCGCGCTTCTACCTGAGCCTGGACGATCCGCTGATGCGCATCTTCGCGGGCGACCGCGTGAAGGCGATCATGGACCGCCTGAAGATGCCCGATGGCGAGGCCATCGAGGCCGGCATCGTCACGCGCAGCATCGAGAGCGCGCAGCGCAAGGTCGAGGCGCGCAACTTCGACATCCGCAAGCAGCTGCTCGAGTACGACGACGTGTCGAACGACCAGCGCAAGGTGATCTACCAGCAGCGCAACGACATCCTCGACGCGGGCGAGCTCACCGCGCAGATCGCCGCGCTGCGCGAAGGCTGCTTCACCGACCTCGTGCGTCAGTACGTGCCGGCCGAATCGGTCGAGGAGCAGTGGGACCTGGAAGGCCTGGAGAAGACGCTCTTCAACGAGTGGGGCATCGACATGCCGCTCAAGAAGGAAGTCGAGGCCTCCGAGGCCGTCTCCGACGAGGACATCGTCGAGAAGGTGCTCAAGGCCGCCAACGAAACCTTCGATGCCAAGGTCGCGCTGATCGGCCAGGAGAACTTCACCCAGTTCGAGCGCATGGTGCTGCTGCAGAGCATCGACACCCACTGGCGCGAACACCTGGCCTCGCTCGACTACCTGCGCCAGGGCATCCACCTGCGCGGCTACGCGCAGAAGCAGCCCAAGCAGGAATACAAGCGCGAAGCCTTCGAACTCTTCGGCCAGCTGCTCGACTCGGTCAAGAACGAAGTCACGCGCCAGCTCATGACGGTGCGCGTGCAGTCGAGCGAGCAGCTCGAGGAGGCTGCCGAAGCGATGGAAAGCCGCGGCGAGAACGTCTCGAACATCACCTACTCGGCGCCGACCGAGACGGGCGAGGTCGAGGTGCGCGTCGACGAGGAGAGCCAGCGCCGCATCGCGGCCGCGGGCCTGGGCGCGCTCAGCGCGGAGGCTGCGGCCTTCGCCCGCGTCGGCCGCAACGACCCGTGCCCCTGCGGCAGCGGCAAGAAATACAAGCAGTGCCACGGCAAGCTGACCTGAAGCCGTCGTCCGCCACAACCTCATCCAGAGAGAGAACTCCATGCCCGTGAACCTGTCAGCCCCCGATCCTGCCGCCCTGTTCGCGGTGCCCGGCGTCCGCATCGGCGTGGCCGAAGCGGGCGTGCGCAAGGCCAATCGCAAGGACCTGACGGTCGTGCTGATCGACGAGGGTTCGGCCGTCGGCGGCGTTTTCACGCAGAACCGCTTCTGTGCAGCGCCGGTGCAGGTCTGCCGCGACCACCTGGCCGCGAACCACGGCATCCGCGCGATGGTCATCAACACCGGCAACGCCAATGCAGGCACCGGTGAAGACGGGCTGATGCGCACCCGCTCCACCTGCATCGCGCTGGCGCGCAAGCTGGAGATCTCGCCCGAGCAGATCCTGCCGTTCTCCACCGGCGTGATCATGGAGCCGCTGCCCGTCGACCGCATCGAGGCCGGCCTTCCCGCAGCCCTGGCCGACGCCAAGGAAGACAACTGGGCGCGCGCGGCCGAAGGCATCATGACCACCGACACCATCCCCAAGGCGTTCAGCCAGCGGGTGCAGGTCGGCGGCGCCACCGTCACCATCACCGGCATCAGCAAGGGCGCCGGCATGATCCGCCCGAACATGGCGACCATGCTGGGCTTCCTGGCGACCGACGCGAAGATCGATCCCTCGCTGATCCAGCCGCTGGCCAGGCAGTTGGCCGACGCCTCGTTCAACCGGGTGACCATCGACGGCGACACCTCGACCAACGATTCGTTCGTGGTCATCGCGACGCAGAAGGCCGCGCACGCGACCATCACCTCGCTCGACTCGGCCGAGGGCAAGGCGCTCGTGACCGCCATGCAGGAAGTGGCGCGCAAGCTGGCGCAGGCCATCGTGCGCGACGGCGAGGGCGCGACCAAGTTCATCACCGTGCAGGTCGAAGGCGGCAAGGACGCCGCGGAGTGCAGGCAGGTGGCCTACGCCGTGGCGCATTCGCCGCTGGTCAAGACGGCCTTCTACGCCAGCGACCCGAACCTGGGCCGCATCCTGGCGGCCGTGGGCTACGCGGGCATCGCCGACCTCGACCAGACCGGCATCGACCTGTTCCTCGACGACGTGCACGTGGCGGTCAAGGGCGGGCGCAACCCGTCGTACCGCGAGGAAGACGGCCAGCGCGTGATGAAGCAGAGCGAGATCACCGTGCGCATCGGCCTGGGCCGCGGCAATGCCAGCGAAACCGTTTGGACCTGCGACTTCAGCCACGAGTACGTGACCATCAATGCCGACTACCGGTCATGAATGAGCAGTTCCAGAGGCTGATCGAGCGGGCCGAGCAGCTCATCGGGCGCATCGAATCGATCCTTCCGCAACCGCTGGCGGAGCCCGCCGACTGGAACGCGTCCATCGCCTGGCGCTACCGCCGCCGCAGTTCGGGCCACGGCGTGCTCGAGCCGGTGAAGCACGTGGCGGCGATGTCGCTCGATTCGCTGAAGGAAATCGACGTCCAGAAGGAAAAGATCGCGCGCAACACGCAGCAGTTCGTCGAAGGCAAGCCTGCCAACAACGTGCTGCTGACGGGTGCGCGCGGCACGGGCAAGTCCTCGCTGATCCGCGCCTGCCTGCAGGCCTATGCGCCGCAGGGGCTGCGCCTGATCGAGGTAGACAAGGCCGAGCTCACCGACCTGCCCGACATCGTCGAGGTGGTGTCGCAGCGGCCCGAGAAATTCATCGTGTTCAGCGACGACCTGAGCTTCGACGAGGGCGAGCCGGGCTACAAGGCGCTGAAGTCGATCCTCGACGGCTCCATCGCCGCCTCGACGCCCAACGTGCTGATCTACGCGACCAGCAACCGGCGCCACCTGCTGCCCGAGTACATGAAGGACAATCTCTCGTACACCCACACCGAGGACGGCGAAGTCCACCCCGGCGAGGTGATCGAGGAAAAGATCTCGCTGTCGGAGCGCTTCGGCCTCTGGGTGAGCTTCTATCCCTTCAGCCAGAACGAGTACCTGACGATCGTGGGCCAGTGGCTCTCGTCGTTCGGCGTGGACGATGCGGCCATCGCGGCGGCGCGGCCCGAGGCGCTCGTGTGGGCGCTGGAACGCGGCTCGCGCAGCGGCCGCGTGGCCTACCAGTTCGCGCGCGACTACGCGGGGCGGAGCAAGGCGTGAGCGAGCAAACGCGCAAGCACACGGAGGTCGCGGTCGGCGTGCTGATCCGCCTGTCCGACGATGCCCTGCTGCTTTCCACGCGGCCCGAAGGCAAGGCCTACGCGGGCTTCTGGGAGTTTCCCGGCGGCAAGATCGAGGCGGGCGAGACGGTCGAAGAAGCGCTGCGGCGCGAGCTTCAGGAAGAGCTCGGCATCACCATCGACGGCGCCGAGGTCTGGAAGGTGACCGAGCACGACTACCCGCACGCGCTGGTGCGCCTGCACTGGTGCAAGGTCACGGCCTGGAGCGGCGAATTCGAGATGCGCGAAGGCCAGCGCATGGCCTGGCAGCAGCTGCCGCTGGAGGTGACGCCGGTGCTGCCGGGCGCGTTCCCGGTGCTGCAGTGGCTGTCGGAAGAGCGCGGCCTGCCATTCGTGGCGCCGCCGGTGGTCGCGCCTGCCGACGCGCCGGCCGGCTGATCGCTTGATGCATCCCAAGTACCGTCCGGACATCGACGGCCTGCGTGCAATCGCCGTGGGCTCGGTACTGGTCTATCACGCGTTCCCGACGGCGCTGATGGGCGGCTTCGTCGGCGTCGACATCTTCTTCGTGATCTCGGGCTTCCTGATCACGACCATCATTCTCCAGAGCCTCGCGGCGGGCGACTTCAGCTACCGCGACTTCTACGCGCGGCGCATCCGGCGGATCTTCCCGGCGCTGATCGTGGTGCTGTTCGCCACGCTCTGCGCGGGCTGGTACCTGCTGCTGTCCGACGAGTTCGCCGAGCTCGGCAAGCAGACCGTGGGCGGCGCGGCCTTCGTCGCCAACTTCGTGTTCTGGGGCGAGTCGGGCTACTTCGACACGGCCGCCGAGACCAAGCCGCTGCTGCACCTGTGGTCGCTGGGCATCGAGGAGCAGTTCTACATCTTCTGGCCGCTGCTGCTGGGCCTCGCCTGGCGCAAGGGCTGGCCGATCGTGCGCGTGGTGCTGGCGGTGGCGGCGGTCTCGTTCGTCGTGAACGTGACCACGGTGCATCCGCTGCCGGCCGCGTCGTTCTACTCGCCGGCTTCCCGTTTCTGGGAGCTGATGGTGGGCGGCATCCTGGCCTGCATGCGGCTGAAGCCGCCGGCGCCGAGCGTCTGGCGCAGCCATTTGCAGTCGGTGGTGGGCGTGGGGCTGATCGTGCTCGGGCTGGTGATGATCCGCAGCAACAAGGCCTTCCCGGGCTGGTGGGCGCTGCTGCCCACGCTGGGCGCCGTCAGCTGCATCGCCGCGGGGCCGAACGGCGTGCTCAACAAGTACCTGCTGTCGAACCGGGTGATAGTGTGGATCGGGCTCATCAGCTATCCGCTGTACCTGTGGCATTGGCCGCTGCTGGCCTTCGTGCGCATCGTGGAGGCCGACCCGCTGCATCCGTCGCCGGTCTACCGCGCGGGCGCGATGGTGGCCGCCGTGCTGCTGGCATGGGGCACGTACCGGTTCGTGGAGCGCCACACCAGGAGCCGACCCGGCACGGGCGTCCTCAAGACGCTGGGCGCGGGCATGGTGGTGGTCGCCGCGCTGGGCACCGCGATCTTCTTCGGCGTGCCCGGCCCACGGAACAACAGCGACCGGCTGCAGGTCGTCGCCAACGCCACGCTGGACGCCGACTACTACGCCGGCTTCAAGCTCGACCAGATCGGCGAGCAGCTGGTCTACAAGACCGGCAGCGGCCCGAAGCGCGTGCTGTTCGTGGGCGACAGCCACGTGCAGCAGTACGCGCCGCGCATCATGGAGCTGTCCCGCACGCTGTCGATGCCCGACAAGTCGGCCTGGTTCGTGACCCAGGGCGCCTGCCCGGCGGTGCCGGGCGTGCAGGTCGACAAGAACATCGGCTGCGCCGAACGCCGCGACGCGATGCTGGCCTATGCGATGGGCCCGGAGGTCGACTCGGTCGTCGTCGGTGGCTGCTGGAACTGCTACTTCGTCGGCCACGGCGCGCTGGAGTACTACTTCCGCGGCGCCGACAACAATGTCCATCCGTTCCAGGGCGGCGACGGCATCGAGCGTTCGCTGGCCTCGCTGGAAGCCACGCTGCGCGAGCTGGCGCGGCACAAGAAGGTGTTCCTGCTGCTCGACAACCCCGGCGGTCCCGAATTCACGCCCAAGCGCCTGATCGAAGGCAGCCGCCTCACGCACATGGAGGCGATGACCTCCTCGCCGACGGTTCCGCTGCCGGCGGACCAGAAGCAGCTCAACGACCGGCTGCGCGCCATCGCCGAGGCGAGCGGGGCGGAGCCGATCGACGCGATGGCGGTGCTGTGCAGGGACGGTGCCCATTGCCTGGTCACGCTGCCCGACGGCGCTCCCGCATACAAGGACGCCGACCACCTGCGCCCGCGCTACACGCGCGAAGAGGCGAGCTACTTCGACCGCACCGTGCGCAGCGCGCCGGCGCAGCAGCCGTCGCGCTGAGCGGCCGTTCGCCAGCCGACCGACCGATCGATCGAAGAAGACGCAGCGACCATGCATCCCAAGTACCGCCCGGACATCGACGGCCTGCGAGCCATCGCGGTCGGCTCGGTGCTGGCGTACCACGCCTTTCCGAGCCTGCTGCCGGGCGGCTTCATCGGCGTCGACATCTTCTTCGTGATCTCGGGCTTCCTGATCACGACCATCCTTTTGCAGAGCCTGGCGGCGGGCGACTTCAGCTATCGCGATTTCTACGCGCGGCGCATCCGGCGGATCTTCCCGGCGCTGGTGCTGGTGCTGCTGGCGACGCTGGCCTTCGGCTGGTACGTGCTGCTGCCGGGCGAGTTCTCGCAGCTGGGCAAGCAGACCACGGGCGGCGCGGCCTTCTTCGCCAACCTCGTCTTCCTGGGCGAGGCCGGCTACTTCGACGCCACGGCCGAGACCAAGCCGCTGCTGCACCTATGGTCGCTGGGCATCGAGGAGCAGTTCTACATCTTCTGGCCGCTGATGCTGGGGCTGGCCTGGCGCAGGCGCTGGCCGATGCTGCGCGTGGTGCTGGCGGTGGCCGTGATCTCGTTCCTCGTCAACGTGCTGACGGTGCAGGCGCACCGCGCGGCGGCGTTCTACTCGCCGCTGTCGCGTGCCTGGGAGCTGATGGCGGGCGGGCTGCTGGCGGCGATGCGGCTGCAGGCCGCCGCTTCGGGCGCGGCCGGTTCGCGTCCGTGGACGAAGCACCTGCAGTCGATCGCCGGCATGGCCCTGCTGGTGCTCGGCCTGGTCATGACGCGCAGCACGAAGGCGTTTCCGGGCTGGTGGGCGCTGTTGCCGGTGCTGGGCGCGGTGAGCTGCATCGCCGCGGGGCCGAACGGGGTGCTCAACAAGTACCTGCTGTCGAACCGGGTGATGGTGTGGATCGGGCTCATCAGCTACCCGCTGTACCTCTGGCACTGGCCGCTGCTGTCCTACGCGCGCATCGTGGCCGGTGGCGAGCCGCCGCTGCAATTGCGCATCGCGCTGGTGGCGGCGTCGGTGGTGCTGGCCTGGGCCACGTATCGCTTCCTGGAGCGCTTCGTGAAGCTGCACCTCTCGCAGGCGATCCTGCGCGGGCTGGCTGGCGCGGGCGCGGCGCTGGCACTGGCCGGGGTGCTGGTCTTCCTGGGCACGCCATCGCCGCGCCACGACAGCCCGGCGCTGCAGGCGGTGGCCGACGCCACCCGCGAAGACAACTACTACGACGGCTTCGAGGAGTCCGCGCTGGGCAACCAGTTCGTCTACCGTGCCGGCAGCGGCAAGCACAACGTGCTGCTGATCGGTGACAGCCACGTCGAGCAGTACGCGCCGCGCGCGCTCGAACTCGTGCGCACGCAACCCGACAAGGCACGCACCGTGTACTTCGCGACCAAGGGCTCGTGCCCGCCCGTGCCCGGCCTGTTCAGCAGCCTGGACACCGGCTGCGACGAGCGGCGCAAGGCGGTGCTCGAACTGGCGCTGAAGCCGGAAATCGATTCCGTGGTGCTGGGCGCCTGCTGGAGCTGCTACTTCACCGGCGCAGGGCCGACGGTGAACTTCTTCGTCGACGACCGAAAAGCCGTGCACCCGTTCATCGGCGGGGACGGCATCGACCAGTCGCTCAGGTCGCTCGGCGAGGTGCTCAAGCGCCTCTCGGCGAAGAAGACGGTCTACCTGGTGCTCGGCAACCCGGTGGGCATGGATTTCGACCCGCTCGGGCAGATCCAGGGCAGCCGGCTGGGCAGGATGACGGCCGCCTCCGGGCAGGCCGGGGCGCCGATGCCGGAAGACCAGGCGCGGTTCAACGAGCGGTTGAAGCAGGTGGCGCTGGCCAATGGCGCGCGGGTCATCGAGCCCTTCGCCAGCCTGTGCTCCGACGGCCGCTGCCTTCGCAGCATGCCCGACGACGGTTCGCCGGCGTACAAGGATATCGGCCATCTCCGGCCCCGTTATGCGCGCAGCTTCGCGACGTACATCGACCCGGCGCTGCTCGACGCCAGCCCGGGCGGAAAGTAGCCGCTACTGGATCTTGGGATCGCCGAAGGGTTCGTCGTCCGGCGGCGCCTCGGCGGGCATGCGGAATTCCTCACTGGCCCAGGCGCCCAGGTCGATGCCCTTGCAGCGGGCGCTGCAGAACGGCCGGTAGGCGTTGCTCGGTGCGTAGACACTGTCGCCCCCACAGGTGGGGCAGCGGACGATGCGCTCGCCCTTGCTGTTCACCGGCGTCGTCATGCGCAAAGGGTCAGCTCGAAGGGCGCGTCTTCCGAGCTCTGGTGCAGGCGGTCGTCCTTGTCGTGGCGCATCAGGCGCACCGAGACCATGAGGCGGTTGCCGCTGATTTCAGGAATGAGCCCCAGCTTGGGGTCGATGCGCAGGCGCAGCAGCTGGAAGCTGCGGCCCTGGGGCAGGTTCTGCTGGAACTGGCCGTTGACGGCGATCACCTTGTAGGGCACGTCGGCGTCGCGCAGCAGCTTGAGCAGCAGGTAGATCGACGAGGCCAGGGGCGAGAGCGTGTTCGACCAGCGCTCGAGGTCGGCGCGGCGGCTGGCGGCGGGGCGGTGCTGCCACGCGTAGTAGGCGGGCAGGTCGAACTCGCAGGTGCCGCCCGGAATGCCGGCGCGGCTGCGGATGCTCATGAGCCACTCGTTCTCGGTCAGCGCCTGGCCCGCCTTGCCGGACACGCTGTTGAGGGTGGCGAAGTTGCCTTCGAGCTGGCCGACGACCTGGTCGAGCACGGCTTCGGCGATGGCCGGATTGCCGCGGTAGCTGTTGAAGACGTTCTTGTGCTTGTCCAGGTCGCGCAGCACGTCGGCCTTGAGGTCGGCGCGGGCGGCGACGTCCATGATCTCGAAGATCGTGACCAGGGCGTAGTGGTGGGACAGCGGGGACTCGGCCGGCACCAGCTCGCCGAGGCGGCGAAACAGGTGCTCGAGCCGCAGGTACGTGCGGATGCGCTCGTTGAAGGGGTACTCGTAGAGGATCACGCGTATCGGTTTTTCACGTCGGGTTCGGGCTCATTGCGCCTTGGGGGCCGGTGGCGGGAATACCTCGCGCACAGCCTCCAGCATACGCTGCCCGAAAAGAATGTAACCCCGGGTGGACACGTGGGTCTCGTTGGCGGGGAAAAGATCCTTCATCTTGAAGCGGTTCTGTTCCGCCAGGGCGAACAGGTCAGGCCCGATATTTTGCGGGTTGAACGCTGCGCGGAACGCATCGGCATGGTTTTGTTGCAAATACACGCTGGTCTTGTTCGGCACCACCATCCACACCACCTTGTAGGGCGCGGCAGTGCTCTCGAAGCGCTTCATGAACTGCGCGGACTCGGCCGTGAGCGCCGGATTGACCCGGTCTTCGGCGGTCATGAGCAGCTTGTCGCAGGCGCGGTGGCTGAACTGCTTGCAGCCCTCGGGCACCACGCGGGCGTCGATCAGCGGGCCCCAGCGATCGGGCGTGTTGGTCCAGCTGTCGGAGGCCAGGATCTCCTTCGTGTTTTGATATGTCAACCAGCCGCTGAGCAGTTGAGCGTCCCAGTTGAGCTGGAAGCCGGGGGCCGGCCTGGACGGATTCTCGAACGGCGGCGGCGTCGGCTTGAAGGCGTGCTTCATGGTCTTGCACGACTGCGATTTCTCGATGCGGTCGTACAGCAGGCGCTCGATGCTCTCGACGATCACCACCTTGCCCTTGAAGCCCGACTTCTGGAGCCAGCCGGAGAAGTCGTCGCAGACCACGCCGCCCAGGTTGTCCCAGTGCGTGGTCGTGACCTTGTAGCCTGCGCCCACCAGCTTTGACTGCCATGCGTAGCGCACCGAGAAGCTGTCGCCGATCACGAGGATGTCGGATTCGGTGATAGGCCAGGTCTTGACGTCGGCGTCGGGAATGGGCGGAGGCGGCTCGTGCCAGCCGAATTCACGCTCGGAGATGCGCCCGATGCGGGTCAGGTCGCCATACGGAATGGGCGTGAACAGGCTGACGAGCAGCAGCGCGCAGCACACCAGGTAGCCCGCGGCGAAGATGCGAAGCCAGGTCCTGGCCGATTTCGTGTCTTCCATCTCAGCCCCCCGCCGCGCTCCGCCTGATCTGCGCTGCATGAATCGAGCGCGCTCCACTCGCGGGACGCCGTGGAACCGGCTTTGCCGGGCCGCCGGCGTCGCCCCCGGCGAGGGGGTTGGAGAAGCGACACGAAGTGCGCGAAGCCTGGGGGAATTTCATTTCAGAACTGGAAATAGAGGAAGGGGCTGTAGCTGCCGAACTTCGACACGCACAGACCGAAGAGATAGACGCAGCCCAGGCCGGTGACCCAGGTCGCCAGGCGCTGCAGGCGCGGGCGTCCTGCCAGGCCGGCGACGGCGGGAATCCAGCGGTCGAGCGTGATGGTGGGCGGCAGCGCCAGGCAGATCACGATGCCGACCAGGAGCGTCTGGAAGAACTCGGGCTTGCGGAACGGCACGCGGAATTCGCTGAAGGCCGACACGGGCGCGCCATGCATGCCCAGCATGCCCTTGTAGATCTCGATGGCGGCCGCCATGCTGTCGGCGCGGAACACCACCCAGGCGATCATCACGCACAGGAATGTGATGAACCAGCCGGCCACGCGGCCGTACCAGGTGGTTTCGGTCCGGCCGCGCCGCACCTTGGCGTTCCAGAAGTGGTTGACCATCAGGTAGAAGCCGTGCAGCGCGCCCCAGATCACGAAGGTCCAGGCGGCGCCGTGCCAAAGGCCGCCCAGCAGCATCGTCAGGAACAGGTTGATGTAGCGCCGCGCCGGGCCCTTGCGGTTGCCGCCCAGCGGCACGTAGAGGTAGTCGCGCAGGAAGGTCGACAGCGAGATGTGCCAGCGGCGCCAGAACTCGATCATGTTGGTCGACTTGTAGGGCGACCTGAAGTTGAGCGGCAGCTGCACGCCCACGCACAGCGACAGGCCGACGGCCATGTCGGAATAGCCCGAGAAGTCGAAATAGATCTGCAGCGTATAGGCCAGCACCCCGAACCAGGCCGTGTACAGCGAGGGCATCACGCCTTCGTGCACGCCCTTGAACATCATGTCGGCGTACTGGCCCATCGGGTCCGCGATCAGCATCTTCTTGGCCAGGCCGAAGACGAAGATGCCCAGGCCCAGCGCGATGTTGTTGGCGTTGATCCGGTAGGTGGCCGGGTTGTTGAACTGCGGCATCATCTGCGCGTGATGCAGCACGGGGCCCGCGATCAGGTGCGGGAAGTAGGTCACGAACAGCACGTAGTGGATGAAGCTGCGCTCGTGCACCTTGCCCTGCCAGCAGTCGACCAGGAAGGCGATCTGGGTGAAGGTGTAGAACGAGATGCCGATCGGCAGCACGATGTGCACCAGGTCGATCTGCGGCAGGCCCGCGGCTGCCAGCCCGGCGTCGACGTTCTCGAGGAAGAAGTTGGCGTACTTGAAGACGGCCAGCACGCCCAGGTTGACCACCAGCGCGATGATCAGCAGCGTCTTGCGGTGCTTGTCCTCCCGGCCCGGGGAGGGGGTGAGGCGCAGCCCGAACCAGTAGTTGACGCAGATCGACCCCAGCAGCAGGGGCAGCGCCTTGACGCTCCACCACCCGTAGAAGAAGAGGGAAGCCAGTGCCAGGAACCCCGCCGCCGACCGGGGGCTGCGCGCACCGATCAGGAAGAAGCCGATCAGGACCAGCGGGAAGAAAACGAAGATGAAGGGGTACGAATTGAAAAGCATCGTGAGGGGCGCTTGGGCATGCGCCGTTTGACGTGATCGTCCTTTTGCCGTCGCGGCGTCAACCCCAAATTATCGCGTGCCCGACTTAGCCCACTGTTCCCAGAAACCCCGGACCTCCTGAGCGAGTTCCTCCAGGGTCAGGGACTCGTTGTAGATCACGGCATCCGCCGCGGCCCGGCGCGCCCGTCGCGGGGCCTGCTGGGCGATCACCGCCTCGACCGCCTCCGGCGCCCAGCCGGAGCGTGCGACGACGCGTTTCAACTGGGTTTCCTCGGTGGCGTCGACCACCAGCACCCGGTCGACGATGGCACGCCAGCGCCCGGATTCGACCAGCAGGGGAACGTCGAACACGACGACCGCATCCTCGCCGGCCGCAGTGGCCTGGCGCTGGGTTTCAGCGCCGATCAGGGGATGGAGGATGGATTCGAGGCGGGCCTTGGCGCCTGCGTCCGCGAAGACGATCTGCCGCATGGCTGCACGATCCAGGCCGCCGGCCGCGTCGATGACGCCGGAGCCGAAGGCGGCCTCCAGCGCGGGCATCGCGATGCCGCCCGGCAGCGCGATGGACCGCGCGATGGCGTCCGTGTCCACAAGAACCGCTCCCTGGGCCACGAGGAGGCCGGCGACGGTGCTCTTGCCGCTGCCAATGCCGCCCGTCAGGCCGATGCGCCGCACCACCATGCGGATGTCAGTGGATCAGCGCGCCCAGGGGAAAGGCGAACGGAATCCACTGCCTCACGACTTCGGGGCCCGCCACCAGGCAGACGAGGCCCGCGCCGGCCAGGAAGGGGCCGAAGGCGATCGGGATGTCCTTGTGCGCCAGCTTGCCGGCGATGCGCAAAGAGATGCCGATCACCGCGCCCACCAGCGAGGAGACGAGGATGATCGCGATGAGGTAGTCGGCGCCGAGCCATGCACCCAGCGCAGCCAGCAGCTTGAAGTCTCCATAGCCCATGCCTTCCTTGCCCGTGACCAGGCGAAAGGCATGGTACACAAGCCAGAGGCTCAGGTAGCCGAACACGGCGCCCCAGACGGCGGAGCTCAGCGAAACGCCGGTCCAGCCCATGGCCGCGCCGATCAGGCCCAGCCAAAGCAGGGGGTAGTTGAGCGAGTCGGGCAGGAACTGGGTGTCGAAGTCGATCAGGAACTGGCAGACCAGGAGGGCGCCGAACGCGGCCCACAGCGCCCCGGCGGGCGTGATGCCGAAGCGCCAGGCGCACAAGGCGAAAAGGCCGCCGGTGATCAGCTCGACCAGCGGGTAGCGCGGGCTGATCGTGGTCTTGCAAGACGAGCAGCGCCCGCGCAGCACGGCGTAGCTCAGCACGGGGATGTTCTCGTACCAGCGGATCTTGTGGCCGCACGCACCACAGCGCGATGCGGGGCGCGTCAGGTCGAAGGGCGGCTGCTTCTCGAGGACCTCGGCCGCCTTGTCTGCCGCCGCCTCCAGCCCAGCTGGCGCCGCGACCTTGGGTCCGAAGGCCAGCGACCACAGCGAGGGCGCGTCCTTCGACGACATGAGGTTGGCGATGGCGTCGGCGAGCCATTCGCGATACATCATCACCGGCGTGCGGTAGATGACGACATTCATGAAGCTGCCGATCAATAGCCCCAGGACACCGGCGAAGACGGTGTCGAACTCCCGCGAAACGAGCATCAAACGACTTGGCCGAGCTTGAAGATGGGCAGGTACATCGACACCACGATGCCGCCGATGATGGTGCCGAGGAACACGATGATGATCGGCTCCATCAGGCTGGAGAGGCCGGCGACCATGTCGTCGACTTCGGATTCGTAGAAGTCGGCGGCCTTGCCCAGCATGTGGTCGATGGAGCCGGATTCCTCGCCGATGGCGGTCATCTGGATCACCATGGACGGGAACAGGTTGGCATTTGTCATGGCCGACGTGAGGCTGGTGCCGGTGGAGACCTCCTGCTGGATCTTCGCGGTGGCGTCGCCGTAGACGGTGTTGCCGGAGGCGCCGCCCACCGAGTCGAGGGCCTCGACCAGCGGGACGCCGGCGGCGAACATGGTTGCCAGCGTGCGGGTCCAGCGGGCGACGCAGGATTTTTCGATCAGTACGCCGAAGACCGGGATTCTCAGCAGGAGGCGGTCCATGGTTCTTTGCACGCGCTCGTTGCGTTTCCAGGCCTGCATGAAGAAATAGAGCCCCCCACCGATGCCGCCGAAGATCAGCCACCAATAGGAAACGAAGAACTCGCTGATGCTGATCACGATCAGCGTTGGTGCAGGCAGGTCGGCGCCAAAAGACGTGAACACCTCCTTGAACGCGGGAATCACGAAAATCATGATGATGGCGATCACGATGAATGCCACCACGATCACCGAGATAGGGTACATCAACGCCGACTTGATCTTCGACTTGATCGCCTCGGTCTTCTCCATGTAGGTGGCGAGCCGGTCCAGCAGTTCTTCGAGAATACCGGCCGCTTCGCCAGCCTCCACCAGGTTGCAGTAGAGGTTGTCGAAGTACTTCGGAAACTTGCGGAATGCGGACGACAGCGAACTGCCGGTTTCCACGTCGCTGCGGATGTCGTTGAGCAGCTTGGCCACGCTTGGGTTCGCATTGCCACGGCCGACAATGTCGAAGGACTGCATCAGCGGCACGCCGGCCTTCATCATGGTGGCGAGCTGCCGCGTGAAGATCGCGATGTCTTTGGGCTTGATCGCCTTGCCCGAGCGCATGCGGCGCTTCTTGATCTTGGAGGCGAGCACGCCCTGGCGGCGCAGTGCGGCCTGCACCTGGTTCTCGCCGGCGGCACGAAGTTCGCCGCGTACCAGCTTGCCGTTGCGGTCCTTGCCTTCCCATTCGAAGACAAATTCCTTGTGTGTGGGCTGGGTGCGGGGGGATGCCACTGTAGCCATTCGATCTCCGGTGTTCGGTATGTTCGTTATTCGTTGGTGCAGGCCACCACTTCTTCCAGAGAAGTGAGGCCTTGCATGACCTTGCGCAGGCCGGACTGGCGCAGCGAGCGCACGCCTTCGGCTTCCGACTGCGCGGCGATGTCGAGTGCGCTGCCGTCGCGCAGGATGATTTCCTGGATGGCCTCCGAGATCGGCATCACCTGGTAGATGCCGACGCGGCCCTTGTAGCCGCTGCTGCAGGCAGAGCAGCCGACGGGGCGGTAGGGCTTCCAGGAGCCGTCCAGTTCTTCTTCCTTGAAGCCTGCTTCGAGCAGCGTTTCGCGCGGAATGTCGGCCGGGAGCTTGCAGACGGTGCACAGGCGGCGCGCGAGGCGCTGCGCCGTGATCAGGATCACGCTCGAGGCGATGTTGAACGGCGCGATGCCCATGTTGCGCATCCGCGTGAGCGTGGTCGGCGCGTCGTTGGTGTGCAGCGTGGAGAGCACGAGGTGGCCGGTCTGCGCGGCCTTGATCGAGATGTCGGCGGTTTCGAGGTCGCGGATTTCGCCGACCATGATGATGTCGGGATCCTGGCGCAGGAAGGCGCGCAGCGCGGCCGCGAAGGTCAGGCCCGCGCGTTCGTTGACGTTGACCTGGTTGACGCCGGGCAGGTTGATTTCCGACGGATCTTCCGCCGTCGCGATGTTGACGCCTGGCTGGTTCAGCAGGTTCAGGCAGGTGTAGAGCGACACCGTCTTGCCGGAGCCCGTGGGACCGGTGACCAGCACCATGCCGTAGGGACGGCCGATGGCGTGCAGCAGCCGTGCCTTCTCGTCCGCGTCGTAGCCGAGGGCGTCGATGCCAAGGCGCGCGCTGCTCGGATCGAGAATACGGACGACGATCTTTTCGCCGAACAGCGTGGGCAGGGTACTCACGCGAAAGTCGATCACGCGGTCGGGCCCGATCTTGAGCTTCATGCGGCCGTCCTGCGGCACGCGTTTCTCGGAGATGTCGAGCCGGGAAATGACCTTGATGCGCGAGGCCAGCTTGTCCTTGATGACGGTGGGCGGGCTCGCGACCTCGCGCAACTCGCCGTCGACGCGGAAGCGCACGCGGTAGTTGTGTTCGTACGGTTCGAAGTGGATGTCCGAGGCCCGCATGCTGACGGCGTCCAGCAGCATCTTGTGCAGGAAGCGAACGACCGGCGCGTCCTCGACTTCGGCGATCGCCTGGTCGTTGCTGTCGCTCGGGGTTTCGGCCGAGACATCGTCGAACTCGAACTCGCTGCCGACGATGCTGTTGATGGTTTCCGCCGCGCTGACGGCCGCGGCCTCGATCATTCGCGACAGCTTGTCGTATTCGGCGATGACCCAGTCGACGCCCATCTGGGAGGCGAACTTGATCTTCTCCGCCGCCTGCTGGTCGGACGGATCGGCTGTTGCAACGATCAGACGGTTGTTGCGCTTGCTGAGGACGACGATGCGGTACGCATGGCACAGCTTCTGGTCGACCAGATCCTTCGGCAGGCGCTGAGGGTCGATGGCGTCCAGGTCGAGCAGCGGGGCGCCGAAGGCCGTGGACAGGGTGTGGGCGAGGTCGGCCGCCGAGACGGCGCCGGAGCCGGTCAGCTCCGCGATGAAGCTGGTACGGCCGCTGAGGGACTTCTGGTAGATGTCCTCGGCTGCCTTGGCAGGAAGCTTGCCGGCCGAAACCAGGGCGCGAGCAAGCCCTGGGAGGGCAATCTGCGAGGGTTCTTTAACAGGAAGTTCGGCAGCGGCCATTCAGCGAGTGAAAAAGATGTGAAAAATTGCTTCACGATCATCGCTGAACACTCCTGTGCTGTAAATCGCTACACAGCAACAGGCATGGCCATTTGACTATTTATGCCAGCCAAAGGCTGGTCGGGGTGAGAGGATTCGAACCTCCGGCCTCTACGTCCCGAACGTAGCGCTCTACCAGGCTAAGCTACACCCCGATGGTTGCAAGAAAGAAGAAGTCGTCCTAGATGCCAACTCAAAGAGGTGTTCAGGCACGTCGCTCAAGCAACTGAGCCGCTAATTGTAGCAAACCTGAAGCGTGCAAATTGGACGGCAGATCTTTTAATGCGTGAATCGCACGTTGCGCCTCGGCGGCGGCGGCGGCACGCGAGGCATCCAGCGCTCCGGTTTCACGAACGATCTCGACGACCCTGCCCAGTTGGGCGGTATCGCCGGCCTCGATGGCGGCTCGCACCAGGTCGCTCTGGGCAGGGGTGCCTCGCTGCATCGCGAAGATGAGCGGCAGCGTGGTCTTGCCTTCGCGCAGGTCGTCGCCGACGTTCTTGCCTGTCTCGTTGATGTCGCCTGCGTAGTCCAGCACGTCGTCGATCACCTGGAAGGCGGTGCCGAGCGCCTGGCCGTAGGTGGCGCAGGCCTCTTCGACTTCCGGCGTGGCATCCGCCAGCACGGCGGCGAGGCGCGTGCTGGCCTCGAAGAGCTTGGCGGTCTTCGACCGGATCACGCGCAGGTAGGCTGCTTCGTCCAGCGATGCGTCGTGCATGTTCATCAGCTGAAGCACTTCGCCCTCGGCGATCACGTTGGTGGCTTCGGCCAGGATCTGCATCACGCGCATGTTGTTGGCATCCAACATCATCTGGAATGCGCGCGAGTACAGGAAGTCGCCGACCAGCACGCTGGCCGGATTGCCGAAGGATTCGTTGGCGGTCGCCCGGCCGCGCCGCAGGGTCGATTCGTCGACCACGTCGTCGTGCAGGAGCGTGGCCGTATGGATGAATTCCACGACGGCCGCCAGATTGAACCGCTGCTCGCCCGTATAGCCCAGGGCACCCGACATCAGCAGCAGGAGCGCCGGCCGCAGGCGCTTGCCGCCGGCGGAAATGATGTATCTGGAAACCTGGCTGACCAGCGGCACGCCCGTGTCGAGGCGGCGGGCGATCACACGGTCGACTTCGACCATGTCGCCGGCAATCAGGTCCAGCACGGTGGCGGTGGGGGAGGTGTCGGCGGCGGGAACTGGCAAGGCGAAGGCGCTGCTGAAGATAAGGGCAGCCCAGTCAGGAAACGGGCCGGAAGGCGCAAATTATAGGGAGCCGGCGTGGTTTGCCGGGGCCGTTTGGCGCCAAGGGTGGTTAGCGGGCGCAAACCGCGCTATAATCTTGGGCTCTGCGGAATTCGCTGCGGAGACTCATTTCTAAGAGGTTTACATGTACGCGGTCATAAAAACCGGTGGCAAGCAATATCGCGTTGCTTCCGGCGAGAAAATCAAAGTAGAACAGATTGCTGCGGACGTAGGCCAGGAAATCGTGATCGACCAGGTTCTGGCTGTCGGCAACGGCGCTGAAATCAAGGTTGGCACGCCCCTGGTGTCCGGTGCAACGGTGACGGTCACGGTACTGTCGCACGGCAAGCACGACAAGGTTCGCATCTTCAAGATGCGCCGTCGCAAGCACTATCAGAAACGTCAAGGCCATCGCCAGCAGTTCACCGAACTGCAAATCGGCGCGATCGCTGCTTAATACGGCACAGGAGCAGATTCCATGGCACAGAAAAAAGGCGGCGGCTCTACGCGAAACGGGCGCGATTCCAAGCCCAAGATGCTCGGCGTGAAGGCTTTCGGCGGCGAACTGATCAGCGCAGGCTCGATCATCGTGCGCCAGCGCGGCACCCAGTTCCACCCCGGCGTCAACGTCGGCGTGGGCAAGGACCACACGCTGTTCGCCCTGGTCGACGGCCACGTGTCGTTCGGTACCAAGGGTGCGCTGAACAAGCACACGGTCAACGTGACTCCCGCGGCTTAAGCCCCGAGTCCATTCGACCATTCAGAGGCCCCGCATTGCCGGGGCTTCTTCATTTGTAAACTACACCCCCCATGAAGTTCGTCGACGAAGCCTTCATCGACATCGCCGCGGGCGATGGCGGGAACGGCTGCGTGTCGTTCCGTCATGAGAAGTACAAGGAATTCGGCGGCCCCAACGGCGGCGACGGCGGCCGTGGCGGCCACGTCTACGCGGTGGCCGATTCCAACCTCAACACCCTGGTCGATTTCCGCTATTCGCGCCGCCATGAGGCCAAGCGGGGCGAGCACGGCATGGGCTCCGACATGTTCGGCGCCGCTGGCGACGACATCACGCTCAAGATGCCGGTCGGAACCATCATTTCCGACGCCGAGACCGGCGAAGTGCTGTTCGAGCTCCTGAAAGAGGGCGAGGTCATCACCATCGCCAAGGGTGGCGACGGTGGCTTCGGCAACATGCGTTTCAAGAGCGCGATCAACCGCGCCCCGCGCCAGAAGACCCCCGGTTGGCCCGGCGAGAAGCGCAGCCTCAAGCTCGAACTCAAGGTGCTGGCCGATGTGGGCCTGCTCGGCATGCCCAATGCCGGCAAGTCGACGCTGATCAGCGCCATCTCGAATGCCCGGCCGCGCATCGCGGACTACCCGTTCACCACGCTGCACCCGAACCTGGGCGTCGTGCGTGTCGGTCCCGAGCAGAGCTTCGTGGTCGCAGACCTGCCCGGTCTGATCGAAGGCGCATCCGAAGGCGCCGGCCTCGGCCATCTCTTCCTGCGGCATCTGCAGCGCACCCGCCTGCTGCTGCACGTGGTCGACATGGCTCCGTTCGACGACAGCGTCGATCCGGTCGCGCAGGCCAAGGCCATCGTGGGCGAGCTGAAGAAATACGACGCCGATCTCTACGAGAAGCCGCGCTGGCTCGTGTTGAACAAGCTCGACATGGTGCCCGCCGACGAGCGCGCCGCGCGCATCAAGGACTTTGTGAAGCGCCTGCGCTTCAAGGGCCCGGTGTTCGAGATTTCCGCGCTCACGCGCGAAGGTTGCGAGCACCTGGTGCAGGCCATCTACCAGCAGGTCAAGGCGGAGCAGGTGGCCGAGCACCAGACGGTCGAGGTCGATCCGCGCTTCGTGCCTCTGCCTCCCGAAGGCTCCTGAGCGGCACCTGCCGCAGCAGCATCGACGGCCGGCCCGAGACGGGCCGAAGACAGCAACCCGAGCAGCATCCAAAGACCGTAACACCCCAAATGACCTCGTCGAACTCCGGATCCACTGCCTTGCGGGATGCCCGCCGTATCGTCGTGAAGGTGGGCTCCAGCCTCGTGACCAACGAGGGGCGCGGTCTCGACGAGGCCGCCATCGGCGAGTGGTGCCGGCAGCTGGCCGCGCTGGTGCGCGACGGGCGCGAGGTGGTGATGGTGTCGAGCGGCGCGATCGCCGAGGGCATGAAGCGTCTCGGCTGGCGCACCCGGCCGCATGAGATCAACGAGCTCCAGGCCGCTGCCGCCGTCGGCCAGATGGGCCTGGCCCAGATGTACGAGACCAAGCTGCGCGAGAACGAGATCGGCAGTGCCCAGGTGCTGCTGACCCATGCCGACCTGGCGGACCGAGAGCGCTATCTCAATGCCCGATCGACGCTGGTCACGCTGCTCAAGCTGGGCGTGGTGCCGGTCATCAACGAGAACGACACGGTCGTCAACGACGAGATCAAGTTTGGCGACAACGACACGCTCGGCGCCCTCGTGGCCAACCTGGTCGAAGCCGATGCGCTGGTCATCCTCACCGACCAGAAGGGCCTGTATACGGCCGACCCGCGTAAGGACCCGGACGCGAAGTTCGTGCACGAGGCCGCCGCTGGCGACCCGGCGCTCGAGGCGATGGCCGGCGGCGCGGGCTCGAGCATCGGCAAGGGCGGCATGATCACCAAGATCCTCGCGGCCAAGCGCGCCGCCGGCTCGGGCGCCTCCACGGTCATCGCCTGGGGCCGCGAAGCCGACGCGTTGCTGCGGCTGGCGAAGGGCGAGTCCATCGGCACGCTGCTGGTGGCGCAGACCGCCAAGCACCAGGCCCGCAAGCGCTGGATGGCCGACCATCTGCAACTGCGCGGGTCTGTCGTAGTCGACGCGGGCGCGGCCGCCAAGGTGCGGGCCGAGGGCAAGAGCCTGCTGCCGATCGGCATGACCGGCGTCTCGGGCGAGTTCTCGCGCGGCGACGTGATCGCGGTGCGCGACGCCGACGGCGTCGAACTGGCCCGCGGTCTTGCCAACTACTCGAGCGTGGAGGCGCGCCTGCTGTGCCGCAAGCCCTCGTCCGAATTCGAGCGCCTGCTGGGCTACGTGGCGGAGCCGGAAATGGTCCACCGCGACAACATGGTGCTGATGCCGGGCTGAGAGGCCACGGGAAATAAAACGGGGCCCGCGCGGGCCCCGTTTTTCATCCTTCAGCGCGGATCGCCTACTGGACTTCGCGCACCGGATTGCGGATGTTCTGGACCATGTCGCCCACCGATGGCCGCGGTGCGTTGCCGCGGCACAGGGCCTGCGTGGCCAGCTTGCGGGTGTAGCTGGAGTTCATGTCGCCGAGCTTCTTCCATTCGGGCTTCGCCACGTCCTGCCACGCGCCGTTGTTGTAGCGCGCGTAGCTCTTCATCTCGGCCGTGGAGCAGCGGATGCCCTCGTAGAAGGCGTTGGTCGCGCCGCCGCTGCGGTTCTGGGCCACCACCACGTAGCGGACGATGCCGTCGCCCGTGATCGCGATCGTCTGCGGATCGATGCCGAACTTCAGGCTCATGTAGGGCGGCATTTCGATCGGCAGCAGGCGGCTTTCGCTGAAGGCCGGCGGTGGCGGGGTGGCCGTTTCCTCCCACTCCTTGTCCGTCTCGTACCGCTTGGGCGGCGGCGGCATGCCGGCCTGTGCCCAGTCGGGGTTGTCGGTGTCGTGCGGGCCCGAGGCGCATCCGGCGAGTACGCCGAAGCAGGCCAGCAGGAGGACGCGCTCAGCGCTGCGTCGGAAGGTGCGGGGGGGCCTTGTTGTCTTGGACAGGAGGTTCATTGCTCGCGGAAGGAATGTCGGGATGCGGATCGAAACTGCCGCCGGGCGGCAGATCCAGTCCGGGCGGAGCCCCGGCGTCCGGCGAATGGCGCTCGAATTCTCGGGCGCGCACGTTGCTGCGCAGGAAGCGGTTGCGGAAGTCCTGCCTCGGCAGGTAGCGAGCGAGCTCGGTGAGCGCCATCTCGTAGACGCCGCGCTTGAACTCGACGACGACGTCGAGCGGCACCCAGTAGTCATGCCAGCGCCAGGCGTCGAATTCGGGATGGTCGGTTGCACGCAGGTTGAGATCCCAGTCGTGGCCGATGAGTTGCAGCAGATACCAGATTTGTTTCTGGCCCTTGTAGTGGCCCCGTGCGTCACGGCGGATGAACCGATCCGGCACCTCGTAGCGCAACCAGTCGCGGGTACGGGCCACGATGCGCACATGCTCCGGGTGGAGCCCCACTTCCTCGTGCAGTTCCCGGTACATGGCCTGCTCGGGACTTTCGCCGCGGTCGATGCCGCCTTGCGGAAACTGCCAGGAGTGCGTGCGTATGCGTTTGCCCCAGAAAACCTGGTTTCTCTGGTTGAGCAGGATGATGCCGACGTTGGGCCTGAAGCCGTCCCGGTCGAGCATAATCAAACCCCAATTTTTGAACTGAGTCGATTATGCATGCCGGGGTGCCCTCGGCAAGCTGCCGATGCCAGGCTCTCAGGGTCTCTCCGGGGGAGCAGTTCCCCACTTCCGAACCTCGAATCCAGCGAACCGTCACCGCAATCCCGATGAAAGCTTCCCGTTTTTTCGTCTCCACCCTCAAGGAAGCGCCTGCTGACGCCGAAGTGGCGAGCCACCGTCTCATGATGCGGGCCGGCATGATCAAGAAGCTCGGCACGGGCATCTACACCTACATGCCCATGGGCCTGCGCGTGATCCGCAAGGTGGAAGCCATCGTCCGTGAAGAGATGAACCGCGCCGGCGCAGTCGAGATGACCATGCCCGTGGTGCAGCCCGCCGAGCTCTGGCAGGAGACCGGCCGGTTCGACAAGATGGGCCCCGAGCTGCTGCGCATCAAGGACCGCCACGACCGCGACTATGTGGTCCAGCCGACCAGCGAAGAAGTGGTGACCGACATCGCCCGCCAGGAGATCCGCAGCTACAAGCAGCTGCCGAAGAACTTCTACCAGATCCAGACCAAGTTCCGCGACGAGCGCCGTCCGCGCTTCGGCCTGATGCGCGGGCGCGAGTTCATCATGAAGGACGCCTACAGCTTCGACCGCGACCTCGACGCCGCCAAGGCGAGCTACCAGGTCATGGCGCAGGCCTATCGCAACATCTTCGACCGCTTCGGCCTGCGCTATCGCGCCGTGGCGGCCGACAGCGGCGCCATCGGCGGCGACCTGAGCGAGGAGTTCCAGGTGATCGCCGCCACCGGCGAGGACGCCATCGTCTACTGCCCCGACAGCGACTACGCCGCCAACATGGAGAAGGCCGAGGCCCTGGCCCCGGCCGGCCCGCGCCCGGCCGCCGCCAAGGCGCTCGAGAAGACCCCGACCCCCGGCAAGAGCACCTGCGCCGACGTGGCCGAGCTGCTCGGCGTGCCGCTTTCCACCACCATCAAGTCGCTGGTGCTGGCCACCGACGTCCTCGACGAGGCCGGCGACATCAAGGGCTCGCAGGTCTGGCTGCTGCTGCTGCGCGGCGACCACGACATGAATGAGATCAAGGTCGGCAAGCTGCCGGGCCTGAACCAGGGCTTCCGCTTCGCGACCCTGGCCGAGATCGAGGACCACTTCGGCTGCAAGCCCGGCTACCTGGGCCCGCTGAACCTCAAGAAGCCCGTGAAGCTCGTGGCCGACCGCGAAGCCGCCGTGCTGGCCGACTGGATCACCGGCGCCAATGAAGTCGACTTCCACATGACCGGCGTCAACTGGGGCCGCGACCTGCCCGAGCCCGACCTGGTGGCAGACATCCGCAACGTCGTCGCGGGCGACCCGTCTCCCGACGGCAAGGGCGTGCTGGCCATCGAGCGCGGCATCGAGGTGGGCCACGTGTTCGTGCTGGGCACCAAGTACAGCAAGGACATGAACGCCACCTACCTCGACGAGGCCGGCAAGCCGCAGTTCCTCGAGATGGGCTGCTACGGCATCGGCATCACCCGCCTGCCGGCCGCCGCCATCGAACAGAACCACGACGAGCGCGGCATCATCTGGCCTGACGCCATCGCCCCCTTCACCGTGGTGGTCTGCCCGATCGGCATGGACCGCAGCGCCGAGGTCAAGGCGGCTGCCGAGGCGCTCTACGAAGAGCTGCTCGCCAAGGGCGTCGACGTGCTGCTCGACGACCGGGGCGAGCGCCCCGGCGCGATGTTCGCCGACTGGGAGCTGATAGGCGTGCCGCACCGCGTCGTCATCTCCGACCGCGGTCTCAAGGAAGGCCAGCTCGAATACCAGGGCCGGCGCGACACGGCCGCCACCAAGGTGCCCGCGGCGGGCATCGCCGACTTCATCGCCGGCAAGCTCGCCAAATGAGCCTGGAGGGCGGCCTCTCGCGACGCCAGTGCCTGGGCGGCGCCGTGACCGCAGGCGCCCTCACCGTGCTGTCGCTGCCGCGGGCCGCCATGGCCGGCGCGCAGATCGAGGAGCCGCTGATCGACTCGGTGCGCACCGCGCTGAGCTCCGCCATCCACAACAAGGCGCCGCCGGTGCCGCAGTTCGCGAACACCGAGGCCCGGCTGGCCTACCTGCGCTGGCTGGGCGAGATGAGCGAGCGGCTCAAGAAGAAGATCGCCGACGCCCCTTCGCGCATCGAGTTCCTGCAGACCGCCTGGTACGAAGCCAAGCGCTCGGGGCTGGAGGTGAGCCTGGTGCTGGGGCTGGTCCAGGTCGAGAGCAACTTCCGCAAGTTCGCGGTGTCGAGCGCCGGCGCGCGCGGCTACATGCAGGTCATGCCGTTCTGGACACGCGTGATCGGCGACAGCGACCCGGCCAAGCTCTTCCACATGCAGACCAACCTGCGCTTCGGTTGCGTCATCCTTCGCCACTACCTCGACCGCGAGAACGGCGACCTGTTCATGACGCTCGGTCGCTACAACGGCAGCCGCGGCAAGTCGCCGTATCCGAACGCCGTGTTCGCCAACCAGCGGCTCTGGGTGTTCAACGACAGGGAACGCGAAAAAGAAAAGGAAAAGGATAAGGACCGCTCGGCGGCCTGACGCCTTCCTTCTTCTGCCTGCTCAGTTCGCAGGCGCCTTCGCGGTGCCCGAGCCCTTGGTGACCATCACCTGGTCGATGCGGTAGCTGTCCACGTCCATCACCTCGAAGGTGTAGCCGCCCCAGCTCACGCTGTCGGTGCGCTTGGGTACGCGGCGCAGCATCACCATCAGGAAGCCGGCCAGCGTCTCGTATTCCTCCGAGTGCGGCAGCTCGTCGATGTGCAGCGCGCGCTGCACGTCCTGGATGGGCGTGACTCCGTCGATCAGCCATGAGTTCTCGTCGCGCCGAACGATCTGCTCCTCGTCGGGCGCGGACACCAGGTCGCCCATCACCGTGCTCATCACGTCGTTCAGCGTGATCACGCCCACCACCAGGCTGTATTCGTTGACGATGATCGCGAAGTCTTCGTGCGCCTGCCGGAACTGCTCGAGCACTTCGGTGAGCGAGAGCCGGTCCGGGACGACCAGCGCCTTGTGCAGTGGCAGGCCCTGGTCGAAGGCCAGCGGCTGGCCGCTGAGGACGCGCTGGAACATGTCCTTGGCGTCGACGTAGCCCAGCACGTGGTCGATGTCGCCGTCGCACACCGGGTAGGCCGAGAAGGGCTCGGCGATGATGCGCGCGCGCAGCACCGACTCCGGGTCGTCGTGCAGGAACCAGGCGATGTTGTCGCGCACCGTCATCACGCTGCTGACCAGGCGCGTGTCGAGCTCGAACACGTTGGCGATCACCTGCTGCTCGCGCACCGCGAGCACGCCGGCCTGCGCGCCGGCCTCGGTCATGGCCAGGATGTCGGCCGAGGTGATCTTGTCGTCGCGCGCCAGCGGCATGCCTAGCGCCTTGAACAGCAGGTCGGTGCAGCGCGTGAAGAACCACACCAGCGGCTTGAAGGTGGTGATCAGCAGCAGCATCGGGCCGACCATCCGTATCGCCAGCCGCTCGGGGTTGCTCATGCCCAGCCGCTTGGGGAACAGGTCGGCGAACACCAGGAACACCGCGATGATGATCACGAACGAGCACAGGAAGGCCGCGCTCGCCGAAGCCTCCGGGCTGAGCCACTTCTCGAAGACGAGCGCGAAGTACGGGCTGAGCGAGCCCTCGCCGACCACGCCGCCGAGGATCGCCACCGCGTTGAGGCCGATCTGCACCACGGTGAAGTAGTGGCCCGGCTGCTCCTGCACCCGCAGCACCTTCTCGGCCCGTGGATCGCCCTCGTCGGCCATCTGGCGCAGGCGCAGGCGGCGCGAGGCGGCCAGGGTGATTTCGGCGAGGGAGAAGAAGGCGCTCAGCGCGATCAGCAGCGCGATGATGAGCAGGCTTTGGGTGAGGGTCATGTTGGCACGTCGAAGACGGCCACCATGGTGCCATGACTCGGCACCCGGAAAGCGTTCAGACGCCGCCGCGGGGATGCGTGGGGTCGACCCACAGCACCGATTCGGGCTTCTCGACGGGCTCGATGTCGAGGTTCACGGCCACCGCCTCGCCGTCGCTGCGGCACAGCACGCATTCGAGCGTCTCGGTCGCGCTGGCGTTGATTTCCTGGTGCGGCACGTAGGGCGGCACGTAGATGAAGTCGCCCGGGCCGGCCTCGGCCGTGAATTCGAGCTTCTCGCCCCAGCGCATGCGGGCTCGGCCGCGCACGACGTAGATCACCGATTCGAGGTGCCCGTGATGGTGGGCGCCGGTCTTGGCGTCGGCATGGATGGTCACCGTGCCGGCCCAGAGCTTCTGCGCGCCCACGCGGGCGAAGTTGATGGCCGCTGCCCGGTTCATGCCGGGCGTCTGGGCGGTGTTGGCGTCGAGCCGGTCGGCCGGGATCACGCGCACGCCGTCGTGCTTCCAGGCCGTGGTCTCGCCGTCATCGTGGGAGTGGTCGTGGTCCGCGTGATCGTGGCTCATGACCGCTCCCGGGTTCTCAGGCGGAGGCGCCGCCGTTCACCACCTGCTGCAGCTCGCCCGATTCGTACATCTCCATCATGATGTCCGAGCCGCCGATGAACTCGCCCTTCACGTAGAGCTGCGGGATCGTGGGCCAGTTGCTGTATTCCTTGATGCCCTGGCGGATGCTGTCGTCGTCGAGCACGTTGACGGTCTTCAGCGTCTTGGTGTCGACGCCGACCGCCTTCAGGATCTGGATCGCGCGGCCCGAGAAGCCGCACATCGGGAAGCTTGCATTGCCCTTCATGAAGAGCACGAGGTCGTTGGTCTTGACGAGGTCGTCGATGCGTTGCTGGGCGTCGGACATGGGGACTCCTGAAAAAATAGGCTGAGGGGATTATTTCACCGTGCGCCAGATTCCGCCGGAGCAGCGCTGGATGCCGGCGAGGTCGTCGCGGCTTTGCACTTCGGCGAAGCCGCGCGCGGCGAGCAGCTCGCGCACGGCCGCGGCCTGGTCGTGGCCGTGCTCCAGCAGCAGCCAGCCGCCCTCGGCGAGGTGGACGGGGGCGTCCTGCACGATGCGGCGGATGTCGTCGAGGCCGTCCGCGCCCGAAACCAGCGCGGAGGAAGGCTCGTGGCGCAGGGCGGGCAGGTGCGGGTCGCCAGCGGCGATGTACGGTGGATTGCTGGCGATGACCGCGTAGCCGGTGCCGGCACCGTCCAGCCAGTCCGCCTGGGCGAAGCGCACGGGCAGCCCGAGCCGCGCAGCGTTGGCCGCGGCGACGGCGAGCGCATCGGCGCTGGCATCGACCGCATCGACCTGCGCGTCGGGCCGGGCATGCTGCAGTGCAAGGGCGATCGCGCCGCTGCCGGTGCCCAGGTCGAGCACGCGAGGGGCTGCCCGGCCTTCGAGGCACTGCAGCGCCCATTCGACCAGCGTTTCCGTGTCGGGGCGCGGCACGAGCACGCGAGAGTCGACCTGCAGGCTGAGGCCATGAAATTCCTTTTCGCCCAGCAGGTAGGCGACAGGCTCTCCGGCCCGGCGGCGCGACAGTTGCGCGGCGAGCGCGGACCATGCCGCGTCGGGCATCGCATCGGTATCGTGCGCCAGCAGCCAGGCCCGGTCGTGCGGCGCGCGGCCCAGCGCATGCAGCAGCAGCAGCTGGGCATCGAGCCGGTCCACGCCCAGTGCGATCGACGCGGCCAGCGCCTGTGCCACGGTGGCCGGCCGCGGGTTCTCGATGGTGGTCATGCCGGCAGGCCCGATTCCAGCTCGGCCAGCTGCTCGGCCTCGCGCGCGGCGCGCAGCGCGTCCAGCACGTCGCCGAGGTCGCCTTCCATGATGGCGAGCAGCTTGTAGAGCGTGAGGTTGATGCGGTGGTCGGTGAGCCGGCCCTGCGGGAAGTTGTAGGTGCGGATGCGGTCGGAGCGGTCGCCGCTGCCGATCAGCCCCTTGCGCATGGCGGCGTCCTTGGCGGCGCGCTCGCTGCGCTCCTTCTCCTGGATTCGCGCCGACAGCACCTGCAGCGCCTTGGCCTTGTTGCGGTGCTGGCTGCGGTCGTCCTGGCACTCGGCGACGATGCCGGTCGGAATGTGCGTGATGCGCACGGCCGAGTCGGTCTTGTTGATGTGCTGGCCGCCGGCGCCGCTGGCGCGGTAGGTGTCGATGCGCAGGTCGGCAGGGTTGATCTGCACGGCCACCGTCTCGTCGGGCTCGGCCAGCACGGCGACCGTGCAGGCACTGGTGTGGATGCGGCCCTGCGTCTCGGTGGCCGGCACGCGCTGCACGCGGTGGCCGCCCGATTCGAAGCGCAGGTGGCCGAACACGTCGTCGCCCACGATGCGCACCACCACTTCCTTGTAGCCGCCGAGCTCGCTCTCGCTCTCGCTGACGATCTCGCAGCGCCAGCCGGCGCGCTCGCAGTAGCGCGTGTACATGCGCAGCAGGTCGCCCGCGAACAGGGCCGACTCGTCGCCGCCCGTGCCCGCGCGGATTTCGAGGAAGGCGTTGCGCGCGTCGTCGGGGTCCTTGGGCAGCAGCAGGCGCTGCAATTCTTCTTCGAGCTGCACCAGCTCGGCCTCGGCGCCGGCGATTTCTTCCTTCGCCATCTCGGCCATGTCGGGGTCGTCCAGCATTTCCTTCGCGGCGGCGATGTCGGACTCGCGCTGCCTGTAGCGCTCGTAGCGGCCTGCGATCTGCGTGACCTCGGCGTGCTCGCGCGAGATGGTGCGGTACTGTGCCATGTCGCTCATGATGTCTTCGCGCGAGAGCAGGAAGTCGAGCTCGCCCAGGCGCTGGGCGTAGCGTTCGAGTTGATGGCGCAGAAAGGATTTCACGGGGGAAAGAGGTTCAAAAAAATGGGAGGGTGCTGCCGTGCGAGGGCAGGGCGCATGAAAGCCGCAGCCGTTCAGGCCGGGCTGCCGACGAGCGCCGCTAACGCTCTTTGCGCAGGAACAGGCGCGAGATCGTCTGCGCCGTCTGCTCGCGCGAGGCGGCATCGCCCGCATGCAGCTCGGCCATGGCGCCGTGCATCATCTTCTGCGTGAGCCCGCGCGACATGGCCTCGAGCACGGCCTCGACCGATTCGCCCTTGGCCAGCAGCTTGCGCGCACGCGCCATCTCGGCGGCGCGCCACTCGTCGGCCTGCGCGTTGAGCTGCTGGATCAGCGGCACCGTGCCGCGCTGGCCCAGCCAGTGCATGAAGTTCTGCACCCCGGCGTCGATGATCACCTCGGCCTGCGCCACGGCGGCCTGGCGGTTGGCCTGGCCCTGCTGCACGACCTGGGCGAGGTCGTCGACGGTGTAGAGATAGATGTCTTCCAGAGCCTTCACCTCGGGCTCGATGTCGCGCGGCACGGCCAGGTCGACCATGAACATCGGGCGGTGCTTGCGCGCCTTGAGCGCGCGTTCGACAGCGCCCAGGCCGATGATCGGCAGCGTGCTCGCGGTGCAGCTCACGACGATGTCGAACTCCGCCAGCCGGGAAGGCAGGTCGGCCAGCCGCATCGCCTCGCCGCCGAAGCGCGAGGCCAGCTTCTCGCCGCGCTCCAGCGTGCGGTTGGCGATGGCGATCGACTTGGGCTCCTTCGCGGCGAAGTGCGTGGCCGCGAGGTCGATCATCTCGCCCGCGCCGACGAAGAGCACGCGCGTCTTGCGCAGGTCTTCGAAGAGCTGGCCGGCCAGCCGCACCGCGGCGGCGGCCATGCTGATGGAGTGGGCGCCGATCTCGGTGGCGGTACGCACTTCCTTGGCCACCGCGAAGGAGCGCTGGAACAGCTGGTTGAGCGTGCTGCCAAGGGCGCCGGCCGTTTCGGCGGCGCGCACGGCGTCCTTCATCTGGCCGAGGATCTGCGCTTCGCCCAGCACCATCGAATCGAGCCCGCTGGCCACGCGGAAGGCGTGGCGGGCGGCTTCGCCGTCATGCAGGGTGTAGGCGTGCGAGCGCAGCAGGGCAGGGGCCACGCCGCCGCTCTGGGCCAGCCAGCCGAAGGTATGGTCCAGCGCGGCGTGTTCCGAGGCGCAGTAGATCTCGGTACGGTTGCAGGTGGAGATGATCGCGGCCTCGACCTGGGGATGGCGGCCGGAGGCGAAGGAACTGCGCAGGCTCTGCAGCGTGGGGGCGATCTGGTCGAGCGCGAACGCGAAACGACCGCGCAGATCGAGCGGCGCGGTCGTATGGTTCAAGCCGAGGGCCCAGACTGACATGCCCATGATTATAAAATCAGCAGCCGCACGAGGCTGGCCAGGGGACAAATGGCTTTCCCTATGACAGCCATAACCCCAGCCGCATGTTCCGGCCCCCGCGCAACCCCCTACCGATGGACCTGCCGGCCCTTCTCAACCACCTGCTTAATTTTGTAGCACCCTCGGCTTTTCTGGCCCTGGTGCTGGCCTTTGCCGGGCGATTCCTGGGCGGAGCGCGCGCCGGCGTCCCGCGCTGGTGGGTGCAGTTCGCGCTGACCTTCGCGGCCGGCGTCGGGGTGCTGGTTGCCGGGCTCGTGGCGTTCGGGCGCGACGGGGCGATGGTGACCTATGCCGCGCTGGTGGTGGTCTGCGGCACGGTCCAGTGGCTGGCGATGCGCGGCTGGCGCCGCTGAAGGCCGGTCTTCATTCAGCCCAGCCGGCGGATCATGTAGACCGATTCGCCCGGATAGGTGGCAAGACGGGCCTTTTGCCCCGGGCCATCGGGCTGTGTGGCCTCATAGCCCTGCCGCTGCCAGAAGCCCACCGACGATTGCACCGACACCAGCGTCGATTGCCGCCAGCCGGCCTGCATCGCATGGGCCCAGGCATGGCGCACCAGCAGCGGCCCCAGCCCCAGGCCCGAGGCGTCCGGATGCACAGCCAGGTCGTGCAGGTAGAGCGAATCGGGCCGCTGCGCCACCTCGAACTCGCCGTGCAGCGGCGTCAGCTTGCCCGCCACCGACGGATAGCCCGCCAGGTAGGCCCGCACGGCGCCTTCGTGCTCCGCCACCCATCCGGTGTGCGGCGCGGCGGCAAGGCGTCTCGCGATCAGCGCACCGTCTTCCACGAAGACCGCACCGTAGCAGGCGAGCTGGATCGCCAGCACCGCGTCGAGGTCGGCGGCGCGCATGCCGCGCACGGAAGGCGTCGTCATCAGGCCAGCAGCAGCTTGTCGTCGTCCAGCTTCTCGCCGCGGGTCTGCTCGAACATGCGCAGCAGGTCGGGCACGTCGAGGCCCGAGCGCTGCGGCCCGGCCACGTCGAGGATCACCTGGCCCTCGTGCAGCATCACCGTGCGCGAACCGTAGTCCAGCGCCTGTCGCATGCTGTGCGTGACCATCATCGCGGTGAGCTGGCCGGCCTCGACGATCTTCGCGGTCAGCTCCAGCACGAAGGCGGCGGTCTTGGGGTCGAGCGCGGCCGTGTGCTCGTCGAGCAGCAGGATGCGCGAGGGCTTGAGCGAGGCCATCAGCAGGCTCACCGCCTGCCGCTGGCCGCCCGAGAGCAGGCCGATGCGGTCGGCCAGGCGGTTCTCCAGCCCCAGCTTCAGGATCGACAACTTCTCGCGGAACAGCTCGCGCAGGTTGCGGTTGAGCGCGAAGCCGAAGGCCCGGCGCTCGCCGCGCTTCCAGGCCAGCGCCATGTTCTCCTCGATGGTCAGCGCCTCGCTGGTGCCGGCCATCGGATCCTGGAACACGCGCGCCACCATGCCCGAGCGCTGCCAGGCGTTCATGCGCGTCACGTCCTTGCCGTCGATCTCGATGCGGCCCTTGTCGACGATCAGGTCGCCGCTCACCGCATTCAAAAAGGTCGACTTGCCAGCGCCGTTCGATCCGATCACGGTGACGAACTGGCCGGTGGGAATCTCCAGGCTCAGGCCGCGCAGCACGCGGTTCTCGATCGGCGTGCCCGGGTTGAAGGTCATTTCGAGTTGTTGGGCGCGCAGCATCAGTTCTTCCCCTTGAACAGGCCACCCAGCCTGCGCTTGTAGGCGGGCACCAGCAGCGCGAAGGCCACCAGCACGGCGGTCACCAGGTTCAGGTCCTGCGCCTGCAGGCCCATGAAGTCGGTGTTCAGCGCCATCGCGATGAAGAAGCGGTAGAGCAGCGCACCGACGATGCAGGCCAGCGTGGTGATGACCATGCTGCGCGCGGGAATCAGCGTCTCGCCGATGATGACCGCGGCCAGGCCGATCACGATCGTGCCCACGCCCATCGAGATGTCGGCCGTGCCCTGGCTCTGCGCGAACAGCGCGCCAGCCAGCGCCACCAGCGCGTTCGACAGCGCCAGGCCCGCCATGGTGTGGAAGTCGGTGGAAATGCCCTGCGCCCGCGCCATGCGCGCGTTGCCGCCGGTGGCGCGCATCGCCAGGCCGGCCTCGGAAGCGAAGAACATGTCGACCACGATCTTCGCGACGGCCACGATCAGGAGCAGCAACAGCGGCTTGGCCCACTGCTCGGGCATGCCGCCGAAGCTGGCCATGCTGAACACCGTGGGCTCGGTGATGAGCGCCACGTTGGGCTTGCCCATCACGCGCAGGTTGATGGAGTACAGCGCGATCATCACCAGGATGCTCGCCAGCAGCTGCATGATCTTCAGCTTCACGTTGAGCCAGGCCGTGACCCAGCCCGAGGCGGCGCCGGCCACGCAGGCCACCGCGGTGGCGGCGACCGGGTTCCAGCCCGCGACGATGAGCGTCGCGGCCACGGCAGCGCCCAGCGGGAAGCTGCCGTCCACCGTGAGGTCGGGGAAGTTGATGATGCGAAACGACAGGAAGACGCCCAGCGCGACCAGCCCGAATATCAGGCCGATCTCGATGGCGCCCAGCGAAGCGATGAGCGACATGGGTAAAAGAGGAAAGCCGGCCGCTTCTTACTTCGTGCTCACGACCTTGGCGGTCTTCAGCAGCTCGTCGGACAGCGTCACGCCCTGCAGCTTGGCCGCGCCGGGGTTCACCACCAGTTCGAAGTTGGCGCTGGTCTGCGAGGCGATCGCCCCGGGCTTCTCGCCCTTGAGGATGCGCACCACGACCTTGCCGGTCTGGCGGCCGATGTCGGTGTAGTTCAGGCCCAGCGCGGCCACGGCGCCGCGCTCGACGGTGGCGGTGTCGGCCGCCACCACCGGCAGCTTGCCCTGCTGCGCCACCTTCACGATGCCCTCGAAGGCCGAGACCACGTTGTTGTCGGTGGGCGTGTAGATCACGTCGGCCTTGCCGACCAGGCTCTGCGCGGCGGTCGGCACGTCCACCGTGCGGGCGGCGGCTGCTTCCACCACGGTCATGCCGGCGGCCGATGCGGCCTTCTTGAGCGACTCGACGATGGCCACCGAATTGGCTTCGCCGGGGCTGTAGATCACGCCGATGCGCTTGGCGGCGGGCACCACCTGCTTGATGAGGGCGATGTGCTTTTCCAGCGGCGACAGATCGGACACGCCCGTCACGTTGGTGCCCGTGGGCTCCCAGCTCTTCACCAGCTTGGCCGCCACCGGGTCGGTGACCGCCGAATACACCACCGGGATGCTCTTGGTGGCAGCCACCACGGCCTGCGCCGACGGCGTGGCGATGGCGACGATCGCATCGGGCTGGTCGCCCACGTACTTGCGGGCGATCTGGGCGGCGGTGCCCACGTTGCCCTGTGCGCTCTGGTAGGTGAACTTGAGGTTCTTGCCTTCCTCGTAGCCCGAAGCCTTCAGCTCGGCCTTCACGCCGTCGCGCACCGCGTCCAGCGCCGGGTGCTCGACGATGGCGGTCACGGCCACAGACTTGGTGTCGGCCGCGAACGAAGGCGCGGCGGCCAGCATGCCGAGGGCCAGGGCCACTGCGCTGAAGGGGGTGCGAAGCAAAGCGTTTTTCACGGGAAAGGGTCTCCGGGTGGGGATTTGGATGCGTCTGAAGCCGCAGGCGGGTGCCGGCGGCGGGGTATTCAGCGGCTGGACATCGCGTCGTGCGGTCCGGGCGCCAGGGAGTCTAGATCGTACTTTGCACAATTAAGGTGCATCAAAGCCTCGGGCTTACCCCGCTTTGCGCCATAAAATTGCATCGACTTGGTGCATTGGGAGAAGAAATTGCATGACATCGCCCTCGACCGGATCGACCGGAAAATTCTCGAGCACCTGCAGGCCCACGGCCGGGCCACCAACCTGGAGCTGGCGGAAGCGGCCAATCTCTCTCCCGCGCAGTGCCTGCGGCGCCACCGGCGGCTGGAGGAACTGGGGCTGATCCACGGCTACGCGGCGCGGCTGAACGCGCGCCACATCGGGCTGGGCGTGACCGCCTTCATCCACGTGACCATGGCGCGCGGCCACGTCGACGAACTGCCCAAGTTCCAGGACCTGATCGCCGACATGAAGCAGATCCTGGAGTGCTACTCGGTGACCGGCGACTTCGACTACGTGCTCAAGGTCGTCGCGCAGGACCTGGAGTCGCTCTCGCAGTTCCTGATGCACACGCTGATGCACATGCCGGGCGTATCGGCGGTGCGTTCCAGCGTGTGCCTCAACGAGATCAAGTTCACCACCGCGCTGCCGCTGGAGTGAGCGGGGCCGCTCAGGTCGGCGGCACGCCGGGGATCGGCGAGGCGGGCGACGACGGCACGGCCGCCGGCGGTGCCGGCATTTCTGGCGCCGCGGCCATCACCATCGTTGGCACTGCCAGCGGCAGCGAGGCCTTCTTGAGTTCGTCGAGGATGGTGAACAGCAGGTCGCTGCGCACGCCCCCCGCCAGCCGCGGGCTCGCCACGTAGGCGATCGCCTGGAAGATCAGGAGCCCGTTCTCGATGCCCTCCAGCGTGAGCGAGGGCGCCGGCGTCTCCAGCACGCCCTCGTGCCCCTTGCAGGCCGCGAGGATCAGCTCGCGCACGCGCTGCGCGTCGGTGGTCAGCGGCATCGGCAGGCGGATCAGCACGCGGCCCTCGGCGTTGGCCAGCGTCATGTTGCGCACGGTCTTGGTGATGAACTCCGAGTTCGGCACGATCAGCGTCGAGCGGTCGCCCAGCTGGATCTCGGTGGCGCGCACGTTGATGCGCCGCACGTCGCCCTCCGCGGTGCCCAGCACCACCCAGTCGCCCACCTTCACCGGCTGCTCGGCCAGCAGGATCAGCCCCGAGATGAAGTTCTGCACGATGGCCTGCAGGCCGAAGCCGATGCCCACCGACAGCGCGCTCGCCACCCACGCGATGCGCTCGATGCCGATGCCCAGCGCCGACAGCGAGAAGGCGATCACCAGGATGCCGCCCACGTAGCCCAGCAGCGTGGTGATGGAGCTCTGCATGCCCGGCTCGAACTTCGTGCTGGGCAGGTAGCTGTGCGCGAGCCAGCGCTTGAAGATGCGCAGCACCACGAAACCCACCACGGCCACGCCGATGGCGCTGAGGATCGCCCCGGGCACCAGCTGGAATTCGCCCACCTTCACGCCGGTGCCGAACTTGCCGCTGCGCTGGAACACCTCGCCCGGCCCGGTGCCCAGCGGCGCGGCCAGCGCGATCAGCATGTAGAAGAAGAGACCCACCCGGCTGATCGCCGACAGCACCGTGGCGACCTGGTCCAGCGTCTGCGGCGCGAGGTTGAAGCTCTTCTGCAGCCGCTGGCCGAAGCTGGCGCGCGAGGACACCGTGGCCATGAACACGTCGTCCGCGAACTTGAAGAGCACGTAGAAGGCGGCCGCCACGATACCGCTCCAGGCGAGCTGCGAGGCCAGGAAGCTCGCAAGCGCCACGTAGCCGAGGCCCACCAGCACCCAGATGGCGATCATCAGCATGCCGATCAGCGCCACCAGCAGGCCAACCCACATCGGCCGCTCGGGCAGGCCGGCCTCGGGCGCGTCGGCGCGCAGCGGCTTCACGAGGTAGAGCACCGAGCCGACCAGCGCCGTCAGCACCAGCGCGGTGAGCACGTGCGTGGCCACCACGGCCGCGAAGCTCGCGTCGATCAGCGAATTGACCTCGGCAGGCGTCCACGCGAGCACGGCCACCAGCGCAACCAGCCAGGGCAGGGCGGCCAGCCGCGTGGCCATGGCGTCGGGAATCGGCGGCAGGCGCCACGAAGGCCGGCTCGTGGCCAGCAGTCCACGGCCCAGCCCGATCACGAAGGCCATGAACACCAGCGCCTGCGCCGTCGAATTCAGCACCTTGCGCGCCTGCGGCTCCCACGTGGCGAACTCCTTGAGCACCTCGACGAAGCCGTGTGCCGCCACCGCCACCAGCAGCATGTGGCTCGCGACGATGCCGATCACCAGCAGCGAGCGCCGCAGCCGCCCCGCCGGCAGGAAGCGCGCGGCCAGCTTCACGAGCAGGGCCTCGGCTGCCCAGTTGCCGAACACCGCGAGCAGCAGCGCGCCGATCAGCGCGGCGATCACCGTCAGGCGGGTCTCGGGCTGGGTGGCGGCCACCAGGCCGTCGTTCACCGAGGACGCCATCGCCTGCAGGCGGGCCAGGTCGTCGGGCCAGGCCTCGCGCAGGTCGCTCCAGAACTCGCTGGTCAGCGGCGAGGCCGCGCGCTCGGTGAGCTGCGCCTCGAACAGCGCCCGGCGCTGCGTGACCAGCTCGGTGCCGCGCTGCCGCACATCGACCGACAGCAGGCGCGCGAGGCGGATGTCGGCGTCCAGCGCATTGCGCTCCTTGGTCAGGCGGGCGCGCTGGCGGGTGATGTCCGGGTCTTCGGTGGCGCCGGCGGCGGGCGGGTTGCCGAGCTCGCCGAGCTTGGCGTTCAGGTCGGCAAGATCGCCGGCTCGCGCGGCGACGAACTTGTCGGCCTGCACGCCGATGTCGTTGATCTGCGAGAGCAGCTTGCGCGCGTCCTCGTCGGTCTCGGCGGCGGTGCTGAGCTTGGTGAACTGCGCGCGCAGCTCGGCCACCGTGGGGGCAGGGGCTGCCGCGGCCGCGGCGGCGCTGTTGCCGCCGGTGCCGAGGTCAGGCTGCGCCTGGGCGCCGCCGCAGATGAACAGGGCCGCGAGGCAGAAGCTCGCGAAGCGTAGGGTCCAACTCATGGCCGCATCATAGAAGCCGCCATTTCGTAAAGACCGGTAAGGCAGGTGCACAAGTGCAGCCTGCGCGGCCCGGCCTTCGCGGCCTCAGCCGGCAGGGCTGAAAAGGTCGACCCGGTCGGTGATGATGCCGTCGGTGCCCAGGTCGATTAGCCGTTGCGCGGCCTGCTCGTCGTTCACCGTGTAGCTCAGCGCGCGCATGCCTGCTTCGTGCACCAGCGCCACCACGCCGGCGTCCCACAGCGCGTGGTTGCAGACGATGGCGACGCAGCCCAGTTGCTGCGCGGCCTCGAGCCAGCCATCCCAGAGCTTGTCGAGCAGCAGGCCCCGGGGCAGTTCGGGCTGCACGGCCTGCGCGCCCTTCAGCGACTCGACCTGAAAGGAGGTGAGCAGCGGCGGCACGGCCGCGCCCTGCCAAAGCCGGGCCGCTTCGCGCGCCACCACCTCGCCGGTTTCACGCTCGGTGCCGGGCGTGGGCTTGATCTCGATGTTGAGTAGGTACTCGTTGGCCCGGCAGAAGCGCGCCAGGTTTTCCAGCGTGGGCAGCGGCTCGCCCGCGTACGCCCGCGAATGCCAGCCGCCCGCGTCGAGCTGCGCCAGCGCGCTCCAGGGCTGGGCGCCGCCGGTGCCGTGGCCGCTGGTGGTGCGCTCGAGCGTGGCGTCGTGCATCAGGAAGACGACGCCGTCGGCGCTGAGCTTGGCATCGCACTCGAACATGCGATAGCCGTGCGATGCGCCGAGCCGGAATGCGGCCAGCGTGTTCTCGGGGGCGAGCTTGCCGGCGCCGCGATGGGCGACCCAGCGGGGGTAGGGCCAGGGATTCAGCTCGGCCATCGATCAGTCCGCACGTTTGCCGGAACCCGCGTCGAACCAGTGCAGCTTGTCTTCGCGCGCCGCGATCTTCACCGTGTCGCCGGCGACGGGCGGATGGTCGGCCTCGTCTGTGCGCATGATGATCTGCTCGTCGCCGATGCGGCCGTACACCAGCCGCTCGGCACCCAGCAGCTCGACGTGCTCGACCTGCACCGACCAGCCGTTCTCGTCGAGCACCAGGTGCTCGGGGCGGATGCCCAAGATCTGGCCCGGACGCACGCCCGGCGCGTGCTTCAGCAGGTTCATCGGCGGCGAGCCGATGAAGCTGGCCACGAAGGTGGTGGCGGGGCGGTTGTACACCTCCTCGGGCGTCGCGAACTGGTCCATCACGCCGCCGTTCATCACGATGATGCGCTGCGCCAGCGTCATGGCCTCGACCTGGTCGTGCGTGACGAACAGCGAGGTGATGCCGAGCTCGCGGTGCAGCTTCTGGATCTCGAAGCGCGTCTGGGCGCGCAGCTTGGCGTCCAGGTTCGACAGCGGCTCGTCGAACAGGAACACCTGCGGCTGGCGCACGATGGCGCGGCCCATGGCCACGCGCTGGCGCTGGCCGCCGGAGAGCTCGCGCGGCTTGCGCTCCAGCAGGTGGCCCAGCTCCAGGATCTTCGCGGCCTTGTCGACGCGCACCTTGATCTCGGCCGGCGGCACCTTGGCGATCTTCAGGCCGTAGGCCATGTTCGCGAACACGCTCATGTGCGGATAGAGCGCGTAGTTCTGGAACACCATGGCGATGTCGCGCTCGGAGGGTTCGAGCTGGTTCACGACCTTGTTGCCGATGGCGATCTCGCCGGCGGAGATTTCCTCCAGGCCGGCGACCATGCGCAGCAGCGTCGACTTGCCGCAGCCCGAGGGCCCGACGATGACGATGAACTCGTGGTCGGCGATCTCGGCGCTCACGCCGTGGATGACCTGGTTGGCCTTGGGCCCGTGGCCGTAGCGCTTGATGACGTTGCGTAGGGAGAGGGAAGCCATAACTTATTTTTCAGTGTCCACGAGGCCCTTGACGAACCACTTCTGCATCAGCACCACCACCAGCGCGGGCGGCAGCATCGCGAGGATGGCGGTCGCCATCACCACGTTCCATTCGTTCTGGCCGTCACCGCCGGCGATCAGCCGCTTGATGCCGACCACGATCGGGTACATGTCCTCGTTGGTGACCGCCAGCAGCGGCCACAGGTACTGGTTCCAGCCGTAGATGAACTGGATCACGAAGAGCGCGGCGATGCTGGTCTTCGACAGCGGCAGCAGCACGTCGAAGAAGAAGCGCATCGGGCTCGCACCGTCCATGCGCGAGGCCTCGGTGAGCTCCTCGGGCACCGTCAGGAAGAACTGCCGGAACAGGAAGGTGGCGGTGGCCGAGGCGATCAGCGGAACCGTGAGGCCCGCGTAGCTGTTGAGCATGCTCAGGTCCGACAGCACCTTGTAGGTGGGCAGGATGCGCACTTCCACAGGCAGCATCAGCGTGACGAAGATGGCCCAGAAGCAGATCTTCTTGAACGGGAAGCGGAAATACACGATGGCGAAGGCCGACAGCAGCGAAATGGCGATCTTGCCGATGGCGATGACCAGTGCCGTCACCAGGCTCACCCACATCATGTGGGCCACCGGGGCGTTGGAGCCCGCGCTGCTGGCGCGGCCGAAGAGCGCGCCCTTGTAGCTGTCGAGCATGTTCGAGCCGGGCAGCAGCGGCATCGGCCGCTGCACGATTTCCTGCGCGGTGTGGGTGGACGCCACGAACGCGAGGTAGATGGGGAAGGCGACGATCAGGACGCCCAGGATCATCACCACGTGGGCGAGGATGCCCTGGGTGCTTCTTCTTTCAACCATGTCAGTACTGCACCTTCTTTTCGACGTAGCGGAATTGCACGATGGTCAGCGCGATCACGATCACCATCAGCACCACCGACTGCGCGGCCGAGCCGCCGAGGTCCAGGGCCTTGAAGCCGTCGTGATAGACCTTGTAGACGAGGATTTCCGTGTCCTTGCCGGGGCCGCCCTCGGTGGCGGCGTGCACGATGGCGAAGGTGTCGAAGAACGCATAGACCACGTTCATCACCAGCAGGAAGAAGGTGGTGGGCGACAGCAGCGGGAACTGCACCGTCCAGAAGCGGCGCCACGGGCGCGCGCCGTCGATGGCTGCCGCCTCGATCAGCGACTTGGGGATGGACTGCAGCCCGGCCAGGAAGAACAGGAAGTTGTAGGAGATCTGCTTCCACACCGCGGCCATCACGATCAGCGTCATGGCGTGCTTCGAGTTGAGCAGATGGTTCCAGTCGATGCCGATCTTGCCCAGCGCATAGGCGACCACGCCCAGCGAGGGGGAGAACATGAAGACCCACAGCACGGCGGCCACCGCGGGCGCCACGGCGTACGGCAGGATCAGCATGGTCTTGTAGAACATGCCGCCGCGCACGATGCGGTCGGCGAACACGGCCAGCGTCAGCGACAGGCTGAGGCCGATGGTGGCCACCAGCACCGAGAAGACGGCGGTGGTCTTGAACGACTCGCCATAGGCCGGGTCCTCGAAGAGGTCCTTGAAGTTCTGCAGCCCGACGAAATCGACCGAGGTGCCGAAGGCGTCCTGCTGCTGCAGCGACTGCAGCAGGGCCTGGCCCGCCGGCCAGAAGAAAAACACGAAGATCACCGCCATCTGCGGCGCCAGCAGCAGCCAGGGCAGCCAGCCCGAGCGAAAGAAAACGCGTTTTTCCATGAACCCTCTACGTAAAAAATCCCGCCGCGCCCGCTCTTTTGCAAGAGCCGACGGGGGCGGGCGATATTAGCCGGACACGGAAGCCGTCTGGCGGCCGGGCGTCAGCTCTTGTTGGCCTTCTGGAAGCGTTCCAGCTGCTCGTTGCCGCGGGTCACGATGGCGTCGAGGGCTTCCTTGGCGGTCTTCTTGCCGTTCCAGACCTGTTCGAGCTCTTCGTCCTCGATGGCGCGGATCTGCACGTAGTTGCCCAGGCGGATGCCGCGGCTCTTGTCGGTGACCTTGCGGATCATCTGCGTCACGGCCACGTCGGTGCCAGGGTTCTGCTTGTAGAAGCCCGACTCTTCGGTGAGCTTGTAGGAGGCCGTGGTCACGGGCAGGTAGCCCGTGCGCTTGTGGCTGGCGGACTGCACTTCAGGCGTCGAGATGAAGCTGAAGAACTTGGCCACGCCCTTGTACTCGGCCGGCTTCTTGCCCGACATGACCCACAGGCTGGCGCCGCCGATCACGGTGTTCTGCGGTGCGCCCGGCACGTCCGGGTAGTAGGGCAGGGGAGCCAGGCCGTAGGCGAACTTGGCGTTCTTGGCCACGTTGCCGTAGAAGCCCGAGGAGGTGTTGATCATGGCGCACTCGCCCGACACGAACGAGGCCTCGGGCACGTTGCCGCGGCCCTTGTAGATGAAGAGACCCTGCTTGGCCATGCTGGCCAGGTTCTCGATGTGGCGCTGGTGCAGCGGCGAGTTGACCTTCAGGCGCGCGTCCAGGCCCTGCAGGCCGTTGGCCTTGCTGGCGAACTCCACGTTGTGCCAGGCCGAGAAGCTCTCGACCTGCGTCCAGTTCTGCCATGCCGTGGTGAACGGGCACTTGTGGCCGCTGGCCTTGAGCTTGGCGGCGGCGGCGACCACTTCGGGCCAGGTGGCGGGCGCCTTGTCGGTGGGCAGGCCCGCGGCCTTGAAGGCGTCCTTGTTGAAATAGAAGATGGTGGTCGAGCTGTTGAACGGGAAGCTCAGCATCTGGCCGTTGGGGGCGGTGTAGTAGCCGGCCACGGCGGGAATGTAGGCTGCCGGGTCGAACTTCTCGCCCGCGTCCTTCATGACCTGGCCGACCGGCACGATGGCGCCCTTGCTGGCCATCATGGTGGCGGTGCCCACCTCGAACACCTGCAGGATGTGCGGTGCGTTGCCGGCGCGGAAGGCCGCGATGGAGGCCGTCATCGATTCGTCGTAGGTGCCCTTGAAGGTCGGGACGATCTTGTATTCCTTCTGGCTCTCGTTGAACTGCCTGGCCAGGTCGTTGACCCACTCGTTGTTGACGGCGGTCATGGAATGCCACCACTGGATCTCGGTCTGGGCCTGTGCCACGTTGAAGAGCGTGGTGGCGGCCAACGCCGATGCCAAGGCGAGCGTCTTGAATCGCATGAAGACTCCTGAAGGGAAAAATGGAAAGCGCGGATGCTAGGGCATGTGCATGACACAGCCGCGTCACATTGGCGCACGGGGGGCGGGTTTCTTCCAATCGGGGAAACCCCTTTGGACCCAGCGGCTCCTCTTTGTCTTTCCCCCTGGATTTGGCCCTGTTCGCAGCAGGCCCGGCACGGGGTGCGGCCCCTCTTGCTGCGCTGCACCATGCTAGCATCGCCCTCCCTTTTTTCGGCCTAGCCTGTCGCCGTGGCCGGGGCTTCCAAGAGACCTCCATGAGCAGCAAAACCTCCCTCGACAAAAGCAGGATCAAGTTCCTCTTGCTCGAAGGCATCCACCCCTCGGCCGTGGAGGTGCTGCGCGCCGCCGGCTACACCAACATCGAGTCGCTGCCGGGCGCGCTGCCCGATGCCGAACTGAAGGAAAAGATCGCCGACGTGCACTTCCTGGGCATCCGCTCGCGCACCCAGCTCACCGCCGAGGTGTTCGCTGCGGCGCACAAGCTGGTGGCGGCAGGCTGCTTCTGCATCGGCACCAACCAGGTCGACCTCGAGGCCGCCCGCGAGCATGGCGTGGCGGTGTTCAACGCTCCGTACTCCAATACCCGCTCGGTGGCCGAGCTGGTGCTGGCCGAAGCCATCCTGCTGCTGCGCGGCGTGCCCGAGAAGAGCGCGGTGGCGCACCGTGGCGGCTGGCTCAAGTCGGCCGAGAACGCGTATGAAATCCGCGGCAAGACGCTGGGCATCGTGGGCTACGGCTCGATCGGCGCGCAGCTGTCGGTGCTGGCCGAGGCGCTGGGCATGCACGTGGCCTTCTACGACGTGGTCACCAAGCTGCCGCTGGGCAATGCGCGCCAGGTGCGGGAGCTGCACCAGCTGCTGGCCCAGAGCGACATCGTCACGCTGCACGTGCCCGAGACGCAGGCCACCCAGTGGATGATCGGCGCGGCCGAGATCGCGGCGATGAAGCCCGGAGCCATCCTCATCAACGCCTCGCGCGGCACGGTGGTCGAGATCGAGCCGCTGGCCGAGGCCCTGAAGGCCCGCAAGCTGCTGGGCGCCGCCGTCGACGTGTTCCCGGTGGAGCCGCGCAGCAACAAGGACGAGTTCCGGTCGCCTCTGCGCGGCCTGGACAACGTGATCCTCACGCCCCACATCGGCGGCTCGACCATGGAGGCGCAGGCCAACATCGGCCTGGAAGTGGCGGAAAAGCTGGTCAAGTACAGCGACAACGGCACCTCGACCTCGTCGGTCAACTTCCCCGAGGTGGCGCTGCCGGCGCACCCGGGCAAGCACCGCCTGCTGCACGTGCACCGCAACGTGCCGGGCGTGTTGTCGGAGATCAACAAGATCTTCTCGGACAACCACATCAACATCTCCTCGCAGTTCCTGCAGACCAACGAGAAGATCGGCTACGTGGTGATGGACATCGACGCGGCTTCTTCCGACCTGGCGCTGGAGAAGCTGGCGAAGGTCGGCGGCACCATCCGCAGCCGCGTGCTGTTCTGAGTTTTTCCGGGGATCCCCGGGGAAGGGCTCCCCGGAAGCAGCGCCTACCGCGCCTACCACAAGGCCGAAGCGACCGCCACGCGGCAAGACCCCAGGCGCTGCAATAAAATCCCCAGCCCGGCTATGGGCGCGCAGCGCCCGGCCGAGGCGCCCCACCCGATGAATGCTCCGACCGCGTTGAACGCGCTATTGGCACAGGCCGCAGAGCCGGTACGACTGCGCGAGATCCCCTACAACTACACCAGCTTCTCCGACCGAGAAATCGTGATTCGCCTGCTGGGCGAACGCGGCTGGGAACTGCTCCAGACCCTGCGCGCCGAGCGCCGCACCGGCCGATCGGCGCGCATGCTCTACGAGGTGCTGGGCGACATCTGGGTGGTCCAGCGCAACCCCTACCTCGTCGACGACCTGCTCGACAACCCGCGCCGCCGCGGCCAGCTGGTCGATGCCCTCAGGCACCGCTTGGCCGAGGTGCAGAAGCGCCGCACCCCCGACAGCGACCTGCCGCGCGACCAGCTCGTGGGCGAGCTCACCGCCCTGGTGGGCGACGCGGTGGCCGCCTTCGACACCAAGTTCCGCGACGTCGCCGCCCTGCGCCGCAAGGCCACCCGCGTGCTGGGCCGCCTCACCGCCAAGGACAACATCAAGTTCGACGGCCTCTCGCGCGTGGCCCACGTCACCGACGCCACCGACTGGCGCGTGGAGTACCCCTTCGTCGTGCTGTGCCCCGACACCGAGGCCGAGATGGCGCTGCTGGTGAAGGGCTGCATCGAGCTGGGCCTGACCATCATCCCGCGCGGAGGCGGCACCGGCTACACCGGCGGCGCCATTCCGCTGACCTGGAACAGCGTCGTCATCAACACCGAGAAGCTGGAGGTGATGACCGAGGTCGAGCACGTCCCGCTGCCCGGCCTGGCCGACCCGGTGCCCACCATCTGGACCGAAGCCGGCGTGGTCACCCAGCGCGTGGCCGATGCGGCCGAGCGCGCGGGCTTCGTCTTCGCGGTCGATCCGACCTCCGCCGAGGCCTCGTGCGTGGGCGGCAACGTCGCCATGAACGCGGGCGGCAAGAAGGCCGTGCTGTGGGGCACGGCGCTCGACAACCTCGCCTCGTGGCGCATGGTCACGCCGCAGGCCGAATGGCTCGAGGTCACGCGCATCGGCCACAACCTGGGCAAGATCCACGACGTCGACAGCGCCGTGTTCGAGCTGCAGTACTACGCCGCCGACGGCAGGACGAAGCTGCGCAACGAGCGCCTCGAGATCCCGGGCCGCACCTTCCGCAAGGAAGGCCTGGGCAAGGACGTGACCGACAAGTTCCTCTCGGGCCTGCCGGGCATCCAGAAGGAAGGCTGCGACGGCCTCATCACCAGCTGCCGCTGGGTGGTGCACCGCATGCCGGCGCACACGCGCACCGTGTGCCTGGAGTTCTTCGGCAACGCCAAGGACGCCGTGCCCAGCATCGTCGAGATCAAGGACTTCATGTTCGCCGAGCAGAAGCGCTCGGGCGTGCTGCTCGCCGGCCTCGAACACCTGGACGACCGCTACCTCAAGGCCGTGGGCTACGCCACCAAATCGAAGACGCACGGCGGCCTGCCCAAGATGGTGCTGTTCGGCGACATCGCGGGCGACGACGCGAACGAAGTGGCGCGCGTCACCTCGGAAGTGGTGCGCATCGCCAACTCGCGCAGCGGTGAAGGCTTCATCGCCATCAGCCCCGAGGCGCGCAAGAAGTTCTGGCTCGACCGCAAGCGCACGGCCGCCATCAGCCGCCACACCAACGCCTTCAAGATCAACGAGGACGTGGTCATTCCGCTGCCGCGCATGGCCGAGTACAGCGACGGCATCGAGCGCATCAACATCGAGCTGTCGCTGCAGAACAAGCTCGCGCTCACCGACGAGCTCGAAGCCTTCCTCACGCGCGGCAACCTGCCGCTGGGCAAGACCGACGACGCACACGAGATTCCCGCGGCCGAGCTGCTGGAAGACCGCGTCGCGCAGGCCGTGGCGCTGGTGCAGGAAACGCGCGCGCTGTGGGCCGGCTGGCTGAAGGACGTCGACACACTGTTCCCGCAGCTGCAGGACCACTCGCTGCGCGCGAGCTGGAAGACCCAGCTGCGCCAGCCGCTGCAGGCCATCTTCACGGGCGCGGAGTTCGCGCCGATCCTGGCGGAGTGCGCCGCCATCCACAAGCGCGTGCTCAAGGGCCGCGTGTGGGTCGCGCTGCACATGCACGCGGGCGACGGCAACGTGCACACCAACATCCCCGTGAACAGCGACAACTACGACATGCTGCAGACCGCGCATGCCGCGGTGGTGCGCATCATGGCGCTGGCGCGCAGCCTCGACGGCGTGATCTCGGGCGAGCACGGCATCGGCATCACCAAGCTCGAGTTCCTGAGCGACGACGAGCTGCGCCCCTTCACCGAGTACAAGGCCAAGGTCGACCCCGAGGGCCGCTTCAACAAGGGCAAGCTGCTGCGCGCACCTGCCGGCAAGCCCGAGACGCTGCACGCCGACCTGACCAACGCCTACACGCCGAGCTTCGGCCTCATGGGGCACGAGTCGCTCATCATGCAGCAGAGCGACATCGGCGCCATTGCCGACAGCGTGAAGGACTGCCTGCGCTGCGGCAAGTGCAAGCCCGTGTGCGCCACGCACGTGCCCCGCGCCAACCTGCTGTACAGCCCGCGCAACAAGATCCTCGCGACCTCGCTGCTGGTGGAGGCCTTCCTCTATGAAGAGCAGACGCGCCGCGGCGTGAGCATCAAGCACTGGGAGGAGTTCGAGGACGTGGCCGACCACTGCACGGTGTGCCACAAGTGCCTCACGCCCTGCCCGGTGAAGATCGACTTCGGCGACGTGTCGATGAACATGCGCAACCTGCTGCGCAAGATGGGCCAGAAGAGCTTCCGCCCGGGCAACGCGGCCGCGATGTTCTTCCTCAACGCGACCAATCCGCAGACCATCAAGGCGGTGCGCGCGGGCATGGTGGGCGTTGGCTTCAAGGCGCAGCGCCTGGCCAACGACCTGCTGCGCGGCCTCGCGAAGAAGCAGACCTCGGCGCCGCCGGCCTCGCTGGGGCCGGCTCCCGTCAAGGAGCAGGTGATCCACTTCATCAACAAGAAGATGCCGGGCAACCTGCCGAAGAAGACGGCGCGCGCGCTGCTCGACATCGAGGACGCGGACTACGTGCCGATCATCCGCAACCCGAAGGCGACCACTTCCGAGACGGAAGCGGTCTTCTACTTCCCGGGCTGTGGGTCGGAGCGGCTGTTCTCGCAGGTGGGGCTCGCGACGCAGGCGATGCTCTGGCATGCGGGCGTGCAGACCGTGCTGCCGCCGGGCTACCTGTGCTGCGGCTATCCGCAGCGCGGCAGCGGGCAGTTCGACAAGGCCGAGAAGATGATCACGGACAACCGCGTGCTCTTCCACCGCGTGGCCAACACGCTCAACTACCTCGACATCAAGACGGTGGTGGTGAGCTGCGGCACCTGCTACGACCAGCTGCAGGGCTACCAGTTCGACAAGATTTTCCCGGGCTGCCGGATCGTCGACATCCACGAGTACCTGCTCGAGAAGGGCATCACGCTCGCCGATGCAGCCGGCGGCGGCTACCTTTACCACGACCCCTGCCATTCGCCGATGAAGCAGCAGGACCCGATGAAGACGGTGAAGGCGCTGGTGGGCGACAACGTGCTCAAGAACGATCGCTGCTGCGGCGAATCGGGCACGCTGGGCGTGTCGCGGCCCGACATCTCCACGCAGATCCGCTTCCGCAAGGAAGAAGAGCTGAAGAAGGGCGAAGCCGCGCTGCGCGAAGCCGGCAAGGTCGGCGAGAAGGAGAACGTGAAGATCCTCACCAGCTGCCCGAGCTGCCTGCAGGGCCTCTCGCGCTACGGCAACGACCTGAACAACGGCCTGCTCGAAGCCGACTACATCGTGGTCGAGATGGCCAACAAGATCCTCGGCGAAGACTGGATGCCCGACTACGTGGAAGCCGCCAATCGCGGCGGCATCGAGCGGGTGCTGGTGTGACGGCGAAGGTGCAGGGTTGCGTGCTGTGCGAGGGCCCGGGCGGGCGCCTCGTGTTCGAGGGCGCGAAGCTGCGCGTGATCCATGCCGAGGAGGCGGGCTTTCCGGCCTTCTACCGCGTGGTGTGGCGCGAGCACGCGCCGGAGTTCTCCGACCTCGACGCGGCCGACCGTGTCCTGTGCATGGAGGCGGTGACGGTGGTCGAGCAGTGCCTTCGCGAGCACCTGAAGCCGGCGAAGGTCAACCTCGCCGCGCTCGGCAACATGGTCGCGCACCTGCACTGGCATGTGATCGCGCGCTTCTCGAACGACAGCCATTTCCCGGGCTCGGTGTGGGCGCCCGTGCAGCGCGAGCGCAATGTCGCGCTGGAGGCGGACATCGCCGCGCGCCTGCCGGCCATCGAGGCTGCGATGATCGAGCGATTGGGCAACAGGAGCTTCTGATGGCAGGCTTGAAACCGGGCGCACCGACGCCGCAGTCGATCACCGTGCACGGCCAGTCGCGCGTGCTCGAAGTCGGCTTCTCCGACGGCGCGACCTTCCGCATTCCCTTCGAGCTGATGCGCATCTATTCGCCCTCGGCAGAAGTGCAGGGCCACGGCCCCGGGCAGGAAGTGCTGCAGACCGGCAAGCGCGAGGTCGAACTCGTCGATCTCGAGGCGGTGGGCAACTACGCCGTGCAGCCGACCTTCAGCGACGGCCACAACACAGGCATCTACTCGTGGGACCTGCTCTACGAACTGGGCGAGAAGCAGGCCGAGCTGTGGGCCGACTACGAGCGCCGGCTGGCCGAGGCGGGCGTCGATCGCGACGCGCCGATGATCGAGAAGGGCGGCCACGCCTGCGGCAGCCACTGAGCTCGCGGAGTGCCCGAAACTCCGCGAGTGCTATTGAAAAGATAGCCCTACGCCCAGAAAGGGCGGGGCTGAAAAAGCAACAAATGTCCGCCGTGCTCGCGGGGTCGTCGACTTGATGTGAAGGCTTCCGGCCTAACATCGGTCGCATGAGCACCACACACTTCGGCTACGAAACGGTCGACGAAAGCGAGAAGGCCCGCCGCGTGCGCGGTGTCTTCGATTCGGTCGCATCGCGCTACGACATCATGAACGACCTGATGTCGGCCGGCCTGCACCGCGCCTGGAAGGCATACACCGTCATGGTCGCGAACGTGGGCGAAGGCTCGCGCGTCCTCGACATCGCCGGCGGCACCGGCGACCTCGCACTGGCCTTCGCGAAGAAGGTCGGCGCCAGCGGCCAGGTGGTCCACACCGACATCAACGAGGCCATGCTGCGCACCGGCCGCGACCGCCTGCTCGACGCGGGCGTGGCGCTGCCCACCATGGTCTGCGACGCGGAGAAGCTGCCCTTTCCCGACAACCACTTCGACGTGGTCACCGTGGCCTTCGGCCTGCGCAACATGACGCACAAGGACGCGGCGCTCAAGGAGATGAACCGCGTGCTCAAGCCGCGCGGCAAGCTGCTCGTGCTGGAGTTCTCGAAGGTCGCGAAGCCGCTCGCGAAAGCTTACGACTGGTACTCCTTCAACGTGCTGCCCCGGTTGGGCAAGCTCGTGGCGGGCGACGACGCGAGCTATCGCTATCTCGCCGAATCGATCCGGATGCACCCCTCGCAAGAGGAGCTCAAGACCCTCATGAAAGAGGGCGGTTTCGGACATGTGGACTATCACAACATGACTGGGGGAATCGCTGCCCTCCATGTTGGAATCAAGTGTTGATGAAGCGATCTTTCGCTCGAGAGGAGACGACGATATGAAGAGTTTGGGTTCTTTGTTCCTGGCAGCCGCATTGGTGCTGGTCAGCGTCCAGGCCGAGGCTGCCCGCATGGGTGGCGGCAAGTCGGTGGGGCGCCAGTCGTCCAACGTGACGCAGCGCGAGGCCGCATCGCCCTCGGCGCCCGCGCAGCAGAACGCGACCAATGCGGCAGCGGCCAAGCCCGCGACGCCTGCTGCAGCGGCAGCACCGAAGCGCCCGTGGGGCGCAATGCTCGGCGGCCTGGCCGCTGGCCTGGGCCTCGCGTGGCTCGCGAGTTCGCTGGGCCTCGGCGCCGGTTTCGCCAACATCCTGCTGATCGGCCTGCTCGTGCTGGCAGGCGTGGTGGTGTGGCGCATGATCAAGTCGCGCTCGCAGCCCGTCGCCAACCGCCAGGGCGGCTTCGCCTTCCAGGGGGCAGGTGCCAGCCCGAGCAACGCGAGCGCTCCGGCGCAGTACAGCCCGAACAACGTGGGCAACGACGCATCGGCTCGTCCGTGGGAGCGCAACAACGCTGCCTTCGATGCCGCGCCGCACGGCAGCAGCCTCTCGGCGGCTGGCGCAGCGGCAGGTGGCAGCATGATCGGCTCGGCGCTCGGCGGTTCGCAGTCGTGGGGCATCCCCGCAGGCTTCGACGTCGATGGCTTCCTCGGCGCTGCGAAGCGCAACTTCGTGACCCTGCAGGACGCGTGGGACCGCGCCGACGTGTCGACGCTGCGTTCGATGATGACCGACGGCATGGTCGACGAGATCCGCTCGCAGCTGGCCGACCGCGCCAGCCACACCGGCGGTGCCTCGAACAAGACCGAAGTCGTGATGCTCGACGCCAAGCTGCTCGGCATCGAGGAGCTGCCCGATGCCTACATGGCCAGCGTGGAGTTCTCCGGCATGATCCGCGAAGACGCCTCGGCGGGCCCAGGCCCGTTCCGCGAAGTGTGGAACATGACCAAGCCCGTCAGCGGCAACAGCGGCTGGCTCGTGGCAGGCGTGCAGGCGCTGCAATAAGCCACGCAGGCAGGTTAGGCAGGAAAAACCTGAAACGCGGCCCGGCCCTCTCTGGGCCGCGACACAGGCGGGATAATGGGGACATGGCCACACCATCGTCCCCATTTTCTTTTCTAGGCGACCTCTTCAACACCATTGGCGAGCGCCTGCAGCCCCCGGACTGGGCGGTCCACGAGATACAGAACCGCGCGGTCCTGTTCCTGAACCACGTGCTGCAGCAGGAGCCCGAGGCGCAGCAGCGGCTGCTGCGCCAGCAGGGGCGGGTGGTGCGCTTCCAGTGGCGCTTCGTGACCATGGAGCTGGTGGCTACGCCGGCCGGCCTGCTCGACCTGGCTCCGGCAGGCTCGGTGCCCGAGCTGACGCTCACCGTCACCGATGAATCCCCCTTCGACATCGCCCGCGCCGCGCTGCGCGGCGACAAGCCCGCCGTGCAGATCATCGGCGACGTGCAGCTGGCGGCCGAGGTCAACTGGCTGGTCGACCACGTGCGCTGGGACATCGAGGACGATCTCGCCCGCGTGATCGGCGACGTGCCCGCGCACACGCTGGGCAACGCCGTGCGGCGCGTGACGGGTGCGCTGCGCCAGTTCGTCGGCGACCGCGCGGCCAAGGCGGGCGGTTCGGCTGCCGGCCCGGCAGGCAACGCCGAATGAGGCGCTTCTACCGCGGCCTTTTCATCGTCTGGGTCGCGCTGCGCTACGGCCTCGACGAGCTGGTGCTCTCGAGCTTCCAGAAGCCCTGGGTGCGCGGGGTCACACGCGTTCTTTCCTTTGGGCGCAACCTCGATGCGCCGCGCGGCCAGCGGCTGCGCGAGGCGCTCGAAAGCCTCGGTCCGATCTTCGTGAAGTTCGGCCAGGTGCTGTCGACCCGGCGCGACCTGCTGCCGCCCGACATCGCCGACGAACTGGCTTTCCTGCAGGACCGGGTACCGCCGTTTCCCTCTGCCGTGGCCATCGCGACCATCGAGCGCGCATTCCGCCGTCCGGTGAGCGACGTGTTCGTGCAGTTCGACGAGACGCCCATCGCCAGCGCCTCGATCGCGCAGGTGCACTTCGCGACCATCCGCACCAATGACGGCCAGGAGCGCGAGGTGGCGGTGAAGGTACTGCGCCCCAACATGCGCGGCGTGATCGAGAAAGACCTGGCGCTGATGGCCATGATGGCCGGCTGGCTCGAGAACCTCTCGGCAGACGGCAAGCGCCTGAAGCCGCGCGAGGTGGTGGCGGAGTTCGACAAGTACCTGCACGACGAGCTCGACCTGGTGCGCGAGGCCGCCAACGCGGCCCAGCTGCGCCGCAACATGGCCGCGCTCGACCTGGTGCTGATTCCCGAGATGTTCTGGGACTTCTGCCACCCCGAGGTCATCGTGATGGAGCGCATGAAGGGCGTGCCTATCGCGCAGATGGAGCGCCTGCGCGCCGCCGGCGTCGACATTCCCAAGCTGGCGCGCGACGGCGTCACGATCTTCTTCACGCAGGTGTTCCGCGACGGCTTCTTCCATGCCGACATGCACCCCGGCAACATCCAGGTGAGCCTGGAGCCCGAGACTTTCGGGCGCTACATCTCGCTGGACTTCGGGATCATCGGCACGCTGACCGAGTCGGACAAGGAATACCTCGCGCAGAACTTCGTGGCCTTCTTCCGGCGCGACTACAAGCGCGTGGCCGAGCTGCACCTCGAAAGCGGCTGGGTGCCGGTGGGCACCCGCATCGACGAGCTGGAGGCGGCCATCCGCACCGTGTGCGAGCCGTATTTCGATCGGCCGCTGAAGGAAATCTCGCTGGGCATGGTGCTGATGCGCCTGTTCCAGACCTCGCGGCGCTTCCACGTAGAGATCCAGCCGCAGCTGGTGCTGCTGCAGAAGACGCTGCTCAACATCGAGGGCCTGGGGCGCAACATCGACCCCGAACTCGACCTCTGGGCCACCGCCAAGCCCTTCCTCGAGAAGTGGATGGTCGACCAGATCGGTCCGAAGAAGCTGTTCCAGCAGCTCAAGGCCGAGGCGCCGCGGTACGCCAAATTGCTGCCCCAATTACCTCGATTACTGCACGATTTCCTGGAAAATCGCCCGGTCGACAACCGCCGCGAGCTGCTCGAACTGCTGGCCGAACAGAAGCGCACCAACCGGTTGCTGCAGACCATCGTCTACGGTGGCATAGGTTTTGTATTGGGGTTGCTCGCCATGCAATTGCTGGTGCGCGTGCGTCTGTTCTAGAGGAGTCTCCACCGTGTTGTTGACGCTGGTCATCGTCTATCTGCTTGTCACCATCGCGATCGGCCTCTACGCCGCCAAGCGGGTGAAGAACACCACCGACTTCGCCATCGCCGGGCGGCACCTGCCGCTCTACATGATCGTCACGACCACCTTCGCGACCTGGTTCGGCTCCGAAACGGTGCTCGGCATCCCGGCCAAGTTCATCGAGGGCGGGCTCAACGGCGTGGTGGAAGACCCCTTCGGCGCCGGCACCTGCCTGATCTTGGTGGGCCTGTTCTTTGCCGGCAAGCTCTATCGCATGACGCTGCTGACCATCAGCGACTACTACCGCGAGCGCTACGGCCGCGGCGTGGAGGTGGCCTGCTCGCTCATCATCATGCTGAGCTACCTGGGCTGGGTGTCGGCGCAGGTCACGGCGCTGGGGCTGGTGTTCAACCTGCTCTCGGGCGGCGTGGTCAGCATCCCGGTGGGCATGGTGATCGGGGTGGTCTCGATCCTGGCTTACACGCTCTTCGGCGGCATGTGGTCGGTGGCCGTCACCGACTTCATCCAGATGATCATCCTGGTGGTCGGCCTGGCCGTGATCGCGATGTTCGCGGGCAACATGGCCGGCGGCGCCGACAAGGTGGTGGCCTTCGCGGTCAGCAAGGATCTCTTCAAGTTCTGGCCCGAGCCGAGCCTGCACGACATCGTGTTCTTCTTCGCGGCCGCCATCACGATGATGCTGGGCTCCATCCCGCAGCAGGACGTGTTCCAGCGGGTGATGTCGGCCAACAGCGTCAAGGCGGCCCGGCGCGGCCCGGTGATCGGCGGGCTGGCGTACATCCTGTTCGCCTTCGTGCCGATGTTCCTGGTGGCCAGCGCGCTGCTCATCATGCCGGAGCAGACCTCCACGCTGCTGAAGGAAGACCCGCAGAAAGTGCTGCCCACGCTGGTGCTCGAGAAGATGCCCTTCGTGATGCAGGTGCTGTTCTTCGGCGCGCTGCTGTCGGCCATCAAGTCGACCGCCTCGGCCACGCTGCTGGCTCCCAGCGTCACCTTCACCGAGAACATCTGGCGCCAGTTCCGCCCGGCCGGCACCGACCGCCAGAACCTGATGACCATGCGCATCACGGTGCTGCTCTTCAGCGCCGCCGTGCTCGCCTACGCGATCCGCATGCAGGGCACTTCCATCTACGAGCAGGTGTCGGGCGCCTACCAGGTGCCGCTGGTGGGGGCCTTCGTGCCGCTGGTCTGCGGCCTCTACTGGCGCCGGGCCACCACCCAGGGGGCGGTGGCCTCGATCGTTCTCGGCATCGGCGTCTGGCTGCTCTTCCTGGGGGTTTCGTCCTGGGGCGCCGTGTTCCCGGCCCAACTGGCGGGCGTGCTGTGCTCCTTCGCGGGCATGGTGGTCGGCTCGCTGCTGCCGCAATGGTTGGCGAACACTCACACGCCGCACCGTCCGCTTGCCACGGAGCCGGCCTGAAGCCTGGGGCCAGCGGCCGGGCCGGGCGCCCTTCGGCGGGGGCGCCCCTATAATCGAGGGCTTTGCGAGCGGCCGTTGCGCCGCTTTTTTAGACCCCATTTCCCCATGCCCATCTACGCCTACAAGTGCAGCGCCTGCGGCTTCGCCAAGGACGCTTTGCAGAAGATGTCCGACGCGCCCCTCACGGTGTGCCCGGCGTGCGGCGCGAGTGCGTTCGAAAAACAGGTCACGGCCGCCGGCTTCCAGCTCAAGGGCTCCGGCTGGTACGTGACCGATTTCCGCGACGGCGGCGGCAAGAAGTCCGAGCCGGCCACGTCGACCGCCTCCGGCGAATCTTCGTCCTCTTCCTCTTCTTCCACCACGACCGCCGCGCCGAGCCCCGCTCCGGCGCCCGCCGCACCGGCTCCCGCGCCGGCCGCGGCCAGCGGCGACTGAAGCCCTCCGACCGCCATGCTCGCCCTGCGCAAATGGTTGCTGTCCGGCCTGCTGGTCATCGTGCCGCTGGTCATCACGCTCGGCGTGCTGAACTGGATCATCGGCACGCTCGACCAGACGCTGTGGCTGCTGCCCGAGCAGTGGCAGACCTGGCTGAGCGAGCACAAGGTGCGCGGCCTGGGCGTGCTGCTCACGCTGGCGATCCTGCTGGTGGTGGGCGCCACGGCCAGCAACTTCGTCGGCAAGCGCCTGCTCGGCTGGGGCGATGCCGTGGTCCGGCGCATCCCGGTGGTGCGCTCGATCTACTCCAGCGTCAAGCAGGTGTCGGACACGCTGTTCTCCGAGAACGGCAATGCCTTCCGCACCGCGGTGCTGGTGCAATGGCCGCGCGAGGGCGTGTGGACCATCGCCTTCGTGACCGGGGCGCCCGGCAACGAGGTCGCCGCGCATCTCGGCGAGGGCGAGTTCCTCAGCGTCTACGTGCCGACCACGCCCAATCCCACGGGCGGCTACTTCGTGATGCTCAAGCGCAGCGACTGCATCGAACTGAAGATGAGCGTGGACGAAGCGCTCAAGTACATCGTCTCGATGGGGGTGGTCGTTCCAGGCGGCCCCACCACGGTGGCGGTGAAGTCTTCCAACTCATAAAAGAACGAACGCGCCCTCGAGGCGCCGGAATGGATTCCCTATGGCCATGCGTACTCAATATTGCGGTCTCGTGACCGAAGCCCTGCTGGGCCAGACCGTCACCCTTTGCGGCTGGGTCAACCGTCGCCGCGACCACGGCGGCGTGATCTTCATCGACGTGCGTGACCGCGAAGGCTACGTGCAGGTGGTGTGCGACCCCGACCGCGCCTCCACTTTCGCCGTGGCCGAGAGCCTGCGCAACGAATACTGCGTGCAGGTCACCGGCCTGGTGCGCGCGCGCCCCGAAGGCACGACCAACGACCAGCTCAAGAGCGGCAAGATCGAAGTGCTGTGCCACGAGCTGAAGGTACTGAACCCCTCGGTCACGCCCCCGTTCCTGCTGGACGACGACAACCTGTCGGAAACCACCCGCCTCACGCACCGCGTGCTCGACCTGCGCCGCCCGGCCATGCAGCGCAACATGATGCTGCGCTACAAGGTGACGATGGAAACGCGCAAGTTCCTCGACGCCAACGGCTTCATCGACATCGAGACGCCGATGCTCGGCAAGTCCACGCCCGAGGGCGCGCGCGACTACCTCGTGCCCAGCCGCGTGCACGACGGCAGCTTCTTCGCGCTGCCGCAGTCGCCCCAGCTCTTCAAGCAGCTGCTGATGGTGGCCGGCTACGACCGCTACTACCAGATCGTGAAGTGCTTCCGCGACGAAGACCTGCGCGCCGACCGCCAGCCCGAATTCACGCAGATCGACATCGAGACCTCCTTCCTCGCCGAGGAAGAGATCCGCGAGATGTTCGAAGGCATGATCCGCAACGTGTTCCGCAACGCCGCGGGCATCGACCTGCCGGTGTTCCCGACCATGACGTACGCGGACGCGATGTTCAAGTACGGCTCCGACAAGCCCGACCTGCGCGTGAAGCTCGAGTTCACCGAGCTCACCGAGCTGATGAAGCGCGTCGAGTTCAAGGTGTTCTCCAACGCCGCCACCATGGCCGGTGGCCGCGTGGTCGCGCTGCGCGTGCCCGGCGGCGGTGCCGAAGGCGGCCTGTCGCGCGGCGAGATCGACGCCTACCAGGAGTTCGTCAAGATCTACGGCGCCAAGGGCCTGGCCTACATCAAGGTCAACGACGCGCAAGCCGGCCGTGACGGCCTGCAGAGCCCGATCGTGAAGAACCTCGACGACAACGCGCTGGCCGAGATCATCGCCCGCACGGGCGCACGCAACGGCGACATCCTGTTCTTCGGCGCCGACAAGGAAAAGGTCGTCAACGACGCCATCGGCGCGCTGCGCGTGAAGATCGGACACAGCGCCTTCGGCAAGAAGAGCGGCCTGTTCGACGACCGCTGGGCACCGCTGTGGGTGGTGGACTTCCCGATGTTCGAGTTCGACGAGGAAGGCCAGCGCTGGAGCGCCGTGCACCACCCGTTCACCGCGCCGAAGGACGGCCATGAAGACCTCATGGACACCGCTCCCGAGAAGTGCATCGCCAAGGCCTACGACATGGTGCTCAACGGCATCGAGATGGGCGGCGGCTCGGTGCGTATCCACCGCGAGGAGGTGCAGAGCAAGGTGTTCCGCGCGCTGAAGATCAGCGCCGAGGACGCGCAGCTCAAGTTCGGCTTCCTGCTGGACGCGCTGCAGTACGGCGCCCCGCCGCACGGCGGCATCGCCATCGGCCTGGACCGCCTGGTCATGCTCATGACCGGCGCGGAGTCGATCCGCGACGTGATCGCCTTCCCGAAGACCCAGCGCGCGCAAGACCTGCTGACGCAGGCGCCGAGCCCGGTCGACGAGAAGCAGCTGCGCGAGCTCCACATCAAGCTGCGCAACAATCCCCAGGCAGCAGCATGATGCTCGCCCCCAGGCTGCGCGCACTTCGTGTCGCTTCGCCAACCCCCTACCGGGGGCAACACCAGAGGCCCGGCAAAGCCGGTTCCTCGGTGTTTCGCGAAGAAGCCTGAGCACCCCCCGATGACGACCGACTCCCGGCCCTGGAAGATCCCGGAGTCGGTGCTGGTCGTGATCCACACGCCGGCGCTCGATGTGCTGCTGATCCGGCGTGCGGATGCCGAGACCGACTTCTGGCAGTCGGTCACCGGCAGCAAGGACGTGGCCGACGAGCCGCTCGCGCTCACCGCGGCGCGCGAGGTGGCCGAGGAAACCGGCATCCTGTGCGGCGAAGGCACGGCGCTGGCCTCGCAGCTGGTCGACTGGCAGCTGCGCAACGTCTACGAGATCTACCCCCGCTGGCGCGCCCGCTACGCGCCGGGCGTCACCCACAACACCGAGCACCTGTTCGGCCTGCGCGTGCCCGAACGCATCGTGCCCACGCTCGACCCCCGCGAGCACACCGACTGGCGCTGGCTGCCGTACCGGGAGGCGGCGGACGCCTGCTTTTCCCCGTCGAATGCCGAAGCCATTCTGTTGCTGCCAGAATTTGCCCGATGAACCAGCCGGCAGCAGCAGCGGTGCAGAACCTCCGCGTCGCCACCTACAACATCCACAAGGGTGTGCAGGGCATCGGCCCCGCGCGGCGGCTCGAGATCCACAACCTGGGCCATGCCATCGAGCAGCTCGACGCCGACATCGTCTGCCTGCAGGAAGTGCGAAAGATGAACCGGCAGGCGGCCGCGCGTTTCGCGCGCTGGCCCGAGCTGCCGCAGGCCGACTTCCTGGCGCCCGAGGGCTACACCGCCGTCTACGAGACCAACGCCGTCACGCGCCATGGCGAGCACGGCAACGCGCTGCTCACGCGTTGGCCGGTGCTGGGCACCAACCACCAGGACATTTCCGACCACCGCTTCGAGCAGCGCGGGCTGCTGCACGTGGTGATCGACGTGGAAGGCCGGCGGGTGCACGCCATCGTGGTGCACCTGGGGCTCATCAAGGGCAGCCGGGTGCGGCAGATCGCGCGGCTGCGCGAATTCATCGACCGCGAGGTGCCGCCCGGCGAGGCGGTGGTGGTGGCAGGCGACTTCAACGACTGGGGCGCGCGCATGCGCTATGCCATGAACGCCATGGGCCTGCGCGACACCAGCGACCTGCGCGGCCCGCGCACGCTCACTTACCCTTCGCGCCTGCCGGTGGCGCAGCTCGACTTCGTCTACGGACGCGGCCTGGAACCGCTGGCCTGCAACGTGCCGCGCGGCCCGATCTGGGCTCGCATGTCCGACCACCTTCCGCTGGTGGCTGATTTCACGCTCCTTAATTGATAGCATTGCTCCAAGGAGGGACGGGCGTTGCGGCCCCGAATGTCCGGAGCCATTCACTGGTACGATCCCCGCCATGCTGAGGAAAACCGACGTCGAACCGCTCCCCGATCGAAAAGACGATGACGAGGGCACGCCCGTCTCCGTGAAGATCCGCGAGCGCATCACCGCCGCGCGCAAGCGCTTCAATGCCAACGACAACATCTCCGAGTTCATCGAGCCCGGCGAGCTCGAGAAGCTGCTCGACGAGGTCGAGGTCAAGATGAAGGACGTGCTGCACAGCCTGGTGATCGACGTCGAGAACGACCACAACACCGACAACACCGCGCGCCGCGTCGCCAAGATGTACCTCAACGAGGTCTTCCGCGGCCGCTACGTCGCCCCGCCTTCGCTCACCGAGTTTCCCAACGCCGAGCACCTGAACGAGCTGATGATCGTCGGCCCGATCACCGTGCGCAGCGCCTGCTCGCATCACTTCTGCCCGATCATCGGCAAGCTCTGGATCGGCGTGATGCCCAACGAGCACACTAACGTGATCGGCCTGTCGAAGTACGCGCGCCTGGCCGAGTGGGTCATGGGGCGGCCCCAGATCCAGGAAGAGGCCGTGGTGCAGCTGGCCGACCTGATCCAGGAGAAGACCCAGCCCGACGGCCTCGCCCTCGTCATGGAGGCCGAGCACTTCTGCATGGCCTGGCGCGGCGTGAAGGAAATGGACAGCAAGATGATCAATTCCGTGATGCGCGGCGTGTTCCTGAAAGACCCGAGCCTGCGCCGCGAATTCCTGTCCCTCCTGCCGAGAAAGGGCTGAGCCATGCTGGTCCGACTCCTCTACGCCAGCCGCGCCGTCGACACCAGCCCCGAGGCCATCGAGTCGATCCTCGCGCAATCGCGCAGCCACAACACCGCCTGCGGCATCACCGGCATCCTCTGCTACGGCGCGGGCACCTTCCTGCAGGCCATCGAAGGCGGCCGCATGGCCATCAGCGAGCTGTACGGCCACATCCAGCGCGACGCGCGCCACAAGGACGTGGTGCTGCTGCACTACGAAGAGATCTCCGAGCGCCGCTTCGGCGGCTGGACCATGGGGCAGGTCAACCTGTCGAAGCTCAACGCGTCGACGCTGCTGAAGTATTCCGAGAAGCCAGAGCTCAACCCGTACGCGGTGTCGGGCAAGGTCTCGCTGGCGCTGCTGGAAGAGCTGATGGCCACCGCAGCCATCGTCGGCCGCCACTGAAAGTGGTGGCCCCCACGCTCGGCACTTCGTGTCCTCGCTGCCCCCCGAGGGGGCCGCTCGCGCCTTGGGGCGGCCCGGCGGCGCTCGGTCTCGCATAGCTCGAGGTGCCGCTCTCCGCATTCGCGCTGATCCTGCTGGCCGGGATCATCCATGCCAGCTGGAACATCGCCGCCAAGAAGGCGAACGGCGACGCACGCTTCAGCTTCCAGACCAGCGTGTTCAACATGGTCATCTGGGCTCCGCTGGGCATCGTGCTGGGCTGGAACGTGGTGCCGGGCTGGGGCGCGGCCGAGTGGGGCTTCGTCGTGCTCAGCGGGGTGCTGCACGTTTTCTATTTCATCGTGCTGCTGCGCGGCTACCGCAAGTCGGACCTCACCGTGGTCTACCCGCTGGCGCGCGGCTCCGGGCCGCTGCTGTCGTCGCTGGTGGCGGTGCTCTTCCTTGGCGAGAAGATCAGCCTCGTCGGCGTGGCCGGCATCCTGGGCGTGGTGGCCGGCGTGTTCCTCATCGCCGGCGGTCCGCGCCTGTGGCAGAAGGCGCACGACCCGGCGCAGCGCGCGCGGGTGCACAAGGGCATGCGCTACGGCGTGCTGACCGGCACCTTCATCGCGGCCTACACGGTGGCTGACAGCTACGCGGTCAAGTTCCTCCTGATGTCGCCGATCCTGCTCGACTACATGGGCAACCTCGTTCGCATCGTGTTGCTGATGCCCGCCGCGCTGCAGGACCGCCCGACCACCGCGCGCATGTGGCGCGAGCAGTGGAAATACGCGCTGCTGGTGGCGGCGATCAGCCCGGTGTCGTACGTGCTGGTGCTCTACGCGGTGCAGCAGGCGCCCATCTCCCACGTGGCGCCCGCGCGCGAGGTCTCGATGCTGTTTGCCGCGCTCATCGGCGGCCACCTGCTGCGCGAGGGCGACCGGCTGCTGAGGCTGCTGGGCGCAATGTTCATCGCCGCCGGCGTGGTGGCGCTCGCGCTGGGCTGAGGCCGTGCTGCTGTTCGGCTGCGACTTCTCCAGCGCGCCAACGGCACGCAAGCCCATCGTCATCGCGACCGGCGAGCTGGCCGGCGCCGACCGCGTCGTGCTGCACGGCCTGCGGCGCTTCTCGACGCTCGACGCATGGGGTGAATGGCTCATCGCCACGCCTGCGTGGACCGGCGGCTTCGACTTTCCGTTCAGCCTGCCGCGCGAGCTCGTCGAGCACCTGCGGTGGCCGCTGCAGTGGGAGCCGCTGATGGCCCACTACGCCGGCCTGAGCCGCGCCGAGATCCGCGAGACCTTCGCCGCCTTCTGCGCGGCGCGCCCGGTGGGCGGCAAGTTCGCGCATCGCGCGGCCGACGCTCCTGCGGGCTCCAGCCCTTCGATGAAATGGGTCAACCCGCCGGTGGCGTACATGCTCCATGCGGGCGTGCCGCGCCTGCTGGCCGCCGGTGCGCGCATTCCGGGGCTGCACGCAGGCAAGGGCGGCGATCGCATCGCGCTGGAGGCTTATCCGGGCCTGCTGGCGCGGGAGCTGATCGGCCGCCGCAGCTACAAGAGCGACGAGCCCGTGAAGCAGACGCCGGAGCGCCGCACCGCGCGCGCCGATCTGCTGGCGGCGCTGGAAGCCGGCTCGGCCCGCCTCGGACTCGGGCTGGCCGTCACGCCGGCGCAGCGCAAGGAACTGCTGGCGGATGCCCGCGGCGACGACATCGACGCGGCGCTGTGCCTGATGCAGGCCGCCTGGGGCCACCTGCGCGCCGCAAGCCCCGGCCCGGGCCATGGCCTGCCGGAAGACATCGATCCGCTTGAAGGATGGATCGTCAGCGCCTGAGCTTCCTTGTCCTACACCTCTTCGGGCTTCCGTCGGCGTGAGCCGGCCCGGGCAGGGACCTAGATTGAACGCGTGGGCCGCTGCGGCTCACGCATTCGTTTCATAACTCAGGAAGGAAGCAACATGAACAAGGATCAAGTGGCAGGCCGCGTCGAGGAAGCCAAGGGCAAGCTGAAGGAAGTCGCCGGCAAGGTCGTCGGCAACGAGAAGCTCGAAGGCGAGGGCGTTGCCGACCAGGCCGCCGGCAAGGTGCAGAAGACTTACGGCGACCTCAAGGAAAAGGCCAAGGACGCGATCAAGTCGGGCGCCGACAAGCTGTGAGCGTCGCAAGGCCGGCTGCCGGTGATCCGGCAGCCTTCCCTGCCTTTCATTTCCCCTGGATTTCCAGAGATTTCCCCGATCAACAGGAGGATTCCATGAACAGATCGACCCAACAGACGGCCATGCCGCATTCGCGCGCCTGGCTTGCCGTGCTCGTGGCCGGCGCAGCGCTGACGCTGGCTGCCTGCGACAAGTCCGACAACCGCACCGCGGGCGAGAAGCTCGACAGCGCCGTGGCCAAGACCGAGCAGGCCGCCGACGCCGCGGCAGCCAAGACCGGCGAGGCCGTCAAGGACGCCAAGGCGAAGATCGAGTCGTCCAATACCACCGCCGAGGTGAAGGAGGCAGCCAAGGATGCCGGCGCCGCGGTGAGCACGACGGTGAACGACGCCGCCATCACGGCTTCGGTGTCCGCGGGCCTTGCCAAGGACCCGGACCTGAGCGCCATCAAGATCGACGTCGACACCAAGGCCGGCGCGGTCAGCCTGAAGGGCCCGGCGCCCACGGCGGCCGCCAAGGCGCGCGCCGAGGAGATCGCCAAGGGCGTGCAGGGCGTGACGTCGGTGGACAACCAGCTCCAGGTGAAGGGCTGATCGCTTTCGCCCGGCCTCGGTCGCGTTTTCGCTTCACCCATGAAAAAGCCCGGTTCGCGCCGGGCTTTTTCATGGGAGCACGGGGCCGATGCGGCCCCGGGGTCGGGTCAATCAGTGGCCCAGCCAGTCCTTCAGCTCGTCCGCATGCTCTTCCTCGTCGGAGAGGATGTCCTCGAGCATGCGGCGCGTGGTCGGGTCCTTGTCGCCGATCAGCGCGATCATCTGGCGGTACGACTCCACCGCCACGCGCTCGGCGATCAGGTTGGCGCGCACCATCGCCTGCAGGTCGGTCGATTCGTCGTAGGCCGCATGGCTGCGGTCGAGCAGGCGCGAGGGCGCGAAGTCGGGTTCGCCGCCCAGCTGCACGATGCGCTCGGCGATGCGGTCGGCATGGGCCGATTCCTCGTTGGCGTGCACGAGGAATTCGTCGGCGATGGCGGGCGACTCGACGCCGTTGGCGGTGAAGTAGTGGCGCTTGTAGCGCAGCACGCAGACCAGCTCGGTGGCCAGCGCGTCGTTCAGCAGCTTGACGACGTCGTCGCGCCAGGGACCGTAGCTCGGGGTGACGGCGCCGTCGTCGAGGCTGTTGCGCGCGGCGTCGAGTCCGCTCTGGTCGAGTTCCAGGTGCTTGCGGGCGGTGGAAGCAGGAGAAGCAGAGGAGGAAGAGGAAACGTCGGTTTTCATGGAGTGTCCTTTCGTGGGGAGCGGGATGGGTGAGGGGAGCCCGGGGGCTTCCGCATCAGCGTGGTGACGAGGTCGGCCACGTCGGATGTCTTCAGTACAGCCGCCAGCACCGCGGTGGCCGAGAGCAGCCGCCAGGGCCTGACGAGCACCAGCAGGGCGCCGGTGGCGGCCGCGGCCGCCATGAGCTTGGCCGGCTCCTTGCGCGCGTAGTGTTCGAGCACCGGCCGCGCCAGCTGGCCGACCGCATGCGCGGGGTGCCTGCGCCACCAGCGTTCCGCCACGCTGCGGCCCACGGCGAGCCACACGTTCTCTCTTCTTCCTCCTCTTGCTCCTCCTTGTTCTCCTCTACCTCGAGCGTGGTCCTGATGCAGGTCATCCGCTTGTGCGGAGGCGGCTTGCGCGTCGTACTGCGCGTATTCCAGGTCGTCCGGTTCTTGGTCTTCGGCCGGCGCGCCTGCGTCCTGGTTGAACTGCCGCACCAGCGCGCGGCGCGAGAGGGCCAGGCGCTGGACCGGACTGAGATGCGAAGGAGGATGGCGGTCAGCGGCCATGGAGGTCTCCGGCTTCGCGCAGCGCCTGCAGGTCGGCGTCGAGCTGGGAGCGCAGGTCGTCGAAGCTGTAGCTGCTGGCAGGCCGCGTCGCGTACCAAGTGCAGATGAGCGCCATCACCACGGCCACGGCCGGGACGGCCACCAGCACCCAGTGGAAGCTGCCGTGCATCACGCCGAGCAGCACGGCCACGCCGATCAGCCCGAGCGCCAGCGTGGCGCTGGCCACCGCCAGGAGGCCCGCGACGATGCGAGCGGCGATGCCGCGTCCCGCTTGCGCGGATTCCTGGCGAAGGAGGGCGGCGTAGTTGGCGAGGTGTTCAGCGACGAGTTCCGGATGCCCGAGCACCGTGGAAAAAATCGGATGGAGCATGGTGCCGGGATCGGTCGACGACGGAGGCTTCGTGGATCAGTAGTCGTCGCGGCTGCGGCGGCTTGCCAGCACGATGAGCGCCGTGATGGCGGCGCCGGCGGCGGCCGCGAGCAGCACCGAGCGCACGGGCTGGTCGGAGATGTAGCGGCCGGTGACGTCGGCTGCCTGTTCGAGGCGGCGCTGGGCGCGGGCACTGGTGGTCGATGCGGCGTCCAGGCCGCGCTGAACGGCTTGCTGCACGCGGGCTGCGAGTTGCTCGACGGCCGGTTCGGAATCGCGCTGCAGGTCGCGGACCTTTTCGCCCGCCGCATTCACCGCGTTCTGAGCATAGGCGCGGGTGGTTTCGACCGCGTCACGGGCGGTCTGGCGCGCTTCGTCGGCGAGTTGCGAGGGAGTCTTGGTCGTCGTGTTCATGTGAAAGTCCTTTCCGGAAAAGTGAAATGCGCAAGCCTGTTGATCGTAACGACGCTACTTGCGTCGTAGCAAGCCGGCAAGGAAGCTCGCGATCGCGAGGACCGCGAAGATCACGAACAGGATCTTGGCGATGCCCACCGCGCTGGCGGCGATGCCGCCGAACCCGAAGAGGGCCGCGATCAGGGCGATGACCAGAAACACCACGGCGTAATGCAGCATGTGGAACTCCTTCGAGGCTTGCCTCGCTGTTTTTGAAAAACGTCCAAACGTCGCATCCAGCAACCCCCCGACGGGAAAGAACCGGATGGCACGGGGTCAACCTTAAGCGGGGGGCCGTCCCGGACCTGTCAGCGGCCGGGGTTGGGGTGCGTAGGAGATGGCCGAGTCGGCCGCGGCGCAGGGTGTGCAGGAGTTCCGGCTGCGCTACGGCTGCGAAGAGAGAGGAGAAGAAGAGAGACAGAGAGACGACGATCGAGAGGGCGATCAGGCCGGCTTGACGATCGGAAGCATCGCGCTCAGCCGCGTGCCCTTGCCCGGCGCGGACCATATCGTGAGCTTGCCGCGCGCGGCTTCCACCCGGTGCCGCATGCCCGCGAGGCCGTGGGTCGAGGGCCGCACGCGCTGCGTGTCGAAGCCCTTGCCGTTGTCGGCCACCTCCACCACCACGTGGTTGTCGTAGTTCTTGAGGACGATGGTGGCCTCGCTCGCCTCGGCGTACTTGCCGATGTTGGTGAGGCTCTCCTGCACCATGCGGTAGATGGTGAGCTGGCGCGACTCGTCCATGGTCACGGGCTCCAGCACCATCTCCACCTGCAGGCCGGAGCGCTCCCCGAACTCGCGCCCCAGGATCTCCAGCGACGCGACCAGCCCCAGGTTGGCCAGCGAGGAGGGCCGCAGGTCCTCGATGATGCGGCGCTTGAGCGCGATGCCGCTGTTGAGCAGCTCGGTCAGATGCTGCAGCCGCTGGATCGCGTCGGGCGCGTCCGCCAGCCGCGACTTCAGCCGCGCCACGTCGAGCTTGGCCGCGGTGAGCAGCGAGCCCAGCTCGTCGTGCAGCTCGCGCGCGAGGAAGCCGCGCTCGGTCTCGCGCACGTCCTGCAGGTGGGTGGCCAGCTCGGCCAGCGAGGCGGTGCGCTCGCGCACCTCGTCCTCCAGCGCGTTGCGCTCGCGCTGCAGGGACTCCTGCTGGCGCTCGCCGATGGAGCGCAGCACGTGCGTCTGGCGCAGGTACAGGAAGAAGGCGAGGAGTGCGGCCAGCGCCACGATGGCGGTACCGATGCGCGCCAGCTGCAGCGAACGCAGCACCTGCGCCTGGCTCTGGCCCAGGGTGGCGTTGCTGGCCTTCACCAGCTCGCCCGCCGTGGCGCGGATGGCCTCCATCTCCTCCTGGCCCACGTCGGTGGTGATGACGAACTTCCAGGCGTCGTCCTTGCCGTCCTGGCGCAGGCGCACGCTCATGTCCATCTCGGCGACCTTGCGCAGCACGTGCTTCGACAGCTCGGCCAGCCGGGTGAGTTCGGCCGGGCGGTCGGCATACAGCCGGCGCAGCGTGGCGAGGTGGCCGTCGACCTGCTTGACCGCCTCGTCGTAGGGTTTTCGGTAGCTCGCCTCGCCGGTCAGCAGGAAGCCCCGCTGGCCGGTCTCGGCGTCCAGCATGTTCTGCAGGATCTTGTTGAGCGTGCCTCGCACCTGCTGGGCCTCGTCGATGTCGGCCAGGGCGCGGGTGGACTGCCGGTAGCCGGCCTCGTTGATGCCGACGAGGGCCAGCGCGGCCAGTGCTGCGAGCAGCAGGCTCACGGCCATTCTTGGTGGGGCTAACCAGTGCATGAAACTTTCAAGGCTGCTTGTGGCGCAAGTTCGTGAATAATTGATAACAATCAGGGACCTGGCATGTTGCGACCCTCGGGTGCGCAACACAACGACGAAAGTAACAAATGATCAAAATCGGAATTGTGGACGACCACGCCATCGTGCGATCGGGCCTCCGGCAGTTCTTCTCCGAGCACGTGGACCTGCGCGTGGCGGGCGAGGCAGCCAGCGGCCGTGAAGCCATCGAACTGGTGCGCACCACGGAGCTGGACGTGCTGGTCATGGACCTTTCGATGCCCGGGCAAAGCGGTATCGATGCACTCGCCATGATCCGCGCCAAGGCGCCGGACGTGGGCATCCTGATCCTCAGCGGCTATCCCGAGGAGCACTACGCGATGAACCTGATCCGCCAGGGCGCGAGCGGCTACCTCAACAAGGAGTGCGATCCCATCGAGATCGTCAACGCCATCCGCACCATCGCGCTGGGCCGGCGCTACATCACGCCCGCCGTGGCCGAACTGCTGGCCCGCCAGCTCGACCGCAAGGACGACGCGGCCCCGCACGAGCAGCTCTCGGAGCGCGAATTCCAGGTGTTCCTGAAGCTCGCCAAGGGCGAGACCGCCGGCGACATCGCCAAGACGCTGTCGCTGTCGGTGAAGACCGTGAGCACCTACCGCACGCGGCTGATGGAGAAGATGAATCTCTCCTCCAACAGCGACCTCACGTACTACGCACTGAAGAACAAGCTGATCGACTGAAGCCGGCCGGCGGGCAGGGAGGGGGTCCAAGGCGGCTTCCTCAGCCCGCGCCGGACGAGGCGCGCGAGGCTCGATCGCGGGCCTGCACCAGGCAGAACTCCACCAGCGCGTCGATCTCGTTCGACTTGTCGAACACCGCGTCGACCCCGAACTCCGCGCAGCGGCGCCGTATGTCGGGCGTCGCATAGTTGCTGAGCACCACCACCTTCTGTACCGGCTTGCGGCCCTGGCAGGCCTGCAGCACGCCCAGGCCGCTGCCCTGCTTGAGGAAGAGATCGACGATGACGAGGTCCCACTCGCCGTCGTGTCCGAGCAGCCATGCGCGCGCGCCGCTTTCGGTTTCGGCGAAGCCCACGACCGTGGTGCAGGTGAGTTCTTCCAGCGTGCCAATGAGGTTTTCACGGATCGTGAGGTTGTCTTCGACAACATAAGTCTGCAATCTGGAATCCATGCCGAACCACTCTTCCTCTGAGGTTGGCTGACGCATTCAGCGCGCCTGCGTTGGCAACGACTGCCTGCGGAGCGACTTTGCTGCGTCTCCTGTACGCATCATGCAAGCTTCGGCGGCTGGCGGTTGTAGGCGGGTTCCGACGCGCGCATTCCCGGCGCCTCCAGTAGGCAATGCCTCACGATTTCTACGGCTTGCCGCTGACCGCGGCCGAGCGACCGCCCGAGTTAAAAGGAGCCCCATGGCAACGACGAATGCACCGACCAAAGCCGGCATCCTGCGCGGCCGGCCGCTCTGGCAGAAGCTGCTGGCGGGCCTGGTGCTGCTCTTCGCGCTGCTGGCCGTGGGGCTCGCCTTCTTCCCGTGGGACGTGCTGCGAGAGCCGGTCAACCGCTACGTCAGCGAGAAGACCGGGCGCAAGTTCGAGATCACCCGGCGGCTCGACGTGGGGCTCGGGTGGCGGCAGGCCACCGTCAGGCTCGACGGCATCGAGTTCGCCAATCCCCCGTGGGCGCGCGATCCGTACCTGGTGAAGGCCGAGCGCGCCGATTTCGACATCCGCCTCTGGCCGCTGATCTCGAGCAGCATCGTCATCCCGCGGCTGGCGCTTTCCTCGCCCACGGTGGGGCTGCAGATGGAAGCCGACGGCCGCCGCACCTGGGCGCTGGGCAAGGAAGGCAAGGACAGCTCGGAAGGCGGCACCGTGCCCACCATCGGCCAGGTGCAGGTCGACAGCGGCGCGGTCGACTTCCTGGCCAAGCACCTGGGCGTCGACGTGCATGCCGACCTGAGCTACGACAGCAGCCGCGGCGAGATGCCGCTGGACTACCGCATCAAGGGCCGCTACAAGGGCCAGCCGCTGACCGCCAGCGGGCGCACCGGCAACGTGCTGCAGATCGAGACCACGAACGCGCCGCCTTTCCCGATCGAGATCCGTGCCGCCGCAGGCCAGACGCAGCTGAAGGCGGCCGGCACGGTCGCCCGGCTGTCGGACCTGGACGGCATCGATGCCAGGTTCGACATCAAGGGCCAGACGCTGGGCGCCCTGTTCCCGCTGCTGGGCATCGCGCTGCCGCAGACATCGCCGTACACCCTGAGCGGCAAGCTCGACAAGCGCGGCAAGCTTTGGGAGGCCTCCGGTCTCAAGGGCCGGCTGGGCCTGTCCGACATCGCGGGCGACATGCGCTTCGACCAGTCCGGCAAGCTGCCGCACCTGGCTGGCGACCTGCGCTCCAACGTGATGGACATGGACGATCTGGGCCCGCTGATCGGCCTGCCGCCCACGGCGCGCACCGCCGCCACCGTGGAAGGCGTGGCGCCGCCGCCCACCGTCACCCAAGTCAGGCGCCCGGGCGGCAAGGTGCTGCCCACGGCGCCGCTGGACTTCGAGCGCCTGCGCGCCATGAACGCCGACGTGAAATACACGGCCGATCGCATCCGCAACGTGCGCGATGTGCCGCTGGAGCGCGGCAGCGTGCAGGTGAAGCTCGTCGAGGGCGTGCTCACGCTCGACCCGCTCGACCTGGGCGTGGCCGGCGGCAGGCTCAGCGGCGCGATCCGCATCGACGGTTCGAAGAAGCCGGCGGACATCCGCGCATCGCTAGACGCCCGGGCCATGCAGCTGGCGCGGCTGTTCCCGAAGCTCGAAACCACCGGCAACAGCGTCGGCCGGCTGGACGGGCGCATCAATCTCTCGGGCTCCGGCAGCACCGTGGCGAACTGGCTGGGCGGCGCGTCGGGCGACGTGGCGGTCATCTCCGGACGCGGGCAGTTCGGCAACCTGCTGCCGGTGTTCGCGACGCTGGTGGGCGGCGACATCATCAAGTTCATCCTGCGCGGCGATCGCAACGTCGAGCTGCGCTGCGCGGCCCTGGCGTTCGACGTGAACAAGGGCCTGATGACCGGCCGCACCCTCGTGGTGGACACGACCAACGCTGTCTTCATCGCCACCGGCCAGGCCAACCTGGCGACCGAGGGGCTGGATTTCGTGATCCGCCCCGAGCCCAAGAGCAAGAACATCCTCTCGATCCGCACGCCGCTGGTGGTGAGCGGCACCTTCGGCGATCCGAAGGGCGGCCTGGAAGTCGGTCCGCTGGCCGGGCGCGGGCTGGCCGCGCTGGCGCTGGGTGCGGTCAATCCGCTGCTGGCGCTGGCCGCGACCATCGAGCCGGGTCCGGGCGAGGATTCGAACTGCCAGGGCGTTGTGGCGCAGGCGAATAAGCCCACGGGGGCGGCTGCCAAGGGCGCCGCACGGGCGAAGGGCGCGAAGCAGCCTTAGCTTGAGGGGCGATGGCGCTGCGCGCAGACGCTGCAGTGCGGGTCGCGTGCCACGCGCAGCGTGTCGAAGGAGGTGCTGCGCCCGTCGAACATCAGCAGCTTGCCCGCCAGCGACGGGCCGATGCCGGCCAGCAGCTTCAGCGCCTCGCTGGCCTGCAGCGTGCCGATGGTTCCCACCACCGGGCCGAACACGCCGAGCACCGCGCAACGGGTTTCCTCGAAGTCCGCGTCGGGCGGGAAGATGCAGGCGTAGCAGGGCGAGGCGTCGTCGCGGGTGTCGTAGACGCTCAGCTGGCCGTCGAAACGGATCGCCGCGCCCGCCACCAGCGGCTTCGAATGGGCGACGCAGGCACGGTTGACGGCCTGCCGGGTGGCGAAGTTGTCGCAGCAGTCGACCACCACGTCGGCCTCGGCGACCAGGCGCGACAGCAGGGCCTCGTCGGCGCGCAGGGCGTGGGTTTCGATGGCGATGTCGGGATTGATGGCGCGCATGGCCTGTGCGGCCGACTCCACCTTGGGAAGACCGACCCGGTCATGCGAATGCGCCACCTGGCGCTGGAGATTGGTGAGGTCCACCTCGTCGTCGTCGACCAGCACGATGCGGCCGACCCCCGCCGCAGCGAGGTACAGGGCCACCGGCGAACCCAGTCCGCCGGCGCCTATGACGAGAACCCGTCCGGCACTGACGCGGGCCTGCCCGTCGATGCCGAATTCCTCGAGAAGGATGTGGCGCGAATAGCGCAGCAGCTGGCTATCTTCCATGCGCCACCGGGATCAGTTTTCCTTCTTCTCTTCCTTGTTGTCGACGATGACCTGCGTCTTGCTCACGAGCACCGGCTGGCCCTTCAGGCGGTTGAGCGCCTGCACGAGCGGGAAGTCCTTGTCGGTGCCGAACTCGGGCACCTTGCGGTCCTGCGGCGGCTTCTTGGCCTCTTCCTCGAGGCGCTTGCGGGCTTCGTCGCGGGCCTTCTCGCGTTCCGGGTCCTTGACTTCGGGACCCTGGCCGCTGGCCAGGTGCTTCTCGAGGTCGGCCTCGCGCATGCGCAGGGCGGCGAAGGGGCTGCCCTCGGCGCTTTCGTCGACCAGCACGTTCGGCACGATGCCCTTGGCCTGGATCGAGGTGCCGCTGGGCGTGTAGTAGCGCGCGGTGGTGATCTTCAGGCCGGTGTCGGGGCCGAGCGGGCGGACCGTCTGCACCGAGCCCTTGCCGAAGGTCTGGCTGCCCATGATGGTGGCGCGCTTGTGGTCCTGCAGCGCGCCGGCGACGATTTCGCTGGCGGAAGCCGAGCCTTCGTTCACCAGCACCACCAGCGGCACGGTCTTCAGCGCGGCCGGCAGGCTGCGCAGCGGGTCGCTGCCCGAGCGGCGCTGGTAGAACTCCGGCGCCGCCTTGTAGACCGACTTGCTCTCGGCCAGCTGGCCGTCGGTGGTGACCACCGTGACGTTCTCGGGCAGGAAGGCCGACGACACCGCCACGGCCGCATCGAGCAGGCCGCCCGGATCGTTGCGCAGGTCGAGCACCAGGCCCTTGAGGTTCGGGTCTTCCTTGTACAGGTCGTCGATCTTCTTGACGAAGTCGTCGACGGTGCGTTCCTGGAACTGCGACAGGCGGATCCAGCCGTAGCCCGGCTCGATCATCTTGCCGCGGACCGACTGCGTGCGGATTTCCTCGCGCGCGATCGTCACGGGGAAGGTGCGGCTCTCGTCCTTGCGGAAGATCGTCAGCAGCACCTTGGTGTTGGCTTCGCCGCGCATGCGCTTGACCGCCTCGTTCAGCGACAGGCCGCGCACGGCGGTGTCGTCGATCTTGGTGATCAGGTCGTTGGGCTTGAGGCCTGCGCGGAAGGCGGGGGAGCCCTCGATGGGCGAGACGACCTTGATCAGGCCGTCTTCCTGGGAAATCTCGATGCCCACGCCGACGAAGCGGCCGGTGGTGCCTTCCCTGAATTCCTTGAAGGACTTCTTGTCGAAGTACTGGGAATGCGGGTCGAGCCCGGCGACCATGCCGGAGATGGCGTCGGAGATGAGCTTCTTCTCGTCGACCGGCTCCACGTAGTCGCTCTTGACCATCCCGAAGACGGCGGCGAGCTGCTGCAATTCCTCGAGCGGCAGCGGCGCGAGCGAGCCGCGCGCGACAGTCTGCAGCGAGACGGTGGTCAGGACGCCTGCAACGGCGCCGGCGGCGACCCAGCCGGTGATCTTGAGTTTGTGGCCCATCATGAGTGGTTGTCCTTGTCGGCGGCTGTCAGTCCAATATACACAGCTTGGAAGCAAATTGTTTGCCGGGGTTCCACGGGTGGAGCGCCGGACGGGGGCTTTTTCAGGGCGCTCCTGGCGGGCCTTCTCAGCCCTTGCCCTGCGATGCCACCGCGGCGGCGGCCTTTTCGGCGGCCGCGGCATCGCCGAGGTAGTAGTGGCGCAGGGGCTTGAGGTCGTCGTCGAGCTCGTACACCAGCGGGATGCCGTTGGGGATGTTCAGCCCGACGATGTCGTCGTCGGAGATCCCGTCGAGGTACTTCACCAGGGCGCGGATCGAGTTGCCGTGGGCCGCCACCACCAGCCGGCGGCCGGTGCGGATGGCCGGCGCCATCGATTCGTTCCAGAAGGGCAGCACGCGCGCCACCGTGTCCTTCAGGCACTCGGTCAGCGGGATCTGCTCGGGCGACAGCTTGGCGTAGCGCACGTCGCCGCGCTCGCTGCGCGGGTCGTCGGCTTCCAGCGGCGGCGGGGGGGTGTTGTAGCTGCGGCGCCAGACCAGCACCTGCTCGTCGCCGTATTTCTTGGCGGTTTCGGCCTTGTTCAGGCCCTGCAGGCCGCCGTAGTGGCGCTCGTTGAGGCGCCAGGAATGCACCACGGGCAGCCAGGTGCGGTCGAGTTCGTCGAGGGTGTGCCAGAGGGTGCGGGTGGCGCGCTTGAGAACGCTCGTGTAGGCGACGTCGAAGTCGTAGCCCTCGGCCTTGAGCAGCCGGCCGGCCTGCTTGGCCTGTTCGACGCCGGTTTCGGTCAGGTCGACGTCGGTCCATCCGGTGAAGCGGTTTTCCAGATTCCAGGTCGATTCACCGTGACGGATCAATACCAGTTTGTGCATGTGGGAGGCCTTTGGCTGCGCTTGCGAAACCTCGCATTCTAAAATCCCCGGTTTGCCATTCAAGGAACCCCCGTGAAATTGATCGAATTCGTCACCGCGAACTGGATGCTGATCCTGATCGCGCTCAGCTCGGGCGCCATGCTGGCCTGGCCGCTGGTGCGGGGAGCGGGCGGCGGAACGCTCACGGCCCAGGGCGCCGTCCAGCTCATCAACCGCGAGCGCGCGGTGCTGGTCGACGTGCGCGAACCCGAGGAATTCGCCACCGGCCACATGATCGGCGCCAAGAACGTTCCCCTGAACCAGCTGGAGGAAAAGCTCGCCGGCGCGGTCAAGAACAAGAACGTGCCGCTCCTGCTGGTGTGCGCCACCGGCGCCCGCGCCCAGCGCGCCGTGGCCATGGCCAAGAAGCTGGGTTACGAGCAGGCCCAAGCGGTCTCCGGCGGACTGAAGGCGTGGAAAGAGGCTAACCTGCCGGTTGAAAAAGCCTAGACATCGGACTCGCCCCCAGGCTTCGCGCACGCCGTGGCGCTGCGCCGACCCCCTGCCGTGGCAACGCCTGTGGCCCGGCCAAGCCGGTTCCGCGGCGTTCCCCGAAGGGACGGTGAGCGAGTTGAATAAATGAAACTTTCCCCAAGGTAGAGCGCATGCAAGCCGTCAAGATGTACACCACCGCCGTTTGCCCTTACTGCATCCGCGCGAAACAGATCCTGAAGTCCAAGGGCGTCGAGCAGATCGAGGAGATCCGCATCGACACCGACCCCCAGGCCCGCAACACCATGATGGAGATCACCCAGCGCCGCACGGTGCCGCAGATCTTCATCGGCGACACCCACGTGGGCGGCTGCGACGACCTGATGGCGCTCGACAGCCGCGGCGGCCTGGTTCCGCTGCTGCAGGGCGCCTGAAACCGGCCCTGCCCCGGAGCCGTCTTCCGGCCGGGCCATAATCGCCAGTTCACTCATCTGCAGCCCGCTGCGGGACCCTCTCCCCGGCGGGCATTGTTTTGATCCTCGAAAGTTCAGCCATGGCCGACCAGCAAGCCCAAGATCCCGTCTTCCAGATCCAGCGCGTCTACCTCAAGGACCTGTCGCTCGAGCAGCCCAATTCGCCGGCGATCCTGCTGGAGCAGGAACAGCCCACCGTCGACATCCAGCTCGGCGTGGACGCCCAGCCCGTGGCCGAAGGCATCTTCGAGATCACCGTGGCCGCCACCGTGCAGACCAAGATCGGCGACAAGACCGTGTTCCTGGTCGAGGCCAAGCAGGCCGGCATCTTCGAGATCCGCCACCTGCCGGAAGAGCAGATGGGCGCCATCCTCGGTATCGCCTGCCCGCAGATCGTCTACCCCTACCTGCGCGGCAACGTCGCCGACGTGATCCAGCGCGGCGGCTTCCCGCCCGTGCACCTGGCCGAGATCAACTTCCAGGCCATGTACGAGCAGCAGCAGGCCCAGGCCGCCGGCCAGGCTGCGCCCTCGCTGGCGCAGTAATCGCGGCATGAAGCCGTAGCAGCCACCGACGCCGATGAAGATCTGCGTTCATGGCGCCGGTGCCTGGGGCACGGCGGTCGCCGTCAACGCGGCGGCCCGCCACGAAGTCACGCTCTGGGCGCGCGACGCCGCCCAGGCCGACGCCATGTCGGCCGCGCGCGAAAACTCCCGCTACCTGCCCGGGCTGGCCCTGCCGGCCTCGCTGGCCGTGCGCGCCGGCGACATCGCCCAGGCACAGGCCGGCGCCGACCTCGTCATCGTGGCCACGCCGATGGCGGCCTTGCGCGCGCAGCTCGTGGCGCTGCGAGGCACCGGCACCACTGCGGCGGTGGCGTGGCTGTGCAAGGGCGTCGAGCCCGCGCTCGACAGCTCTTCCCCCGCATCCTTCGGCCTGCTGGCCCATGAGATCTGGGCCCAGGTTGTTCCTGAATTGAGAGCGGGCGTGCTCAGCGGCCCCAGCTTCGCGCAGGAAGTCGCCGAAGGGCGGCCGACCGCACTGGTGGCCGCCAGTCCGCATGCCGCCGTGCGCGACATGCTGGTCGACGCCTTCCACGGCCCCGCGCTGCGCGTCTACGCCAACGAGGACATCGTCGGCGTGGAGGTGGGCGGCGCGGTCAAGAACGTGCTGGCCATCGCCACCGGGCTGTGCGACGGCCTCGCGCTCGGGCTCAACGCCCGGGCGGCGCTCATCACGCGCGGCCTCGCCGAGATGACGCGCTTCGGCCTCGCGCTGGGTGCCCGCGCCGAGACCTTCATGGGCCTTTCCGGCCTGGGCGACCTGGTCCTTACTTCCACCGGCGACCTGTCGCGCAATCGCAAGGTCGGCCTGCTGCTCGCGCAGGGCCGCACGCTGGCGCAGGCCGTCGATTCGCTGGGCCACGTGGCCGAGGGCGTCTACTGCGCCCGCACCGTGGTGCAGCGCGCCCGGGGCCTCGGCATCGAGATGCCCATCGCCGAAGGCGTGGTCGCGCTGCTCGACGGCCGCGTGAGCCCGCAGGACGCCGTGGCGGCCCTCGTCGGCCGCGAGCCGGTGCCGGAATCGGTGCAGCTCCAGCAGCCGGGTGCCGCAGCCGCTTCCCCCCGTCAATCCTCCTGAGAAAAACGCAGAGACAAAGAGAGCCATGAGCCTTCGCTTTGATTTTTCAGCGTCGGCCGTGGCCGCGCTGGCCCTGTCCGATGCCACCCGCGCATTGCAGGAAGACGTCGCCGACGGCGACCTCACCGCCTCGCTGGTCGACCCCGCCCGCCGCGCCCGCGCCCGCGTGCTGGCGCGCGAAGCCGCCGTCGTGTGCGGCGCCCCGTGGGTCGAGGCCACGCTGCGGCAGCTCGATCCGCAGGTGCGCATCGAATGGCTGTGCGCCGAGGGCGAGCGCTGCGAGGCCGGCCAGACCGTGCTCGAGATCGAAGGCTCGGCCCGCGCGCTGCTGACGGCCGAGCGCACCTCGCTCAACTTCCTGCAGCTGCTGAGCGCCGTTGCCACCAAGACCGCGCTTTACGCCGACGCCGTGCGCGGCACCCGCGCGCGCATCGTCGACACCCGCAAGACCATTCCAGGCCTGCGCCTCGCGCAGAAGTACGCGGTGCGCACCGGCGGCGGCCTGAACCACCGCATCGGCTTGTACGACGCGGTGCTCATCAAGGAAAACCACATCGCCGCGGCCGGCGGCGTGGCCGCGGCCCTGCGCGCCGTGGCGCCCGCGGCCGCGAAGGCGGAATTCGTCGAGGTCGAGGTCGAGACGCTGGCCCAGCTGCGCGAGGCGCTCGACGCCGGCGCGCGCATGGTGCTGCTCGACAACATGGACCTGCCCACGCTGCGCGAGGCCGTGCGCATCAACGACGAGGCCGGCGAAGGCCGCAAGGCGGTGCTCGAGATCTCCGGCGGCGTCACGCTGGACGGCTTGCGCGCCCTGGCCGAAACCGGCGTCGACCGGATTTCCATCGGTGCCCTGACCAAGGACGTCAAGGCGATCGACTACTCGATGCGTTTCCAGGAAGGCTGATCCGCCCATGTCGTCCACGGTCATCGACGTCGACTACGAGCAGCCCGCCGAAACCAGGGCCGGCGCCGTCTGCGACACCCGCCACGCCTGGGCGCGCGTGCCGCCCGAGCCATCGCCCGACGAGCGCATCGCGCTGAAAGAGCGCATCCGCCGCCTGCTGCGCGAACGCAATGCCGTGATGGTCTCGCACTTCTACGTGCATCCCGACCTGCAGGACCTCGCCGAGGAAACCGGGGGCATCGTGAGCGATTCGCTCGAAATGGCGCGCTTCGGCCGCGACCACGCCGCGCAGACGCTGGTGGTGTCGGGCGTGCGCTTCATGGGCGAGACCTCGAAGATCCTGTCGCCCGAGAAGCGCGTGCTGATGCCCGACCTCGACGCGAACTGCTCGCTCGACCTGGGCTGTCCGGTCGACCAGTTCAGCGCCTTCTGCGACCAGCATCCCGACCGCACCGTGGTCGTCTACGCCAACACCAGCGCGGCCGTGAAGGCGCGCGCCGACTGGCTCGTCACCTCCAGCTGCGCGCTCGACGTGGTGAACGCGCTGCATGCAGCGGGGCAGAAGATCCTGTGGGGGCCCGATCGCCATCTGGGCGACTACATCCGCCGCCAGACCGGCGCCGACATGGTCAGCTGGAACGGCGCGTGCATCGTGCACGACGAGTTCAAGGCCCTGGAGCTCGAGCTGCTCATGAAGGAGTACCCGAAGGCCAAGGTGCTGGTGCACCCCGAGTCGCCTTCGGACGTGATCGCGCTGGCCGATGCGGTGGGCTCCACCTCGGCCATCCTGAACGCCGCGCAGCGCATGGACGCCAAGGAGTTCATCGTCGCCACCGACAGCGGCATGCTGCACAAGCTGCGCACGCTGAACCCCGGCAAGGTCTTCATCGAGGCGCCCACGGCCGGCAACGGCGGCACCTGCAAGAGCTGCGCGCATTGCCCGTGGATGGCGATGAACGGGCTGGTGGAGCTGGCGAATGCGCTGGAGACGGGCGCGGGGGAGATCCACGTCGATCCGGCGCTGGGGCTGCGGGCGCGGGTGCCGATCGATCGGATGCTGGCGTTCACGGCCGGGTTGAAGAACGGGCAAGCGCCGGGGAGTCTTGTCGCCGGCATCGGCGCGGCCTGACCCCGCCTTGCTCCTTCCCCCTCTGGGGGAAGGTTGGGATGGGGGCAGGCAGAGCGCTCGATGTTGACGCCGCTTGCCCCCACCCCGGCCCTCCCCCAGCGGGGGGGGGGGGGAGAAAAACCTAGAAATCCACGGTACAGCTGTCCCCCAGCGCCTCGCGCCACACCTTCACGCGCGCCAGCGAAGGCCGCAGATCCGACAGCGCATCCGCAATGAACACGCACAGGTTCTCCAGCGTCGGCGGATGCAGCCCAGCCACGTCGTCCAGCAGGTGATGGTCGAGCTGCTCGCGCACATCCTCCAGCCGGCGGCGCAGCAGGCCCAGGTCGATCACCATCCCCGTCACCGGGTCGCGCTCGCCCGTGAGCCACACCTCCGCGTGGTAAGTGTGGCCGTGGATACGGCGGCTGCCTTCCACTTCGATCTCGCGCTTGAGCGTGTGGGCGGCATCGAAGAAGAAGCGTTGGCTGATCGTGAATCGCATCGTCGAAAAGAAAAACTCGGAAAAAAAGAGCGCCCGCCTCAGCGGATGCCGGTGATCTTGTGCGTCTGCACGCTCAGGCGCCACACGGGCTGCTTCATGCATTCGGCAATGCACAGCTCGGTGTTCGCGACGCGGTCGGGCCCGTCCATGGGCTGCAGGAAGCGGTGCGTGAATTCGCCGGTGCGCGCCATGGCGTCGAGGTCGATGCCCGGCTGCGGCCACACCAGCTTCAGCTCCTGGCCGCGCTGCTGCGCCCAGGAAGCTCCGGCCTTGGGGCTGATGCACAGCCAGTCGATGCCCTCCGGCGCCTCGACCGTGCCGTTGCTCTCGACGGCGATGCGGAAGCGACGCGCATGCAGCGCCTCGACCAGCGCCGCGTCCACCTGAAGCAGCGGCTCGCCGCCGGTCAGCACCACCAGCCGGTGGTCGGCATCGGTGACGGGCCATTGGGCGGCGATGGTGTCGGCGAGCAGGTCGGCGGTCTTGAACTTGCCGCCCAGCGTGCCGTCGGTGCCGACGAAGTCGGTGTCGCAGAAACGGCAGACGGCGCTGGCGCGGTCTTCCTCGCGCCCCGTCCAGAGGTTGCAGCCCGCGAAGCGGCAGAATACCGCGGGCATGCCGGCCTGTCCGCCTTCGCCCTGCAGCGTGTAGAAGATTTCCTTGACGCTGTAGGTCATGGGGCGGCCGTCTCGATCTCGAGGTTGTCGATCAGCCGCGTGGCGCCCAGGCGCGCGGCGGCCAGCGCCACCAGCGCGTCGCCGGCGGCGGGCGCTTGCAGGTCGGAGCGGCGGCGCAGCACCAGGTAGTCGGGCTGCCAGCTGCGCTCGGCCAGCGTCCGCATGGCGCGCGCCTCGATGGCGCCCAGGTCGCGCTCGCCCGAGCGCACCGCCTCGGCCATCGCCTTCAGCGCCTTCGACAGCTGCACCGCCTCGGCGCGCTCGCTCTCGCTCAGGTAGCCGTTGCGCGACGAGAGCGCCAGGCCGTCGGCGGCGCGGAAGGTCTCGCCGCCCACGATCTCGATGGGCAGCGCGAACTGCCGGACCATGTGGCGGATCATCATCAGTTGCTGGTAGTCCTTCTTGCCGAACACCGCCACGCGCGGCTGCACGCACTGGAAGAGCTTCATCACCACCGTGCAAACGCCGATGAAGAAGCCGGGCCGGAAGTGGCCTTCGAGGATGTCGGCCAGCGCCGGGTCGGGGTGCACCTTGCAGGTCTGGGGCTCGGGGTAGAGCGCCTTCTCGTCGGGCGCGAAGAGCACGTCGCAGCCGGCGGCTCGCAGCTTCTCGCAGTCGCTCTCCCAGGTGCGCGGGTAGGTGTCGAAATCCTCGTGGGGCAAGAACTGCAGGCGGTTCACGAAGATGCTGGCCACGGTCACGTCGCCGAGCGGCTTCGCCTGCCTCACCAGGGCCAGGTGGCCGTCGTGCAGGTTGCCCATGGTGGGGACGAAGGCGGGGCGCCCGAAGGCGGCCAGGTGGCTGCGCAGGTCGTCGATGGTGTGCGCGATGTACATGGGTTGGTTTCCTTTTCCTTGTCTGCCTACCAGGCGTGGAGGCGGTCGTCGGGGAAGCTGCCGTCCTTGACGGCCTGGACGTAGGCCTTGAGCGCAGGCAGCACGCCCGGCGCGTCGGCCATGAAGTTGCGCACGAACTTCGGCATCTTCCCGAGGTTGATGCCCAGCATGTCGTGCAGCACGAGCACCTGCCCGGCGGTGGCCTTGCCCGCGCCGATGCCGATGGTGGCGCAGTGCTTCAGCTCGGCCGTGAGCTCGGCGGCCAGCGCGGCCGGCACCATCTCGAGCACCAGCATCGCCGCGCCCGCGTCCTGCAGTTCATGGGCCTGCTGCTTCAGCAGCGCGCCGGCCGTGTCGCCCTTGCCCTGCACGCGGTAGCCGCCCAGTGCATGCACTGTCTGCGGCGTCAGGCCGAGGTGGGCGCACACCGGAATGCCGCGCTCGACCAGGAAGCGCACGGTCTCGGTGGTCCAGCCGCCGCCTTCGAGCTTGACCATGTGCGCGCCGGCCTGCATCAGCACGGTGGCGCTGCGCAGCGCCTGTTCGCGCGACTCCTGGTAGCTGCCGAAGGGCAGGTCGGCGATGAGCCAGGCCGTGCCCTGCACGCGGCGCAGGCCGCGCGAGACGCTGTCGGTGTGATAGCGCATGGTGTCCAGGCTCACGCCCACGGTGCTGTTCAGGCCCTGGCAGACCATGCCGAGCGAGTCGCCGACCAGCAGGCAGTCGACGCCGGCCGCGTCGGCCATGGCGCCGAAGGTGGCGTCGTAGGCGGTGAGCATCGCGATCTTCTCGCCGCGCGCATGCATGTCGGCCAGGCGCGGCAGGCTCACGGGCTTGCGCGACGCGGGCGGGGAGGCCGGCGGCAGCGTGCCGTAGGGCGAGGCCGGCGGTGCTTCGGTGGCGGCGGGGGCGGGCGTGATGTTCGACATGGTTGGGTTTCTCCCTGCGGGCGTCGGTGGCCGGGCATCCTTGGGTGAAGAAAAACGAACGGTGAGGGTTATCGGTCTGCCGGAGGCACCAGCACCGTGGGTGCGGTGGGCTCGGCGAGCGAGGGGTAGTCGCGGCTGAAATGCAGGCCACGGCTCTCGTGGCGGGCCTGAGCGGAACGCACGATCAGCTCTGCCACCTGCACCAGGTTGCGCAGCTCGAGCAGGTCGCGCGTGACGTGGAAGTTCGCGTAGAACTCCTGGATCTCGGCCTGCAGCAGCGCGATGCGGTGGCTCGCGCGCTCCAGGCGCTTGTTGGTGCGCACGATGCCAACGTAGTCCCACATGAAGCGGCGCAGCTCGTCCCAGTTGTGGGAGATCACCACGGCTTCGTCGGCGTCGGTGACGCGGCTGTCGTCCCAGGCGGGCAGTTCGGCGAGCTCGCGCGCGGGCGCCGAGGCGATGGCGCCGGCCGCGGCGCGCGCGAACACCATGCATTCGACCAGCGAGTTGCTGGCCAGCCGGTTCGCGCCATGCAGGCCGGTGCAGGCGGTCTCGCCGATGGCGTAGAGGCCCGGGATGTCGGTGCGCCCGCTCAGGTCGCTGAGCACGCCGCCGCAGGTGTAGTGCGCGGCCGGCACCACCGGAATCGGCTCGCGCGTGATGTCGATGCCCAGCTCCAGGCAGCGCGCCAGGATGTTGGGGAAGTGCTCCTTGAGGAACGCGGCCGGCTGGTGCGAGATGTCGAGGTAGACGCAGTCCAGGCCGTGCTTCTTCATCTCGAAGTCGATGGCGCGGGCCACCACGTCGCGCGGCGCGAGCTCGGCGCGCTCGTCGTGCTTCGGCATGAAGCGCGTGCCACCCGCCGATTCAGGCAACTTCAGCAGCCCGCCTTCGCCGCGCACCGCCTCGCTGATGAGGAAGGACCTCGCGTGCGGGTGGTACAGGCATGTCGGGTGGAACTGGATGAACTCCATGTTCGACACCCGGGCGCCCGCGCGCCAGGCGGCGGCGATGCCGTCGCCGGTGGCCGTATCGGGATTCGTGGTGTAGAGATACACCTTGCCCGCACCGCCGGTCGCCAGGATGGTGTGCGGCGCGCGGAAGGCCAGCACCTCGTCGGTTTCGCTGTCGAGCGCGTACAGGCCCAGGCAGGCTGGGTCGTCGAGCCCGATCCTCGGGCCGGTGATGAGGTCGACCAGCGTGTGGTGCTCGAAGAGCGAGATGCTCGGCGTGCGCCGCACCCGCTCGATCAGCACCTGCTGCACCGCCGCGCCAGTGGCGTCGGTCACGTGCACGATGCGGCGCTGGCTGTGGCCGCCTTCGCGCGTCAGGTGCAGGCCGCCGCCAGCCTCCTCGGACTCTTCGGAGAAAGGCACGCCCAGTTCGCGCAGCCAGCCGATGGCCTCGGGCGCATGCTCCACCACGAAGCGCGTGGCCTCGGGGTCGCACAGGCCGGCGCCGGCGATGAGCGTGTCTTCGACGTGCGCGTCGAAGCTGTCGCCCGCCGCCAGCACGGCCGCGATGCCGCCCTGCGCCCAGGCGCTGGAGCCGTCGTTCAGCGCGCGCTTGGTCAGCACCGCCACGCGGTGCGTGGGCGCCAGGTGCAGCGCGGCGGAGAGGCCGGCCAGTCCGCTGCCGACGATGAGGACGTCGAAGTCGCGCACGGGGTAAATCAGGAAGGGGAGTACGCCAGCCGGACGTAGATGGGCGCGAAGGCTTCCGCCTGCGTGATCTCGATCAGCGTCTCCTTCGCGAGCTCCAGCATCGCGATGAAGGTGACGATCAGCACCGGCACGCCGCGCGACACGTCGAAGAGCTTCTCGAACTCCACGAAGCGCTGCCCCTGCAGGTGGCGCAGCACGATGCTCATGTGCTCGCGCACGTTGAGCTCCTCGCGCGAGATCTTGTGGTGCTGCACGAGCTTGGCGCGCTTCATGATGTCGGCCCACGCGTCGCGCAGCTCGATCACGTTCACGTCGGGAAAGCGCGGCTTCAGCGACTGCTCGATGTAGACCTGCGCCTTCCAGAAGTCGCGCCCGTACTGCGGCATGGCGCTGATGGCGGCGGCCTGCAGCTTGGTCTGCTCGTATTCGAGCAGGCGGCGCACGAGCTCGGCGCGCGGGTCTTCGGCCTCTTCGCCGTCGGCCACCTTCTTGGGCGGCAGCAGCATGCGCGACTTGATCTCGATCAGCATCGCGGCCATCAACAGATACTCGGCCGCAAGCTCGAGGTTGGTCTGGCGGATCTCGTCGACGTAGCTCAGGTACTGCCGCGTGAGCCCCGCCATCGGGATGTCGAGGATGTTGAAGTTCTGCTTGCGGATCAGGTAGAGCAGCAGGTCGAGCGGGCCCTCGAAGGCTTCCAGGAACACCTGCAGCGCCTCGGGCGGGATGTACAGGTCCTTCGGCATCGCGAAGAGCGGCTCTCCGTAGAGCCTCGCGAGCGCGACCTGGTCGACCACCTCGGGCATGCCGACCACCAGCGTGCCGTTGTCCTCGTCTCCGTTCATCGGTGTGATGCTATCTTTTCAGTAGCTGCCGATGCAACGCAGGCGCTTGTTTGCTGCCAGTTCGGCATCAGCGAACGGCTTACTTGCCCTGGGTCTGGTAGACGTAGGGCTGCTGGGCCACGCGGGCTTCGCTGTATTCCTGCAGCAGGTCGCGGTCGAGGTGCTTGTCCCAGAGGAGGGCGCGGCCGGCGCGCTGTTCGGCCTCCAGCGTCGGCTTCTTTTCCTTCATCTCCTCGATGAAGTTCGTGATCTCGGAGGTGTAGTGGGGGCGGCGGAAGATGGACATAGACTGGACCTTTGTTGGCGCGAATTTTACCGGGGACGGCATGAAGCAAATTCGGGGATGGCGGATCGGCATGGCAATCGGGTGCCTGGCGGCGGCAATCGGGCTCGCGGCATGCGACTCGAAGAACATCAGCGAGCTGGAGGAAGGCGTCTCCACCGAGGCCGATGTGCGGGCGCGCTTCGGTGAGCCCGAGAACATCTGGGACGCCCCCGGACGCGGCCGTGTGTTCGAGTACAACCGCCAGCCCGCGGGCCAGAAGAACTACATGATCACCATCGGCCCCGATGGAAAGATGAGCGCGCTGCGCCAGGTGCTCACGCCCGAGAACTTCGCGAAGGTGCAGCCCGGGATGATGATGGAAGACCTGCGCAAGATGCTCGGCAAGCCCGCCAAGGTCACGCCCTATGCGCTGCGCCGCGAAACCGAATGGGAATGGCGCTGGGTGCAGCCGCCCAACTCCGCCATGGTCTTCACCGCCACGCTCGACGACGACCAGCGCGTGGTGCGCAGCGGTTCCTCGCCCGACAGGGGCGCCGAGGCTCCCTGACCACCCGTGCGAACTTTCGGTCAACTTATCCGAAGCGGGGGATGCAGATACATTTTTGACATTCATTGACATTTCGTCACCGACCTTACCGGGGCCGTCCGATGCACATCCTGCTTGTCGCGAGCGCGTTCAACAGCCTGACGCAACGGGTCCTGGCGGAGCTGCAGGATCGCGGCCACACCGTCGGCGTGGTGCTGGCCCTCGGCAATGACGACGAAATGCGTGAAGCCGTGCGGGTGCAGGCGCCCCAGCTCATCGTGGCGCCGATGCTCACCAGCGCGATCCCCGAGGACATCTGGCGTGCCCACACCTGCCTGATCGTGCATCCAGGCCCGCCGGGCGACCGGGGCCCATCGTCGCTCGACTGGACGCTGCAAGGCGGCGCCGAAAGCTGGGGCGTCACCGTGCTCGAAGCCGTGGCCGAGATGGACGCGGGCGATGTCTGGGCGTGGTCGCCGCTGAAGGTGCCGCCCGTGGCCGGCAAGAGCGACCTCTATCGCGGCGAGGTGGCCGACGCGGCGGTCGACGCGGTGCTGCTCGCGGTGGAGCGATTCGCCTCGGGCAGGCACAAGCCGCAGAAGCAGGAGCCCGCGGCGCTGGCGGCCGGCTGGCGGCCCTTCATGAAGCAGGCCGAGCGGCGCATCGACTGGGCTTCAGATTCCACCGAGACGATCCTGCGCCAACTGCGCGCGGCCGATTCGCAGCCCGGCGTGCTCGACGAGCTGCTGGGCGTGCAGTGGTACCTGCACGGCGGCCATCCCGAGGACGAGCTGCGTGGCGACCATCCCGGCGAGCTGATCGCCACCCGCGCCGGCGCCATCTGCCGCGCCACCGTCGACGGCGCGGTGTGGATTGCGCAGCTGCGGCCCTGGCGCGAGCCCGGCTCGCGGCTGCCCAGCTACAAGCTGCCCGCTGCCGAAGCGCTCGGCGACCTGCTGCCTTCCGGCGTGCCCGAGGTGCCGGCGCCGCTCGAGCTGCCGGCCGAGCGCCGCACCTGGTCGGACATCCGCTACAGCGAGCAGGGCGCGGTCGGCGTGCTGAATTTTTCCTTTCCCGGCGGCGCGATGAGCACCGCCCAGTGCAGGCGGCTGCTCGAGGCCTATCGCTTCGCCTGCACGCGCGCGACCTCGGTGCTGGTGCTGGGCGGCGTGCGCGACTTCTTCTCCAACGGCATCCATCTCAACGTGATCGAGGCGGCCGAAGATCCGGCCCAGGAGTCGTGGGCCAACATCCACGCGATGAACGACCTCGTCGAGGCGGTGCTCACCACCACCGATCGGCTCACCGTGTCGGCGCTGGGCGGCAACGCAGCGGCCGGCGGCGTGATGCTCGCGCTGGCGGCCGACGAGGTCTGGTGCCGCGACGGCGCCCTGCTCAACCCGCACTACAGGCTGATGGGCCTGCACGGCTCGGAATACTGGACCTACATCCTCCCGCGCCGCGTGGGCGAGAGCGAGGCGCTGCGGCTCACGCAGTCGGCGCTGCCGGTGAGCGCCAGGCGCGCCGTCGAGCTCGGCATGGCGCAGCGCGTGCTGCAGGCCGCGCCGGAGGAACTGGGGGCTGAAGTGGTCCGGCTGGCGGCGGAGCTGGCCGCATCGCCGGAGCTGGCCGATCGCATCGCGCGGAAGAAGGCGATGCGCGAGCAGGACGAGTCGATCAAGCCGCTGCAGCGCTACCGCGACGAGGAGCTCGTCCACATGCGCCGCAACTTCTTCGACGCGCGCGAGCCGCATGCGGGGCTCAGGTCGGCGTTCGTGCGAAAGGAGAAGGCGTTGCACACGCCGCCGCACATAGCCCGCCTGGGTATGGCGGGCTGAATTTCGCCAGAGCCTTACTGGCTGTCTGGAATCACCGCGTCGGCCGCCGCGCCCACGGCCTTGCCCGTGATGCGCGCGGTGCCGATGGCCGCGTCCGCCGCGAGCCCGACCGCGCTGGCGCCAACGCTTACCGCCGTGCCGGCCACCGTCACCACCGCGCAGCCGCCCAGCAGTGTTGAAAGCGAGGCGAGCACGAGGGCGCGGCGCAGCAGGGTGATCATGGCGATTCCTTCTTCTAAGTCGATCAGCGAACCCGCATGCCCGGCGTTGCGCCCGGCCAGGGTTCGAGCACGTGGATGCCCGGGTGTGCCTTCTCGTCGCCGTGGCTGGCGGCCAGCACCATGCCTTCGCTCACGCCGAACTTCATCTTGCGCGGCGCGAGGTTGGCGACCAGCACCGTGAGCTTGCCCACCAGCTGCTCGGGCTGGTAGGCCGAGGCGATGCCGCTGAACACGTTGCGGGTCTTGCCCTCGCCCGCATCGAGCGTCAGGCGAAGAAGCTTGGTCGAGCCTTCGACCTTCTCGCAGGCCACGATCTTCGCAATGCGCAGGTCGATCTTCGTGAAGTCGTCGATGGTGATGGTGGGCGCGATGGCCTCGCCGCCCGGCAGCTCCGCGGCCTCCACCGCAGCCGGAGCTACAGCGGCTGGTTCCGGCGCATCGAACAGCTTGTCGACCAGCTTGGGATCGGCGCGCTGCATCAGGTGCTTGTACTCGCCGATGGCGTGGCCCACGGGCAGCGGCTGCGCGGCGTCGGCCCAGGCCAGCGGCTGGATCTTCAGGAAGGCTTCGACGTTCACGGCCAGCGCCGGCAGCACCGGCTTCAGGTACAGCGTGAGCAGGCGGAAGGCCTCGATGCACACAGTGCACACGTCGTGCAGGCGCGCCTCGGCGCCTTCCTTCTTGGCCAGCTCCCAGGGCTTGTTCTGGTCGACGTACTCGTTGACCTTGTCGGCCAGCGCCATCACCTCGCGCAGCGCGCGGGCGTAGTCGCGGCCGTCGTACAGCGAATGCAGCTGCGAGGCCGCGTCGCGCAGCGTGAACAGCAGCGCGTCGCCGTCGGCCGAGACCTCGCCCAGCTTGCCGCCGAAGCGCTTGCCGATGAAGCCCGCCGCGCGGCTGGCGATGTTGATGTACTTGCCCACGAGATCGCTGTTGACGCGCGCGACGAAGTCCTCGGGGTTGAAGTCGATGTCTTCGTTGCGGCCGTTGAGCTTGGCGGCGATGTAGTAGCGCAGCCATTCGGGGTCCAGGCCGATCGACAGGTACTTGAGCGGGTCGATGCCGGTGCCGCGGCTCTTGCTCATCTTCTCGCCGCTCACCGTGAGGTGGCCGTGCACGTACACCGCGTCGGGCGCCTTGCGGCCGCTGAAGTGCAGCATCGCCGGCCAGAAGAGCGTATGGAAGGTGATGATGTCCTTGCCGATGAAGTGCACCTGCTCCAGGTCGGGGTCGGCCATGTACTCGGTGTACGAGATGCCGTCGCCGCCGAGTTCGATGCAGCGCTTGTCCAGCAGGTTCTTCAGCGAGGCCAGGTAGCCCACGGGGGCGTCGAGCCACACGTAGAAGTACTTGCCGGGCGCATCGGGAATCTCGATGCCGAAATAGGGCGCGTCGCGGCTGATGTCCCAGTCGCCGAGGCCGCCCTTGCCCTCGTCGTCCTTGTAGAGCCACTCGCGGATCTTGTTCTGCACCTCGGGCTGCACGTGGCCGGCGGCGGCGGTCCATTCCTTCAGGTAGGCCTCGCAGCGCGGGTCCGACAGCTTGAAGAAGAAGTGCTCGGAGCTGCGCAGCTCGGGCTTGGCGCCCGAGAGGGCCGAGTAGGGGTTGATCAGCTCGGTGGGCGCGTACACGGCGCCGCACACCTCGCAGTTGTCGCCGTACTGGTCCTTCGAATGGCAGTTGGGGCACTCGCCCTTGATGAAGCGGTCGGCCAGGAACATGCCCTTTTCAGGGTCGTAGAACTGCTCGACGCTCCTGGTGCTGATGAGGCCGTTGGCGCGCAGGTCGCGGTAGATGTCCTGCGCCAGCTGGTGGTTCTCGGGCGCGTCGGTCGAGTGCCAGTTGTCGAAGGAGATGTAGTAGCCGTCGAGGTACGGCTTGCGGCCGGCCGCGATCTCCGCCACGAAGGCCTGCGGCGTCACGCCGGCCTTGTCGGCCGCGATGGTGATGGCCGCGCCGTGGGCGTCGTCGGCGCACACGAAGTTGACGTCGGCACCGTTCATTCGCTGGTTCCGCACCCAGATGTCGGCCTGGATGTATTCCATCATGTGGCCGATATGGAACTTGCCGTTGGCATACGGCAGGGCGGTGGTGACGAAGAGCTTGCGCGGGGCGGACATCGGGGAGGGCGCTTTCGGGAGTGTCGGGAGTGGCTGACGGGGGAACCGGGCATTTTAGGTCGCGCGGCTTCCGGGCGGGTTCGGTGGCGGCATCGACCCCATGCCGCACCGCAACGAGTGGGGCGTATCGGCTCCCACGCGGTGATCGCGGCCGGTGAGTTGCTATGGCACGGCCTGTGCGGTCAGCCGCGGTTCGCTGTTCGACCAGAAGGTGCCGGATGCCTCACATTCAGTTGACAAACCGGTCGAGCGTACATGGCATCATCCGCGCTCCAAAAACAGGGAGGAACCCATGCACAGCAACAAGTCATTCGTTTTCAAGGCGATCCTGGGCACGGCCGTCGCAGCCGCGGCCACCGGCAGCGCCATCGCCGCCGCATCGTCTTTCGCCGATTGCTTCAAGCTCAAGCCCGGCGTGGCCTACACGCTGAGCGACCGCTCGAAGGTCCGGATCGTCAAGGGCCAGTTTGCGGGCAAGGCAGCGATCGGCGTGGTGAGCATCGACGAGGGCGTCAAGAGCGTGAAGTACTTCGACGAGACCGGCCGCCAGCGGCTGGGTTCCGAGCAGTACGGCATCGCGGGCCTGGGCGGCGACGCCAGCAAGGTGGTCATCAAGGAAGTCTTCGCGGCGCCGTTCCCCGAGGTTCCGGCCGATGCCAAGCCGGGCGGCACCTTCAAGCTGACGGGCAAGGGCACCAGGACCACGAAGGACGGCAGCGAGGCTTTCGACTTCGGCAAGAGGTACCAGTCCGAGCATGTCTTCGTCGGCTTCGAGAACCTTGAACTGAAGCCGAACTACAACCCCCGCACCTTCGAGAACGTCTGCCACCTGAGCTCGCGCGGAACGGACAATTCTGTCGACTCCTGGTACGCGCCGGAGTACGGCGTCATCAAGATGCAGGTGAAGACCTCCAAGGGCGAGCCGCTCTTCAGCTACGAACTCGACGGCCTGGAAGAGCGTTGAGCCGCTGGCGGGACGCCGATGGGGAATAAGGCTTTGGTTACGCCGCGGAGCCCTGCCGTGGGATGATTCCCGCCGGAGATCGCCCCGCGGGCGTGCCGCATCCGATGGCAAGCGATGTGCACCACGCCGGGCGACCGGTTTCCGCAAGAATTTCCGCAATCGACCTGAGCGCCCAACCATGACCACTCCCATCCCCGCAACCCTGATCCCCGGCGACGGCATCGGCCCCGAAATCGTCGACGCCACGCTGGCCGCGCTCGACGCGCTGAAGGCGCCTTTCGCCTGGGACACGCAGATCGCCGGCCTGGGCGGCGTCAAGGCTTCGGGCGACCCGCTGCCGCAGGCCACGCTCGACAGCATCCGCAAGACCCGGCTGGCCCTGAAGGGGCCGCTGGAAACGCCCTCGGGCGGCGGCTACCGCTCGTCGAACGTGCGGCTGCGGGAGGAATTCCAGCTGTACGCCAACCTGCGCCCCGCGCGCACCATCATTCCCGGCGGGCGCTTCGACAAGATCGACCTCGTGGTGGTGCGCGAGAACCTCGAGGGCCTGTACATCGGCCACGAGCACTACGTGCCCATCGACGGCGATCCGCACGCCGTGGCGATGGCCACCGGCATCAACACCCGTCAGGGCAGCCGCCGGCTGCTCGAATACGCCTTCGAGACCGCCGTCGCCACCGGCCGCAAGAAGGTCACGCTGGTGCACAAGGCCAACATCATGAAGGCGCTCACCGGCATCTTCCTGGAGACCGGCCTGGAGCTCTACGAGAAGAAGTACAAGGGCAAGTTCGAGCTCGACACGGTCATCATCGACGCCTGCGCGATGAAGCTGGTGCTCAACCCCTGGCAATTCGACATGCTGGTCACGACCAACCTGTTCGGCGACATCCTGTCCGACCTCGTGGCCGGCCTGGTCGGCGGCCTGGGCATGGCGCCCGGCGCCAACATCGGCACCGACGCGGCGATCTTCGAGGCGGTGCACGGCTCCGCGCCCGACATCGCCGGCAAGGGCATCGCCAACCCGACCGCCTTGCTGCTGGCCGCCGCGCTGATGCTCGACCACGTGAAGCTGCCCGAACTGGCCACGCGCCTGCGCACTGCCATCGACCAGACGCTGAACATCGACAAGGTGCGCACCGGCGACCTGGGTGGCACGGCGGGCACCGAGGCGTTCACGAAGGCGCTGGTCAGCCGCATCAACGGCGGCTGAAGCCGCCGGGGCTTGCGGGCGCTGCATGAGAAGAAGGCTTGCGCTGCTCCTGGGAGCCCTGCTGTTCGCGGGCCTGGCCGGCCCTGCCGCGGCCGACCCGCGCTTCACCGTGGTGAAGATCGACCTGCGCAAGGAACGGCTCGAGCTGTTCCTGCGCGACGACGCGGGCGTGCCGTTCAAGCGCTTCGACCGGCTCGATGCCTGGCTGAGGGAGCGCGGCCGCCAGCTGGGCTTGGCGATGAACGCCGGCATGTACCACGAGGACTTCTCGCCGGTCGGCCTGCTGGTGCGCGACGGCCGCGAGGAGTCGCCCCTGAACCTGGCCGACGGCGCGGGCAACTTCTTCCTCAAGCCCAATGGCGTGTTCCTCGTGTCGGACGCCGGGCCGCGCGTGGTCGAGTCGTCGGAGTATCCGGCGCTGGCGAAGGGCGTGCGGCTGGCGACCCAGTCGGGCCCGCTGCTGCTGCGCCGCGGCGTCGTGCATCCCGCGTTCATTCCCCATTCCGACTCGCGCAAGATCCGCAACGGCGTCGGCGTGACAGGCCACACCGCCGTCTTCGTCATCAGCGAGGTGCCGGTGAATTTCCACGAGTTCGCGCTCTACTTCCGAGACGTGCTCCATTGCCGTGACGCGCTGTACCTCGACGGCACGGTCTCGGCGCTGCATTCGCCGGCGCTGCACCGAAGCGATTTCGTGCGGGAGCTGGGGCCTATCCTCGGCGTTGTCTCGCCCTGAGTTCCATCATCGATTTCCGAGCCATGTCTTCCACCACCTCGCTGCCCGTCCTGTCCCTTGTTGAAACCCGCGTGCTCGGCGTGCTCGCCGAAAAGCAGCGCACCGTGCCCGACAGCTATCCGCTCACGCTCAACTCGCTGGTGTCGGGCTGCAACCAGAAGACCAGCCGCAGCCCCGTGCTCGAACTCACCGAATCGCAGGTGCAGGCCGCCGTCGACAGCCTGCGGGGCTACAGCCTCGTGGCCGAGACCAGCGGCGGGCGGGCCTTCCGCTACGAGCACAACATCGACCGCGTGCTGCGCATTCCGTCGCAGTCGGTGATCCTGCTCACCGTGCTGATGCTGCGCGGCCCGCAGACCGCGGGCGAACTGCGCATCGCCTGCGACCGCATGCACAACTTCGCGGACATCTCCTCGGTCGAAGGCTTTCTCAACGAGCTCGCCGAACGGCCGGCGGGCGCGCTGGTGGTGAAGCTGCCCCGCCTGCCCGGCGCGCGCGAGAGCCGCTGGGCGCATCTGCTGAGCGGCGCGCCGGCCGAAGAGGCGGCGGGCCCCGCAGGGGGCTCGGCCGATGCGGCATATGCGGCGAACGACGTGTCGCTCGGCGAAGTCGCGGCGCTCAAGGCCAACGTGGCGCGGCTCGAAGCCGAGGTGGCGTCGCTGAAGGCGCTGCTGGGGCGGGTGTGCTCGGAGCTGGGGATTTCGGAGGCGGGGTGAGCGCCGGACGGCAACGATGAAGCCCCCGCTCATCTTCTTTTTCAAGGCGGTCGCGGCGCTGCTCGCATTGGGCTTCGTGCTCACAGTGGTGCCTCTGTTCATCGCCGCAATGCTTCCGCGCGGCAACCGCATGGCGGATCGTCTTCGGTTGTTTGCCAGCTACGTGCCCATAGCGGTAATGTCCTGCATCGCCCGCTTCGAGATACTCGTGGCCATGGTCGTCATCGTTTTCGGCCTGACTGTCGCGCTGCTCCACGCATGAAGCACATCTGCCCGCACTGCAAGGCCCCCGGCATCGGCAGTCTCGCCATGCGCTGGTCCAGCCGTGCCAACCCGGCCGAATGCCCGGCTTGCGGCGGTCTTTCGCATGTGCTGGCGAGCACCAGCAGCGGCATCTGGGTGGCCGGCATCGTGATCTTCATGGTCGCGTTGGTCGGCGGGCTGGCGCTGCATTCGGGGCTTCTGTTCGTGAGCGGGCTGGTGCTCGCGGTGGCCTTCAACGTGTGGGCCTGGCGGCGCGCGAAGATGTATCCGATCTCCAGGGAAAGCGCGGGCAATGCTGCGAAGGCGGGCTGGCTGGTCGCCGGCATCTACGCCTTCATCGCGCTTTTCCAATAGCGGCAGCGCCCGGGCGCGGGCTTCTTTCGTTCACCGCATTTCACACGGGCTTCACGCAGCCCGCACATCCGGTGCCTAACTTCGGCCTCCATTGCGAAAACCACTGGAGCCCCGAATGGACAACGGACACACCGTCGCGTGGCGCGACCACATGCCCTTCGACGACATCACGCGCCGCGCGCTCGCATGGCTCGCCGCGCTTGCAGGCATCGCGAGCCTGTATGCCTTCTTCTGGTGGGCCGCTTCGGCCACCGGCTTCTTCCTCTTCGACGGCTGGCGCCACACCTGGCAGAGCCTGGGCACGGCGATCGCGCTCCGGGACCTGGACACCGTCTACTACCTGCTGAGCTGGGTCTTTTCCGTTCTGGGCGGCCTCTGTGGCTGGATCGCGCTCGTCGGCTTTGCCTTCATGCATCGGCGCGGCTGGGAGGCTGTCGTACCCTGGGTCAAGATCGGCTGCGCGGTCGGCGTGGCGGCGGGGTTGGCCTTCGAGCCCGGGCGCCTGCTCGCGCTGGCGCCGATCGTCTGCGCGGTGGCGCTGCTGCTGCGCTCGATGATGCCGATGCCGCCCGCTGAGGCAGAGCTCGACTCCCGGACATCGGCACGTCCAGGCTGAGCGTCATCGGGTCCATCGTGACCGGCGGGCGCGAGCGCCGGGCGTCGGATCCCCCCTACGCGGCGTTCCAGCCGAAGAAGCGCAGCACCTCGTCGCGCTGCTTCATTGTGTCGGCGCGGCCCAGCGCCATCAGCTCGCTCGTGTAGCCCGATTCGAACAGCAGGTAGCTCGCGAGCGCGCCGCCCTTCACGTCGGCCGCGACCTTCGAGCCGCCCAGCAGGTGCCGCACCGCACCAGGCAGGGCGTCGACGTGCCGCGCCGCGATCACGTCGAGGCGCTCCGACGGCGAGATCACCAGCAGATCGAGCGGGCGCAGCATGCTCGCCGCGCGAGCCTCCTGTGGAATGAGCCCGAGCGTGTGGTTGATGCGGCGCAGGCGTTCGATGTCCACCGCCAGCGCGTCGAGGAAGATGCTCGACAGCGCATGGCCCGCGATCTGCGCCATAGTCGGATAGCCGCTGTGGGTGTTGGGCGCGGTGGCGTCGCGCGGCTCGTGCATGCGGCCCGCGCCGATCACCACGATGCGCTGCGCGCCCAGGTGGATGGCCGCCGCGATGGGCGCCGACTGCCGCATCGAGCCGTCGCCGAAGTACTCGGTGTGGCCCTGCATCGGCAACGCCGTGGCCGGGAACACGAAGGGGATGGCCGACGAAGCCAGCAGGTGCGCATGCGTGATGCTGTCGCGCACCGACAGGCGCTGCGAGCGCACCCAAGGCTCCATCGGCACGGCCGCCTCGAAGAAGGTGACGTGCTCGCCCGAGCTGTAGCTCGACGCAGTCACGGCCAGGGCCTGCAGGTGGCCTTCCTGCATGAGCTTCGGCAGGCGGTCGAGCGGCACCATGCGCTGCAGCAACTCCGACAGCGGCGTGTTGTCGAGCAGCGACTTCGGCTTGATGCGCATCCAGTTGGCCGCGAAGCGTCCGAAGCCCAGCAGCATGCGCCAGCGCGTGCCGCTGCCGATCACCGAGAGCGAATCGGCGCGGTACACCTGCTCGGCGCGAAACCGCCCCCAGACATCGGCGATGTGGCCGACCACGTAGTTGAAGTCGTCGCAGCCGCAGGCCAGGGCCGCTGCATTGATGGCGCCGGCCGAGGTGCCGGTGATGACCTGGAAGGGGTTGGCCGTGCCGGTGATTGCCGTGCCGGCCGCCCGGCGGATCTCGGCGATGGCTTCGAGCACGCCGACCTGGTAGGCGGCCCGGGCGCCGCCCCCGGTGAGCAGGAGGCCTGTGACGGGGCTTGTCTCGGGCATTTTTGTTCGTTGTCGGGCTATTGGAAGGGCTCGGGGTGCCGGCCTGGCGAGCGCCTTAGACTACCGGCCATTCAGGAGTTTGATCAATGGCACTCACCCCAGAAGGGCTCATGGAGGCGCTCAAGGCCGTCCAGGACCCTAACACCGGCAAGCCTTTCGCGGCGACCCGCTCGCTCAAGAACCTCCAGGTCTCGGAGGGCGACGTCTCGTTCGACCTCGAACTCGGCTACCCGGCCAGGAGCCAGCACGCGGCCATCCGCAAGGAACTGGTGGCGGCCGCCAAGGCGGTGCCGGGCGTGGAGAACGTGTCGGTGAACATCGTCACCAAGGTCATCAGCCACGCGGTGCAGCGCGGCGTGCAGCTGATGCCCAACGTCAGGAACATCATCGCGGTGGCCTCGGGCAAGGGCGGCGTGGGCAAGAGCACCACCGCCGCCAACCTGGCGCTGGCGCTGGCCTCCGAAGGAGCCACCGTCGGCCTGCTCGACGCCGACATCTACGGCCCCAGCCAGCCCATGATGATGGGCATCGAAGGCCGACCCGACAGCGCCGACGGCAAGACCATGGAGCCCATGGAGCGCCACGGCGTGCAGGTCATGTCGATCGGCTTCCTGGTCGACCAGGACCAGGCCATGATCTGGCGCGGCCCCATGGCCACGCAGGCGCTCGAGCAGCTTCTGCGCCAGACCAACTGGAAGGACCTCGACTACCTCATCGTCGACATGCCCCCGGGCACCGGCGACATCCAGCTCACGCTGAGCCAGCGCGTGCCGATGACGGGCGCGGTGATCGTCACCACGCCGCAGGACATCGCGCTGCTCGACGCGAAGAAGGGCATCAAGATGTTCGAGAAGGTCGGCGTGCCGATCCTGGGCATCGTCGAGAACATGGCGGTGCACGTGTGCTCGAACTGCGGCCATGCCGAGCACATCTTCGGCGCCGACGGCGGCAAGAAGATGGCGGCCGAGTACCAGATGGACTACCTGGGCGCGCTGCCGCTGGACATCAACATCCGCCTGCAGGCCGACAGCGGGGCGCCCACCGTGGTGTCCTCCCCGGACAGCGAGGCCGCCGGCATCTACAAGGCGGTCGCCCGCCGCGTGGCCGTGGGCATCGCCGAGAAGGCGAAGGACTTCTCCGCGAAGTTCCCGACGATCTCGATCAGCAAAAACACCTGAAGAAGAACGGCCTTTTTCGATGAACCTGCTCGCCTCGATGCGCTACCTGGTGGCGCTGAACGAGCACAAGCACTTCGGCCGCGCGGCCCAGGCCTGCCATATCACGCAGCCGGCGCTGTCGAATGCGCTGCGCGCGCTGGAGACCGAGTTCGGCGTCGTCATCGTCAAGCGGGCCCGCGTGTACGTGGGCCTCACGCACGAGGGCGAGCGCGTGCTGGCCACGGCGCAGCGCATGCTGCGCGACAACGAGGTGCTGTTGCAGGAGCTGCGCAGCGACGCGGACAACCCGCACGGCAGCCTGCGCATGGCCGCCGTGCCCACCGCGATCCCGATGCTCTCGCGCTTCGCGGCCATGCTGCAGGAGCGGCATCCGGGCATCGTGCCGGCGGTGCTGTCGATGAGCTCGCAGGACCTGGAGACGGGGCTGGAGAACCTCTCCATCGACCTCGCGCTGGGCTACACCGAGCGCATGCATCTGCCGGGCATCAAGCTCGCGGCCTGGCCGCAGAGCGTGGAGCACTACTTCCTGCTGCGCCGCGCCGGGAAGCCTTCGTTCGACCAACTGCGCATCGGCCAGCCGATGTCGTGGGCCGAAGCGGGCAGGCTGCCGCTGTGCCTGCTGACCTCCGACATGCACAACCGCGCCATCGTCGACCAGGCGCTGCGCGAGGCGGGCGCAGCGGTGAATCCGGCGATCGAGACCAATTCGGTGCTGGCGCTCGCGCTCGCGGTGAGCGCGGGCAAGATCTGCAGCGTGCTGCCCGGCGGCATGGTGGATGCCGTGCGCACCCATCGCGAGCTGGAGGCGCTGCCGCTGGTGGGGCCGGACGTGCGCACGCCCATCGGCTTCATGACGCAGGAGGGCGTGCGCGCCTCGCGCGCGCTTGAAGCCGCGCTCTCATTCATGCAGGCGCCCGAGTGGCTGGCGCATCTGCGGGAGCACGACGGCTCGCTCGGCGAATGACTGTCGCGGCACTGCCACCAAAGTCTTCGTCATTTAGTTATTGAATCAGGCCATGCCCTGATCGAATTTGACGGCGCTTAAACCATTCGCAGACACTCCGCGCCCCGGATTAGCAAAAACTTACACATCCGGCGAACAAGGAGAAATATGGCAGGTTCATCTGCAGGCGTTCTCGATGGAGAACGCGTAGCTGGAGGAGGGGCGCAGACGCAACCCGGCTTCCTGGAAAAAGAACGCATCATCGCGGGCCCCGGCTTCAACCGCTGGCTCGTTCCACCGGCCGCATTGGCCATCCACCTGTGCATCGGCATGGCCTATGGCTTCTCGGTGTTCTGGCTGCCGCTGTCGAAGGCGCTGGGCACCGCGGGCACCGGCGCGCAGGCCTGCGCCAAGGACATGAGCTTCTTCGCCGAGCTCTTCGCCACCAACTGCGACTGGCGCGTGGCCACCCTCGGGTGGATGTACACGCTGTTCTTCGTCTTCCTCGGCTGCTCGGCGGCCCTGTGGGGCGGCTGGCTCGAACGCGCGGGTCCGCGCAAGGCCGGCGTGGTGTCGGCGCTGTGCTGGTGCGGCGGCATGCTGCTGTCGGCACTGGGCATCCACCTGCACCAGTTCTGGCTGATGATCCTCGGCTCCGGCGTGATCGGCGGCATCGGCCTGGGCCTGGGCTACATCTCGCCGGTGAGCACGCTGATCAAGTGGTTCCCCGACCGCCGCGGCATGGCCACCGGCATGGCCATCATGGGCTTCGGCGGCGGCGCGATGATCGGCTCGCCGCTGGCGGTCGACCTGATGAAGCGCTTCTCCACCGCCACCGACGTGGGCGTGATGCAGACATTCGTCGTCATGGCGCTGGGCTACTTCGTCTTCATGATGGCCGGCGCGCTGGGCTACCGCGTGCCGCCCTCGGGCTGGAAGCCCGAAGGCTGGACGCCGCCGCCGGCGCAGACCAGCAACGCCATGATCACGCAGCGCCACGTGCACGTGAAGAAGGTCTGGGGCATTCCGCAGTTCTGGCTCGTGTGGCTGGTGCTTTGCATGAACGTGAGCGCGGGCATCGGCGTGATCGGCATGGCTTCGCCCATGCTGCAGGAAGTGTTCGGCGGCGCGCTGATCGATCTGCCGGCCAAATACGGCGAACTCGACAAGACGCAGCTCGCGGCCATCGCCGTGGTGGCGGGCGGCTTCACGGCGCTGCTGTCGCTCTTCAACATCGGCGGGCGCTTCGTGTGGGCGAGCATGTCGGACAAGCTGGGCCGCAAGCTCACCTACACGGTGTTCTTCGTGCTCGGCGGCATCCTGTACGCGAGCATTCCCTCGTCGGCTGGCGCTGGCAGCAAGCTGCTCTTCGTGGGCGCGTGCTGCGTGATCGTGTCGATGTACGGCGGCGGCTTCGCCACCGTGCCGGCCTACCTGGCGGACCTGTTCGGCACGCAGTTCGTGGGCGCCATCCATGGCCGCCTGCTGACGGCATGGGCCACGGCCGGCATCCTCGGCCCGGTGGTGGTGAACTACATGCGCGAGTACCAGCTGGGCCTGGGCCTGCCGCGCGAGCAGGTCTACAACCAGACCATGTACATCCTCGTGGGCATGCTGGTGATCGGCTTCATCGCCAACCTGCTGGTGCGCCCGGTGGCCGACAAGCACTTCATGAGCGATGAAGAGCTGGCCGTCGAGAAGAAGCTGGCGCACGAGAAGGCCTCGGCCGCCGAAGTGGGCAGCGGCTCGGGCCGCGCCGACACGGTGAGCCCGGCGGTCGTCGCGCTGGCCTGGCTGGCGGTGGGCATTCCGCTGGCCTGGGGCGTCTACAAGACGCTGGTGAGCGCCGCCAAGTTCTTCAACTGAAGGCGGTCCGCAACGGCAGTCGGCGGCGCCAGCGGCGCGCCCCGGCTGCTGGCCGCTGCAGGCGGACAATGGCGCCCAGCATTGGTTTACGCTTGGCGCCCACATGAAATCCAAAGTCCAGTTCCGCCTGCGCATCTACCGGGACGACGCCATCGCCATCGGCCCCGGCAAGATCGCGGTGCTCGAAGCCGTGGCCGAGACCGGCTCGATCTCGGCGGCCGCCCGGCTGCTGGGCATGTCGTACCGCCGGGCCTGGATGCTGATCGACGAGATGAACCAGGCGCTGGCCTCTCCGGCCGTGAACACGGCGGCAGGCGGCTCGCGCGGCGGCGGCACGGCGCTCACACCGGTCGGCGAGGAGATCGTCAAGCACTACCGGGCCATCGAGAACGCCGCGCGCCTTGCTGCCGCGGCGGACATCCGGGCCCTGACGCGGCTCCTGGCGCAATAGGTCTGCAAGCGACCATCGAGCTGCCGGCACGCGCGGTTCATTGCTCCTTGATCGTTCCCGGAATGCCTCTTCCGGCCGGCGGCACGGCCCACGCCGCCTCGCGGCGCAGCACCTCCCCGATGTCGCCCGCGTCGGTGGCGCCCACGAAGAAGGACTGGCTCGCGCCGTCCGCGCCGGTGATGGACAGCACGAAGCCGGCGGCATCCGTGGTGCGTTCGATGCGCCATTCCCGTACCTGTGTCACGCGATGGCGAAGCTCCGGCCGACCCGAGATCGAACGGACGACGGCGTCGTGGGCGGATGCGCGCATGGCAGGTGTCTCCTACGCTATATCCGTCAGTATATGGAGGATGACCGATTTGCGCACTCCTGAAGGACCATGGGGCGGGACGTGTAACAATCTCGCCGTATTCTCATGAACACGACGAATTCGCTAATCGCTTCGACCGACTGGTTCCCGCTGGTGCTGTCGCTCAAGGTCGCGGCCGTGGCGACCGTGCTGGCGCTGATCGTCGGCGTGGCGCTGGGCTGGATGTTCGCGCGCAAGAAATTCTTCGGCAGCAACGTGCTCGAAGCTGTCTTCATGCTGCCGCTGGTGCTGCCGCCCACGGTGATCGGCTACGCCATCCTCGTGGCGGCCGGCCGCCGCAGCCCGCTGGGCGCGTGGCTGCGCGAGCACCTCGACTACACCATCATCTTCAGCTGGCACGGCGCCGTGGTCGCCTCGGCCGTGGTGGCGCTGCCGCTGGTGCTCAAGTCGGCCAGCGCGGCGTTCTCGGGCGTGGACCGCTCGCTCGAAGCCGCGGCCAGCACGCTGCGGCAGTCGCCGTTTTCGGTGTTCCTGCGCGTCACGCTGCCGCTGGCGTGGCCAGGCATCCTGGCGGGCACGCTGCTGGCCTTCGCGCGCGCCATGGGCGAGTTCGGCGCCTCGCTGATGGTGGCCGGCTCCATTCCGAAGCAGACCCAGACGCTGTCGATGGCCATCTACGACGCGGTGCAGGCGGGGCACGACGACCTCGCGCTGCTGCTGGTCATCGTGACCTCGCTGCTGTCGATCACCGTGCTGGTGCTGTCGAACCGCTTCTTTTCGCTGAGATGAGCACACCCCCAGGCTTCGCGCACTTCGTGTCGCTTCGCCAACCCCCTTGCAGGGGGCAACACCAGCGGCCCGGCAAAGCCGGTTCCGCGGTGTTCCCCGAAGAGGAAGGGGACTCTTTTTAGTCCTCAGCTCCCTATTACTTCCTGGAGATCATCATGCGTCGGTTGCGTCTTTTGTCCCTCGTCGTTGCTCTGGGCTTGCCGCTGGCTGCCTCGGCCCAGCAGATCACCGTGTCCGCCGCCGCGAGCCTGACCGACGCGTTCAAGGAGATCGGACCGAAGTTCGAGGCCGCCAAGGCGGGCGCCTCGGTGCGCTTTAACTTCGCGGCCTCGGGCGTGCTGCTGCAGCAGATCGGGCAGGGCGCGCCAGTGGACGTGTTCGCCAGCGCCGACCAGGAAACGATGAACCGCGGCGCCGAGCAGAAGCTCGTCGACACCGCCACGCGCAAGGACTTCGTCACCAACAGCCTGGTGCTCATCGAGCCCGCCAGGGAAGGCGTGGGCCTGAAGTCGCTGCAGGACCTGAGCGGCGCCGGCGTCAGGAAGATCGCCGTCGGCAAGGTCGCGACCGTGCCGGTCGGCCGCTATACCAAGCAGGTCCTGGATAACGTCAACCTCTGGACCGCGCTGGAGCCCAAGTTCGTGCAGGCCGACAGCGTGCGCCAGGTGCTCGACTACGTGAGCCGCGGCGAGGCAGAGGCCGGCTTCGTCTACCGCACCGACGCGGCCATCGCCGGCGACAAGGTGAAGATCGCCTTCACTCCCACCGGCCACACGCCCGTGACCTACCCGATCGCGGTGGTCGCCGAGAGCAGGCAGAAGGCGCTGGCCGGCGACTTCATCGCCTTCCTCTCGACGCCCGCCGCGCAGGAAGTGCTCGCGCGCTACGGATTCGGCAAGCCATGATCGATGTCGATCTGAAGCTCACGGTGGCCGACGGCCGGCGGCGCTTCGATCTCGCGGTGCGTTTCGCGACGGACGTGCCCTTCGCCGCGCTCTACGGCCCGTCGGGCGCGGGCAAGTCGCTCACGCTGCAGGCCATTGCCGGCCTGCTGCATCCCAGCTCGGGGCACGTGCGGCTCGACGGCCGCACGCTGTACGACTCGGCCCAGGGCATCGACGTGCCCGCGCCGGCGCGGCGCATCGGCTATCTCTTCCAGGACTACGCGCTTTTCCCGCACTTGAGCGTGCGCGAGAACGTCGCCTTCGGCCTGACCGCATGGCACCGCCGCAAGCCCGCCGCGAAGGACGCCGAGCGCGTCCACGCACTGCTCGAAAGCTTCGGCCTAGCCGCGCTCGCCGACAGCCGCCCGCAGACTCTCTCCGGCGGCCAGCGGCAGCGCGTGGCGCTCGCCCGCGCCCTGGCCTGCGAACCGCAGGTGCTGCTGCTCGACGAGCCCTTCGCCGCCCTCAACCCCATGCTGCGCGCCGAACTGCGCGAGGAACTCGCCCAGGTGCGCAGGCAGTGGGGCATTCCGGTGCTGATGATCACGCACGACATCGAAGACGTTCTCGCCCTGGCCGACGTGGCCTTCGTCTACAGCGAAGGCCGGGTGGTGCGCGAGATCGACCTGCACAACGCCGAGAGCCGCGAGTTCGCGCTGCACGAGGCGGCCGGCGCTCGCGTCGTGGAAGACACGCCGCTGCGGCGAAAGCTTAGGGGGCTGCTGATGAGGGATGTGCGCAGCTGATGCTTTGCATCGCATAAGCGATACACTTTGGCGATGAAAACCGCCACCATCCCCTCCGTGCGTGTCGAGCCCGAATTCCGGGATGAAGTCGAACAGGTGCTTGGCGAGGGGGAGACCCTGTCCCAGTTCGTGGAGGCGGCCGTCCGCGCCTGCGTTCAGCAGCGCAAGAGCCAGGCCGAGTTCGTGGCGCGCGGCATGAAGTCGCTGACCAGCGCGCGGCGCAGCGGGGAATATGTCGAGGCGGGCGAGATGATGCAGCGCCTCAGGACCAAGCTCGAATCGGCGGCGAAGAAACAGCAAGGCGCAGCTCGCCGGTGAGCTACTCGGTCCGGTTCACGCGTCAGGCGGCCGAAGACCTGGAGCGGCTGTATGACTTCGTCCTCGAACGGGAGCTCGCCAGGGGCGGCGATCTCGCGCTTGCCGAGCGGGCCCTCGAAGCGATCGAGCACGGCATAGCGACCCTCGGTTTTTCGCCCTTCACCTGTCGTAAGGCGGGCGAAAATCCCTTCATCCGAGAGCTCGTGATTCCGTTCGGCGCCAGCGGCTATGTCGCACTGTTCGAAATAGAAGCAAGCGACTTGATCGTCGTGGCCGCCGTCAGGCATCAGCGCGAAGACGACTATCACTGACGACACGGCGGCCGGTTCATTTCCTTTTTGAATCGCCGCATGTCCCGATTCAATTTGACGCTCCGCCGGCCCGCGGCGAACACTCGCCCGCATGAGCAGCGAGCAGAAGATCGAGTTTTACAAGGGCCCGGCGGGCGGCTGGGGCGCATTGCGCAGCGTGACGAACGCGCTGCTGCGGCAGGACATTCCCATCAAGGGCGCGAAGACGCTGCTCTCGGCCAACCAGCCTGACGGTTTCGACTGCCCCGGCTGCGCCTGGCCCGACCGCAACCACGCCTCCACCTTCGAGTTCTGCGAGAACGGCGTCAAGGCCGTGGCCGCCGAAGCCACCGCGCGCCGCGCCGGTCCGGAGCTGTTCGCGAAGCACACGGTGGCCGAACTGGCCGAGCAGAGCGACTTCTGGCTCGAGGACCAGGGCCGGCTCACCCACCCCATGGCCTACGACGCGGCGAGCGACAAGTACGTGCCGATCGAGTGGGACGACGCCTTCGCGCGCATCGCCCGCCACCTGAACGCGCTGCCCGACCCCGACCAGGCCATCTTCTACACCTCGGGCCGCGCGAGCAACGAGGCGGCCTTCCTGTACCAGCTCTTCGTGCGCGAGTACGGCACCAACAATTTTCCCGACTGCTCGAACATGTGCCACGAGCCCAGCGGCAGCGGCATGCGCCCGCAGCTCGGCGTGGGCAAGGGCACGGTCACGCTCGACGACTTCGAGAAGGCCGACGCGATCTTCATCTTCGGCCAGAACCCCGGCACCAACCACCCGCGCATGCTCGGCGAGCTGCGCGCGGCATCGAAGCGCGGCGCGCGCATCGTGAGCTTCAACCCGCTGCGCGAGCGCGGCCTGGAGCGCTTCGCCGACCCGCAGGACAAGCTGGAGATGGCGACCCTGGGCTCCACGCCCATCAGTACGCACTACTTCCAGCTACGCGTGGGAGGCGACTTCGCCGCCATCAAGGGGATGATGAAGCACGTCATCGAGCGCGAGGACGAGGCCGTGGCACGCGGCGAGCCTTCGGTGCTCGACCATGCATTCATCGCCGAGCACACCACCGGCTTCGAGGCCGTGGCGGATGACCTGCGTGCCGAGCAGTGGGACATGCTGGTGAGCGAATCGGGCCTGAGCGAGGAACAGATCCGCGCCGCGGCCGACGTGTACCTGGGCGCCGAGCGCGTCATCGCCTGCTGGGGCATGGGCATCACTCAGCACCAGCATTCGGTTGCCACGATCCAGATGATCGGCAACCTGCTCATGTTGCGCGGCAACATGGGCCGCGAAGGCGCGGGCGCCTGCCCGGTGCGCGGCCACAGCAACGTGCAGGGCGACCGCACCATGGGCATCTGGGAGAAGCCGCCCGCGGCGCTGCTCGACCGCCTGCAGCAGGTATTCGGCTTCGAGCCGCCGCGCCGCAACGGCGTGGACACCGTCGAGGCCATCCAGTCGATGCTCGACGGCAAGGGCCGGGTGTTTTTCGCGCTCGGCGGCAACTTCGCGGCCGCCACGCCCGACACCTACCAGACCTGGAAGGCGCTGAAGCAGTGCGAGCTGACCGTGCACGTTACGACCAAGCTCAACCGAAGCCACGTGATCCATGGGCGCGAGGCGCTGATCCTGCCGTGCCTGGGCCGCACCGAGATCGACATGCAGGCCGGCGGCCAGCAGGGCGTGACGGTGGAAGACTCGATGAGCATGGTGCACATCTCGATGGGCATCAACCCGCCCGCGTCGGAGCACCTGTTGTCCGAGCCGGCCATCGTGGCGCGGCTCGCGGCGGCCACGCTGGGCGCGCGCAGCAAGACGCCGTGGCTCTGGCTCATCGAGGACTATTCGCGCATCCGCGACAAGATCGAAGCCGTCTTCGACGACTTCAAGGACTTCAACGCCCGCGTGGCGCACCCCGGCGGCTTCCGCCTGCGCAACACCGCGAGCGAGCGCGTGTGGAACACGGCGTCGAAGAAGGCCGTGTTCTTCACTCACGCCGTGCCGCTGGACACGCCCTCGCACCGCGCCCGCACGCTTTTCGCGAAGAAAGGCGACACCATCGTCTTCACGCTGCTGACCACGCGCTCGCACGACCAGTACAACACCACCATCTACGGCATGGACGACCGCTACCGCGGCGTGTTCGGCCAGCGCCGCGTGGTCTTCATCAACCAGGAAGACATCCGCGCCCTGGGCATGAAGGACTGCGACTGGGTCGACATCCAGACGGTGTGGAACGACGGCCAGGAGCGCCGCGCCGACCGCTTCAAGCTGGTGGCCTACGACATCCCGCGCGGCAACCTCGCGGCCTACTACCCCGAGACCAATCCGCTGGTGCCGCTGTCGGCAGTGGCCGAGAACGCGGGCACGCCGACCTCCAAGTCCATTCCCGTGGTGCTGGTGCCGCATGAGCTGCCGATCCAGAAGCTGGCGGAGGACGAAGCGGACGGGATGGTGGCGGCCTGATGAGTGCCTTGCTGCAGGACAGCCTGTCCGTCGCCATCCTGCGCATGCTCGCGCAGGAGCCGGACGGCAGCGGCGTCTCGCTGCCGCGCCTGGGCAAGCGGCTCGGCCAGGGCGCCAGCGTGCTGATGCGCCGGCTCACGATGATGGGCGATGCCGCCATCGGCGGCGTGCGCGGCCCGGGCTGGGTGCGCGTGGTGCAGCACGACGACCGCTGGGTCGCGCACCTGCTCGAAGCCGGGCGGGCGCAGGTGGGAACACTTCCTCCCGACGAAGACGAAAACCGCGACTGAGCCGACAATGGCTCGCCCAGCCGGAGCCCACATGTCGAAGCCAGATCACGACGATTCCGAAGACACCCTGCCGCCGCTGTCGCGGCACGCCGTGCGCGTGTTCGGCGAACGCGGCGTCGCGCCCGAAGGCGAACTGCGCGACGACACGCTCGCGGCCGAGGTGCCGGTGGCGCTCGTGTTCAACGGCGTCTCGCACGCGGTGATGATGGCCACCCCGCAGGACATGGAAGCCTTCGCCCTCGGCTTCGCGCTGAGCGAGGGCATCCTCGACACCGCCGCCGACTGCCGCGGCATCGACGTGCGCACCGTCGATGCCTCCGAAGCCGGCCTGCCCGCCGGCATGCCAGGCATCGAGGTACAGCTCGAGATTTCCACGCGCAGCTTCGAGCGTCTGAAGGACCGCCGCCGCAGCCTCGCCGGCCGCACCGGCTGTGGCGTGTGTGGCGTCGAGAGCTTCGCGGGGCTCGACCTCTCTCCGCAGCCGGTGCCCCGGTGCGACTGGATCGAGCGCATCGACCTCGCGACCGTGCTGCGCGCCTTCGCCGCCATGCCGCCGCGCCAGGTCTTCAATGCCAAGGCGGGTGCGATCCATGCAGCCGCATGGGCCAGCGTCGACGGTGAACTCACCGACTTGATGGAAGACGTGGGCCGCCACAACGCGCTCGACAAGCTCATCGGCAGCCTCGCGCAAGCGGGCCGCCTGCAGGAGCCGGGCTTCGTGCTGATGTCCAGCCGCGGCAGCCATGAACTCGTGCGCAAGTGCGCGCGCGTGGGTATCGCGGCGATGGCGACCATCTCCGCGCCCACCGCCATGGGCGTGCGCATGGCCGAGTTGTGCGGCCTGCGGTTCTGGGGGCTGTGCCGCGCGCCGCGGGGCGTGCTCTATGCCGACGGGCTCGGCGGCGCGGCTCTTTCGAGCGCCAGCACCGCATCGGCCACGGCCTCGATGCCCTGATCCGAAAGATCGCCGGCCGCCACGCGCTGCCGCTGCGCCCAGGCGCGGAAATGCAGTTCCTGCGACTTCTGGTAATGCGGGTCGTAGTGCAGCGACATCAGCTCCGAGAACAGATGCGGCAGGTCAGCCTCGTGCGCCCACTGCTGCCAGCGCGAGACGGTCTCCTTGCCCTGCAATTCCTTGAGCGCGCCGAGCCTGTCGGCCAGCGCGTCGCGGTCGTCGCCAAGGTAGGCGTAGTCGCGCAGCAGATAGGCGAGCCGCGCTTCTGGCGTGGCGCACACCTCGATGCACGGCGCCGCCCGCATCCGAGCCACCAGCGACAAGGGCAAGGACAAGCGCCCGATGCGGATGCTCTCGCCCTCCACGTACAGCGGTCGCGAAAGATCTACCGTTTCAAGCACCGCCGCGATCAGGGTCTCGAAGTGCTTTTGCGAAGGCTGCGCCACGCCCGGCAGCGAACCGAGCAGCGATCCCTTGTGGCGGGCGAAATCTTCCAGGTCGAGCACCTGCGCGCCGCGCGCAGCCAGTGCGTGCAGCACGCGCGTCTTGGCGCTGCCGGTGGCGCCGCAGATCACGCGCAGGTCGAGCTTCGGCGTCAGCGTGTCGATCTGCGAGATCACGTGCCGGCGGAAGCTCTTGTAGCCGCCCGCGAGCTGCTGCGCGTCCCAGCCGACGAGGCGCAGCCACGTCACCATCGAGCCGCTGCGCATGCCGCCGCGCCAGCAATACACCAGCGGCTTCCAGTTCTCGGGCCGGTCGGCCAGCGTCTCGCGCAGGTGCCGCGCGATGTTGGCAGCCACCATCGCACCGCCGATGCGGCGGGCCTCGAAGGCGCCGGTCTGCACGTAGACGGTGCCGACGATATGGCGCTCCTCGTCGTTCAGCACCGGGCAGTTGATGGCGCCGGGAATGTGGTCGAGCGCGAACTCGGCGGGCGAGCGGGCGTCGATCAGCGTGTCGAAGGCGTGGCGGTCGGCCACCCGCACGGGCTGGCGGTGACTCATGGCAGAAGGAACCTCATGCCCCCGATTGTCGGCGACAGGGGCGCTCAGGCGTAGGCTGGCCCAAGTCCTCTACGCAAGCGAGCGCTTGCACAGTCCACCAGCGTGACCAGCACGAACATCGCGATCAGCACCGTCATCGCCTGCTGCTGCTGGAAGATCGACAGGTGGAAGTACAGCAGCTGCCCCAGCCCGCCGCCGCCCACGAAGCCCAGCACGGCCGCCATGCGGATGTTCATTTCCCAGCGGTAGAGCGTGTAGGCCACCCATTGCGGCAGCACGATGGGCAGGCTGGCGTAGCTGAAGGCGGTGACTGCATTCGCGCCCGAAAGCGTGAGCGCGTGTTCGGGCTCGCGCGGCGCGTTCTCCAGCGCCTCGGCGAACAGGCGCCCCAGAACGCCCGTGGTGTGCAGCGACAGCGCCAGCGCGCCCGCGAACGGCCCGATGCCGGCGGCCAGCACCATCAGCGCGGCCCAGACCAGTTCGGGCACGCTGCGCAGGAAGTTGAGCGCGAAGCGCGCCACGTGGCGCGGCATCCATCCGGCGCGCCCCGAAGCCGGCAAGGCCAGTACCGCGCCTGCAAGGGCTGCAAGCACGGTGCCCAGCGCCGACACCGCCAGCGTCTGCAAGGCCCCGTGGCCGGCCTTGGCGAGGAAGTCCGGCGACATGTCGGGCGGGAAGAACTCGGCGACGAACTTGCCCATGAGCCTGAGCGATTCCGCCGAGCCCAGGGCCCGGTAGTCGATGCCCAGGTACACGAAGCTCGCCACGACGGCCGCGCCGATCAGCAGCAGCGCGATGCGGCAGCGCCAGCACGGTGGCGGTCGCGGAGGCAGCGTCTTCGCCGTCATGCCAGCAGCCTCCGCAGCGCGCTGCTCAGCAGGTCGGCCAGCAGCACCAGCGCCAGGAACACCAGCAGGATGCTGCTGGCTTCGCCGCCGTTGAGCATCTTCATCGACTGGTCCATCAGTTGCCCCAGCCCGCCTGCGCCGACGAAGCCCATCACCACCGAGGCGCGCACCGCGCACTCCCAGCGGTAGACGGTGTACGACGCCAGCTCCTGAGCCGTGTTCGGCAGCAGGCCGTAGCACAGCGCCGCGAGCCGGCCGCTGCCGCCCTCGAGCAGCGCGCGCGCAGGCCGTGTGTCGGCCGATTCCAGGATCTCGGCGTAGACCTTGCCCAGCATGCCGCCGTAGGTGATGGCCAGCGCCAGCACGCCCGAGGCCGGACCGAGCCCGAGCGCGCGCACGAAGAGCAGCGCCCAGACGATCTCCGGAATCGCCCGCAGCACCATCAGCAGCCAGCGCGCGGCCTGCCGAACGATGCCAGCCTGCACGCGGCCCGGCCCCGGCCCGATGCGCGAGATGGACAGCGCGCGCGTCGTCACGAAGCCCAGCGGCGCGCCGATCAGCAACGCGAGCGCGGTGCCTGCCGTGGCCATGGCCAGCGTCTCCAGCGTGGCCTTGAAGAGCAGGGCGAGAAATGCCGGCGAGCCATCAGGCGGAAAGAAGCCCGCCAGGAAGCCGCCGATGACCGCGAGATTGCCGCCGTCGAACAGCGCCCAGGGCCTGAATTCGGAAAGCGCCAGCATCGGCCACGCGACGACGAGCGCGGCGGCGCAAGCGGCCAGCCGGCGCGCGGCGTGCGGGTCGCGCATGGCCGGGGAGGCGAGGTTCGTGCTCAAGGGCAGTCGGGCCGCTGGAAGGCCGCCTCCACCGCCGCAGCAGCTGTCGTCGCACCCGGCGGCAGCGGCCGCTGCGTCGCAACACCGCCTTCGCTCGCGTAGAGCGCATCGAGCATCTCGGGCGTGACCTGCGATGCCGGCAGGTCGAACATCACCGCACCGCCGCGCATGCCGACGATGCGCGGAAACCAGCGCAGCGCGAGGTCCACCGCGTGCAGCGAGGCCATCAGCGTCGCGCCCGTCGATTCGCTCTGCGCCACGAGCTGGCCGATGGCCGCGTCGGCCAGCGTGGGGTCGAGCGCCGACACCGGCTCGTCGGCCAGCAGCAGGGCAGGGCGCTGGTAGAGCACGCGCGCGATGCCCACGCGCTGGAGCTGGCCGCCGGAGAGCCGGTCGCAGCGCTCGAACAGGCGGTCTTCCAGCGCCAGGCGTGAGAGCGCCTCGTGCGCGCCCGCAATGTCCGAGGGATGCAGCAGCGAGCCCAGCGCGCGCAGCATCGACCATTCGCCGAGACGCCCCGCGAGCACGGCAGTGACCACGCGCAGCCTCGGCGCGATGGGTGGTGACTGGTGCACGGTGCCGATGCGTGCGCGCAGCTTCTTCAGCGCCGGCGCGGGTAGCTGCCACGGCCTGGCGCCGAGCGCCTGCACCTCGCCTTCGGTGGGCCGCAGCGCCGCGCCGAGCACGCGCAGCAGCGTGGTCTTGCCCGCGCCCGAGGGGCCGATGACGGCGATGCGTTCGCCGTCGCGCGCGGACAGCGTCACAGCGGCCAGCGCGCGCTGGCCGTTGGGATGGATCACGCCGACGGCTTCGAGGGAGAAGCTCATGCGGAGGGGCTTTCGGACGCTGGTGCCCCCGCCTCCGGACGAATCACTTGATCAGACCAGCCGACTTGCCCGCCGTCTCGATCCCGTCGTAGTTCGACGACTTGGTCGGAATGAACTTGCTCGCGCGCTGCAGCGCCATGATTTCCTTGTGCGCTGGGTTGGCCGGGTCGAGCTTGAGGAAGGCGTCGGTCAGCTTCTTCGTGACCGCGGGATCGAGGCCGGGGCGCACGGTCCAGTTGTAGTCGTAGTAGGTCGGCGTGGTGGCCAGCACGCGCACCTTGGCGGCGTTGGGGTTCTTGGCCTCCACCAGCTTGTCCCACACCGAGGCGTTGAGCACGCCGGCCTCGGCGCGCGAGGCGGCCACGAAGGCCACGGTGGCGTCGTGCGCGCCCGAGAACGCGACGGTCTTGAAGTCCTTCTCGGGGTTGATGCCCGCCTGCAGCAGGAAGTAGCGCGGCATCAGGCTGCCCGAGGTGGAGGAGGGCGCGCCGAAGGCGAAGGTCTTGCCCTTCAGGTCGGCCAGCGTCTTCGCGGTGCTGTCGACCGGCACGATGAACTTGCTGGTGAACACCTCGTCCTCCGCGCGCTGCACGATGGGCACCGCGCCGCCGTTGGTGCGGATGCGCGCCTGCACGTAGGTGAAGCCGCCGAGCCAGGCCAGGTCGATCTTGTTGGTGGCCAGGCCCTCGACCACGGCGGCGTAGTCGGTCACGGGCGTGAACTGCACGTCCATGCCGGTTTCCTTCTTCAGGTAGTCGCCCAGCGGCGTGAACTTGCGCTGCAGCTCGGTGGGCGCCTCGTCGGGAATGGCCGAGACGCGCAGCACGCCCTGCGCGAAGGCGCCGAGGCTCGCGGCGGAGAAGGTCAGGCCAAGGGCCAGTCGGGTGAGAGTCTTTTTCATGGATGCGCCTCTGGGACGTGCGGGATAGGAAGGGACGGGATTGTAGAAAGCGGGCCCGATTCGATAATCGCGCCATGAACCCGACTCTCATGAACCCGCTCGCGCCGCTGCGCCTCACGAGTTTTTCGCATGGCGGCGGCTGCGGCTGCAAGATCGCGCCCGGCGTGTTGTCGCAGATCCTGAAGAACCAGGGCGGCGGGCTGATCCCGCCCGAGCTCATGGTGGGCATCGAGACCGCCGACGACGCGGCTGTCTACCGGCTCAACGACGAGCAGGCGCTGATCGCGACCACCGACTTCTTCATGCCCATCGTCGACGACCCGTACGAGTTCGGCCGCATCGCCGCGACCAACGCGATCAGCGACGTGTACGCGATGGGCGGGCGCCCGATCATGGCGCTGGCGCTCGTCGCCATGCCCATCAACCAGCTGCCGGTGGAAGTCATTGCCGAGATCGTGCGCGGCGGGCAGGACGTGTGCCGCGCGGCCGGCATCCCGATTGCGGGCGGCCACACCATCGATTCGGTCGAGCCGATCTACGGCTTCGTCGCCATGGGCCTGGTGCACCCCGATCGCGTGCGCCGCAACGCCGACGCGAAGGCCGGCGACGTGCTCGTGCTGGGCAAGCCGCTGGGCGTGGGCGTGCTCTCCGCCGCGCTCAAGAAGGAACAGCTCTCCGAGACCGGCTACCGCCAGCTCATCGAAAGCACGACCAAGCTCAACACGCCCGGCATCGCGCTGTCGGCCCTCGACGGCGTGCACGCCCTGACCGACGTCACCGGCTTCGGCCTCGCCGGCCACGCGCTCGAACTGGCGCGCGGCGCGAAGCTCAGGGCCGTCGTCGAGTGGTCGAAGGTGCCGCTGCTCGAGAACGTGCTGGCCATGGCCGCCGAAGGCTTCGTCACCGGCGCCTCGGGCCGCAACTGGGCCGGCTACGGCGCCGAGGTGAGCCTCGCGCCCGGCCTGCATGCCACCACGCAGAACCTGCTGAGCGATCCGCAGACCTCGGGCGGCCTGCTCGTGAGCTGCGCGCCCGATGCGGTCGATGCAGTGCTGAAGGTCTTCCGCGACGAAGGCTTCGCGCGCGCGGCCGTCATCGGCCGTGTGGAAGCTGGTGAGTCGTCGCTGCACGTGGTGCCCTGAAGCAGCGGTTCTACGCCGACTCGTCGAGTGGGCAGTCGCCGTCGCGAGCGGTCCGAGCTTGCGCCGAGAAGCGCAGACGTACATGGGTACGTCGAGCATCGCAGGTGCAAGATCGGATCGCGCAGCAGGCGAATGCCCGCTCGACGGCGGAAGGGGGAAGGAGTCGAACCTTCCCGGCGACGGCTGGCGCCACCAACCGGGTTTGAAGCCCGGCCGCCCCACCAGGGACGATCCCCTCCCATGATCGCTTTCGTTGTCGTTCACGGCCTCGCCCCGAACAACGACGTGTAGGGCCGCAGCAGGTGCGTGTCCTTCACGCGCCGCGTGTAGCCCACACGATCGAAGAATTCCAGCAGCTGGATCGCACGCTTGCGTCCCAGCCTGGTCGCGTCCCTGAAGCTCGCGGCCTCCAGGCCCGCCGGCCGGTCGAGGCAATCGCGCGCGATCGCCGCAAGGCGCTCCACGGTCGCCAGGGGATAGTACAGGTCCTTCACCACCTGGAAGGTCTCGCCGCGCCGCGCGAGGCTCGCGAGCGTCTGCCGCACCATCGCCTCGCTCGCCGCGCAGTCCTTGGCCAGGTCGCGCACCCAGGGCGGATCGAAGCCGCCGTCGGTCAGCCTGGGCAGCAGCTTCTGCGCGAGCTTCTGCTCGGCCTCGTTGAGGCGTGCGGCATGGTCCGGCAGATGCAGCCATGTGCCGCTGCGCACCAGCGTGCCGCGCGCGACCAGCTCGTCGAGCGCATGGCGCCAGAGCGCGTCGTCGGTGCGCGGCCCGGCCAGGCGCTTGAGACGCCGTGCGTCGGGGCCGACCTCGTCCGGCGCGGTGCGATGGAAATCCGCGAGGCGCTCGGCGATCTGCTCCTCGAGCGCGCCCAGGTGCGGCCGAGCGATCGCCGTATGGCCGATGCGCACCGCGCCGTTCGGCAGCGGCAGTGCCTCTTCGTCGGCCAGCGAGAGCGCACGCGCAGCCTGCGCGGTGTCGATGCCCAGCGGCGCGTTGTGCAGCAGCGCGGCCACGCGAGCAGCGCGGTCGTCGATGGCCCAGGCCGCCAGCGTGCGCAACCGCTCGGGCGTGCGGCGATAGCGCACCGGCGCGAAGGGGTCGAGCACGCGCACGCCCGCCACCGTGCGCGTGGCCGAGGCATCGCGCAGCACGCCGCGGTCACCATGCCATGCGGCCACGGGCTCGCGCAGCACCAGCTGCGCAAGGGCGGTCTCTCCGGGCGCGAGGGCATCGCGGTCGAGCAGCGCGACCGACGCCATCACGTCGCTCGCGCCCAGGTGCGCATGCACCGTCGCGCCCGAGCGCAGCGGATTCGCTTCGTCGGGCCACAGCGTGAGCAGCACGTCGATGCGCGCCGAGGCGAGCGCAACCGAGGGCGTGCAGACCCACTCGCCGCGATGCACCTCGTCCTTGCCGACACCGGCCAGCGCGAGCGCGCAGCGCTGCCCCGCATGCGCTGACTCTGCCTGCTGGTTCTGCGCATGGATGCCGCGCACGCGCACCGTGCGGCTGCCCGGCGCGATGCGCAGCTCGTCGCCGATGCGCACCGTGCCGCTGAAGACCGTGCCGGTGACGACCGTGCCCACGCCCGAGAGGCTGAACGACCGGTCCACCGCGAGCCGGAAGGCCAGGTCGTCTTCTCGCGCGCGCTCCTGCCGCGCCACGCCGAGCAGCCGCTCGCGCAGCGCGTCGATGCCTTCGCCCGTCGTTGCAGATACCGCCAGCATCGGCGCACCGGCCAGCGGCGTGGGCGCGAGCAGGGCGGCGATGCCGGCTCGCACTTCGGCCAGCCGCGCCTCGCGCACGCCTGCATCGATGCGGTCGATCTTGGTGATGGCCACCGTCGCCTCGCGCACGCCCAGCAGCGCCACCACCGCGAAGTGCTCGCGCGTCTGCGGCATCACGCCGTCGTCCGCCGCCACCACCAGCAGCGCGTGGTCGATGCCGGTCGCGCCGGCCAGCATGGTGTGCAGCAGGCGCTCGTGGCCCGGCACGTCGACGAAGCCCAGCGACACGCCGTCGGGCGCATGCAGGTACGCATAGCCGAGCTCGATGGAAATGCCGCGCCGCTTCTCCTCGGGCAGCCGGTCGGTGTCGACGCCGGTGAGGGCGCGCACCAGCGTGGTCTTGCCGTGGTCGATGTGGCCTGCGGTGCCGATGATCATTGCAGCCGCTCGTGCAGCAGGGCAAGCTGGCCCGTGAAGGGCGCGCTGTCTTCCAGGCAGCGCAGGTCGAGCAGCAGCCGGTCTTCAGCGATGCGCCCGACCACCGGCAGCGGCAGGCCGCGTAGCGCGGTGGCAAGGGCATCGAGCGCGGTGCCGATGCCCTTCTTCGAGGTGCCGGCCGGTGCTATCGCAAGGCCTGCAGAGGGCAGGCGCTCCACCGGCAAAGAGCCCGAGCCGATCTGCCCGAGCAGCGGCACCACCTCGACGTCGAAGCGCGGCGCCACGGCCGCCTGCACCGGCTCGCGCAGCGCCTCGGCCATCTCGCGGATCGCATCGGCGGGGCGCGTGAGCAGCCGCAGCGTCGGCAGGTCCTGCGCAAGGCGCTCGGGCCGCAGGTAGAGCGACAGCGTGGCTTCGAGCGCGGCCAGCGGCAGCTTGCTCATGCGCAGCGCGCGCTTCATCGGGAACTTGCGGATGCGGCCCACGGCCTCCTTGCTGCCCACGATGAGGCCGGCCTGCGGGCCGCCCAGCAGCTTGTCGCCCGAGAAGGTGACCACGTCGCAGCCGGCCGCGAGCATCTCCTGCGGCAGCGGCTCGCGCGGCAGGCCGTAGCGCGCGAGGTCGATCAGCGAGCCACTGCCCAGGTCAGTGGCCAGCGGCACGCCGCGCGCATGCGCGATGCCGGCGAGCGTGGCCTCGTCGACGGCCGAGGTGAAGCCCTGCACCGCGTAGTTGCTGGTGTGCACCTTCATCACGAGGGCAGTGCGCTCGTTGATGGCGCGCTCGTAGTCCTGCGGATGCGTGCGGTTGGTGGTGCCGACCTCGACCATGCGCGCGCCCGCGCTGGCCATCACGTCGGGCATGCGGAAGGCGCCGCCGATCTCCACCAGCTCGCCGCGCGAGACGATCACCTCGCGCTCGCGCGCCAGCGCCGCGATGGTGAGCAGCACGGCGGCGGCGTTGTTGTTGACCACCGTGGCGGCCTCGGCGCCGGTGATGGCGCACAGAAGCTCTTCGACCAGCGAGTCGCGGTCGCCGCGGCTGCCGGTGGCGAGGTCGTACTCGAGGTTGTTGGGCGATGTCATCACCGCCAGCAGCCGCTGCAGCGCCGCGTCGGCCAGCAGCGCGCGGCCCAGGTTGGTGTGGATGACGGTGCCCGTGAGGTTCAGCACCGCCTTCATGCGCGGCGCGAGGCGCGACTGTATGCGCGCAGCGAGTGCGTCGCCCAGTGCATCAGGCTGCACCTCTGCAGCAGCGAGTTTGCCCACGACGGCTTTCGCGCGCAGGCTGTCGAGCAGCGCACGCGCCTCTTTCACCACGAGCGTGTGGCCATGCTCGGCCAGCAATGCGCCCGGCACGGCGAGGCGCAACAATTGATCGACAGAAGGCAGATCCTGGGGCCTTGCCGTCGAGCCGTGGACCACGGACTCTTCGGGCATCGCCATCAGCCGCCTCCGCCGTCGTCGGGAACTTCGGGTTCGCCGAAAAGGAGCATCAGGTTGTGGCCGCTGCGTTGATGCCCGGCTTCGGAGACGAGCAGATCGAGCGTGACGCTCGCCAGGTCGTCTGCTACGGGTTCGACCTCGGGATCTTTCTCCATCACGACCTGCTTGAGGTAGTGGCCGCAGCTGTCGCAGCACTCGGCCTTCACCGCGCCCTCGCGCGCGCCGGTGGCAGGCACTTCCACGCCGGGCTGCGGCGACAGCGATTCGAAATGGATGCCCTTGGTGCTCTCGCAATGCGTGCACTTGATGCGCACGTAGTGCCACTCTGTGCCGCACAGCGAGCAGTGCAGGTAGCGGAAGCCTGCCTCGTCGGCGCCGATGCGTGTGATGCTCGCGGTGGGCGCGCTGCCGCAGCAGGGGCATTCGTTGCCGGGATCGGTGCGGCCGTAGATGTTCTCGCCTGCGCGCTCGGCCACCTGCAGCACCAAGTGCGTCCAGTAGGCCTGCAGCCCGGCGGCGATCAGCGGCGCGGCCGCGAGGTCGAGCCCGAACATGATGCGGCGCGAGAGCCGGTCGGCCTGCGCGTCGATCCATGCGTCGTCGGCGGCCGCCACGCGGTCGAGCGTGTCGCGCGCGGAGCCTTCGGGCAGTCTTGCGCGAAATAACGCGAGCAGCCGGCGCAATTCCTTCAGCCACACCGCATCGCGCGTCCAGCCGAAGGCGGGCATCGGGGGCTTGAGCACCCTCGCGGCGGCTTCGAGCGCTTCGGCCTCGGGCAGCTCGACCGGGGCGTAGTCCTGCAGCACCTGGTGCTGCGCCTGCGCGAGGTCGGCGATGAAGATCAGGTACTCGCGCATCGGATGCGATGCCGCGAGCTGGCGCAGGCGAAGCTGGCGGTCGGAAAAGGCGAGGGAGCGCACCGGCAGGCGCAGGAACGGCATCTGCCGCCCGGCCTGCATGGCGATCTGCTCCGGCTCGAGGACGCGGGTGGTCCGGATCGGCGGTGGATTGCCGTTGGAACTGCTCATCCGGACGACTCTACAGCCATTCGCACGATTCGCGATACGCGATCGCCCGAGTCCCCGCAGGGGCCGGGCCTGTTCGCGGGATACCGCGGAGCCGACTCGGCCGGGCCGCAGGCACCGCCCCCGGAATGGGGCGGGATATGCGATGCGCGAAGCCCGGGAAGAGTTCATTCCCCCCGGGTCATCTTGCGGTGCCACAACGGATGGTTGAGTTTGGCCCAGCCTTCGGTGACCGTGCCGCGCGTCATCGCGCGCAGCGTGCCCTTGACCCAGATGGCAGCGTAGATGTGCGTGATGACCGAGAGGATCAGCACCACGGCCGAGGCCGCGTGGACCACCACCGCGATGCGCCGCAAAAGGATCGGGAAGAAGCCGACGAACCACGGGCTCCAGAACATGAAGCCCGTCACCAGCAACAGCAGCAGGCTGATGCCGAAGGCCCAGAACACCAGCTTCTGGCCGGCGTTGTACTTGCCCACTGGCGGCATGCTCGACTTGTCGCCCTTGAGCATCTTCGGCGCGTTGGCGATCCACTCGCGGTCGCCCTTGTCGAGGATGTTCTCGCGCCACATGGTGAAGAACAGGAACACGAAGCCCAGTACCATCAGCAGCCCCATGAAGGGATGCAGGATGCGCGTCCAGGGCCCGCCGCCGAAGAGCGCGCTCAGGAAGAACAGGCTCGGGTGGAAGAAGGCCAGGCCCGAGAGCGCCGCGGCGAAGAACATGATCGCGACGAACCAGTGGTTCATGCGCGTGGCGTCGCGGTAGCGGCGAAGGTAGTAGCGTGTCATCGCGTTCTTCTCCTCATGCGCGGGGCGCGGTGGGCGGCGTCGAAGAGGGCGAGGGCGAAGCCGGCGGCTCCTCGATCACCGCCACGTCGTCGGGCCTGCCGTCGCGGTCGGCGTCGGGGTGGTCGTCCTTGGGTTCGATGGGGCCGGTCTTCATGTAGTGGAAGAAGCTGCCCACCACGGCGCCGATCATGGCGACCACGGCCAGCGGCTTGGCCACGCCCTTCCACAGCGACACCAGCGGGCTGATGTGCGGGTCCTTCGGCAGGTCGGCGTAGAGCTGCGGCCGGTCGGCGTGCTGCAGCACGTACATCACGTGCGTGCCGCCCACGCCCGCCGGGTCGTACACGCCGGCGTTGGCGAAACCGCGCTCCTTCAGGTCGACGATGCGCTCCGAGGCGTACTCGTGCATGTCTTCCTTGGTGCCGAAGTGCAGCGCGCCGGTGGGGCAGGCCTTCACGCAGGCCGGCTCCAGGCCCACGCCCACGCGGTCGGAGCACAGCGAGCACTTGTAGGCCTTGTTGTCGGCCTTGCTGATGCGCGGCACGTCGAAGGGGCAGCCCGTGACGCAGTTGCCGCAGCCCACGCAATGCTCGCTGATGAAGTCGACGATGCCGTTGGCGTACTTGACGATCGCGCCCGGCGCCGGGCACGACTTCAGGCAGCCGGGGTCCTCGCAGTGCATGCAGCCGTCCTTGCGGATCAGCCATTCGAGCTTGCCGGCCTCGGGCTCGACCTCGGAGAACTTCATCACCGTCCAGGAGGCGGGCGTGAGGTCGACCGGGTTGTCGTAGGTGCCGTGCGTGGTGCCGACTTCGTCGCGCAGGTCGTTCCACTGCATGCATGCGACCTGGCAGGCCTTGCAGCCGATGCAGGCCGACACGTCGATCAGCTTCGCGACCGGCTGGATCTGCGGCCGATGCCGTATCTCGGGCGACGGCGTGGTCGTGGCCGAGCGGGCGGCGATGTCTAGGGTTTGAAGAGAGGACATCGTTCAGGCCTTCTCGATGTTCACGGTGAAGGACTTGTATTCCGGCGTCTGCGTGTTCGCATCGCCCACGAAGGGCGTTAGCGTGTTCACCAGATAGCCGGGCTTCGCGATGCCGATGAAGCCCCAGTGGTTCGGCAAGCCCACGGTATGGACCGTGCGCCCGTCCACCTGCAGACCGACGATGCGCTTGGTGACCACGGCCACGGCCTTGATGTAGCCGCGCTTGCTCGACACCTTGACCATGTCGCCGTGGCCGATGCCCTTCTCCTTCGCGAGCTCTTCGCCGATCTCGACGAACTGCTGCGGCTGGATGATGGCCGAGGTGCGCACGTTCTTGGTCCAGTAGTGGAAGTGCTCGGTGAGCCGGTAGCTGGTCGCCACGTACGGGAAGTCCTTCGGCACGCCGAGCCTCTCGAGGTCGCCCTTGAAGATGCGCGCCGCGGGGTTGGCGCGCGCCTTCTCGTTGTTCGGGTGCATCAGGTTGTTGACCAGCGGCGACTCGAACGGCTCGTAGTGCTCGGGCAGCGGTCCTTCGGCCATGCCGGTGGGCGCGAACAGGCGCGCTACGCCCTCGGCGGTCATGATGAAGGGGCGCACCGCGTCGGCTTCCGTCGGGTTCGCGTCGGGGCGGATGTCGGGAATGTCCGAACCTGCCCACTGCTTGCCGTTCCACGCGATCAGGCCGCGCCTGGCGATCCACGGCTTGCCGGTGGCGGGGTCGGTGGACGCGCCGTTGTAGAGGATGCGCCGGTTCGCCGGCCAGGCCCACGCCCAGTTCTGCACCATGCCGATGCCGTACGGGTCGGCGTTGTCGCGCCGCGCCATCTGGTTGCCGGCCTGCGTCCATGCGCCCGAGTAGATCCAGCAGCCGCTGGCGGTGCTGCCGTCGTCGCGCAGCAGGCCGAAGCCCGAGAGCTGCTCGCCGGCCTTGGCCAGCGGCGGCTTGCTCGGGTCCTTCGGGTCGGTCAGGTCGACCAGCGCGCGGCCGTTGTATTCCATCGCCAGTTCCTGCGCGGAAGGCGAGTGCGGAATCTTGTAGGGCCAGGTGAGCTTGACGATCGGGTCGGGGAAGGCGCCGCCGTCCTTTGCGTAGGCGGTGCGCAGCCGGTTGAAGATGCCGGCGACGATCTCGATGTCGCCCTTGGCCTCGCCCGGTGGCTCCGCGCCCTTCCAGTGCCACTGCAGCCAGCGGCTGGAGTTGGTGAGCGAGCCGTCCTCCTCCGCGAAGCAGGTGGAAGGCAGGCGGAACACCGTGGTCTGGATGTCGGCGGTCCTGACGTCGTTGAACTCGCCGAAGTTGCGCCAGAACTCGCTGGTCTCGGTCTGCAGCGGATCGATGGTGACCAGGAACTTGAGCTTGGAGAGCCCGTCGACGATCTTCTTCTTGTCGGGGAACGAGCCCACTGGGTTGAAGCCCTGGCAGATGTAGCCGTTGAGCTTGCCCTGGTTCATGAGCTCGAAGGCCTGCAGCACGTCGTAGAGCTTGTCGATCTTGGGCAGGTAGTGGAAGCCCCACTCGTTCTCCGCCGTGGCCGCGTCGCCCCACCACGACTTCTGCATGCTGACGAAGAACTTCGGATAGTTCTGCCAGTAGCTCATCTGGTTGGGGCGCAGGGGCTTGAGCGCGCGGGTCTTGTAGTAGTCCTCCAGCGTCTGCTCGCTGTCACGCGCCAGCGACATGTAGCCCGGCAGCGAGTTCGACAGCAGCCCCAGGTCGGTCAGGCCCTGGATGTTGCTGTGGCCGCGCAGCGCGTTCATGCCGCCGCCGGGCACGCCGATGTTGCCCAGCAGCAGCTGCACGATGGCGCCGGTGCGGATCATCTGCGAGCCCTGGCTGTGCTGCGTCCAGCCCAGCGCGTACATGATGGTCATGGTGCGCTGGGAGGTGCTGGTGCTCGCGATGTACTCGCACACCTTCAGGAACTTGTCCTTCGGCGTGCCGGTGATGCGGCTCACCATGTCGGGCGTGTAGCGCGAATAGTGCCGCTTCATCACCTGCAGCACGCAGTTCGGGTCCTGCATGCTCATGTCGACCTTGGCCATGCCCTGCTCGTCGAGCGCGTAGCCCCACGACTTGGGGTCGTAGTTGCGCTTCTCGGCGTTGTAGCCGCTGAACAGGCCGTCCTCGAACTTGTAGTCGGGGCCGACGATGAAAGTCGCGTTGGTGTAGTTGCGGACGTACTCGGTCTGGATCTTGTCGTTGGTCAGCAGGAAGTTGATGACCCCGCCCAGGAAGGCGATGTCCGACCCCGCGCGGATCGGCGCGTAGTAGTCGGCCATGGCGGCCGAGCGCGTGAAGCGCGGGTCGACCACCACCAGGCGGGCCTTGTTCTGTTTCTTGGCTTCGATGACCCACTTGAAGCCGCACGGATGCGCCTCCGCGGCGTTGCCGCCCATGATCAGCACGACATCCGCGTTCTGGATGTCCTGCCAGTGGTTGGTCATCGCGCCTCTGCCGAACGTCGGGGCCAGACTGGCCACCGTAGGTCCGTGTCAGACGCGTGCCTGGTTGTCGAACACCAGCATCCCGGTCGAGCGGAATGCCTTGTGCGTGATGTATCCGGTTTCGTTGGACGAGGCCGAGGCGCAGAGCATGCCGGAGCTGGTCCAGCGGTTCACGGTCTTGCCGTCGGCGTTGGTGGTCTGGAAGTTGGCGTCGCGGTCGGCCTTCAGCAGCTTGGCGATGCGGTCGAGCGCCTCGTCCCAGCCGATGCGCTTCCACTCCGTGGCGCCGGGTTCGCGCACCTCGGGGTACTTCAGGCGCATGGGGCTGTGCACGAAGTCGAGCAGGCCGGCGCCCTTCGGGCACAGCGTGCCTCGGTTCACGGGGTGGTCGGCATCGCCCTCGATGTGGAGGATGTCGGACACCACGTTCTTCGCCTTGTCGCCCAGGCTGTACATGATGAGCCCGCAGCCCACCGAGCAGTACGGACAGGTGTTGCGTGTCTCGGTGGTGCGCGCGAGCTTGAAGTTGCGGGCCTCGGCCAGCGCGGCGGTCGGCGAGAAGCCGAGCGCGGCGATGCTGGAGCCGACCAGCCCCGCGCTGCTGACGCGGAAGAATTGCCGGCGGTTCATGTCCATGACGGAACCTCCTGCGGCGGTGAAGTTGGGTGTTTCATCGGGGTCTCTTCTTCTTGCCTTGCGTGGGAAATCTGTGGGGGCTGTATCGACAGTACGGGGCCGGCCGTGCTACTTGGGTGCCGAGCCGTCGCCGCCGCTCGGCGCGGGCGCCGCACCACCGGATGTGCCGCCGCCGTTCGGCCCGCTCATGCCGCCGATGGCCGCACCGCCTTCGGACGGGCCTTTGTGGGCGGTGGATTCGTCGACCTTGTCGCCGGAATCGGCAGGCTTGATGCTGCTCGGGCTCGCCCCCGGGGTGCCCGAAGCACCCGCGGTCGGCGAAGTGGGCGACGTCGGCGCAGCGGCACCGGCCGAGGGTTTGGGATCGCAGGCACTCAACAGCATGCCGAGGGCCAGACACAGGCCCAGGGTTTGCAGACGCTGACATCGCAGCATTGACACTCCTTCGGGGGAAAGGACGGCCAGATAGTGGAATGTTTTTATTTCGCCCGCCGCAGCCTGCAATAAATGCCTGATCGGCGCAGTGGGGTGTTTTCTCGCATCATGCGGCAGCACCATGACTCGGGCAAGTAGGCCAAAACCGGCAATAACCCTTGAATCCGGCCGCGCGGGGCCCGCTGGGCTATCGTCGCGGCCATGAATGCCTCCCTCCGCCTGGGTTGGCGCACGCTCTGGCGCGACCTGCGCGCCGGCGAGCTGCGCCTGTTGATCGTCGCCGTGCTGCTGGCCGTGGCCGCGCTCACGGCCGTCGGCTTCTTCGCCGACCGGTTGCAGGGCGGGCTCAAGCGCGACGCGCGACAGCTGCTGGGCGGCGACGCGGTGATCGTCAGTGACAACCCCACGCCCGAGGCCTTCGTGGCGCAGGCGAAGTCGCTCGGGCTCCAGGGCACATCCACCTACGGCTTCCCGACCATGGCCCGCGCCGAGGACGCGCAGGGCGGCGCCAGCAAGCTGGTGGCGCTGAAGGCCGTGACGGCCGGCTATCCGCTGCGGGGCAGCCTGCAGACCTCCACCACCATCGATGGCGCGGGCGTCGTCACGCGCGACATCCCGCCGCCGGGCGAAACCTGGGTCGATGCCTCGCTGCTCGACTCGCTGGGCCTGAAGGTCGGCGACACGCTGCTGCTGGGCGACACCGGCCTGCGCGTGGGCCGCGTCATCACGCTGGAGCCCGATCGCGGCGCCGGCTTCATGAGCTTCTCGCCGCGCGTGATGCTCAACCAGGCCGACGTGGCCCGCACCGGGCTCGTGCAGCCGGCCAGCCGAGTCGGCTATCGCTATGCCGTGGCGGGCAACGACGCGGCGGTCAAGCGCTTCACCGACTGGGCCGACGCCACGATCAAGAAGGGCGAACTGCGCGGCGTGCGGCTCGACTCCTTCGAGAGCGGCCGGCCCGAGATGCGCCAGACGCTCGATCGCGCCGAGAAATTCCTGAGCCTGGTCGCGCTGCTCGCCGCGCTGCTGTCGGCCGTGGCGGTGGCGCTGGCCGCGCGCGGCTTCGCGGCCAGCCACCTCGACGACTGCGCGATGCTGCGCGTGCTCGGCCAGAGCCAGCGCACCATCGCCATCGCCTATGCCTTCGAATTCGCGGTGATCGGCATCGTGGCCAGCGCGCTGGGCGTGGCCATCGGCTTCGCGGTGCACTACGTGTTCGTGCTGCTGCTGGCGGGGCTGGTCGAGACCGCGCTGCCCGCGGCCACGCTGTGGCCCGTGGCCTTCGGGCTCGGCATGGGGCTCACGCTGCTCTTCGCCTTCGGCCTGCCTCCCGTGCTGCAGCTGGCGCGCGTGCCGCCGCTTCGCGTGATCCGGCGCGACGTGGGCGGGCTCAAGCCCGCGTCGCTCGCGGTGCTGGGCGTGGGCGTGGCGGGCTTCGCGGCGCTGCTGATGGCGGCGAGCAGCGACATCAAGCTGGGGCTCATTGCCGTCGGCGGCTTCGCGGGCGCGGTGGCGGTGTTCGCGCTCCTGAGCTGGCTGGCAGTGAAGGTACTGCGCCGCAGCGTCAACGAAGCGACCGCACCGCGCTGGCTGGTGCTGGCCACGCGGCAGATCTCGGCGCGGCCGGCCTACGCGGTGGTGCAGGTCAGCGCGCTCTCGGTGGGGCTGCTGGCGCTGGTGCTGCTGGTGCTGCTGCGCACCGACCTCGTCGCGAGCTGGCGCCAGGCCACGCCGCCCGACGCGCCGAACCGTTTCGTCATCAACGTCATGCCCGATCAGAGCGAGGCCTTCCAGAAGTCGCTGCGCGACGCGGGCGTGAGCAAGTTCGACTGGTACCCGATGATCCGCGGCCGGCTCGTGGCCATCAACGACAAGCCGGTATCGCCCGACGACTACACCGAAGACCGCGCCAAGCGCCTGGTGGACCGCGAGTTCAACCTCAGCAACAGCGTGGACGCGCCCGCGCACAACAGCATCACCGCCGGCAAGTGGACGCCCGGCGCGGCCGGCGAGGTGAGCGTGGAAGAGGGCCTGGCCGAGACGCTGGGCCTGAAGATGGGCGACGTGCTGCGCTTCGACATCGGCGGCATGCAGAACGACGCGCGCATCACCTCGCTGCGCAAGGTCGACTGGGGCTCGATGCACGCGAACTTCTTCGTGATGTACACGGTGGCCTCGCTGGCCGACGTGCCCACCACCTACATGGGCGCCTTCCGCGCGCCCGAAACGCGCGGCTTCGACAACGCGCTGGTGCGCAGCTACCCGAACGTGACCAACGTCGACATGAGCGCCACCATCAACCAGGTGCAGCGCGTGCTCGACCAGGTGATCCGCGCGGTCGAGTTCTTGTTCGGCTTCACGCTCGCGGCCGGCCTCGTGGTGCTGTTCGCCGCGGTGACCGCCACCCGCGAGGAACGCGCGCGCGAGTTCGCGGTGATGCGCGCGGTGGGCGCGCGTGCCAGCCTGCTGCGGCAGGTGCAGCGCGCCGAGCTCGCGGGCGTGGGCCTGCTCGCGGGCTTCCTCGCGAGCATCGTGGCCGCGCTGATCGGCTGGGGGCTCGCACGCTACGTGTTCGACTTCACCTGGACCGCTTCGCCGCTGGTGCCGGTCGCCGGTGCGCTGGCCGGCGCGGTGCTGGCGCTCGGCGCCGGGTGGTGGGGCCTGCGCGAAGTGCTGCGCCGGCCGGTGGTCGACACCTTGCGGCGCGCGGCCGAGTAATTTTTTTCTTTTCGTCGAGACGGGACGGGGCCGGGGATGCAATACATTCCCCGGCCCCGTATCCATTTCAGAAGAGAGAAATCCTCGCATGCGCCTGGCGTCATTCCAGATCACCAACTTTCGCTCGATCAACGACAGCGGCCCCATCGATTCCACGCAGATCACGGCGATCCTCGGCCGGAATGACAGCGGCAAGTCGAACCTGCTGCGCGCGCTGCACAGCCTGAACCCGGCGGAAGGCGTCGCCGAACTCAGCCCCATCAAGGACTTCCCGCGCCATCGCCGCCTGGAAGAGTGCACGGGCGAAACACCGGTCGTGTTCACGCGCTGGAGCCTCGACGAGAGCGAGCAGGCCGAGCTGGCCGCGATCCTGCCGCGCGCGGCCGGCGTGCGCCACGTCACCGCGAGCCGGGGCTATGCCGCCGCCCGCTCGGCCGGGTTCGAAGGACTCGGCGCCCTGTCGCTCGATGTGAGCGACACCAAGGCCAAGGTCCGCAAGATCGTGCCGGCCGTCAAGGCGGCGGCCGAGAAGGTCACCGACGAAGCCGCGAAGGCCGCGCTCGAGCAGGAAGCCGACGTCTTCGACGCCGCGATGATCATGAGCCCCGACTACATCAAGTGGTCGGCAGGCGCCATCAAGGCGGCCCAGGCCCTGCGCAAGGCGCTGGCCGTGGCGGGCGCCGAGCTCAGCGACAAGCAGGACCAGATGCTCGCCGAGCTGGAGGAAACCGCGCTTTCCATCGCCAACGACGCGCCCGCGCTGGAGCGCGCCCAGGAATGGGTGATCGGCAAGCTGCCGCGCTTCGTCTACGTCGACGAATACCCGGCGCTGCCCGGGCGCCAGAACATCGCCGAATACCTGGGGCGCGAGGGCTGGGGCCAGCTCACGCCCGAGCAGCAGAGCTTCGGCAGGCTGTGCAAGGTCGCGGGGCTCGACCTGCGGCAGCTGCAGGCCCTGCTCGAGAAGAACGACCAGGCCACGCGCAACCAGCTCGTCAACCGCGCCGGCTCGGTGGTGACGGCCGAGATCCGCCGCCTCTGGAAGGACCGCGCGCTGAAGGTGCGCTTCAACCTCGACGGCCAGTACCTCGACACGCTGGTGTCCGACCCGAACGCCGCCTACGAGGTCGAGGTGAACCTGGAGGAGCGCAGCCGCGGCTTCCAGTGGTTCTTCTCGTTCTACGTCGCCTTCTTCGCCGACACCCAGGGCGGCCAGGCCGAAGACGCCGTGCTGCTGCTCGACGAACCCGGCCTGCACCTGCACCCCCATTCGCAGGCCGACCTGCTGGCCCACCTCGAAAAGGACTTCGCCGGCAACCAGGTCATCTACACCACGCATTCGCCGTTCATGGTGCCCACGCACCGCCTCGACGCCGTGCGTACCGCGAGCCTGAGCGAGACGGCGGGCACCACGGTGAGCAATGCCGCGGAGGGCGACGAGCGCACGCTGTTCCCGCTGAAGGCCGCGCTGGCGCTGAGCCGGATGGCGAGCGAGCCGGTGAAGCAGGAGGCTGCGAAGCCGGTGGCGGCGATACAGGAACCGGTGAAGCCCGCGCCCGTCAAGGCTGTGAAATCGGCAAAGTCCGCCGAGACGCCCAAGCCGGAGCCTGTGAAGCCAGAACTCGCGAAGCCCGTGGTCGTGGAAAGTGCCAAACCGGTGGAAGCGGTACCTGTCGCAGTGGCCGCGCCCGCGCCCGCGATGCCCGAGGCGGCGAAGGCTGCCGCTCCCGCGAAGACCGATGCAGCCAAGCCCGAAGCGGTAGAGCCCGTCGTTACGGCTGCGATGCCCGAATCGGGAAAGCCGCTGATCGCCGAGAGCACCAAGCCAGTCGAGCCTGTCGCGGCGGCGCCGGTCGCCGTGGCTGCCATGCCCGCGGAGACTCCCGTGACGCAAAGCGTCGAGGAGCCGGTTGCCGCCATCGGTCAGCAAGCAGAGCAGCCGGCAGAAGTCGCCTGACGGGCGGGCCTTTCAACTCATGCGGCGCCGACCATGAGCCGCGTGCGCAGGTCCTTCCTCGGTTCATGGCGCCATCGCTTCCTCCCTGAACATGTGCTCCCCCGCAAAGTCCACGAACGCCCGCACCTTCGGCGACAGCTGCCGGCTCGACGGCCATAGCGCCGTGAATTGGCCCTGGCGCACGAGGTGCGTGGCCAGGACGCGCTGCAGTTCGCCGCGGCACAGCGAGTCGCGCGCGAGGAAGTCGGGCATGTAGGCCACGCCGAGGCCGGCGACCGCTGCGCCGAGCATGGCTTCCATGTTGTTGCACAGCAGGCCGGGCGGCAGCTGCGCGGGCAGGCCGGGCAGGACCCAGTCCTCGATCTTTCCGCCGGTGGCGAACTTGTAGCGCAGGCAGGTGTGCCGCGCGAGGTCGGCCGGGGTCTGCGGCACGCCGTGGCGCTCGAGGTAGGCCGGCGAGGCGACGAGCACGAAGTGGAACGGGCCGAGCCGGCGCGCCACCAGTTGCGAGTCGACCAGCTCGCCGCTGCGGATCGCCACGTCGACGCCCTCGGCGATCACGTCGACAAGCCGGTCGTTGAAGTCGAGGTCGAGCTCGATCTCGGGGTAGCGCTCCCTGAAGGCCGGCAGCATCGGCAGCAGGAATCGGTAGCCGATGGTCGGCAGGCTCACGCGCAGCCGGCCGCGCGGCGCGGCGATGGCGTCCTGCATCATGGCCCGCGCGTCGTCCAGCTCGTCGAGGATGCGGCGGCAGCGCTCATGGAAGAGGGCGCCTTCCTGCGTGAGCCGCATGTGCCGCGTGGTGCGGTTGAAGAGGCGCACGCCTAGCTGCTCTTCGAGCCGCGCGACGTTCTTGCCCACGGCCGAGGCCGAGATGCCCAGGAGCCGGCCGGCCTTGGCAAAGCTCGACAGGTCGGCCGCCCGCACGAAGGATTCGAGTCCGCTGAAGCTGTCCATGGATTGGCAACCTTTGGCTGGGAGTGTGTGGAGCAATGGGGCGATTCTCAGCGCATTGATTCCTTTCTATCTTCGTGCCTTCCTTTTCACCTTCCGCGAAAGCACGTTTCTGATGTCCGCCTCTTCCTCCAGAAACTGGCTCCTGGCCGCGGTCTGCCTCGCGGCGCTGGGCATGCCGCTGAGCTTCACCGGCCCGGCGGTGGTGCTGCCCGCCGTGCGCGACGCGCTGGGCGGCAGCCCGGTGCAGCTCAACTGGGTGACCAACGCCTTCATGCTGAGCTTCGGCGCCACGCTGATGGCGGCCGGCGCGCTGGCCGATGCGTACGGGCGCAAGCGCGTCTTCCTGCTGGGGCTCGCGGTGGTGGCGTTCAGCGGTTCGCTGCTGACGCTGGCGCCAGGCATCCTGGCCTTCGACCTGGCGCGCGCGCTGCAGGGGCTGGGTTCGGCGGCGGCCTTCGCGGCTGGCACGGCCGCGCTGGCCCAGGTGTTCGACGGCGCGGCGCGCACGCGGGCCTTCAGCCTGATCGGCACCTCGTTCGGCGTGGGGCTGTCCTGCGGCGCCATCGTCTCGGGCTGGCTCGCGGAGCGCTTCGGCTGGCAGGCCGTGATGCTGAGCCCGGGCGCGGTGAGCCTCGCGGCGCTGTGCATCGCTTCGCTGGCGATGCGCGAGTCGCGCAACTCGCAGGCGATGGGGCTCGACGTGCCGGGCACGCTGAGCTTCACCGCCGCGCTGAGCCTGCTGACGCTGGGCGTGCTGCAGGCGCCCGACAGCGGCTGGGGCAGCCCGTGGGTGCTTGGTGCGCTCATGGGCGCGGCGGCGATGGGCGCAGTCTTCGTCGCCATCGAAAGGCGGGTGGCGCATCCGATGCTCGACCTGTCGCTGTTCCGCTTCCCGCGCTTCGTGGGCGTGCAACTGCTGGCGGCTGCGCCAGCCTACGGCTTCGTCGTGCTGCTGGTGCTGCTGCCGATCCGCTTCATCGGGCTCGAAGGGCGCAGTGCCATCGAGGCGGGCGCCTTCATGTTCGCGCTCTCGGGGCCGATCCTCGTGGTGCCGACGCTGGCGGCGTCGCTGGCGCACCGGTTCTCGGCCGGCGCGATCTCGGCCGTGGGGCTGCTGGTGTGCGCGGCGGGCCTTTTCTGGCTCAGCCGCTGCGCGCCGGGCACGCCGCTTGCCGGGATGGCGTGGCCGCTGCTGCTGATCGGCGCGGGCATCGGGCTGCCCTGGGGCCTGATGGACGGGCTGGCCGTGAGCGTGGTGCCGCGCGAGCGCGCGGGCATGGCGTCGGGCATCTTCAACACAGTGCGGGTGGCGGGTGAGGGCATCGCGCTGGCGCTCGTCGGAGCGGGCCTGACTGCGCTGGTGACGGCGCATCTGGGGCAAGTCGCCGGCGCATCGCAGGCGGCGCAGCGCGTGACCACCGGCAACCTCTCGCAGGCGCTGGCCTTGCTGCCCGGCATGGACCGCGCGGGGCTGCTGCATGCCTATGGCGCGGCGTTCGGCACGCTGCTGTGCGTGCTGGCGGGGGTGACGGTGCTGACGGCGTTCGTCGTGTTCTCCTTCCTGCGCGGCCAGACGCATGCCGAGGCCGGCGCGGTGGCGCTGGAGTCGACGGCCTGCTGATTCAGGATGCCTCGGCGGCCTCGAAGATGTCGCGCAGCCACTGCGTGAACACGCGCACGCGCGACGACAGCTGCCGGTTCTGCGCATAGAGCACCGAGACGGGCATCGGCGGCGGCGCGAACTCCGCCAGCAGAACCTTCAGCCGCCCGTCCGCCAGTTCACTGGCCACGCGGTAGCGCGGCACCTGCACCAGCCCCAGTCCCGCGACGGCCGAGCCGGTGTAGAGGTCAGCACCGGTCACCGAGACGATGCCGCCGAGCTGCACGCTCGTCACCCGCCCGTCGACCGTGAATTCGAGCGGCAGGGCCTTGCCCGTGGCGCTGGAGACGTAGTGGATGGCGCGGTGCGAGGCCAGCTCATCCGGGCTGCGGGGCTCGCCGTGCGCCGCCAGGTAGGCGGGGCTCGCGACCGTGACCTGCGGCAGCAGCGCCACGCGCCGCCCGACCATCGACGAGTCCTGCAGCGTGCCCGCGCGCAGCACGCAATCGACGCCCTCGCGCACCAGGTCGACGAGGCGGTCGTCCTCGCCGATGTGCAGCTCCAGCTCCGGATGGTGCGCCAGGAAGCCAGGCAGCGCCGGCACCACGAAATGCCGCGCCAGCGTGCCCTGCAGGTTCACGCGCAGCAGGCCCTTGGGCGCCGCGTCGCGGAACAGGCCCTCGGCTTCCTCCACGTCGGCTAGCAGCCGCACGCAGCGGCGGTAGTAGGCCTCGCCGTCCTGCGTGAGGCGCACGGTGCGGGTGGTGCGCTCCAGCAGCCGGGTGCCGAGGCGCTGCTCCACGCGCTTGATCAGGTTGGTGACGGTCGCGCGGGGAATCTGCAGGTCTTCGGAGGCCTGCGTGAAGCTCTGGCGCTCGGCGATGCGCACGAAGGCCTGCATTTCCTGGAAGCGGTCCATGGGCGATTCACCGGTTTATTGTTGAAATAAATGGAATGGTAATGGCGATATGGCGCTGATTATCTTTTGAGTGGAACGATCGAAGATTCGCCTCACCAACGAACTTCCACCAAAGGACACCCGCCATGACCCCCTCTTCCAACCCCAAGGTCGCCATCGTCACCGGCGCATCGCGCGGCATCGGTGCCGCCGTCGCCCAGCGCCTCGCCCGTGACGGCTTCGCCGTCGCCGTCAACTACGCGTCGAGCCCTGCCCAGGCCGAGGCCCTCGTCGCCGAGCTGAAGGCCGCCGGCGGCAAGGCCGTCGCCATCAAGGCCGACGTGGCCAGCGCCGACGAAGTGCGCGCGATGTTCGACGCCGTCGAGGCGCAGCTCGGCAAGGTCGACGTGCTGGTCAACAACGCCGGCGTGCTCAATACCCTGCCGCTGGCCGAGCACAGCGACGCGCACTACGACCAGACCTTCGACATCAACGTGCGAGGCACCTTCAACACGCTGCGCGAAGCCGCCGCACGGCTCAACGAGGGCGGGCGCATCGTCAACTTCTCCAGCACCACGCTCGCGCTGAACATGCCCGGCTACGCGATCTACAACGCCACCAAGGCGGCGGTCGAGGCCTTCACGCACGTTTTCGCCAAGGAGCTGCGCGGCCGCAGCATCACGGTGAACGCCGTGGCGCCGGGCCCGATCGCCACCTCGCTGTTCCTCGACGGCAAGACCGAGGAGCAGGTCCAGGCCTTCGCAAAGATGCCGCCGCTGCAGCGCCTGGGCCAGCCCGAGGACATCGCATCGGTGGTGTCCTTCCTCGCCGGGCCCGACGCGGGCTGGGTCAATGGCCAGATCCTGCGTGCCAATGGCGGCCTGGCTTGAGTCCATCGGACACGAAGCGCATCGGCATGGCCGACCTGCTGGAGGCGAAGGTGCGTCGCTAAGCAAGGCGTCACAAAGAGCGAGGCGGTCTTCCTGTCCAATAGCGGCATGGAAAACCCGTCCCACGACCTCATTGCCGAACGCGTGACCGAGCTCGAGATCAAGGCTAGCTACGCCGAAGACCTGCTCGACCAGCTGAACATGACGATCTACCGCCAACAGCAGCAAATCGACCGGCTGATCCTGCAGGTCACGCAGCTGAAGGAACAGATGCAGAGCACAGGCCCGGATGGCGCGCCGCGCAACCCGCGCGACGAGCTCCCACCGCACTATTAGTAGAGGCTCTTTCGCGGAGCACCGCGGAACCGGCTTTGCCGGGCCGCCGGTGCTGCCCCCGGCGAGGGGGTTGGCGAAGCGACACGAAGTGCGCGAAGCCTGGGGGAGTTACCCATGCGCATGCCAGAGCACGGCGAAGAAGTGGCAGGTGCTGCCGGCGAGCACGAAGAGGTGCCACACGGAGTGGGCAAAGCGCACCTTGTTGTCAAACAGGAACACCACCGCACCGGCCGTATAGAACAGCCCGCCGGCCACCAGCCAGCCAAGGCCCGCTGCCGACATGCGCTCGTACAGCGGCACGGCGGCCATCAGCGCCATCCAGCCCATCGCCACGTACAGGCCAGTGGACCACAGCGGATGCTTCAGCCGGTTGAACAGCTTGGCGCCCACGCCCAGCGCCGCGGCCGCGCAGATGGCGCCGAACAGCGTCCAGCCCAGCGGGCCGCGCAGCACGCCGAACAGGAAGGGCATGTAGCTGCCCGCGATGAAGAGGTAGATGGCCGCGTGGTCCAGCCGGTTGAACCAGGCCTTGGCGCGGCCGATGGGCAGCGCGTGGTAGAGCGTGGAGATCAGGTACAGCACGATGGCCGTGCCCGCGAACAGGCTGGCGCCGACCACGGCCGCGGCCTGGCCCTTCTGTGCGGCGCTGTAGACCAGGATCGGCAGCGAGGCAATCGCCAGCGCAAGGCCCAGGCCGTGGCTCAGGGCGTTGAAGAGCTCCTCCATCGCCGTCTGGTCGCGCGCGGCGAGGACGGCGGTTTTGCTGCGTTGCGGGGATGAGGGAGAGGGCGGTGAAAAGGTCATCGTCTGTCCGTTCGCAATGAAGTGTGTCGGGTTGGAAGCCGAGAGGGCTTGCCTACTTGACCTGCTGCTTGCCCAGCTTGCGTGCCAGCGTCCGCCGGTGCATGCCGAGCCTGCGCGCGGTCTCGGAGATGTTGAAGCCGGTCTCGGCCAGCGTCTCGTGGATGCGCTCCCATTCGAGCGTCTTGATCGAGGTGGAGCGGTTGGTCAGCTCCACCTCGGTGGTGCCGGTGGCGCGGCCGAAGGCGGCCTCGATGTCGTCGGTGTTCGAGGGCTTGGCCAGGTAGTGGCAGGCGCCGAGCTTGATGGCTTCCACCGCGGTGGCGATGCTCGCGAAGCCCGTGAGCACCACGATCAGCATCTTCGGGTTGTGCCGGTGCAGCATCTGCACGCAGGCCAGGCCCGAGGCCTCGCCGTTGAGCTTGAGGTCGACCACCGCGTAGCCGGGCGTGCCGCCAGCCAGCAGGGCTTCCACTTCCGCGAGATTGCTCGCGTGCGCCACCGCATAGCCACGGCGCTCGAACGAGCGGCCGAGCGCGCGCGCGAAGGCGCCGTCGTCCTCGACGATCAGCAACTGGCGCTGCGCTTCAGCTTCTGTTTCGCTCATTGCCTTCCATTCCGATGGTCCTGCCGGCGGCCGCGAGGGCTTCTTCGTCGTCCGCGTCGTCGTCCACTTCCGTCTCTTCTTCCTCGAGCACGATGGCCGCGAGCGGCAGCGTGATCTTCACGACGGCGCCGCCCTCGGGTCGGTTGGCCGCCACGACGCGTCCACCCACGGTGCGCGCCACGTTCACCACCAGGAACAGCCCCAGCCCGCCGCCCGCGCGGCCCTTGCTCGACTGGTAGGGCTTGCCGAACTCCTTGAGGATGGCCGGCAGGAAGCCGGGGCCTGCGTCGGTGACGGTGATCGTCAGCGCGTCGGCGTCGTGCGCCGCCTCGAGGCGCAGCCAGTGCGGCGACGCCTCCAGCGCATTGTCGAGCACGTTGCAGATCATCTGCTTGAGGGCCGAGTCGGAAACCATGGGCAGGTCGCGGCCGAAGCGGTTGTCGTACTCGAAGTCTTCCACGGGGCGGGTGGTGCGCCACTCCTCGACGAGGTCGTCGAGGAAGGTGCTGACGGTGGTTTCCTCCGAAGACTCGCCACGCGCCTCGCCGGCCGACAGCAGGATGCCGCTCACGATGCTCTTGCAGCGCTGGATCTGCAGTTCCATCTCGGCCACCTCGGTGAGCAGCTCGGGGTCGGAGCTGAAATGCGGCAGTCGGCGCCAGTCGCCGAGGATCACCGCGAGCGTGGCAAGCGGCGTGCCCAGCTCGTGCGCTGCGCCCGAAGCCAGCAGGCCCATGCGCACGATGTGCTCTTCTTCCGAGGCGCGCTGCCGCAGGTCGGCCAGCCGCGCGTCGCGCGCGCGCAGGTTGCGGCTGATGCGGGTGATGAAGATCACGAGCAGCGCCGCATTGAGCGCGAAGCACACCAGCATGCCCTGGATGTAGGGGCTCCACAGGCCGCGGTCGTGGTCCAGCGGCAGCGCGAGCGGGCGCGAGAACAGCGCGAGTCCGGCGAAGCAGATGCTGGTGATGACCACCATGGTCCAGGTCGACCAGGCCTTCAGCAGCACCGCGCCCAGCGTCACCTGCAGCAGGAAGAGAAACACGAAGGGGTTGGTCGCGCCGCCGCTCAGGTAGAGCTGCGCGGTGAGGGTGGCCACGTCGACCAGCAGCGCGACGAACAGCTCGCCGTTGGTCACGCGCCGGTGGCTGCGCGAGCGCAGCAGGCTCACCATGTTGAAGAGGGCGAGGCAGGCCAGCACCTGCAGCATGTGGTCCAGCGGCAGCCGGATCTCGAAGCCGTAGTGCACCACCAGGATGGTGGCGACCTGTCCGACCACCGCGAACCAGCGCAGCTGTATCAGCTGCTGCATGTTCTGGTGGCCGATGGCGTTGTCGAGGCTCGCGACGCCGGCGCGGGGAGGCTGCAGCTCGCCCGCGACTGCGGCGGACTCAGCCGTCGCGGCGGGCATCTTGGTCGGCGGGGCGGGCGTCGGCATGGGCCGCATTTTCGCTGCGCCGCACGAACCAGGCCGCGATCAGCACCATCAGGGCCAGGCCATACCAGGTCAGGGCGTAGACGAGGTGGCTGTTGGGAAAGGAAATGACCGTCAGGCCGGCTGCGGGCCAGGCGGGGGTGTCGGCGGCTGACGAAGGGGCTTGCGCGGCCTCGGCATCGACGAAGTAGGGCGCCACATCGCTCAGGCCGCGCGCGGCGGCGATGGCCTGCACGTCGCGCGAGAACCAGCGGTCGCCGGCCGGATCGTTCTTGCGCAGGAAGCCGCCCTTGGGCTCGGTCAGGCGCAGCAGGCCTGCCACGGTGGTCTCGCCCTGCGGTTCGGTCGCAGTGCGCGCCTCGCGTTTCTGCGCTTCAGGAGGCACGAATCCCCGGTTGACGAGCACGACGCTGCCGTCGGCGCTGCTGCGCAGCGGGGTCAGCACCCAGAAGCCGGCGCCGAGCTTCGTGCTGGCCTGCACCAGCGTCTCTTTGTCGTGGAGGAAGGTGCCGGCAAGGCGGACATGCCGGTATTCGTCGTTGGCCGCGTTGACCGTGGGCCATTCGGTCCGCCCGGGGGCCGCGGTGGCCGGGGCGTGCACGCGCTGGTCGACGCGTGCGATGAGATCCAGCTTCCAGGCCCTGCGCTCGACCTGCCAGGTGCCGAGCGCGACGAAGCCGGCGAAGGCGAGGACGGCGCAGACCGCCAGCGCCACCCGTGCGGCGGTGGAGCGCCGGCGGACGGCCTGCTGCGCCATCAGGGCATGTTCTTCATGTCGTGCACCGAGTGCGGCATCATGTTGGTGTTCATGTGGTACATGACCCACAGCGAACCGGCCAGCGTGATGACCACGAGCACGAGCGTGAAGATCAGCGCCAGCATGTTCCAGCCGCCTTCGGACTTGGCGTCCATGTGCAGGAAGTACACCATGTGCACCACGATCTGCACCACGGCGAAGGCCAGGATGACGAGCGCGGTGGTGCTCGGCTTGTCGAAGACCTTGCCCATCACCAGCCAGAACGGAATGGCGGTGAGGATCACGGCCAGCACGAAGCCGGTCATGTAGCCCTTGAAGGTGCTGTGGCTCACCGGGCCGTCATCGTGCCCGTGGTCGTCGTGGCCATGGCCATGTGCGCCGTGGCCGGCGGTTTCGGTGTGCGCGCTCATTGCAGCGATCCCATCAGATACACGAAGGTGAAAACGCCGATCCAGACCACGTCCAGAAAGTGCCAGAACATCGACAGGCACATCAGGCGGCGGCGGTTGGCGGCGGTGAAGCCGTGCTTGGGCAGCTGGATCATCAGCACGATGAGCCAGACGATGCCGAAGGTCACGTGCAGGCCGTGGGTGCCCACCAGCGCGAAGAACGACGACAGGAAGGCGCTGCGCTGCGGGCCCGCGCCTTCGTGGATCAGGTGCGCGAACTCGTAGAGCTCCAGGCCGATGAAGCCCGCGCCCAGCAGGCCGGTGATGGCCAGCCAGACCAGCATGCCACGCATGCGGCGCTTCTGCATCTCGAGCACGGCGAAGCCATAGGTGATGGACGACAGCAGCAGCAGCGAGGTGTTGATCGCCACCAGCGGCAGGTCGAACAGGTCGGCGCCCGAGGGGCCGGCCGCATAGCTGCGACCCAGCACGCCGTACACCGCGAACAGGCAGGCGAAGATGAGGCAGTCGCTCATCAGGTAGAGCCAGAACCCCAGCAGCGTGCCGTTCTCGGGGTGGTGGTCTTCGTTGCGGACGTTGAACACCTCGAAGGTGGGCACGCTCGCGGCGTTGCCCACGGTGTTCGTGTGGCTGGAATTGAGGACGGTACTGTTAGACATTGGCAGCCAGCAGGCGCGTGCGCGCTTCTTCGGTACGGACGACTTCTTCCGTGGGGATGTAGTAGTCGCGCTTGTAGTTGAAGGTGTGGATGATCACGGCGGCGAGCATGGCGACGAAGCCGATGCCGGCCAGCAGCCACATCTGCCAGATCAGGGCGAAGCCGCACACCGCGCTCAGCGCCGCGATGATGAAGCCGGCGGCCGTGTTCTTGGGCATGTGGATCGGGCTGAAGCCTTCCAGCGGACGCTGGTAGCCGCGGGCCTTCATGTCGGACCAGGCGTCGTTGTCATGCACGCGCGGCGTGAACGCGAAGTTGTAGGCCGGCGGCGGCGACGAGGTCGCCCATTCCAGCGTACGGCCGTTCCACGGGTCGCCGGTGGTGTCGCGCAGCTGGTCGCGGCGGATGAAGCTCACCACCAGCTGGATCAGGAACGAGGCGATGCCCAGCGCGATCAGCACGGCGCCGAAGGCGGCGATCTGGAACCAGATCTGCAGCGACATGTCCTGGAAGTGGTTCATGCGGCGGGTGACGCCCATCAGGCCCAGGATGTACAGCGGCATGAAGGCGAACCAGAAGCCGACGATCCAGAACCAGAACGAGCACTTGCCCCAGAACGGGTCGAGCTTGTAGCCGAAGGCCTTCGGGAACCAGTAGGTGATGCCCGCCAGCATGCCGAACAGCACGCCGCCGATGATCACGTTGTGGAAGTGGGCGATCAGGAACAGGCTGTTGTGCAGCACGAAGTCGGCCGGGGGAACGGCCAGCAGCACGCCGGTCATGCCGCCGATCACGAAGGTGATCATGAAGCCGATGGTCCACATCATGGGCAGCTCGAAGCGGATGCGGCCGCGGTACATGGTGAACAGCCAGTTGAAGATCTTCGCCCCTGTCGGGATCGAGATGATCATCGTCGTGATGCCGAAGAACGAGTTCACGCTGGCGCCGGAGCCCATGGTGAAGAAGTGGTGCAGCCAGACGAGGTACGACAGGATGGTGATCACGACCGTGGCGTACACCATCGAGGCGTAGCCGAAGAGGCGCTTGCCGGAGAAGGTGGAGACCACTTCGGAGAAGATGCCGAAGGCCGGCAGGATCAGGATGTACACCTCGGGGTGGCCCCAGATCCAGATCAGGTTCACGTACATCATGGCGTTGCCGCCGAGGTCGTTCGTGAAGAAGTTGGTGCCTGCGTAGCGGTCGAGCGACAGCAGGGCCAGCACGGCGGTCAGCACCGGGAAGGCGGCGACGATCAGCACGTTGGTGCACAGGGCGGTCCAGGTGAAGACGGGCATCTTCATCATGGTCATGCCGGGCGCGCGCATCTTCACGATGGTGGCCAGCAGGTTCACGCCGGACAGCAGCGTGCCCACCCCCGCTATCTGCAACGACCATATGTAGTAGTCGACCCCCACGTCGGGGCTGAAGAGGATGCCCGACAGCGGCGGATAGGCCAGCCAGCCGGTCTTGGCGAATTCGCCGACGAACAGCGACGCCATCACCAGGCCGGCGCCGAAGGTGGTCATCCAGAAGCTGAAGTTGTTCAGGAACGGGAAGGCCACGTCGCGCGCGCCGATCTGCAGCGGCACCACGAAGTTCATGAGGCCCGTGACCAGCGGCATCGCCACGAAGAAGATCATGATCACGCCGTGGGCGGTGAAGATCTGGTCGTAGTGGTGCGGCGGCAGGAAGCCCGCGTTGTCGCCGAAGGCGATGGCCTGCTGGGCGCGCATCATGAGCGCGTCGGCGAAGCCGCGAAGCAGCATCACCAAGCCCAGGATGATGTACATGATGCCGATCTTCTTGTGGTCGATGCTGGTGATCCAGTCGCGCCACAGCATGCCCCACAGCTTGAAGTAGGTCAGTGCACCCAGCACGGCCAGGCCGCCCAGGATCACGCCGGCGAAGGTCACGAGCAGGATCGGCTCGTGTAGGGGAATCGCCTCCCAGGAGAGGCGGCCGAAGACGAGCTTCGTCAGGTCTAGGTTCTGCAACATCTTATTCTTCAGTGGTGCACATCGCGGTGACGTACTTGCGCTTGGGCGTATCGAGGGATTCGACGTCCCATGCCAGCTTGGTGGCAACGTTGAAGGCGCCGGGCTTGCCCATGCCGCCGCTGGAGTCGATGGCCATCATTTCCTTCATGCACATCTTGTTGCGGTCCACGCACTGGTTGAGGATCGCGTCGTACAGGTCGGATGCAACGGTGGGGTAGTGGCGCACGGGTTCGCGCTCGCTCGGCACTTCGAGCTTCTTGTAGAGGTCGCGCGAGAGTTCGCCGTCCTTGCCCGTCTTGACCTTCTGCACCCACTGGTCGAAGCCTTCGTTGCTCAGGCCGTGGAACTTGAAGCGCATGCCCGAGAAGCCGGCGCCGCTGTAGTTGGCGGAGAAGCCTTCGAACTCGCCCGGCTTGTTGATGACCGCGTGCAGCTTGGTCTCCATGCCAGGCATGGCGTAGATCTGGCCAGCCAGCGCGGGGATGAAGAAGGAGTTCATGACCGAGGAGGCCGTGATCTTGAAGCTGATCGGACGGTCCACCGGGGCGGCCAGCTCGTTGATCGTGGCGATGCCCTGCTCGGGGTAGATGAAGAGCCACTTCCAGTCGAGGGCGACCACTTCCACCGTCAGCGGCTTGGTTTCGGCCGGAATTGCGCGCTGGGCGTCGAGACGGCGCAGCGGCTGGTAGGGGTCGAGCGTGTGGGTGCTGATCCAGGTGACGGCGCCCAGCGCGATGATGATGAGCAGCGGCGCCGCCCAGATCGCCAGCTCGAGCTGGGTGGAGTGGTCCCAGTCGGGGCTGTAGGTGGCCTCCTTGTTCGACTGGCGATAGCGCCAGGCAAAGAAGATGGTCAGGGCGATCACCGGAATGATGATGATCAGCATCAGCACGGTGGAGACGACGATCAGGCGTCCCTGCTGATGGGCGATGTCGCCGGAGGGGTTCATCAGCACCGTGTTGCAGCCCGCCAGGAGCATGGCGGGGAGCAGCAGGAGTGCTCGGCGAAGGTTCTTGAGGATGTGCATGCCGGGGAAAAGAGATGCAGGGACGCAGGGGGCGACGCAAAAAGACCCCACAATCTACGCCTGAAGACGGGTTTCGCCTATTGGACGTTTTGTCCTATGGCGGTAAACGTGATTCGGTGCGACGCTCTGGGGTCTCCCATGGTCCTATGGTGTCTCGCCGCGGCGTTACATCTGAATTACAGCAAGCAATGACGACGTCCAGCATCATTTCGCAAGGCGCACAGCCGATGCCGAACCCGGCCGATCACGGCGGCGCCCGGCCGGGCGACGACCACTCGCACATCTCGCCCGGCGAGATCGCGGTGGGTGTGGTCATCGGCCGCGCCTCCGAATATTTCGACTTCTTCGTCTACGGCATCGCCTCGGTGCTGGTGTTCCCGGCGGTCTTCTTCCCGTTCGAGCAGCACCTCGAGGGCGTCCTCTATTCGTTCCTGGTCTTCTCCTTCGCCTTCATCGCGCGTCCGTTCGGAACCGTCATCTCGATGATGATCCAGCGACGTTTCGGACGGGAAGCCAAGCTCACGCTGGCGCTCTTCGTGCTCGGCACCTCCACCGCCGGCATCGCCTTCCTGCCGGGCTATGCGAGCCTGGGATTCACCGCCATCGTGCTGCTGTCGGTTTTCCGATTCGGCCAGGGCCTGGCGCTGGGCGGTTCGTGGGACGGCCTGCCCTCGCTTCTGGCGCTGAACGCGCCCGCCAACCGCCGCGGCTGGTACGCCATGCTGGGCCAGCTCGGCGCCCCCATCGGCTTCTTCATCGCCAGCGCGCTGTTCGCCTACCTGTATTCCAGCCTGCCCTCGGAAGACTTCCTCGACTGGGGCTGGCGCTATTCCTTCTACGTGGCCTTCGCGATCAACGTGGTGGCGCTCTTCGCCCGCCTGCGCCTGGTGGCCACCGACGAATACTCGCGCCTTCTCGAAGAGCGCGAACTGGAGCCCACCAGCATCACCGAGCTCGTCAGCTCGCAGGGCAGCAACATCCTGATCGGCGCCTTCGCCGCGCTGGCCAGCTATGCGCTGTTCCACCTGATCACGGTGTTCCCGCTGTCGTGGATCACGCTGTATTCCGACCAGTCGGTCACCGAGTTCCTTGTGATCCAGATGGTCGGCGCGGTGTTCGGCGCCGCCGGCATCGTGGCCTCGGGCCTGCTGGCCGACCGCATCGGCCGCCGCTTCACGCTGGGCGGCCTCGCCGCGGTGATCGCCGCGTTCAGCGGTTTCGCCCCCACGCTGCTCGACGGCGGCCGCATCGGCCAGGACATCTTCATCCTGCTGGGCTTCGTGATCCTGGGCCTGTCGTACGGCCAGGCGGCCGGCGCGGTGACCTCCAACTTCGCGCCCAAGTACCGCTACGTCGGTGCCGCGCTCACGGCCGACGTGGCCTGGCTGATCGGCGCGGCCTTCGCTCCGGTGGTCGCCCTGGGCCTCTCGGCCCACTTCGGCCTGGCCTACGTGAGCGTTTACCTGCTCTCGGGTGCCATCGCCACGCTGGCGGCACTGGGGCTCAACCGGGCGCTGGCACGGGACTGAGTCTTTTCCGCGCAACCACGAAAAAGGGACCTTCGAGGTCCCTTTTTCGTTTTTCATTACGATGCCCCGATGTTCGCCGCGGCAATCTTCGACATGGACGGGCTGCTGATCGACTCGGAGCGCCCCATCATGGCTGCCTGGATCGATGTCGCCCGCACGCTCGGTATCGAGCTTTCGCACAGCCAGTACATGCAGGTGGTGGGGCTGTCCACGGCGGAGTCCCAGATCGTCCTCGCCTCGCTGCTTGGCGGACCGGCCGCCTACACCCACGCGGTGGGCCTCGTGCGCCAGCGCCTGCAGCTGGAGCGCTCCGATGGCACGCCGCTCTTTCCCATCAAACCTGGTGCCGCCGAATTCCTGGCGGCGCTGCGCGAGCGTGGCACGCGCTGCGCCGTCGCCTCTTCGTCGACCAGTGTGCAGATCCAGGCCTGCCTGGGCAGCCTCGATGTGCTGCACCATTTCTCGGCCTTCGCGGGCGGCGACGAGGTGCAGCGCGCCAAGCCCGATCCGGCGCTCTACCTGCTTGCGGCCGAGCGCCTGGGCGTGGACCCCGCCGAATGCATCGCCTTCGAGGACAGCGAGAACGGCGCCAAGGCGGCGCTGGCGGCGGGCCTGCGGGTGGTGGTGGTTCCCGACCTCAAGCATCCGCCCGCATCGATCGTCGAGCGGGCCTTCCACGTGCTCGATTCGCTGAACGACGCACTGGCGCACCTGCCGCGCTGGTTTCCCCAACAGGTCATGCAGAAGGTGTGACGGCATGATCAAGATCGGCACGCTCTGCCATGTGGTCGACAGCTGCCTGGCGTCGCCCTTCACAGAGCGTGCGGTGGGGCGGATCGTGGAGGTGGTGTCCGCGCCCTATGAAGCGCCGAGCGAGCGCTACCTGCCCGGCACCTACTACGACGTGCTGTTCGAGGGCTGGACCTTCTACTGCCGCAGCGACAAGCTCGTGCCCATTTCCGACCCCGACGCCCGCGTCGAGCACTGGGAAGACGCGTTCCTCGAAGAGCCCGGTCTCCTGCCGGCGCCGGCTCCTGCGCCTCAGAGCACTTCGTCGCGCAGCTGCGGAAAGACCTTCGACACCTTCGCGAGCAGGTAGTCGCCGTAGCGCCCGTTGAAGGCGTGCACGTTGGCGCGGTCCCAGCGCTCGGCGCTGTCGTCGCGGGCCTCCGCGCCCGCGAGGCCCTCGATGCGCTGCACGCGCGCCTCGAAGTTCGGATCGAAGAAGAGGGGAAACGACAGCCGGTCGTGCCCCGAGGTGTTGCGCTTCACGCGGTGCGGCGTCGACTTGTAGAGCCCGCCGGTCATGCGGTCGAGCATGTCGCCGATGTTGCAGACGAAGGAGCCCGCAACCGGCGGCGCGTCGATCCAGCCGCCCGGCGTGTGCACCGCAAGCCCGCCGATGTGGTCCTGGTGGAGGATCGTCAGCAGCCCGTAGTCGGTGTGCTCGCCCACGCCCCATTGCACGTCCAGGCCCTCGGGCACCGGCTGCGAGGGGTAGTTGAAGAGGCGGAACAGGATCAGCGGGTCGGCCGTGTAGCGCTTCGCGAAGTAGCCGGCCTCGAGGCCCAGGCTCAGCGCGATGCCTTCCATCAGCCGGTGGCCCAACTGCGTGACGGCGGCCATGTAATCGAGGATGGTCTCGCGAAAGCCCGCCACGCCGGGGAACAGGTTTGGCCCGTGCACCGGCGTCTTCGCCTGCACCAGCGGATGCGTGGCGGGCAGCTCGGTGCCCAGGTAGAGGCCTTCCTTCCAGTCAGGCCGGCCCGAGGTCAGCTCGCCGCCGAGCGGAAAGTAGCCGCGCCAGGCGCGACCGCCGAGGGCCATGCGCCACTGCATCTTGGTTTCCTCGGGCAGGTCGAAGAAGCGGTGGCTCAGGTCTTCGAGCCGCTTCACCAGCGCCGGGTCGACGCCGTGGCCGGTCACGTAGAAGAAGCCGTGGGCGCGGCAGGCGGCGCCGATCTGCGCCGCGACGGCATCGCGTGCGGCGGCGCCCGCGACGAGCGCGGACACGTCGATGAGGGGTAGGGCGTTGTCTTGCATCTTGGTCATGCGTCTCTCGCGAAGGGGGAGCGGATGTCGGCCAGGAACTGCTGCGCGCGCGGATGCTGCGGCCGGTTGAAGAAGTCGTCGGGCGTGGCGCGCTCCAGCACCTTGCCTTCGTCCATGAAGAGCACGCGGTCGGCCACTTCGCGCGCGAAGCCCATCTCGTGCGTGACGCACACCATCGTCATGCCGTCGCGCGTGAGGTCGCGCATCACCAGCAGCACCTCGCCGACCATCTCGGGGTCGAGCGCGCTGGTGGGCTCGTCGAACAGCATCAGCGGCGGCTGCATCGCGAGCGCGCGGGCGATCGCCACGCGCTGCTGCTGGCCGCCCGAGAGCTCGCTGGGCCAGGCGTTGGCCTTGTTCGACAGGCCCACGCGGTGCAGCAGCGCCATCGCGCGCTCGTCGGCCTGCTTGCGCGTAAGGCCGCGCAGCTGCATCGGCGCCATCGTGCAGTTCTGCAGCACCGTGAGGTGCGGGAACAGGTTGAACTGCTGGAACACGAAGCCGATGCGCGAGCGGAATTCGTTCACGTCCAGCCCCGGCGCATGGATGTCCTGCCCGTCCACCACGATGCGGCCCGACTGGATCGGCTCCAGCCGGTTGAAGGTGCGGATCAGCGTCGACTTGCCCGAGCCCGACGGCCCGCACACCACGACGACCTCGCCCTTGTGGATGGTTTCGGTCACGTCGACCAGCGCGTGGTAGCTGCCGTACCACTTGTTGACTTTTTCGAGTTCGATCATGCGGACACCTTGGTGGCTGCGGTGGAGATGCCGCGGCGTGCGAGCCGGCGTTCGAGCCAGTAGGCGAAGCGCGAGAGGCCGAAGCACAAAATGAAGTACGTGCCGCCCAGGATCAGGTAGATCTGCGCGGGCTTGGTGAACACCTGCGTGTTGATCTGCGTCGCGATGAACGACACTTCGGCCAGCCCGATGATGTAGCCCAGCGAGGTCTCCTTGATGGTCGAGACGAACTGGTTCACCAGCGAAGGCAGCATGCTGCGCAGCGCCTGCGGCAGTACCACGAGGCGCATCGCAGCGCCGTAGCCCAGGCCCAGCGCCCGGGCGGTTTCCATCTGTCCGCGCGGCAAGCCCTGGATGCCGGCGCGCACGATCTCGGCGAGGTAGGCGGCGTCGAACACCACCAGTGCGATCAGCATGGTGGTGAACTGGTCGGTCTTCACGCCGGTGACGCTGGGCAGGAAAAAGTAGGCCCAGAAGATCACCATCAGCAGAGGCAGACCGCGCACCACGTACACGAAGCCAGTGACGGGCCAGCGCAGCCAGCGCCACGGGCTCACGCGCGCCAGCCCGAGCACGATGCCCAGCGGCAGCGCCAGCACCAGACCGCAGGAGGCGAGGATCAGCGTGAGCACCAGCCCGCCGAGCGGACCGTTCGGATACTGGCCGATGAGGAAGTAGACCCAGTAGTCGTTTATGATCTGAAGCATCGCGCCGTCGCCTTCCTCAGATCGTCCGCACCGGGTAACGGTGGTGGTACCAGGTGGCAAGTCCCGTGATCGCCAGCGACACCGTCAGGTACGCCGCGCTCGCGAACGCGAAGGACTCGAAGCTGCGGAAGGTTGCGCTCTCGACCTGGCCGGCCTGGTACATCAGCTCGGCCACGCCGATCACGGTGGCGATGGATGTGTTCTTCCACAGGCTCAGCGTCTGCGAGATGAGCGGCGGGATGGTCACGCGAAGCGCCTGCGGCAGCACCACGCGGCGCATGGTGGCCAGGTAGCTGAAGCCCATTGCCCGGCCGGCCTCGAACTGCACCGTCGGAATCGCGCGGATGCCGCTTCGGATGTCCTCAGCCATGAAGGCGGCCGTGTACAGCGCGAGCGCGATGATGGCGCTGTAGGCCTCGATGTGTCCTGCGTAGAGCCACTGCTTGATGTCTTCCGGCAGCAGTTCGGGCGCGCCGAAGTACCAGAAGAGCATGTGCGCGAGCAGCGGAATGTTGCGGATCGACTCCACGTACGCGAAGCCGAGCCAGCGCAGCGGCGCGAAGGGCGACAGCCGCAGCAGCGCCACCACCAGCGCGATGGGCAGCGCCAGCACCAGAGAGGCCGCGAGCAGCTGCAGCGACAGCAGCAGGCCCGCGACGAGCATGTCGTGGTACTTGCCGGTCAGCAGCAAGGAATAGTCGAACAGGGGCATGGGGGGCGACAGTATCACCGCCGCGAGGGGAGGTGGCTTCCTCCCCCGCTGGGGGAGGGTTGGGGTGGGGCACGGCGGCGTCTGGAAAGACGCGGTGCTCATGTGAAGGCCGCTTGCCCCATCCCGGCCTTCCCCCAGCGGGGGAAGGAGAAAGACCTGAGGCCGGGCTCAGTCGATCTTGTCGGAGTCGAGCTTGAAGTCGCGCGACTGGAAGCCCGATGCCGTGTTCGGGCCGTACCACTTGACGAAGATCTTCTCGGCGTCGCCCGACTTCTCGAGCTCGCGCAGTGTGTCGTCCACCACGGCCTTCAGCCCGCTCTCGCCCTTCTTGATGCCGATGGCCAGCGCCTCGGTGCTCAGGTTCTGCTTGAGCACCACGTACTGCGCCTTCTGCGGACCCAGCTTGGCGTAGCTGCGCAGCAGCGCGGCCTCGTCGTCCACGTAGCCCACGCCCTTGCCCTGCTGCAGGGCCTGGAAGGCCTGCTGGCTCGTGTCGAAGGTCACGACCTCGACGTTGGGCACGGCCTTGCGGATGTTCGGCTCCTGCGTGCCGCCGCGGATGGTCAGCACCTTCTTGCCGGCGAGTTGCGGCACCTCGGTGATGCCGCTGTCCTTCTTCACGATGGCCTTCTGGCCGGTGACGAAGGTGGTGAGCGAGAAGTCGATCTGCGCCTCGCGCTCCTTGTTGTGCGTGAGGCCGGCGGCCACCAGGTCGACGTGGCCCTGCTGCAGCTCGGGAATGCGCGCGGCCACGGCGATCTGCTTGAGCACCGGCTTCACGCCGATCTTCTTCGCGATGGCGTTCACCAGGTCCACCTCGTAGCCGACGATCTGGCGCGTCTTCGGGTCGACGAAGGTCGCGGGCTCGTCCGTGCCGAGCACGCCGACGACCAGTTCGCCCTTCTTCTTGATGTCGGCCAGCTGGTCCGCGTGTGCGGCGGTGCCGAGCAGGAAAGTGGAGGCGGCGAGGGCCGCGGCTGCAATCAGTTTCATGCGCATGTTCTTCTCCTTGATGGAAAGCAGAGGGGCGGGACCATATCAATAAAACCGCTGATTATTAAATCGTCAATCGACATATGCATATGGTCAAGCTGAAGGCCGCTTTTTCGGGCTGGGTTAAATTCGCGGCGCAAAAACGCGCTTCCGGCGCCTTCCTCCTGCCTCCCTCAGCATCTCTTCGAGCGAGATCCTCATGATCATCAAACCCCGCGTGCGCGGCTTCATCTGCGTCACCACCCATCCTGCCGGCTGCGAAGCCAACGTCCGCCAGCAGATCGAATACGTCAAGGCAAGGCCCGCCATAGAGGGCGGCCCGAAGAAGGTGCTGGTGATCGGCGCATCGACCGGCTACGGCCTCGCAGCACGCATCACCGCCGCCTTCGGGTGCGGCGCCGGCACGCTGGGTGTCTTCTTCGAACGCCCGGGCAGCGAGACCAGGCCCGGTTCGCCCGGCTGGTACAACACCGCCGCCTTCGAGCGCGCCGCGCACGCCGAGGGCCTCTATGCGAAGAGCATCAACGGCGACGGCTTTTCCGACGCGATGAAGCAGCAGGTCATCGACACCATCCGCGCCGACCTGGGGCAGGTCGACCTCGTCGTCTACAGCCTGGCCGCGCCGCGGCGCACGCATCCGAAGACCGGCCAGGTCTTCAACTCGGTGCTCAAGCCCGTGGGCCAAGCGGTGACCTTGCGCGGCCTCGACACCGACAGCGGGACCGTGAAGGAATCGGTACTCGAGCCCGCCACGCAGGAGGAGATCGACAACACCGTGGCCGTGATGGGCGGCGAGGACTGGCAGATGTGGATCGACGCGCTGCAGCAGGCCGGCGTGCTGGCCGATGGCGCCAAGACCACGGCCTTCACCTACCTGGGCGAAAAAATCACGCACGACATCTACTGGAACGGCTCCATCGGCGCGGCCAAGAAGGACCTCGACCAGAAGGTGCTGGGCATCCGCGCGCAGCTCGCGGCCAAGGGCGGCGACGCGCGCGTGTCGGTGCTGAAGGCGGTGGTCACGCAGGCCAGCTCGGCCATTCCGATGATGCCGCTGTACCTGTCGCTGCTGTTCAAGGTGATGAAGGAAGAGGGCACGCACGAGGGCTGCATCGAGCAGGTGCACGGTCTCTACGCCGACAGCCTCTACGGCGCCACGCCGCACATCGACGATGAAGGCCGCCTGCGCGCCGACTACAAGGAGCTGGCGCCGCAGGTGCAGTCGCGCGTGCTGGCCCTCTGGCCGCAGGTGAACGACGCCAACCTCGGCGAGCTCACCGATTTCGCCGGCTACAAGACCGAGTTCCTGCGGCTCTTCGGCTTCGCGGTGGAGGGCGTGGACTACGAGGCCGACGTGAACCCCGATGTGGGCATTCCGGGCCTCGTGCAGCTCTAGCAGGCCCTTGAGGGGATACTCCCGCCCATGCAGATACAAGAAAAGCCGCCCGCCGGCACGCCCTTCGACTGGATCGGCGGCGAGGCGAAGGTGGAGGCGCTGGTCGAGCGCTTCTACGACCTGATGGACCTCGAGCCCGCCTACGCGCAGCTGCGCGCCGTGCACGGCACCAGCCTCGACAACGCGCGCCAGCGCCTGTTCTGGTTCCTCTGCGGCTGGCTGGGCGGCCCGCAGTACTACACCGACCGCTTCGGCCACCCGATGCTGCGCGCGCGCCACCTGCCGCAGAGCATCGGCGGCCACACCATCGGCATCAAGGAGCGCGACCAGTGGCTGGCCTGCATGGACCAGGCGATGGGCGAGACGGGCGTGCCCGAGGACTTGCGCGCAAGGCTTCGCGACTCATTCTTCAAGACCGCTGACTGGATGCGCAATAGAGGCGAATGATCGCCGGCCAGACACACGAGCAACGATTTCCGAAAGACGCTTCTTCCATCATGAATTCCATCGTCATCATCGGCGGCGGCCACGCCGCGGCCCAGCTCTGTGCGGGGCTTGCCGAAGCCGGGCAGGGCGCGCGCGTGCACCTGGTCTGCGAGGAGGCCTGCGAGCCGTATCACCGCCCGCCGCTGTCCAAGGCCTTTTTGAAGAGCGCCGAAGAGACCACGCAGCCGCACAAGGCCGCCGACTGGTACCGCGAAGCCGGCATCACGCTGCACCTGGGCGATGCGGCCGTGGCCATCGACCGCGAGGCGCACACCGTCACGCTGCGCTCGGGCGCGATCCTGCCGTGGCAGCAGCTGGTGCTGGCCACCGGCACGCGCGCACGCCAGATGCCCGACCTGAAGCCGGGCCTGGAGAACGTCGCCAGCCTGCGCGCGGCCGACGAGGCGCATCGCCTTCGCACGCGGCTCGCGGCGGCAGAGAAGGTGACGGTGCTCGGCGGCGGCTTCATCGGGCTCGAAGTGGCGGCCACTGCCAAGGCGCTCGGCAAGACGGTGCAGGTCATCGAGAGCGCGCCGCGCCTGCTGGGCCGCGCCGTGTCGCCCGAGCTGTCGGCGCACGTGCTGGCCACGCATCGCGCGTCGGGCATCGAGATCGTGCTCGGTGCGCAGACCGGCGCCTTCGAGGTCGAGGGCGACCGGCTGGTGTCGCTGCAGGTCAACGGCGCGAAGCAGCCGGTCGACCTGCTGCTGCTGGGCATCGGTGCTGTGCCCGAGACCGCGCTCGCGCAGGCGGCCGGCATCGAGTGCGCGGACGGCATCGTGGTCGACGAGCACATGCGCACCAGTGCGGCCGACGTGCTCGCGGTGGGCGACTGCACGCGCTTTCCCGATCGCCGCGCGGGCCGTGCGCTGCGGCTCGAATCGGTGCAGAACGCCAACGACCAGGCGCGCACCGCGGTCGCCACGCTCGCCGGCGAGGCGCGCGCGCACGACGCGGTCGCATGGTTCTGGTCCGACCAGGGCGGCATGCGCCTGCAGATGGTGGGCCTGATGCCCGCCGAAGGCACGCCGGGCCTGAGCAGCGTGCGCCGCGCGGGCCCGAAGCCCGACGCGTTCTCGCTGTTCCACTATGTCGATGGCCAGCTCGTGTGCGTGGAATCGGTGAACGCGCCGGTCGACCACATGATGAGCCGCAAGCTGCTCGAAGCGGGGCGCAATCCCGACGCGGCGGCGGTGGCGGATGCCTCTGTGCCGCTGAAGAACCTGCTGGCCTGAGCCGAAAAAGGTGCTCAGCGCCGCGAAGGCGCCAGCAGCACCACCAGCGCCCCGGCCCCGCCTTCGGCCGGCTTGGCCTGCACGAAGGCGATCACCTCGTTCTTCTGGATCAGCCAGCGCTGCGTCTTGGTCTTGAGCACCGGCTGCTTGCCCGGCGAGCCCAGGCCCTTGCCGTGCACCACGCGCACGCAGCGCAGGCCCTGCTTGTAGGCGTTGCGGATGAAGCCGCCCAGGGTCTCGCGCGCCTCGTCGCTGCGCAGCCCGTGCAGGTCGACCTGCGCTTGGATGGCCCAGTCGCCCTTGCGCAGCCGCGCGGTGACGTCGGTGCCGATGCCGGGGCGGCGGAAGCTCATGGCGTCGTCCACGTCGAGCAGCGTGGTCACGTCGAACTCGTCGGAGAGCGATTCGCGCAGCACGCGCTGCTCGTCGAGCTGGTGCTGCACCGGGATGGGCGCGGGCGGCTCCGGCGCAAGCGGCACCACGGCCTTGCGGCGCAGCGGCTCGGTGGCGCCGATGGCGCGGGCGAACAGGTCTTTCTCGGCCGCGCGCTTGCGCTCGGCCAGCGCCTTGGCCGCCGCCTCGGCGGCTTCGCGCGCGCGGGTCTCGGCGAGCACGCGCTGCACCTGCTTGAGGTCGGCGAGGTTCTTGATCGACGGAGCGCGCGCGGCCATCAGAGCAGCCCCTTCTCGGCCATCGACAAGCTCTGCCCGGGGCCCACGATGATGTGGTCGAGCACGCGCACGTCCACCAGCGCCAGCGCGGCGCGCAGCGTCTGCGTGAGCGACTCGTCGGCGCGCGAGGGCTCGATGCTGCCGCTGGGGTGGTTGTGCGCGAGCACCACCGCCGCGGCATGGTGGTGGATGGCGCGCGTGACCACCTCGCGCGGGTAGACGCTGGTCTGCGTGAGCGTGCCGCGGAACATTTCCTCCAGCGCGAGCATGCGGTGCTGCACGTCGAGGAAGACCACCGCGAACACCTCGTGGGGGCGCGTGCCGATGTGCAGCTGCAGATATTGCTTCACCGCATCGGGCGAGTCGAACACCGTGCGCTCGCGCAGCTTCTCGCCCATGGCGCGGCGCGCCAGTTCGAGCACGGCGATGAGCTCGGAGCGCTTGGCGCTGCCGCCCATGCCCTTGACCGACTTGAGGTCTTCGGGGCCCGTGTGCAGCAGCCCCGAAAGGCCGCCGAAGCGCTCGAGCAGCTGCTGCGCCAGCTGCAGCACGTTCTTTCCCGCCACGCCGGTGCGCAGCAGCAGGGCCAGCAGCTCGGCGTCTGCCAGCGCGGAAGCGCCGCGCGAGATGAGCTTTTCGCGCGGGCGGGCGTCGAGAGGGAGATCCTTGAAAGACATGAAACCCCGGGGTGAAACCTTGGCGGAGCCGGGTGGAAGCCCCGGTCCTTAAAATGAGGCCAGTTTATCGGGACACCTCCCCGTCTTCGCACACATCAGCTGCTCCATGTCCCAAGTCGTGAATTCCGGCTCCTTTCTCACCCTGCACTACCGGCTGGCCGGTCCGGCGGGCGACATCATCAACACTTTCGCCGACAAGCCCGCGACCCTGTCGCTCGGCACCGGCGAGCTTTCTCCCGCCATGGAGCAGCGCCTGATGGGCCTGGAGGAGGGCACGCATGCCACCTTCGAGCTGCCCGCGGGCGAGGCCTTCGGCGAGCGCAATCCCGACATGCAGCAGTGGGTGGCCCGAAAGCTGCTTGCGCAGATGGGCGACCCCGACGAGCAGTACGCCGTGGGCGACGTGGTGCAGTTCCCCACGCCCGACGGCACGGGCAGCTACGCAGGCGCGGTCATCGAGTCGAACGACACCGCGGTGCGCTTCGACTTCAACCACCCGCTCGCGGGCCAGCCCGTGACCTTCGAAGTGAAGCTCATCGGCGTGCTATGAACCCCGGAATCTCCGAAGTCATCCTGGCCGAGCCGCGCGGTTTCTGCGCGGGCGTGGACCGCGCCATCGAGATCGTCGAGCGCGCCATCGCGAAGTTCGGCGCGCCGATCTACGTGCGCCACGAGATCGTGCACAACACCTACGTGGTGAACGAGCTCAAGGCCAAGGGCGCGATCTTCATCGAGGAGCTCTCCGACGTGCCGCCCGGCGCCACGCTGGTGTTCAGCGCGCACGGCGTGAGCAAGGCGGTGGAGCAGGAGGCGCGCGACCGCGGCTTCTCGATCTTCGACGCGACCTGCCCGCTGGTGACCAAGGTGCACGTCGAGGTCGCCAAGCTCGCGAAGGAAGGCTACGAGTTCATCATGATCGGCCACAAGGGGCACCCCGAGGTCGAGGGCACGATGGGCCAGCTTTCCAGCGGCATCCACCTGGTGGAAGACGTGGAAGACGTGGCCAGGGTCGCCCCGGGGCAGACCGACAAACTCGCCGTGGTCACGCAGACCACGCTGAGCGTGGACGACGCCGCCGACATCGCCGCCGCCGTGCGCGCGCGCTTTCCCAAGGTGCGCGAGCCCAAGCAGCAGGACATCTGCTACGCCACGCAGAACCGCCAGGACGCGGTGAAGATCATGAGCCCGCAGGTAGACCTCGTGATCGTGGTGGGCAGCCCCACCAGCTCCAACAGCAACCGCCTGCGCGAGCTTGCGCAGCGGCTGGGCACCGAGAGCTACATGGTCGATTCGGCCGCCGAACTCAAGCCAGAGTGGTTCGAGGGCAAGGCGCGCATCGGCATCACCGCCGGCGCCTCGGCGCCCGAGGTGCTGGTGCGCGACGTGATCGACCAGGTGCGCGCGTTCGGCGCGGTGTCGGTGCGCAAGATGGACGGCATCGAGGAAACCATCAAGTTCCCGCTGCCCAAGGGCCTTAAGCTCGACGACATTCCTCCCCCTGGACACATCTCTTGAACACCACCCAGACCGCCGGCTGGCGCTCCGAAATAGATAGCGCATCGCAACGGCTGGCCGAACGCGCCGGCCACTTCCTGCGCCAGACCCCGCTGTGGAAGCTGCCGGCTTCGGCCTTCGGCATCGACGCGAGCGGCGCGGAGATCTGGCTCAAGCTGGAGCACATGCAGGTCAGCGGCAGCTTCAAGGCGCGCGGCATGATGAACCGGCTCCTGGCCAACGACATTCCGCAAAGCGGCGTGATCGTCGCCTCGGGCGGCAATGCGGGCATCGCCACCGCGGCCGCGGCGCGCGCGCTGGGCGTGCCCTGCCAGGTGTTCCTGCCGGGCGTGTCGCCCGAAGCCAAGCGCGCGCGGCTGCGTGCGCTGGGCGCCGAGGTGGTCGTGGTCGGCGAGCTGTATCCCGATGCGCTGGCCGCCTGCCTGACGCGCCAGAAGGAATCGGGCGCCTTGCTCACCCACGCCTACGACCAGCCTGAAGTGGTGGCCGGCGCCGGCACGCTGGGCCGCGAGATCGAACAGCAGGGCGGCCTGCCCGACGCGGTGCTCGTGAGCGTGGGCGGCGGCGGCCTGATCGGCGGCCTGGCCGGCTGGTTCGAGAAGCGCTCCCGCGTGGTCGCGCTCGAACCCGAGAAGGCCCCGACGCTGTTCCGCGCCCGCGAGGCCGGCGAGCCGGTCGACGTGGAAGTGGGCGGCATCGCCGCCGATTCGCTGGGCGCGCGCCGCATCGGTGCCATCGCCTGGGAGATCACCCGACAGCACGTGCAGGACGCGCTGCTGCTGTCCGACGAATCCATCCGCGCGGCCCAGCAGTGGCTCTGGAAGGAGCTGAAGCTGGCCGTGGAACCGGCCGCCGCGCTGCCGCTGGCGGCGCTGCAGACAGGTGCCTACAAGCCGCGCGCGGGCGAGAAGGTCTGCCTGATCGTCTGTGGGGCGAACGTCGATCCCGCGACGGTTGCCTGACGGCTTCCTGCTTCTCGCAGTTCACCCTCCAGGCCACGTCGACCCTGTCGGCGGGCATCGTCAGCCTGCCGCCTTCGGCCAGCGCACGCCCACCTAAAATCCCCCCATGCTCGACATCACCCTGCTCCGCAAAGACCTGGCCTCCGCAGTGGCCGGCCTCGAAAAACGCAAGAAGAACCAGCCGTACCTCGACGTCTCGGCATTCACCGCCCTCGAAGCCGAACGCAAGACGCTGCAGACCCGCACCGAGGAAATCCAGGCTCGCCGCAATGCGCTGAACAAGCAGATCGGTCCCCTCAAGGCCAAGGGCGAATCGACCGACGCGCTGATGGCCGAAGTGAATGCGCTGAAGGTCGAGCAGGAATCGCAATCCAAGCGCCTCGAAGAAATCCAGCCCGAGCTGCACGCGCTGCTGCTGGCCGTGCCCAACCTGCCGCACGCCAGCGTGCCGGTCGGCGAGGACGAGACCGGCAACGTCGAGATGCGCCGCTGGGCTCCCAAGGGCGGTGCGGGCGCCAACGCCACGCCGCTGGGCTTCGCACCCAAGGATCACGTCGACCTCGGCGCTCCGCTGGGCCTGGACTTCGAAACGGGCGCCAAGCTCGCGGGCTCGCGCTTCACCGTCATGAAGGGCCCGATCGCCCGCCTGCACCGCGCGCTCGCGCAGTTCATGCTCGACATCCAGACCGAGAAGCACGGCTACAGCGAGTGCTACGTGCCCTACATCGTCAACGCCGCCACGCTGAGCGGCACCGGCCAGCTGCCCAAGTTCGAAGGCGACCTGTTCGCCGCGAAGAAGGGCGGCCAGGACGGCGAACCGGCGCCCGACCACTCGGCGCTGTATCTCATCCCGACCAGCGAAGTGCCGCTGACGAATTTCGTGCGCGACGAGGTGGTGCCCGAGTCGCAGCTGCCGATCAAGCTCACCGCCCACACGCCGTGCTTCCGCTCCGAAGCCGGCAGCGCGGGCCGCGACACGCGCGGCATGATCCGCCAGCACCAGTTCGACAAGGTCGAGATGGTGCAGATCGTGCACCCCGAGAAGAGCTACGACGCGCTCGAACAGATGACCGGCCACGCCGAGGCCGTGCTGCAGGCGCTGGAACTGCCGTACCGCGTGGTGCTGCTGTGCACGGGCGACATGGGTTTCGGCTCCACCAAGACCTACGACCTCGAAGTCTGGCTGCCGGCGCAGGACACCTATCGCGAGATCAGCTCCGTCTCCAACTGCGAAGCCTTCCAGGCGCGTCGCCTGCAGGCCCGCTTCAAGAACGCGCAGGGCAAGAACGAACTGGTGCACACCCTCAACGGCTCCGGCCTGGCGGTGGGCCGCACGCTCGTGGCCGTGCTCGAGAACCATCAGAACGAAGACGGCTCGATCAACGTGCCCGCCGCGTTGCGCCCGTACCTCGGCGGACTCGAAGTTTTGATGGCCTGATTGGCAGGGGCTTCAAAATCAGGCTTTTTGTCTGCTAGAATCGCAGGCTCGACAGCACCGGAGAGGTGGCAGAGTGGTCGAATGTACCTGACTCGAAATCAGGCGTACTAGCGATAGTACCGAGGGTTCGAATCCCTCCCTCTCCTCCAAGAAGTCAATAAACAAGCGCCTTTCGGGGCGCTTTTTTATTTCTTGCACCATCGTTCCTGCCAATTCGACCGATGGTCGAATTTGGGCATGCGGCGCGTCGCCGCAACCTTCGGAGAATTGGTTTTGCCTCTCTCTCTCTCTCTGTTGCTTGACGACCGCTGATCAACCTACCTCCACCGTCACCCGCAGGAACGTCGCGGCGATCAGGCAGGTGTTGGGGTACTGGCTCTGGTTCTGGCTCTGGAACAGCGTCACCAGTTCCGTGCGCAGTTCGTCGGTGCGCCCCGCCTGGGCTGCGGCGTCGAATGCGTGCATGGTCGGGCCGTAGAACTGCCGGAAGGTGTCGACGAATTCCGCTGCCGAGCCTTTGAAGTCGAAGATGTAGCTGTCGCGTTCCCAGCTAATGGCCTCCGAAGCGACGCCCGCCGCGCCAAAGCGCTCGATGATGTTCGGAGTCGAGCCCCAGCCCATCGGGCTCACGAAACCCTCGGGCGGCGGGGGCGCATACGACGAGCTGATCTTCAGGATCTGCGCCACCAACGTGGGGTCGTTCGGAATCCAGTTGCCCATGAGGATGCGGCCGCCCGGACGCGTGACACGCACCATCTCCCGTGCCACGTCGAAGGGCTTGGGCGCGAACATGGCGCCGAACATGCTGATGACGAGGTCGAAGGACTTGTTCTCCAGCCGCAGCTCGCAGGCGTCCCCTTCCTCGAACCGGCAGCTGGCCGACAGCCCGGCCTGGGCCGCCCGCCGGTTGCCCGCGGCTACCAGGTTGGCGGCGATGTCGACGCCCAGCACCTGCGCGCCGAGCTTGGCGGCCGGAATGGCGGTGTTGCCGTCGCCGCAGCCGAGGTCCAGCACCTTCATGCCGGGCGTGATGTGCGCGTGGCGCACGACGTCTTCGCCGCTCTCGCGCATGCTCTCGGCGATGCGGGTGAAGTCGCCTTTTTCCCAGAGGGCCTTGTTCGGGTTCATGACTTCACTTTCTCGATCATGTGGTCGATCACGTGCGTGTGCTCGTGTTGCGGGCTGAACATCACGATCTCCGCGTCGGCGTCGACCTTGACGTTGTGGCCGGGCGGCCAATAGAACAGGTCATTGGTCTGGACGGTCTCCTGCTCCCCGGCGTCGTCGGTGGTGGTGATCTGGCCTTTGATCACGAACCCCCAGTGCGGGCACTGGCAGGAGTTGTGGTTGTTCAGGCCCTGGAACAGCGGCGTCGTGTCGACGCCCGCCGACAGCGTGAAGTACTCGCCGCTGATCTTGCTGTAGCCGGTCGCGTCGCCGAAATTCAGGCGCTGCCGGATCAGGGCACCGGGAATTTCCATCTTCACGTCGACGGCGTCTTTTGCGATATGCATGAGGTACTCCTTGAGGGTCCGCGGGCGCGAGGGTGGTGCGTCTATTCGTTGCACCCGCAAGATTCGATAGACGGCATACTGATGCTCCACGCTTGGCGTTCCTGAAACGTTCCCGGCCCGTGCCGGGGGAAAGGAATCGCGATGTCGCCCCCACCGACTCCGCCGTCCGAAGCCGTGTCCATCCGGCTGCTGGGCCCGTTCCACCTGAGCGTGGCCGGCGATGACCCGCAGATTCCACCAGTGCCGCTGACCCGGCGCGCCGCCGAGCTGCTGCAGCTGCTGGCGTTGCAGCCCGGACGCAGCCTGGCGAACGAGCAGGTGGTGGAGGCCCTGTGGCCGCACCTGGACCCCGACGCGGGCAGCGCCAACCTGCGCAAGGCCGCGCACCATGCGCGCCAGTTCATCGGCCAGCCCGACGCCCTGGTGCTGCGAGGCGGCCGCGTTTTCCTGCTGCCCGACCATGCTGTGGCGTGCGACGCTGAGCAGTTCGAGCGCGCAGCGGACGAGGCCCTGCACAGCGGCGATCCGCAGGCCTGCAAGGCGGCCGCGCAACTCTACGGTGGCGACCTCCTGCCGGACGCCCGCTACGAAGCCTGGACCGAGGCGCCGCGCCAGCGGTTGCGCGACAAGTTCCTGCGGCTGCTGCGCCAGACCGGCGACCTGGAACGGCTGGTGCGCGAAGACCCCACCGACGAGGCGGCCCATGTCCAGCTGATGCGCGAGGAACTGGCGGCCGGGCGACGCTCTTCGGCGCTGCGCTGGTACGGCCACCTGCGCGACCATCTGCAGCAGACCCTCGACCTGCGCCCCGGCCCGTCGGCCGAAGCGCTGTACCGCGAATGCGTGGCGGGCCTGGAGGGCGCCGCGCCGCGTTTCGTCGGCCGTGCCATGGAGCTGGTGCGTGTCCTGGGGTGGCTGCGCGCCAGCCTCGCCGGCCGGCCGGGGGGCGCGGTGGTGCGCGCCCCGGCGGGAATGGGCAAGACCGCGTTCTGCCGCCGCGTCGCCGAAGAAGCGCGGGGCCTGGGCTGGCAGGTGCGCTCTTTGCAGGCCGGCGACTGGACCCGGCCCTACGGCATCGCGGCCGACCTGGTGGAGCCCTTGCTCGGCGAACTGCCCGACGCGGCACAGGCCATCGGTGCGCACGCCCAGGCCGTGCTGTCGCAGATGACCGCCTCGGGCGACGTGAAACCGCTGGCCCTGCCGCTCGGGCGCCACCAGATGGTGGGCGCGGTGCGCCGGCTGCTGCTGGCCACGGCCGCGCACAAGCCAGTGCTGCTCATCGTCGACGATGCGCACGCGGCGGACGACGCGAGCGGCCAGGCGCTGACGCAGCTGGCGGCGAGCGGCCCCCCGGTGTTCGTGCTGCTCGCATGCCGGCACGCGCTGCCGCCGCTGCTGGACCGGAACACCTCGCGCCTGCAGCGTGCCGGCCAGCTGGAAGCCCTTGAACTGGGGCCGCTGTCCGAGGAAGAAGCCGCGCTGCTCGCAGCCCGCTCGGCCGACGCACCGATGACGGCCGAGGCCGCGACCGCCATCGCCCGTCGTGCCGAAGGCCTGCCGTTTGCCGTGGTCGAGCTCGCGCGCGGTGCCGCCACGTCGGACGGCGCCACGGCGGTGATGTCCCGCAGCCTGTCGTCGGCCCTGGCCGAACGCCTGTGCGACCTGGACCCCGGCACGACGGAGGCCCTGCGCCGGTTGGCGCTGTCGGCCGAAGATTTCGACGTGGCCACGGCCGTGGCGCTGGCCGCCGACGAAGGCCACGACCCGTTGGCGCGGCTCGACCAGGCGCTGGCCGCAGGCGTGCTGGTGGTGGCCGATGGCCGCTACCGCTTCCGCCACGCCCTCGTGCAGGACGCGCTGGCCGAAGGCATCCCGCCGCACCGGCGTGTGCTGTGGCATCGCGACGTGGCGGCGCGGCTCGCGCAAGGCGGTGCGGCACCGGGCCTGGTGGGCCATCACTGGCTCGCCGCGGGCGACGCCGAGCAGGCGATGCCGTGTGCGCTGGCGGCTGCGCGCCAGGCCTTTCGCCTCGGCGCTTACGAGGACGTGTTGCGTCATGTCGAGCCGCTGCTCGCGCACCGGGCGGCGCAGCCGGAAGCCCTGGCGCTGCGTGCCGAGTCCCTGGACGCGCTGGGCCGGCCCGGCACGTTGGCCGCCTACGATGCGGCGGCCGCCGTCGCGCCGGAGGCGCTGTCCCACGAACTGCGCGCCAAGCGGGCCCTGGCCCAAGTGAAGATGAGCGACCCGCCCGGAGCCCTGCAGTACCTGAAGGATGTGCATCCCACCACGGTGGCGGGGCGCCTTGCCGAAGCGCTGGCCTACAGCGGCGCGGCGGCCCTGGGCTTCGGGGACCCCGCCGAAGGCACGCGCCGGTCGGCCGAAGTGCGCCGGATCGCCTTGGAGACCGGCGATGAAGGCACGCTCGTGATCGCCTCCTGGTCGCAAGCCGCGGCGGCGCACGCGCGCGGCGACCTGCACGGCAGCGTATGGGCCGACCTGAAGGAGACGAGCCACCTGCCGCAGCTGGCGGTGCGCGTGTTCGACGGTCACCTGTGCATCACGCAGCGCTTTTTGTACGGCTCGAGGCCGTACGCCGAGGTCATCGCGTTCGCCGATGCGCTGGCCACAGAGGCGCAGCGGCTGGGCGCGGCGCGCGGGCATGCGTTCGCGGTCACGCTGCGCGGCGAGGCTTGGCTGCTCAGCGGCCAGCTCGACGCCGCCGAGCAGGACCTGGTGGCCGGCGGGCGCATGCACCGCGCGATCGGCGGTGCGACGGGCGAAGCGCTGTCGCTGCAGCGCCGCTCCGAGCTGGCGATCTACCGTGGGCAGATGGACCGGGCGCGCGGCCTGCTCGACGAAGCGCTCGACGTCGCGCGCCAGTCCGACGTCGGCTTCCACCTGCTGGACCGCATCTATGGCACCCGCATCGCGATGGCCACGCAGCCCGACGCCGCGCTGGGCGTGCTGGAGGAGGCCGAGGCCAACGTGCGCGGCCCGCTGGAAAGTTGCCCCGGCTGCCGCATCACCTTCGCCATTCCGGCCACCATCGCGGCCGCGAGGGCGCACGAACTGGACCTGGCGGCCAGCCACCAACAGCAGTCCGAATACTTGGCCAACGTGGTGATGAAGCTGCCGGCCTGGTACGCGTCGCTGCACGAGGCGCAGGCGCACATCGAACGGGCCTCGGGCCGTGTCGCTGCCGCGCGCGAAGGCTTCGCCGCGGCGGCGCGGGAGTTCCACGCCTGCGGCCATGCGCTGGACGCCGCACGCTGCCGGGAGTTGGCCGGCTAGGAAGTTCGCGCGGCGCAAGCGTGACGGACGGATGGTGGCTCGGTGATCGCGGCCCCGTGCTGAGCGGGTCTGCTCGCGACCAAGGGCAGTTAGCCGTGCCGGCAAGGTGTGTTGAGGGAAATCTCGGGCTTTGGCTCTGGGTAGTGGTGCTCATTTCCCGATTTCGAGGAAACGAATCTGAATCCAGAGTTTTTCAGACCCATATGACTGAGGTGAGCACTGACAAGAAGTGACTATCTGGTCTGTCCAACTGGCCGGGTACGTGTGATGGAGTGGACTCCCAACCGGAGGCCGCCAGCCCCCTCCTAGAATGCCCCGCGTCCTCCCGATCAAGGGCGGGCCTGCAAGAAGGGGAGTTCCAGTTGGCCAACCGTTCCTACCTCTACAGCCTCGGCAACAGGCCCGTTGCCTATGCCGACCGCCCGGAAACCATCTCGGGCCTGTCCGAGTGGCCGTACGACGTGCCGTTCATGTTCCGGCTGCTCATGTCGGGCGATCCCCAACTGTGCGCTTCGCTGGTGTCCGATGGCTTCGACGGCGACGAGCCGGGGAGCAAGACCAGGCTCCATGCGATCAGCAGTTCCTTCGATCCCGGCTTCGAGCGTGTGCGGCGCTTCATCGACATCGTCCGGCCGCTGCTTCTGGCGGCTCCGGAGACCGACCCGCAGTCCGCCGCCGAGGCGCAGCCGCAGTCGCCGCAATCGCTGCTGGGGCGCTTCAAGGAGTTGATCTCGCCCGGCAGGAACGCGCCAGTGCGGGCCGCGCCGCCATCCGCCCCGGTCCGGCTCCCGATCTGGCTGGACGAGACGATCGCGTTCCTCGAAGCCCACCGCGACCGCTACCTGCTGCTGGAGACGGTCGAGCTCGACACCATGTCCGAGGAAACGGAAGACGCGCTGCGTGCCTGCGTGGAGCAGGAGATCGCCCGATGCCTCCATGCGGGTGCCGCCCTCGACGCCCTGCCGGCCGACACTGCCGAAGCTGGCCGTCTGCTCAAAAAGGCGATTGCGCAGAAAGGCCCGGCCCCGCTCGATGCCTTCTTCGGCCTCCGTCTCGACGACGACTGCGACAGCACCCGCAACGGCGCCACGAAGCACCCGCTGGGTCTTCAGTGGTCGGATGTGCTGTATTTCGATTTGTGGAATCGCGCCGAATTCGAGGCGCATCGCGACGAGCGCTGAGCCGCGGGCGCTCGTCAGCTGCCCGGTGACTGCCGCGTCACGGTGCCCTGGAACTCCTCGACCGACGCAAGCAGCGGCGTCGCCTTGAAGCAGGCGATCTGCACGTCTTCGGCCGTCTTTCGCTCGATGCACAGGGCCACGGCGTGCGCGTCGTCCGGCTGCATGCGCCAGAACCGCCAGCGCTGGGGGGCATCGTCAGCCAGGTCGTGCCCGAAGGCGATGGCGGTGCCTCCGCCCTCATCGAGGCCGAAGGAGAAGCGGTCCAGCGGAATCGACAGGCCCATGCCGCGCGCCTTGATGTAGCTTTCCTTGAGCGTCCACAGGTCCCAGAAGCGCGCCGGCTGCAGCCCAGCGGGCAGTTGCCCCAGCGCCCGCGCCTCCTTCGCGGAGAAGAAATGCTCGGCGATCTCCAGCGGCGCGTTCCTTGCCGTGTGCTCGACATCCACGCCCACCTCGCGCTCCACTGTCAGTGCCGCCACCATCAGCGAGGCGCTGTGCGAGATGTTGAAGCGCAGGCGCCGCGCCTGCGGCAGCGCATTGGCGATTGCGGGGCGTCCGTAGGCGTTGCTCTCGAATTCCCAGTCCCGCGGCGCGATGGGCGCGTAGCGCGAGAGAAGCGTGCGGATCAAGCCCCGCGTCATCAGGTACCTGCGACGGTCCCGGGCGAAGTGAAAGCGCCCGTGCTTCGCGCGTTCCTCGGGCGTCATCAGGGCCATGGTGGCCTCCTCGCAGGCGGCGTCGTCCTGTTCCGGAACGTACAGGTGCCAGAGATGCACCTGCTGCGGGTCGATCTGCAATTGCATGCCCCGGATTCTGGCCTGCCCCGGCCGCATTCAGCCCGGCTTAAGTTTGGCCGCCGATACTGCAGGGGACGGTCAGCCGGCGTTGGTAGAGGTGGCCTGGATCAGGTCCCGCCCCTTCGATGTTGGCGGTTCCTCGAGGCCGGCGATCGTCACGTTTCTTCCCGGGCCCCGCATCCGGAGTCATGCGCGGGCCGCTTCCCCCAGCCAGAGCGGCTCGTTCGACGTGTCCGGAAAGCCCGAATCGTCCACCGATCCCGCCTGCGCCGCGGCCGTCACGTGGCGAAGCTCGTAGCCGCGCCCGTACACCGAGTGCAGGACGAATTCACTTCCCTTGTGCAGCGACAGCTTGCGGCGCACGTTCGCCACGCAGCAGTCGAGCACGCGGCTCTTGCGCTCGATGCGCGAATCCGTCCACAGCGAGCCCAGCAGCCATTCGCGCTCCAGCAGCCGGTCGGCATTGCGGAACAGCAGCAGCGCCAGCTCGAACTCGCGCGGCTTCAGGCGCACTTCCTGGCCCTTGCACGCCACCACCTTGCGGCTGCCGATGAAGCGGTAGTCGCCGAAGGCCGCGCTCACCGCCTGCGTGTTGAGCACGGCCTCGTTGCGCCGCAGCGCCTCGCGCACGCGCAGGCCCACCTCGAAATCGTCGACAGGCAGCACCGCGAAATCGACGCCGGCACCCCGCGACTCGGGGTCGGTGGTCGACAGCACCTCGGCCAGCAGGTCGCGCTGCATGGCGTTGGCGATCAGGAAGATCGGCAGGCGCAGTGCCTTGCACATGGCCGTGAGCAACGGCCACGCGCCTTCGTCCTTCAGCACCGCCAGCAGCAGGTCGAAGTGGCTGCCCCGCGTCGCGGCCCGCAGGAAGTCGGCGCTGCTGTCGAAGCAGACCGGCGTGCAGCCCATCAGCCGCAGCTTCTGGCCCCATGCCCGTCCCTGGGCCTCGTCGCAGCCCACCATGGCCACCTGCCGCGATTCGCCGTGAGCATCGTTGTCCATGTCGGGAGCTTCCATGTGTGGTGATCGTGATGGTGTTTGCGATTCCGGCGGCTGCCTCAGCGCTCGTGCGCGGAGCGCGGGAGCTTCCAGCCGATGCCGGCGTTGAAGCCCCAGTCCCGCCCCGCGTTGGCGACGGTCATGCCCCAGGCCATCCGTCCGTCGTCCGACATGGCCCTGAAGCCCAGGCTCGTCGCGGCGTAGCCCTTGTAGCTGCCCATTGCCAGGCCGATGGCCTTCTCGCCCGGCTGCAGCGCCGGCACGTATGCGGCCGTCATGGCCGCGGCCATCGCCGTGCCCGAGTACGCGATGCGCTCCACGTCGCGCAGCGCGGCGCCGGCCTGGTCGAGCTGCCCGAGGTTGATCGCATCGCCGGGCAGCGCGCCCGGCGCCACATTGGTGACCAGCACGCCCTCGGCCGCTTCCGCCACGCCGTGCAGGGTGGTGGCGCACAGCCACAGCGCGACCAGCAGCCCGGCGCGCACGCGATCAGCCCGCCGCGAGGCGGTTGCCCGAGCCCGCCTGTGTCTTGCGCACGCCGTCCGGTCCGTAGAACAGCTGCGCGCTGGCCTGCAGGAAATGCAGCGCCTGTTGAGTGAAATCGAGGTGCGCGTAGACCATCGAGCCGTTGCGCAGGTTGTGGTCCCGTGCCTGACCGGCGACCTGCAACAGTGCTTTCCAGGCCCGTTCCGCGTCCGCGCCGCCTGCCGCGGCCGCCGCATCGGCCCCCGCGCGGCCGGGGCCGAAGCCCAGCGTCGCCTGCAGGGCCTCGCGCTGGGCGTCCAGCTCGGCCATGCGCTCCAGCAGCACGGTTTTTCGCGCGGCAATGGAGGCCAGGTCGGCGAAGGTGCGGTCCGACATGGCCAGCGCCTCCTGGTCCAGCACCGACAGAAATTCCTCGATGCAGGCGGTTTCGGTGCGCAGGTGGCCCAGCAGGCTCGGTTTCATTCGTTGCCGCCCTCGCGTTTCGGGGTGTTCGGGGCGTTCGCGGCGTCCTGGACATTCGGGCTGAGCAGGTCGCGCACGCTAGCCAGCAGGCCGTCGGCGATGCGCTCGGGGCGGACCTGGTAGCGCCCGGCGCGGATGTCCTCGCGAATGGCCGCCACCCGGGCCGCGTCGAAGTCCGCCGCGGCGGCGCCGGTGGCGCCGGGCAGCGAACGGACCTGCGCGGAGGCCGGCGCAGCTTGCCTGGCGCGCTGGGCGGCGTCGGCACCGCTCACCTGGGCCGCGTTGGCCGCGGGCGTTCGGGTAATGGGCTTGGCCGAAGGGGCGGTGGGATCGATTTTCAAGTTGATTCCTCAGGGGCTGACCCGTATATCGGCAGCCGGCGCAAGAACTTTAGGAAGAACGAATGTCGGGCATGCGCGGGTGCCTGGCTTCACTGCGCCAGCTGGATCTGCCCCTCTTCGTCAGCCACGCCGCTGACCAGCCGCCCGTCGCGGGTTCTGGCCTGCACGACGGCCCCCACGGCCGCCCCGGTCATGGCCTTGGCCTCGGTGCTGACGACGAAGCCCTGGCCCTGGGCCACGACCTTCACCGCCTGCCCCTGCTGGATCACTGTGACGCCGCGCACCAGCTCCTTGCGCAGCGGCGCGCCGGGTGCCACGCGGTTGACCGTGACCACGCCGGCCAGCTCCGTGGCGCTGGTGATGACCGAGCGCGGCAGCCGCGTGAGGTCGCCGGTGCGCTCGGCGACGTCGCCCGCGCCCAGCGGCCGGCCCGCGTCGATCGCGCGCGCCGCCACGAAATAGCTGCCTTCCACCGCCACGTGCGCCTGCACGAAGCGCGTCCACGGCCGCTCCGCCTGGCAGCGCACGCCCACCGAGACGCGGCCCCACGGCTTCGCGCCCGGCGGCAGGAAGGCCTCGGGCGCTTCGCACGCGGGCAGCGCGGCGGTGCCGCGTCCCTCGATGCTGATCGTCACCTTGCCCGGCATGCCGGCCGTCTGCACCTGCAGGTATTTCTCGATGACCGCGGCGGCGGCGTCGGCGGTGCCGGTGGAGTTGGCGATGCCGGCGGCGAACGCGAACGCGGATGCCGTGCACGCCATGGCCGCGAGCACCGGCACAACGGCGCGCAGGGCGTGATCGCGAAGCTCGGAAGAGGTCATCGGGTCGTCGGATATGTATGGATGAGAGGGCCTGGATCGCGGTGCGCCACGCGGGAAGAAGGCACGGCGCCGCACGGAAATTCTAGAAATCCGCGGGCCGATCGAAGTTGCGAGCAGCAGGCGAAAACCCCCTTTGTTCGGACGATTGCAAAAGCGGCTCGTGCATAGACTCGCTTTCCATCTGTCGCTGCGCCTTCGTGCGCCTGCGATGCCTCAACGGATGGAAAAGACATGATCGACAAGCTGGATGCGGCGCTTCGCTTCAATCGCGAAGCCCTCAACCTCCGCGCGGAGCGCCAGGAGGTGCTGGCGGCCAACATCGCCCATGCGGACACGCCCAACTACAAGGCGCGCGACTTCGACTTCGGCGCGCGCCTGAGCGAAGCCGTGGAGCGCGGGCGCGCATCGCAGTCGATGTCGCTGGCCACCACTTCGTCGCGCCATCTCGCGGGACAGGCGCAGGCGGTCTCCGACAAGGACCTGCTCTACCGCGTGCCCAACCAGTCCAGCCTCGACGGCAACACCGTCGAGATGGACGTCGAGCGCATCGCATTCGCCGACAACGCGCTGCGCTACGAGTCGAACCTCACAGTCATCAATTCGAAGATCAAGTCGCTGCTCTCCGCGGTGCAGCAGTAAGCAGCAGGAGCCCGTTCCATGCCCTTCAACAGCACCTCCATGAACATCTTCAACGTGGCCGGCTCGGCCATGACCGCGCAGTCGCAGCGCATGAACGCGACCGCGAGCAACATGGCCAACGCCGAAAGCGTGGCCGGCCCCGACGGCATGCCCTACCGCGCGAAGCAGGTGGTGTTCCAGGTCGCGCCTTCGTCGTACGGCGGCGGAGACATCGGCGGCGTCAGGGTGGCCGGCGTGGTGGAAGACCAGTCTCCGCCGCGGCTCGTGTTCGACCCCAAGAGCCCGCACGCCAACGCAGAAGGCTACGTGGCGATGCCCAACGTCAACGTGGTGGAGGAGATGACCAACATGATCTCCGCCTCGCGCAGCTACCAGGCCAACGTGGAGGTGCTCAACACCGCCAAGACGCTGATGGTCAAGACGCTGACCCTCGGCCAGTAACTCCCCAAGTCCCGCAAGACGCACAAGAAAGAACAGGCACGACCGCGCCATGGCCATCTCCAACACCTCGTCCATCACCGGGCAGAACGCCGCCTCCGCTGCCGGCGGCAACGGCAGCACCTCCAACGTCGACAGCGAGCAGCGCTTCCTGAAGCTGCTGGTCACGCAGCTGAACAACCAGGACCCGCTCAACCCGATGCAGAACGCCGAGCTCACTTCGCAGCTCGCGCAGATGAGCACCGTCAGCGGCATCGAGAAGCTCAACAGCACGCTCTCGGGCCTGGTGAGCCAGACCGGCTCCAACCAGCTGCTACAGGCCACCTCGCTCATCGGCTACAACGTGCTGTCGCCGGGCAACACGCTCACCACCAAGGACCCCGAGGCGGGCAAAGAGCCCGCTTCGCAGGCCTTCGCCGTGGAGCTTCCGGGCACCGCCTCCGACGTGGAGATCAAGATCGTCGACGCCACCGGCAAGGTCGTGCGCACCATCGATGCCGGTTCCATGAAAGAGGGCGTCAACGCCGTCACCTGGGACGGCAAGGACGACGCGGGTGCCGTGGTGCCCGCGGGCGCCTACAGCTTCAGCGTGAACGCCACCAACGGCGGCACGACGGTGAAGTCCACCGCGCTCACCTTCTCGCAGGTGGCGGCCGTCAAGCAGGGCGCCAGCGGCGTCACGCTCGAGCTGATGACGGGCAACAACATCGGCCTGTCCGACGTGCGCCTGTTCCTCTGAGCCGCAGGGCTTCTTTCCCGATCGCATCCAGCGAACGCATCCATCGCACCGAAACCAACAAGCAAGGAACCATAGATCATGGCTTTTTCCCAGGGCATCAGCGGGCTCGGCGTGGCCGCCGCCAACCTCGACGTCATCGGCAACAACATCGCCAACTCGGGCACGGTCGGCTTCAAGTCGGCCGCCGCCACCTTCCAGGACGTGTACGCGGGTTCGCGCGTCGGCCTGGGGGCTTCGGTGTCGGGCGTGACGCAGAACTTCTCGCAGGGCGTGACCCAGTCGAGCAGCCGTCCGCTGGACGTGGCCATCCTCAACGGCGACGGCTTCTTCCGCCTGACCAGCGCCACCGGCGAAGTCATGTACTCGCGCAACGGTCAGTTCACGCGCGACAAGGACGGCTACATCGTCAACGCCTCGGGCCTGCGCCTCACCGGCTTCGGCGCGAACGCCAACGGCGGCATCAGCGGCGGCACGCCGGCGGCCATCCAGATCCCGACCACGCCCATGACGCCCAAGGCCACGACCGGCATCGACGCCGAGTTCAACCTCGACGCGCGCAAGACCGCGCCCACCAAGACGCCCTTCAACGCGACCGACTCCGACACCTTCAACTACTCGAACGCCGTCGGCCCCATCTACGACTCGCTGGGCAACCCGCACGACGTGTCCGTCTACTTCGTGAAGAGTGCGACGCCCGCCAACACCTGGAGCGTGTACGGCACGGCCGACGGTGCGGCGCTGAACGCCGGTGCCGCGCTCGGCACCCTGACCTTCGACTCCGCCGGCAAGATGACCGCGCCCGCCAGCGGCCAGCTGAGCCTGGGCACGCTCAACCTCACCAACGGCGCCGCGGCACTCACGCCCACGCTCGACATCACGGGCACCACGCAGTTCGGCGCCGCCAACGCCATGAGCAAGCTCGCGCAGGACGGCTACCGCTCGGGCGAACTCACCTCGTTCTCGATCAACGCCGACGGCACCATCACCGGCAAGTTCTCCAACGAGCAGACCAAGCTGCTGGGCCAGGTCGTGCTGTCCTCCTTCGCCAACCCGAACGGCCTGGAGCCCAAGGGCAACAACGTGTGGGCCGAGACGCAGGCCTCGGGCAACCCGCTCACCGGCACGCCCGGCGAGGGCACCAAGCTCGGCTCGCTGCAGTCGGGCGCGCTGGAGGCATCCAACGTCGACCTCACCTCCGAGCTGGTCAACCTCATCGTCGCGCAGCGCAACTACCAGGCGAATGCGCAGACCGTGAAGACGCAGGACCAGGTCATGCAGACGCTGATGAACATCCGCTGACGCGGCAGTACCGACCGACCGATAAAAGCAGGAGCACCCAGTGGATCGCATGTTGTACGTCGCCATGAGCGGCGCCAAGCAGGTCATGGAACAGCAGGCCGCCGTCGCCAACAACATGGCGAACGTCTCGACGCCGGGCTTCCGCGCACAGATCGCCAACTTCCGCGCGGTGCCCGTGGTCGGCCAGGAGGCGCCTACGCGCGCCTTCGTGGCGGCCACTACGCCAGGCGCCGACTTCACCCACGGCCCGCTCACCGAGACCGGCCGCGCGCTCGACGTGGCCGTGAGCGGCCAGGGATGGCTGGTCGTGCAGACGCCCGACGGCGGCGAGGCCTACACCCGCGTGGGCAACCTGCAGATCGGCGCGGACGGGCAGCTCACCACGATGGGCGGACGCCCGGTGGTGGGCGACAACGGCACGCTCACCGTGCCGCCCGGCTCCACGGTGAGCATCGCCGCCAATGGCCTGGTGGGTGCGCGCGACGCGTACTCCACCACGCTCACGGGCATTGCCGAGGTTGGCCGCCTCAAGCTGGTCAACCCGCAAGTCACCGACCTCGAGCGCGGCGACGACGGCCTGTTCCGCATGCGCGCCGGCCAGCCGCCGGCCGAGGCCGACGAGGCCGTCACGCTGGTCAGCGGCGTGGTCGAGGGCAGCAACGTGAACCCGGTCGAAACCATGGTGGCAATGATCGCCAACGCACGCAGCTTCGAGATGCAGATGAAGTCGCTGCAGACGGCCGACACCAACGCGCAGTCCGCCAACAAGCTGCTGGCCTACGGCTGACGCTCGCGCTCTCTTTCTCGCAACTTCTTCCGCAGGACTTTCGTTCAAATGATCCGCTCCCTCTACATCGCCAAGACCGGCCTCGATGCGCAGCAGACGCAGCTCGACGTGGTCTCCAACAACCTCGCCAACGTCGGCACCACCGGCTTCAAGCGCAGCCGCGCCGTGTTCGAGGACCTCGTCTACCAGAACCTGCGCCAGGTCGGCGGCCAGTCGTCGGACCAGACGCGCCTGCCCTCGGGCCTGCAGGTCGGCACTGGCGTGCACGTGGTCGCCACCGAGCGCATCCACTCGCAAGGCAACCTCACCAAGACCGACAAGCCCACCGACGTGGCCATCAACGGCAGCGGCTTCTTCCAGGTGCTGATGCCCGACGGCACGACCTCGTACACGCGCGACGGCTCGTTCCAGACCGATCGCGAGGGCCAGCTCGTCACCGCCAGCGGCTTCCCCGTGCAGCCCGCCATCACCGTGCCGGCCAACGCCACCAGCATCACCGTGGGCCGCGACGGAATCGTTTCGGTCGTGCAGGCGGGCAGCACCAACACCGTGCAGATCGGCCAGCTGCAGCTCGCCACCTTCGTCAACCCCACGGGCCTGCAGAGCAAGGGCGAGAACCTCTATGCCGAGACCGACGCATCGGGTGCACCCAACCAGGTGAACCCGGGCGTCGACGGCGCGGGCACGCTGAGCCAGGGCTACGTGGAAGCCTCGAACGTGAACGTGGTGGAAGAGCTGGTCAACATGATCGCCACCCAGCGCTCGTACGAGATCAACAGCAAGGCGGTCCAGACCTCGGACCAGATGCTGCAGCGACTGGCCCAGCTGTGATGCTTGAGGCGCTGCGTCTTCTTCGCCGTTGTGCGGCCGGTGCGAGGGCACGGCTGCGGCCGCTGCTCGTGGCTACGGCGGCGGTGCTGGCCACCGGCTGCGCGCAGGTTCCGCGCGAGCCGCTGGTGCACCAGCCGATGACCGCGCGCGCCGACAGCTACGCGGCGGTGCAGTCCCGGCGCTCGCCCGGCGCGATCTTCCAGGACGGCCCCGGCGCCAACGCGCTCTTCGAGGACCGCAGGCCGCGCAACGTCGGCGACATCCTGACCATCCTCATCAGCGAAAAGGTCAACGCCACCAAGAATTCGGGTGCGAACGCCAGCCGCACGGGCAGCACCACGAGCGTGTTCTCCGCCATTCCCAAGCTCATCGGCGGCCTGCTCGACGGGCAGGGCACGAATCTCTCGGGCACCAACAAGCTCGATGCCAAGGGCGGCGCCAACGCCAACAACACCTTCAACGGCGTGATCACGGTCACGGTGACGGACGTGATGCCCAACGGCAACCTGCTGGTGAGCGGCGAGAAGCAGATGGGCATCAACCAGGGCACGGAATACATCCGCTTCTCGGGCGTGGTGAACCCGCGCACCGTATCGGGCAACAACACGGTGCCCTCCACATTGGTGGCCGATGCGCGCATCGAGTACTCGGCCAAGGGCTACATCGACGAGGCCCAGACCATGGGCTGGATGCAGCGCATCTTCCTAAACGTCATGCCGTTTTAAATGAAACACCCCCAGGCTTCGCGCACTTCGTGTCGCTACTCCCACCCCCTTGCAGGGGGCGATGCCAATGGCCCGGCAAAGCCGGTTCCATGGCATCCCACGAAATTTTCTGCTCGCTTGCGCATCGCGGCGGTTGCGGTGGTTGCGTCTTTGTTCTTCGCGCCTGCGCATGCGGAGCGGCTCAAGGAGCTGGCGAGCATCCAGGGCGTGCGCGACAACCCGCTGATCGGCTATGGGCTGATGGTGGGGTTGGACGGCACGGGCGACCAGACGATGCAGACGCCGTTCACCACGCAGAGCCTGAACAACATGCTGCAGCAGCTGGGCATCACGATTCCTCAGGGCGTGAACATGCAGCTGAAGAATGTGGCGGCGGTGATGGTCACGGCCACGCTGCCTTCGTTCGCGCGGCCGGGGCAGAACATCGACGTGACGGTGTCTTCCATGGGCAATGCGAAGAGCCTGCGCGGCGGCACGCTGCTGATGACGCCGCTCAAGGGCGTGGACGGCATGACGTACGCGGTGGCGCAAGGGAACATGGTGGTCGGCGGCGCGGGTGCGTCGGCCAACGGGAGCAAGGTGCAGGTCAACCAGCTCAGCTCGGGGCGCATTCCGGCCGGCGCGCTGGTGGAGCGCACCGTGGAGGCGCCGGTGGGCGCCGAGGGCACTTTCTCTATCGAGCTCAACCGCTCCGACTTCGGCACTACGCAGCGCGCGGTGGATGCGATCAACCGGCAGTTCGGTTCGGGCACGGCCGAGGCCATCGATGCGCGCTCGATCCGGGTGCGCGCACCTGAGCCGCAGCAGCGCGTGGGTTTTCTCGCGCGGCTGGAAGACCTGGAAGTGACACCCACGCAGGCAGGTGCCCGCGTCGTCGTGAATGCGCGCACGGGCTCGGTGGTGATGAACCAGGCGGTTCGCGTGAAGGACTGCGCCATCGCGCACGGCAACCTGTCGGTGGTCATCAACACCGAGCCGGTCATCAGCCAGCCGGGTGCGTTCTCGGGCGGCAGCACGGTCGCGGCGCAGACCTCGCAGATCTCAGTGAACCAGGGCGGCGGCGCGATCCAGATGGTGCGCGGCGGCGCTTCGCTGTCGGACGTGGTCAAGGGGCTCAACAGCCTGGGCGCGAATCCGCAGGACCTGGTGTCGATCCTCCAGGCCATGAAGTCGGCCGGCGCACTGAGCGCCGAGCTGGAAATCATCTGAGGCCGGTGCAATGACCGTATCCGCCACCGACCGCAGCGGCGCGCTCGACCAGCGCTTCGCGCTCGACGTGCAGGGCGTGGACGCCCTGCGGCACACCGTGCGCAGCTCGCCGGAGGAAGGCCTGCAGCAGGTCTCGCGGCAGTTCGAGGCGTTGTTCATGAACATGGTGCTCAAGAGCATGCGCGAGGCGACGCCTTCGAGCGGGCTCTTCGACAGCCAGGACCAGAAGGTGTACCTGTCGATGTTCGACCAGCAGCTCACGCAGAACCTCTCGGGGCGCGGCGTGGGGCTGGCCGAAGCGATGCTCGCGCAACTGCGCCGCAGCATGCCCTCGGGCCCGCCCGACGCGCAGGCCGATGCGGAGATCGGCGTGAAGCCGATGCCACTGGATCCGGCCCTGCCCGGCTTCCCGTTGGGCGCGCGTGCAGGCATTCCGATCGGTTCGGCTCCTGTCGCATCGACGGCGCGCACGGCCGACCTCGGCATCTACCAGGTCAACAGCGAGCGGCGCGCACCGGGCACCGGAGCGAATGCCTCGCTGCAGGCGCAGGCCGACGAGTTCGTCGGGCGCATGGGCGCATCGGCGCAGGCCGCGAGCGCGGCCAGCGGCGTGCCCGCGCCGCTGATCCTCGCGCAGGCCGCGCTCGAATCGGGCTGGGGCAAGCGCGAGATCCGCGCCGACGACGGCACGCAGAGCTTCAACCTGTTCGGCATCAAGGCCGACCGCAGCTGGAAGGGCCCGACGGTCGAGACCACCACCACCGAGTACGTCGACGGCGAACCGCAGAAGGTGCGCGCGAAGTTCCGCGCCTACGGCTCGTACGAGGAAGCCTTCACCGACTACGCCCGCTTCATCACCCGCAACCCGCGCTACGCGAACGTGCTGGCCACCGACGACCCGACAGAGGCCGCCCACGGCCTGCAGCGCGCCGGCTACGCGACCGATCCGCGCTACGGCGAGAAGCTGGTTCGCATCATGCAGAAATTCGGCTGAGCCGCGAGCGCGCTCACCGCATCAAGGAAGACCCATGGCAGAGATCGCAGCAGGAACAGCACGCGCGCAGGCGCCCCAGCAACAGGGCGCGGGCGCCCCCCTGGAGGTCGTGACCTTCAAGCTGGGCGAAGAGGAATACGGCATAGACATCCAGAAGGTGCAGGAGCTGCGCGGGTACGACGCGGTGACGCGCATCGCGAATGCGCCGGAATACATCAAGGGGGTGGTGAACCTTCGCGGGATCATCGTTCCGATCATCGACATGCGCATCAAGTTCAGGCTGGGCGAGCCGACGTACGACCAGTTCACGGTGGTGATCGTGCTGAACATCGGCGGGCGGGTGGTGGGGATGGTGGTGGACAGCGTGTCGGACGTGATCACGCTGGCGGCCGAGCAGATCAAGCCTGCGCCGGAGATGGGTTCGGTGCTGGATGCGGACTACCTGATCGGGCTGGGCACGCTGGAAGACCGGATGCTGATCCTGGTGGACATCGACCGGCTCATGTCCAGCGAGGAAATGGGCCTGGTCGAGAAGATCGCCGCCTGAGCGCCCCAACCCGAACAACAAAGAGACAAGCAAATGTTCCGCATGATGAAGAACTGGACAGTGGGGCGGCGCATGGGCGTCGTATTCGCGTGCTTGCTGGCGCTGCTGGTGCTCATCGCCGGCATCGGCGTGCTGCGCCTGCAGGCCGTGGGCGACGCGACCGCAGGCATGGCCGGCGATTCGCTCGCCAAGGAGCGCCTGGCGGCCGCCTGGCAGCTGGGCACCAACACCAACAGCATCCGCACCTTCTCGCTGCTCAAGAGCGACGATCCGGCCGTGCAGGAGTACCTGCAGAAGAACATCTCGGCCACCAGCGCCCTCATCACCGAGACGCAGAAGAAGCTCGAGGCGATGCTGGACTCGTCCGAAGAACTGGCGCTGAGCGCGGACATCAAGAAGAAGCGCGGCGACTACGTAGAGCTGCGCAACCAGATCCTCAAGCTCAAGGGCGACGGCCGCAAGGACGAAGCGGCGCAGCTGACCGACACGCGCCTGCTGCCCGCGCTGGACGCCTACGACGCGAGCATCCGTGCCATGGTGAGCCACCAGCAGCAGGAGATCGACAAGGCCGCCGCCGGCATCGGCGACCAGTACCGGTCGGGCCGCAGGTGGATCGTCGGGCTGGCCGCGCTCGCCATCGTGGCGGGTAGCGCGATCGCATGGCTGCTGACGCGCAGCATCGTGCAGCCCATCGGCGAGGCGCTGCTCATCGCGGAAACGGTGGCCGCGGGCGACCTGAGTCAGGAATTCGAGACCGAGCGCGGCGGCGACTTCGGCCGGCTGCTGCGCGGCATGGGCGAGATGGAGGACACGCTCACCGACCTCGTGACCCGCATCAAGGCGTCCACCGATTCGATCGCGGTGGCATCGCGGCAGATCGCCGCGGGCAACCAGGATCTCTCGTCGCGCACGGAAGAGCAGGCCAGCTCGCTGGAGCAGACGGCGGCCTCGATGGAAGAGCTGACATCGACGGTGAAGCAGAACGCGGACAACGCGCGGCAGGCGAACCAGCTCGCGGTGTCCGCTTCGGAAGTGGCCGTGAAGGGCGGCAGCGTGGTCTCGCAGGTGGTCGGCACGATGGGCTCGATCAATGCCTCGTCCAAGAAGATCGTCGACATCATCGGCGTGATCGACGGCATCGCGTTCCAGACCAACATCCTCGCGCTGAACGCGGCGGTCGAGGCCGCGCGTGCGGGCGAGCAGGGCAAGGGCTTCGCTGTCGTCGCATCCGAGGTGCGAAGCCTGGCCCAGCGCTCGGCAGCGGCAGCCAAGGAAATCAAGACGCTGATCGGCGACTCTGTCGAGAAGGTCGAAGAAGGCAGCAAGCAGGTGGAAGAAGCCGGTCGCACGATGGAAGAGATCGTGGGCAGCGTCAGGCGCGTGACGGACATCATGGGCGAGATCACCGCTGCGAGCCAGGAGCAGACCTCGGGCATCGAGCAGATCAACCAGGCCATCACGCAGATGGACCAGGTCACGCAGCAGAACGCGGCCCTCGTGGAAGAGGCTTCCGCAGCGGCCCAGTCGCTGCAGGAACAGGCCGAGAACCTCGTGCGCGCTGTCAGCACCTTCAAGCTCGACGCCGAAGTCGAAGAGGCAGAGGCGGTCTGAAGCACCCATGCGCACACGTCTCAGTCCCAGGCGCGCCCTGCGCATCGGCACGCGCTTCGCCATTCTCCTGACGATGCTGGTCGTGGCGCTGAGCCTCGGCTTCGGGGCCGGCGCCGGCTACGAATGGGCGCGCCTGACGGTCTGCGCCCTGGGCGTGGCCGCGTTGTTCACCGCCGTCGCCATCGTCTGGATCGTCATGCACTCGGTCACCCGTTCGACCCACGACGCCGTGAAGGTCTCCGAGCGGCTCGACCGGGTGTTCGAGCACGTCAATGCCCAGGATTCCTGAAAAAACTCTCTCTCAATGAACTCGTTTCTCAATCTCAAGATAGGTACTCGTCTCGGCGCGGGCTTTGCCGTTGTTCTCTTGCTGCTGGTCGGCATTGCCGGCCTCGGACTCCGTGCAATGACCGACATCCAGGCGCGGCTGAACGGCATCGTCACGAACAACAACGTCAAGGTGGCTTCGGTCAACAAGATGGTGGACGCCATTCGCGACATCGCCATCCTCGACGGCAACCTGATCCTCATGGTCGACGATGCCGCCATGCGCGAGGAGATCAAGAAGCTCGCCGCGGCGAGGGAGCGCTTCACCGAAAGCCGTGGCGTGCTGGCCAAGCTGCTGGCCTCCTCCGAAGGCAAGGCGCTGTTGGCGCGAATCGACGAGAAGGTCACGGTGCTCGCGCCGCTGAACACCCAGCTCGGGGAGCTCGCCCTGCAGAACAGGAACGACGAGGCATCGGCAATCTTCATCTCGAAGTTCCAGCCGGCCGCGCGGGCCTTGCTCGCGGAGCTCGACGCCATGGCCGAACATCAGGAGCGGCGCTCGATGGAGGCCAACCAGGAGGCCATCGACGGCTATGCATGGTCGCGCAACCTGATGCTGCTGCTGGGCGGCATCGCCGTCCTGCTCGGCACAGGCATCGCGTGGCTCATCACGCGTTCGATCACCCGGCCTGTCGGCGCGGCGGTGCAGGTGGCGGAGAAGGTCGCCGGCGGTGACCTCAGTGCGCGCATCGAGGTGCGCTCGAAGGACGAGACCGGCCGGCTGATGCTCGCGCTCAAGGAGATGAACGAAAGCCTCGTGAGGATCGTGAGCGAGGTGCGCACGGGTACTGACACCATTGCCACGGCCTCGGGGCAGATCGCCTCGGGGAATCAGGATCTGTCATCGCGTACGGAAGAGCAAGCGAGTTCGCTGGAGCAGACGGCGGCTTCGATGGAGGAGCTGACCTCTACCGTGAAGCAGAACGCGGACAACGCCCGTCAAGCCAATCAGCTTGCCGTGTCCGCCTCGGAAGTGGCCGTGAAGGGCGGCAACGTCGTCTCGCAAGTGGTCGACACGATGGGTGCGATCAATACCTCGTCCAAGAAGATCGTGGACATCATCGGCGTGATCGACGGCATCGCGTTCCAGACCAACATCCTCGCGTTGAATGCGGCTGTCGAAGCCGCCCGCGCTGGTGAGCAAGGCCGTGGCTTTGCCGTGGTGGCTTCGGAAGTCCGCAGCCTGGCTCAACGCTCCGCTGCTGCAGCCAAGGAAATCAAGACCCTGATCGGCGACTCGGTCGAGAAGGTCGAAGAGGGCAGCAAGCAGGTGGAAGAAGCTGGCCGCACGATGGAAGAAATCGTCGGTAGCGTGAAGCGCGTGACCGACATCATGGGCGAGATCACCGCTGCGAGCCAGGAACAGACCTCGGGCATCGAGCAGATCAACCAGGCCATCACGCAGATGGACCAGGCCACGCAGCAGAACGCCGCGCTGGTCGAGGAAGCCTCGGCGGCGGCGCAGTCCATGCAGGAACAGGCCGGCAGCCTCGTGCGTGCGGTCAGCGTTTTCAAGCTCGATGCCAGTGCCGTGGCCCCCACACGTCCCGCCTTCACGCGCATCACGCCGATCCCGACGCCTGCCAGGCCAGTGCCCAAGCGCCCGGCCAAGGCCCTGCCGGTGCGGCAGCAGGCCAAGGCCGCGCCGCGGCTCGCCATGGCCGGCGGCGCAAAGGGCGACTGGACCGAGTTCTGAGAAAAAAGACTCAAGTCTTGCGCTCCGATGCCGATAACAGGACGAACCCCGATACCTGTTGTTGAAGAAAGAGAGCAATGAGTCTGAAGAATCCGGAAATCGGTGCCCGCCTGGTGGTACTGGACTGACAGGGAAGCCGAAAGACCATGCGCGTCAACCTGCCCGTCACCGGCATCGAATACGAACTGTCGCCCGATGCCGCCCTGGTGTCCCGCACCGACCTGAAGGGTCGCATCACCTACGTCAACCCGGCCTTCGTCGAGGCCAGCGGCTTCACCGTGGCCGAGCTCATGGGCAAGGCGCACAACATCGTGCGCCATCCCGACGTGCCACCCGAGGCTTTCGCCGACCTGTGGCAGACGCTGGGCCAGGGCCTGCCCTGGACCGGGCTCATCAAGAACCGCCGCAAGAACGGCGACTTCTACTGGGTGCTGGCCAACGTCACGCCGATCCGCCGCGATGGCCGCACGCAGGGCTACATGTCCGTGCGCAGCAAGCCGGGCCGCACCGAAGTGGCGGAGGCCGAGGCGCTGTACGCCCGCATCCGCGAAGGCCGCGCGAAGGACATCGAACTGCTGCAGGGCGAAGTGGTCTCTCGCGGATGGACCAGCCCGCTGGCCCGGCTGCGCCGCATTCCGGTTCGCCGCCGGGTCTTCGCCGTGGCCTCCGCCGCGGCGCTGCTGTCGCTGGGGCTGGGCATCGCGGGCTGGATGGAGGCCTCGCGGCTGGCCGCATCCGCTGGCACGCACAGCTGGCTTGCGGGTGCCATGGCCGCCGGCGGTGCGGGCTTCGCCCTCGCATGGCTGGGGCTGGGCCAGTTCCTCGCCCGCACGGTGTTCCGCCCGCTGGACGAGGCGGTGCACGTTGCGCGCGCCATCGCCGGCGGCGACCTCGCGCGCTTCGAGGTGCGGCGCGGCGACGAGATCACCGGCCTGCTGCGCGCCCTGAACCAGATGAGCGCGAACCTGTTCGCGATCGTCGCGGACGTGGGCGCCAACGTGGCGGGCGTGATGTCGGCCTCGAGCCAGATCGCTTCGGGCAACCAGGATCTCTCCTCGCGCACGGAGCAGCAGGCCAGCTCGCTGGAGCAGACGGCCGCCTCGATGGAAGAGCTGACCTCTACCGTGAAGCAGAACGCCGACAACGCCATGCAGGCGAACCAGCTGGCCGTATCCGCCTCCGAAGTCGCGGTGAAGGGCGGCAGCGTCGTCTCGCAGGTGGTCGACACCATGGGCTCGATCAATGCTTCGTCGAAGAAGGTGGTGGACATCATCGGCGTGATCGACGGCATTGCGTTCCAGACCAACATCCTCGCGCTGAATGCGGCGGTCGAGGCCGCGCGTGCGGGCGAGCAGGGCAAGGGCTTTGCCGTGGTGGCTTCCGAAGTGCGAAGCCTCGCGCAACGTTCCGCCGCCGCCGCCAAGGAGATCAAGACCCTCATCGGCGATTCCGTGGAGAAGGTCGAGGAAGGCAGCAAGCAGGTGGAGGAAGCCGGCCGCACGATGGAAGAGATCGTGGGCAGCGTCAGGCGCGTGACCGACATCATGGGCGAGATCACCGCAGCCAGCCGGGAGCAGACCCAGGGCATCGAGCAGATCAACCAGGCCATCACGCAGATGGACCAGGTGACGCAGCAGAACGCAGCGCTGGTCGAGGAAGCCTCGGCCACCGCCCAGCTGCTGCAGGAGCAGGCCGACGGCCTCGTGAAGGCCGTGCGCGTGTTCAGGGCCGAGACCGCAGAGGCGGTCGCCGAAGCCGCATGAACCGGCCTGAGCCCGCCTGAACCCGCACGAAGCCACGCGAACACACCAACCCCATTCAATCCGGAGAAGAAAAGATGCTGAACAAGGCAAAAGATCCCCTGCAACAAGCCGCATCCACGTCGGCAGCGGCCGCTGGCGCGTCGCGCCTGGAGGTCGTGACCTTCAAGCTGGGCGAAGAGGAATACGGCATAGACATCCAGAAGGTGCAGGAGCTGCGCGGGTACGACGCGGTGACGCGCATCGCGAACGCGCCGGAATACATCAAGGGGGTGGTGAACCTGCGCGGGATCATCGTCCCGATCATCGACATGCGCATCAAGTTCAGGCTGGGGGAACCGACGTACGACCAGTTCACGGTGGTGATCGTGTTGAACATCGGCGGGCGGGTGGTGGGGATGGTGGTGGACAGCGTGTCGGACGTGATCACGCTGGCGGCCGAGCAGATCAAGCCTGCGCCGGAGATGGGTTCGGTGCTGGACGCGGACTACCTGATAGGGCTGGGCACGCTGGAGGACCGGATGCTGATCCTGGTGGACATCGACCGGCTCATGTCCAGCGAGGAAATGGGCCTGGTCGAAGCGGCCGCCACCGCCTGAGCCCGGCGCCACGGCCGCATGGCCGGCACCGGTTCCGAATCTTCACCCTTGAATGGCTGCACCATGAAGTTCTTCTCCAATCTCCGCATCGGCAACCGGCTGGCGCTGGCCTTCGCGGTCGTGCTGGGCCTGACCGTGGTCTCGACCGCCATCGCGCTGGTTTCCTCGCTCAAGAACGCCGAGGCCACCCGGGTCATGATGGAAAGCCCGCTCGCCAAGGAGCGGCTCATCTCCGACTGGTACGTGCTCACCTATTCGGCCATCGCCCGCACGTCGATGATCGCCCGCACCACCGACGAGAGCCTGCCGGTGGTCTTTGCCGACGTCATCTCCGACAGCGTGAAGAAAGGCAGCGAGACCATCGCCAAGGTCGAGAAGCTGCTGGTGACGGACGAAGAGAAGGCGATCCTCAAGTCCATCATCGAGCTGCGCGCGAAGTACCAGGCCGCGAAGGAGGACGTGGGCAAGGCCAAGGCTGGCGGCGACACGGTGGCGACCGCGCGCGTCTTCAAGGAAGTCTTCCAGCCGGCCGCCAAGGCCTATGAAACCCGCGTGCTCGACTTGCTGTCGCTGGAGCGCAAGGCCATCGACGACATGAGCAAGGCCATCGACGCGGCGAACGCGCGCGCCTTCAACCTGCAGATGCTGCTGACCTTCCTGACGGTGGTGTGCGGCGCCATCTTCGCTTTCTTCATCTCGCGCAGCATCGTGCGCCCGCTCGCGCAGGCCGTGGAGGTCGCAGAGACGGTGGCCGCGGGCGACCTGAGCGCGCGCATCGAAGTGCACGGCCGCGACGAGGCCGGCCAGCTGATGCAGGCGCTCAAGAACATGAACGCGAACCTGGCGAAGGTGGTGGGCGAAGTGCGCAGCGGCACGGAGACGATCGCCACGGCTTCCGGGCAGATCGCCTCGGGCAACCAGGATCTTTCTTCGCGCACGGAGCAGCAGGCGAGTTCGCTGCAGCAGACGGCGGCTTCGATGGAGGAGCTGACTTCTACCGTCAAGCAGAACGCCGACAACGCGCGGCAGGCCAACCAGCTTGCCGTGTCCGCCTCGGAAGTCGCGGTGAAGGGCGGCAACGTGGTGTCCCAGGTGGTCGACACCATGGGGTCGATCAATGCCTCGTCGAAGAAGATCGTCGACATCATCGGCGTGATCGATGGCATTGCGTTCCAGACCAACATCCTGGCGCTGAATGCTGCGGTTGAAGCCGCCCGCGCTGGTGAGCAGGGGCGCGGCTTTGCTGTCGTTGCTTCCGAGGTCCGCAGCCTAGCTCAACGTTCCGCTGCAGCAGCCAAGGAAATCAAGACGCTGATCGGCGACTCCGTGGAGAAGGTCGAAGAGGGCAGCAAGCAGGTGGAAGAGGCCGGCCGCACGATGGAAGAGATCGTGGGCAGCGTGAAACGCGTGACGGACATCATGGGCGAGATCACCGCTGCCAGCCAGGAACAGACCTCGGGCATCGAGCAGATCAATCAAGCCATCACGCAGATGGACCATGTGACGCAGCAGAACGCGGCGCTGGTCGAGGAAGCCTCGGCCGCTGCCCAGTCGCTGCGGGAGCAGGCCGGCAGCCTGTCGCAGGTGGTCGGCGTGTTCCGCCTGGGCGGCAGCCATGCCGAAGGCCAGGCACATCGGCTGGCGTTCACGGCGTCGGCGGCATGAAGGAAGAAATGGAAGGCAAAGCAATGCAGTGGTTTCAGAACCTTCGCGTCACCGTCCGGCTGATCATCAGCTTTCTCGTGGTCGCGGCCATCGGCGCAGCGGTGAGCGCGCTCGGCATCTTTCACATGGGGCGCATCAGTGCGTCGACCGAGGCGCTCTATGCCAACGAGCTTCGCGCCCTGCAGGCGGTGCAGGACGCCAACATCCGCCTGCTGTACGCCAGCCGCGCGCAGATGACGCTGCTGTCGGCCGGCACGCGCGGCGAACGCAATGCGGGCGCGAACGAGGTCAAGGCATCCGTCGAGAACCTCTCGGCGCGTGCCGCGGAGGTCAAGTCCTTCTTCGGAGAAACCGAGGAGGGCGCCAAGCTGTTCGGCCAGTTCGAGGCGCTGATCGGGCCGCTGACGGCGCACATGAACGACTTCGTGGCCCTGCTGAACAAGCAGCCGCTGGACAGCTCCCAGTTCGACAACCAGGTGAGCGAGGACAGCGCGCGCCTGCTGAAGGAATCGCGCGGCCTGGAGGAAGTGCTCCAGCGCATGGTCGCCTACAGCAAGGATCTTGCGCGCGAGCGTGCCGTGCATGCCGACGAAACCTACAAGAGCTCCAGGCTGACGATGCTCGGCCTGGCGCTGGCGGGCATCATGGTCAGCGTCGGGCTGGGCGTGCTGGTTGCGCGCCTGATGGGACGCCAGCTCGGCGGCGAGCCGCAATACGCCGCCGACGTGGTCGGCCGCATCGCCGGCGGCGACCTGTCGCTGGCGGTCGAAGCCGACGCCGCGCATGACAACAGCCTGCTGCGCTCCATCCAGAAGATGCAGTCGCAACTGACGTCGATCGTCGTGGAGATCAAGGATTCGAGCGAAACCATCGCCACGGCCTCGAGCCAGATCGCGTCGGGAAATCAGGATCTGTCGTCGCGCACGGAAGAACAGGCCAGCTCGCTGGAACAGACGGCGGCGTCGATGGAAGAGCTGACCTCTACCGTCAAGCAGAACGCGGACAACGCGCGGCAGGCGAACCAACTGGCTGTGTCTGCCTCGGAAGTCGCGGTGAAGGGCGGCAATGTGGTGTCCCAGGTGGTCGACACCATGGGCTCGATCAATGCTTCGTCCAAGAAGATCGTGGACATCATCGGCGTGATCGATGGCATTGCGTTCCAGACCAACATCCTGGCGCTGAACGCCGCGGTCGAAGCCGCGCGTGCAGGCGAGCAAGGGCGCGGCTTCGCGGTGGTTGCCTCGGAGGTCCGCAGCCTGGCTCAACGCTCCGCTGCCGCAGCCAAGGAGATCAAGACGCTGATCGGCGACTCGGTGGAGAAGGTCGAAGAGGGCAGCAAGCAGGTGGAAGAAGCAGGCCGCACGATGGAAGAGATCGTCGGCAGCGTGAAGCGCGTGACGGACATCATGGGCGAGATCACGGCAGCCAGCCAGGAACAGACCTCGGGCATCGAGCAGATCAACCAAGCCATCACGCAGATGGACCAGGTGACCCAGCAGAACGCGGCCCTCGTGGAAGAGGCTTCCGCAGCGGCCCAGTCGCTGCAGGAGCAGGCCGGCATCCTCGTGCGCGCTGTCAGCATCTTCAGGCTGGGTGAAGACCAGCAAGTCGCTTCCCGCGCGCAGGCCGAGGCGCCGGCCCTCGCGCGTGCCGCTCCATCGCTGCCCGCCGCGCCGCAACTGGCGGTCGCCAGTGCCGGTGACTGGCGCGAGTTCTGAGCCGGGAGCACTCTTCATGAATACCGCGAACCCCGCAAGGCGCGAGCACGCCTTCGTTCCGCTCGCCCGCACCATGACCCTGGCCGCGGCCGGCGGCATGCTGCTGGTGGCGACGCTGGTGCTGGCGGTCTTCTACGCGATGGCTTCCGCGCAGCAGAAGCGCAGCGCTGCCCAGTACGCCAATGCGAAGGCCGAGGCCATCGCCCGTTCGCTGGACATCTTCGACCAGACTATGCGCCTCACGGCGGAGAACGCCTTCGGCGTCTTCCGGCGCCAGTTCGCGTCCAGCCTCGTGCTCGACAGCACGGGGCAGGGAACCCTGAGCAGCGACGGCACGCCCATCGACGCGTCGCGCATCGCCGAAGTGGATGCCTTCGCGCGCGATTTCCCCGGCGCCAATGCCACCGTGTTCATTGCGCAGGGCGACGACTTCCGCCGCGTCACCACCTCGGTGAAGAAGGAGAACGGCGAGCGCGCCGTCGGCACGCTGCTGGACCGCAAGAGCGGGGCGTATCCCGTGCTGCGCGAAGGCAAGCGTTTCGTGGGGCGCATCACGCTCTTCGGGCGTCCCTACATGACCGTCTACGAGCCGGTGCGCGATGCAGGCGGCCGCGTCGTGGCGGTGCTCTACATCGGCCTGGACATCTCCCGGCAGCAGGCCTCCTTCGGCGAAGCCGTGAGCGGAACGCGGATCTTCGACACCGGCGGGCTCTACATCGTCGACCCGGCGGGCGCCGGCGGTGCGGCAACGCTGGTCTTCCATCCCACGGCTGCGGGCAGGAAGATGGCCGAGCTCCTGCAGGACGACGCATCGGCAGCCTGGCTGTCGCGGATCTCGGCCGCCGACGCAATGTGGATCGAGGACGCGCGCCCGGTGCTCGCCCCGGCCGAGGGCCAGCAGCGCTATGCCTCGGTGGCCAGGAGCGAAGCGGCGGGCTGGCTGGTGGTGGCTGAGTTTCCTGCGTCGGAAGTGCTGGCCGTGCTCTATCGCCAGATGGCATGGATCGCGGCCTGCATCGTGCTGGCGGCGCTGGTGCTGGGCATCGCGCTGATCGTCTTCATCCGCCGCACGGTGCGGCCGCTCGGCCTGCTGAGCGAGCATGTGCAGGCCCTGGGCCGCGGCGACCTGTCGCGGCAGCTGGCCTCCGAGCGCCGCGACGAGATGGGCGTGATCACCCGCGCCGTGGAAAGCATGCGCCAGAGCCTGGCCGGCGTGGTGAGCGGCGTGCGCGCCGGCACGGATGCCATCGCCACCGCCTCGGGCCAGATCTCGGCCGGCAACCAGGACCTCTCGGTGCGCACCGAAGAGCAGGCCAGTTCGCTGCAGCAGACGGCCGCATCGATGGAAGAGCTCACCGGCACCGTGAAGCAGAACGCCGACAACGCGCGGCAGGCCAACCAACTGGCGCTGTCGGCCTCCGGGGTGGCGCTCAGGGGCGGCGAGGTGGTGGGCCAGGTGGTGGACACCATGGCCTCGATCCATGCGTCGTCGAAGAAGATCGTGGACATCACCGGCGTGATCGACGGCATCGCGTTCCAGACCAACATCCTCGCGCTGAATGCTGCCGTGGAAGCAGCCCGCGCCGGCGAGCAGGGCAAGGGCTTCGCCGTGGTCGCCTCCGAAGTGCGCAGCCTCGCGCAGCGCTCGGCGGCCGCGGCCAGGGAAATCAAGGGCCTGATCGACGACTCCGTCGGCAAGGTCGACGCGGGCACCGCCCTGGTGGGCGAGGCCGGACGGACCATGGAAGAGATCGTGGGCAGCGTCCGGCGCGTGACCGACATCATCGGAGAGATCAGCGCCGCGAGCCAGGAGCAGACCTCCGGCATCGAACAGATCAACCAGGCCATCGCGCAGATGGACCAGGCGACGCAGCAGAACGCGGCGCTCGTCGAGGAGGCCTCGGCCGCCGCCCATTCGCTGCGCGAACAGGCCGGCGGCCTCGTGCAGGCCGTCAGCATCTTCAAGCTGGACGAAGAACCGCGCCGCCCCGCGCGCGCCGAACCGTCGCTGTCCGCGCGGCCGCGGCTGGCGGCCGCCGATGCGGGCGACTGGCGCGAGTTCTGAGCCCGGCGAGGACACACGAACAACACACGCCAACGCGCGCCAACAAGCTATCGGGCTGCGGCCCCCAAGGAAAGATCATCAAAACCTTCTACAACCTCAAGATCGCGACCAAGCTTCTCGTGTCGTTCATCGCGGTCCTCGTGCTCACGGCCTGCCTGGGCGCGATTTCCGTGCTGCAGCTGGGCAAGGTCCACGAGATGTCGACCGACCTCTCGACCAACTGGCTGCCCGCCACGCGCTCGCTGCTCGAACTCAAGGGCATGGTTTCGGGCTTCCGCAACCAGGAGATGGCGCACGCCCTGTCGGGTTCGTTCAACGAGATGGCCGAGTACGAGAAGGCGATGGACGCCTCGTGGGCGGCACTGCAGAAGAAGCGCGCCGAATACGAGTCGTTCATCTCGGAGCCCGAGGAGCGCGAGGTCTACCCGGTGTTCGCGAAGCTGCTGTCGCAGTACGAGCTGGAGCACAAGAAGATCATTGCCGTCTCCCACACGCAGGACACGGACCAGGTGAGCGGCATGATCCGCGGCAAGTCGCTGCAGCTCAGCCGCGAGATGAACGCCGCGCTGGACAGGCTCACGCAGGTGAATCTGGCCGGCGCCGTCCACGCGGGACAGACCGCCGACGCGGTGCATGCGCAGGCCAGGCTCTGGGTGATCGGCCTGCTGGTGGGCGCCGTCGCGCTCGGCCTGGGGCTGGCGCTGTGGATCGCGCGCATCGTCGCCCGGCCGCTGGAGGAAGCCGTGAAGGTCGCCCAGTCCGTGGCTTCGGGCGACCTGACCAGCCGCATCGAGGCGCACACGACGGACGAGACCGGGCAACTGCTCGACGCACTGAAGGGCATGAATGACAGCCTCGTGAAGATCGTCAGCGAGGTGCGCACGGGCACCGACACGATCGCCACCGCATCGGCGCAGATCGCCTCGGGGAATCAGGATCTGTCTTCCCGCACCGAGGAGCAGGCGAGTTCGCTGGAGCAGACGGCGGCTTCGATGGAAGAACTGACCTCTACCGTCAAGCAGAACGCGGACAACGCACGTCAAGCCAATCAGCTTGCCGTGTCCGCCTCGGAAGTCGCGGTGAAGGGCGGCAATGTGGTGTCCCAGGTGGTCGACACCATGGGCTCGATCAATGCCTCGTCCAAGAAGATCGTCGACATCATCGGCGTGATCGATGGCATTGCGTTCCAGACCAACATCCTCGCGCTGAACGCTGCGGTCGAAGCCGCGCGTGCAGGCGAGCAAGGGCGCGGCTTCGCAGTGGTGGCTTCGGAAGTCCGCAGCCTGGCTCAACGCTCGGCAGCAGCAGCCAAGGAAATCAAGACCCTGATCGGCGACTCGGTCGAGAAGGTCGAAGAAGGCAGCAAGCAGGTCGAAGAAGCCGGTCGCACGATGGAAGAGATCGTGGGAAGCGTCAAGCGCGTGACGGACATCATGGGCGAGATCACCGCTGCCAGCCAGGAACAGACCTCGGGCATCGAGCAGATCAATCAAGCCATCACGCAGATGGACCAGGTCACGCAGCAGAACGCGGCGCTGGTCGAAGAGGCTTCCGCAGCAGCCCAGTCGCTGCAGGAACAGGCCGGCACCCTCGTCCAGTCCGTGAGCATCTTCAAGCTCGATGCCAACGCCCTGGCCACCACGCGCCCTGGCTTCACGCGCATCACGCCCATCCCGAAGCCTGCAAAGCCCACCCCCAAACGCCCGGCCAAGGCCCTGCCGAAGCGGCAGGACTCGAAGGCTGCACCGCAGCTCGCCATGGCCGGTGACGCCAAGGGCGACTGGACGGAATTCTGAAACCGGAGAAGGAAGTCAAATGAACCTGAGCAACCTGAAAATCGGCACCCGGCTGGGCCTCGGCTTCGCGCTGGTGCTGCTCCTGATGGCGGTCATCGCCGCCACCGGCGTGCTGCGCCTGAAGAGCGTGGGCAAAGCCACCGAAGAAGTGATGCAGCATGCCCTGGTCAAGGAGCGCCTGGCCAACCAGTGGTCCGTGTTGCTCGGGCCGGCCATCGCCAACTCCTTCGCGATGGTCAAGGCCACCGACCCCAAGGTCGTCGCCTACTTCGAGAAGGCCCGGGCAGACAAGTCGGCGCAGATCAATCCGGTGCAGAAGAAGCTCGAGGAACTGCTGAACTCCCCGGAAGAGAAGAAGCTGTATGCCGGCGTGGCCGAGCCGCGCGGGCTCGTGCTGACCATCATCGGCAAGATCAACAAGCTCAAGGCCGAAGGAAAGAACGACGAGGCCATGGAGATGGCCGACAACCAGTTCGCGCCCGCGCTCGCCGTCTACGAGGAAGCCGTGGCGAAGATCGCGTCGTACCAGCGCGACCGCATCGACGAGCTGGCACGGGACATCGAGGCCGAGCACTCGAGCGGCGAGACCACGCTGCTGGTGCTGTCGGCCATTGCGCTGGTGCTGGGCGCGCTGTTTTCCTGGCGCCTGACGCGGGGCATCGTGCGCCCGCTGGGCCACGCGGTGGAGGTGGCCGAGACGGTGGCCGCCGGCGACCTGAGCGCGAACATCGTCGTGGAAAGCCGCGACGAGACGGGGCAGCTGATGCACGCGCTGCGCGAGATGAATGCCAGCCTGGCCAAGGTGGTGGGCGAGGTGCGCATGGGCACGGACACGATCGCCACGGCTTCGGGGCAGATTGCGGCGGGCAACCAGGATCTGTCGTCGCGTACGGAAGAACAGGCGAGCTCGCTGGAACAGACGGCGGCTTCGATGGAAGAGCTGACCTCTACCGTGAAGCAGAACGCCGACAACGCGCGTCAAGCCAACCAGCTCGCCGTGTCGGCGTCCGAGGTTGCGGTGAAGGGCGGCAACGTGGTGTCCCAGGTGGTCGACACCATGGGGTCGATCAATGCCTCGTCCAAGAAGATCGTGGACATCATCGGCGTGATCGACGGCATTGCGTTCCAGACCAACATCCTCGCGCTGAATGCTGCGGTTGAAGCCGCCCGCGCTGGTGAGCAGGGCCGTGGCTTCGCCGTGGTGGCCTCGGAAGTCCGCAGCCTGGCTCAACGCTCGGCAGCAGCAGCCAAGGAAATCAAGACACTGATCGGCGACTCGGTCGAGAAGGTCGAGGAAGGCAGCAAGCAGGTGGAAGAAGCCGGCCGCACGATGGAAGAGATCGTCGGCAGCGTGAAGCGCGTGACGGACATCATGGGCGAGATCACAGCAGCCAGCCAGGAACAGACTTCGGGCATCGAGCAGATCAACCAGGCCATCACGCAGATGGATCAGGTCACCCAGCAGAATGCGGCCCTCGTGGAAGAGGCTTCCGCAGCGGCCCAGTCGCTGCAGGAACAGGCTGGCAGCCTCGTGCGCGCGGTCAGCGTCTTCAAGCTCGACGCCAACGCCGTCGCCACCACGCGCCCGGGCTTCACGCGCATCACGCCGATCCCGAAGCCTGCAAAGCCTGCCCCGAAACGCCCCGCCAAGGCCCTGCCGGTGCGGCAGCAGGCCAAGGCCGCGCCGCAGCTCGCCATGGCCGGCGACGCCAAGGGCGACTGGACCGAGTTCTGACACTCAACTTTCGGCGGCACCTGCCGATATAGACCCAAGGCGTCGGATCGCATCGAAGAGATCGAGCGACCGGTGCCACTGCAACCCACACACCGCATCGACAGGTAAAGCCATATGTCCGGAAGTCTGTTCTACACGGGTCTGAGCGGCCTGGGCGTCGCGCGCACCGCGCTGATGACCACCGCCCACAACACCGCCAACGCCTACACCACCGGCTACAGCCGCCAGGTGGCCGAGGTCGCCACCGGCGCCGCCATCTCCAGCGGCTCGGGCTTCATCGGCTCGGGCGCCAACGTCACGACCGTCTCGCGCAGCTATGACCGCTACCTGACCGCGCAGCTGTCGATGGCGCAGTCGGCCTCGGCCGCGCTCGCCACCAACGGCACGCAGGTCAGCCGCATCGACACGCTGCTGGCCGACAAGACCTCGGGCATCGCGCCGCTGATGCAGAGCTTCTTCACCAGCGTCCAGGGCGTGGCCAACACGCCGGCCGACCCCGCCGCGCGCCAGCAGATGATCAGCTCGGCGCAGGCGCTGGCCGGCAAGTTCCGCTCGACCGACCAGTACCTGTCCGACCTGAACTCCTCGATCAACGACCAGATCGTCGGCAGTGTGGACCAGATCAACACCTACGCCGGCAAGATCGCCAGCCTCAACCAGCAGATCAGCCAGATCAGCGCCATGGCCGGCGGCCAGCCGCCCAACGACCTGCTCGACCAGCGCGACAAGCTCGTGAGCGACCTCAGCCAGGTCGTCGACGTGAAGGTGCTGCAGCAGGACAACGGCAAGTACAACGTGTTCATCGCCTCCGGCCAGTCGCTGGTGGTGGGCGACTACGCATCCACCATGGCGGCGGTGAGCTCCGCGGCCGATCCGTCGCGCAAGGTCGTGGCGCTGCAGGGCTTCGCGGGCACCACCGCCGAGCTGTCGGACGGCGTCATCACCGGCGGCGTGCTGGGCGGCCTGCTTTCCTTCCGCCGCGACACGCTCATTCCCACGCAGAACGCCATCGGCCGCCTCGCCATGTCGGTGGCCGATGCGGTGAACGCGCAGCACAAGCTGGGCGTGGACCTGGGCGGTGCGCTGGGCAAGGACTTCTTCACGCAGTCCGTGCCGGCGGCGCTCTCCAACGCCAGGAACACGGGCAACCTCGAGATCGGCGCCTCGATCTCCAACGCCTCGCAACTCACGACCAGCGACTACAGCGTGGAAGTCACCAACGTGGCCGGCACGCTCACCTACAACGTCACCCGCCTGTCGGACAAGCAGTCGATGGGCGCGTTCACCACCTTCCCGATCAGCTTCGACGGCGTGAGCCTCGCCGCGGCCAGCGGCACCGCGCAGGCGGGCGATTCGTTCCTGATCCAGCCCACGCGCACCGGCGCGCGCGACCTCGACGTGCTGACGCGCGACCCCTCCAAGGTGGCGGCGGCATCGCCCATCGTCACAGGCAACGCAGCCGGCAACAAGGGCACCGGCGCGCTGGGCGCGGCCACCGTGGACGCGAGCTACCCCGCCACGCCCCTGGCCGCGAACCTCACGCTGAGCTTCGACGCCGCCACCGGCAGCCTGACGGGCTTTCCCGCGGCCTCGGCCGTGACCGTCACGCTGGCCAACGGCACCAGCACCACCTATGCGGCCGGCGCGCCCGTGCCCTACACCGCCGGCGCGAAGATGAGCTTCGACGGCGTCAGCGTCACCATGACCGGCGCGCCCTCGAACGGCGACACCTTCACCATCGGCAAGAACAGCTCCGGCGTGTCGGACGGCAGCAATGCGCTGCTGCTGGGCGCCCTGCAGCGCAAGACCCTCATGTCCAACGGCACGGCCACCTTCAACGGCGCCTACTCGCAGATCGTCAGCGAAGTCGGCAACCGCGCCATGGCCATCAAGGTGGCCGCCACCACGCAGGACAGCGTCACCAGCCAGATCAAGGCCAGCCGCGACTCCATCTCGGGCGTGGTGCAGGACGAGGAAACCGCCAACCTGCTGATGTTCCAGCAGATGTACCAGGCCAACGCGAAGGTGATCCAGACCGCCTCGACCATCTTCGACACCATCCTCGGCATCGGCCGCTGAGCCCGGAGTCCGTCCGGAAGATCCACCAAGCCAAGGCAAAAGCGATGCGCATCAGCACCCAATCCTTCTACGACCAGAACGTGCTGGCCATGGGCCAGCAGCAGCAGAAGCTGTTCAAGGTCCAGCAGCAGCTGGCCACCAACTCCAAGTTCCTCTCGGCCGGCGACGACCCCGTGGGCGCGGCCCGCGCGCTGGGCGTGAGCCAGACGCTCTCGGAGATCTCGCAGTACGCCACCAGCCGCCAGCGCGCCTCGCTGTCGCTGTCCAACGAGGAGAACGCCCTCGACTCGGTGACCTCGATCCTGCAGAACATCAAGACCCTGACCGTGCAGGCCGGCGGCGCCGCGCTGTCGGATGCCGACCGCGCATCGATCGCCACCGCCATCCAGAGCAGCTACGACCAGCTGATGGGCATCGCCAACTCGACCGACAGCAACGGCCAGTACCTGTTCGCGGGCTTCAAGAGCGGCACGCCGCCCTTCGTGGCGGCGGCCGGCGGCGGCGTGCAGTACGTGGGCGACCAGGGCCAGCGCCTGATGCAGGTCGACGTGGCGCGGCAGATGCCCACCTCGGACGACGGCCGCACCGTCTTCCAGTCGGTGCAGGGCAGCGCGGGCTACGTGGCGTCCGGCGCCCCGGCCAACACCGGCACCGGCGTGTTCGGCTCCGTCAGCGTGACAGACGCCACCGCGCCGAACTACGGCAAGGACTTCACCATCTCCTTCACCGCCACCGACTACACGGTGATGACCAAGGACACGCCCCCGGTGGTCGCGGCCACGGGCACCTTCTCGCCCGATACGCCCATCAGCTTCGGCGGCGTTCAGGTCAAGATCACGGGCAAGCCGGCCGCGGGCGACAGCTTCGACGTGTCGACCGCGAAGAACGCGGGCACCGACGTGTTCGCGGCCATCGGCGAGCTGGTGAGCGCGCTGCGCACGCCGCTGGCCGGTGGCGGCGCGGCCGCGCAGGCGAAGCTGCAGAACGCGCTGAGCACGGCCAACGTGAAGGTGACGAACGCGCACGACAACGTGCTGACGGTGCTGTCCTCGGTCGGGTCGCGGCAGGCCGAGATCGATTCGCTGGATTCGGGCGGCGCGGGCCGCAAGCTGCAGGAGGAGTCCTATCTGTCTTCCATCGAAGACCTGGACCCTTACACCGCCATCTCGGAGTTCTACCAGCGCCAGTCCTCGCTGCAGGCCACGCAGATGACCTTCGCGCGGCTCAACAGCATCTCGCTGTTCAACTACCTGTAGCGGAGAAAGAGGGCCGCCGAGGAGCCGGCCGGACGGCGTTCGAAGAAACAGGAAAACAAGAACGAGTCCTCGAGCGCCGGAGCCGGAGGCGAAAGACGGGTGCCTCGCTGCAGGGCTGCAGGGCTGCAAGCGCAGGCACGAGGAGCAGGTGAGGTGTCCGCGAAGGCGCGGGCAGCGTGACGTAAAAAAACCAGGGGAGCATGAGCGTGTGGGAATTCGTTCTTTCCGCGTGGAAGGCCGAGCTGGCCAACTATCCCATTCTGCTGATGCAGTCCGCAGCAATGCTGGGCATCTTCAGCCTGGTGCTGATGCTTTCGAGGGTTTCGAAGGTGTCCGAGGCGATGCTGCATGCGCGCGCCAGCTTCTACGGCTGGACGCTGGGCCTCACCGGCTTCGTGCTGCTAGCGATGGCGTTCCAGCTGATGAACCTGCCGTCCAAGCCGTACATCGGCTCCGACCTGCTCTTCATGGCGGGCCTGCTGGGCGGCTGGCGCGGCGGGGGCATCTGCTGGGCGCTGCTGGTGGGCGGCCGGTTTCTCTTCGGAGGAACGCATCAGGCGCCTGCTTTCGTGCTGGACATGTCCCTGCTGGTGCTCGGCGGCATCGTCATGCACTACCGCATCGGCTACAAGCCGATCACCTCCTTCGGCTGGCGCGACGTGCGCAACGCGTGGCTGGTGCGGGTGGCGTTCTCGATGCTCTCCACCGGGCTGGTTCACGTGCTCGCGCTGGTTCCCGCGCACATCAACGCGCGCGTCTTTGCGCTTCGCATCCTCGGCTGCGCGCTGTCGCTGCTGATCATCGGGTGCATGCTCGCCCTGCTTCGCAGGGATGCGAGGGAACGCGAGTCCCACGCCCGTGCGCTGTCGATGTCGCACACCAACCTGCTGACCGGGCTTCCGACCCGGCTCGCGCTCGGGGAATTCCTCGAAGAGCTGCTGAGGGCCGACGCCAGGCAGCATGTGCTCATGACCTTCCAGGTCGCCAATCTCAAGGAGATGGTGCGCGCGCTCGGCCATGACTGGACGGACCACTTCTGGGGCGAGCTTTCCTGCAGTCTCACCCAGGGGCCGGCCGGCCGGATGCTGGAAGGCTTCAAGCCCCGGAGCTATCAGTTCAGCGATTCTTCGCTGATCGTGGTGCTGCAGGGCGTGTCGCTGGAGTGGATGGAGCAGGAGCAGATGGCGCTGAGGGTGCAGGCGGAAGCGATGGCGGCGCTGCGCAACACCCATGCGGCCTACATGCAGCTGCAGCTGCGCATCGGCGTCTCGAACGCGCGGATGGGGCCGCAGGTCAATGTCGCCTCGATCCTGCGCGACCTGAGCCTGGCGCTGCAGAGCAACGAGCAGATGGTCCGCTACTTCCATTCGTCGTTCGCGGAGCAGTCCGACAAGGACGAGGACGTGCGCCGCCAGCTGATCGACTGGATCCACACGGCGAACCCGCCGATGCAGTACCAGCCCAAGTTCCACCTGATGACGCGCCACGTGTGCGGGGCGGAAGCGCTGCTGCGGGCGCAGTCGGTGAAGGAGCAGCCGCTGCCGCCGCCCTACGTGATCGAGATCGCGACCCGCCACCAGCTGCTGTCGCAGTTCGAGTGGTGCACCCTGGAGGTGGTCGCGCGCGACATCAAGCGCTGCCTCGCGGCCGGCTACCCGATACCGCTGGCCGTCAACATCTCCGCGACCACCCTCACGCTTCCGCGCTTCGGCGATCGCGTGCTGGCCTTCCTCGACCTGCTGAGCGTGCCGCCTCGGCTTCTGTTCATCGAGATCACCGAAAGCGGCCACGTGCCCGACGTGGAAACGGTGCGCGCCAATATCGTGGTGCTGCAGCGCGCGGGCGTGGGCCTGTCGCTCGACGACTTCGGCACGGGCTATTCCGCGCTGACCACCCTGGCGACCATTCCCTTCACCGAAGTGAAGATCGACCACAGCATGATCGCGCGCATCGACCAGCCGCGCATGCGCGAGGCCGTCGCGCTCGCGCTGGAAAGCGCGACCCGCTACAACGCCGCGCTCGTCGCGGAGGGCGTGGAGACCGAGGCCCAGTCCGCGGTGCTGCTGGAGATGGGCGTGCTCTTCGGCCAGGGGTACCTTTTCTCGAGGGCGGTTCCGATGGAGGAGCTGATCCAGATGGCCCGCCGCAAGGGCGCGTTCTGCGCGGACGGAACGCTCAGGAGCCCGGGACCCATACGGGCCTGAGAAGAACGGGCAATCGCCCTCCCACTGCCCCCGGACCGCTCGAGCGGCGTGAACCAACAGGTTGCAGGTCTTCGATCATGATCGTTTGCTACCCATCCGTCGACGAGCGGGCCCGGCTGAAAGACTTTCTCCGGCTCATCAAGCCGATCTCCGTGGGCGTGCAGGTGATCGGATTCGTGTTCTGGGGCGCGGCATGGTGGCTCGCGGACCCGGGCTACGAATACGTGACCTGGCACCTGGCGCTGCTTGCATGCTGCGTGGCCCTGTCCATCGCCGGAAGCTGCGCGACCCGGTTCCTCTCGTTCTTCTCGATCATCTCCGTCTGGCTGCTGTGCCTGGGTTTCTCCATGCTCATGGCGCAGAGCCCCGATCGCGAGGTGTGGGCGGTTTCCATGAGCGTGATCGTCTCGGTGGTGGGCGCGCCGCTCTTCTCGCGGTTGAGCCTGTCGGCGCTGGCGAGTTCGGGGGCATGGCTGATCATGGGACGGGGCGAGTGGGTGGGCACGCCCCATGGCCTGGATTCCGGCTGGACCTTGCTGATGCCCTGCGGGACCATCACCATGGGGCTGCTGATGAACGTCATCTTCGCGACGCTGCACCGCGAGAGCCTGAGGCTGCGGCAGGAACTCGAACAGCTCGCATACAAGGACGTGCTCACCGGCATGTGCAACCGCCGCAAGCTCCTGGCCGACGTCCAGCAGCTCCACGAGCAGGGCCGGCTCGGCGACGGATGCTTCCTGATGATCGACGTGGACGACTTCAAGAAGATCAACGACGACTTCGGGCACGCGGCCGGCGACCTGGCGCTGCAGCGCGTCGCGGCCGTGCTCAGGGAGGCCGCGCTCGGCCATGCCTTGGGCAGGCTCGGCGGCGAGGAGTTCGGCATCATGCTGACGGGCGGCGGCACGGCGCATGCGCAGTCGATGGCCGCGCGCATCCTGGAGCAGGTGCGCGGCATCCGCATCGAGGGCCGCCTCGTCACGGTCAGCGTGGGCATATCCGATCTGGGCCGCCATCGCATTCCATCGGAGCTGATGCGCGAAGCCGACATGGCGCTGTACGAGGCGAAGCGCATGGGGAAGGACAGGTTCGCCCTGCATGTCGTAGGCTGACCTTCGACAGTGGTGCGGTAAGACATGCCGCGAACCCCATAGTGCGTCGCCTTCAACGGAACCCGAAGTCGAACCTTCCTCCGGCATGACCATTTCCCAGGTGTCGCCTGTGCGCATGCCATCAAGCCGTCGTTGTGTGCGCGTAGCCTTTCCGCTAACCTGGAGTCGCTGTACAGAGTGGGCAGCTTGGGGAGCCTGAGCGGGTTATCGATTGCTCGGGAAAATGCTGATCGTCACGGCTCGCGAAGGTGCCGTTAGATGTTCAGGCGCACCAATGAGAAAGCACGAGGGAGGGGTGAGTGATGTGTTTGCAGGGGGCATTGCAAAGAATCTGCGATTTGGTCGCGGTTTCACGGACGTCGTCTCGATCGACGAGATGGGCCTTTGAGGTTTTTTCGGACAAATGGCGTCGAACCCTCAGCAGAGGCCAATCATGTGGGGCTGCTCGTCAGCATCCTCGCAATCTTTGGGGCGGGTTACCCCATCTTTTCCGCTTGCTCGTCGCGGCGTGCTGCCTTGGCGCTCCCTATTCGTTCGCTGCCCAGGCGTACACGTATCAGGCCTTTGGCAATGGATGGCTTGGCAGCAAGCACAGTGACGTGCAGCGCACTGCTTCGGCAGCATGCGCGCAGATGGTTGGCGCTTCCGCATCCGTAAACGGCAGCGTCTACACGTATGTGAGTTCGATTGCGTCCGGTGCCGACACCCAATGCACTGCGGTGGAAAGGGACGCTTCTACCGCGGGGGTGTTCTATAGCCAGACGACCCTCTATCTGGATAGACAGTGGCGAGAAGTATCGGATCCCCCGACGGATCCCTCCCTTGTCGACCCCATCACCGGCAAGCCCGCCGCGCCCGAGCCGCCGCTATGCCGTAACGACGTCGTCAGTGCGGCCGATGGCGAGATATTCGGCGCCCCTATCTTGCCGGCCACCGCAGAGAAGTACCGGTCAGACCTCGACTACGGCGACAACGGCCCAGCACCGCTGTCGTTCCGGCGCACGTACCGAAGCACTTGGGGGGCAGACACAAGCCGGCCAGCAGGCTCGTTGGGCAGGGCGTGGGCGCACAACCACACGACGGCGCTGCGGTTCGCGCCGGCAGTCAATCCAATCTCCATAGCCATCAACAACGCAGACGGAACGCTGCGTGCATTCAGCAAGGCTCCGGGCTCGTCGGTCTGGACTACTTCGAACAGTGCGGACAGTCTGGTGCAGGCGGTCGACGGTACCTGGGCATATCGGCGTGCCGAGGACGACGCTACGTTGTTGTTTGCTGCGGATGGGAAGCTGCAGGCGCTCACCCAGCGAAATGGGCAGATCACTTCCTACACCTATGATGCTGCCGGACAGCTGATCACGGTCACCAACCCATTTGGGCGCACGCTGACACTGGGCTACAACGGTGCGGGCTTGCTCGTGTCGGTTGTCACGCCCGACTTGCGCAGCATCGCCTACACCTACGACCCCGAAGGTCGCCTCTCGGTGGTGACCTACCCAGACGCAAAGACTCGTACTTACCTTTACGAGAATGCTACGTACCCACAGGCCCTGACGGGCATCCTGGATGAAACGGGCGCGCGTTTCGCCACCTTCAGTTATGACTCGCAAGGCCGTGCCATCGAGACACAGTTGGCCGGCGCCGTCAATCGCTACCAAGTGAGCTATCCCTCTTGGGGTTCAGCGACGGTGGTTGATCCGGTGGGCTGGAGCCGCAGCTACAGCTACAGCACAACGAAGGGGAAGCTGGTCGTGACCGGCGGCTCATGGCCCTCCGGCAGCGGCGGCAACGACGCTGCATACCGAGTTCAGGACGCCAATGGCTTGGTCACTTCCGAGAGTGATTTCAAAGGCTCGGTAACCACTTCAAGCTGGGACATCACCCGCCGTCTCCCGCTCGCGGTGGTCCGAGCATTTGGCAGGCCGGAGGCCCAGACCACCACTACCCAGTGGCATCCTGATTTCAGCCTCCCCATACAGATCACCGAGTCAGGCCGCAGGATCTCCTTCACCCACGATGCCGTCGGCAATGCCCTCACCCGGACGCTCACCAACACCATCAACAACAAGGCTCAGACTTGGCAGTGGACGTACAACGCCCAGCAGCTGGTCGACACCGCCACCGACCCCAACGGCGCGGTGACGAGCTACACCTACGACCCCCGAGGCAACGTCCTCACGTCCACGAACGCCCTGGGCCATGTCACTCAGTACGCCTACGACCTCGCCAACCGCGTCGTCAGCTCGACCGCTCCGAATGGCCTGATCACCACCTACACCTACGATCCTCGCGATCGACTTCTGACCCAGAGCATCGGCAGCCAGACCACCGTCCTCACCTACAAGCCCTACGGCACCGTCGAGACCGTCTCGCTGCCCAGCGGCCTTGTACTGACCTACGCCTACGACGCCGCCCATCGCCTGACCGGCTGGAGCAACAACCGAGGCGAATCGGGCACCCACACCCTGGACGGCATGGGCAACCGTACCGCCGAGCAGATCAAGGACAGTGCTGGCGCCGTGGCCTGGAATGTCGCGCGCACCATGAATTTGCTCAACCGCGTCTACACCATGACCGAAGGCCCGAACCAGGCGAAATCCTTCGGTTATGACGCCAACGGTGACCTCAGCCGCACCACTAACGGGCTGAACCAGAGCACTCAACTCGCGCGGGACAACCTGCGCCGCGTGGTCTCTGTCACCGACGCAGCCAACGCCAGCGCCACCCTGAAGTACAACGCCCTGGACGCCGTCACCGAGGCCAAGGACTTCAAGGGCGTGGTCACCGCCTATGGCCGCGATGCCCAGGGCAACGCCACCACCGAGAGCAGCGCCGACACAGGTGGCTCCAGCACCCAGTACGACAACCTCGGCCTGCCCAGCCAGGTCACCGATGCCCTGGGCCAGGCCACCACCATCACCCGGGACGCCCTGGGCCGCCCCACCGGCTTGGTCTTCGCCGACGGCAAGACCACCACCCTGCGCTACGACCTCACGGCCACCAGCAAGGGGTATCTCTCGGAGATCGTCGACCGCAGCGGCACCACCGAGTACACCCGGGATGCCTTCGGGCGCATCACGCTCAAGAAGCAGACCCTCGCCAATGGAAGCATCCAGCAGGTCAGCTACGCCTACAACCCCAACGGCACCCTGGCGAGCATCGGCTACCCCAACGGCGGCACCCTCAGCCACGTCTACGACGCCACGGGCCGCCTTACGGGCCTGAACTGGAACGGCAACCCGCTGGTCAGCGGCATCGCCTGGAACCCGCTGGGCCAGCCCACCGCATGGACCTGGGCCTTCACCACCGGCAGCCCGCAACTCGCAGCCAGCCGCAGCTACGACACCGCGGGCCGGCTCACGAGCACCGAGTTCAGCAGCTACGGCTATGACGCCGCGGGGCGCATCAGCAGCCTCACGCAGAACCTGTACCTGCCCGGGGACACCGATCCGACCCACAGCACCATCGCCAATGCCAACACAAGCTGGAGCGTGGGCTACAACCCCGTGGGGCGCATCACGAGCTTCAACGCCACGGGCAACACGGCAGGCTTCGGCTACGACGCCAACGGCAACCGCTCCAGCAGCACCCGGGTGCTGAACGGCCAGACGACGAACCGCACCTACACGGTCGGCACCTCCAGCAACCAGCTCACGGGCTTCACGCAGACCCTCAACGGATCGAGCAGCACCAGCGTCACCTACGGCTACAACGCCAACGGCGACCTCTTGACCGATGGCTTAAGAAGCTACACCTACGATGCCGAGGGCAGGCTGGCGGCGGCAACGACGGGCGCGACCGATGTGAGCCCGACCACGCGCTACGCCCACAACGCGCTCGGACAGCGGGTGTTCAAGACGGAGCCGCTGTACCCGCCCACACAGGGCGACGAGGCCGACCCTGGCTTCATGGCAAGCCTGATCGCGTTCTTCACGAAGCTGTGGAGCCCGGGCACGACACAGGCGGAGCAGCTGGGCTATGCCTACACCTATGACGAGCAGGGCACGCTGATCGCCGAGGTGGGCAGCGGCGGCACCAACAGTGCAGGGCAGAGCCAGTACATCTACCTGCCGACGGCCAACGGGCCGATGCCGATCGTGGCCATCATCGACGGCACAACCTATGCCGTCCACAGCGATCACCTGAACACGCCGAGGAAGCTGAGCAACGCGGACGGCCAGGCTGTCTGGCAGTGGGGCTACAGCGCCTTCGGGGAGGACAAGCCGACGCTGGCGAAGAACCGGTTCGCTAACACGGAGACAACACCGAATCCGGGCACCACGAACATCGCCGCGGTGAAGTTCAACCTGCGCTATCCGGGGCAGTATGCAGACGAAGAGTCAGGCCTCAACTACAACTACTTCAGAAGCTACGACGCGAGGACGGGGCGATACAGCCAGCCGGATCCAATCGGGCTTGATGGTGGGTGGAATCGGTTCGGGTATGTTGGAGGGAACTCTCTTGGATACACCGATCCCCAGGGGAAAAATGCCATTGCATGGGGCGTTGGTGGCACAGGAGTTAGTCTCCTAATCTGTCAAGGGATTCCGGGTTGCAAAGAGAAATTGGAGCAAATTGGAAAGCAATGTGGTGATGCCCTTGGTCGTCTTAGCGATCGAATGTTTTCTGATGGCGCTGGCGAGAAGCACCCAAGCACGCCAACTGGCCAACGAGGCAGTCCGATTGAGGTGGAGCCCGGTACAAACGAGCCAACGAGTATCGATGGCCGAGACTACACAGGTCATGCCTTAGATCGAATGCAAGGGCGTGGTCTTCCACCTTCGGTGATCGAGGATGCAATTCAGAACGGTACTTCTGTGCCGGGCAATCAACCGGACACAACGGTTCACGTCAGTCCCGATGGCCGCGTGACCGTCGTTACAGGCGGTCGAGGTCAAGTGATCACTGTCATCCCTAAGTGAGAATGGAGAACGTAATGGATGAATTTCTGAAAAGACAGATAACAGTTTTGCGAAAGCTGATTGAGGACTATCGCCAAAAGTCACTTGCTCTGAACGCGCTTATCCAGCGAATTGAGGGGGTCAATACTGTGGTTGCCAATGAGAGATGGAGTAACGCCATTTTCCCTATTGTTCTATCCCTAGAGCAGGTGAATGCGATCGTGCTCGAAGAAAAAAGGGAATTGAGTGTGGCCGAGACGACTGAAGTTGAAGGCTCACTGCTTGCACTCGAAGCATTTATCAACGACCTCGACACCGAATAAGTTCATCCGGTCTCCGGAAACTGTCACCTTGCTTGCCGTAAGCATCATGTTCTTCTGGCATGAGAGCCCTGATCGCGATGTGGGACGGGTGCGCCTGCAGACCGCGTGAGGAACTGCAGAGGGGGCTCAAACGCATGGGCTGCTCAGTGTGACGATGCGCCTGCTTCCGGCCGGAACTTGAGACGCACATACCGTCGATCTATGCACGGAAGATCTTCATCACCGCGGACCGCCCGCATCCAAGGCAATGCGCAACGACTGGAGCGCGGAGTCGGCCGCTTCGATCCGCCGCTTCAATTCCTCATTCACCACCCGCACCAGCGCTCCGAGTTCGGTACGGGTCGGATGGATCTCTTCCGTGTCGTTCACGGTCTGTGAAACGATGAGCTTTTCCAGGCCCGCATATGCGCGCTGCAGTTCGTGCAGGCTGTCGACGTCGTCGCTGGCCTGCAGCGCAAGCGATTCGACGCTGGCGGTTTCGGATGATTCGGGAGAGGAAGAGGCGCGCGCGGATGCGCGAGCAGATGCAGCCATGAAAGGCCTCCAAGGGTTTCGGTTTGCTGAAACAGCCGCGCTCAACGCCAATTGAGGGCGGCGGCTCGACGAGTTGGCGTACCGGGAAACCACTTGCGTGAAACCGGCCGGGCTCGCGCCCGCCCGTCGAGCCGCCAAAACTGGAGGCACGAACGACGAAGCCGCAGACCCTGCGGGGTGACTGCGGCTTGCGTCGCAGTGATTTCAGCGGGACGCCAATCCCGATCACGCCTGTTTTTGACGTGACGGCGGCCAGTATATCTACGCAGCTATCCGCGACGCTGGAACAATCCCCCGGTCCGCGCGAATGGCGAAATCCGCCGCGCGAGGCTCCAACATCGAACCTACAGGACCTGATGACCACCGAAGACCTGACCCCTCTGCTCCTCGACGCCCTCGGCAAGCGCATCGACGACCCCGCCGCAGTCCGTCTGGCCGAAGCCCTCGGCAAGAAGCCGTTCAAGAACGCGACGCCGAACAACAGCCCCGACATCGTCAATCGCAAGCTCGGCATCGAGGTCGGCACCAGCATGAATCTCAGCACCCGCTCGCATTTCCCGCCGCGCAAGGAGGGGCGAACCTGGGTGACCTGGGTTTCCCATGCCTTCGTCTATCCCAACTTCCGTGGCTCGCTGCCTGGCGGCTTCGACTGGAAGATGGATGACGCGGCGCTCAGCTCGCGCTTCATCCGGCGCGTCGAAGGCATGGTCGAGGAAGTGCGCTTCGCGCTGCCGCCGCCGCGCGAGGGCCTTCGGGCCAAGGTCACGGTCGATTCGGAAGGGCTGCCGGAGGTCATGCTGCTGGGCGTCGATGAGGAGGAGACCTACGCAACCATCTACCCCGGCAGCAAGCCGGAGCATTCGGTGGAAGACGCTTTCTTCGCAAGCTGGTGCGCATTGAACGGCATCCTGCGGGAAGACCGCCTTGCCGCCGGCCGGCTCGATGCGCTTCGCCAACGGGAGCTGTCGCCCGTGGACTTCCTGTCTTCCAGCCTCGACGGACTGCTCTGGGAAAACGACGTGCGCCCGGAGCACGCGGCGTTCTGCCATGCCTACATGAACCGCCTGATGCAGCCGGGCGAGGCAGCCGCTCTCCCCGACACGGAAGAGATATTCGGCGACAGCAACAACTGGCGCAAGCCGGGCGAAGCGATGACGCAGGACAGCTGGGAGAACTACGACCGCATTGCGCCGCGCTACACGCAAAGGCTGGCCCAGTGGCGACGGGGCGAGATCCGCTCCAAGGTCGACTGGCCGGATCAGTCCGCTGCGTCGGCCGCACCGGCCGAACCCGGAGAACTGCCCGAACTCCTGCGCTGATTCCGCTCAGGGCCGCAGGCCCTGCGTGAACCTCAGCGCATTGGCAATCGCTTCCCCGAACCTCGGCTCCAGGAACGCCCCGAGGTTCGGCATCAGCAGCTGCAGCATGAAGATGCCCGCCAGCAAGGTGAGCGGAAACCCCACCGCGAAGATGCTGAACTGGGGCGATGCACGGTTCAGGATGCCCATTGCCAGGTTGAGCGTGAGCAGCGCGGTGATGAGCGGCAGCGCCAGCATCAGCCCGCTCGCGAAGATCTCGGCGCCGGCCAGCACCAGGAACATCCAGCCCCCGGCAGCCAGCGGCGCATCGGCGATGGGCAGCGTGTGAAAACTCTGGGCCAGCGCGTTCACCATCAGCAGGTGGCCGTCGAGCGCCAGGAAGATCAGCATCGCGAGCATGTTCAAGAGCCGCGCCACCACCATGGTGCTGCCGTGGCTCATCGGGTCGAAGAAGGATGCGAACGACAGGCCCATCTGCAGGCCGATGTATTCCCCCGCGGCCAGCACGGCGGTGAACACGAGCCGCACGGTGAAGCCCATGGCCACGCCGATCAGCACCTGCTGCACGATGATCCACACGCCGCCCGCGGACACCACCGGCACCTCGGGCAGCGGCCCGATGGTGGGCGAGACCACGAAGGCCAGCATGGCGGCGATGAGCACCTTCACGGGCCGCGGCACCCATGCCTCGCCGAAGATGGGCGCGGTGCTCACCAGCGCGAGCATGCGCACGAAGGGCCAGAGGAAAGCCACCATCCAGCCCTCGAGCTGGGCCGAGGTGACCGAGATGATCGACGGGGTCACGTCAGGTCGGCTCGCGCGTCAGGGCGGGCTCAGTTCAGCAGCAGCGGAATGCCGGAGAACAGCACGCGCATGTAGTCGAGCATGCGGTCGAGCATCCACGGCCCCGCGACCACCAGCGTCGCGAACACGGCGAGCAGCTTGGGAATGAAGGACAGCGTGGTCTCGTTGATCTGCGTGGCTGCCTGGAAGATGCTCACGATCAGGCCGATGACGAGCGCCACCAGCAGCAGCGGCGCGCCGATGAGCAGCGAGATCTCCATGGCCCGGTGGCCCATGGTCATGACGGATTCGGGTGTCATCTCGGCTCGGGCCCTAGAGGTAGAAGCTCTGCGCCAGCGCGCCGATGAGCAGCTGCCAGCCGTCGGCCAGCACGAACAGCATCAGCTTGAAGGGCAGCGCGATGGAAGCCGGCGGCACCATCATCATGCCCATGGACATCAGCACGCTGGCCACCACCAGGTCGATGATGAGAAAGGGTATGAAGATGGTGAAGCCGATCTGGAACGCCGTCTTCAGCTCGCTGATGACGAAGGAGGGCAGCAGTATGCGCAGCGGCACGTCCTCTGGGCCCTGCATCTCGGGCACCTTGGCCAGCCGCGCGAAGAGTGCCAGGTCGCCCTCGCGGGTCTGCTTGAGCATGAAGGTCTTGAAGGGCGCGATGCCGCGCTCCAGCGCCTTCTCTGCGCTTATCTTGTTTTCGGAGAAGGGCTTGTAGGCCTCGTCGTAGGCCTTGTCGAGCACCGGGGCCATCACGAAGAAGGTGAGGAAGAGCGACAGCCCCACCAGGATCTGGTTGGGCGGCGAGGTCTGCGTGCCGATGGCGGTGCGCAGCAGGCCCAGCACGATGAGGATGCGCGTGAAGCTGGTCATCGACAGCAGCAGCGCGGGCAGGAAGGTGAGCGAGGTCAGCAGCACCATGGTCTGCACGCTCAGCGACCAGGTCTGGCTGCCGCCGGGGCCGGGCGTGCTGGTGATGCCGGGCAGGCCCTGCGTCCAGGCGGCGGCCGGCAGCGTGGCGGCGAGCAGGAGCAGCGCGGCGCGCACGCCGCGGCGCAATGCGGGATGCTTCATGGAGCGGGACTGGCCTTGCCGGAGATGGATTCGCGCAGCTTGCGCGCGAAGAGCTCCACCGCGCGGGGCGCGGCGGAAGTTGCAGTCGAGGCGAATGCCGTCGGCGCGGCGTGAGGCTGTACCTGCGCCGGCAGCGTATGCAGCGTGTTGACCTGGCTGGGCGTGACGCCCAGCACCAGCCAGGTGTCGGCCACTTCCACCACGACCACGCGTTCGCGCTGGCCGACGGCGGCGCTCGACACCACTTTCACGAACTGCCCGCCGCCCAGGCGCTGCAGGCCGAAGCGCCGCGCCGCCCAGGCGCACAGGAAGATCAGGCCGACCACCACCGCCATGCCGAAGCCGGCCTGCAGCAGGCCCGAGGCGCCGACGGCGGCCGGCGCCACTTCATGGACGGGCGTGGGCACGGTGGGAAGACTCATGCCCGTGCAAGCTTCTGCATGCGCTCGGAGGGGGTGACGATGTCGGTCAGGCGGATGCCGTACTTCTCGTTCACCACCACCACCTCGCCCTGCGCGATGAGGTAGCCGTTGATCAGCACGTCCAGCGGTTGGCCGGCCAGGCCGTCGAGCTCCACCACCGAGCCCTGCGACAGCTGAAGCAGGTTCTTGATGGTGATACGCGTGCGGCCGATCTCGGCGGTGAGCTGCACGGGCACGTCGAGCACGCGCGCGATGTCCACCGGTGCGGCGGCGGCTGCAGCGGCTGCCGCAGCGGCGGCCGGCGCGTCCTGGATCTGCTGGAAGACCTGCGCGGTGGCCGGTGCCACGGCGGGTGCCGGGGCCGGCGCTGCCGACGCGGCGGTCTGTTCGGCCAGGGCCGCGGCCCAGTCGTCCGCGTCGCTGCCTGCGGAAGAGGTGTTGTCAGTCATGTTCGTTCTTCAGGTCGCTGTCTTGATGGGAGATCATGTTTTGCACGCGCAGCGCGTAGCGCTCGTTGGAGGTGCCGTAGCCGCACTCCATGACCGGCACGCCGCCGACCTTGGCGACGACGGTCTCGGGCAGCTCGATGGGGATCACGTCGCCGACGCGCAGCTTCATCACCTCGCCGATGGTCGAGGGCATGGAGACGAAGTCGGCCACCAGCTCGACGTCGGCCGACTGCATCTGGCGCGACATCTGCGTCACCCAGCGCTTGTCGACCTCGACCTCGTCCTGGATGGGGTTCGAGAGCAGGTCGCGGATCGGCTCGATCATCGAGTAGGGCAGGCACACGTGCAGGAAGCCGCCCACGGGGCCGAACTCGATCTGCAGCGTGGTGTTGATCACCACCTCGTTGGGCGCGACGATGTTGGCGAGCTTGCCGTGCATCTCGGCGCGCACGTAGTCGAAGTCCAGTGGGAACACCGGCTGCCATGCGTCGCCATAGCACTGCAGCGACAGGTCGAGCAGGCGCTTGATGATGCGCTGCTCGGTGCGCGTGAAGTCGCGGCCTTCCACGCGCACGTGGTAGCGCCCGTCGCTGCCGAAGAGGTTGTCCACCACGAGGAACACCAGCTTCGGGTCGAACACGAAGAGGGCCGTGCCGCGCAGCGGCTTCATGTGGATCATGTTGATGTTCGCGGGCACCGGCAGGTGCCGCACGAACTCGCCGAACTGCTGGATCTGCACCGGCCCCACCGAGATGTCGGGGCTGCGCCGCATGAAGTTCAGCAGCGCGCCGCGCAGGCCGCGCGCGAAGCGGTCGTTGATGACCTCCAGCGTGTGCATGCGGTTGCGCACCACGCGGTCGGGCGCGCCGAGGTCGTAGGCGGGCAGGCCGTCCTTGGGCGGTGGCGGGGGAGCCGCCTGGTCGACGTCGCCGGTGACGCCCTGCAGAAGCGCGTCGACCTCGTCCTGCGAGAGCACCTGTTCATACGCCATGGATCGCTTGTCGTCCGGAGAAAGATGACGTGGTGCTCACTGCACGACGAAGATGTTGAACGAGACGCTGGAGATGCCCAGCTCGGGCGTCTCGGGCGTGAGCGGCGCGTTCAGCGCGGTGCGGATCTCGCCGGCCAGCTTGGCCTTGTCCTCGGGCGTGACCAGCGACTCGGGCGGGCGGTTCGACAGCAGCACCAGCAGGCGGCTGCGCAGCTCGGGCATGAACTCGACGATCTGCGCCTTGGCGCGCTCGTCGCGCACGCGCAGCGCCATGCCGATCTGCAGGAAGCGGCTGCGGCCCTCGGCCTGCAGGTTGACGGTGAGCGGGTCCAGCATCACGAAGATGGGCTTCTCGGGCGCGGACGGCTTGGGCGCCTCGGCGGCGGAAGCCCCGCCGCCCGTGAAGCGGGGAAGAAGGAAGTAGGCGGCGGCACCGGCTGCCGCGGCGAGGCCGACGGCGACCACGATCCAGATCAGCAGCTTCGATGAGCGGGCCGGGGCCGGCAGGGAGGCGGTTGCGACAGTTGTTGGGGGAGCCATGGTGAAGCGGTTTTCTTGTCCGATCTATTCTTTGCGAAGTCCCGCGCGGACGAACGGCCGAACAAGCGCACAAAGGCGTTTCATATCCGTTCATTGCGAGGCGCCGGGCGGGCGGCGACCTCGTTGCGCGCGGGGCGAAGGGGTGGCGTGAGTTGGCGGGCCTCAGGCGAAGGTGTCGACGCCGGAGCGTGCGTGGCCGGGTGCGGCTGGGCGCACGGCTGCCGCAGCCGCCGACGCACCTGCGACCGTGCGGTCCGCCCCGGGGTAGGACGATGCGGCCTGCTGCCGGGCTGCGCCGTGCTGCTGCTGGCCCTGCTGCTGCGCGAACGCGGCGCCGTTGCCGAAGGGCTGGCGCGTCTCCGCGCCCACCGATGCCTGGCCCAGCGTGATGCCTTGCTCCGACAGCGAGTTGCGCAGCTGCGGCAGCGCGGCCTCGACTGCCTTGCGCACGCTCTCGTGCGCCGAGACGAACATGGCCTGCGCCTGGTTGTCGCCCATCGACAGCGTGACCTTGAGCGGGCCGAGGCCCGCGGGGTTCAGGTTGAGCTCCGCCGTGTGGCTGCCGCTGGTGCTCATGCGCGCCAGGTGCTGGCCCAGGGCCGGTGCCCACTTGTCGCTGCCGACTTCGGGGGCGATGGTGTGCACGGAAGTGCGTGCCGTGGCGCTTGCCTCGCTCGCGTGCTCCGACGCGGCCGTCGTCGCCGGCGCCGGCTGCTGGAGCGCGGCGGGCGGCACGGCGGGCTGGCTGTCCGCGCTGTCCGCGCTGCCGGAGGCCGCGGCAGTCACCACGACAGGGGCAGCCTTGTCGGCCTGCGCGTCGCCAGCGGCTGCGGGTTGCGCGGCGCTCGCGAGCTGTTCGGCAGTGGTCGTGCTCACGGGAGCGCGCGAGCCGGCGGCGCGGCCGATCGCGGCGGTGCCCACGGGGGCGCCGACGGGCGTGGATGCGGGCTTCGCGAAACCCGTGCTCATGGTCTGCGCGGCGATGGCGGCGCGGGCGAGTTCGTGCAGCGAAGTGGCCTGGGCGGCGTCGGGCTGCGCGGCGGCGGCCTGGGTGCTGGGCAACGCCGATGTCTGCGATGTCTCGGGCTTCGCGGCGGAGTCCTTCGCGGCGGCTGCGGCTTCTGGGACGGCCTTGGCATCGATGGCCGTGGCGACCGCATCGCCAGCGAGCGTCTTCGCGGCGGGATCCAGCAGGGCGGGGTCCAGTGCAATGTCCTTCGCCGTGGTTGCGGTCGCCGCAGCGGCGGCAGTTGCATCCGTCGCGCCGTCGCCGCCCTGTTTCCGGGCGGCGCGTCCCGCGAGCGTCAGCGCATGCAGCGGCGAGTTCGGCGGCGCGAGAAAGGCGAGGTTCGGGTCGGCGGGCAAGGTGCCGTCGTCCTTCGCGTCTTCGTCCGCGCCGGGCTTGCGCGCCGGCTTGGGGTCCAGCGCGGCGGCATCCTGGGTGCCGCCCTGCGCGGTTTCACCGGTGTTGTTCGAGCGCGAGCGCTCCAGCGCCGCGCCGAAGCTGCGGCCCTGGTCCTCGTCGGCGGCGCGGCTGCGCGTGCCGGCCTGCGCAGCCGGCTGGGCGGCGGCGTTCGTCATGACGGGGGGCGTGATCATGGAAGTCATGTCGGTTCCTGCGTGGAGATTCGGTCGGCGTGGCTCAAAGCGTCGGGTGCGAGGCGCGGTCGAAGAACTTGCGCGCGGCGCGCTCGTCGCTGTCGCGCTGCTCGCGCTTGGCCTCGGCCATCATTTCCTGCATGCGCACGCGCTCGGCCAGCGTGTCGAAGGAGCTCAGGCGGCGCTTCTGCTGCTGCCAGTCGGTGCGGCCGTGGTCCAGCCGGCTCTCGGTCTGGGCGGCGATGGCGCGCTGCTGCTCGATGGCGCCGTCCAGCGTGCCGAGGAAGTTGCGGTAGTTGCGCCACTGCGAGGAAGCGAGGCCGTCGCGCATCAGGGCGTCGAGCTGGTCGTGGTAGTCCTGCCGGTACTGCAGCAGCAGTTCGAGCTTCTGGCGGGCATCGAGGTGCGCGTTCTGCAGCGCGCCCAGGCGCCGGGCGGCGTCGTCGGTCTGCGTGTGCGCCAGGTCGATCAGCATGCCGAGGGGGAGCTTGCGTGTCATGTCTTCTGGAGTTTTTGCGTTGAGGGGGCGCGTGCGTCGGGCGCGAACAGGCTCTCGAGGTGCGCGATCGACTCCTCGTAGCCCGCGCGCTCGTCCATCGACTGCTGCAGCAGCCCCTCGATGCGCGGGTACATCGCGATCGCCTGGTCGAGCTGCAGGTCGTGGCCGGGCGCGTAGGCGCCCACGCTGATGAGGTCGCGGTTGCGCTGGTAGCGCGAGAGCATCTGCTTGAAGCGGCGCACGGTGTCGAACTGTGAGGACGGGATCAGCGCGGTCATGGCGCGGCTGATGGAGGCCTCGATGTCGATGGCGGGGTAGTGCCCGGACTCGGCCAGCGTGCGCGAGAGCACCACGTGGCCGTCCAGAATGGCGCGCGCCGAGTCGGCGATGGGGTCCTGCTGGTCGTCGCCTTCCGACAGCACCGTGTAGAAGGCGGTGATGGAGCCCCCGCGTCCGTTCGCGTCGCGCGCGCCGTTGCCGGCGCGTTCCACCAGCGCGGGCAGCTTGGCGAACACCGATGGCGGATAGCCCTTGGTGGCGGGCGGCTCGCCCACAGCCAGCGCGATCTCGCGCTGCGCCATCGCGTAGCGGGTGAGCGAGTCCATGATGAGCAGCACGTCCTTGCCGCGGTCGCGGAAGTATTCGGCCAGGCAGGTCGCGTAGGCCGCGCCCTGCAGGCGCAGCAGCGGCGAGTTGTCGGCCGGCGCCGCCACCACCACCGCGCGGGCCAGGCCTTCCTCGCCCAGCGTGTTCTCGATGAAGTCCTTCACCTCGCGGCCGCGTTCGCCGATCAGGCCGACCACGATGACCTCTGCGCTGGTGTAGCGCGCCATCATGCCCAGCAGCACGCTCTTGCCCACGCCGGAGCCGGCGAACAGGCCCATGCGCTGGCCGCGCCCCACGGTGAGCATCGCGTTGATGGCGCGCACGCCCACGTCGAGCACCGAGTCGATGGGCGCGCGCGACAGCGGGTTGACCGGCGGCGAGCTCAGTGGCACCTTGCGCGCCACGTCGAGCGGGCCAAGGCCGTCCAGCGGCCGGCCGGCCGCATCGACCACGCGGCCGAGCATGCCTTCGCCCACCGGCAGGCGCTTGGTGTGGGCGTTGCCGGTCGATCCCTTCTCGTCGGGCTCGGGTGCGCCGGGCCGTGCGTACACGCGCGCGCCCGGCAGCAGGCCGGCGACTTCGGTCTGCGACATCAAAAAGAGCCGGTCGCCGGCGAAGCCCACCACCTCGGCTTCGGCATGCCGCTGCGGATGGCCGGGCGGCAGCTCGATCAGGCAGTCGCTGCCCACGGGCAGCTGCAGGCCCACGGCCTCCAGCACCAGCCCCACGGCGCGCGTGAGGCGGCCCGAGGCGATGGTGGTCTCGCAGCGCGCGATGCTGGCGCGCGCCTTCTCCAGCGTGCCGAGCACCGCCTGAAGGTGCGGGTTGGGGGCGGCGGTCGCGGCGGCTGCGGTGGGGGCCTGCATGCTCGTCATGGTGCCTCGGCCGGTTGTCCGTCGGCGTCGCCGTCGAGCGCGGAGGCGACGCGTTTCCATCGCGTCTCCAGCGTGCCGTCGAGCTCGCCGGTGGCCGACTGCACGCGGCAGCCGCCGCGCGTGATGGCGTCGTCGGCGCGCACTTGCCAGCCGGCGGCCTCGATCTCCTCGCCGAGGCTGCTTCTCACCAGCGCCACGTCGTCGGGATGCAGCAGCAGGCGCGGCTCGCCGCGCAGCGCGGGCTCGGTGTTGAGCAGGTCGCGCACCACGGGCAGCACCCATTCGGGCTCGGCCTTCAGCGTGCGGTGCACCACCTGGCGCGCCACGTCGAGCGCGAGCGCGAGCACGGCGCTGGAAAGCTCTTCCTCCGCGCGGCGCAGCGCGTCAGGCAGCGACCGGGCCAGCGCGCGCAGGCGTTCCGCATGCGCGCTTGCGGCGGCGAGGCCGGTGGCCAGGCCCTCGGTGTGGCCCGTCCCGCGGCCTTCCGCGAGGCCCGTGGCGAGGCCCGCGGCGCGGCCCTCCGCCTCGCCGTCGATGCGGGCCTCCATGCGGATGCGCGCGAGGTCGGCCAGGTCGATCTTCGGCTGGGGCGGCTGGGTTGGCTGGAGCGGCGCGTTCCTGCGCTCGGCGGCCTTGCGGCCAACGGATGGCTTCGGGCTGCCGTCGATGGTGCCCATCTCCCAGCGCTCCCATGCGGAGAGCGCTGGCGGGTTCACCGCGGCGGGCAGTGGGCGCGCGACCCTCGGGCCGCCGGCCGCATGGCGCGCGGCGGCGTGGATGGCGGCGAGGCGCTCGCGCGAATCGCCGAAGGCGCTGGCGGTGGTGTCAGACGAACTCATCGGTGCCAGGCGTTGCGATCACGATTTCGCCGGCCTCCGCAAGGCGGCGGGCGACCTGCAGGATGGCCTTCTGCTCGGTCTCGACCTGCGACACGCGCACGGGGCCGCGCAGCTCCATGTCCTCGCGCAGCGTCTCGGCGGCGCGTTGCGACATGTTGTTGAGGAACTTGTCGCGCAGCTCCATCGGCGCGCCCTTGAGCGCGATGATGAGCGAGTCGCTCTCGATGTCCTTGAGCAGGCGCTGGATGCTGCGGTCTTCCAGGCCCAGCAGGTTCTCGAACACGAACATCTCGTCGACGATGCGCTGGGCCAGCGCTTCGTCCTGCTCGCGCACGTGGGCGATGGCTTCTTCCTCCACGCTCGTGCTCATGAGGTTGACGATCTCGGCCGCGGTGCGCACGCCGCCCAGGCGGCTGCGGCGCACGCCCTGGCCGGCGAGCATCTCGGTGAGCACGTCGGTCAGCTCGTTGAGCGCCGAGGGCTGCACCCCGCCGAAGGTGGCCACGCGCATGATCACGTCGTGGCGCAGGCGCGGCGGCAGCTTCTCGAGCACTTCCGAGGCCTTCATGCGGTCCAGGTGCACGACCAGCGTCGCGAGGATCTGCGGATGCTCGTCGCGGATCAGCTCGGCCACTTCGCCGGCCTCCAGCTCATTGAGGCGCTCGATCCCGCCGCGCGGCTCGTCGGGCTGCAGGATGTCTTCCAGCAGGTTGCTCGCGCGGTCGTCGCCCAGCGCCTTCTTGAGCACGGCGCGGATGTAGCTGGTCGAGCCCAGGTGCAGGGCCGAGAGCTGCTCGGTCTCCTGGCGGAATTCGGCGAGCACCGCGGCCAGCTCGTCCTTGGAGACGGAGCTGAGCTTCGACATCGCGAGGCCCAGCGCCTGCACCTCGGAGGTGGGCAGCTGGTGCAGCGCGGCGGCGGCGCGGTCTTCGCCCAGGGCCATCAGAAGGATGGCGCTCTTGCGGGTTCCCTGTTCGCTACTCATCGTTGTTCATCCAGTGCTGGATCAGGGCCGCGACCATCTTCGGATCCTTGTCGGCGGCCTGGTGGGCGTATTCCATGTCGGCCCTGCGGCGGTTGGCCTCGCGTTCGCGCAGGCTCTCGTCGGGCGACGGTGCATTCGGGTCGGGCTCGGCGGGAGCCTCGGCGTCGGCGGCCGGGGCGGCCACCACGGGCGCGGGCGGCGGCGCCAGGTGCTTGCGCATCAGCGGCCGCAGCACGGCGAACCAGGCGAAGAGCGCGAGCAGCGCGTACAGCAAGTACTGGCCGGCCGTCTTGGCGAGCTCGATGTTCTCGCGGTCGCGCCAGAACGCAACCTCGGGCGCGGGGCCGCTGTCGGCATCGCGTGCGAAGGCGCTGTTCACCACGTTGAGCGAGTCGCCGCGGTCCTGGCTGAAGCCCATGGCTTCCTTCGCGAGGTTGCGGATCTGCTCCAGCTCGGCCGGGGTGAGGGCGCGGCTCGTCGCCTTGCCGCCCGCGTCGAGGGCGTCGCGGTTGTTCACCACCACGGCGACCGACAGGCGTCTCACGCCGCCGGCGGCTTGCTGCACGTGGCGGATGGTGCGGTCGAGTTCGTAGTTGGTGGTGGTGTCCTTGCGCGTGCTGCTCGGACCGGTTGCGGCGGTGCTGGCCGTCGAGGCGGTGGAGGCTCCCGGTGCTCCCGGTGCGCCGGGCGTTCCCGGAGCCGGCGGCGTGCCGGGTGCGTTGGGCGCCCGCGGGCCGGTGATCGGCGCGGTCGGGTTCACCGGCGGCTGGTTCGACAGTGCGCCCGGCACGCCGCCGGGCTGGCCGCCGCCGTGCTGCGCCGACTCGCTGCTCTGCTGGCTGCGCACGGCGGCCTGCGACGGGTCCTGGTTGGGCTTGTATTTCTCGTCGGTGTGCTCGACCACCGAGAAGTCGATGTCGGCCGCCACCTGCGCGCGCACGTTGTTCGCGCCCACGATCGGCTGCAGGATCGCCTCGATGCGGCGGATGTAGCCCTGCTCGATCTCCTGCGTGTACTTGAGCTGGCTCACGTCCAGCCCGCGGTCGGTGCCGCGCGCGGAAGACAGCAGGTTGCCGCGCTGGTCGACCACGGTGACGCTCTTGGCGTCGAGGTCGGGCACGCTGCTGGAAACCATGTGCACGATGGCGCTGACCTGGCCTTCGTCGATGCCGCGCCCGCGCGCCAGCGCGAGCACCACCGAGGCCGAGGGCTTCTTCTGCTCGCGCACGAACAGCGACGGCTTGGGCAGCGCCAGGTGCACGCGGGCCGACTCGATGGCGCCGATGGATTCGATGGAGCGCGCCAGCTCGCCCTCGAGCCCGCGCTGGTAGTTGATCTGCTCGGCGAACTGGCTGGTGCCGAACTTCTGGTTGTCCATCAGTTCGAAGCCCACGCCGCCGGCCTTGGGCAGGCCCTGGGCCGCGAGCTTCAGGCGCGTTTCGGCCACCTTGTCGCCCGCGATCAGGATCGCGCCGCCGCCCTCGGCGAACTTGTAGGGCACGTTCATCTGCTGCAGCGACGCGATGATCGCGCCGCCGTCGCGGTCCGACACATTGGTATAGAGCACCTTGTAGTCGGGCCCGCGGCTCCAGAGCGTGAACGCGGCCGCGGCGGCCACCAGGGCCGCGCCGCCGATGATCAGCGGCAGCCGGGGCTGCGCGCGCATGCGTTCGAGGAGCGAAGCCGGGGCGGCGCCGTTGTCTGCCGCGGGCAGCGCGCCCGCGGGCGCAGCCGTGCTCATGGATGCACCTTCTTCTTCGCGGCCGTTGCCATGCTGGGAGAGGAATTTCGATGTAGAGATTTCATTCCGGATGGCCGGTGATGTCGTCCACGGCCTGTTCGTTTCGCGGACGATTGTCAGCAGTCACCCGGAATTCGAATGGCCGAACAGCCGGGGTTTTCGCCCTCAGTTGCGCGCTTGAATCGGGGTCTTCCCTTGATACGCTGCAGGCCAGCCGGAGGACTTCGCTCCTCCGTGTCAAGTCACGCGGAAGTGTTCAGACAAACAAGAGGAAGAGGATCACCATGTCCATCAGCGCCATCGAATCGGTCCTGCAGCAGATGCGGACCACCGCGGTCCAGACCGGCATCGGGCCCGCGGCCGCAGCGCCTGCCGAGGCCGGCGGCTTCGCGGCCGAGCTCAAGCGCTCGCTCGCCAACATCAGCGGCGCCCAGCAGCAGGCCTATGCGCAGGCCGAGTCCTTCGAGCTGGGCAAGCCCGGCGTCGCGCTCAACGACGTGATGGTCGACCTGCAGAAGGCGAACGTCGCGTTCCAGACCGGGCTGCAGGTGCGCAACCGGCTGGTGACCGCCTACCAGGAAGTGATGAACCTGCAGGCCTGAGCGATGCAAAGGTGATGTGGCAGGGGCCGTGCAACTTTTTCCCGCATGCCCCTAAAGGTTCTCGGGGGTCCGCCGATAACCAAGTCAACGATGGCTTGAGTCTCTAAGTGGAAGCGGGTCCAGCGTTACGGCCGAAAGCCGGAGTCCACAACCTTTTTTCATCAATCAGGAGTCGAACATGGCGCAAGTCATCAATACGAACAGCCTCTCCCTGCTCACGCAGAACAACCTGAACAAGTCGCAGTCGGCGCTGAACAGCGCCATCGAGCGCCTGTCTTCGGGCATGCGCATCAACAGCGCCAAGGACGATGCAGCCGGCCAGGCCATCGCCAACCGCTTCACGGCCAACATCAAGGGCCTGACGCAAGCCACCCGCAATGCCAACGACGGCATCTCGATCGCCCAGACGACGGAAGGCGCCCTGACCGAAGTCAACAACAACCTGCAGCGCATCCGCGAACTGGCCGTGCAAGCCGGCACGGGCACGAACTCGGCCAGCGACCTGGACTCGATCCAGGCTGAAATCGGCCAGCGCATGGACGAAATCAACCGCGTTTCGCAGCAGACCCAGTTCAACGGCGTGAAGGTCCTGTCGGCAGACGCCGGCAAGCTGACCGTGCAAGTCGGCGCGAACGATGGCGAAACCATCGACATCGACCTGCAGGAAATCAGCGCCAAGACCCTGGGCCTGGACGGCTTCAACGTCAACGGCAAGGGCGTGTCCGCCAACGCCAAGGCCAACGTCAACGACCTGACCAAGGCCGGCGCCACCGGCACGGGCCCCTACGTCGTGACCACCAGCTTCGCCAAGGTGACCGCCGAGCAGGCCGTCGACGCAATGCAGGACGGCAACACGGCTGTCGTGGGCGCGACCACCTACAAGTACGACGCAGCCGCCGGCAACTTCACGACCACCGTCGCGGTTGCCACCGGTGCTCCCACCACGGCTTTCGCCGGCACGCTGCTGCCGACCGCCGGCAACAAGTTCTCGGGCACCTTCACGGGCGTCAGCGGTACCACCAACTTCGAAGTCGACAGCGCCGGCGCGATCACCATCGGCGGCCAGGCAGCCTACCTCTCGGGCGGCAACCTGACGACCAACAACGTCGGTGCTCCCCCGGCCGCCACGCTGTCGGGCCTGTTCGCCAGCGGCGACACGACCGCCAGCGCATCCAGCATCAAGCTCAACGGCACGAGCTATGACTTCGGCGCCGCCGCAAACTCGGGCTTCACCTACACGAAGACCGTGTCGAAGGACGACGTGAAGACCGCCGTTGCCGGCGCCGCCTCGACGGTGAACCTGGGCTCGGGCATCTTCGCCTCGACCGTGACGTTCGCCGCTGCCGGTGGCCAGTCCAGCGACACGTACATGGACAACGACAAGGAGATGACCAAGACCGCGTCGTACACCACGAGCTACAACGTCAACGCAGTCAACGGCGAAGTGACCGTGGCCTCGACGACCGGCACGGGCAAGTACGCAGCCGACGTGGGCGCGGTGGCATACGTCAACTCCGCCGGCAAGCTGACCACGGACACGACCAGCAAGGGCACCAAGACGAGCAACCCGCTGGCCGCTCTCGACGCAGCCCTGGCCAAGGTCGACACGCTGCGCGGCAGCCTGGGTGCGGTGCAGAACCGTTTCGACTCGGTGATCGCCAACCTCGGCACCACGGTCGTCAACCTGTCCTCGTCGCGCTCGCGCATCCAGGACGCCGACTACGCGGTCGAAGTGTCGAACATGACGCGCGCCCAGATCCTGCAGCAAGCCGGTACCTCGGTGCTGTCGCAGGCCAACCAGACCACGCAAGGCGTGCTGTCGCTCCTGCGTTGATCGAAAGGACCTGAGAAACCAGAGAAAAGCCGGGCCCCTCCCTTGGGATGGGGGCCGGCCGACGCAGGCCTTCGGCGCGAGCCGGGAGCGCCTGCGTTGTCCTCTGCGGCCATGCCCTCCCGGGCGAGGCCGCAGAGGACAGCGAACCCAGCACATCAAGGTGGAAAAGATGTTGAACCCCGTGTCGGCGAATTCCGTGAAGGACAACCAGTGGACGCAGCTGCTCGTCGGCGGTGCCGCGGGTGCCGCGGCGGCAGGCGCCGCCACGGCCGAGAAGGACGACGCGAAGGAGGCTGCGACGCCGGTGCAGGTCGAGCAGGCGGTGCGGCAGGTGAACGAGTCGCTCGCGCTGCGCGAGGTCGGCCTGCGGTTCGAGGTCGACAAGGAGACCGACATGGTCATCGTCAAGGTGGTGGACCGCGCCAGCGGCGAGGTCATCCGCCAGATTCCCAACGAGGAAGTCGTGCGCATCGCGAAGCTGATGAACGACGGCAACGGACTGCTGGTGGACCACGCGGCCTGAGGCCTGCGCCCGGGCATCGGCAATCTCAATCAAGGACAGACAGGAAAGCATCCACATGGCAACCATCAGCAGCCTCGGCGTCGGCGCCAATCTCGACCTCGCCTCCCTGCTCACGCAGCTCGAGACGGCCGAGAAGCAGCCCATGGTGGCGCTGCAGGCCAAGGCCAAGAGCTACACGAGCAAGCTGTCGGCCTACGGCACGGTCCAGAGCGCGCTCGCCACGCTGCAGGCGGCGGCCAAGAAGCTCGGCGACCCGACGTTCTTCCAGAGCGTGACGGGCACGCCCACGGTCAGCGGCATCCTGTCGGCAACCGCCACCGACACGAGCGCGGCGGGCAACTACACCATCGACGTGACGCAGATCGCGCAGTCGCAGACGCTGGTGAGCGCGGGGCAGGCCGACGCCAAGGCCGCCATCGGCACCGGCAAGATCACCATCGATTTCGGCGCCATCGCCGGCGGCACGCTCGACCCGGCAACCGGCCAGTACAGCGGCGCCACCTTCACCGCCGATGCGAGCCGGCCCGCCAAGTCGATCACCATCGATTCGACCAACAATACGCTGGAAGGCATTCGCAGTGCCATCAACGGCGCGAACGCGGGCGTGACCGCCAGCATCGTGAACGACGGCAGCGGCACGCCCAACCGGCTGGTGCTGACTTCCACGCAGACCGGCGAGAAGTCGAGCATGCGCATCGCGGTCGATGGCGACGCGGCGCTGCAGGGCCTGCTGAACAACGACCCCGCCGGCGCGCAGAACCTGAAGCAGACTTCGGCGGCGCAGAACGCGAAGCTCAACGTCAACGGCATCGACATCACGAGCTCGACCAACACCGTGAAGGAAGCCATCCAGGGCGCCACGCTGACGCTGGTGGGCACCGGGAAGACGGGCCTCTCGATGAAGGAGAACACGGCCAGCGCGAAGACGGCGATCAACGACTTCGTGAAGGCCTACAACAGCCTGCAGAGCACCGCCAAGACGCTGACCGCCTACGACGCCGACACCAAGACGGCCGCGGCGCTGGTGGGCGACAGCACGCTGCGCAACCTGCAGACGCGCATCCGCCAGGCGCTCGTGGCGCCGCAGGCCGGCGGCACGAACGACATGAAGGTGCTGACCGAGATCGGCGTGTCCTTCCAGAAGGACGGCACCCTGGCCGTGGATTCGGACAAGCTCGACAAGGCCCTCGCCAACAACCTCAAGGGCGTGGCGAACCTGTTCTCCAGCGCCACCGGCAGCACGGCCGGCTACGGCAAGCAGATCGACGCGCTGGTGGACGACGTGACCAAGGGCTCCCTGAAGGTGGCGAGCGACGGCGTGACCGCGACCATCAAGGAGCTCGACACCCAGTACGACGCGATGCAGATGCGCGTGGACGCCACGGTCGACCGCTACCGCAAGCAGTTCAACGCCCTGGACGTGCTGATCAACAACCTGAACAACACCAAGAACTACCTCACGCAGCAGTTCGATGCGATGTCGAAGCAGTCCAAGTAGGACGCAGGACACGCGGAACCCGGAGCACCAGCCGATGTACACCCCCCACAACATGCGAACCGGTGCCGGCGCCTATGCGCGCCTCGGCGTGGAGACCAGCGCGATGAGCGCGTCGCCGCACCAGCTCATCGTGATGCTGTTCGATGGCGCGAAGACCGCCATCGCCATGGCCCGCCACCACATGGCGACGGGAGAGATCGAGGCCAAGGGCAACGCGATCTCCAAGGCCATCGGCATCGTCGACAACGGCCTGAAGGCCGCGCTCGACGCCGATGCGGCCGGCGAGGCCGGCGCCGAACTGGTGGGCAACCTGTCGGCCCTGTACGACTACGTCGTGCAGCGGCTGTTCCGCGCCAACCTGCACAACGACGCGCAGGCCCTTGACGAGGCCGACCGCCTGCTCGAGAACATCGCTTCCGCCTGGCGGGAGATCGACGAACGAGCCCGCAGCTGAAATGCAACCTAAAGAGAAACAAGACAACATGGCATTCCGCAGTGAGGTCGTTTATTGCTACGAAGAGCTGGCTGCGACCATCGCGTCGATGCTCGTGCTGGCGCACGCCAAGGAATGGGGCCGGCTCCCCGCGCTCGAGGAGCGCTGCTCGGCCATGGTGGATCGCCTGCGCGCCATCGAGCCGCACGAGTCGCTGGATGCGCAGCAGGTCGAGCACGTGCTCTATCTGCTGGAGCGCATCCGCTCGGACCAGGCGGAGGTGTCGGGGCTCATCAAGCCGCAGCTCGAGGACCTGATCGGCCGCATGGGCTATCTCACCCAGCAGAAGAACCTCGGCCGCGCCTACGGGCCGCCGCACTGAGCGCGCCCGCCGCCCGGACCCGACGCACCGAACTAGCTGAACAAGCCGAACCATGACTGCACTCGCCGGATTGATCGACGCGCTGCTTGCCGCAAGGCTGGCGCCGCGCCTCGACGTCCTCGGCATCAAGCCCGAGGCCGCGATCGGCGCGCCCGGCCCGGCGGTGGCGATTGGCAAGGTCGAGAACGATGTGCGGCTGCCTTCCAATGCCGCGCTCGACAGGCAGATTCCCGGCGCCGCGACCGACGGCACCGCGCATGTCGCCGCGGGCGCGGTGCCCTCGATGGCCGCGCGGCTGTCGGTGGCGGCACGCGTGATCGGCGCCGTGCTGGCCGACCTGCAGGCGCAGCCGGGCCCGGTGCGCGGCGCGGCCCCGCTGGTGCCGTCGAGCGGACAGCCCGTGAATGCGGCCCAGTTGGCCGGTGTGCTGGCGCAGACCGTGTCTGACAGCGGTCTCTTCTACGAGTCGCACCTGGCGTCGTTCGCGGCGGGTGGCCGCTCGCTCGCGCAGATGAGGCAGGAACCGCAGGCGCAATGGGCCGTGCCGGCCGTGGCCGCGAAGGCGCAGGTGAGTGCGCCGGCCGCGTCGCCGGCTGCAGCTGCCGCGGCGCTGGCGGCGATCGTCGATTCGCCCGATGCACTGCCTTCGCTCGCGGCGCAGGCGCAGGCTCAACCTCCGGCGCACGAGAGCGAGGGGGCCGGCGCAGCGAAGGCGGCCGTGCCGCAGGCTTCCGCCAGCGATGCGCAATCGCGCAGCGCCGACGGATCTTTCATGCAAGGCAAACCGCAGCCTTTGGAACAGGCGGCGGCGAACGACGCGGCGCGGGTGCAGGCGGCCTATCGCCAGCCGCAGAGCGCGTCGTCGCCCGGCGGCACGCTCGAGTCTTCGATGGCCGCCCATCGCACGGCCGATTCCGCGCGCCAGGCTGACAGCGCCGCGGCCTTGCCGGCATCGCGTCCTGCCGAAGTGATCCATCCGCAGGCTGTCACGCTCGTGCACCAGCAGCTCGACCTGTTGGCCAGCTCGGTCTTCCGCTGGAACGGCCAGGCCTGGCCCGACGTGCCGATGGGCTGGACCGTCGAGCAAGAGCAGGCCCGGCCCGGCTCCCATGACGGCGCCGCAGCGGGCGAAGAGGGCGCGCGCCGCTGGTCGACCACGGTGTCGCTGGCGCTGCCGAAGCTCGGCGAGGTCGACCTGCGGCTGAGCCTGGACGGCTTTGCCGTGCAGGCGCATCTGTTCGCGCGCGAGGCTTCGACCATGGCGCGCCTGCGCGGCGACACCGGCCGGCTCGCCGGGCGCTTCGATGCCGCGGGCCTGCAATTGCAGCAGGTGCTGGTCGCGCAGAAGGAGCCCGCATGAGCGAAGAAGTGCTCGACAACCGCAGCAGCGCCGTCGCTCTGTCGTATGCCGACAAGACGCGTGCGCCCGTCGTCGTGGCCAAGGGTTACGGCGTGGTCGCCGAATCGATCATGCGCGAGGCGCGCGAGCACGGGCTGTACGTGCACTCGTCGGCCGACCTCGTGAAGCTGCTCATGCAGGTCGACCTTGACCGGCAGATCCCGCCGCAGCTGTACCTCGCGGTGGCCGAGGTGATGGCCTGGATCTACGGGCTCGAGGGTCGCGAAGGCGACTAATTGACCATATGGACCAATGTGAAATCATGGATCGGAATATTTCGGGCTGTGGAATTTCATTGAGCGGAATTAGGCCCATAGCATTTCTTAATTCGATGTTGTTTGCGAATAAATTACAGCCGAAAAAAGTTGCATCGGTAACTTTTGTTACCGTAAAGGCTGACACCTGTAAACAACACGCTTCACTGGGGATGCAGCTGTAGCTTGTCAGCCACCTCCTACTTTTTTTGGACCCTTGTCATACAAAACACTTCAACATGTAAAACTTTGTGTATATAATGTATACACGATTGTTAGGAGCACGAAGTGAGCTTTGAATCGGAAATGGGATCAGACGTGGAAAACTGCAACATCACCGCAAGCGGCGTGATTTCGAGAGAAATCGGCGAGATAAATCTGGCCTATATGCTGCTGGCGCAGAAGCTGGTCAAGCAGGACCGGGCCGAGGCGATGTTCCGCCTTGGCGTAGGCCGCGAACTGGCCGATCTGCTGGCGAACATGTCGCTCAGCCAGATCGTGAAGCTGGCCGCTTCCAACTTCCTCCTGTGCAGCTTCCGGCTGGACGACCGCCCGATGTTCGCGGTGGTCGGCGAGGGCAAGGAGCCCGCGCTGCAGCAGGCGCACATGTCGATACTGATGGCCGCGCGCCTGGCGCAGGCCCAGGTCGATTCGCAGGCGCAGATGCGCGCAGCGGGCGCGGCGTGACCAGCAAGAGCGTCCTGGGCGAGGTCCGCCAGGTGCAGCTCGCGATCGAGCTGATCGGGCTCGGCGCGCGCCTGCAGTTCCTGGAGGGCGCCGTCGCGCTGAGCCGCGAGCGGCTGATCCGCCTCTACAAGGAACTCAAGGGCGTTTCCCCGCCCAAGGGCCTGCTGCCGTTCTCGACCGACTGGTACATGACGTGGCTGGCCAACATCCACTCGTCGATGTTCTACAACATCTACCGCTTCATGCTCGACGAGGCGGACGAGAACGAACTGCCTGCGCTCATCAAGGCCTATCGCCTCTATACGGAGCAGGTCGAGGCCAACGGCGGCGAGGTGGTGCTCGACTTCACCCGCGCCGAGACCATGGTGCGCTTCTTCGACAGCGACATGCTGCAGCTGAGCACCTGCTGCCGTTGCGGCGGCCACTTCGTGGCGCACGCCCACGACAACAAGAACGGATACGTATGCGTGCTGTGCCGTCCGCCTTCGCGCGCGGGCAAGGCGCGCAAGCCCGGCAAGGGCGCCGAGGTGCGCCGCAACGGGCTGGCTGCGATCGCACCCACGCCCGTGATGGACATCGGCGGCGCCGTCTAGGAAGAGTGCCGGGCCCGCGCGAACCGCGAGCCCGGCTTTGTTGATTCGACGCCTCGAGGGGCGATAGGGGAAGCGCGTGCTGGTTCTGGTTGGATATCTCGTGGTGATAGGCGCCGTGTTCGGCGGCTACGGCCTCATGGGCGGGCACTTTGGCGTGCTGTTCCAGCCGGTCGAGCTGCTCATGATCGGCGGCTCGGCGCTGGGCGCGTTCATCGCGGGCAACAACGGCAAGACCATCAAGGCGACCATCAAGGAGCTGCCGCTGCTGCTGCGCACCTCCAAGCACAACCGCCAGCTCTACATGGACCTGCTCGCGCTGCTGTACGAGCTGCTCGCCAAGGCCCGCAAGGAAGGGATGATGAAGCTGGAGACCGACGTCGAGGACCCGGCCCAGAGCGAGATCTTCACGCGCTACCCGAACATCCTGGCGCACGAGGGCATCACCGTCTTCCTGTGCGACTACCTGCGCCTGGTCATCAGCGGCAACACCGACGCGCACGAGATCGAGGCGCTGATGGACCACGAGATCGAGACCATCCGCCACGAGGCCGAGGTGCCCGGCCACAGCCTCTCGCGCGTGAGCGACGCGCTTCCCGCGCTGGGCATCGTCGCGGCCGTGATGGGCGTGGTGCACGCACTGGGCTCGGCCAACCTTCCGCCTTCGGAAATGGGCGCGCTCATCGCGCACGCGATGGTGGGCACCTTCCTCGGCGTGCTGCTCGCCTACGGCTTCGTCTCGCCGCTGGCCTCGCTGATCGAACAGAAGGTGGAAGAAGGCATGAAGATCTACCAGTGCGCCAAGGTCACGCTGCTGGCCAACCTCAACGGCTATGCGCCGCAGCTCGCGGTGGAGTTCGGCCGCAAGGTGCTGTTCTCGACCGAGCGCCCCTCGTTCACCGAGCTGGACGACCACGTCCGCGAGGTCAAGGCGCGCTGACGCGCCCGTCGCACGAGCCAGCAAAGAGCAGCGAGCGATCATGAGCGACGACAAGCCACGGGTCATCTTCAAGCACGTCCACAAGGGCAAGCACGGCGGTGCCCACGGCGGCGGCTGGAAGATCGCCTATGCCGACTTCATGACGGCCATGATGGCCTTCTTCCTCGTGATGTGGCTGCTCTCCATTTCCAGCCCGAAGCAGCGCGAAGGCATTGCCGAGCACTTCCGCATGCCGCTGCGCGTGGCGCTGAACGGCGGCGACAAGTCCAGCCTCAGCGCCAGCATGATTCCCGGCGGCGGCGCCGATCCGATGCACGCCGAGGGCGAGGTCAGGTTCGCCGAGGCGAACAGCCAGGAGGATGCCGACGCCAGCCGCCTGGCCGAGATGAAGAAGAAGCTCGACGACCTGATCGAGAAGAGCCCCGTGTTCCAGCAGTTCCGCTCTCAGATCCTCATCGACATCACCACCGAGGGCCTGCGCCTGCAGATCGTCGACACCGAGAACCGGCCCATGTTCGAGCTGGCCAGCGCCCGCGTGGTGCCGCACATGCGCGCCATCCTGCGCGAGCTGGCGCCCGCGCTCAACGGGCTGCCCAACAAGATCACGCTGTCGGGCCACACCGACGCCATCGTCTACACCAACGACCGCTCCTACGGCAACTGGGAACTCTCGTCGGACCGCGCCAACGCCTCGCGGCGCGAGCTCGTGGCCGGCGGCATGACCGAGGGCAAGGTGCTGCGCGTGATCGGCCTGGCCGACAGCATGCACCTGGACAAGGCCGATCCGCGCAACCCGATCAACCGCCGCATCAGCATCATCCTGCTCAACCACCGCACGCAGGAGCGCATCGAGCGCGAGAACAGCACCGAGCCCGTCGGCATGCGGATCGGCAAGGCAGCCGCCAGGACGGAATGACATAACTACAACGACCCGACAGATGGACCTCAGCCAATTCACCCAAGCCTTCTTCGTCGAAGCCATCGAACTGCTCGCGGAGATGGAGCAGCTCCTGCTGGAACTCGACGTCGACGCGCCCGACAGCGAACAGCTCAACGCCATATTCCGCGCGGCGCATTCCATCAAGGGCGGCGCCGCGACTTTCGGCTTCACCGCCCTGACCAACACCACGCATGTTCTCGAGTCGCTGTTGGACCGCGCCCGCCACGGGCAGCTGCGCCTGACCGGCCGGATGATCGATGCATTCCTGGAAACGAAGGACGCCTTGCAAGAACAACTCACTGCCTACCAGGCCGGCAAGGAGCCGGACGCGGACATGGTCGCCCACATCTGTGGCGTGCTCCAGCAACTCGCGCTCGAAAGCGGCGACGGCAGCGCGGCCGTGCAGGCGGCAGCGCCTGCACCGGCCCCGGCCCCCGTTCCTGCACCCGCGCCGGCGGCCGCTCCCGAGCCCGCTGCCGCTGATGCCGGCGGCGGCGAAGGCGGTGCCTTGCGCATCCGCTTCGCGCGCCTGTCCGACAGCGAATGCGACCTGCTCGCCGGCGAGCTCGCCAACCTCGGCAAGGTGCTGTCGCGCACGCGCAGCAACGACCAGCTGACCGTGCTGCTCGAGACGACCTGCTCGCCGGACGACATCGTCGCGGTGTGCTGCTTCGTCATCGACGAGTCGCAGATCGACATCACGCGCGAAGCCGTCGCGCAAGCCGCCGCGGCAGTGGAAGCGCCCGCGCCAGCACCCGTGGCGGCGCCGGTGGAAGCCGCAAAACCGCAGGCCGCACAGGTCGCACAGGCTGCGCCGGCCGCGGTGCCCGCCGCCTCGCCGGCGGCGTCGCCGGCAGGTGCGAAGGAGTCCAGCTCCATCCGCGTCGACGTGGAGAAGGTCGACCAGCTCATCAACCTCGTGGGCGAGCTCGTCATCACGCAGTCGATGCTCACGCAGGCCGCGACCATGCTCGACCCGGTGGCCTACGAGCGCTTCCTCAGCGGCCTGGGCCACCTGGAGCGCAACGCGCGCGACCTGCAGGAATCGGTCATGTCCATCCGCATGATGCCGATGGACTACGTGTTCAGCCGCTTCCCGCGCGTCATTCGCGACGTGAGCGCCAAGCTGGGCAAGCAGGTGCGCCTGGACACCTACGGCAAGGAAACCGAACTCGACAAGGGCCTGATCGAGCGCATCGTCGATCCGCTCACGCACCTGGTGCGCAACAGCCTCGACCACGGCATCGAGACGCCCGACGTGCGCCTGGCCAAGGGCAAGGACGCCACCGGCCAGCTGCTGCTGTCGGCGCAGCACCACGGCGGCAACATCGTGATCGAGGTGAGCGACGACGGCGCGGGCCTCAACCGCGAGCGCATCCTGGCCAAGGCCATGCAGCAGGGCCTGCCGGTGAGCGAATCGATGCCCGACGAGGAGGTGTGGCAGCTGATCTTCGCGCCGGGCTTCTCCACGGCCGAGCAGGTCACCGACATCTCGGGCCGCGGCGTGGGCATGGACGTGGTCAAGCGCAACATCCAGGAGATGGGCGGCCACGTGGAGATCCACTCGCGCGGCGGGCAGGGCACCACCACCCGCATCGTGCTGCCGCTGACGCTGGCCATCCTCAACGGCATGTCGGTGAAGGTGGGCAGCGAGGCCTACATCCTGCCGCTGAGCTACGTCATAGAGTCGCTGCAGCCGCTGCCCGAGCACCTGCATTCCATCACCGCCGACGGCCACGTGATCCGCGTGCGCGGCGAATACCTGCCGCTCATCGAGCTGCACCGCGTGTTCGACGTGGCGGGTGCGCAGACGCATCCCACGCAGGGCATCCTGGTGATCGTGCAGGCCGACGACAGCCGCTTCGCGCTGCTGGTGGACGAGCTGCTCGGCCAGCACCAGGTGGTGGTGAAGAACCTGGAGACCAACTACCGCAAGGTGCCCGGCATCTCCGCCGCGACCATCCTCGGCGACGGCAGCGTCGCATTCATCATCGACGTGGGCGCCATGCCGCGGATCCAGCGCGCGCAGGCCGCGAGCACGGCCGCGCTCGCGGGCGCCGCCCGGAGGACCGACTCCATTGCGATCTGACGACACACGACCGGGTGGAGACAGCTGAATGCGCTTCGATTTCTTCCGCCGCACCTCCGAAGACGCGGCCTCCGGCGCCGGCTCGCCCGCGCAGGCAGAGGCAGGCTCCGGCGGCCACGTGACCTACGCCATGCTGCTCGACGCGCAGCGGCGCGTCATCGGCTATCGCATGGGGTGGCGCGCCACGGGCGGCCCGGAGGCTTCCGGCGCCGCGGGCGTGAAGGCGCTCATGGACACGCTGGCCATGCATCTCAACCCGGGCGGCGATGGCTGGCTGCTGGGCTCGCAGCTGCTGTTCGTCGACGTCACGGTCGATGCGCTTTTCCAGAGCGAGCTGCAGTCGCTGCCGCCGCAGCAGGTGGTGCTGTGCATGGGCGCGGAAGAGATGCTCGACGCCGACCTGCGCTCCATCGTGCTGTTCCTGCGCGAGCAGGGCTTCGGCTTCATGCTGTGCGGTGCCTCCGCCCTGCCCGAAGACCCGGAGCTGCGCTCCATCGTCACCCACTTCGAGGTGGGCGCGCACGACGTCAACACCGTGATGCGGCTGCGGCAGGACGCCCAGCTCGGCCATCCGCCGGTGGAGCCCGTCGTCTCGCGCGTGGATGACTGGGCCGGCTTCGACGCCTGCGCCGGCCGCCGCGTGAGCGTGTTCGTCGACGGTGCCTTCCGCAATCCGCCGGTGCTCGAGACCGAGGACGCGCTGCAGCCCGAATCGCTGCTGATCGTGCAGCTGATGCAGATGCTCCAGCGCAACGAAGACCTGCGCGTCATCGAGGCCGCGCTCAAACACGACGCCGCGCTCACCTACCGCCTGCTGCGCTACATCAACTCGCCCGCGGTGGGCATGGCGGTGGAGATCCATTCGCTGCGCCATGCCGTGGCCATGCTCGGCTATTCGCCGCTGTACCGCTGGCTCTCGCTGCTGCTGGCCACCAGCAACAAGGCAGGGTCGCCCTACATGATGAAGAAGGCCATCCTGCGCGGGCGCTTCGTCGAGCTGATCGGGCAGGGCATGCTGCCGGCCGGGGAGGCCGACAACCTGTTCGTGGCCGGCATGTTCTCGCTGCTCGACCAGCTGCTCGGCGTTTCCATGGAGGGCGTGCTGCGCAAGGTGCAGCTCACCGAGGCGGTGCAGCAGGCCATTCTTTCGCGCGGTGGCCTGTACGGCCCCTTCGTGGCGCTGGCCGAGAGCTGCGAGTGCGACGACGGGCAGGCCGCGCGCCTGTCGGAGGCGCTGTTCCTGAGCCCGGAGCAGGTCAACGCGGCGCAGCTGGCGGCGCTGGTGTGGGCGCAGGACGCGAGTCCGGCCGCGGGTGGACCATGACGCGAAGGAGGCCTGAAGTGCGGGGCATTCGCGCGTCTGATCGGTCCATTGGAAACGGTGGGCGCTATGTACATTGAAAGCCAAGCTTCCAGGCTGGCCGTGACGACCGAGTTCCATTTCACCGACAACGACTTCTCGCGCATACGGACACTGATCCACCGCCGCGCGGGCATCGCCCTGGGCGAGCAGAAGCGGCAGATGGTGTACAGCCGGCTCTCGCGGCGGCTGCGGGAGCTGCAGCTGCCCGACTTCGCCTCGTACCTCGACTGGCTCGAGCAGCGCCAGGATGGCGACGAGTGGCAGCTGTTCATCAACTCGCTGACCACCAACCTCACGTCGTTCTTCCGCGAAGCGCACCACTTCCCGACGCTGGCCGACCACGTGCGCAAGGCGAAGCAGCCGGTCACCGTGTGGTGTGCGGCGGCATCGACGGGCGAGGAGCCCTATTCGATCGCCATCACGCTGATGGAGGCCCTGGGCGACAAGGCCGCCGCCTCGCGCGTGATCGCCACCGACATCGACACCGCCGTGCTCGCCAAGGCCGCCACCGGCGTGTTCACCGCCGAGCAGGTGCGCCGGCTCGCGCCCGAGCGGCTGCGGCGCTTCTTCAACAAGGGCACCGGCGCGAACGCGGGCAAGGTGCGCGTGCGCCCCGAGGTCGCGGCGCTGGTGAAGTTCTCGCGGCTCAACCTGCTCGACAGCACCTGGCCGGTGAAGGAGCCGGTGGACGCGATCTTCTGCCGCAACGTGATGATCTATTTCGACAAGCCGACGCAGAAGAAGGTGCTCGACCGCTTCGCGCCGCTTCTCAAGCCCGACGGCCTGCTGTTCGCGGGGCATTCGGAGAACGCGTCGCTCGTCAACCAGGCTTTCCGCCCGCTGGGGCAGACCGTGTACGAGCTGGCGCGGACACGCGCCGCGGGTGCTTCCTCATGAACGCGGCCTCCAGCGCGGCCGCACCGGGCTCGGTGGCCAGCCATCACTACTTCGACCGCGACGTCGGCATGATGGCCGTGAAGCTGCTGCCATCCGAGTACTACGTGACTTCGAGCAACACCGCACTCAGCACGGTGCTGGGCTCCTGCGTGGCCGCATGCCTGCACGACCGCGAGGCCGGCGTGGCCGGCATGAACCACTTCATGCTGCCCGACGAGGGCGAACAGGGCGCCGGAGCCGGCACGCGCGACGCCGTCGAATCGATGCGCTATGGCGCCTACGCCATGGACGTGCTCATCCGCGAGCTGGTGCGCGCGGGCGCGCGCCGTGACCGGATCAAGGCCAAGGTGTTCGGCGGCGGCGCGGTGCTGGCCAACATGACCACGCTGAACATCGGCGACCGCAATGCCGACTTCGTGCTGCGCTACCTGAACAACGAGCGCATCGAGGTCGCCGCGCAGGACTTGCGCGGGCCGCACGCGCGCCGCGTGTGCTTCGTGCCGGCGACGGGCAAGGCCATCGTGCGCAAGCTGCGTGCGCAGACAGAAGTGCGGCAGGTGCAGCGCGAGGAGGGCGAGCTGCTGCGCAGGCTGTCAGGCCTGCGTGCGGCGCCCGCGGCCGACAACAAAGGAATCCAGTGAGCGTCAAGAAAATCAAGGTGCTGTGCGTCGACGACTCGGCGCTCATCCGCAGCGTGATGACGGAGATCATCAACAGCCAGCCCGACATGACGGTGGTGGGCACGGCGGCCGACCCGCTGGTGGCGCGCGACCTCATCAAGGTGACCAACCCCGACGTGCTCACGCTCGACGTGGAAATGCCGCGCATGGACGGGCTGGAGTTCCTCGAGAAGCTCATGCGGCTGCGGCCCATGCCGGTGGTCATGGTGTCGTCGCTGACCGAGCGCGGCTCGGAGATCGCGCTGCGCGCGCTCGAGCTGGGCGCCATCGACTTCGTGACCAAGCCGCGCCTGGGCGTGCGCGACGGGCTGCTCAACTACACCGAGCTGATCGCCGGCAAGATCCGCACGGCCGCCAGCGCGCGCCTGCTGCCCGCGCGGCCCGCCGCGGCCGCGCGCCCCGGCGGCGACGCGCCGCAGGAATCGCTGCTGCGCAGCCCGCTGCTGAGTACCGAGAAGCTCATCATCATCGGCGCCTCCACCGGCGGCACCGAGGCCATCCGCGAAGTGCTGCAGCCGCTGCCGCCCGATTCGCCCGCGGTGATGATCGCGCAGCACATGCCCGCGGGCTTCACGCGCTCGTTCGCACAGCGCCTGGACGGCCTGTGCCGCATCAACGTGAAGGAGGCCGAGCACGGCGAGCGCGTGCTGCCGGGCTATGCCTACATCGCGCCCGGCGGCTTCCACCTGTCGCTCGCGCGCAGCGGCGCGAACTACGTGGCGAACCTCGACCAGGAGCCGCCGGTGAACCGCCACCGGCCGTCCATCGACGTGCTGTTCGATTCGGCCGCCAAGCACGCGGGCAAGAACGCCATCGGGATCATCCTGACCGGCATGGGCAAGGACGGCGCCGAGGGCCTGCTGCGCATGCGGCGCGCCGGCGCGCACACGCTGGCGCAGGACGAGGCGAGCTGCGTGGTCTTCGGCATGCCGCGCGAGGCCATCGCGCTGGGTGCGGTGGACGACGTGTCGCCCCTGGGCGAAGTGAGCCGCCGCGTGCTCGCACACCTTCGCACGTTCGGCGAACGCGCGAACCGAGTTTGAGAGAAACAGAAAACGACTTGTTGGAGCTGGAAATATCGTGATGGACAAGAGCATCAAAATCCTGGTTGTGGACGACTTCCCGACCATGCGCCGCATCGTGCGCAACCTGCTGAAGGAACTCGAGTTCCACAACGTCGACGAGGCCGAGGACGGCGCCGCCGGCATCGAGAAGCTGCGCGGCGGCAACTTCGGCTTCGTGGTGTCGGACTGGAACATGCCCAACATGGACGGCCTGACCATGCTGCAGACCATCCGCGCCGACCCCGAGCTCAAGAAGCTGCCGGTGCTGATGGTCACGGCCGAGGCGAAGAAGGAGAACATCGTTGCCGCGGCACAGGCCGGCGCCAACGGCTACGTGGTGAAGCCCTTCACCGCCGCGACGCTTGAAGAAAAGATCACCAAGATCTTCGAGAAGCTGGCCAAGGAGGCTGCGTGAAATGAAGAACACCCCCAGTCTTCGCGCACTTCGTGTCGCTTCGCCAACCCCCTTGCAGGGGGCAACACCTGCGGCCCGGCAAAGCCGGTTCCGCGGTGTTTCGCGAAGGAGCCGTAGTTCTTCTCTTGTCTGCTGCTATTCCTCGGCCCGCGGTGGAGTGTTGTCATGAGCCAAAACACATCTGCAACCGCGGAACCCGCCAACACCACCGAGGAACTGCTGGGCCGCATCGGCCAGCTCACGCGCCAGCTGCGCGACGGCCTGCGCGAGCTGGGCCTCGACAAGCAGGTGGCCAGGGCCGCGCAGGCCATTCCGGATGCACGCGACCGCCTGAGCTACGTGGCCGAGACCACCGAACGCGCGGCGCACCGCGCGCTCAACGCCATCGACGTGGCGCAGCCGCTGCAGGAAGCGCTGGCCACCGATGCCAAGGGCCTGAGCAAGCGCTGGGACGAATGGTTCAAGAACCCCATCGAGCTCGACCATGCGCGCGAGCTGGTGCTCGACACGCGCGGCTACCTCGACGGCGTGCCCGAGCGCGCGAGCGCGATCAACACGCAGCTCATGGAGATCCTGATGGCACAGGACTTCCAGGACCTGACGGGCCAGGTCATCAAGAAGATGATGGAAGTGGTCAACGACGTCGAGACGCAGCTGCTGCAGGTGCTGATCGACAACTCGGCGCCCGAGAAGCGCCACGAGGCCGTGCAGAGCCTGCAGAACGGCCCGCAGATCAAGCCCGGCAACCCCGATGCCGTGACCGACCAGGCGCAGGTCGACGACCTGCTGGAGAGCCTCGGCTTCTGATTCCGGAGGTCGCTTCTATTGTCCGAACTGCAGGGGTATCAGGCCCCTGATCGGCAGATTGTTCCGAGGGGCCGAATCCAATAATTTGGCCATGGGCAAGGCGCATTGCGCCAGTGCCGGTTCGGAGCATGAATGGCTGAGGAAAGCGATCTCGAGAAAACGGAACCCGCCTCCGAGCGGCGCCTGGAAAAGGCGCGCGAGGAAGGCAACGTAGCCCGTTCGCGCGAGCTCACCACCTTCGTCATGCTGGGCACGGCATGCACCGGCCTGTGGTTCACGGCGCAGTCCCTGGGCACGAGCATGAGCGGCGCGCTGCGCCGCGGCCTCCAGTTCGACCGCGCGAGCGCCTTCGATCCCTCCCACATGCTGGCCCAGACCGGGCTGATGTCGCTGCAGGCGATGACGGCCGTCGGTCCGCTGTTCGCGATGATGGTCGTCGCGGCGGTGCTCGCGCCGATGCTGCTCGGCGGCTGGCTGTTCTCCACCAAGTCGGCCGCACCGAATTTCGGCAAGCTCAATCCGCTGGCCGGCATCGGCCGCATGTTCTCCGCGCAGGCGCTGGCGGAACTGGTGAAGGCGCTGGCCAAGTCGGCGCTCATCGGCGGCGTGGCGTGGTGGGTGGTGTCGCGCGACATCGAGGCGCTGATGGCGCTGATGGCCCAGCCCGCGCAATACGCGCTGCCGCACGCGATGGTGCTGGTGGCCAAGCATTGCGCGCTGATCGCCGCCACGCTCTTCCTGGTGGCGCTGATCGACGTGCCCTTCCAGCTCTGGAGCTACTACCGCAAGCTGCGCATGTCGCGCGAGGACGTGCGCCAGGAGCACAAGGAGAGCGAGGGCGACCCGCACATCAAGGCCGCGATCCGCCGCCAGCAGCAGCAGATGGCGCGCCGCCGGATGATGTCCGAGGTGCCCAAGGCCGACATCGTGCTGACCAACCCCACGCACTTCGCCGTTGCGCTCAAGTACCAGGAAGGCGGCATGCGCGCGCCGCGCGTGGTGGCCAAGGGCACCGAGCTCGTGGCCGCGCGCATCCGCGAGCTGGCGAAAGAGAACAAGGTGGCGATCCTCGAGGCGCCGCCGCTTGCGCGCTCCCTCTACAGGCACACGAAGCTGGGCGACGAGATTCCCGCCGGCCTCTACACCGCCGTGGCCGAGGTGCTGGCCTGGGTCTACCAGCTTCGGCGCTGGAAGGCCGAAGGCGGCGAAGCGCCGCGCACGCCCACCGATCTTCCGGTTCCCGCAGACCTTCAATACAACGCCGCCGAAGCGGCAGAGCAAGCCGCATGAACGCGATGACAAACCTGATGCGCCTGCCCGCGCGCTTCTTCCCGGGCTCGCAGCTCAAGGGGCTGGCCGGGCCGGTCCTCATCATCCTCATCCTGAGCATGATGGTGCTGCCGCTGCCGCCGTTCCTGCTCGACCTGCTGTTCACCTTCAACATCGCGATGTCGGTGATGGTGCTGCTGGTGAGCATGTACACGATGAAGGCGCTGGACTTCGCTGCCTTCCCGGCCGTGCTGCTGTTCTCCACGCTGCTGCGCCTGTCGCTGAACGTGGCCTCCACGCGCGTGGTGCTGATGAACGGCCACACCGGTCCCGACGCGGCGGGCAAGGTGATCGAGGCCTTCGGGCACTTCCTGGTGGGCGGCAACTTCGCCGTGGGCGTGATGGTGTTCATCATCCTGGTGCTCATCAACTTCATGGTGATCACCAAGGGCGCGGGCCGCATCGCCGAGGTGGGCGCGCGCTTCATGCTCGACGCGATGCCGGGCAAGCAGATGGCCATCGACGCCGACCTCAACGCCGGCCTGATCGGCGAGGACGTGGCCCGCAAGCGCCGCACCGAGGTGGCGCAGGAAGCCGACTTCTACGGCTCGATGGACGGCGCCAGCAAGTTTGTGCGCGGCGACGCCATTGCGGGCCTGCTCATCATGGTGATCAACATCATCGGCGGGCTGGTGGTGGGCATGGTGCAGCACGGGCTGGACTTTTCTACCGCGGGCAAGACCTACACGCTGCTGGCCATCGGCGACGGCCTGGTGGCGCAGATCCCGGCGCTGGTGATCTCCACCGCCGCCGGCGTGATCGTCTCGCGCGTGACCACCGACGAGGACGTCGGCAGCCAGCTCACGGGCCAGCTCTTCTCCAACCCGCAGGTGCTGTTTCTCACGGCCGGCATCGTCGGCCTGCTGGGCATGATCCCCGGCATGCCGAACCTGGCCTTCCTGCTGATCGCGGGCGGCCTGGTGTGGCTGGGCCGCGGGCTGCTGCAGCGCAAGCCGAAGCAGCAGGCCGCGCAGGAAGCTGCAGCCGCTCAGGCCGCGAACATCGCCGCGTCTTCCGCCGAGACGGCCGAGGCCACGTGGGACGACGTAGCCATGGTCGATCCGCTGGGCATGCAGGTCGGCTACCGGCTCATTCCGCTGGTGGACCAGTCGCAGCAGGGCGAACTGCTGGGCCGCATCAAGAGCATCCGCAAGAAGATCGCGCAGGAGGTCGGCTTCCTGGTGCCGGTGGTGCACATCCGCGACAACCTGGAGATCAAGCCCAACACCTACGTCATCACCCTGAAGGACGTGGAGATCGGGCGCGGCGAAGCCTTCCCCAACCAGTGGATGGCCATCAACCCCGGCCAGGTGACGGGCTCGCTGCCCGGCACGCCCACGCGCGACCCGGCCTTCGGCCTCGCAGCGACCTGGATCGACGCGAGCCTGCGCCAGCAGGCGCAGGTGTACGGCTACACGGTGGTCGATGCCTGCACGGTGATGGCCACGCACCTGAACCACCTGATACAGACGCATGCCGCCGAGCTGCTGGGCCGCCAGGAAGTGCAGCAGCTGCTCGACCAGATCGCCAAGACCGCGCCCAAGCTAACGGAAGACCTGGTGCCCAAGGTGCTGTCGCTCAGCACGCTGCACAAGGTGCTGCAGAACCTGCTCGACGAGGAAGTGCCGATCCGCGACATGCGCACCATCCTCGACGTGATGGCCGAGTACGCGCCGACCGTCAAGGACCCGACCGAGCTCACCACGCTCACGCGCCTGGCGCTGGGCCGCGCGATCACGCAGCAGCTGTTCCCGGGCGACACGGAGATGCAGGTCATCGGCCTGGACGGCTCGCTCGACGGCGTGCTGCAGCAGGCCCTGGGCAACAGCAGCGGCATCGAGCCCGGCATCGCCGACAACCTGCTGCGCCAGGCACAGGCCGCCATCACCCGCCAGGAGCAGATGGGCCTCGCGCCCGTGCTGGTCGTGCAGCACTCGCTGCGGGTGCTGCTGTCGCGCTTCCTGCGGCGCAGCCTGCCGCAGCTCAAGGTGCTGTCGCACGCAGAGATTCCTGATTCCCGAACCATCAAGGTCACCACCGCCATCGGAGGACGAGGTTGAATTCCCCCCAACAGACAGACGTGCGCACCACCGCGCGCAAATTCGTAGCGGCCACCAGCCGCGAAGCCCTGCGACTGGTGAGGGAGGCGCTGGGCGCCGACGCCATCGTGCTCACGCATCGCGCGACCGCCGAGGGCGTGGAGATCGTCGCCATGGTCGAGGGCGAAGTGCAGGGCGTGCTGCAGGGCAGCGCGGCTGCGAAGCCCGTGGCAGCCGCTGCGCCTTCGATGCCCGTTGCGGCGCCGGCTGCCCGCGTGGCGCCCGCTCCCTTGCCGACGGTTCCAGTTCCTGTGGCGGCCCCGGCGCCGGTCGCCTCGATGCCGGCGCCGCTGCCTGCACAGGCACCCGTGCAGGTCCATGCTCCCGCCGCCGCGCCGGCCGACACCGTGCTCGAAGAGCTGCACTCCATGCGCGGCATGATCGAGGAGCAGCTCGCCAGCGTGGTGTGGAACGACAGGCAGCGTCGCGACCCGGTGCGCGGCCGCCTGCTGCGCACGCTGCTGGGCGCTGGCTTCAGCGCACGGCTTTCCAAGGCCATGCTCGAGAAGCTGCCCACCGGCCGCACCTACGCCGAGGGCATGGCCTACGTGCGCTCGGAGCTGATCCGCGCCGTGCCCGTGCATGAGGACGAGGACGCGCTGTTCGCCGCGGGCGGCGTCTATGCGCTGATGGGCCCGACCGGCGTGGGCAAGACCACCACCACCGCCAAGCTGGCCGCGCGCTGCGTGATGCGCTTCGGTGCCGACAAGCTCGCGCTGGTGACCACCGACAGCTACCGCATCGGCGCCTACGAGCAGCTGCGCATCTACGGCCAGATCCTCAACGTGCCGGTGTACGCGGTGAAGGACGCCGCCGACCTGCACCTGGTGCTGCAGGACCTGCGCGAGAAGCACATGGTGCTGATCGACACCGTCGGCATGAGCCAGCGCGACCGTGCCGTGCCCGAGCAGATCGCCATGCTGGGCCAGAGCCCGCGGCCGGTGAAGCGGCTTCTGCTGCTCAACGCCACCAGCCACGGCGACACGCTCAACGAGGTGGTGCACGCCTACCGCCACGGCAACGAACTGGCCGGCTGCATCTTCACCAAGGTGGACGAGGCCACGCACCCGGGCGCGCTGATCGACACCGTGATCCGCCACCGCCTGCCGGTGCACTACATCTCCAGCGGCCAGAAAGTGCCCGAGAACCTGATGCAGGCCGACCGCGCGCAGCTGGTGGACAGCGTGTTCCAGCCGCGCCAGCACAGCCCGCTGTTCGTGCCCGCCGAGGGCGACCTGCAGGAAGACGCCGCTTCTGGCGCCGCTTCGCAGCAGGCGGTGCAGAAGGCGCAGGGCGAGACCGACCTGCTGCGCCTGAAGTACCAGAACCTGATCCGCGCCATGGCGCACGACGCGCAGGAGCTCGCCACCACCGCGAGCGCGCTGGCCGGCGCGCAGATCGGCTTCGAGCGCGCGCGTTCGCTGTGGCGCCAGGCCACCGACGAGCAGGCGGGCCAGAAGGCCGTGCTGCAGGACCTGCTGGTGCACGCGCGCGGCGAAGTGGCCGCCGCCTGCGAAACCCATGTGCTCGCGCTGTGCGGGCAGGTCGGGCTTCGGTCGAACGAGGGCGGGGACGCCTACGAATGCCACGGCAGCCTGCTGCTGTCGGACCGCACGGGCCTGCCGCTGGCGGCGCCCAACCAGTGGCTCTCGACGGCGGCCACGCGCGGCGCCAAGGACGCCGCACGCAAGCCTGGCGCACGCCAGGTGCCCTGGCTGCGCCAGCAGGACTTCGGCCATCGCCCGATGGTCCATCTGCTGACGCGGCTGCCCGGCATCGAGGCCATGGTGCACTGGCAGGCTGCGGGCCAGCGCTGGCTGGCGCGCGCGCCGGGCTCCACCGCAGTGATTGACATGCGCACCGGCGCGCCCGACACGCTGGCGCGCATGGACTTCGATTTCGGCGAAGCGCGTCCCGTGCGCTTCCGCGGCAAGGCGGCGCTGCTCGCCGAGTCGCAGGCCGACGTGGTGCTGCGCTTCAACGCAGCGGCCATGGCCGCGGGCATCGCCCGCGACGAGATGCCCGCGCTGCGCTGCGTTGCCACGCGCGTGGTGGATGCGCGCACCGGCAACGTGCTGGCGCAGGTGCACGCGCTTTCGAACATCGGCCCCGAGGTTTCCGCGCGCCAGCTCGCGCAGTGGCTGGGCTGGGCGGTGGACGCCGAGCCCTGCTTCCGCCTGCTGCGCGACGGCGTGCAGCTCGTGGGCGGCATCGGCGAGCTGGGCGATCCGGACATCATGAAGCGGCTTCTGATCGCCGGCCAGATGAGCACCACCGTGTGGCGGCTGCTGCAGGCCGAGGGCGAATGGGCCGACCGTGCGCGCGCGCTGCTGGGCCAGCTGATGGGCCGTCCGGCGCGCAATGGCCGCGCCATGAGCGGCAGCGCGCTGTATGCGGGCGTGGGCAAGCTCTTCCTGCTGCTCGATGCGCTGGGCACCGAATCGACGGCGCCCGTGCAGGCGCCGCGCGAGTCGGCGCAGCCGCAGAAGCTGGAGAAGCAGGATTGAGGGTGGCGCAATGAACAAGCTGGTTGCGGATCAGGCGGACGGCCTGCGACGCCTGCTCGCGCCGACGCAGGCGCGCGTGGTCGCGGTGGCCGGCATGGGGCAGGCCGCGGGCGGCACCACCATCGCGATGAACCTCGCGGTGGCGCTGGCGGGACAGGGCCGCAACGTGCTGCTGCTCGACGAACACTGTCCGGCCGAAGGCTCGGCATGCGAGGTCTGGGACATCGATCCGCTCGGCAGCCTGGCCGACGTGGCCGGCGGGCGCCTGACGCTCGACGGCGCCGAGGCGCGCGCGGCCTGCGGCGTGCACGTGCTGCCGGCGCCGCCCGGCGCGATGCGCGGCGCCGGCGGCGATCCGCGCAGGTTCTGGTACGACGGCTTCGTCATCGTCGATGCGGCCTTCGACCGCGAGGGCAGGCTGTCGGCGCTCGCGCAGGGCGCGGACGACCTGCTGGCGGTGCTGCAGCCGCACCCCGCGTCGGTCACCTCGGCCTATGCGGGCATCAAGCACCTGCAGCGCGCGCACGGCATGAGCCAGATGCGCTTCCTGGTCAACGGCGTGGTCGACGCGCAGGCCGCGCGCCAGATCATGAACAACCTCGCCCACGCCGGCAGCCGCTATCTCGCGCTGTCGCTGCAGCCCGCCGGCTGGGTGCGCTTCGATCCGCTGGTCGCCGATGCCTGGCGGCTGAAGAAGACCATCGCCGAGGCCTTTCCCGCGAGCCATGCGGCCGTCGACCTGCGGCGCATTGCCGGCGAGATGGACGGCTGGCCATGGCGCGCGGCAGAGCTTCAGCAGGCCGCGGCCTGAGCCCGGGGAAGGACGGACCGACGTGTACACCGCACAGGGAACCATCGATAAATCTCACCTGCTGGCGCAGCACCAGCCGCTGGTGCGCCGCATCGCGCTGCAGATGATGGCCAAGCTGCCCGCCAGCGTGGAGCTGGACGACCTGATCCAGGCCGGCATGCTCGGCCTGCTGGACGCCTCCAGCCGCTACCAGGACAACCGGGGCGCGCAGTTCGAGACCTTCGTGAGCCAGCGCATCCGCGGCGCCATGCTCGACGAGCTGCGCGCCGCCGACTGGGGCTCGCGCGGCCTGCGCCAGTCGGCGCGCGGCATCGAGAAGGCGATCCAGGCGCTGGGCCACAAGCTCGGGCGTTCTCCCACCGAAGGGGAGATCGCCAAGGAGCTGAAGATGGACATCGACGCGTATCAGTCGCTGCTGCAGGAGATCCAGGGCTGCCAGCTGCTGTACGTGGAAGACTTCTCCAAGGACGACGCGGACAACGCCTTCCTCGACAGCCATTCGCAGGACGCGCGCAAGGACCGCCGCAGCAGCGACGACCCGCTGGAGCAGCTGCTGGAAAGCGGCTTCCGCCACCAGCTGGTGGACGCCATCTCGGCGCTGCCCGAACGCGACCAGCTGCTGCTGAACCTCTACTACGAGGAAGAGCTGAACCTGCGCGAGATCGGCGCCATCCTCGAGGTCAGCCAGTCGCGCGTGTGCCAGCTGCACAGCCAGGCGATCACCAGGCTGCGCGCCAAGCTCAAGGACGTGCTCTAGGGCCTGTTCACACTATTTCCGGGGTCGCGAAGGGCAGCAAGGGCGGGCCAATCAAGGCGCGTGACGACGCGTGTGCATGCGCACACGCTAGGAGCGCAACGCCGAGTGGCCCGCCCTTGCTGCCCTTCCCGTAGGGTTGGCGCTCCAAGGGGCCGTCTGCGGCGTTGCCCGCGCTTGCAAGGCTTCAGCCTTGCTGCGCACGGGCGCCTTGCAGCCAGCCCCTTGGAGCACCAACGCGACCCCGGAAATAGTGTGAACAGGCCCTAGCGGCCCTCAGGGGGCGCCCGATTGGGCCTTGTCCGGCAGCGATGCGCGCCCTGCGCTGGCGCGCCGCGCCCGCGCGGGCGGCAAAGCTCGGGCTCTTGCCAAAGACCTCCAAGCAACCTTCCGTCAAGCTGCACGGCGACCGCCCCATCGGCGACTACGCGCTCATCGGCTCGACCCACAGCGCGGCGCTGGTGCATCGCGGCGGCGACATCGAGTGGCTGTGCCTGCCGCGCTTCGATTCCGCGGCGATGTTCGCCAGCCTGCTCGGAGACGAGCGCAACGGCCACTGGTCGATGCGCGCGACCGACCCCAAGGCGCGCGTCACGCGGCGCTACCTGCCGGGCACGGTGGTGCTGGAGACGACCATCCGCGTGCCCGGCGGAACCGCCGTCGTCACCGATTTCATGCCCCGTCCCGCCCTCGACGGCACGCACGAGGTGGTGCGCATCGTGCGGGGCGTGCGCGGCACGGTGGCCATGCACACCGAGTTCCGCATCCGCTTCAACTACGGCGAGTGGTGCCCGTGGATGGACCGGCGCGACGGCGCGGTGTTCGCCACCGCCGGGCCCGACTCCGTGCGCATCAGCTCCGGCGTGCCGCTGACCAACGAGAACTTCGCGAGCTTCGCCGACTTCACCGTGTCGGCGGGCCAGTCCATCGCCTTCAGCCTCGACTGGTTTCCCTCGCACCTGAAGCCGCCGGTGACGCGCGACGCCAATTCGCTGCTGGCGCGCACCGTCGCCGAATGGAGCGCATGGACCGAACGCTGCGGCTACCACGGCGAGTTCCGCGAGCCCGTGATGCGCTCGCTGCTCACGCTCAAGGCGCTCACCTACGAACCCACCGGCGGCATCGTCGCCGCGCCCAGCGCCTCGCTGCCCGAGCTGCCCGGCGGCGAGCGCAACTGGGACTACCGCTTCTGCTGGCTGCGCGACGCGGCGCTCACGCTCTATGCGCTGATCGGCTCGGGTTACGTGGAGGAGGCCAGCGCATGGCGCTGGTGGCTGATGCGCGCGGTCGGCGGCTCGCCCGAGGAACTGCAGGTGATGTACGGCCTGCATGGCGAACGCTCGCTGACCGAGCTCGAGCTCGGCTGGCTCGCAGGCTACGAAGGCAGCCGCCCGGTGCGCATCGGCAATGGCGCGCACGGGCAGCGGCAGCTCGACGTCTACGGCTCCGTCATCGCGGCCTTCCATGCGGCGCGCAAGGCCGGGCTGGCGGACATGGAGAAGCTCTGGCCGCTGGAGCGCGCCATCGCGAAGCAGCTGATGGAGCTGTGGCGGGAGCCCGATTGCGGCCTCTGGGAAGTGCGCGGCGAGCCGCGCCACTTCGTGCACTCCAAGGTCATGTGCTGGCTGGCCTTCGACCGGGTGATCGCGAGCGCCACCGAGTTCGGCCTCGAAGGCCCGGTCGAGCGCTGGCGGGAGGTGCGCGACGAGATCCATGCCGAGATCTGCGCCCGCGGCTACGACGCCGCGTCCAATTCGTTCATGCAGTACTACGGCGCCGACACGGTGGACGCCGCGCTGCTGTGGATGCCGCTGATCGGCTTCCTGCCGATCCACGACCCGCGCGTGCAGGGCACCATCGCGCGCATCGAGAAGGAGCTGATCTTCAACGGGCTGGTGTACCGCTACCGCACCGAGAAGGGCGTGGACGGCCTCGGCGGCGGGGAGGGCGCGTTCCTCGCGTGCAGCTTCTGGCTGGCGAACGTGTATGTCGCCATGGGCAGGCTGCGCAAGGCGCGGGCGCTGTTCAAGCGGCTGCTGGCGCTGGCCAACGACCTGGGGCTCTACGCCGAGGAATACGACCCGGTGGCGCGCCGGCAGCTGGGCAATTTTCCGCAGGCCTTCTCGCACATCGGGCTGATCAACAGCGCGCACGCGCTGGTGTCGGCGGCCGGCGGGATCTGGGAGCTGGCGGACCTCGACGGCAAGGCGTCGGTGCGGAAGCAGAAGGAGAAAAGGAAGAAAGAAGAGGCGCCGAAGGCGCCCGTCAGGAAGCGTTCGCGAGCGCGAACTCCTCGGCGCTGAAGACGGTGTGGAAGACCGTGCCGTCGAACATCTCGAAGAGCTTCTTCGAGACCTCGCGGCTTTCGTGGCGCACCGGCGATTCGAGCGCGCGGGCGATGTCCTCGCGGCTCGCGTAGCGGATCGACAGCACCATCGCCAGCTCGGGGTCGCTCACGTCGCTTTCGAGCTGGCGCAGCACGCGCACCTCGAGCGCTCCGGGAAAGCGGGTCCACAGCGGCACCAGCCTGTCGTGCACGTGGCGGTCGAAGGCTTCTTCCATGCCGGCCTTGACCCGGCCCCTGAAGAATGCGCAGCGGATGAACATGGGTTCTCTCTTTCCTGTGTCGTGTTCGCGTGATGAGGAGGCGAGAGCGGTTCAGCCGCGCTCGTAGCCGCTGAACTGCCGCATCATCTCGGCCGTGTCCCGCGCGCCGAGTCCGGCCGCGACGAAGGCGCGATGCAGCTCCGAGACGGCGCCCACCAGCGGCAGCGGCAGGCGCTGGCCCTGCGAGAAGGCCTGCACCGCCTCGAGGTCCTTGAGCATGTTGTCGATGCGGCCGGTGGGCGTGTAGTCGCGCGCTGCCATCCTGGGGCCGAACTCGCGCAGGATCTGGCTGTCGGCGCGTCCGCCGGACAGCGCGGCGGGCAGCTTCGACGCATCGACGCCGCCGGCCTCGGCCAGCCGCACCGCTTCCGCCACGGCCTGGAAGCCGATGGCGCACAGCAGCTGGTTGACCAGCTTGGTCGTCTGGCCCGCGCCGCTCGCGCCCATGTGGGTGTAGTTGGCGCACAGGCTGTCCATTACCGCGCGTGCGCGCTGCACGTCTTCGGCGCTTCCGCCGGCCATCACCGTGAGCTTGCCCAGCAGCGCCTTGGGCGCACCGCCGGAAAGCGGCGCATCGACGAAGCCCATGCCCGTGCGCTCGCGCAGCGACTGCGCGAGCCGGCGCGTGGAAGGAGGGTCGATGGACGACATGTCGATCAGCAGTCGCTGGGGGTCCGCAGGCATGGCGGCGGCGATGCCGTCGTCGCCGAAGATGGCGCGCTCCACCACCGCGGCCGAGTTGAGGCTGGTGATGACGAAGTCGCTCGCGGCCGCCGCCTCGCGTGCCGTGGCCGCCGCCGCCGCGCCGTGCGCGACGAGCGCCGCGACCTTGGCGGCGTCGAGGTCGAACACGCTCACGCGGTGGCCGCATTCGAGCAGCCGGCGCGAAATGGCCGAGCCCATGATGCCGACGCCGATCACGGCCACGCGCGGCGTCGGGGCGGTCGTCTTCGTCATGCGAAGGCTTTCATGAATGGCCGAGGCGGGCACGCGCCACGCTGCTACAGGCTCGCGGTGATGCCGCCGTCCACATACAGGATGTGGCCGTTGACGAAGCTCGATGCGTCCGAGGCCAGGAAGATGGCAGCGCCGCCCAGCTCTTCCACGTCGCCCCATCGGCCCGCGGGCGTGCGGCCCGAGAGCCATGCGGTGAAGGCCTCGTCGGCCACCAGCGCCTGCGTGAGCTCGGTCTTGAAGTAGCCCGGGCCCAGGCCGTTGACCTGGATGCCGTGCTTGCCGAGGTCGATCGCCATGCCCTTGGTGAGCATCTTCACCGCGCCCTTGGTGGCCGCATAGGGCGCGATGCCCGGGCGGCCCAGTTCGCTCTGCACCGAGCACACGTTGATGATCTTGCCGCGCTTGCGCTCGATCATGCGCTGCGCGACGGCGCGGCCCACCAGGAACACGCTGTCGATGTTGGTGGTGGTGATCTTGTGCCAGGCATCGACCGGAAATTCGGCGAAGGGCCCGCGATGCTGCATGCCGGCGTTGTTGACGAGGATGTCTATGGGGCCGACGTCGGCCTCGATGGCGGCCACGCCGGCTTCCACCGCGGCGGCGTCGGTGACGTCGAAGGCCGCGGCTTCGGCCGCGATGCCCCGGGCGCGCAGGGCGTCGCGGGCTGCGGTGAGCGCGGCGGCATCGCGCGCATTGAGCACGACGCGGGCGCCCGCGTTGCCCAGCGCGCCAGCCAGCGCGAAGCCGATGCCCTTGCTGGAGCCGGTGACGAGGGCGGTGCGCCCGGAGAGGTCGAACAGTTTCAAGGGGAGTTCCTGGGTCCTGGGTGAGGGGCGTGACTGGCGAAGAAAGTTACCGGTATCTTTTGATTTCGTCAATGGGTAAAACCTTCGCTGGCTTTGCAGGGGCGCATCGATTAAAGTTACCGGTATCAATTGACTCGGACCGCTGCCCCAGCAGGAGACACCCGCTTGACCGCTACCGCCGCCGCTTCCCCGCATGTGCTGATGATGGGCGCCTACCCCGAGTGGGACATGGCGCCGATGCGCGAGTCCTACACCCTGTACCGCCTGTGGGAGGCGCCCGACCGCCAGGCCTTCATTGCCGCGCACGCGCAGGAGATCCGCGCGATCGCCACGCGCGGCGAACTGGGCGCGAGCGCCGAACTCATTGCGGCGCTGCCCAGGCTGGAGCTGGTCGCCTGCTACGGCGTGGGCACCGACGCCATCGATCTCGCCGCCTGCCGCGCGCGGGGCATCCGCGTGACCAACACGCCCGACGTGCTCAACGGAGACGTGGCCGATCTCGCCGTGGGCCTCATGCTCGCGGCGCAGCGCCGCATTCCGGCGGGCGACGCCTTCGTGCGAAGCGGCGCGTGGGCCAATGCCGCCATGCCGCTGGCCACGCGCGTCTTCGGCCAGCGCGTCGGCATCGCGGGCTTCGGCCGCATCGGCAGCACCATCGCGCGGCGGCTCTCGGGCTTCGACGTCGAAGTGGGCTACTTCAGCCGCACGCCGAAGGCGGAGAGCCCGCACCGCCACTTCGCCAGCCTGGCCGCCATGGCCGACTGGTGCGACGTGCTCATCGTCATCCTGCCCGGCGGCGATGCCACGCGCGGCATCGTGAATGCCGAGGTGCTGCGCGCGCTGGGACCCAAGGGCTGGCTCGTGAACGTGTCGCGCGGCACCACGGTGGACGAAGGCGCGCTGCTGCAGGCACTGGAGACGCGCGCGATCGCCGGTGCGGCGCTCGACGTGTTCCTCAACGAGCCGGGCATCGACCCGCGCTTCGCCGCGCTCGACAACGTGGTGCTCACGCCGCACCATGGCAGCGGCACCGAACAGACGCGCCGCGCCATGGGCGAGCTGGTGCGCCGCAACCTGGAGGCCCACTTCGCGGGCCTGCCCCTGATCACCCCCGTCGCCTGACACCTGACAGAGAGAAGGAAAAGAACCATGCGCCTGCGTTGCATGTGCCTCGTGATCCACGCCCCCGACGACCTGCGCCTGGACGAACAGGATGCCGGCGAGATCGGCCCCGGCCAGGTGCTGGTGAAGGTCGGCATGGGCGGCATCTGCGGCTCCGACCTGCATTACTTCCACAACGGCGGCTTCGGCACCGTGCGCATCAAGGAACCGATGGTGCTGGGCCACGAGGTGGCCGGCACCGTGGTGGCGGTGGCGCCCGGCGTCGAGGGCGTGCGCATCGGCGACAAGGTGGCCGTCAACCCGAGCCGCCCCTGCGGCGCCTGCAAGTTCTGCCTGGAGGGCCTGCCTAACCAGTGCCTCGACATGCGCTTCTACGGCAGCGCGATGCGCACGCCGCACGTGCAGGGCGCGTTCCGCAACATGCTGCTGTGCGAGGCCACGCAATGCGTGAAGGTGGCCGATCACGTGCCGCTGCGGCTGGCCGCGCTGGCCGAGCCGTTCTCCGTGGGGCTGCACGGCGTGTCGCGCGCCGGGCCGCTGCTGGGCAAGCGCGTGCTGGTGTCGGGCTGCGGGCCCATCGGCGTGCTCGCCATCGCGGCGGCGCGCGCGCACGGCGCGGCCGAGGTCACGGCCACCGACGTGGTCGACGAGCCATTGGCCATCGCACGCGCCATGGGCGCCGACAACGCCATCAACGTCGCGCAGGACAAGGACTGGGTCTCGCGCTACTCGGCCGACAAGGGCACCTTCGACGTGATGCTCGAATGCTCCGGCAACGAGCGCGCTTTGCGCGACGGCCTGGAGGTGATGCGCCCGCGCGGCGTGGTCGTCCAGCTCGGCCTGGGCGGCGACGTGAGCATTCCGCAGAACATGGTGGTGGCGAAGGAGCTCAGCATCTGCGGCTCGTTCCGCTTCCATGCCGAGTTCGCGCTGGCGGTGAAGCTCATCAACGAAGGGCGCGTCGACCTTTCCCCGGTGGTGTCGCACACATTCCCGATGCTGCAGGCGCGCCAGGCCTTCGAGCTGGCGAGCGACAGGCGCAAGGCGATGAAGGTGCTGATCGACTTCGCGGGAGATGCGGCGCAGGCGGAAGCCGTCGCCGCCTGAGGATGGGGCTCAGCCCCGGTGCAACGGGGTGCCCGGCGCGTCGAGCTCGGCCTTCAGCACGTTGCCGTGCGTCGAATCGGTGACGAACAGCGTGGAGCGGTCCGGCCCGCCGAAGGCGATGTTGGTTGTCGAGGCTCCGACCGGGCCGCGCAGCACCACGACCGGTTCCGCGCGCGCATTGAGCACCCAGACGACGCCGAGGCCCGGGTTGGCGATCAGCAGACGCCCCAGCGCGTCGACCGCGAGGCCGTCGGGGCCGCTCGGGCCGTAGGAGGTGAAGAACTGGCCCACCTTGGCGACGCTGCCGTCCGCGAGCAGCGGCACGCGCCAGATGCAGTTGCCGCGCGTCACCGCGAGGTAGAGCACCTTGCCGTCGGGCGAGAGCGCCACGCCGTTGGGGCTGGGCACGTTCGACAGCAGCAGGTCGAGTTGTCCGTCGGGCCGCAGGCGATACAGGCGCCCCGACGGGTCATGCAGCCCGCTCTGGCCCTGGTCGGTGAAGTAGACGTTGCCCCGCGCGTCCAGCACCAGGTCGTTCACGCCCTTGAAGCTCTCGGTGTTGCGCCGCCGCAGGTGCGGCGCGACGCTGCCGGTGCGCACGTCCACGCGCATCAGGCCGTTCTGGTAGTCGGTGACGAGCAGCGTGTTCGCATCGATGAACTTCATGCCGTTCGGCTCGCCGTCGTATTCGGCAACCAGCGTCCATTCGCCCGAGGCGTCGATGCGGAAGATGCGGCCGAAGGGAATGTCCGAGACGTAGAGGTTGCCGGCGTCGTCGAACACCGGCCCTTCGAGGAATGAGTCGGTCGGCTGTCCGCCGCGGTTGGCATCGGCCCAGATGCTCGGCTCGCGGCGCCGGAAGCGGTCGGGCATGCTGGTGAAGGTCTGGAGTTCCAGCACCTGGGGCGCTTGCAGGAAGTACATGTGGGTCTCCTAGTCTGCGCGGATCAGGCGGCCGCGAATCCATAGAGTTTGGCCGGGTTGTCGACGAGGATGCGCCTGCGCACCGCCTCGTCGCCGCACCAGGCTGCGAGCACGTTGGCGAGCGCGGCGTCGTCCACCGTGCCCGGCGTCTCGGTCGTGTGCGGCCAGTCGCTGCCCCACACCAGCCGCTCGGGTGCCGCCTCTACCAGCGCCCTGCCCAGCGCGAAGGCATCGCGGTAGGCGGGCGCGCCGTCGCGCGAACGCATGTAGACGCCCGAGAGCTTCATCCATGTGTTGCCGCCGTCGAGCAGCCGCCGCGCCACGGTGAACGCCGCTGCATCGGCGCCTTCGGCCGGATCGATGCGCGCCATGTGGTCGATGACCAGCGGCACCGGCAGGGCGGCCAGCACCGGCTCGAGCTCCACCAGCTGCTCCGGGTGCACGAACACCTGGATGTGCCAGCCCAGCCGCGCCACCTTGCGCGCCAGCGTCGTCAGCATCCGCGGCGTGGTGACGCCCCAGGACTGCGGCGTCACGAAGTTCACGCGCAGGCCGCAGATTCGCTGCGCCGCGAGGCGGTCGAGTTCATCGTCGGCCACGTCCTCGGCGACGACCGCGACGCCGCGCGCCTGTTCGCCCAGCTGCGCGAGCGCATCGAGGGTGCAGGCGTTGTCGGTGCCGTAGGTCGACGGGTTGACGACCACCGTGCGCGAGGTGCCCAGCCTTTGCTGCAGCAGCCGATAGGCCGCCACTTCGGCGCGCGGCGGCTGGCGCTTCCAGTGCGGCGAGGCGGCAAAGCGCGCATCGAAGATGTGCATGTGGCTGTCGCACGCGTCCGCGGGCAGCGCGGGCGCGGGACGATCCAGGCCCACCGAGTGGGGAACCGGCTGCGCGATGGAGGTGGCGTTCATTCGTGCGATGTCTTCAGTCGAGCTTGATGTTGCCCTTGCGGATCACGTCCGCCCACTTCGCATCTTCCTTCTTCAGGAAGTCGGCGAACTCCGCAGGGGTGGAACCGACCGGCTGCACGCCGACGTCGACGAAGCGCTTCTTCACTTCTTCTTCCTTCAGCGCCTCGACGACCGCCTTGTGCAGCTTCTCTGAGATGGGCGCCGGCGTGCCGGTGGGCACGAACATGCCGTTCCATTCGTAGGCCTCGTAGCCGGGCACCACGGTCTCGGCGAGGGTCGGCACCTCGGGCAGTCGTGGCGAACGCTGCGGCGAAGACACCGCCAGCGCGCGCAGCTTGCCGGAGGACACGAGTGGATACGAGGCGGCGATGGTGCTGAACATGAAGTCCACCTGCCCGCCCATCACGTCGGTGATGGCGGGGCCGCCGCTCTTGTAGCCCACGTGCACCATGTCGAGCCCGAGCCGCTGGCGCAGCAGTTCGGCCGCGAGCCGCTGCACGGTGCCGCTGCCGCCCGATGCGAAGTTGATCTTTCCCGGCTCGGCCTTCGCCTTGTCGGTGAGGTCCTTGATGCTCTTCAGGGGCGATTCGGCGCGCACGATCACGATGTTGGGCGCCAGCGCCACGAGCGCGAGCGGCTGCAGCGCATTGGTGGCATAGGGCATGCGCGCGAAGAGATGCGGGTTGATCGAGTAGGGCGTGGCGTCGTAGAGCACGGTGTAGCCGTCGGGCGCGGCCTTGGCCGCGAAGCCCGCGCCGATGGTGCCGCTGGCGCCGGGCCGGTTGTCGACGATCACGCTGGTGCCCAGCTTCATGCCCACGCGCACGGCCAGCACGCGCGCGAGCGCATCCGCCGATCCGCCGGGCGCATAGGGCACGACCAGCGTGATGGGGCGCTCGGGATAGGCGGCATGGGCAGAAGTCGCTGCGGCCGCGATGAGGGTGCATGCGGCGAGCATGCGTCGGATGGCTTTCATGGTGTGTTCCTCTCGTATGCGTTCATTCGGTCTTGAGGTCGAGCGATCGGGCCAGATCGCCGTAGAGCTTGACCTCGCCCGCGAGCTGCGCACCGAATGCGTCGCCGCAGGTGTTGCGGGCCTCCATGCCGAGCGAGCGCAGCTTCTCTTGCGTGGCCGGCGCCTGGGAGAACTCGGTCGCCACGCGGCGCAGCGTGGCCAGCACTTCGGGCGGTGTCTTCGCCGGCGCGAGCAGGCCGTACCAGGCGTCGGCCGTGTAGCCCTTGACGCCGGACTCCTCGAAGGTCGGCACGCCGGGCAGCAGCGCCGAGCGCTTCGGCGCGGCCACCGCCAGCGCGGTCAGCTTGCCGCTTTGTACCTGCGCGAGCACCGAGCCCAGCGTGGCGAATGAGCTGTCGACCTGCCCGCCGATGAGATCGGTGACGGCCTGCGCCGCGCCCTTGTAGGGGATGTGGTTCATCGCCGTGCCCGTGAGCTGCGTGAACTGCGCGCTCGCGAAGTGGCCCGAGCTGCCCGATCCCGGCGTGGCATAGGTGCGCTTGCCCGGCTCGGCCTTCACGGCCTGCAGGAAGGCGCCGAAGGTCTTCACCGGCATCGACGGGCCCACCACCAGCACGGTGGGGCTCACGGCCAGCGAGCACACCGGCGCGAAGGAGCGCACCGCATCGAACTTGACGCGCTGGCTGTAGAGCGCCGGGATCATCGTGTGGTTCGTCGCGCCCAGCAGCAGCGTGTAGCCGTCCGCCGGCGCCGCGGCGACCGCCTCGGCCGCGAGGATCGTATTGGCGCCGGGCTTGTTGTCCACGACGAATGGCTGGCCCAGCGCACGCGATGCGTGGTCTGCGAAGGCGCGCGCCACCACGTCGGTGGGGCCGCCCGCCGAGAAACCGACGAGCACGCGCACCGGCCTGGCCGGCCAGGCCTGGGCATGCGCCTGCATGTGGACCGCCAGTGCGACCGGCAGGCCGAGCGCGAGCGTGAGCGCGGCCCGGCGGGCCTTCTTGCCGCTCTTCATTCTCTTGTCTCCTTGTTCTTGGTCGGGATGGCGGCGATGCCTTCAGCGGCTCGCCGCCGTCTGTCGCTCCAGCACCTGCAGCAGGTTCTTCGCGGCGCCCACGCCCATGTTGACGTAGGCGTCGCTGGTCACGCCGCCGATGTGGGGACTCAGCACGATGTTCTTCTCGCCCTGGAAGGGGTGGCCCGCGGTCATCGGCTCCACCGCGAAGCTGTCGAGCCCGACCATGAAGACCTGGCCCGAGCGCACGGCTGCCAGCAGCGCCTCTTCGTCGATCAGGCCGCCGCGCGCGGTGTTGACCACGATCACGCCGCGCTTGCAGCGCGCCAGCGTGTCCGCATTGATCAACCCCCGGTTCTCGTCGGTCAACGGGCAGTGCAGCGAAATGACGTCGGACTCGGCCCAGATGGTCGCGAGGTCCGCGGCCTGCACGTGGGCCGGCAGGTTCTTCGCGTACGGATCGAAGCCGAGCACGCGCATGCCCAGTGCGTCGACCATGCGCGCGAAGCGCAGCCCGATGGCGCCGAGCCCGATCAGGCCGATGGTGCGCCCGCCGAGTTCCAGGCTCTTGTGCGTCGCCTTGTCCCAGTGGCCCGCGTGCATGCGCGCATCCAGCGCCACCACCGACTTCGCGCAGGCCAGCAGCAGCGCGAGCGCCTGCTCGGCCACCGCCGCCGCGTTCGCGCCCACGGCCGCGACCACCTCGATGCCGCGCGCCTTAGCCGCCACCTTGTCGATGGTGTCGGTGCCGCTGCCGTGCTTGGAGATCACTTTCAGCGAAGGCGCTGCGTCCATGACGGCCGCGCCCACCTTGCCGTAGCGCACGATGATGGCCACCGGATCGTGCGCGCGGCACAGCGCGACGAGGTCGTCCTCGGTCGGCGTCCTGCCCGCGTAGACGAGCTCGTGGCCTTCGAGCAACTTCACCGCCTGCGGCGCCAGGTCGGCGCCCGTCACCAGAACGGCCGTCACAGCTTTTCGCCTTCCTTCAGGACGCCGGCCGCACGCAGTGCGGAATCGAGCCACTTGGCGGCGGTGTCGCCCTGCTTGATGGCGGCGATGCGCGCGGCTTCGTCCTTCACCTTCTTCGCGGCCAGCGGCAGCAGCGATTCGATCTTCTCGCGCTCCACCACCACCACGCCGTCGCCGTCGCCGATCACGAAGTCGCCCGCATGCACCGTCACGCCGCCGATCGACACCGGATGCCCGATGCGGCCGCCGATGCTCTTGGTGGGGCCGTTCGGATTGGTGCCTGCACAGAAGACGGGGAAGCTCATCTCGTCGATCTCCAGGCTGTCGCGGCAGGCGCCGTCCATCACCACGCCGGCGATGCCGAGCTGGCGGCAGGCGGTCATCATGATCGTGCCCATGAGCGCGGAGCTGAGGTCGCCCTTGCCGTCGATGACGAGCACGTCGCCGGGCTTCGCCATGGCGATGGCGGCGTGGATCATCAGGTTGTCGCCGGGGCGCACTTCCACGGTGATCGCGGTGCCCGCGAGCTTCATGCGCGGGCGCAGTGCCTTGATGCGGCCGTCCAGCGCGCCGCGGCGGCCGGCCACGTCGGCCAGGATGGCGGGCTGGAACTCGGCCGCCTGCGCCACGATGTTCGCGGGCACGCGTTCGAAGTCGCGGATGACGTCGGGGAGGGGAGATGACATGGGAAACCTCTTGGAGTGATGGTGATGGATGGGAGGAAATGAAGGGGCCCAGGCTCATTCGGGCCTGATGCCCGCGTCCTTGATGACCTTGGCCCACTTGGCCAGGTCCGCTTTCTGGGTGTCGGCGAGCTGCTGCGGCGTGCTGCCCACGAGGGTGACGCCGAGCTTGTCGGCCATGGCGGCGATCTCCGGGTCCTTCAGGTGGCGCACCACTTCGGCGTTGAGCTTCTGGACCACGGCGGCGGGCGTGCCTGCCGGCGCGTAGAGCGCCTGCCACTGCTCGACCACGAAATCCTTGAAGCCGGCCTCGCCCATGGTGGGCACATCCGGCAGCGCCTTCAGCCGCGCGGCCGAGGTGACGGCCAGCGCCTTCAGCTGGCCGCCCTGGATGTGCGGAAGCGCCGCGGCCACCGGCGCGAACATGAAGTTGGCGTGGCCGGCCAGCACGTCCTGGATGGCCGGTGTGTCGCCCTTGTAGGGCACGTGCGTCATGCGCGTGCCCGTCTGCAGCCGCAGCAGCTCGCCTTGCATCTGCAGGATGGTGCCGTTGCCGCCCGAGGCGAACGACAGCTGCTCGGGCTTCGCCTTCGCCTGCGCGACGAGTTCTGCGACGGTGCGCAGCGGCTGCGCGGCACCGACCACCAGCACGTGGGGAATGGTCCCGATCAGCGTCACCGGTGCGAAGGCTGCCACCGGGTCGTACTGCATCTTCTGCAGCAGGCTGGGCACGATGGCCTGCGGGCCGATCGAGGTGCCCAGCAGCGTGTAGCCGTCGGGTGCCGACCGCGCGACGAAGGCCGAGCCGATGGTGCCGGTGGCGCCGGCCTTGTTGTCGACGATCACCGTCGTGCCCAGCGATGCGCCCAGCCGCTGCGCAATGGCGCGGCCGAGGATGTCGGTGGTGCCGCCTGGCGGGTAGGGCACCACCCAGGTGATGGGCCTGCCGGTCGGCCACTGGCCCTGAGCGAGTGCGGGCATCGACGCCGCGGCGAGCGCGGCCAGGCCCAATGCGCCGAAGCGGCGCCTGTGCATGCGGATCATGTTGTCTCCGTGGAAGCGTTGTTCTGTCTGTCGAAGCCGTAGAGCGCGGCCGGGTTGTCGACCAGCACGCGGCGCAAGGCGGCTGCCGTTTCGGTCCAGCCGGCCAGCAGGGCCATCTGCTGCGCGTCGTCCGGCATGGCCTGGTGGCCGGCGCTTGCGCTGGCGTGCGGCCAGTCGCTGCCCCACAGCACGCGCTGCGGCGCACCCTGCAGGAAGCTCCTTGCCAGCGGTGTCACGTCCGTGAAATGCGGCGGGCCTTCCTCGCTCACGATGTAGCTGCCCGAGAGCTTGATCCACGCGCGGCCCGACGCGAGCAGGCGCACGACCAGCGCATGCGCCGCGTGCCTGCCGGCCATCGACGGTGCGAGCCGTGCGAAGTGGTCGAACACGATGGGCACGGGCAGGTCTTCCAGCACGTCGGCGAGCTGCGCCAGCAGATCCGCCGGCGCGAGCAGCTGCAGGTGCCAGCCCAGCGGCGCGATGCGCCTTGCCAGCGGTGCGATCTGCTCGGCGGTGTTCGTGACGCCGAGCGAGAGGTTGAGCCGGATGCCGCGCACGCCGCAGTCGTGCAGCGAGCGCAGTTCCTCGTCGCCGGTGTTCTCGTCGATGACCGCCACGCCGCGCGCCCGTGCGCCGAAGGCGGCGAGCGCATCGCGCAGGGGGCGGTTGTCGGTGCCGTAGGTGGAGGGCGTCACGAACACCACGCGCTCGGTGCCGGTGCGCCGCTGCAGTTGGCGGTAGTCGTGCGCGGTGGCGTCCGGCGGCGTCAGCTTCGCGCCCGGTGTTGGCGGGTAGCGCGAGTCGTACAGGTGCACATGGCAGTCGCAGGCGCCGGGCGGCACCTCGACCGGTGCGCGTCCCTGCCCGGCCGAGAAGGGCGCAATGGAGCCGGACATGCCGAGTCAGTCGAGCCGGATGCCCGATGCCTTCACGATCGCGCCCCAGCGCACGCCGTCGGTGCGGATCAGCGAGGCGAACTTCTCCGGCGGCCCGGACAGCACTTCCGCGCCCTGTGCCGCGAGTTTTTTCTGCACGTCGGGCGTCGCGAGGGCCTTGTTGAAGGCGGCGTTGAGCTTCGCGATCGCGTCCTTCGGCATGGCCGCGGGGCCCGCCACGCCGAACCAGGTGACGGCCTCGAAGTCCTTGTAGCCGGCCTCGACCATGGTGGGCACGTCGGGCAGGTCGCTGTTGCGCTGCAGCGAGGTCACGGCCAGCGCGCGCAGCTGTCCGCTCTTGATCTGCGCGATCAGCGTCGGCACCGACGACACGTAGAGCTGGATCTGCCCGCCGACCAGGTCGGTCAGGCCCTGCGATGCGCCCTTGTAGGGCACGTGCGTGAGCTGGATGCCGGCGACCTTCTGGAACTGCTCGGTCGCGAGATGGGCCACGGTGCCGTTGCCCGAGCTCGCGTAGTTGAGCGCCGTGGGCTTGGCCTTCGCGGCGGCGACCACATCGGCGAGCTTCTTGTAGGGTGAGGCGGAAGACACGACCACCACCAGCGGCGCCGATGCGACCAGGCCGACTGCCGCCAGGTCCTTCACCGGGTCGTAGGGCAGCTTGGTGTAGAGCGACGGGTTGATCGCGAGGTTGCTGGTCTGGCCTAGCACCAGCGTGTAGCCGTCGGGGCTGGCCTTGGCCGCCGCGTCCACGCCGATGTTGCCGCCCGAGCCGGGCTTGTTGTCGATGACGATGGTCCAGCCTTCGGAGGTCGCGACCTTGTTCGCCACTTCGCGGGCGATGATGTCCGTGCCGCCGCCCGGCGGGAACGGCACGATGAGCTTGATGGGGCGCGCCGGATAGGCCTGCGCCGCAGCAATGCCCGAGGCAAGAAGAAGGGCGAGGCCGAGGGCCGCGCGGCGGGGAATGGAGCCGAGGCTCGAGGTGCGCATGGATCTGTCTCCGAATCGTTCGTTGAGTGCCTGCAGCCCGTGCTGCGAGGCGTGAAGCGACTTTAGGCAGGCGTTCCATTCCATACAATGGTGGTCCACTGAACGGACCATGGACCACTGCGTGAAACAAAGTTCGAAGACCGGATCCACGCGGAAGGAAGTGATCGAGGTGCCCCGCGAGGCCGACGCGGAGGCCTCGGGCGGGGTCACCGCCGTTACCCGTGCGCTGCAGTTGCTCGATGCCTTCGGCATGCAGGACGAGCACCTCTCGCTCGCAGAACTGACGCGGCGCAGCCAGATGCACAAGACGACCGCACTGCGCCTGCTGCGCACGCTGGCGCTCGCCGGCTACGTCGTGCAGCGCGACGACGGCGGCTGGCGGCTCGGCCCCGCGGCGGGTTGGCTAGGCGCGCGCTACCAGGCCAGCTTCGACGCCAACGGCGTGGTGGAGCCGATGCTGCTAGCCCTTTCGAAGGCAACGGGCGAAAGCGCCGCCTTCTACGTTCGCGAAGGAAACTCCAGGACCTGCCTGGCGCGCGTGGAAGGGCCGCAGCCCATCCGGCACCACGCGCGCATGGGCGCGATGCTCCCGTTGGACCTGGGCTCACCGGGGCGCGTGATCCTCGCGTTCTCGGGCGAGCCTGGAAAGCTCTACGAGGACATCCGCAAGAAGGGCTACCACTACTCCATCGGCGAGCGCGAGAAGAACGTGGCGACGGTGTCCGCGCCGGTCTTCGGGCTGCGATGGGCGCTGCTGGGTTCGGTATGCATCTCGGGTCCCTCGGACCGGTTGCCCAAGGCGAAGCTGGTCGGACATGCGAAGACGATCATGAAGGCGGCGAACGAACTCTCCTATGCTCTCGCGGGAAGGCCAACGGCGCAGACGCCTGCGGTGGTGTCGACCTGGCATCCCTGAGCCAGAACCCGGTTCGGAGCCGAGAACCGGACGGTGCGAATCAGGTTTAGGGAGGCACTTTTAGTGTGTGGAACTGAAGCGTTCAGTCACTGGTCGTGCAGAATTCCGCTCGCGGCAACGGATCGAAGAGTTAGGGCCCGCCACGCTTCATGTCGAAGCGCTGACTCAATAAAAAGGGGAGTGAGTAATGGAGCAGAGAGGAAATTCGGGCGCGACCGTGAGGTCGCGGCCGTATGGGCGAGTGCAGGCGCTGGGCCTGCAGTTGACGGCCATGTCGATGGCTACCGCGGACTCGGGCGGGATACAGCGTCCCGGTCAGCGCATCGGCTGAGAAGGACCGTCCGCCATGAACCTGATCTTCCGCATGCTGTGGGTGTGGTGGCTCTCGCGACGCCGCGAGCGCCTGCCGGTCGGTGTTGCCGAAAGCCGGCTGCGGCTGATGACGTTGCCGACCGACCTGGACATCAACCTGCACATGAACAACGGCCGCTACATGACGATCGCGGACCTCTCGCGCCTTGACCTGTTCATCCGGACGGGACTGGTCGGCGTGATGCGCAAGGAGCGCTGGGCGCCGATCATCACCGAGCACACCATGGTCTACAAGAAGTCGCTCAAGCTTTTCCAGCGTTACGAGGCTGTCATGCAGTTGACCCACTGGGACGAGCGCCACTTCCATATGTCGCATCAGTTTCTCGTGGATGAGCGTGTCGTCGCCGAAGGCACGTCCAAGGGGGTGATCCTCGGGCGCGAGGGCGTGGTGGCGCCTGAGGCCGTACTTGCGCGTTTGCGGCAGGAGCGCTGATCTGCGAGCGTCGCTCCTGCGGCAGCGGCGAGCCGGCTTTCAAGCTGCAGTCGCGGGCTTGATCCGGCGCTGCCGCACCGCGCTCGTCTTCGCTGCGACGTAGCGAGGGGCGGGCACCGGACGCGCACGTGCGGACCGTTGCGCCTCGTATGTGCAGCGATCAGCGGCGCGATGTCTGGGATGCCTGCGCTTGGACTGGGAGCTCCGTCCGGCGCGTCGGCGGCCAGCAGTTCTCCGCTACGCCCACGCAGTTGGACTGCAGGCAGCTCTTCGCCGGACGTGCGCTCGATCATCCGGATCGGAACGGTCTCGGGCGACCGCAGCCAGCGGTCCTCTTGTCCCAGCTAGGAACTCTCGCGCTGCTCGATATGGAACGGAATCAGCACCGTCTCCGCGGGCGGCCGATGCCCCTCGCGCGTGCCGTCGATCACGCGCAGCAGCAGTTCTCCCGCCGCCTTGCCGATGCCCACGCAATCCACCGCCACGGTGGTGATGCGCGGATGGCAGGCGCGCGCGACCTCGAAGTCGCCGAAGCCGGCGATGGCGATGCGCCCGGGCACTTCCCAGCCGCGGCGCTGGCATTCCATCAGTGCGCCGAAGGCCGAGAGGTCGGACACGCAGATCACGGCGTCCACGTCGGGCCACTGGCGGATCAGCTGGGCCACGGCCTCGCCGCCCTGCGCCATCGAGATCGGCGGCTGGCCGAAGCTGATGACGCGGCCGTCGGGCAGGCCCAGTTCGCGGATCGCGTTCGCGTAGCCGCGCTGGCGGTCGGCGCCGCGCGTGTCGCGGTTGGAGGTGCCGCCGATGAAGGCGATGCGCCGGTAGCCCTTGGCGTGCAGGTGGCGCACCATCGAGGCGGCGGCCTCGGCGTTCGAGAAGCCCACGGTGTGCTCGATGGGCGTGGCCGGCAGGTCCCAGGTCTCGACCACCGGCACGCCCGCCGCCTGCAGCATGGCGCGCGCGGCCGGCGTGTGCGAGCCGCCGGTGAGGATCACGCCCTCGGGCCGGCGCGCGAGCATGGCGCGCAGCAGGCGCTCCTCGGTCTCCACGCGGTAGTCGGTGTAGCCCAGCAGCACCTGCAGCCCGCGCGCTTCGACGGCGGCGGTGATGCCCTGTGCGGTTTCGGAGAAGTTGGAGTTGTTCAGCGAGGGGATCAGCACCGCGACGAAGCCCGATCGCTTGCTGGAGAAGGTGCGCGCCGTCTGGTCGATGACGTAGCCCATCTCCTCGCAGGCCTGCAGGATGCGCTGGCGCAGCGCCTCGGAGGTCACGCGGTCGCTGCTCGCGTTGCGGTTGAGCGCGCGCGACACCGTCATCTTCGACACGCCGACGCGCGCGGCCACGTCGGCCATCGTCGCGGGGCGGGTGAGGGCTGGAGCGGGGGCAGGGGCTTTGGACGGGGGCAAGGGGCTTCTTTCTTTCTCTCTCGGAAGGCGGGGAAGGCGGGAAAGGGCGGATTCGAGGATATGCGACAAGGAGCGGGCGACGTGCGATACCGATAACCATATAAGTACCGAAATCTTCGAGCGAAGAATACCGCTAATGGCCTTGAAAGCAGAATGAAATGGTGGCCTGGACGCATACGGGAAAAGCCTAAGTTACCGGTATCTTTTTGCTGCCACACTGCGAGCCCGAGTTCAGGGAAACCAGCGCCGTGGCCATGACCATCGAAGTCTTCGACTCCCGTTTCGCTCCCGTCGCCCAAGGGGCCGGTGCGCTCGAACGCCTGTGCACCGGCGCCGTCTGGAGCGAAGGGCCGGTGTGGATGCGCGAGGACGGCTCGGTGCTGTGGAGCGACATTCCCAACAACCGCATGCTGCGCTGGCACGCCGAAGACGGCATGAGCGTGTGGCGCGAGGGCGTGGAGTTCACCAACGGCCACGCGCGCGAGGCCGACGGGGCGCTGCTGCATTGCTCGCACGGGCTGCGCGCCATCGTGCGCACGCGCTTCGCGGGGTCCGGCGAAGGCCTGCGGCCGCTGCCCGACGAAGTGGTGGTCGACCGCTACCAGGGTCGCCGGCTCAATTCGCCCAACGACATCGTCGTGAAGCGCGACGGCAGCATCTGGTTCACCGATCCGCCCTACGGCATCGTCTCCGACCGCGAGGGGCACAAGGCGTGCAGCGAACTGGACCGCAACCACGTGTTCCGCTTCGACCCGGCAAGCGGCGCGCTGCGCTCGGTGAGCGACTTCGTGGAGGAACCCAACGGCCTGGCGTTCTCGCCCGACGAGCGCGTCCTGTACGTGAGCGACACCTCGGCCGCGCTGCGCACCGACGGCTCGGGGAACCACCACATCGTCGCGTTCGACGTGATCGGCGGGCAGGACCTCGCGAACCCGCGCGTGTTCGCGGTGGTGAACCCGGGGCTTTCCGACGGATTCCGCGTCGACGTGCACGGCTTCGTCTACACCAGCAGCGCCGACAGCGTGCAGGTCTACCACCCCGACGGCACGCGCCTGGCGCGCATCGCGGTGCCGGAGAAGGTGGGCAATCTCACCTTCGGCGGCGCCGACGGCAACGAGCTCTTCGTGTGCGCGTCGACCTCGCTCTACCGCATCCGGCTGAACACGAGCGGGGCGGTGCGCGCATGAGCACGCCGCTGCTGCAGTTCAAGGCCGTGAGCAAGCGCTTCGGCGGCACGCAGGCGGTCGACAAGGTCACGCTGGACGTGCGTGCCGGAGAAATCCTCGCGCTGCTGGGCGAGAACGGCGCGGGCAAGTCCACGCTCATCAAGCTGCTCGCGGGCATCCACGCGGTGGACGACGGAGAGATTCTTTTCGACGGCCGGCCGCAGTCCGAGTGGCGGCGCGGCGACCGGCGCGAGCAGCCGGTGGCCTTCATCCACCAGGACCTGGGCCTCGTCGAGTGGATGACCGTCGCCGAGAACGTGGGCCTGGGCACCGGCTACCCGCGCCGCTTCGGCCTCATCGACTGGAAGGCGGCGAACGACACGGCGCGCCGCGTGATGGCGCGCGTGGGCTGTGACATCGACCCCGGCCGCCGCGTGTTCTCGCTCACGCGCGCCGAGAAATCGCTGCTCGCCATCGGCCGCGCGCTCGAAGTGAAGGCGCGGCTGCTGGTGCTCGACGAGCCCTCGGCCAGCCTGCCGATGAGCGACGTGGAGCGCATGTTCGGCGTGCTGCGCGAGCTGCGCCGCCAGGGCATGGCGATGATGTACGTGTCGCACCGGCTCGACGAGGTGATGGCCATTTCGGACCGCGCGGCCGTGATGCGCGACGGCAGGCTGGTAGCGGTGAAGACCACGGCGCAGACCAGCGAGGGCGAGCTGGTGGGGCTGATCGTGGGCAAGGCGCTCTCGGCCGCGGTGCAGAAGGCCAAGATGCCTGTGCGCAGCGAGCCCGTGCTGCAACTCGAAGGTGCGGCCAGCGGCAACGCCGGCCCACTGAGCCTGGCCGTGCACCGCGGCGAGGTGCTGGGGCTCGTGGGCCTGCGCGGCGCGGGGCACGAGGCCATCAGCCGCGCGATCTTCGGTCGCGAGCCGCTGTCGGCCGGGCGCATGCAGCTGCTGGGCAAGGCCTGCGCCTTCGGCTGCCCGGCCGATGCGATTCGCGCGGGCGTGGCCTACGTGGCCGGCGAACGGCTCGAAGAGAACCTGGCCGGCTCGATGAGCGTGCTGGAGAACCTCTTTCCCAATTCGACGCTGCACGGCGACCGTGGCCTGGCCTTCGACCGGCCGCGCCGCGAGAACGAGGGTGCGCTCGCGCTCATCCGCCGCTTCGACATCAACCCGCCCGCGCCCTCGGCCGAGGTGCAGCAGCTCTCGGGCGGCAACCAGCAGAAGGTGGTGCTGGCGCGCTGGTTCCATCTCGACAAGCCGCTGGTGGTGCTCGAGGAGCCGACCGCGGGCGTGGACGTGGGCGCCAAGCGGCAGATCTACGGCGTGCTGCGCGAGCGCGCCGAGGCCGGCACGGCGCTGGTCGTCGTCTCCACCGACTTCGAGGAGATCGCGACCGTGTGCACCCGCGTGCTCGTCTTTCGCGACGGGCTGATCGCGGCCGAGCTCACGGGCGATGCGATCACCGTCGAAAGACTCCTGGCATTGGCAGCAGGCGCGGCGACGCGCGAGGAACATCCCGTATGAGCAGCTCGATCAAGTCCACGGCGCTGGAGCCCGACAAGTCCTTGGACGGCGAGGCCGTCTCCCTCGCGCAGAGCCTGGGCCGCGCGATGCCTGTCTACGGCCTCGTCGTGCTCACGGTGGCGCTCGCGCTGCTGTTCTCGGTGCTGCTGCCCGAGACCTTTCCGACGCTCTTCAACCTGCGCGCGATCCTGGCCGACAAGTCGGTGATCGCGCTGCTGGCGCTGGCCGCGACCATCCCGATGATCACCGGCAAGATCGACCTCACCGTGGGCTACGGCATAGTGCTGTGGCACATCCTCGCGATCAGCCTGCAGACCCAACTGGGCCTGCCGTGGCCGGCGGCGGTGCTGGTGGTGCTGCTGTGCGCGGCGCTGTTCGGCGTGCTCAACGGGCTGCTGGTCGAGCTGGCGCAGATCGACTCCTTCATCGCCACGCTGGGCACGGGCACGGTGATCTACGCCGTGGCCATGTGGCACAGCGGCGGTCGGCAGGTGGTGGGCGAGCTGCCCGATGGCTTCGTGGGCATCGCGGGCGGCAGCCTGCTGGGGCTGCCGGTGGGCGCGTTCTACGTGCTCGCGGTGAGCCTCACGCTGTGGGTGGTGACCGAGTTCACCCCGCTGGGCCGCGCGCTGTACGTGATCGGCGCGAACCCGAAGGCGGCGCAGCTCAACGGCATCTCGGTGCGCAGGCACGTGATGGGCGCCTTCGTCGCTTCGGGGCTGCTGTCGGGCTTCGCGGGCGTGCTGCTGGCTTCGCGGCTGCAGATCGGACAGGCGAGCGTGGGGCTCGAATTCCTGCTGCCGGCGCTGGTGGGCGCGTTCCTCGGCTCCACCACCATCCGGCCCGGCCGCGTGAACGTGTGGGGCACGCTGGTGGGCGTGGCGATCCTCGCCATCGGCATCTCGGGCATCCAGCAGTTCGGCGGCGCCTTCTACGTGGAGCCGCTCTTCAATGGCCTGACGCTGCTGGTGTCCATCGGCATCGCGGGCTGGGCTCAGCAGCGGCGCAACCGCTCGATCAAGCGGCGCATCGCCGAGCGGCAGCTCGATCACGCGCAACCGGTTCCCTCAACGCCGTCGGAATGACGGCTCACTACGACGACTGGAGACAAGCATGAAGAAGAGTGTTCCCGCGCGCACCGTCGCCGCCGCGGTGCTGGCGCTGTGCACAGCCGCGCTGGCGCCGAAGGCCATGGCCGACGACTTTCTGGATGCCGCGAAGAAGAAGGTCGAGGTCGCGACCATGACCAAGGAGAAGTGGGACGGCCCCACCGCCGGCCCGAAGGCGGCGGCCGGCAAGACCATCGTCTTCGTCGCGGGCGACATGAAGAACGGCGGCATCGTCGGCGTCAGCAAAGGCGTGGAAGAAGCCGGCCGAGCCATCGGCTGGACGGTGCGCGTGATCGACGGGCAGGGCACGGTCAGCGGGCGCACGGCCGCCCTCAACCAGGCGCTGGCCGTGAAGCCCGCGGGCATCGTGGTCGGCGGCTTCGACACCACCGAGCAGAAGGCCGCGTTCGCGGGCGCGGCCAAGTCGGGCGTTCCGCTGGTCGGCTGGCACTCGGGCGAGCAGCCCGGCCCGAACGACAAGGCGGGCCTCTTCGCCAACGTGACCACGGTGACCGACGACGTGGCCGACGTCGCCGCCTCGTGGGTGGTGGCCGATTCAGGCGGCAAGGCCGGCGTGGTGATCTTCACCGACTCGCAGTACGCCATTGCGCTCTACAAGGCGCGGGCGATGGAGGCCGTCATCAAGAAGTGCGGCGGCTGTACCGTGCTGAGCTTCGAGGACAGCCCCATCGCCGAGAGCTCCACCCGCATGCCGCAGCTCACCACCGCGCTGCTGCAGCGCTTCGGCGACAAGTGGACGCACTCGCTGGCCATCAACGACCTGTATTTCGACTTCATGGGCCCCTCGCTCACGGCCGCCGGCAAGAAAGGCGACGGCGCGCCCAAGGCGGTGTCGGCCGGCGACGGCTCGGAGGCGGCCTACCAGCGCATCCGCACGCAGCGCTTCCAGGCCGGCACCGTGCCCGAGCCGCTGAACATGCAGGGCTGGCAGATCGTCGACGAACTCAACCGCGCATTCGCCCAGCAGAAGTGGTCGGGCTATGTGCCCAAGGTGCACCTGGTGACCGTGGGCAACGTCGGCAAGGACGGCGGGCCGAGGAACGTGTTCGACCCCGACAACGGCTACCGCAACCAGTACAAGGCGATCTGGGGCAAGTAGGCGGCAGCGCGCCGGAAGGCCAGGAGGCCTTCAGCGGATCTCCTGGTGCATGAAGGTGGCGTTGTCGATGACGTTGTGCTTTTCCAGCCCCTTCTTGTCGAACAGCTTGATGTCCGTGCTCGCGGGCGTGTATTCGAGGATGCCGAAGTTCTCGCGCTCGCCCGTGAGGTAGTACTTGGTGACGAAGGCGCCCGATGAGACCACCTCGAACATCTTCGTTTCGCCGGCCGGCGGCAGGAAGGCGTTCTCGTGGATGTCGCCGGTCAGGAAGATCGACTTGCGCCCCTGGATGATCGCGCGGAACTTCGCGTAGTCGTCGCGGTAGCGCAGCCAGCCGTTGCCGGTCGCGCGGATGGGCATGCCGGCGCAGATCAGCACGTAGCCCTGTTCGCCGGCGAGTTCCTGCTTCAGGTAGTCGAGCTGCTTCTGCCCGAGCAGCGGACTGGCGTCGCCGGGGGCGGCGCTGTACCAGCGGGTGTCGAGGAAGATGGCCTTGCCGATGCGCTGCTGCTGGTGCATCAGCGGGATCGAGTAGTAGATGCCGTCCACGGCCGGGTCGAGGTGCGCGGGGTTGTCCAGTTGCCCGATCTGCATGTACTTGGTGAAGAGCCGGCGTGTCTGCTGCTTCACTGCTGCGCCGACGTCAGAGCCGCGCGCGTTGTTCCAGGCGAAGTCGTGGTCGTCCCAGGTGCCGTACACGCCGCCGCCGTTGTCCTGCTTCTGGCGCAGCGCGTCGCGCAGGGCCTTGAAGTTCGCAACGGCCCACTGCGCTTCGTACTTGCCCTGCATCACGTCGGCGAACTTGGCGGCGGTCCATCCTGCCGGCTCGCCCAGGTTCGGAAAGTAGTCCATGTAGATCTGGTCGCCCAGAAGGAACAGGTAGTCGGGCTGCTCCTGCGCGATGCGGTTCCAGACGCGCTGGTAGCCCTGCGCGCCAGGTTTGAAGTTCATGCACGACGTGAAGGCGATCTTCATGGGGGGCTCCTCGTTCCGCCGGTCTCGGTGCCGGGGTGAGGCGGATCATAGGCAGCCGCCGCGCGCCGTGCCTCCGCAGAATATGGGATGGCGCCGCGCGCTCAGGCGCGCTCTTCGTTCAGCCGGCGCGCAGGCCGCGAGTTCCCGCTCAGAGCCAGTTGCCGCTCTGCGGCATCTGCACCTTCTCGGCAGGGTCGCCGCCGGTGACGAGCGAGCCGATGACGATGCTCAGCAGCGAGATGAAGATGCTCGCGAACAGCGCGGTCCAGAAGCCCGACACCCTGAAGCCCTTCACCAGCGCGGCCACCAGCAGGATCATCAGCGCGTTGATGACCAGCAGGAAGAGCCCGAAGGTCACCAGCGTCAGCGGCAGCGTGAGCACGATCAGCAGGGGCTTGACGATGGCGTTGGCCAGGCCCAGCAGCAGCGCCGAGACGATCAGCGCGCCGGTGCTGTCGAACTTCAGTCCGCGAAAGAGATGGCTTGCGACCCACAGCGAGATGCCGGTGATGGCCCAGTGGACGAGGAAGGGAGTCAGGTTGTTCAGCATGGATTCGGTGGAGTGTGGCAGCAGACGCAGAGCTTGTTGCCATCGGGATCGCGGAAGTAGGCCCCATAGTAGTCGGCGTGGTAGTGCGGCCTGAGGCCGGGCGGGCCCTCGCAGGTGCCGCCTTGCGCCAGCGCGGTGGCGTGGGCGCGGTCCACCATGGCGCGGTCGGCGGCCATCAGCGCCACCATCTGGCCGTTGCCGGGCGAGGCCGCCTGATCGTCGTACGGGGTACCCACCAGGAAGAGCGGGCGAGGCGCGTCGGGGCTTTGCCAGCCGGCCCAGGGCTTGCCGTCGTCCCGGAACCTCAGCTTCAGGCCCAGTTCGCCCATGAGCGCCGAATAGAAGGAGAACGCGCGCTCGAAGTCGTTCGCACCGATGTAGACGTGGGACAACATGCGCGTTAATTCTTCCTGGTTAAGGACTCGATTGTTGACCTGATTCTCGATTGTTACCCCAAGAAACAATGGCGGACTGCCCGTTAAGATCGCCGGCTTATGGCCAATGCGTCGATCGCCAGCATGACCCCCGCCCCGGCTTCGGCCGATGAAGCCGAATCGTGGGTACGCGGCGAGCTCATCCGCAGCCTGATGCGCTCGGCGAAGGGCTCCTATCTCGTTTCCGCCGCGCTGATGCCGGCCATGGTCGGCCTGAACTGGGCCTATGTGCCCCGCTGGGAACTGCTCATCTGGCTCCTGGCCGGCCTGATCGCCACAGCCTGCCGGGCCTGGGGCGCGCGGGTCTACGCCCTGCGCTACGCGGGACGCAGCGCCGCGGCGCAGCAGCAGTTCACCGAGCGCTACGGCTTCGTCTGGAGCACCAGCGCGGTGGTGTGGGGGCTTTCGGTGCTGCTGTTCTTCGAGCGCACGCCGCAGGTCAACCAGTTCATGAGCTGGCTCATCGTGGCCGGCGTGGGCACCTTCCCGCTCAACGGGCTGGCGCTGCATCCGCCGCTGCTCAAGCGCTACGTCAACACGCTGTTCATCACGATGCTGGGGGCGGTGCTGATACGGCTGGTGTCCATCACGATGCATCACCCGCAGTTCCAGTACGGCTACCTGATGCCCATATTGCCGATCCTTCACTGGTTCCTGCTGCTGCGGGCCGGGCGGCACATCCACGAGACGGCGCGCAACAGCCTGGAGCTGCTGTTCCACAACCACATCCTGATCAAGTCGCTGACCCAGCAGCGGCAGGCGGCGGTGTCGGCCGTGGCCATGAAGAACCGCTTCCTGGCCAGCGCTGCGCACGACATGCGCCAGCCGGTGCTGGCGCTTTCGTTGTACGCCGACTGGCTGCGCAACGAGCCCGAACTGGTGCTCGAGCTCGCGCCGAAGATCGTGCGCGCCACCCACGCGGTGAATGCGCTGTTCGACTCCATGTTCGACCTGGCGCGCATCGATTCGGGCCAGGTGCGCCTGCACGTCGAGCGGGTCGACGTGCCCGAGCTTCTGCACGACCTGGAACTGCAGTACCGCCCCGTGGCCGAGAGCCGCGGCCTGGATTTCCGCGTGCACATGTGCGAGGGCTCGTTCCTGACCGACCCGATCCGCGTGCGCCGCATGATCGGCAACCTGCTGGCCAACGCGATCAAGTACACGACCGAAGGCGGCGTGCTGCTCGCCGCCCGCCAGACCCGCGACGGCCTGCGCGTGGAGGTGTGGGACACCGGCATCGGCATCGCGCCCGAGCACCTGCGCGACGTGTTCCTGGAGTTCTACAAGGTCGCCGACCATGCCGGCACCTCCGACGGCTTCGGCCTGGGCCTCGCCATCGTCGCGCGCCTGTCGCACGTGCTGGGTCACCCGGTCAGCGTGCGTTCCCGCCTGGGCAGCGGCAGCGTGTTCCGCGTGGCGCTGCACGACGCCGACGAGGCCGTGGCGCAAGCGCGTGTGACAGCCTCCGGCGGCTAAGCACGCACCAGCCCCATTCCCATGAAAAAACCGCGCCAAGACGCGGTTTTTTATATCGGGAACACCGAGGATCCGGCTTTGCCGGTCCTCAGGTGTTGCCCCCTGCAAGGGGGTTGGCGCAGCGACACGAAGTGCGCGAAGCCTGGGGGTCAGCCGGACAACAAGCCGTTGGTGCGCGCGTAGTGCAGCGCCTGGGTGCGGCTCTTCACGCCCAGCCTGCGGAACAGCCGCCACAGGTGAACCTTCACCGTGTGCTCGCTGATCTCCAGGTCGGTGGCGATGTCGCGGTTGCTCATGCCCTTGTCGAGCATGGCGATCAGCTGCGTCTGGCGCTTGGAGAGCTTGCCGCTGTTGGCGGCGGGCATCTCGTCGGCTTCGTCTTCCGAGCCGGCCATCAGCAGGCCGCGCAGGGCCGCCGCCAGTTCGTTGGAGCTGGCCGACTTCTCGATGTAGGTGTCGGCCCCCGCCTCGATGCAGGCGTCTTCCATGTCGGCGGACGGCGCCGCCGAGTACACGGCGATCGGCACGTTCGGATAGACCTGCTTGACCGCGATCACGCCCGAGACGCCGTTGGTGTCCGGCAGCTTCAGGTCCAGGCAGAAGAGCGTGGGCGCGCCACGCTGCTGCACGGAGCTTGCGAGCTTGTCGAGGCGTTCGAGCTCGACGATGTTCTCGGCCGGGCGCAAGCGCCGCAAGACCATCACGATCGCGTCGCGCATCAGGGGGTGGTCGTCGATGACATAAATGCTCATGTTTTCTTCCTTTGTGATCGCACCGTCTTCTCTCGTCATGCTCACCGGCCGATAAGCCGATGGGCGTTGCCGGATCAACTCCCGCTGGTTGTGCCGGGTGTCGTTTCCGTCAGTGCCTCCAGCGCCTCTTCGACGGCGCGTATTTTTTCTGTACCGATGGGTTCCAGCTGGCCGGCCAGCGCGGCCATTGCTTCGCCGCGTTGTGCCTGCAGGATTGCGATGGTACGGCCCGCTTCCTGCGGCGACGCGAATCCACGGCTTTGCAGCAGGGTTTCGCCGCGCGCATCCAACAGCTTGAAATAGAAAAGCCCGTCCGCCTTCTCGCGGTACTGCTTGAAACTTGGCCTGGCGACCTTGGCCGCCTTGGCTTGGCCCTTGTCCTTGCCGGCCGCGAGGTTGCGCAGGCCGACCGCGTGGCGCAGGCTGGCCATGAAAGGCTTCGACAGGGCCTGCGCCTTCCCGGCACCGGCGAGCAGGATGCGCTCGATCTGCGCGGGGTCGTTCATGAGCGCTTCGTAGCGCTCGCGCAGCGGCGCCACTTCGAGGTCGATGCGCTCGAACAGCATCTGCTTGGCATCGCCCCAGCCGATGCCGTCGGCGTACGCCTTGCGCAGCGACTCGGTTTCCTCGGCGCTGGCGAAGGCCTGGTAGATCTGGAAGAGCGCCGAGCCTTCGGTGTCCTTGGGCTCGCCGGGCGCGCGCGAGTCGGTCACGATGCTGGAGATCTGCTTTTGCAGCTGTGCGCGCGGCGCGAACAGCGGGATCGTGTTGCCGTAGCTCTTGCTCATCTTGCGGCCGTCGAGGCCGGGCAGGGTGGCCACGGCGTCGTCGATCTCGGCCTCGGGCAGCGTGAAGTGATCGCCGTAGAGATGGTTGAAGCGCTGCGCCATGTCGCGCGCCATCTCGATGTGCTGCACCTGGTCGCGGCCCACTGGAACCTTGTGGGCGTTGAACATCAGGATGTCGGCGCCCATGAGCACCGGGTACATGAAGAGGCCGGCGGTCACGTCGGCGTCGGGGTCCTCGCCCTTGGCCACGTTCTTGTCGAGCTGCGCCTTGTAGGCATGCGCGCGGTTGAGCACGCCCTTGCCGGTGACGCAGGTGAGAAACCAGGTCAGCTCGGGGATCTCGACGATGTCCGACTGGCGGTAGAAGGTGACCTTCTCGGGATCGAGCCCGCAGGCCAGCCAGCTGGCGGCGATCTCGAGGGTGGAGCGCTGGATCAGCGCCGGCTCCTGCACCTTGATGAGCGCGTGGTAGTCGGCGAGGAAGAAGAAGCTCTGCACACCGGGCGCGACGCTTTGCCGCACCGAGTGGCGGATCGAGCCGACATAGTTGCCGAGGTGCGGCGTGCCCGACGGCGTGATGCCGGTCAGGACGCGCAGGGGAGCTTGGGAAGACGAAGCCATGGAACGACGAAAAAATACTTAAAGCAACAGTGCCTTGAGCGGGGTGATCACCAGGTTGACGACGAAGTAGCCCACGTCCATCAGCGGCCGCAGCCAGTATGTGCTGACGATGCCTGCGAGGACGAGACCCATCACGATGAAAAAGCCGTATGGCTCGATGCGCGCGAGGAACATCTGGGCCTGGCCGCTGGGCAGCAAGCCGGCCAGCACGCGGCCGCCGTCGAGCGGAGGCAGCGGGAACAGGTTGAAGGCCCACATCACGAGGTTGACCAGAATGCCGCCTTGCGCCATCTTGATGAAAAAGGTTTCAGTGACGCCCGCCGCGACCAGCGACACCAGCAGCAGCGCCCACAGGAGCGCCTGGATGAAGTTGGAGGCCGGCCCTGCCAGAGCCACCCAGATCATGTCTCGCTTCGGATGGCGCAGCCGCCCGAAGTTGACCGGAACCGGCTTGGCATAGCCGAAGAGGAATGCGCCCGAGGTCGCGAAGTACAGCACCAGCGGCATCAGGATGGTCCCGACGGGGTCGATGTGCTTCATCGGGTTGAGCGTGACGCGGCCCATCATCTCGGCCGTGTTGTCGCCGAAGTGGCGCGCCACGTAGCCGTGCGCCGCCTCGTGCACTGTGATCGCGAAGATCACGGGCAGTGCGTAGATCAGGACGGTCTGTATGAGGTTGGAAATATCCACTGGGCGATTGTGTCAGACAGGAGTGGTTCTCAGCCCCGATTTCAGAGGCCCAGCGCGGCCAGCGCGCCACGCCCCTGGCGCACCACGACCGGGTCGTCGCCGGAGCCCATGGGCGTGAGGTCGACCACGGTGGTGGGCTGCGAAGGGCAGGCGCCCGCATCGATGACCGCGGCGATCTGCTTCTCGAAGCGCTCGCGGATGGTCTGCGCGTCGTTCAGCGCCTCAGTCTCGCCCGGAGCGATCAGCGTGGTGGCCAAAAGCGGCGCGCCGTGCAGCGAGAGCAGTTCCAGCAGCACTTTGTGATCGGGTACGCGCAGGCCGATGGTCTTGCGCTGCGGATGGCTCACGCGGCGCGGCACTTCCTTGGTGGCCTCGAGCAGGAAGGTGTAGGGCCCGGGCGTGGCCGCCTTCAGCAGGCGGTACTGCTTGTTGTCGACGCGCGCGTAGTTGGCCAACTCGCTCAGGTCGCGGCACAGCAGCGTGAGGTGGTGCTTCTCGTCGACCTGTCGGATGCGGCGCAGCTGGTCGACCGCGTCCTTGTCGTCGAGGTGGCAGGCCAGCGCGTAGCTGGAGTCGGTGGGCACGGCCACGATCTCGCCGCGCTCCAGCAGCGTGACGGCCTGCTTCAGCAGCCGCTGCTGCGGGTTCTCTGGATGGACTTCGAAGTACTGGGCCATGATGAAGAAGGACTCCTGTTCAGGATTCGGCGGGCTCGATGGGCACCCGGCGCTCGCGCACCGTGAGCCACGCGCCTGCCGCGCCGCAGACCGCGATCATCCCCATGCCGATGAGCGAGAAGCTGTCGGGCACGTGGGAAAAGACGATCCAGCCGCCGAGCATGGCGAACGCGATCTGGGCATAGAGATAAGGGGTGAGCGTGGAAGCCGGCGCGCGCTGGTAGGCCAGGATCAGCATGAAGTGCCCCACCGTACCCATGAAGCCCATGAGGCACAGCAGCGCCCACCATTCCCACGAGGGCAGCGAGGTCCACACGAAGGGCACCGCGAGCGAGACGATCAGCGTGCCCACCCAGCCGGTGTAGAAGTGCATGGTCAGCGGGTTCTCGGTCTGCGCGAGCTTGCTCGTGAGCACCTGGAACCAGGCGTTGGTCAGCACCAGCCCCAGCGGCAGGAAGACGGCCCAGCTGAACGCGCCGCCGCCCGGCCGCAGGATGACCAGCGTGCCGATGAAGCCGCCCGCCACCAGCGTCCAGCGCAGCGGCGACACGTGCTCCTTGAGCGTGGTCGCCGCCAGCAGCGTGATGACCAGCGGCGCGATCAGCACGATCGAGGTGAACTCGGCCAGCGGCATGTAGCGCAGGCTCAGGAAGGCGAAGATGCTCGACGCCAGCAGCAGCGCCCCGCGCAGCGCCTGGTAGCGGGGATGCTTCGTGTGCAGCAGCGCCGTGCCGCGCAGCGGCAGCAGCACCAGCGTGGTCGCCACCGCCTGGAACGCATAGCGGAACCACACACCCATGAGGATGGGCACGCCCAGCGTGGAGTACTTGGTGGCCGTGTCGAGCGTCGCGAAGCAGGCCACGGCCAGTATCACGAGGCCGATGCCGGCGAGGATGCGTTCCGATTCCTTTGCGCGGCTTCGCTGCTGCGCCACGCGTGCGGCGGTCAGCGCAACGGTCGCCGCGCTGTCGGTGCTGGTCCCGGGGCTTGGGCTCACTGCTGGATGCGGTCGCCGAGCAGCTCCCACACGGGAGTGAGCGCGCCGGGCAACGGCGGCAGCTTGCCGAGATCGCAGTGGCTCTCGTCGGGGCTGTGGAAATCGCTGCCGCGCGAGGCGGCGAAATCGAACTCGAGCGCCTTGTCGGCGTACTCGACGAACTCGGCCGGCGTGTGGCTGCCGGTGACCACTTCGATCGCCTTGCCGCCATGCGCCTTGAATTCGAGGAACAGCGCGTATTCCTCGTTGGCTGTGAACTTGTAGCGGCCCGGGTGCGCGATCACGGCCATGCCCTTGGCGGCGGTGATCCAGTGCACGGCATCTTTCAGCGTAGCCCAGCGGTGCGGCACGTAGCCGGGCTTGCCCTCGGTGAGGAACTTGCGGAACACCTCGGGCGTGTCGCGGCAGTGGCCCTGCTCGACGAGGAAGCGCGCGAAGTGCGTGCGCGAGATGAGTTCGGGGTTGCCGACGAACTTGAGTGCGCCTTCGTAGGCGCCGTGAATGCCGACCTTGGCCAGTCCCTCGGACATTTCCTGCGCCCGCTTGCCGCGGCCGCCGCGCGTGTCGTAGAGGCCCTGCGAGATGGCCGCGTCGTCGGGATCGAAGCCCAGGCCGACGATGTGCACCGTCTCGCCCGCGAAGGTCACGGAAATCTCGGTGCCGGTGAGGTAGCGCATGCCGTTGGCACGTGCCGCGGCCGCTGCACGGTGCTGGCCGCCGATCTCGTCGTGGTCGGTGAGCGCCCAGAGCTCCACCCCGTTGGCGGCGGCGCGCGCTGCCAGTTCTTCGGGCGTCAGCGTGCCGTCGGAAACCACGGAGTGGCAGTGAAGATCGGCATTGAGAATGGAGGACACCCCCGCATTCTATGGGGTCTGGAACATCGTTGCGGGCGCGTGGATACTGCGCAAGATGCTATTAAATAAATAGCATTACTGCACCGCTGCATGCGCCTCAGCGCTTCTTGCGAAAAGCCGCCCAGGCCGCCACCGCGGTGAAGCTGATCACGATCCCCACCACGATCCAGAAGCCGTGCTTGTGCTCCGCCAGCGGAATGCCGCCCACGTTCATGCCGAACAGGCCGGCCAGGATGTTGATCGGCAGCGCCAGCACCGTGACCACCGTCAGCACGAACAGGCTGCGGTTGTTGTCCTCGTTGACGTTGGCTGCGATCTCTTCCTGCAGCAGCTTGATGCGCTCCTGGAGCGCCTGCATGTCGCGCAGCACCACCGAGAACTCCTCGGTCGAGCCGCGCAGCGCCTGCGCGTCGGGCTCCGACATCCACCCCGGCGGCCCCTGCAGCAGCCGGAACAGCGCAGCGGGTTCGGGCGCCAGCAGCCGCTGCAGCCTCACCAGCAGCCGGCGCAGCACGCCCAGGCGCGCGCGCTTGTGGTCGAGGCGGCCGGCGAGCAGTTCGTCTTCTATGCGGTCGATGCGCGAGGTGACGCCGCGCACGATCTTCACCAGCACGTCGGCCTGCGCGCGCAGCAGGTGCTCGAGCAGTTCGGTGCTGGAACGCGGCGCGTCGCCCGCCTTCACCGCGGTGCGCAGCGCATCGACCGAGCGCAGCGGCTTGGTGCGGGCCGTGACCACCAGGCGCGGGCCGACGCTGATCCACAGCGTGGAGATGTCCGAGGGCTCGAAGCTGAATTCGAAGTGCACGTCGTTGATGACGGCGATCAGCGAGTCGTCGTCGCGCTCGATGCGCGTGGAGGGCAGGCCCTCGTGCAGCGTCTCGTAGAAGGTGTCCGAGAGGTTCGCGTGCCGCAGCAGCCAGCGTTCGGCGTGCGCATTGCTCAGGTTGAAGTGCAGCCAGACATAGGGCGGGTCTTCTTCGCTGCATTCGCTTTCGCGCTGCTGTGCCAGCCATGCCGCGGCCTGGGCCGAGTCGATGGCCCGCGCGGGCTCGGCCGCGCGGGAGTCGAAGAGGTAGCCGCAGATCAGCCCGGCTTCGTCGCCCCCGTACGACTGGGCTGCGAGATCATGGAATGCCGACAAGATGGTAGGTGCGCGAGTTCAGAAGATGCGGGTGAAGAGCCAGTAGAGCGAGCCCGACAGCAGCATCGCCACCGGCAGCGTCAGCACCCAGGCCAGCGCGAGGTTGCGCAGCGTGGACAGCTGCAAGCCCGAGCCGCTGGCCGTCATCGTGCCGGCCACGCCCGAAGAAAGCACGTGCGTGGTCGACACCGGCAGCCCGTACATGTCGGCGGCGCCGATGGTGATCATTGCGACCACCTCGGCCGAGGCGCCCTGCGCGTAGCTCAGGTGCGTCTTGCCGATCTTCTCGCCCACCGTGACCACGATGCGCTTCCAGCCGATCATCGTGCCCAGGCCCAGTGCGATGGCCACCGCCACCTTGACCCACAGCGGGATGAAGCGCGTGGCGCTGTCGAGCTCCTGGCGGAAGGTGTTCACGCGCAGCTTCGTCTCGTCGTCGAACCTGGCCACGCCGCTCTTGTCGAGGTGGCGGATGGCCTCGGAGGCCAGGTACATGTCGTTGCGCACGTTGGCGACGGCCTCCGCCGGAACGCCTGCCAGCGAGCCGTGCTGGCGCACCTGCGTGCCGATGCTGCCGGCCGTCGCGGCAAGGGCCGGCACCACGGCCGGGGTGAACTCGCGGGTGCGCACGTAGGTGGAGAGCGTGTCGCGCGCGGCCGCGGGTGCCATGGCTGGCAGCGAAGTCGGAACGCTGCGGTTCAGCGCGTTCTGCGCCATCTCGGCCACGGCCACGAACTTGACGTTCTCGTCGGCAGGCATCGCGCGGTTCAGCGCATAGGCCATCGGCACCGTGCCCACCAGTATCAGCATGATCAGCCCCATGCCCTTCTGCCCATCGTTGGAGCCGTGCGCGAACGATACGCCCGTGCAGGTGAGGATCAGCAGGCCGCGGATCCACCACGGCGGCGGCTCGCTGCCCTTGGGCTCTTCATAGAGCGCGCGGTTCTTCACGAAGGCGCGCAGCGCCAGCAGCAGCAGGGCGGCGCAGCCGAAGCCGACCATGGGCGACAGCAGCAGCGAATAGCCCACCTTGGTGGCCTGCGCCCAGTCGACGCCGCTGGTGCCGTCGCGCCCGTGCATCAGCGCGTTGGCCACGCCCACGCCGATGATCGAGCCGATCAGCGTGTGCGACGACGAAGCCGGCAGCCCCAGCCACCAGGTGCCCAGGTTCCAGATGATGGCGGCGATCAGCAGCGCGAACACCATCGCGAAGCCGGCGCCCGAGCCCACCTGCAGGATGAGCTCCACCGGCAGCAGCGCAATGATGCCGAAGGCCACCGCGCCGCTGGACACCATCACGCCCAGGAAGTTGAAGAAGCCCGACCACACCACCGCGAAGTTGGGCGGCAGCGAGTGGGTGTAGATGACTGTCGCTACCGCATTGGCCGTGTCGTGGAAGCCGTTGACGAACTCGAAGCCCAGCGCAATCAGCAGCGCCACGCCAAGAAGCATGTAGGGCACCCAGGTGGTGACGGGCGCTCCCGAGGCGGTGACGTCGCCGACCAGGCTCCATGCGGTGAAGAGCAGGCCGGCGGCCAGCAGGCCCACGAAGGTGATCAGCGTGAGCGGACCGGGCTTGGCGTCGAGCTTCGGCCGCTGCGAGGCGGACGCGGACGGCACCTCTGCATGCGGGGCAGCGAGCGTGTTCATGGAGGATTCTGGGGTGTTGGAATGGCTCCAGATGGTGTTCGCCGTATATGACGACTACATGTCAACGGCGCAAAAACCGTCACGTAGTCGTCATACGGGGCGAGCAGCATGCTTTTCGACACCCTTTTCAATTCTTTCTTCTGCTACCCATCATGCTGACGAGCGCACTTCCCGACCATGAAGACCTGATGCAACGCATCGCCCGCGACCTGATCGACAGCTACGACGAAGAGCTCGAGCTGGAGATCGAAGACCGCAACATCGACGGCCTCGACCCCGCCTCGGTCACCGCGGCGTCCTCCGCCGACAAGGCCGCGCGCCAGGCCTACTTCAAGGAGCTCTTCCGCCTGCAGGGCGAACTGGTCAAGCTGCAGGACTGGGTGCAGCACAGCAAGCAGAAAGTCGTCATCCTGTTCGAAGGCCGCGACGCGGCGGGCAAGGGCGGCGTCATCAAGCGCATCACCCAGCGGCTGAACCCGCGCGTGGCCCGCGTGGCCGCGCTGCCGGCGCCCAACGACCGCGAACGCACCCAGTGGTACTTCCAGCGCTACGTGGCGCACCTGCCGGCCGCGGGCGAGATGGTTCTGTTCGATCGCAGCTGGTACAACCGCGCCGGCGTCGAGCGCGTGATGGGCTTCTGCACCGACGACGAGTACGAGGAGTTCTTCCGCACCGTGCCCGAGTTCGAGAAGATGCTCGTGCGCTCGGGCATCAAGCTCATCAAGTACTGGTTCTCCATCACCGACGACGAGCAGCACATGCGCTTCCTCGGCCGCATCCACGACCCGCTCAAGCAGTGGAAGCTGAGCCCCATGGACCTCGAGAGCCGCCGCCGCTGGGAGGAATACACCAAGGCGAAGGAGATCATGCTGGAGCGCACCCACATCCCCGAGGCGCCGTGGTGGGTGGTGCAGGCGGTCGACAAGAAGAAGGCGCGCCTGAACTGCATCAGCCACCTGCTGGGGCAGCTGCCCTACCAGGAAGTGCCGCATCCGCCGGTCGAGCTGCCCGAGCGCGTGCGCCATGCCGACTACCTGCGCCAGCCCGTGCCGGCGAGCATGATCGTTCCTGAAATTTACTAACCCCCAGGCTTCGCGCACTTCGTGTCGCTTCTCCTCCCCCTTGCAGGGGGCGACCTGCGGACCGGCGCAGCCGGATCCGCGGTGTTTCTGGCATTTGGCCGCGGTTTGGCCCGTAGACGCTTTGCCTTCACACTGCGCCATGGCCCGTCGTTCCACCGCTTCCGTTTTTGCCCGTGCCTATGAGCGAAACCTCAAGGCGCTGACGCGGCTCACGCTGAGCAACAGCAAGCGCGTGGCGGGGCAGGTGCAGCGCGCGACCGCGAAGCGGCTCAAGCCGCCGCCGGGCCGCGGCGACTGGCTCAGCGGTGTGGCGGTAGGGGCGGGCGGAGCCCGGGGCTATCACCTGTTCCGGCCGGCCGGGCTGCAACTCGCACCCGGCGAGCGCCTGCCGCTCATGGTCATGCTGCACGGCTGCGGCCAGACCGGGCGCGACTTCGCCGCGAGCACCCGCATGAACGCGCTGGCCGTGCGGCAGCGCTTCCTGGTGCTCTATCCCGAACAGGACCGCATCGCCCATCCGCAGGGCTGCTGGAACTGGTACGAGCGCCGCTCCGGCAAGGCCGACGCCGAGGCCGCCACGCTGATGGCCGCCGTCGACCAGGCCTGCATGCTCTATCCCGTCGACCGCGATCGCGTGGCGCTGGCCGGCCTTTCCGCCGGCGCGAGCATGGCGGCGCTGCTCGCGACGCGCTATCCGAACCGCTTCCGCGCCGTCGTGATGCATTCGGGCGTGGCGCCCGGCGCGGCGAAGTCGCCCGCCACGGCGCTGGGCGCGATGCGCGGCGAGCACGTGCCGCCCATGCCCACCACGGCCGTCGGCAAGGCGATGGGCGCCGCAGCCGTCTTCACCACCCTGCCGCCGATGCTGGTGCTGCACGGCGATGCCGATGCGGTGGTCGCGCCGAGCAATGCCGTCAGCAGCGCTGCGGTGTGGGCCACTGCCGTGGGCGCGCGGCCCGGGTTGACGCGCGAGGTGCAACGCGGCAAGCGCCGCGCGATGCGGGTGACCGACTTCAGGCGCAAGGGACGCACGCTCGTCACGCTGTGCGAGATCGCGGGGCTTGGCCATTCGTGGAGCGGCGGGGCGCCGAAGTTGCTGTTCAGCGACCCCGAGGGGCCCGATGCCACGCGCATGACCTGGGCTTTTGCCGCCGCGCAGTTCAAGGCCGCTGGAAGCCTCAAGAAGGCCTGAAGAAGGGCGGGGGGAAGGGCTCTATGCGGCGACCGCTCCTTCGCGCGCCGCAGCCCGCCACGCACTGGGCGCCATCCCCTTGCTGCGCTTGAAGGCCTTGCTGAACGCCGCTTCCGACTCGTAGCCCACCGCCGCGGCGATCGCCCCCATGGCAGCGTTGCCTTGCCCCAGCATGTTGCCGGCCTTGAACATGCGCCATTGCGTGAGGTACTCCAGCGGCGCCTGTCCCACCCGCTCGCGAAAACGCTGTGCGAAGGCCGAGCGCGACAGGTTCGCGACGGCGGCGAGTGCCTCCACCGTCCAGTCGTGCGAGATTTCCTTGTGCATCGCGCGCAGCGCGGGGCCGATGCGGGCATCGGCCAGCGCGGCCAGCCAGCCCGTCTGCGATTCGGCATTGGCCGCGACGTGCGCGCGCACCGCCTGAACGAACACGATGTCGGCCAGCCGGCTCACGAGCAGGCTGGAACCCAGGCCCGGCTCGCCGGTTTCCATGGCCAGCAGCTGCAGCGTGCCTTGCAGCGCAAGGGCGCGGGCCTGTTCCATCTTCACGTGCAGTAGCACCGGCAGCAGATCGAGCAGCGGCCGCGCGGCGCGCTGGTCGAAGTGGAACCAGCCGCAGATCACCGAAGCCGCCGTGCCCGTGCCGCCGAGTTCCACCAGCCCGCCGATGCGGTCGCGCACGACGGAGGCGCAGCTCACGGTCGGCGTGTTCGGATGGTCGCGCAGGATGTAAGGCGTGCCATGCGCCAGCACATAGCAGTCGCCCGCCGCCAGCGCCACCGGCTGCGCCATGCCATCGATCTCGAGCAGGCAGCCGCCGCGCACCACGAGGCCGAAGCGTACGCTCTCGCCGCCCGCCAGGCTCACGCCCCAGGGCGCCCCGGCCTCGAGGCGGGCATACAGGGCGCTCTGCACCCTCATGGCGGCAAAGATGTCGTCGAGCGGGTCCATCGAAAGCTCCTTCAGCGGTGGACGAATGGACAAGATTTTCGGCCTCCTGGGCATTCACTGTCCAGTGCCGGCGGCAGAAACTGCGGCCTCACTCATTCAAGAACCAGCAGGAGCAGGCCATGAACACCAGGACCGATCTCACCGTTTTCACCGACTTCACCCAACTCGCCGACCGCTACGTCGCCGTCTGGAACGAACCCGATGCCGAGGCGCGCCGCGCCGCCATCGCCAGCCTCTGGGTGCCCGACGGCGAGCACTACGTGCGCACGCTGCAGGCCAAGGGCCACGAGGCGCTGCAGCAGCGCGTCACCGGCTCGCATGAGAAGAACGTGCGCGACGCCGGGTTTCGCTTCGTCCGCGCGGGCGAAGCTCAGTTCCTGCACGACGCGGTGATGTTCCATTGGCACATGGTCCCGGCCGCGGGCGGTCCGGTGGCCGCGCTCGGGCTGGAGTTCCTGGTGCTGGCCGAAGACGGCCGCATCGCCACGGACTATCAGTTCATCCTGCCCACGCCCGCCGCCTGAACCTGGCCGATGACCTCCGAGGTCATTGCCCCCGCGCTGCTTCCTTCCAACACTCGAATCCATCATGACGCAGTCAAACATCGCTTCGGCAGCATCGCTTTCTTCCACCGGCAGCCAGAGCCCGGGCGCCACAAGGCCCGGCCGGCTGAGCCTGTGGGTCATGCTCAGCGGCACCTTCCTGGTGGTGCTGGACTTCTTCATCGTCAACGTCGCGCTGCCGTCGATGCAGCGCGAACTGCAGGCGAGCGCGGGCACCCTGCAGCTGGTGGTGGCCGGCTACGGCCTGGCCACCGCCGCGGGCCTGATCACCGGTGGCCGGCTCGGCGACCTGTTCGGGCGCCGTCGCATGTTCATGCTGGGCCTGCTGCTGTTCACGCTCGCTTCGGCCGCCTGCGGCATGGCGCCGAACGCCGAACTGCTGGTGGCGGCACGCGTGCTGCAGGGGCTGGCCGGCGCGCTGCTGCAGCCGCAGGTGCTGGCGATGATCGGCCTGGCCTACACCGGCGAAGACAGGGCGCGCGCCTTCGCGGCCTATGGACTCACGCTGGGGCTGGGCGCGACGCTCGGGCAGCTGGTCGGCGGCCTGCTGATCCATGCCGACCTGGCGGGTCTCGCCTGGCGCAGCTGCTTTCTCATCAACGTGCCGATCGGCCTGCTGGCGCTGATGCTCGCACCGCGCGTCATTCCGCCGCTGGCGAACAACGGCAACAGCAGGCTCGACCTCGTCGGCATGCTGCTGGTGGCCGCGGGCTCGGCGGCAGTGGTGCTGCCGCTGGTGGAAGGCCGCGAACAGGGCTGGCCGCTGTGGAGCTGGCTGTGCCTTGCGGCCGCGCTGCCGCTGCTCGCAGCCTTTGCATACCAGCAGCGCCGGCTCGCCGTGCGCGGCGGTACGCCGCTCGTGGCTCCGGTGATGCTCGCCAATGCCCGCTTCGGCATGGGCCTGCTCACGACGCTGGCCTTCTACGTGGGCAACGCCTCGCTGTACTTCGTACTCGCGCTGTACCTCCAGCAGGGCCTCGCACTCGATCCGCTCAGCTCGGGCATCGTCTTCACGTCGCTGGCGGCCGGTTTCTTCGCGACGTCGATGGCGGGTGCGCGCCTGGCACGCCGCTTCGGGGGCAAGCCGCCCATCGCGCTCGGTGCCCTTGTGCTCGCCGCGGGACATGCGCTGCAGTTCGTCAACGTGGCCGTCTGGCCCGGACACTCGCACGTCGTGGCGTGGATGGTGCCGTTGCTGCTGGTGCAAGGCGCGGGGCTCGGCATGGTGATGGCGCCGCTGGTCTCCACCGTGCTGGCCGGCCTGCCGCCGCAGCATGCGGGCGTGGCCTCGGGCGTGATCTCGATGGTGCAACAGGCGAGCAACGCGCTGGGCGTGGCGCTGATCGGCATCCTTTTCTACGGACGGCTCGGCCATGCGCCGGATGCGGGGGCATATGCGAGTGCTTTCGGGGTGGCGTTGCTGTACCTGACGGTGTCGGCGCTGCTGGTGGCGGCCTTGCACCGGCGCGGCAGCCGGCAGGCCTGAAACCGAAGCGCCGTGCGCTGAGGGTGGCCATGCCAAACTCTCCTGTCCGCAAGACAGGACAGACATGGCCACCGATCTGCAGCAACTGACCCAAGCCCTGCGCGACTTCGCCCAGGCCCGCAACTGGGAGCAGTTCCATTCCCCCAGGAACCTCGCCTCCGCGCTGTCGGTGGAGGCGGCCGAGCTGCTCGAACACTTCCAGTGGCTCACCGAAGCCCAGAGCCGCGACCTGTCGCCCGACAAGCGCGCGGAGATCGGCACCGAGATCGCCGACGTCTTCCTCTACCTGCTGCAGCTCGCCGACAAGCTCGGCATCGATGTGGTCGAAGCGGCGCGGAGCAAGATGCTTCTCAACGCAAAAAAGTATCCTGTCCCGGCATAACGTCTCGCCTCGATGTTCCTCAGGTATCGAATAGCGATGCTTTCCTGATTCATTGGTTCGTGCCGAGGAGGCGTTCCCTAGCCTGCAACGTTCTTCCATCAAGGACTTTCAGGGAACTCCGAATGAAACGACTCCGCACTCTGGTGACTTTGCTGCTGCTTGCTGCCGTTGCAGCCTCTGCCGATCCGCATCCGATGAACCAGCTGCCGATGTACGGCGGTCGCGCGAAGACGGAAGAGATGAAGAACGCCGACGCCGACTTCATCGCATCGATCGAGAAGCAGGGCCTCTCGCGGGCGGAGGGCGCGAAACAGATGCTGAAGCAGGGCTGGGCTGCCTGGGGCAAGAGAGACATGGCGACGGCCATGGCGCGCTTCAACCAGGCGTGGTTGCTGGACCCGGAGAACGGCAATGTCTATCACGGCTTCGCACTGGTGCTTGCGCTTCGCGACGATCCATCTTCCGATGTGGAGGGCATGTTCCGGTTGGCCACCTCGAAGCCGACGGTCGATGCCGGCGTCTTCGTCGACTACGGCCACTTTCTCATGACGCACAAGCGGCTCGATGCCAGTCAGGTCCAGCTGAAAAAAGCGCTCCAGATCTCGCCGGCGGCGCGCAACGCGAGTTCCAACATGGCCTTCACGTACTACCTAAAGAACGATTTCGCCAATGCCTGCGCTTGGGCCCGAAAGGCCGAATCCAACCGCGACAGGCTGGAGCCGGGCTTTCTCGAAGAAATGTGCACTCGCGCCTCCAAACCGGAGAAGGGGAAGCCGGCTTCCGGCAGCCGTCCACCGGCCTGAATACCTTCCGTGTACGCCACCCGGCGTATTTCCCCTTTGTGGTGCATTCCGCAGACTCCCTCCCACGCCAGCCAAGGCTGTCGAAAAGGTTCAACCACCCCGGAGCAGGAGTCAACATGCAACGTCGTTTCACACTCAAGGCGCTCACCGCCGCCGTCGCGCTGGCCAGCATTTCTGCTGCGCCCGCATTCGCCGCCGACACCATCAAGGTCGGCGTGCTGCACTCGCTGTCGGGCACGATGGCCATCTCGGAAACCGTGTTGAAGGACACGGTGCTGATGGCGATCGACGACATCAACAAGAAGGGCGGCGTGCTGGGCAAGCAGCTCGAGCCCGTGGTGGTCGACCCGGCCTCCAACTGGCCGCTGTTCGCCGAGAAGACCAAGCAGCTGCTCGGCCAGGACAAGGTGTCGGTCATCTTCGGCTGCTGGACCTCGGTGTCGCGCAAGTCGGTGCTGCCGGTGGTCGAGGAAATGAACGGCCTGCTGTTCTACCCCGTGCAGTACGAGGGTGAAGAGCTCTCGAAGAACGTGTTCTACACGGGCGCAGCGCCCAACCAGCAGGCCATTCCGGCCGTCGACTACCTGATGAGCAAGGAAGGCGGCGGCGCCAAGCGCTGGGTGCTGCTGGGCACCGACTACGTCTACCCCCGCACCACCAACAAGATCCTGCGCGCCTACCTCAAGAGCAAGGGCGTGAAGGAATCGGACATCGACGAGAAGTACACCCCCTTCGGCCACAGCGACTACCAGACCATCGTCGCCGACATCAAGAAGTTCTCGGCCGGCGGCAAGACGGCAGTGGTCTCGACCATCAACGGCGACTCCAACGTGCCCTTCTACAAGGAACTCGGCAACGCCGGCCTGAAGGCCAAGGACGTGCCGGTGGTCGCCTTCTCGGTGGGCGAGGAAGAACTGCGCGGCGTCGACACCAAGCCGCTGGTGGGCCACCTGGCCGCATGGAACTACTTCATGTCGATCAAGAACCCGACCAACACCGCCTTCATCAAGCAGTGGAGCGAATACGCCAAGGCCAAGAACATCGCCGGCCACAAGGACAAGCCGCTCACCAACGACCCGATGGAAGCCACCTGGATCGGCATCCACATGTGGAAGCAGGCGGTCGAGAAGGCCAAGTCGACCGACACCGACAAGGTGATCGCCGCCATGGCCGGCCAGACCTTCACCGCTCCCTCGGGCATCGTCTCGAAGATGGACGAGAAGAACCACCACCTGCACAAGAGCGTGTTCATCGGCGAGATCAAGGCCGACGGCCAGTTCAACGTGGTGTGGAAGACGCCGGGCCCGGTCAAGGCCAAGCCGTGGAGCCCGTACATCGAGGGCAACGACAAGAAGCCGGACTATCCGGCTGGCAAGTCGATGTAATTGATCGACAAGCCCCTTGCCTTGCTCCCTCTCCCCTCGGGGAGAGGGCGGGGGTGAGGGCAACGGCGGTCGATCTGGCCGCCGCGTTTGTTTGAAGGCCGCAGGCCCTCACCCCAACCCTCTCCCCCAGGGGAGAGGGAGCAACACGAATTTCATGATGCTTCGACGATCCCTTCACTGCGCAATCGCCGCCATGCTGCTGATGGCATCGGCCGCCCATGCGCTGACCGCCGACGAAGCCCGGGCCATCGCCTCCGGCGATTCCGAAGCCCGCATCGCCGCGCTCAACAAGGCCGTGCTCACGGCCGACGACAAGACGGCAGCATTCATCCAGGCCATGTCCGACGACGCGGTCAAGTACACCGAAGACAAGGTCTTCGTGATGAAGGACGACAAGGGCTACGACCCGGTGACCGGCGCCGAGCTGAAGGTGCCCGACACCGCCGAGGACGTCGTCAACAACAACCTGATGCGCGGCGCGCTCGATGCCGCGCAGGCCGCGCTCAAGCTCACGAGCAAGGACGACGCGGTGCGCGCCGAAGCCGCGCAGGCGCTCTTCAAGGAGCCCGACGAGTCGCGCCTGCCCATGGTCGAAAAGGCGCTGGCCGCCGAGACCAACCCGAAGATCAAGGCGCAGCTCGAACTGGTGCGCGCCGCCAGCATGCTCACCAGCGCCGACAAGGCCAAGCGTCTGGTGGCCGCCAAGGAGCTGGGCAACAACCGCAACCCCGACACCAAGCTGCTGCTCAACCAGCGCCTGGCCGACGAGACCGAGGCGGACGTCAAGGCCGCCATCGTCGCCTCCATCGCGAGCATCGATGGCGCGCTGGTGTGGGGCGACCGCATCAACGCCGTGTTCAGCGGCATCAGCCTCGGCTCGGTGCTGCTGCTGGCCGCGCTGGGCCTGGCCATCACCTACGGGCTGATGGGCGTCATCAACATGGCCCACGGCGAGCTGATGATGATCGGCGCCTACGCCACCTATGTGATGCAGGGCATCTTCCAGAAGTACATGCCCGAGGCAGCCTTCGGCTGGTACCTGGTGGCCGCCATCCCCGTTTCCTTCATGGCATCGGCGCTTGTCGGCGCGGTGCTGGAGCGCGGCGTGATCCGCTTCCTCTACGGTCGCCCGCTCGAGACGCTGCTGGCCACCTGGGGCATCAGCCTGATGCTGCAGCAGCTGGTGCGCACGCTGTTCGGCGCGCAGAACGTCGGCGTGGAAAACCCCGGCTGGATGAGCGGCGGCTTCACCATGCTGAGCAACGTCACGCTGCCGTGGAACCGCATATGCATCATCATCTTCGCGGCTCTGGTGCTGCTGGCGATGGGCTGGCTCATCGGCCGCACGCGGCTGGGCCTGTTCGTGCGCGGCGTCACGCAGAACCGCCCGATCGCCTCGTGCATGGGCGTGAACACCGCGCGCATCGACACCTACGCCTTCGCGCTCGGCTCCGGCATCGCGGGCCTGGCGGGCTGCGCGCTGAGCCAGATCGGCAACGTCGGCCCCGACCTGGGCCAGAGCTACATCGTCGACAGCTTCATGGTGGTCGTGATGGGCGGCGTCGGCCAGCTCGCGGGCACCGTGTACGCGGCGCTGGGACTGGGCATTCTCAACAAGTTCATCGAAGGCTGGGCGGGCGCGGTGCTCGCGAAGATCGCGGTGCTTGTCTTCATCATCATCTTTATCCAGAAGAGGCCCCAGGGCATCTTCGCAATGAAGGGCCGGAGCGCAGAGGCATGAGCAAGGTCGTACTTCCAACCAAGGGGCCGCTCTTGAGCGGCAAGGGCTGGACGGCCTTCTTCGTCGCGCTCATCGTGGTGTGCGCGGTGGCGCCCGTTCTCAACATGTGGGTGCCTGCGGACAGCCCGCTGCACATGAGCGACTACGCGGTGGCGCTGGTCGGCAAGATCATGTGCTACGCGATCTGCGCGCTGGCCATGGACCTGATCTGGGGCTACACCGGCATCCTCTCGCTGGGCCACGGCCTCTTCTTTGCGCTGGGCGGCTACATGATGGGCATGTACCTCATGCGCCAGATCGGCCGCGACGGCAACTACAAGAGCGACCTGCCCGACTTCATGGTGTTCCTCGACTGGAAGACGCTGCCCTGGCACTGGACCTTCAGCGACAGCTTCATCGCCACGCTGGTGCTGATCGTCGCGGTGCCGGGCCTCATTGCCTTCGTGTTCGGTTTCTTCGCCTTCCGCTCGCGCATCAAGGGCGTGTACTTCTCGATCATCACGCAGGCGATGACCTTCGCGGCCATGCTGCTGTTCTTCCGCAACGAGACGGGCTTCGGCGGCAACAACGGCTTCACCGACTTCAAGCGCATTCTGGGCATCCCGATCGCCACGCAGGAGATGCGCATGACGCTCTTCGCGCTCACGGGCGCCACGCTGCTGGGCTTCTTCCTGTTCGCGAAGTGGCTCATCGGCAGCAAGTTCGGCCGAGTGCTGCAGGCGATTCGAGACGCCGAGACGCGCGTGATGTTCTCGGGCTACAACCCGCTGCCCTACAAGCTCACGATCTGGGTGATCTCGGCCGTCATGTGCGGCGTGGCCGGCGCGCTGTACGTGCCGCAGGTCGGCATCATCAACCCGGGCGAGATGAGTGCTGCCAACTCCATCGAGATCGCCATCTGGGCGGCTGTGGGCGGCCGCGCCACGCTGATCGGGCCGATCATCGGCGCCTTCATCGTCAACGGCGCGAAGAGCTGGCTCACCGTGGCCTATCCGGAGTACTGGCTGTACTTCCTGGGGGCGTTGTTCATTGCTGTCACGCTGTTCCTGCCGAACGGCATCGTGGGCCTGGTGCGCAAGTGGCTCTCCAGGGAGAAGAAGGAAGAAGAGAAGCCGCAGCCCGAACCGGTGCAGGAGGCACGCCGTGCGGTCGCGGTGGAGCAGGGCGTCGAGCCCGATGCGCTGGCCTCGCTGCCGGTGGATGCGAAGGGAGCACGCGCATGACACCCGACCTCATGGAAGCAGGCGCCGAGCGCGCCGCACGAGCCAGCGGCATCCACTACGTGAGCGGCAGTACCGAATCGGGTGGCCGCGCCGCCGACTTCGGCCGCCACGTCACGCCGGGCGAAGTCGACGTCACGCACGGCCGCATCCTCTACCTCGAAGACGTGAGCGTGAGCTTCGATGGCTTCAAGGCCATCAACAAGCTGTCGCTGGACATCGCACCGGGCGAGCTGCGCTGCATCATCGGGCCGAACGGCGCGGGCAAGACGACGATGATGGACATCATCACCGGCAAGACCCGCCCCGACGAAGGCACCGTGTTCTTCGGCAGCACCATCGACCTGCTGCGTCACCGCGAGGCCGAGATCGCTCAGCTGGGCATCGGCCGCAAGTTCCAGAAGCCGACGGTGTTCGAGCACCTGACCGTGTTCGAGAACCTGGAGCTCGCGCTGAAGACCGACAAGGGCGTGCGCTCGTCGATGCTCTTCAGGCTCGACTCCGCGCAGAGCGACCGCCTGGCCGAAGTGCTCGAAACCATCCACCTGGCCGACAGCGTCTCGCGCCTGGCCGGCAACCTGAGCCACGGCCAGAAGCAGTGGCTCGAGATCGGCATGCTGCTGATGCAGGACCCGAAGCTGCTGCTGCTCGACGAGCCCGTGGCCGGCATGACCGACGAAGAAACCGCGCGCACCGCCGAACTCTTCCTCACGCTCAAGGGCAAGCACTCGCTGATGGTGGTGGAGCACGACATGAGCTTCATCCGCACCATCTCCGAGATCGTCACCGTGCTGTGCGACGGCTCCGTGCTCGCGCAGGGCACGCTGGACGAGGTGCAGGCCGACGAGCGAGTGATCGAGGTCTACCTGGGCCGCTGAGGGAACGAACCATGCTGACAGTCAAGAACATCCATCAGTACTACGGCGGCTCCCACATCCTGCGCGACGTGAGCTTCGAGGCGAAGCTGGGCAAGGTCACAGTGCTGCTGGGCCGCAACGGCGTGGGCAAGACCACGCTGCTGAAGTCGCTCATGGGCCTGGTGCCCATCAAGAGCGGCAGCATCGAACTCGAAGGCAAGCCGATCCACAAGGCCACGCCCTATGAGCGGGCCCGGGCCGGCATCGGCTTCGTGCCGCAGGGCCGCGAGATCTTCGCGCGGCTCACCGTAGAAGAAAACCTGCGCATGGGCCTGGCCTACAAGAGCGGCGGCACGCCCATCCCGGCGGAGCTGTACGAGCTGTTCCCGGTGCTCAAGCAGATGATGAACAGAAGGGGCGGCGACCTCTCCGGCGGCCAGCAGCAGCAGCTGGCCATCGCCCGGGCGCTGGCGCCCAAGCCGCGCCTGCTGATCCTCGACGAGCCCACCGAAGGCATCCAGCCCAGCATCATCAAGGACATCGGCCGCGTCATCCGCATGCTGGCCGACCGGGGCGACATGGCCATCGTGCTGTGCGAGCAGTACTACGACTTCGCCCAGGAGCTGGCCGACGACTACCTCGTCATGGAGCGCGGCGAGGTCATCGCGCGCGGCCTCGGCAAGGACATGGAAGCGCAGGGCGTGCGGCAGCTGGTGGCCATCTGAGCCCACGGGCGAGGGCCTCGCGGCCCTGGCAGTACAAGGTCATCGGCATCTGCGTATCGGTACGGTTTCAGGGTTTACCCTAAAATCGTGCCTTGCCCGCTGCCGCCGGGCACCCCTCCCAGGAGCCTGGCCTTGAACGCCTCCCCACCCGCGCAGGACAGCGCGGCCACCGACATTTCTTCCTTCACCCTGCCTTCGGGCGCGCCCGCCAACTTCCTTCGCGCGGTGCTCGCGCTCGGCGTCGGCGGCTTCGCCATCGGCACCGGCGAGTTCGTCATCATGGGCCTGCTGCCCGAGGTGGCGAAGGACATCGGCGTGAGCATCCCGCAGGCCGGCCACGTCATCAGCGCCTATGCGATCGGCGTGGTCATCGGCGCCCCGGTGCTCGCGGTGCTGGCCGCCGGCTGGCGCCGCCGCGCGCTGCTGATCGCGCTCATGGCCGTTTTCGCGGCCGGCAACTTCGCCAGCGCCATCGCGCCCAACTACCTGCTGCTGAACCTGCTGCGCTTTGCCGCCGGCCTGCCGCACGGCACCTACTTCGGCGTGGCCGCGCTGGTGGCCGCCACGCTGGCGCCGCCGGGTCGCCGCGCGCGGGCCGTGGGGCTCGTGATGCTGGGGCTCACCGGCGCCACGCTGGTGGGGGTGCCCATCGCGGCGTGGCTGGGCCAGTACTTCGGCTGGCGCGCGGCCTTCGTGTTCGTGGGCCTCATCGCGCTGGTGGCCATCGCGCTGCTTCGCCGCGACATCCCCGACATGGCACCAGCCGCCGGCGCCAGCCCCTGGCGCGAGCTCGGCGCGCTCAAGCGCAAGCAGGTGTGGTTCACGCTCGGCATCGCCGCCATCGGCTTCGGCGGCATGTTCTCGGTGTTCAGCTACATCAAGCCCACGCTGATCGAGGTTGCCGGCATGTCGGTGGGCGGCGTGCCCATCGTGCTCGCGCTCTTCGGCCTCGGCATGGTGGTGGGCAACCTCGTGGGCTCGCGGCTGGCCGACAAGTCGGTGATGCGCACCATCGGCGGCGTGATGGTCTATGCGGCGCTGGTGCTCGCGGTGTTCACCTTCGCGGCGCACAACGTGGTCGCGGCTGCAATCAACGTGTTCCTCATCGGCACCACCGTGGCCATCGGCCCGGCACTGCAGATCCGGCTGATGGACGTGGCGGGCGACGCGCAGACGCTCGCTGCTGCGCTCAACCACTCGGCCTTCAACATGGCCAACGCGCTGGGCGCATGGCTCGGCGGCGTGGCGATCGCCGCGGGGCTGGGCTGGACTTCGACCGGCTGGGTCGGCGCGCTGCTGGCACTCGCCGGGCTCGGCATCTTCGGTTGGGCGGTGGCGAGTGCGCGTGCCGCTGCACGCCGGCCGGCAGCCGTCGCCTGCTGAGCTGCTACTTCGGCGAAGGCGCCGGCGCGGTTCGCTCGCGCAGCAGCACTGCGAAGTTCTGCAGCTCCGTCGCATTGAGATCCGACACCGCCCAGGCCTGCATGCCGCCCTGGGCCCAGTGCACGAGCTGGTAGCCCTGCCTCGCCGAAGCCACCGGCGCCTGCGCCCTTGCATCCGGCGCCGGCCACACGAACAGGTTGATCACGTGCGGCCCCGAGCGGTAGACCAGCGCCGCCACGGTGCGCCCGTCCAGGTAATCGAGCCGCCCGCCCGCGAGCGCAAAGCCCTCCGCGGCGAGGTCGACCACCGGCGGTGAGAAGTCGAGCTTGCCGGCGAACCAGGGCTTGACCGTGTGATGGTCGGACGAGGCCACGTCGGCCAGATGCGAGGCCATCAGCGAGCGCACGTGGTTGGCCGTGATGCCTTCGGCTAGCGCGTCGGCAGGCGGTACCGGCGTCGCCAGCAGCACGAGCGCCAGGCCCCAGGCCGTGGCGGCGCCGGTGCCGAACCATGCCAGCCCCTGCCACAGCCTCCGGCCTTGTCGCGCGGGAGCTGATGCCGGCACCGGTGCCGGCGCGGCGGCTTCCTCCGCGCGCACCGCATTCCCGATACGCGCGGCCAGCCCCTCGGTCGGTATGTGCCGCGCGGCGTGGCGCCGGATCAGCGTGCCCAGTTCCTCGTCAGACATTGACATGGCGTGTCCTTCCTCCCGCATCGCCGGGACGTTCGTCGCGCAGGCTCTCGCGCAGCATCGAGCGCGCACGCGACAGCCGCGACATGACGGTGCCCAGCGGTATGCCCGCGATGCGCGCGATGTCCTCGTAGCGCAGTTCCTCCAGCTCGCGCAGCACGATCACCTCGCGATACACCGGCGGCAGCGCATCGATGGCGGCGTTGACACGCTCGCTCTGCACGCGCTGCTCCCACTGCCGCGCCGGATCGCCGGCTTCGGGCGAGGAGGGCGCTGAAACCGCCTCGCTGTCGCGCAGCTCGTCGAACTCCACCTGGTCGGCCAGCTGCCGGTTCTGCCGCATCCAGTCGTAGCAGGCGTTGCGCACGATGCCCAGCAGCCACGGCCGCGCGCTCTCGCCGCGCAAGCCCTCGAAGAAGCGGAACGCGCGCAGATAGGCCTCCTGCACCGCGTCGTCGGCCAGCTGGTCGTCGCGCAGCAGCCAGCGCGCGAGGTTCCATGCCGCATCGAGATGCGGCAGCGCGGCGGCTTCGAACTGGCGTGTGCGGTCGGTCGACAGGCTCAAGGGCTCCTTCTTCCTGCATGACGTGGCAGTCCGGCGCTTTATTCCAGCTTTTCTTGATTTTTCTTTTTGCGCCGCTGGAATAGGCAGGGCACGCCATGCGTCATGCCCTTTGCGGATTCTGCTTCTTCCGTTGCGTCTTCCTCTTTCCCTTTCCATGAGGGTCTTCACCATGATCGCCATGTCCGGCTTCGCACGCATCCTCGTCATCTTCGCGGCCCTGGCGGCCTCGGCCGGCCCGGCGCTCGCCGCGGGCCCCAAGGCCTATGTCGGCAACTTCAAGGACAGCACGGTCAGCGTGATCGACACCGCTTCGGAGCGCGTCGTGGCCACGCTGCCGGTGGCGGCGGGGCCCGATGGCATCGTCCTCACGCCCGATGGCCGCAGCGTGTTCGTCAGCGGCTCGGGCGCAGCCGCCGTGAGCGAGATCGACACCGCAGCTGACCGCGTGACTCGCGCCATCGATGTGGGCAAGGGCCCGCAGGGCCTGGCCATGACGGCCGACGGCAAGTGGCTGCTGGTGGCCGTCAACGGCGACGACCGCGTGGCCTTCGTCGACACCACGGCGCATGGCGTGAGCGCCACCGTGCCGGTGCCCAAGCCGCACACCATCGCCATCCGGCCCGACGGGCGGCAGGCGTACGTCGCATCGCAGGAGCCGGGGCACTTCGCGCTGGTGGTCATCGACATGGCGACGCGCGCCGTGGTCACACAGATCCCGCTCGACAAGCCGCCGCGCGACCTCGAGTTCAGCCACGACGGCAAGTCGCTCTACCTCACGCTGGCCGGCGTTGCGGCCGTGCAGGTGCTCGATCCGGCCAACAACCAGTGGGGCTCGCCGGTGCCCACGGGCGTGTCGCCGCACATCGCGCAGCACTTCGCGGGCATGGCCAGCGGCGTGGTGGTGGTGCAGGGGCCCGGCGAAGTCATGCTGTTCGACCCCGCAGCGCACACGGCCGTGCGCAGCATTCCCGTGGGCAAGCAGCCGCACTGGCTCGACCTGTCGGCCGACGGCAGGAAGCTCTGGGTGAGCAATGAGGGCTCCAACGACGTCAGCGTGGTCGACCTCGCGGGCGGGCCGATGCGCACGGTGCAGGTGGGCAATGCGCCGCGCAAGATCGCGCTGCAGCGCACGGCGGCCACCGCTGCTTCGCCTGCAGCGTCTGCGGACGGCGCGCACGCCGGCGGCTCGGCGCACGTGACCATCCGCAACTTCGCTTTCGAGCCCGCGCAGATCACCGTCAAGGCCGGCCAGCGCGTGAGCTGGCAGAACGACGACGGCGCGCCGCACGGCCTGGCCTTCAAGGACGGCTCGGCGGGCATCGACCTGCTGCTGCCCGGCAAGGCCTTCGCCCGCGTCTTCGACAAGCCGGGGGTGTACGACTACGTCTGCTCGGTCCATCCGTACATGACGGCGCGGGTCACCGTGATGGGGCCGTAGCCGGGTCCACGCAGTCGGCCTGTGCGCTGCCCGATTGACAGGAGCGAGCGAAGCGCACGACATTGTGCTGGATGAAGGAAGAAAGACTCTCGCGCCGCCGCCTGTTGTGTGGCGGCCTCGCGGCCGCATCGCTTGGCCATCCGTTCTTGCTGTTGAATGCGCAGCCGTCGGGTACGACATCGGGCGACCGCTATCCATTCATGCTGGGCGTGGCCTCGGGCGTGCCCCGCGCCGACGGCTTCGTGCTCTGGACGCGTCTCGCACCTGAGCCGCTGCACGGCGGCGGCATGGGCGATGCGCCCGTCGACGTGAACTGGGAGGTCGCCGACGACGAGGGCTTCAGGCGCATCGTCGCGAAGGGCAGGGCCGTCGCGACAGCGGAGCTCGCGCACTCGGTGCACGTCGAGGTGCAGGGCCTGTCGCCGGCGCGCTGGTACTGGTACCGCTTCACCGCCGGCGGTGGGCGCAGCCCCGCCGGCCGCACACGCACCACGCCAGCCGACAACGACGAGGCTCTGCAACAGCTGCGCTTCGCCTTCGCCTCCTGCCAGCACTACGAGCAGGGCTACTACGCCGCCTACCGCGACATGGCCGCGCAGCCGCTCGACTTCGTGGTGCACCTGGGCGACTACATCTACGAAAGCTCCCGCAAGTCGCACCAGGTGCGCCGGCACGAGGGCGGCATCCCGACGCAGCTCGCCGAGTTCCGCGACCGCTACGCGCTCTACAAGGCCGATGCGCAGCTGCAGGCCGCGCACGCCGCCTTCCCATGGCTCGTGACCTGGGACGACCACGAGGTGGCCAACGACTACACGAACGACGAATCGCCGCGCACGGCCGACCCTGCGCAGTTCCTCGCGATCCGCGCAGCCGCCTACCAGGCGTGGTACGAGCACATGCCCGTGCCCGCCAGCATGCGCCCGCGCGGCCCCGATGCGCTCATCTACGGCCGCTACCGCTTCGGCCGCATGCTCGACCTGCTGCTGACCGACGGGCGCCAGTACCGCTCGCACCATGCCTGCCTTTCCGGGCGCAGCGCTTCGCCGCTGGCCGACTGCGCCGATCGCTTTGCGCCCGGGCGCAGCCTCTTCGGCGCGCAGCAGGAGGCCTGGCTCGCCCGCGAACTCGCCGCGCCGCCCGCGCGCTGGACCGTGCTCGCCCAGCCCACGCTGATGGCCGAGGCCGACCGCAAGCGCGGCTCCGAACACGGCTACTGGATGGACGGCTGGGACGGCTATGCCGCAGCCCGCGCGCGCCTGCTCGACGCGCTGGCCGAACACAAGTCGCGCGGCGGCAATGCGCTGGTCGCCAGCGGCGACGTGCACGCCTTCTGGGCCGCCGACCTGCGGCGCGGCGACGCGCAGCAGGGGCCGCTGGTCGCGACCGAGTTCGTCGGTGGCGCCATCACCTCCGAAGGACCGAGTGCTGCCGGCGTGGTGAACATGCTCTCGAAGAATCCGCAGCTGCGCTACGGGCGGGCCGACAGGCGCGGCTATGCGATCGCCACGCTCGATGCGCGCGGCGCCACGGTCGATTTCCGCGCCGTGGAGGACGAGAAGACGGCCGATTCGCCGGTCGGCACCATGGCTCGCTTCTCGGTCGAGCGCGGTGCGCCTGGCGTGCACGCCGAAGGCAGCTAAACCTCGCCCGCCTGCAGGATTGCGCGGCCGTGCCTATGATGGCCGCCGCTCCCTTCCTTCCATCTCATCTCCTTCCCTCCCGAGCGAGAACCGAACACCATGAGCATTCCCTCCACCCGTCTCGGCCGCACCGGCCTCACCGTCTCCCGCCTCGCCCTCGGCACCATGACCTTCGGCCTGCAGACCGACGAGGCCGTGTCGCACCAGATCCTCGACAAGGCGGCCGAAGGCGGCATCAACTTCCTCGACACGGCCGATGTCTACCCGCTCGGCGGCACCATCGAGACGGCGGGCCGCACCGAGGAGATCATCGGCAACTGGCTCGAGAAGCAGGGGCCCTCGGGCCGCCGCCGCTTCGTGCTGGCGACCAAGGCCGTCAACAAGGTCGGCCCCAACAGCTGGGACCAGGGCGCATCGCGCAAGCACCTGCTGGACGCCATCGACGCCTCGCTCAAGCGGCTGAAGACCGACCACGTCGACCTCTACCAGCTGCACATGGACGACCGCGAGACGCCGCTCGAAGAGAGCCTGGAGGCTCTCGACACCATCGTGAAGTCGGGCCGCGCGCGCTACATCGGCGTGTCGAACTTCCTGGCCTACCGCCTGGCCCGTGCGCTGGGCAAGTCAGACCTGCTGAGGCTCACGCGCTATGTGTCGGTGCAGCCGCGCTACAGCCTGCTGTTCCGCGAGATCGAGCGCGAGCTGCTGCCGCTGGCCGCGGAAGAGGGCCTGGGCGTGATTCCCTACAACCCGCTCGCGGGCGGACTGCTCACCGGCAAGTACAAGCCCGGCGGCAAGCCCGAGGAGAACACCCGCTTCACCCTCGGCACCGCAGGCGGCATGTATCAAGACCGCTACTGGAACGAACGCAGTTTCAACACCGTCACGCAGCTGCACAAGCTCGCCGACGAAGCCGGCGTGCCGCTGGCCACGCTGGCCGTGGCCTGGGTAATGGCGAACCCGCTCATCACCGCGCCGCTGCTCGGCGCAAGCCGCCCCGACCAGCTCGACGCGACCATCGCAGCGGCGGAATACAAGCTCGATCCGGCGCTCAAGCAGAAGCTGGACGAGCTGACCGCCGAGTACCGCAAGGGCGACGCACCGCGCTGAGTGTTTTTTCTCCTTCCCCCGCTGGGGGAAGGTAGGGATGGGGGCAGGCCTCCGAACAGGCGCTGCGCTTTCTTGAGCGCCATCGTGCCCCCACCCCAACCCTCCCCCAGCGGGGGAGGGAGGAAGACCGAAACTGTCAGAACTGTCAGTTAGTCGACAGCGAGGGGTTTGGCGGGCGCTCCTAGAGTCCCCGCATCATGGCCCTCTCCGACGCCCCATCCCTCCCGCGCGCAGCCCTCGCGCTGGCCGCCTTGCTCCTCGCGGGCTGCGCCGTCGGCCCCGACTACGTTCGCCCGCAGCTGGACGTACCCGCCGCCTTCAAGGAAACCGGCGGCCCCTGGAAGACCGCCGCCCCGCAGACCATCGACGCCGACCACCCCTGGTGGGACGCCTTCGGCGACAGCACGCTCAGCGCGTTGATCGTGCAGGCCAACGCGGCCAACCAGAACATCCGCGTGGCCGAGGCGCAGTACCGCCAGGCGCAGGCCCTGTCCGCCGCGGCGCGGGCTGGCTTCTTCCCCACGGTGGGCCTTAATGCCGGCGCCACGCGCGCCCAGACCAACAACACCGGCACCGTCAAGCTCGGCACCACTGACACCCTCGGCCTCGCCGCGAGCTGGGAGCCCGACATCTGGGGCGCGGTGCGCCGCTCGGTCGAGGCGGGCAATGCCGGCGTGCAGGCCAGCGCCGACGACCTGGCCGGCGCGCGGCTCAGCATCCAGACCACGCTGGCGCAGGACTACCTGCAGATTCGCGTGATCGACCTGCAGCGCGACCTGTACGCCAGCACTACCGCCGCCTACGCCAAGGCACTCCAACTCACGCAGCACCAGTACGCGGCCGGCACCGTGCTGCGCTCCGACGTGGCGCTGGCCGAGGGCCAGCTCAAGACCGCGCAGGCGCAGGCGGTTGACCTCGAAGCCCAGCGCAGCCAGCTCGAACACGCCATCGCGGTGCTGACCGGCCAGGCGCCTGCATCGTTCACGCTGCCGCCGCTCGAAACACCGTCGAACCCGCCGACCGCCGAATCGCTCTCGTCCGCCACCGCGCTGCACCTGCAGTTGCCCGTGACGCCCGCGGGCCTGCCTTCGGAGCTGCTGGAGCGCCGCCCCGACATCGCCGGCGCAGAGCGCCGCGTGCAGGCCGCCAACGCCAACATCGGCGTCGCCAAGGCCGCCTACTACCCGCAGATCGTGCTCAGCGCGAGCGGCGGCTTCAGCGCCGCCACGCTGGGCACGCTGTTCAACACGCCCAGCCGCGTGTGGTCGCTGGGCGCGGCGCTGGCGCAGACCGTGTTCGACGGCGGCCTGCGCAAGGCCCACACCGACCAGGCCGTGGCCGCCTACGACGCATCGGTCGCCCAATACAAGCAGACCGTGCTCGCGGGCTTCCAGCAGGTGGAAGACAACTTGGCCACCTTGCGCGTGCTCGACAACGAATCCGCGCTGCAGGCCGACGCCGTGCGCGCCGCCCAGCTCGCCGAGCGCATGGCGCTGAGCCAGTACCGCGCGGGCACCGCCACCTACCTCAGCGTGGTCACTGCGCAGACGCTCTCGCTCACCAACCAGCGCACGGCCGCGCAGGTGCTCGGCCGCCAGCTGGCCGCCAGCGTCTCGCTGATCGCGGCCACGGGCGGCGGCTGGAATGCCGCCAACACCGCAGCCACAGCAGATGCCGCACAGAAGACTTCCGGGAATTGATGCCATGACGACGACCGCAAAAACCACCACGCCCCCCTTGTTCCAGCGACGCTCCACCTGGCTCGCGACCGCCACCCTGGTGCTCGTGCTCGGCGGCGGCGCATGGGCGCTGACCCACCACGCCGCCAACGCAGCCAAGCCCGATGCGCCGAAGAGCCCGCCCGTGCAGGTGTCCACCGCGCGCGTCACGCCGCAGACCGTGCAGGTCTATCGCTCGGGCATCGGCACCGTCGCCTCGATGGCCACCGTGACCGTCAAGGCGCGCATCGACGGCCAGCTCGACAAGGTCGGCTTCGTCGAAGGGCAGGACGTGAAGGCCGGCCAGCTGCTCGCCCAGCTCGACCCGCGCACGCTCCAGGCCCAGCTCGCGCAGGCGCAGGCGACGCGGGCGAAGGACCAGGCCACGCTGACCAACGCCCGCGCCGACCTCAAGCGCTACACAACGCTGCTCTCGCAGGACGCCGCCACGCAGCAGCAGGTCGATACGCAGAAGGCCCTGGTCAACCAGCTCGAAGCCGCCGTGCAGAACGACGCGGCCCAGGTGCAGTACGCCGAGGTGCAGCTGAGCTTCACGCGCATCACCTCGCCCATGAACGGCCGGGTGGGGGCGCGGCTGGTGGACCCGGGCAACATCGTGCACGCCACCGATGCCAACGGCCTGGTCGTCATCAACCAGATCGACCCGATCGCCGTGCAATTCACCCTGCCCGAAGAGGCCGTGCAGGACATCAACCGCGTGCAGCAGCAGAGCAGCCAGCCGCTCTCGGTGGTGGCCTACGACCGCAGCGGCACGCAGATGTTGGGCACCGGCAAGCTGATATTGCTGAACAACCAGATCGACACCACCAGCGGCACGGTGCAGCTCAAGGGCAGCTTCGCCAATCCGCAGCACACGCTGTGGCCGGGCCAGTTCGTCAACGTGCGGCTGCAGCTCGACCGCCGGGCCGACTCGCTCACGCTGCCCGCCGCCGCGGTGCAGCGCGGCCAGGACAGCACCTACGTCTGGGCCGTCGATGCAGAGAACAAGGTCGCCAACGTACCGGTGCACGTGGTGCAGATCGCCGACGGCACCGCCGTGATCGACAAGGGCCTGGAGGCCGGCCAGCGCGTGGTGATCGACGGCCAGTACAAGCTCAAGCCCGGCGCCACCATCGTCGAGCCGCCGCCCGCCGCCAAGAGCGCGGTGAAGGATGCGGTGAAGGACGCAGCCAAGGTCGCCAGCAGCAGCGGGAGCAGCAATTGAGCATCTCCGCCGCATTCATCAAGCGCCCCATCGGCACCACGCTGCTGGCGCTGGCTATCCTGCTGGTCGGCGCGGCGGTGTTTCCGCTGCTGCCGGTGGCGCCGCTGCCGCAGGTCGACTTTCCGACCATCCAGGTCTCGGCCAACCTGCCGGGTGCCAGTCCGGAGACCATGGCGTCCAACGTGGCGCAGCCGCTGGAGCGGCAGTTCTCGCTGATCGCGGGGCTCTCGCAGATGACCTCCACCAGCGGCCTCGGCTCCACGCAGATCACGCTGCAGTTCGACCTCGACCGCAACATCGACGCCGCCGCGCTCGACGTGCAGGCCGCCATCAACGCATCGACCGGCCAGCTGCCGGCCAACCTGCCGAGCCCGCCGACCTTCCGCAAGGTGAACCCGGCCGACTCGCCCATCCTCATCCTCTCGGTGCAGTCGAAGACGCTGCCGCTGACCGAGGTGAACGACTACGCCGACAACATCCTCGCGCAGCAGATCTCGCAGATCTCGGGCGTGGGCCTGGTCAACATCGGCGGCGTGCAGAAGCCGGCGGTGCGGGTGCAGCTCGATCCGGCCAAGCTCGCGGCGCTGGGCCTGAGCCTGGAAGACGTGCGCACCGTGCTCGCATCGGCCACCGTCAACGCGCCCAAGGGCACCATCGACGGGCCCAACCAGAGCTTCACCGTCTACACGAACGACCAGCTGCTGAAGGCCAAGCCCTGGAACGACGTGGTGCTGGCCTACCGCAACGGCGCGCCCATCCGCGTGAGCGACCTGGGCGTGGCGGTGGACGGGCCCGAGAACGCGAAGATCGCCGGCTGGGCCTATGCCGGCGCCGCCGCGCCCGAGGGCAGCAGCGTGCAGAACGGCCGCTCCATCGTGCTGGCCATCACCAAGCAGCCGGGCGCCAACGTCATCGAGACGGTGGACCGCATCAACGCCGCGCTGCCCAGGCTGAAGGCATCGATCCCGCCGACGGTGGAGGTCAACGCCATCATCGACCGCACCCAGACCATCCGCGCCTCGGTGAAGGACGTGGAGTTCACGCTGCTCTTGACCATCGCGCTGGTGGTGGCCGTGATCTTCGTGTTCCTGCGCAACGTGCCGGCCACGCTCATCCCCAGCGTGACGGTGCCGCTCGCGCTGCTGGGCACGGTGGCGGTGATGTACCTGCTGGGCTACAGCCTCGACAACCTCTCGCTCATGGCGCTGACCATCGCGGTCGGCTTCGTGGTGGACGACGCCATCGTGATGCTGGAGAACATCTACCGCTACGTGGAAGAGGGCATGTCGGCGGTCGAGGCCGCGTACAAGGGCGCGGGCGAAATCGGCTTCACCATCATCTCCATCTCGGTGTCGCTGGTGGCGGTGTTCATTCCGCTGCTTCTCATGGGCGGCATCGTGGGGCGGCTGTTCCGCGAGTTCGCGGTGACGGTCACGCTCACCATCGTGGTCAGCGTGGTGATCTCGCTCACGCTCACGCCCATGCTGTGCTCGCGCTTTCTGAAGAACGAGCACGGCAGCAAGCACGGGCGGCTCTACCAGCTCTTCGAGCGCGGCTTCGACGCCATGCTCGGCGCCTACAAGCGCGGGCTGCACGTGGTGCTCGACCACCAGTTCATCACGCTCATGACCTTCATCGCCACGGTGGCGGCCACGGGCGTGCTGTTCGTGTTCATTCCCAAGGGCTTCTTCCCGCAGCAGGACACGGGCTTCATCTCGGGCTTCGCCGAATCGGCGCAGGATGCTTCCTTCGCGTCGATGAACGCCCGCATGGTCGAGCTGGCCGACGTGGTGCGCAAGGACCCGGACGTGACCGGCTTCGGCATGAACGGCAGCTCCTCCACCTACAACACCGGCAACTTCTACATCAGCCTGAAGCCCAAGGACGAGGGCCGCACCGCCACCGCCGACGAGATCATCGCGCGGCTGCGCCCGCAGCTGGCCAAGGTGCAGGGCGTGAACCTGTTCCTGCAGGCCGGGCAGGACATCCGCGTGGGTGGCCGCGCATCGCGCACGCAGTACCAGTACACGGTGACCGACGCCAACCTCGACGAGCTCAACACCTGGGCGCCGAAGCTGCTGGAGCGCTTCAAGCAGCTGCCCGAGATCACCGACCTGGCCACCGACCAGCAGAACGCCGCCGCATCCGCCGTGCTCACCATCGACCGCGACCGCGCATCGAGCTTCGGCATCTCGCCGGCCACCATCGACGCCACGCTGTACGACGCCATCGGGCAGCGCCAGGTGGCGCAGTACTTCACCCAGCTCAACAGCTACCACGTGGTGCTGGAAGTGACGCCCGCGCTGCAGCAGGACCCGGCGCTCTTCAGCAAGCTGTATCTCAACTCGCCCATCACCGGCCAGCAGGTGCCGCTGTCGACCTTCGTGAAGGTGGACACCAGCAAGACCGCCTACCTCTCGATCAGCCACCAGGGCCAGTTCCCGGCCGTGACCATCTCGTTCAACCTCGCGCCGGGCCATGCGCTGGGCGACGCGGTGAACGCCATCAACAAGGCGCAGGCCGACATGGGGCTGCCGCAGTCGCTCACCGGCTCGTTCCAGGGCACGGCGCAAGCGTTTCAAGATTCGCTGGCCACGCAGCCCTACCTGATCGCGGCGGCGCTGGTGGCGGTGTACATCGTGCTGGGCCTGCTGTATGAGAGCTACATCCACCCGCTGACGATTCTCTCGACGCTGCCCTCGGCCGGTGTGGGCGCGCTGCTCATCCTGATGGCGGGCGGCTACGACCTGAGCGTGATCGCGCTGATCGGCATCATCCTGCTCATCGGCATCGTGAAGAAGAACGGCATCATGATGATCGACTTCGCGCTCAAGGCCGAGCGCGAGCAGGGCATGACGCCGCAAGAAGCCATCTACCAGGCCTGCCTGCTGCGCTTCCGCCCGATCATGATGACCACCATGTGCGCGCTGCTCTCGGGCCTGCCGCTGATGCTGGGCCACGGCTCGGGCTCGGAGCTGCGCCGGCCGCTGGGCTACGCGATGGTCGGCGGGCTGATACTCTCGCAGGCGCTCACCCTCTTCACGACCCCGGTGGTCTACCTGTACCTCGACCGCGCCCACTACTGGTACATGCGCCGCAAGGAAGCGCGCAAGGCCCGCAAAGCCGCGAAGGAGGGCAAGGCCCCCGTGCCCGCCGAGGTGCACGGATGAACATCGGCTGAGATCGCGGGGGTGGAGACAAAGACAAGAGGGCAGAAAACGCCATGAAGATCCTGATAGTCGAAGACGAACTGAGAACCGCGGACTACCTCTCCAAGGGGCTGACCGAGCAGGGCTGCGCCGTCGACATGGCACACAACGGCATCGACGGCCAGCACCTCGCGCTCACGCACGAGTACGACGTGATCGTGCTCGACGTGATGCTGCCGGGGCAGGACGGCTTCTCGGTGCTGCGCGCGCTGCGTGCCGTGAAGCAGACGCCGGTCATCATGCTCACCGCGCGCGACCGCGTCGAAGACCGCATCAAGGGCCTGCACGAAGGAGCCGACGACTACCTCGTCAAGCCCTTCTCCTTTCTCGAGCTGCTGGCGCGGCTGCAGGCGCTCAACCGCCGCGGCCGCAAGCAGGAGCCGATGCAGCTGCGCATCGCCGACCTGCAGATCGACCTGCTGGCGCGAAAAGCCTTCAGGGGCAGCACCCGCATCGACCTCACCGCCAAGGAGTTCGCGTTGCTGGCCGTGCTGGCGCGCCGCCAGGGCGAGATCCTCTCGAAGACCGCCATCGCCGAACTGGTGTGGGACATGAACTTCGACAGCAACACCAACGTGGTGGAAGTCGCCATCAAGCGGCTGCGCGACAAGATCGATGCCCCCTTCAGCCCCAAGCTGCTGCACACCATCCGGGGCATGGGCTACGTGATGGAGCTGCGCGATGCCGGCGGGGAGGGCGCCGCCCCGTGAAGCGCTCCATCACCGCGCGGCTGGTGCTGATGTTCGCGGCGGTGGCGCTCGCGACCTTCGCGCTGGCCGGCTTCGCGCTGCACAGCGTGCTGGCGCGCGAGCTGGAGCGGCACCAGTACGAGGAGCTCGACACCACCCTCAAGAGCCTGCAGTTCTGGATCAAGGCCATCGGCAGCCCCGAGCGCTGGCCGCGCGTGCAGGCGCGCATGGACGCGCTCACGCCAGAGGACGGCAGCGTGCGCTTCTGGGTGCTCAGCGACGATCCGCGCTTCCAGTACGGCAAGGGCCTGGCCGAGATCGACGGGCTCACGCGCCAGGCCAACGGCCACACCAGCGTGATCGAGCTGCCGGGGCAGGAGCGGCCCTTCCGTACCCTGTCGGTGCACATCGATCCCTACGAGCAGCGGCCGGCCGTGCGGCTCATCGTCGGGCGCAACACCGAGCCCTATGCGCGCACGCGCCAGAACTTTTTGACCGCGCTGGTCGGGCTCGGGCTGTGCGCGGTGCTGGTGGTTGCCGTCGCAGGCTACTGGATCGCCCGCCTGGGGCTGCGTCCGCTGGAGCGGCTGTCGAAGGAGGCGCAGGCGCTGCGGCCCAAGACGCTGTCGCAGCGGCTGCGCGCGGAGCCGCTGCCCGTGGAGCTTTCGGCGCTAGCCGAGGCCTTCAACGGCGCGCTGAGCCGGCTGGAGGAGGCTTACGGCCAGCTCGAAGCCTTCAACGCCGACGTGGCGCACGAGCTGCGCACGCCGCTGGCCAACCTCATCGGCAGCACGCAGGTGGCGCTGTCGCGCCAGCGCAGCGCGGGCGAGTTCCAGGAGGTGCTGCAGGCCAACCTCGAAGACCTGGAGCGGGTGCGCTCCATCGTCAACGACATGCTCTTCCTCGCGCGCGCCGACCGTGGCGAAGTGGCGACCGGGCTGGTGCTCACGCCCGTGGCGCAGGAAGTGCGCAAGACCATCGAGTTCTTCGAGTTCGTGCTCGACGAGACGCGTGCGCAGGTCGTCATCGAGGGCGACGTGCAGGCCGAGGCCCGGCTGGAAAGCGCGCTGTTCCGCCGCGCCATGTCGAACCTGCTGCAGAACGCCATCGAGCACTCGAAGCCCGGCGCGCAGATCGCCGTGAGGCTGCGCGAGGAACCCGCTGCCACCTGGATCACAGTGTCGAACCCCGGCGAGCCCATCGATGCCCAGCACCTGCAGCATCTGTTCGACCGGTTCTATCGCGTCGACGAGGCGCGCAACGACGGGGGCGAGCACCACGGCCATGGCCTGGGCCTGGCCATCGTGAAGGCCGTGGCGAGCATGCATGGGGGGCAGGTGAGTGCATCAAGCGAAGAAGGTTGGAATACCTTCGGCTTCAGCGTATCGCGCTCCCCCGAGAAAGCCACCGGCTGACGATGGCTGAAGGCGCCAGGCAATGGCCTGTGCCCGGTACGTTCTTGGCCCATGCCGGAGAATCGCTGCCGGCATGAACAGCACGCAACCACCGCAATTTCCACCCGCACCCGGGCCAAGACAAGGGCAGCCATGGCACAGCTGATGTCCCTGCTCGTGCAGAACGCGATCCTGGTGGTGTTCGCTGCCAGCTTTGCCGCGCGGCTGGGCCTGCCGGTGCCGGCGGCGGCGGTGCTGGTGCTCACTGGAGCGCTGCTGGCCGCGGGCGACGTCTCGGTGGCCGGCGTGGTGGTGGCGGCCGTCATCGCCAACCTGCTGGGCGACGGGGCGTGGTTCTATGCCGGGCGGCGCTTCGGCTACCGCTTCATGCGCCTGCTGTGCCGCATCTCCCTTTCGCCCGACTCCTGCGTGCGGCGCGGCGAATCGCTCATCTCCGACTGGGGCGGCCTCTCGCTGGTGGCCGCCAAGTTCGTGCCGGGCGTGTCGGTGGTGGCACCGCCGATGGCGGGGGCCCTGGGCATGTCGGTGCGGCGCTTCATCGGCTTCGACGTGGGCGCGGCGCTGGTGTGGACCGGGCTCTTCCTCGGCCTGGGCTGGGTGTTCCGCAACCAGATCCAGGAAGTGCTGGCCATCATGGCGCAGGCCGGCGGCGTGGCCACCGCCGCGCTGGGCGTGGTGCTGCTGGTGATCCTGGCGGTGCGCTACTGGCGCCGCCGCGCCTTCATGCGGCTCACGGGCATGCCGCGCATCTCGGTGGAAGAGCTGCACGAACTGCTCAGCGGTGAAGAGCCTCCGCTGGTGATCGACGTGCGCGGCAAGGCCGGCGTGCAGGTCGATCCGCGCCGCATTCCGGGTGCGCAGTCGTACACGCTCAAGGCGCTGCAGCAGCGCAGCCTCGACCTGTCGCACGCGGCGGGGCGCGACGTGGTGCTGTACTGCAACTGCCCCAACGAGGTTTCGGCCGCGCAGGCCGCGCGCGTGCTGCTGGCGCGCGGTGCGCGCCGGGCCCTGCCGCTGACCGGCGGGCTCGACGCCTGGGTGGCCTCGGGCCGGCCGACCACGGTCGACTGAAGGCGGCGACTCTGTTCCGAGGGCCTGCACAAGGCCCACGCCTGCAGAAACATGCCCCGCGTGCTATGGTGCCCGGCCCTCGGGTTAACCCGAGGGCAGACCTCTCGCAACCGGGATCCCTCCGTGTCCTCTCCTTCCTCCGCGCCACGCGCCGCCCACCCCGGCCATTCCGCCCAATCCGCCCAATCCGCAGCCTCGGGCCTCAGCCCGGCCCTCACGCTGGTCTTCGCCGTCGCCTGCGGCCTGTGCGTGGCCAACATCTACTACGCCCAGCCGCTCATCGGCCCCATCTCCGACACGCTGCAGCTGCACGCCGGCCTGGCCGGGCTCATCATGACGCTCACCCAGCTCGGCTACGGCGCGGGCCTGCTGCTGCTGGTGCCGCTGGCCGACGTGGTCGAGAACCGCAGGCTCATCGTGGGCGCGCTCTTCGGCGCGGTGATCGGGCTGGTGGGCATCGCGCTGTCGAACTCGGCCGTCACATTCCTGGCCGCTTCCTTCGTGGTCGGCACCTGCGCGGTCGCGGCCCAGGTGCTGCTGCCCTTTGCCTCGCACCTCGCGCCCGAAGCCACGCGCGGCAAGGTGGTCGGCAACATCATGGCCGGCCTGCTGGGCGGGATCATGCTGGCGCGGCCCTTTGCCAGCGTTGTGGCTTCGGCTTTGGGCTGGCGTGCGGTGTTCTGGGTGTCGGCCGTGCTCATGGCCACGCTCATCGCCGTGCTGTGGCGTGCGCTGCCGCAGCGCCACCCGCATGCATCGATGGGCTACGCGCGCACCATGGCCTCGCTGCCGGGCATCGTCTTGAACACGCCCGTGCTGCGCAGGCGCGGGCTGTACCAGGGAATGATGTTCTCCGGCTTCCAGGCCTTCTGGACGGCCGTGCCGCTGGCGCTCGCGCATGAATTCGGCATGGGCCAGGGCGGCATCGCGGCCTTTGCGCTGGCCGGCGCTGCCGGTGCGCTGATGGCGCCCATCGCCGGCCGGCTGGCCGACCGCGGGCTGACCCGCCCGGCCACCGGCGTCGCCATTGCAGTGGCGCTGTTCTCGTTCGTGCTGGGCGCGGTCGCCATGCACTACCACTCGCTGGCCGGCCTGGTCGCGGCGGGCATCCTGCTCGATGGCGCGGTGCAGCTGTGCCAGGTGCTCAACTTCCGCAGCCTCTTCATGCTCGCCCCTGAGCTGCGCGGCCGGCTCAACGGCCTGTTCATGACTTTCATCTTCATCTGCGCGGCCGTGGCCTCGGGCATCGCGGCTGCGGTGTACGCCTTCCACGGGTGGAGCGGGCTGTGCCTGCTGGGTGGCGGGTATGTGCTGGTGGCGCTGCTGTACTACGCGACCGAGTTCCGCCGGCAGCCTTCGCCCGCAGCCGTTGGCCGGTAGCAGTGATAGCCGGTGATGGCCGGCAGCCGACGCAAGCGGCCGTAGACTCGCCCGCTTTCGCGTTCAATTGCCTTCAATGAGTTCTCCGGCTTTTTCGCGGTCCATCCAGGTCACGCAGATCGATGCCAGCGGCATCTGGCCCATCCTGCTGCTTTGCACGGCCTACTCCGTCCTGATGTTCGCCGGCGCCGCGTGGATTCTCGACCCCGACGCCACGGGCTGGCGCATCGCGCGCGACATGGCGGCCATGGTCGTGCTCTTCGCGCTGTGGCTCGTGGGCCTCGTGGTCGTCGTGCGCGGGTGGCTCTGGGTCGAAGCGCATTGGCTGCCATCGGCCAAGCGCCGCGCAAAGCTCTTCAGCGGACGCACGCAGGTCGACGCCGGCGAAGCCGGCTTCTGCGTGCAGGGCCTGGGCCATGTCGACTGGATCGACGTGCTGGCCATCGAAGGCATTCCCGACAGCGACAACTACCTGATCGTTCACACCCGGCCGTTCAGGAAGCTGCTGCTGACCGTGTCCGTCGACGAACTGGCCCCTGTCATCAGCCACTACCTTGACCGCAGAAGCAGCATCGAGGCAACGCGCTGGGGCAAGCTCCAAAGCCGCGCCATGGTTTTCTGCTGGCGGTGCTTCAGGGCCTGGATCTGGGCGGGGTACGCACTGGCGGGCGCGGCGGGCATTGCGCTGCTCCTCAACTCGGGGGACGCGGGCTTCGTGAAGACCGCTGTGGGCCTTTGCGTGCTCGTGCCGATGGTCGCGTGGCTGGTCTGGGCCATTCCCATCTCGCAGATCAGCACCTTCTCGCCTTCGCGGGTGCGCGCCTTCGAGCTTGAAGGCACACGGCTGCACAGCACCGACGGCGAATGGCAGTTCGACCTGCGCCGGGCCCGCATCAGCCGCCGCCGTGTCAGCGGGATCGGCTACGAGTTCACCTTTCTCGCCATTCGCCCGGAGTCGGGAAAGGGGCTCGACCTGATCCTCGAAGGCGGCGCCGACCAGGAGGCGCTGCTCGACGCCCTGAACGACCGCGGCCTGCTGCCCCTGACGAACCCCGAGCTCTGAAAGGGCCTGCCAGGCGGCGGTGGTAGCCTTGCGCCCCGATGAACCTCCGCACCAAGATCGTTGCGCTTGCCGTCGCACCGCTGCTCATCGCGCTGGTGCTGGTGGCCCTTGCGGTGCGCCACCAGGAGCATGACCTCGCCCAGCGCGAACGTGCCCTCATCGAGAACAGCTACATGGCGCAGCGCCGCAGCGAGCTGCGCAGCTACGTCGACCTGGCCGTGAGCAACCTGCTGCCGCTGTACGAATCGGGCCAGGACGACGAGGCCACCCGCAACGAGGCGCTGCGACGGCTGGCCGCGCTCAACTACGGTGACGACGGCTACTTCTTCGTCTACGACCTGGAGGGCAACTCCCTCATGCATTCGCGCCAGCCCGAGCTGGTGGGCCAGAACCTCTGGGAGCTGCGCGATTCGCACGGCCGCTACACCATTCAGGAGCTCATCAAGGGCGCGAAGGAAAAAGGCGGCGGCTTCGTCGAGTACGAATGGCGCAAGCCTTCAAGCGCGCAGATGGCGCCCAAGCTCGGCTACGTGACCGCGCTGCCGCGATGGAACTGGATGGTCGGCACCGGCCTGTACCTCGACGACATCCAGTCGACCATGGACACCCTCGACCGGCAGATGAACGCCAACGTCACGGCCACGCTGCTGTGGATCGCGGGCATCGCCGCGCTGTGCCTCGGCGTGGTCAGCGCCGCGGGCCTGCTGTTGAACCTGAGCGAGCACCGCACGGCCGAAGCCAAGCTGCGGCTGCTCGCACGCCGTGTGGTGCAGTCGCAGGAAGAAGAGCGCGGCCACCTCGCGCGCGAGCTGCACGACGGCACCAGCCAGACGCTGGTGTCGGCCAAGCTGCTGATCGAGTCGGCCGTCGAGTCGCTCGACCGCCAGCAGCAGCCCGCGCCGCCCGCGCTCGCGAAGGCGCTGCAGCGGCTCAACGATTCGCTGATAGAAGTGCGCCGCATATCGCACCGCCTGCGCCCCGCGTTGCTCGACACCCTGGGCCTGCCCGCCGCGCTGGAGCGGCTGGTCGACGAGTTCAGGGAAGAGGGCGGCGGTGTCGATGCATCGATGATGGTCGGCGGCGAATCCTTCGAGCTGCAGCCAGAGGTGAAGACCGCGCTCTTCCGCCTCACGCAGGAGGCGCTGACCAACGTGCGCAAGCACGCCAGGGCGCAGCACGTGCACATTGCGCTGAACTTCAGCGAAGAAGAAGGCGTGCGCCTCGAAGTGAGCGACGACGGCACCGGCTTCGACATCCAGGCCGTGCAGCTCGACGCCCGCCGCGGCATCGGCCTGCGCAACATGCGCGAGCGCATGGAGGCCATTGGCGGGCGGCTCATCATGTGCAGCAACGCCGGGCGCACATCCATCGAGGCCGAAGTGCCGACCCACAGTGCGAAGGCACAGGCAGCAGCATGACGAACGAACCCACGCCCACCACCCCTTCGACAGTCGCGACGACGGTTCGCCTCTTCCTGGTGGACGACCACCCGCTGGTGCGCGACGGCCTGCGCGCAAGGCTCGGCTCCATGCCCAACCTCGAGATCGTCGGCGAGGCCGGCAGCGCCGCCGAAGCGCTCGCGCAGGTGGAGAGCGTGCGACCCGACCTCATGCTGGTGGACGTCGGCATGAAGGACATGAACGGCATCGACCTTGCGGCACTGCTGCTGCAACGCCAGGGCGCTCCGCACGTCGTGATGCTCAGCATGTACGACAACCCCGAGTACGTGCAGAAGGCCCTGCAGGTGGGCGCGCGCGGCTACGTGCTGAAAGACGCGCCCGCGGCCGAGATCGTCGCGGCCATCGAGGCCGTGTCGGCCGGCGGCACATTCCTCAGCCCGGCCGTGTCGAAAAAACTCTTCCGCACGCAAGAGCCCAGGCCCTTGCTCACCCCGCGCGAGAGCGAGATTCTTTCAGCGCTGGGCCGAGGCGAATCGAGCAAGCAGATCGCGCGCGACCTGGGCCTGAGCGTGCGCACCGTGGAGGCGCACCGGCAGAGCATCAAGCGCCGACTGGGCATCGAAGGGCAGGCCGAGCTCATCAAGTACGCGGTGGAACACGCGCGCGAATTCGGGCGCGATTCCTGAGCTGACGCAGCCGCTTCTGCAGCCTCTTTTTCGCTGATCGACCCCGCGACTGTCAGCGCTTTGTGGACTGGCGCCGCCGCCTCGCGATCAGGCGAAGGAATCGGCAGGTTCTGGGCAGAAAGTCACTTCTGCGCAGCCTGGTCTTCTATACAGTGAATGCCCCTGTGATTGAACGACCCACCAAGTGGGCATGGAGGGCAGAGCACACGAAGACTTCTCTTGAGTGAAACCGCATTGCCTTGCGGCGGGCTGTCGATGCGACTGCATCGACGCGAACGTGAGGCGCAAAAGGCGACGGCCAAGGTGTTCGCGCACCTCAGCCGTCTAACCAAATGACGTGCAACACCTTAGAAAGGGCACACCAAGTGGCTACACGAATTATGGCCGGCGCAGCAAAGCCGGCATCCGCGGACGCAACGACCACCACGACACGGGACCCGGCTGGGCTTCTGGAGAACAAGCTGGAGCAGTTGAACTCGCTGCTCTGGTGCTTCTACGGCGCCGGGGACGGATGGTTCCAGGATGCGGGGGAGGCGCATCGGGAGAATCTGCTTTGGATTGCTTCGGATTTGGCGCGGGAGGCGGTGGAGTTATTTCAGGAGGTGAGCCCGGCTGGGTGAGGAGCTTGGGACGCCAAGCCTTCAAAGCGGCTTGGCTCCCGTTTTGGGCTTTTGAGGTTCACCATGAACTTTCGCCTTCGGCCCAGGACCTGACCTTCGCAGACAGAGCAGTTTGAGAGCAGCAATCAATGGTATGAACGGTACGCCTCGAAGGGGTGGCGGCGACCGAGATGCCCAGCCCGGGAGTTCACCTCCAACTAGCGGTCGTACGTAAGCGTGCCTATAACTAGAAATTGATCCGAACCCCGGGGTGATAACGCCAGTGCGCTCGTGATACCGTCAACGACCCAGGATCAGTAGCTCCAATCCTCATGCCTCACCGGCAAACTATTGAGCTGCCTGCGCAAGTGCTGCCACTGCGGCAAGTACATCGCCATGATGGATGCAAACCGCTCGTTGTGCGTCGGCTCCAGCAGGTGGACCAACTCATGCACCACGATGTACTCCAGGCACTCGGGCGGCTTTTTGGCCAAGTCGGTGTTGAGCCGGATGTAGCCTGATTCCGGCGTACAACTGCCCCACTTGGTTTTCATGCGCTGAACGAACACGCGGGCTGCCTTCACACCTAGCAGCGGCTCCCACTTCGCTAGCAGAGCGGGCACCACGTCCCGCACCTGTTGCCGGTACCAGGCATCCAGCACCTCTTCACAGCGCGCCGGGGCGGAACCGGGGCGCACTTGCAGCTGCAGCTTGCGCGGCGTCAAGCTCACAGCCGGCGCCGCATCGGCAAAGCTGATTTCGAGGAGGTAGCGCTTGCCCCACAGGTAGTGACTTTCCTTGTTCAGAAATTCTCGCGGCGTCTCGCGTTCCTGGTTCTGAAGCTTGCGCTGCTGCGAGCGGATCCAAGCCAGCTTGGAGATGACGAAAAGTCGGAGCGTGTCCAGCTCCATGCTCTGCGGTGCAGCCACGCGTACTTTGCCTGCGGGCGGCAGTACGCTCAGGTGGACGTGTTTGATTGCCTTGCGCGTCACCTCGGCATGCAGCTCGCCCAAATCCAGCACGTCGCGCATCAGTACTCCTTCTGCGCGAAGACGATGGGGAATAGGCGGTTCACTTCATTGATGTCTTTGAGCACGTCGAACATGGCTTGCCTTACCAACTGCTCTCTGGCGACCACTCCACGCCAACCGTCGGGTCGTTTCGCTTTGATCGCCGCATCCAGCCACAGGGCCGTATCCAGTGCTTGGCTCACACCTCCATAGGTCGCCACGGGCTCTTGTGCGGTGTTGCTGACGACGTGATCCTTCAGATTGTTGTACAGAGCGAGTTGGCCGTCGGTCTTCAATTGCTGCGGCGTATCGCTCGACTTGCCTGCCGCCACTTTGTGGGCCACATCGGCGATGCGGGAAAGGTAGCCCTCGTACTCGATCGCGCGGTCCTTGCGCATTCGGATGATTTCGTCCAGCAGCGCGGACATCTTGGCGAAGTAGGCTGGGTCGGTCAGTTGCTCTTTCAGAATCTTGCTGCGGACGTTGTTCTCGATGGTTTCAGCAATGGATTCCCGGTCACCCTTCATCTCGCCCAGGCGCTCGGCTATCGCGTCGGCAATGCCCGTCTTGACGATCAGGTCCAGCAGGCCGATGCCGTCAAAAGGCGAAATCTTGCGTGGCGCCTGCGCCTCGATGTAGGTATCGATGAGGTGACGCATGTCTGCCTCGTAGGGCTTCAGGTCCAGGGTCTCGCCAGCCGCCTTGCGGATGATTTCGCGCAGGTTCAAATAGTGCTTCTGCAATCCTTTGATCTGTTCGATTTGCGCGGGTGTGTAGTCAGCGGCCTCGAGCTCATCGGCCAGGTTGGCGTAGGCGCGCACCAGCGCCACCACAGCCTTGTAGAGCGCCACGCGATGCGGCTCACGCGCCTTCAGGTCATCCGCGATTTCGGTGTTGCCGCAGAAGTAATGGATGTGTTCCAGGTCACCTTTGGGCGGTTCCACGGGCTCGCACAGTAGGGCCAAGGCCTCCACTGCATCGTCCAGGCGCTCGCGGCCGGCGTCCAAACGGTCTTTGACCATGATTTCTGGGTCGGAGCCACCGGCGCTGTGGTCCAGCTCGGCGGTGTAGACGGCAATTGCCTTCTCGACCTTCTTGAACAAGTCTTTGTAATCGACGATGTAGCCGAAGTCCTTGTCTTCTCCGTCCAGCCGGTTGGTGCGGCAGATGGCCTGGAACAGGCCGTGGTCCTGCATGGACTTGTCGATATAGAGGTAGGTGCAGGGCGGGGCATCGAAACCGGTCAGCAGCTTGTCTACCACAATCAGCAGCTTCATCCGGGCGGGGGCCTTGATGAAACGCTCCTTGGCGTCCTGCTCGTAAGTCTCAGTCTTGCTCTTGCCTGGCCGCGTAGGCACGTCCTTCAGCAGTTTGGTGTAGGTGCTGTAGATGAACTGCTTGTCGCTCTCCGTGTTGGCTCCCGTTTCTTCCTTGCTCACGTCTGAAGCCTGCGGGTTGTAGGAAGTTACCACTGCGCAGCGGTTTCTAAAGACTGTCTTGCCAAACAGCACGAAGTACTTGCAGGCCTCGTAGATGCTGGACGCCACCAAGATGGCATTGCCCCGCTCATTCGACAGGCGCGGCTTGACCGCAAAGTCGAACACGATGTCGGCTACCACCCGGTCCATGCGGGCGCGCGAGCTGAGCACGTTCTGCATCGTGCCCCACTGCTTCTTCAGCTCGTCCTTCTGCCAGTCGTTCAAGCCACGGGTTTTGGCTTCGAACCACTGGTCGATCTGCTCAGAGTTGCCCAGCTTCTGGTCGATGTCACGTGCTTCGTACACCAGGTCCAGCACCACGCCGTCTTCCACGGCCTCGGCAAATTTGTAGGTGTGGATGTAGCCGCCGAACACCTCCAGGCTGGTCTGCGCGTCCGATTTCATCAGCGGTGTGCCGGTGAAACCGATGAACACCGCGTTGGGCATCATGGCCTTCATCACCCGGTGCAGCTTGCCGCTTTGCGTGCGGTGGCATTCATCCACAAACACGTAGAGCTCGCCCCGCGTGGGGCTGGGCTGGGCGGCCAGGTCGCGCAAGAAAGCCTCGAAGTCGTCTACATCGCGTCGGCCAAACTTGTGCACCAGCGAGCACAGCAGCCTTGGGTTGGGCTGTGCCAGTTGCGCCATCAGATCGCGGCCGCTCTGGCTGCGGTGGATGGTCTCGCCCGCGTCCTTGAAAACGCGCTCTATCTGCCGGTCCAGTTCGTCCCGGTCGGTGATGATGACCACGCGGGCGGCCGATCGATTCTCCAGAATCCACCGGGCCAGCAACACCATCAAAATGCTCTTGCCCGCTCCTTGGGTGTGCCAGATGATGCCGCCGCGCCGTTGTTGCACATGGCTTTGCGCCGCCTTGATACCGAAGTACTGGTGCACGCGGGGCAGCTTCTTGATGCCGCCATCGAACAGCACAAAGTCGTGCATCAGCTCCAGCAGACGGGCCTTGCTGCACAGCTTGGTGAGGTACTTGTCCAGCTTGTAGCCAGCGTTGTCGGCCTCGTCTTCCTTCCAGTTCAGGAAATACTTCTCCTCCGTCTCGATGCTGCCGTAACGTAGGCCTTCGGAGTCATTGCCCGCCATCAACAGTTGCACTGTGCTGAAAAACCAAGCGTTGAACTCAGGTCGCTGATTTGACAGGCATTGACGTATGCCTTCACCTAAGCCCACACGGCTGTTCTTCAGTTCTAGCATGCCCACAGCGATGCCGTTGAGGTAGAGCACGATGTCGGGCCGGCGTTCGTGTCCGACCTTTAGCGTGACTTCTTCGGCGATGGCGAAATCGTTGTTGGCAGGTTCCGCCCAATTCACCAGGTGCACGGTCTCGTTCATCTGGCCGGCTTCCACCTTCACCGACACGCCGTAGCGCAGCAACTCGTAGACTGCCTGATTGGCGGCATACAAGCTACGCCCTTGCAACAGCGCCTCTGAGCGTAGCTTGTGCAGGGTGGCACTGATGTGTGCGGGGAAATAGCCGCTGCGAGTCAGAAAGGCCGTAAGGAGACCTTCTTCAATGCAGTGGTTGCCTGCCCTGTCGGACCAATCGCCCAGGTGGTGATAGCCCAACGTGTTGGTGAACAGCGCCACCACCCGGTCTTGGGTAGCTCGCTCGGGCTTGCTGACATCACTCATCGGTTTCCTCTCGGGGAAGTTCTGGGCAGACGGCGTTAGTCGCTAGTGTTTGATCATTTTGAAGCTCGCCCGGTAGCGATAGAAGCTTCTGGCGGGACGGCTCATGCGTTGCGCTCCTTGATGCGGATGCGGCCCGTCAGTAGGACTTGGGCCATTGCTTGTTTAAGTGCGCGGGCTTTAGTGGCGCGGGCTTCAATGGTTACGATTTCGGTATCCATGTCTGATAGCAATGTCGCAATTGCACGCTGTTCGCTACGTACCGGCTTGGGGACAACTATCGATCTAATCAGCGTGAGGTTGAGGCCTCCGCGCCCGCCATCACCGGCTGAAAGCTCTCGAAGTTCGTCGTATCGCCAGTCGAGGTTGTGGAAAAGAAATTCCGAGTCGTACTCCTCGCTCGGGAAAATCGCGGCAATGGATTGATTCGTGCAAAGCCCGATCATGTTCATTGCTACCGTGCCACGCGTCTTCCCCTGCCCCGCCAACCCGATCAGCACGCAACGTTCCGGTATCCATTTGGCGCTGGAGTTCTTGAGTCCGTCAACGGTGATTCGCCCTTCCACATCCCAGACGCGTTTCTTGTGAAGTTCGCCAGAGTTCATCCACGGAATATCACCGTTCCAGAAGTCTTCCACGCGCGTATTTGGTGTACCGCCTGCGGTGCAGTCAGTGAAATCACCGATTCGGATCTCGTCCCATTTCTTTGTAAAGCCCGGTAGGCGTCGCTTGCCGGAAAATAGCTCCTTCATGGCGCCTTGCTTGGTCTGGCGCTTTTTGGTCAGCAGTTGCTCCAGCGAGTCGATCAGGGCGTCGGCATCTGCAAGAGCAGCAGCGATTCGCTGTTGCTCGTCAACTGTCGGAAGCGCCAACTTGAACGCTCGAACATCAGCGCCAGTGATGTTTGGATCTTTGCGGCTGCTGCTTGCTACGGACTGCCAGTACCCAACACGATAGTTCAAGTAGAAAAGCAAGAACTCAGGGCATAGAACCTCTCGACAGGGTTGAACTACCGTAATGGCCTGATTGACGGCTGCGGGAATGCGAAGCAACCCCGTTCTCCCGATCTGCCGTAGACCGCCGTACATCGCCACTAAAACGCTTCCAGCTGGGAACAACCTGAGGCTGGTTTCCTGAAGGGCGCAGTCGGTTACCGATTCATCTGTGAGTCGAATCTCTGCGTTGTTGAGGTCCAGCGTCTTGACCCAGGCGTGCACACCGCGTTGATAGAAGCGCTCGTGTTGACTTCGGGGTGGAGTAGTTCCGGACGCGGTTTCTGAAATAGCACCAATTTCCGCTATCTCCCAATCGGCGGGCAGGATGCCCAACTCGGTGCGCTTGGTGCTCGTAGGGTATTGGACAGAAGGTTCTCTCAGTTCCATGCGAACCCCATTTTCGCCAGATGCCCGGCCACCCGCGCATCCATGTCTTCCACATGCTTTATTAACTGCGGCATCGTCTGCCCATAGCGCTCAGCCAATTCCTTCACTCGCCCGGTCAGCGCTTGGCTCACGCGGTCCAGTTCACCGTGCACAGCGATGCTCAGCGTGACCAGCCACTTGTGGTCTACCACCAGCGCCTGCACTTCCTCGACGGTTAGCGTGGGGTAGCGCGCCAGGGCCTTGGCGTCCAACTCGGCATTCAGGGTCTTGATGCGCTTCTTCAGTACACTGGCCTGCTCAGAGAGAGCCAGCCAGCGCTGTAGCACAGGCAGCTCGTCTTCCGGATCGTGGTCGCGAACGACTTCCTTGATGCGCGACTTCACTTCCTTGTCGTTGATCTTTTCGAAGCCGGTGAACACGGCATCGTCGCCGCTGTGTTCTTCTTCAAGTTCAATCAATGCCGCCTGAGTGCTTTCCAGTTCTGCGCTCAGTTTGTCCAGCTTCGCCTGCTCGGCAGTGAAGTAATGCTGCACAAGCAAAGCCTTGGGCACTAGGTCGCAGGCCCAGCCCTTGTCCATGGGCTTGCCTGGTGTGCCGTCCTTGTTCTTCTTGATTTCCAGCACCCGATGGGTCTTCGCCTTCCAGCCGTCCTCAACGATTAGGTAGGCGTCGTCCTGCATGGTCTCGGCCCAGTAGTCCATCAGGTGCTGGTAGACGGCGTAGGGGTCGATCAGCTTCTCCACGGTGGGTTGGTGCTCGTAGTGGTCCAGCAGACCCTCAGCGCCACGAATCAAGTCTTTCGGATGGAAGCTGCCTTTGTCGAGCGATTTGAGCCTACTCGCTGCCGCCCCGCGCCACTTGTCGAAATGCGTGTTCATCGCGTCGGTGAAGGCCTGAAACTCCGGGTGCTGATGAATAGTGGAGTTGATAGCGACCGGCGCCACGGCCAAGTCCAAATAACCGGGTCGCCGGGGCTTGAAAAGGGCAGCACGCAGCTTCGGACATACCACCCAGTAGCGCCCCAGGGCCTCCACGTCAGCCTCTGGTATGCCGCCGTTTAGGTGGGCGTCGATGTCCTGCTGGTCTTCCGGCGTCCTGCTGTCAATGTAGCGCGGAAGATTGAGGTTGAAGTCGTTCTTCTCCACCTCGTCCAGACCGACCATACGGGCGTAGCGCGGGTCACTGCCATCCAGGGTGGTGAAGGTGTCCACGATGCGATGCAGGTCGCGTTCTCGCAGGCGATTCTTGGGGCCATCCTTCATGAAGCCTGAGGCGGCGTCGATCATGAAGATGCCTTTTCGGGCAGCGGCGCCGGCCTTGTCGATCACGATGATGCAGGCCGGGATGCCGGTGCCGTAGAACAGGTTAGCCGGTAGTCCGATGATGGCCTCGATGAGGCCGCGCCGTACCAGGTTCTTGCGGATCTCGGCCTCGGCATTGCCGCGGAACAGCACGCCATGCGGAAGGATGCAGGCGGCCCGGCCTTTGCTCTTGAGCGAACGGACAATGTGCAGCAGGTAGGCGTAGTCCCCTTGCTTGTCGGGCGGCACGCCAAAGCCTTCGAAGCGTCCGAACACGTCCGCGTCGGTCCGGAGCCCGGTGCGCCAGCGTTTGTCCGAGAACGGCGGATTTGCCACCACGTAGTCGAAGGTTTTGAGCTGATCCCCATCGAGAAACTTTGGGTCGGCCAGAGTGTTGCCTTGCTCAATAACGGCACCAGGGTTGTGGTGCAGGATCATGTTCATGCGCGCTAGGCCACTGGTGGCTTCTTCTTTTTCTTGCCCATACACCGTGACTGGCGTCGGCGCGGCCTCGGCCACTTTCAGCAGCAGCGAGCCCGAGCCGCAGGTTGGGTCGTACACGGTGGTGGCGCGGCTGGTCTTAGCCTTGGCAATTCCCAGCACTTGGGCCATCACGCGGCTGACCTCGGCCGGCGTATAGAACTGCCCCTTGCTCTTGCCACTCTCGGTGGCGAAGTGACGCATTAGGTATTCGTAGGCATCGCCCAGGATGTCGTCGCCGTCGGCACGGTGCTTGGAGAAATCCAGGTCTTTGGATTCAAAGATGCCGATCAGATTGTCGAGCTTCTCAACTTTTTCCTTGCCCTTCCCCAGTAACGCGTCGTCATTGAAGTCGGCCTTGATGCGTAGGTCGTTGGCCTCTTCCAGGGGGCGGATGATCCGCTTGTTGATCTGGTCCCCGATGTCACTGCGCCCTTTCAGCGCGACCATGTCGGCAAAACTGGCACCTGGGGGAATCTGGATGGGCGCAAAGGGCTGGTCGGCGTATTTGTCGCTGATGTACTTGATGAAAAGCAGGACCAGCACATAGTCCTTGTACTGGCTGGCGTCCATGCCGCCGCGCAACTCGTCGCACGAGGCCCAGAGTTTGGTATAGAGATCGGATTTTTTAATAGCCATGTGTTTGCGATGAATCGTCTCCGGCTCAAACTGAGGCCGATGGAGACGCGTCAAGCCACCGCGACGGGAGCTTGCAGGTGAGGTCGCCGAGGGTTGAGCTCGACATCCGCCAATCGTAGCAATTCGCGTGCTATGGGAGAGCCGTCTCCGGAGAAAGAGCCCGGAGGCACTGCCGGCACAAATCCACTCCGCCGTGGACAGCGTTGAACATTGCGCCACGTTGGGGTATGGCGGGGCTTTTTCAGTGACGTGACGGCGGAGCGGTATCGGTCCCTGATCGCGCTAAATTCTGGTCTTCCCCGAGTGAGCGCCAGCACACGGTATGTGGTGACCGACTTCAATTAGCCATGCGTGACTACGTCTGCTGTCGTATGTCATTGCCGTGCTATTGCAAGCTGACCTTTACTTGAGCTTGATTGACCGGCGATTCGTTCACGGTCTCTGCTCAATGAAGGATGAGTTCGGGGCAAGAATGAACACCGAGCAGAGCGGCGGTTATCGGGCGAGTGTCTGGTCATTCGGTTCCTTTTGAACCTGGCCAGGGCCTGTCGCAGTTGCGAGAACTCGCGATCGAAGGAGGACGTCGTGAGTATCAGCGATGCACACTTCGCTCGGAACGACGCAGGGGCTCATGCACGCCAACTCCGCCGGCCCCCTCAACCCAAACCCTCAATACCCCCGCCCCGGATCAACCACATCCATCGGCTCTTCCCCCTCCGCCACACGCAGGATGTTCGCCGCAATCTGCCGCGCAGAAGATGAGGGAATCGCAACCGAAGCCAGATGCGGCGTGATCAGCACCTGCGGTATGCCCCACAGCGGATCATCGGCCGGCAGCGGCTCGCGCTCGAACACATCGAGCGTCGCGCTGCCGATATGCCCGCTCTGCAGCAGTGCAGTCAGCGCAGCCTGATCGACCAGCGCCCCGCGGGCCACGTTCACGAAAGCGGCGCCGGGCCGCAGGCGCTCCAGCCGTGCGCGGTCGAAAAGGCCCTTGGTGTGCGGCGTGAGCGGCAGCATCAGCACGACGATGTCGGCCTGGCCGAGCACGGTGTCCAGCGTCTCGATGCCCGAGAAGCATTCCACGCCTTCGATCAGCCGCTGGCTGCGCGACCAGCCGAGCGTTCTGAAGCCCTGGCGCTGCACTTCGCTTGCGGCCATGGCGCCGAGATGGCCCAGGCCGAGCACGGCCACCGCGATTTCCTCGGGCGAGCGCGGGTGGCGGTAGGCCCATTCGCCGCGCCGTTGGGCCTGCTCGAAGTGGGGAATGTCGCGCGCATGGCGCAGCACGGCGAACAGCACGTAGCCGGCCATCATGCGAGACATGTTCGGATCGGTGATGCGCGTGATGGGGATGCCGGCTGGCAGGTCGCTGCGCGAGACCAGCGCGTCGACGCCGGCGCCCAGGTTGACGATGAGCCGCAGGTTCGGCATCTGCTGGAAGAAGCCCTCTGGCGGTTTCCAGACCATGGCGTAGTGCACGTCCTCGGGCCGCTCGAGGGCGCTGGAGTGGACCACCTTCAGGTCGGGCAGCTGCGCCTGCAGTGCCTTCTGCCAAGCGCCGAAATCGTCGAAGTCGCTGTAGAAGACCAGGGTGCCGAGGCGTTGCTGCTGTTGTGCCATCTTCAGGCGCTCTTTTGCTGCTGTGTGCTGGCACTGCGAACCAGCCGTGCCACTGCTTCGATCGCGAACTCGTAGCCGTCGCCGCCCAGGCCTGCGATCACGCCATGGGCCGCCTTGGAGATGAAGGAGTGGTGGCGGAAGGGCTCGCGCTTCCAGATGTTGCTCATGTGGGCCTCGATGATCTTGCCGGGGAAGGCCAGCAGTGCGTCGAGTATGGCAATCGATGTGTAGGTGAGGCCGGCCGCGTTGATGACGATGCCGTCGGCCACGCCGCGTGCCTCCTGGATCCAGTCGATCAGCTGGCCTTCGTGGTTGCTTTGCAGAAAGCGCAGGTCCACGCCCAGCGAGGCGGCCTTCTGCTCGCAGCGCGACTGCAGCACCGGAAAGCTGTCGCTGCCGTAGGTCTTGTTGGCATCCAGGCCATAGAGGTTTGCGTTGGGCCCGTTGAGGAACCAGACCGTGAGGCTAGGAGGAAGCGTGGTGGTGTTGCTCATCGTGGGTGCTCTCAGGCTTCGTGGGGAATGGTGGCCTGCATGGCGGGCAGCTGCGCGAACCCGGCATACCAGCGCGTTGCGGCGGGATGGCTGGCGCGCCAGTCCAGTTCGGGAAAGCGGAAGTCGAGGTAGCCCAGGCCGCAGCCGATGGCGACTTCGCCGATGGTGGGGCGGTCCACTGCCAGCTCCGGCGCGATGGCCTCGATGGTGCCCAGGCAGGCCGTGACCTTGGTCAGCAGCGCCTGGCGCCACACGGGCCATTGCATTTCAGTGGGCCGCGCCGTGAGTTCGTAGCGCGCAAGCAGCGCGGCGTCGAGCAGGCCGTCGCCCATCGACTGTCGCGTCAGCGCCTTCCAGCGCGCGGGGCCGGCCGGCGGGAAGATGCCGGCACTGCCCAGGCTGTCGATGTACTCGCAGATCACGCGGCTGTCGTAGAGCGACTCGCCGTCGTCAAGGATCAGCGTGGGCACCTTGGCCAGCGGGTTGTGCGCGGCGATGCGGCTGTCGCGGCGCACCGGATGCGCGGCGCTGTCGAGCCATTCGATGCGTTCGGCCTGGCCGCTCAGGTGGGCGCAGACCATGACCTTGCGCACGAAGGGCGAGGTGGGGGCATACAGCAGTCGCATGAGGCTCAAGGCTCCAGGACGAGTTTGCCGAACACCTGGCCGCTCTCCAGCAGGGTATGGGCCTGTGCGGCCTGGGCCAGCGGCAGCCGCGCGTGCAGGCGCGGCGCGATGCGTCCGCTGGCGAGCAGCGGCAGCACGTGGCGCGAGATGGCCTGGGCCATGCGTGCCTTCTCGGCATGCGTCTGCGGGCGCATGGTGGACGAATGCAGGCTCAGCTGTCGCTGCATCAGCGTGAGCAGTTCGACCGTGACGGCGGAGCCTTGCATGAAGGAAAGGCTGACGTGCCGGCCGCCGAAGGCCATGGCCTGCAGGTTGCGGCGCACGTAGTCGCCGCCGACGATGTCGAGCACCACGTCCACGCCGCGCCCGCCGGTGAAGTCGAGGCAGGCCTGTACGAAGTCGGTGGTGGGCCAGCAGACTGCGAGGTCCGCGCCCATGGCCTTCAGATCGGCGAAGCGTGCTTCGTCGCTCGCAGTCGCGATGACGGTGCAGCCGGCCGCATGCGCCATCTGCACCGCGAGCGAGCCGATGCCGCCCGTGGCGCCGTGGATCAGCGCGGTCTCGCCCATGGACAGCCGGCCCAGCTCGAAGAGGTTGTGCCAGACGGTGAACAGTCCTTCAGGCAAGGCCGCGGCCGCTGCGTCGGACAGGCGGGCGGGCACTGCGAACGAATGGTCCACCGCGGCCACGCACCAGGGCGCATAGCCGCCGCCGGGCACGAGCGCCATGCGCCGCGTGCCGCGCAGCGCGGTGTCGACGCCCGGGCCGCAGGCGACGACCTCGCCGCAGACTTCGAGGCCCAGCACGTCGGTGACGCCGGGCGCGGGCTTGGCGATGCCCTGGCGCTGCATGATGTCGGGCCGGTTGATGCCGGCAGCCAGCACGCGCAGCAGCACCTCGCCGGGCCCGGGTTGCGGCACGGGCCGTTCGGCAAGCACCAGCACGCTGGCATCGCCCGGTTCGCGGGCCACGATGGCCTGCATGGTGGAGGGCAGCGTGTCGCTCATGGCTGCGGGCTGAAGACGCTCACGCCTTCAGGTGCGAGCGCCAGTCCTGCGACCGAGCCCACCGGCCATTGGCGCATGGCCGTGAGGCCCGGGCTGCGCACGGTGACGATCTGGCGTGCCGTCATCGGCAGGTCGACATCGACGAAGGTGTTGATGTGGTCGCCCTGGAACACGTGGTTGACGACGGTGCCGCTCAGCGCCGAGGCCGGGTGCAGGTTCTCCAGCCGCAGATGCTCTGGCCGCACGTACACGTCGAGTCGCTCGCCTTCGTGCGAGGCGTGCACCAGCCGGTCCTGCGAGAGGCTGATGAGCCCCGAGCCCAGGCGCAGCTGCACGTCGCCCGCGCCCTTGCCGTGGTAGTGGGCCGGCAGGATGTTCACGTCGCCCAGGAAGGACGCGACGAAAGGGTCCTGCGGGCTCTGGTAGAGCTCGGCCGGCGGCGCGATCTGGCGGATCACGCCTGCCGACATCACCGCGATGCGGTCGGACATGGCCAGCGCCTCGCCCTGGTCGTGCGTGACGAACACGGTGGTCAGGCCCAGGCGGCGCTGGATCTCGCGGATCTCCACCTGCATGGAGCCGCGCAGGCTCTTGTCGAGGGCCGAGAAGGGTTCATCGAGCAGCAGCACCTTGGGCTGGATGACGAGCGCGCGCGCCAGCGCCACGCGCTGCTGCTGGCCGCCCGAGAGTTCGCGCGGCTTGCGGTGGCCCAGGCCGTCGAGCTTGACCATGGCCATGGCATCGCGAATGCGCCTGGCCGCCTCGTCCGTGGGCACGCCCTGCATGCGCAGGCCGTAGCCGATGTTGCGCTCCACCGTCATGTGCGGGAACAGCGCGTAGTTCTGGAACACGAGGCCGATCTTGCGCAGGTGCGGCGGGTCGCTGGTGACGGGGCGGCCTTCGATGAAGACCTCTCCGCTGTCGGCCTCGGCAAAGCCTGCGATGAGGTTCAGCAGCGTGGTCTTGCCGCAGCCCGAAGGCCCCAGCAGTGTGAGGAACTCGCCGCGCCGGATCTTCAGCGAGACATCGCGCAGCACGGTCTGGTCGTGGTACTTCTTGACCACGCCTTCGATGCTGACGGCCACGTCGGACGCATTGGCCACGTTGGACGCATTGGCCGCATTGGGGCCGTGCTCGGAAGGGACAGGATTCATGGCCGAAACGATAAGCCAACAGGCTGCCATCGGGCCTTTGCAGATATTGAGGCGGGCCCTCGGAAAAAACGAAACAGGCGATTCCTCCAGCGTGAGCGCAACGCCTTCGTAGCGTGGAGGCTGCGCTTCGCTTTTTCCTAAGCCTTGCGTCTGAAAAACATGATTTTCAAACGCGGTGCCCTTCATCAGACTCGCCCCCCAATCGGTGCATGGCAGTGCCGGCCCGCTCGGCCGAAAGCGCCGGCGCCGATCATCCTGAGGAACATCAAATGTCAGTGGAGTCAGTGGAGAAAATCAACACCCTCGTGGTCGGCGCAGGCCAGGCCGGCATCGCGATGAGCGAGCATCTGGCGGCCATGGGTGTTCCGCACCTCGTGCTCGAACGCAATCGCATCGCGGAGCGCTGGCGCTCGGAGCGCTGGGATTCGCTGGTCGCCAACGGCCCGGCCTGGCACGACCGCTTTCCGGGGCTGAAGTTCGAAGGCGTCTCGCCCGAAGCCTTTCCGCCCAAGGAGCGCATGGCCCAGTACTTCGAGGACTATGCGGCCATGTTGAAGGCACCCGTGCGCACAGGCGTGGAGGTGCAGCGCGTGGAGCGCCATGTCGGCCGACCGGGCTTCAAGGTGACGACTTCTCAAGGCGTCATCGAGGCGATGAACGTGGTCGCGGCCACCGGCCCGTTCCAGATTCCGGCCTATCCCTCCATCGTGCCGGCCGACGCGCCGGTCGCGCAGCTGCATTCGTCGGCCTACAAGAACCCGGGCCAGCTGGCCGATGGTGCCGTGCTGGTCGTGGGCGCCGGTGCCTCGGGCTCGCAGATCGCGGAAGAGCTGCGCCAGGCCGGCCGCAAGGTGTACCTCTCGGTGGGCGAACATTACCGCCCGCCGCGCTCCTACCGCGGGCGCGACTACTGCTGGTGGCTGGGCGCGCTCGGCCTGTGGGACGAAGTGCGCATCAAGCCCAAGAAGAAGCACGTGGCCTTTGCCGTGAGCGGCTATGAAGGTGGGCGCACGGTGGACTTCCGGCGCCTTGCGCACGCAGGCATCGAACTGGTGGGCCTGACCGAGTCGTACGAGAACGGCGTGATGCGCTTCGCCGAAGGCCTGGCCCGCAACGTGGCCGAGGGCGACCAGGCCTACTTCGATGTGCTGCGCGAAGCCGATGCGTACATCGAGCAGAACGGCCTGCCGTTCCCGCCCGAGCCCGAGGCCTGGGAGCTGCTGCCCGACCCCGCATGCCTGACCGAGCCCACGCTGAGCCTGGACCTGCGCGAGGCCGGCATCACGACCGTGCTGTGGGCCACGGGCTTCAAGTTCGACTACAGCTGGCTGCAGGTCAACGCCTTCCACGAGAACGGCGAGCCGTACCACAAGCGCGGCATCTCGGCGGAAAGCGGCATCTACTTCCTGGGGCTGCCGAATCTGGTGAACCGTGCCTCGTCGTTCATCTACGGCGTGTGGCACGACGCCAAGTACATCGCCGACCACATCCTTTTGCAGCAGGGCTACATGTCGTACGAGAAGAGCTGAGGGCGCAAGCTGCATCAATGAGAAGGCCGCCGGATCCTGCGATCCGGCGGCCTTCTTCATTCGACGCGCACCGTGAGCCGCAGCATCCTGCGGCGTGGCTGATCTATCTATCCAATCAGCGGCAGAGAAAGTCGACGAGCCCGGCCAGCATGCGGTCGCAGGCCTGCAGCTGCGACAGCTCCACGTATTCGTCGGCCTTGTGCGCCACCGCGATGCTGCCGGGGCCGCACACCAGCACGGGCGTCTGCTGCCAGCTCTGCTGGAACAGGCCGCCCTCGCTGCCGTAGTCGACCTTGGTGGTGGGCGTGCCCTCGGGCAGCAGCCCTCGCAGCAGGCCGACGGCCGGCGCATCTTCCGGTGTCGACAGGCTGGGGTAGCTGTTCCGCAGCGTGACCTCGGGCAGCGGTGCATCGGCATGCTGGGCCTCGCGCTTCACGCGCGCGGCCAGGTTCTGCAGGATGCGCTCGAGGATCTGCGCCGGCTCGTCCTGCGCGACGTTGCGGATCTCGAAGTTCAGCGTGCATTCGCTGGGCACGATGTTGAGTGCGCGGCCGCCCTGGATGGTGCCGACGTGCACGGTGGAGTAGGGCACGCCGTAGCCTTCTTCGCGCGGGCCGCTTTCGGCCAGCTCGCGCTGCACTTCGCGCGCCGAGGCCACGAGGTCGCTGGCCATGTGGATGGCGTTGACGAACTGCGGCGCGAGGCCCGAATGCCCGGCCTCGCCGCAGCAGACCGCGCGGTAGGCGGCCTTGCCCTTGTGGCCGGTGCCGATGCGCATCAGCGTGGGCTCGCCCACGATGCACAGGTAGGGCGCCGGCAGACGGCCTTCGAGCCGGCGCAGCAGATGGCGCACGCCGACGCAGCCGATCTCCTCGTCGAAGGACAGCGCCAGTTGCAGCGGTCTTTTCAGCGGCCGTCCGGCGGCAGCCACCATGGCAGTGACTGCGCAGGCGACGAAGCCCTTCATGTCGGCCGCGCCGCGTCCGTAGATGCGGCCGTCCCTGTGGGTGGCCTTGAAAGGCGGCGATGTCCAGGGCTGCCCTTCCACGGGCACCACGTCGGTGTGGCCCGACAGCAGCACGCCGGGCACGCCCTCGGGTCCGACCGATGCGAACAGGTTGGTGCGGCGCGGGTCCTCGGGGTCCGGCGCGCGCGTGGAGGCGATGCCGGCGGCCGAGAGGATCTCCTGCACCGCAGCGATGAGTCCGTCGTTGGGCTGGAGCGAGACGGAGGGAAAGGCGATCAGCGTCTCCAGCAGGGAAACGCTGGATAGGCTGGAGACGCTGGTGGAGCGTTCAGTGGTCATGGTTGTTGCGCGGGTGGCGCGTCGGAGGCATCCGGCGCCACGGGATGGGGATCGAAGAAGCTGGCCGCGCTCATGCCCGGGATGTACTGGTCGGAGATGTAGGCGCGGCAGCGGTCCATGAAAGCCTGGGTCAGCCGCGACTGCTTCATGGGCTTGTAGGTGGCCAGCCCCAGGAGCATGGGGCGGTTCTTGCCGGCCAAGCGCACGCGCACCAGGCGCTTGCCGTCCAGCGACAGGTTGGACTTGGGCCGCACGTTGAACAGCGCATAGCCGATGCCGTTGGCGGCCATGGAGCGCACCACCTCTTCGGAACGCGAGCGCGCCACGATGTTGGGCGTCAGCCCGACGCTGGCGAACAGCGAGGTGAAGTAGTCGCGGCTCATGGGCAGGTCGAGCAGCACGAAGGGCTGCGGTGCGAGCTCCTCGAAGGTGACGGCCTTCTGTTGCGCGAGCGGATGCAGTTCGCTCACCAGCACGTAGGGCGGCAGCGTGGCCAGGCTCTCGAACTCGATGTCGTCGTCCAGGCGCAGGTCGTAGGTGAGGGCCACGTCGATCTCCAGCGACCGCAGCTTGTTCATGAGCACTTCCTGGTCGCCCTCCACCATCTGCATCTCGACCCGCTCGAAGGCACGCGCGAAGCCGAAGATCACCTCGGGCGCGATCATGGCCGTGAGCGACTGGAAGCTGCCCACGCGCAGCGGGCCCTGCATCACGTCGCCGGAGTCGGAAGCGATCTCGTACAGGCGCGAGGAGCGTTCGAGCACGTCCTGGCACTGGTTCAGCACCAGCGTGCCGATGGCCGTGAGCCCCAGCCCCTTGGAGGGGTGGCGCACGAACAGCTGGACGTTGAGTTCGCTCTCGATGTGGGCGATGGCCGCGGAGATCGAAGGGGAGGAGATGTGGATCTGCGCGGAGGCCGCGGCGATGCTGCCGTGCTTGGCCGTCGCGACGAAGTACTCCATCTGGCGCAGGGAAACGCGGTTGAGCATATCGGAACAGGAAGGCGCGCCACGCGCGGCGCGAAAGCGACCGCGCCAGTGTAGCGACAGCCCTGCGTCAGAGATTGCCGGGCACACCGAAGCTGGGGGCTGCGCGCGGGTCCAGCGCACGCGTGATGTAGGCCTCCTGCTGCGGCGCGTAGATTTTCCAGGTGGCGTACAGCGCCTGTACCGGGTCGGATTCCACCCAGTCCAGCCGCAGGTCCACCACGGGCCAGTTCTGCGTTTCGTAGACCAGCAGTCCGGCCGAGTGCACCGGGCCTTCTTCCCCGCCGGCCGCCTGGCCGGCGAGCATGGCCTGCATCAGACGCTCCGCGAGCGCGCCCTCGGCCTTTTCGAAGGCCGCCAACATGGCCGCCGGCACCTCGCGGTTGAGCAGCATGTTGCCGGCGCAGGCCGCGTGCGTACCCACCACGCTCGCCAGGGTACCCAGCGCGTTGGCGCCGGTGAACACCACCGGCGGGTTGTGCGCGTCGATGGCCATGAGCTGGCGGTAGTCGATGAAGGGCCGTTGCTGCTGCAGTTGCGCCACGGCCTGCGCGGGCGTGTTGCCGGCGGCCATCAGGTCGAGCAGCAGCGGGCCCAGGTCGGGGTCGGTGATGTTCTGGCTGGCGGCTGCACCCACGCCCCGGCGGCCGCGCACGCAGCGCGACGCCACGGCAGGCGAAGAAGAGGCCACGGCCGCACCGAACTGGCCGGTGGCGGGGCAGCGCGCAACGATGGAGAAGGTCATGGCGTTCAGTCGGGGATGACGGCGGTGGCGTCGATCTCCACCAGCCACTCCGGTCGGGCCAGGGCCGAGACCACGATGCCCGTGGACACCGGGAACACGCCCTTGAGCCAGCGGCCGACGACAAGGTAGACGGCCTCGCGGTAGCGCGGATCGATGATGTAGATGGTGATCTTGCAGATGTCCTGCAGTTCGCCGCCGGCTTCCTCGAGCAGCATCGCGATGTTGGACATGGCCTGCTCGGCCTGTCCGGCAACGTCGCCGATGCACACGCTCTCGGAGGTTTCCAGGTTCTGGCCGATCTGTCCGCGCAGGAACACGGTGCGGCCGCGCGCGACGACGGCCTGGCAGAGGTCGTTGTCCAGCTTCTGTTCCGGGTAGGTGACCTTGGTGTTGAAAGGACGGATGCGGGTGTGCTTCATGGTCGCTGCAGGGGCTGGGGGCATGAGACGCCGATGGCGCCGGGACCGGCATGGTCGTTGGCGCCGGCCGTCGGCGCCATTTGTTTTTTCCGTGCGACCGTTTAGGAATTTCCGAGCGGCGCGCGCGCCGGGGCCCTCGGAAAATTTGAGCCACCTGTACGTAAAAGGCGATTAGGCCGCGGCGGTAAGCCATTCCTATGATCCGGCCCCGTGATGCAGGTGCTGCACACGCAGAAGGTGTGTTGCAGGTGCTTCAGGGCATCTGCAGCCGCAGTACCGGCAGATGTTCAACTTTTACGATCGAGGTTCAATCAATGTTTCGCAAGCTTCTGACTTTGTGCGCGCTCTCCGTCACGCTGGGCGGCACCACCGCCTGGGCACAGGACAACGCACTCGTGGTGAGCACCTGGGGCGGCAGCTTCCGTGACCTCATCGACGACAACATCGGCAAGGAATTCACCCGCCAGACCGGCGTGCCCGTGAAGTACGTGACGGGCGGCACCATCGACCGCCTGAACAAGGCCAAGCTGGCCTCCAAGCCCGAGAGCGACATCACCTTCACGACCTCGCACGTGGGCTGGCTGTACGTGAACAGCAACCTGTTCGAGCAGATCGACACCGCCAAGGTCCCGAACTACGCCAACCTGGTGGACCGCGCCAAGATCAGCCCGTACCACATCGGCAGCTGGGCCTACGTCTACTCCATCGGCTACCGCCCCGACCTGGTGCCCGCCAGCATCAAGCTCGAAAGCTGGAACGACCTGTGGAACCCCGCGCTCAAGGGCAAGATCAGCGCGCCCGACTTCGACCCGAGCCACATCATCACGGTGTCGTCCATGCTCTCGGGCGGCGATGCCGCCACCTGGGAGAAGGGCCAGGACAAGCTCAAGGCGCTCAAGCCCAACTTCAAGGCCTTCTACACCAACGACGCCAACGCCCAGCAGCTGATCGCCACCGGCGAGACGCCCGTGGAGGTGATCCTGTCGATGAACGCCTACTACATGGCCAGCCAGGGCGTGCCGATCAAGGTCGTGATGCCCAAGGAAGGCGCCGTGCTCGGCGTGGACACGATGGCCATCATGAAGGGCACGACCAAGGCCGACCTGGCCTACAAGTTCCTGAACATCGCGCTGTCGGCCGACGTGCAGTCGAAGATCGTCGCCTCCAAGAAGGCCAGCCCCGTCGTCACCAACGCGAAGGTCTCGGCCGAAGACGCCAAGCTGCCCGGCGTATTCACCACCAAGGAGCAGTGGGACACCCAGGCCATCGTGATCGACAACAAGCTGCGCGCCGAGAAGACCGCCGAATGGCGCAAGTGGTTCACCGAGAACATCATGAACTGATCCCCCGCGGGGTCATGCAAGCCGGGGAGACCCGCGCGGCCGGTGCCGCGCCGGTCTCCCCGCGACGATCGAGCATCTGAAGAAGAAGTTGTTGTTGATGTTGTTGGGAAGGGCAGGAATGCGTTCCGATCTACGGGCCTGGCTGGTATCTCCGGCCGTCATTGTTGCGGCGGGTATTGCCGTGTCGCTGCTGGCCGTGCTGCAGTTCAGCTTCCGCGCCTTCGTGCCCGGCTCGCTGGACGTGGGCGGCCTTACGCTGGAGAACTTCAGCGGACTGACCAAGTCGATCTATCTCGCCGCGTTCGCCAACACCCTGCTGCTGAGCGTGGAGACGACGGTGTTCTCACTGCTCGTGGCCTATCCGCTGGCCTACGCGCTGGTGCGCGTGCGCAACCGGGCGCTCAAGTCCTTCATCCTCGTGGTGTCGATCACGCCGCTGTTCCTGGGCGAGATCGTGCGCACTTACTCGTGGATCGCGGTGCTGGGCAGCAACGGCTTCATCAACGGCGTGCTGCGCCGTCTGGGCCTGATCGAGTGGCCGCTGGAGCTCATGTTCACGCACCTGGGCGTGCTCGTGGCGCTGGTGCACGTGACCATTCCTGTGGTGGTGCTGATGCTGGCCACGGCCATCTCCCACATCGACCGCGACTACGAGAAGGCCGCGCAGAGCCTGGGTGCGGGCCCGGTCAAGACCTTCCTCACGGTCACGCTGCCGCTGTCGATGCCCGGCATCCTGGCGAGCATCACCACGGCATTCGCCTGGACCTTCAGTGCCTTCGCCACGCCGCAGATGATCGGCGGCGGCCGCGTGCCGACGGTGTCCACGCTGGTCTACCAGCTCGGCTTCTCGTCGATGAATTTCCCGCTGGCCGCGAGCCTGAGCGTGGTCGGCCTGCTGCTGACCGCTGCCGCGCTGCTCGCGCTGGGCCAGGTGACAAAGCGGCTGAAGGCCGTTGGAGGGCACTGAAACCATGAAGATCCAGAGCGCTCTGCCGCTTCCGCTGCGCATCGCCGGCCCCTTGCTGATTGCCGTTTTGCTGGGCTTCGTGCTGCTGCCGGTGGTGGTGGTCACCATTGCCGCGTTCAACGAGAAGGCCATCCTCAGCTTCCCGCCCGAGTCGTACTCGCTCCAATGGTTCGCGCGGGTGTTCAGCTACCCCGACTTCCAGCATGGCTTCAAGGCCAGCCTGGTCGTCACCGGCTGGTCGTCTATCCTGGCGCTGGTGATCGGCACCTGCCTGGCCATCGCGGCGAAGCGGATGGAGTTCAAGGGCAAGCAGACCCTGCTGGCCATCCTGCATTCGCCGCTGGTGGTGCCGCACTTCACGCTGGGGCTGGGGCTGCTGATCCTGGTGTCGCAGGCTTCGGTGCAGCGCGGCTGGGGCATCGCCATCCTGTGCCATGTGATGCTGGTGCTGCCCTTCGTGATGCGCAGCGTCTACGTGTCGATGGAGAACCTCGACGAGCGCCTGGAGCAGGCCGCGGCCAGCCTGGGCGCCTCGCCGCTCAAGGTGCTGCTGACCGTGACGGTGCCGCTGCTGGCGCCCGGGCTGTTCGGCGGCTGGCTTTTCGCGGCCATCATGTCCTTCAGCGAGTTCACGGCTTCGCTCTTCGTGACCACGCAGGACACGCAGACACTGCCCGTGGCCATGTACAACTACGTGCGCGAGTTCGCCGACCCGACGCTGGCGGCGCTGTCGGTGGTCTACATCGCGGTCACGGCCACCGTGCTGGCCCTGGCCAACTACTTCCTCGGCCTGGGCAAGATCCTGAACATCGAAGAGTGATGAATGCCCTTGCGCACGCGGCAGGGCGCCGTCGCGTGCGTTCCAGGCCACGGCGTTGACTGGGTCTGCGAACGGGGCCACCATGGTGTGGCGCCGCCGATGCCCGATACGGCGGCGCGCCTGTCGAGGCCACACGGCTCGCGCCTGAGCTGTAGGGGTAACTCGAACAGGGCACCCAAGGGCGATCAAGGGCACTACACAAGCCCAGCTTTCAAGGAGCCATCCCATGACCGAAAGCGACAAGCTCTTCGCAGGCTCGATCCCCCGGCTCTACGACACGCTCATGGTCCCCTTGATCTTCGAGGCCTACGCCGCCGATACGGCCGAGCTGGTCGCCGGCTTCTCCCCCGGCGCGGTGCTCGAAACAGCCGCCGGCAGCGGCGTCGTCACGCGAGCGCTGGCGCCCAGGCTGGGCAAAGGCACGCGCTACGTGGTGACCGACCTCAACCAGCCCATGCTCGACTACGCCGCCACCCGTCAGGGCAGCACCAGCAGCATCGACATCGAATGGCAGCAGGCCGACGCGCTCAAGCTGCCGTTCGAAGATGCCTCGTTCGACGTCGTCCTCTGCCAGTTCGGCGCGATGTTCTTCCCCGACCGCACCGCCGGCTATGCCGAGGCGCGCCGCGTGCTGAGGCCGGGCGGGCGCTTCGTGTTCACCGTGTGGGACCGCATCGAAGACAACGCCTTTGCCGACGGGGTCACCAGCGCCGTCGCCGAGATCTTTCCGCAAGACCCTCCGCGCTTCCTGGCGCGCACGCCACACGGCTATCACGACGTGGCGCTGATCCGCAGCGACCTGAGCCGCGCGGGCTTCACAAGCATCGAGATCGAGGCGCGCGAGAAGACGAGCCGCTCACCCTCGGCGCGCGACGTCGCCACCGCCTACTGCCAGGGAACGCCGCTGCGCAACGAGATCGAGGCGCGCGATGCCAATGCGCTACAGGCGGCGACGGACCGCGCGGCGCAGGTCATCGCCAGCCGCCATGGCGAAGGACCGGTGGCCGGCAAGATCCAGGCGCATGTGATCGTGGCGGCGGGGTAGGGCGCAAGCCGTGCGCGTATTGCCGGCCCCGCGACGCAACCGTTGAGCCAACTGCGGGTACAAACTGCAGTTCCGCGAACTTGCTCATCGCCCATCTTCAAATTCCAATGTCCAGCCTTCCCCACAGCCCCGCCGCCGACCGCAACAAGCAGCCGATCCTCGATGCGTTGACCGGCATCCTCGGCGAAGAGGGCGCCGCCCTGGAGATCGCATCCGGCACCGGCCAGCATGCAGCGTGGTTCGCGGCTGCGTTGAGCAAATGGACCTGGCAGCCCACCGACGCAGACGCGCGCGTGCTGCCCGCAATGGCAAGCCGCGTCGCGGAGGCCGCACTGCCCAATCTGCGCGCGCCGCTGCCGCTCGACGTGATGGCGCCTCGATGGCCATCCGAGGGCTTCGCGTTCGCAGCAGGGGAAGAAGAAAAGCAGTTCGACGCGATCTTCTGCGCCAACATGCTGCACATCTCGCCCTGGGCCACATGCGCCGCGCTGATGCAGGGGGCCGCGCGGCATCTGCGCGATGGCGGGGTGCTCGTCACGTACGGTCCCTACATCGAAGAGGACGTGCCCACGGCGCCGAGCAACATCGCGTTCGATGAAGACCTGCGCGCGCGGAATCCTCAGTGGGGCATTCGGTGGCTGAAGGATGTGGCCGTGGAGGCGCGGAGGGCGGGGCTTGTGTTGCGGGAGCGGCATGCGATGCCGGCGAACAATCTGCTGCTGGTATTCGGCTTCTAGGATCTGCCCGCAACCCGAATGAAAGGTGCGCCTGCCGTCACCGCCCCCGCTTCCATGCCGCTAATACGCTATCGCCAGTTGAATGTGCAACAGCAGAACGCCTTGGTCGAGGATTCGATCCGGCGAGAGGCCATGCACTGGCGGCAGAACCCTCTCCCCGAAGCGCTCAAGGTCAGCGGCCTTGAGCGAGGCATTCAGTGGGAGAGGTCCATCATCATCGATCTGGACATCGACTTCCCGGGGGAGCCAAGACTGATCGGCTTGTTGCTCACGCAAGACGAGAGATTCATCGATTTCGAGATCGACACAGACGCGGCTCACGAGGTCGTTGCATCGGTTGAGGTCTGGGAAGACGTGACAACGGCCCAGAATACGAACCGGCGCAACCGGGGAATTGGCGCGGGGCGCGGGGCGATAGCAATCAAGGTGCTTCAGTCACTCAACGGTTGAGAGTCAAGTCTCACAGGAAAAATGAACACCATGCGCCTCGAAGGACAGAACTTTGCCGAACTCAAAGCGCCGACGGATGCGCAGATTCGACGGAGAGTGCATGCTCTCCAGAGCGCAGGAAGGCATTCATATGCATCGCTGACGAGGGCAGACGGCAGCTGCGTTCAAGTCGCGGGTGGCAGGTCGACCTGCATGGTGGAGAGGTTCGACCCTGCAACCGGTATGCGAGAGCGGGCGTTTCACGATCGGCCAAGCCCGGTTTTCCCGGATGGAACCCGGCTTGTATTTGGCGCGGGCACCCTGACGCTCAAGTCCGATGAGTGGTTTGTGGCGGATGCGGTCGTGGAGATATTCCTGTGCTTCAAGGAATCCCGTCAGTATCCGGACACTGTGTCCTGGCGTTCCGCGCCAGGCTTCTGAGGGCGGTGCCGGCCGCAGTTTCCTGCATCGACACCGTGCATCGATCACGATGTTTCACTTTTGAAACGCGTGCGCGTGTCTTCTTCGCTCGGCGGGGCGTTTAAAGTTCGAGCCCGGTGCGCCGAGCGCGCACCGATTTCATTTCAATCCATTCATCCACCGTCCCACCAAAGAAAGACACCCGTTTTGAACAAGACCGACCTCATCGCCGCCATCGCCACCGACACCAACCTGAGCAAGGCCGACGCCTCGCGCGCGCTCGACTCCGTCATCGACAACCTGTCGCGCGCGCTGGCCAAGGGCGACACGGTGCAACTGATCGGCTTCGGCACCTTTGCCGTGGCTGCCCGTCCCGAGCGTGAAGGGCGCAACCCTTCGACCGGCGAGAAGATGACCATCAAGGCCAGCAAGGCGCCGAAGTTCACCGCCGGCAAGGCGCTGAAGGACGCGGTCAACGCGCCCGCCGCACAGTAAGCAAGCAAGAAAAAAGACCCAAAAGACCCGGAAGAGGCACACGCAGGCCTCTTTTCCACACCTCCCTCCGTGGCGCCCGCGCAGCAGTGCGGGGCCGCGCAGGGGCGGCATCTTCAGGAAACCGTCGCATTCCGCGCTAGAGTTCGTGCAGGTTCACGAGCCCAGCCATCCGACATGTACGACGCGCCTGTGCCGACGCCCTCATTCCCCACCACATCGCAGCAGTGGCTGCTTCGGCTTCTTTCGATAGGGGCCTGCCTTCTGTTCATCGGCTGTGCGAGCCCCTCGGGGCCGCGGCAGGGCGGTGGCCTCGGGCCCGTCATGGGCGGCACCAGCACGCTGACGGCCGAGCAATCGAACAGCATCGCGATCCATGCCCTCGGTCTTGTGGGCACGCCGTACCGCTACGGCGGCAACACGCCAGACGGCGGCTTCGATTGCAGCGGGCTCATCGGCTACGTGTACCTCAACAGCGTGGGTGAATCGCCGCCTCGCACGGTGGCGCGCATGACGGGCTTCGGTGCCCCGGTGCCGATGTCGGAGCTTCGCACCGGCGATCTCGTGCTGTTCGGCTCTTCCACGCCCTCGCACGCGGGCATCTACGTGGGCAACGGGCGCTTCGTGCATGCGCCTTCGACCGGCGGTGTGGTCCGGCTCGATCGACTCGATGGCGTGTACTGGTCGCGCCAGGTGGTGCAGGCGCGGCGGCCCTGAGCTGCCTCAGCTGCCCTTGCTGCCGCGACCGCTCTTCTTCGTGCCCTCGCCGCGCGGGCTTGCCGCATTAGCCGCAGTGGCACCGCCACCATTCAACTGCTCGACCCACGACAGCGCATCGACATACGCCATGAACCGGTTGAGGTACTCCGGCGACATGTCGCGCATGAGCGTGAGCGAGCGGTGCACGAGTTGGTGCGAGTTGAGCGGGCCGGCGTTCTGGGGCACTTTCGCCAGCGACTGGTTCAGCCGGCGGTCGGCGCTGAGCCTGGACCAGGTGCTCTTGAAGTAGCGGATCGACTTCAGCTCGGCGGCTGGCGCAGGTGCAACCGAAGGGGACGACCGCGGGCGGGGCGCTGCCTTGCCCGGTGCCGTTGTCTTCGCTGCTGCTATTGCAGATACATCCGCGGGAACATCATCTGCAGCCGGCGCGTGCCTGGCGATGTGCTCGATGAGGTCCGCGAATGCGTCGCGCTCGGGCTGCGCCTGTTGCTTCGTGACCTCCGCCGCTTTGGCCTTCTCCAGGTCCTCGCCATACGCCGCAAGCAGCGCGATCACCTTGTCGTCGACGATGCGCCGCACTTCGCCATCGAGCGAGGCCGCGCGCCGGGCCATCGCCTCGATGACGCGAAAGCGCACGGGGTCGAAGCGCTGGTCGCCGCGCGCGAGCGCCTCGGCGACCATGGTGCCGGTGTCGCGGGTGGTGGCGTCTGCCTGCTCAGTCACGAGGCTTTGCGCTGGCGCTTGAAGAAGATGAAGGGCGCGGTGCGGGCGCCATCTCCACACGACGGTTCTTCGAGCGGCCGTCCGCGTCGGCATTCGACGCCACCGGCTGCTCGGAGCCGAAGGCGGCGGCGAAGATCGCCGATGAGGGCACGCCGGCTTCGATCAGCGAGCGCGTCACGGTCAGTGCGCGCTGCGCCGACAGCTCCCAGTTGTCCGCGAACTGGCGTGCGTTGTCGCGCATCTGCCGGTCGTCGGTGAAGCCGCTCACCATCAGGATCTCGTCGCGCGACTTGAGATACGTGGCCAGCGGCGCGGCCAGGCTCTTGAGCAGTTGCTTGCCCTCGGGCTGCAGCTCCGCCGAGTTGAAGGCGAACAGCACGCTGCCGCTGATGCCGATGCGGCCGTTGGTCAGCGTCACGCGGCCGGCGGCAAGCGGCGCCGCCAGGGCCTGCTCGAGCGTCTGCAGGCGCTTGGCCTCGGCCTGCCGTTGCTTCACCTCGGTCTCGAGCTTCGAAGCCAGTTCCAGCTGCATGCCCAGCGCGCACACGAGGATGAGCACGAAGGCGCCGAGCAGGCCGGCCATGAGGTCGCCGAATACCGCCCACACCGGCACGCCGGGCTCGTCGAAGCCGGCCTCGATGTCTTCGCGGGTGCCCATCATGCTTCGCTGTCCGCGGGCGCCTGCTGCGGCTGCTGTTGATGCTGCTGGCGCTGCCTGATGGCGATCTGCTGCATGTCCTCGACGATCTGCTTCTGCGACATGATGCTCAAGTCGATCACTTCGCGCGCCTGCGCGACGTAGTAGGCAAGCTGCTCGTCGCTGCGCGAGATGGACTTGCTGAGCGCGCCTTCGATGCGCTGCAGATGGCCCGCAAGCTTGTCGTTCGACTGGCTGAAGAGCTGCACCGCGAGGCCGAATGCTTCACCCAGGCTGGCCACTTCGACGGCGCTGCCGGCGATCTGCGCGGCAACGGCGCCCATCCTGTCGGACTCGGCCTCGGCCTTCTCGGTGAAGCGGCTGCCGACGCGCTCCAGCATCTCGGCCGATGCAGACACCAGCGTGTCGATGGCCGCGCGCTGTTCGGTGGAAGCGTGGTTCACCGCGTCGAGCAGGGTGGAGAGGGTTTCGAGGATGCGGCTGCGCTCCTCCAGCATGGAGTTGTCGCGCGCCATGCTGTCGGCGAGCTTCTGGCGCAGTTCCGTCACCACTTCGGCTACGGCGCGTGGCGCTTCAGACGCGGCCTGCAGCAGCTGCGCGATCTCGGTGACAGTGCTCTTCGCGTGCGCCTCGGTCTGCGCCGACATCTCGCGCGCGGTCTGGGCCATGGTGTCGAAGAGCTGCTGCTGCTGGCTTGCGTTGTACGCGTTGGCCTGTTGCCATTCCTGCTGCAGCGAGGCGGCCATGGCGCCCAGCGATTGTGTCCATGCCGCAAGGCGCTCTTCGTCGCGCGACGCCATCTGCGACATCGCATCGGCCGCGGCCTGCGGTGCCTCGGCGGCGGCCTGCAACAGCCGCGAGATCTCGGCGACGGTGTTCTTCGCGTGCGCCTCGGTCTGGGCCATCGTGTCGCGTGCGGTCTGCACCATCGTGTCGATGAGCTGCTGCTGCTGGCCCGCGTGGTGCGCGTTGACCTGCTGCCATTCCTGCTGCAGCGACGCGGCCATGGCGGTCAGCGACTGCGTCCAGGCGGCGAGGCGCTGTTCGTCGCGCTGCGCCATCTGCGACATCGCGTCGGACGCTGCCTGCGGTGCTTCGGCCGCGGCCTGCAGCAGCCGGGCGATCTCGGCGACGGTGCTCTTCGCATGTGCTTCGGTCTGCGCCATCGTGTCGCGTGCCGTCTGCGCCACGGTGTCGAGCAGTTGTTGCTGCTGGCTCGCGTTGTGCGCGCCGGCCTGCTGCCATTGCTGGTGCAGCGCGGCGCCCATGTCGGCCAGCGATTGCGTCCAGGCCGAGAGGCGCTGTTCGTCGCGCGTAGCGAGCTCGGTCTGCAGCTTTGCATGCGCCTGGTCCACGGTCTGCAGCAGCGATGCGGTGTGCTGCCCGAATGCTGCGGTGGCCGAGGTGAGGGCCTGGTGCGCATCGCCCGACAGCTTCTCGCTGACCTGCTGGTGCCGCGCGAGGGCGTCGCCCCAGGTTTTGGACACGCTGCCGACGGTGCTTTCCAGGCGCGCGGAGACGCTGTCGACCAGCGCCGCGGAGCGCTGCTCGAAGGTCTGCGCGAAGTGGTCGTGCGAGCCGCGCACGTCCTTCGACAGCGCCTCGGTGGTGTGCTGGTGCTCGGCGAGCGCCGTCTTCCAGGTGTCGGCCACGCGCTCGGTGGTGGCCTCGAAGCGGCTGGAGAGACCGTCGAGCTGCTGCTGCACGGTGTTCGAGATGGTCTGGTGCAGCGCGGCCGTTTCGCGCGCGATGCCGGCCATGGTGGCTTCGACCACAGGCTGGATCGCGGCGCCGGCGACGCGCGCGCTCTCGGTCAGGCTCTGCTTGAGCGACTGGTCGACGGAAGAAGCGAGGCTGCCGTACACGGCCTCGGCCTTGCTGTGGAAGCTGTCCTGGCTGGCCGCGAGCCGGTCGCCGAGCGCCTGGTTCTGCCGCTCGATGGCCTGCACCATCGCCTGCAGTTGGCCGACCAGCTCGGGCATGGCGTGGGCCTGCTGCTGCAGCAGCTTGAACGACTCTTCGCGCTGGTGCGTCTGCGAGAAGATGCGCAGCACGGTGGCGATCTTCGTGTCGAGGACCTGGCTGGCCTGCAGCCGCTCGCGGCGGCTCAGCGCCGAGGCGAGGCCCAGCATGGCCGATGCGGCCACGCCCGCCACCGAGGTGCCGAAGGCGAGGCCCAGGCCCTTGACGGGCGCGGAGAGCGAATCGCGGATGGCCTGCAGGTCGGTCGAGCTTTCCAGCGCGAGGCCGGTGCCCCGGAGCGTGACCACCATGCCGATGAAGGTGCCCAGCATGCCCAGCAGCACCAGGAAGCCGGCGAGATACGGCGTGAGGGCGGGGCCTGGCAGGCCCACGCGCTCGCCTTCGATGCGCAGGCGCACGGCGTTGCGCAGCGAGGGATGCAGCCGGTCGAGCCAGGTGCCCAGGCTCTCGGGCGGAGCCGAGAGCTCGGCCGTGGCCTGCGTGAGGCTCGTGGTGGCCTGCTGGAAGCGGTGCAGCTCCAGCGCGCCCATGATGTAGAAGGCGCCGATGATCAGCGTGACGGCCAGCGCCAGCGGGTTGGTGCCGATGTATCCGGCGCCCACCCAGCCCACGACGGCAAGGCCAGCGACAAATACGGCGTAGTGGAGGAATCGGGTCATGAGGTCCTGGTGGCCTGGGTGCGAAGGGCGTCGAGCAGCCCTTCGACCGGTTGGAATCTGAAGTCCAGTTCGGCGAGCAGCACGTCCTGGGCGTCCTTGCGGAACACGTCCAGCCACTCGTCGGTGGGCCGGGCACTGTGGGGTTTGTCGTCTGTTTCGGAGGCTTCAGCCTCGGCATCGGGCGCCTGTTGCGCTTCGGCGGCCTTGCGCAGCCGTTCGAAGTGCCGCTCGAGGATGCCCGGCACGGCCGACAGCAGGCTGTATTCGCGCGCCTCGAGTACCTGCGCCATCACCACGTCCACCGAGGCGAGCCGCGCCATGGCCGCCGACTTGGCCGCCATGGCTGCGCGCAGCTTGCCGCGCAGCGAGCTCGCACCCGCTTCCATGGTCTGTTGCCGGGCCAGGTAGCGGCGCTTGTAGGGGGTGAAGTCGGAGGCGGCCTCCTTGCCGGCGCCGAAGGTGTCGTCTTCGACGATGGCATTGGCCAGGGCGGCTTTCACGCGCTGGCATTCGCTTTCCTCGTTGTTGCGGGGGGCGCGGAGGCCGGTTTGCGGCGTTGCCGGGGCGCCGTCGAGCGCCGCGGACAGCGAGATGGCGTCGGTCCAGCCGAACCACTGGCTCAGCCGGTCGGCGGTGGGTTGCGCGGGCTCCCGGGCGTCGACGTTGGAAAGCCTTGAAAGCAAGCGAATGAGCGCCGAGCCGTTGAAACCTGTGCGCCTTGAAACTTGCTCCATGCCCCCTGAAAGCGCCCGAATGCGCGTGGTCCGAAAAACCCGGCAGTCTACAACAGGGCCCTCTGTCCGAGCCCTCCCGCCGGGCGCCGCGAGCTCCCGGCTGTGTAACGAAATGCCAGTTTTTTCATCATGTGCGCGCGGAGCGCGGCGAAGTCACATGCTCGGGCCGCAGGCCCAGCCCCACGGCCCGCGCCGGCAGCCTGCGCAGAAGCGGCCAGCGCGCGAGCAGCCGCAGCGCCAGGGGCAGGCGCCGTGGCCCTGCAGCCGGCCTGCCGTCGAGCACGGCCATGAGCACGCGGTCCTGTATGAAGCGCTGCACGGCTTGGGTGACCTGCACGGGCAGTTCCCTGCGCCGCTGCAGCTGGGGCAGCAGGGCGTCGATTTCCTTTTCGCTCGCGTCGCCGGCCAGCGCGGCGGCCAGCAGGTTGGCGGCGGCCACCGCGTCCTGCACGGCGAGGTTGATGCCGACGCCGCCCACCGGCGACATCGCATGCGCGGCGTCGCCGATGCACAGCAGCCCCCGGCACGACCAGCTCTCGAGGCGGTCCACCGTCACTTCGAGCAGCTTCACCGAATCCCAGTCGGGCAGCGCCGAAGGCAGCCTGTCGGCGAGGAAGGGCGCGATGCGGCCGATCTCCTCGTGGAAGGCCGTGATGCCCCGTGCCTGCAGCGCGTCGTGGCCGCCCTTGGGGATGACGAAGGCGCACTGCCAGTAGTCGCCGCGGTTCAGCGTCACCAGAATGCGGCCGCCCGCGATGTGGCCACCGGTGGACGACGGGTCGCTGGCAAGCCTGGGCACGGCCATCCACAGCACGTCGATGGGTGCTCCGTAGCTGATGTGCGGCAGGGCGGCGGCATCGCGCAGCGTCGAATGTCGTCCGTCGGCCGCCACCACCAGCGAGGCGTGCAGCTCGACCTCCTGCGGCTGGCCCGCGCGGCGGCCGCGCCGCACCTTCACGCCGTTGACGCGGCCCTTGTCCTGCAGCAGGCCGACGGCCTCGGCGTCGGTCCAGAGTTCGAAGCAGGGGTAGCGCCGGGCCTCGTCGCACATGAAATCGAGAAACTCCCATTGCGGCATCAGCACGAGGAACTTGCTGTGCGAGGGCAGGTGGGTGAAGTCGGCCACCGGCACGGTGCGGCCCTCGAAGGTGCCGCGCAGTTCGTCGATGCGGTCGTGCGGGCGCTGCAGGAAGGCTTCCAGCAGGCCCAGCTCGTGCAGCACTTCGAGCGTGGACGGGTGCACGGTGTCGCCGCGAAAGTCGCGCAGGAAGTCCAGGTGCTTCTCCAGCACGACCACGGGCACGCCGGCGCGGGCCAGCAGCAGGCCCAGCACCATGCCGGCGGGGCCGCCGCCTGCGATGCAGCAGCGTGGCGTCGAGGATGCGGGCGCTTGGGTGGCTTGTGTGTCCATGGCTCCGATCGATCGATCCGGTCGCGCCGCGGACGGCGTGGCCTGTGTTGCACGGCGCCGCCCGGTGTGCCGGGCCCAGCCCGGGTTCAGCCCGGGTTCAAGGCTGCGCGAAGGTGACGCGCTGGGCGATGAGCACGCCGTCGACCACGCGGTCTCCGACGACTGTCACGCGCTTGCCGTTGCCCAGGTCCGTGGCGGTGCCGTTTTCGAAGATGGTAGCGGAGCCGGCGGCGTTCACACGCTGGCCGCGCACCATGAAGTCGGAAGTCGACTGGTAGCCGGCGACCGGGCCGATCACGGTGAAGGAGGACGGCCCGCCGGTGCCGGGCACGTAGCGGATGCGCAGCTTCTTCGCCACGAGCACCTGCCCGGAGAGGAAACCGTCGATCTCGACCTTGACCCCGTTGCCGATGGCGCCCGCCTGGCCGCCGGTGATCTGGGCGTTGCGCGCGTCCACCTTGTTGCCGAGCACGCGGAAGTCGCCGAGCGAGACGAAGTCGGTGGCGACGCCCGCGAGCTGCAGCGCGATGCCGTCGGCGGTGGGAATGGCGTACCAGCCCTTGACCGTGGTGGCGGTGAAGCGGTCGGCCACGGGCGCCACGGTGCCGCGCACGCGCACGATGGCGCCTTCGGCCAGGCTGGCGGTGTCGAGGCCGGGGCCGAAGTCGACGGTGAGCAGGCCGAGCGTGAATTGCCGGCCGGCAAGGTCGAGGTTCTGGACGGTGCCGGTCGCCAGCGGCTCGACGGAGGCCGGTGCGACGTGGACGCGCGTGGCGCGCAGCGTGCCCGGCGCGGCGGGCAGGCCCCAGACCTGGATCACCGCGCCGTCGAGCAGGTCGGCCGGGCCGCTGGCGTCGCCCCAGACGGTGGCGTTGTCGGTGGTCACGCGGCTGCCCATGACGGTGAAGCTGCCGCTTGCCAGGTCGATGTCGGAGACCGCGCCGCGCAGCTCGGCGGCCGAGACCACCTGCGCGGCAGTGCCGCTGGTGAAGTTGGCATCGACCTTGCCGGCGATGCGCGCACTCATACCGATCTGCAGCTCGGTCGTGTCTTCGAGGCTGAAGGTGGCGCTGTCGGTGTTGTAGCGCAGGCCGTTGAGGATCACGCTGCCGAGGCCGTCTGCCGCGCCGATGCCGGCGGCGTCCGCGCTCACGCCGGTGCCGCCCGAACCCACGCCGGAGCCGTCGCCGTTGGTGTTGCCGGCGGTGCTGGTGCCGTCGCCGCCACTGCCGGTGCCTGCACTGCCGCTGGTACCGCCTGTGTCGCCCTGGCCCCCGGAGCCGCCGGTGTCACCGCCACCGCCGCCGCCGGTCGCCGTCGAGGTGCCGGAGCCGGCCGCGCCGGCCGCGCCCAGGCCGGACGCACCGCTGCCGCCGCCACCTCCGCCTCCGCAGGACAGGAGCATGGCGATGCCGCCCGCGAGCAGCAGGCCGCGCAGGAAGCGGTGCGCGAGCCGGAAGGAGGGCGCAAGGGTGAGGATCGTGTTCATCGTGAGGGCGGCCCGCTCTTCTTCGGCGCGGCTTCGTCGTCTTCGTAATAGGTATAGATGCCGACGCGGATGCGCGCCTTGCTGCCGGCGGGCGCGCGCTCGACGGCCCCGGTCATCTCGCGGGCCAGTTCGTGGTGCAGGCCGGCCCAGCGCTCGCGCGCGAGGAGCTGGATCTTTTCGCAGTCTTCCAGCGTGAGGCCCCGCGCGTACACCGCGCGCTCGAGCATGCGGGGCGACTCGCCCAGGGTGTTGGAGACGGCGGCCAGCAGGTGGTCGCGGCCGTTGTCGCCCATGAAGGCGAGCATCGACTGCAGGTCTTCGACCGGCACGAAGCCGTCGGCCGTGAGCTCGGCCGTGCCGTTGTCCTCGGCCACCATGTTCAGGCGCACGAGTTCATCCAGGATGGTGCGATGGTGGATGTTGCCCCGGCTGGCCAGCCGCGCCACGCGCTCGAAGGAGGGCGCGTCGTCTTCCGTGGTGACCGGCAGGCGGCGCAGGGCCTCCTGCTCGGTGGTCAGCTGCAGCCACAGCGTGAAGGTCTTGGCGGCGGCCGAGAGTTCGGTGTGGGGCAGGGGGTCGACGGTGGCGCGGACCTTGGCGGTGACGGCCTTGCGGTTCAGGCCGGTGGTCACCGAGATCTGGCTGAGGTTGGGCCGCTTCACGCCCTGCTGGCGCCAGGAGCGCTGCGCCTCCTCGATGAGCAGGTCGCGCAGCAGTTCTTCCAGGTGCGGGTGCTTGACGCCCATGGCAAGCGCCAATCGGACCACGGGACGAAGGATGCGAGCGCAGGCTGCGAGGGCCCAATCCAGCCGGTGTTCCATGAATGCGGTCGTTGCTCCTGGGTTCGTGGGTTCTTGGACAAGGGGCCGGGCCGCCATCCAGACTCCGTCGCTGCGGCGTATTGTCGTCGGTCCGCCGCAGCGGCCTTTCCGGCGGCGGCGTCCTAGCTCGAAGCGCAGCTCCCGTCGTTCGACTTCGTGACGTTGGTGCGCCCGGTGGCACTGATGCTCACGGCGCGCGACTGGTTGGCGCTGGGGGTGGCGCGGCAGATGTTGATCCGGCTCTGGCCGGCGCCCATGCCGGTGGCCTGGAACACGATGGAACTGGCGCCGCCCGCCTCGCGCAGCAGGTAGCCGGAGGCCGCGGCGCTTTCCGCGCGCAGCACCTGCGTGCCGCTCAGCACGATCCAGCCGGCCTCCCATTGCCCGTTGGTGCTACAGCTGGTGCCGTTGGCCGAGGCGCACAGGGTGACCGGGGCGTTGCGCTTGATGGCTTCGCTGCGCGCGAGCTGGCTGCCCGAGACCAGCGATGTGGCATAGCCGCTCAGGCGCGTGGACAGCCGGATGCTGTCGAACGAAGGCACGGCGATGGCGACGAGCACCACCAGCACGGCCACCGTGACCATCAGCTCCACCAGCGTGAAGCCGCGCGCGCGGGCGGTGCCGGGGTTGCGCATGAGGCCGGTGCTTCGAGTGCTCACTTCTGGATGAACCAGTAGACCCGGCCCTTGGGCTGCTTGAACGCGGCCTTGGGCGAGGTGCCCTTGGGGCTCAGGAAGGAGTCGGGATTGGCGCCGATCACCACGTCGCGCATGCTGCCGTCGTCGAGCTGGACGCGGCCCACCACCGGCGAGGGCGCGAGGCCGCCGCCCACCACGTTCTGGAAGCGCCCGCCCGGTCCCTGGGGAGCGGCGTTGACGTACGACACGTTGTAGACGCGCGCGGTGCCGAGGTCGGCGCGGCACGACTGCGTGTTGGGGTTGGTCGGCGTGTGGGTGTTGAAGGTGGTGACGCCGTAGGCGGTGACCGAGCTGGTCACCACCTGTTCGCCGGCGGCCAGGGCGAGGTACCAGCCCTTCTTGGTCGCGAGGTCGGAGGAGGTCGGCGTGGAGGTGTCGGTGATGGGCTGCAGCGAGGCCTGGCACAGCAGGCCGTTGCCGGTGCCGCAGTTGCTGGTCTCGCTGCTCAGCCAGCTGCTGTCGGTGGGCTTGTCGACCAGCATGTAGAAGCGGTTGGCCACGCCGAGCGCGGAGTTGTAGTAGCGCAGCGGCTTCTCGCGGTCGCCCGAGCCGAGAAGGATGACGAAGGAGCCGTTGTCCTCCACCACGTCGGGGGCGAACATGAACTTGCGGTTGGGCGTGCAGGTGGTCACGGTGTCGCAGCCCAGCGAGGCGACCTGCGTCATGGTCCAGCCCGAAGGCGCGCCGCTGCCGAGTGCGATGCGGTAGACGTTCCCACCCAGGTCCGCCGCGTAGGCGATGCGGGCGATGCCCAGGGAGTCGGTGACCACGGTGACTTCGCCGACCACCGGCCGCGCGGTGGCGAACATCTGCAGGCGCGCGCCGGTGTCGGCATCGAGCACGTAGATGCCGCTGCCCTTCGCGCCGGTGCCGCAGGCCTGGGCTGCGCTGTTGGTGTCGACGTCCTCGCACTTGTCGTAGCCGCCGCCGAAGATCAGCAGCGGGCTGTTGCCGCCGCCGTAGCCGCTGGCGCGCATCACCTTGGGGGCCGACCAGGTCTGGCCCATGCCCTCGAAGCCGGTGTCGCAGCCGATGTCGTCGCCCTGGTTGGGGCAGCCCTTGCGCCACTTCAGCGTGGGCGCGGTGGCGGAGGAGACGTCGAAGGCGTAGACCAGCCGGCCGCCGCGGCGCATGCTTGCGTAGAGCCAGGCGGTGCTGCCCTGGCGATAGGCCGAGACGGGGCCGTCCATGCCGTAGGGCTTGGGCGCCACGGCGCCGGCGGTGACCGGCAGGCCGGGGAAGTTGATGCGCGTGGTGTCGTCGTACAGCCGCTTGATGCTGCCGTAGAACTCCGGCGGCATGAAGGACCAGAGCTCGTCGCCCGCGGCGGCCGAGCCGATGGCGTCGGTGCGGTTGCCGTTGACGGCGCGCAGCACGCCGTCGTTGCCGCCGTAGAACACCACCACCTGCGGGATGGCGTCTGTGCCGTAGTTGATGGCCACCGGCCGCGAGTGCACCACGTCGCCGTGCACCGAGGGGCGCATCGAGGTGGAGGTGACGGGGTTGCCCTGCGCGTCGGGCCGCTCGTCGCCCTTGTTGTCGAGGCCGCGCGCCCAGTTGATGAGCGCGGTGCGATCGGTGTCGGCGGTGACGCCCAGAGCGGCCTTGGTGATGGACGTGTTGCCGTCGGCGAAGGAGGTGAGGGCGGTGCAGCTGCCCGGCGCGCAGGTCTTCATGTTGCGGTTGGCCACGGCGATGCGGCGCAGCATGTAGCCTTGGGCGCCCTTTTCCACCACGTTGCCGTCGGGGCTGTCGGCGGCTTCCTTGCCCAGGCAGTCGCCGGAAGGCCGGAAGCTCCAGTAGACGTCGGTGTCGCTGGGCGCGGGCGTCCAGAAGCTGCGCGCGCAGGGCGCGACGAAGCCGGTCTGGTTGTTCACCGCGTTGGCGCCCACCGAGTCCTGCAGGATCAGCTGGTTGCTGCTGTCCAGCCCCAGCTTGTATTGCTTGAGGTTGCCGTTCCAGCGCGGGAAGGCGTCCTGGTCGGGGCGGAACATGCCCACGAACACCTGGTTCAGGTAGGTGCCCTGGGTGTTCACGCTGACCGGCAGGCTCACCGAGGAGAACACGCTGTTGACCGACTGGATCTTGCTGAAGATGTCGTCCAGCGCCGCGCCCAGCGCGCCGCCCAGGTCGGGCTTGGCCGAGATGTCGTAATACTCGCCCTTGCTCTGGGTGGCCATGCTCTTGAGCAGCGAGGTCCAGCCGGGCCCCTGGCCGCCGGTGGCCTTGGCGGCCTCGATGGTGTAGACCTTCACGCCCATGCTGGTCTGCAGGAAGCGCGACCACTCGTCGGCCGTGTTGTCCTGCGAGCCGCTGGGGCTCAGGGCGATCTGCGTCGTGTCGCCGCCTGCGGCGCGCAGGGCGGCGTTGGAGATCTGGCTGTCGTTGTTGTTGTCCTGCGCCGCGCCGTTGCTGATGTAGATGACGTAGGTGCCGGTGCAGTTCTCGGTGCTGGGGCCGACGTAGGTGGTGGCGGAGAAGCTGCCGAGCGCGTTGCGCGGCAGCGCGTAGATGGCCTGCGACGCCGCCGTGCCGCTCGTGTTGCCGCTGTAGTCGGCCTTGTTCTTGCCGTTGCCGGCGATGGGCGTGCCGCTGGCGAGGTAGCGGTAGACCTCGGCCATGGTCTTGCCGGCCTTGCCGCCGTTGGACTTGTCGCCGAGCTTGTCGAGGCTGCGGATGAGCGCGCCGTACTTGACCTTGGTGCCGTCGTCCAGCGTGCGCACCGCGGCGCGCACGTAGCCGCCGTCCGAGTTGGAGTTGCCCTGGCCGGTCTCGGTGAACATCATCAGGCCGACCTTGAACTTGTTGGCCTTCAGGCTTTCGAAGGCCGAGGCGAGCGCGGTCATCTCGGCGGTGAAGGGCTGGTTCCAGTTGGCCGTGTTGTCCAGCACGAACAGCACGTTCGGCGCCTGTGCCGCGCTGGGGTTGTAGCCCACGAAGAGGTCGATGTCCTCGGCGTGGGCAGGACCCGCCGGCAGCGCCGTCAACGCAGCGAGCGCGGCGGCCGTCCACAGCGAAGCGAGAAGTTTCCGGGTCATGGTGCGGGCCTGTTCGTCGTCGGGTTGTCTTGGGGGGGCATGCCTAGGAAGCGCAGAACGCTTCGAACTGCGCCTTGTTGAGCAGGGCGCGCACGCCCTGGCGCACGGCGGTGGTGGCGCCGTTGGTGTTGCGGGCATCGGTGACCGTGGTGCTGATGTCCCACACCGAGTTGTATTGGTCGGGCAGCGTCGAGAGCCCCGAGCCGCTGCTGGAGGCACCGCCGGTGATGCCGCCCGGGCCCGTGGTGCCGCCGCCGCCGGTGTCCAGCGCCTTGGTGGCGCGCACGCACACGGGGGGCGCGACGGTCACGATGTAGTCGGTGACGCCGTCGTTGTCGATGTCCACCATGCTCACGGTCTGCTGTGGTGCCGCGAGCGTCGGGCTGCCGTCGCTGCCGGGCACCAGCAGGCTGGTGGCGACCTCCTCGATCGCGCGGTTGCCGGCGGCCACCGCCTCGTTGCGCGCCTGCAGGTTGCCCACTGCCTTGAGGTTGGCGTTGCTCAGGTTGAAGCCAGCGGTGACCACCAGCGTGATCAGCAGCAGCATGATCATCCCGATGAGCAGCGCGGCGCCGCGCTGGCCGGCGCCGCGGGCGAGTGGCGCGCGTGTGTTCATGGCGTTTCCCTCCGGCCGGTGACGTTGGTCAGGCGCACGGAAGTGGAGAAGGCGTGGCGCTTGTAGTGGTCGTTGAACGGGCCCAGCGTGGCGCCGCCGAGCTGGTAGGTACGGGTGTCGGTGTGACCGGGCGATGCCTCGGAGCTGCGCGCCAGCACGTGGAGCTTGACGGCCACCACGTTGACGAGCTGGTCGGCGGTGCAGGCGGGGCTGGCGACGCAGTGCACGAAGTCGCCGTCGGGGCTGCCGTCGCCGCGGTTCGCGGGCGTGGACTTGTTCGCGGGATCGGCCCATGCGATGGCCGTGGTGTAGTCGACGGCGGCGCCGGTCTTGCTCAGCGTGTCGAGGCCCAGCTCGACGCGGAAGCCTTCCACGCCTTCGATCAGCGGCACGGGCGGCTGCTGCGCGAGCGAGCCGCCCGCGAGGTCGAAACGCGAGCGCGCCAGCGTGGGAATGCCGTCTCCGACCGTCTCCGCGTAGTCGCGCACGTAGTAGATGTCCGCGACGAGCTTGCGCTTGGGCGACGGGGTGGTGCAGTCCTTGCGGAACATGTTGCCGAAGCCGGCGGTCGAGAGGTCGAAGGACGACGGCTTCTGCGTGCCGCACAGCGACGACTGGAAGTACATGGCGCCGGTCGTGTCGGCATCGCAGTTGGGCGTGCCGGGCAGGCAGGTCTCGGCGTGGCGCACCACGATGATGTCTGTGTTGGCCTTCTTGTTCTTCAGCAGGTCGGCGCAGCTGGCGGGCACGCTGTCGTAGGTCTGCACCGGGATGTCCAGCAGCTGGCGCTTGTAGTCGTCGGTCCAGTTCGCGGCGGAGTAGGGCAGGCAAGGGTCGGGCAGCGCGCCGGTGGGCACGTGCGTGGGAGCGCCGGTGACGGTGAGGTCGTCGAACTCCGGCATGTAGTTCTCCCAGAAGCCGGCGTGGGAGATCTCGTTCTCGAGCACGAAGGTGCTGAGGCGCCCGGTCTCGATCTGTCGGTTGACCCGCTCCAGCTCGCGTTGGGAGTTGCTCACGTTGAGAAAGAGCGTGAGCAGCGCCGCCACCACGATGAGCGTGATGGTGATGGCCACCATCAGCTCGATCAGCGTCAGGCCGCGCTGGCCATGCCGCAGGGCGCGTGGGCGGTTCATGAAAGCGACCCGATGCGCACCAGCGTGGTCACGGCGCGGCGGCACTTGTCGTCCGTGCAGGTGGTGCCGCTGTCGTACTGGCCCTTGCCGCAGGCCACGCCGTCGGGCGGGGCGGAGATCGGCCCGAGGCCCTGCCAGGCGACGGTGACGAGGTATTCGTTGTTGCCCATGTCCTCCACGCAGCCGCGTCCGCCGATCACGGTGCCCAGCTTGCTGTTGCCGTAGACCTCGGCCGCGCCCTGCAGCGCGTTGCACCACTCCTTGGCGTCCACCTGCTGGCGCGTCGCGGTGGCGGTTGGACAGGTGGCGGCGGCACCCAGCGGCGCGCTGGTGACGTAGCTGGCCGCCGTGCGCCGGTTGGTCGCGATGCGGCTGGCCATGTCGTTCAGCAGGATCAGCGCCTGCGAGCGCTGGTACGACTCCATCTCGGAGGCCTGCATGCGCGCCTGCAGCCCCACGAGGCCGAACAGGCCGATGGCCAGCACGAGCAGCGTGACCAGCACCTCGATCAGCGTGGTGCCGCGCTGGCGGCGGATGGAGCGGCGCGTCACCATTTGCCCGCCGGCGATTTCACGCCTTCGCTGGTGAGGCTGAGGTTGCCGTCGCCCGATTGCGAACCGGTCGGCGTGAAGGTGAGCGTGTAGCCCGGCGCGCCGGAGGTGGAGAGGGTGACGTCGTAGCCGTAGTTCGCCGAGACCTCGGAGGGCAGGCTGTAGCCGCTGGCGGTGAGCGCCGCCTTGTCGGCGTAGCCGCGGTTGGCGATGAGGTACTGCTGCTGCCGATTGGCGATGTCCATCATCTGCGCCTGCGCCGCGGAGCGCTTGGAGCGGATGACGTACTGCTGGTAGCTCGGCAGGGCGATGGCGGCCAGGATGGCCACGATCGCCACCGTGACCATGACCTCGATCAATGTGAAGCCGCTGCTGCGTCTGCGTGCCTGCGAATGCTGGTTCATCGTGGCTCGAAAGGAATGTTTCACATTGTTAATTATGTGAATTTATCACATTTATGGGAAATACAAGGGCCGGAAAGCTCCGGTGTGCGGTGCCCGCCACGACGGGTTCCAGGGTTTTCCATTACGCAAAGCCACGCGCCTGCCTTGCGCGGTCCGACGGATGCGCCGGCGCCCCTGCCCGGCAAAACTCCCCGGGTTCAATTCCAAGGAGACATCCGCATGCACAGCATCCGACGCCATCTGGTGTGGCTGGTCGTGGCCGTGATCGGCGCGTTCGCGCTGGGCACCGTGGCCCTGACCCGAGGCGAAAGCGTCAACGCCCTCTGGGTGGTGGCCGCCGCGATCTGCACCTACCTGATCGCCTACCGCTACTACAGCCTCTTCATCGCCGACAAGGTGCTGGGCCTGGACGGCAACCGCAAGACGCCGGCGCACCGCCACAACGACGGCCTGGACTACGTGCCGACCGACAAGAACGTGCTGTTCGGCCACCACTTCGCCGCCATCGCGGGCGCGGGCCCGCTGGTGGGCCCGGTGCTTGCGGCGCAGATGGGCTACCTGCCCGGCCTGCTGTGGGTGCTGGCCGGCGTGGTGTTCGCCGGCGCGGTGCAGGACTTCATCGTGCTGTTCATCTCCACGCGGCGCGACGGCCGCTCGCTGGGCGACCTCGTCAAGCAGGAGATGGGGCCGGTGCCCGGCATGATCGCGCTGTTCGGCACCTTCATGATCATGATCATCATCCTCGCGGTGCTGGCGCTGATCGTGGTGAAGGCGCTGGCTGAATCGCCGTGGGGCACCTTCACGGTGGCCGCGACGATTCCGGTGGCGCTCTTCATGGGCGTGTACCTGCGCTACATCCGCCCGGGGCGCATCGGCGAGGTGTCGCTGATCGGCTTTGTGCTGCTGATGCTCGCCATCTTCGGCGGCCAGGCCGTGAGCCAGAACCCCGAGTGGGCACCGCTCTTCACCTTCGACGGCAAGGCGCTGACCTGGATGCTGGTGGGCTACGGCTTCGTCGCCGCCAGCCTGCCCGTGTGGCTGCTGCTAGCGCCGCGCGACTATCTGTCGACCTTCCTGAAGATCGGCACCATCATCGCGCTGGCCATCGGCATCGTGTTCGTGATGCCGACGCTGCAGATGCCCGCTGTCACGCAGTTCGCGCAGGGCAACGGCCCTGTGTGGTCGGGCAGCCTGTTCCCGTTCCTGTTCATCACCATCGCCTGCGGCGCCGTCTCGGGCTTCCACGCGCTCATCTCCTCGGGCACCACGCCCAAGATGCTCGACAACGAACGCCACGCGCGCTTCATCGGCTACGGCGGCATGCTGGCCGAATCGTTCGTCGCCGTGATGGCGCTGGTGGCGGCCTCGTGCATCGAGCCCGGCATCTACTTCGCGATGAACAGTCCCGGCGCGCTGGTCGGCACCACCGCGCAGCAGGTGGCGGCCACGGTGTCGGGCTGGGGCTTCGTGATCACGCCCGAGATGCTGGTGCAGACCGCCAAGGACGTGGGCGAGACCACCATCCTCGGGCGCACCGGCGGCGCGCCGACCCTGGCCGTGGGCATGGCCCACATCCTTCACCAGGCGATCGGCGGGCAGGCCATGATGGCCTTCTGGTACCACTTCGCGATCCTGTTCGAGGCGCTCTTCATCCTCACGGCCGTGGACGCCGGCACCCGCGCGGGCCGCTTCATGCTGCAGGACCTGCTGGGCAGCTTCGTGCCCGCGCTCAAGCGCACCGACTCGCTGCCGGCCAACCTCGTCGCCACCGCGCTGTGCGTGGCGGCCTGGGGCTACTTCCTGTATCAGGGCGTGGTCGATCCGCTGGGCGGCATCAACACGCTGTGGCCGCTCTTCGGCATCTCGAACCAGATGCTCGCCGCCGTGGCGCTGATGCTGGGCGTGGTGGTGCTCTTCCGCATGAAGCGCGAGCGCTATGCGTGGGTGGCCATCGCGCCGGCCGCGTGGCTGCTGGCGTGCACGCTCACGGCGGGCTGGCAGAAGATCTTCTCGTCCGACCCGAAGATCGGTTTTCTCTCGCACGCTGCCAAGTACACCGAAGGCATTGCCAACGGCGTGCTGGTGGCGCCGGCCAAGACGCCCGAAGCGATGTCGCGCATCGTCTTCAACGACCGCCTCGACGCCGCGCTGTGCGCGCTCTTCATCTTCGTGGTGCTGAGCGTGCTGGTGTACAGCATCAAGGCCTGCTTCGCGGCGCGCGCGGCCAACCGCCCGACGACGCAGGAAACGCCGTTCGAACCCATGGGCGCCGCCGCCGCGACGGCCGCCCATTGAAGCCATGGGCCTCGCATTGCCGGAAGCCGGGCGCTATTTCGCGCGCTCGCTCAAGCAGTCGCTGCGGCTCATGGTCGGGCTGCCCGACTACGACGCCTACCTGACCCACATGGCGGCCACCCACCCCGACCGGCCGCCGATGAGCTACGAGGCCTTCTTCCGCGAGCGGCTGGAGGCGCGCTACGGCGCCGGCAAGGGGCGCTGCTGCTGAGCCCGGCGCGGCATTGCGTTACAGCTCTTTCCGATCGAAGCTCCGCCCCGCGGGATGGACGGGCCCGTCCCCCGGGCCTAGAGTCCCTTCCATGTCTGCAGCCTGGTGGCTGGCATGGAGGGTGATATGTCGCAGGATCCCTTTGCAGAGTTCAAGAACCGGCAGCGCGAGATGTGGTCGACCTTTGCGCCGACCGCCATGTTCACGACGCCGGTGGCCGGGCATCTCGTCGGCTTCGCGCAGATCGCCGAGGGCGAGACGGTGCTGGACGTGGGCACCGGCACCGGCGTCGTGGCCGTCACGGCGGCACGCCGCGGCGCACGCGTCACCGGGCTCGACCTGACGCCCGAACTGATCGAGGCCGCGCGCGAGAACGCCGGCATCTCCGGGCACGGCGACATCGCCTGGACCGAAGGCGACGCCGAGAACCTGCCGTACGCCGATGGCTCCTTCGACGTGGTGCTGAGCCAGTTCGGCCACATGTTCGCGCCGCGCCCCGAGGTGGCCATCGCCGAGATGCGCCGCGTGCTGAAGCCCGGCGGGCGAATCGCCTTCGCCACCTGGCCGCCCGAGCACTTCGTGGGCCGCATGTTCGCCTTCATCGGGCGCAACTCGCCGCCGCCCCCGGCCGGCGCGTCGCCGCCACCGCAATGGGGCAATCCGGCGATCGTCACGGAGCGCCTGGGGCCGCACTTCGACGCGCCGTTCTTCGGCCGCGGCACCATGCACTTTCCGGCCCTGAGCATCGGCCACTTCCGCCTGTTCCTGGAACGTTCGGTCGGCCCGATGCGCAAGCTGGTCGAAGGCCTTGCCGACGATCCGCAGAAGCTGGCGGCGCTGCGGGCCGAGTTCGACGCGCTCGCCGAGCCGTACTACGTCGACAACGTGGTGCACCAGAGCTACCTGCTGACGCGGGCCCGCGCGCGCTGAGCGGCGCCGCGGTGGCGGCAGGAGCCGGTCCGAGAGCCGGCCTGGAACGTCGTTGCATTTATTTAGAATCCGCGGGTCGCGCGATGCGATCCCTCGCCCGAAGCCCCGGCCACCGTGCCGGTGCGGGCCGGCGAAGGCACCCAACCCAGATTCATTCAAGGCAGGGCACACACGGTTTCCCCGTCCAAGCGACGGAGGCGCCGGCGTGGCGCTTCGCGATTTCAAAAACAAATCGCCTTGAGGGAATTCCTGCCATGTCCGTCCGTTCTCGCGCGCCGCGCCTTCGCCTTCACTTTGGCCTGCGCAACCCGTCCCTGATCGTCGCCGCCCTGGCCGCTGCCCATTGCGCGGCCCAGGCCCAGAATGCCGACGCCACGCTGAAGGAGGTGACCGTCACCTCCGAGCAGGACGTCGGCTACGCGCCTTCCGTCGGCAGCACCGCCACCAAGGGCAGTGCGCCGCTGCGCGACGTTCCGCAGGCCGTCAACGTGCTGCCGGCGCAACTGCTGCGCGACCAGGGCGCCACCTCGATGCAGGACGCGCTGCGCAACGCGCCTGGCGTGTCGTTCAACGCAGGCGACGGCCAGCGCGACCAGGTGGTGATCCGCGGCTTCACCGCGATCGCCGACTGGTTCGTGGACGGCGTGCGCGACGACGCGCTGTACTTCCGCGATCTGTCGGACACCGAGCGCATCGAGGTGCTGAAAGGCCCGGCGGCCGTGCTGTACGGCCGCGGCTCGTCTGGCGGCCTCGTCAACCGCGTGACCAAGAAGCCGATCTTCGAGCGGCCCTTCGGCGAGGTGTCGCTCGGCCTGGGCTCGCACGACTTCAAGCGGGCCACCGCCGACCTCAACACGCCCATCGGCGAGAACATGGCCTTCCGCCTCAACGTGGCGCGCGAGAAATCGGGCAGCTACCGCGACCAGCAGTTCATCGACCGCTACAACATCGCGCCCTCGCTGGCCATCAAGTTCAGCCCGCAGACCGACCTGCTGCTGCAGTACACCAACGCCCACGACCAGCGGCTCACCGACTTCGGCATTCCGGCGCTCAACGGCCGTCCGGTGAACGTGCCCATCGGCACCTACTACGGCTCGGCCTTCGCGAAGCGCGACGACACCACCACGACCAAGGTGCAGTCGTTCACCGCCACGCTCAACCACCGCTTCAGCGACGCGCTGAGCCTGCGCAACACCACGCGCTACTACAGCTACAAGCTCGACCGTTTCAACACCCTGCCCAGCGGCACCACCGACCCGGTGCGCCTCACCGTGGGCCGCACGCGCGGCTTCGTCGACCGCGACGAAAGCGGCTGGTTCAACCAGACCGACCTGACCTGGCGCAACGAGCTGGGTGGCTTCAGGCAGGAGTGGCTGATCGGCGCCGAGTTTGGCCAGCAGGACAAGCGCCTGTACTCGGTGAGTTCCGCCACCGGCTACGAGCGCGTGAGCATCCTGAACCCGGTGGCCGTGCCGGCGCCGCTGCCGCTTTCGAGCTACACCGCCACCAGCGCGATCCCGAGCAACTCCACCTTCAAGACCGCCGCGCTCTACGCGCAGAACCAGATCACGCTCGCGCCGCAATGGAAGGCGCTGGTCGGCGGCCGTTACGACGTGTTCGGGCAGGACACCTCCTTCGAGCGCACGCTCGCGCCGCTGTCGCGCACCGACCGCAAGTTCAGCCCACGCGCGGGCGTGGTCTGGCAGCCGAGCGAAACCCAGTCGTACTACGTGTCGTACAGCCGCTCGTTCCAGCCTTCGGCCGAGACCTTCGCGCTCTCGGCCGGCAACACCGCCAACGACCCCGAGATCACGGTGAACAAGGAGATCGGCGCCAAGCTCGACTTCCTCGACGGCGCGCTCAATGTCACGGCGGCACTGTTCAACCTGGAGCGCTCTGGCATCAAGAACACCGACCCGACCAACCCCGCGCGGCAGATCAACGTCGGCACGCAGCGCACCAACGGCATGGAGCTGGCGCTGGCCGGCAAGCTGCCGGGGCGCTGGGACATCAGCGCGGGCTATGCGTACCTCGATGCCCGCATGACCAAGTCGCTGGCCACGGTGAGCTCGCTGCAACTGCCGGTCGGCCCGGCGATGCCGGTGCAGGGCAAGATCGCGCCGCTCACGCCGCGGCACTCGGCCTTCGTGTGGCTCATGAAGGACCTGGGCAACGGCCTGAGCGCCGGAGGCGGCGTCAACTACGTGGCCTCGCGCTATGCGTCGCTGAGCAACCTCGTCACGCTGCCCTCGTACGTCACGGCCGATCTGGCTGCGAGCTACAAGACCGGGCGCTACGAGATCTCGGCGAACCTGAAGAACATCACCAACCGCAAGTACTACGTGTCGGCGCACGGCAGCGTGGACAACCTGATCATGCCGGGCCCCGGACGCGAGCTGCAGGTGATGCTGACCGCGAAGTTCTGATCCCGGATGCCGTTGCGGGCTCAGTCTGCGGCTGAGCCCGCCTGCGCGAATTCCAGCTTTTCCGTTCGGCGCGGCAGCGCGACGATGCCTCCACGACAACATCATTCGTGGAGTACATCGATGCCATCCGAACAACTCGACCTCAACCAGATGACCGGCCTGTCGCTGCGCCTGCGCGTCCTGCTGGCGGGCGCGCTGTTGCTGGTGGCGGCCGTCAGCGCTGCGCGCCCCTCGGGTGCCGAGCTCGACCTGCAGGCCGAGCAGCGCTTCCAGCTCGCCCTCGAGGCGCAGGCCGCGCGCGACTACCGCGCGATGCTCGACCACCTGCGGCAGGCCGCCGTCGAAGGCCATGCCGAGGCGCAGGAGATGCTCGGCATGGTGCTGATGACCGGCCCCGCGCTCTACGGCACCGCTGTGAAGGCCGACCGTTGCGAAGCCGGCGAATGGATGCGCCGCGCGGCGGTGCAGGGCAGCGAGACGGCGAAGGTGCAGCTCACCTTCCTCAACAGGCTGCGCACCGCGCCCGGGGGCAAGCTCGCCTGCGGATGAGCGAGGCGGGCGCGCCGGCATCCCGTGGACGGTGCCGGTCGCACAATGTGCATGCCGGGGACACTGCCGCCCAGGCCTTGCACGAAGAGGGCATGCCATGTTCAGAGACCGTGCCGACGCTGGCCGGCAACTGGCGTCGTTGCTGGACCGATACCGCGACGCGCAGCGCTGCGTGGTGCTCGCGCTGCCACGCGGCGGCGTGCCGGTGGCGGCCGAAGTGGCGCGCGCGCTGCACCTGCCGCTGGACGTGCTGGTCGTGCGCAAGCTCGGCCTGCCGGGGCACGAGGAGTACGCGGCCGGCGCCATCGCTGTCGGCGGCATCCACGTGACGGGTGAGGATGCGCCCGGCATGGTCCGCGTACTGAAGCGGGAGCGGCGCGAACTGCAGCGGCGCGAACGCGAATACCGCGAGCACTGCGCGCCGCTGGACCTGCGAGGCATGACAGCGCTGCTGGTCGACGACGGACTCGCCACCGGCCTTTCGATGCGCGCGGCGGTGATCGCGGCACGGGCGCTCGGTGCTGCGCCGGTCGTCGTGGCCGTGCCCGTGGGCAGTGCAACTGCCTGCGATGCGCTGAAAGGCCGGGAGCCCCGTGCCGACGAGGTGGTGTGCATGCACGCGCCCGAGCCCTTCGTCGCGGTCGGCAACTGGTACCGGTCGTTCGGAGCGACGACCGACGAGGAAGTGCGCGAGATATTGGCGCAGTGGCGCTGACCCTTTCCCCGGCGCTGCCTGTGCAGGCAGGGCTACTGCGACGCGGCGTTCATCGCATCGAACCCGCTTTCAAGATCCCCAATCAGATCCGCCGGCGCCTCCAGCCCGACGTGCAGCCGCACCACCGCACCGCGCTTGCTCCAGTCCGTCACGCTGCGCGCGGCGCGCATGTTGGTCCAGGCCACGAGGCTCTCGTAGCCGCCCCATGAGGAGCCGCGACCGAAGAGCCTGAGCGCATCGACGAAGCGCTCGACCGCCGCGTTCTCGACGCCCGGCCGCAGCTCGATCGACAGCAGCCCGTTCGTGCCGCTGCAATCGCGCTTCCAGATCTCATGCCCCGGATGCTGCGGCAGCGCGGGGCAGAACACGGTCGCAACCTCGGGCCGCTTCTGCAGCCAGTGCGCCACTTCCAGCGCGTGCCGCTCGTGCACCTGCAGCCGTGCCGACAGCGTGCGCATGCCACGCAGCACCAGCCATGCATCGTCGGGGCTCACGGTCATGCCGAAGGCGTCGCAGCGTTCGTTGAGGGGGCGCCATGCGGCCTCGGTGGTGGCGACGGTGCCCATCATCACGTCGGAGTGGCCCGAGAGGTACTTGGTCGCCGCCATCGTCGAGATGTCGGCGCCCAGCGCGAGAGGGCGGTACTGGACGCCGGAGCCCCAGGTGTTGTCGGCGGCGAGCAGGGCGCCGCGCGAGTGGGCCAGTTCGGCGAGCCTGGGCAGGTCGCACATCTCGTAGATCAGCGAGCCGGGGCATTCGGCGTACACCAGCCGCGTGTTCGGCTCGAACAGCGCCTCGATGCCGCTGCCGTCCGCCGCGAAGAAGGTGCTGCGGATGCCGTAAGGCTCGAGGAAGGAATGCACCAGGTTGCGCGTGGGCTCGTACACGCTGTCCGACATGAGCACATGGTCGCCCGGCTTCAGGTACGACAGCAGCACCATGCCGATGGCCGCAAGGCCGGTGGGGAAGAGCCGCGTGCGGTAGGCGCCTTCGAGTTCGCTCACCGCGTCTTCCAGCGCGAAGGCGGTGGGCGTGCCGCGCGCGCCGTAGCTGAAGACGCGCTCCTCGTCGCGCCGCGTGCGTGCGTCGCGCATCGCGCCTACGCTGTCGAACAGCACGGTGCTCGCGCGCACCAGGGGCACGTTGACGGGCGATCCGCCGGCGTACGACGCGGTCTTGCCGGTGCGGGTGAGCCGGGTGTCGAGCCTCAGGTCGGCGGGAGCGTTGTGCGAGTCGGACATGGTGAGGTGGGGGCGAAGGGAAGTCGGGCCGCTATGTTGCTTCAATCAGTCGGCGCGCGCACCGGAAAGCTTGACGATGCGCGACCAGCGCTCGATGTCCTGCTTCAGCTGAGCCGCGAAGGCCTCGGGCGTGCTGGCCACCACCTCGCTGCCGCCGTCGGTGACGAGCTTGCTCACTTCGGGCAGGCGCAGCGTGCGCACGATGGCTTCGTTGAGGAAGGCCACTCGCTCGGGCGGCGTGCCGGCGGGCGCGAAGAAGCCGTACCAGTCCTCGAAGCGCGCGCCGTTGTAGCCCAGTTCTTCCAGCGTGGGCACCTTGGCGAACACGCCGATGCGCCGCGGGCTGGTCACGGCCAGCACGCGCAGCTTGCCGTTCTGCACGAAGCCGGCCACCGATGCGGTGGAGGTGACCATCACGTCGACCTGCCCGCCGATCAGGTCGGTCAGCGCGGGGCCGGCGCCCTTGTAGGGCACGTGCGTCATTTCCACGCCGTTGTCCTTCGCGAGCACCACGCCCACCAGATGCGACAGCGTGCCGTTGCCCGGCGTGGCGTAGGTCACCTTGCCGGGATTGGCCTTCGCCTTGGCGGCGAGGTCGGCGAAGCTCTTGATGGGCGAGTTCGCCTCCACCACCAGCGCGAGCGGCGCGGCGTTGATCTGCGTGATGGGTACGAAGTTCTTGACCGGGTCGAAGCCCGGCGAGGCGTAGAGCGACGGGTTCACCGCCATGATCGAAACCTGCGAGGTCAGCACGGTGTAGCCGTCGGGCTTGGCGTCGGCCACCGCCTTGGCGCCGATGTTGCCGCCCGCGCCGCCGCGGTTGTCGACCAGCGCGGCCTGTCCCATGATCTCCGGCAGCTTGGTGGTGACCAGGCGCGCCGTCGCGTCGTTGCCGCCGCCCGGCGGGAAGGGCGAGATGAACTTCACCGTCTGCGACGGAAAGCCGTTGCGCGGCGCCATCGGTTCGGCTGTGGCTGGCTGCAGTGCGAGTGCCGAGAGCCAGGCGGCTGCTACGGCGAGACGGGCGATGTGCGGGATGCGGCTGGCGAACGGCATGACGGAACTCCTGGAATAGGAACTGACAAGGACGAACAGAAAGCGGGACCGTTTGGGGAGCAGGCGGGCAGGTCAGCCGTGCGATGCGCCGGCGGGCAGCCGGAAGGCCGCGCGCTCCTGCGCATCGAGCTGCGCGACGAGGCCGGTCTCCCACGCGAGGTAGCGGCGCGCGGCCTCCTTGTTGCCGTCGTGCCGGTCGTGCACGAAGAACAGGTAGTCGATGCAGTCCGCGTCGGCGGGCAGCGCGGGAGTGGCTTCCACCGGCAGGCCGGCGGCGGTCCAGGCGGCCATGCCGCCGGCAAGCAGCAGCGGGGCGGGCGAGATGCCCGCGAGTTCGGAGGCGGCAGCCCATGCGGCGAGCGCGGCTTCGTCGGCCACCAGCACGATCTGGCGCGTCTCGCCCTTCAGGTCGGCGGCGAGGCGCGGCCGGATCGACCAGCGCGCCTGCGCGATGTGGCCGGCGCGAAACTGCATGCTGCCGCGCAGGTCGATCACGGCCACGTCGTTGCGCTCGATGCGCGCGGCGAGCGTCTTCGCATCGATGGTGCCGAGCGCGGGCGCAGCAGGCGCTTCAGCCGGCGTGAGAGCGAGCCCGCTCGCCAGCCCCCCTTCGAGCACGCTCGCGTCGTGCCCCATCTGCCGCAGCCAGCTCGCGACGGTGGGCGCGCGCACGCCGTCGCTGTCGAACAGCACCAGCCGCGCGCCGCGCACGCCGAAGTACTGGTCGCCGGCCTGCATCAGCTGGCCGCCCGGCGTGTGCTGCGCGCCGGGCAGGCTGCCGGCGGCGAATTCCTCCGGCGTGCGCACGTCGCACAGGAACAGGCTGCGGCTCGCGTCGTCGGCCCACTGGCGCACGGTCTGCGCGTTCACCGTCGGTACGTCGAAGCGCGCGGCCAGCGCCTTGGCTGCGGGGCGCAGTTCGGTGTTGCCGCTGTCGTCGGCATAGCGCTGCGTGCCGCCATGCTCCAGCTTGTGGTCGTTGAGGTACCAGCCCTGCGTGCCGTTCTCCAGCGCGTACACCGGGTTGGGCAGGCCGAGGTTGATGAGCGTCTGCGCGCCGATGATGCTGCGCGTGCGGCCCGCGCAGTTGATGACGATGGGCGTGGTGGTGTCGGGCACCAGCCGGCGCACGCGGTAGGCCAGCTCGCCGTTGGGGCAGCAGGTGGCGCCGGGGATGTTCATCTTGCGGAACTCGCTGGCGGGGCGGCCGTCGAGCACCACCACCTTGTCCTTGCGCGCCAGCATGTCGGCCAGCTGGTCGGCGCTGACGCGGGGCGTGTGATAGACCTCCTCGGCCAGCTCGCCGAAGGTCTTCGAGGGCAGGTTCACGCCCGCGAAGAGCACGTAGCCCGCCGCCTTCCATGCGCGGGCGCCGCCCTGCAGCATGTGCACGTCGGTGTAGCCCAGCTCCGAGAGCCGCGCCGCGGCGCGCTCGGCGACCTCGCCGCCGTCGCCTTCGTCGTAGACCACCGTGCGCACGCTGCGGCGCGGCACCAGGCGCGGTGCGTCGATCTCCAGCCGGCTGAAGGGCAGGGGAATGCCGTAGAACAGGTGGGCCTCGCCGTACTGTCCGTGTTCGCGCACGTCGAGCAATGCGATCTCGCCGCCGTCGTGCAGCCAGGATTTGAGGGTCTTCGGGTCGATGAAGAGAGTCATGAGAGCGAGTCGTTGGGACGAACGAAGTCCTGCGAGACCGCCAGCGCGGCCCGCATGAAGAACGGGAAAAGGTGAAAGGAAGAGCGGCTAGCGGCGCGTCTGCACGCCGATGCCCATGGTCTGGTACGTGCCGGCTGCCAGGTCGTAGGCGGTGCGGCTGTTCAGCGTCTCCAGCGCCCGGCCGTACATGTGCAGATGGCGGATCACCTGTTCGCCTTGGATCTCCACCGAGTGGATGTCCTCGGGCATCAGCGCGATGCCCTTGCCCGGCTCGACGACGACCAGCTCCGTCTGCTTCAGCCTGCCCACGCCCGGCACGCTGCCGTCGTCGGTGCGCTCGTACACGCGGTTGTGCTCGGTGCCTTCCACGGCTGCGATGCAGGCCCAGGTGGTGTGGTTGTGCGGCACGATCTTCTTGCCCGGGCGCATCACGTTCAGGTAGAGCGCATAGCTCTGGTCGGGGTCTTCGGCGATGAGGTAGCGGGCCTGGTGCTCGCCGGCCTCGGGCGGCGGGAAGTCGGCGGCGCCCCAGTATTCGGTGTGCGCGGCCAGGCCTTGCAGCGACTCGAGCACCACGTCGAGCTTCTCGCGGGTGGCTTCAGCGCCGCCGATGGCTTTCTTCATCTCGGCGATGGACGCCTCGACGGCCCGGCTGCGTTGCTCGGATGGGGTGCTCATGCGGTTTCTCCAGTGGGGTTGCCTGTTTGGTGTGCATCCACTGTAGTGACGGGGGCGTGACGCAACAATCCAGCCGGCGCAGTAAACACATTAATAAAATTGATGCATGCCCACGCTCGATCTCGAATTGCTGCGCTCCTTCGCGGCCGTCGTCAGCCTCCACAGCTTCGCGGCCGCGGCGGTGCACCTGGGGCGCACGCAGTCGGCCATCACGCAGCAGATGCAGCGGCTGGAAGAGCAGATCGGCCATCCGCTGTTCGTCAAGCAGGGGCGGCAGAAGCGGCTGACGGAGCACGGCGAGAGGCTGCTGACCTACGCGCACCACATGCTGGCGCTGAACGACGAGGCGCTGCGCAGCCTGCGGCAGGGGCAGCTCGAAGGCAACCTGCGCATCGGCGCGCCGCACGACGTGGCCGAGACCATGCTGCCGCTGCTGCTTGCCGAGGTGGCGCGCACCTCGCCGCTCTTGCAGCTCGACATCCACATCGGCCGCAGCCCCTACCTGATGACCTCCCTCAAGAGCGGCGAGGTCGACATGATCATCTCCAACCGCGCCGACGCGCAGTCGCAGTTCGAAGGCGTGGTGCTGCGCAACTCGCCCACCGTGTGGCTGTGCGCCGCGAGCTACGTGCACGACCCGACGAAGCCGGTGCCGCTCATCATGGCCGACGGGCCCAGCATCTTCCGCCGCATCGGCCACGAGGCGCTGGACACGGCGGGCGTGGCCTGGACGCCGCGCTACACATCGTCGAGCCTGATCGGCATCAAGGCCGCGCTGCGCGCCGGGCTCGGCGTGACGGCGCGCGGCGTGGAGCAGCTCGATGCCGGCCTGCGCGTGCTGGGCGCGGGCGACGGCATGCCGCGGCTGCCCGACCTGGCCTACTACCTCTACGTGCGCAGCCACGTGGTGAACCCGGTCACGCGGCAGGTGTTCGAGACGCTGAAGAAGCACCTGCGGCTGCCGCGCACGGACATGCCGGCGTAGCGAAGAAGGAAAAGGGGGCGCGGCCCCGGGCCCGCTACGTACCGGTCGCGGCGCCCGTCATCGCGTAGCTGCCGCGCCCGCCCTGCTTGGCCCGGTACATGGCCTTGTCGGCCGCGGCGAGCAGGTCCTGCGGCGTTTCGCTTCCGTTGCCCAGGGCGATGCCGATCGACGCGCCAATGGCCATGCCCGCCAGCTCCTGCGGCAGCGGCTCGGCGATGGCGTCGACGCATCGCTGCGCCAGCACCTGCGCGCCCTGTTTCGCGGGCGCCTTGAGGCCGGTGGCGACCAGCACGAATTCGTCGCCGCCGATGCGCGCGACGGTGTCCGTCTGCCGCACCAGGCATTGCAGGCGGCGCGCGATTTCGCGCAGGGCCTTGTCGCCCGCCTCGTGGCCGAAGGTGTCGTTGAGGCTCTTGAATCCGTCCAGGTCCAGGTAGAGCACGGCCACCTCGTGCCCGTGCCGCCCGGCGTGGGCCAGCGCCTGCTGCAGCCGGTCGCGCAGCAGCTGGCGGTTGGGCAGCCCGGTCAGCGCGTCGTGGTGGGCGAGGTGGGCCAGCGCCTCCTGGTTGTCGACGAGCTTGGCCAGCAGGCGGTTGAAGGCCTGTGTCAGGTGCCCGATCTCGTCGTCGCGCACCACCCGCAGCGGCGCCAGCGCGAGTTCGCCGCGCGTCATGCGGTCGGCCTGGTCGGCGGCGCGGAAGAGCGGCCGCAGCAGCCAGGCCATGATCAGGCCGATAACGATCAGCACCGCGGTCACCGCGGGCGCGCGCTGCTGCAGGATGAAGGTCTGCATGCGCGCCACCGGGGCCAGCGCTTCCGAGACCGGCAGGCGCGCCACCACGAACCAGCCCGCGCTGGGCACCAATGCGATGGCGGATATCTCGTCGATGCCCCTGGCGTTGCGCGTCGTGCCGCTGCCGCGAAAGCCGGCCATCGCGCGGTCGTGTAGCAGGTTCACCCCGTCGGCGGGCGTCGGCTTGAGGGACATCGAGACATCCGTCGAGGCGACGAACAGGCGGTCGCGCGGCGAGATCACCAGGATGCCGCCGTTGCGGCCCACGCGCCCTTCCTGAAGGTGGTCGAGCAGGCCGTCGGCCGTGAGGTCCGCCATGCCGAGCAGCACCGCCGTGACCTGGCCTGCGGCGTTGCGCACGGGCACGCCCATGGGCAGGGCCGAATGCTGCGAGGCCGTGGCGCGGGGCCGCCCGACGGCGCGCCGCCCGGCGGATGCCTCGGCGAATTCCGGACTGTCCGTCGAGATCTGCCCGGTGTCGTCGAGCCGCTTGCCGCCGACCTCGGCGAGCGCCAGGCCCAGCGGGAAGAGGTCGCTGAGCGCGCCGCGCTCCGCCAGCCACGCATGCAGTTGCCGGGGCTGCGACAGGAGCTCGGGCGGCAGGGCGAGCGCCAGGCGCTCCAGGAAGGACAGCCGCTCGACGATGTAGTTGTCGACGTCGCGGGCCACGTAGGCGGCCAGCGCCGTCTGCTGCGTCGCCACCGACTTCGTCAGTTCCTCCCGCAGGAAGCGGCTGAGCTGGATGTAGCTGGCCGCGGTGCCCACGAGCGCCATTGCCAGGCCCATGACGAGAAGACGGAAAACCAGACTGTTGACGGATTTTCGGAAGGTCACGCTGGCGGCAGGTCTTGAAGCGGGGTGGTGCGGGACTGTATCCGAAGCGCTCCTGCTGCCCGTTCGGCGCCGTTTCTCCTGCCGTCCCTCGCGCCCTCCCGCGCGTCGTTGCCGCGCTGCCGCTCAGGTGCCCGTGTTCACGCCGGAATGCCGAAGAAATGCTGCCGGTAGCGCGGCGAAACCTCGTCCACGCGCAGCATCAGGGGCAGGTCTGCGGTATTGAAGGCCACGTCGAGCGCGGGCGGCCCGAGCAGGCGCGCGCCGCAGCGCAGGTAGCCCTTGATGAGCGGCGGCGTGGCGGGCGCGGGCAGGTCGGTGTCTGCATCGGTGTCGGGCTCCGGGTCCAGCGGCAGCGCGATGCGCGGCTCCACGCGCCAGCGCGCCTCCACCAGGTGGGTGCGGCACAGCCGGTGCCACAGCCGCGCCGCGGCCGTGCCCTGGTCGTCCAGCCCGATGCTGGCGCAGCCGATCATGGTGTCGAGCGCGTGGTCGACCATGTACTGCCCGAGCGCGGTCCACAGCGCCATGATCACGCTGCCCGAGCGCCAGTCGGCGTCCACGCACGAGCGGCCCAGCTCCAGCGCGCTGGCCCGTAGCGGGGCGAGCGGCGCCAGGTCGAACTCGGTGTCGGTGTAGAAGCCGCCAGCGCGGCGCGCCGCCTGCGGCGTGAGCACGCGGTAGGTGCCGATTAGCGGGCCGGGGCCGTGCACCGGGTCGACGGCACGCACCAGCAGGTGGTCGCAGAAGGCGTCGAAGCGGTCCGCGTCCAGCCCGGGCGGCGTGCCCTCGGGCGGTGTCAGCCGGGCGCCCATCTCCTGCGCGAACACGCGAAAGCGCAGGCGCTGCGCGTCGCGCACGTCCTCCTCGCAATCGGCCCAGCGGGTTTCCAGGACGGGCGCCTCGGCCGCGAGAGCCGTGAGCGAGCGGTGGGGCAAGGCGTGCGTGGCGGTGATGTCCATGTGCGTGCGATGACTCGGTTGAAGGTGCTCAGTTGGAAGGCGGATAGCGGTCGACCAGCCGGTTCTGCCGCCGGTTGAGCCGCGCGAGCGCCAGCAGGCCGATGGGCTTCACGCCGGCCCTGCGCTGCGCCGCGCCGATGGCGAACAGCAGCCGCTGCTTGGCGAAGACCATGCGCAGGCCCTGGATCACGCCGATGTCGGGGTCCCACGCCTCGATGGCCTCGGAGCCCGCGCCGTTGACTTCCATGATGGTGAAGCCGCGCCCGGCGGCGAGTTCGCGCAGGCTTTGGTAGCGCACGTCGAAGCGTCCGAAGCGGAAGTCGGGCATGTCGCGCCCGACGGCGTCGATGGCGCGCACCAGCTCCGGCGTGACGAGCGCGGCGCCGTTGCGGTAAAGGCCGCCCACGCGCGTCGAGCCGATGGTGGCCAGCCGCACCTGCTGCCCGGCGGCGGGCACGCTCTCTGGCGGCACGCTGCATTGGTGGCGCGGCGTGCGCGCGATGCGGCGGGCGCGTACGTCGGCCGCCACGAGCTGTGCAACGGTGCTGCGGCCGTCGCCCGTCACGCGCGGAAAGTAGCGCAGCGCCAGCCCGATGACGCGGCCCTCGTCGGTGACGGGGTCGCGCGCGTAGAAGATGCCTGCCTCGCCTTCCTGCGGCAGGTAGCGCTGCAGCACCACCGTTTCGTCCGTGGGGAAGGCGGCCAGGTAGGCGCGCAGCGCCGCCATGTCGGGCACCAGGCGTACGCCGTAGCCGCACAGGCCCAGGTCGGGCTTGGCGACCACGGGAAACGCGAGGCCGCTGGCCGCCATGGCCTGCCGCAGCGCGTCTTCGGTGGCCGTGCCGTCGTTGAGCACGCCGCAGTGTTCGGCCGTGACCGACCGCGCCAGCGGCCCCATGCCCCGGAAGTATTCGAGCTTGCCTTCGCCGGCCATCCCGCCGGAGGTGATGTGTGGATTGGCGGCCGTGGGCACGGTGGCGCCGCCGTAGCGCACCGAGAGCCACAGCCACTGCACCACCAGCGGCACGCAGATGAGCCACTTGGGCATGCGCTCCAGCACGCTGCACTCGCGCACCACGGCGAGCCGGGCGGTGTCGATGCCGAGACCGAGTCCGGCGGCCATCAGGCTGCCTCCGCGGCGCGGGTGGCGACAAGGCCCACCGCGGCGATGCGGTCGATGTGCGCGTACACCGGCCGCTCCAGTTCCTCGCCGAACACGTCGGGGTCGATCTCGGCGTAGGACCATTCCAGGCCCGGTGCCGCGAGCAGCGGCTGCATCTCCGCAAGGAACGGATCCTCGCCATCGACCATCGCCACGCCGGTGTAGAGCAGCAGCTGCCCGCCCGGCGCGAGCCGCTTCAGCGACTCCGCCGCGATGCGCACGCTGAGCGCCCGCCCCAGCCGCGCGCCGCCGTGGCGGTAGGCGCGCTGCGCGGCGTCGTCGAGGTAGGGCGGGTTCGACACGATCAGATCGAATTCGCCATCGACGGCCGACAGCGCATCGCCCTGCGCGAGCGTGACGTCCACGCCCGCCACCTCCGCGTTGATGGCCGTGTACTGCAGCGCGAGCGGGTTGATGTCGTTCATCACGACCGTCGCGGGCGTGCCGGTGGCAGCCAGCGCACGCGCCACCGCGACGCCGCCCGCGCCGCTGCCGCAGCCCACGTCGAGCACCCGCAGGGGCGGCCATTGCGCTTCGCGCGAGGCCAGCGCATGGCGGATGAAGCGCGCGAAGCGGCTGGTGTCGGGGCCGAAGAACACCGCGTTCTCCTCGACCGTGGGATAGGCCGAGTGGAAGAACAGGTCGTCGCCCAGGCTGGCGATGCGCACCGTGCTGCGCAGCAGCGATCCCTCGCACCGCACGATGCCGGCGCGCTCCATGCCGGCCAGCAGTTCCGGCGGCAGCGAACGCGCTTCGAACGGCAGGTTCCAGCCGAAGATGTCGCGCAGCGTGGCACCCGGCTCGCGTCCGCGCCGCGCCAGCACGCGCTGGTGCGTCAGCGGCGTGACCGCGGTGAAGCGGTAGCCGGTGGCCGCCACCTGTCGCAGCACGTCGGCCGCGTTCAGCATGCAGCGACCTCTTCTGCTTGACGTAGCTCGGCGCTGTAGCGCTCGAAGCAGCGTTCGCCGCAGGCGAGCCGCATCAGCGCGCCCTCGGCAATGAACTGGCCGCAGGCCGGGTCGGCCTCCACAAGCGGCAGGATCACCTCGCGGTTCCATGCGCGGGAGTGCGACACGTCGAGCGCCGCGTGCAGGTCGAAGTAGGCGCGCACACGGCCGCCGAGGCCCAGCCGCCGCATGCCGGTGGCCACCTGCTTCACGCGGCCGGGGGCCGTGAGCTCGATCACGCCGAGCGCGCCGATGGCGTGGAAGGCGTAGCGCCGCGTGGTGGCCAGCGCGACCATGGTGTTGGCGAGCGCCAGCGACTCCCACACCGTGGTGTCGATGGCCGGGTGCAGGTCGAGTTCGCGCACCATCTGCTCCAGCATCTGGCCGTGCATGGCGCTTTGCTTGCCGTGCCCCATCTCGTCCCAGAAGTTGCGCGCGCACTCCAGCTTGGGCTGCGGCGGCAGCTTGACCTGGGCATAGGCCAGCAGGTCCTCGAACCCGGCCTCGCCTGCGGCCTCCTGCGTGAGGAACCAGCGCATCTGCGCCAGCGTGGCCTCCTGTGCCAGCCAGTCGAAAAGCGGATGGCCCTGACCCGGTCCGGTGCGCGCCAGCGACTCGAACCAGGCGAGGAAATGCGCCGCGTTGCCGCAGGCAGCCGACGCGGCCGCCTGCACGGTGGCGCGCAGGCCTTCGATGAATTCGCCTTCGAGCAGGCGGCACGCATGCTCCTGTTCCAGGTCGTTCTTCCACCGGGGCGAAGGGATGCCGGGCCTCAGCCGTGCGGCGTTGAACCGCGCCAGTCGGCGGTGAAGGGTGTCCGGGGTGTCGTCAACAGGCATGGCCGATCCTCGTCATCCGCTGGGCAAGGGGCCAGAGTGCGCCTTTGCGCGGCGGCTGTCCGTCAGACGGCGCCTACAGATTCACCCCCGAATGCCGGGGGCAGGATGAAACGGCCTCAGGTGGACCAGATGCGCGGCGTGGCCGGTGGCAGCCGCCACAGTTCCGTGCGCCATGCCTGCCACACCTGACGCAGCAGCAGCATCGCGGGCTCGACCACGGGCGCCAGCACCCGCAGCACCACCACTTCGGCATGCGGGCTGGTCGCGCCGGCGCTTTCGGCCAGGGGGCTCGCGTCGAGCAGCGTGCGTGCGTGCGCGAGCAGGGCGTCGCGCCGGGCCCGCGCGATCGGCGAGCCCGCCACGAAGAAGAGCGAGGCCAGGCAGCGCTGGCCGCCGAGGCCGATGGGGCTTTGCAGCAGCCGCTGGTCGGCCGCGTCGATGCGCCCGCGCTCCAGCCAGACGCCGGGCACCTCGATGTGCTGCAGGTAGGTGCCGCGCTCGAAAGGCTGGCCGGCATTGGGCAGGCCCAGCGCGGTCACGTCCCAGCCGATCAGCTCTGCACCGGGCTCGACCTCGATGCTGAGCCGGTTCTCGGCCCGGCAGCCGCTGTAGCAGATGGCTTCGAGCGGCAGCCATTCGAGCCGCGCGCCGGCAGCCAGGCGGATGCGCGTGCGCTGCAGCGCGAGGTCGCCCTCGGAGCGGTAGAAGCGCGATGCGCCGGGCGTGGTGATCAGCCCGTGGCTGCCATCGGCGCCCTCGACCTCGATGTCGAGCGTGTCCCCACCCACCAGCCCGCCCGGCGGATGCACCAGCACGTTGTGGCAGACCGCATCGCCCTCCGGATACAGGCTCTGCAGGATGCGCAGCGGCCCGTCATGGCGGAAGCGGGCGACGGTGCGTTCGGATTCGTGCTGATAGGAGAGATGGAGACGGGCGTGCCAAGACATCCGGCGAGTCTAGTCGGGGTGTTTTCGTGGAACACCGCAGAACCGGCTTTGCCGGGCCGCAGGTGTTGCCCCCGGAGGGGGGTGGCGGAGCGACACGAAGTGCGCGCAGCCTGGGGGCGAGCCCAGTGCTACCGCGGAACCGGCTTTGCCGGGCCGCTGGTGTTGCCCCCGGCGAGGGGGTTGGCGAAGCGACACGAAGTGCGCGCAGCCTGGGGGCGAGCTACTTCCACGCGCCGTCGTGCGCGGCGCTGGCTTCATCGATGAGAGCCGGCCCAATGCACTCGATCGGATGCGGCGAGGCGCGGAACACGTCGCGGCACGACAGCTCCGCATCGCGCTGGTCCTGCCGTTCGCCGCGGAACACGCGCAGCCGCTCGGCGTCGATGCCGAACACCACGCGGCCGATGTTCGACCAGAAGATCGCGCCCGCGCACATCACGCAGGGCTCGCCAGAGGCGTAGAGCGTGGCGCCCGCCAGTTCCTCGCGCGAGAGCCCGCGCCCGGCCAGTGCGCGCAGCGCGTTGACCTCGGCATGGGCGGTGCAGTCGCCGGTTTCGTTGTTGCTGTTGGCGGCCTCGGAGAGCACTTCTCCGGCGGCCGAGACGATCACGCAGCCGAAGGGCCGGTTGCCCCTGCGCCGCGCCGCGTGCGACCACACGATGGCCTTGCGCAGGTAGCGCCCGTCGCGTTCGTCGAGGGCGGTCTCCGGCGGATAGAAGGTGCCGATGCTGTTGCTGTCGATGGAATCGTTCATGCCTTGGAGGATTTGGGAAGAGTGCGTTCGCTGCGCGATGGGAGCATTGAAGTGTTGAAGATGGCGTCGGACGCGGGCTTGACCTTCAGGCCGAAGACATCGGCAACCTCGTCGACCTGCTGCTCCAGCGTGAGCTTCCTGATGTCGCCGAGCCCATGGCCCTGCGTGTCTGCGGCGCCCACGTACTGGGCCGTGATGCCCCAGCGCTCGATCTCGATTTTCTCATCGAGGATGGGCTCGCGCTGCCGCATGGCCGCGATGCTCGGCGCCGGGTTGGCGAAGGTCTCGACGATGGCGCGGTTGCTCGCGCGCAGGAAGGCGGCCACCACCTTCGGGTTCTGCGCGATCAGGTTGCTGCCCGCGAGGATGGCGTTGCCGTACAGGTTCACGCCCGCGTCGGCGTACTTGAGAATCGACAGCTCCTCGGGCTTCATGCGTGCGAAGAGCGAGACGGCCGAGTCGTGGAAGTAGGTGGCGGCATCGACGTCGCCGCGCACCATGACGTTGTCGCGCGCGCTGAAGTCGGTGGTCTGCCACTGGAAGGCATCGGCGCGCATGCCCTGCTTGCGCGCCACCAGCGGCCAGGCGCGGCGCGTCGATTCGACGGCAGCGGCCGCGACCTTCTTGCCCGCTAGGCTCTTGAAGTCGCTGGTGATGCCGCGGTCCTTGCGGCCGATGATCGCGAACGGTGCGCGGTTGTAGTACTGGTAGACCGCCTGCACCACCGGCGTGCCGGGGTTCTGGGCGTTGAACTCGACCAGCGAGCTGATGTCGCCCAGCCCCAGCTGATAGACGCCGCTCGCGATGCGCGTGATGGAGGCCACCGAGCCGGCGCCGGTGTCGATGCTCACGTCCAGGCCTTCGTCTTTGTAGTAGCCCTTGGCCAGTGCGAGGAAGAAGGGAGCGGTCTGCCCGTTGATGCGGAAGTCGAGCGTGAACTTGAGGGGGGTGAGCTTGCCGCCTTGCGCGAGCACGGCGGGGGCGGCGATGGCTGCAATGGTCGCGGTACTGGCCGCGAGGAAGGATCGACGTTGCATGTGGGGCCTCGGAAGCTTCGTGTCTTGAATCCGGTCGCCTTTTTCCGGTGAAGGAAGAAGGGCTGCGGGCGTTTCAAGAGCAATTTCCGGGCGGGCGCACAGTCGTGGTGCGTGCGCTGCTGAACGCTTCTACTCTTGCGCTCGGTGATGCACGAGGCATGCCAAGGGCTCTGGTCGTGCATTGGTCGGGTATTTGTGAAGGGGCTTGGTGCTGCGCGGCCGAAGCGCCACAATCCGGGCGCGCAACTTGCAAGGCAGTCTGCGCAGAGTAGAAGCGTTCAGCCGCGCGGTGCCCCACGCATCCCGGCAGGAAATTGCTCTTTCACGTTCGTCCCCACACGACCATAGAAGGAGTCCGCGCATGCTCGTCACCCGTCAACCCGTCTTCCGCAAGTTCTGGCATGCCGTCATGCCGCTCACCGAACTGGCCAACGGCCCGAAACCTTTCAGGCTGCTGGGCGAAGACATCGTCCTCTTCATCGATGCCGACGGCCAGCCCGCCGCCTTGCGCGACCGCTGCTGCCACCGCACCGCAAAGCTCTCCAAGGGCTGGTGCGTGGACAGCGAAGGCCAGGCCTGCGGCACCGGCGCGATCCAGTGCGGCTACCACGGCTGGACCTACGACCGCAGCGGCCAGGTCATCCGCATTCCGCAGTACGAGGCCGACCGCAAGATATCGCCCGAGTACCGTACCACCGCCTACCGCTGCGCCGCGCGCTACGGCTATGCATGGGTGGCGCTGGAGGAGCCCATCGCCGACATCCCGGCCATTCCGGAGTTCGACGACCCGGGCTACCGCACCATCTTCCAGTTTTACGAGGAGTGGCAGACCAGCCCGATGCGCGCGCTGGAGAACTCCTTCGACAACTCGCACTTCAGCTTCGTGCACCGCGCCACCTTCGGCGTGGCCGCGAGCCCGAAGCCGAGCAAGTACGAACTGGTGGAGAACGATTCGGGCTTCTATGCCGAGACGGTCATCGAGGCGACCAACCCGGTGAAGTTCCACGCGATCAGCGGCGTGACCGACCCGATCACCACGCGCCACATGCGCAACGCCTACTTCCTGCCGTTCTCGCGCAGGCTCGACATCGAGTACCCGAGCGGCGTGCGCCACATCATCATCAACTGCTTCACGCCCATCGACGACGGCCGCATGCAGCTGTGCCAGTGGCTCTTCCGCAACGACACCGAGGCCGACTGCACTGCGCAGATGCTGATCGACTTCGACGAAGCCGTGACGCGCGAGGACAAGGACATCCTCGAATCGACCGACCCCGACGCGCTGGTCGACACGCGGCGGCGCGGCGTGGAGTATTCGATGGAGTCGGACCGTCCGGGCATGCTGATCCGCAAGCACCTGATGCAGCTGCTTGCGAAGCACGGGGAGGCGGAGGTGTATCGCGGCATGGACGACAGCACCGTGATCCCCATTGCAAAGGCCGCCTGAGCGGCCCCTGCATCAAGCCGGTGCGGTCGTGGGGTTCGGGCGCGCTGCGCGCGACGAGCCCGTTTCGTAGCGGTCCATCGCGAGGCCGTCGGTGCGGATCTCGGGGCGCTGGCCCATCACCATGTCGGAGATGAGCTTGCCGGAGCCGCAGGCCATGGTCCAGCCAAGGGTGCCGTGGCCGGTGTTGAGGTACAGGTTGGGGTAGCGCGTGCCGCCGACGATGGGGGTGCTGTCGGGCGTCATGGGGCGCAGGCCGGTCCAGAAGGTGGCGCGGGGCACGTCGCCGCCGGGGAAGAGGTCGGTGACCACCTTCTCGAGCGTGGCGCGGCGGGCAGGGTTCAGCCGCAGGTCGAAGCCGCCGAGCTCCGCCATGCCGCCCACGCGGATGCGGTTGTCGAAGCGGGTGACGGCCACCTTGTAGGTCTCGTCGAGCACGGTGGATTGCGGCGCGAGCGATTCGTCCAGCAGCGGCACGGTCAGCGAATAGCCCTTGACCGGGTATACCGGAATGTCCAGGCCCAGCGCGGCGATGGCGGCGCGCGAGTAGCTGCCGAAGGCCATCACGTAGCGGTCGGCCGTGAGGATCTTGCCGGCGCTGGTGCGCACGCCGGTGATGCGGTCGCCGTCGGTCTCGAGCGCGGCGATGGTCTGGCCGAAGCGGAAGTCCACGCCCATTCCGTGTGCGATCTCGGCGAGGCCGCGGGTGAAGAGGTGGCAGTCGCCGGTCTCGTCGTTGGGCAGACGCAGGCCGCCGGTGAGGCGGTCGCGCGCGCCGGCCAGCGCGGGCTCGATGCGGGCGAGGCCGTCGCGGTCGAGCAGTTCGTAGGGCACGCCGCACTCCTCGAGCACCGCGATGTCGCGCTGCACCGCATCGAGCTGTGCCTGCGTGCGGAACAGCTGCAGCGTGCCGCCAGTGCGCTGCTCGTACTGCAGGCCGGTGTCGGCGCGCAGCTGCTGCAGGCAGCCGCGGCTGTATTCGGCCACGCGCATCATGCGTTCCTTGTTCACCGCATAGGCCTCGGGCGAGCAGTTGCGCAGCATGGCGGCCATCCAGCGCAGCTGGAACAGCGTGCCGTCGGGGCGGATCGACAGCGGCGCGTGCTTCTTGAACATCCACTTGATCGCCTTCAGCGGAATGCCCGGCGCGGCCCATGGCGTGGAGTAGCCGGGAGACACCTGGCCCGCGTTGCCGAAGCTGGTTTCCTCGGCGGGGCCGGCCTGCCGGTCGAGCAGGGTGACCTCGGCGCCCGAGCGGGCGAGGTAGTAGGCCGTGGTGGTGCCGATCACGCCGCCGCCGAGAACGATGACTTTCATGGTGTATTCGCCGATTCAGATGGAATGAAGGGAATCTAAAGTTCTCCAGGCAGTGGATTCCACTGATTTATTCGATTCGGCAGTGGAATACACTGCGGAGAACCTTCCAAGGCTGTCGCCGGAGTGAAATGCCCGAACTCGACCGCATAGACCGCAAGATCCTCGACGTTCTGCAGCGCCAGGGGCGCATGTCCATGACCGAACTGGCCGAGCACATCGGCCTGTCGGCCTCGCCCTGCGCCGAGCGCGTCAAGCGCATGGAGCGCGACGGCGTCATCACCGGCTACCACGCCCACGTATCGCCCGAGGCGCTGGACAAGACGCTGCTGGTGTTCGTCGAGATCAAGCTCTCGGCCAAGTCGGGCGACGTGTTCGACAAGGTCCGCAAGGAGCTGCTGCACATGCCCGAGGTGCTCGAATGCCACCTGGTGTCGGGCAGCTTCGACTACCTGGTGAAGGCGCGGCTCAGCGGCATGAGCGAATACCGGCACCTGTTGGGCGACATCCTCAAGAAGCTGCCGGTGGCGGCGGAGTCGCACAGCTACGTGGTGATGGAGGAAATCAAGGAAACGCTGATGCTGGCCGTGGACCGCTGAATCGCCGAACCGATGAGCACGAACAACGACGTACCCGACATCACGATCCGGCCGTGGCGCCTCGAAGACTTCGACGCGGTGAAGGCCATCCTCGACGACACCTTCGCCGGCACCTGGCTGCCGCAACTCACGCCCGAGGCCGCGCAGGCCTACCGTGAGAGCGGTGCCCCTGTCGGCTACATCGAAGAGAAGGGTCCGGACTTCTTCGTGGCCGAGATCGACGGCGAGGTGGTCGGCATGGTGCATTGGGAGCACGACTTCGTGCACGCCCTGCACGTACCGGCCAGGCACCAGCGCAAAGGCATCGCGAGGGCGCTGATGGCCTTCGCGGAAGAGGGCATGCGCGCCGACGGCGTGGAGCTCGCGCGGCTGGAGACGGACACCTTCAACACGCAGAGCCAGGGCTTCTACCTCGCGCTCGGCTACCGCGAGGCCGACCGCTACCCCGACCTCGAATGGCACAGCGGCTTCACCACCATCCTTTACGTGAAGACGCTTTCTCCCCTCACCGCAACCACTTCCCCGAGGAAACACGCATGAGCATCACGATCCGCCGCGACGGCATCACCGGCACCCGCCACATCCTGAAGATCCGCAACCACGAGATCCCGGTCGATGCCTCGCCCGCCGGCGGCGGCAGCGACGCCGGCCCGGAGCCGCACGACCTGTACGACGCATCGCTCGCGGCCTGCAAGGCGCTCACCGTGCTGATCTACGCGCGCCGCAAGGGCATTCCGGTGGAAGACATCGAGGTGGTGGTCGACCGCGACGACAGCGAGGAGCGCAAGGGCGTCTACCGTCTCAAGTCGGGCTTGCGCCTGAGCGGCAACCTGAGCGAAGCGCAGCGCGACGAGCTGCTTCGCGTGGCCGGCAAGTGCCCGGTGCACAAGCTCATGACCGAGGTGAAGACCGAGATCGAGACCGGCTGGGTCGAGTGACCCGGCTTGCCGGCTTTGCCGGTCAATGCAGCGCGCAGCAGGTGCGCTCCGCGCGCAGGCCCAGCACACCGAGGGAACTGCGCGGCCTTTATCCGCGCCCTCACTTCGCCGCTTCGGCCCGCGTCCGCGCGGCCTCCACGCGCTTCGCATAGCGGTCGCCCCAGTCGGCCAGCGGCGCGAGCGCCGCGTTGAGCGTGGCGCCCAGCTTCGTCTCCGAGTACTCCACGCGCGGCGGTACCTCGTGGAACACCTCGCGGTGAACGATGCCGTCGGTCTCCATCTCGCGCAGCTGCTGGATCAGCATCTTCTCGCTGATGTCGGGCAGCGCCCGCTTCAGCTCGCCGAAGCGCAGCGGCTGCACGTGCAGTTCCCAAAGGATGACGGCCTTCCACTTGCCGCCGATCACGTCGAAGGCCGGGCCGATGCCGCAGTTGTAGGGTTTCCTGGATTTCATCTTCATCCCCGTCAGCAGGTAATACATACATTTTGGTAAGTACCTAACTTAATTGTAGGTACTTGACCGTTTGGAAGCCCGATTCCTACGATGCGTGCATCTTCACAAAACGTAACGAGCGAATCGTCATGAGCAGCAAGAGCACCGACATCAAGGAAGTTTCCGTTCTGGGCCTCGGAGCGATGGGCGAAACCATCGCGCGGCTTTACCTCGAGCAGGGCTACAGGGTGACCGTGTGGAACCGCACCGCAGGCAAGGCCGACGTGCTGGTTGCGAAAGGCGCTGTGCTGGCGCGCAGCGCGAGCGAGGCGGTGCGCGCCGCGCGTGTCGTGGTGATGTGCGTCTACGACTACCGCGCGGCCGAGGCCATCTTCGCGCTCGAAGGCGTCGCCGCCGCCATGGACGGCCGCCTGCTGGTGCAGCTGACCACCGGCAGCCCGCAGGACGCGCGCGATGCGCAGGCGTGGGCCAACGCACGGGGCGCCGCATATCTCGAAGGCGCGATCCAGGCCGCACCCGACCAGATGGGCCAGCCCGACACGCCGCTGCTGGTGTCGGGCGCCAGGCCGGTGTTCGACGAAGCCCGGCCGTGGCTGAAGGCACTGGCCGGCGGCATCGTCTACCTGGGCGAGGCCGCGAGCGCGGCGGCGGCCATGGACCTCGCCACGCTCTCCACCATCTACGGCACGATGCTCGGCTTCATCCACGGCGCGCGCATCGCGGAGCACGAAGGCTTCGACGTGGCGGAATACGGCCGCATCGTCGCGGGCATCATGCCGACCTTCGCGGGCTTTCTTCAGCATGAGGGCTCCGTCATCCAGTCGGGCGACTTCGCCATCTCGCAGAGCCCGATGCGCATCTCGGTCGAGGCGACGCGGCGCATCCTGCAGTCGGCGCAGGACTCGGGCATCGACACCGGCTTCCCGGCCTTCGCCGCCGGCATCTTCCAGCGGGCGGACGAGGCCGGCCTGGGCGGCGAGGAACTCGCGGCGCTGATCAAGCTGCTGCGTGCGAAAGAGGCTTCGGCATCGCTCAGGCCCATGTCATGAACTGGATGGCGCGCAGCACCTCGGCCTCGCGCTCCATGATGAAGTCGCCGTGGCTGGCGTTGTCCAGCGTCAGGCGGTTCGGCGTATCGAGCGCCGACACGAGCTGGTTCGAATTCGTGATGGCCACGCGGCGGAAGATGCGCAGGTAGTCGGCAGCGTCTTTCTGTGTCTTCGCATCGAGCGGCAGCTCCAGCCACGGGAACATGTCGCGGTTGTCGGCGGGCAGGGCGGTCACGACCAGCGACGGCGCGCGCACGGCCTTGTAGTCGGGGGAGAAAGAGTGTGCGGCTGTATCCATGGCGGTCTCCACTTCATCGGGGGTATTGAGGCGCACGCTTGCGTCGGTGCGTATGTCGATGGCGTCGCGCAGATTCGCTTCCAGCGCAGGCCACCAGTTCTTCGAGTTGCGCCGGAAGAAGGCGATGGCGGCTTGCAGGGACCGGCCGTCGTCCGGCGTGGGCCGGGGCTCGTGGAACAGGCGGTTGTCGGGCACTGTCTCGCCTGCGCTGTCGGCTTCGACGGTGTAGTCGAAGGTGGTGTCCAGGTAGACGAGGCCTTGCGTCCGTTCCGGATGCAGGCCCGCGAATCTGGTGAGCTCGTTGCCCGCGATCGAATGGCCGCCGAGCACCGCACGTCGCACGCCCAGCGCATCGAGCACCGCCTTCAGGTCCGCGACCAGCGTGTCGACCTCGTAGTACTGCGTGGCGGTCTTCACCGGCAGCGGCTTGTCCGAAAGCCCGTAGCCGCGCCTGCTGATGGCGATCACCCGTGATCTCGCGGCCAGCGCGGGCGCGAGGCTGTCGAAGTAGCGCGCATTGCCCCCGAGTCCGGCCAGAAGCACGAAGACGGGCCCCGTGCTGCTGCCGGGCGGCTGCCAGTCGCGCACCTGCAGCGAGACTTCGGGCGAGGCCGAGACCTTCACCCGGCGATCGATGACGACGGGCTTGCCGCCGGCGGTGCCGACCCCACCGGCTCCGCCAACCCCGACGCCGCCATGGCTGCCGCCGCCGCAGGCCGCGAGGCCCGCGACGCCGGTCAGTGCCATGGCATGAAAGAGGTCCCGCCGTCGGAGGCCGTAGCGCTCCGGTCGGGCAGTACGTGCGGGTAGCGAGGGCAGGCCATTCACTGGGGTGTTCCGTTTCCGTGTGCAGGGAATGGCTCCAGTGTCCCGGCCGCACCTGAAGAACTGCTTCGGCATTCATGAAGATTTCCTGAAGTGCGGCTTCGGCGCTTGGCAGATACTTCCGCCACATTCCGGAAGCGGAATGGTCAGTTCACGTGGAGGCTCATGAATCTCTTGCTTGTTGAGGACGACCTTGACCTCGGCAATGGCGTGCGCATCGCGCTGGCCAATCAAGGCATGGATGTGGTGTGGGTCCGCAGACTCGACGACGCCCTGCGCACCCTCGACGGCGGCACCTTCGACATGGTTCTGCTCGACCTCGGCCTGCCCGACGGCGACGGGCTCGACCTGCTGTTCCGCCTGCGCCGCGACCGCCAGATATTGCCGGTGCTTGTGCTCAGCGCGCGCGACGCGCTCAACGACCGCCTGCGAAGCCTCGACGACGGCGCCGACGACTACCTGGTCAAGCCCTTCGCGCTGGCCGAGCTGCTGTCGCGCGTTCGCGCGCTCGCGCGCCGCAGCTACGGCTTCAACGACGAGACCATCCGCATGCGCGGCCTGGCGATGCACGAGCCCACGCGCGGCGTGATCGTCGACGGCGAGCCGGTCGAGCTCTCGCGCTGCGAGTTCGACCTGCTGGCGCTCCTGCTCAAGCGCACCGGCCGCGTGGTCACGCGCCGCGTGATGGAAGAGCAGGTGCTGCCCGGCGGCCAGGCCAACGGCAGCAACTCGCTCGAGGTGCACATCTCCAACCTGCGCAAGAAGATCGGCCAGGGCTACATCCGCACGGTGCGCGGCATCGGCTACGTGATCGACGTGCAATCGCTCGCGCGGAGCACGCAGAAATGATTCGGGCGCTGGCGCGGCGCTGGAAGAACTGGAAACAACCTTCCCTGATGCGGCGCCTGCTGCTTGCGCAGATGGGCGTGGTCGCGCTGCTGTGGACCATGGCCATCGCGCTGCTGCTGTACGACTCCTATGAAGACCCCGAGATGCTGAAGTTCGACAAGATCTTCAATACGGTGATCGCCATCGTGAAGAACACGGCCGACAGGCCCGACAAGCAGCAGGAGACGATCGCGGCCTTCGATGCCGCGCTGATGGAGGCCGCCGGCGATGGCGACGGGAGCGCGGACAGCTCGTCGGTCCTGCAGGTGTGGCAGTCGGGCAGGTTGATCTATCGCTCGACGGCCGCAGCGCCCGTCATCCTCAATACCGGGCTGAATCGCATCGAAACCGTGAAGGCGGGAGGCCGCGAATGGCGCGCACGCACGCTGGCCTCGCCTGAAGGCGATGTTCGCGTGATGCTGGCCGAGCCCAGCGTCTGGCGGCTCACGGTGACGGTGGTGTCCCGCGGCTACTACCTGCTGCCGCTGGTCATCAGCCTGCCGTTCCTGGTGTTTCCCGCATGGCTTTCGGTGCGCCTCGCGCTTCGGCCGTGGCGCCGTGTGAGCCAGGAGACGGCCGAGCGCGGGCCGGCCGACCTCACGCCGCTGTCGTACATGCCGCCGCACAAGGAGCTTCAGCCGCTGGTGCAGAGCATCAACAGCCTGCTGCAGCGCGTGCGCGACAGCACCTCGCGCGAACGCAGCCTGATCGCCGACGCCGCCCACGAGCTGCGCACCCCGCTGGCCGCGATGCGCGTGAACGTGGAGGCGCTGAAGGAGCAGAGCACCGACGAGCGCCAGCGCGAACTCATGGGCAACCTGCTGCGCAGCAACGACCGCGCGGCGCGGCTGGTGGGGCAGCTGCTGCAGCTGATGCGCAGCGACGCGGTGTCCGACAGCGCGCTGCCCGTCATGCTGTCGCTCGACGGACTCGTGCAGGACCGGCTGGCCATGATCGAAAGCCTGGCCAGCGCCCGCGGAGTGGAGCTGGAACTCGAATGCGAAGACAGCGTGCCGGTGCTCGGCGAGCGCGAAAGCCTGGTCTCGATGATCGACAACCTCATCAACAACGCCATCAAATACAGCCCCCCCGGCGGCACGGTGGTGGTGGACGTGTCGCGCGATGGATCGCAGGCCCTGCTGACGGTGGCCGACCAGGGCCCCGGCATCCCGCACACACTGCGCGAGCGGGTGTTCGACCGCTTCTTCCGCAACCCCGACCAGAGCCAGAGCGGCAGCGGGCTGGGCCTGGCCATCGTCAAGTCGGTGGTCGACCGGCACGGCGGCGAGGTGAGGCTCGGCGAAACCGCGAGCGGCGGCCTGCTGGCCACCGTGCGGCTGCCGCTGGCCGTGGCCGAAGCGCCCCAACCCCTGCTGTGCAGCTGAGACCTCCCCGGTGCACGGACAAAGGGCATAGGAACGCGGTCAGGCCCGAATCGGGGCGAGGAATTACACTAGCCGGCGCTTTACAGGACGCTTTCCCATGAAGTGGGTCATTCTTGCCATCTTCGCGCTCAGCGCGCTCTACGTTCATTTCCGCGGCCAGGTTCGGCATCGCTTCTTCAGGCAGCTCTCCGATCACTCGACCTTCCTGGCGCCGCTGAACGTCTTCATGTACCTTTTCTCGAAGGTGCCGGGTACGCCCTACCTGTCTCCGGCGGAGTTTCCCGAGATGCGCGTGCTCGAGGAAAACTGGGAAGTGATCCGCGAGGAAGCCCTGGCCATGCGCAACGGCGGCAGCATCAAGGCCTCCAGCCAGTTCAACGACGTGGGCTTCAACTCCTTCTTCAAGAGCGGCTGGAAGCGCTTCTACCTGAAGTGGTACGACGATGCGCATCCCTCGGCCGCCGTGCTGTGCCCGCGCACCACCGAGCTGCTCAAGGGCATCGGCACCATCAAGGCCGCGATGTTCGCCGAGCTGCCGCCGGGCAGCCGCCTCGTGCGCCACCGTGACCCCTTCGCCGGTTCGCTGCGCTACCACCTGGGCCTGTGGACGCCGGGCGTCGAAGGCTGCTACATCGACGTGGACGGTCAGCGCTACCACTGGCGCGACGGCGAGGCCGTGGTGTTCGACGAAACCTACATCCACTACGCCGAGAACACGACCGACCACGACCGCGTGATCCTGTTCTGCGACATCGAGCGCCCGCTGAAGTACCGCTGGGCCAGCGCGGTGAACCGCTGGTTCGCGAAGAACCTGCTGGCCGCGGCCGCATCGCCCAACGATGCTGGCGACAAGACCGGCGGCATCAACCGCGCCTTCAGGTACATCTACCAGATCCGCGTGGTCGGCAAGCGCCTGAAGGCGTGGGACAAGCGGGTGTACTACCTCGTGAAGTGGGCCATCTTCGGCGGCCTGGCGCTCTGGATCTTCTGGTAAGGGCTCAGGCCTCGTTCCATGCCAGCCGGGCGCGCGCGGTGCCTGCCCGGCTCACGACGGCCGCCAGCAGCGTGCCGCCGAGCACGTCGAGCAGCACATGCTGGCGCGTCGCCAGCGTCGAGTAGACGATGCCCAGGGCCCACAGCACGTTGAGCACGCGCACCCACGACGGCGCCCGCACCTCGCGAAGCTGACGCTCCAGCAGCACGGCGGTGAACACCGCGAAGGCCACGTGCAGCGACGGAAAGGCATTGCCGCCCGCGTCTGCGTTCTTGAGGAACATCAGCGACGGGTACTGCGCCCAGTCGACCGCGAATGCCGGCACCGTCGTCGGAAAGAACCAGAACACCGCGAGGCCTGCGCCCGCAATGAACGCCGCATCGCGCGCGCAGGCGCGCAGCCCGGCCCAGTCCTTCGCGAAGGCGGGCGGCAGTGAGATGTAGAACCACAGGGATCCGTAGAGAAGCATCGCTTCGTCGCTCACGCCCACCCAGTGGTCGAGCAGCGTGAGGGGCATCACGGTCGGCTCCGAGGGCGGGTTGTGCATCACCCAGAAGTAGATGGCGAAGAAGCCCGAGATGCCCACGGTGGTGCCGATCATCTTCGCCACCCAGAGCGTGGCGAAGCGACTGCCCAATGCCTGGTACCAGGGAACGCAAGTTGCGGGGAGGGAAGTCGCCGTGCGGGAGTTCATTGGCGCCCCAGCTTATGCAACTGCATTGCGTGAACATTGCGCTTTCCGCGAGAGAGCCTCTCCTAGAATGGCCGGCCTTTGGCCTCCCTTTTCTCCGTACTTCCGCTTCTGCTTCCGCTTCCAGCTCCATGAGAATCCTGCTCGTCGAAGACGAAGTCGACCTCGCGCAAGCCCTGGCCTCCGCGTTGCGGCAGAACCAGGCGGTGGTCGACGTGGCGGGCTCGCTGCGCGAGGCAGAGGATGCGGCGCTCTCGGCGCAGCACGACGTGATCGTGCTCGACCGCGGTCTGCCCGACGGCGACGGCCTCTCGCTGGTGGCCTTCCTGCGCGAGAACGACATTCCCGCCGCCGTGCTGGTGCTCACTGCCATGACCGACGTGGCCGAGCGCGTGCTGAGCCTCGATGGCGGCGCCGACGACTATCTCGCCAAGCCCTTCTCGATGGACGAGCTCATGGCGCGCGTGCGCGCGCTGGCGCGGCGCCCTGCGGTGCGCGCCAATCTCGTCATGACGCTCGGGCAACTGCGCTTCGACCACCACACGCGGCAGGCCCACGTGGGCGAGCACAGCATCACGCTGCCGCGCCGCGAGCTGCTCGTGCTCGAGGCGCTGCTTGAGCACCGCGGCCGCACCGTGCTGCGCGAGGCGATGCAGGAGCGCGTGTACGGCCACGAGGACGAGATCCAGTCGAACGCGCTCGACACGCACGTGTCGCGCCTGCGCTCCAAGCTCGACAAGGCCGGCGCGCAGGTCGAGATCCACGCCATCCGCGGCGTGGGCTACCTGATCTGCGCGGCGCGTCCGGCGGCATGACCATCGCATGAGACTCGGCCTGCTCTCGCTGCGCTGGCGGCTGATCTGGAGCCTGATCCTGCTGCAGGTGGTGGTCGGCGTGCTCGTGATGGGCGGTTTTCTCGGCCTTGCCTGGGTGCTGGGGCGCGTGGTCGACGAGACCGGGCAGGAGACCATCAAGGCCATCCAGCGCGCGCTGGTGCTGGCGCCCGACGGCAAGCTCGCGATAGAGCCCACGCCGGAGGTGCAGCGCCTGCGGGAGGCCGATCCGCCCTTCTGGTTCATCGCGCGCGACAGCCGCGGCTCGGAGCTGCGCAACGGCGAGGTACCGCCCGTCTACGCCAGGCTCTTCGATTCGCTCGACGGCATGGAGCGCATGGCCATCGACCCCGAGAGCGACAACACGCGCCCCAAGGCCCGCTTCGAGCGGGTGGAGACGCGCGCCGGCCCCGTGGCCCTGATGACGCAGACCGGCAGCCCGCTGACGGTGAGGAACACGCTCAAGGGCACCGCCATTGCCTTCCTGTTCCTGGTGGCGCCGATGGCGCTGGTGACCTGCCTTGGCGTGATCCTCGCCACGCCCTTCGTCGTGAAGCGCGGCCTCAAGGGCGTGGTGGCCACGGCCGAGCATGCCGAGAGCATCGACGTGCACGAGCGCACCACGCGGCTGCCGCTGGCCAACGTGGCCAGCGAGATCCGTCCGCTGGTCAACGCGGTGAACCGTGCCTTCGACCGGCTCAACGAAGGCTACGACCGGCAGGAGCGCTTCCTGGCCGATGCCGCGCACGAGCTGCGCACGCCCATCACCACGCTGCAGATCCATCTCGAGGGGCTGCAGGACGGCCCGCTCAAGGTGAAGCTCCTGCAGGCCTCGGCGCGGCTCGCCACGCTGGCCGAGCAGCTGCTCGACCTGCAGCGGCTGGACCGCATCGCCGCGCACGACCAGCAGGAGGTCGACCTGAAGGCGCTGTGCGAGCGCGTGGCGGGCGATATCGCGCCGCTGGCCATCATGAACCGCTGCACGCTGTCGGTGGAAGCGCCGAAGCCGCTGTGGGTGCGCGGCGATGCGCCCTCGCTGGAGCGTGCGCTGAGCAACCTGATCCAGAACGCCATCGAGCACGGCGGGCAGGGCTGCGACATCCAGGTGCGGCTGTGGGAGCCCTCGGGCTTCGAGGTGCTCGACTCCGGCCCCGGCATTCCCGAGGCCGACCGCGAGCGCGTGGTGGCGCCGTTCCACCGGCTGGTGCCGCGAGGGCGCGGCGCGGGGCTGGGCCTGCATCTGGTGGCCGAGGTGGCGCGCCTGCACGGCGGCCGGCTCACCATCGGGTCGAGCGAATCGGGCGGGGCGAAGATGCGGCTCGAACTGAACCTGCTGGCCTGAAGACCTCTGCACCATGAACCCCATCGACCAGCTTCCCGAACCTACCAACCTCGCCGGTGCGCAAGCGCTGATCGAGCACGTGCAGGCGCTGCTCGATGCCCAGGGCCTCACGCTGCGCCCACCGCCGCCCGAGCCCACCACCTGCTGCGGCCGCGGCTGCAATGGCTGCGTGTGGGAGGGGTGGCTCGCCGCGGTGAACTACTGGCGCGACGAGGCTTCGCTGCTGCTCGCCTGAAGGCCCGAACGAGGCCGGCGCGGCAACCGGGCCCGGGCGGGCTTGCCCGCCGGTCGCCGCCGGGTGAGCGCGAGGTTGGCGGTCATCATGGCCGCGAGCAGCGTGACCAGCCATGAGAAGTACACCCACAGCAGGAACATGGGGAGCACCGCGAATGCGCCATACAGCGCCTTGTACGTCGGCACCTTGACGAGATAGGTGGTGAAGCCGCGCTTGCCGAGCTCGAAAGCCATGCTGGCGACCAGGCCGCCCGCGAAGGCATCGCGCAGCCTCACCCTGGTGTTGGGCACGAGGTAGAACATGCTCGTCAGCACGACCGTGCCGAGCAGCAGCGGCCCGAGGTCGAGCACGAATGCGAGCGAGGCCGGCAGCGCGCCGATCAGGCCCATGGAGATGCCCAGCAGATACGACGTGGCCCACAGGCTCAGGCCCAGGACGGGCGGGCCGACCGCCAGCATCGCCAGATACAGGCCGACCCTCTTGAAGAACGGCCGGTTCTTCCGGATCTTCCACATCTGGTTGAGCGCGTTCTCCACGGTGAGCAGCATCGCGATGGCCGTGCCCAGCAAGAGGAGGGATCCGACCCAGGTCAGGCCGCTGGCGTTCGCGGCGAACTGGTTCAGGTACTTCAGCACCGTGCGCGCGATGTCCACGGGAAGCAGCCTGCTCAACAGGAACTCCTGCAGCGCATCCTTGAACCGCGCGAAGGCATGGAATCGCGTGAGCAGCGCGAAGCTCGCCGCCAGCAGGGGCACGATGGACAGCAGGGTCGTGAACGCGAGGCTTCCGGCGACCTGCGGCAGGCGCTCATTCCTGGCGCGGTCGATGGTCAGGCGGGTCAGGGCAAACATGTATCGCTGAGGGAGGAGGGGCAGGGCGGTTCCGCGGGCGCGATGGCCACCGCCGCTGCCGCTGCCGCTGCAGTCGATTGTCATCGGTTCCCTGCTACAGGAAATCTTCGTCCACCACCAGGGACAGCATCGACCAGCGCAGCCGCTGGGCCCAGTTCGATTCGGGCTCCCGGTGCAGCACCCAGCGGCGTCCGTCGCGCAGGAAGCTCCATTGCAGGCCGCCGCGCCGGGGCGCTTCACTCACGGCGAAGCTCGCGGGCACGCGCGCGCGCCGGATCAGGTCGGCCAGCTCGCCGGCCAGCGCGGGGCTGTCGACGATCAGGCCCAGCTCGGTGTTGCAATGTGCCGAGCGCCGGTCCATGTTCATCGACCCCACGTAGAACCAGCGCCGGTCGACCACCGCCAGCTTGGCGTGCAGGCGGCCGAGCGAGCCGCGGCCGTTCTCGGTGTCGCTCCAGGCCGGATGCGGTTCGCTGGCCGGCATCAGTTCATATAGTGCGGCGCCCATCTGCAGCAGGGCGCTGCGGTAGCGCGCATAGCCGTAGTGCACCAGCGGCTCGTCGGTGGTGGCGAGCGAATTGGTCATCACCGACACGCTCGCGCCCTCGCGGCTCGCGTGGGCGAGCGCCTCGATCATCCGGGGCATGGGAACGAAGTAGGGCGAGACGACGAGCACCTCGGAGCGCGCGGCGCGAAAAAGATCGAGGTTCGCGGCCATTACCGCGCCTTCGCGGCCTTGCGGTTCTCCGGCATCCCCGGCGTTCCTGATGCTCTCGCCGGCGTCGCTCGCGAACGGGCCTTGCACCATCGCATCCGCCACCACGCGCACCCTCGCGGGCACCAGCTCGACCAGCCCCCGCGCCAGCTGCGCGCCGACCGGGCCGCGCCCCAGCGCGTCGAGCTCGTTCGAAGGAGGCACGAAGCGCCCGAGGTCGCGTACCAGCTCGGCGAAGCGTTCGCGGGCACGGGCCGGTGTCGGGCGCTGACCGGCCGCGATGGCCTCGAACGGGTACGACAGCGGTCCGTTCCAGAAGGCGTCGAAGCTCGCCGACAGCGCGCGCACCGCCGGCCCGGCCAGCAGCGCGTCCATGTCGATGAAGTTCGCCGGCTTGCTGCGCCCGAAGTACTCGTCGGCAACGTTGCGCCCTCCGGTAATGGCGAAGCTGTTGTCGGCGATGAAGAGCTTGTTGTGCATGCGCCGGTTCACGCGGCCGATCTCGTGCAGCGACAGCAGCACGCGCGTGCGCACGCCGCCGCTGCGCACCGGCAGCGGGTTGAAGACGCGCACCTCGACGTTGGCGTGCGCGGCCAGCCCGGCCAGCATCTCGTCGTCTCCGCCCGCGTACAGGTCGTCGACCAGCAGGCGCACGCGCACGCCGCGCGCAGCCGCGTCGCGCAACTCGCGCAGGAACTGCCGCCCCGAGGCGTCGCCGGCCACGACGTAGTACTGCGCGTCGACGGTATGCCGTGCGGCCTGCACGAGCGCGATGCGCGCGTCGAAGGCCTGGTCGCCGCCGGGCAGCAGGCGCACGCCCGACACGCCCGACACACCGGTTGCTTCGGCCATCGCGCCGTCCAGGCCCGGCAGCGACGCGGCGGCGATGCGTGCGAGCGCACTGTCTTCGACGTCGGTGCGCGCCTGCGACGCGACCCGCTGCACGTCGCCGGGCAATGCGGCGCAACCGGCCAGCAGCGAGATCGCGGCCATGGCCGCGGCGCACAGCGCGCGGGCGAGCACCGGGTGGTGGAGCGCCAGGATGCACAACCGGCAGGCAAGCGGCTCCCATGCGGCACGCAGCATGGCAAAAGGCTTCGGGGTGTTCATGGCGGCGGTCCTTGGTGCATCGGAGGCGGCCAGTCTTCCGCGCGGTGCCCGCCGCAACAATTGAACGCAGCGCCTAGTCTCCGGGGCGGTGCCGGGGCGGCCGATCGACTAGGCCTTTGGTGTAGGTGCGTGCGCTCGCTTGTTGGGAAGCTTTGCGCTAATCTGCATCAGGACGGGGAGGGCCACCGTAGACGAGAGGCCCGTATGAAGGTTCTGCTGGTCGATGACCATGAGATCGTCTGGAACGGCACCCGCCTCCTGCTGGAGCGCATGGCCGCCGAGATCGAACCGGGCCGCCCCTTCCACTTCGAAGCCGTGCGGGACGCCGAACAGGCCTGCCGGCTCGACCCCGCCGGCACCGACCTGCTGCTGCTCGACTACCACCTGCCCCAACTCTCCGGCCTGGCCGCGCTCAAGGCCGTGAAGGCGCATTTCGAGGCCACGCCCGTGTGCATGCAGTCCGCGGAAAGTTCGCCGCAGCGCGTGCGCGAGGTCATCGAGGCCGGCGCGGCCGGCTTCATTCCCAAGTCGTACCGGCTCGAGGACATGGAGGCCGCCCTGCGCGTGGTGCTGCGCCACAGGATCTACCTGCCGGCCGAGTTCGTGCTGGCCGACGACGTGACCCGCGCGCGCGAGCCCGACGAGCTGCCGCGCGAGGATCTGGCCGGCTTCCTGCGCGTCGAGCTGTCGCCGCGCCAGCGCCAGGTGCTGGCGCTGGCGATGCGGGGCATGCCGGTCAAGCTGATCGCGCGCCAGCTGCAGATTGCCGAGGGCACCGTGAAGGTGCATCTGTCGATGGTCTACCGCGCGCTCGGCGCGCGCAACCGCACCGATGCCCTGTGCCGCGTCTTCGACGCGCAGGCTGCATGGGCGCTCGAGGCTGCCTGAGCATGCCGTCCGCCCCCGACGAACTGGACGAGCTGGACGAGCGGCGCCTGCAGGTGGTCGCCGAGCAGGCCGTGGGCTTGCGCTGGCAGATCCTGCTCACCGCCGCCGTCGTTGCCGCCATCGTCTGGCGCGACCTTCCGGCGCCGTGGGTGCTGGGCTGGTTCGCGGCGGTGATCGCCAGCCGCGAGTGGCGTGCCGCCGCGCTCGCGCGCATGGCCGCCGACCGCACCCGCCCGATCGCCGCGCGACTGCGCGCCACCGTGCGCTGGAACGTGCTGATCGGCGCCTGCAACGGCTCCGCGGCGCTGTTCATGGCCCGGCTCGACCCGACGCTCGATGCGGTCCTCACGATGATCCTGGTGTCATGGGGCGCGGGTGCCGTGTCCACGAGCGCGACCGTGATGCCCGCTTTCCTGGCCTACGCGGGGTTGCTCTTCGTGCCCACGGCGGCCATGTGGCTGATGGCCGGCGGCTGGCTCGGCTGGGGCGTGGGCGCGCTGGTGCTGATGTTCTTCGGCGTGCAGACGCGCTTTGCCCGGCGCAACCTGCAGACCTTCGAGGAGTCGTTCGGCATCCGCGCCGAGAACCAGGCGCTGGCCACCTCGCTGGAGTTCGAGCGCACGCAACTGGCCATCGCCCGCGACGAGGCGGTGCGCGCCAACAACGACAAGAGCCGCTTCCTGGCCGGCGCCAGCCACGACTTGCGCCAGCCCCTGCAGGCGATGGCGCTCAACGTGGGCGCGCTGCGGCACGTGGCGATGGCGCCCGACGCACGCGCGATCGTCGAGGTGGTCGACAGCAGCCTGGAGCAGCTGCGCGCCATGCTCGATGCCCTGCTCGACGTCTCGAAGCTCGATGCTGGCGTGGTCGTGGCCCAGCCCCAGCGCGTGCGAGTCGACCGGCTGCTGACGGCCGTGGCGGCCAGCTTCGGTGCGGCGGCGGCGGCGCGCCGGGTCGGCCTGCACACCGACTGCCCGCCCGGCCTGGCGGTGCGCACCGACCCCGACCTGCTGCGCCGCATGCTGGCCAACCTCATCGACAACGCGATCAAGTTCTCGCCCGCGGACGGGCAGGTCGAGGTGCGGGCCCGCGTGCGGGACGCAGCAGCGGACGCATCGAATGCCGAGGTCGAGCTGACAGTGCGGGACAGCGGCCCCGGCATCGCCCCCGAGAACCACCGGATCGTGTTCGAGGACCTGGTGCAGCTCCATGCGGCGGGCCCCGGCGCCCCGGCGGCTGCGGGGCACGGCCTGGGCCTGGGCATCGTGCGACGGGTGGCCGAGCTGCTGGGCGTGCCGGTCGAGCTCGAGTCCAGCCTCGGCGCGGGTGCCTGTTTCCGTTTGCGGCTGCCGCTGGCCGCACCGCCCGGAGCCGAGGGCGCCGAGGGAGACGGCGCAGATGCTCCGTGGAGCCTGGACGGGCGCTGCGTGCTGGTGCTGGAGGACGACCCGATGGTGCGCGGCGCCTACCTCAACGCGCTGGGCGCTATGGGCTGCCGCGTGCTCGCCGCCTCCACGCTCGACGAGGCGCTGCAGCAGATCGACGAGCCCGATGCGCTGGTGCTCGACTGCCGGCTCGGCGGCGTCTCGGGCTTCGACGCCGCCGAGCGCCTGCGCGGGCAGCGCTGCGCACGGCCGGCGCTGCCCGTCGTCATGGTCACGGCGGATACCGGCCCGGCGGTGATCGAGGCGGCGCGGCGGCAGGCGCTGCCGCTGCTGCGCAAACCCGTCGACGACCGGACGCTCGGCCGCGCACTGGCCGCGGCCATCGAACGTTCCTGAATCCGCGAACACCCCGCGAGGAGCCGAACATGGACGACGACGACGGCGGCCGCCACCACGACCAGACCCCGGGCGATCGCCTGCTCTCGGAGGGCGCGGAAGTGCTGGTGCGGGAGATCCTCGCGGCACCGCCCGACGCGCAGCATTGCGAGGTGCTGGTCATCGGCAGCGGCTACGGCGGCGCGGTGGCGGCGGCTCGGCTGGCGGGCGCGCTGCCCGTGGATGCATCGGCCGGCGGCGCAGCGGGCGCGGTGCCGGTCAAGGTCTACGTGCTGGAACGCGGCAGCGAATACCTGCCGGGCGAATTTCCGGCCACCTTCGCCGAGCTGCCGGGGCACGTGCGCTTCAGCCTGCAGGACGGCAGGCCCGCGCGCGGCAATGCGTCGGGCCTCTTCGACCTGCGCCTGGGCGGCGACGTGAACGCGCTGCTGGGCAACGGGCTGGGCGGCGGGTCGCTCATCAACGCGGCGGTGATGGAGCGCGCCACGCCCGATGCATTCGAGGGCGGTGCCTGGCCTGCGGGCCTCGACCTCGCCGCGCTGGCGGAAGGCTACGGCAAGGCCGAGGCCATGCTGGCCCCGGAGCAGATCCCCGAGAGCGTCTCGAAGCTCGACTCCCTGCTGAAAGCCGGCGAGCGGCTGCATGCGGAACGCGGCAAGGCCCATGTTGCGATCGCCTTCGCCGACGGCACGCGCACGCCGGCCCAGGTGGCGATGCACCGCTGCCTGCGCTGCGGCGACTGCGTGAGCGGCTGCAACCACCGCGCGAAGAAATCGCTGGACACCAACTACCTGGCGCTGGCCCATGCGCGGGGCGCGCGCCTGTTCACCGGCGGCACCGCGCATCGCATCGTGGCCCTGCCGGGAGGAGCGGGATTCGCGGTCGAGTTCTTCTTCACCGACCGGCGCAAGGCACGCAGCGACAACAGCCGGCCCTACGTGGTGCGCGCGCGCCGGGTGGTGGTGGCCGCCGGCACGCTGGGCTCCACCGAGCTGCTGCTGCGCTCCAGGGCCGCCGGCCTGCCGGTTTCGCAGGCGCTGGGCGCGGGCTTCTCGGCCAACGGCGACATGATCGCGGCGGTGGCCGGCCAGCACGACGAAGCGCTGTCCTGCGCGTCCGAAGGCGACGCGCCGGCGCAGCGCGGCGTCGGCCCGACCATCACCGGGCTGCTGCGCACCCGCGCGAAGCAGGGCGAGCGCCCGCTGGTGATCGAGGAGTTCGCCATTCCCGCGCCGCTGCGCCGCCTGCTGGCCGAAGTGGTGACCACCACTGACGCCCTGCAGGCACTCGCGCAAATGGACCTCGACCTCCACGCGCCGGACGAGGGCCGCGATCCGCTGGCCGTGGACGACGACATGCTGCGCCGCACGCCGGTCTACGGAATGATGGGCGACGACGGCGCCGCCGGCACCATCGAGCCGGTGGGCCATGGCGGCAGCGACGCGGTGCTGGCCGATGCGCAGGTGCGCGTCGCATGGAACAAGGTCGCGGCCCTGCCGGTGTTCGCGGCGCAGATGCGTGCGCTGCATGCGACCCACGACAGCGCGGACGGGCTCGGCGGCCGCGTGCTGCCCAATCCGCTGTGGAATCCGCTCCCGCCGTTTCGCAGCCTCGAGTCGCTGGTGGACGCGGCGGGCTCGGTGCTCACGGTGCACCCGCTGGGCGGGTGCCGCATGGCAGACGGGCGCGAGCGCGGCGTGGTCGACGGCTGGGGCCGCGTCCACGACGGCGCCGCTGCCGATGCCGCTGCGCTGGTGCCCGGCCTGGCGGTGCTCGACGGCTCCATCGTGCCGGTGTCGCTCGGCATCAACCCATCGCTCACCATCGCTGCACTGGCCGAGCGCGCGGTGCCGGTGCTGGCCGCGGACTGGGGCCTGGCGCTGGCCGATTCGCCGCAGCCCCCGGCGTCGGAGCGCCCGTTGCGCCGCGACCTGACCCGTCCCCGCGCGCCCGCGCCCACGCGCGTCTCCCTGCGCGAGCGGATGACGGGCCGGGTGAACATCGATGGCCAGGACTTCGCGTTGAGCGCCGAGGTGGAATTCGAGCCCTTCGACGTACCGGCCCTGCGCGCGACACCGCGCGCGCTGGCCCAGCCGATGGTGGTGCTGCGCTTCGGCAAGGGCGACGACGCGCCCGTCGCGCATTGCACCGGCACCGCATCGATGCTGGTGCGCGAGAAGAGCGACAGCATCGAGCGCATCCTGCGCAGCCACGCGCTGGCGCGCAAGAAGCTGCGGGCGCTGGCGGAGGTGCTGCTGCCTTCGCGTGCGGCCATGGCGAGGCCGAACGGCGGCAACGGCAACGACGAAGGTGAAGGCGAAGAAGGCCTGGCCTTCGACGGCCCGGTCATGGCCGACCTGATGGCGCTGTGCTCGCACCTGGGGCAGGTGCGCCTCATCGAATACGACTGGACGGTGGCGCGGGTGGAGCATGGCGCGCCACTGAAGGAGGGCGACCGGCTGCGGCTCACCAAGCGCATCGCGTTCGTCGAGAGCGGCAACCCGTGGCGGCAGCTCAGCGAGGGCGAACTGCAGCGGATCGATCACCTCGGCGCGCAGCGGCTGGGCCGGATGGTGCTGGACCCTTCCTACTTCGTCGAGAAGCTGCAGCCGCTGCTGCGCGTCGAGCATCAGCAGGACATGCCCAACCAGCTGGGCGACCTGGCCGAACTGGCGCTGTGGGTGCTGCGCATCGTGCTTCACGTCCACCTGCTGGACTTCGTGCCGCCGCCCGATTCGCCTCAACGCGACTGGGAGCGCCTGCCCGGCGAGGTGTTCGGCGTGCGGCCCGAGCCGGTCGAGCTCGACGCCGCGGCTGGCCCGGGCAGCGCGCCGCCGCGGCTGCTGTCGCGCTATCGCCCGCCGGTGCGCCGCGCGGGCACGAGGCCCGTGATGCTGATCCACGGCTATGGCGCGAGCGGTTCCACCTTCGCGCACAGAAGCATTCCTGGCAACCTGGTGCACAGCCTGCTCGCGGCCGGGCGCGAAGTGTGGGTGCTCGACCTGCGCACCAGCATCGGCTTTTCGAACCGGCCGCGGCCCTACTGGTCGTTCGACGAAGTCGCCGAGACCGACATTCCGGATGCCTTGCGCACCGTGCAGGCGGCGTACGCCATGCCCGACGAAACCGACGAAAGGGCGCCCGTGCAGGTCGACGTGGTGGCGCATTGCATCGGCGCCGCCATGTTCAGCGTGGCGGTGCTGCGCCTGCCGGGGCTGCATGCGTCCATCGGCGCGGTGGTGCTGTCGCAGGTGGGGCCGTTGCTGCGCGCCACGGCTTTCAACCGCTTCCGGGGCTATGTGGCGGGCTACCTGCAGCAGTTCATCGGCGTCGACGAGTTCGACACGCGACCCATGCTCACGCACATGAAGCGCCTGCTCGTCGACGGCCTGCTGGCGACCTTTCCCTACCCCGACGGCGACGGCGAAGCGCAGCGCCTGCGCGACGCGCCGGGCTTCGCGGCGGTGCGGCACCGGGCCGACGCCATCTTCGGCCAGACCATGCGGCTGCACAACATCGGCAAGGACACGCTCGAAGCGCTCGATTCGATCTACGGCTTCGTGAAGCTGCGCGGCCTCGCCCAGGTCGGCAACTACGCCCGCGAGGAGGTGCTGACCGACGCCGGCGGACAGGGCCACGCGGTGGGCTTCGAGCAGATCGGCGAGCGCTTCGGATTCCCGGTGTTCATGCTGCACGGCCAGCGCAACGCGGTGTTCGACTGGCGGGGCTCGTACGACAGCTTCTGGCTGCTGAAGCGCGTGTTCGGCAAGGATGCCGGCTTGCCTCGCCAGCCGCCGGAGCTGCCGGACCCATCGGACCTATCGGACTCGGCGAACCTTTCCGGCGGCGACCTGTTCCTCGGCGAAGGCACTCCGCACCAGCTGCTGGTGCTCGGCGCCTACGGCCACCAGGACACGTTGATCGGCGAAAACGCCTGTCGCGACGTATTCCCGCACATCGTGCGGTTCCTCGAGGCCTTCGACACGAAGCCCGGCCCCGAGGCGCCAGTGCCGCCGGACTGGCGCGCCAGCCTGCCGTGGACCGGCCCCTGGCTCGGCCATGCGAGCCGCGAGGCCGGCAACGTGGGCCGGCTGCATTGCAGGCTGGCGCTGCGCCCGCCGCCCGCGCATGTGTCGGCGCGCGCCGTGGTCTTCGTGCCCGCGTGGCGCCGCGGCGGGCGATGGTGCTTCGACTTCGAATGGATGGTGGGCCTGCAGACCACGCGCGAAAAGCTCCTGCAGGAGGCGGTGGAGATCGACCTCTTCGACGACCGGCTCGCCGAGTACCAGGGCTTCGCGGTGCTGACCGCGCACGACGACCTGCCCATGGCACGCGGCCCCGTCGACGTGCTGGGCCGGCGGCTGGAGGCCGGGCTGTTCGCGCAGCCGCAGGACGAACCGGTCGAGCCTATCCGCCGCCAGGTGACGAGAACGCTGGAGGCGGCCACCGACGCGCAGCTCGAGCGCGCCGTGGTGCGCCTCGACCCCGCATGGACCGGCGCGGTGCAGCCCGAGGGCGAGCCCGCGCAGGACTCGCTGTGCCTTGTGCTCGCCAGTTGCCAGTACGTGCCGGGCCTGGTCGACCGGGTGCCGGCGCAAGCGTCGTACCGGCGGCTCGCGCAGCGGCTGGAGGTGCTCGAGCCGCCGCACAAGCCGCAGCTGCTGTTGCTCGTCGGGGATCAGGTGTATGTCGACCAGACCGCGGGCCTCTTCGTACCCGCGGGCGGCGACGATGTCGGCCAGGCCTATGCGCTCACCTTCAGGCTGGAGGCGCTGCGCCAGGTGATGGCCTCGCAGCCGACCTATCCGCTGCTCGACGACCACGAGGTGATGGACGATTGGGAGCCCGGCCCCGACCCCTACGCAACGCCGGCAGTGCGCGCCGCGCTCCAGGCCTACTACGCGCAGCAGCACAAGCTGGTGCGCGACGCCGGGCCGCGCCGCGACCAGCGGCCCTTCGACTACCGCATTGCGCCGGCCGGCTTTCCGTTCTACATGCTCGACACGCGCAGCACGCGCCAGCAGCGGGTGCTGCGCACGGCCGCGCAGGCCGTCGCCGCGCCGCTGGATCTGGCAGCAATTCGTGCCGAGGCCGGCATGGGCGACCTGAAGAAGTGGCTGGAAGCCGCGCCCGCCGGACTGCCCAAGTTCATCGTGTCGCCGGTGACGCTGTTCCCGATGCCGCGCGCGGCCGTCTTCGGCGACCCGGCGCAGCGCCTGGGGCTGGACGACTGGAGCGGCTACCCGGCCTCGCAGAGAGCGCTGCTCGAACTGCTGCGCGACACCACCGCGCGCCACGTGGTGATGCTGTCTGGCGACCGCCACATGTCGAGCGTGTCGAGCCTCTGGCTGCAGGGGGCGGACGGGCCGGTGGAGGTGATCTCGGTCGTGTCCTCGGGCCTGTATGCGCCCTGGCCCTTCGTCAATGCCCGGCCCGACACGTTCTGGCTCGACGGCCATGTCGATCCCGGCCCCATGGCGGGAGCCCTCGGCGGCACCATGGTCACGGCGGCCACGGGCACCGGCAACGGCTTCGCGGTGCTGCAGGTGGAGCGCGGCGCCACCGGCCATTGGCGGATCGGTGTCACGCTCGACCTGGACGACGGACTCACGCGCTGCGTTCGCGACCTCGATCCGGCCGCCGGCAGCGGCTGGCAGGTGGACGGGCCGGCGCGCTTCGCGGGCGTGCAGCGCCCATGAGTCCCCGGCCTGCCGATCCGGATCGCCGCCGTCGTCAGCGCGCGAGCCAGCCGTTGATCTCCTCAATGACTTCGGTCTTGGCGCCGCCCGAGAGTGCCTGCAGGCGTATGCGAGACACCAGGTAGACGAACCGGGCCTGCGCCAGGTCGCGCTGGGCGGAGACCTTCTGCTGTTCCGCGTTCAGCACGTCGGGCAAGGTGCGGCTGCCGGCCTCGAACGAGCGCCGGTTCGAGAGGACGACCTGCTCCGCGGAACGCACTGCCTGCTCCAGGGCCTTGGCCCTCAGGGTGCCTTCGGTCACGCCGCGGAATTCGCGGTGCAGCCGCACCCCGAGGTCGCGGCGCAGGGCCTCGAGGGCCTCTGCGGCCCGCTGCTGGCCCGCGACCGCCTGCCTCACGGGGGAGCTCACATGGCCGCCCGAATACAACGGAATGTTGAGCAGCAGTCCGATGAACTTGTTGCTGTAGCGGGTCTTGATGCTGGTGTGTCTGGCTGCTTCGACCTGGGCGCCGAGCGACCGAAGCTCCGGGCTTTCGAGTTCGGCCCGCTCGATCCAGTCCTCCACCCGGTCGAGCGTCGGCCGGACGAGCTGTCCGGGACGGGTCCAGCGGCGCCAGCCTGTCGATCGGGCGATTGACCAGGCTCTGGAGCTGCCTGCGCGTGAAGTCCAGGTTCTGGCGCGCTTCCAGTTCCTGCGCCACGTTGAGGTCCAGGGGCGTGCGTGCCTCGTCGATGTCGGTGCGTGTGCCGAAACCCGCGCCGAGCCGCTTCTGCGCGGCATCGAGCTGGGTCGTGCAGGCCGTCTTCTGCGAGAGCACCAGCGCGAGATGTTCCTCGGCCAGCAGCGCCTCGAAATAGGCGCCGCTCACCCGGACGCCGAGGTTCTGCAGTTCGCGCTCGAGAGTCGCCTCGGCATCGTCGACCTGCGCCTGGGCTTGGCGGTAGTCGGCCATCTGGTACATGCGGAAGATGGGCTGCCTCAAGCTCAGCACTTCGCTGCTGCTGGTGTAGCGCAGGTTGGCCGTGACAAGTTGCCCGGAGGTGTCCGGCGAAGTTCTTTCCAGCCAGTTCCGATAGCGCGAGTCGCTTGCCGACAAGCTGGGAAGCAGTTGCGCGCGGGCCTGCGGCAGGCGTTCGCGCCGGGCGTCCGTTGCCGCCCGCACGGATCGGATCGTTGAGTCCTGTTCCAGTGCTTCCCGGTAGGCCTGGGACAGGTCGAGCGACCAGGCCGGCCCCCAGAGAAGGCCGGCGGTAGCGAATACCAGCGCGGTTCTCTTCACCGGTCATTCCTCCGTCATGGAGGCAGCGATGCGCTTGGTGAGCGGGTGCAGGAGATAGGCGAGCAGCGAGCGCTCTCCCGTCTTGAAGACCACTTCGACCGGCATGCCCGGCTGCAGCGAACGCTTCACGGTCTGCGCCACCAGTGCCACCACTTGGCCCGAAGCGGGCGAGCGGATCTCGGTGCGGCCCAGTTCGTCCCGCAAGGCGACGAACTTTTCGAAGTCTCCGAGCACCTCGCGGCTGACCTCCGCCTGCTGTGTCTCCACTTCCTTGTGGTACTCCTGCTGCCTGGCAATGGCACGCTGGCGAAGCTCCGCGACCGAACGTCGGGCCCGGCCCATGTTGCCGAGGAGTTCGGCAATGAAGGTGCTCGATTCCGTGACCTGGCGCTCCATATCCATCTGGCGATTGCGCGGGACATACAAGAAGCATCTCGAGCACGTGTTCGCGAAGCAGGGACAGCACAGCCGGCGCCGGCATCTGGTCTGATCCGGCGCTGCCGCTAGCTCTTTCCCTTCGCCATGCGAAGCGGGTTGACCAGCCGGTCGTACGCCTCGGCGCTCAGGTAGCCCAGTTCGACGGCCGCTTCTCTTGGCGCAATGCGGCGCTCCACGGCAGTGCGCGTGATGCGCGCCACCTTGTCGTAGCCGAGCACCGGATTGAGCGCCGTCACCGACAGCAGCGCGTTGCCCAGGTTCGCTTCGAGCCGCTCGCGATCGACCTCGAGGCCGGCAACCAGCCTGCTCGCGAAGACGCGCGCGCTGTCCGCCAGTATGCGGATCGACTGCAGCACGCCATGGATCAGCACCGGCTTGGCCACGTTGAGTTCGAAGTTGCCCGAGGCGCCGGCCATCGTCACCGTCACGTGGTTGCCCGCCACCTGCATGGCCGCCTGGGCAACCACTTCCGCGATGGTCGGGTTGCGCTTGCCCGGCATGATCGACGAGGTCAGCCCGTCGTTTGGCACCACCAGCTCGCCGATGCCGCAGCGCGGGCCCGATCCCATCCAGCGGATGTCGTTGGCCATCTTCATCAGCGAGGCGGCGATCACGTTCAGGGCCCCGGACAGCTCCACCAGCGCATCGTGGCCCGACATGCCTTCGAACTTGCACGGATGAGGCTCGAATGGCAGGCCCGTGAGCTTGCCGATTTCCTCGCAGAAGAACACGTCGAAGTTCTCGGGCGCATTGAGCCCGGTTCCCGCCGCCGTTCCCCCTTGGGCGAGCAGCAGCAGCCGCGGCAATGCGTCCTTCAGTCGCGCGATGCCGCTGTTCGCCTGCCACGCGAATGCCTCGAACGCCTGGCCCATCGTCATCGGCACGGCGTCCATCAGGTGCGTGCGCGCCACCTTGGCCGCGTCGGCGAATGCGCGTGCGCGGTCTTCGAGCGCGTCCTTCAGAACGGTGAGCGAGGGGATCAGTCGCTGCGTCAGCTCCATCGCGGCCGCGATGTGCATCACCGTCGGAAAGCTGTCGTTCGACGACTGCGATGCGTTCACATGGTCGTTGGGATGCACCGGCGACTTCGTGCCGAGGGGCTGTCCGAGCAGTTCGTTGGCCCGGTTCGCGATCACCTCGTTGGCGTTCATGTTCGTCTGGGTTCCCGAGCCGGTCTGCCAGATCGTGAGCGGGAAGTGGTCGTCGAACAGGCCGCGCGAAAGCTCCCCGGCGGCCGTGGCGATACTTTCCGCCAGTGCCGCGTCGAGCGCCGCGCAGCGGGCATTGGCTCTTGCCGCCGCGATCTTCTGCAGCCCGAAGGCGTGCAGCAGGCATACAGGGAAGCGCTCGGTTCCCACGTCGAACACGCCCAGCGCGCGTTGTGTCTGTGCTCCCCAGTACCGGCCGGCCGGGATCTCCACCGGCCCGAAGGCATCGTGCTCGATGCGCGTGGCCGTCATCGCGTCAGTCCAGCGAGATGCTGGCCTTGGCCGCAACGGCCCTCCAGCGGGCCACTTCCGCTTCGGTGTGCCTGCCCAGCGCGGCGCCGGTGTACTGCTCCGGCGGCAGCATCTGGATCGCCTGCTCGGCCAGGCGGTCGGTGAAGGCCTTGTCGCCCATCACCTTCAGGTAGGCCTGCTGCACCTTGTCGAGCACCGGCTGCGGCGTTCCCTTGGGCGCGTAGATGCCGTACCAGGTCGAGGCCTCGAAGCCGGGCAGCACCGTCTCGGCGAGCGTGGGCACGTCCTTGAGCTGCGGCAGCCGCACCTTCGAGGTGACGGCCAGCGCACGGACCTTCGCTTCCTTGATCTGCGGCAGGGCCGTGTTGGTCTGGTCGAAGATGCCGTCGACCTGGCCGCCGATCACGTCGATCAGCGCCGGCCCCGCGCCCTTGTACGGAACCTGCGAGATCCTGATGCCCGCCGAGGCGGCGAACAGGGCCGCGATGAGGTGCGAGCTGGAGCCCACGCCGGCGTTGCTGATGAAGAGCTTGTCGGGGTTGGCCTTGCCGAAGTCGACCAGCGCCTTGATGTCCTTCGCCGGATGCTCCTTGCGCACCATCAGCACCAGCGGCGTGTCGGGAAAGCGGAACACCGGAGCGAAGTCCTTGACCGGGTCGTACGCGAGCTTCTTGTACAGCGCCGGCGCGGCGCCCATGTAGCCCATGTGCCCGACCAGCATGGTGTAGCCGTCGGCCGGCGCGCGGGATGCCTTGCCGGCACCCACGGTGCCGCCGGCGCCCGGTGCGTTGTCGATGACGATGGGCTGGCCCAGTTCGCGCGCGACCCGCTCCGCCACGGCCCGTGCGAGCGCATCGGTGGGGCCGCCCGCCGCGAACGGAACGATCCAGGTCACGGGGCGGGCCGGATAGGCCTGCGCGCTCGCGCCGTGCGCCGCAGTTGCGAATGTCACTGCCAGCAGGGCGCGCGCGGCCAGCTTCTTGATGTCGATCATCTGTCTTGTCTCCTCGGGGTTGGTGGTTCGTCGTCGCGGCTCAGGCCGCCACTTCGGCGGACAGGGCCAGCGCGCGGTCCACCATCTGCGGCGCGAGGCCGAGATAGTTCGCCGGATCGGTCATGCGATCGATGGCCGCGCGGTCGAAGTGCTTCGTGACCTCGGGCAGCGCCGACAGCGCCTCGGCCAGCGTGCCGCCCTTCTCGTTGACGGTGCGGCAGGCGTCGTAGACCACGTCGTGCGCCTGCTGGCGGCCGATGTGGGGCGCCATGCCCATCATCACGGCCTCGGCCACGATGAGGCCGCGGCTGATGCCGAGGTTGTGCTTCATGCGCGCCTCGTCCACGATCAGCCCGCCGAGCGCGAACTTCGCCTGATGCAGCGCGCCGGAGGTGAGGATGAAGCTCTCGGGAATGGCGATCCACTCGGCATGCCAGGGGCCCGTGGCCCGCTCGAAGTCCTGCACCATCGCGTCGACCATCAGCCCCGCGTGCTGCCGCACGGCCTTGGAGGCGGCCAGCATCAGCTCGCTGGAGATCGGGTTGCGCTTCTGCGGCATCGTGCTCGATGCGCCGCGCCCCTTGACGAAGGGCTCGTAGACCTCGGCGAACTCCGTCGAAGCCATGATCATGATGTCGAGCGCGATCTTTCCCAGCGAGCCGGTGACCAGCGCGAGCAGGTTCACCGCCTCGGCGAAGCCGTCCCGCGCCACATGCCAGGTGGTGGCGGGCACGCGCAGCCCCAGTTCCTCGGCCATGGCCTTCTGCACCTCGAAGCCCTTGTCGCCGAGCGAGGCCAGCGTGCCCGCGGCACCGGCGAACTCGACCACCGCCACGCGCGGGCGAAGCTCGGCGATGCGCTGCTGGTGCCTGTCGAACATCGCGAGCCAGATCGCGACCTTGTAGCCGAAGGTCACGGGCAGCGCCTGCTGCAGGTGGGTGCGGCCGGCCATCGGCGTGTCGCGGTGCTTCTTTGCGAGCGAGGCGAGGACGCCGCGCAGCTCGCGGATGTCCTCGCCGATGCTGTCGAGCGCGTCGCGCACCTGCAGGGCGACCGCCGTGTCCATGATGTCCTGCGTGGTCGCGCCCCAGTGCACGTAGCGGCCGGCCTCGCCGCACATCCCGACCAGCTGGTGCACCAGCGGGAGGATAGGGTAGCCGACGATGTCCGTCTCCTCGCGCATGTGGTCGAAGTCGATGCGCTCGATCCTCGATTCGCGCGCTATCACTTCCGCCGCCTCGACCGGGATCACGCCCGTGCGCGCTTCCGCCTTGGCAAGCGCGATCTCCGCATCGATGTAGCGCTGGACCAGCGCTCCGTCGGAGAAGAGCTGCCGCATCTTCTGCGTGCCGAAGGCGTCGCGGAACAGGATGGAGTCGACGACGGTGCTGGCCGTCGGGATGGGTGGGCGGGTGAAGTTCATGGGAGCCGTTGAAAGTGGAAGCAGCGAACGCAAATATGTTCGGACATATTCAACTTTAATATGTCCGAACATATTCGACGAATCGGGGTTTACCCTTGACGCCATGAATGCGATCCTCGGGGGCAACATGTCTTCGCCATCCAAGCCTCACCACAGCGACATCTCGCGCCACCTCACCGAAGCCATCGCCAGCGGTCATTTCGCCGTCGGCTCGGTGCTCCCGACGGAACTCGAGCTCTGCGACCACTACAAGACCAGCCGCCATACCGTGAGGGCGGCGCTGGCCGAACTCCAGCGACTGGGCCTCGTGTCGCGGCGCAAGAACGCGGGAACCCGCGTCGAGGCGACCAAGCCGCGCGACACCTTCCGCCCCTCGATCGCGTCGGTGGACGATCTCGTGCACTTCGGCACCGAGTACCTGCGGCAGGTGCAGTCGATCGAGGAGGTGGCCGTGGCGGCCCCGGTGGCCAGGGACCTGGACTGCGCGCCCGGCACGCGTTGGCTGCGCATCTCCAGCCTGCGGCTCGACACCGGCGGAGAAAGCGGTCCCATCGGATGGACCGACCTGTACGTCGACCCGGCGTATTCGGAAGTTCGCGACCTGGTGCGAGAGTCGCCAGGCACCCTCGTCAGCTCACTGATCGCCGAGCGCTATGGCCGGCAGATCGTGGAGATTCATCAGGACGTGCGTGCCGACATCGTCAGGGACGCGGCGATGGCTAAGGCCCTGCAGGTGGAGCAGGGCGCGGCGGCGCTGAAGATCGTGCGCCGCTATCTCGATGCCGAGGGGCTGGCCTTCGAGGTCTCGGTGTCGGTCCACCCGGCGGACCGGTTCTCGGTGTCGATGCGGCTGCAGCGCTCGGCCTCGTAGCCGCAGCCCGCATCGCCTGCATCGCCTGCATCGCCTGCATCGACGCGGTGGCTCACTGGTTCTGCGAACCCCGGTGCGCCCAGCCCGTGGTGTGCTTCTCGACCACGCTGAAGAGTTCGTACATCAGCATCGCCATCGCACCCACCACCATCAGTCCCGCGAAGGCCAGGCCCATCTGCATGGCCGAGCCGGCCGAGATCAGCAGGTAGCCGATGCCTTCGTTGGCGGCCGTCATCTCGCTGACGGTGGTGCCGACGAAGGCCAGCGTGATGGCAACCTTCAGCGAGCCGAAGAAGTAGGGCATGGAACGCGGCAGGCCGATCTTCATGAGCACGTCCCAGCGCTTGGCACCGAGCACGCGCAGCACGTCTTCGAGCTCGGGTTCGAGCGTGGCAAGGCCGGTCGCGATGTTGACCATGATCGGGAAGAAGCTGATCAGGAAGGCCGTGAGAATCGCCGGCCCGATGCCGATGCCGAACCACACCACCAAAATCGGCACGAAGGCCGCCTTGGGCAGTGCGTTGAAGGCCGTCATCAGCGGGTAGATCGCCGCGTACGCGATGCGCGAGCTGCCGATGACGAAGCCCAGCAGCACGCCCACCACGATCGCGAGGCCGAAGCCCGCCATCGTGACCCAGAAGGTGCGCCATGCGTGGCCCGCGATGACTTCCTTGAATTCCCAGAACTGGTTCCAGATGCGCCACGGGCTCGGGAAGATGAAGTCCGACACCTCGAAGGCCGAGCAGATGATCTGCCACAGCAGGATCACCGCCACTAGCAGCAGCCAGGGCGACCAGCGTTCGATTTGCTTGGTGTTTCTCATGAGATCCTGCGCCTCAGTGGGAAACAGCCGCGGCCGACTGTGCGGCGCTCGCGCCGGTATTGCGGATGGCGCCGATGTGGCCGCGCAGCTCCAGCACGATGTCGGTGAATTCCTTGGTGTAGGTGAGTTCGAGCTCGCGCGGGCGCGGCAGATCGATCTCGCGCTTCACCACGAAGCGGCCGGGGCTCTTGCTCATCACGTACACCGTGTCGGCCAGGAACACCGATTCGCGCAGGTCGTGCGTCACCAGGATCACGTTGAACTGCTGCTCGGTCCAGAGGTCGCGCAGGATGCACCACAGCTCCTCGCGCGTGAACGCGTCGAGCGCGCCGAAGGGCTCGTCGAGCAGCAGCATCTTGGGCTCGTGGATGAGCGCGCGGCAGATGCTCGCGCGCTGCTGCATGCCGCCCGAGAGCTGCCAGGGGAACTTGTCCTCGTAGCCGCCGAGGCCCACCTTCTGCAGCAGGCGGCGGGCGCGTTCCTCGTATTCCTTGCGTTTGGACTTGAAGCTGGAGCGGTAGGGTTCGACGATCTCCAGCGGCAGCAGCACGTTGTCGACCGTGGTTCGCCACGGCAGCAGCGAAGGCGCCTGGAAGGCCATGCCCGAGATCTTCAGCGGCCCGGTCACCGGCTGGCCGTCGATGCGGATCTTGCCCATCGACGGCATCTTCAGCCCGGTGGTGAGCTTCATGAAGGTCGACTTGCCGCAGCCCGAGGGCCCGACGATGGCGATGAACTCGCCGCGCTTCACCTTCAGGTCGATGGCCTCGACCGCGAAGTGGTTGGCGCGCAGCAGCTCCTCGTTGTAGGCGAGCCAGACGTCCTGGAAATCGACGAAAGGGGCGACGAAGGGAACTGCGGCCGCGTCCTGCGATGCGGCTGCCATCACTTCTTCAGGATGTTCAGTTCGGCGGCCGGCGGCAGCAGCGCGGCGGTCCACACCGCGTCGGGGCTCACGCGCGTCTTGGTGTTGAAGGCGTCCGACACCTGCGAGGCCATCAGCGACATGCGGCCCGCGTTGACCGCGCCGAAGCCCTCGGCGCGTGCGTCGGCGCTGTTGATGACGGTGTCGATGGCCAGCTGCAGGCGGCGTGTTTCGAGCTTGCTGTCGATGATGCCGTCGCGCGCCTTCACCGACTCGATGGCCACGGCCGGGTTGGCAATGACTTCCTTCGCGCCCTTGGCGAAGGCCGAGAGGAATTTCTTCACCGCCGCCGGGTTCTCCTTGATGAGCTTGGGCGAGGCGATGATGACGTTGCCGTACAGCTTCACGCCGTAGTCGGGGTAGGGGAGGATCACCACGTCGGCCGCCTTGGCACCGCGCGCTTCCAGGTTGAGCAGCGAGGTGAAGGTGAAGCCGGTGATGGCGTCGATGTCGCCGCGCATCAGCATGGTCTCGCGCAGCGTCGGGTCCATGGCGGTCCAGTTGACGGCGCCGATGTTGTTGGCCTTGGCGAAGATCGGGAAGGCGCGGCGGCCCGCGTCGAACACCGGTGCACCCAGCTTCTTGCCGGCGAGGTCGGCCGGCTTGGCGATGCCGCTCTTCTTGAGCGCCATGACCGAGGCCGGCGTGTTGTTGTAGACCATCATCACCGCGACCGGCTTGTTGGGGCTGTCGGGGTTGTTGGCGTGGAACTCCATCAGCGCCGCGAGGTCGGCGAAGCCCATGTCGTAGGCGCCCGAGGCCACGCGCGTGACGGTGCCGCCGGAACCGTTGCCCGCGTCGATGGTCACGTCGAGGCCCGCGGCCTTGAAGTAGCCCTTGGCGGCGGGGTGCAGGAACAGCGCCGCCGGTCCCTCGAAGCGCCAGTCGAGCTGGAACTTGATCGGCGTCGGGCTCTGCGCAAAGGCCGGTGCGAGGCCGAAGCTGATGGCCGAGGCGGCGAGGAAGGACTGGAGCAGTTGGCGCTTGTTCATGCGGAGATCGATCCGTTGGATGAAAGGGGATTGAATGCTTCTGGATTCAAGCAAAAACGGTGCCCGCACGTGATTGGTGCGAACCCTTCCTCGTGGATCGAAGCAGTGCGCGGGCGGCGCGATCTGCACCCGCTCAATGCAAAAACGCGGCCTGGGCCGCGTTTTGAAGCACCGAAAGCGGGATTTCCTCCCGCTGGGCTGCCTTCCTGCTTACTTGTCGACCGTGACCTTCGCCACCGCCAGCGCCGTCATGTTGATGATGCGGCGCACCGTCGACGAAGGCGTGAGCACGTGCGCCGAACTCGCGGCGCCCAGCAGCACCGGGCCCACCGTGATGCCGTTCGCGCCGGTCATCTTCAGCACGTTGTAGAGGATGTGGGCCGAGTCGAGGTTCGGGCACACCAGCAGGTTGGCCTCGCCGCTGAGCGTGGTCTCGGGCAGGGCGGTGCGGCGGATTTCTTCCGACAGCGCCGCGTCGCCGTGCATCTCGCCGTCGCATTCGATGTCGGGCGCCATCTGCGCGAACAGGTCGCGCGCCAGCCGCATCTTGCGGGCCGACGAACGGCTCGACGTGCCGTAGTTCGAGTGCGAGAGGAACGCCACCTTCGGCGGCAGGCCGAAGCGGCGCACTTCCTCGGCGGCCATCACGGCGATGCTGGCGAGCAGCTCGGCGCTGGGGTCTTCGTTCACGTTGGTGTCGGTGATGAACACCGTGCGCTTGTCGAGCGTGAGCGCGTTCAGCGTCGCGAAGCCCGGCGCGCCGCGCTTCAGGCCGATCAGGTTGCGGATGTGCTCCAGGTGCACGTCGAAGCGCCCGACCAGGCCGCAGATCATGGCGTCGGCGTCGCCCAGGTGCATCATGAGCGCGGCGATGGTGGTGTTCGAGCGGCGCACCATGGTCTTGGCGGCCTCCGGCGTCACGCCGCGGCGGCCCATGATCTTGTGGAAGCTCTCCCAGTAGGTGCGGAAGCGCGGATCGTCCTCGGGGTTGACGATCTCGAAGTCGACGCCCGCGCGGATGTGCAGGCCGGCCTTCTTGATGCGCGCGTCGATCACGGCGGGGCGGCCCACCAGGATCGGCTTGGCCAGGCCCTCGTCGACGGCCCACTGGGCGGCGCGCAGCACGCGCTCGTCTTCGCCCTCCGCATAGGCCACGCGCTTGGCGGCGGCGATCTTGGCGGCGCTGAACACCGGGCGCATGAACATGCCGGTCTGGTAGACGAAGCGCGTCAGGTGCTGGCGGTAGGCGTCCATGTCCTCGATCGGGCGCGTGGCCACGCCCGAGGCGGCGGCCGCCTTGGCCACGGCCGGCGCGATGCGCAGGATCAGGCGCGAGTCGAAGGGCTTGGGAATGATGTAGTCGGGGCCGAAGGCCAGTTCCTGGCCGGCGTAGGCGGTGGCCACCTCTTCGCTGATGTCGGCCTTGGTCAGCTCGGCGATCTCGCGCACGCAGGCCAGCTTCATCTCTTCCGTGATCTTGCTTGCGCCGCAGTCGAGCGCGCCGCGGAAGATGTACGGGAAGCACAGCACGTTGTTGACCTGGTTCGGGTAGTCCGAACGGCCGGTGGCGATGATGCAGTCCGGCCGCACGGCCTTGGCCAGCTCGGGGCGGATCTCGGGCTCGGGGTTGGCCAGCGCCAGGATGATGGGCTGCGTGCCCATGGTCTTGACCATCTCGGCGGTCATCACGCCCGGGGCCGAGCAGCCCAGGAACACATCGGCGTCCTTCACCACGTCGGCCAGGGTGCGGGCGCCGGTGTCTTTCTGGGCGTAGCGTGCCTTGGATTCGTCGAAGCCGCCCGCGCGGCCCATGTAGATCAGGCCCTTGGAGTCGCAGGCGTGGATGTTGGCGGGCTTGGCGCCCAGCCCGACCATCACGTCCAGGCAGGCGATGGCGGCTGCACCCGCGCCCGAGACGGCGATCTTTACGTCCTCGATCTTCTTGCCCACCAGCTCCAGGCCGTTGATGAGCGCCGCGGCCGAGATGATGGCCGTGCCGTGCTGGTCGTCGTGGAACACCGGGATGTTCATGCGCTCGCGCAGCTTCTTCTCGATGTAGAAGCACTCGGGCGCCTTGATGTCTTCCAGGTTGATGCCGCCCAGCGTGGGCTCCAGCGCCGCGATGATGTCGACCAGCTTGTCGGGGTCGCGCTCGGCCAGCTCGATGTCGAAAACGTCGATGCCGGCGAATTTCTTGAACAGGCAGCCCTTGCCTTCCATCACCGGCTTGGCGGCCAGCGGGCCGATGTCGCCCAGGCCCAGCACGGCGGTGCCGTTGGTGACCACGCCCACGAGGTTGCCGCGGGCGGTGTATTCGGAGGCCGTTGCCGGATCGGCGGCGATGTCGAGACAGGGATAGGCCACGCCCGGCGAGTAGGCCAGCGACAGGTCGCGCTGGTTCAGCAGGGGCTTGGTCGGGGTGATCGAGATCTTGCCCTTGACGGGCGATCGGTGGTATTCGCGCGCTGCTTCGCGAAGTGCTTCTTCTGCGGGGGAAAGGGGTGCAGCCATGAAAGTCTCCTTGTTTCTGACGGGCAATGAGGCTACCGCAAAAGCAGGGCCTCCTATTACTGGGGAAATGCCGAAAACGCCTGAATCCATAGCTTCTGCCTGACAAGGCGGGGTTCCGGCGGATGGGAGCGGGCTGGCGGGTTCGCTAAACTGCCGATCGTTACCAACTGGTTAACAGACCGGCCGTCCAGCCGGGAATCGAGCCGGGGGTATCGCCGACAACGACAACACCACGACAAGAGGGGCAACAGCGCATGACTTCCGGACCTTTCACCAGCAACGACCCCGATGTCGTCGTCATCGGAGGCGGCCCCTCGGGCTCCACGGTGGCCGCGCTGCTCGCGGACAAGGGGCACGACGTGGTGCTGATCGAGAAGGCGCAGCACCCGCGCTTCCACATCGGCGAATCGCTGCTGCCGATGAACATGCCGCTGTTCGACCGCCTGGGCGTGCGCACCGAGGTCGAGGCCATCGGCATCCGCAAGCATGGGGCCGAGTTCGTCTCGCCCTGGCACGACCATTCCAGCCAGTTCCATTTCGGCGAGGCGATGGACAAGAGCTTTCCCTACGCGGTGCACGTGCGCCGCTCCGAATTCGACGAGCTGCTGTTCCGCCACGCCGGCAAGCGCGGCGCGCGTACCTTCGAGGGACAGCGCGTCACCGGCGTGGACATGGACGCCGGCAAGGGCACGCCCGACAACCGGCCGGCGGTGAAGGTCAAGGCCGACGACGGCACCGAGACCACCTGGCGCCCGCGCTTCGTGATCGACGCCAGCGGGCGCGACACCCTGCTGTCGAACCAGTTCGACGCCAAGCGCCGCAACCGCAAGCACGCCAGCGCGGCGCTCTTCGGCCACTTCGCCAACGCCGAGCGCAAGCCGGGCCGCTTCGAGGGCAACATCACGCTGTTCTGGTTCGACCATGGCTGGTTCTGGTACATCCCGCTGAAGGACGGCACGGTGAGCGTCGGCGCGGTGGCATCGCCGGCGTACTTCAAGAACCGCAAGGGCTCGCTGGAAGAATTCCTGATGGAGACCATCGCGCTCGCGCCCAAGCTGGCCGCGCGGCTGAAGAACGCCACGCTGATGGAAGGCGCCACCTCCACCGGCAACTACGCCTACGACTCCAAGTTCTGCCGCGGCGACCGCTTCATGATGGTGGGCGACGCCTACGCCTTTGTAGACCCGATGTTCTCCTCGGGCGTGTACCTGGCGATGAACAGCGGCTTCGAGGCCGCGACCTGTGCCGACCATTGGCTCAAGGGCGAGGCGAAGGAGGCCGAGAAGGCGTTCAGGCACTACGAGAAAGTGATGAAGCACGGGCCGAAGATGTTCTCGTGGTTCATCTACCGCATCACCTCGCCGGCCATCCGGCGCCTGTTCATGAACCCGCGCAACATCTGGCGCATGCAGGAGGCGCTGCTGTCCATCCTGGCCGGCGACCTGTTCCGCAACACGCCGATCGGCCCGCGCTTCTGGGGCTTCAAGGTGACCTACTACGCCTCGTGCCTGGGCATCCTGCCGCAGGCCATCAAGACCTGGGCATGGCGCCGGCGCAACCTCAAGGAGTCGCTGGAAGCCGCGAAAACTTAGCTCGCCCCCAGGCTTCGCGCACTTCGTGTCGCTTCGCCAACCCCCTGCCGGGGGCAACACCGGTGGCCCGGCGAAGCCGGTTCCACGGTGTTCCTGGCTTCAGTCGGGGGTCACTGTGTGCTGCGCGAGCGCTTCGAGCGCACGCACCAGCGCCGAGTGGTCGAGCTGGCCGTAGCCCAGCGCCGCGCAGGCGTTCATGAGCTGCGCCGCGCCGGCCGTCTGCGGCAGCGACACGCCCAGTGAACGGGCGCTCTGCATCGCGAGGTTCAGGTCCTTCTGGTGCAGCGCGATGCGGAACCCGGGCGCGAAGGTGCGCTTGATCATGCGTTCGCCGTGCACTTCGAGGATGCGCGAACTCGCGAAGCCGCCCATCAGTGCCTGGCGCACCTTGGCCGGATCGGCGCCCGCCTTCGATGCGAACACCAGCGCCTCGCTCACGGCCGCTATGTTCAGTGCCACGATGATCTGGTTGGCCACCTTGCAGACCTGGCCGTCGCCGGCGCCGCCCACGAGCGTGACGTTCTTGCCCATCCTGTCGAGCAGTGGCTTCACGCGCTCGAAGGTGCCTTCGTCGCCGCCGCACATGATCGTGAGGCTCGCGGCCTTGGCGCCCACCTCGCCGCCGGAGACCGGCGCGTCGATGTAGCCCGCGCCCAGCGCGGTGATGCGGCGCGCGAAGTCCTTGGTGGCGATCGGGTCGATGGAGCTGCAGTCGACCACGATCTTGCCGCTCGTGCCCTTCAGGCCCGCGGCCACGCCTTCGGCGCCTGGCGCGCCGAAGAGCACCTTCTCCACGTCGGGCGTGTCCGGCACCATGATGAAGACGATGTCCGACTGCCGCGTCACTTCTGCCGCCGAGGCGCAGATGGTGGCCTTCGACACGAAGGGCTCGGGCGTGTTGCCGTGGGTGTTCACGAACAGCTGGTAGCCCGCCTCGAGCAGGTGGCCCGCCATGGGCGCGCCCATGATGCCGAGGCCGATGAATCCGATTTTCTGTTGCTGGGTCGTCATGTCTCTATTTCCTTGTCCGATGTCGTTCATTCATTGCTGCTGCGTGAGCGCCTGGCGCCATCCGAGGCCCTCGACGGTCGTGGTGCGGGGCTTGTATTCGCAGCCGATCCAGCCGTCGTAGCCCAGCGAGTCGATGTGCCTGAAGAGCCATGGGTAATTGATCTCGCCCGTGCCCGGCTCGCCGCGCCCCGGGTTGTCGGCCAGCTGGATGTGGCCGATGCGCGCCAGGTTCTTCGTGAGCGTGTTGCCCAGCTCGCCTTCCATGCGCTGCGCGTGATAGATGTCGTACTGCACGCGCAGGTTGTCGGAGCCGACTTCGTCGATCAGCGCCAGCGCCTGGTCGGTGCGCGTGAGGAAGAAGCCGGGAATGTCGAAGGTGTTGATCGGCTCGATCAGCAGCCGCAGGCCCGCCGCTTCCAGTTCGCGCGCGGCGAGGCGCAGGTTGGCGACCACGGTCCTGTGCGTCGCGTCCCTGTCGACGCCAGCGGGCACCTTGCCCACGAGGCAGTTGACCTGCGGGCAGCCCAGCGCGGTGGCGTAGTCGATCGCCACGCCGATGCCTTCGGCGAACTCGCCGGTGCGGTCGGGATGGCAGGCGATGCCGCGCTCGCCCTTGTCCCAGTCGCCGGCGGGCAGGTTGTGCAGCACCTGCTGCAGGCCGTTGGCGCGCAGGGCGGCGGCAAGCTCCTTCTTCTCGAAGGGGTAGGGGAAGAGGTACTCCACCGCCTCGAAGCCGGCCTTGGCGGCGGCCTCGAAGCGCTGCATGAAGGGCAGCTCGGTGAAGAGCATCGTGAGGTTGGCTGCGAACTTGGGCATGTCTTGTCTCTTTCTTCGTCTCAGTCGAGCAGCGCCACGACGGCGGTGGGCGCATCGGCCGGCGTCTCGGCCAGCGGTTCGAATTCGGTGATGTTGTCGATCTCGGTGCCCATCGCGATGTTGGTCACGCGCTCCAGCATCACCTCGATCACCACCGGCACGCTGAACTCCGACATCAGCGCTTCGGCGCGGCGAATGGCCGGCGCGATCTCTTCCTGGCGGTTCACGCGGATCGCCTTGCAGCCCAGGCCCTCGACCACCTTCATGTGGTCCACGCCGTAGCTGCTCTCGATGCCCGCGTCCGGCGCCGCGTTGATGTTGTCGAACGCGAGCTGCACGCAGTAGTCCATCTCGAAGCCGCGCTGCGCCTGGCGGATCAGGCCGAGGTAGGAGTTGTTGACCACGATGTGGATGTACGGCAGCTTGAACTGCGCGCCCACGGCCAGCTCCTCGATCATGAACTGGAAGTCGTAGTCGCCCGAGAGCGCGACGATCTTGCGCGTGGGGTCGGCGGCGCGCACGCCAAGCGCGGCGGGAATGGTCCAGCCCAGCGGGCCGGCCTGGCCGCAGTTGATCCAGTGGCGCGGGTTGTACACGTGCAGGAACTGCGCGGCCGCGATCTGCGAGAGCCCGATGGTGCTCACGTAGCAGGTGTCGTTGCCGAAGTTGTTGTTCATGCACTGGTACACGCGCTGCGGCTTCATCGGCACTTCGTCGAAGTTGGTCTTGCGCAGCATGGTCTTCTTGCGCTCGATGCACGCCTTGGCCCAGTCGCGGCGATCGGTCAGGCGGCCGGCGGCCTTCATCTCCTCGGCCACCTCGACGAAGAGTTCGAGCGCGGCCTTGGCGTCCGACACGATGCCGAAGTCGGGCGTGAACACGCGGCCGATCTGCGTGGGCTCGATGTCCACGTGCACGAAGGTGCGGCCCTTGGTGTAGACGTCGACGGAGCCGGTGTGGCGGTTGGCCCAGCGGTTGCCGATGCCCAGCACGAAGTCGCTGGCCAGCATCGTGGCGTTGCCGTAGCGATGGCTGGTCTGCAGCCCGCACATGCCGGCCATCAGCGGATGGTTGTCGGGAATGGAGCCCCAGCCCATGAGCGTGGGAATCACCGGCACGCCGGTGGCTTCGGCAAAGCGCACCAGCAGGTCGGAGGCATCGGCGTTGATGATGCCGCCGCCGGCCACGATCAGCGGGCGCTCGGCCGCGTTGAGCATGGCGATGGCCTTCTCGATCTGGGCGCGCGTGGCGGCCGGCTTGTAGGGCTTGAGCGGCTCGTAGCTGTCGATGTCGAACTCGATCTGCGCCATCTGCACGTCGAAGGGCAGGTCGATCAGCACCGGGCCCGGGCGGCCCGAGCGCATCAGGTGGAAGGCCTGCTGGAACACCTGCGGCACCTGGCCCGGCTCGCGCACCGTGACCGACCACTTGGTGACGGGCTTGGAGATCGACTCGATGTCCACCGCCTGGAAATCTTCCTTGTAGAGCCGGGCGCGGGGCGCCTGGCCGGTGATGCAGAGGATGGGAATGGAATCGGCCCAGGCCGAGTACAGCCCGGTGATCATGTCCGTGCCCGCCGGGCCCGAGGTGCCGATGCAAACGCCGATGTTGCCGGCCACCGCGCGGGTGTAGCCCTCGGCCATGTGCGAGGCGCCTTCCACGTGCCGCGCGAGGATGTGCGCGATGCTGCCGCGCTGGCGCAAGGCCGAGTACATCGGGTTGATCGCCGCGCCCGGAACGCCGAAGGCCTGTGTGACGCCTTCTTTTTCCATCACCAGAACCGCGGCCTGGACCGCTGTCATCTTTGCCATTTGAAGTCTCCTAGAGGTGGTCCCACTGTAGGAAGCAGGGTGGATTCCAAGAAGACGGCTGCGGACCATAAAACCTATTCCACGCTGGAATAAGTGACTACCATCCGGCCCATGGACAGATTGCTGGCAATGGAAATGTTCGTGCGCGTGGTCGAGACGGGAAGCTTCTCGAAGGCCGCGCGCGAGTTCAACACCACGCAGCCCACGGTGACCAAGCAGATCGCCGCCACCGAGGAACGGCTGAAGGTGCGCCTGCTCAACCGCAACACGCGCGGCGTGAGCCTCACCGAGCCGGGCGCGCTCTACTACGAGAAGTGCAAGACCATCGTGCGCGAGGCCGAGGAGGCCGACAGCATCGTGCAACTGCGGCAGAACCAGGCGCAGGGCCTGCTGCGCGTGGGCACCTCGGTGGCCTTCGGGCGGCGCGTGGTGGTGCCGCTGGCGCTCGAGTACATGCGCAGGCACCCGCAGGTGCAGCTCGACCTGAGCTTCGAGGACCGCTACGTCGATCTCATTGCGCAGGGCATCGACGTCGCCATCCGCATGGGCAAGCTGGCCGACTCTTCACTGGGCGCGCGCTACCTGGGCGCCAACCCGTGGGTCATGGTCGCCTCGCCCGCCTACCTGAAGAAGCATGGCACGCCGAAGCGCGCGCAGGACCTGAGCGCGCACGTCGCGTTGATCTACAGCAGCGTGGTGGGCGACGAGTTCTGGCGCATGCACACGCCGCGCGGCGAGCCGGTCACGGTGCCCGTGTCGGGCCGCTTCCGCTCGAACAACCTCTCGGCCGTGCTGGCGGCGGCGCGTGACGGCCTTGGCATCGCGCTCATGCCGCGCTATGTGGCCAGCGACTCGCTGGCGGCCGGCAAGGTGCGCGAGGTGCTCGGCGACCACGCGCTGCCCGAGCAGGAGATCCACGCCGTCTTTCCGTCGCCCAAGCTGGTGCCGGGCAAGGTGTCGGGCTTCGTGGCCTTCCTGCAGGGGCGTTTCGACGAAGGCTGGTGGGAGGCCTGAGTCAGGCCGGCACGAAGGCGCCGTGCAGCCCCAGCGGCAGGGCATAGGGCAGCGTGGCCTGTGCCACCGGGCCTGCCGCGAGATTGTCGGCCGCGAAGCACGACAACATCGTCTTCTGCCGTCCGAAGTCGAACGCCGTGCCCAGCACCCAGCCCGGCTTCGAACCATCGGGCACGAAGACGTGTTCCTCCACCATGGCCTGCGCGCCGTAGCTGAAGCGCTGGCTGCGGCCGGTCTCGACGTCGGTGCGCGCGATTGCGCCGAAGCCGGGCAGGTCGCGCCGGATCTGCGTGGCGTGCACCACCTGGCGATGCCGCAGGCCGACGCGGCGCGGGTCGATGCGCGGGAACTCGGCCTCCTGCGCGAGCGTGGCCTGCGTGGCCCGCTCCGTGGACAGGTTCAGCGTGGCGACTGTCAGGTGCGGTTCGGTGGTCTTCACGCGGCGCGCGCGCATCACTTCGCGGTTGCTGATGAACACCGAGTCGGCGTTGTCGGAGCGCACGTAGTCGACGTGGATCTGCGTACCGCGAGGCGTGTCTTCCTCCCAGGCGTTGCCGACGTGGAACAGGAAGCCCGCCGGCAGCGCCAGCATCTGGCGGCGCTCCCAGTTCCGCTTGTCGATGACCAGCGCGCGCATGCCCAATTCCGGCCGCCACACGTGCGCATCGAGAAAGCTGGCGCCGGCTTCCTTGCGCTTGCCGTCGTAGACCAGCGGCGGCAGCAGGAATACCAAATGCCGCTTGGTCACGGCGAAGTCGTGGACCATTGGCATGTCTGCCACCGGCACCACGGCCGCGCGGCGCAGCGCGCCTTCGGGTGCGATTTCGTACAGCGCCAGCAGGCCCTGGCCCGAGCTCACGCCGAAGTTCCAGACCGTGCCGTCCGGATCGACCTTCGGGTGGGCCGAGAACGGCATGCCCGCAAGATCGGCGCGCCAGGTCTTCACGCCCAGCGTGTCGAGCGTGAGCGCATCGACGCGCGTGGCCGAGCCGCCCTCCCACAGAGCCAGCACCTCGCCGCGCAACGGCAGCACGCTGGTGTTGGCGACGTTGATGCTGTCGGCGGAAGTTGGTGTCTCCACGCCCGGCGGCATGGTGCCGAAGGCCTCGAACAGGCGTCGGCCGGCCTTCGTCTCGGCCACGCGCTTGGGCGTGGCCACATAGCGGCCCTGGTGCCGCACGTCGGAGCCCTCGATCACGAAGCGGTGCACCATGCCATCGCCGTCGAACCAGTGGTGGTAGCGCTCGCCGCCCAGGTCGTGGCCGGCCGGGCCGATGCGGAACAGCGTGCCCGCCACGGCGTCGGGGAAGTGCCCGCGCACCGTAGCGCGGGTGAGCGGGAAATCGCCCTCGGGCGTGGCGAAGCCGGCCTTCCAGGCGGCACCGGCAGCCTCGAACTGGGTCTGCCAGTCGTCAGACGTGCCGGCCGCACGCGCCAGCGGTGCCAGCAGGGGCAGGGCGCCGGCCGAGGCCAGCATGCGCAGGAGTTCGCGTCGTTCCATGGCGTCGTGCTCCTCAGCGCAGGTGGATGACGGTCTGCATGTCCGCGTCGATGGCGATCGCGGCGGCCTCGAAGTCGGGCGCGGCGCGGTTGCCCTTGGCGTCGTTCGAGAAGCCGTAGCGCTCGATGGGCATGCCCATGAGGTTGGTGTCGAGCTTGCCGTTGCCGTTCTCGTCGGCGAATACCCGCAGCGCGTAGCGCCCGGACGCCAGCCCCGCGAACACCAGGCGGGCCTTGCCGCCCTGCATCGGCGCGGTCTGCGACGCGACGGCCTTGCTGTCGGCGTAGCCGGCGGCGTCCCTGTACAGCGCGACGTAGAGCGTCGCGTCCGCGGCGGGGCCGTCGGCGACGCTCAGGCTCAGGTCGGCGGCGAAAGCGCCGGCGGGCAGGAGGATCGCGGCGGCGCACAGGGCGTGCGCAACCGGGCGGGACATGAATGCGGGAAGTTGCATGGCGGGCCTCGTTGGAAGTTGGAGGCCCGACGATCCCGCAGGCCGGGCACGGTGCCCAGCGCCATGTGACGAAATGCGGGATTGCGCGCGCGAAATGCGCGCGGCGGGGAGTGGACGGCGGAGGCCTCAGCCGGCCTTGTCGTACTTGGCGACCTGCCTGGGCTGCGCGCCTTCGGCCTGCTCGTGCCCGCCGCCCACGTGGCCGGAGTCGGCAAAGAGGCTCCATGCCGCCATGAACAGCGCCGCGATCACCGGCCCGATCACGAAGCCGTTGATGCCGAAGATCGCCATGCCGCCGATGGTCGACATCAGCACGATGTAGTCGGGCATCTGCGTGTCCTTGCCCACCAGCACGGGGCGCAGGATGTTGTCGACCAGGCCGATCACGAACACGCCCACGAAGATCAGCACGCCGCCCTGCCAGAAATGCCCCGTGGCCAGGAAGTAGATGGCCACCGGCCCCCAGATCAGCGCCGCGCCCACGGCGGGCAGCAGCGACAGGAAGGCCATCAGCACCGCCCACAGCAGCGCGCCCTGCACGCCGAGGAACCAGAACGCCAGCCCGCCGAGCGAGCCCTGCGCGATCGCCACCGCCACGTTGCCCTTGACGGTGGCACGGATCACGGTGGTGAACTTGTTGAGCAGGTAGTGCGTGTGCGGCTTGGCCAGCGGCACGGCGTCGCGCATCGTCTTCGACAGCGTTGCGCCGTCGCGCACCAGGAAGTACAGCAGGTACAGCATCACGAAGAAGCTGACGATGAAGTCGAAGGTGTTCTGGCCGATGGCGAGCGCCTGGCTCGCGATGATCTGGCTGGCCTGCCCGGCGGCGGCCGAGATGCGCGCCTGCCAGGCCGCCATGTCGCCGAGGTTGAAGCGCTCCACCAGGTTCAGCAGCCACTGCGGCGAAGCGTCCAGGATCTGCTGGAAGTAGGCCGCGAAGTTGATCTGCCCGGAGCGGATGTTCTGCGTGACCAGCGCGATCTCCTGCACCAGCGACACGCCCACCATGGCCAGCGGCAGGATCACGATGAACAGGCAGATCGCCAGCGTCGAGAGCGCGGCGGCGTTGGGCTTGCCGCGCATCTTCTTCAGCAGCCACTTGTAGAGCGGCGTGAACAGGATCGCCAGCGCCACGCCCCACAGCACCGCGCCGAAGAACGGCATCAGCACCCAGAGGAAGGCGACGGTCACGACGGCGAGAAGGGCGAGGAACACGCCGCGCTGGAGTTGGGGTGAGTTCATAGGTGTCCCGGACTTTAGCCGAGCGCAGTGCCGGCGCGACCCGGTCACCGGCTGTCTTCGGCGATTGGTTCACGCAGAGGTCTTTTTTTGCGTTACGTATATAGAGATAAATCACGCGCCAAAAGCCATTCGCTTATTTGCACCCGTACCTGCGTCGAATTGCTCTCTAGAATGGTTCGCAAGAAATAAAAGGGAGGTGGGCGTGAAGCTCGATTTGCAAACAATATTCGTATTGAACGAATTGTCATCAAGCGGTTTTTCTTATTTGCCAGCCGTGCTCCAGCAAGGGCCTGGCGCCTTCAGATTTCGACGCCGTCGGGCAGAAGCGCTGCAATTCCGCGAGTTGCGGCAAAGCCTTTTTCTTTCCCCCAATTGATTTTCGCGACAGCACAAACACAGTCAGGGAGACTGGACAATGGGACCAGGCACGCCGCAGCGGCCACCATCGGGCACACCTCAGGGCCAGCCCGCACCGACATCGACCGCCGAACGCGAGCCTCAGACGGCCGTCGCCCCGCTGAACACCATCGCCAAGGAAGACATCGCCGCCGCGAGCAAGGTGGTGGACGAATGGCTGCGGTCCTTCACCGGCGGCTACGTCACGCTCGATCGGCTGACCACGGTGCTGGGCAGCATCCCCATCGTGGGCAACATCATGGCGCTGGTGGATGTGTTCCTGGACGTCATCACCATCATCGAGAAGAAGTCCACCGACGCCGTCACCCGGTTCCTGAACTGGGCCAGCCTGGGCATCAACCTCATCGGCCTGATTCCGGCGCCGCCCACCATGGCCGCGGCGCGCATGAGCCTGCGGCCCACGCTGCACCTGGTCAGGCAGGAGCTCATGCATGGAGCCAGGAATCTCGGCGAGACCATCGTCACCACGCTGGTGGGGCATCTGAACGCATCCATCGTCGGTGAACTGGAGACCTTCATCGACGGGGCCATCGCAAGGCTCTCGGGCATTCTGGAAGACTGCGCGAAGCTCTCCGACAGCATCCTGGACAACCTGATCGGCATCCTGCAGCGCGTGGTCGGCGGGCAAGACCTCTTCACCGTCGCCAAGCCAGGCGCCGCGGAAACCAACGACTACGACCCCAAGACCCAGAGCACGTGGAGCGGCATGTGGCGCCGGGCGGTGAAGTACTCCGAAGGCACGGCCAAGCGGGCCGCCAACTACGCTGCCAGGAAGGCAGCCGGCTACCTGCCCGAGAGCGTCAAGGGCAAGGTCAACGAGGTGATCGAGAGTCTTGGCACCTTGAAGGCCGATTTCCGCAAACAACTGACGGACCTCGCCAGCCAGGAACTGCAGGGCAGCATCATGTGGCTGCTGCACAAGCTGCTGGCGGCCATTGCGCACAGGAAGAGCCCGCGCGCGGCCATCGTGCCACCCGTTGCCGGGGCCGAGGCAACAAAAAACAGGCCCGACAGCCGGGTCGAGCACATGCGTGTGCAGGCGCCGGTCAACGGCGACCCCGGTTGCAAGAACTGTCCGGTTTCCGGCGCACCGGTTCCCTCGGCAAGCAAGTTCGCCATCAGCCTTGCGACCGGCTGCGAAAGCTTCACCCACGTCGACTTCACGCTGGCTGCGCCGCTGCCCATCGCCTGGGCGCGCACCTACCGCAGCAATCTCGGCGCGTTCGACCAGGGCAGCCTCGGTGCGAGGTGGCTCACGCCCTACAGCACTCGCGTGGACATCGCCACCCCGGCCCAGGGTCCGCGGGCCGGCCAGCTCAGCCTGATCTATCACGGCGCGGACGGCCGCAGCCATGCCTACCCGCTGCTGGCCGTGGGCCAGAGCTACCGCGATGCCATCGAAGAAGCGACGCTCACGCGGCTGAGCGAGACGCTGTTGACCGTGGATTTCGGCAAGGCCACGCCGGCGGTTGAGGCGAGCGAGGCCAGCGACTGGCGCGAGGTCTACGAGCTGGTGAATACCGCGGCTCGCAAGGTCGCTACGCAAGGCAAGCAGCACTTCCGTCTTGTCGCGTTGCATGCCGGCAAGGAAGTCAGCATCGGCTTGCGCTACGACCACGTGATCGCAACCACGGGCGAACAGGTCTTGAGCGACATCATCAGCAAGCAAGGCGATCTCACGATTGCCCATGTGGGCACTCGCCCCGATGCGCGAAGCGGACTGATCGCCAGCCTGTGGGAGATCAAGGGCGGCCAGGTCGTGCGCCAACTCGCCGCCTATGTGCATGACGCTGAAGGCGACCTCGTCTCAGCCCAGGACGAGAACGGCGAAACCTGGAACTACAGCTACAGCCACCACCTCGTGACCCGATACACCGACCGCACGGGCCGGGGCATGAACCTTGAATACGACGGCACCGGTGCCGACGCCAAGGCCGTGCGCGAATGGAGCGATGACGGGAGCTTTGCCCTCAAGCTGGAGTGGGACAGGAACATCCGCCTGACCTATGTGACCGACGCGCTTGGCGGCGAGACCTGGTACTACTACGACATCCTCGGCTACACCTACCGGATCATCCATCCCGACAAGCGCCAGGAATGGTTCTTTCGCGATGAAGCAAAGAACATCACGCGCCATGTCCACGCCGACGGCAGCACGGACGACTTCAGCTACGACGCCGACGGAAACCTGCGAACCCACACCCGGGCCGACGGCAGCCAGGTGCACTTCGCACACGACGAGCGCGGGCGCCTGACGGGCCTGCGCGACGCCGAGGGCGGCGTCTGGAAGCGCGGCTACGACGCCGACGGCAACCTCGTCGAAGAAATCGATCCGCTGGGGCACAAGACCGAATACGCCTACGACAAGGCTGGCCGGCCGGTGCGCGTTACCGATGCGAAAGGCGGCGTCAAGGCGCTGGCTTACACACGAGCCGGTCAACTCGCCAGCCACACCGACTGCTCGGGCAAGACCACGCGGTGGGAATACGACGAGCAGGGGCGCTTGGTCAAAGCGACCGATGCAATGGGCCAGAGCACCCGGTATCGCTACACCAGGGCGAACGAAAAGGGGTACGCCACGACTGCGGCGAATGCCAACCGGCCAGGACAGCTCGAAGAAATCACCCTGCCCGACGACACCGGCGAGCATTTCGTGCACGACGCGGAGGGGCGCCTGCTTGCGCACACCGACGCGCTGGGACGCAGGACGAGCTACGACTACACGCGCTCCGGCCTCGTTTCCGAGCGCACCGACGCGGCAGGGCGCACGCTCAAGTACCGCTGGGATCTGCTGGGACGTTTGAGCGAACTGCACAACGAGAACGGCAGCCGGTACGACTTCCGCTATGACCCCGTGGGCCGGTTGCTGGAAGAAGTGGGCTTCGACCGCAAGACCATCCGGTACGGCTATGAAGAGTCCACGGGGGTGCTGTCGGAGGTGGCTGAGGGCGAGCACACCACGCTGCTGCAATTCGATCCGATCGGCCGCCTGATCGAGCGCAGCGTCGGCGGCGTTGCCGAGAGCTTTGCCTACGACCGCAACGGCCGGTTGGTCGAAGCCGGCAACAGCGACGCGAAACTGCAGTGGTTCTACGACCCCGCGGGCAACCTGACGCGCGAGCATCAGCACTACGTGGAGAGTGCGCGTACCGCGGTCTGGCAGCATCGCTACGACGAACTTAACCAGCGCGTAGCGACCATCCGCCCTGATGGCCATGCGACCCAGTGGCTCACTTACGGCTCCGGCCACGTGCACGGATTGCTCGTCGACGGGCAGGACATCCTGGGCTTCGAGCGCGACGACCTGCACCGCGAGATTGCGCGCGAGCAGGACAACGGACTCCTACAGAAACAGAGCTACGACCCGGCCGGCCGATTGCTGGAGCAGCAGATCTCCCAGACCAGGCGCGGCGCGCTGCAATCCACCGGCATCCGCCGCAGCTACCAATACGACAAGGCGGGCCAGTTGATCGCCATCGGCGACAGCCGGCGCGGCAACCTCAGCTACCGCTATGACCCGGTAGGGCGACTGCTCGAAGCCAACAGCCGACTGGGACGGGAGACCTTCGCGTTCGATCCGGCGGGGAACATCGGCGACCCGTCTTCAGACGTGGAAGGCGGTGCGCAGGCTGCGGGCCGCATCACCCACCGCGTCGCCGTTCGCTCAGGCGGTGACGGCCGCAGCATGGCCGGCAAGCTGATGGACAACCTGCTGAAGGACTACGCCGGCACCCACTACAAGTGGGACGAGCGCGGCAACCTGATCGAGCGCAGCCGCAACGGCGAAAAGACGGTATTCACCTGGGACGGCTACAACCGCATGCGCAGCGCCGAAACCTTCGGCGAAACCACGAGCTTCAGCTACGACCCGCTGGGCCGGCGCATCGCCAAGCGCACGCGGCATGCCTGCACCTTGTTTGGCTGGGACGGCGACACGCTGGCGTTCGAGAGCACGCAAAGCATAGAGGGCCAGCAGGAACAGGCATGGCGCGGCGACAGCGTCCACTACATCCACGAACCCGGTTCGTTCGTGCCGCTGGTGCAGATCCGGCAGGCCCAGGCAGTCGTGTTGAGCCAGACGACGGATGTGAAGGCACTGATGGCCGACAACGGCGGACGCTACGACATCGAACTGGACCCGCTATGGAATGGAGAACAGAGCCGAGCGCCTGCGCCATTCCTGAAGGAAGAGATCGCCTTCTACCAGTGCGACCATCTGGGCACGCCGCAGGAGTTGACGGATCATGAGGGGCGTGTGGCTTGGTCTGCGAGCTACAAGGCTTGGGGGGAAGCGAGGCAGGCGATCAGTGAGGCGGGAAGGAAAGCGGGGTTCCGGAATCCGATTCGGTTTCAGGGGCAGTATTGGGATGAAGAGACCGGGTTGCACTACAACCGACATCGGTATTACGACCCGGTAGTAGGGCGATTCATAAGCAATGATCCGATCGGGCTCCTTGGCGGCTTGAATCTGCAGCAGTTCGCGCCGAACCCAGTGGAGTGGATTGATCCATTGGGTCTGGCTGGCAATCGTGCTAACCGTAGGGCCGGAAAAATCCTCCGAGATCAGGAGGCTGCCTCGGGCGGTCACCCTTATTCGCGGCATGGAGCGCACACGACCATGGCGGAGCAGGAGCATCGGGCCAAAACCGGTATTCCTCCGGATGATCCTTGCCCTAGAAACCCGCGGCCAGTGAATTCCACCCGGTTCTTGAGCAACGTCGATCAGTTGGATGCCATCCAGCGTGCGAATCAGGAGATGGATAAGACTGGAAGATCACGCGCCACTATTGATATGAAGCGTGTTATTGGTGAAGGTTATAGAAGAGGTGGAGGCTGTCCGGAGACAGCCACGAAGGCAACCGTATTCCGGGGGGCAAATGGGATCATTACCGCGTATCCAGAACTTGGACCTTGATATATGAAGCAAATATTCCCTGACTACATTCGCGAACTGGACTACTACCTGGGATCCATGAGCGACGACGATTTGGCCGATTTCTATATCAATGATTCTGATTGCCGCGCTAGGCTATTTGACGCGATGAAGCTTGACTTCGACCGCTTCGGTCCCCTGAGCAAGCAGCGAGTCTTGGAGGCAATTGAGTTCATCCTGTCGTCGGGTCAGATCGACAAGCTTTGGGGATACGTAGTGCCACATGCTGTGCCGCTTGATGAGGTCGAGGACAAGTCGGGCTATTTGCGCGAGCTCTACGAGAAATTGGCGGGGCGTGAGCCGCAGCCAAGAAACTTCGGCTCGGATGTGGAGTTGGTCGATGCCATCGGACCGCATGGCATCGATGTCAGGCAATAAAAATCCAGACCGTAAATTCAGTTGAGCGAAGTCCAAGTCATCACTGCCCGGACCAATCAATTTGGCGGGTTTTTATCTGAGTGCAACCGAAGGAAGCTGACTCAATGGAGCGATCCGCTTGAGGAGGGGCATGCAAATTTTCCCTGACTACATCTCCAAGCTGAACTACTGCTTGCACGTCATGAGCGATGACGAGCTGGATGATTTCTATATCAACGATGCAGGCTGCCGTGCCAAGCTGTTTGATGCGATGGAGGCCGATTTCCACCGTTTCGGACCGGAGAGCCGAAAACGAGTGCTGGATGCGATCGAATTCATCCTGTCGTCGGGCAATATCGAAAAGTACTGGCGCGCAGTGGTGCCTCATGAGGTACCTCTAGATGAAGTGGAAGACAAGCCGGGCTACTTGCGATCGCTTTACGAAAAGCTTACGGGCCATATGCCGTCGCCAAGGGGCTTGGGTTCCGATGTGGAGGTAGTCTATGGACGTCACAGCATCGACACTCGCACTTAATCGTGGTGAAGGTCAGCAGCTCTGATTTAAGAGGGGATAGAAGGGTTGTATGTTCAGATTGGGTGAAAAAAAGATCCAGCTAATGAGGTCGAAGAGTTCGCAGTCACCCAATGACTGACCTTATCCAAGGCAATAAGGCTAGGCTAAGATCATCTGTCGAAAAAATCCGACGAACGCATGGGCGAGGTAGTTTATCCAAGGAATGTATATGGCGGATATTAGGGAGGTTTGGGTTTTTAGTGGCGTAAATGCAAAATTCCCTTCTGCAGTTTTTGCGGTCAAGGAAGATGCCTTTGAATGGATAAGGAAGTATGAATTAACAGGCGTCTTGACAAGGTATCCGGTGGGTATTTCGGTATATGAATGGGCGATCGAGAGTGGTAACTTCAAAGTCAGATCGCAAAGAGATTCGGCGCCGGAGTTTGTGGGGAAGTTTTCGAGTGCGATGCAAGAGCATATGCATTTCGAAAATGGAATTTTCGCTTAACCTCCGTCTTAAGAAATTTGATCCTCTTATTTGCGAGGCATCGAATTGATAGAGAATTTCGATAGATTTGGCTGGAATGTAGCCGTGCTCCTGCTGTTCCAAATGGACCCGATTCATTGGTAACGTCAATCAACTCGATGCGATTCAGCGCGGCATGACGAAGATGAATCGAACGGGGCTCATAGAGCAACCGCCTCCATGGTGCGACTCGGCTCTAATGTGGAGGTGGTTTCCGCAATCAACCCGCCTGGAATTCGACATACACGAGTAGCCATAGCTAGGAGACTCGGTTCGGATGTGCAGTTTGTTGGTACCGTCGGACCACATGGCATCCACGTCAGACAATAGAAATCCGAAGTTCAATTCCGTTGCGGGAAGCCCAGGCCATCACCACCCAATCGCTTCGGCGGGCGTGTATCTGATTGATGCTCCCATGGAGTGACGGATCACCAAAGGCGCATTGCCCGAGGGGGCACGGATCACTGCAAGCCAGACGGCGGTATCAACTGCACCAGCGTTGCGACGGCACAAGCCCCCGCGACCCTCAGCGCCGCGCGCGCGGCAACGCCACAGGCGCCAGCGTGGCCTTGAGCCTGCTGGTCGCATCCGGCTCCGCCGCAGCATCTACTTCCAGCGCAAGCTCGACATTGCCGATGTGCTCCAGCATCAGCCGCCGCGCCCCGGCCGTATCCCCAGCCTCCAGCGCCGCCACGATCGCGCCATGCTCCGCACAAGACTGCCCGGCCTCGTGCTTCGACTGGTAGAGCGTGGCTGCCAGCGTGGTGCGAGCCGTGAGGTCGCGCAGCACGTCGACGAGCAGTTGGTGCCCCATCTGCTCGGCCAGGCAGACATGAAAGTCGGCCAGCAGGAAGGCGCGTGTCGCTGCATCGGCGCCCTCGATGGCGCGCTGCTCGTCGGCGATATGGTCGCGCAGCTTGCGGATCACCTTCGCGAGCGGCCGGCCTTCGCTGGCCTCCAGGATGCCGGCTTCGACGATGCGCCGCGCCGAGAAGGCGTCGCGCGCTTCCTCGGCCGAAGGCTCCACCACGTACCAGCCGCGGCGCGACTGCACTTCGACGAAACCGCGCGCCTGCAGCTGCATCAGCGCCTCGCGCACCATCGTGCGGCTCACCGAGAAGTTCTCGGCCAGCGCCTGCTCGCCGAGCCGTTCGCCCGGCGCGAGTTTCTGCGCGAGGATGGCCTCGACGACGCGTTCGGCGATGACGGTGGGGCTGACGTCGGCAGGCATGTTTTTTCTCTTCTGTTCCCTGTTCAGTGGGCGCGCGATGCGGAGGCGGTGGCGGTGGCCGTGGTGCTCACCACGCCGTCGCCCTCAGCCTCGGCCAGCGGCTCGTCGTCGGGCGAGTAGGTGCCGTCGAGCACCGCATGGGCCCGTTCGCGGTCGATGTCGCCTTCCCATGCGGCGATGGCCACGGTCGCGACGCAGTTGCCGATCAGGTTGCCCAGCGCGCGGGCGATGCCCATGAACCAGTCGACCGACAGCACCAGCACCAGCCCGATGGCGGGAATCGCCGGAATGGCGTGCAGCGTGGCCGCCAGCACCACGATGGCCGAGCCCGGCACGCCGTGCGCGCCCTTGGAGGTGACCAGCGCGATCGCCAGGATCGTCAGCAGGTCGGCCATCGAGATCGGCGTGTTGGTGGCCTGTGCGATGAACACGGCCGCCAGCGTGATGTAGATCGAGAACGCGTCGAGGTTGAACGAGTAGCCGGTGGGAATGACAAGGCCCACCGTCGAATCGCGGATGCCCATGCGGCGCAGCTTGGCCATGACCTGCGGCAGCACGCTGTCGGAAGAGGTGGTGGCGAAGACGATGGTGAGCTCCTCGCGCAGGTAGCGCAGCAGCTTGATCAGGCTGAAGCCCGACATGCGCATCACCACCCCCAGCACCACGAACACGAAGACCAGCACCGCGCCGTAGAAGAGCGCCACCAGCATGCCCAGCTGCTTGAGCGAGCCGATGCCGTACTGGCCCACCGTGAACGCAATCGCGCCCAGCACGCCCAGCGGCGCCAGCTTGATGATGATGCCCATGATCTTGAAGAGCACCAGCGAGAGCGCGTCCACCACCACGGCCACCGGCTTGCCGCGCTCGCCCAGCAGCGTGAGCGCGCAGCCGAAGAGCACCGCGAACAGCAGCACCTGCAGCACGTCGCCGGTGGCGAAGGCGTTCACCACCGTCGTGGGGATCAGCTTCATCAGGAACTCGACCGTGCCGCCGCTCGTGAGCTTGTCGGCGTTCGAGGCATAGGCGCTCATCGCGGCCGGGTCGAGCTTCGACGGATCGACGTTCATGCCCGCGCCCGGCTGGAACACGAAGGCCAGCACCAGGCCCATGGCCAGCGCGATGGTGGTCAGCACCTCGAAGTAGATGAGCGACTTCACGCCCACCCGGCCCACGCGCTTCAGGTCTCCCGCGCCGGCGATGCCGTGCACCACCACGCAGAACACCAGCACCGGGATGATCATCTTGATCAGCTTGATGAAACCGTCACCGAGCGGCTTGAGCTTGACGGCGTACTCGGGCGCAAGAAGCCCCGCGAGCACGCCGAGCACCAGCGCGATGACCACCTGTCCGAACAGCGATTTGGCGAAGCGGGGCATGGAGTCTCCTGTCTGTCTATCTGTCGTGCTTGGATTTGCATGCAAGCAATGCCATCTCTTGCATGCAAGAAATGTAGGCAAGGCGAACAGGGAGGCGTCAGAGGGTATTCCCGGGCGTGGGCCGGGAGGACGGCGGCGCTGAGCCGCCTTCAGGGGGATTGGTATCTGGTGCCGGAGCGAAGCCCCGCAGGGCTCAGTCCGGGATGTTCGGCTCGACCAGCTGGGCCAGCGAGACCAGCGACTCCTGCCAGCCCAGGTAGCACATCTCGGCGGGAATCACGGCGGGAATGCCTTCCTGCACGATCGAGACGTCCGTGCCGCAGGACACCGCCGTCAGGCTCACGGTCGTCTTCATGGTGCCCGGAAGGTTGGGGTCGTCGAAGCTCGCGTCGTAGGCGATGCGGCTGTGTGGAACGAGCTCCAGGTACTTGCCGCCGAACGAGTGGCTGTGGCCGGTGCCGAAGTTGGTGAAGGACATGCGCCAGGCGCCGCCCACCACCGGCTCCATCGCGTGGACCTTGCCGGTGTAGCCGAACGGGGGCAGCCAGCGTTCGAAGGCGCCGGGCTGGGTGAATGCGCGATAGATGCGCTCCGGCGGGGCGCGCAGGACGCGGTGCAGGCGGACGGTATTGGTATTGGTATTGGTATTGGTATTGGTATTGGTGTGGGTGTGGGTAGCCATGGTTGATTACTCCTGAAGAACCGAGGATGACCCTCAGCAGCACGTCGGGCGAGCGTGAGGAGAATCGACACGCCGCGAGATAGGTGAAAACCCTTGTCTGCACGCGCCCCGCTTCATGCGCCCGCGGCTCCTTGCTCAACCCGCGCCCGGGCGCCGGCGCCTCGCGCGGCCGGCCCGCGCGATGGGTACGTAGTTCCCCTCACGCCTTCGTCAGACAGCGATCAGCTAGCCCCAAGAGCATCGCATCGTCCGGATTCCCATCCGGATGGAGACGGGACCGGGCGGATTCACTCGCTCCGGTGGCATTCAACTACCCAGTACATCGGGAACGTATGAGAAACAGAAATCTTGTCAGGGGACTCTTCCTCATGGCAATCGCGCTGGCCTTCGGCCTCACTGCGCTTCGCTACCCCATTGGAGACCTGAGCCGCGCGGGGCCGGGACTGTTCCCCGCGCTCGTCAGCGCCATGCTGCTGGTGATCGCCGTGTCGACCGTGATCCGGTCGTTCTTCGTCGCGCCGGTGCGGCTGGATTTCAACTACAAGAACATCTCGCTCATCCTCGCAAGCCTCTGCGGGTTCGCGCTGATCTCCACCTTCCTGAACATGATCGCCGGCATCGTCTTCATGGTGTTCTGTTCGGCGTTCGCCGGCACTTCGTACTCGTGGGTGCGCAACGTCAAGGTCTCCGCGGGCCTGATCGTGATGGCGCTGGCCCTCCAGAAGCTCCTCGGCCTGAACCTGCCGCTGTACTGAGGAGACGACGATGGAAGTCCTGAACAACCTGGCGTTCGGTTTTTCGCACGCCCTGACTTGGCAGAACCTGATGTTCTGCGCCATTGGCTGCACCGTGGGCACACTGGTCGGCCTGCTGCCCGGCCTGGGCCCTCTGGCCACCATCAGCCTGCTGCTGCCGCTGACGTATTCCATTCCCACGACCGGCGCGCTCATCATGCTGGCCGGCATCTACTACGGTGCGCAGTACGGCGACAGCGTGAGCGCCATCACCATGAAGATCCCGCATGCCAGCAGCATCGTGGCCTGTATCGACGGGTACGCCATGACGCTCAAGGGGCAGACGGGGCTGGCGCTGTTCACGGCGGGCTTCTCCAGCTTCATCGGCGGTACGGTCGCCATCCTGGTGCTGACGTTCCTGGCACCGGTGCTCGGCGAGGTCGCCTTCCTGTTCGGCCCCGCCGACTACGTCGCGATGATGCTGGTGGGTTTCGTTTGCGTGAGCTTCGTCACCACGGGCAGCCTGCTCAACGGCCTGGCCATGTGCATGATCGGCGTGCTGCTCGGCACCATCGGCACCGACGTGAACAGCGGCATGCAGCGCTTCACCCTCGACCTGCCTTTCCTGGTGGACGGCGTCGGCATCGTGAGCATTGCGCTGGGCTGCTTCGGCATTGCCGAGATCACCAAGAACCTCGACTCGCGCGAGGAGCGCTCGCCTTTCAACGGCAAGATCAACCTGATTCCCACCTGGGCTGAGTTCAAGCGGATCATTCCCAGCGCACTGCGTGGCAGCGTGATCGGTTCCTTCCTGGGCATCCTGCCCGGCGGCGGCCCGACCATTGCACAGTTCGCGGCCTACGCGATCGACAAGAAGGTCAGCAAATACAAGGACGAGATCGGCACCGGCTGCATCGAAGGCGTGGCCGGACAGGCTGCCGCCGACGAAGCTGCAGCGCGCACCAGCTTCATTCCGCTGATGAGCATCGGCATTCCGGAGAACGCCGTCATGGCGCTGATGCTGGCCGCCTTCATCATCAAGGGCATCCAGCCTGGACCGAACATGATCGGCAGCCATCCCGATCTGTTCTGGGGCCTGGTCGCCAGCATGTGGATCGGCAACGTCTTCCTGCTCGTGCTGAACGTGCCGCTGGTGCGCTACTGGCTGTCGGTGTTCAAGATTCCGTACGCCGTGCTGTTCCCGTCGATCCTGTTCTTCTGCTGCATCGGCACCTACAGCGTGAACAACAACCTGGAAGACGTGTTCATCACCGCGGCCTTCGGCTTCATGGGCTACATGTTCATGCGCCTCGAGCTGGACGCGGCGCCGCTGATGCTCGGCTTCATCCTCGGCCCGATGCTTGAAGAGAACTTCCGCCGCGCGATGCTGCTGAGCCGCGGCAGCTTCGGCACCTTCGTCAGCCGCCCGATCAGCGGAACGCTGCTGGGCCTGATCGCGATCTTCGTCGCCTGGCAGGTCGTTTCCTTCGTCCTGCAGGCTCGGAAGAAGGGTGTTCCGGCGGCTCCGGTGGCGCTCGAACCGCAGGAATAACGCGAGAGCACATCAGCGCTGTCGGCATCGCCCTGAAACCGGGGCGGTGCCGACAGCGCTTTTTCTTTTTCGAAGCGGGGCGGCTTGCCCGGATTCCAGCCCGCGAGTCGCATGAGGCAGGACGGCAAGTACCGTTTCACGGAACTCCCTCCTGAACTTCACTGCGAATTCACGCGGCGCCAGCACACTGCGTCCCGACAGTGGTTCGGCGCTGGTAGAGGCCAGGGAGAAAAAAACCGCTCAGGGAACCGCCTCGATGCCGACCGCTGTCGCCTTTCTTTCCATCCCCAAGACACCGCACCGGGCCGCCCCCGGAACCGCAGCGCCGGTGCTCGTCGGAAGCTTCGGGCGCATCCGGCTCCAGCCGGTGCCCTGAGCGAGCAATCTCAACCGAATGTGGTCGAAGGAGCTTCCGGCTCGTAGCGCATCGCGGCGTCCTGGCTGGAAAGGCTCGGAATAGGCCGGGTGAGGATCCGGGCCAGCCAGTGATCGAGCGTGTTGCCCTGCGGCGGCGCGGCGCGTTGCTCGCGCAGGGGCTTCGCCATGGTGGCCGCATCGCGCGAGATCGGGCTCACCTCGTCGGGAAACCATCGGAAGATGTCGACCCGGCTCCTGTAGCCGTCGCCCGATCGCACGAAGAGAAATCCCTGTCGTGCGTTGCCTTCCGCATCCACCGGGACACCGGCCGCCCGAAGTGCCTTGACCCTGGCGTCGGTGTCCAGGTCGAACGGCAGCTTCAAGGTAATGGTTGCGTTGTGGACCATCCGTTTCGCCATGGCTTTACCCTCATGCTTTCTGGTGGATCGAACGATTCGAAAAAGCTTTCCCGGGATATCGCGTCGGGAGGTGGCAAGCCTCCCGGCGGGGCGATGGCGCCCCTGTCTGCCTGCCTGTCTTACTTGTCGTGATGCAGATAGCTCGCCTGCCTCGGCAGCAGCAGGCTCACGGTGAACGCCACGACCATCATGGCCGTCACGTACCAATAGAAGTACGACTCGTGTCCGATCGACTTCAGCCCCAGCGCCACATACTCGGCGCTGCCGCCGAAGATGGCGTTGCCCACCGCGTAGGACAGGCCGACGCCCAGCGCGCGGATCTCGGGCGGGAACATCTCCGCCTTCACGATGCCGCTGATCGAGGTGTAGAAGCTCACCACCGCCAGCGCGAGGGTGATGAGCGCGCCGGCCACCAGCGGGCTGCTCACGTTCTGCAGGTTGCTCAGCACCGGCACCGTCATCAGCGCGCCCAGCGCGCCGAACAGCAGCATGTTGCTGCGGCGGCCGATGCGGTCCGACAGCGCGCCGAACAGCGGCTGCATGCACATGTAGATGAACAGGCAGGCCGTCATCACGTTGCTGGCAGTCTTGATCGACATGCCGGCCGAGTTCACCAGGTACTTCTGCATGTACGTGGTGAAGGTGTAGAAGATCAGCGAGCCGCCGGCCGTGTAGCCCAGCACCACGAAGAAGGCGCGCTTGTGGTGGGTGAACAGCTCGCGCATCGTGCCCGCGCCCTTGGCGGCGCGGGTCTTGGTGCTGGCGGTCTCGGTCAGCGTGCGGCGCAGCAGCAGTGCGACCACGGCCGCCACGGCACCCAGCACGAAGGGAATGCGCCAGCCCCAGGCCTTGAGCTCGGACTCGTCCAGCAGTTGCTGCAGCACCACCACGACCACCACCGCGAGCAGCTGGCCGCCGATCAGCGTGACGTACTGGAACGACGAGAAGAAGCCGCGCTGGCCGCGCATCGCCACTTCGCTCATGTAGGTGGCGGTGGTGCCGTACTCGCCACCTACCGACAGGCCCTGCAGCAGCCGTGCGAGCAGCAGCAGCGCCGGAGCGGCCGCGCCGATCTGCGCGTAGGTGGGCAGGCAGGCGATGACCAGCGAGCCCACGCACATCATGACCACCGAGGTCACCATCGAGGTCTTGCGGCCCTTGCGGTCGGCGATGCGGCCAAACAGCCAGCCGCCGATCGGGCGCATCAGGAAGCCGGCGGCGAACACGCCGGCGGTGTTCAGCAGCTGGACGGTCGGGTCCGACTTGGGAAAGAAGGCCGGCGCGAAATAGATGGCGCAGAAGGCGTAGACGTAGAAGTCGAACCATTCCACCAGGTTGCCGGAAGAGGCCGCGAAGATCGCGAAGATGCGCTTGCGCTTTTCCTCGAAGGTGTAGGGCGTGCTGTTGTTCTGGGCGTTGGCGGAGGCCGCGTCGGGGCTGGATGCGCCGGCGGCCGCGCTTGCGATGGCGGTCATGAAAGGGGTCCTTGTCTCTGGCTGCGGCCCGCGGCGTAAGAAGAAAAGGCACGCGGGGGCCGTTGCGGCGAGTCTGTCCCGCCCGTGCAGCGCTGTCGTCCGTAACCGGCCGTTGGCGGTCTACGTATCGGTACGCAAGGGTAAACCCTAGATCGGGGCGCCCGGCAGGCTACAACCCATGCTCCCGCAGAAACCGATCCAGCTGATGGCTGTTCGCCAGCCCCAGCTTCGCGAACACGTGCGCCCGGTGCGTTTCCACCGTGCGCTGCTCCAGCGGCGCGAGTTCCTGCGCGATCTGCTTGTTGGGCTTGCCCTCGGCCACCAGGCGGGCGACCTGCATCTCGCGCGGGGTGAGCTTGTCCCACAGTGCCTGCGCGGCCTGGCGGGCCTGGCGGCGGGTGGCGATCTCGCCGGCCTGCTGCAGGGCGCGGGCGATGGTGTCGAGCAGGCGCTCGTCGTTGCAGGGCTTCTCGAGCCAGCCGAAGGCGCCGTTCTGCACGGCCTCCACGGCCACGGGAATGTCTCCGTGGCCTGAGAGGAAAATCACCACCAGCGGGCTGTCCTGCGCGCGCAGCGCGTCGAACACCTGCAGGCCGCTCATGCCGCCCAGGCGCAGGTCCAGGATCACGCAGCCGGCGCGCTGCAGGTCGGTGCCTTCGAGAAACGCCTCGCCCGATGCAAAAGTCTGCACCGCATAGCCGCGCGACAGCAGCAGCAGGCCCAGCGAGCGGCGCACGGCCTCGTCGTCGTCCACGATGCACAGGTTGTTGGCGGCAGCGGCGGTGTTGTTGGTCATGGCGGAGGCGATATTTCCAGCTCGAGCGTGAAGACTGTGCCACCGCCGGGCCGGTCGGCGAACGACAGGCTTCCCCGGTGCGCCTCGACGATGGTGCGGCAGATGTTGAGGCCCAGGCCCAGCCCGCCGGTCTTGGTGGTGAAGAAGGGCGAGAACACCTGGTCTGCCACGGCCGGGTCGATGCCCGGGCCGCGGTCGGCCACGCGGATGTGCATGCGGCCTCCTTCCAGTCCGGCCTCGACTTCCACGACCCGCTGCTCCGGCGGCACGGTCTGCATGGCGTGCAGGCTGTTCGACAGCAGGTTGAGCAGCACCTGCTCGAGCAGCACGCGGTCGCCGCGCACGTCGGGCAGCTCCTGCGGAATGCGCAGCTCGGCACGCGCCTGGCGCATGCGGATCTCGCCCTGCAGCAGCGCGATGGCGTTGCCGGCCAGCGCGGCCACCGAGCAATCTTCTGTGCCCACGGTGCGCTGGCGCACGAAGCCGCGGATGCGCCGAACGATCTCGGCGCTGCGCTGGGCCTGCATCATGGCTTCGTCGAGGCTGCTCACCAGCAGCTGCTGGTTGCCCTGCTGGGCAAAGGCCTTGGCGGCACTCGCGAAGTTGCTCAGCGCCATCAGCGGCTGGTTGAGTTCATGCGCCAGCGTGGAGGCCATCTCGCCCAGGCTCGCCAGGCGCTGGGCGTGCTGCAGCTGCTCGTCGTTCTGGCGCTGGCGCAGCTCCGCGCGCTTCTGCTCGGTGATGTCCACCACCGAGCTCATCCAGCCGGCGTGCTTGCCGTCGGCGTCGATCAGCGCGGCGGTGTAGACCATGGTGATGACCTCGTGCCCGTCGCGGTGCCGCAGGCGCGACTCGAAGCCCGAGCGCACGGGCTGGCCGCTCATCATGGCGTCGTAGTGGCGCCAGTGCTGCGTCACGTCGTTCGGGTGCCAGTAAGGGTAGGGCGGCAGCTTGCCCAGCAACTCGTCGGCGTCGTAGCCGGTCATCTCGCAGAACGCCGGGTTGACGTAGATGATGCGGCCTTCGAGGTCGCGCGCGCGCATGCCCACCAGCAGCGAATCTTCCATCGCCTTGCGGAAGGCGTGGGCTTCGTCCAGCTCATGGGTGCGCTCGCGCACGCGCAGTTCCAGGTCGCGCCGCGCGTCGCGCTGCTCGGCGAAGCGGCGCTCGCGCAACTGCCAGTAGAGGCCGGCCAGCAGCAGCACCACGGCGCACAGCAGGCCCAGCATCCAGGCGCGCTCACGCGCGACGTCCACGTCGGCGTGGTCGGCCATCACGGTCAGCGTCCAGCCCAGGTCGGGCAGGCGCTCGTCCACCGCGAGGAACTGGCGGGGCCGGCCGCCGACGCTGGCGCGCACCAGGTAGCTGTGCGCGCCTTCGTCGCGCTCCACCTTCCACGGCACCGCCTGGAAGCTGGTGCGCGTGCCGTACTGCTGGTCGCGCCGCATGCCCTCGAGCTCTGCGGCGGCCAGGGTGCGCGTGGACTGGTACATCCACGACGGCACCGAGCTCAGGAACACGACGCCGCGCGCGTCTGTCAGCAGGATGGGGTCGCGCACGAAGGTCCACGTCTCCTGCACCTGGCGCAGGCTCACCTTGACCGTGATCACGCCGCGCACGTCGCCGTCGGCACCGCGAACCGGCGAGGAGATGAAGAGCCCTGGCTCGCCGGTCGTCTGGCCCACGCCGTAGAACAGGCCGTTGCGTCCCTCGCGCGCGTCGATGAAGTAGGGCCGGTTGGCGTAGGACTGGCCGACGAAGCTCTGCGGCGTCGCCCAGTTGCTGGCCGCAAGCGTGACGCCCTGCATGTCGATCAGATAGAGCGCGTCGGAGCCGGCGCGGCGGTTCACGCCCTCGATGTAGAGGTTGGCGCGCTGCTTGGCCGCCTGGTCGCGCGGATGGTCCAGCGCGGCCAGCACGAGCGGATGCAGGCCGGTGGTGAAGGGCAGGTAGTTGTACTTGCCGGCGGCATCGCGCAGGCCGAGCACGTGCACCTCCATCGCGCGCCGGATCGAATCGGCCTGGAAGTTCGCCTCGCGGCGTGCGGCCCACTGGCCGGCCAGGCCAATCAGCAGCAGCGCCACCGCGCATGCGGCCACCCACGCGGCCACGGCGCGATGCCGGCGGCGCTGGCGGGCCGGGGAGGGCGCCGACGCCGTGTGCGTCGGGGCGGGGACGGGGGTCGACAGGGAGGTGGGCGGCATGGAAGGGCGGGGCCGACCGGCGGCGGGGAGGATTTTGCCTTGATCCTCCCGCACGGGCCCAGTGGCCCCCGACCCTCCTGTAGCTCAGGCCGCCACCGGCTGCACCTGCGTCGTCGTGTGTGGCGTGCTCCGCTGCGCCGGTCGCGCGTCGAGCTGCTTCGCGAGCGCCGTCCACCGCACCCGCGCCGACACCACGCTCTCTTCCTTCACGTGCCCGAAGCCGCGGATCTGCTCCGGCAGCCGCGCCAGCGACAGGGCGGTGTCGAAGTCGACCGCGTCGAAGCGCGCGATCACGTCCTCCACCATCGCGCGGTAATCTTCGATGAGCTGCCGCTCCATGCGCCGCTCGGCGGTGCGGCCGAACACGTCGAAGGCCGTGCCGCGCAGGCCGCGCAAACCGGCGAGGATTCGGAACGCACCCATCATCCACGGCCCGAAGCTGGTCTTCAGCGCACGGCCTTCGGCGTCGCGGCGGCCCAGCACCGGCGGCGCCAGGTGGAAGCGCAGCACCGGCTTGCCCTCGAACTGCTCGCCCAGCTTTTCCATGAAGCGCCGGTCGGTGTAGAGGCGCGCGACCTCGTACTCGTCCTTGTAGGCCATGAGCTTGAAGAGACCCGAGGCGACGGCCTTCGCCAGCAGGTCGCTGCCGCGCGCGCGCTGCTCGACTGCGCGCACGCGCTCCACCAGCTCGGCATAGCGCTGCGCATACGCGGCGTTCTGGTACGCCACCAGGAACTCGGTGCGGCCCTTCACCAGCGCCTCCAGGCTCTGCGGCCGCTGCAGCGCGACGACCTTCTGCGGCGAAGCTTCGCGCGTCACCGCCGCGAGGTCGAGCGCCGCCTTGCGGCCCCAGCGGAACGCGGCCTGGTTCGCCTTCACCGCCACGCCGTTGATCTCGATGGCCTTGTCCAGCGCTTCGGCTGACAGCGGCACACAGCCCTTCTGGAAGGCGAAGCCCAGCAGGAACAGGTTGGCCGCGATCGCGTCGCCCATGAGCCGCGTGGCCAGTTGCGTCGCATCGACGAAGTCGGCGCGGCCTTCCACCGATTCCTCGATCAGCGCGCGCACCTGCGCCGCCGGGAACTGCCAGTCGGGCTGCTGCGCGAAATGGCCCGTGGGCTGCTCGAAGGTGTTGACCAGCGCATAGGTGCGGCCAGGCCGCATGCGCGCGATGGCGTCTGGCGCGCCGGCCGTGAGCATGTCGCAGCCCAGGATCAGGTCGGCCTCGCCGGTGGGAATGCGCTGCGCCTTCAGCTGCGCTGCGTCGCGCGCGATGCGCACATGCGACGTGACCGAGCCGTTCTTCTGCGACATGCCCGTCATGTCGAGCACGCTCACGCCCTTACCTTCGAGGTGCGCCGCCATGCCGATCAGCGCGCCGATGGTGATGACGCCCGTGCCGCCGATGCCGGTGATCAGGATGTTGTGCATGCCTTCGAGCGCGAGTTGCTTCGGCTCGGGTAGCGACGCCTCTTCGGTGGCTGCTTTGGCGGCCACCGGTGCCTGCCTGCGGGGCTTCACGCCTTCGACCGTCACGAAGCTCGGGCAGAAGCCCTTGATGCACGACTCGTCGGCATTGCAGGCGCTCTGGTCCACCGCGCGCTTCAGGCCCAGATCCGTCTGCTTGGGCAGCAGGGCGGTGCAGTTCGACTGCTCGCCGCAGTCGCCGCAGCCTTCGCACACCGCGTCGTTGATGAACACGCGCCGCGCAGCCTGCGGGAACTCGCCCTTCTTGCGGCGGCGGCGCTTCTCTGCGGCGCACACCTGGTCGTAGATGAGCACCGAGACGCCTTCAAACTCGCGCAGCTCGCGCTGCACCGCGTCCATGCTGTCGCGGTGGTGCACGGTGAGCATGAAGCCGTCTCGATCGGGCGGCAACACGCTGCGGTCGGCCCAGCGCGACGGGTCTTCGGCTACCAGCGCGAGGCGCTTCACGCCCTCGGCCGCCATCTGGTGCGCGATGCGCGGCACGGTGATAGGCCCGTCCACCGGCTGGCCGCCAGTCATTGCCACCGCGTCGTTGTAGAGGATCTTGTAGGTGATGTTCACGCCCGCCGCCACGGCCGCGCGGATGGCGAGCGAGCCCGAGTGGTAGTAGGTGCCGTCGCCCAGGTTCGCGAACACGTGCCTGCGCTTGGAGAACCAGGCCTGCCCCAGCCACGGCGCGCCTTCGCCGCCCATGTGCGTGGTCGTGCGGTTGTGCTCGGGATAGATGGCGGTGGCCATCACATGGCAGCCGATGCCCGCGAGCGCGAGGCTGCCTTCGGGCACCTTGGTCGAGGTGTTGTGCGGGCAGCCCGAGCAGTACCAGGCCGGCCGCGAGGGCGTGGCGACGGCCTTGCCCAGCACCACGTCCTTAGCGTCGAGGATCGCGAGCCGCATGCGGATGCGGTCGCTGGTGTGGAAGCGCGCCACGCGCTCCGCGATCACGCGCGCGATCTGCGCCACCGAGAAGTCGGCCGTGGCCGGCAGCAGCCACTTGCCGCGCGGGTGCGCGCCCCATTCGCCCTGCTCGTCGAACTTGCCGATCACGCGCGGGCGCACGTCCTCGCGCCAGTTGTAGAGATGCTCCTTGAGCTGGTATTCGACGATCTGGCGCTTCTCTTCCACCACCAGGATCTCTTCAAGGCCGTCCGCGAACTCGCGGATCGAATCGGGCTCCAGCGGCCACGGCATCGATACCTTGAAGAGCCGGATGCCGATGCGCGCGGCCTCGTCGGCGTCGATGCCGAGCTCCTCCAGCGCCTCGAGCACGTCGCGGTACGACTTGCCCGAGGCCACGATGCCAAGTCGCGCTTTCGGCGAATCGATGGTCACGCGGTTGAGGCGGTTGGCGCGTGCATAGGCGATGGCGGCGTAGATCTTGTAGTCCTGCATCAGTGCCTCCTGCTTGCGCGCCTGCACGCCGAGCGTGTCGGTCGACAGGCGCGCATGCACGCCGCCGGGAGGGAAGACGAAGTCCGAAGGCAGCTGGGTGTGCACGTCGAGCACGCCGGCCGGAATGGAGCCTGATGACTCGACCGTATCGGCCAGTGCCTTGAAGCCCACCGGCAGCCCCGCGAAGCGCGACATCGCGAAGCCGTGCAGGCCGAGCTCGATGTATTCCTCCACGCTCTGCGGATAGAGCATCGGGATCATCGACGCGGCGAACAGGTGGTCGCTCTGGTTCGGCAGCGTAGAAGAGGAGGCGCCATGGTCGTCGCCCGCCACCAGCAGCACGCCGCCGTGGGGCGAGGTACCCGCGTGGCTCATGTGCTTGAACACGTCGCCGCAGCGGTCCACGCCCGGCGCCTTGCCGTACCACATGGCGAAGACGCCATCGACGGCGGACTCGCCCGTCAGGTGCACCTGCTGCGTGCCCCAGACGGCGGTGGCGGCAAGCTCCTCGTTCACGCCGGGCAGGAACTTCACGGCGTTGGCTTCGAGCTGCGGCTGCGCCTTCCACAGCGCCTCGTCCAGGCCGCCGAGCGGCGAGCCGCGGTAGCCCGAGACGAAGCCCGCGGTGTTCAGCCCGGCCTTCTGGTCGCGCCATTTCTGCACGAGCATGAGGCGCACCAGTGCCTGGATGCCGCTGAGGTAGATCCGGCCTTCGGTGGCTGTGTATTTGTCGTCCAGCGCAACGCTGGCCAGTTCGTGGGATGCCATGACTGAAAAAGACTCCGGGTAGGACTCGTCGGAATGCGGGCATGGCCCCGGTAGAGGGCCGGCTCGCGGAACGCCTCGGCGGGGTAGACGCCGAGGCAGCAACGATTCTTCCGCCTTGTCCACGGAAAGTGCTTCTTCGTTTTGGCGAAGAGCAGCCCATTCCGGAAGATCTGTCTTTTGTGGGCGCAATCCGCCGAAAGTATTTCGGCCGGATCTGCGGCTCCCGCCGGCCCGACAATGTCGGCCTTGCAGACCCACCCCGCACACCATGAGACCCGACCTCGATTCGCTGGCGCTTTTCCTTCGCGCCATTGAGCACGGCAGCCTGTCGAAGGCCGCCGCCGAGAGCCACATGGTGCTGTCGGCCGCCAGCCGCCGGCTCGCCATCCTCGAAGAGCAGCTGGGCGTGGTGCTGCTCAACCGCAGCTCGAAGGGCGTGACGCCGACCGGCGCCGGCGAGTCGCTGGCCATGCATGCGCGGCAGATCCTGCGAGACGTCGACCGCATGCGCGCCGATCTCTCGGACTACGCGCAGGGCGCCACCGGCCGCGTGCGGCTGCATGCCAACGCATCGGCTATGGGCCAGTTCCTGCCCGACGACGTGGCGAGCTTCCGCCAGCGCTATCCGGAGATTCGCGTGAGCGTGGAAGAGCACCGCAGCGTCTACATCGTGCAGGCCATCCGCGACCGTCAGGCCGACGTGGGCGTCATCACCAGCGAGGCGGCTGACCCGGCGCTGCACTTCATTCCGTACCGCACAGACAGGCTCGTGGCCATCGTGCGGCAGAAGCATCCGTGGCGCGGGCGCGAGGTGTCGTTCGAGGAACTGCTCGACTACGACTTCGTCGGCCTGGAAGACGACTCCGCCATCTCCCGCACCATGGAAGACGCCGCGATGAGCGCACGCAAGGTGCTGCGCCTGCGCGTGCGGGTGAAGAGCTTCGAGGCCGTGTGCCGGATGATCGAAGCGGGCATGGGGGTCGGCATCCTGCCCGAAGGCGCGGCAGTGGCCTATCGCAAGGAGATGAAGCTGCGCTTCATCAATCTCACGGATGCGTGGGCCTCTCGGCGGATGTATTTGTGCACGCGGCAGGAGGCGCTGAGCTTTCCGCAGCGGCGGCTGGTGGATCACCTGCTGGCGCGTGGGATGTCTTGAGGGTCCTGATCGGGTTTGGATTCATTCAGGGCGACGCTCACGCCGACGGGGTACCTTGCTCCGCGAATGTCCCCCGGCCTTCGGCCTCCTCCTTTATTTCGCTGCGCAAGGCACCCCATCGGCGTGAGCGTTTTGGAGCCGCTTCGGGGTGATATGGCTCGGGGCTCGTGACGTTTGCGAGCGGGGTGTCGCGGAAGCTGCATTTGTTGGCAGTCTCCGCGACTTCCTGCCGTAGGAGCGGCTACTTTGCTTGGTTCTTCTCTAGAGTGAATGCCCCTGTCACTCGATACCCCAACAAGGGGAGCAGAAAGGCCCACACACCAAGCCACCACCGAGATGTTTGAAGGCTGCTTGCCTCGCGGCAGGTTGTCAGTGCGAAAGCACTGATGCAGATGCGAGGTATCAAAAGGCGACGGCCGAGGTGTTCTCAGCACCCCAGCCGTCTAACCAAGTTCGTGCACCAACCTCTAAAGGAAAGCACAAAAATGGCTACCAAGACTATAGCCCGGCCAACTACGCCGGTAGCTTCCGCAGAAACCGTCCAAGACCCGGCGGATCTTCTTGAAAACACCCTCACTCAACTCGAAGCTCTACTGTGGGTTTGCCACGGCGAAGAGATCGACTGGTGCAGCGGTGATGGGCCTCGGCAATTGAACAACCTGCTCTGGCTTGCAGCTGAAATGGCTCGCAAGGCGGGGGAACTGTTTCAGATGAGCGAGAAAGCGCGGCGTGGGGCGCCTGAGGCTGGCGGGTAGGGGCTGGTCTGCGGGCTGCGAGGTCGCGGCCCGCCTGGGAACAGGTCCTTTTGTGTGCAGAGGCTCAAGACTTCGTGATGGCGGGAGTTCGGTTCTGTTGAGAGGGTCAGCCTCGGTGTCGGGCGTGCGCTGCGGCGACAGGCAACGCAATCATTTGCTTTGCGATGGTTGTTGTTGGCTCTGGCAAAGTGAATAGGTACTATCGACCAAGGCTGTCGCTCGGAGACGCGGCAGCGTGCGGTCAGAAACGGCCGCTCAGCACCTGCACGCATATTTGACGAGATAGATCTTTCGATCTTTGTGATTCGCATGGGAAGGGGGGGTGATGAGTCTGAGCTTGAATTTCATCGACAACGGAACCCAGCACAACGACATCGTGCTGGAGTGGGAAGGGAAAAACTGGGTTTGCGATTCCTATTACCTGGCGCTAGACGATTACCTGCTGCCAGAGGTCGAAGATGCGACGAAGGTTCGAGCAGTGCTCTGGCGACTGTTGGAGCAATGGCTGGAAGTTCTTGATGAGTTGCACGTTGATGAGATCGCCTTCCTGCCATATGACTTCTCGGACCAATACACCGGTTGGCTCCGCTGCACTCGCCGCCAAGAGGGATTTCTAGTTGCACGAGGGTGGTCGGATGTTGAAGGATGGTCTTTCGCTCCATCAGGAGTCAGTAGCTTGCTGCGCAAGCTTGAAGAATTCCGCACCGATGGTGCGTCGGTCGAAGTGCCTACGGAAGAGCTCTTGGAATCGATTCGCAAGTCCATGGCCCGTGCTGCAAGCTAAGAGGCCACTAGAAGTGGCTAGCCTCGATCAAACGCACATCAGATGAAGTTCAACGATCTTGCCCGCAAGGCCGCGAAAGGCCCCGCACCACTGTCCTACGGTGGATCAGTTAATCCGGAAGACATGATTCGGTTTTCGCTGGCATATGGTGCTGAGGGTGCTGACGAAATTGAACGACTCTGCAAGCAGCACGGCTGGCATGAGGCCGGCTTGCTGGAAAACGGCAAAAGAGTAGCGCCGCTCGCGCGCTGGGCTGCGGCCTGCATTGCCTACGGGCGGGGCGGCATTGCTTCGCTGCAGCGTTTGCTGACCGATCGGACACTCGCGACCTTTGCCATCGCGGTTCTTACGGAAGTCCGCACCGAGCCTTGTGTTGCGGTGCTGCTGGACTATTGCCTGTCGACCACTCCTCTTTCGGACGAGCCAGGCGATCCGTTCTGGCAAGCGCTCAGCGCGTTGAACTCTTTGACCAGCTTCGACGACGGGCTGGTCCCCACACACGAGCAGCGGGAGAAGTTGAGAGACTTGGTGATCGAGACGTTCGCCGGCGCCAACACTCCATTTCAACAGACACTTTGCCTGTGTGCGTTAAGAGGGGCACCTATCGAAGGGTCACTGGAATGGGCGCAGGCCCAGGCGGTGACAGACGCTGGTGTTGTACGTGCAAAGGCCGCCGCGATCAAGTCTCTCCAGCGCCGTCTTTCCGGCTCGTTCAAGTCGCCCAGTGCAGAGCAGAAGCATCAGATTCGCAGGCAGCGAGCGCTTGATGTTTAGCGCTTTCGGCCAAGACTAGACGTTTCTACAGTCGATTCAAGTCCGTCCATGCACAGCTACGTCCTTGCCCTCGATCTCGAAGGCACCTTGATCTCAAACGCGATGAGCCAGATACCCCGGCCAGCCCTGGCTGAGTTCCTGACTCGTTGCGCTGAGTTGTTTCCTCGCATCGTCATGTTCACTACGGTCAAGGAAGAGCGATTCCGAAACATCGCTCGCCTATTGGTGGATGAGAAGGTCGCGCCCACCTGGTTTGCGGATATGGAGTACATCAACTGGCAGGGCGAAACGAAAGACCTTCGATTTGTCCCTGGCGTAGATCCCCATCAGGTATTGCTGGTCGACGACTTCGAGAAGTACGTTCATCCCGGCCAGGAAGCACAGTGGCTGCAAGTTGAACACTTCGACTACCCCTATAGCTCGGAGGACCGTGGTCTTGCCGAGGTGTTCAACGCATTGGCCGCGCGTATTGCTCGATGAATGTTGGGGCATTCAGCAGCGTGGATTTGCCAATTTCGAACTTTTGCGAGCAACCGTGGACAGAACCCTGTGAAGTCTGAGTACTGTCACCTTTGCTACAAGGATTGCCGCTGCGAGTCGTGGCACTTCCAAGCCGGAGGTGGATACGTAAAGTTCTCCGATTACTTGCCTCTGCCTGAAGGTGCGGCTGGGCACCCTCGATCCATGGAATGGTTTTGCCCTGCCCATCTGCCAGCAGCAAGAGCTTTGGCGTCTAAGCCATTGAATGACGCCATGACTTGTTTGAAACAGGAGTACGGAGCCTTCGAAATTCCTCTGCCTCATGGCCCCTGCCCAGATCCGGAACTTTGGCTGACATCCGTTGGCCAAAATCGAGCAAAGGTGTTCAGCATCATTCGTCGAGTCAACGGCCGCAGCCCGAGTGAAGTCAAGGCATTGCTAGAAACCGGCAAATTCAGGATCAAAGCGGGCTGGCCGGTGGACGTGGAACTCAGGCCTGTTGCTGAGGCCCTCGAGGCTGTTGGCGCGTCGGTAGTTCTGCGGTGCCCTTAGCTGACTCCGCCACAGCGGTCGCACCACCAAAGCCCCAGCCACCCTCACCGTGCGCAGGGTACCGGGTGCTCCCCGCAGCGAAATAAAGGAGGAGCCCGAAGGGCGGGGGACATTCGCGGAGGGGAGTACCCGGTGCCCTGTGCACGCGCCCCGAACAACAACGGCGGCGCACAAGAGCAAAAGCAAAGAATCAGCGCAACGCCTCAACCAGATCAAGCACCATCCGGTCCCCACCGAACTTCTCGACCCCATGCGTCAGCAGCGCATCCACAGCCTGCGCAATGCCATGGCTCGAAGACGACTGCTCCGCCATGTCGTTGTAGTACCCCAGGTCCTTCTTCGCATTCGCCATCGAGAACTTCAGCGAATCGGTGCTGCCCGTCAGCAGCTTGGGCTTGACGCGTTCCAGCGCCACGCCGTTGCCGCCGCCCTTGGCGAGCACGTCGACGAACACGTCGGGCTTCACGCCGGCGCGCTCGGCGCAGGCCGCGGCCTCGCACAGCAGCGCCACGGTGCCCAGAGACACGAAGTTGTGCAGCAGCTTCATCGCGTGGCCGGCGCCGATGCCGCCCACGTGCGTGATGTTCTCGGCGAAGCAGCGCAAAACCGGCAGGCAGGACGCCAGCACTTCTTCATCGCCGCCCACCAGCAGGTTCAGCCGGCCTTCGGCGGCTTCCTTGGCGGTGCGGGTCATGGGCGCGTCGATGAACTTGCCGCCCTTGGCGCTCACCGCCTCGGCCACCTTCGCAGTGGAAGCGGGCACTGCCGTGGAGCAGTCGATGACCACGGTGCCGGGGCGCAGCGTGGTGAGCGCACCGTTGTCGCCCAGCATCACGGCCTCGACCTGCGGCGTACCGGTCACGCACAGGATCAGCACGTCGACCTGCGCAGCCAACGCGGCCACGTCCTTCACCGAGGTGGCACCGGCCTTCAGCAGGCCGTCGATGGGCTGGTTGCCCGCGTGCTCCAGCACGGTGAGCTGGTGGCCGTGCTTGACGATGTTGCTGGCGATGCCGTGGCCCATCAGGCCCACGCCGACGAGGCCGACCTTGCGCGGCGCTTGCTGCTGTTCAGTGGTGGTTGTCATGTGTTGTCTTCATCCGTGCTTGATGGCGATGGTCTTGAGGGTCGTGAAGCCGAGCAGGGCCTCGAAGCCCTTCTCGCGGCCGAAGCCGCTGGATTTCACGCCGCCGAATGGCAGTTCTACGCCACCCGCCGCACCGTAATTGTTGACGAAGACCTGGCCGCAATGCAGCTTGTGCGCCATGCGCAGCTGGCGCGCACCGTCGCGGGTCCACACGCCAGCCACCAGGCCGAAGTCCGTGCCGTTGGCCAGGCGCACCGCCTCGGCCTCGTCGGCGAAGGGCGTCAGGGCCAGCACGGGGCCGAAGATCTCGTGCTGCGCGATGTCGCTCTCGTGCGGCACGTCGCGGAACAGCACGGCCTCCTGGTAGTAGCCGGTGGAAGACGCGTTGGGCGACACCGTGCCGCGCGCGGCCACCTTCAGGCCTGCGGCCTCGGCAGTCGCGACCATGTCGCGCACCTGGCGGAACTGCTTTTCGTTGATGAGCGGGCCCATGTCCAGGTCTTCGGCGGGCGTGCCCGCGCGCACGGCGGTGAAGCGCCTGGCGAGGCGTTGCACCACTTCTTCATAGACCGACTGCTCCACCAGCACGCGGCTGCCCGCCGAGCAGGTCTGGCCGGCGTTCTGGATGATGGCGTTGAGCAGCACCGGCTCGGCCGCGTCGAGGTCGGCATCGGCGAACACGATCTGCGGCGACTTGCCACCGAGTTCGAGCGTCACCGGGCAATGGCGCTCGGCCGCGGCCAGGCCTACGCTGCGGCCGGTCACGGTCGAGCCGGTGAACGAGATGTGGTCGATGCCCGGATGCGCGCACAGCGCGGCACCGGCTTCCTTGCCGTAGCCGGTCACCACGTTGAGCGCGCCGGCCGGAAAGCCCACCTCGGTCGCGATCTCGGCCAGGCGCAGCAGCGACAGGCTCGCGTCCTCCGCCGGCTTCACCACGCAGGCGTTGCCCGCGGCGAGCGAGGCGCCCACGCTGCGGCCCGCGATCTGCATCGGGTAGTTCCAGGGAATGATGTGGCCCGTCACGCCGTGCGGCACGCGCACCGTCAGCACGGTGTAGCCGCGCTCGTAGGGCAGGGTGTCGCCGTGCAGCTTGTCGCAGGCACCGGCGTAGTACTCCATGTAGCGGGCCAGCGCGGTGGCGTCGTTGCGCGCCACGCGCAGCGCCTTGCCGGTGTCGCGTGCCTCGAGCTGGGCCAGCTCCTCGTGGTGCTCCAGCACCGCGGCGCCGAGCTTGGCCAGCAGGCGGCCGCGCTGCAGCGCGGTGAGGCCGCCCCAGGGGCCGTCGAAGTTCTCGCCCATGGCCTGGCGCGCGGCGCGCACGGCGGTGTCCACGTCGGCAGCGGTGCCGCGCGCGATCTCGCCGAACTTGCTGCCATCGCTCGGGTCGATCACGTCGATGGTGGCGTTGCCTTCGGACTGCACGTGGCGTCCGTCGATGTAGTGGGCTGCTGCTGCATTCATGATGTCTTGTCTCCTGAGGGCCGGTCAGCGCGAAGAGTTGGGTTCCGGCCAGGGTTTCTGCGTTTCGCGGATCTGCTCGAAGGCGCGGCTGAACTGCAGCACGCCCAGGTCGTCGAAGCGGCGACCGGCGATCTGCAGGCCGATGGGCAAGCCCTCGGCCGAGTAGCCGCAGTTGATCGAGGCAGCGGGCTGCTCCGACATGTTGTACGGCACCGTGAAGCCGATGTGCTCCAGCGGCAGCATCGGATCGTTGGTGGGCGAGGCGTGGTCGGCCGGCGCGGGCATGTTGGGCGACACCGGCGAGATCACGAAGTCGTAGGCCTTGGTGGCCGCAATGGTGGCCGCGCGCACTGCGATGAACTGGCTGTAGGCATCGAAGATGTGCGCGCCCGAGAAGCCGGCCGCGCTCTCGGCCCATTCGCGGATGTACGGCAGGATCTTCGCGCGCTTCTCCGGCGCCATCGCCTGGATGTCGATGCACGAGCGCATGCGCCAGAAGTGGTCCATGCCCTGCAGCATCTTCGGCGTCGTGAAGGCCGGGATTTCTTCCACCACCGCACCAGCCGCCTCGATGCGCTTCGCCGCGCGGCGCACGGCTTCGGCGATCTGCGGATCGAGCGGCAGGCCGCAGCCCGCGTCCATGTGCAGCGCCACGCGCTTGCCCTTGATGAACGACGGGTCGACCTCGAAGGCCGTCCAGTCGATGACGGGCGGCGGCAACTCCGAATAATCGCGGTCGTCGGGCTGCGCGACCGAGGCCATCATCAGGGCCGAATCGGCCACGGTGCGCGTCATCGGACCGGCGCAGCGGCCCATGTAGGGCGAGCTCAGCGGAATGCGGCCGAAGCTGGGCTTGAGCGTGTAGATGCCGCACCAGCTCGCGGGCAGGCGCAGTGAGCCGCCGATGTCGGTGCCCACGTGCAGCGGGCCGTAGCCCGCGGCCGCAGCGGCACCGGCGCCCGCGCTGGAGCCGCCGGGCGTGCGCGACAGGTCCCACGGGTTGCGCGAGAGTTCATGAAAGCTCGACAGCCCCGAAGACAGCATGCCCAGGTCGGGCATGGTGGTCTTGGCGACCAGCACCGTGCCGTCTTCCTTCAGGCGCGCCGCGGGCGGCGAGTCGTAGGTCATCGGCACGAGGTCGTAGGCGGCGGTGCCCAGCGGCATCGGGTCGCCCTCGGTCGCGAGGTTGTCCTTGATGGTCACGGGCACGCCGTCGAGCGTGCCGAGCGGCTTGCCGGCCAGCCAGCGCGCTTCGGATGCGCGGGCCTGCTCCAGCGCGAGCTCGGGGCGGAACAGCCAGGTCGCGTGCAGCTCGGGCTCGCAGGCCGCGATGCGCTCGTTCACCGAGCGCGCCACTTCCACCGGCGAGAGTTCCTTGGCCGCGTAGGCGGCGTGCAGCTCCTGCACGCTGAGGGAATAGAGAGGCCTGGTCGTCATCGCATCAGCCCCACGAGATCGCGGCCAGGTCGTTCACCACGATCGGCATGCTCGGCCACAGACCCTTCACTTCCTTGCGCGCGATGGTCGGGAACACCGCCTGGTAGAGGAAGCCGTTGACCGCGTCGGTCGCCAGCATGCGCTGTGCGTCGGCCAGCAGGTCGGCGCGGCGCTTCTTGTTCTCCTCGTTCTGGATGGCCACGAACAGGTCGCGGAACTTCTTGGAGTCGTAGCCCCAGTAGTAGTCGGGCTCGGTGTACTTCACCAGGTCGAAAGGCTCCACGTGGGCGACCATGGTCAGGTCGAAGTCATGAGCGCCGCCGAAGGTGCCGCTGAGCCACTGGGCCCATTCCACGTTCTGGATCTTCACGTTGATGCCGATCTGCGCGAGCTGCGCGGCGATCACCTCGCCGCCCTGGCGGGCGTAGGAGGGCGGAGGCAGCTGCAGGCGCAGCTCCAGCGGCGTCTTCACGCCGGCCTCGGCCAGCAGCTTCTTGGCCTTCTCCACGTCGAAGGGGTTCATCGCGGTGGTGTCGATGAAGCCCGGCGCGCCCAGCGCGTAGTGGCTGCCGATGGGCCTGCCGAAGCCGTCCGCCGCGCCCTGGACGATCGCGTTGCGGTCGATGGCCGCCAGGATCGCGCGGCGCACGCGCACGTCGTCCAGCGGCTTCTTGCGGTTGTTGATGGTCAGGATCACCTTGCCGCGCGTGCCCACTTCCAGCACCTGGAAGCGCGCGTTGCCCTTGAACTGGCTCACCGAGCGCGTGCCCGCGCGCGGGAAGATGTCGATGTCGTTCGACAGCAGCGCGGCGGTCTGAGCGGCCGTGTCCGACATGAAGCGGAAGACGAATTTCTCGGTCTTCGCGAGGTTCGGGTCGCGATAGGTGGGCGACTTCACCAGCGTGCACGAGGCGCCGCGCTGCCAGGCGCTCAGCTTGTAGGGGCCGGTGCCCACGGGTGCGGTGGCGTTGGTCTCGGCGCTCTTGGGCTCCACGATGCAGGCGGTCGACTGGCCGAGCATGAAGGGCAGGTCGGGGTTGGACAGCGTGCTGTTGACGCCCACCGTGTATTCGTCGAGCACCACGGTGCCGATCTCGCTGAAGAAGCGCTTGTCCTTGTTGGTGCTCTTGGCGCCGCCCGCGCGGTCGAACGAGAACTTCACCGTGTTCGCGTTGAAGGGCTGCCCGTTCTCGAAGCGCACGCCCTTGCGCAGCTTGAAGACGAAGGTCTTCATGTCGGGCGAGGACGACCAGCTCTCCGCCAGCATCGGCGTGACGGAGCCGTCGGCGTTCACCTTGGTGAGGGTCTCGAAGATGTTGTATTGCGTGATCTCCGCGATGGCCGATGCGGCGCCGCTGGTCGGGTCCAGGCCCGGCGGTTCGAGCGGCATGCCGATCGTGAGCGTGTTCTTGCCGGCCTGCGCACGGGCCTGCGGCAGGAAGACACCCGGGATCGCCGCGGCCATGGCGGAAGTCATGAGTGTGCGTCGCTTCAACATTCGATAGTTCCTGGAGGTGAGTGTGGAAAGGGAAGAAAGAAAAGCCCGCCCGGGCTAGCGGGAGGGCGTGTGCAGCACGGCGGAAAGCAGGGTGCGCGTGTACTCGTGCTGCGCGTGCTCGAACAGGTCGGCCGGGCGGCCGCGCTCCACGATGCGGCCCTTGAAGACGACGCAGACCTCGTCGCAAAGGTGGTTGACCACCGCGAGGTCGTGGCTGATGAGCAGGTAGCTGATGCCGAATTGCTGCTGCAGGTCCTGCATGAGGTTGAGCACCTGGGCCTGCACCGACACGTCGAGCGCACTCACGGGCTCGTCGGCCACGATGAGCTTGGGGCGCGTGATGAGCGCTCGCGCGATGGCGATGCGCTGGCGCTGCCCGCCGGAGAACTCGTGCGGGTACTTGTCGAGGTCGGTGGTGCGAAGGCCCACGGCGGCGAGCGTCTCGGCGGCGCGTTCGCGCTGCTCGGCCCGCGTGGTGGCCGCAAGCGCTTCGAGCGGCTCGGCGACGATGCGCGCGACCGTCTGGCGTGGATCGAGCGAGCCGTACGGGTCCTGGAACACCATCTGGAAGTCGCGGCGCGCCACGCGCAACTCTTCCTTCGAAAGCGCATGCAGGTTGCGGCCTTCGAGCGAGACGGTGCCCGAGGTCGGCGTATCGAGCGCCATCACGAGCCGTGCGATGGTCGACTTGCCCGAGCCCGATTCGCCGACGATGCCCATGCTCTGGCCGGCCTGCACCTCGAAGCTCACGCCGTTGAGCGCCTTCACGGTGGGCGGCGGGCCGAAGAGCTTCTCGCGCGGCAGCGCGTAGTGGCGATAGAGGTTGTTCACGGCCAGCAGCGGCTGGCGGGCGGTAGCTGGCTGGCTCATGCTGCGGCGGCCCTGGCGTTCGATGCGGCGATTTCGCCCAGCCGCAGGCAGCGCACCGTGTGGTTGTTCGGCAGCAGCGTCTCGCGCGGCTTCGTGCTCTGGCACAGGTCGATGGTGTGCGCGCAGCGGCCGGCGAAGGCGCAGCCGCGGGGCATGTCGACCAGCTCCGGCACGCTGCCGCGGATCGTGGGCAGCCGGCCCGCGCGCACCGCGCCGATGGCGGGGCGCGCAGCGAACAGGCCGCGCGTGTAGGGATGTGCGCGGCCGGCGAAGACCGTGTCGGTCGGCCCACTCTCCACTGCGCTGCCGCCGTACATCACCAGCATGCGCTTCACGCTGTTGGCGATCACGCCGAGGTCGTGCGAGATCAGGATCAGCGCCATGCCCATTTCCTTGACCAGGCCCTGGATCAGGTCGAGCACCTGCTTCTGGATGGTCACGTCGAGCGCGGTGGTCGGCTCGTCGGCGATCAGCAGATCGGGCCCGCAGGCGAGCGCCATCGCGATGCCGATGCGCTGGCGCTGGCCGCCGGAGAACTGGTGAGGGTACGCGTCGAGACGCGAAGCCGCATCGGGAATGCCCACGCGCTCCAGCAGGTTCAGCGCCTCCTTGCGAGCCTGTTCTTTGGTCAGCCCGCGATGCAGCCGCAGCGGCTCGCCGACCTGGCGCGCGATCGTGTGCACCGGGTTCAGGGCCGTCATCGGCTCCTGGAAGATCATGCCGATGCGGTTGCCGCGGATCTCGCACATCTTCTTCTCGGGCAGGCCCACGAGCTCCTGCCCGTCGAGCTTGATGCTGCCCGACACTTTGGCGGTGGACGGCAGCAGGCCCATGAGCGACATCACGGTGATCGACTTGCCGCAGCCGGATTCCCCGACGATGCCCAGCGTTTCGCCGCGCTCCAGCGAGAACGAGATGCCGCGCACGGCTTGCGCCGGCCCGCGCTGGGTCTGCAGGCCGATCTGGAGGTTGTTGACTTCGAGTAGAGGCATATCGCTTAGCGGGCGCGTGCGAGGCGCGGATCGAGCAGGTCGCGCAGGCCGTCGCCGAGCATGTTCAGGCCGAGCACCGCGAGCGCGATGGCCATGCCGGGGAAGACGGCCAGCAGCGGCTGCTGGAACATGAGGGTCTGTGCTTCGCTGAGCATGCGGCCCCAGGACGGTTGTGGCGGCTGCGTGCCCAGGCCGAGGTAGGAGAGGGCGGCTTCGGCAAGGATGGCGATGGCGAAGCGGATGGTGATCTGCACGATCAGCACCGCCGAGATGTTCGGCAGCACGTGCTGCATGGTGATCGAGAACGGGCCCTTGCCGCAGGCGCGCGCGGCGGCGACGTACTCGCGCGACCAGATGGCGTTGGCCGATGCCCGCGTGATGCGCGCGAAGGTCGGAATGTTGTAGATGCCGATCGCCACGATGGCATTCACGATGCCGGCGCCGAACACGGCCGTCATCATGATGGCCGAGAGGATCGCGGGAAATGCCAGCGTGAAGTCGGACAACCGCATCACTGCTTCCTCGACCCAGCCGCGCTTGGCGGCTGCGAGCAGGCCCAGCGCCGTACCGACCACGAGCCCGATGCCGACCGCGATCACGCCCACGAGGATGGATGCGCGTGCGCCAACCAGCAGCAGCGAAGCCACGTCGCGGCCGAACGCATCCGTTCCCAGCCAGTGCGATGCGGAAGGCGCCTGCAGCTTGTTCGCCATGTCCATGCCGTAGGGCGAGTACGGCGTCCACACATAGGAGAGCAGCGCGGCAAGCACCAGCAGCGCGGCGAGCACGCCACCGATGCAGAAGCTGCGGTGTCGCACAGCACGGCGCCAGAAGCCGGGGGCCTTCAGTGCTACGCCGGAGGGAGCGGCGGACAGGGCGCCGGAGGTCGGGTTGATGGCGCTCATATGTCGCTGGCCTTGATGCGCGGGTCGATGACGGCATAGAGCACGTCGACCACGAAGTTCACGATGACCACCATGGCCGCCAGCAGCATCACGCAGTTGCGCACCACGATCAGGTCGCGGTTGCTGATGGCCTGGAAGATCAGCCGGCCCAGGCCGGGAAGATAGAACACGTTCTCCACCACGATCGTGCCGGCCAAGAGTTCGGAGAACTGCATGCCCATCACCGTGATGACCGGGATCATCGCGTTGCGCAGCACGTGCGTCCAAAGCACCATGCGCTGCGACACGCCCTTGGCGCGCGCGGTGCGCACGAAATCCTCGCGCATCACCTCGAGCACGGCCGAGCGCGTGATGCGCGCCAGGATCGCCGCCTGCACCACTGCCAGCGAAAGGGCAGGCAGCAGCAGCGACTTGATGCCCGCAAAGATCCCTTCGCCCCATCCTTCGAAGCCGCCAGCGGAGAACCACTGCAGCTGCACCGAGAACACCAGGATCAGCAGGATGGCGAACCAGAAGTTCGGAATGGCGATGCCGACCTGGGCCATGCCCATGAGGCCGACGTCGCCGAGCTTGTTGTGGCGGGCCGCGGCGGTCACGCCCACCAGCAGCGCGATCACGACCGTGAAGGCCATCGCCAGCACGGCCAGGGGCACGGTCAGCGCGAGGCGTTCGAGGATCAGGTCGAGCACCGGCGAGCTGTAGGCGTAGCTGTCGCCGAGGTTGCCGGTGAGCAGGCCGCCGATCCAGTGCCAGTAGCGGGTCCAGGCCGGCTGGTCGAGGCCGAGCTTGGTGGCCAGGGCGGCGACGGCCTCGGGCGAGGCGTCGGGGCCCATGAGCATCTGCGCGGCGTTGCCGGGCAGGATCTCGAGCACGAGGAAGACGATGACCGAGGCGCCGATCAGGGTGCCGATCAGCGTCAGCGTGCGCTTGAGCAGGAACAGGCCCATCTCAGCCTCTCAGGTCATTCAGGGGAATGCAGGGCGTCATGCTGCCGAGATGCATTCGGCGATCGCGCGGCCCACGTCCACCGTGTTGGCCGTGCCGCCCATGTCGCGGGTGCGCGGGCCTTCGCTCAGCACGGTCTCGATGGCCGAGAGCACGGTGGCGGATGCCTGTGCGTAGACGGGATCGTCGCCGCCGAGGTGGTCGAGCATCAGTGCGGCCGACCAGATCTGGCCGATGGGGTTGGCGATGCCCTTGCCCGCGATGTCGGGCGCCGAGCCGTGCACCGGCTCGAACAGCGACGGAAACTTGCGTTCGGGGTTGAGGTTGGCCGACGGCGCGATGCCGATGGTGCCGGTGCAGGCCGGGCCCAGGTCGGACAGGATGTCGCCGAAGAGGTTGGAGGCCACGACCACGTCGAACCAGTCGGGGTGCTGCACGAAATGCGCGCACAGGATGTCGATGTGGAACTTGTTCGTCGCCACATCGGGGTAGCGCGTGGCGATCTCGGCCAGACGCTCGTCCCAGTAGGGCATGGTGATAGAGATGCCGTTCGACTTGGTCGCGGCCGTCAGGCTCTTGCGCTTGCGGCGGTTGGCGAGCTGGAACGCGTAGTCGATGATGCGGTCCACGCCGGTGCGGGTGAAGACCGCTTCCTGGATCGCCATCTCGCGTGGCGTGCCTTCGAACAGGCGGCCGCCCACGGAGGTGTATTCGCCCTCGGTGTTCTCGCGCACCACCAGGAAGTCGATGTCGCCGGGCTTGCGGTGTGCCAGCGGGCCGGGCACGCCGGGCATCAGGCGCACCGGGCGCAGGTTGACGTACTGGTCGAAGTCGCGGCGGATCTTGATCAGCAGGCCCCACACGGCGATGTGGTCGGGCACCTTGTCGGGTGCGCCCACCGCACCGAAGTAGATGGCGTCGTGGCCCTGGATCTTGTCGGCCCAGTCGGCCGGCATCATCAGGCCGGTGCGCACGTAGTGGTCGGAGCCCCAGTCGAAGTGGTCATAGGAGAAGCCGATGCCGAAACGGCGGCCGACCGCGTCGAGCACGCGCAACCCTTCGGGCATGACCTCGACGCCGATGCCATCTCCGGGAATGACTGCAATCCTGTGCTTTTTCTGCATTGACTCAACCTGTTCAAAGTTCGTTCGTTTCGGGGGACACCGGCGCTCGTGACGCAGGCTTTCGAAAAAATTCTAGAAGCGAGAAACGGGCCTGCGCAGGGGGTTCGCACCCAGTTCGACTTGACAAAATAAGAAGGCCATGCCGACGCGTTTCCCTATGAAGAAGGGTAAATTGTGCGCCGCTAAACCGGCTTCGAATTCGAATAATTAGAAGGCTGAAGCTTCTGATGGCTGCCGCCCGAAGGCTCCTGGGCCTCCTGCATGAAGGCTTTCTGAAGCAGGCCGCGCGACCCTGCCGGATACTCCGCGCGCTCGCGAGGCGTTCCGCAGAGACCGCTCGCCAGGAGATCCATGAACTTCTTGTCCGTTGCCGCGAAGGCGATCGCAGGCCGCATCCGAGGGTGGCTCCAGCCCTCGCTGGTGCGTCGCCTGCTGTTCGCGCAGATCGCGGTGGCGGGGCTGTTGTGGAGCGCCACGCTGGCGTTCTTCTTCTACGACTCCAACCGCCTGCCGGAGCTGGTGCGTTACGACAGGGTCTTCCAGAGCATCATGGCCTGCGCGCAGAACCTCGCCTTCGACCCCGCGCGGCAGCAGCAGACGCTCAAGGCCTTCGACATGGCGCTGCAGGAGACTTCGAGCGACTTCAAATCCGATCAGGACCGGGCGCCCGTGCTGCAGGTGTGGCAGCAGGGCCGCCTCATCTACAACTCCACGCCGAGCGCCCCACTCATGCACACGCAGATGCCTGGGCGGGTGGAGCAGGTGCGTGCCGGCGAGCGCGCGTGGCGCGCCCGCTCGATGACCTCACCGCTGCTGGACACGCGCGTGCTGCTGGCCGAGCCCGACGTGCTGCGCCTGAACTTCACCATCGAGCACCGCAGCTACTACCTGCTGCCGCTGGCCATCAGCCTGCCTTTCATCGTCTTCCCCGCCTGGCTTTCGGTGATGCTCGCGCTGCGGCCGTGGCGGCAGGTGACCAAGGAGACCGCGGAGCGCGGCCCGGCCGATCTTTCCCCGCTGAGCTTCGAGCCGCCGCACAAGGAGCTGCAGCCGCTGGTGAACGGCATCAACGGCCTGCTGCGCAGCGTGCGCGACCGTGCGTCGCGCGAGCGCGGGCTGATCGCGGACGCGGCGAACGAGCTGCGCACGCCGCTCGATGCGATGCGCGTGAACGTCGAAGCCCTGAAGGCGCAGACCGCCGATGCCGGCCAGCGCGAACTCATGGCCAACGTGCTGCGAAGCAACGACCGCGCTGCGCGGCTTGTAGGCCAATTGCAGCAGCTGATGCGCAGCGACGAGATGCCGCGGGACGCCATGCCCGCGACCCTGGCCTTCGACGAGCTGGTGCAGGACCGCATCCGGCTCGTCGATTCGCTCGCGCGGGCGCGCGGCATCGCGCTGGAGTTCGCGCGCGACGAGGCGGCACCTGTGCCGGTGCATGGCGAGCGCGAGAGCCTCATATCGATGGTGAGCAACCTCGTGGAGAACGCCATCAAGTACAGCCCCGATGGGGGCACGGTCGAGGTGCGCGTCGGGCGCGAGGCATCGGAAGCCGTCCTGCAGGTGACCGACCAGGGGCCGGGCATCCCGCCCGCGCTGCGCGAGCGGGTATTCGACCGCTTCTTCCGCAACCCGGATCAGACGCAGTCCGGCAGCGGGCTGGGGCTGGCCATCGTCAGGTCGGTGCTGGAAAAACACGGTGGCCGCATCGCGTTGTCAGACGGCGACGGCGGACGCGGCCTGTGCGCAACGGTATGGCTGCCGTCGTCTGGCTGACAAGAGGGCGCATCCCTCTTAGGATGGGCCGATGCGAACACTTCCACTCCCCACCGGCGGCGAGATGCCGGTACTCGGCCTGGGCACATGGCGTATGGGCGAAGACGCGAAGCGCCGCGCCGACGAGGTCAAGGCCGTGCGCGAAGCCATCGCGCTGGGCTATCGGCTCATCGACACCGCCGAGATGTACGGCGAGGGTGGTGCCGAGACAGTGCTCGGCCAGGCCATCGGCGAAGCGCTGCGCGCGAACGACGTGCGGCGCGAGGAGCTCTTCATCGTCAGCAAGGTCTATCCGCACAACGCCAGCCGGCGCGGCACGCGCGACGCCTGCGAGCGCAGCCTGAAGCGGCTTGGGCTCGATGCCATCGATCTGTACCTGCTGCACTGGCGCGGCAGCCACCCGCTGCGCGAGACGGTGGCGGCGATGCATTCGCTGGTGGCGGACGGGCGCATCGCCCACTGGGGCGTGAGCAACTTCGACACCGACGACATGGAAGAACTGGTGGAGGCGACTGGCGACGGCCCGGGCTGCGCGGCCAACCAGGTGTACCTTTCGCTCGGCGAACGCGGACCCGAGTTCAGCCTGCTGCCCTGGCAGCGCGAGCGCGGCATGCCGCTGATGGCCTACAGCCCCATCGACCAGGGGGCGCTGGCGGAGGACGACGGGTTGGCCGAACTTGCCGCCAGGCTTGGCGTGACCGCCGCGCAGCTCGCATTGGCAGCCGTGATCGCGCGGCCCGGCGTGGTCGTAATCCCGAAGGCGGTGCGCAGCGCGCACCTGAAGGAGAACCTGGCTGCTGCCGATCTGCGGCTCGATGCGGCAACGCTGGCCGAACTGGATCGCCTGCATCCGCCGCCGCGGCGGAAGACGCCGCTGGCGATGATCTGAGCGCAGGGAAGCGGCAGCCCGCTTCCACTCCTTTCTCCTGCCGTATCAGTGCGCGTCTGCGTGCTTCGCAGCCGCGATGATCGCCTGATCGTCCTGCTTCGCGCCGTTGAGGAACAGGTTCAGCAGCACTGCCGCAATCGACGCCAGCAGGATGCCCGACTCGATCAGCGAGTGGATGGCGTGCGGCATCCATTGCTTGAAGTTGGGAGCGATCAGCGGAATCATGCCGATGCCGATCGACACCGCCACGATCATCGCGTTGTGCCGGTTGTTCTTGAAGTCCACGCCCGAGAGGATGCGGATGCCCGTGGCGGCCACCATGCCGAACATCACGAGGCCAGCACCGCCGAGCACCACCGTGGGCAGCGATTCGACCAGCGCCGCCATCTTCGGCAGCAGGCCCAGCACGATCAGGATGATGCCGCCGGCCACGCACACGTAGCGGCTCTTGATGCCCGTGACGGCCACCAGGCCCACGTTCTGCGAGAAGCTGGTGTACGGGAAGGTGTTGAAGATGCCGCCGATCAGCGTGCCCAGGCCGTCGGTGCGCAGGCCGCGCGCCAGGTCCTTCTGGCTGATCCTGCGGTCGGTCATTTCACCGAGCGCGAGGAACATGCCGGTGGATTCGATCATCACCACGATCATGATGAGCGTCATCGTGAGGATCAGGATGGGGTCGAACTGCGGCATGCCGAAGTGGAAGGGCAGCACGATGTCTACCCAGGCGGCCTTGCCCACCTTCTCGTAAGTCATGAGCCCGGTGACCGAGGCGACGACAGCGCCGATCACGATGCCCAGCAGCACCGAGATGTTGGCGACGAAGCCCTTGGCGTACTTCACGATCAGCAGGATCGACACCAGCACCAGGGCCGCAACGCCGAAGCCGGAGAGGTCCGCGTACTTGGGATTGGGCACCGTCGGCATGATCGCGAAGCCCTTGGGCACGGCGGGAATGGAGCTGCCCGGCGAGGTCACTTCCGCGAGCCACTTCGCATAGACCGGATCGACCAGCGCCGGAGCGGTCGGGCCCACGGGGTTGCCGAAGATCCAGTTGATGCCCACGCGCATCAGGCTGATGCCGATGACCGCGATGATGGTGCCGGTGACCACCGGCGGAAAGAAGCGCAGCATGCGGCTGACCAGCGGCGCGATCAGTATCGATACCACGCCCGCGCCGATGATGGCGCCGAAGAGAAGCTGTGCGCCGTTCTGGCCGGGGTTTGCGTTGGCGATGGCGACCATCGGCGCAACGGAGGCGAAGGTCACGCCCATCATCACCGGCAGCTTGATGCCGAAGAACTGCGTGGCGCCCAGCGCCTGGATCAGCGTGGCGATGCCGCAGCAGAACAGGTCGGCCGAGATCAGCAGCGCGACCTCGTCGGGGCTGAGCTTGAGCGCACGCCCCACGATCAGCGGCACCGCGACGGCGCCCGCATACATCACCAGCACGTGCTGAAGGCCGAGGGCCGCGAGCTTGCCGGTGGGAAGCCGCTGGTCCACGGGATGGACTGTGGAGGGGGTGCTGTCGGCCGTCATCGTGTGTCTCCTGCTGCGGCGAGAGAGGGATTGATCGAGGAGAGGCGGGCGACACGGCTGGGCATGCGCACACCTCATTGTGTACGCCAAACTGTATACAACTTATGCAACAATCCGGACTCAGGAAAACCCGAATCCGGTGCAGGGCCTACATAACGACTGGATAGGGGCCTTGATCGAAGGTTTGCGCGTGGTAGCCCTTGCTGCCCACGTCGCGCGCGAGCTGGCTGCGGAAGTCGCGGCATTCGCGCAGGCAGCGCAGCACGTGCGCGAAGTCATGCTGTGGCTTCCATCCGAGCTCGCGCCGCGCCAGCTCGTTCACATAGACGCGGTCGAGCCGCCGGGGCAGCGCCCATCCCCTGGCCGCATAGAGCGCCTCCGCTTCGGGAAAGAGGCGCTGCAGCACGGCGGCTGCGTCCTCGCGCAGCATCGTCAGGTCTTCGCGGGTGAAGGGCGTGGTGGCCGAGACGATGTAGCGGCCGAAGCCGACGGCCGGCGCGCGACGGGCGGCGAGAAGATGCGCCTGCACCACGTCCTCGATGTCGGCCCGGCGATGCAGCAGCTCGTTGGCCTGTGCGTTGTCCAGCGAATGCAGGCTGCGCGCCGCCGCGTCGTCGTCCTCCTCGGGAAAGAAGCGCGAAGTCTTCAGCACCACCACGGGCAGGCCCTGCCTGCGGTGGAACAGCTCGCACAGGCTCTCGGCCGAGGTCTTCGTCACGCCGTAGATGTTCTTGGGAACGGGCACCACGTCTTCGGTGATCCATGCGGCCGGCACGCCCTCGGCGGGCGTGAGCGCGGAGCCGAAGGTGCTTGTGGTGCTCGTGAACACGAACGACTCGACACCCGCGGCAACCGCCTCCTCCAGCAGCACCAGCGTGCCCGTGATGTTGGTGTCGACGAACGCCTGCAGGCTGTGCGTCGCCACGTGCGGCTTGTGCAGCGTGGCCGCATGGATGACGGTGCGCACCCCCTTCATGCAGTCGCGCACGAAGGCGCGGTCGGTGATGGTGCCGGTGCGGTCGGTGAAGGCGGAAGGTGTGATGTCGATGCCGCGCGCGTCCTGTGAGGTGGCGCGCAGTTTGCGCATCAGTGCCTCGCCCAGGTGTCCGGCGCTGCCGGTGATCAGGATGGTCATGGCCGCGAGACTATCGCCGGGCGCCTGGACCGTCCACGCATAAGTTATGCGTGATTCTCAAGCGCGGGGTCTTGCCTCGCGCACCGTGAGGCCGGAGGCTGCCTGCTTGGCGTCGTGCTTCGCGATGGCGGCCTCGCTGGCCACGTCTTCTGCGTGCCTGAACATGCCCGGCGGGATGCGCACCGCGCCGATGGCCAGCGTGGCGAAAGGCGTGAAGCGGACCACGCCGTGCCGGTCCTCGCCTTCGATGCCGCCGGCCTGCCGGTCGGCTTCGTCGTAGAGGCCGGGTGCCTGCCGGTTGAAGGCCTCGATCAGCCGTGCGCAGCGCTGGTGCCAGTCGGGGCTCTGGAACAGCATCAGGAAGTCGTCGCCGCCGATGTGGCCGACGAAGTCGCGATGCGCGTCCGCATGCTGCGCCGCGAGCCGCGAGAGCAGCAGGATCATCTCGTCGCCGCGCCAGTAGCCGTAATGGTCGTTGAACACCTTGAAGCTGTTCAGGTCGGCATAGCAGGCCGCGAACTCGGCACCGCTGTCGAGCAGCCGTTCGATGTGGATGTTGATGGGGATATTGCCCGGCAGCGAGGTCAGCGGATTGGCGTGCCGCGCCGCCTCGATGCGCGCCTCGGTGACCGCGCGCACGAGCTGGTCGCCGGTGCCCAGGCCCGCATAGCGCTTCTTCTCGGTCACGATGAAGCCTTCGTTCAGGTAGCGCTGGTCTTCCGACATCAGGATGCCGAGCAGGCTCTCGACGTTCTCCTCGCGCTCCACGATCAAGGGCGTGCTGCTGCCATAGGCCAGGCACGGGCGCCGGCCGTGCACCTCGCGGAAATACAGCCGCGCGTAGTCGTTCATGAACGACTGCCGGTTGATCAGCGCGACCGGCGTTGCGCCTTCGACCACGGCCAACGCATGCAGCTGGGGGTGCTTCTGGAAAGCAGCCGCGACCTCGTCGACCGGCGTCAGCGGGTGGAGTGCTGGCGCCTGGATGATCGACAGGCTGCGCAGCACGTTGGGCTGCGAGGTTTGCGATGCATGCGGCATCACCGCGATGCGGCTGTCCGAGATGGCGGCCGCCACGGGCTCGGGCAGCGCCGCCAACAGGTGCGGCGCCGGCGGGCCGAACAGGAAGCCCTGGCCCTGGGCGATGCCGAGGTCGCGCAGCACGCGCAGGTCCTGGGTGTTTTCCACGCCCTCGGCGATGAGCTCGGTGCCCATCGCAATGCCCAGGCCGACGATGGCACGCACCATTGCCACGCTCTGCGGGGAGTCGCAGATGCCCTGGGTCAGCAGCTTGTCTATCTTCACGAAGTCGGGCTGGAGTTCCTTCCAGCGCCGCAGGTTGGAGTGGCCTTCGCCGAAGTCATCGAGCGCGATGCGCGCGCCCAGCGCATGCAGCGCCTTGACCGCCTCCTGCAATGCCCCGGCATCGGCAGCGGCGCGTTGCTCGGTGAGTTCGACCGTCACGTCGCGCACCGCGATGCCGTGGTCCGCCAGCATGCGTTCGAGCCGGCAGGTGCCGCCGGAGGCGTCCATGGCCTCGATCAGGGTGTCGGCGCTCATGTTCACGAAGAGCCGGCCCGGCTTGTTCAGCCGGCCCCAATGTGCGAACACCGCCTCCACGCAGTGCAGCTCGAAGCCGGTCAGCCGGGATTCGGCGGCTGCCTGCGCGAGCAGCGCCTCGGGGCCTGGGAGGGCGATGCCGGCGCCGCTGCGGATCAAGGCCTCGTGACCGAAGATCGTTCCCTGGCGCAGGTCCACGATGGGCTGGAAGAACGGAGCGATCGCAGGATGCGGCGGGGCGCTGGGCGGGGAGGGCCGGGGCATGCTGTGGAGGTTGTTCGTCGGCGGCTCTCGCGCGGAAGAAAAACAAGCGAGTAGCCTTTTTGGGCTACAGCATGCCGTATTTATGTGACAGGTGCACCGGCCGCCCTGCCGTCGGCATGGTCAGGCGACGGTGGTGACGATGCGCCCCGCGCGCCCGTCGGACAGCGCGATGCGCTCCCACAGCACGCGTCCGGGGAGGATCGGGACGACGCGGTCGGTGTTCGGCCCGGTGGCGATCTCCAGCGACGACAGCTCGCCCGCGTGCCAGCCCAGCCCGTCGAGCGTGGCCTCGGCTTCGAGGATCTCCTGAGAGGCATAGCCGATCAGCGAGCGGCCGATGAATTCGCTGGCGTCGGCGCGCCATTCGGACTGGCGCGAGGGCGACGCGGCCAGCAGCCGGTGCGTTCGGTCGCAGACCAGGTGCACCTTGCGCATGGACGACTCGATCAGCCGCTTCAGCGCGGCGTCCTGCGTCGAGTCGCACGCTGCCGCGAGCAGCCGGTGCGCCACGGCCTGCTGCGCCGGGGAAAGTGCCAGCTGTCCGCGCTCCCAGCGCGAGACGGTCGCCTGGTTCACGCCCATCAGCTGCGCGAAATGCGCCTGCTTGATGCCGCGCAGCAGCCGCATCTGGCGCAGCGCGAGGCCGAGGTTCCTGCGCATGTCAGGCCAGCAGCGCCTTGACCAGGTCGAGCTGCCGGTCGGGTTTTTCGGTGCCGAGTTCGAGGCTGGCCTCGATGCGCTCCAGGTGCTCGGTCATGCTCTTCACCGCGGCCTCGACGTCGCCCTTGCGGCACAGGCGCAGGAACTCGGCGTGCTCGTCCGACGAGCAGTGCGGGTCGTTCGAGGAGTGGTAGAGCATCGCGATCAGCGAACTGCGCGCTACCAGTTCGCGCACCAGTTCGGCCAGCGTGCGGTTGCCCGTGGCCTCGGCCAGCGTCACGTGGAAATCGCCCAGCAGCTTTTCGCGCACCGTGCCCATGGTGGTGCTCTGGCGCAGCGCGGTGCGTTCGAACTTGATGTGCTGCTCCAGCGCCTGGTAGTCGCGCGGCCGTGCGCCGGCGATGAAGAGGCGCACCACCTCGCTCTCGAGGATGCGGCGCACCGCGAACACCTCGCGAGCTTCCTCCACCGAGGGCTGGCTCACGAAGGCGCCCTTGTCGGGAATCATCTCGATGAGCTTGTCCTTCGACAGCATCAGCAGCGCCGCGCGCACCTTGGTGCGGCTCACCGAATACACGCGGCCCAGCGCTTCCTCGCGCAGCCAGGTGCCGGGCGGCAGGCGCTTCTCGACGATTGCGGTGGCGATGTCGTTGGCGATGCTTTCGATGGAGCTGTTCTTGTCGGCTGCGGCCGCGCCGCTCTCTTCGGGAGCGGCGGCGGCGGCAGGGGAGGCGGAAGATCTGGAACTGGCGCGGGGCATGCGCAGATTGTGGCTTACCGCGCGAGGGTAAAGCCTTCGAGTGCGCCAATGATGGGCTTTGGCAGGGGCTTTGCGAGCTCGCCGCGCTTGCTGGTGCGCAGCTTCAGCGTCACCAGCGACTCGATGAGCTTGGTGCCCGCGGCCACGCCATCGATCACCGGTACGCCCAGCACGCCCTCGATGTGCTCGCACAGGTCGGTCATGCCGGCGCAGCCGAGCACGATGCAGTCGGTGCCGTCTTCTTCGAGCGCGCGGCGGCACTCCTCTACGATGCGCTCCCGGGCTCCCGAGCCGGGCTCCTCCAGTTCGAGCACTGGCAACTCGCAGGCGCGCACGTTGGCGCAGAAGCGTTCCATGCCGTAGATCTCGGCCAGGTGCCAGGCCTGCCCGATGGTGCGGCCCAGCGTGGTCACCACGCTGAAGCGGCTGCCGATCATGCTGGCCAGGTGCATGGCCGCCTCGGCGATGCCCACCACGGGGCCGCGTGCCAGTTCGCGCGCAGCCTTCAGGCCAGGGTCGCCGAAGCAGGCGATCACGTAGCCGTCGATGCCGTCGCGTTCGCCCGCGGCGATCTCCTGCAGCAGACCCGGCACGGCCAGCGCCTCGTCGTAGTGGCTCTCGATGGACACCGGCCCCATGGCCGGGCTCACTGCGACGATCTCGGTGCCGGCCTGCGCCACCGCGCGGGCGCAGGCGCCGATCTTCTCGGTCATGCTCCAGGTGGTGTTCGGATTGATGATCTTGATGCGCACGGCGCGGTCCCTTTCTTTCTGTCTATCTGACTAACCGATGATTCAAGTCTTGTCGCTGCGGTTCAGCACGGCATAGATGATGAAGCCCAGGCCCATGCCGATGAACCACGCGTAGTTGGCGGCGCCGCGCAGCGTCGGCACCATCACGCAAAGAATGGGCACGATGGCCGCCGGCACCAGCGCCTGGATCGCCTTCGGGTTGTAGCCGCCGCTGTACCAGTACTCGCCCTTGGGGCTCATGCTGTAGAGCGCGTCCACGTCGATGCGCTGCTTGCGCACGATGTAGTAGTCGGCAATGAGGATGCCGAACAGCGGGCCGATGAAGGAACCCAGCACGTCGAGCGTGTAGTGAATGACTTCGGGGCTGTTGTAGAGGTTCCACGGCGTGAGGAACACCGAGCCCACCGCGGCGATCATGCCGCCCGTGCGCCAGCTGATGTGCTGCGGCGCCACGTTGGAGAAGTCGAACGCGGGCGAGACGAAGTTCGCGACGATGTTGATGCCGATGGTGGCGATCATGAAGGTCAGCGCGCCCAGCACGACTGCGGTGGTGCTGTCGATCTTGCCCACGGTGTGCACAGGGTCTGTGATGAGCTCGCCGAACACCGGCAGCGTGGCGGCGGTGGTGATGACCGTCAGCAGCGAGAAGAACACGAAGTTGACCGGCAGGCCCCAGAAGTTGCCCTTCTTCACCGCTTCGAAGCTCTTGCCGTAGCGCGAGAAGTCGCCGAAATTGAGCATTGGGCCGCTGAAGTAGCTCACCACCAGCGCAATGGCCGAGAGCATCACGGGCAGCGCGTCCCAGCCCTGGAACTTGATGCCGCCCAGGTTCAGGTCGATCCTGCTCCAGCCGGCCTTCCACACCAGCCAGCCGCACAGGATGGCCATGACCACGTACACGGCGGGGCCGGCCCAGTCGATGAACTTGCGGATCGCGTCCATGCCGTGCCAGAACACGAAGGCCTGCAGCACCCACATGACCATGAACGCGACCCAGCCCAGGGCGGAGAGGCCCGCGAAGCCGTACTTCGTGACCTCGGCATACGGCGCCAGACCCGGCGCCATGTGCAGCGCCAGCACCATGAAGGCCGCCGAGGCGAGGTAGGTCTGCACGCCGTACCAGGCCACCGCGATCAGCCCGCGGATGATGGCCGGGATGTTCGCGCCCAGCACGCCGAAGGGCGCGCGGCACACCACGGGGTAGGGCACGCCCGTCACCTGGCTGGGCTTGGCCACGAGGTTGCAGAAGATCTGCACGATCACGATGCCCACCAGCAGCGACACCAGCACCTGCCAGCTCGAAAGGCCCAGCGCGAAGAGGCTGCCCGCGGTGATGTAGCCGCCAACGCTGTGCACGTCGGACATCCAGAACGCGAAGATGTTGTATTGCCCCCAGGTCTGCTTCTTCAGCGGAGCGAGGTCTTCGTTGGTCAGCCGCGGGTGGTAGCCCGGCTTGATGACTGCGTTCGATTCTGCGTGCGGCGCAATGCCGGCTTCGCTCGCCCCCGTGGGGGCCTGGCTGACGACTGTGCTCATGGTCTTACCTCTTGCGGGTGGGTGGATCAGAACCGGTTTTGACGCAAATTTCGCGCCGGATTATCGAGTGCGTTATTTGTATACAAAAAACGAACGCAATCAAGGTCATTCGAGAACTCATATATCGGTGTAATCCCTGAGGTTTCTCGCGTTGGCGCCGGGTGCGGCGCCAACGCGCGGGCATGCGCGGACCGAGGGAGAGAAAGGCTGGAGAGACAGGGAGGCCGGATGCCTCGGGATGGGGCGAGGCCGCGTAGCGATGCACTCGTGAGGTGCGCCGCTACAGGGCCGGTGCCGCCCGATGCGGCGGCGTGGCGCGCGTGACGACCTTACTGGCCGTGCTCTTTCTTGTGCGGCGGAGCGGCGTGTTCGTGCGGAGCCGGGGGATGCTCGGGATGCCCATGCGGGGGCGCTGCCGGGTGCGGTCTGGGCGCGGGAACTGCCGGTGCTGGCATCGGCCTTGGCGGACGCTGGAGCTTCTGATCGCCTCCGTCGTGCGCTGCGAATGCCGGGCGCCCTTGATGTGCCATTCGAGGATCTTCGGTCGGCGGCTTCGGTCGTTGAGGCATCTCGGCGCGAGGCTGCGCCGGTGTCGGCGAGGCCATCGCAGGCGCAGGTGTCTTGGCAGGCGCTTCGGACATGAGCGGCTCGGGACGCGACTGCGGTGCAGGATGCGGCGAGGGCTCGCCATGCGCCTGCGCCTCGGGACGGCCCTGCGGCTCGTGCTGTGCCTGAGGCGCAGAGGGCGGCTGCGAAGGCGAGTGACCGGCAGCAGCCTGTTGTGCGGCAGGAGTGCCGGCAGCCGCAGGGCGGACAGCTTCCGCCGACCGTGCTACGGGCGGTGGCTGGCGATCGACCGGCAGCGCGGCGACCGGCTTCGCGCTCGCCGGAACGGGCGCCATCGCACGCACGACGGGCGGCAGTGCAGCGGCAAGGTGGGCGCTTGCCGGTATCGCCGCTTCGAACGGCCGCCCACTCGCGGTCGCGCTGGCGGGCGCCACAACTTTCACTGTCTGGTTGTTGTTGGTGATGTTCGTGACGTTGGTGATGTTGTTGACCGTCGTGTTGTTCGTCACGTTGTTGATCGTGGTGTTCTGCACGCGCATGCCGACGTTGGTGACCGGCGGCGCACTCACGACCACCGCCGGCGGCGTACCGATCGGGGCAGGCACGATCAGGCCGAGCCGCGAACCGGGAGGCGCGGGAACGAACACGCCCGGCGGCCCGATCGGAGCGATCCCTGCCACCACGCCGGCAGCCGCCACCGACACCGCGAGGCTTAGGCCCAGGGGCGGCGGCACGAACGCGACGCCCGGCGGCGACCAATGGCCTGCGACGAAGACCACCACGTTGTCGCGATGCTCGTAATAGGGCTGCACCCATCCATAGCCGGGCTGTGGAGGCGCGGACCAGCGGCCTGCGGCCCACACCCAGTTGCCGTGCCATGTCCAGTAGCCGCCGGTCCACACCGCTCCTACGAACGGTGAGGGCGGTGGCGCTTCCACGAGCATCGGTGGCGGAGCCCATGCCACCGCGATGGGAGGAGGCTGATACAGCGGCGGATCGACATAGACGCTCACGACCGGCGGTGTGGCGACGACTACATGCGCGGGCTGCACGACGGTGCGGACTACCGGGGCCGGTGGTTGAACGACACAGCCTGCAGTCAGGCTCACCACCAGAACTCCTGCGAGTTGAAAGACGGGGAGAGAAGATGCTTTTCTCATTCGATATTCCCGATGACGTGCACGAGTGGCACAGGGAACGACCTAACGGGCTCTCGAAAACAGTCGATGACAGCGCCGAAATGAATTTCATGCAGTAACGATATTTCCCCGTTCGGGTCGATCCGTGTCAGGCTGCGCTCAGCCTGGATCACCTCGACAAGGAAAGGAACGAACGTTCCACATTCAGGAAGATGAAAAGACCGATCATCTTCCTAAGTAATGAATTAGATCAATGATTTGAAGCAAACATATAACGGCGCGGTAGCTCCATCTTGGCGCTTTGGAAGGAGAAACTGTGCGGCTGCTGGATTCCCAACTTTCTCTCGAACCCGAATCGAGTGGTTCACTCATCGAAGTCTCGACGGGCCCGGTTAAGAGGCCGGCCGAAGATATAGATGTCACCCGGATATTGCTCGTCGATCATCGCTCCAGCTTTTGCGACTCGATGAATGAAGCGCTGCAGCAGCGGGGGGTAATGATCGATATAGCGCGCGGCACCAATGCGGCAGCGACCCCTGCGCTTGCACGGGACTATTCGCTGGTTCTGTTGAACTCCATGCAGCTCGGCAGCGCAGGACTGAGTGCCGTGCGATCGATCCGGCGCAAGACGAATGCTCCCCTGCTCGTTCTTACCGAGCGCGACAGCGTGGCCCTGCGCCTGGCGGGGCTGGAACTTGGCGCGAGCGACTATCTGGTCAAGCCTTTCACGATGCCCCAACTGCTGGCGCGCATCAGGGCATTGGCGCGCAACTGCGTTGCACGCCCCCAGCCGATACTGTGGCTGGGCGATCTGGAAATCAACGAGCGCGATGCGACGTGCCGCCGCGACGGCAAGGACCTCGGGCTGACCAGGATGGAGTTCGTGCTCTTGCTTGCCCTGCTTCGCAACCAGGGGCGCGTGATGTCGCGCGAAACGCTCGCCCGCGAAGTCTGGGGCACGGAGTTCGATCCCGCCACCAACGCGATCAACGTGGCCATACTGCGCCTGCGCAACAAGGTCGATGCACCGTTCGACGTGAAGCTGCTGCACACGGTGCGAGGCGAGGGTTACGTGCTCGAACTCCGGTCTCGCTCCTGAGCGAGCCTCCTGCAGTCTCTCCGTTCGTCCTACGGCAGTTCGCGCGCACTCACGGGGTCGGCCGTCGGCGGCAGCGCGCCGCGCAATGGGCTCGGCGCGAGTTCGCGGCCATCGGAGGCAGCCCGCGGTGGCGGGATGAGTTCGGTGCCTTCCATGCGCGTGCTGCCGCTTCGGCCCGGTGCGCGCACGAGCGGCGCGTTGGGCAGCAGCGGCGCTGCGTCCACCGCGCGCAGCATGAGGTTGCCGGTGTCCGGCTGCGTGCGCTGCTGCATGCTGCGGATCTCGTCGTAGCGGCCGTAGGAGAAGGACTCCACGGAGTCTGCATCGCGCATCACGGCGGGACGCAGAAACATCATCAGGTTGCTCTTGGTGCGCGTCCGGTTCTCGTTCTTGAACAGATTGCCCACCACCGGCACGTCTCCCGCCAGCGGCACTTTCTCGATGGTGTTGTTGTAGGTGTCGGACAGCAGGCCGCCGAGCATGACCAGGCCACCGTCTTCCACCAGCACGTTCGACTCGATCGAACGCTTGTTGGTGGTCGGGCCGTTCTGGTTGTTCACCGTGTTCTGGTCGACCGTCGAGGCCTCCTGGAAGATGGTGAGCTTCACCGTGCCGTTCTCGTTGATGGTCGGGCGCACCCGCAGCGTGAGGCCCACGTCCTTGCGTTCCACGGTGGTGAACGGATTGACGCCGACCGAACCGGCCGCGCTCGCGTACTGGCCCGTGACGAAGGGTACGTTCTGGCCGATCACGATGCGGGCTTCCTCGTTGTCCAGCGTCAGCAGGTTGGGCGTGGAGAGGATGTTGGCATCGCCGTCGCTGCTGAAGAAGTTGGCGATGGCGCCCAGCACGTACTGTCCGCCGATCCTGGCTCCGACGCCGATGTTCAGCCCCGTCGGGATCTGGCCCGCCACGCCGGCGGCGTTGCGCGTGGCCAGCGCCTGCGTCAGCGCCAGGATGTTGTTCCTGTTGAGGCTGGAATTGGTGCCGATGACCGCGTTGCGGCCCAGCGCGCTCTGCCACTGCACACCGAAGCTCGCGGCCTTGCTGGCGTTCACTTCGACGATCAGCGCTTCGATCATCACCTGCGCGCGCCGGCCGTCGAGCCTGTCGATCACCGCGCGCATCTGCCTGTATTGCGGCTCGGAGGCGGTGATGATCAGCGAATTGGTCGACGGGTCGGCCTGGATCTGGCCGCCGGTGGAGGGCTGGTTCGCGTTGTTCAGCGGCGCGTCGGCCGCGCTCGAAGCGCCGCCCTGGCCGCCGCCGTTCGGGCCCGCCGGCGAGGCTTGCTGCTGGCCTTGCTGGGAAACGCCGCCGCCTGCAGCCTGGGTCGCGTTCTGCTGGCCCGCCGCCATCGCGGCACGCAGCGTGACGGCGAGCCGCACCGCATCCGCATTCTTCAGGTAGACCACGTAGATGTTGCCGGCGGCGCCGTTTCCGGTGTCCGCCGGCGCGCGGTCGAGTTTGTCGACCAGCGCGCGCACGAGCTGCATGCGCGCCGGGTTGGCAGCCCGCATGAGCACGGAGTTGCTGCGCGGGTCGGCCATCAGCGTGGTGCGGAACGACGAGTCCGCTGCGCTCGCGATGGGCGCCGCATCCGGCGACCCCGACGTGCCCGACATGCCTGAAATGGCCGACCCGCCCGATGCACCCGAGCTGCCGCCGTCGATCAGCCGCTGCAGCATCGGCACGATGTCGGTGGCAAGTGCGTACCGCAGCTGGATGATCTCGACGTCGGACGCGTTCGGAACATCCAGCGACGCGATGACGCGCGCGAGCCGGCGCATGTTGTCGGCGTAGTCGGTGATCACCAGCGAGTTGGTGCCCGGGTTCACGTTGATGCTGTTGTTCGGCGCGATCAGCGGGCGCAGCACCGGCAGCAGGTTGTTCGGCGACTCGTAGTTGAGCCTGAAGATTTGCGTGACGACCTGGTTGCCGGCGTTCGACGGGATGGCGCCGATCGAGGTATTGACGGTGCCGCTCTGCAGCTTGGCGCTGGCCTCGGGCACCACCTTGTAGAGCCCTTCGGCTTCCACCAGGGCGAAGCCGCGCAGGCGCAGCGCGAGGGCGAACTGGTCGAAGGCCGCGGCCGGGGGGATCGCTCGCTCGGTGACGAGGTTCATCGTGCCCTTCACCCGCGGGTCGATCGCCACGTCGCGGCCGGTGACCACCGCCATGGTGCGGGCCACCGCCTCGATGTCTGCATTGAAGAAGTTCAGCGTGATGGGCTCGCCGCCGGCGGGCGCTGCCTTGGCGCTGGCGGGCGTGCGAGCTGGCGTCGGGGCGGCGGCAGCGCTGGCGGATTGCAGCGTGACCTTGAGCGAACTGCCCTGTATCTCGGTCTTGTACGAAGCGGGTTGCCACAGGTTCAGCACGACCCGGCTGCGTTCTCCCGCCTGCACGACATTGATCGAACGCAGGTTGGCCTGGTTCACCTCGACGGCCGCGCGGCCGACTTCGCTGGCAACGCCGGGAAAGTCGAGCGCGATGCGCGCAGGGTTCTGTATGGCGAATCCGCCCGGCAGCTCATCGAGCGGCTGCGCCAGGTCGATCTGGACGACCGCGGCTCCATGCTGCACGTAGCCCGACACCGCCTTGATGGTGTTCTGCGCATGGGCCAGCCCCAATGCGCCGCAGAGCAGCAGGCCGAGGCATGCTGCGCGAACGCCGCGCGCGGCGGGAAGCGATGCCTTCATGCGTCAGTGCCCGCAAGACCTGCGGTGGCAGGGGTACTTCGCAGCTGCAAGGCTCTTCCGCCCGGGCATGGCGAGGGCTGGAACGAGCGGCCGCCTTCCGGGCCGATGGCCGGCCGGTTCCTCGTGCATGTTCGAATCGCGGAGCAAAACGGCATCAGGGGCCGACAACGATGGTTTGAGTTTCCGCACCGATCCACATCGTTGCTGCTTGGGGCTATGCCGGAAGATGGATGCGCCGTCCGGGGCTTCCGGGCACGCATGCTCGCTGATTTGCCTTCTTGCCACTAGCCGTCTAAATGAAATTGAGAACCTCAATTTTGCATGCAATCGGCTGGCGCCCGGGCCGGGATGGCTGGCGAGGTGCCTTCACGAACTTTGCGGCATGCGGCAGCGACGGGGTCCGCTCGCGGCCTTGGCCGCCATTGCAGCCCTCTGGCACGCAATGGCCCATGAGGCGAGGGGACGCTGGCGCCTGGCGCGCGGGGACCCTTAAGATGCGCTCGCCCGCAGCGGCCGCCGGCCGCACGTGCTGCAACTGCGTCGTTCCATGCTCGAACTTCTTACCGACCCCCAGGTCTGGATCGCCTTCGCCACCCTGACCGCGCTGGAGCTGGTCCTCGGTATCGACAACATCATCTTCATCTCGATCCTGGTCGACAAGCTGCCCCTGGCCCAGCGGGAGTTCGCGCGGCGCATCGGCCTTTTCATGGCCATGTTCATGCGCATCGGGCTGCTCCTGGTGCTCGCGTGGATCGTCGGCCTGGTGGCGCCGCTCTTCACCGTGTTCAGCAAGGAGATCTCGGGGCGCGACCTGATCCTCATCCTGGGCGGGCTGTTCCTCATCTGGAAGAGCACCAGCGAGGTCCACCAGTCGCTCGAAGGCGAGCATGAGCACAAGCAGAGCGCCGCCAAGGCGACCTTCGCCTCGGTGATCCTGCAGATCATGATCATCGACCTGGTGTTCTCGCTCGACTCGATCATCACCGCCGTGGGCATGGTGGACGACGTGCGCGTGATGATCGCGGCCGTGGTCGCCTCGGTGCTGCTGATGATGCTGTTCGCAGGCCCCATCGGCCGCTTCGTCTCGGCCCATCCGACCATCAAGATGCTGGCGCTGTCCTTCCTGGTGGTGGTGGGCGTGGTGCTCGTGGCCGAGGGCTTCGACCATCACGTGCCCAAGGGCTATGTGTACTTCGCGATGGCGTTCTCGCTGATCGTGGAGATGCTCAACATCCGCATGCGCAAGAAGGCGGCTCGGCGCGTGGAACTGAACCCGCCGCGCATGCCTGGCGATTGAAGCGCAGGCCGCGCGACGTTCGGCCGCCTGGCTACTGCGCCGCGACCTTCACGAACACCGGGTTCGAATAGAACCAGAGGTCGCTGTAGTTGCGTGCGTTGATCGCGTTGAAACGCGCCACGTTGTCGGTGCCGGTGGTCTGCGCGTCGAAGAGCGGCTCGCCGCCTGCGGTTTCGTTGGGCACGTCGGTGCCCAGGTTGGTGCCGCGCAGGCGGAAGTACTGGTTGCTGCCTGCCTTCACCGTGTAGCTCACCGTGAAGTAGCCGTCGGCATCGAGCTTCCAGTCGCTGCGCGTGAAACGCTTGAGCACGCGTGTCGACGGGTTGGTGTCGCGCGAATAGCCCGCCGTGCCGGGCAGCTCCGGGCCGGTCACGTCGCCGGCGATCAGGTCGATGTGGTCGACCACCGGCTTCACGTTGGCGAAGATGCCGCTGCCGAGCTGGTATTCGAAGTTGTTGCGCTCCGGGCTCCTGAAGCGGATGGTGATCTTCAGGTCTTCGCCTGCCTTGGCTGCCACTTCCGAACCCATCTCGCCGGAAGCCTTGGCACCTTGCACCTTGAAGTCGAGCGCGTCGATCAGGCCGCCGTTCACCGCGAAGAGCTTGCCCGAGCGCATGGCCGCGAGCAGCGACTTCGGATCCTTGATGTCTCCGAACAGGTGGTTCTTCGCGTACTCGCCCGGCGCGTAGCCGCTGCTGTACTGGCCCTTCGAGATGGTGAAGTGGTAGTCGGAGTCGGCCACGTTCCAGATGTGGCGGCCTTCGGAGAGCAGCGCGTCCCAGGTGCCGCCGAGCTTGGCGACGAGGTAGTCCACGCCACCGTAGGTGCGCGAGGGCAGGTTGGCGTCGGTATAGGCGCTGTTGTAGCCGCCGCGGTCGGGCTCCATCTGGTTGCCGACCATGCCTTCGAGCGAGAACACGATGTTCGGCGCCAGGTCGTTCATCTCGCGCAGCTGGGCGATCGTGTATTTGCCGGGGTTGCGCGAGGGATGGTTGATCTGCAGGTAGCTGGTGTCGGGGTAGTTCTTCTTGAGCCAGGCGATCGCGGCCATGGTCTCGGCGTGCGTGTTGTAGCCGGTGCCGGCCTTCGGGCCCCAGGCGGTGACGTCTGCGGCCGGGAACAGCGCCGCGTCGCGGTTGGTGAAGAGGTATTCGAACTGGCTCGCTGCCTTGAGCGCGGCGTCAGACATGGGGTTGTCGGTCAGGATGCCGACGTTGCCGTGGTCGTGCGAGGGCATGTCCCATTCGAAGGCCGCGAAGATGGTCTTGTCAGCGTACTTGCCGCTGGCCTGCAGCGCCTTGATGCGCGGCACCTGGTACTTGGCCATGCCTTCGGAGAAGGGTATCGAAGCAGCCAGCTTGTTGCCGTCGTTGTCGTAGGAGGACAGGCGCAGGTGGTCCGAAATCGCGGCCCAGTCGAGGCCGAACTTGTCGAAGGCCTTGGACAGCACCTGGTCCAGCGTGGTGACCTGCTGCGTGTCGTCCGACTGCATCGTGTGGATGTGCAGGTCGCCCACGGTCCAGCGGCCGGCCGGCGCGGCCGGGCCGGGATCGGCGGCGGGTGCAGGAGCGGGCGCGGGCGCGGGCGCGGGAGCGACGGCGGGCGGGTTGCCGGTTGCCACGGGAAGGAAGGCCGGGCCGCCGGCGCTTCCGCTGCCGCCGCCGCCGCCGCAGCCGGCCAGCATGAGCGTGCCGACGGCGAGGGTGGAGAACAGCGAGCGGCGGAACGGAAGGGGAGTCGAGCGAACGATCGGAGCGGTATGCATGGCGGTCAAAAAATGACGCGCACCTGAAGTGCGCGTGTCCTGGAAAGCCGCCGAGTCTGGAGGGGCGCCATGACGCTTCCATGAAATTGCAACGAAAGTTCGTTGTTTTCATGCCCACCGGAAAGATGCCGGCTGGCTTGCCGGGCCGGGGAAGGCGTGCGCTCTATAAACTGTGCCCCTCCCATGATTCCCAGCGCGCCCGCAACTTCGCTTACCGCGTCCGTCGACGATGAGATGCTGTCGCGCATGGTGCGCACCGACCAGATGGTGGCCGTGCGCCGCAGCGTGCTCGCGGCCATTCCCATCAACGTGGTGCTCAGCTGCACAGTGGCGCTGGTCGCGCTTCACGCCGGCCGGGCCTTCGAAGGGCTGATCTGGCTGCTGCTGTCGCTCGCGCTGAACGGCGTGCGCAGCTACATCAGCCGCTGGCCTTTCGCGCCCTGGCCCGGCGTCGCGGCCGAAAGCGGCGTCGCCACCTCGGCCAGCGGGCGTCCGGTCGGATGGCACCTGCGGGCGGCCGCCGCCATGGCCGGGGCGTCGGGCTGCGTCTGGGCGCTCATCCCGCTGCTGTGCGACGGCTACTCCTCGCCGCAGGCGGTGTTCTACCTGACGGTGGTGTGCGGCATCTGTGCGGGCTCGGTCACCTACGGCATCGCCTATGCGTTGGTGCCCATCAGCTTCATCACGCCGGCGCTGCTGTCGGTGGCGGGTTGCCTCGTCTTCGCGGGCGGCTTCGACAACCTGAGCCTGGCGGCGATGGTGCTGCTGTACCTCGGCGCGCTGATGCGCGGCGCGCTGCACAGCGACAGGGCCTTCCGCGAAGGAAGCCGCATCCGCAACGAAGCCACCGCCATGGCCACCCAGCTGCGGATGGCCCACGCGAAGTCGCTGGACGCGGCGCAGCAGCTGGCCTTGCGCGCCTCGCACGATTCGCTCACCGGCCTGCTCAACCGCGAAGGCTTCACCGAGGCGGCGACGCTGCACCTCATGGTTCCCGACGGCCGCCAGCACGGCCTGCTGCTGCTGGACCTGGACGGCTTCAAGGCCGTGAACGACGCCTTCGGCCACAAGGCCGGCGACCGCGTGCTGCAGGACGTGGCCTCCTGGCTGCAGCGCGAGACCGAGGACATGCAGGCAGTGCTCGGGCGCTGGGGCGGCGACGAGTTCGCGGTGCTCTACGGCCTGCGCGACGAACGGCAGGCGCCCGCGGCGATCGCGCAGGCGCTGATCCGCTCCATATCCTTCGCCACCTCGCATTACGGCGGCCACCTGGGCGTGAGCATCGGCATCTCCGTCTCGGGCGAGGCGGGCTTCGCCGACATGATCAGCTTCGCCGACGAGGCCCTGCACGAGGCCAAGCGCACCGGACGCAATCGCTACCAGGTCTTCGACAACGCGCTCAACCAGCGCCTGGCCACGCGCCGGGACGTGGAGCGCGACCTGCTCCAGGCCATCGGGACGCGCGACATCGGCGTGTGGTACCAGCCCATCATGACCAGCGACGGGCGGGAGGTGCACAGCCTGGAGGCGCTGATGCGCTGGAACCACCCGCGCCACGGCCAGATCGCCCCGGAAGACGTGATCCACGCGGCCGCGAGCACCGGTGTTGCCGAGCCGCTGCTGCGGCACCTGGTCGACGAGGTCTGCCGGGGCATGCGCCAGCTGGAAGCGGCGGGCTCGAGCCTGGCGGGCGTGCCGGTGGCGATCAACGTCTCGCCGCGCGAGATGGCGCAGCTTGCGGTGGACGACATCGTGCTCGGCATGCTGAAGCTGCGCGGCATCGCCCCGCGCCGGCTGCAGATCGAGATCACGGAAGAAGTGGCGCTGGACACCCATGCCACGCGCGGGCGGCTGAGCGCGCTGTCGGCCGCGGGCGTGGCGATCGTGGTGGACGACTTCGGCGTGGGCTTCTCGTCGCTGGCGTCGCTGCGCAGCGAGTACGTGCGGCAGGTCAAGATCGACCGCAGCTTCATCCTTGACCTGTCGTCCTCGCCGGGCAACGAGGTGCTGGTGGACTCCATCGTCCAGCTCGGGCATTCGCTCGGCGTCCAGGTGGTGGCCGAGGGCGTGGAGACGCAGGCGGAACTCGATGTGTTGCGCAACCTGGGCTGCGGCCTGGTGCAGGGCTATCACCTGGCGCGGCCCGCGCCGCTGCCTGATGTGATGGCCTGGGCGGCGGCGCGTTCGGCGCCAGAGCCCATCAAGGCGGGTTGAGGCGGGCCGAGCAGCCCGCCGGTTCGATCAGGCCAGCAGGTCGCTGAGCGTGCGCGCGATCACCTTGGTGGCACGGCGCAGGTCTTCGAGCACCACGCGCTCGTCGCTGCGCTTGGCGTGCGATTCGAGCACCGTGCGCGGGCCGGCGCCGTAGATCACGCCGGGAATGCCGGCTTCCACGTACAGGCGCACGTCGGTGTACAGCGGCGTGCCCATGGCCTTGATCGGCTCGCCGAACAGCTCCCCGCCATGCTTCTGGATCGCGTCGACCAGCGGCTTGTTGCCCGCCAGCGGCTTCATCGAGTTGGCCAGCAGCAGGCGCTTGATCTCGACCGTGATGCCCGCGCTTTCGGCGGCCGCGTCCGCGATCACCTTGCGGATGTTGGCCTCGACCTCGACCGGGTTCTCCTCGGGGATCATGCGGCGGTCGAGCTTGAACACCACCTTGCCCGGAACCACGTTGGTGTTGGTGCCGCCCTCGATGCGGCCGACGTTGAGGTACGGGTGCGTGATGCCCTCGACCTTCGAGGTGACCTGCTTGTAGAGCGTGTTCTGCGCGTACAGCGCGTTCAGGATCTTCGTTGCGCCCTGCAGCGCGTCGATGCCGGTGGCCGGCACGGCGGCGTGGGCCATCTTGCCGTGCACCGTCACTTCCATCTGCAGGCAGCCGTTGTGCGCCGTGACCACTTCGTAGCTGAAGCCGGCCGCGATCATCAGGTCGGGCTTGGTCAGGCCCTTCTGGAGCAACCAGCCCGGCCCCAGGATGCCGCCGAATTCCTCGTCGTAGGTGAAGTGCAACTCGATGCTGCCCTTGGCCGGCTTGGCCACCGCTTCGAGCGCGCGCAGTGCGAAGGTGAAGCTGGCGAAGTCGCTCTTGCTCACCGCGGCGGCACGGCCGTAGAGGCTGCCGTCGACGATCTCGCCGCCGTACGGATGGTGCGTCCAGCCTTCGCCGGGCGGCACCACGTCACCGTGGGCATTGAGGGCGACTGTGCGGCCGCCGTCGCCGTACTTGCGGCGCACGATCAGGTTGGTGATCGACTCGAGGCCGTAGTCCTTCACTTCCTGCGCGGGCACGGCGTGCTTCTCGGCCGTGAGGCCGAAGTCGTTCAGCAACTCGGCGGTGCGCTCGGCGTGGGGCGCGTTGTTGCCCGGCGGGGTGTCGGTGGGCACCTGCACCAGTTGCTGCAGGAACTTCACTTCCTCGTCGAAGTGGGCGTCGATCCAGGCGTCGAGCTTTGCGTAGTCGGTCATGTCTGTTCTTCTGTGAGTCAGTGGGCTGCCTGCTCGGTGGCGAGGCCTTCAAGCAAAAGCTGGAAGGCTTGCACGGCAAGCTGGATGTCGTCGTTGGTGCTCGATTCGAGCGGGTTGTGGCTGATGCCCGAGTTGATGCCGCGCACGAACAGCATCGCCTGCGGCATCACCTCGTGCAGCTTCATGGCGTCGTGGCCGGCGCCGCTGGGCATGCGGAAGAGCGGAATGCCCAGCGCGTCGACGGCCTTCTCCCAGCGCTGCTGCCAGGCAGGATCGCTGGGTGCGGCGGCGGCGCGCATCGTCTCTTCGAGCTCGTAGCGCACGCCGCGTCGTTCGCAGATGTCCTTCAGCGCATTGACCACATCGGTGGCCAGCGCATCGCGCTGCTCATTGTTCGGCGCGCGCAGGTCGAGGCTGAACTTGCAGCGCCCGGGCACCACGTTGATCGAGCCGCTGGGCACTTCGAGCATGCCGACGGTGCCGACCGAGTCGCCGTCCTTGGCCGCGCGCTGCTCTGTGTAGAGGATCAGCTCGGCCACGGCGGCGGCCGCGTCGCGGCGGCGGTCCATCGGCGTGGTGCCGGCGTGGCTGGCCATGCCGATTACCTCGCCCACGTAGCGCACGCTGCCGTTGATGGAGGTGACGATGCCCAGCGGCAGGTCGAGCTCGGTGAGCACCGGGCCCTGCTCGATGTGCACCTCGACGAAGCCGAGGTAGCGGGCCGGGTCGCGCTGGATCTTCGGAATGTCTTCCAGCTTCAGGCCGGCGTGCTGCATGGCCTCGCGCATGGTGATGCCGTCGGCATCCTTCTGGTCGAGCCAGTGCTGGTCGAAGTGGCCGATGAGCGCGCCCGAGCCCAGGAAGGTCGCCTTGTAGCGCTGGCCTTCCTCCTCGGCGAAGCCCACCACCTCGAAGGCGAAGGGCAGGCGCCTGTTCTGGCGCTTGAGTTCGCGCACGCAGGCCATCGGCACGAAGATGCCCAGGCGGCCGTCGTACTTGCCGCCGTTGCGCACGGTGTCGTAGTGCGAGCCGGTCAGCAGCGTCTTGGCGTCGGGCGTCGCACCTTCATAGCGGCCGACGACGTTGCCCACGGCATCGATGTGCACCGAGTCGAAGCCCACGTCGCGCATCCAGCCCGAGATCTGCGCGGCGCAGGCGCGGTGCGCATCGGTCAGGTAGGTGACGGTGAGCTGGCCCTTTTCGGCATAGCCGGGGTCGGTGTGCACCGACAGCTGCTCCTGCCAGTCCCACACGTCGTTGCCGAGCGTGATGTCGGCGGCGAACTTGTCGTCCAGACGGATCTCGGCAATGCGATGGATGTTGCGCAGCGCCTCGCCGAGTTCGAAATCGGGGTGGTTGTGCAGCCGGCGCGCGAAGGTCTCGATGATCTCGCGCTTGGCCAGCCCCGTGCCGCGCGGGCCGCGCACCGCAAGGATGAACGGGAAGCCGAACTTCGCGTTGTAGTCGGCGTTGAGCTGCTGGATCTTCGCGAACTCCTCGGGCGTGCAGTCGGTCAGGCCGGCCTTGCTCTGCTCGTTGGTCGATTCGGCCGTGAGCGTCTTGCTGACCATGGCCTTGCCGGCGAGCTCGGGGTGGGCGCGGATCAGCCCGATCTGCTCGTCGGCCGACGAACCGGCCAGCGCCTGCACCAGCGCATGCTTGAGGTGTGCGAGCGAGCGGAAGGGGCGCGCCGCGAGCGCGCGTTCGGCGATCCAGGGCGAGTGCTCGTAGATGCCGTCGAGCAGCGCGACGGCTTCGGCGGGCGCCGCGGCGTTGAGTTGGGCGATGGTGAGGCTCACGATGCGGCTCCTGCTTCGAAGGGGTGCGCCTGCTTCCAGTGGCGCGCGATGTCGACGCGGCGGCAGACCCACACCTTGTCGTGGCTGGCGATGTGGTCGAGGAAGCGCTGCAGCGCGGTGATGCGCCCGGGCCGTCCGAGCAGGCGGCAGTGCATGCCGATGCTCATCATCTTGGGGCTGTCGTCGCCGTTCGGGTCGCCTTCGGCATAGAGCGCGTCGAAGCTGTCCTTCATGTACTGGAAGAACGGATCGGCGTGCGAGTAGCCCTGCGGCAGCGCGAAGCGCATGTCGTTGCAGTCGAGCGTGTAGGGCACGATGAGCTGTGGCACCACGGTGCCGTCGGTCTTCTGCACCTTCATCCAGAAGGGCAGGTCGTCGCCGTAGTAGTCGCTGTCGTACTCGAAGCCGCCGTAGTCGGCCACCAGGCGGCGGGTGCGGGGGCTGTCGCGGCCGGTGTACCAGCCCAGGGCGCGCTCGCCGGTGAGCTTCTCGATGGCTTCCATGCCCAGGCGCATGTGCTCGCGCTCGGTGGCTTCGTCGATGTTCTGGTAGTGGATCCAGCGCCAGCCGTGGCAGGCGATCTCGTGGCCCAGCTCCTTGAAGGCGGCGGTCAGCTCCGGATAGCGCTCCAGCGCCATGCCCACGCCGAACACGGTCAGCGGCAGGCCACGCTTCTCGAACTCGCGCAGGATGCGCCACACGCCAGCACGCGAGCCGTACTCGTAGATGCCCTCCATGCTGATGTGCCGGTCGGGGAAGCTCGCCGGGTTGAACATCTCGGAGAGGAATTGCTCGGAGCCCGCGTCGCCGTGCAGCGTGGCGTTCTCGCCGCCTTCCTCGTAGTTCAGCACGAACTGCACGGCGACGCGCGCGCCGCCGGGCCATCGGGCATGGGGCGGGTTGCGGCCGTAGCCGATCAGGTCGCGCGGGTAGGGCAGGGTGGAGTCGTAGACGGTCATTGTGTGGATCAGGACAGCGCCAGCGAGATGTCGTTGGTCGGGACCTTGCGGTCGAAGGTGAGGTTGGCCTCGACGTGCTCGAGGTGTTCGGTCATGAGGCGAACGGCGCGCTCCTCGTCGCGTGCCGCCAGCGCCTTCACGATGTCGGCGTGCTCGTCGTTGGAGTGCTCGGCCGCGCTGGCGCTCTGGTACATCAGCGTGATGAGGGCGCAGCGCGAGATGAGCTCGCCCAGGATCTGCGCCAGCACCTGGTTGCCCATGAGCTCGGCCATGCGCACGTGGAAGTCGCCCAGCAGCTCTGTGCGGCCGGAGATGTCTTCGCCCGACACGGCGGACTTCTCGAGCGCCACGTGCTCCTTCAGCGCCTTGATCTTTGCAGGCGTGACGGTGCGCACGAACTCACGCGTCATCTCCGCCTCGAGCATGCGGCGCACGGCGAAAACCTGCTTGGCCTCGTCGACCGCGGGCGCCGCCACGAAGGCGCCGCGCGCAGGCTCCAGTCGGATCAGCTTGTTCTGCGAGAGCTGGAAAAGCGCCTGGCGCACCAGCGTGCGCGAGACGCCGAAGTGATCTGCCAGCTTCTGCTCGGCCAGCTTGGTGCCGGGCTGAAGCCGGTGCTCGACGATGGCCTTCGTGAGGGCATCGACGATCGAACGGGTGGTGGAGGACTCCATGTTTTTCATGATAGACCCAAAGCCGGTAACTGTATACACTTTTGTCCACCGGAATTTCCCGCACCCGCCGATCCGAGCTTTTCGGACTTTCAAGGAGCGCCCCATGGGCCTGAGCACTCACGTACTGGACACGATGCATGGCGGCCCCGCGGCCGGCATGGAGGTGGCGCTGTACACCACCGACGGCGACGCCGCCACGCTGGTGAAGCGCTTCACGCTGAATTCGGACGGCCGCAGCGACGGCCCGCTGTACGACAACAACTCGCTGAAGGTCGGCACCTACCGCCTGGTGTTCGACGTGGCCGGCTACTTCAAGGCCCTGGGCGTCAAGCTGCCGGAGCCGAACTTCCTGAACAAGGTGTCGCTGGACTTCGGCGTGGCCCACACCGACCAGCACTACCACGTGCCGCTGCTGGTGAGCCCGTGGAGCTACTCCACGTACCGCGGCTCCTGAGCCGTCAGTCCCCTTGCTGCTGGCCTTCTGTCAGGGTGTCGAGTTGGAAGCGTCCGCTTTCGTCCCACAGCCAGGTGTCCGTCCATGTGACGGTGCCCATGCGCGTGGCTGGCGGGAAGGGCGATGCCTTCAGCACCATGCGCTCGATCTCGGCGATGACCTCGGGCGCATGCTTGGGAGCGCGCAGCCAGCGCATCGAGCGCACCTTGCCGCCCGCGTCGATGCTCACCTCGAGCGTGCCGACCGCATAGAGCATCGGCGGCAGCTGGCCCTTGTAGACACGCGAGCGGTTGGCTTCATAGACATGGCGCGCGGCGTCGCGGCGGTAGTCGCGGGCGGAGGAAGCGCTCGACGCCCGCGGCACCGGGCCTGCCCCGACATCGCCGCTGGCCCCGCTCAGCTGGCCGGGGACCGACCCGGTGGAACCGCAGCCCGCGAGCCACAGGGCCGAAACAACAGAAGCTGCAAGTGCGAGGCGGCGAGGCGTAAGCTGGCGATTCATGGCCGGGTTTATACCGTGAGTCGTCGCGCGCCCGGCAACCGAAGGTATCGATGACGATGAGCGGTGCGGTCGATCAATTGCTGGCGCGCCTGCGCCACGAAGATGCGGTGCTGGTGCGCGTCGAGTCCACGCAGGGCTCGGCGCCGCGCGAGGCCGGGACCTGGATGGCCGTGTGGGCCGAGGGCCTCACCGCCACCATCGGCGGCGGGCAGCTGGAGTTCCAGGCGACCAAGGAAGCGCGCGCGCTGCTGGCCGGCAAACGCAAGCCCTTCGACGGCATCCAGCGCTATCCGCTCGGACCCAGCCTGGGGCAGTGCTGCGGCGGGGTGATGTTCCTCTCCTACGAGCGCATCACGGTCGCCGATGCGCCGAGGCTGCAGCAGGATCTGCTCGCGCAGTTCGAGCCCGTGGCCCTCTTCGGCGGCGGGCACGTGGGCGCGGCGCTGGCCCGCCTGCTGTCGACGCTGCCGTTCTCGGTGCGCTGGATCGACAGCCGCGACGGCGTCTTCCCCGACGAGCTGCCCGCGCAGATCGACACCGAGCATTCCGAGCCGGTGCAGGACGCCGTGGCCGCGCTCGCGCCGGGCAGCCGCGTGCTCATCATGAGCTTCAGCCACGCCGAAGACCTGGACATCGTCATCGCCTGCCTGAAGCGCCTGCGCGAGCGCAACGACCTGCCCTACGTCGGCCTGATCGGCAGCAAGACCAAGTGGGCCACCTTCAGTCATCGGCTGGAGGCGCGCGGCTTCACGGCGGACGAACTGGCCCGCATCACCTGCCCGATCGGCGTGCCCGGAATCACGGGCAAGGAGCCCGAGGTGATCGCCGTGGCGGTGGCGGCACAGTTGTTGCAATCGCTGGGCTGAACAGGGTTTTCCCGGCGGCGGTTCCCCAAAAAAGCATCCCGCCCCTTGCCAAAACTGTATACACTTTCGGTCCCCAACAAGCCGCAGCGGAGCGAGGCCCATCTTTCCATGGAGCCTGCGTTCGCGGCACTTTCTCTGCTTACAGCGCCCGCGGTGGTGAGCAGGCTGAAATCCCTTCGGAGCGTCCCACGCGCCTGAAGGGCTGCGAGAGAGCGTATGGAAAGCTACTACCTCGACTGGGCCAACCTGCTGCTGCGCTGGGTCCACGTCATCACCGCCATCGCCTGGATCGGCGCCTCCTTCTACTTCGTGATGCTGGACAACAGCCTCGAGAAGCCGCAGGACCAGGAATCGCTCGACAAGGGCGTGGGCGGCGAGCAGTGGGCCGTGCACGGCGGCGGCTTCTACAACATGCAGAAGTACGCCTTGGCGCCCAAGAAGCTGCCGGACCACCTGCACTGGTCGTACTGGGAGAGCTACTCCACCTGGATCACGGGTTTCTCGCTCTTCACCATGTCGTACCTGTGGAACGCGAGCACCTACCTCATCGACAAGTCGAAGATGGACTGGCAGCCCGGCGCCGCCATTGCCGTGGCGTTGGCCTTCTTCGTCGTGTTCTGGATGGTCTACGACGGCATCTGCCAGATCTTCGGGCGCCGCAAGCACGGCGACACCATCGTCGGCGTGCTGATCGCCGTCTTCATCGCCTTCGCGACGTGGCTGGCCTGCCAGTGGTTCGCGGGCCGCGCGGCCTTCCTGCTCGTGGGCGCCATGATGGCGACCACCATGAGCGGCAACGTGTTCTTCTGGATCATTCCCGGCCAGCGCAAGAACGTGGCGGCCCTGCGCGAAGGCAAGCCCGTCGACCCGGTGCACGGCCAGCGCGGCAAGCAGCGCAGCGTGCACAACACCTACTTCACGCTGCCGGTGCTGTTCGCGATGCTGAGCAACCACTACAGCTTCGCCTACACGCACAAGTACAACTGGATCGTGCTGCTGCTGATCATGCTCGGCGGCGCGGCCATCCGCCAGTTCTTCGTGGTGCGGCACCGCTTCAAGCTGGGCAACGCGGGCAATCCGCTGCCCTACGCGATGGTCGGCATCGTGGTGCTGGGCCTGACCATCGTCTGGATGAAGCCCGAGCCCGTCGCCGCGCCCGCTGTGGCTGCCGCCGCTCCGGCCGTGCAGTTCAAGGACGTGCAGAAGGTGCTCGAGCAGCGCTGCTTCATGTGCCACGGCGCCGCCGTGCAGATGAAGAACGTGCGGGTCGATTCGCCCGAGCAGGTGTCGGCCCATGCGCAGGCGATCTACCAGCAGGTGGTGGTCACCAAGATCATGCCGATGAACAACGCCACGGGCATCACCGACGAAGAGCGGGCCCTGATCGGCCGCTGGTTCCAGGGCGGCGCAAAGACCAACTAGTCAGACAGAAGTTGACCGGGGGCAAGCGGGGCCGGTCGCGGTCCGCAGCACAATCGCCGGATTGGAGACAAAGCAGCAATGACGACCGCATCGACCCCGGCCTTCGGCCCCGCCCCCGATCCGCGCGAAGCCCCGCGCGTCTTCCTCGAACATCTCTACCGCGTGGCGGTGGACCGCGCGCTGCCGCTGTCCACGCTGGGCGCCCATCTGCCGCCGCCGCCGGATCCGAAGAAAGGCCGCACGCTGGTGCTGGGTGCCGGCAAGGCCGGCGGCTCGATGGTGCAGGCGCTGGAGGCCCTGTGGCCGGCCGATGCGCCGCTCTCCGGGCTGGTCGTCACGCGCTATGACCACATTCCGCCGCGCCCCGAAGGGCTGCCGCAGCGCATCGAGATCGTCGAGGCCGCCCACCCCGTGCCCGACGCGGCAGGCCAGCAGGCGGCAGAGCGCATCCTCGCGCTGACGAAGGGCCTCACGGCCGACGACCTCGTGCTGTGCCTGATTTCCGGCGGCGGCTCGTCGCTGCTGGTGCTGCCGGCCGAGGGGCTGACGCTGGCCGACAAGCAGCGCATCAACAAACAGCTGCTCGAAAGCGGCGCGAACATCGGCGAGATGAACTGCGTGCGCAAGCACCTGTCGCGCATCAAGGGCGGCCGGCTGGCGGCGGCGTGCGCGCCGGCCCGCGTGGTGACGCTGACCATCAGCGACGTGCCCGGCGACGACCCGGCCGTCATCGCCAGCGGCCCGACCGTGCCCGACGCCACCACCTGCGCCGATGCGCTCGCCATCCTCGACCGCTACGGCATCGAGGTGCCCGCGCCGGTGCGCGCCCGGCTCGAGAGCGGCGAACTCGAAACGCCCAAGCCGGACGACGCCGTGTTCAAGGGCCACGAGACGCATTTGATCGCCACGCCGCAGCAATCGCTTGAAGCGGCGGCCAGGGCGGCGCGCGAGGCCGGTGTCGAGGCGCATATCCTCAGCGACGAGATCGAAGGCGAATCGCGCGAAGTCGGCAAGGTGCACGCCGCATTGGCGCGCGCCGTGGCTCACCGCGGCGAGCCTTTCGCGCGGCCCTGCGTGATTCTTTCGGGCGGCGAGACCACCGTCACGATCCGCCCCCGCCAGCCGGGCCAGGCCAAGGGCCGGGGAGGGCGCGCGGGCGAGTTCTGCATGGGATTGGCCGGCGCGCTCATGGGCCAGCCGCAGGTGTGGGCCCTGGCCGCCGACACCGACGGCATCGACGGCGTGGAGGACAACGCCGGTGCCTTCGTCACGCCCGACACGCTGGCGCGCGCCGGCGCTGCGGGAAAGAAGCTGTCCGACCACCTCGACCGCAACGACGCCTATGGCTACTTCGACGCCATCGGCGACCTGTTCGTGACGGGGCCCACGAACACCAACGTCAACGACTTCCGCGCGCTGCTGGTGCTGTAAGAAGAACCGGAGGAGGGGAGCCTTACTCCTTCAGCACCATGTCGATGCACATCACCGCCGCCATGATCAGCAGGCGGCGGGCGTCATTGGCCGGCACCCCCGGGTCGATCGACAGCATGTAGTTGTCGGCGGTGGTGAAGAGCTCCTTGCCCAGCCCCGCCCATTTCTTCGACACCGCGGCAAGCTCGCTGCTGCCCTGCACGAAGCGGAAATCCCAGCTGGTCCACTTGCCCCTGAGCGTACAGGCCACCTGCTCCTGCGCGTCGAGCACGTCGAACTTGCCGCCGATGGAAAAGAGCTTCTGCTTGAAGAAGCCGACGACCCGGTCGTTCTCGTCGAGCACCTGCACCTTCGACAGGAAGATGGAAACGCCACGCCTCACCGACAGCACCTTCTGCCCCTCGGGCGTCGACACCACCACGTTGAAGGGCGTGAAGCGCTTGTAGTCGGTGAAGCGCAGCAGCTTGCTGAAGAAGCCCAGGTCGGGCTCGCGGCACTCCAGGATCTTCTGCTGCGAGTGCGGCTCGAAGATGTCGTAGTTGTTGGCCGCCTTGAAGATGCCGACGTGTTCCTTGATGAAAAACAGGTTGTTGCGCAGTGCCGCGTGCATGGATTCCCTCGTCCTCTGTGTATGTTGGAGTGGCGGGATTATGTTCGGCATGCATGACGGCACCCGGCGCCGGCCGTAGTCGACGTTGGGCGAGGTTTGTGAACTCGGGTTAATCTATGCCCCCGGCGGCCTCAAGGCCGCCATTTTTCGACAGCGCACTCCCCCGGGGTGCCGCGCCGGACACCCAGATTCCCCTTTCATCCAATCTCCAGTCTTCGAAGGAAAAGCTCGCCATGACCTACACCGACACCCGCCTGCTGATCGACAACGAATGGGTCGACGCCACCGGCGGCAAGACGCTGGACGTCGTGAACCCCGCCACCGGCAAGGCCATCGGCAAGGTGGCGTATGCCAGCATCGCCGACCTCGACCGCGCCCTGGCTGCCGCGCAACGCGGCTTCGAGACCTGGCGCAACACCCCCGCCAACGAGCGCGCCGCCGTCATGCGCCGCGCCGCCGGCCTGATCCGCGAACGCGCCGCCGATATCGCCAAGCTGCTCACGCAGGAGCAGGGCAAGCCGCTGGGCGAGGCCAAGGTCGAGACCATGGCCGCCGCCGACATCATCGAATGGTTCGCCGACGAAGGCCGCCGCGTCTACGGCCGCATCGTGCCCTCGCGCAACCTCGCCGCGCAGCAGCTGGTGCTGAAGGAGCCCCTGGGCCCCGTCGCCGCGTTCACGCCCTGGAACTTCCCGATCAACCAGATCGTGCGCAAGCTCGGCGCGGCGCTGGCCACCGGCTGCTCGTTCCTGGTGAAGGCGCCCGAGGAAACCCCGGCGTCGCCCGCCGCGCTGCTGCGCGCCTTCGTCGACGCGGGCATCCCGCCCGGCGTGGTGGGCCTGGTGTTCGGCAACCCCGCCGAGATCTCGAACTACCTCATTTCCCACCCGATCATCCGCAAGGTCACCTTCACGGGCTCGACCCCGGTCGGCAAGCAACTGGCCGCGCTGGCCGGCCAGCACATGAAGCGCGTGACGATGGAACTCGGCGGCCATGCCCCGGTGATCGTCGCCGAAGACGCCGACGTGGCGCTGGCCGTGAAGGCCGCCGGCGCCGCCAAGTTCCGCAACGCGGGCCAGGTCTGCATCTCGCCGACCCGCTTCCTGGTGCACAACAGCCTGCGCAACGAGTTCGCTAGCCTGCTGGTGAAGCACGCCGAAGGCCTGAAGCTCGGCGACGGCCTTGCCGAAGGCACCAACCTCGGCCCGCTGGCCAATGCGCGCCGCCTCACGGCCATGGCCTACGTGCTGGAAGACGCCCGCAAGAAGGGCGCCACCGTCGCGACGGGCGGCGAGCGCGTCGGCGATGCCGGCAACTTCTTCGCCCCCACCGTGCTGACCGACGTGCCGCTGGACGCCGACGTGTTCAACAACGAGCCCTTCGGCCCCATCGCCGCCATCCGCGGCTTCGACACGCTGGAAGAGGCGATCACCGAAGCCAACCGCCTGCCTTTCGGCCTGGCCGGCTACGCCTTCACCAAGTCGATCAAGAACGCGCACTTGCTGAGCCAGAAGCTCGAGCTGGGCATGCTCTGGATCAACCAGCCCGCAACGCCCTCGCCAGAAATGCCTTTCGGCGGCGTGAAGGATTCGGGCTACGGCTCGGAAGGCGGCCCCGAGGCGCTCGAGGCCTACCTGAACACCAAGGCGGTTTCGATCCTGGGCGTTTAATAAACGACCGACCAGAAACTCGTTTACCGCGTCTTGCCGCAAGGCGGCATCGCTTCTAAGCGGTGCCGCTTTTTTTGCGGGCTGCGCTGCTATCTGGGCTCGAGTTTGTAGGCATCGTAGATTTTCTTCATATCCTTCTGAAGAGTTGCTGTTGCAGCCTGGGTGGCTGCAAGCATCTGCTGAGTTGCCACGGTATAGAACGCCCGTGAAGTTTTTTCACTGGCGGCGACGACGCGCTGCCCGGATGGGGACGAGTAAAACGCGATCGCGGCGCGGAGGTCTGCTTCGCTGAGATCCGGCACCAAGTGCTCTACGTAGAACGCTCTGAATTCCGCACCGGAGCTGTAGCTGCAAACAGTCGCTCTATAGCGTCTGTGCGCGGCTTCCACATCGGGCCAGTAGGAGGATTTCGGTGTGAGTGACCCAAAGCTTCTCGGATCCATCGAGTAGGCCTGACTGGCAAAGCTTTGTCCCCCTTCTTCCGTGCAGCGCGCCAGCAGTTCGTCGTACATCGAAGTCAGGCGAGCAGCGTCGAAGAACTGCGCCGCCAACTGTTTTTTCGAGTCCGTCGTCGATGCTGGCGAGGGCGAGGGTTGAGCGTGTGCTGCAACCATGGCTGTCAGCGTGGTCGTCACGACCAGGTGTCCCAGGATTTGGGCTTTCAATGTTTCTCCCCGTATTTTTCGAAGCTGTGTCAGCTGGTTCGCTGATTGTTGGCTCGAAGCGGCATCCTAGCGTGACTATTCCTCAGCAGTGGCATTCCAGAAGGCCTGCTGCACGCCGTCGAGTGCCTCCAGATCCGCGATGACGCGGTCGAGCTCCGCGGGCTCGACCGCCGTCGCATAGAGCGTCGCGCCGATCTCGGTGTCGGCCGGTCCGAAAGGGTGCTGGTCGACGTCGCGCACCGGATAGTTCGCGGCCTCCAGCAGCAACAGCAGCTGGTCGAGCACCTCGGGCCGCGCCGCGCGCGAGCAGATCACGCGCACCACGTAGGTCGCTTCGCTGGCCTCCTCGCTGATCGGCTGGCGGTTGATGCGGTTCACCACCGGTCGCAGCAGCGTGTTGCTTGCCAGTACGAAGAGCGCCGCGATCAGCGCCTCGCCCAGCAGGTCGGCGCCCGCGCAGGCGCCCACCGCCGCCGACCCCCACAGCGTCGCCGCCGTGTTCAGCCCCGTGACGTTGGCGCCTTCCTTCATGATCGCGCCCGCGCCCAGGAAGCCGATGCCCGACACCACATAAGCCACCACGCGCACAGCGCCGCCGCTGCCGTCGAGCCGGTAGGCCATGTCGACGAACACCGCCGCGCCCACGGCCACCAGCGTGTTGGTGCGAAGGCCGGCCGTGCGCTGGCGTATCTGGCGCTCCAGGCCGATCACCGAGCCGAGGATGAAGGCGGCGGCCACGCTGACGAGGGTGTCGAGCAGCGAGGCGAGGTTGATGTTGTTGATGGCTTGCATCGATGGATTCCCTCTTGTTGTTGATGTTGGTGCCGTAGTTTGAAGCCGCCCGGTGTCATGAGCATGTCATGGACCCGGACGGCCACGGGAAGTCACTGCCACCCGTACCTGCGCGCATACCACCCCTTCACCGCCTGCGTCAGCAACGCATAGCCCAGCAGCATCGCCACCAGCCACGGGAAGTACGCCAGCGGCAGCGCCTGCAGCTTGAAGTAGTGCGACAGCGGCCCCATCGGCAGCCAGATGCCCACGGCGGCGATCGCCGCGCCCATGATGAGCAGCGGCCATGCGGCGCGGCTTTGCAGGAACGGGATCTTGCGCGTGCGGATCAGGTGCACGATCAGCGTCTGCGACAGCAGGCCTTCGACGAACCAGCCCGACTGGAAGAGCGTCTGGTGTTCCACCGAGTTGGCGGCAAAGACGAACCACATCACCGTGAAGGTCAGGATGTCGAACACCGAGCTCAGTGGGCCGAAGAACACCATGAAGCGGCCCAGGTCGGCCGGGTTCCAGCGCTGCGGACTCTTGAGGAACTCGTCGTCCACGTTGTCGAACGGAATGGCGATCTGCGACACGTCGTACAGCAGGTTCTGCACCAGCAGGTGCAAGGGCAGCATCGGCAGGAAGGGCAGGAACGCGCTTGCCACCAGCACCGAGAACACGTTGCCGAAGTTCGAGCTCGCGGTGAGCTTGATGTACTTGAGCATGTTCGCGAATGTGCGGCGCCCTTGGATCACGCCTTGCTCCAGCACCATCAGGCTCTTCTCGAGCAGGATGATGTCGGCCGACTCCTTGGCCACGTCCACCGCGCTGTCCACCGAGATGCCGATGTCCGCGGCACGCAGCGCGGGCGCGTCGTTGATGCCGTCGCCCATGAAGCCCACCACGTGCCCGTTGGCATGCAGCGCGTGCACGATGCGTTCCTTGTGCGCGGGCGTGAGCTTGGCGAAGACCTGGTGCGCCTCGACGACCAGCTTCAGGTCGGCATCGACCATGTCCTCGATCTCCGCGCCGAGAACAATGCGGCCCACTTCGAGGCCCACGTCGGCGCAGACCTTGCGCGTGACCAGTTCGTTGTCGCCCGTCAGGACCTTCACCGCCACGCCGTGCTCGGCCAGCGCGCTCAGCGCGGGTGCGGTCGATTCCTTCGGCGGGTCGAGGAAGGCGACGTATCCGAGCAGCGTGAGCCCCGACTCGTCCGCCACGCCGTAGGCCGGCTTCTGCTCCTCGATCTTCAGCGAGCGGCTGGCCACGGCCACCACGCGCAGGCCCTGGGCATTGAGCTGCGAGGCCACGCTGTGGATGCGCGCGAGCACGTCGGCGTCGAGCGACAGCACTTCCGCGCCGCGTTCGACCGAGGTGCACACCGAGAGGATCTCTTCCAGCGCGCCCTTGCAGATCAGCAGGTGCTCGCTGCCACCGTTGGCCACCACCACCGACATGCGGCGGCGCGAGAAGTCGAAGGGCACTTCGTCGATCTTGCGGTAGGCGGTCTGCAGGCGCGTCTCGAGTTGCATCTCGGCGTGGCTCAGCACGGCCTTGTCCAGCAGGTTCTTCAGGCCGGTCTGGTGAAAGCTGTTGAGGTAGGCCAGCTGCAGCACGTGGTCGGACTGCTCGCCCCACGCGTTGGTGTGGCGTTCGAGCACGATGCGGTCCTGCGTCAGCGTGCCGGTCTTGTCCGTGCACAGCACGTCCATGGCACCGAAGTTGTGGATGGCTTCCAGCCGCTTCACGATCACCTTCTGGCGCGACATCACGACCGCGCCCTTGGCGAGCGTGGCGGTCACGATCATCGGCAGCATCTCGGGCGTGAGGCCGACCGCGATCGACAGCGCGAACAGCGCGGCCTCCCACCAGTCGCCCTTGGCCACGCCGTTGATCACCAGCACCAGCGGCGCCATCACCAGCATGAAACGGATCAGCACCCAGCTCACGCGGTTGATGCCGGCCTGGAAGGCGCTCGTGCCGCGATCGGTGGCCGTCACGCGCTGGGCCAGCGCGCCGAAGAAGGTGCGGTCGCCGGTGTGCACGATCACCGCGGTGGCGGTGCCGCTGATGACGTTGGTGCCCATGAAGAGCAGGTTCTCGCGTTCCAGCACACCCGCTGCATGGTCGCCGCGATCGACGACGAACTTCTCAACCGGCATCGCCTCGCCCGTCAGCGCCGACTGGCTGATGAACAGGTCCTTGGCCGTGATCAGCCGGCAGTCGGCCGGAATCATGTCACCGGCAGACAGCGCGATCACCTCGCCGGGCACCAGGTCGCGCATCGGCACCTCGACGCGCACCGTGCCGGCGTGCGTGGTGTCGAAGCCCTCGTCGCCGGCCGCGCCTTCCTTGTGGCCCGGGGCGGGGCGCAGCACGGTGGAGGTGTTGCTCACCATCGCCTTGAGCCGATCGGCTGCCTTGTTGGAGCGCGACTCCTGCAGGAAGCGCAGCACCGTCGACAGCACCACCATGCTGCCGATCACCAGCGTGGCCTTCATGTCCTCGGTGACGTAGGAGACCAGCGCCAGCACCGTCAGCAGCAGGTTGAACGGATTGCGATAGCACTGCCACAGGTGCTGCCACCAGCGAAGCGGCTGCTCGTGGCGCACCTCGTTGCTGCCGAGGCGCTTGCGCAGCACCTGCGCATGGCCCTCGCTGAGGCCGCGCGGCGAGCTGCCGAGCTTGACCAGCATCTCGCCGGCATCGGTGCGCGAGGCGGCGCTCAGTGCCTTCGCGATGTCGGGCGGCATGCTGATGGAGCCGGTTCCGACGGGCTTCGAGCCCAGCAGCGTCTGCCAGCGCTCGAAGTGGTGCAGCATGTGGCGGCTGCGCAGGAAGCTTTCGAAAAAGGACTTGAGGACGTTCTTCATGGTGTTCTCCTTCGGGCGGCCGCCACTGCCGCCCGCCCAAGGAGAACCCCGGCATCAATCAGCCAGCCGGGAGCAACCCTTTGCGAGGCGCGGCAGCGGACCGCGTCGTTGTTGGAATAGGTCTGAGCGAAGGGGGCGCGCTATGGCGCCGACAAGAGGCGGGGTCCATGGTGTGCTCCTGGGTTGCTTGCGGGTTGCTCGAAGAGAAGAGTGGCGGCGCGCGCTTCAGCGGCGGGGCACGCAGATCGGCTGCAGCAGCAGATAGCTGCGGATGCGGCGCGTGGTCCAGAGCGCGGCAGCCTGGTCGAGCTTGGCATCCACGGCAGGCGCTGCTTGCACCGCCGTAGGGGCAGCGTGCTCAGGCACGTGCGCCGACGGACGAACACGCTGTTGTTCGTGCGGCTGACGACGAAGATGAAAGTGACGCATGACAAGGCTCCTTCGCACAGAAGGGCCTCGCGCACGGACGCACGCAAGCTGACTGAAATAGTCAGTGACGAGAACGACGGGTATCGGGAGGAGGGGAGCCGCTCGCCGGAATGGCAAACGGGTCACGCTGTGTGCAACACCGGCACGCAGCGCGGGGAGCCTGCGCTAGAGGGCCGGATGTGTCACGCCTGCCGAGGCACGCGTCTTGTCACTGATCCAACTGGCACTGTCCACGCACGGGGCTCCGAAATGAAGATTTCCGGATTGTTGCACCGCGGCATGCGGGGCGTCAACCCGCGGAGCGATGTTTTGCGATGCGAAAGAACGCATTGCCGGGCCGGTTATCGACCAGCCGGTGTGCGATCCATTCCAAAGAGGTCGAAAGCAAATGCCGCCATCCTCTCGTCGAGGCTGCCGCCGGGAGCGATCAATCCGTACTTGACGGCTGCGGCGGTGAAGGTCGCCACCGGATCTGGAACGGCGAACATCGGCCGATTCCATTCCTGTTGCGCGACAAGCCGAGGGTTCATCTCGGCGTTGGCTACATACAGTCGATCGACGAGTTCGTCGAAATTTGCTCCAGCAGCACGTCCCCCTGAGAGCAGAATCCATTCCGCAACAAAGGCATTGCGCCACGCGCGGGCGGGTTCAGGGTTGTAGTTCGTGGACAAACGCACCTCCTTACTTTGCTGCCGGAAAAATGTTAACTGCAGCAAATCCGCACAGATGTAAGTATCGTGTCGCCAGTCGTGAGAGTTGTGAGGAATGGCCGGAATGGCCATCTTTTTGTTGATCTTTCGACCTAGTTCGGCCGAGGTGGTGCCGCTCGACTGGGTACCCCTCGCTCCAGGCATGATTGTCGGCTCCCTTCCATCCGAGCCTTCGAAGAGCTCTCGAACAGCTATCGCGAACAATGAAATTTGCCGTCTTGTTCATCTGCACCGGCAACATTTGCCGCTCGCCCACGGCCCACACCCTGCTCATGCACAAGGCCCGCGCAGTCGGTTTCGAAATAGATGTCGACAGCGCCGCCATCTCCGACGAGGAGCGCGGCAACCCGCCCGATCCACGCTCGGTGGCCGAGGCCAGGCGGCGCGGCATCGAGATGCACGCGCACTGCGCGCGGCAGGTCCGCAAGTCCGACTTCGATCGCTTCGATCTGATCATCGGCATGACCGCCCAGCATTGCGCGGCGCTGCGCAGGCTTGCGCCCGCCGGCACGGCCGGCAAGATCCATCTGTTCACCGAATACGCCGACGGCATCGAAGGCGATGTGCCCGACCCGTGGTACGGCGGGCAGAAGGATTTTGTCGAGGTCTTCGACCTGATCGACCGCGGCGTGGATGGCCTGCTCGCGCGACTGCAAGCCGACGCTGCGGCTACCAGCGCACCCGCACGCCCACCGAAGCGTTGAGCGAGCTTTTCATGCGCGTGTCTCCTCCCGTGGCCCAGAGCTTGCCCAGTTCGCCGTAGACCGCCGTGCGCTCGCCGAGCGCGAGGGTGAAGCCACCGGCCAGTTCGGTGCTGGTGCCGCCCGTTTCGCTGGCGATGCCGGTGCTGCCGGCCGGCCCTGTCAGGCGCGCGACGTCGGTGCCGCTCGATGCTCGGTTGATGTTGATGCGCGCATAGGGCTGCAGCAAGCCGACGCCGGTGGCGATGGAACCCTTGATGCGCAGGCCGGCGCGCGCGATCAGGCCGTCGTGCGTGTCCTGCGTGATCCAGGCGCCGGAGATGCTCGTGCCGTCCATGCTCAGGCGCTGGTGGATGAGCTGAAGCTGCGGCTCCACGCGCCAGCCGCCCCCGATGTCGAAGGCTTTGCCCACCTCGACGGACGCCAGGAAGCTGTCGCCCTTGCCCGAAGTGCCCATGCTCGCGAGCGGCCGCGCCGTGTAGCGGTGCTGGCCGCCCTGCAGCACGATGTCGGTGTACCAGCCGGCATCGTTGTGCCAAGTGGCGTACACGCCGAGGTAGCGGCTGCGCAGGTCGCTGCGGCCCACGCGCAGGCCCTGGATGCCGCTGGCGAAGCCGCGCACGTCGACGTCGCCCTCGAGCTGGCCGACGTAGATGCCGGCACGCCAGTTCGCATCGGCCCACAGGTCGGTGCCGGCCTGGAAGCCCGTGAGGCGGCCCTTGCTCTCGGGGCTCGCGGTGCCGCGCTGGCGCACGTCGATGTCGGTGCTCAGCACGCGGCCCCATGCGCGGCGTCCGGCGTCGGCCGTCGAGTCGCCGGCGTCGTTGGACTGCCGCATGTCGTCGCCGCCGCGCAGGTGCAGGTTGCCGAGCATCGCGACATTCGCCTGGCGCAGTTGCTGGGGCAGGGCGGCATACAGCGGTACCTCTGCACGGTAGGTCGGCAGGCCTGGCCCGCCCGGCGCACCTGGCACGCCGGGGCCGCCCGCGCCCGTCGTCGAGCGCAGATACCAGTTCTCGCCCGCGCCGTTCGCATCGGCCGGATAGAGGCGGTATTCGTAGGCACCGGCATCCACGTGCCCGCCGGCGAGCGTGAAGGCGTCCCTGGTGGTTTGGGCGGTGGTGGTCGCGCCGTTGAGGGCGCTGATCACCTCGATGCCGTTGCCCGTGGTCAGCGCGCCCAGGCCGCCGAGATTGACGATCTGCACGGTGGTGCGGCCGCTGGCTGTGGCGCCTGCGCCGTCGAGCATCAGCCGATCGGACGGACCGCTCGCATTCAGCACTGCGCCCAGCCGCAGCACGCCGTTGTTGCCCACATACGGGCCCGTCACGGTGAGGCTGGTGCCGGCCGTCGCGCCCGTCAGCGAAACCGTGCCGCTGTTGTTCAGCGAGCCGATGGTCTGGTTGAAGCCCGCGAGGTCGAGCGTCGCGCCCGCGGCCACGCTGTGGGCGGAAGTCGCGCTGAAGGCGTTGGCGGCGCCGGCCTGCAGCGTGCCGGCATTCACCTGCGTCGCGCCGCCATAGCCGTTCGAGCCAGCCAGCGTGAAGGTGCCGGTGCCCTGCTTCACGAGGCTGCCGCTGCCGCTCAGGCTGCCGCCGAACGTGGTGCTGGTGTTGTCGCCGCCGGTCGTGAGCGTCGCGCTGCCCAGCTTCAGTTCGCCGCCCGCGCTGCCGCCGCCGGAGAGCGATCCGATGGTCTGGTCGAAGCCGTTCAGGTCCAGTGTGGCGCTGGCCTTGTCGGCCAGCGCGATTGTCGCCGTCGGGTTCAGCAGACCGGCGGCGCCGAGCCGCAGCGTGCCGGCGTCGACCACCGTGGCACCGGTGTGGTTGTTGGTGCCGGCCAGTGTCAGCGTGCCCTGGCCCGATTTGACGAGGGTGCCGCTGCCACCCAGCGTGCCGCTCGCGGTGAAGTCGTGGGCCGCGTCGACGACCTCGATGCCGCCGCCCGCCGCGCCGATGTCGATGTCGCGCGCCGTACCGGCGAAGCCCGTGCCGGTGACTTGCAGGCGCCCGCCGTCGAGCGCGAGTCCGCCGCCGGCCGCGCCGAGGTTTGCATCGGCGGAAACCGACAGCGCGCCACCCTGCACGGCCGTGCCGCCGGTATAGGTGTTGGTGCCGCCCAGCACCAGCGTGCCCGCGCCTGTCTTGGTGATGCCCGCGCTGCCGGCGATCGCGCTGTTCACCGTTGCGACGAAGCCCGAAGAGGCCGCGCTGCCGTCGCCCACGCGGATCTCGGCCTTGGCGCCGCCGATGCCCAGCAGCGTGAGCGCATCGCCGGCCAGCGTGTAGCCGCCGCTGGTGAACTGCATGCCCAGCGCCTGCACCGCGCCGCCGGTCTTGTCGATGGTCACGGTGCCCGGCGCGCCGCCGAAGATGGCGAAGCCCGGCTGCGGCTGCATGGGCACGGTCACCGTGCCGGCCGCGTCGGTCCATACCGGGCTGATGGTCGACCACGTGCCCGTGCCGCCGCCGGACTGCACCAGACTGGCCAGGCCGTCGGCGTTCCAGAAGTTCAGCGTCAGGCCGGTGGTGTTGACCAGGTTGAAGCGCTTGTCGGCGCTGAGGTTCTGCAGCAGCACCGTGCTGCCGCCCGGCACGCCGCCCAGCGAGAGGCTGCCGACGCCTGTCAGCGAGCCGCCGTAGTCGACGAGCCGGTACACGCCGGGGCCGAAGCTGCCGCCGTTGGCGACGTTCAGCGTCACCGCCCCGCCGAGCGACAAATTGCCGCCCACGCTCACGCTGTCGCTCGCACCGGGCGTGCTGAAGTCGGACCCCGGAGCGCCGAAATCGAAATCCAGCGTGCTGCCGGCGGCGAGCGAAAGATTGCCGCCGACCGTCAGCACGCCGAAGCTGCCGGCCGTGCCGGCACCCGGAGCCAGCTTCGCGCCCGTGTTCAGGGTGACGTCGCCGCCGATGCGGCCGGTGCCGCCCAGCGTGGCGCCGGTCAGCACCGTGACCGCGCCAGTGCCCGTGGCGCTGCCGCTCGCATTGGTGGCCAGCAGCGTGCCTGATGCGACGGTGGTCGCCCCCGAGTAAGTGTTCGCGCCGCCCAGGCTCAGCATCCCCGTGCCGCCATAGTTGAGGCCGGCCGTGCCGTCGATGACGCCGCCCAGCACGATGTTCTTCGCACCCGTGACGCTCAGTGCGCCATTGAGCGTGACGTTGTTCGCCAGCGCGACGTCGGCGCTCGAGGTCAGCGTTGCCGCGCCGGCCACGGTGAGCGCACCCGTTCCCAGCGAGGTGCCCGTGCCCACGCCGAGCGTGCCGGCCTGCAGCGTCACGCCGCCGCCGAAGTTGTTGGCGCCGCCGAGCACGAGCGTGCCGGTGCCGGTCTTGATGAGAGAGCCGCCGCCGCCGATGGGCCCGTTCAGCGTGAGATCGTTGGCGCCGCCCACCGTCAGGGCCACGCCTGTGCCGAGCGAGACCGCGTTGACCAGCGCCAGGGCGCCGGCCGCGCTCTGCAGGCCGGCGTTGCCCGTCACGCCGAGGGTGCCGCTGCCCAGCGAGGTGCTGGTGCCCAGCGAGAGAGTGCCGCCCGCCAGTGAAACGCCGCCCGAGAAGTCGCTCGCGCCGGCCAGCGTGACGCTGCCGGGACCGTTCACCGCGAGCGCGCCGGCGCCGGTGATGGTGCCGCCCTGCGCGAGCGCGTTGGCGCCGGTCAGGCTCAGCGTGGTCCCGCTGCCCAGCGTTGTGCCGTTGCCAAGCACGATGCCCGGCACGTTCGCCGTGAGGCTCGCGTTGCCTGTCACGCCGAGCCCGCCGGTGCCCAGTGCGAGGTCGTTGCCCACGCCGAGCGTGCCGCTGCCCAGCGTGACGCCGCCGCTGAAGGCGGCGTTCGCGCCGTTCAGGCTCAGCTTGCCCGTGCCGTTGAACGACAGCGCACCTGCGCCCGAGACCAGCCCGCCCAGAGCGATGTCGTTGCCGCCGCCGACGGCCAGGCCCGCGTTGAGCACCACCGCATTGCCCAGGTTCACGCCCGCGCTGGCATCGAGCGTGGCCGCGCCGTTGACCGTGAGCGCGCCCAATCCCAGCGAGGTGTTCGTGCCCACGCCCAGTCCGCCGCCGAGCAGGTTCACACCGCCGGAGAACCCGTTGGCGCCGCCCAGGGTGAGCTTGGCTGGCCCCGACTGCGTCAGGCCGCCGAGGCCGCCGATGGTGCCGTTGAGTGCGAGATCGCTGCTGCTGGCGATGTTCAGGCTCGCGTTCAGGTTGAAGTTGTTGGCGAGGCCCACGGGCGTGTTCGCCGCCAGCGAACTGGCGCCGCTCACCGTCACCGCGCCCACGCCCAGCGCGAGGTTGTTGCCCACGGTGAGCGTGCCGCCGCCCAGGTTGAAACCACCGCTGAAGCCGTTGGCGCCGTTGAGCGTGAGCCCCGGCGCGCCGGCCAGGCTCATCCCACCTGTGCCGCTGATCTTGCCGTTGAGCGTCAGCGCACCGCCGCTTCCGCCGCCTCCCAGGTTCAGCGTGTTGTTGAGCACGATGTCGTTGCCCAACACGAGGCCGCTCTTGCCGGTCAGCGTGGCGGCACCGGCGATAGTCAATGCGCCGGTGCCGAGCGCGGTTGCGGAGCCGAGGTCTATCGAGCCGGCCTGCAGCACGGTGCCCCCGCCGTAGTCGTTGGCGCCGTTCAGCACCAGGTTGCCGCTGGCGAGCGTCAGGCTGCCGGCGCCGTCGATGTTGCCGTTCAAGGTCAGCGTGCCCGCGCCATTGAGCGTCAGTGCGCCGTTGAGCTGCACCTGGTTGGTGAGCGTGCCGGTGAAGGCGGTGTTGAGCGCGGCAGGGCCGCCGACCATAAACATGCCCGTGCCAAGCGAACTCGCATTGCCGAGCGTCAGTCCGCCGCCATTGAGTGCCAGCCCACCGCTGAAGTCGTTGTTGCCCGACAGCGTGAGCGTGCCGCTGCCGTTCTTGATCAGGCCGCCAGCACCGGTGAGGGTGCCACCCAGCGTCAGGCTGTTGGCGCCCTGCACGAACAGCCCGGTGGCGAGATCGACGTTCTGCGACAGCGTGAGCCCGCTGACCGACGGCTGGATCGCGCCGCCGTTGCCGGTGAGCGTTCCTGTGCCGAAGGACAGGGCGTTGTCGAAGATCGCGGTGCCGCCATTGAGTGTGGCTTTGCCGCTCACCAGTGCGCCGCTGAGCGTCCAGGTACCGCTGTTGACAACGAGATTCTCGAAGTTGAGGTACTGCAGGCTCGAGACCGTGCCCGAGCCGCCGCTGCCGGAACCGGGCCCCGCCACGGTGTTCTGCAGCACCAGCGTGTCGGTGCCGCCTATGCCCGCATCGACCGTGCCGCCGGCCGCGAAGGTGACGAAGCTCGGCGGCACCGCGAGTGTTGGAATGGTCACGCCGGGCAGCGGCACCAGCCCGCCGTTGATCGACGAGCCCGTCACCGCCACGAAGGTGTCGTTGCTCAGCGTCGTGCCCAGCGAGACGCTGCCGTTGATCGTGCCCGCGTTGACGAAGGTGTTGCCGCCGATGGTCGGGCTCTGGAAGGCCACCCGGCCGGTGATCGTTCCGGTGTTCGTGAAGTTGACGTTGCCCCCGCCGTACACGGCGACTGCGATCGAGTTGATCGGATCGAAGAGCCCCAGCGCGCTCATGCCGATCGTGCCGCTGTTGTTGAAGGTCGTGGTCCCGGTGTTGGCGATGACGGCCGCCGCCCCCAGCAGGCCGAAGGTGCCGTCGAAGGTGCCTTCGATCGTGCCCTGGTTGTTCACCGTGACGTTGCCATTGCCGGGCACTACCAGATTGCCGATCGTGAGGGCCCGCGAGAGCACGAGGGAGCCCGCCGCATTGGCGTCGATGGCGCCCAGGTTGTTGAGCGTGATGCCGTTGCCGCCCAGTGTCATTGCCGTGCCGCCGGGCAGGGTGCTCATGATGGCGCCCGACTGCACCGTGACGGCAAGACCGTTGGCGTTGCTCAGGAAGCTGTTCGGGTTGGGCGGCAGCAGGATCGGAACGTCGGTGCAGGTGACCACGTCGTTGTCGACGGGCGAGGCTGGCGTGCAGGCCGCGAAGGCCTCGCCGCCGTGCAGCGCCAGTGCCGCAAGCGCCGCGAGCGCACCGAGTGCGGGAGCAGTGCCCCTGCGCACGGCACGCCTTCGTCCCCTGACTGCTGTCCCTCCAGAACCGCTGGCGCTCTTCGCCAGTTCGGAAACCACGCGATACCGGCTCTGCCGGCGGTCGAAGATCACACGGTAGACATGGTTCACGGCTCGCCTCCAAGCCTTTGTAATGCGTGTGATTATTTGTGAGGCATGGGTGAAGTGAATATCTGCCGAAAGGACTCACGACGCGTGATGCCGCGAGAGAAGGAAGCAATATGGCGTAGGTGAAAACCAGCGCCGAGGCGGTGAAGCCGGCTTCGCGGCTACTCGCAGAGCACCCGTATCGAAGGCGGAATCGCCACGGCCCGGATCCCACCGCCCTCGCGCTTCGCCGCGAAGATGCGCACCTCTTCGCACTCCAGGATCAGGTCCTCCCCGCGCGTCACGCGGTAGGTCTGCACGAAGCTCTTCTCGCGCCACTCGGGGATGCGCACCGCAACGCTCAGCGTGTCGCCGTAGCTCGCGGACTTCACGAAGCGCGTATGCGTGTCGACCAGCGGCGTGCCGATCACGCCCAGCGTCTGCGTGGTTTCCTCCCAGCGCGGCACGCCGCATTCGGCGAAGAAGTGGCGCGAGGCCGCGTCGATCCAGCGGAAGAAGTTGGGAAACCAGACGATGCCGGCGGGGTCGCAGTCGCCGAACTCCACGCGCACGGTGTAGACGACTTCCCTGGTTGCAGTGGTGCTTGTATTGCTCATCAGCCCATTCTCGTCGGCAGCCACAAGGCAATGATGGGGAACGCGATCAGGATCACCAGCCGAATGATGTCGGTCACGATGAACGGCAGCACGCCCTTGAAGATGGTGGTGAAGCTCACGTCCTTCACCACGCTCTTGATGACGAACACGTTCATGCCCACCGGCGGGTGGATGAGCCCCAGTTCCACCGTCATCACGATGATCGCGCCGAACCAGATGGGGTCGAAGCCCAGGTGCACGATCACCGGGTAGATGATCGGCACGGTGAGGATGATCATCGCCATTGCGTCCATCAGGCAGCCCAGCACCAGGTACATGAGCATGATGAGCGCGAGCACGCCGTAGCGGCCGATGCCCAGGCCGGTGAGGAATTCGGTGAGCTTCTGCGGGCTCTGCGTGATGGTGAGGAAGTAGCCGAACAGCAGCGCGCCGATCAGCACCGTGAACACCGCCGCCGCCGTGCGCGTGGCCGACAGCAGCGCTTCGCGGATCTTCGGGCCGTCGAGCTTGCGCCGCACCAGCCCGAGGATGAACGCGCCGCTCGCGCCCACGCCGCCGGCCTCGGTCGGCGTGAAGAAGCCGCCGTAGAGGCCGCCGATGACGAACACGAACAGCACCAGCGGCGCCCACACGTTCTTCAAATCCTTCAGGCGCTCCGACCACGGCTTGACCTCGCCGCCGGGCAGCCAGCCAGGCCGCGTCTTCACGATGACCGCGATGGTCAGCACGTACATGGCCATCGCGAGGATGCCCGGCACGATGCCCGCCATGAAGAGCTTGCCGATGTCCTGCTGCGTGAGGATGGCGTACACCGCAAGCACGGTCGATGGTGGCAATATCGCGCCCAGCGTGCCGCCCGCGGCGATCACGCCGGTGGAGAACGACTGCGGGTAGTTGAAGCGGCGCATCTCCGGATAGGCCACCGCAGAGAACGTGGCGGCCGTGGCCACCGACGATCCGCAGATTGCTGCGAAACCGCCGCAGGCCACCACGGTGGCCACGCCCAGCCCGCCGCGCAGGTGGCCGATCATCGAGTTGGCGGCCTTGAAGAGCTCGCGGCTCACGCCCGAGACCGACACCAGCGCCCCCATCAGCATGAACATCGGGATCACGCCGAAGGTGTAGTCGGTCACGGTGCGCATGGAGGTCTGGCCCACTAGCTTCAGCGCGGGCCCGGGGCCGACGAGGTAGCTGTAGCCCACCACGCCCACCAGGCCCATCGCCATGCCGACTGGCACGCGCAACAGCATCAATACGAAAAGGGCGACGAAGCCCAACACTGCGACTGCATCGGGGCTCATTCGTCGGCCTTCTGTTCTGCGTGAACTTCTTCGAGTTGTTCGGGATGGAAGATGAGCCGGTAGGTGCGGATGGCGATCAGCAGCACGGCGCAGACGTCGCCGGCCCAGGCCACGGCGTAGAACGGCCAGGTCGGGATGTTGAGGTCGTAGGTCTGCACGTTGTCGACGTAGGTGCCGCGCACCTTGTCGAACAGCATGATGGTCTGCACCGCCACCACGAAGAGCAGCACCAGCGTGGCGAACACGTCGATCACGCGCTTCATGCGCGGGCCCGCCGCCGTCCACAACAGGTCGACCGTGATGTGGCCGCCGCGGTAGCTGGTGGCCGCGATGCCCCAGAAGATCAGGATGCCCAGCAGCATGCGGCCGAAGTCGTAGGCGTCGGGGATCGAGGTGTCGAAGAACTTGCGCAGCACCACGGCCACGAAGATGTTGAGCGCGACGATTCCGACGAAGATGGCGGCAAGCCATTCAATCGTATTGATCGCACGGTCCATGTAACTGGCAGAGCGTGTCGCCATGGGGCTGCGTCTTTCTTGCAAAAAGCCCCGCACTTGGCGGGGCGCGGGTCATCAGAGAGCGGACTTGTATTTGCTAAGGCTGGCCTTCAGCGCATCCATCACGGCCTTCGGGTCTTCGCCGACCTTCTTCACGCCCTCGGCCCACTGCGCTTCGGAAGGAGCCGCCGCCTTGCGCCATGCATCCAGTTGCTCGGGCGTGAGCTTGTAGATCTCGTGCCCCGACAGCGCAGCCATCTTGGCGCGGCCGCCGAACTCGAAGTCGGCCCACGGGCCCGCCACCTTCTGCGCCCACTCGCTGGTGCAGTGATCGTCGATCACCTTCTTCTGCGCGGTGGACATCGCGTCGTACTTGCCCTTGTTCATCACCCACACGAAGGGCGTGACGTACAGCGGCACGTCCATGTGGTACTTCACCACCTTGTCGATGCCGAACAGGCCGATGGAGCCCCACGGGAAGGTGATGGCGTCGGCCACGCCGCGCTCCAGCATGTCGCGCGATTCGGGCGCCGAGGCCTGCACGTTGGTGCCGCCCAGCGAGGTGATGAGCTGGCCCACGGTGCTGGTGGCCGGGCGCACCTTCATGCCCTTGATGTCGCCGGGCACGGTGATCTTCTTGCGCGAGTGGAAGGTGCCCGGGTCGTGCACGAAGGCGAAGCAGTACTTCACGTCCTTCATTTCCTTGGCCGCGTAGTTGCGGTACCAGGCGTCGATGGCTGCCGAGCCTTCCTTGCCGTTGGCGAACAGGAAGGGCAGCGAGGCACCCGCCATCACCGGGAAGCGGCCCGGCTGGTAGCCCGGGTTCACGTACGAGAAGTCGGCGATGCCGTCGCGCGCCATGTCGTAGTGGTCGAAGGCTTTGCCCAGCTGCTCCGACGGGAAAAGGATCGCGGTGATGGTGCCGCCCGATTCCTTCTTGATGTCGTCGGCCCACGCCTGCAGCGCGGGGTTGAGCGGGTGCTGCGCGGGCACCCAGCTCGATAGCTTGAGTTGCACCGGCTTGTCCTGCGCCTGCGCGGATGGTGCAACCAGCGCCAGGGCTGCGGTGGCCGCTGCAAGGCTCAAGGCCAAGCGGCGGGACGGGAGGGGTTGGCGAGTGGCTTTCATGGTCTCCTTCGTTGTGTCGTGTGTCTCTGCGAGCGAATCCGCAATCTAGGCAGCCGCGTGCGCGGGGTAAATGGAGGCTTTCCCGTGCGTCGGCACGGATGTATGCGCCGCGTGTCCGGCTTGTTCGATCTGCGAACGCGGTGCATGCATTTCGACGTGCCTGCGCCCGAGTTCGCCGACGCGCGAGGCGCCCAGCAAGGTCATCGTGCGCTCGGTTTCCTGCGCGAGCAGCTGCAGCACCGAGAGCGCGCCCTGTTCGCCGTCGCATGCGAGGCCATAGACAGGTGCGCGACCGACGAGCACCGCATTGGCCCCGAGCGCGAGCGCCTTGACGATGTCGCTGCCGCGCCGCATGCCGCTGTCCACCAGCACCGGGATGCACCCGCCGACCGCATCGAGCATGGCCGGCAGCGCGGCGATGGTGGCCGGCGCGGCATCGAGCTGCCGCCCGCCGTGGTTGGAGACCACGATGCCGTCCGCGCCGTGGCGCAGCGCACGCCGTGCGTCCTCGGCACCCAGCAGGCCCTTCACGAGCAGCGGCCGGTCCCAGAGCTTGCGCAGCCAGGGCAGGCTGTCCCAGGTCAGCGTGCGGTCCATGGCGCGCGAGAGCAGCGCGGCCTGCGTCTGCGCGGAGACCGGTGCCCCGTCGTCTTCATCCGGCAGCAGGTTCGCGAACTGCGGCATGCCGCCGCCGGCCAGCCGCAGCAGCCACGCGGGGTGCCGCGCCATGTCGAGCACGGTGCCGGGCGTGAGTCGCATCGGCACGCGAAAGCCGTGACGCAGGTCGCGTTCGCGAAGGCCGCTGACGGGCACGTCCACCGTGAGCACGAGCGCCTCGAAGCCCGCATTGCGTGCGCGGCGCACGATGCGCTCCGCAATGGCGCGCTCGCCCATCACGTAGAGCTGCATCCACAGCGTGGCCTCGGGCGCGGCGCTGCGCACGTCCTCGATGCGCGTGTTCGAGGCCGTGGAAAGAATGAAGGGCACGCCCGCCCCCTGCGCGGCGCCGGCCAGCAAGGCGTCGGCGCGCGGCCGCACGAGGCCGGCCAGCCCGATGGGCGCGATGGCGAAAGGGGCGCGCCAGCGGCGGCCGAAGAGCTCGGTGCCGATGTCCACCTTGCTGGTGTCGCGCAGGCATTCGGGAATGAGCGGCAGCGCGTCGAGCGCGTCGCGGTTGCGCTGAAGGCAGCGCTCGTCTTCCGCGCCGCCGTCGATGTAGTCGAACACCAGCCGTGGCAGCGCGCGACGGGCGCGGCGGCGGTAGTCCTCGACGTTGAGCAGCAGCGTCATCGCGATGGGCCTCGTCTCAGGCGCCGCCGGTGGGCTTGCGCTTCATCCAGCGGATGGGCTGGGCCTTGATGGGGCGCGCGGGCGCGCCGTGCTCGCGCAGCGTGGCATCGAGCGCCTTGCCCGCATCGTCGGCGAGCGCGGCCGTGCGGGCGGCGGCCACGGACAGCGCGCGTTCGGCCGGCGCGACGCCGGGCTGCACGGCAAGGTGCCCGATCAAGTGCAGCAGGTTTTCCTTGCCGCGCTCGTTGGTGCTGCCGTAGCCCTTGATGAGCCTGCCGCACAGCGCGAGTTCATGGCCCAGCGTCCAGGTCTCGCGTGTGCCGGCTTCCACCGCGGTGAGCCAGCGCTCGATGAGAGCCTGCTCTTCCGCAAAGCGGCTGCCGCGCCGGCGCAGCCAGCGCAGCGAAGCCAGCAGCCGCAGCGAAGCCATGCCGAACACCGAATGGCTGCCCACCTTCAGCGGCAGCGCCCACGGCGCGAGGCCGCGCGACTGGCGGTCGCGGTCCCAAGCCGTGACGCGGTTGGCGAGCGACGGTGGCAGCAGCGCCGCGAACTCGGCCGCGCCGGGCTTGAAGTGGTCGTAGACCTTCACGATGTCTTCCTCGCCGGCACGCACCTCGCGCCGAACGCGCTGCGACCGGCTCGCGCGGCCCTTGAGCGCGGCCACGCGCACGATGTCGTCGAAGGCCATCCACAGCGCGAGCCAGCGCGCGGCCTCGCGGGTGACGGCGAAGCCCCGCGCGCCGGCCGGATCGGCGGCGCGCTCGGCGTCGAGCACGCGGCCCAGCCGCTCGGCGTAGAGCGAGGCATAGGCGGCGTCCTGGTAGTCGAGCACGCGGGCGTGGCCCAGCGCGAGCATGTCGTGCACGGCCGGCGGAAAGCGCCGTGCGAGGTCGGCGGGAAGGGCGGCTGCGGGTGGCGGAGCGTCGTTACCGTCGCCGGCCAGTACGCTGCTGACGAAGGCGGCCTGCGCGCGCGGGGCGTTGACAGCCTCGAAGGCCGAGGCGAAGCCGCGCAGGCTGGCGGCGGCCATCTTGCTCAGCTTCTCTGGCGCGCTGGTGTCGCCGCCGCGCACCACGTGCTCGTAGGCTTCGCGCGGGAACGGGAACAGCCCGCTGCCAGCGATGGCGCCCAGCATCACCGCGCTGACCACCGTGCCGCTCTCGCGTGCGATGGCGTTCATGTCGAACACATGGTGCTCGCGGCTGAAGGCCTTGACCACGTCGAGCAGCTGCTGCGCGTCGGCCCGGCCGTCGCCGAGCTGCATGCGCTCGGCCGTCGTGAAGATGCGCGCCGAGGAGCTGATGACCAGCGTGCGCTGCGGCGCGCTCATGCCGTTGCCGATCTGGCGCGCGGTCTCCAGCAGCTCCGAGGAGACGATGGCGTCCAGCGCGCCCGGCACCGGGCTCAGGCTGAATACGGGGCGCCTGCCGCCGAGCTGCGCGAGCGGCACGGGGAAGACTTCGATGTAGTAGGTGGTGGCGCCGGTGCGCTGCGCCACGCCGGGAATCGAGGTGCTCTGCGCCGCATAGCCCGCATGGCGCGCGGTGTCGACCAGCCATTCGGTGAGCACGCCGCCGCCTTCGCCGCCGAGGGCGCAGACGAGCAGGGTGATGGGGCGGGTGTGGTCCATGGTTCGGTTCATCGAGTCGCTTGTGTTCTTGTCGTTTTCGGATGACTGTTGCTGGCCCTCCCCTCGGGGAGAGGGGAAAAGAGGGGTGTGGTCATGCAGGCTGCAGCGCGCGAACGAAGGCGCCGCGCAAACCATGCAAGAGCCGCTCATGCCACTTCGGGTTCTGCACCACCTCCGCCCGGTAGAAGCTCGGGCACAGCGTGGCCGCATGCGCGTTCGCGCCGCACAGGCCGCAGCCCACGCAGCCGTCGATCACGGTGGCCACGGGGTCCACCTTCAGCGGATCGGGGTTGTCGCGCAGCGTGAGCGTGGGGCAGCCCGACAGGCGGATGCAGGCGTGGTCGCCGTTGCACACGTCCTCGTCGACGCCGTACTTCACGCGCACCACGCGCTCGCCTTTCTTGAGCAGGCTGGCGATCCACGGCTTGATGCGGCGCTGGCGCTCGAGCTGGCATTCGCCCTCGGCGATCACCACCTTCAGTCCGTCGAAGTCGCTGGTGAGCGCCTCGGTCAGCGTCTTGCGCATGCGCTCCACGTCGTAGGTGGTCACGGTGCGCGTCCACTGCACGCCCAGGCCCTTGAGCGTGGCCTCGATGGTCTGGTTCTTGTCGACCAGGCTCTGCTGCTTGTCCTCGGCGCGTTCCTTGATCTCGTCGTCGGGCGTGGAGATGATGTCCTGCGTGCCGGTGGCGGAGGTGTAGCCGTTCTTGAAGATCAGCAGCACCGCATCGTCGCCGTTGAAGAGCGCGCTCTGCACGCCCGTGAGCAGCCCGTTGTGCCAGAAGCCGCCGTCGCCCATGATCGAAAGCGTGCGCCGGTTCATCATCGGCGCCACGCCCGCGCGGCTCGCGAGGCTCATGCCGTAGCCGAGGATGGAGTGGCCCATCGAGAAGGGCTCGAAGGTGCCGAAGGCGTGGCAGCCGATGTCGGCGGCCACGTGCACCGGCCCGGTCTCCTGCTGCGCGAGCTTGAGCGCGGAGAACACCGCCCGCTCCGGGCAGCCGACGCAGAAGCTCGGCGGCCGGTTGGGCAGCGGCGAGTTCAGCCGGCGCGCCACGGCCTCGCGGCGCTCGCGGTTGCCCGCGAGCCAGGCCTGGGCAGAGGAGGATGCCTCGTCCGCCTCGATGTACTTCGCGGCGAAGGCGCCGATGCCGTCGGAGAGCGCCTCCACGCCGTACTCGCCCGCGGAGGGCAGCATGTCCTTGCCGTGCAGCGGCGTCTGGATGTCGCGCCGGCGCAGCAGCGTGGCGATGTCCTGCTCGATGTACTCGGGCTGGCCTTCCTCCACCACCAGCACCGCGCGCTTGCCCACGCAGAAGTCGGCGACCTGTTCGGGCACCAGCGGGTAGGTCACGTTGAGCACCAGGATCGGGATGTCCGTCTGGCCGAAGGCATCGGCCAGCCCATGCTGCTGGAGGCTGCGGATCAGCGCGTTGTAGAGCCCGCCCTGCACCACGATGCCCAGGTTGGCATGGCGGCCGCCGGGCATCAGCTCGTTGAGGCCGTGCTCGGCGATGTAGCTGCGCGCGGCCGGAATGCGCGCATCGCCCTTGAGCTTCTCGTGCCTGAAGGTGACGGGCGGATGCGCGAGGCGCATGTAGTCGAAGCCGGCGGGCTCTTCCATCAGCGCGCGGGTGGAGACGGCGGGCCGCACGTTGTCCTTGCACTCGAAGCTGCCGCGCACGTGGCAGGTGCGGATGCGCAGCTCCATCAGGCAGGGCATGTTCGAGCTTTCCGAGAGGCGGAAGCCTTCCTCCACCATGCGCACCATCACGCCGAGATCGGGCCTGGGGTCGAGCAGGCACATGCTCGACTTGAGGGCGTAGGCGTGCGTGCGCTCCTGGATCACGCTGGCGCCCTCGCCGTAGTCCTCGCCCACCACGACGAGCACGCCGCCGGTCACGCCTGGCGACGACAGGTTCGACAGCGCGTCGGCCGCCACGTTGGTGCCGACGATGGACTTCCACGTCACGGCGCCGCGCAGCGGGTAGTGGATGGAGGCGCCGAGCATGGCCGCGGCCGAGGCCTCGTTGGAGCAGGCCTCGACGTGAACGCCCAGCTCGTCCATGTAGGCCTTGCCCTGGACCATCACGTCGAGCAGGTGCGACACGGGCGCGCCCTGGTAGCCGCCGACGTAGGCCACGCCCGACTGCAGCAGGCCCTTGGTGATCGCGAGGATGCCCTCGCCGTGGAAGGTGTCGCCCGCGCCGAGGCGCAGCATCTCCACTTCCTTGCTGAATGAAACTTCCATCTTGTCTCTGTCTCTTCTTTGTTCTGGGGCCCGGTGAGGACGCGGGAGTGTGGGGAGTGTGGTCGGCGGTGCGCCATACCTCAATAAAATGAGGCAGCTATCCAATATGAACACGGTGCATATCGACACGGTCGACCTCAACCTGCTGCGGCTCTTCGATGCGGTCTACCGCGCGCGCAGCGTGAGCCGCGCCGCCGAGGCGCTCGGCCTGACGCAGCCGGCTGCCAGCCACGGCCTGACCCGGCTGCGCCTGCTGCTGGGCGACGCGCTCTTCACCCGCACCCCCGGCGGCGTGGCGCCCACGCCGCGCGCCGACCGCCTGGCGGTGGCCGTGCAGGCGGCGCTGGCCACGCTGGAGGAGGCCCTGCACGAGCCCGACCGCTTCGAGCCGCAGGTGTCGCGCAAGACCTTCCGCATCCACATGAGCGACATCGGCGAAGGGCGCTTCCTGCCGGCCCTGATGGCGCGGCTGCGCGAACTGTCGCCCGGGGTGCGGGTCGAGACCATGCCGCTGGCGCCGGGCGACATCGCCGCCGGCCTCGACAGCGGCAAGGTCGACTTCGCCTTCGGCTTCCTGCCCGGCGTGAAGGACACCCAGCGCGCCCAGCTGCTGAAGGACCGCTACATCGTGCTGCTGCGCAAGGACCACCCCTTCGTCAGGCGCAGGCGCAGCGGGCAGGCGCTGCTGGAGGCCCTGCAGGAGCTCGACTACGTGGCGGTGCGCACGCATGCCGAGACGCTGCGCATCCTGCAGCTGCTCAACCTGGAAGACCGGCTGCGGCTGACGACGGAGCACTTCATGGTGCTGCCGGCCATCGTGCGCGCGACCGACCTGGCGGTGGTGATGCCGCGCAACATCGCACGGGGCTTCGCGCAGGAGGGCGGCTACGCCATCGTGGAGCCGCCCTTTCCGCTGCGCGACTTCACCGTGTCGCTGCACTGGAGCAAGCGCTTCGAGGCCGACCCGGGAAACCGCTGGCTCAGGCAGGTCATCACGGAGCTGTTCTCCGAGCGGGCGTAGCCGGCGCCCCGCCTGCCGCGGGCCGGCGAGAAAGAAACGGGCGACCGGCCAACGTTTTTCCGGGAATGGACGTTGAGCGTTCATTCCCTGGTCAGGCTCGCCGTGCCACGATCCGCCCGACATGAAAAAACTCATCCCCTCATTCCTGCGACACGTGGGCCCCGGCGTCGTCACCGGTGCGGCCGACGACGACCCCTCGGGCATCGCCACCTACACCCAGGCCGGTGCCCAGTTCGGCACGGGGCTGCTGTGGACGGTGTTCCTGTCGCTGCCCTTCATGGTGGCGATCCAGCTGGTGTCGGCGCGCATCGGGCGAGTCACGGGCAAGGGCGTGGCGGCCAACCTGCGCGAGCACATGCCGCGCGGCTTGCTGATCGTGCTGGTGTCGCTGCTGGTGGTGGCCAACACCATCAACATCGCGGCCGACATCGCCGCCATGGGCGAGGCGCTGCAGCTGGTGGTGGGCGGCGGGGCGCACTTCCATTCGCTGGTGTTCGGCGTGGTGACGGTGCTGCTGCAGGTGTTCGTTCCCTACCGCAGGCTGGCCCACATCCTCAAGTGGCTCACGCTCACGCTGTTCGCCTACGTGGCGGCGGTGTTCTCGGTGCATGTGCCCTGGGCGCAGGTGCTGCACGACCTAGTGGTGCCACGGCTCCAGTGGCGCGGCGACTACTGGATGATGATCGTGGCGCTGCTGGGCACCACCATCTCGCCGTACCTCTTCTTCTGGCAGGCGTCGCAGGAGGTGGAGGAGCTGCGGCTCAAGGGCGGCCGCAAGGGCTCCGAGCAGGAGGTGCGGCACGACCTGAAGCGGGTGCGGCTTGACACCTGGATGGGCATGACCTTCTCCAACCTGATCGCCTTCTTCGTAATGGTGGTGGGAGCGGCGGTGCTGTACGCGGCCGGAGTGCACGACGTGACCTCCGCCGCCCAGGCCGCCGAGGCGCTGCGCCCGCTGGCCGGCGACTTCGCGTTCCTGCTGTTCGCCGGCGGCATCATCGCCACCGGGCTGCTGGCTGTTCCGGTGCTCGCGTCCTCGGCAGCCTATGCAGTGGCCGAGGCCTTCGGCTGGGAAGAGGGGCTGGAGCGGCACTGGCGCGAGGCCAAGGAGTTCTACGCGATCATCGCCGTGGCCACGCTGGTGGGCACGGCGCTCGACTTCACGCCCATCGACCCCATGAAGGCGCTCTACTGGAGCGCCGTCATCAACGGCGTCGTGGCCGTGCCGATCATGGCGGCCATGATGATCCTCGTGACCCGCGAGAAGGTCATGGGCGTCTTCACCTCGGGCCGCCGCACCCGCTGGCTGGGCTGGGGCGGCACCGCGCTGATGGGCTTCGCGGCGCTGATGATGGGGTGGGACCTGGTGCGCTGAAGAGGGCCCCGGGCGCGGCGCGGTATTCTCGGAGCCCGCTTTCTGGCGTTTTTTCGCTTCCCGTTCCCCGCTCCCGCCGCCTTCCCCGCTCCCGAATGTCCGTTCCGTCCGTAGCGCTGCGCGTTTTCCGCGCGCGCCTCTCACACCCTGCGCTTCCTTCCGCCGCACCCTGAGGCCTCCTGCGGTGCAAGCGATCCTTTCCCAGGCCGGCCCCGTGCTGGTCTTCATGGCCTGCGTGGCGCTGGCCACCTATGCGCAGAACCTCACTGGCTTCGCGTTCAGCCTGATCCTGCTCGGGCTGGTGTCGGTGCTGCACGTCGCCAGCGTGGGCGACACGGCCAATGCGGCCACGGTGCTGAGCCTCATCAACGCCTGGACGTATTTCCGCGCCCGGCCGGGCGTGGTGCCCTGGCAGCTGATGAAGCCGGCGCTCAACGGCAGCACGGTGGGCGTGATCGTCGGCCTGATGCTCCTGACCTGGCTCAGCGGCGGCGCGGTCGACTGGCTGCGCGGGCTGCTGGGCGTGTCGATCCTGGGCTGCGCGGTGCTGCTGGTGCTGCAGGCGAAGCCGCTGCCGGTGGTGTCGGGAAGCAGGAGCTTCGCCGTCATCGGCGGGCTGTCGGGCGTGCTGGGCGGGCTGTTCTCCAGCTCGGGGCCGCCCATCGTCTTCCACATGTACCGCCAGCCGCTGGACCGCGAGCTGGTGCGCCGCGCGCTGCTGCTGATGTTCGCCTTCAACTCGCTGGTGCGGCTGGTGATCGTGGTGCCCACGGGGCATTTCTCGCTGCGCTCGGCGCTGCTGGCCGGCTGCGCGATGCCGGTGGTCTACGGCGTGACGCGGCTGCACCACCGCCTGCCCAACAAGCTGCAGCCGCGCACGCTCAAGTGGCTGGTCGGCGGGCTGCTCGCGGTGGCGGGCTCCACGCTGGTGGCCACCGCCTGGGTGGCCATCGCGCAACGCTGAACCTCGCCCCGGTGCCTCCCAAGATCGCCGAGTGGCCCGGGAATTGCAACCCCCACGCAAGGGTTTCCCCGTACGTGGCATACCGGCCCCCACATACGCGTTATGGGCACCCGCGTATGCAAGAGGCCGGACAAGCCGCTAACGTCCATGACTGACCCACGAAGGGTCGCCCACGAGCCCTAAAAGCATGAGCACCGACAGCAGCAAGATTCAACCGATCCGCTTCTTCCATCGCGGAAAGATCGTCGACGTCACCGGCGTCCATCCGACCCGTTCCGTGCTCGACTGGCTGCGCGAGGACGCCCGCTGCACCGGCACCAAGGAAGGCTGCAACGAAGGCGACTGCGGCGCCTGCACCGTCGTCATCGGCGAGCTGGCCACCGACCCCCAGGCCCCCGGCACCGTCGACGGCCTGAGCCTGCAGACCGTCAACGCCTGCATCCAGTTCCTGCCCACGCTGCACGGCAAGGCCCTGTTCACGGTCGAAGACCTCAAGGCGCAGGCGCAGTGCCTGCCGAAGACGCAGACCGGCAGCAACGGCAAGCACCCGGTTCACACGCTGCACCCCGTCCAGCAGGCCATGGTCGACTGCCACGGCTCCCAGTGCGGCTTCTGCACGCCCGGCTTCGTGATGTCGCTGTGGGCCAGCTACGAGCACCACCAGGCCGAAGGCACCCAGCCCACCCGCCAGCAACTGGCCGACGAACTCTCGGGCAACCTGTGCCGCTGCACCGGCTACCGCCCCATCGTCGACGCCGGCCAGCGCATGTTCGACCTGCCCGCCGTGCGCCTCGAGACCCAACCCGTGGTCGCCGCGCTCACCGCGCTGAAGAACGAGGGCTTCGACTACGCCGCCCCGCTGGGCGCGCGCATCGACCACTTCCACGCCCCGAAGACGCTGGCCCAGCTCGCCGCCCTGCGCGAACAGAAGCCGCGCGCGCAGCTGCTGGCCGGTTCCACCGACGTGGGCCTGTGGGTCAACAAGCAGTTCCGCGACCTGGGCGACATCATCTACGTGGGCGACGTGGCCGAGCTGAAGACCATCGAGGACCGCCCGGACAACGGTGGTGAGCTTTACATCGGCGCCGGCGCCTCGCTCGAATCCGCCTTCGCCGCGCTGGTGGACCGCGTGCCCAGCCTCGCCGAGGTGTGGCTGCGCTTCGCCTCGCCGCCGATCCGCCATGCAGGAACCATGGGCGGCAACGTGGCCAACGGCTCGCCCATCGGCGATTCGCCGCCGGTGCTGATGTCGCTCGACGCGCAGATCGAGCTGCGCCGCGGCGAAGTGGTGCGCCGCATGCCGCTGCCCGATTTCTACCTGGACTACATGAAGAACCAGCTGCAGCCGGGCGAGTTCGTTCTGGGGCTGGCCGTTCCGCATGCCGCGATGACGCGGCAGGTGCGCGCCTACAAGATCAGCAAGCGCTTCGATTGCGACATCTCGGCGTTGTGCGCGGGCTTCGCCATCGAGCTCGAGGCGGGCAGCGACACGGTGAAGGCCGTACGCCTGGCCTTCGGCGGCATGGCCGCGACGGTCAAGCGTGCCGCGAACGCCGAGGCCGCATTGGTCGGCAAGCCGTGGACGCAGGCCAGCGTCGCCACCGCCAAGCTCGCGCTGGCGCAGGACTTCAAGCCGCTGTCGGACATGCGCGCATCGGCCGACTACCGGCTGCTGGTGGCGCAGAACCTCATCCAGCGCCTTTGGCTCGAAACGCGCGCCGAAGACGCGCTGCCGATCGAGGAAACCAGCGTCTGGAGCGTGATGCCCCATGCCGTCAACGCGGCGGCGCAAGGAGTCTGACCATGAACAAACCCATCGACGCCCGCCTGCTGCAGCCCGCCGAGGCCTTCGCCGACTACCTGGCCAACACCGCCGCCCGCATCGACGTGGGCGCCGAGGCGCTGGCGCACGAGCGCGGCATGCGCGTGGGCATCAGCCGCCCGCACGAGTCGGCCCATCTGCACGTGGCCGGAGAGGCCACCTACATCGACGACATTCCCGAGCTCGCCGGCACGCTGCACTGCGCGCTGGGGCTTTCGCCGGCGGCCAACGGGCGCGTCACGGCGATCTCGCTGGACGCCATCCGCGCGATGCCGGGCGTGGTCGCGGTCATCACGGCCAACGACATTCCGGGCACCAACGACTGCGGCTCGATCATCCATGACGACCCCATCCTGCTGCCGGTGAACGACGGCGGCGAGATCCGCTACCTCGGTCAGCCGGTGTTCGCCGTGATCGCGGAGACGCGCGACGCCGCGCGCCGCGCCGCCGCGAAGGCCAAGGACGCGCTGACCATCGAGGCGCAGCCGCCCGTGCTCACGCCGCAGGCCGCACACGAGCGCGGCCAGTACGTGGTGCCGCCGATGCACATCGTGCGCAGCGGCGGTGCCGCCAACGAGGGCGACGAGGCGGCCGTGCGCGCCGCCATCGCCGCGGCGCCGCACCGCCACAAGGCCACCTTCGACGTGGGCGGGCAGGAGCAGTTCTACCTGGAAGGCCAGATCAGCTACGCCATTCCGAAGGAAGGCGGCGCGCTGCACATCCACTGCTCCACGCAGCATCCGAGCGAGATGCAGCACCTGGTGGCGCATGCGCTGCACCTGCAGTCGAACGAGGTGCACGTCGAATGCCGGCGCATGGGCGGCGGCTTCGGCGGCAAGGAGTCGCAGTCGGCGCTCTTCGCCTGCGTGGCCGCCATCGCGGCACGGCAGCTGCAGCGCCCGGTGAAGCTGCGGCTGGACCGCGACGACGACTTCATGGTCACCGGCCGGCGCCATTGCTTCTGGTACGAGTACGAAGTGGGCTACGACGGCGAGGGCCGCATCCTCGGCGCGGAGATCGCGATGGTCTCGCGCGCTGGCCACTCGGCCGACCTCTCGGGCCCGGTGATGACCCGCGCGCTGTGCCACTTCGACAACGCCTACTGGCTGCCCAACGTGGCCATGCACGGCTTCTCGGGCAAGACCAACACGCAGAGCAACACGGCCTTCCGCGGCTTCGGCGGTCCGCAGGGCGCCATTGCCATCGAGAACATCCTGGACTCGGTGGCCCGCGCGCTGAAGCGCGACCCGCTGGACGTGCGGCGCGTCAACTTCTACGGCAAGACCGAAAACAACGTCACGCCGTACCGCCAGACCGTGACCGACAACATCGTCCACGAACTCGTGGCCGACCTGGAGGCCAGCAGCGACTACCGCGCGCGTCGCGAGGACATCGCCGCCTTCAACGCGAAGAGCCCGGTGCTCAAGCGCGGGCTGGCGCTGGCGCCGCTGAAGTTCGGCATCTCCTTCAACGTGAAGCACTTCAACCAGGCCGGCGCGCTGGTGCACGTGTACACCGACGGCTCGATCCTGGTGAACCATGGCGGCACCGAGATGGGGCAGGGCCTGAACACCAAGGTGGCCCAGGTGGTGGCGCACGAGCTGGGCGTGAGCTTCGAGCGCGTGCGCGTCACCGCCACCGACACGACCAAGGTGGCGAACACCTCGGCCACGGCCGCATCGACCGGCGCCGACCTCAACGGCAAGGCCGCGCAGGACGCGGCGCGCCAGATCAAAGAGCGCCTGGCCGAATGCGCGGCCGAGCGCCACGGCGGCAAGGCGAGCGAAGTGCGCTTTGCCAACGACACGGTCGAGGTCAACGGCCGCTCGCTGGCCTTCAGCACCGTGGTGGGCGAGGCCTACCTCGACCGCAAGCAGCTGTGGTCCGACGGCTTCTATGCCACGCCCGGCCTGAGCTGGGACAAGGACAAGATGCAGGGCCGCCCGTTCTACTACTACGCCTACGGCGCGGCGGTGAGCGAGGTGATCGTGGACACGCTCACCGGCGAATGGAAGCTGCTGCGCGCCGACATCCTGCACGACGCGGGCAAGTCGCTGAACCCGGCGGTGGACATCGGCCAGGTCGAGGGCGCCTTCATCCAGGGCATGGGCTGGCTCACCACCGAGGAGCTGGTGTGGCACCCGCAAAGCGGCAAGCTCACCACGCACGCGCCCAGCACCTACAAGATCCCGACGGCCAACGACTGCCCGCCGGTGTTCAACGTGCGCCTGTTCGAGGGCCAGAACTTCGAGGACTCGATCCACCGCAGCAAGGCCGTGGGCGAGCCGCCGCTCCTGCTGCCGTTCTCGGTGTTCTTCGCGATCCGCGACGCGGTGTCGGCCGCGGGCGGGCACAGGGTCGATCCGCCGCTGAAGGCGCCGGCCACGAGCGAGTCGATTCTTCGCGCCATCACGGTGGTGCAGGCGGCATCGGCCGAATGACCGCGGGCCGTGCTCGCACGGTCCGAGCTTCACTCCCATACCGAGTCTCGCCAAATGCCGCGCTGTATAACTGTTCGCACAGACAGGAAAGGTGTGAACAGCCATGAGAGACCAGGCTCTTTTCGACAAGATCGATCTACACCTCATCAGGGTGCTTCACACCGTGCTGACCGATCGCAGCGTCTCGCGTGCTGCCATCCGGCTGGGCATGTACCAGCCGGCGGTGTCGGCGGCGCTGAAGCGGCTGCGCGAGCTCTCGGGCGATCCGCTGCTGGTGCGCTCGGGCTCGGGCATGGTGCCGACCGACGCGGGGCTGCGCATGATCGAACCGGCCGCGAGCATCCTTCGCGCGGCAGAGATGCTGTTCTCGGACGCGCGCGGCTTCGATCCGCAGTCGGCGGCCACCACCTTCCGCATCGCGGCCAGCGACTACATGGACCCGCTGTTCCTGCCGATGCTGGTCGCGCAGGTCAAGCGCGACGCGCCGCTGTGCCAGATCGAGATCCATGCGCTCACGCCCGACTCGGACTACCACGGGCACCTGGCGCTCGGCCAGGTCGACCTGGTGATCGGCAACTGGCTCAAGCCGCCGGAAGACCTGCACATGGCGCGGCTCTTCGGGGACGACGTGGTCTCGCTGGTCAACAAGGACCATCCGGCGGTGCGCCGCGGCTGGGACCTGGAGACCTGGCTGGCGGCCGAGCACATCGCGCCCACGCCCATGCATCCGGGCGGGCGCGGCATCATCGACCAGATGCTCGACGAGCTGGGCCGGCAGCGCAACATCACGGCGCGCTGCGCGCACTTCGGGCTGATTCCCGACATGGTTGCCTCCAGCCTGCTGGTGCTGACCACGGGGCGCCAGTACTGCGAGCGCTTCGCCTCACGGCTGCCGCTGAAGATCCTCGAATGCCCGGTGGCGCTGCCGCGCCTCATGTACTACCAGCTCTGGCACGAACGCACCCATTCGTCGAGCTCGGCGCGCTGGCTGCGCGAATGCATCAAGGAGGTGGCGGCGTCGCTGCGGCCTCCGGTTTCGGCCATACCCGGCGGACCCGGCGCCCCCGGCACGACAGCGCGCCCGCCCGCCGCACCTGAAACATCGGATCCCTGAGAGAACCCCGTTCGCGCCGGCGTCGTGAGCGGGGCAACGATGAAACCGCCACTACAACAGCTGGAGACAAGCGAAATGAGTACGTTTGAACAGGCGCCGAAAGGCGCCGAGCCCCGCGCGCCGGGGCATGTCGAGTCCGCGCGCCCGCGCGCGGCTGTGGGCAGCGCAAGCGGCTCGGGTCTGCTTGAACGCCTGTTCAAGCTCAGCGCGCACAACACCACCGTGCGCACAGAGGTCATCGCGGGGCTGACCACCTTCCTGACGATGGCCTACATCATCTTCGTGAACCCGTCGATCCTCGGTGATGCGGGCATGCCCAAGGGCGCGGTCTTCGTGGCCACCTGCCTGATCGCGGCGCTGGGCACGCTGATCATGGGCCTGTATGCCAACTACCCGATCGCCATGGCGCCGGGCATGGGCCTGAACGCCTACTTCTCCTATGTGGTGGTGCTGGGCATGGGCTACACGTGGCAGGTGGCGCTGGGCGCGGTGTTCATCTCGGGCTGCCTGTTCCTGATCGTCACGGTCACCGGGCTGCGGGAGCTCTTCATACAGGGCATACCGCAGTCGCTGCGAACGGCGATCACGGTGGGCATCGGCATGTTCCTGGCGCTCATCGCACTGAAGAGCGCGGGCGTGGTGGCCGCATCGCCCGCCACCTTCGTCACGCTGGGCGACCTGCACTCGGCGCCGGTGATCCTGGCGACGCTGGGCTTCCTCATCATCGTGGCGCTGGACAAGCTGAAAGTGCGCGGCGCGATCCTGATCGGGATCATCACGGTGACGGTGCTGTCGTTCTTCTTCGGCGGCAACAAGTTCCACGGCGTGTTCGACGCGCCGCCGTCCATCGCGCCGACCTTCATGCAGCTGGACATCCTGGGCGCGCTCAAGGGCGGCATCCTGAACGTGGTGCTGGTGTTCTTCCTGGTCGAGATGTTCGACGCCACCGGCACGCTGATGGGCGTGGCCAAGCGCGCCGGCCTGCTGGTGCCGGGCAAGATGGAGCGAATGAACAAAGCGCTGCTGGCCGACAGCGGCGCGATCTTCGCGGGCTCGCTGCTGGGCACATCGAGCACCACGGCCTACGTGGAAAGCGCGGCCGGCGTGCAGGCGGGCGGCCGCACCGGCCTCACGGCGGTGGTGGTTGCGCTGCTCTTCCTGGCCTGCCTGATGATCTCGCCGCTGGCGGGCTCGGTGCCGGCCTACGCCACCGCACCGGCGCTGCTTTTCGTGGGCTGCCTGATGCTGCGCGACCTGGTCGAGCTCGACTGGGAGGACACCACCGAGGTGATCCCTGCGGCCGTGACCGCGCTGGCCATGCCTTTCACCTACTCGATCGCCAACGGCCTGGCCTTCGGCTTCATCACCTACGCGGTGCTGAAGCTGTGCACCGGGCGGGCACGGGAAGTGCATGCGATGGTCTGGGTCATCGCAGCCGTGTTCCTCTTCAAGTTCGCCTACATCGGTGGGCACTGATTGAAGCCATGAACTGAGAGCTGAGCGAAGCGCCGTCGGGCGCCGATGGTCGCGGGGACGCCATTAGACTCATGGCCGTTCCCGCTTTGTTGCTGTTGAACGAGACAAATCCACGAAACCCGGCATGACAACCCCCAGACTCCAGCTCGCGAACATCACCAAGCGGTACCCCGCGGTGGTGGCCAACAGCGACATCTCCCTGAGCGTCGCGCCCGGCGAGATCCACGCCGTGCTCGGCGAGAACGGCGCCGGCAAGTCGACCCTGATGAAGATCATCTACGGGTCGGTCAAGCCCGACGAAGGTACGGTGATGTTCGACGGCCAGGCCGTCAGCCTGCGCAACCCGCAGCAGGCGAGGGCGCTGGGCATCAGCATGGTGTTCCAGCACTTCAGCCTGTTCGACACGCTCACCGTGGCCGAGAACGTCTGGCTGGGCCTGGACAAGTCGCTGCAGTTGGCCGAGGTCACGCGCAGCATCACGGCCAAGGCGAGCGAGTACGGCCTCGACATCGACCCGGCGCGGCCGGTGCACACGCTGTCGGTGGGCGAGATGCAGCGGGTGGAGATCATCCGCGCGCTGCTCACCAACCCCCGGCTGCTGATCCTCGACGAGCCGACCTCGGTGCTGACGCCGCAGGCGGTGATCAAGCTCTTCACCGTGCTGAAGAAGCTGTCTTCCGAGGGCTGCAGCATCCTCTACATCAGCCACAAGCTGCACGAGATCCAGGAACTGTGCAGCGCCTGCACGGTGCTGCGCGGCGGCAAGGTGACGGGGGTGTGCAATCCGCAGAACGAGAGCACGCAGTCGCTGTCGCGGCTGATGATCGGCAGCGAGCCTCCGCCGCTGCAGCACCGCCCGGTGCACGCGGGCGCCGTGGCGCTGCGCGTCGACGGGCTGTCGCTGGCGCGCGAGGACCAGTTCGGCGTCGATCTCGACGGCATCTCCTTCGAGGTGCGCGCGGGCGAGGTCGTCGGCATCGCGGGTGTATCGGGCAACGGCCAGAAGGAACTGCTCTACGCGCTTTCCGGAGAGGACGTGCGGGCCGAGGCGCCGATGGTGCGCGTGTTCGACAAGCCCGCCGGCCGGCTGCGGCCTCGGGCGCGGCGTGCGCTGGGCCTGCATTTCGTGCCGGAAGAGCGGCTGGGCCGCGGCGCGGTGCCCACGCTGGGGCTGGCGCACAACCTGCTGCTCACGCGCAGCGAGGCGGTGGGCCGGGGCGGATGGATCAGCACCGGCACGCTGGAGCGCCAGGCCAAGGCCATCATCGAGCGCTTCAAGGTCAAGGCCGGTGGTCCGAGGGCGGCGGCGCGCTCGCTCTCGGGCGGCAACCTGCAGAAATTCATCGTCGGGCGAGAGATCGACGCAAAGCCGAAGCTCTTCGTCGTCTCGCAGCCGACCTGGGGCGTGGACGTGGGCGCGGCCGCGCTGATCCACGCCGAGATCCTCGCGCTGCGCGATGCGGGTTGCGCCGTGCTGGTGATCAGCGAGGAACTCGACGAGCTGTTCAACATCAGCGACCGGCTGCACGTGATCGCCAAGGGGCGGCTGTCGCCTTCCATCGACCGTGCCGCAGCGACGCTGCAGCAGATCGGCGAGTGGATGAGCGGGCTGTGGCACGGCGCCGGCAACAAGACTTCGGAGGCGGCCCATGCTTAAGCTCGAACCGCGTCCGGAGCTTTCGCGCTTCTGGAGCTATGCGTCGCCGATCCTGGCCCTGCTGATCACCGTGCTGATCGGCGTCGCGCTCTTCGCCGCGCTCGGCAAGGACCCGGTCAAGGGTCTGCTGGTGTTCTTCTACGAGCCCATCAAGAACGGCTACGCCATTGGCGAACTGATGGTGAAGGCGACGCCGCTGCTCATCATCGCGCTGGGGCTGGCGGTGTGCTTCCGCTCCAACGTGTGGAACATCGGCGCCGAGGGGCAGTTCGTGTTCGGCGCCATCGCCGCGGGCGGCGTGGCGCTTTTGGCCGACAAGAACACGGGGCAGTGGATCGTCGTGGCCATCCTGCTGGCGGGCATCGTCGGCGGCATGGTGTGGGCGGGCATCGTCGCCTTCCTGCGCGACAAGTGCAACGCCAACGAGATCCTGGTGAGCCTGATGCTGGTCTACGTGGCCACGCTGCTGCTGGGCTACATGGTCTACGGACCGTGGAAGGACCCGCACGGCTACAACTTCCCGCAGACCAAGACCTTCGAGGCGGTCACGCAGATTCCGCGCCTGTTCAAGGGCTCGCGCGTGAGCATCGGGCTGGTGATCGCGCTGGTGGGAGCGGGCGCGCTGTGGGTGTTCCTGTTCCGCACGCGCGCGGGCTTCGCGCAGCAGGTCGGCGGGCTGGCACCGGCGGCTTCGCGCTACGCCGGCTTCTCGGCGCGGCGCGCGGTGTGGATCGCGCTGCTGACCTCAGGCGCGGCCGCCGGCCTGGCTGGTGCGCTCGAAGTGGCCGGGCCGCTCGGGCAGCTCACGCCCTACGTGCCGGCGGGCTACGGCTTCGCGGCCATCATCGTGGCCTTCGTCGGGCGGCTGCACCCGGTGGGCATGATCTTCTCGGCCATCCTGATGAGCATGTTCTACATCGGCGGCGAGCTGGCGCAATCGCGCCTCGGGCTGCCGAAGTCGCTCACCGGCGTGTTCCAGGGGCTGCTGCTCTTCACGCTGCTGGCCTGCGACACGCTCATCGCCTACCGCATCCGGCGCAAGGCGGCCGCGAAGGCCGCCTCTTCCATGACCACCGCCTCGCTGCAGGCGAGCACGCCCATTACCGCACCCGTCGCGCGTACCACCGAAGGGAGCCACTGACCATGGAAAGCTACGCACTCCTCTTGGGTTCCACGCTGAGCGCGGGCACCGTGCTCGCCATCGCGGCGCTGGGCCTGCTCATCAACGAGAAGGCCGGCATCGTCAACCTCGGTGCCGAGGGCATGATGCTGTGCGCCGCCATCGCGGGCTTCGCGACGGTCGTCACCACGCACAACCCCTGGCTCGGCTTTCTCGCGGGCATGGCGGCGGGCGCCTTGCTCGCGGCCTTCTTCGGCGTGCTGGTGATCTGGCTCAACACCAACCAGTACGCGACCGGGCTTGCGCTGAGCCTCTTCGGCGTCGGTTTCTCGGCCTTCGCTGGCATCAGCTTCGTGCAGGCGAAGCTGCCGGAAAGCGCCTCGTATGCCATTCCCGTGCTGGGCGACATTCCGCTGGTCGGGCCGGCGCTGTTCCGCCATCACCCGATGGTGTATTTCGCGGTGGTGCTGACCTTCGGGCTGATCTGGTTCCTCTACCGCACGCGCGCCGGGCTGGTGCTGCGCTCGGTGGGCGAGTCGCCGGAGTCGGCGCATGCGCTGGGCTATCCGGTGCGGCGCATCCGCTTCATGGCGGTGATCGCGGGCGGCGCGCTGTGCGGGCTGGCGGGCGCGTATCTCTCGACGGTGTACACGCCGCTGTGGGTCGAGGGCATGGTGGCCGGCCGCGGCTGGATCGCGCTGGCGCTCACCACCTTCGCCACCTGGCGGCCGGTGCGGGTGCTGCTGGGCGCCTACCTGTTCGGCGGCGTGTCGATGCTGGGCTTCCACTTGCAGAGCAGCGGCGTTGACGTGCCCGCGCAGTTCCTCAGCATGCTGCAGTACATCGCGCCGATCGTGGTGCTGGCGCTGATCTCGCGCAACCCGGCCTTCATCCGCGCCAACATGCCGGCTTCCATCGGGAAACCGTTCTACCCCGGCTCATAATCGCGTTTTTCGTTTTCCCGCCAACCTGTCCTTTTGAGGATTTCCGACAATGAATGATCTGAACAAGCGCTCCCTGCTCAAGCTGGCCGCCCTCACGGCGGTCGCTTCGGCGGCCCTGATCGGCTGCGGCAAGAAAGAAGAAGCGGCGGCTCCTGCGGCTGCACCCGCGCCGGCCCCGGCACCCGCCGCAGCGGCTCCGGCCCCGGCAGCGCCGCTGAACATCGCATTCGCATACGTCGGCCCGGTTGGCGACGGCGGCTGGACCTTCGCGCACGACAACGCACGCAAGGCGCTCGAGAAGGAATTCGGCGACAAGATCAAGACCACCTTCGTCGAGAGCGTGCCCGAGGGCGCCGACGCCGAGCGCGTGTTCCGCGACATGGTCGGACAGGGCAACAAGCTGATCTTCGGCACCACCTTCGGCTACATGGAGCCCATGCTGAAGGTCGCGGCCGACAGCAAGGAAGTGAAGTTCGAGCACGCCACCGGCTACAAGACCTCGGACAACATGCGCACCTACGACAGCCGCACGTACGAGGGCGCGTACATGGCCGGCATCATTGCCGGCGCCATGACCAAGAGCAACACGCTGGGCGTGGTCGGCTCGGTGCCTATTCCCGAAGTGCTGCGCAACATCAACAGCTTCACGCTGGGCGCGCAGTCGGTGAACCCGAAGATCACGACCAAGGTCGTGTGGGTGAACGAGTGGTTCAGCCCCCCGAAGGAAACCGAAGCCGCCACCGCCCTCATCAACGGCGGCGCCGACGTGCTGTTCCAGAACACCGACTCGCCGGCCGTGCTCAAGACCGCGCAGGAAAAGGGCAAGCGCGCCTTCGGCTGGGACTCCGACATGACCGCCTACGGTCCCAAGGCCCACCTGGCCTCGGCCACCATCAACTGGGCCCCGTACTACATCAAGGCCACCCAGGAAGCCCTGGACGGCAAGTGGACCACCGGCCAGGCCTGGTGGGGCGTGAAGGAAGGCGCGATCGACCTCGTGTCCGTCGCCGAGGACGTGCCGGCCGAGACCAAGGCCAAGGTCGAGGAAGTGAAGAAGGGCCTGAAGGACGGCAGCTTCGCGATCTGGAAGGGCCCGATCCTCGGCCAGGACGGCAAGGAAGTGGTCGCCAAGGACGCAGTGGCCGACGACAAGTTCCTGTCGGGCGTGAACTTCTACGTCAAGGGCGTGGAAGGCAAGGTGCCGGGCGGCGACAAGAAATAAGCTCGCCCCCAGGCTGCGCGCACTTCGTGTCGATGCGCCAACCCCCTACCGGGGGCAACACCTGCGGCCCGGCGAAGCCGGTTCCGCGGTGTTCCCGAATGGGGCTCGCCCTGTGACGTAGTTCACGCATATACACCGAAAAGTTCTAACAGCCCGCACGTGTTGCGGGTTTTCTTTTTTGAGGGGTTACCTACCTGAAACCTCTTGGTCTCCGCTAAAGTAACAATTAGTGTCACTATTACGTACCGTCGCAGGGCGGAACGCGACCGTGGCGAGTCCCGGAGGACTATCGAAGCTCCATCACGACGAGACTGAAATGCAGGACGCAGTCACCAATCCCACGCCCCCGGCGTTGCAGCCGAATCTGACCGATCCGCTGGAGATTCCCGGTTACGAGTTGCTGGAGGAGCTGGGTGCCGGCGGCTACGGCACGGTGTATCGTGCACTGCAGAAGAGCACGGGCACCGTGGTCGCGATCAAGGTCGTGAAGCTGCAGGTGGGAAGCCAGCGCGTGGCGCGCTTCCATCGCGAGACGAAGCTGTGCGCCTCGCTGCACCATCCGCACATCGTTCAGCTGCTCGACAAGGGCGAGCAGGGCCCCTGCGTCTACGGCGTCTTCGAGTACGTGCCGGGCGAGACGCTCACCAGCCTGATCCGCCGCAAGGGTTCACTCACCGCCACCGAGACGGGGCACCTGATGGCCGAGGTGCTCGACGCGCTCGACTGCGCGCACAGCGCCGGCATCGTGCACCGCGACCTGAAGCCCGACAACGTGATGGTCACCTTCACCGGTGCCGTGCCGCACGCGAAGGTGCTGGACTTCGGCATCGGCACCGTCATTCCGTCGAACCGCGGCGACGAGTTCCCCACGCTCACGATGACCGACGAGGCGCTGGGCACGCCGGCCTACAGCGCGCCCGAGCAGTTGCGTGGCGAGCCGCCCGGCGTGAAGTCGGACCTGTACGCATGGGGCTTGATGTTCATCGAGTGCCTCACCGGCGCGCCCGCCATCCGCGGCGCCTCGGCGGCCGAGATCCTTCACCAGCAGCTGAGCCCGCAGGAAGTGCCGCTGCCCGCCGAGATCGCCAGCCACCCGGTGGCTTCGGTGCTGCGCCAGGCATTGCGCAAGAAGGCGGCCGACCGCAGCGATTCCGCCGCCACCTTGCTGGCCGAGCTCGGCCGACTGCGGCTGGATGACCTCGTGGGCGTGCTGCGTTCGGCCAAGCAGGCCCAGGACGAAGCGCTGGCGCAGACCGTCATCACCACGCGCGGCTTCTCCGAGAAGCGGCAGCTCACCGTGCTGTGCTGCAGCGTTTCTGTATGGCCCGACGCGGCCGACGACGAGAGCGCCGATGAAGCCCTGCCCTCCGACATCGAGAACCTCGAACTGCTCCAGCGCAACGAGCTGGCCCTGTTCTCCGAGACCGCCACCCGCCGCGGCGGCCTGCTCGCGGGCACGCTGGGCGACCGGATGATCGTGCTCTTCGGCTATCCGCACGCCAGCGACACCGACGCGCGCCAGGCCGGACGCACGGCCATGGAGCTGATCGCGCTGAGCCGCCAGCGCTCCGCCGCCATCGAGCAGGAGCACGGCGTGCACCTCGGTATCCGCATGGGCATGCACACCGGCATGGCGATCGTCGCGGCCGGCGAGATCCCGTCGGGCCACGCCGTCAACGTCGCGGTGCGGCTCGAAGGCGTGGCCGACACCGGCACGCTGCTGGCGAGCGAGAGCAGCTACCGCCTGCTGAGCCGCCACGCGAGCTTCGACAAGGCCGGCACGGTGACGCTGCCGGGCCAGTCCGGCGGCATCCAGACCTACCGCCTCGGCGGCGAGCAGCAGGCGCTGGCCTCCGACGGCTTCGCCGAGCAGGCGCTGCACAAGGCCTGCATCGGCCGCGAGGCCGAGCTGCAGCAACTGAGTACGGCCTGGACCCGGGCCCGCGAAGGGCAGGGCGGCGCGGTGTGGATCCGCGGCGAGCCGGGCATCGGCAAGTCGTGCCTGGCCGACGTGCTGCGCGAGCAGGTCGCCAAGGAAGGGCTGCAGACCGTCGTCGCGCAGTGCCAGCCCGAGAACCAGAACAACGCGCTGACGCCGTTCCTCGCGCTGCTGCGCCAGCGGCTCGACGCCGTGCCCGACGCCGCCTCGCCCGAGGCGCGCCGTGAGCGCCTGCGCGAGGCCCTGCAGGCCGCAGGCTGCGACGGCGAGGCCGTGCTGCCGATCTTCTGCGCATGGCTGTCGCTGCCGCTGGGCGACCGCGCGCCGAGCCAGATGTCGCCGCCGATGCAGAAGGCGCTGCTGCTGCAGTCGATCGCGCAGTGGCTGCTGCACATGGCCGAGTCGGCTGCGGTGTTGCTGCTGCTGGAGGACGTGCACTGGGCCGACCCCACGACCATCGAATTCGTCGAGCAGCTGATCGCCCAGCTGCCGCAGCGCCGCGTGCTGCTGGTGCTCACCGCGCGCCCCGAATGGGTCAAGCCCGACGCCATGCAGGCCGAGTGCATCGAGGTGCGCCGGCTCGAGGACGCGCAGGCCGCCGAGCTGGCACGTCAGGCGCTGGCGCCGCGCGTCGCCGCGCCGCAGGTGATCGACAACGTGGTGCAGCGCACCGACGGCGTGCCGCTGTTCATCCAGGAAATGGCGCGCATGATGCTCGACGCCTACCTGGTCGAGAAGGACGGCATCTGGGTCTTCAAGGACACCGCGCAGCCGGCGGCGATTCCGGTCACGCTGCGGGACTCGCTGGTGAGCCGCTTCGACCGGCTCGGCCCGGTCAAGGGCCTGCTGCAGCTCGCCGCCACCATTGGGCGCCAGTTCGATGCCGAGCTGCTGTGCGCCTGCTCGGGCAAGAGCGCCGAGGCGATGGACAAGGACATGGCCGTGCTGCTCGACGCGGGCCTGGTCGCGCCGGCCGGGCAGCCGGGCAGCTTCATCTTCCGCCACGCGTTGATCCGCGACACCGCTTACGAGAGCATGCTGGTCGCGCAGCGCCGGCAGCTGCACCGCAACGTCGCGCAGACGCTGATGGACAGCCAGCCGCAATACGTGGCGAACGAACCCGGCAGCGTGGCCCAGCACTGGGCCGATGCGGGCGAGTACGCGCAGGCGGTGGCGCTGGCGGTGCGCCAGCTGCGCATTACGCAGCACCGCTCGCTCAACGACGAAACGATTTCCTACGCCCAGCACATCGACGGCTGGATGGCGCACCTCGAAGGCGAGGCGCAGCGCGAGGCGCGGCTGGACGTGAACAGCTACGTCACGCAGGCCATGATGAACAAGTACGGCTGGGCGCATGCGCAGGTGGTCGACCGCATCGCGCTGTCGCAGGAGCTGCTGTCCGACGAGGTGCCGCGCGAGAAGCAGGTGCAGCACCTGTGGACGCTGATCACCTTCCACCACGTGGCCAGCAACCGCGCCGAGGTTCAGCAGCTGAGCAACCGCCTGCTCGACCAGGCCGTGCAGCACCAGGACCAGGGCGTGTTCGTCGCGGCGCAGACCTACCTCGGGCTCGCGCACTATTCCGACGGTGACTTCGAGCGCGCCGAGCAGTCGCTGAGCGACGCGGTCGAGCGCTACAACCCCGAGGCCCACGCGCACCATGCGGCCGACTTCGGCTTCGACACCCGCGTGTGGGCGACCACCGGCCGCGCGCTGGTGCGCTGGTTCGCGGGCCATGACGCGGCCGCGCGCGCCGACGCGACCAATGCCGTGCGCTGGGCCCGCGAGATGTCGCACATCCCGTCGCTGAGCATGGCGCTGCTCTACCAGAGCCTGGGCCATCAGGGCCGCAACGACAAGGCGCGCGCGCTGGTGAGCACCGGCGAGCTGCTGGGCATCACGCAGCGCTACGGCCTGCCGGCGTTCCAGGGCTACGCGGAGATCATCCGCTGCTGGGCCACCGGCGACGTCGCCAACATCGCCCAGGCCGATGCCTGGATCCAGGCGCTGTGGGGCATGGGCTGCCGCTATTGCCAGACCTATTACCGCGCCTTCGCCGCCGACACGCTGGCCGCCAACGGCCGCTGGGACGAGGCGCTGGAGCGCATCGACGAATCGCTGCGCATGACCGACGAGCTCAAGGAAGGGCTCTACCGCTCCGAGCTGCACCTGCAGAAGGCCCGCTACCTGCAGGCCGCCGGCGGCGATCGCGAGGCGGTGGCCGCGTGCTTCTCGAAGGCCGCCGAGGTGGCGCGCGAAGGCGCCAAGCACAGAACCGAATACGAGGCCCTGGCGGCGTTGCAGGCACTGGCGGATTCCGCCTCGCCCGACGTGGCCGCGCGCCTGAAGGATCTGGCCGCGCTGCGGCCGGAATTGCCCGCGCGCATGTTCCCGCATGCGCCCATTTCCTCTTGAAACAAGGATGAAGTAATCATGACCTCCCCAGTCCAAAGCGGCGATCCGTTGCTCGAGTTCCGTCTTGCCTACCTGCGCGCCATCGCCCGCTCGTGGCAGGAGGACGCCTACCGCGCCAAGCTGCTCGACCAGCAGGACATCCAGCCCATGCTGCATGCCGACTTTGGCCTGCCGACGCTGTGGCCCCTGCTCGACGTGTCGCTGTTCCTGAGCCCTGATCCGGCCCAGCGCGCCGAATGGAAGCCGATGCTCACCTCCGGCTGGGTCGGCCCCGACGACTCCTTCGTCATCGTGCTGCCGCAGGCACCTTCGTCGAATGCCACCGAAGCCCTGGCCGCCTACTACCAGCTATTCCCGAACTTCATGGGCGCCTCCGCGGCGTTCGAGCCGCCTCCCGGCATCGTCGGCGGCGCGCTGCCCACGGGCCTGGGCATTCCGGGCGGCGGCGACGGCTCGCTGCTGGCCTTCGGCGGCGTGGTGCTGCGCGCGATCGCCATCGCATGGCAATCGCCCGAGCTGCTCTATCAGCTGACGCGCGACCCCGACGTAGACAAGGCGAACGTGCTGAGCCAATGGCTGGGCTACAACAACCCGTTCAACTTCAAGATCCTGTTCACCACCAACTCGGCCCTCACCTGGGACGCAGCGAAGGGCGAATGGAACCTGAAGAACGCCGACGGCTCGCTCATCAAGAACGCCATCCGCCTGAACTACCCGACGGCGCCGGTGGAAGAGAGCATGCGCGCCGTCGCGCTCACCTCGTACAACAACACGGGCGACCCCTATCCGTTCACCTGCTGAGTCCGCGACAGGGCAGGGGCCGGCCGCAGGCGCGCTGCAGGGCGCGACGGCCACGCTCCTGCTGACGCTGGCCGCGCGCGCCAATTCCGGCGCCGTGGCCGACGCGTCGGTGTTCTCCGATCCCGAGGCACGACGCATCGCCGCGTCGCTGCCCTTCGACATCTCCGCCTATGCGGCGGACGAGGCCTTCGTCAGGAGCATCGTCCTGCGCGCCGCCTTGTTCGACCGTTTCGCGGCCGAATTCCTTTCCGCCCATCCGGAGGCCCTGTGCCTCTCGCTGGGCGCGGGCCTGTGCACGCGGCGCAGCCGGCTAGCCCCCGCCCTGGTGGCGCGCTCGCGCTGGCTCAACATCGACCTGCCCGAGGCCATCGAGCTGCGCGAACGCCACATCGCGCGCGGCGAAGAAGAGAGCGAGCTCGCATGCTCCGTTCTCGATCCGAGCTGGCTCGACGCCGCCGGCCTGCCCGGCGAACGCCCGGTGCTCGCGATGCTCGAGGGCGTGTGCCCCTACCTGCCGCAGGCTCCGCTGGAAGCCCTGCTGCGCAGCCTTGCCGGGCGCTTCGAGCATGCGAAGGCCCCGTGCGTCCTGCTGCTCGACCACGTTCATCCGGTGCTCGCGCGCCAGTCCATGGCCGTGGGCGGCATGCGGCTGCCGGTGGTGTCGGGCTTCGAGAGCGCGGCGCAGATCGCCGGCCTGCATCCGGCGGCGATGCGGGTGCTGTCCGAAGACCACATCTACGCGCAGTTCTCGGAGCGCCACAGCCTGTTCGAGGCCGCGTTCCGGTCCACGACCGGGGCCTGGCCCTACGGCGTGGTGCGTCTCGAACTGGGCCCGCAAGCCGATGAGTGAAGGCCCGGGCAAGGGCACGCCGCCCGATTTCTTCGGCGACGTCTTTCGCTGGCACGACAGGTTCCTGCCGCCCGTGGTGCTCGATGACCGCTTGCTGCTCGCGAGCGAGAACGACCTGCTGGTGCTCGGCTCGCCGGGCGTGATGGCCGTCGAGCGGGTGCTGCGGGAAGGCACCAGCCTCGCGGCGCATTGCCGTGCCGAAGGCGCGGCCGCACCGCTCGCGCAGATGCTGCATGCGCTCGAAGCGCTGGCGCGCCAGGGGCTCGTGCGGCCCGTGGCGGCGGACGGCGCGGAGTTCCATTTCGTGCCTGATTTTTCGAAGGCGTATTCGCGCACGACGCGCACGACGCGCACGCCGCGCACGGTGGGCTCGGCTCTCTCGGCCGACGTGGACGCCATCGTGCTGTCGGGCGCGGTGAGCGAGGAGGCGGCGAGCCGCTGGGCGCTGGCCCTGTCGCAAGGGCTGCCCGCCGGCACCGGCCTCACGCTCGTGTTCTGCGACGACTACCTAGACCCGCGGCTCGGCACCATCGACGCGCAGCAGCGCGCTCGCGGCTGCGCCTGGCTGCCGGTCAAGCCGACCGGCGAGCAGGCGATGGCCGGCCCCGTCTTCAGGCCGGGCGCGGCGCAGCCCGGGCCGTGCTGGCATTGCCTCGCGCACCGCTGGCTGCGGAACCGGCCGGCGCGTGCCTGGTGGCAGGCACGGCATGGCAGCGCCGGCATGGGCTTTCCGGTGCGGGCGGGCACAGGGCTGGTCGGCGAGCGGCTCGAGCGGCTGTTGCCCGTCGCGCTGCGCATCGCCGCGCAGGCCGACGCCGCGCGGGTGGAGGTGCTCGATTCGCCGCAGCCGCAGCACTCCATCGCCATCCGCCCGCAGTGCCCGCACTGCGGAACGCCGGGGCTGGTCGCGCGGCGGCAGCGCGAGCGCATCGTGCTGGCGCCGGGCCTGCCCACCGCCAGCCACGACGGCGGCTGGCGCACGGTGCCCGCGGCGGTCACGGTGGAGCGGCTCATGCGCCACGTCAGCCCGCTGAGCGGCGTGATCGCGCGCATCGTGCCGCTCAATGCCGAGGCGCAGGGCGCGCTGACGGTCTATCGCAGCGAAATTTCCAGGACGCCGCCGACCGGCGACGACGCGCTTCCCGGCGTGCTGACCCAGGTGTGCCTGGGCAAGGGCATGTCGATGGAGCAGTCCCGTGCCAGCGCGCTGTGCGAGGCGGCCGAGCGGCACGCCGCCTTCTTCCAGGGCGACGAGGCGTGGGTGGTCGCGCCAGCCGCCGACCTGGACGCGCCGTGCATCGATCCACGGGCGCTGGCGCTCTTCAGCGAGCGGCAGCGCGAGCGCTTCGGTACGCACAAGCCGCCGCACGCGGTGGTCCCGTTGGCTTCGCCGCATGAAACGTCGACGTGGTGGACGCCCGCCTGGTCGCTGACGGCCGACGAGCGTCGCTACCTGCCGCTGTCCTTCTGCTTCGCCAACGCGCCGGCGCAGAGCCAGTTCCATGTGGGCTGGACTTCGAACGGCTGCGCGGCGGGCAACACTCGCGAGGAGGCCATCCTCCAGGGCTTCCTGGAGCTGGTGGAGCGCGATGCCGCCGCCGTCTGGTGGTACGGCCGGCACCGCAGGCCGGCGATCGGGCTCGACAGCCTGCCGGACGAGATCCTCGGGCGCATCGAGCGCGCCTGCGGCCCGCGCTGGGAGCGCTGGGTGCTCGACATCACGCATGACTTCGGCATTCCGGTGGTGGTTGCCGTCGGCCGGCACCGCGACACGGGCGCCTGGGCCATCGGCTTCGGCTGCAGCCCCGACCGCCCGCTGGCCTGCGAGCGCGCGCTGACGGAGATGAGCCAGCTGATCGCGGCCGGCAAGACCTTTGCGGTGCCGGCCGACGAAGGCGCGGAGGAGGTCGGGGAGGGCACGGAGGAGGGCGCGCCGCTGGCCTTCCTCATGCCGGCGGGCACGGCAGGCGCGGCGCCAGCCGTTCCCGAGGGGCGGGCCGACATCGCCGCCGAGATCCGCCGGTGCGTGGGCATCGCCGCCTCGCTCGGGCTGGAAACCATCGTCCTGGACCACACTCGCCCCGACGTGCCGCTGTGCACGGTGAAGGTGGTGGTGCCGGGGCTTTGCCATATCTGGCCGGAGCTTGGCAATCCGCGCCTGTACCGCGTGCCGGTCGAGCTGGGATGGCGCGACACTCTGGTACGTGAAGCAGACCTGAATCCGCAGGCGCTTTACGTCTGATATCGCGAAGGAGAAGAAAAGATGGCCATCTTCAGGAACAAGCTCGACCGGAGAGCCACCGTGCTGCGGCCAGTGCACGCCTTCGGTCGCCGCGCCTCGGTGTGCCAGACGGTGCTTCAGGCGCCGGACGTGTCGCAGGTTCACGCGATGGTTCGCTGGAACAGGCACACCTGGGAAATCGTCGACCAGAGTCGCAACGGCACCACGATGAACGGCGAGCGCCTGGCCAGCGGCCGGTGGACGGCGCTGTCCGCGGGCGCCGAAGTCCGCATGGGCGTGGGCGACGACTCGGTCTGGATCGTGGACGACCTGGCTCCGCCGGCCACCTGCCTCTTTCCCGTCGAGGGTGCCGGCGCCATGGTGGCGCTGAGCCTGCGCGAGAACCTGCTGCCGGACGAGCAGCAGCCCGAGGCGAACGTCTATTTCCAGGACGGCAAGTGGATGCTGGAGCACATCGACGGCATCGAGCATCTGGGCGACGGAGCGATGGTCCGCACCTCGGGCAGCACCTGGGAGTTCGTGCTGTGCGACGACCTGGCCTTCACCTCCGAGAACCCGATTGCCGCCCCGGCTCCGGCGGCTGCCGACGTGGCGCTGCACTTCGACGTGAGCCAGAACGAGGAGCACACGAGCCTGAACCTGGTGGCGCAGGGCAAGTCGGTGCCGCTGGGCGAGCGCATCCACCACTACACCCTGGTCACGCTCGCGCGGCTGCGCCAGAAGGACGCCCAGAGGGGCGTCGCGCCGCAAAGCCAGGGCTGGATCGGGCTGGACGAGCTGTCGCGCATGCTGGGCGTGGAGCCCTCGTACGTGAACATCCAGATCTTCCGCGCCAAGCACCAGATCCTGAATGCGCTGCCGCCGAACCTGGCGGAGCCGCCGCTGGTCGAGCGGCGCCGGGGCAACGTGCGCCTCGGTAACTACCCCTTCGAGATACGTGGCGGGGCGCAACCTGTGTAATCTTCTGTAATTCCGTTCGTTCCCGGCACTCCCTAGAGTGACAGCTCCGGAGCCATCGTGGCCCGGAGTGTCAATCACTTGCTTGTGGGAAGTTGCCATGGGAATGATCTACTCCGTCGCGGTCAACAACCATGCGAGCCATCCGGGCTGTTTCATGGTGTTCCAGAACGACCCGACGCAGTTGGCGCCGAATGCGCTGTCGCTGGCCTGGTTCGTCAGGTTCTCGAACCCAGGGCCGAACTCCCGCGTCAAGTTCCAGTGGAGCGTCGACACCGGCTTCTCCTGGGCCGAAACCGGCGAGCTGCAGCCCGGCGCCCAGTTCACCCCCACCGAGACCTACGTGCCGAGCGGCCCGAACAACAAGATCACGCTCGACTGCAATCGCACCTACAGGTTCATGAACCCCACGCAGGGGCCGGAGCAGTCGCGCTTCTATCTCGCGCAGTCGGCGGGCATCCCGGCCAGGTCGGCCGCCGCCGTGGGCGTGACCATGGGAGGAAGCACGGTGTACGCGGTGCAGGCGCGTCCCAACCAGAACCTGGCCATCTCGCCGAATCCGAAGTACTTCCTCGCCTACGGCGACTACCAGGAAGGCGACGTGATCGACGCGAGCGCGATCGACAACCCGCTGGAGCTGCGCTATCCGCCCGGCGTGTACTCCCTGACCACCACGTTGAACGCGGACGACACCTGGGACCAGCCGGAGAGCCTGGCCCATTCGAACGCGAGCCGCCTGCGACTGCTCGCGGCCTGAAATTCCTGCTGTCACACATCCAGGTCCGTTGAGGACGTCGACCATGAGGCCAACACGCCATGCTGCAAACCATCATTTCCCCATTTCTCGCGCCACGCCGGTCGTTGCCAGCGAACTTGCGGAGTCCGGCCATGCGCCCGCAGCGATCCGCGTTTGAACGGATCGCGACGCGGCGCGTGTTCATGGTGCCTCCGGGCGCGCGCCTGGAGGACCCGGACGTCGACTGCCTGCCCATGGCCGAAACGGTCTGGGAGCGGGGCTACACGCTGGTGATCGACGAGGTCAAGCGCGGCCTGCTGCAGGACTTCTGGAAGAACTACTACGGCGCCTCCGCCGAGATGGCGATGTCGGGCAACCGGCTGATGGAGCTGCGCAAGGACATCATGGCGATCACGCCCGACTGCCTGGGCGAGCCGGCGGTGTTCCAGTTTCTGGTGCAGCTGACCCGCATGTGCGTGCGCGCGTACAGCGTGCAGGGCACGCTGCAGGTCGTAGTGGAATAGGTTCTCCCCCAGGCTCCGCGCACTTCGTGGCGGAATAGGTTCTCCCCCAGGCTCCGCGCACTTCGTGTCGCTTCGCCAACCCCCTTCCGGGGGCGACACCTGCGGCCCGGCGAAGCCGGTTCCGCGGTGTCCCGCGAAAAGGCAGGGGCGTTGGGCAGAGCTGCAGCGGCTAGGAGGCGGGCGCCTGCAGCTGGGCGCCCATCTTCTGGTGGATCAGGTTCACGGCTTTCAGCGGGCGCAGCATCACCTTGAACTCGGTGATCTTTCCTTCGTCGTTCCACTTCATCATGTCGACGCCGTTGATCTGGATGCCGTCGAGCTTCAGCGCGAATTCGAGCACCGCGTCGCGCTCCGACTTCAGTTCGCGCACGTAGCGGAAGCTCTCGTTGAAGAAGACCTGGAACGCCGCGGCCAGGTATTTCTTCGTGATGCGCTTGCCGGCCTGGGGCGTGTGCACCACCGGCGAATGGAAGACGGCGTCGTCGTCGAGCAGGGCGTCGAGCCCCGCAACATCGCGTTCCTTGACGAGCCGGTGCCAGGTGGCGAGGGTGTCGATCGGCATGAGTCTCCTGAGGCTGTTGTGGTCGATGCCCGCCATTTGACGCAGGCGCGCGCCGCGTGGCAAGGCGCCGCGAGCGCATAGGCGACTCCGCGGCGGCTCGTTTCTCAGGACAGCCGGTCCAGCAGGCTGTACCAGGCCACGCCGCCCGCGATGTAGAAGCGCTGCAGCCCGTGCAGCGGAATCGGCCGGATAGGCGACACCGGGTACGGAAAATCCGCCCCCGCATCCAGCATCCGCGCCGCCACGTGCCTGCCCATGCTCGTGGCCAGCGCGATGCCCCGGCCGTTGTAGCCCAGCGCGATCGTCATGCCCGGCGCCGGCGTGTGCACGTGCGGCATGAAGTCGCGCGTGACGGCGATGCGGCCGGCCCAGCGGTATTCGTAGCGCAGCGGGCCGAGCTGCGGAAACAGCAGCTCCAGCGAGCGCTCCAGGTGCGCGAAATCGGCGGGGCCGGCCGGGTCGGCGAAATGGCCGCGTCCGCCCATCAGCAGGCGGCCCTGTGCGTCCTTGCGGAAGTACAGCAGCAGGCGCTGCGAGGTCGAGGCCGTCTCTCCGCGCGGCAGGATGGCGTGGGCCGCCGCGCCCTTCAGCGGTTCGGTCGCCACGATGAAGCTGTTGGCCGCCAGCACCGTGCGCTTCAGGCCCGGCCACAGCGCGCCGGTGTAGCCGTTGGTGGCGATGAGCACCTGCCCGGCGGTGACGCTCGCGCCCGTCGACGTGCTCGCGTGCCACTGCGCGCCGCGCCGTTCCAGCGCCGTGACCTCGGTGCCGCCATGCACCGCCGCGCCCAGGCCCTGGGCGGCGCGCACCAGCCCGCGCGTGTAGGCCAGCGGCTGGATGCCGCCGGCGCGGCCGTCGAGCCAGCCGCCGGCGAAGGTGTCGGTGCCCAGCCGCGCCGCGACGGCTGCGCGGTCCAGCGCTTCCGTCTTCGCGCCGCGCCTGGCCCATTGCGCGGCGCGCGCGTGCAGGCCGGCCACGTCCTTCTGCGAATAGGAAAGCTGCAGCCAGCCGTTGCGCACCGGCTGGCAGTCGATGCGGTGGCGCGCGATCAGGTCGAACACCAGGTCGGCCGAACCCGACACCGCGTCGATCAGCGGCTCGGCGCGCTCGGCGCCGAAGATCCGCACCAGCTCGTCGGGGTCGTGCTTCAGCGTCGGGTTCACCTGCCCGCCGTTGCGCCCTGAGGCGCCCCAGCCGGGCTCGTGCGCCTCCAGCACGCAGACCTGCGCGCCGGCCTCGGCCAGGTGCAGCGCGGCCGAGAGGCCCGTGAAGCCGCCGCCGACGATCAGCACGTCGGCCCTGCGAGATTCGGCCAGCGGCGGTGTCGGCGGGGCAGGCGGCGCAGTGGCGGCCCAGAGGGAGGGTGGCAGTGCGCCAGCACTCATGCGCGCACCTCCGCGGACGCCGCGGCACCGGAAGGATGCAGCACGCGCCGCAGGAAGTCCTGCGTGCGCGCGTGTCGCGGCGCGCCCAGCACCTGCGCGGCCGGGCCTTCCTCGACGATGCTGCCGCTGTGCAGGAAGCACACGCGGTCGGCCACCTCGCGGGCGAAGCCCATCTCGTGCGTGACCACGATCATGGTCATGCCCTCGTCGGCCAGCGCGCGCATCACGCCGAGCACGTCGCCGACCAGCTCTGGGTCGAGCGCCGACGTGGGCTCGTCGAACAGCATGGCCTCGGGCTTCATCGCGAGGGCGCGGGCGATGGCCACGCGCTGCTGCTGCCCGCCCGAGAGCTGCGCGGGCCAGGCCTGCGCCTTCTCGGCCAGGCCGACCTTGGCCAGCAGCGCCATGGCTTCCTCGCGTGCCTGCGCCGCGCTCTGGCGCAGCACGTACACCGGGCCTTCCATCACGTTCTCCAGCACCGTGCGGTGCGGGAAAAGGTTGAAGCGCTGGAACACCATGCCCATGCGGCTGCGCAGCCGGTGGATGTCGGGCGCGTTGCGGTCCACGCGCTCGCCGAAGGCGCGGATCTCGCCGCCCTCGTACGACTCCAGCGCGTTGATGCAGCGAAGCACGGTCGACTTGCCCGAGCCCGACGGGCCGATCAGGCACACCACCTCGCCCTTGTCCACGTGCAGGCTCACGCCCTGCAGCACGCGGTGCGCGCCGAAGCGCTTCTCGAGTCCCTCGACGTGGATCATGGCTGCTTCCTCCCGGCGGCGAATCGCTTCTCGAGCCGGCGCAGGCCGTACACCAGCGGCAGGCTCATCAGCAGGTAGAGCAGGGCGACCAGCGTGTAGACCGTCATGTTCTGGAAGGTGGACGAGGCGATGAGCTGGCCGGCGCGCGTCATCTCGGCCACGGTGATGGTCGAGACCAGCGAGGAGTCCTTCAGCATCATCACCAGCGTGTTGCCGTAGGGCGGCAGCGCGATGCGGAAGGCCTGCGGCAATATCACCCGCCGCATGATCAGCGCCGAGCGCATGCCCATGGCCTGCGCGGCTTCGCGCTGGCCCGGGTCGACCGCCTCGATGCCGGCGCGGAAGTTCTCCGCCTGGTAGGCCGAGTAGGCGATGCCCAGCCCGATCACGCCGGCCTGGAAGGCCGTGAGCTGCACGCCGAAATCCGGCAGCACGAAGTAGATGTAGAAGAGCTGCACGATGATCGGCAGCCCCCGGATCACGTTGATGACCGCGGTGGCCGCCATCGACAAGGAGCGCACCGGCGAGAGCTTCATGAGCGCCAGGCCCAGGCCGAGCACGCTGCTCAGCAGGAAGGAAAGCACGGTCACCTGCACGGTGACGATCGCGCCCTGCAGGAGGATGGGCAGGAAGTCCTGCGCGTGCTGTAGGAAGGTGGGAGCAGCCATCGGTCAGCGCGCCTTCAGATGCCCCACTTCTGGACAATTTTTGCGAGCGTGCCGTCGGCCTTGATGGCCGCGATCGCCTTGTTTATGCGTGCCAGCGTCTCGGTGTCGCCCTTGCGCACCACCAGGCACACATCGCCCACGTTCACGGCCTTGTAGCTGTCGACCAGCTTCACGCCCGGGAAGGTGTTCTGGCGGATCTGGTAGGCCATGATGGGCTGGTCGCCGAGGCCCGCCTTGATGCGCCCGAGCGAGAGGTCGCGCGTCATGTCGGCCACCGAGTCGTAGCTGCGCACCTCCTTGAAGATGCCCTTCTTGTTGAGCATGTCCAGGAACACCGTGCCGACCTGCGCGCCCACCACCTCGCCCTTGAGCTCGTCGAGCGAGACGTAGGCGCGGGTGTCGTCGGCCTTGACGATCAGGCCCTCGCCGTAGGAGTACACCGGGTCGCTGAAGTCGACCACCTCCTGGCGCGCCGGCGTCTTCAGCATGGCGGCCGAGACGATGTCGATCTTGCGCGCGGTGAGCGAGGGGATGAGCGCCGAGAACACCGTCTGCTGCACGTTCACGTTGAAACCGCCCGCCTTGCCCACGGCGGTGACGGTGTCGACCATCATTCCCTGGATGCTGTTGGTCTTCACGTCGAGGAAGGTGAACGGCACGCCGGTGGCGGTGGCGCCCACGTTGAAGGTGGGCGCGGCGCCCTGTGCGGCCGCCAGCGAGGCGGCGCCGGCGAAGCAAAGACCCAGGGCCAGGCGATGAAGGCGGCGAACGATGCGATTCATGGAAGCACTCCTCGAAGGAAGGAAAGGAAATTGAAGAAGAAGGTGAGTGGAGGTGAGAGAAAACAGTCGGCATCCGCGATGCAACATGCATGCCAATATTCGATTCTTTTGAATCTCTGATCAATAAATGAAAACCACTAGTCGAATCTAAAGTATCGATATTCGATATTTAAAGCGACTGTCGCTATACTCTCCAGCCATGGACGCCACACCCGACACAGCCCCCGAAGACAGCCAGAGCCTGCTTTTCAACCAGTCGCTGGAGAAGGGCCTGGCGGTGCTGCGCGCCTTCAGCGCCCGGCGCCGCACCATGACGCTGGCCGACGTGGCCGAGGCCACCGACATCACCAAGAGCTCGGCCCAGCGCATGGTCTTCACGCTCGAGAAGCTGGGCTACGTGCGCAAGCACCCGAAGACGCGGCGCTACCAGCTCACGCCGCGCGTCATGGAGATCGGCTTCAACTACCTGGCGGCCCATTCGCTGATCGACGTGGCCAACCCGTTCCTGTCGGAACTCACCAAGGTGACGACCGAGACCTCCTGTCTCACCGAGCCCGACGGCCTGGACATGGTCTACGTGGCGCGCTTCGTGAGCGCGCAGTTCGTGCCGGTGCACATGCCCATCGGCAGCCGCATTCCGATGTACTGCACCGCTTCCGGGCGCGCCTTCCTGAGCGCGCTGCCCGAGGACGAGGCGCGCGCGCTCATCGAGTCGTCCGACCGCGTGGCCCACACCATGCACACCCGCACGGGCGTGGACGAGATCATGGAAGAGCTGCGCCAGGCGCGGCAGCAGGGCTTCGCCACCAATGCCGAGGAACTCTTCCTGGGCGACATGACCATCGCCGCACCCGTGCTGGGCGCGCAAGGGCGGCCGGTGGCCTCGGTGCACGTGGTGGCGCCCACCAGCCGCTGGACGCTGGAGGAGGCGGTGCGCAAGCTGGCGCCCACGCTGCTGCTTTGCGCGCGCTCGCTCACCAGCTCGGCGCGCAGCGTGGATTGACGCCATAAGTTTTCCGGCATGGCGCCGGCTGCTGCTGCGCTTATGCTTCGCGTTTTGCGCAGCCACAACGCTGCATCAGCAGCAGCCAGCCCCACCATGACCGATTTCCGCCCCGCCTACGACAAGAGCTTCGACCGCATCGCCGCCGACCGCCTGCCCGCGCTGCTGCGCGCCATGCCCAAGGCGGAGCTGCACATGCACATCGAGGGCTCGCTGGAGCCCGAACTCATCTTCGCGCTCGCCCAGCGCAACGGCGTGTCCATTCCCTACGCCAGCGTCGAAGAACTGCGCAAGGCCTACGCCTTCACCAACCTGCAGAGCTTCCTCGACATCTACTACGCCGGCGCCAGCGTGCTGCTCAAGGAGCAGGACTTCTACGACATGGCCTGGGCCTACCTGGAGCGCGCCGCCGCCGACAACGTGGTGCACACGGAGATGTTCTTCGACCCGCAGACGCACACTGCGCGCGGCGTGCCGATGGAAACGGTGGTCAACGGCCTGCACCGCGCCTGCACCGATGCACGCTCGAAGCTGGGTGTGAGCGCCGCGCTCATCCTCTGCTTCCTGCGCCACCTCAGCGAGGAAGAGGCCTTCGAGACGCTGGAGCAGGCGCTGCCCTATCGCGACAAGTTCATCGGCGTGGGGCTCGATTCGAGCGAAGTGGGCCATCCGCCCGAGAAGTTCGCCCGCGTGTTCGCGCGCTGCCGCGAGCTGGGCTTCCACCTCGTCGCCCACGCCGGCGAAGAGGGGCCGCCCGAATACGTCTGGAGCGCGCTCGATGTGCTGAAGGTCGAGCGCGTCGACCACGGTGTGCAGAGCGTGAAAGACCCGGCACTGATGAAGCGGCTCGCGCAGGACCGCATTCCGCTGACCGTGTGCCCGCTGTCGAACCTCAAGCTCTGCGTGTTCCCCGACCTGTCGAAGCACAACCTCGGCGCGCTGCTCGACGCGGGGCTGGTGGCCACCGTCAACTCCGACGACCCGGCCTACTTCGGCGGCTACATGAACCAGAACTTCACCGAGACCTTCTCGGCCACCGGCCTGAGCGTGCAGCAGGCCTGGCAGCTCGCGGCGAACAGCTTCGAGGGCAGCTTCATCGACGAGGCCGCCAAGCGCGCCTACGTCGAGCGGCTCAACGCCGTCTTCGCGAGCTTCTGAGAGGCATCGGCGGGCCGCACCACCAGCAGCGGCATCGCCACCAGCGCGCAGGCGCTGGCCGCCAGCCACACCGTCGGCCAGCCCTGCAGCGCCAGCAGGTGCGGAATGGAGAAGGGCGTGACGAAGCACACCAGGAACACGCTGGTGTTCGCCATGCCCAGTGCGGTGCCGGCACGCGATGCGCCGGCCAGCGTGGCGAGCTCGGTGTAGGCCACCCCGTGCCAAGCCGATACGCACACGCCGCTCACGCCCAGCAGCACCACCAGCGCGATGCGCAGCGCCGCCGAATCGGCAGCGTGCGTGCCCGTGGCCAGCGCCAGTGCAGCGAGGCCCGCGAACAGCAGCACCGTGAGCCCGCTGCAGGCGCGCAGGTAGGCCGGCCGGTTTTTGTTGCGGTCGGTCCAGCGGCCGCTCCACACGCGCATGACCATCGCGCCGACCTGCACGAACACCATCGTCGCGGTGATGGTCGCCAGGCCCGCATGGCCGAAGTCGTGCAGGAACACCGTGCCGAAGGAGAGCACCGCGAACTGCGGCGCGCAAAGAATGCCGATGCCGGCCACGATGCGCCACACGCGTGGGTCGCGCAGCGGGCCGCTCTTCGGCGCGGCGGCTGAAGCCGGCACGGCCTTGTCGCCGCCCGCCGCGATGGGCGGCTCGTGCACCCACGCCCAGCTCATCGCCGCGCTCAGTGCGCACAGCAGCGCCAGCAGGCCGTAGAGCGCCGCGAAGCCGAAGTGCAGCGCGACGAAGGGCAGCACCAGCGCGCCGATGCCGCCGCCCATCGGCACGGCCGTCTGGCGGATGCTCATCGCGAGGCCGCGCTCGCTGGCGTCGAACCAGGTCATCACCGCGCGGCCGCTGGCGCCGTTGACGCTGCCGCCAAGCAGCCCCACCAGCAGCAGCCCGCTGCCGAGCCAGCCCAGCCCCGGAATGTGCTCCGCGGCGGGCGCGGCCCACAGCGCCATCGCGACCAGCGCGAGGGCCGTGCTGCCCAGGCCTGCCAGCAGCACGGGCCGGTCGCCCCAGCGGTCGGTCAGCAGGCCCCAGGGCAGCTCGCTCACCGCGATGCCCAGGCCCATGAGGCCCAGCACCAGCCCGAGGGTGGCGTTGTCGAGCTGGTAGCCGGTGCGCATCAGCACGGCGGTCATCGGGATGCCGCTGAAGGCCATGGAGAAGGCGGCGTTGGCGGCTACACCCGCAGCCAGCACCTTCCAGCGGTGGCGCGGCGTGAACGAAGAGGAGATGGAGGAAGAGGGCGAATGGGTCATCTTGCCGGGCAGTTTCCGCTTCGGCAAAGGTTTTGAAAATCAGAAAATAATTGGCGAATCGTCCTGAAAAACAGGATGATTGATTGCCACGCAAACCGAAGGAGCCGCAATGAGCCAGGTGATGTTCGATCTCGACGTGCTGCGCACTTTCTCCACCGGCGTCGCGCTCGGCAGCTTCGCGCGCGCCGCCGACAAGCTCGGCCGCTCGACCTCTGCGGTGAGTGCTCAGCTGAAGAAACTCGAGTCGCAGGCCGGCACCGCGCTGTTCCGCAAGGCGGGCAGGGGGCTGGAGCTCACCGATGCCGGCGAGACGCTGCTGGCGTACGCGCACCGCCTGCTCGAGCTCAACGAAGAGGCCAGCGCTGCCATGCGCGGTGTCGACCTGCAGGGCGCCGTGCGGCTGGGCCTGCAGGAAGACTTTGGCGAGACGCTGCTGCCGGCGGTGCTGGGCCGCTTCGCGCGAGCGCATCCGAAGGTGCGCATCGAGGCCTGCGTGGCACGCAGCGCGGAGTTGCGCGAGCGGCTCGAGCTAGGCCAGCTCGACCTGGCATTGGCGTGGGACGCGGGTGACCAACCGTTGTCGCCGTATGCCGAGCGCGTGGCGCGCATGCCGCTGCTGTGGATCGGCCCGAGGGCGCCGGAGCGCGTCGACGCACCGTGGTGGACGGAGCGCGAGCACCGAGGCGCCGGCGCCAGGCGCCAAGGCAAGAGCAGGGAGCCGCTGCCGCTCATCATGCTCGACGCACCGTGCCCATTGCGCGAGATCGTCATCGCCGCGCTCGACCGTGCCGGCGTGCCATGGCGCCGTGCCTTCGGCAGCGCCAGCCTGTCGGCGCTGTGGGCGGCAGCCTCGGCCGGGCTGGGCCTTACCGTGCGCACGCCCTTCGGGCTGCCCTCGCATGTGAGCGTGCTCGACCGCTCGGTCCTGTCGCTGCCGGCGCTGCCGCAGATCTCGCTCGTGCTGTATCGCGCGCAGGCACATCCGGAAGCCCCCGCGAGCCGCCTGGCCGCGCTGCTGCTGGAAGCCGTTCGCCAGCAGGTACAACGTGTCGGTCTGCCGATGCGTGAGAATCCGCCGCTGGAGACAAGAACAAAAGTGGTACGGCATGGCAACGCAAAACTTCCTGCACCTGTGGGATGACAGGTTCCTCTACATCACACCGGCCATCCAGTCGGGCCTGACGGCCCGCTCGTCGGCCACGCTGCTGGCGTCGGTCAGCGGGCACCCCTTCGCGCTGGAGGCGGTCGACGGCACGCGTGTGCACTGCACCGCCGCGCTGGTCGCGCCGCACGTATCGCGTCGGCTCGACGTCGATGGCTGCGGGCTGCTTTCGCTCAACCTCGACCCTGCTTCCAGCGCCTACCGCATGCTCGCGCGGCGCATGGGCGGCCACGGCATCCAGCCCATCGACGCGCGGCGCTTCGGCGCGCTGCGCGACGACTTCGAACCGGCGCAGTGCGGTGCCTTGCCCAGCGAGCGGCTGCAGTCGCTCAGCGCGAAGATGGTCGAGGCCATCACCGAAAGTCCCGAGCTGCAGGCGCCGCTCGATCCACGCATCGACCGCGTGCTGCAGGCCATCCGCGCGCACGCGGGGCAGATCGCGCTACGCGATCTCGCGGCCGTGGCGTGCCTGTCGCCCGACCGGCTCACGCACCTGTTCGCCGAGCAGGTGGGCGTGTCGGTCAAGCGCTATGCGCTGTGGACCAAGGTGCGCCGCACGGTGCAGCAGTTCACCGGGCAGCGTTCGCTCACCGACGTTGCGCTGGTCAGCGGCTTTACCGACGCGGCGCACATGAGCCGCACCTTCCAGCGCTACTTCGGCCTGCCGCCTTCGTTCCTGGCGAGCCAGGTGCGCGTGACGGCCGACGAGCATGCCTCGCACGCCTGGGGCCAGAACGCGTTTGCATAGAGGGAGTGCAATCGGCTCGATGCCGTTTCCATCGGCGAGTGAGGCCGTCCCCGGCGAAGCGGTGCCTCAACGGCGCCGCTTCGCCAGCCAGTTCCACGCGGCACCTGCGGCCATCAGCACGCAGGTGCCGAGGAACACGGCGCGCATGCCGATGTGCCCGCCCACGAAGCCGCCCAGCAGCGGCCCAGCGACCTGGCCCGTGTACTGCGCCGAGGTCGAGTAGCCCAGCATGTTGCCGGCTACGCGCTCGGGCACGTTGTGGCGGATCACGCTCGCGATGCACGGCAGCAGCCCGCCGAGCGATAGCCCCATCAGGAAGCGCAGCACCACCAACTGCCAGCCCGAGGTGACGAAGGCCTGCGGTACCAGCAGCAGCGCCGACACCGCCAGGCAGCCGACGATCACGTTCCAGTGCCCCACGCGATCGGCCAGCTTGCCCAGCCGCGAGGCCGAGAGGATGCTGCCGAGCGCCGCGGCGGACATCACGAGGCCGGCCATCATCGTCATGCGGCTCGGGTCTTCCACCAGCGTGGCGACGTAGACGGTGATGATCGGCTCGATCGACATGTTCGCCAGCATCAGCAGCATGCCGGTGAAGAGCATCGCGACCAGGGGGCGCTTGTCGGGCACGGCGGCCCAGCCGGACTGCCCGGAGTCGCCTTGCTGCTTGCGCGCTGCAGGCGTCTTTCGCTCCTCGCGAATCAGGAAGGCCGTCGCGAGAAAGGCCACGAAGATGATCGCGCCCGCCGCGAAGAAGGTGGCGCGGATGCCGATCAGCGGCGGCAGCACGCCGCCGACCAGCGGCCCCACGAGGTTGCCCGCCATGATGGCCGACGACATCGTGCCCAGGGCCCAGCCCGTGCGGTCCTTGGGCGTCTGCGTGGCCACCAGCACCATCGAGCCCGATGCGTAGCCGCCCAACAGCCCCGCCAGCAGCCGCAGGCCCACCAGCTGCCACACATTGCCCGCGACGCCGATCAGCGCCATCGCCACCGCCATGCCCAGGCTCGCGCGGATCAGCATCGGCTTGCGCCCGTAGCGGTCGGCCAGCCGGCCCCACAGCGGCGCCACCAGCGCGGCGCTTAAAAAGGTGGCGCCGTACGCCGCGCCCGACCACTGCACGATGGCCGCGTGGTCCTTCACGCCCAACTGCTCGACGTACAGCGGCAGGAAGGGCAGCAGCAGCGTCATCGCGATGATGGTCGTGAACGAGCCGAACATGCAGACGGCGAGGTTGCGCTGCCAGTGTGCGTTGGCGCCCGCTTCGGTTGGCGGTGCGCCTGTTGTCGTGGTCGTCGTCGGATGCGTCATGGGGAACGCCCATTGTGGGACGACACATGCGGGATGGCGCTTGCCGATTGGTGGGGGCACCCATCGTGCGAAGCGGGGGCAGGGGCCCGCGCGCCCCCCGGAGCGCCCCTTCAGCGATTCTTCACTTGCGTGCGGGCGAACTCGAACACCGAGGTTTTCCCGCTGGCCGTCACCTCGAGCCGGATCAGGTCGTTGGCCTGGGGTTGGGGATCGCAGCAGTTCTTCAGGATGAGGTCGCCGGTCACCATCTGCAGCGGCTCCACCGTGTTCAGCTGCAGGATGGAATTGGCCGACTGCTCTTGGTTCTCTGCGTTGTATTCGATCTGCCGGATGCCCAGCACGGTGGCGCCACCCACTGCCGCGCCGGCCAGCATGCCTGCGACGGGGTCGTACACGCGCACGGTGTTCGAGCCGGCAAAGCTGGTCACGCCGCGGCGGCCGACCACCGATCCGGAGTAGTTCGAGCGATAGGTCTGGCGCGAGGCGCCGTAGGCGGCAGCGCCCGCGGCCAGCCCGCCGATGATCGCCAGTGCGACCTGCTTGGCCTGCTTCTCCGACTGGATTTCCGCGATCCGCTCGTTGTACGTGTAGATCTGCACCGGAGCGCCGCGGAAGTACGCCTTGATGTTGTCGGTGCTGAAGTCCACCGGCTCGGCGGTGTTGTTGGCATAGCCGATGGTGAAGGTCGGCTGCGTCGGCCCTTGCATCTTGAAACGCGAGTAGACGAAGAGTTCGCGCGTTTCATCTTTTTCGGACAGCGTGCCGACACCATCGGTGTACTTCAGCGTCTGCGGCACATCCTTGCCGGGGCGGGGCGTGTACGAGATGTTCGCCGTGGAGCAGCCGCTGATGAGAACGGCGAGTGCGACGAAGCAGCAGGTCTTGCGTGAGACCGCGCCTTGCTGGTTGAGTAAATCTCCAATTTGGCGCGGCAAGGCGCTGTCAAAAGCGATCACGAGAACTCCGTTTGTTGTGCTTGTTGGGTCAGGCGATCGAACTGACCGGAACCTGACTGCACAATCGTAACCTTACGTATCAAAATGTCAGCAGAAAGTTTCCTCTTACTGACTCGTGCACCGAAATGAGGAATATGTTTTCGTGAAGTTTTTCACGAATAAAGGCGAGCAGAAGGTGCCGTGGAGGCTTCGACCATGCAGTGCTGCGGTGACGGGTGGTCTGTGCGTGTGAGGTCTCCCTTCCGCACGCGCGGTCGGTGCGAGTCGCCTAAGCTCGCGTCCTTCATCGCCCAAAACCTCTTTTCAGGACATCGCCATGAAACGCATCGGCGTGCTCGTCTTCCCCGGCTTCCAGATCCTCGACCTCGCCGCCATCGCCGCGTTCGAGCTTGCGAACATTCACGCCGGCAAGCCGGTCTACCAGGTCGAGCTTTTGTCGGAAGAGGGTGGCCTCGTGGCCAGTTCGTCGGGCGTGAGCACGGACAGCAAGCGCTTCGGTACGGCGAAGTACGACACGCTGGTGCTGAGCGGCGCGCTCTTCATCGCGCCCACCTCCGAGAAGATGTGCCGCTTCCTGCGCGCCGGGCTGCGCAATGCGCGCCGCGTGGCCAGCATCTGCACCGGCGCCTTCGGGCTGGCCGATGCGGGGCTGCTCGACGGCCGCAAGGCGACCACGCACTGGTCCTTCGCGGGCGAGCTGCAGAAGCTTCATCCCGCCGTGAAGGTTCAGCCCGACCGCATCTTCATCAACGACGGGCCGGTGTGGACGTCGGCCGGCATGACGGCGGGCATCGACCTCGTGCTCGCGCTGGTGGAGGAAGACCTCGGCGTGGAGGCGGCGCGCTTCGCGGCACGCAAGCTGGTCGTCTACCACCGGCGCGCGGGCGGGCAGTCGCAGTACTCCGCGCTGCTGGAGCTGGAGCCGAAGTCGGACCGCATCCAGAAGGCGCTGGTGCACGCGCGGGCCAACCTGCGCGACACGCTGTCGGTGGAGGAACTGGCCGAGGTCGTGCACCTGAGCCCGCGCCAGTTCAGCCGTGCGTTCAAGGCCGAGACCGGCCAGTCGCCCGCGCATGCGGTCGAGACCCTGCGCGTGGAGGCGGCACGCGCGTTGATCGACGAAGGCAACCTGGCGCTCGGCGTGGTCGCGCGAGAGACGGGTTTCGGCGACCCCGAGCGCATGCGGCGCGCCTTCCTGCGCACGCTGGGGCAGCCCCCGCAGAGCGTGCGCCGCGTGGCGCGCCGGGAAGCGGCCGTGGCCTGAGTGGCAGGATGTCCTGAAAGGTGGCTTATATGACATTTACGCCATAGCCTTGCAGGAGGAGACTTTCCCCATGGCCGCAGATATCGACGCGGCGAAAAAAGGAAAGCTCCATGACTGCCACCGTTAGCGCTTCAGCAAATTCTCCCAAGGGCGCGGCCCTCGTCACCGGCGCGTCGTCCGGCATCGGCGCCGTGTACGCAGACCGCCTCGCGCGGCGCGGCTTCGACCTGATCCTGGTCGCGCGCAACCGCGAACGCCTCGAGGCCCTGGCCGCGAAGCTCGTGCGCGAGACCGGCCGCAAGGTCGAGGTTCTTCCTGCCGACCTGACGAGCCGCGACGACATCGCCCGGGTCGAGGCCGCGTTGCGCACCCGCGGCGACATCACCATGCTTGTGAACAACGCCGGCTTCGGCGCTGCCGCACCGCTGCTGGCTTCCGACGTCGACAAGATGGAAGAGATGATCGCGCTCAACGTGAGCGTGCTCACGCGGCTCACCTACGCGGCCGTGCCCGGCTTCGTGGAGCGCGGCGCAGGCACGCTGGTGAACATCGCCTCCATCGTCGCGATCTCGCCGGAGACGCTCAACGGCGTGTACGGCGGCAGCAAGGCCTTCGTGCTCGCGTTGAGCCAGTCGCTGCAGCACGAGCTCAAGGACAAGGGCGTGCGCGTGCAGGCGGTGCTGCCCGGCGCGACGGCCACCGAGTTCTGGGGCGTCGCAGGCGTGCCGATGGAACACCTGCCCAAGGAGATCGTCATGACCGCGCAAGACATGGTCGACGCCGCCCTGGCGGGGCTCGACCAGGGTGAGCAGGTCACGATTCCCGCGCTGCCCGATCTGGCCGAGTGGGAGGCCTTCGATGCGGCGCGGCGCGCGATGTCGGGGCGGTTGTCCAGCACCGCTCCCGCGGCGCGCTATCGTGCCGGCGCCGACTCCGCCACGTCACCGGCGTGAGGTCGTCGTACCGGGGTCGTCCAGTTCAGATGCGGTGGGTCCGGCGCGCGTAGAGCGCCGCCAGCGCCAGCCCCGTGGCTGCCGCGCCGCACCAGGCAAGGGCGGGGCTGCGCAGCATGCCTTGAAGGCGCGCGCGGCGGCCCGGTTCCGCGTGCATGCCGTGTGCGGCACGTTCCCTGGGCGTGAGCGGCCGTGCCGCGTTCGGGTTTTCTTCGCTTTCAAGCACGGCTTGAGAGATGTCGAGCGGGGTCAGCGAATCGTTGACGGTGGATGCGGTCATGGTGGCTGGCCTTTCTTGGCTTTCCCGATGGTGGATCGATCAGTGATGCAAGGCTCGCTCAAACCCGGGGCGCCGGGTCTGAGGCGAAGCACCGACATTGAAGTAGGCCAACGTCCCGGCCGCATTGCGGACTGCGTCGGCGTTTAGAATCCCGCCCCTCGCAATCGGGCGTCCCGGCCGGCTGCGGGGTTTGCATTTCCGGGGCCATGTAGAGGAACACCATGTACAAAAACCTCGCGGGCCGCGCCGTTCTGGCGCTGGCAGTCGCCGGCTTTTTCTCTCCCGTTTTTTCGCAACAGCAGCAACAGGCACAGGCGCCGCTGAAGATCGGCTTCGTCTACGTCACGCCCGTCACCGATGCGGGCTGGGTGCGCCAGCACGAGGAAGGCCGCAAGGCCGTCGACGCGGCGCTGGGCGCGAAGGTCAAGACCACCTACGTCGAGAACGTGGCCGAGGGCGCCGATGCCGAGCGCGTGATCCGCGACCTCGCGCAGCAGGGCAACACGCTCATCTTCACGCCGAGCTTCGGCTACATGGAGCCGACGATGAAGGTCGCGAAGGACTTCCCCGAGGTGAAGTTCGAATCGATCACCGGCTACAAGACCGCGCCCAACGTGGCGACCGCCAATGCGCGCTATTACGAGGGCCGCTATCTCGCGGGCATTGCGGCCGGGCGCATGACGAAGACCAACATCGCGGGCTACGTCGCGGGTTTTCCGATTCCGGAAGTGCTGCAGGGCATCAACGCGTTCACGCTGGGCATGCGCTCGGTGAACCCATCGGCGCAGGTGCGCGTGGTGTGGCTCAACGAATGGTTCGATCCGCCGAAGGAGCGCGACGCCGCCATGGCGCTGTTCAACCAGAACGCCGACGTGATCGCCTTCCACACCGGCTCCACTGCCGTCATGGCGGCGGCGCAGGAGCGCGGCAAGCTGGCCATCGCCTACCACTCCGACATGCGCAAGATCGCGCCCGACGCGCAGGTCGTCGCGGTCACGCACCAGTGGGGTGGCTACTACACGCAGCGCGCGAAGGCGGTGCTCGACGGCAGCTGGAAGAGCGGCAAGCTCTGGGGCGGCGTAAAGGAAGGAATGATCCGCGTCGGCGACTTCGGCACCAAAGTGCCCAAGGCCGTGCAGGACGAGGTGCTGGCGCGGCAGAAGGACATCGCCGTCGGCAAGCTGCAGCCCTTCCGCGCCGTTGCGGCCGACGTGCGCGACAACGAGGGTCGCATCGTGATCGCCAAGGGAACCCAGCTGAGCGACGAGCAGATACTGACGATGAACTGGCTGGTGGAAGGCGTGCAGGGGCGCGTGGCGCGCTAACCCAACCACTCCACCACGAAGTCCACGAATGTCCGCAGCTTGGCGCTCGGCCGCGCCTCCGGCAGCCGGACGATCTGCACCTGCCGCGTGGGCAGCTCCCAGTCGGGCAGCAGCTGCACCACCTGACCCGATGCGAGCGCGGGGCCCAGCAGCGCATCGGCCTGCACGATCACGCCCACGCCGGCCATGGCCGCGGCCAGCAGCGCCTGGCCGTTGTTGGTGGTGAGCGGCCCGCGCACCGGCACGTGCACCGTCTGGCCGTTGCGCGTGAAGCGCCATGAATGGTTCGGCCCCCAGGTCGCGAAGCCCAGCAGCGGGAAGGCTTCCAGTTCCGACGGGTGCTTCGGCTGCCCGTGGCGCGCGACCCATGCCGGGCTCGCCACCGCGTACATGCGCGCCAGGGCGAGCGGTCTTGCGATGAGCCGTTCGTCGACGGCCGCGCCCGAGCGGATGCCGCAGTCGAAGCCTTCCTCGGCCAGGTCGACCACGCGGTCGTTGAGGCTCAACTCCACCTTCACCTGCGGATAGGCAGCGATGTACTCGCCGATCACCGGCGTGAGGCGGTGGGCGCCGTAGGCCACGGGCGCGGTGACGCGCAGCACGCCCTGCGGCATGGCGCGCAGCGACTCGGCCACGCCGTCGGCCGTGTGCACGCTGGCCAGCACGTCGCGGCAGCGCTCCAGATACGCGGCGCCGATCTCGGTGAGCGAGTGGCGGCGCGTGGTGCGCTCCAGCAGACGGGCTCCCAGCTGCTCTTCGAGCGCGCGGATGTGCTTGCCGACCATCACGGCCGAGAGATCGAGCGCCTCGGCCGCGGCGGCGAAGCTGCCCGCGTCCACCGTTGCGACGAAGACTTCCATGGCGCGCAGCTTGTCCATATTGTGAACTCCTGATTCCGAATGACCGAACTGGAAGGCAATTTATCAAATGGATGGTTCGCAAAACAATCACCGCTTGTTTGATTCACTTTGCGAGGTTTTCCATGAAGGTTCTTGTTGTGGGCGCGACGGGCGCGATTGGCAGTGCGGTGGCGCAGACGCTGGCCGGGCGGGGCCACGAGGTGATTCGCGCGGGGCGCACGCGCGGCGATCGCCAGGTCGACATCACCAGCGACGCCAGCGTCGAGGCGCTGTATGCGGCGGTCGGCCGTGTCGATGCGATCGTCTCGACGGCGGGCGGGCTCTTCTTCGGGCCGCTGGCCGAGATGACACCGGCGAACTTCAATGTCGGCCTGCAGGACAAGCTGCTTGGCCAGGTGCGGCTCGCGCTGCTGGGCCAGCATGTGCTGCGCGACGGCGGCTCGATCACGCTGACGACGGGCGTCGCGGCCGAAGACCCGGTTCGTGGCGGAGGCAATGCCGCTGCCGTCAATGCCGGGGTCGAGGGCTTCGTGAAGGGCGCGGCGATCGAGCTGGCGCGCGGGCTGCGCATCAACGCGGTGAGCCCGACGCTGCTGACCGAATCGGTGGAGGCGTATGGCGCGCTCTTTCCGGGCGTCGAAACCGTATCGGCCGCGCGCGTGGCGCTGGCCTATGTGCGCAGCGTCGAAGGTCCGTTGACGGGACGCGTCTTCCGCGTGTGGCAATGAAGAGCGTGCATCCATGGCTTGCAGGCGCGCTGCTGGCGCTCGCGGCGGCGGCGGCCGTCGCTGCCCCGCCAGTGGTGCAGGCGCTGCCGGAAGACTGGTATCCGGAGAGCGTGGCCATCGGGCCCGATGGCGCGTTCTACGTCGGCAGCTGGCGGCAGGGCGCGGTCGCGCGGCTGAAGCCGGGCACGGCGCCGAAGGCCGAGGTGCTGGTCAAACCCGGCGCCAACGGCCTGGCGAACGGGCAGGGCGTGTTGGTCGACGCGAAGCTCCGGGCGCTGTGGATCTGCTCCGGCAACATCGGCTTCACCACCGTGCCTTCGACGCCGAGCGCGCTCAAGCGCTATGACCTTGCCACCGGCGCGCCGCGCGCGAGCTACACCATGCCCGACGGCGGCTACTGCAACGACCTCGCGCAGGACGCGCGCGGCAATCTCTACGTGACCGACTCCTACCACCCGCGCGTGCTGAAGCTCGCACCGGGCGCTGCCTCGCTGGTTACGTGGAAGGAGGATCCCGCGCTGGCCGGCCCGGGCCCCTACAAGGGCCTGAACGGCATCGCCATCGACGGCGGGCGCGATGTCTACGTGAGTCTCGTGGCGGCGGCGCCCTATGTGCTGCGCATCGGTCTCGGCGCGGACGGCAAGTCCGGCGAGGTCACGCGCGTCGAGGCGCCGCGCGAACTGAAGAACGTGGACGCGATCCGCGCGTGGAAGCCCGGCCGGCTCGTGCTGTTCGAGAGCAATGCCTTCGGCGAAGGCGCCTACGGCGGGCAGATCACCGTGGCGCGCGTCGAAGGCGCGAAGCTCGGTCTGCAGACGGTGGTGGCGGGGCTCAACGATCCGTCGTCCGGCGCGGTGTGGGGCGACCGCGTCTACTTCATCGAGTCGAAGTATTCGCTGCTCACGAAGCGCAAGGAGGGCGACGGACCGGTGCCGACCGGCGTGCCGTTCGACATCCAGTCGCGCGCGCTGCCCCGGTAGGCGTGGTGCGGAGGTGAGTGCCCTGCGCATATAGCACTCATATGCGCATGGAAATTGCGGCGGGTCGGGGGTGGATTACCCTCCGCACCCACGATGAAAAAAGCCTACCGCGCCTCACTCCTGCGATTCGACGCCTCCGGCAAGCCCGTTTTCGACGAGGACGGCCTGCTGGTCGTCGCCCCCGACGCCACCGGCCGCCAGCGCGTGCTCGACGCCGGCAGCCATGCCGATGTCGCGCCGCGCCACCCGGGCGCGCACACGACCCACCTGCCGGGGCGCATCCTCGCGCCGGGCTTCGTGGACATGCACATCCACTATCCGCAGACCGACATCATCGGCTCGCCCGCGCCGGGCCTGCTGCCCTGGCTCGAGAACTACACCTTCCCCGCGGAAAGCAAGTTCGCCGACCCCGCGCATTCGAACGAAGTGGCGCAGTTCTTCCTCGACGAACTGCTGCGCAACGGCGTGACCACCTCGCTGACCTTCGCGACCTCGCACGTGGCCTCGGTCGACGCGCTCTTCGAAGGCGCGCAGCGCCGCGGCATGCGCCTGATCACCGGCAAGGTGCTGCAGGACCGCAATTCGCCCGACGGCGTGCGCGACGAGACCGAGCAGAGCCTCGTCGACACCGAGGCGCTGATCCGCAAGTGGCACCAAGTCGACCGCTTGGGCTACGCCATCACCCCGCGCTTCGCGCCCGCGAGCACCGACGCCCAGATGCGCGGCGCCGGCGAGCTGGCCGCGAAGTACGCCGACACCTGGATCCAGTCGCACGTGGCCGAGAACCGCGACGAAGTGAGCTGGGTGCGCGAGCTGTACCCCAAGGCGCGCTCGTACCTCGACGTGTATGCAGGCTTCGGCCTGATGCGCGAGCGGGCCGTGTACGCCCACTGCATCTACCTCGACGAGGCCGACCGCGCCCTGCTGCGCGAGACGAAGACGGCGGCCGCGGTGAGCCCGACCAGCAACCTGTTCCTGGGCAGCGGCTTCTTCGATTTCGGCGCGGCCGACCGCGTGGGCTACCCCTACGGCCTGGCGAGCGACGTGGGCGGCGGCACCAGCTTCAGTCCGTTCCATACCATGATGGCCGCCTACTACGTCGGCCGCGAAGGCCAGACCAAGGCCGGCCTGAGCATCGCGCCGTCGGAACTCTGGTGGCGCCACACCGGCGGCGCCGCGCGCGCCCTGGGGCTCGACGGCGTGGTCGGCAACCTGCAGCCGGGCTGCGAGGCCGACTTCCTGGTGCTGAACCCCGCCGCCACGCCGCTGCTGGCGCGCAAGACGAAGCAGGCGAACTCGCTGGAAGAAATGCTCTTCGCGATGATCGTGCTGGGCGACGACCGGCTGGTCGAGCGCACGGTGATCTCCCAGGCTGGCTGAAGCCCGAGAGGGCGAATCCGCCCATGCCACAATCGCCGACCCAGCGGGCGCGGCGACACCTTTCCAGGAACACCGCGGAACCGGCTTTGCCGGGCCGCTGGTGTTGCCCCTCGAGGGGTTGGCGTAGCGACACGAAGTGCGCGAAGACTGGGGTGTTTTTCAATGTCTATCAAGAGCGACAAATGGATCCGGCGCATGGCCGAGCAGCACGGCATGATCGAGCCTTTCGAGCCCGGCCAGGTGCGCGAGGCCTCCGGCCACAAGATCATCAGCTACGGCACCTCGAGCTACGGCTACGACATCCGGTGCGCGCCTGAATTCAAGGTCTTCACCAACATCCACAGCACGGTGGTCGACCCGAAGAACTTCGACGAGAAGAGCTTCGTCGACATGCACGGCGACTACTGCATCATCCCGCCCAACAGCTTCGCGCTGGCGCGCACCGTCGAGTACTTCCGCATCCCGCGCAACGTGCTGACCATCTGCCTGGGCAAGAGCACCTATGCGCGCTGCGGCATCATCGTCAACGTGACCCCCTTCGAACCCGAATGGGAAGGCTACGTGACGCTCGAATTCAGCAACACCACGCCGCTGCCCGCCAAGATCTACGCGGGCGAGGGCTGCGCGCAGGTGCTGTTCTTCGAGAGCGACGAGGTCTGCGAGACCAGCTACAAGGACCGTGGCGGCAAGTACCAGGGCCAGCGCGGCGTCACCCTGCCGAAGACCTGATCGCCCCAGGCTGCGTGCGGCCCGGCAAAGCCGGTTCCGCGGCATCCTTGGCATACCCGCTTACAGAAGCTGGGGTTCTTCCGAAGTACCATCCTGCGAGCCGGCAACTCCTCCTCCAACGGCCGGCAAGGAGAGCGCGATGAGATGGGAAGGCAACGAACAATCGGACAACGTCGAGGACCGCCGCGGTGAAGGTGGCGGAGGCGGCGGTGGCGGCTTCATCGGTGGCCGCGGCATCGGCATCGGGACCATTGCGGTCGCGCTGATCGCCGGCTGGGTCTTCGGCATCAATCCGCTCACGGTGCTGAGCCTGCTCAGCGGCGGGGGTGGCCCGGCCCAGGTGCAGCAACAGCAGCAGGGGCCGGCGCCCAAGCCGCCATCGGGCGACCGCGAGGCGGCCTTCGTTTCCACCGTGCTCAAGAACACCGAAGTGGTCTGGACGGGCATCTTCCGCCAGAACGGCGGCACCTACCATCCGCCGCGGCTCGTGCTGTTTCGCAACGCCACGCCCACGGCCTGCGGCACCGGGCAGTCGGCCATGGGGCCGTTCTACTGCCCGGGCGACCAGAAGGTCTATATCGACCTGGGCTTCTACGACACGCTGAAGAACCAGCTCGGCGCGCCGGGCGAGTTCGCGCAGGCCTACGTCATCGCGCACGAGGTCGGCCACCATGTGCAGGACGAGCTCGGCATCACCGCCAAGGTCGACGGCATGCGCAGCCGCCTGAGCCAGACGCAGAACAACGCGATGAGCGTTCGCGTCGAGCTGCAGGCCGACTGCTTCGCAGGCGTGTGGGCCCACCATTCGCAGGAGTCGAAGAAGTGGCTCGACCCGGGCGACATCGAGGCCGCCATGAATGCCGCGCAGAAGATCGGCGACGACGCCTTGCAGCGCTCCGCGGGCCGCGCGGTGGTGCCCGACAGCTTCACCCACGGCTCGAGCGCGCAGCGCCAGCGCTGGTTCGGCAACGGCTATCAGAGCGGCGACATCAAGGCCTGCGACACCTTCAATGCGCGCAGCCTCTGAGCTGCGGTCTTCCACAGCCGGCGCCGCTGCTGGCGGAATTGCTATTGAATAAATAGCAATTCCGCCCGCGCGGACGTTGTCATGCCGCAGTCACTGCCGTTTTTTGCGGCAATGCGACAATAGCGGGCTCAATGACAAGCTCCTTCTCCAATCTACTGCTGGCGGAACCGCTGGCGCGCGCCGTGGCCGAAATGGGCTACGAGACCATGACTCCGATCCAGGAACAGGCCATTCCGGTCGTGCTCTCGGGGCAGGACGTGATGGGCGCCGCCCAGACCGGCACCGGCAAGACGGCTGCGTTCTCGCTCCCGCTGCTGCAGCGCATGCTCAAGCATGAAAACGCCTCGACCTCGCCCGCGCGGCATCCGGTCCGGGCCCTGGTGTTGCTGCCCACGCGCGAGCTGGCAGACCAGGTCGCGCAGCAGATCAAGCTGTACGCCAAGTACACCAACCTGCGCAGCACGGTGGTGTTCGGCGGCATCGACATGAAGCCGCAGACGCTGGAACTGAAGAAGGGCGTCGAAGTGCTGGTGGCCACGCCGGGCCGACTGCTCGATCACATCGAAGCCAAGAACGCGGTGCTCAACCAGGTCGAATACGTGGTGCTCGACGAGGCCGACCGCATGCTCGACATCGGCTTCCTGCCCGACCTGCAGCGCATCCTGAGCTACCTGCCCAAGCAGCGCACCACGCTGCTGTTCTCCGCCACCTTCTCGCCCGAAATCAAGCGGCTGGCCGGCAGCTACCTGCAGAACCCGGTCACCATCGAAGTGGCGCGGCCGAACGAAACGGCCTCCACCGTCGAGCAGCATTTCTACAGCGTGGGCGACGACGACAAGCGCCGCGCGCTCAAGCAGATCGTTCGCCAGCGCGGCATTACCCAGGCCTTCGTGTTCGTCAACAGCAAGCTGGGCTGCGCGCGGCTCGCGCGTTCGCTGGAGCGCGACGGCCTTCGCACTTCCGCGCTGCACGGCGACAAGAGCCAGGACGAGCGCCTGAAGTCGCTGGCAGCCTTCAAGGCCGGCGAGGTCGACCTGCTGGTGTGCACCGACGTCGCGGCCCGCGGCCTCGACATCAAGGACGTGCCCGCCGTCTTCAACTTCGACATTCCGTTCAACGCCGAAGACTACGTGCACCGCATCGGCCGCACCGGCCGCGCCGGCGCCTCGGGCCTGGCGGTGAGCTTCGCCAGCGGCGGCAACGATGCTCGCCTGGTGGCCGACATCGAGAAGCTGATCAAGAAGAAGATCGAACTCGAACCGGTCGAATTCGAGGAAGACCGTCCGCGCGGCCGCATCAACGACGGACGCCGCCACTGGCGCGAGGAAGGCGAAGCGGGCGACGCACGCGACGTGCTCGACCAGCCGCGCGAACGCCGCGACGTCGACAGCCGGCGCGGCAGCGGCGGACGTCCGCACCGCGCCCCCGCCGCGCCGCGCGATCCGTTCTTCGACAAGCCCTACGAGCCCGGCCAGCCCGATGCAACGCCCGCATGGGAGGCTGCCGCCAAGAGCGCGACGCCCGCACGCGGCATCTCGAGCAACATCAAGCCCAAGCGCAAGGTCGCCGCCCTGTTCAAGAGCGCCGAGCCCAGCTGAACTGAGCCGGGCGGATACCGCCCCCTTGTTCCCCCTCTGTTCCTATTCGAGGAACGCCGAGGAACCGGCTTTGCCGGGCCTCAGGCGTTGCCCCCGGAGGGGGTTGGCGTAGCGACACGAAGTGCGCGAAGCCTGGGGGAGAGTTCAGGACTCCCCGGAAGGGGGTTGGCGCAGCGACACGAAGTGTGCGAAGCCTGGGGGAGAGCCTTTACCTCCAGCCGCGATGCCAGCCGTATTGCGGGTGGTGCCAGCCCCAGCCATAGCGCGGGTGGTAGGCCCAGACGAAACCTACGCCGGGCGATACGTATGTCGGTGCCACGTAGGCCACGCCAGGCGGCGCCGCGTACACGGGGGCGGCCGGTGCAACCACGCAGCCGGTCAGCAAGGCTGCCAGCGCGGCAGCGGACAGGGCAAGAACTGGAAATCTCATGGCGAAGCTCCTGGACGAGTTGTTGTCGGTGTGAACCTCCAACGTCGTCCAGTACCGCCGGATGACGGCCTTTACCCGGGCTACACACTGTGACCGGCGTGTCGCCTTCCTTTCAGGATGCTTTCGCCGAAGCCGCCCTTCAGATCACCTTGAAGTGGTGCGTTCCATCGCGCCCCAGCTGCGCGACCAAGCCGAACTCCCAGTCCAGGTAGGCCTGCATCGCCTCGGCCGGCGCATCGGTGCCCTCGTAGGGGCGGCGGTAGCGGTCGGTGCGCGCGGTCGCGAGGCGGGTCTCGCCGGTCTCGGCTTCGAGGCCCGCTGCGAACCACGCCGCATTGCCGCCGGCCAGCACCAGCACTTCGGCATCGCGCTGGCCGCGCGCGTCGAGCAGTGCTCGCAGGTCGGCGGCTGCGTAGCGTGCGAGCAGGCTGCTGCCGCAGGTCAGCACATAGCGCGACGAGGGCGGGATGGCCGTGTCGATCGCCTGCGGCAACTGCGCGCGAATCACATACCAGGCGCCCGGAATGTGGCGCTTCACGTAGTTGGCGCTGGTGGTCACGTCGATCACCGCGGTGCCGGGCTGCTTCAGCAGCGCAGCCAGCTCGGCCGGTGCGATCTCGTTCACCGCGACGGCAACCGGGGGATAAGCGCTCGCGGGAGGAGCGGTCTCGGTGAAGTCGGCCGCTGCCGGCACCGTGTCGAGCACGTAGACCTCCCACCCCATCTGCGCCAGCCACGACGCGCTCATCGATGCGCGCACGCCGTCGTCGTCCGCCAGCACGATGCGCGCGCCGCGCACCGGCACCTGGTGATCGGTTTCCTGCACCAGTTGCCCGCCGGGCGCGCTCGCAAAGCCGGGCAGGTGGCCTGCCGCGTATTCCTCGGGCGTGCGCACGTCGAAGCGGTAGACGGTGCGTCCGGGTTCCTCCAGCGTATGCAGAGCGTCCAGCGCGACGCGATGCACGCCCGCCTTGTCGGCCACGCGCCGCGCATCGGCCTGCGCCTGCGCGCGATGCGCTTCGGACACGGCCGCAGGCGCCTGCCCGTCCGCGCCGTGGTCGAGCACTTGTCCGGCCAGCTTCCAGCCGATGGTGCCGTTGCGCAGCGCGGCTACCGGATTGGGAATGCCCGCGTTCACCAGCGATTGCGTGCCGATGATGCTGCGCGTGCGGCCCGCGCAGTTCACGATCACCCGCGTCGCCGGATCGGGCGCGAGTTCGCGCACGCGCAGCACCAGCTCCGCGCCCGGCACGCTGGTGGCCGAGGGAATGCTCATCGTCTGGTATTCGTCGAAGCGGCGCGCGTCGAGCACCACCACGTCGGCCTTCGCGTCGATCAGTGCCTTCACCTCCGGTGCCGAGAGCGAGGGCGTGTGCCGTTCGTGCTCGACCAGTTCGCCGAAGGACTTGCTCGGCACGTTCACGTCGCGGAACAACTCGCCACCTGCCTTGCGCCAGCCTTCGAGCCCGCCGTCGAGCAGGTGCACGTTGGTGTAGCCCAGCGCGGCGAGGGTGCGCGCGGCCTGCGGCGCGAGGTCGGTGCCGGCGTGTTCGCCGTAGAGCACGATGAGCGTGTCGCGCCGCGGGATGCGCCGCCAGGCCTCGATCTCGATGCGCGACAGCGGCAGGTTGGCGGCCCACAGCGGGTGCTCCTGCGCGAACGGGTCTTCCTCGCGCACGTCGAGCAGCGCGGTCTCGTCGCGGGCGATGAGCCGCTCGCGCACGGCGGCGAAGGAAAGAACGGGAAAGCTGTTGGCGATGGTCGTCGTCATGCGTCTGTAGCGGCTCTGAGTTCGGCGCTGCGGTCCCACAGGTTGGGCAGCAGCGTGTTGGAGTATCCCGAGACGAAGGGCTTGTGGCCGCCCTCCGCGGGGTAAGTATGCCGGCGCACCGCGCCGATGTTCGCGCCGTAGACGTGGATGCTGATCGACACCCGGTCGGCGTGCGCGTTGTGCACGCGGTGCAGGTCGCCGACGGTGGGCGACACCGCTTCCACCTGGCCGGCCTCCAGCCGCACCGCCTCGCCGTGCGGGCGCGCATGGCCGTCGGTGCCGAGCGCGTAGCCCTGGCTGTACTCCGCGCCGCGCAGCATGCCGATCAGCCCCCACACGGTGTGGTCATGCACCGGCGTGGCCTGCCCGGGTCCCCAGACGAAGCTCACGACCGAGAAGCGCTCGGTGCTGTCGGCGTGCAGGAGGAACTGCTGGTAGCGCGCCGGGTCGGGCTGGGCGAAGGCGTCGGGCAGCCAGTCGTCGCGTGAGACCAGCTTGCGCAGCAGCGCGCCGCCTTCCGAAAGAATGCGCGGCTCGTCGGGCGCGCCATCGAGCAGCCGGCCGAAGGCGCCGACGAATTCGCGAAGAGGGGTCAGGGAGTTTGTCGTCATGCGGGGCGTTTCCAGACGCCAGTGTCGGTGATTGCGCGCACGTCCACCCGCACCGGCAGGATGTCGTCGCGCGCCGAGCGGTCGGCCACCGTCTGCAGCGCCGCGATGTCGGCCTCGCTCACCGGCCGGCCGGCCACCGAGGCCCGCGCGGTGATGATGCGCGACGACTCGATGGGCAGCCGCGTGAGCTGGCTGTAGGCCTGGGCATAGGCCTCTGGGTTGGCCAGTGCCCAGTCGCCCGCGCGGGCGAGCCGGTCGAGGAACTGCACGATCGCCGCGCGCTTGGCCGGATCGGCCAGCGAGGACTCGGTGGCCGTGATGAAGCCCAGCGCGGTGTTGATGCCGCGCCCGTCGCGCAGGATGCGCCCGCCCTGCTGCAGCGCGATGGTGTAGTAGGGGTCGAAGATGGCCCAGGCGTCGATCTGCTTCGAGGCGAAGGCGGCGGCCGCGTCGGTGGGCAGCACGAACTTCACCGTCACCTCCTCGCGCTTCACGCCGGCCTCCTCGAGGGCGCCGTAGAGCTGGTACTGCGAGATGCTGCCGCGCGCGGAAGACACGATTACCGTCTTGCCGCGCAGGTCCGCCACGCTGCGCAGCGGCGAATCGGGCTGCACCACGATGCCCAGCGAATCGGCCTTGCCGACGCGCGTGGCGACGATCTTCAGCGGCGTCTTGCCCACGGCCGCGGCGAGCACGGGCAGGTCGCCGGCCATGGCGGTGTCCACCGCCGCGCCGCGCTGCGCCTCGAAGAGCGGCGCGGCGCCCTGGAAGTTGGCCCAGCGGTAGGCGAAGGGTGCGCCTTCGAGCGCGCGCGACGCCTCGAACAGCGAGCGCAGTCCGCCCGCCTGGTCGCCGAGCACCAGCGCGGTCTGGGGCTGTGCAAAGGCGCGCAGCGAACCGGCGGCGGCCAGCGACAGCGCGGCGCCTTGCTTGAGCCAGCCGCGCCGCGAGGTCTTGGAAAAGAGCGCAGACGTCATGCGGCAGCTCCCGAAGCCAGCAGCGCGCGCTTGCCCGCTGCGACCAGGATCGCGTCGTTCTGCGGCGTGTGAATGCGGCTGCACAGCACATCGCGGTAGTGCCGCTCCAGCGGGTTCTGCCGCGTGAGGCCGTGGTTGCCGCTCAGCTGCAGCGCGAGCTCGACCGCGCGGATCGCGTTGCCCGTCACCGTGTACTTGAGCAGGCCGCTGTCGGCGGCCGGCTGCGCATGGCCGCCATCGACTGCGGCGGTGGCGTCGTCGAGCAGCACGCGGTTGGTGCGCAGCAGCGCCTCGATCTCGCCCACGTGCTCCTGCACGCGCGGCAGGCTGGCCAGCGGCGTGCCGAGGCTGCCGGGCGCGCGGCGGTTCAGGAAGCCGACGAGCCAGTCGCGCGCGGCCTGCGCCACGGCGTCGTAGAGGCTGCCGAGCAGCACCGTCATCCATGCCTGCTGGGTGGCGTGGGCGTCGATGTCGGTCTGGCTGCCCGCGTCGGGCGCCCAGTCGGCCGGCCGGCGCAGGTCCACTGCGTGGTCGGCATCGATGGCGACGTTCTCGAAGACGACTTCGTGGCTGCCCGAGGCGCGCAGGCCCAGGTGGTCCCAGCTCGCGATCACGCGCACGCCGGGCGCGTTGCGCGGCACCAGGAACACGCCGGTGCGCGGCTCGGCCTCGTCGGTGCGTGCCCACACGGCGAGCCAGCCCAGGCCCTCGATGCCGGTGGTGTAGAGCTTGTGGCCGTCGATCTTCCAGCCCTCGCCATCACGCCGCGCGACCGTGGCGGGCAGGCCGCCGCGTGCCGGCGAGCCCAGTGCGGGCTCCACGCGCAGCGCGTTGATGAGCGCGCCGGTCTCCACCGCGTCGCGCGTCACGCGCTCGCGCAGGTGCGCGGGCCAGCGGCTGTCCGGGCGCGTCAGCGCGTGGTGCTGCAGATAGGTCATCGTGAGGATCAGCGCTGTGGCCGGCTCGCCGCGCGCCACGGCCGAGATCACGCGCCGGGCCGTCGCCAGCGTGGCGCCGCCGCCGCCGTGCTCGGCGGGCGCGACCAGCCCGACGAGGCCGTGCGCCTGCAGGGCGGCGAAGTTCTCGCGCGGGAAGGCGCCGCTCAGGTCATGGTCGGCGGCGGTGGCCGCGAACTGGGCCGTGAGGCGGGCCAGCACGGAAGCGTCGACGGTGGTGGAGGAGGGATGTTCGGGCGCGGCCGGCGGGCGGCGCAGGGGGAGTGCACTCATGGTTTCCGCACGGTAGCGGCCCGTCCGCCGTGCGGAAACGACGCATCCTGCATATGCAAACTCGTTTTTCTGCGTTCGCTTCCATGCTGCGTCTGGTTACGGTCAGGGCGCATGAAATCAGACTTTCCCCTGGACCGGCGCCGGCTGCTGCAGGCCGCCGCGGCGCTGGCCGCGACCGGTTCCGCCGGCTGGACGCAAGCCGCCTCACCCTCGCGGGAAGCGTCGCGCGACCTCTCGGGCGTCACCCTGCGCGTGGGCACCTACAAGGGCCTGTGGCGGCCGCTGCTCACCGCCTCGGGCCAGGCCGACACGCCCTACAGGATCGACTGGCGCGAGCTCAACAACGGCGTGCTGCACATCGAGGCCATCAACGGCGACGCGCTCGACCTGGGCTCGGGCAGCGAGATCCCGCCGGTGTTCGCGGCGCGGCAGAAGTCCAGCGTGAAGCTGGTGGCCGTCACGCATGAAGACCTGAACAACCAGGCCACCCTGGCGCGCAAGGATGCGCCGATCCGCAGCATCGCCGACTTCAAGGGCAAGCGGGTGGGCTACGTGCGCGCCACCACCTCGCACTACTACCTCGCCAAGCAGCTGGCCGAGGCGGGCCTCACGTTCAGCGACATCCAGGCCGTCAGCCTCACGCCTTCGGACGGCCTCTCGGCCTTCGCGCGCGGCGATCTCGATGCCTGGGCCATCTACGGCTACAACGGCCAGCTCGCGCGCACCCAGTACGGGGCGCGGGTCATCAAGACGGGCGTGGGGTACCTCTCGGGCAACTTCCCAATCTACGCCAACCCGCGCGCGCTCGACGACCAGCTGCGCCGCGCCGCGCTAGCAGATCTGCTGCAGCGCCTGCAGCGCTCGTTCGCGTGGATCAACGGCAACTTCCTGGCCTACGCCCGCGCCCAGTCGGCCGAGACGCGCGTGCCCGTGGGCGACATCGTCGAGCTGTTCAACCGCCGCAGCGGCGACTACAGCCTGGGCCCCGTGAGCGACGCGGTGGTGCGCAGCCACCAGGACGTGGCCGACACCTTCCTGAAGATCGGCGTGCTCGACGGCCCGGCCGACGTGAAGCCCCTGTGGGACCGCAGCTTCGAGAGCGTGCTGCGCCTGCCCGCCGCCTGACAGCCTGACAGCCTGACACCCACCTCCCGCCAACAGATACAGACAAGGACAGCACCATGAGCCAGCAGTCACAGCAACAAGACGGCGTCGTCGAATTCATCGGCATGATCCAGGGCCAGAAGGTCTCGGAGATCCACGCGGCCAAGGGGCCCTCGCTCGACCGCGACTACGTGCGCGCCTTCGCGCAGGCCCACGAGACGGCGGGCTTCGACCGCGTGCTGGTGCCGCACCACTCGACCAGCCCCGACGCCACGCTCACCGTGGCCTACGCGGCCTCGGTCACCGAGCGCATCCACTTCATGCTCGCGCACCGCCCCGGCTTCGTCGCGCCCACGCTGGCCGCGCGGCAGTTCGCCTCGCTCGACCAGTTCAGCGGCGGCCGGCTCGGCGTGCACTACATCTCCGGCGGCTCCGACGAGGAACAGCGCCGCGACGGCGACTGGCTCGACCACGACCAGCGCTATGCCCGCACCGACGAGTACCTCGAGGTGCTGCACAAGGTGTGGACGGCGGAGAAGCCCTTCGACCATGAAGGCGCGCACTACCGCTTCCAGAACGCGTTCTCCGAAGTCAAGCCGGTGCAGACGCGCAATGGCAAGCCGCACGTGCCCGTGTACTTCGGCGGCGCATCGGAGGCTGCGATTCCGGTGGCCGGCAAGTACGCCGACGTGTACGCGCTGTGGGGCGAGTCGCTCGACCAGGCGCGCGAACTGACCACGCGCGTGCGCGCCGAGGCGGCCAAGCACGGGCGCAGCGTGCGCTTTTCGGTGTCGTTTCGCCCGATCCTGGCGGAGACCGAAGAGGCCGCATGGGCGCGCGCCGAGAACATCCTGGCCGAGACCAAGCGGTTGCGCGTGGTGCAGGGCTACAACCGCGGCGGCCCGCAGCAGAGCGAAGGCGCCAAGCGGCTGCTGGCCGCGGCAGAGAAGGGCTCGCGGCTCGACAAGCGGCTGTGGACCGCGGTCGCGCAGGAGATCGGCGGGCGCTCCAACAGCACCGCGCTGGTTGGCACGCCCGAGCAGGTGGCCGACGCGCTGCTCGACTACTACGACCTGGGCGTCACCACCTTCCTGATCCGCGGCTTCGATCCGCTGGAAGACGCGCTGGACTACGGCCGCGAGCTGATTCCGCGCACGCGGGAGCTGGTGGCGCAGCGCGCCGCCTCGGTCCGCAAAGCTGCCTGACTTGAATGAATTACTCCCTCCCCCTCTGGGGGAGGGCAGGGGTGGGGGCAGGCGGCCTTGAACACCGTCACGGAGTTGAAGCCGTCATGCCCCCATCCCAACCTTCCCCCAGAGGGGGAAGGAGCAAAAAACCGAACACCCAGGAAACCCCATGAGCGCAGTTCTCTCCATCGACCGCAACGCGGCTTCGCAGCCGCTGAAGCTCAACCCGAACCCGCAGCAGAAGTACTGGTTCGACCCCGTCCCGCCGCGCACCACCATCCAGGCCGAGCGCCGCCACCGGCAGGAGCGCCTGGCGGGCGCCTTCCGCCTGTTCGCGCGCTTCGGCTTTGCGCAGGGGCTGGCCGGCCACATCACGGCGCGCGACCCGGAGCTGACCGACCACTTCTGGGTCAATCCGCTGGGCATCCATTTCTCGCGCATCAAGGTGTCCGACCTGCTGCTCGTCAACTCGAAGGGCGAGACCGTGATCGGCGACAGGCCGCTCAACAAGGCCGCCTTCGCGATCCACGCGGCCATTCACGAGCACAACCCGAAGATCATCGCCGCCGCCCACACGCACTCGACCTACGGCAAGGCCTGGTCGACGCTGGGCCGCAAGCTCGACACCATCACGCAGGACAGCTGCGTGTTCCACGACGACGTGGCGCTGTTCGACGACTTCACCGGCATGGTGGTCGACACCAGCGAGGGCGAGCGCATCGCCCAGGCGCTGGGCGACAGGAAGGGCGCCATCCTCAAGAACCACGGCATCCTGACGGCCGGCCCCACGGTGGAGGCCGCCGCCTGGTGGTACATCGCGCTGGACAACGCCTGCCACACGCAACTGCTGGCCGAGGCCGCGGGCAAGCCGCAGCCCATCGACGAGGCGACGGCGCGCCACACGCACAGCCAGATCGGCGGGCCCGAAGGCGCCATCCATTCCTTCGACAGCCTCTACGAAGGCCTGGTCGAGGCCGAGCCCGAACTGCTTCTCTGACCCGAACCCCACGACGATGAACGCAACTCTCTCCCGCCGCAGGCTGCTGCGCGCCGGCGGCGCCGCCGCGGTGGTCGCCTCCGGCGGCCTGATCGCCTCGCAGGCCTTCTCGCAGCAGTCCCGCAAGCTCACCTTCGCCTGGAACGCCACGGCCTTCTGCCTCTCGCCAGTGGTGGTGGCGCAGGAGCGCGGCTACTTCGAACGCAACGGGCTGCAGGTCGACCTCATCAACTACACGGGCTCCACCGACCAGCTGCTGGAGTCGCTCGCCACCGCCAAGGCGGATGCGGCCGTGGGCATGATCCACCGCTGGCTCAAGCCGCTCGAATCGGGCTTCGACGTGAAGATCGTCGGCAGCTCGCACGGCGGCTGCGTGCGGCTGGTGGGCGCGAAGAGCGCGGGCGTCACCGACCTGGCGAGCCTGAAGGGCAAGACCATCGGCGTGTCGGACATCGCGAGCCCGGGCAAGAACTTCTTCTCGATCCTGCTCGCGAAGAATGGCATCGACGCCGAGAAGGACGTGGTCTGGCGCCAGTACCCGGCCGACCTGCTCGACATCGCGGTGAAGAAGGGCGAGATCCAGGCCATCGCCGACGGCGACCCCAACATCTACCTGATCGAGAAGCGCAACCAGGGCGCCTTCGTGGAGGTGGCGAGCAACCTCTCGGGCGAATACAAGGACAAGGTCTGCTGCATCGTCGGCGCGCGCGGCGAACTGGTGCGCAAGGACAAGGCGACCGTCGCCTCGCTGGTGCGCTCCATCGTGCAGGCCTCGGACTACGTGGCCGAGAACCCGAACGAGTCGGCCAAGCTCTTCGCCAGGTACTCGCCCAAGGTCGCGGTGGAGGACCTGCGCGCACTGCTGGGCACGCTCACGCACAAGCACCACCCGGTGGGCCGCAACCTGCGCGACGAGGTCGAGTTCTATGCGCGCGATTTCCGCGGCGTGGGCGTGCTCAAGAAGACCACCGACCCGGTCCGCTTCGCCGAGCACGTCTCCTTCGATCCCCTGGCATGAACATGGACAGAAGCCGCATCCGCATGAACCACAGTTCCCGTCGTCAGTTCCTCGCCCGAGGCACGGCCGCCGCCGCTGCCGTCGCTTCTTCGATCGCATTGCCCGGCATGGTTTACGCGCAGGGCCGCCCGGTGCTCAAGGCCGGCGACCAGAAGGGCGGCCTGCGCGCGCTGCTCGAGGCGGCGGGCGGGCTGGAAGGGCTCGGCTACGACATCCAGTGGTCGGAGTTCCCGGCCGCCGCGCCGCTGGCCGAGGCGCTCAACGCCGCGGCGGTCGATTCGGGCCCCATCGGCGATGCACCGCTGATCTTCGCTCTGGCAGCCGGCACGCGCGTGAAGGCCATCGGTGCGAACCGTTCCGACTCCTACGGCACGGCCGTGCTCGTGCGGCCCGATTCGACGCTGAAGACCGCCGCCGACCTCAAGGGCAAGAGCGTGGCCACCAACCGCGGCTCCATCGGCCACTACGTCACGCTCAAGGCCATCACGTCGGCCGGCCTCAAGCCGGAGGACGTGAACCTGCGCTTCCTGGCGCCGGCGGATGCCAAGCTCGCGCTCACGCAGGGCTCGGTCGACGCCTGGGCCACCTGGGAGCCCTACACCGCGCTGGCCGAGGTCAGCAAGCACGCGCGGGTGCTCGTCAGCGGGCGCGGGCTGCTGCCGGGGCTGAGCTACCTCGCGGCCACCGACAGCGCCATTGCTGCCAAGCGACCGGTGCTGCAGGACTTTCTGCAGCGCGTGGTGAAGGCGCAGCTCTGGTCGTACCGCAACGTCGATGCCTATTCGGCTGCGCTGGCGCGCATCATCGGCATTCCGCCCGAGGCGGCGAAGCTGCAGTTCGAGCGCCGCCAGCAGAAGTGGGTGGCCATCGACGCGCAGGTCATCGCCGACCAGCAGGGCACGGCCGACTTCTACCGGCAGGTGGGGCTCATCAAGCAGCCGCTGGACGTGAAGGGCACCTTCGACACCGGCTTCGGCGTGGCCGGCTGACTGAGACCGCAAGCGCTGCGCCGGACCGTAGCTGAGTCCAAGACTCCCGTAGTTGCGTCCCCGGGGCGCGGGGCTGTGCTGGCTAGAGTCGTCGCATGACTTCCTATGCCATTTCCCCCGCTCCCGTCCATTCGCTGCCCATCCAGGGCGAGCAGGCCCGCTTCCCGGTCAACCGCATCTTCTGCGTGGGCCGCAACTACTCCGAGCACGCCCGCGAGATGGGTCACAACCCCGACCGCGAGCCGCCGTTCTTCTTCATGAAGCCTGCCAGCGCCATCGTGGCCGACGGCGGCGAGTTCGCCTATCCGGCGCTGTCGAGCGACGTGCACCACGAGATCGAACTGGTGGTCGCGCTCAAGACCGGCGGCGCGAACATCGCCGCAGCCGACGCGCTCGGCCACGTGTACGGCTATGCCGTCGGCCTCGACATGACCCGCCGCGACCTGCAGGCGGAAGCCAAGAAGATGGGCCGCCCCTGGGACACCGGCAAGGCCTTCGACGGCTCGGCGCCCTGCGGCGAACTGGTGCCGGTGGCCAAGGCCGGCCATCCGGCCAAGGGCGAGATCCGCCTCGATGTGAACGGCGCCCAGCGCCAGGTGGGCGACCTCGCCGACATGATCTGGAACGTGCCCGACACCATCGCCTACCTCTCGACCCTGTTCACGCTGCAGCCCGGCGACCTGATCTTCACCGGCACCCCGGCCGGCGTGGCGGCGGTGCAGCGCGGCGACCGCATGCGCGGCAGCGTGGCGGGCGTCGGCGTGCTCGAAGTCGCGGTCGTCTGAGCCTGAAGGCCGCGCCCCCACCGCGCCCTCCGCGCCTGGCGGGCGCGGGCGGTTCGCCGGCCCGCAAGTTGGCGTACCCTCGCAGGCGAAAGACGAAGACGCCTGCCCCGATGCGCCCCTCCACACCTACGTCCGTCCGCACCTACGGCATGCACGAGCGTGCCGACCACCTCGACTTCGACATCCGCTTCCAGGGCGCGCGCAACGAGCTCACGCTGCCGCACCGGCATGCGTATTTCCAGATCCAGGTCGGCATCGAGGGCAGCTCGCAGCAGTCCATCGGCGGCGAGGTGCGGCCCTTCGGGCCGCGGCACCTGAGCTTCGTGCTGCCGTACCGGGTGCACGTGATTCCGCATCCGCCCGACGCGCTGTACTGCATCGTCAACTTCGACCAGCGCTTCCTGTGGCCCGAGCTCGACGTCGACGCGCTCGACCTGGAAGACGTACCGCTCGCGCGGCACCCCGACCTCGCGCCCTTCCTGTTCCAGGAGTACGTCGACTTCGCCTTCGACGAGGCCGACTTCGCGCGCATCCGCGGCTGGCTCGACGAGCTGCATGCGCTGAACGCGAGCCGCAGCTTCGGCGCCAAGACGGCGATGCGGGGCATCCTGCAGCAGGTCATCGGCCTGGCCTGCATGCGGCAGGAGCAGGCGCTGATGCGGCTTTCGCTGCAGCACGACGGCAAGACATCGCAGCGCGACGCGCTGCAGCGCGTGGTGCGCTACGTGCGCGACAACCTCGACAAGCCGCTGTCGCTGACCGACGCGGCCGCCGCCGCCTTCCTTTCGCCCAACTACCTGGCCAACCTGCTGCGCAAGGAAACCGACCGCACCTTCACCGACCTCGTGACCGAGCGGCGCATCGAGCGCGCGAAGGAGCTGCTCGCGTCCACCTCGCTGCTGGTGCGGGAGATCGCGCACCAGTGCGGCTTTGCCGATGAGGCGTATTTCAACCGGCGCTTCCGGCAGGTGGTGGGGAGTACGCCGCGCAACTTCAGGCGCGAGCACGTGGTGGGCAGGGGCGGCTAGGCATTGCCGCGTTCCGCTGCCCGGGCGAGCTGGGACAGCCGCTTCACCAGCGGCTCGAAAAGCTCGGCCGGCGTGTTGCCGTAGCCCAGCACCAGCCCGCTGTACGGCGGCATGGACGGCAGGGGCTGCATCGCGAAGCCCGACAGCGGCGTGGGCGCGATGCGACGGCGCAGTGCCTCGGCAGCGATCTTCCGGTCGTCGAAGCGCTCCGGCAGGCGCACCGTGAGGTGCATGCCGCAGTGGCCGCCGTCGATCCCGTGCGGCACCTCGAAGTGCCTGCCCAGCGCGAGCCGCAGCGCCTGCTGCCGGTCGCGGTACAGCCTGCGCATGCGGCCCAGGTGCCGGCTGAACTGGCCGCTTTCCATGAAGTCGGCCATGGCGAGCTGTTCGTAGCGGTGGCCGCCGCGCAGCATCTCTTCGAGCGGCGTCCGCACGGCGTTCACGAGCCGCTCGGGCAGCACGAGGAAGCCGAGCCGCAGCGACGGGAACATCGTCTTGCTGAAGGAGCCGATGTAGAGCACGGGCGCGTCGTCCACCAACCCCTGCATCGCGACGATGGGCTCGCCCGTGTGGCGGAACTCGCTGTCGTAGTCGTCCTCGACGATCCACGCGCCGTGCCGGCGAGCCTGCGCAATGAGCTCCAGGCGGCGCGCGATGCTCAGAACGGAGCCCATCGGGTATTGGTGCGACGGGGTGGTGTAGACCAGCCGGGGCGGGTGCTCCCGCCAATCGCGCCCGTCCACGCAGAGACCCTCGGCATCCACGCGCATGGGCACGATGCGCATGTCGCCCGCGTGCATGGCGGCCTTCGCGCCGCGGTAGCCGGGGTCTTCGACCCAGCCGGTGTCGCCGGGGTTGGATAGCAGCCGAACGCACAGCGAGATGGCTTCCTGAGCGCCTTCGGCAATGACGACCTGCCGCGGCTCGCAGCGCACGCCACGCGCCACCGACAGGTGCCGCGCGATGGCCGCGCGCAACGCAGGCTCGCCCAGCGGATCGCCGTAGCCTAGCGCCGCCGAGCCACCTTCGCGGATCGCGCGGTCGAGCGAACGCCGCCATGCAGCCAGCGGAAAGTGCGACAGCGCGGGCACGCCGGGGCGCAGCGCCGCGCCCATGTCGGCACGCGAGGCGCTCGGCAGGATCCTGGCGAGGCGCTGCGCGGTGGCTGGCGTGGCTGGCTGCCCGCCGGTGTGCTCGTTCGTCCGTTCGCGCTTCGACGGCGCGGGCGATGAAAGCTCGGTCACGCGCGTGCCCTGCCGGTCGGGTCGCACGTAGCCTTCGGCCGCCAGGTGCTCGTAGGTCGCGGTGACCGTGTTGCGCGAGACGCCGAGCGCCTCGGCCAGCGCGCGGGAGCCCGGCAGGCGGCTGCCGGGCGCGAGGCTGCCGTCGAGGATGGCGCCCTTGAGGCGGTCGTGCAGCTGGCGCTGCATCGGGGCGGCGTCCGGTGCTCGGGAGAGCGCAGCGTCTAGAAGGGCGGACGGAGCGGAAGGCTTGGCAGGTCGTGGCACCATGAAATCTCTCTTTCATGGCACTTTTGGTGGCGCCACGTTGCGGGTACTTTAGCGATCTCCGGCACCGCCGTTCACCATCCAACGAAAGCGCTTCACTGATGTCAGCCCGCCAAAACGAGTTCGGCCAATCCATCGGCCCCGACCTGCCCGGATGGACGCCGCGCCCCCAGCCGCCGCGCCGCGCCGTCGAGGGCCGCTTCTGCAGGCTCGAACCGATCGACCCCGCCAGGCACGCCGACGACCTGCACGCCGCCTACGCGCAGGCTCCCGACGGACGCGACTGGACCTACCTCGGCGTCGAGCGTCCCGCCGATGCCGACGGCACCCAGGCCTACATCGAGCGCATCTCGAAAAGCACCGATCCGCTGCACTTCGCCGTGATCGACAAACAAAGCGGCCGCGCGGTCGGCTCGCTGGCGCTGATGCGCATCGACCCCGCCAACGGCGCCATCGAGGTGGGTACCGTCAACTTCTCGCCGCTCCTGAAGAACACGCCGATGTCCACCGAGGCGCAGTACCTGCTGATGAAGCTCGCCTTCGACGAGCTGGGCTACCGCCGCTACGAGTGGAAGTGCGACAACTTCAATGAGCCTTCCAAGCGCGCTGCGCTGCGGCTGGGCTTCAGGTACGAGGGGCTGTTCCGCCAGGCCGTGGTCTACAAGGGCCGCACGCGCGACACGGCGTGGTTCTCGATCATCGACGGCGAGTGGCCGGCGCTGCGCACGGCCTTCGAGCGCTGGCTGGCACCGGACAACTTCGATGCGCAGGAGCGGCAGCGCATGTCGCTGGACAAGTTCCGGCTGCCGTCCTCCTGACGGTGGTGGCTCAGCCGGCTACTTGCCGGGCTTCTGCGCCTGCTCGCACTCGACCTGGATCAGCTCGCGCTCGTCCAGCGTCGCGCCGATGCGCACCGCGCTAAGGCAGCCGCCCCACACGCAGCCGGTGTCGGTGGAGAGCAGGTCGGGCCGCGAGAGCCAGCCCAGGGTCGACCAGTGGCCGAAGGCGAGGGTGGCATTCGCCGTCTTGCGCCCGGGTACGTCGAACCAGGGCATGTAGCCCTCGGGCGCGTTGGACGCACTGTCCGTGACGTCGAAGTCCATCACGCCGTCGGCCGTGCAGAAGCGCAGCCGCGTCAGCGCGTTGACGATGGCGCGCAGCCGGGCGCTGCCGGTGAGGGTGTCCTGCCACTGCGCCGGCTCGTTGCCGTACATCGACATCATGAATTCGCCCAGTGCCGGCCCGCGCAGCACCGATTCGACCTCGGACGCCAGCACCAGCGTCTCGCCCACCGTCCATTGCGGCAGTACGCCCGCGTGCACCATCAGCAGGTCGCCGCTGCCGATGCGCATGTGCAGCGCCATGTGCTGCTGGCGAAGCCAGTCGAGCAGCTCTTCGGCGTCGGGCGCGACCAGCAGCTCGGCCAGCGTGTCCTTGCGCCCGGGCTTGCGCGCGCCGTGCGCCACGCCCAGCAGGTGCAGGTCGTGGTTGCCCAGCAGGCTCAGGGCGGAGGCGCCGTAGCCCCGTATGCGGCGCAGCACGGCGAGCGAGTCGGGGCCCCGGTTCACCAGGTCGCCCAGCAGCACGATGGTGTCGCGGCTGGGGGAGAAATCGATCTTCTGCAGCAGCCGCTGGAAGGGCGCGTCGCAGCCTTGCAGGTCGCCAATCAAGTAAAGTGCCATTCCCCCATTCTCTCCCGCAGTTCATGGATGTCTTCCTCCTGGCCTTGCTGACCACGCTCAACGCGTTGTTCGCAATGTCCGAAATGGCCCTTTCCACCAGCCGGCGCGCACGTCTCGCGGCCTTGGCAGAAACGGGGGACGCCGGCGCGGTGGCCGCGCTGAAGCTCATGGAGGCGCCCACGCAGTTCCTCTCGACGGTGCAGATCGGCATCACCTCCATCGGCATGCTCAGCGGCATCGTGGGCGAGGCCGCCTTTGCCGAGCCCCTCGCGGTCTGGATGGAAGGCGTCGGCATGGGCCGCGGCACCGCGAGCATCGCCTCCACCGCCGTGGTGGTGACCTGCATCACCTTCTTCACCATCATCTTCGGCGAGCTGGTGCCCAAGCGCATCGGCCAGCTGTATCCCGAGCCGGTGGCGCGCTGGGTGTCGCGCCCGATGCGCGGGCTGGCCAAGGGCGCCAAGCCCTTCGTGTGGCTGCTGGCGGGCGCCACGGCCACCACGCTGAAGGTGCTGCGCATCGACGCCAACGCGGCGCGCTCGGTGACGGAGGAAGAGATCTCCGCGAGCCTCGAAGAGGGCGTGGACGCCGGCGTCATCGAGCAGCACGAGCACCAGATGGTGCGCAACGTGTTCCACCTCGACGACAGGCGCCTGTCGTCGCTGATGATCCCGCGCGCCGACATCGAGTGGCTCGACGCCTCCTTCACGGTGCAGCAGGCGCTGCAGAAGGTGGCCGACGCGGCCGCGCTCAACCTCGTGCATTCCTGGTACCCCGTGTGCCGCAATTCGCTCGACGACGTGGTCGGCGTGGTCAGCGTGGCGCACCTGCTGCGCCTGGGGCCCGCGCACACCGGCGTGCTGGGCCAGGAGGCATCGCCCGCCGTGTTCGTGCCCGAGACGCTCACCGGCATGGAGCTGCTGGAGCAGTTCCGCGCCCGCGCCGGCCGCCTCGTGTTCGTGGTCGACGAATACGGCGTGGTGCAGGGCCTCATGACCCCCCGCGACCTGCTCGAAGCCATCACCGGCGAACTGCAGCCAGGCATGCAGACCGACGCCTGGGCGCATCAGCGGCCCGACGGCCTGTGGGAGCTCGACGGGCTCATGCCCGTGTCGGAGCTGCGCGCGCGCCTGGGCATCCGCGAGCTGCCCGACGAGGAGCGCGGCCTCTACAACACCGTGGCCGGCCTGCTGATGGCCGTGTCGGGCCACCTGCCGGAGGTGGGCGAGCAGATCGACTGCGCCGGCTGGTGCTTCGAGATCGTCGCGCTGGAAGGCCGCCGCATCGACCGCGTGCTGGCCTCGCCCGACCCGACCGCGCCACCCAAGGAAGAGTAGGGCGCGGGCCATGCTGTCGCTGCAGGCTCTCAGCTGCCCCCAATGCTCCGCGCCCTTGCCGCGCGCCGCCCGCTGGCGCACGGTCAACTGCAGCTACTGCGGCGCCACCGTGGTGCGCGGCCAGGAGATCGTCGAGCGCGAGAGCTTCCGTGCCGCATGGCGACGAGCGAATGCCGACGTACCCGGCGGCCGCGTTCTTGCGTGGCGCGGCGGTCGCTACCGCGTGCTCGCGCCGCTGGCCATCGGCGAGCACAGCGAAGTGCTGCTGGCCGAACGACTGGGCGCGCTGCCCGAGCGCGTCACCTTCAAGCTCGCGCGCGAGAGCTCGGCAGACGGCGTGCTGCAGCGCGAATTCACCGTGCTTCAGGCGCTGCAGGATCTTTCCGTGCCGGGCGCCGCCTACTTCACCCGCCGCCTGCCGCAGCCGCTGGGCATCGGCGTGGCCGAGGGAATGGCCAGTGCGATGGGTGAGGGCTCGCGCCAAGCGCTGGTGCTTCGGCACCCGAACGGCTTCTGGGGCAGCGTGCACGACGTGCAGCAGGCCAACCTGCAAGGCATCGACCCGCGCCACGCCGTATGGATCTGGCGCCGCATGCTGGAGGTGCTCGCCTTCGTGCACGGCGCGGGCTGGACGCATCGCGATCTTTCCCCTGCCCATGCGCTCGTGCATCCGCGCGACCATGGCGTGCTGCTCATCGGCTGGTCGCGTGCGCAGCAGGCCACCGGATCGGCGCACGACGCGGCTGTCGCGCGCGACTTGATGCAATCCGCCTGGGCCGTGCGTGCCGTGCTGCATGGCGGAGCAGCCGGCGAGCCCGGCCTTGGCGCCCATACACCCGCCCCTCTCGCCGCCTTGCTGCGCGAGTGCAGCGAAGACGCCGCCGCCTGTCGGCGCCTCGGCGCGCAGGGCATCGAGCAGGCGCTCTCGGCCGCGTCGCGCGAAGCTTTCGGCGCGCCGAGGTTCGTCCATTTCGATCCGGCGCCCGCACCGCACGCCGGCGCCTGAATCAACGCATACGTACAACAGTCACAGAGGAGCAGAACCCATGGGCTACGGAAACTACTCGCACGCCGCACACACGGCACTCATCGCCGACCGTGCCGCAAGGCCCGGCGCGGAAGTCTTCACGCAGCGCTCCACCCATCCGCTGATGAACCCGCACGGGCTCAAGGTGCGGGAGTCGCGCGACAACGCCGACCACCCGAACTCGCTGGGCATCGCCTTCGCGCTCGACGTGACGGGCTCCATGGGCGACATCCCGCAGATCCTCGCGCGCCGTGAACTGCCCACCTTCATGAAGCTGCTGACCGACTGCGGCGTGGCGGACCCGCAGCTCATGTTCATGGCCATCGGCGACGCCAACTCCGACCATGCACCGCTGCAGGTCGGCCAGTTCGAATCGACCGCCAACCTCATGGACCAGTGGCTCACCTGGAGCTACCTGGAAGGCGGTGGCGGCGGCACCGGCGAGGAGAGCTACGAGCTCGCCTTCTACGTGATGGCGCAGCACACCGACATGGACTGCTGGGTCAAGCGCAGGAAGCGCGGCTACCTGTTCGTGACCGGCGACGAGCTGCCTTACCCGGCCGTCTCGCGCCACCAGATCGAAGGCCTCATCGGCGAGAAGCTCGACGAGGACATTCCCATCGAGGAAGTCATCGCCGCCGCCGCGGAGACCACGAACCTGTTCTTCCTGATCCCGGACGCGCAGCGCCGCCGCCGCTGCGAGCCGCGCTGGCGCGAGCTGCTGGGCGATCACGTCATCTGCATGGACTCGCCCGACGATGCCTGCGCCGTGGCCGCCGGCATCGTCGCCCTCACCGAGAAAGCCGTGCCCAGCCTCGAGGCGCTGGCCGGCGTGATGAGCGCCACCGGCATGGAAAAGGAACGCGTGGGCGGCGTGCTGCACGCGCTCGACGGCTATGCCGCGCTGCTCGATCCGTCGGCGTCGCGCCGTGCGCCGCCGAGCGTGGCGGCCGCCGGTCCGCGCTCGTCGTGGTGGAAGCGGCTCTTCGGTTGACGGCCGTGTGACGGCTCACGCGTCCACGCACTACGTCTCGCTGCTGGGCCTCGGCTTCGGGGACTGCGGCAAGGGGCTCTTCACCGATCACCTGTGCGGCGAGCTGCGGGCCCACACGGTGGTGCGCTTCAACGGCGGCGCCCAGGCCGGCCACAACGTGGTGCTGGCCGACGGCCGCCACCACACCTTCTCGCAGTTCGGCGCCGGCAGTTTCCATACGGGCGTGGGCACGGTGCTCGCGAGCCCGGTGGTGGTGCACCCCACGGCGCTGCGCGTCGAGGAAGAGGCATTGCGGCGCGCGGGCGTGGCCGGTGCGTTCTCGCGTCTGCTGGTCGATGCGCGCTGCCGCGTGACCACGCCGTTCCACCAGGCCGCCGGCCGCCTGCGCGAATGGGCGCGCGGGGAGGAGGGCGCGCACGGCAGCTGCGGCGTGGGTGTCGGCGAGACCGTGCGGCATGCGCTCGCTTCGCCCGACGATGCCTTGCACTATGGCGACCTGGCCCGGCCCGCGCTGGCGCTCGAGAAGCTCGAGGCACTGCGCGCCACATTGCTGCGCGAGTCCGCCTCGTTCGCCGTCCCTTCGCATGCCGAAGCGGCACAGGAACTCGCCATGCTCCGCGAGGGCACGCTCGCCCGTCGCTGGCTCGACGCTGTGGCGCCTTGCGTCGCACAGTCGCCGCCAGCGAGCGCGGACCGCATCGCCGAGCGCCTCGCGCGGCCCGGCGCCGTTGTCTTCGAGGGCGCGCAAGGCGTGCTGCTCGACGAGTGGCGCGGCTTCCATCCGCACACCACCTGGAGCACGATCTCGGCCGCGGCGGTCGAGGCCGTGCTGGCCGACGCGGGCATCGACGCGCCCGTGCAGCACCTCGGCGTGCTGCGCAGCTACCTCACGCGCCACGGCCCCGGCCCGCTGCCCACGCACGATCGCGCGCTCGATGCGCGGCTGGCCGAACCGCACAACGCGGAAGACGGCTGGCAGGGCGCGTTCCGCAGGGGGCATCCCGACGCGGTGCTGCTGCGGTATGCGCTGGACGCGGTCGGCACGCTCGACGGACTGGTGGTGAGCCACCTCGATGCCCTCGGGCGTGCGCAGCTGCGGTGGTGCGCGGGCTACCGCACCGCCGATGCGGGCCGCCTCGCGTCGCTGCCGCTCGGCGGCGTGCGGGACCTCGATCACCAGCAGGCGCTGACGCAGTTGCTGCAGGGCGCCGAGCCCATCTACGAGCCGCACCCCGTCGCCACGCCGCACGCGTGGGTGGAGCACGCGGAGGCGCTGAGCGGACTGCCCGTGCGCTTCGGCGCGTTCGGTCCGACGCGCGAGGCGGTGCGCGCGCGCAAGCATCTGCCCTGATCGTTTGCAAAAAGAAGGAATTTCCGTGGACTACAACCTCCCCCTGATTGCCGGCGCCGTGCTCAGCGCCATCGCCGCGCTGCTGCACGTCTGCGTGATCTTCGGCGGGCCGGCGTGGTACCGCTTCTTCGGCGCGGGGGAGCGCATGGCCGCCGGCGCGGCAGCCGGGCACATATATCCGGCGCTGGTCACGCTGCTGGTCGCAGGCGTTCTTGCCACGTGGGCCGCGTACGCGCTCTCCGGGGCTGGGGTGCTGCGGCCGCTACCGCTGCTGGCATTCGCGCTGCCGGCGATCACCGCGGTGTATTTGCTGCGGGGGCTCCTCGTCGTGGTGCTCTTCCTGTTCGACAGGCGGCGGCTGACGGCATTCTGGGTGTGGAGCTCGGTGATCTGCCTCGTGTACGGCAGCGTTCACCTTTTGGGGCTGATCCAGGTTTGGGACAGCCTGTAGGCGGTCGCGAGTCAACTTCCACGAAGGAACCTCCACGCCCAGGCTCAGGCTGTCCTTCACCTGATAGCCGAGAACTGGTGAATCCGGCTCCGGGCGGTGCGGCCGGCAGCGGCGTGTGACCCACTCGTGCGGGATGTCATCTCACGGGGCAATTTCTTACAATAAGTTGCGTTCCGTTTCACCGGGGCAACCCAAATCGCGCCTTCGTACATTCATAGCGTCCGCTCATGCCTTCGTACAGACTCGCCTCCTGCTTCGTTCGCAATGCCCGCCTTGCCGTCGGGCTGATCGCCTCCCTGACACTGTTCGCCTGTGGCGGAGGAGGTGGTGGCGCAGGCAACGCGGCATTCTTCATTCCCCCCACGCAGCAGCCCGCCACGCCTGCGCCCGCCGGCCCATCGGGCGAATCCACCGTGCTGATGCGCGTCAAGCCGGAGGCGGTCGGCGTCAACTGTTCCTTTGGCGGCGCGCGCGTCGAGGCCGGCCTGGACGCCGACAACAATCACGTGCTCGCGGACAGCGAAGTCACCTCCACCCAGTACATCTGCAACGCCACCGCCGTGGCGGATGGCCTCAGCACGCTCGCGCGCATGCGGGCGGAGCCCGCCGGCAGCCGTTGCGCGCAGGGCGGTTCGCAGGTGCTGGCCGGCAAGGACCTGAACCGCAACAACGTGCTCGACGATGCGGAGGTGACCAGTTCGGCCTACGTCTGCGGCGGTGCGCCGGGCGCGACGGGCGCCGTAGGCGCCGCGGCGTCGAATGGCCGCGACAGCCTGCTGGCATTCGCCCCCGAAGCACCGGGCGGCACCTGCGCCTATGGCGGCCAACGGGTGCAGTCCGGGCTGGACCTGAATGCCAACGGCGTGCTCGACGCGGCGGAGGTCACGGCCACGGCCTACGTGTGCGCGGCCGCGCCGGCCGACACGCGCTGGGTCAGCGTCACCGCCTCGAGTGTCCAGACCGAGTCGAACACCGGCTATCAGGCGAACTCGAGCACCGGCGTCACGCTCACGCTGCCGCCCGCGCCCACGGTGGGAGACTGGATCAAGGTGGTGGGGGTGGGCAGCGGCGGGTGGACCATCGCGCAGAACGCAGGGCAGCGCATCGAAACGCGCGGCCTGCCCGGCGGAACGGACTTCGACTGGCGCTCGGTTGCGCCCAACGGCAGCTGGAGCGGCCTGGCATCGTCCGCCGATGCCACCCGCCTGGCGGCAACATCCACCACCGGCGAGCTGTACACCTCGAGCGATTCCGGCGCGAGCTGGGTCCCGCGCCTCACGGGACAGGTCTGGAGCGGTGTCGCTTCTTCCAGCGATGGCCTCGCGCTGCTCGCCGCAACCAACGGCGGTGCGCTTTACCGCTCGACCGATGGCGGCAACAACTGGAGCAACGACGGCTCGTCCCAAGCCTGGACCGCGGTGGCCAGTTCCGCCGACGGGTCGCGCCTGGTCGCGACCGCCTACCTCGGGCAGATCTGGACCTCGTCGGACGGCGGCAGCAGCTGGACGGCGCGTGAGTCGAGCCGCGCCTGGCGCGCCGTGGCCTCTTCGGCCGATGGCCGGGTTCTTGTGGCGGCCACCAATGGCGCCCAGCTGTATGTCTCGACCGACTACGGCGTGAGCTGGACCGCTCGCGCGAGCGGCCAGTTTTGGTGGTCGGCGGCGGCGTCGGCGGACGGCAGCATCCTGTACGCCACCGTGGACACGGGCGCCGTCTGGGTCTCCACCGATTCGGGCACCACATGGGAGCAGCGCAGCGTCAACCGGGACTGGCGAGGCATCGCCACGTCCGCCGACGGCCGCTACGTCTTGGCCGCCACCAGCGGTGGCCGCCTCTACGAGTCCAGCGACAGCGGCCAGACCTGGCGCGCGACCAGCGACGCCGGTGCCTGGACTGCGGTCGCGAGCAGCGCCGACGGCGTGAAGGTGGCCGCAGCCAAGTCGGGCTCGGCCATCCAGCTCGGCACGCGTCGCACTTCGACCACCCTGGGCACGGCCGGCTCGATTTCCGGAGGGCAACAGGACTCGCTGGAGCTGCAATACGTGGGAGGCGGCGTGTTCATGCCTGTCGGCTACGTGTTGGCCAATGTGGCATTCGTCGTTCGCTGAATCTGTTTCGCGGCTCCGCGCGCTGGTGCCCCGTTCCGCTGATACGTGAGCCGAGTCGATGCAGCTTCTCAAGGATCGAATCGGCGGTGGCGGCGCCCCATTGAGGGGGTGGCATTCAATGTTGCAGGCGGTGACGAAGCGATCGTCGAGGTCGTGCTGCACGAGGCCGGCATCGATGGCCTTCGGGCCCGACGCGCGAGGCCGGGCGCGGGCGCAAGCATCTGCCTTGTAATACCTGCAGTCCGTTCCGGTATAGAAAAGTGATGGATCAACAGGGAGTAGGAGATGAAGACACTTGCGGTTTCTGATGTGGAGCGTGGCAGGCCTTACGAGTCACTTGATGCGCGGGAGTGCGTCCGCAGCTTGTTGGCCAAGCCGGCCGAAGACTTGTACTGCGCCGCGGCTCGACTGGTCTCGTGCGATACGCAGCACGCGTTCGTGAAAGCGGCGCATGACGCCTTCTACGATCACCATCCGCTGGTCATTCGACCGGACGACATCTGGTTCTGCATCGCCCAGGGTTTCGCCGCACATGTGGGGCAGAACGCCGAATTGCTCCGATCACGATTCGTGACGCACGAGGGCAAGAGAGCACTTGTCGTCGCGAGGCCCGACTTCGTTCTCGGCCAACCGAACCCGTGGCCCGAGGTGTTCGAGGCGTTCTCTGTGCAGATTGGAGAATACGTAGGTGAGCTGAAGGATGTTGTCAGTGCTCGCTTTTCGACTACTACTCCCGTTGAAGCGGCCGCATTCGACGTCTGCTTGATGGAGACCTTCGAGGGCTACTTCGACTATGAGGTGCGTTGCGGTTGCGGTATTCCCGAGATCAGGCTACTCGGTACCCCGGAAGATTGGGCTTCGATGATTCCACGCGTCAGGCGGCTCGCTACCTACGGGCTTGAGGAATGGGGCGAGACGCTCGGCGCCGTTTTGGACAAGATCCACCGCGCTGCTGCCGGTGAAGTCGATATTGCCTTCTGGCGTTCCTTCTTCCGCTACCAGAGCGGTTCTGGGCCTTCCGAGCTGACTGGCTGGATCATCACCTTGTTTCCCTATCTGATAGTCGATTGGAGAACCAATGCGCTCGGGCGCAACAAGTACTTGGGCAGCTGGAAAGCGCATTTCGACGCCGCAAATGCGCGCACCGGGTGGTTGCGCTACGACATTCCGCCGGAAGGCCCTGGCATCGGGGCTATACCGCAAGCATTGGCCAGCGCCCCTCTGCGCTGCATCGACGAACTGACCGGCCTGAAGCATCGATTGCGATTCGTGGCGGGGATGTTCGGCGTTGAACAGGATGAGGAGACTGGCGCGCTGTCAGCCAGCTTTGGGTGGGCGGTGATTCATGAGCCGACGTTGGAGGAGGGAGCCGCGACTCCAGATCGTGAGCATGTATCTGTGATCGATGAAGTTACAGGTAAGCGGATTGCCGACCAAGCGGACAGCGTTTCCGAAAGTCCCCAGATGACGATCGACCCATTCGACGAAGGGCTCCACCAGCGGCACATCGTGCCGTACGACCCCGCCTATGCCGAAGTCTTCTCGCTCGTGCAGGAGTACGCGCGAGGGCGTATCGAAGGCGTCGAGCTCGTGCACATCGGCAGCACGGCGGTGGTCGGGCTGCGCGGCAAGCCCATGGTCGACATCACGGCCATCACCGCGCGCGAGAACCTGCGCGAGGAGCAGAAGGCCTTCGAGCGCGCCGGCTTCCATCGCAGGCCGGTGTGGGTGGACAAGGACGAGAAGCCGTATGTCTGCGGCTCCGTGCTGCATGGCGGACGGCGCTTCAATGTCAACATCCACATCTGCCATCGCGGCGATCCGGTGCACAAGGATTCGCTCGCGTTCATCGACATCCTCGAGCGGCGGCCCGATCTGCGCCGCAAGTACGAGGAGGCGAAGGACCGTGCCCATGCCGTGGACCCTGCCGATCCGCAGGTCTACAACCGCGAGAAGGAGGCCGTGATCAGGGAGATCGAGGCGCAGATTCCCAAGGCCTCGAAGACCTGAGCGTCGTTCGCTGCGTGCCTCTGCTCGCCGGGTTGACCGGTGGACTGCAGCAGGGTGGAATGCCGGAGGACTCTTCGTACTTCCAGAAAGGACCTGCCTTGAAGCTCGACTCGAAACCGATTCCGCTCGTAGCCCTGACGCTGACCGTCCTCTCGATGACCGCCTGCGGGACACCGCAGGTGAAGGATGAAGCCCCGGCCGGGGCGTGCCGGCCGGACGCGGCAACCGCCCTGACCGGCAAGAACGGCGTCAGCGACGCCGAAGCTCGGCAGCTGACCGGCGCATCGACCGTCCGCCAGGTCCAGCCCGGACAGCCCGTGACGATGGACTACCGGCGCGAGCGCGTGACGATCGAGACGGACCTGAAGACGGGCAAGATCGTTCGCGCCTACTGCGGGTAGACAGCGTTCCGGGCGGGTGCTTGGCGGTGTCCCGCCCTCACCACGCGTACCCCGCCTGCACCCGGGCCGCCACCCGGCTGCCGCTTCCGCTGCTGGTCGCGGTCGAAACCCCCACGCCCAGGTTCAGGTTGTCGTTGACCTGGTAGCCGAAGGCGACGCCCAGCCCCGACGCGCCCGCGTAGTTGCCGACGGCGGCGCCCATCCATTTCTTCCCTGCAGCCAGCGTCGGCATCGACGGCATGGCCAGCGCCGCTGCCACGCCCTGCGCGGCGAAGGCGTTCGCCTGGCTCGTCGCGTTGGCCACCGCCTGCTGCAGCTGCCCGAGGTTGACGGCGTCGGTGGCCAGCAGGCCGGGCGCGACGTTCGTGATGCCGCGCAACTGGTTGGTGGCGGCGTTGCCGACCGACAGGGTGTTGTCACGGTCCGCCACCGAGCCCTGGCCCAGCGCCACCGCGTTGTTGCCGCTGGCCAGCGTGTTGGCGCCCAGCGCGACGGCGTTGTTGCCGGTGGCCACGGCGTTGTTGCCCACCGCGGTGGTGGGATCGGCCAGCGCCCTCGCGCCCGCGCCGATGGCCACCGAGCCCGCGTGGTTGGCCTGCGCACCGTTGCCGATGGCCACGGTGTTCTCTCCGGAGGCCTGCGCGTTGGTGCCCATCGAGGTGCTGCCCGCGCCGCTGGCGCCCGCACCCGGGCCGCAGGCCACCGAGCCACTCGCGCTCACGGCGCATACACCGCTGGACAGGGCCTGGTTCATCAGCGACTGCAGCGCGCTGACCTGCTGCACGGTGAAGTTGTTCGCGGTGGTGATGGCAGTCTGCTGCGCCTGCTGCACCTGGCCGACGTTGGCCGCATCGGTACTCGCCTGACCGGCCGCCACGTTGTTGATGGTGGTGCCCGCGCCGCCGTTGGCATTGAGCTGCAGCGCGGTGCCGCCCGCGCCGTACTGCGCCGAGTTCTGCGCGAGGCCCAGGGCCGTGTTGGAGGTCTGCTGCACCGTGTAGAGCTGGCTGCCGTTGACGGCGTCGGTGCTGGTGGCGTTCACCGCGCCCGCGCTCACGTTGACGAGGGTGCGCGTCTGGCCTGCCGAGCCGAAGGAAACCGTATTGGCCACGGTGGCGACCGAGTTGGCGCCGATGGCGATGCTGTTGGTCGCGCCGGCCGCGACCTGGCTGCCCGAGCCGATGGCCACGCCGCTGGTGGCCAGCGCAGACGCGCCGGCAGAGCCGTTGTAGGCGCCGCCGATCGCCGTGCTGCCATTGCCCGATGCCACCGCACCTTGGCTGGTGTCCAAGGCACTGCCGATGGCGATCGCCGAGGTGCCCGATGCCTGCGCGCCGCTGCCGCCGGCGTGGCCGGGGTAGCCGCAGCAGCCGTAGGGGCCCTGGCCTCCCGCGCCGACCGCGATGGCACCGCTGGCCGAAGCCTGCGCGCCGCTGCCGCCGGCGCCGCCCGTGCCGCCCGCGTAGCCCGGGCCGGCGGTGCCGCCGCCGCCGATGGCCGTCGCGCCGTTCGCGGTGGCACTTGCGCCGGCGCCACCCGTGCCGCCGAGTGCACCGGCGGCTCCGTTGTTGCCATCGCCGCCCGCGCCGATCGCGGTGGCGCCGTCTCCCTGGACCGTAGCGGCGGCACCGCCGCTGGAACTCGTCCAGCCCGGCTGGCTGGGCCCCGGGTTGCCCGCGTCGCCGGCCACATAGCCCGCTGCGTGAGCGCTTCCCACGGCGAGCAAGGCGGCGGCCTGCAGGCATCTGAGTACGGTGTGGGGCCGAATGGTCATGAGTTCCTCCTTCGCTGAAACGGCAGACAAGACAAAAAACCGCACGAGTGTGTGTTTTTGTTTCCAGTGCCGCCATCCCCGAGAACTGGTAAATCCGGCCCTTTCGGGCCGTTCATGAGCCTTCGCCCGCCGGGTTGCTGTTCAGTGGGAATGCGAAGGGCCGCTCCGCCGTGCCCAAGGGCGGCTGTCACGGCTGCCGCCGCGATTCGACGGCTCAGCGGCTCAGCGGCCGTTCTCGTCGCGATAGCCCTGCGGCGTCACCCCATGCTGCCGCGCGAACGCGCGCTGCAGCGCATCCACCGAGCGGAAGCCGCTGCGGCCCGCGATCTTCTCCTGCGTCCAGCTGGTCTGCCGCAGCAGCTGCGCGGCGGCGGCCACGCGGGTCTGCTCGACGAAGCGCGCCGGCGTGCAGCCGGTCTGGGCCGCGAAAGCGCGCGCGAAGTTGCGCGGGCTCATCCCCGCGCGCGCGGCCATCGCCTCGACCGACAGGTCTTCCTGCGGATGCGTTCCTATCCACGCGACCAGCTCACGCAGCCGGTGGCTGGCCGTGGCCTGCGCCTCGAGCGCTTGGCTCAGCTGCGGCTGCTCGCCGCCGCGCAGCATCGGCAGCGCCAGGGTGCGCGCGATGTCCATCGACACCGCATGGCCCAGGTCGTCCTCCACCAGCGCCAGCGCAAGCTCGATGCCGGTGGTGACGCCGGCCGAAGTCCACATCGGGCCGTCCTGCACGTAGATGCGCTCGCGATGCACGCGCACCTGCGGGCGCAGCTCCTGCAGCATGTCGCAGGCGCTCCAGTGCGTGGTGGCCTCGCGGCCGTCGAGCAGGCCGGCCGCTGCGAGCGCGAAGGCGCCGGTGCACACGCTGCCCACGCGGCGCACGTGCGGGGCCACCTCGGCGATCCACTCGCTCACCTTGTGCTCGAAGATGGCCGAGCGCACCGAAGGCTCGTCGCCGCCGGCGACGATCAGCGTGTCGATCTCGGCTGGCAACTGCCGCAGTGCCAGCGTGCCCGCGAAGCTGAGGCCGCCATTGGTGAGCACGCTGCCGCCGGCCGGCGACGCGATGTGCAGCCGGTAGGTGCCGGGGCGCATCTGCTCGGCCTTGCTGAAGACGCTGGCCGGCCCGGCGATGTCGATGGCCTCGACGCCGTCGAATGCGACCAGCACCACCACGCCGCCGGCGCCGTGGCTGGCAGGAACCGCGGCTTCTTCGTCCTTGTGGGGCAGGGTGGGCATTCTTACTCTCGGGGCATCGCCTGCAGTCATGGAGAAACGTCGATGTTCACCGGGTCATTTTCACGCGCGCTGGCTGTCGCCGGCATGGCGGTGCTCGTTCTGGCGGGCTGCTCCGCCGGCGCGCCGCTGCCGCCACCGCCGCTCGACGATGCGGCCGCGTTGCAGCGCGACCAGCAGGCCTTCGTCGATGCGATGAAGCCGCGCGACCCGGGCGGCAGCCGGCCGGTGATTGCCGTGCTCGCGTCCAACGACGGCACCGAGATGACCGACCTTCTGCTGCCTTACGCGGTGCTCGGCCGCGCCGACATCGCCGAGGTGCGCATCGTGGCGCCGCGCGCCGGCCGCGTCGACCTGTTCCCCGCGCTGCAGGTCGACGGCGCGCAGGACTTCGCCGGCTTCGACCGCGCGCATCCCTCGGGTGCCGACTACGTGATCGTCCCCGCGATGATGAAGGACGATGCGCCCGAGATCACCGCCTGGCTGCGGCGGCAGTCGCAGCAGGGCGCCCGCGTGATCGGCGTGTGTTCCGGCGCGTTGGTGGTGGGGCAGGCCGGCCTGCTCGACGGCCGGCGCTTCGCGGGCCACTGGTACGACCGCGGCACGCTGCTCAAGCGCCACGCGGGCTCGACGCACGTGCCGCACCGGCGCTACGTGGTGGATCGCGGCGTGGCCACCACCACCGGCATCACCGCGTCGGTGCCCGCGATGCTGGCGCTGGTGGAGGCCATCGGCGGGCGGGAGAAGGCCTCCGCGCTGGCGGCCGAACTCGGCGTGGCCTCGTGGAGCCCGGTGCACGACAGCACGCCCTTCGGCCTCGATGCCGGCAAGCGCTTCGCCTACCTGCTCAACAAGGCCGCGTTCTGGCGCGGCGAGCGCTGGAGCGTCGAGGTGCGCGACGGCATGGACGATGTCTCGCTCGCGCTCGCCACGGATGCGTGGGAGCGCACGGGGCGCGTGCGTGTCGAGGCCGTGTCGGCCTCGGGCCCGGTCAGGCTGCGCAGCGGACTGGTGCTGCTGGCCCGGCCCGCCGCCGGCGACGACGCGCCCCTGCTGCCCCTGTCGGCCACGCTCAAGCCGGTGCCGCAGCTCGACCGCACGCTGTGCGAGATCGCCGGCCGCCACGGCGGTGCTCGGCGCGACTGGGTGATGCTGGAGATGGAGTATCCGGCGCAGCAGGGAGCCGCCGCCTGCACGGGCTGACGCGCGGCGAGCCGCGTCATACTCTCGGCCGGATCGTTCGTTCCTCCCCCTGGGGGATGAGGCGAAGCCCCAACCGACAAGCCGGGAGTAGAAGAAATGATGACCGCATGCGGGCGTGCGCCCGTTGCCGTACTGGCGCTCGTGTTCTCGATGCTCATGAGCGCGTGCTCGACCCTGCCGCTACCGGTGTCGGACCGGCCCGTCGCAGCCATCGCCGACTACAAGGACACCCCGCTCGACGCGATCACGCGCAAGGTCCTGCCCGCGAACGAGCAGGCGGACGGCCGCTCGGGCTTCCAGCTCCTGCCCTACGGCCCCACGTCCTTCGCCACCCGCATCGAACTCGCGAAGCTCGCCACCCGCAGCCTCGACGTGCAGTACTACCTGCTGGCCGCCGACAACACCGGCCGCGCCCTGATGCGCGAGCTGCGTGACGCGGCGCAGCGCGGCGTGCGCGTGCGACTCCTGGTCGACGACCTCTACACCACCGGCGAAGACGACCTGCTGCTCGCGCTCGCCAGCTATCCCAACGTGCAGGTGCGCCTGTTCAACCCCTTTCCCGGCGGGCGCGGCAGCGACCTGACGCGCTTCATCAGCTCGGGGCTGGAGTTCGGCCGCATCAACCGGCGCATGCACAACAAGCTCTTCGTGGCCGATAACGTCGCTGCCGTGGAGGGCGGGCGCAACATGGCCGACGAGTACGTGATGAATGCCTCCGGCAGCAACTTCGTCGACATGGACGTGTTCGCGGCCGGCCCGGTGGTGCGGCAGCTCTCCGACGAGTTCGACCACTACTGGAACAGCACCGTCGTCTACCCCGTGGGCCGCATCGCCGGCAGCGCGCTCACGCCCGAACAGCTGCGGCAGAACTTCGACAGGCTCACGGCCGCGGCCAGACCGCCGCAGGCCCCGCGCATCCCGCCGGACGGCAAGATCGCCAACCCCGTCGAAGGCGAACCGTCGCTGCTGCCGCAGGAGATGGTGCCCATGCTCAACCTGCCGTTCGAACTGGCCGAGGACCGGCTCAGCCCGCTGCTGTGGGCGCGTGCGCGGGTGCTGTTCGACCCGCTCACCAAGACCGCGGGCCTCAACGAGCGCGAGAACTCCATCAAGGGCACCGTGACCGAGGGCGTGATCCAGTGGTTCCGCACCTCGCGATCGAGCATCAAGATGGTGTCGCCGTACTTCGTGCCTTCGGACGCCGCCGTGGCCGGCCTTGCGCAGGCGCAGGCCGCGGGCGTCAAGGTCGAACTGGTCACCAACTCGCTGGCCTCCACCGACGAGCCCTGGGTGTACGTGGGCTACTGGCCTCACATCCACGAGCTGCTGAAGGCGGGCGTGGCCATCTACGAGCTGAGCCCCACGCTGAGCGTGAAGCGCGGCAAGCTCGGCATCTTCGGCCACCGCACGGGCGCCCTGCACATGAAGAACGGCGTGGTCGACCACAAGGAGGTGTTCCTGGGCTCGATGAACCTCGACCCGCGCTCGGCCCACCTCAACACCGAGCTCGGGCTCATCATCGAAAGCCCGCAGATGGCGAAGCAGCTCGACGGTTTTGCCGACGCCGGCAGCGCCTACCGGCTGCGGCTCGATGCCAGCGGCCGCAACATCGAGTGGATCGAGGAAGACGAGAACGGCCGGCAGACGGCCTACGACGTGCCGCCCGAGACCACCGCGTGGCAGCGCTTCAAGCTGCGGCTGATCGCGCCCTTCATTCCGCAGAGCCAGCTGTAGCGCCGGCGCCGCGCCGGCAGCCGTTCACACGTTGCTGGTCGCGCGCACTTCCTCGATGCTGGTCTGCCCGGCCAGCACCTTCTCGATGCCGTCCTGGCGCAGGGTGCGCATGCCTTCCTGCAGCGCGGCCTGCTGGAGTTCTTCCGCGCGCGCGCCGGTCTGCACCAGGCGCCGCAGCGACTTCGACATGCTCATCAGTTCGTGGATGCCCACGCGGCCCTTGTAGCCCGTCTCGCCGCAGTGCTTGCAGCCCTTGCTGGTGTAGGTGTGCAGCCGCCCGTCGCGACCGTGGCGCTGCACCCAGCCGGCCAGCACCGCCTGGCGCTGCGCCGCGTCGCGCTGCTGCTCGGGGCCGAAGGCGTGCATGTAGTCGTCCAGCAGCTCTTCGATGGCCTCGGGGCTCGCGGGCGTGCCGGTGGTGCACTGCGTGCACAGGCGCCGCACCAGCCGCTGCGCAAGCACGGCCAGCAGCGAGTCGGCGAAGTTGAACGGATCCATGCCCATGTCCAGCAGGCGCGTGACGGTCTCGGGCGCGCTGTTGGTATGCAGCGTCGAGAGCACCAGGTGTCCCGTCAGCGATGCCTCGATAGCCGTCTTGGCGGTTTCCTCGTCGCGGATTTCGCCGACCATGATCACGTCCGGGTCGGCGCGCACGAAGGCGCGCAGCGCCTTGGCGAAGGTCCAGTCGATGCGAGGGTTGATCTGCACCTGGCGCAGCCCGGGCTGCGTGATTTCCACCGGGTCTTCCGCCGTCCAGATCTTGCGCTCGGGCGTGTTGATGTGCATCAGCGCCGAGTGCAGCGTGGTCGTCTTGCCGGAACCCGTGGGACCCACGCACAGCACCATGCCGTAGGGGCGCTCGACCGCCTTCGTCAGCTGCGCGAGGTTGTCGGGCGAGAGGCCCAGCCGGTCCATCGGAATGGGCTTGGCCGAGGCCAGGATGCGCATCACCACGTCTTCCAGGCCGTTGTTGGTGGGAATGGTCGCCACGCGCAGCTCGATGCGGTGCTGCGGCGAGTACTTCGTGAAGTTGATCTTGCCGTCCTGCGGGTTGCGCTTCTCGCTGATGTCGAGGTCGCACATGATCTTCACGCGCGCGACGATCGCGTTGCGGTAGCTCGGCGGCAGCTCCAGGTAGGTGTGCAGCAGGCCGTCGCGGCGGAAGCGGATGCGCGTCTTCTCCTGGCCCGGATAGCTCTCGATGTGGATGTCGGAGACGCCCTCGCGGTGCGCCTCGATGATCATGCTGTTGATCATGCGCACCAGCGAGTTGTCCGACTGCTCGATGGGCGCCTCGCTCACCGTAGGCGGGGCGGAAACCTCTTTTTCCAGCGTCTGCAGCAGCTCGCTCGTGCCGGCCACGTCGAAGTCCAGCGGCTGGCTGGGGTCGAGGCTGGCCGCGAAGGGGTTGGGCGCCGATCCGGTGTGTTCGCCGATCTTCTCGTACGCCGCGTTCAGCACGCCGTCGAGGTCCAGGCACTGGCCCACCACCGGCGTGACCTTCAGCTGCGAGACGAACTCCACCTCGTCGAGCGCCGAATGCCGGCTGGTCGGATCGTCGATGGCGACGATCAGCCGCCCCTCGTGCAGCATCAGCGGCATGATCTGCAGGCGTCGCGCCACCGCATGCGGCAGCTTGCGCAGCGCCTCGGCCGCCGGGGGAAAGAGATGCAGGTTGACCAGCGGATAGCCCATCTTGCGCACCAGCGCCGTCTGCAGCTGGCCCCGGCTCACCACGCCCATGCGCACCAGCGTCTCGCCCAGCGGCACCATCGGGTCCAGCTTCTGCCGGTCCAGCCCCGCGCGAAGCTGCTCCTGCGTGACCATGCCCAGCGAGATGAGTGCCTCGCCGATACGCGCGATGGGCGTGCGGCTCTGGGCCTCCAGCGCGTTCAGCAATTGCTCCGGCATGACGACTTCGTTGATGGACATTGGGGAGGTTCTCCTGCTCGATTTCGTGCATGGATCGTAGAGCGTGATCGTGTCCATTGCCACAGGTTCGAGCTTGAGTACGCAAGTACTCAAGTTAACAACGAGTTAACTCGTGACGGCAGCCTGCGGCACGGTCCGCGCGCCGGATTTCCTTCCGTCCTACGCGCTGCAGCCGCCGCCTCGTCAAACATCGACGGGATGCATCGATACGTACTTGCCACAAGTGCTCTGGTGGGCATGCTGCTCGGCTTCGCGGCGAGCGCAGAGCCCATCAAGCTGCCCGTAGACAGCGACGAGAGGGGCTCCGTCTACGTCGCCCCCAACGTCAATCCCACGGAGACATCGGCCACCGTCAACGGCGCCACCATCGGCGTGCAGCGCCCCGACGGCAGCGGCACCTACATCGGCACCGACACCTCCACCCCCCGGCCCACCTATTCGCTGGGCGCGAGCACCGGCGGCAACGTGTCGTTCTCGGGCGGCGTGCAGTCGGATGGAAAGGCCAACAACGGCGTGAAGGCCGGGGTGACGATCAAGTACTGAGAAATACCGAAGAGCGCGCAGGCGGCGCCATGACCTCGCAGGTCATGGCGTGATGACGTGCCGCCGCATAGAAACGGGAGATGCGCTACATCGTTCCCGTCGCTCTCTTTCTCGTCGGCATCATCCACATCCTTCCGCTGGCCGGCGTGCTGGGCGCGGCACGGCTGCATGGCCTGTACGGCATCGGCGTCGCGGAGCCGAACCTCGAGATCCTCCTGCGGCATCGCGCGGTGCTGTTCGCGCTGCTCGGGCTGTTTCTCTGCCAGGCCGCGTTCAGGCCATCGCACCAGGCCATGGCCCTGCTCGCCGGAGTTGCGAGCGTTGCCTCATTCCTGCTGCTCGCGGCGATGGTGGGCGGGTACAACGCGCAGCTGGCCAGGGTCTTCGCGGTCGACGTGGCGGCGCTGGCGCTGCTGGTTCTTGCGGGCGGCGTTTTCCTGTACGCACAGGCCCGTGCCTGAACGGCAGCAGCGCTCAGACCAGCGTGCCGTAGACGATGAATCCGTCGTGCGTGGCCACCTTGTCGTAGAGCGTGCGGCCCGCCGTGTTGGTCACGTGCGTCTGCCAGTACACGCGATGGCCGCCCGCGAGCTTCACGCGTTCGTACACACCGTTGATCAGCTGGCGGCCGACGCCCCTGCCGCGTTCGGAAGGCAGCGTGAACAGGTCCTGCAGGTAGCAGGTCGGCTCCAGGCGCGTGGTGCTGCGGTGAAAGAGGTAGTGGGTGAGGCCGACCAGTTGCCCGTCGCGCTCGGCGACCAGCGCATGCACCGGTTCGTAGGCATCGAAGAAGCGCTGCCAGGTGGCCTGCGTGATCTCGTCGGCGAGGGCGGTCGCGCCTTCGCGGCCGTAGAAGGCGTTGTAGCCGTCCCAGAGCGGTTTCCATGCCGCGTAGTCGGCGGCCACGGGAGGGCGGATCAGCAGGGAAGAGGTCATGTCGTCGTCGAGTCGCGTTGAAACCTGCGATTGCAACACGGGCGGACGCGGTCCTTCTTCAGCTTTCCCGGCTTTCTATTTCTCGTCGCGCAGCCAATACCACTTGTAGAGCATGCGTTGGCCCATGCGCCGGAAGGGCGCGAACGCACGCGACTCCACCACGCCCAGCACGTTGGGAAACGGCAGCTGCGAGTGGTAGATGGGCAGCTCGAACACCTCCCGGCCCGCATCCTTGCCCGCCACCCGCTCTGCCAGCCGCTTGCCGGCCCACGTCGAGAACGACACGCCGTTGCCGCCGTAGCCCACCGCGTACCAGATGCTCTTGCCGGCATCGGGCTGCGTGATGCGCGGCATCATGTCGTGGCTCATGTCGACCCAGCCCCACCACGAGTAGTCGATGCGGATGCCCGCCAGCGGCGGGAACTTGCGCGCGATGGCGTCGGTGAGCAGCTTCAGGTGCACCGCGCCCTCGGCATCGGCACCGCTCACGGCGCTTCTGCTGCCGATCTGCAGCCGGTTGCCTTCGAGCAGCCGGTAGTAGAAGCGCAGCGTGCGCGTGTCGGTCATGAAGGTCTTCGAGCGGAAGTTGGTGGCCTGCAGCTCCGCATCAGTCAGCGGCCGGGTGACCACCGAGTTCGAGAGGATCGGCATGATCCGGTTCTTCAGCGCCGGGCTGAGCGCCTGCCCCGTGTAGCCGCCGGTGCACACCGCCACGCGGCGTGCGCGCACCACGCCGCCGGGCGTGCGCAGGTGGTGCACGCCGTCGACGGTTTCCCAGCCCTGCACCGGGCTCGATGTGTGCACCTTCACGCCCAGTGCGCGCGCGCGCCGCATCAGGCCGAAGGTGAACTTCAGCGGATGGATGCCGATGCCCTCGGCCTCGTACATCGCCCCGACCGTCTCGCGCTCGTCGCAGTAGTCGCTGCGCACTTCCTCCGCGCTCATCATGCGCGTGGCGTAGCCGAACTTCTCGCGCATCAGCCGCGCTTCGGCATCGAGGACGGGCAGCTTCTCCGCCCGGTGCGCGAGGTAGAGATGGCCGCCGTCGCAGGCGTCGCAGTCGATCTGCGTGGTGAGGTGGCGGAAGTTCTCGAAGCCGCTGCGGATCTCGGCGTCGAGCTTCTTCGCGGTGTCGAGGCCCCAGCGCTCGATCCACTGCGAGCGCTTGAGGCGGCCGCTCGCGTTCTGCCCCTGGCCGCCGCTGCGGCTGGAGCAGCCCCAGGCCGCCTGGTTGGCCTCCAGCACCGTGGCCTGGATGCCGTGCTCCTGCGCGAGGTAGAGCGCGGTCGACATGCCCGTGGCGCCCGAGCCGATGACGGCCACGTCCACGTCGATGTCGTGCGTGACCGGGCCGTCGTCCTCCGGCGGCGTGCCGGCGCTGGCCACCCACCAGGTGGGGGCGTAGGCCCGGCCCGCGCCGGGGTCGGGGGCGAGCAGCGGGTCGTATTGCGGGTCGTAGGGGCGCGGCGGCGCCGTGGGCTGCTGTTGGTGTGGCTGCTGGAGCGCTGCGCCGTCGATGTCCAGCCTTGCGGTGCCTGTCATGGTCATGAAGGGGCTCCAATCGAAGAGGGGGAAAGGAGGCCGGCGTGTCACTTCGCGGCGGGCAGGTTCGGCCGTGCCTTGCGGAACACGTTCTTCAGGTGGATCTTTCCGTTTCTGAAGGTGAAGACGTCGATGCCGTCGGTCTCGATGCGGCTGCCGTCGGCGGCTGTGCCGGTGAAGGTCCACTGCGAGGTGCCGAAGTCGCCATGCACGAAGTGCACGCCATTGGCCCATTGCGCGTCGGGCACCGTGGCCCATGCGGCGGCGAAGGCCTTCTTCACCGCCTCGGTGCCGACATGGCGCGTGCCGCAGGCCTCGGGGCCGGCGGCGGTCTGGAAGATGCAGTCTGGCGTCATGAAGCTCATCAGCGCGTCGATGTCGTGGCGGTTCCAGGCATCGCTGAAGGCGGCGAGGGTGTTGGTGGTCACGGTGGCGGTATTCGAGGAAGGCATGGCGTTGGAAATGGCGTTGGCTGCACGAAGGCTCAGGAATTCGATGGAGCAAGCGTAGGCAGCGGCCTGCCCGCGCGATAGGGCCAGATGGTGGGATTCGACCGAGCCAGAGCGCCTCGGATGCGCCGCGAATGCGCCACGGACCGGCATGGCTGCCCTAAACTGCGGCGCACCATGCCCCCGAATCCGCGAGCCATCCAGTGGGCGCAGCTGTTCGCGCTGCCCGATCAACCGGCGCTGCCCCTGCAGGCCCGCCTGCGCGCCAGCGTGGTGCAGGCCATCCTCGAAGAACACCTCGCGCCCGGCGCGCCGCTGCCCTCGTCGCGCGAACTCGCCGCCCTGCTGGGGCTCAGCCGCAACACCGTCACTTCGGCCTATCTGCAGCTCATCGACGAAGGTTTTCTGAAAGCGCGTCCGCGCAGCGGCGTGTTCGTCGCCCACGGCGCGCGCCCTCTCACCGCGGTGCCCGCCGAACCGCTGGTGGGCCGCAGCGGTCAGGCCAGCCAGCCGCCGGACTGGTCGGGCCGCGTGCTGCGCTCGCTGGTCGACAAGCCTACGCTGTCGAAGCCCGACCAGTGGCGCGACTATCCGTACCCCTTCGTCTACGGCAACTACGACCCGCAGCTGTTTCCCACCGAAGACTTCCGCGAATGCTGCGCGCGCAGCCTGGCGCGCTCGCAGCTGCCGCACTGGACGCCCGACTTCGAGACCGACGACGTCCCCGACCTCATCGAGCAGATCCGCACGCGTCTGCTGCCCAAGCGCGGCGTGTTCGCGCTCAAGGAAGAGATCCTCGTGACCATGGGCGCGCAGCACGCCTACTACCTGCTGGCCGAGGCCCTCTTCGACGAACAGACCCGCGTGGGGCTGGAGGAGCCCGGGCATCCGCATGCGCGCAACAGCTTTTCATTGCGGCAGCCGAAGTGGGTGGAGGTGGATGTCGATGAAGACGGGCTGGTGGTCGATGCGTTGCCCGCTGCCGACTACCTGTTCGTCACGCCTTCCCACCAGAGCCCGACGACCGCGACGCTGAGCCTGGAGCGGCGACAGTGGCTGCTGCGCAAGGCCGAGCTGCAGGACTTCGTGATCATCGAGGACGACTACGAGGCGGAGAACCTTTATGAAGGCACGCCGATGCCCGCGCTCAAGAGTCTGGACAAGACGGGGCGGGTGATTTACGTGGGCTCGGTGTCGAAGAGCCTTTCGCCTGCGCTGCGGTTGGGGTTCATCGTGGCGCCTCGTGCGCTCATCAAGGAGCTGAGGGTGATTCGGCATGCGATGGTGCGGCATCCGAGTGCCTTTCTTCAGCATGCGTATGCGCTGTTTCTTTCGCTGGGGCACCACGAGTCGCATGCTCGGCGGGTGAATCATGCGATGCAGGAGAGGTTGGCTATTGCGGCGCAGGCGCTGCGGGAGCACTTGCCTGATTTCGAGTTTCGGCTGCCTTCCGGAGGGGCTTCTATATGGGTGCAGGCGCCTACTTGGGTGGATGCCACTGAGCTGGCTTTGATGGCTCGCAGCCATGGGGTGTTGATCGAGGCGGGGGATGTGTTCTTTGCTCGGGCTCCTTATCCTTGTCCGTTTTTTCGGTTGAGGTTGTCTTCTATTGCTGCTGGGCAGATTCCGGCGGGGATTCGGGCGTTGGCTTTGGCTGTGGGGGAGTTGGCTTTGGCTCGGGGTGAAGTTCGTTCTTTGGGTGGGTTTACTCACTGAAGGGTGTTTGCTTCCCGAGGCCGGGCCGAGACCCGGCCTCGGGAAGCAACCACCCAGCAGCGTCTCGCTAGGCAAAGCCAACTTCCAAAGTGCACCTCCCCCGTGCAGAACGCACCACAACAAGGGTATTCACTCACCGACTGGCTCCATCCCCACCCCCGTGCTGGTACTTCCTGGCCGCAACCGATAGGTGCAAAGTCCCAGCGAGATTCACCCACCGGAGAACCCGATGACGATGTCCCGCCGTGTCCCCCTCCAGTTCGCCCTGCTGGCCGCCACGCTGGCGGCCCTTTGCGGCACAGCCTCCGCCCAGCAGGCCAAGGAAGTCACCTTCGCCCACCAGGACATGCTGGTCCCCCTGCGCCTGGTCATGGAATCCGGCGAGGTAGAAAAAGCCACGGGCTACAAGATCAACTGGCGCATGTTCGCAGGCGGCGGCGACGTGATCCGCGCGATGGCTTCAGGCGACGTGCAGATGGGTGAAACCGGCTCCAGCCCGCTGACGGCCGCGGCCAGCCAGGGGCAGGACATCAAGCTGTTCTGGATCTCCGCCGACATCGCGAACGCCGAGGCGCTGATCGCCCGCAATGCGTCGGGCATCAACAGCATGAAGGACCTGGCGGGCAAGAAGGTGGCGACGCCCTTCGTGTCGACGGCGCACTACCAGCTGATGGCCGGCATGAAGATGGACGGGGTCGATGCCAAGACCGTGAACGTGATGAACATGCGCCCGCCGGAGATCGCGGCTGCGTGGGAGCGTGGCGACATCGATGCCACTTTCATCTGGGACCCGGTGCTCTCCAAGATCAAGTCCACGGGCAAGACCATCGCCACCTCAGGCAGCATCGGCGCGCGCGGTGCGCCGACCTTCGAGGGCATCGTGGTCAATGCCAAGTGGGCTGCGGCCAACGAGCCGTTCATGATCGCTTTCGTGAAGGCGCTCAACCGCGCCAACGAGGAATACAAGGCCACAGGCAAGAGCTGGACGCCCGATTCGCCGCAGACAAAAGCGATGGCCAAGTGGACCAAGGCCGACCCGAAGGACGTGGGTGCGGCCATGGCGCTCTACACCTTCCCGACCATGGCCGAGCAGGTTTCGCCCACGTGGCTGGGCGGCGGCGCGGCCAAGGCGATGGCGAACACGGCCGCCTTCCTGAAGGAGCAGGGCCGGGTGCAGGAGGTGAAGCCCGACTACAGCGCCTACGTGACGACGGCGTACGTCGAGAAGGCCATGGGCAAGTGAACCGGGGCGGCACCACATGCCCACGCTCGACATTCGCGACCTGACGGTCAACTACGCAGTCAAGGGCGGCACGCTCCAAGCGCTGGCGCCGGTGAACCTCACGATGCACGACGGCGATTTCGTCGTCGCGCTCGGCGCCTCGGGCTGCGGCAAGACCACGCTGCTCAACAGCATCGCGGGCTTCCTGCCGCCATCGACCGGCGAGATCCTGCTCGACGGCAAGCCGGTGGCCGGCCCAGGTGCCGACCGCGGCGTGGTGTTCCAGAAGCACGCACTGATGCCATGGCTCAACGTGCGCGACAACGTGGCGCTGGGCCTTCGGCTCGCCGGCATGGGCAAGGCCGAGCGCGACCGCATCGCCGAAGAGAAGCTCGGCCTCGTCGGCCTGCAGAAGTACGCCGACCGTGCGGTGTACGAGCTCTCGGGCGGCATGCAGCAGCGCGTGGGCATTGCGCGGGCGCTGGCAAGCGACCCGGCCGTGCTGCTGATGGACGAGCCCATGGGCGCGCTCGATGCGTTCACGCGCGAGCAGGTGCAGGAGATTCTTCTGCAGGCCTGGTCCAAGTCGAACAAGATGGTGTTCTTCATCACCCACTCGGTGGAGGAGGCGCTGTTCCTCGCCACCCGGCTGATCGTGATGAGCCCGAGCCCGGGACGCATCTCGCACGTTTATGACGACGTGCCGTTCTCGCGCCAGTACCTCTCGCACGGCGATTCGCGCAAGGTGAAGTCGGAGCCGGATTTCATCCGCATGCGCGAGGAGGTCTTGTCGATCATTCATCATCGCGAGGCCGCCCATGCCTGAGGTGTCAATCGCATCCCCCGTCGCCATGACGCCAACACCTTCCAAGCCCACCGCATCGCCGGTGCCTGCAGCGCCGCCGGCAACGGGCACTAAGCTCAAGACCAGCGCCTTCAAGGTGCCGGGCGAGGGCTCCAGCCTGACGATCAGCATCGTCACGGTGATCGCGCTGGTGGCGCTGTGGTTCCTCGTCACGAACATGGGCTGGGTGAAGCCGCTCTTCCTGCCGACGCCGCAGGCGGTGTTCCAGCAGTTCTACGAATACCTCACCGGCCAGGCCAACGACAAGCCGCTGTGGCAGCACTTCCTGGCGAGCATGTTCCGCGTGTTCTCGGCCTTCCTGCTGGCCTGTGCCACGGCCATTCCGGTGGGCATCGCGATGGGCATGAGCCGCTTCTGGCGCGGCATCTTCGATCCGCCGCTGGAGTTCTACCGGCCGCTGCCGCCGCTGGCGTACCTGCCGCTCATCATCATCTGGTTCGGCATCGACGAGCTGCCGAAGGTGCTGCTGATCTTCCTTAGCTGCTTCGCGCCGCTGGCGCTGGCCGCGCGCTCGGGCATGCGCAGCGCGTCGCAGGAGCAGATCAACGCGGCTTACTCGATGGGTGCGAGCTATATGCAGGTGATCCGCCACGTGATCCTGCCCTCGGCGCTGCCTGACATCCTGGTGGGCATGCGCATCGCCATCGGCTTCGGCTGGACCACGCTGGTGGCCGCCGAGATGGTGGCGGCCAACATGGGGCTGGGTCAGATGGTGCTGAACGCGTCGAACTTCCTGCGCACCGACATCGTGATCATGGGCATCATCGTCATTGGCGTGGTGGCGTATCTTTTCGACCTGCTGATGCGGTGGCTCGAGCGCCGGCTTGTGCCTTGGAAAGGGCGCATGTAACGGGTGGCGGCGGTGCCACCGTCACAGGCACCGGCGGCGGCAGGGCAGGGCCTTCGGTGAGCGCGTCCATCGACTGCTGGAGGTAGTCGAGCATCGCGCGCATCGCTGCGCTGTTGTGGCGCCGCTGCGAGTAGGCCGCGTACAGCCAGTGTTCGCGCGGCATGTGCTCGCGCAGCACCGGCACCAGCGCCCCGCGTTCCAGGTGCGACTGCGCCAGCGGCTCCGGTACGTAGGCCACGCCCACGCCGCGCAGCGCCAGTTCGATCAGCGCGACGGCATCGTTGGCCTCCATGCGGCTGTGCACCGGTACTTCATAAGCCTGGCCGTTGGTCTCGAAGGGCAGGTTGGTCGTCTGCTTGGCCGAGAAGCTCAGCACGTCGTGGCGGCCGAGGTCTTCGGGTACCTGCGGCATGCCGCGCTGCGCCCAGTAGGAAGGCGCTGCGCACACCACCATGTCGAACTGCACGAGGCGGCGCACGATCAGGTTCATGTCGTCGATGCGTCCGCCGGTCAGGTGGATGTCGATGCCTTCCTCGATCAGGTCGAGGTCGTCGTTGGTGAACACGAGGCTCACGTACACGTCGGGGTAGAGCTTGATGAAGCCCGCGATCACGTCCGAGAGCCAGCCCGCAATGAGCCCGTGCGGCGCGCTCATGCGCAGGCGCCCTTGCGGATGGGCGCCATGCGCCTGCAGGTCGTTGAGCGTGTTCTCGGCCATCGTCACCAGCTCGGTGCTGCGGTCGAGCAGCACCTGGCCGGCATCGGTGAGGCTCAGGGAGCGGGTGGATCGGTTGAGCAGCCGCACGCCGCTGCGGGTTTCGAGCTCGGCCACGTAGCGGCTCACGGTGGCCTTGGACATGCCCAGCGAGATCGCCGCGCGGGAGAAGCTGCGCCGGAAGGCGACTTCGCGAAATGTTTTGATGAGGTCGAGGCCGTCCATGGTGGGCGGATTGTTCCAGCTTCCGGGATGAGGCCGTCGGGTGTAGGGGCATACCGGAGGCCGTGGCTATACTGCGCCGGTCACGTCAAAAAAAGGCGTGATCGGGCTTGGACTCCCGTATCACCTCTGCGACGCGAGCCGCAGTCACCCCGCAGGGTCTGCGGCTTTGCTATTCGTGCCTCCAGTTTTTGGCGGCTCGACGGGCGGGCGCGAGCCCGGCCGGTTCTCGCAAGAGGTGCCCGGTAGTCCAACCCGTCGAGCTGCCGCCCTCGCTTGGACTCGAGAGCGGCAGTTTCCGCAAACCGCACCTCTTGGAGGCCACTGATGGCTGAATCCACTGCTCGCGCGTCCGCGCCTGTCTCTTCATTTCCCAACTCTTCTTCCGAAGCCGCAAACGTCGAATCGCTTGCGCTGCAGGCCTGCGACGACGTCGAGAGCCTTCACGAGGTGCGGCACGCCTACGCCGGCCTCGAAAGACTCATCGGCCCTGAGCGCGTGAACGATGCGGAGGAGGTCTGCTCCAGCCGCTCCGAACTCAGCGCGCTGGTGCGCGTCGTCAACGAGGAGCTGCGCCGGCGCATCGAGGCGGCCGAGGGCACGCTGCGTTCATTGCGTGCCGCCGTGGCGGCTAGATGAGCCCCCGGGTCGCGGCCTTGAGCGTCGCGGCCGCGCGCGTCGTGCATCCGAGCTTCTGGAACAGGCGCTCGACATGGGTGCGCACCGTGCTCGGGCTGATGCCGAGCACGCGAGCCACTTCCTTCGTGTTGTGGCCCTGGCTGATGCAGCGCAGCACTTCCAGCTCCCGCTGTGAGAGCGACGCATCGCCTTGCGCCTGCACGGCGGGCTTCGGCGAAGTGCCCGGCATCACGCAGGCGACCAGGGCAGTGACGACTTCCGTGTCGAAGCGGCCCGCTTTGGCATCCTCCTGCATGCGGTCGAGTGCCTGCGTTTGCGTGAACTCTTCCCGCCACGGACGGCGGGTACGGTGCGATTGCCACTGCTGGGCCGCCGCGACGATCTGCCCCTCCAGCGGCATCGAGGAGCCCGAGCGTCCGCGGAAGTAGCCCGAGCCATCGCGCCGCTCGAAGGCGAAGGACGCGATCTCCGCTTCCGCCGCAAGGCCATCGATCTGCCCCGCCGCGCGGGAAGTCCAGTACGGCACGAGCCGCACGCGCTCCAGCGAAGAGGCGGGCAACGGTTCGGGCGCGTTCCAGACCGCATTGGGAACCGCAGCCCGCCCGATGCCATGGATCAGGCCTGCCTTGTAGGTGCGATGGCACGCCGCCTCGTCCAGGCCGAGCTGCACGGCGCAGTCGCGCGCCAGCCGGGCCACGCTGCGCGAGTAGCCCGTCATCCAGGGCAGCTTGAGGTCGATCACGTCGCCGACGAGTTCCAGGCCCATGTGCTGAAGCATCGATGCGGGCTGCTCGGCGGGCTCGGTCCAGGGCGCGACGGGGGCATCCAGCTCTTTCATCCATGCAGCGGCATGGGGCGCGCTCGCGTCGACGAGGAAGGCCGGGTAGAGGCTGTCCGCGCGCCCGCGCGCGAGCGTGAGCGCCTCGTCGATGCCGTAGAGGCGGCCGAAGATTTCGAGATCGCTCGCCAGCGCCACCACGTAGGTCGCGAGCGGAACCTCGTCGCCCTGCAACACGCCGGGAATGCCGCTGCCGTCGTAGGCTTCGAACACCGTGCGCAATGCGGCTTCGGTCTCTCGGCTCAACCCCAGCATGTTCGCGATGTCGCCCGCGATCTCGCAGTGGATGTCCGCCATGGCCAGCACCGCGTCGGGCACCGGCCCGCCGATGGGCGGCTGGCGCACGCGGGGTGCCGGCGACGCGAGCATGGCGCGCCGGCCCTGCACGTCGTCTTCGAGAAAGTCCGCGAACTCCTGTGCATTGGCCGTGCAGCCCGACCAGCGCAGCAGCGCGACATGCCGCACGGCCTCGGTCTGGTGAGCGTCGCACCCGGCTTCTTCCGCGATCTTCCCCGCAAGCCACGCCGTGCGCAGCGAGTGGTCGGTCGGCTGGCCCATGCTCAGGTCGCCGATGAAGGCCAGCGCGCGGACCGCGTCGAAAACGGTGATGGTTGTCGTGTCGTCGGACATGAGGAGTGGGTCGCCGCTGGGGCAGGCAAACAGGCACGCAGCATCGCACAGTTCATGGGCCCGTGTCGGTCATCCGACGGATACCGCGTGCAGCGCTGACGCGGAAGAATCGTTGCACCGTTCGCTCCCCGAGGGCGGCAAACCTCTCAACTTGCGGCTCCTGCCGCCTTTCCTTCCATGTCAGACATCCTGAAAACCGAACCCCAGCGCGCCGCCTGGCTGCGCAACTACTACCTCGCTCGTGCCGCCTTTTCCTTCGCGTGGGTCGCGGCAGTCTTCACCGTCGCCAGGCAGTCGCCCGCCCTGGCAACCGCGCTGCTGATCGTCTACCCCGCCTGGGACGCCTTCGCGAACCTGCTGGACGTCAGGATGACTGGCGGCGCCAAGGCCAATGCCACGCAGCTGATCAACATCTGGATCAGCGCGCTGGTCACGCTCGCAGTTGCCATATCGCTGGTGCTGAAGCTGCAGATCGTGCTGGCGATCTTCGGTGCCTGGGCCATCGTTGCCGGCCTGCTGCAGTTGGCCACCGCAGTGCGTCGCCGCAAGGACAACGGCGGGCAGTGGGTGATGATGCTCAGCGGCGCACAGTCGGCGCTGGCCGGTGGGTTCTTCGTGGCGCAGCAGGGTGGTGGCGCACCTGTCTTGCAGACGCTGGGTGGCTATGCGGCGGTTGGGGCTGTGTACTTCCTGATTTCTGGGGTGATTGTTCTGGCTCGAGAGACCAAGCGAGGGGCTCGGGGGCTTGTTTCCGGGAAGAGTTGAGGGTGGTGTTGCTCGACAGGTAGTTGCGAGCGAGGGGCGGCGTTGGTCCCGAATGCGAAGTTCACTATGGCGCAAAGCAGCCGTTGAGCACTGACACCTAAGGGCCACTCGACGAAAGATCGAGCAGCGCTGCCTTCATCGCTACCAGAAGAAGCCACGTGCATCCGGGATAAAAAGACCAATCGCAAACCATACGGTGTGGCAAACCCAGAAAACCAGAACGTACAGAGCGATTTGCTCGGAGGTCCAACTGTAAGACCACAGCCAGTCAATGATGAAGAACGAGCGCCAGCCTTCGAACCATGAAGCTCCCCCGCCCCAGACCACCCACCAGACGAAGGCCGTGTTTGAGACGTACAAGAGGACCCAAAGGATGAAGTTCATGACACCTTGCGCACGCTGGACGTGAAGCTCATTGCTCGGTGTCGGCCGCCGCGACCGGGCGACCAGTCCAGCAAAAGAGACGTTGTGAATACTACTTGAGCGGTCGTGCTGAGCGAGCACTTGTGGCCGTCAGCCGCAAATTCTAGTGAGTGGCGCGGTGCGCCTGCGCCCGCGCCAACTTATCTAAATGACGCCCGGTGCGCCACCCCGTCCAGGCGAGAAGCGCTATCAGCAGAGCGGCGGCTCCCAAGGCCAATCCCGTGGTAGCTTTATTGGCATTTTGATAGCTTGCAAGCGCTTGAGCGGAGGCACCGTAGGAACAAGCCACGGTGCCAGCCCTAGATACTTCGAACAGCGTCTTCTCCATCCGCAGCACGCTAATCTCTTCTCCAAGCGGCAGACGTTTCAGGTCCGAAATGCATGCCCACAGGCGCAGGCGCTCGCTCTCTCCGTTGATTCGTATCAGCAGGTACTCATAACTCGAATAGCGACTGTGCCGTGTCTCGAAGCCAAGCAGCGTCCCATTTTCGTTTGCGAGACTTTCCCGACGGGGGACGTCCTGTTGCCAGACGAACAGACTAGCGACGCCCCCAAATGCCAAAAGCAGGATGGCGATGGTCGCGACGCCGATTACGTTTTTAATGCCGGTTTTCACGGAACGCATTCTGCCTAGCATGGCGCTCGTCGGCTCGACGAAGCCGTGGCGCCCGAAGCGACCAGAGACGTTGATGCAGATGTTGTGACGAATGCCAGCGCGTGGGGGTCAGGCATGCGGGCGATGCGGTGCGCAGCGACAGATTGGCCGAAGATGAATCATTGCTTGGATTTCGAATGGACAGTTTGTTGAAGACGCTCTGATCCTGGCCACATTACGCCCGGCGCACGAGGGACCGCTCTTGGCCGTCAGCGGCGCTGACGCTCCATCGAATCAGCGGAAGCGACAAACCCTAGTTTGGCAAAGAATTCCGGTGCACCGCTACGGCCAGCACGCAGGACCCAGGTAATTCCAGGTTCCGTCCCGACGATGTGATTTACGAGGGCCGTGCCCGCACCTCGCCGACGATGCGCATTGGCGACAACAATCATCGACAGGTATCCGTTCGATATGCCGTCTGTGATTGCGCGAGCAAAGCCGACGACTTGGCCGTCGAGTGACGCGACCGCTGTGCGTTGCGAGGCAGCGACAAGTCGTTGCAGGTATTGAGCACTTGGGACGCGATGGCTCCAGCCGCTTGTGACGAGGAGTAGATAAGCCGCATCAAGGTCAGTGGCTGCAAAGTCGCGAACCTGCATTAGACGTCTCCTTGTGGCCGCATTGTGCCGGCCCGGCGAATGGCCGGTTCTGGCCGAATGTAGCTGTACAGGTCGCTTGTGCAAAGGGCCCCGAGCAGTCATTTGGCTTGCTCGAAAGCAGGCATCCGGCAACGTCGCGGCGTCACTGCCCTTGAGCTTTTACCCACCCCTTGTGCAGGGCGACACTACGATGCCGGGTTCTTTGCTCGTACTGTCGTCCCCGACCGATAGCTTCGAGCCTCGCCGCGATTTCGGAGTCGACCGTAGCGCCTTGTTCGAGCCACCCCACAGCAAGTGCCGGCCAATAGCCGGTTGGCCAATTCAGAGCGCCGAGAAGAATCTCGCGTGCCGGCATGGGTCCGGAGTACACCGAGTACGGTGACTCCAGCGCAGGTAGAAAGCGAATGAACTCGGGATCTGATGGCATGGCGAGCGTCTGCTCCTGGCCGACTGTAGCCAAGCTAGTTTCCCGTGCAAAGGGCTCCAAGCCGCCCTTCGATTTGCTGCAGAGCGGTCATTCAACAAGACCGCGATCACCGGTCAGTTCGATGTGGAAGAACTGCTATTCCGCTTGTCGACGCGGTCTAGGAAGCCATCTACGATCGGCCCCCACAGGCCAGTCAGAGAAAGGATGTGATGGCCGTCTTGCCCCGGCAACAACTCAAGCACATGAAACTGACCCTGGCCTCCGGCGGCTTCGAAGGCGTGGTAGTTTTTGTGACTGTGCGCAATGCTGTAGAAGGGATCATTTTCCGCGTACAGCCATGTGGTCGGCCCAGAAAAGGTGGCTCCTCTCCTAGCGATCACCGGATTGATCATCTCGGATGCGGGTCCATGCTCATCAACCCAGCCGCCTACAAAGTTGAGGACGCCACTGAAGAGTTCTGGACGTGCTCCAGCAAATGCCAGCGCAAGGAAGCCGCCCCGAGAGTGACCACCGATTAGCAAGCGTTCACAGTCCACGTCATCTCTTGAAAGCAAGTGCTCGGCAATGCACTCCACATCTACCAGCGCATGTTCGAAGCCAGCAAGAGCGTGTCGAGGATCGTCAGAGTACCGCGACCGATCCGGTTCGAAGCCTTCGTCGTAGAGACCTCCTGACTTCCCGCGCCCGCGTCGCTGTGGGAAGACGACCATCCAGCCGCGATCATTGAAGTATTTCGCCAACGCTGGGCTGGTCACCGTACTCGTAAACAGCGACGGGTCATTTCCGATACCGGTCGAACCATGATTGAACATCAGGGTTGGGAAAGGACCTCGCCCGTCCGGTTTGAATGTCACCATCTCAAGCGTGATCTGCTCACCGCGCTCGAGTATGCCGGTGGGCACGCGCTCGACAATGCGTCGTCCTCCGGCACTCAACTGGGCTAGGACGCCAGCGATCCAGCGGCCATCGGGCTCGCTCCACAAGAGCTCAACAGCATCCGGGTTTCTCATTCGAAACCGGAGCGTTGCGCCGCTTTTCAGCCGCCCATGAAGTTCGTTTCCATGAATCTGCGCGAGCAGACGTTCGCTATAAGGGGCCTGGTCCGCCGATGCGCGCGCACAAACGATTGTCGCGGCGCGCCGGGAAAGCTGTTCGACTATCAGCTTGACGTCACAGCGCCGGCCCTGATCGGCCCATCCGAACCACTCTCCGGACCAAGCTGAAATTGATGTGGGCAGGTCGGAAGACGGCTTCTCGACCGCGATGTCCGCCGGGAGAGCAGCAGCGACTGTGCTCTCCGATGCGTCTGGCTCCAGAGCGCTCATGAATCCCGGCCAGATTGTGGTGATCTCTCGGTCGGCAGTCATAGGCTATCCAATACTCCAATTTGCACGGAGGTTGCCAAGGTCAGCTTCTGGCCGCATTCTGCCTTTGCTGCCGATGCCGAAACGGGGCGTCGAGGTCGAGCACGCTACTTGGAGCTTCCGCTGCCTACAAGGTCCCACGCCAAGCCACCAACCCAGCCGATGCCCACCAACCATGCCCCGGCCTGAACGGTGTCAATGTCGCTGGGCGCGGCCCAATGGAGCACCATCGCGAGCAGCAACCCGACAACGGCGCCAAGACAAGACAATGGTGAAACGAGAGCATCAAGCATTTGCGAGGTCCTGGCGAAGGTCTGGTTCTGACCGGCTGCGACCGTATCAGCAAATGAGCGGCCCAAGCTCGACAAGATCTCCGGCGAGAAGCCGAAAGTTGAGATCCTGCCTTGGGCAGATCTCCTTCCCGTCACGGTGTATATGGATGTCGACCAAGATGCTTGTATCTTGGCCACTGCCTTGGAAAGTGAAGTACTTCGGCTCGGCCAGATGCAGGTCATCGGGGTTACCAGCGAACGGAACGATTTTTGCGTTGAAACGGAGTTCATAAGCAGCCAACGCTTCGCCAAGCGTGTTGACCGCAATCTCATGGGCCAAGTCGTTGTGTGGGACTGGCGACCCGGTATATGTATATCGAGAGTTCGATGGACCGAAGATCAATTGCATGAGAGTGGCGATAGGTCGACTGAACTGGCGTTTCTATCGTCTGTAGCGATTAGGGACTCGACGAGCGAGCGCCGCGTTTCACATAAATGACCAATCGTGACGGCAGACCGGTTGTGGCCGCATCCTGCCACAGCTGCACCGCCACCCATCGAGGGGAGCCACGCTTTGGGACGATGGTGCCGTCTTCAACGGTCATTGGTCGTCCATCGAAATGAGTGGCAGGTCGAGTCGCATGTCCGCACTAGTTAGTTGCGCGCGCGAACAAGCTGAGGATAGTTAACTCCTTCGACGGGCTGCAGCAACATCAGCTTGCCGTCGTTCATGTGCACCATGTAGGTGACGATTCCAGCACCCACCCCCGCACCAACTCCAGCGGCAAGGGGAGCGGCAGCGGGCGAGGCGCGTTGGGAAATCCCCAGAGCGGTTGCTGTTGAATCGACCATTGCCGTCGATGTCTTGTAGTAGTACAGGCGGTATGTCGCCGGTGCCGGTGGCTTGGTGATGTAGATGCCACCAGGGTACGTTTCTTCTAGAAGCCTGAAGCTCTTGCCAGGCCCGCGATAAAAGACGCCGGAGGAGTCTTCGAGTTCAGCCTTGTACTCGCCGGCCGCCAGTACGATCTGACCTTCGTACAGCGAGATCGGACTTACATCGAGCGTTGCACTTTGTCTGGCCTTGGCGAGCTTGGCGGCATCCAGGGAGTCAGGGCCAGCGCAGGCGGAGAGCGCAAGCGCTATAAGAATGATCGCTATGCATTTCATGTTTGGAAGCCGGTGAGTAGCGCGATTCTCGTGCATAGAGTGTCCGGTGGCGGCATCAAGGTCTGTATTCATCGCACCACGCGAGCGGCACAGGTCCGCAAGGGCCGATTACCGAAATCTCGAATGGTGAGCGCGGCAAAGGGTGTCAGCGACAGCTTTCGGAATTGCACCGGAACACGAGGCGAGCGGCAGCTCTTGGCCGAAGTCCGTCGTCCTGCAGCCGACTGTCATGTGCTCATGGTCTATTGACCAGCTGCATGTATCGCCAGACACCCCAAACCACGCCCACGGCGATACCGACGGCGATGCTCCAGCCTACCGGAACACCAGCGATGAAGCTCAGAAAAAGCATCAACGCGACCGATGCGAGACCAATGTAGGTCAATGTGATGAGGTCAAGGCGTGCGATCTCGTTTGCATCCTCGGAGAATGCGCGGTCGCTGTGACCGCGTTTGCGGCGCTGCCTTCTGAAGAGAACAACATCAACGATGAACTCGAAGATTCCGACGACGAAGTCCGTCAGCAAGCTGAACATGAAGCTCCTTTTGAATGTCCGCAATTGGCCCGACTGTAGTCTGTCGCAGTCTGCTGAATTCTTGCGCCGGTGGAGCTCGCGTTCAGGCTGCTCAAAAAAGTGGCTGCGCGATGGGTCGCTGAAAGCTCTCGCTCGCCTTTCCAATCGTGGCCGCGTGGGAAGTCCAGCATGGCACGATGCCGCTCCCGTCGGGAGCTCACCGGGAAATGTCAGGCCTTGCTGTCAGCCCGGCTTCGCTTCAGCCGGCGAATCTCGGCCAGCTGGAATTTGAAGGCTTCCACCGCCTCCTTGGCGTCGGGATCCCAGGTGTCCGTCTTCATGTGCGAAAGAACAGCCTCCAGCGCATCTCCGAGCTGGCCAATCTGGCGTCCGTAGCTTCCCACGTCGTCCAGGATCTGCTGCTCGAGAGCGGGGTCTGACGACTTGCCCATATTGATGTTGATGAACCCAAGCTGCCCATTGGAAATCCGGGTCCACCAGGTCCAGGGGTTGATGTCCTGGCGCACATTGCCGGAGAGCGGCAAGTAAAAGTTCGGCATGGAGATCCTCCTGCGCAACGCGACCGGCTGCTGCGATCAGGTCAAGCAAGAAGCTCGCCGGCCCACGTCCGAACTCGCCTCGAGGGCGACGGCCTATCGGGTGCTTTCCTGATCGCGCACGTTCAGCACGGTGCCATCCTGCGAAAACTCGAGCAACAGCGGCGCATCCAGCATCTGATACTTCTGCGCGAGCTGAAAGAGCGCATCCTTGAAGGAGCCGCTGAACTTGCCGGAACGTGCCTCGGGCGTGATCGTGTAGTCGCGGGTGCTGTCCCAGCGCACCTCGATGCCTACGGCGGAGCCCCAGTGCATGATCACGAGGCGCAGGGAGTCGTCCTCGATGGGCCATTGAGCGCGGACGGCGTTGATCTTTCGATCGGTGAGCCAGGCGGCTCCCGTGGTGGGCGCGCCGGCTGCGGCAGTCGCGGGGAGAACTTCCTCCGGCCCCGGAAGCGCAACGCCAGCGGGCATGTCCCGCGATATCTTTTCGACCTGCACGCCAGCCGTCGCGCCGGCGAGCGTCGAGGCAAGGCTCATGCCGATGCCTAGCCAGATCGAAGGAGGGAACAGGGCCTTTCTCATCGGCGGATTTGCGGGGCAACAGGAGTGGACAGGTCGATCTGGAGCCAGCGGCACGCGGTCTGGCGTGATGCGGCAAAAAGTCAGTCCTTTATCTTATCTGGCTCGCCGACCCGGACGAGGAGGCGGCCAGTTCCTGCAACTGCTTGCCCTCGATGAAAAAACGGACCTCGAGGGTCCGTTCGTACTTGTCATTGGCGCTTCGGCGTCGCCAGGGGTCAATCTACTCGACGTCTTCGGCGTCCTCTTCGTCTTCCGCATCGGCTTCTTCAGCACGACGGACCGTCACGAAGTTGGTGGCGTCTTCCACGAACCCAATGGCCTTTTCGTCGGGTGCCATTCCGCGCACTTCGGTCTGGATGCCGTCGCCGTTCTTGTAGTCGACCTGAACCAGCGCAAAGCAGGCCAGCGGCTCTTCCAGTTCTCCTTCATCGCCGCCGTCGTAGACAGCGACCCACCCTTCGGCGGGCATGATCTGAAGGATCTTCACATCTTCCATTGATTCACTCCAAGTTCGAAAAAACGCCGCGCAGCATAGCCGATGGAAAGAGCCGATCCTCGAGTGCCGGCGAGGAATTTCGCTTCTGGTGCGCAAGCGCATCTTCTGCGCCGCGGATCACCGTGCACGCGAGCGAGCCACCCGCCATCAGCCGAGCTGCTCTGCCAGCCCGACGATGATGCCCTCCGGCCCGCGGACATAGGCAAGCCGGTATGACTCGCCGTACTGCATCCGTCCGATGAGTTCCGCGCCGCGGGCCTGCATTAGCGCAACGACCGCATCGATGCCGTCGACGGCGAACATGACGCGGCGAAGGCCCAGTGCATTCACCGGCGCATCCACCGGGCCGAACCTGATTGCATCCGGCGTGTGGAACTTGTCCAGCTCTATTCCCTGTCCATCGGGAGTGCGCAGCATGGCGAGCGTGGCCCGGACGCTTCCCAATCCGATGAGGCGTCCGACATCGGGCCCTTCGACCGTGGTCTGGCCTTCGAGCGTGAGGCCCAGTGCGATGAAGAACGCCTTCACCGCTTCGAGATCGTCGACGACGATCAGAACGTTGTCCATTCGCTTGACTGTCATGTCCTTCGGTCCTTCCTTCGACACTGATTGCGTCCCACAGGGGGGCGTCCTGAAGGCATATGCCTTCTTGCGTATGTCCTCCCATCCGGGTGGCAAATGAATGCGAGAAGGAGGGCGCGCTCCGGCATCGTAGACAGAAATCTCCCGCCGGAAAGAACGGTGCTCCTGAAGTATTTCTCCCTCGTGAAGGGTGCGTCGAGCCGGTGACTGGCCACACGCGAGATCGACTCGGTCGTCGGCCGGATCGAGAACGGCCTGCGCGTCGTCAAGACAGCAACTGACCGCCGCACGACCGCGGGTCTCATGACTTTGGTCATTTCAGGTTCGCAACCCTCCGCCCTAAGATGCCCGGACCATGGCCACTGCCACCTCATTGCCGCCACATGCCGCTGCGTTGCGCAGCGACGCGGGCGTTGCCATACCGGCGCGGGGCATCCTGGTGGTCGACGACCACGAGCTGGTGCGGCTGGGCCTGCGGGCGCTGCTGCTGGCGGAGACCGGCAGCGTGCCGGTGCACGAGGCACGCTCGCTGGCCGATGCCTTGCGCCTGTACGAGTTCCATCTCAGCTCGCACCTCCTGGTGCTGCTCGATCTCGATCTGCCCGACTCGCAAGGGCTCGACACCCTGGTGCGCTTCAGGCGCACCTTCCCCGCATCGCGCGTCGTGGTGCTCTCGGGCAAGGACAGCCATGCGCTGATGCAGGGAGTGATGGCGCTCGGGGCGCAGGCCTTCCTGCCCAAGACCGGGCACCTGGGCGAGGTGTTGCGCTACGTGAGGGACAACGATCTGGTCGCACTGCCGGCGTCGTCGCCGTTGCCGGTCCCGGTCGTTGTCCAGGCCATGCCGGCAACGGCGGCGGCCGACGAGCTGCAGCCGCAGCTCAATGCACGCCAGGTCGAGATCCTCGACTGGCTGCTGTCGGGCAAGTCGAACAAGGAGATCGCACAGCTCTCGCACCTGACCGAGGGCACGGTCAAGAACCATGTGTCCACGCTGCTGTTGCTGTTCGGCATGCGCTCGCGAGCCCAGCTCATCAGCAGCCTGAAGTGATCTTTCCGCACCCGCGATGAACGACCCGCACCCGCCCGAGCTGGCCGAGCGGGTGCTGCGCGAGCAGGTGGCCGCGGTCCACGCCAATGCGCCGGGTGCCTATCTGGCGGACTTTCTCACGGCGCAGTCGCTGGGCATCGGTCTTTTCCTGGCCACGTGGCGCTGGCAGGTGCTGCTGTGGATGGCGCTGCACCTGGCGTTGACGCTGCGGCGCGCCTACAGGCGCTATCAGCGCAGCCCCGATGCGGCGGCCCACCCCGAGTACTGGGCGCGTTTCAATGCGCGCAACGTGCTGCTGCGCTCCTGCGTCTGGGGCCTGGCGCCGTGGCTGTGCGTGCCGCCGGGGCGCAACCTGGGGCTCTGGGTGATGGTCATCGTGATGATGATGGGCGGCTGCGCCGGCGGCGCGCTGTCGCTGGCGGTTCTCAAGCGCAACATCCCGCGCTTCATCGTGCCCAGCATGGCGAGCCTGACCCTGGCGCTGGCCTGGCGCGGCGACAACACGCACCTGTTCCTGGCCACCGGCTGCCTGCTGTACATGTGCGTGATGATCATGTTCGCGCTGCAGCACCACCGGCTGCTGACCGCCGCGCTGACCATGCGTTTCGAGAAGGAGGCGCTGGCCGAGCAGCTGAGCCACCAGATTGCCGCGACCCAGCGTGCCAGCCAGGAGAAGACGCGCTTCCTTGCGGCAGCGAGCCACGATCTGCGGCAGCCCCTGCACGCCATTGCGCTGTTCGGGGCCGTCATCGAGAAGAAGCTCAAGGGCAGCCAGGACTGGGACCATGCGGCACGCTTGATGGATGCGGTCGGAACGCTCGGCGATTCGCTCGACATCCTGCTGGACATCTCGCGGCTGGATGCTGGCGAAGTGGCGCCGCAGATCAGGCCCGTGGAGCTCAACCCGCTGTTCCTCGCGCTCAACAATGTGTTCGCCGCGCAGGCGACCGACAAGGAACTGCAACTGCGGCTGCGCGCCACGCCCTGCTGGGTGCTGAGCGATCCGCAGCTGCTGCAGCGGCTGCTGTCCAACCTCGTGGACAACGCGCTGAAGTACACGGCGCGCGGCGGCGTGGTGGTGGCTGCCCGCGCACGCGGGCCGCTGGTGTGGATCGACATCTGCGACACCGGCATCGGCATCGCGGACGAGCACCTCGGCCGCATCTTCGACGAGTTCTATCAGATCGGTAATCCGGGCCGCGATCGGGCGAAGGGGCTGGGCATCGGGTTGTCCATCGTGCAGCGGCTCTCGCGCCTGCTGGCGCATCCGCTGCAGGTGCGTTCCCGCCTGCAGCGCGGCAGCCGTTTTCGCCTGGTGCTTCCGGCGGTGACGGCCTCGGGCGTGGTGCCGCTGGCTGCACGCCCGGGCATTGCGGCGCCGTTGCCGCGGCGCGTGCTGCTCATCGACGATGAGGCCGCGATCCGCCAGGCCGTCACCGGGCTGCTGCAGGCCCACGGCGTGGCCATAGATGCGGTGGCCGGCGAGGAAGAGGCCGAGGCCGTGCTCGCGCAGGCCGCGCACGGAAGCGATCCTGTCGACGTGCTGTTGTGCGACGTGCGGCTGGCCGACGGTGCCGACGGACTGGCCGCCGCGCAGCGGCTGCGTGCCCGCTTCGGCCCCGGCCTGCGGGTGCTGCTGATCACCGGCGAAACCGCGCCGCAGCGACAGCAGCAGATGCACGACTCGGGGCTGCAGGTGCTGCTCAAGCCGGTTGCTGCCGACAGGCTGCTGCAGGCCCTCGCATCGCTGGCAACACACGAAGCGACGCCCGCGCGCATGCGCGCCTGAGCATCTTTTTTTCTGCGCGTTGCGATGACCTTCGACACTGGATCGGGGGTGTAGCCCACCCTACCGTGGAGCCTTCTCGTTCACTCCACTTGAAGCAAGGAAGGCCCATCATGAATATCACTCGTACCGTTTCCCGTGCATGGCGTACACCAGCCGCGCTGCTTATGACGAATCTGCTGCTGGCGGCCTGCGGGGGTGGAGGGGGTGGAGGCGGAGGCTTCCCTGGCTTCGCGGTTGCTCCCGCGCCGGCACCGGCGCCCGCTTCGCAGGGAACGCCTGCACCTGCGCCTGCGCCCGCGCCGGAAGACACCACGCTCTCCATCACCACGCAGCCGTCGGATACCACTATCGGCCAGGGTGTGGCCGCCACGTTGAAGGTGCAGGCGGTGCACGCCACCGCCTACCAGTGGCAGCGCAGCGCCGACGGCGGTGCCAGCTGGAGCGATGTCTCCGGCGCCACCGGCGACAACTTCACCACGGGCGCCAGTCAACTGGCCGACAGCGGCCAGCAGTTGCGCGTGCGGGTGACGGGCGCCGACGGCAGCGTGACCAGCCGCCCCGCCACGCTGACGGTCAAGCCCTGGGTCGCCAGCGTCTTGGCGACCACGGGCGTGACCTACAACCATCCCTATCAGCTCGTGCTCGACGCCAGCGGCGCGAATCTCTACGTGGCCATGGGCGGCAACGGATCGGTCTACAGGATCGCCACTGCCAGCGGCAGCGGCGCGGAGGTGACGCCGGGCACGACCATGAACACGCCATTCGGCCTGGCACTGTCGGCCGACGGCACCCTTTACGTGAGTGACAAGCACCGCATCAACAAGATCGCCGCCAACGCAACGACGTTCAGCACATGGGTCGGCGACACCAGCAGCGGGTACGCCGACAGCCCGGCCGCCGCGATGTTCAGCAACCCCGCCAGCATTGCGCTGGACGGCGCGGGCAACCTGTTCGTGGCGGACACCGAGAACAAGCGCGTGCGCAAGATCGCGGCCGACGGCACCGTGAGCACGCTCGCGGGCGACGGCACGCAGGCCTACCTCGACGGCGTGGGCACGGCGGCCCAGATGGCGCGCCCGCAGGGTCTCGCACTCAGCCGCGACGGCCGCACGCTCTACGACACGGACACCGACAGCCCATGCCTGCGCAAGATCGACGTGGCCAGCGCCACGGTGAGCACGCTGCTGGGCGATTGCGCCAACGGCAATGCCGGCGCCGGCACGGTCGACGGGACCGCCGCCACGCCGGCCAAGCTCGGCTATTCGTACGGCGTGACGGTGGATGCGCGCGACAACGTGTTCCTGACCCAGGCCTGGGACGGCGTGGCGCGCGTGGTCACGCCAGGGGGCGAGATCACCACGCTGCGCGACGGCAGCGGCACGGCGCTCGCGTTCAACTTCCCGATCGGCGTGGCGGTGGCCGGCGACGGGACCGTCTACGTGGGCGCATCGAACGGCAACCAGATCTTCAAGCTCACGCTGGCGCCCTGAACGGGGGAGAGGCTGCGGCCGCCTGTGGCTTCGCAGGCGTGCTTCGCCGCGGTTCAGGCCGCCTGCTGCTTTTCCCGTGCAGCCTTCGGCGCCTCGCTTCGCGCCAGCCACAGTCCACTGGCCACGATCAACGCTCCGCCGCCCAGCGTCCATGCATCGGGCGCGGCCTGCCAGAACACCCAGTCGAACAGGAGCGCCCAGGCGAGGGCGCTGTATTCGAAGGGAGCGATGGCGGCGGCCTGGCCATGGCGGAAGGCCTCGGCGATGGCCGCCTGGCCCAGGAAGCCGCTGATGGCCAGGCCCGCGAGCAGCCACATGTGCTGCGGCTGGATGGGCACCCAATGCGGCGCCGACGCCAGGGTGCCGCCCACGGCCATGCCGAACGTGGTCCAGAACACCAGCGAGGCGCTCGGCTCTGTGCGGCTGATGAGCCGGCCCAGCATGTTCGACAGCGCATAGCAGGCCGCGGCCACCAGGATCGCCAGTGCACCCGTCGAGAGGAAGGCCCCCTGCTCGGGCCGCAGCGCGATCACCACACCGGCGAAGCCCAGCCCGATGGCGATCCAGTGCCGCGGCTGGACCGACTCGCCCAGCATCGGCACGGCGATCAGCACCATCAGCAGCGGAGCGATGAAGGTCAGCGTGTAGGCCTCGGCCAGGCCCAGGGTCTTCAGGCCGTGCACGAAGAGCACGAGCATCGTCATGTTCAGCGCGGTGCGCAGCAGGTGCAGGGGCCAGCGCAGGCGCCGGTTGAACACGCCGGCCGTCTCACGCCGCCACAAGGTGTACAGGCACACCAGGGGCAGGGCAGTGAGGCCGCGCAGCGCCATCACCTGCACCGGCGGGTAGTGGCTGGACAGGTTCTTCAGCACGGCGTCCATGCAGGCGAAGAAGGCACAGGCCATCAGCATCGCGGCGATGCCGCGCAGGGTTCCGGTCGGTTGCATGTTCGGGGCGTGTCTCTTGGTAGTGGCCGGGAAGGGGCCTTGTTCCTGGCCGTCCGGCACAGGTGCTGCGAACGGTTGGTCGCGGCAGGAGTCCGTGGCCTGAACTTGCGCTGGGCAGTTCTTCCGGATCGACTGCGACGAGTCGTCGAGCATACCGGCCGACGATGCAAGCTGTTTCGTCGAGGGCCTGGGTGCGGCTATTTGAGTTTCGCTATCGCTTCTTCAGCCTTCGTCCGAAAGACCCGCAGTGCAGGCAGGAAACCGCTGTAGTCCGTGTGATTCATTTTGTTTCATATGTAATATGAAAAGTAATGCAAGAGAGCGGCAGCCGAGCGTTCCTCATTGGGAGAAATTGGTTTTACAACGAGGATCATCGGATGAATTTGTGTTACAGAACGGTGTGGAATTCGGCGCTTGGCGCCTGTGTGGCAACTGCCGAGAACGTGCGAGCCGCGCGGTCTGGTAGAGCGCAGGGTTCGCGGCGTACCGCCACTGCGAGTGCGGCCCTGACATTGGCCGCGTTGGCCGCCGGCGGAGCCGCACAGGCTGCGCCCTTCACCGCCGCCACCGAGGCGGAACTGATCACGGCCATCAACGACGCCAATGCCAGCCCGGACCTGAGTTCCACCATCACCGTCACCAAGGCCATCACGGTCACGACGACGTTGCCCCAGCTCTCGTCGAAAGTGACCGTGAATACCGGCACGTTCGCCACGACCATCGGGTCGGCTGCCGGGGCCACGCTGGACCTCCAGACGGGTGCGACCTATCAAGCCGCCGCCGCCATCCAAGTGGGCTCCACCGCCAACACGGCCGGGACCGTGGTTGCCCAGGGCAGCGGTGCCACCTTGTCAGCCACTGCCCTCACGACCGGGGCGGGGCAGAGCACGATCAGCATTCTCGATGGCGCTTCCGCCGTCTTCACGGGCAACTTGAACACCGGCGCGGGCTCGGCCACCGTCAACGTGGGGAAAGGCGCCTCGCTGTCGGCGAGCAATCTGAACACGGGCACGGGTCAGACCGCGATCAACGTGGTCGGCGGCGGAAAGATCACACTCGGCACCAATGCCAACCTGGGGGGTGGCAACGGCCTGGCGAACGGGGGCATCACGGACGTTGTGGTGAGCGGAACCGGCTCTGCCCTGCAGTTCACGGGGGCCAGCGGCTACTACCACCATGCCGGCACGCTCGAAGTCTCCGCTGGCGGTTTCGTCGGGGCCAACACGGTCCAAGTCGGTTTCAGGGCGGGCGACATGTTCACCGCGACCGTGACGGGCCCAGGGTCTGTTTTCGGCAGCGTCAACAACAATTTGAGCATCGGCGGTGCAGGGACTGCGACGGTCACCGTGGCAGAGGGGGCCACACTGAGGTCGGGCATCAGCGGGGGCAACCCCCTCTCCCTGTCCAACTCTGCGACCGGCGTGTCGATCTTGAACATCGGTGCTCCGGTGGGAAGCGCTGCTCTGTCACCCGGTGTAGTGACGGCAAGCGGCATCACCTCCAGTGCCGGCCAATCGACGATCAACTTCAACCACAACGCAAGCAACTACGAGTTCGCGGTGCCAATCGGCGGAAATGTCATCGTCAACCAGATCGGCAGCGGCACGACCGCGCTGACGGGGGCCAACACCTACGCCGGCGACACCACCATCACCGCGGGCACGCTACAACTGGGCAACGGGGGCACCACCGGCTCGATCTCCGGCAATGTCGTCAACAACGCCACGTTGGCCATCAATCATTCGAATGCCTTCGGCTTCGCCGGCGCCATCAGCGGCGGCGGCGTCCTCCAACAGTTGGGCGCGGGCACCACGACGCTGACCGGAACCAACTCGTACACCGGCGGCACTGTCGTGCAGGCCGGCCGGCTGCTGGCCGGCAGCGCTGGTGCCTTCGTGCAGAACACCGCCTACACGGTCAACGGCGGCACGCTGGACCTGGGCGCGTGGGACCTCACCGCCTCCAGCCTTTCCGGTACTGGCGGCACCGTAGCGCTGAACGCCCAGACCCTCACCGCCAACCAGGCCGGTGACAGCACCTACGCTGGCGCCATCACTGGCACGGGCGGCGTCGTCAAGTCCGGTGCCGGTGTGCTCACGCTCTCCGGCACAAACAGCTACAGCGGCACCACCTCCGTGACGCAAGGAACCCTGCGCGCTGGCGCAGTGAACACCTTCAGCTCGAAGAGCGCGACGGTCGTTGCCAACGGCGCGACGCTCGACCTCGCGGGCTACAGCCAGACCCTGGCATCCGTGAACAACAGCGGTACGGTGAGCCTCGCCGGCACGACGCCAGGCACCACGCTCACCGTCACCGGCCCGTGGGTCGGCAACGGCGGCACGCTGCGCCTGGGCACCGCGCTGGGCAACAGCAGCAGCGCGAGCGACAGGCTCGTGCTCAGCGGAGCGACCGCCATCGCCAGCGGCACGACCAACGTGCAGATCACCAACCTCGGCGGCCTGGGCGCATTGACCAGCGGCAATGGCATCGAGGTCATCAGCGCGATCAACGGTGCGACGACCACCGCGCAGACGACGAAGAACGCCTTCGCGCTGTCCGGCGGACACGTCGATGCCGGCGCCTACGAGTACCGGCTGTACGCTGCCGATGCAGCCGGCGCGGGCGAGAACTGGTATCTGCGTTCGACTGTCGCGGCCGTGCCGCCGACAGATGGAGGTGGAACGGGAACGGGCGGTGGCTCAAGCGGCGGCGTTGTCGTGCCGGCCTACCGTGCCGAGGTTCCTCTCTACGCGGTGCTTCCCGAGCAGTTCCGACAGGCCAACCTGTCGATGCTTGGCAGCCTGCATTTGCGCATGGGCGACAGCATCCGATCCGCCACCAACGACGCCGGCTCTGCCATCGCCGGCCAGAGCTATCGCCAGGCGTGGGGCCGCGTCATCAGCACCGACCGCACCACCAGCCAGGCCGGCACCGTGAGCCCGACCAGCAGGGGCCGGCTCACCGGCTTCCAGGCCGGCACCGACCTCTGGGCCGACGCACACTGGCGCGCCGGTGTCTATGTGGGGCAGCTCGACGGCGACATGCGCGTCAATGGTTTCGCCAGCGGCCTGCTCGACCTCGGCGTGGGCATCAACGACCTCAAGAACCAGTACGTCGGCGTCTACGGAACCTGGAAGAACGACGGCGGACTGTATGTCGACGGCGTGCTGCAGGGCGGCCGCCACCGCTACACCGCATCGCCCACGCTGGGCCTGGGCAGCGGCGGCAAGGGCAGCAGCGTGCTGGCCTCGGTCGAGGTGGGACAGTCCTTCGGCATCGCGGCCGGCTGGACCATCGAGCCGCAACTGCAGTTGGTGCACCAGCGCGTGAACCTGGACGACACAGGCATCGTCGGTGCGTTGATCCGCCAGGACAGCCACGACGGCTGGCTCGTGCGTGCCGGCGTGCGGGTCAAGGGCGAGATCGATACCAGCGCGGGGCTGTTTCAACCCTATGCGCGGCTGAACCTCTATCACTCCGGCGGCGGCACCGATGTGGCGCGCTTCATCGGACCGGCCGGCTTTGCGGACATCGCCACGCGCACGGGCGGCAGCAGCGGCGAATTGGCGCTGGGTACGTCCTGGCAACTGAGCCGCAGCACCAGCCTGTATGGCGAGCTGGGCAAGCTGTGGGACATGAGCGGCGATGCGCGCAACAGCAGCGGCGTCAATGCCAGCGTGGGCGTGAAGGTGCTCTGGTAGGGCTCTTTCAGGCGGCGCGGTTTGGCGCGTCGCCGTCGATCACCAACGTCGGCTGCCCCTTGGCAGGCTCGGCGCCGGGGTCTTGTCGCCGGGTCGAGCCAGCCGTCAACCGTCACTCGTGCGTGCCATCTGCGGCACATCGAAGCGTTCGGCGGCCTGCGGCTCGCCGAGCGCGACGAAACGCACCGAGCCGCACAGGCAGCCTCCGTCACGTCGAATGTCCAGGCAGCTTTTCTTCGATTCGCGCTAGGCCCGGAACCAGATCCGCAGCGTCACGTATATCGCGTAGCCGAGGGCGAGCAGCAGCCACACCAGGTAGAACATGTTGGACCAGTACTCGCCGGCGTGCGTCGCCAGCGTGTAGACCTGCCCTGCGCATGCCTTGCCGAGGCAAGGCACCTCGCCGCGGACCAGCGCGCGCAGCACCGCGAAGAGGAGATAGCACGCGACGCCACCGGTCACCAGAAGGCCCACGGGCCCGACGAGTCCCTTGGTGAGTTCGTCGTTTTCGTCACGGCGCCCCTTTCGAAGCAGGTTCTGCCCGAACCTGTACCAAGCGAATCCGAGCAGGAGCATCAGCGAGTAGTAGAGGAGGTCACGCATGGGGTCGCAGTGTAGTGATGGGGCCGGGAAGGAGGACCTGCATCTCGTCCACGATGTCATGTCCTTCTTGTTCAGTCGATCTGCCCGCCCACCGGCGCGGCAGGGGCGACGCATTTGAACATCGGCCAGCGCATGTCGATTGCCCCGAGGGCCAGTGCGAAGCGCCCGGCACCGGACGCGTGCGCCCACAATGGCGACGCAAGCATCATCCAAAACCCGTCCCACCGCGTAGAAACACTCATGGCACGCGCTCCGGCGTGCCCCCGACGAGAAGAAAACCGCACATGTCGCAGGACATCGCATTCGCCATTCATCGCATGCAAAGGGGCCTGGTGACCGACACCGTGGTCCTACACGGCATTCGCCGCCTGCCTGAGGACCGGCTCGCCGGGCTGTTCGGCTTCGACCCCGGGCAGCGCCGGCAGGGACGCCACCATCTCTTCGAGCGCCGCGGATGAGCGCGCTCGTGGGAATCGCACTGTCGGGCCTGGCGCTGACTGCGTCGCTGGCCTTCCTCACCTGGCTGGCGAGCCTCGCCCGGCATGACGCGAGCCTGATCGACCGCATGTGGTCGGTCTTCATCGTCGGCGCGGGCCTCGTGTACTTCGCGCTCCTGCCGGTGCAGACGGTGCGCGGGCTGTGGATGGCGGTGCTGGGGGCGGCGTGGTCGGTGCGGCTGTGCCTCTACATCACCTGGCGCAACTGGGGCCACGGCGAAGACCGGCGCTACCAGGCGATCCGCGCGCGCAACCAGCCGAACTACGGCTTCAAGAGCCTGTATCTGGTGTTCGCGCTGCAGGCGGTGCTGGCGTGGATCGTTTCCGCGCCTTTCCTCGCCGGCATGGCTGCCGCGCGGCCGATGGGCCTGCTCGATGCACTGGGCGCGGCGCTGGCGCTCTTCGGCATCTTCTTCGAGGCCATCGGCGACGCGCAGATGGCGCGCTTCAAGGCCGACCCGAAGAGCGCGGGCCAGGTGATGGACCGCGGCCTGTGGCGCTACACGCGGCACCCGAACTACTTCGGCGAAGCCTGCGTCTGGTGGGGCATCTGGCTGATGGCGATGGGCGGAGCGGGATGGAGCGGCGCCTGGAGCATCGTGTCGCCGCTGCTCATGACCGTGCTGCTGCTGAAGGTCTCGGGCGTGCACATGCTCGAGGCGGACATCGGCGAGCGCCGGCCCGCGTACCGCGACTACATCGCGCGCACCAACGCCTTTCTTCCGGGGCCGGTGAAGGACGGCCGCCGCAAAGCGCAGTGATGAAAAGGGCAGTGATGAAAGGGCGCGGTCGGTGGCACCATCCGGGTCAGTGAAGCCTTCATTGAAACCCCTGGTGATGCGCATCGTCTTCTGGAGCGTGCTCGTCGCCGCGCTGGCCATCCTCGCGGGCGTGGTGTACGAGCAGTACGGCCGCTATCGCGCGGCGCGGGACTTTCCCGCGCCGGGGAAGATGGTCGACATCGGCGGCGGCCGGAGGATCCAGCTCGATTGCCGGGGCGCCGGCTCGCCCACTGTGGTGTTCGAGGACGGGCTGAGCATCGACGGCTCGCTGAGCTGGGCGGCAGTGCAGCCGGCCGTCGCGCAGCGCACGCGCGCCTGCTCGTACAGCCGCGCCGGACTGATGTGGAGCGACGCTTCCAATGCGCCCCGTAGCGCGAAGCAGGTGGCGCAGGACCTTCGCGAGGCGTTGATGCGCGCGGGCGAGCGGGGGCCTTTCGTGCTGGTGGGCCAGTCGCTGGGCGGCCTCTATGCGACGACTTTCACGAGGTACTTCGGCTCCGAGGTCGCGGGGTTGGTCCTTGTCGATCCTTCGCATCCGGACCAGGTCGCGCGCGTCGCGGCCTTCATGACGGAAACACGTTCGCTGCGCTCCCGCATCGCCGTGTCGCTGGCATGGACCGGACTGCTGCGCGCCGCGGCCCCGTCGCTGCTGCCGCAGGCGCCGAATCAGACGGAACACGATGCGCAAGCGGTTCGCGCCTTCGCGCCGAAGTCGATGGTCACGCAGATGGCCGAGGGCGACGCCACCGACGCCGTGCTCGCCGAGGCCGGCGCCTTCCGCGACCTGGGCAGCCGCCCGCTGGTGGTGCTCACGGCGATGGCGCCGTACACCGGGTCGGAGCTGCGGGGAATGCAGATCACGCCGGAGCAGGGTGTCCAGGTGCAGGCCATCTGGGAAAAGATGCACGAGGAGATGGCGGCATGGTCCTCGAGAAGTGCCCACCGCCTGCTGCCGAAGGCTGGGCACGACATCCAGTTCGACGACCCGCGTGCGGTGGTCGAGGCGGTGCTGTCGGTCGTGGAGGCGGTGCGCGCGGAGGGCGGCACCCCTCCGGGCTGAATGTGGCATCCCTCCGGGCTGAATGCGCGGTCCTTCCTGCGGTCTACCAGCGAACCCTCACGCCCACGCTGCCTTCGATGCCGTTGCTGCGGGTGCGCACGCTGCCGCCCGACGACCACAGCTTGCCCAGCTCCGCATAGATGCTCGCGCCCTGCGTGAGCTGGAGCGTGGCGCCGGCCGCCAGCTCGGTGCTCGTGCCGCCGGTGCGCGTGGCGATGTCGGTGTATGCCGCCGGGCCGATGAAGCGGCTGGTGTCGGTGCCGCCGCCGCTGCGGTAGACGTTGAAGCGCACGTAGGGCTGCAGCAGCCCGGCGGAGGTGGCGATCTCGCCCTTCACCCGCACGCCGGCGCGCGCGAGCCAGCCGCTGTGGCTGTTCTGCCGCACCAGCGCGCCCGCGATGCTGCCGTCGTCGAGGCTGATGCGCTGGTGCACCAGCTGCAGCTGGGGTTCGATGGTCCAGCCCGGGGCGATGCCGAAGGACTGGCCCACCTCGATCGAGGCCAGCACGCTGCGGCCCTTGCCCGAGCTGCCGAAGCTCAGCGTGGGCGACGTGATGTAGCTGTGGCGCCCGGCCTGCAGCACGCCGTCCACGTACAGGCCGCTGTCGTTCTTCCAGGTGGCGTAGCCGCCCAGGTACTGGCTGCGCAGGTTGTTGGTGCCGGCTCCGTAGCCCACGATGCCGCGGGCGAAGCCGCTCACGCTCATGTCGCCCTCGAGCTCGCCGACGTACACGCCGGCGCGCCAGTGGGCGTCGGCCCACAGGTCGGTGCCTGCCTGGAAGCCGGTGAGGCGGCCCTTGCTCGTGGGGCTGACGGTGCCGGCCTGCGAGATGGTGCGGTCGGTGCTGAGGATGCGGGCCCATGCCTGGCGGTAGCTCTGCTCCGGCGCGGCGGGTGCGGCGATGGCGGTGCCGCCGTCGTCGCCCATGCGCTGGTGCATGTTGCCCAGCATCGAGAGATTGGCCTGGCGGAACTGCTCGGGCAGCGCGGCATAGAGCGGCACTTCGGCGCGGTAGGTGGGAATGGTCACGACGGCTCCGCCGCCTGAGCTGCCACCGGCGCTGCTGCCGCCGCTGCCGGTTCCGCTGCCACCGCCGGTCGCGGGAGGCACGACGACGGCGGCCGTGGAGCGCAGGTACCAGTTCTCGCCCGCGCCGGCTGCATCGGCCGCGTACAGCCGGTACTCGTAGGCGCCCGCATCGACGTGTCCGCCGGACAACGCGAAGGCGTTCTTCGTCGTCTGCGCGGTGGTCGTCGCGCCGTTGATCGCGCTGATGACCTCGATGCCGTTGCCGCTGGTCAATGCGCCCAGGCCGCCGAGGTTGGTGACCTGCACGTTGGTCGTGCCGCTGGCGATGGCGGTCGCGCCGCTGAGCACGAGCCTGTCGCTCGCGCTGCTGCTGTTGCCCAGCGCGGTGCCCAGGCGCAGCGTGCCGCCGTTGCCGACCCACGGGCCGGTGACGGTGAGCGTGGTGCCCGGCGCGGAACCCACCAGCGAGACGGTGCCGCTGTTGGCCATCGACGCGATGGTCTGGCTGTTGCCGGCCAGGTCGAGCGTGGCACCGGTTCCCACGGTGAAGGCGCTGGCGCTGCTCAAGGTGTTGACCGCGCCTGCGCGCAATGTGCCCGCCGCGACGTTGGTCGCGCCGGTGTAGACGTTGGCGCCTGACAGCGTCAGCGTGCCTGCGCCGCTCTTCACCAGGTTGCCCGCGCCCGAGATCGGGCCCGACCAGCCCATGTCGTTGCCGTTGGTGTCGAAGGTGCCTGTGCCGCCCAGCAGCAGGGCGTTGCCCGGATTCAGGCCGCCGGCGCCCGCGACGATGCTGGCCGTGGCGCCGCTGTCGATGGCGACGGCGCCGGTCAGCACCGAGCCGGTGCTCAGCGTCAGGCTGTTGCTGCCGCCGGTGAACTCGACGGCAGCGGCGCGGGTGACGCCGTCGCCGCCCAGTCCGCCCGAGATGCCGCCGCTGTTGGTGATGGCGAGGTTGGCGCCCGCCACGCCGGCGCCGCCGGCACCGTTCGCGCCGCTCGCGCCCCCGTTGCTGTTGGCGCCGCCCGCGCCGCCGTTGCCGCCGGTGATGGTGCCGTTGTTGGTCAGCGCCGTGCTGGCGCCCGTGGCCTGCAGGCCGATGCCGCCGTCGCCGCCCGACCCGGGCGTGCCGGTGCCGCCCGCGCCGCCGCCGGCGGCACCGCCTGCACCACCGGCGCCGGCGGTGACCGTGCCGGAGTTGACCACCGACACGGCGCTGCCCGCCAGCGTGATGCCGTTGCCGCCAGCACCACCGCCGCCGCCGGAGGCATTGGCGCGCGCCGGCAGCAGTTCGGAGCCGCCCGCGCCGCCGGCACCGCCCGCGATGGAGCCGTTGTTGGTGAAGGTGATGCCCGAGGTCGTCGTGTTCAGGAAGAAGCCGACGCCGCCGCTGCCGCCGCCACCGCCTTGCGAGAAGGCGTCGCCGCCCTTGCCGCCGGCGCCGCCGATGGAACTGCCGGATGCCGTGTAGTTGCCGGTCGGCGCGACGAGGATGGAGCCGTAGCCGCCGGCTCCGCCGCCGCCTGCCGCCCAGTAGCCGTTGCCGCCCGCGCCGCCGGCGCCGCCCGTGTAGCTGTCGGAAGAGGAGGTCACGCCGCTGCCGATGGTCGAGCCCTGGAAGCCGCCGCCACCACCGCCGCCGTAGCCGTTTCCGTTGGAGAAGTCGCCGGTCTGCGACTGGCCTGCGCCGCCGCTGTCGCCCTGGAACGCGCCGGGGCCGACGGCGTTGGTGCCGGCTCCCGCCGCGCCGCCCGTGCCCGCGGTGGCGCCGCCGAAGGTGCCGATGTTGGCGTTGGCGCCGGCAGTGGGGCCGGCATCGGTCGACGATCCGCCGGTGCCACCGCTCGCGTTCACCGACGTGTCGTTGAAGCCGCCGGCGCCGCCGCTGCCGTTGCTGCCGCCCGAGCCCGCATTCAGCGATGTGTCGCCCACGGGCTGGCCGCCGGCACCGCCCGCCGCGATCGCCGGTCCGGCGCCCAGCAGCAGCATCGCGACGGCGAAAGCCCCGAAATCGGCCGACTTTGCCGATCGTGCATGGCCGCGCGATGTCTCGGGGGCGGCTACCCAGGTGCCGCGGGCTGGATTCCAGAGGGTCCGAAAAATCTTGTTCATGGCTTCAAGTTGTTCATTCGCTACCTGAACGGGCAGGCTCCCGCGTGCGGGCGCACGTTCTCCTGCGCCAGCACATGCCGTCTTTTCGATTTACAAGTGAAAAATGTAAGTACGCGTACGGGCCCGCGATATGCCCGGAAGCGGGTACCCCGGTGAAGGCCGATCGGTAGGGCGAACGGTGCGGTCGGCGCCTCGAGCAGCCCGGGATTGAGGACCAAGGCGCTACACGCGCGGCGCGATCCCGCGAAGGCATACCCTGAACTGCGTCAAGAAGTAACCAGTGTTTCGCGCGAAATACAAAGCCGCCAATCGGGGATCGGGCCGGAAACAAGTCAGCCGCGTGCCGGGCGGCGAGGGCGCTTCCTCATTTCCTGCTCGCGCGCCTGCCCGTGTCCGAGGCTTCGGAGGTAGGCGCAGAACATGTCGGCCATGGCGTCCGAATAGGCGGTGATCTCCGCGTCGGTCCGCGGGCTTTCCGAGAACTGCTTTCCCACCGCGCTGAACGTGGTCGTGATCAGCTCGCTGGCCAGCGCGCGCACGGCTTCGTCGGCATCGGGCAGGGCCTCGCGCATGAAGGCCTGCATGATTCGGTCGCCGGCGGCTCGCGTCTCATGCGCCTCGGGCGCATCGCGGTAGAGCGGGGCGGCGTCGCTGAGCGCCACGCGCATCCCGGCTTCCTCGCACTCCGAGCGGACGAAGGCATGCACCAGCATGCGCAGCCGCTCCAGCGGGGGGCGCTGCGCGTCTTCGAGGATGCCGCAGAGCATGCCGCTCGTCTGCTTCCACTCGTCGCTCTGCAGCCGGAAGAGGATCGATGCCTTGTTCGGGAAGTACTGGTACACCGACCCCACGCTCACGCCGGCCCTCTCGGCCACGCGCGTGGTGGTGAAGCGCCGGGCGCCTTCTTTCTCCAGAACCTGAAGGGCTGCCTCGAGGATCGCGGCGACGAGTTCGTTGGAGCGAGCCTGCTTGGGCTTTCTTCTAGAGGAGAGCGGCGCGCCTTTTCGTTCTGTCATGGGCTGGGTTCGCAACGCGAATAGGAAATGTGAATGTTCCTTCATATTATGAGCGCACCTCAATCCAACACGAAGACCCTGTGACCACACTCAACACCACACCGCTGGCGCCCCTGCTGGAGCGCCTGTTCCATGAGGCCGCCGAGGCATCGCCCGCGATGAGCGCCGCGATCGCCGGCTTCTCCGACGAAGAGCGCGCGCAGCTGATGCGCAGCAAGAGCGGCTACCTCGATCTCTACGCGCGGCTCAAGGACGTTCCGCTGCCCGTCTCGCGCGAGACCGGCGCGCTGCTCTACATGCTGGCGCGCGGCGGCGCGCGGAACATCGTCGAGTTCGGCACATCTTTCGGCATCTCGACGCTGCACCTCGCCGCGGCCCTGCGCGACAACGGCGGCGGCCGCCTCGTCACCACCGAGTTCGAACCCTCCAAGGTGGCGCGTGCCCGCCGCAACCTCGAGGCCGGCGGCCTTGCCGACCTGGTCGAGATCCGCGAAGGCGACGCGCTGCAGACGCTCGCAGCCGAACTGCCCGACTCGATCGACCTGCTGCTGCTCGACGGCGCGAAGGCGCTCTATCCGGAGATCCTCGCGCTGGTCGAGAGCCGCCTGCGACCGGGCGCATTCATCGTCGCCGACAACGCCGACCACAGCCCCGAGTACCTGGCCCACGTGCGCTCGCCGGCTTCGGGCTACATGTCCGTTCCGTTCGGCGACGACGTCGAACTGTCCATGCGGCTCGGCTGAACCGGCCGACGCATTGAACCCCACGCGGACGCCACGGCGTCCGCGGTGCCAGTCGCACTGGCCGTAAGCGTCTGACGTCAATCAACGCACTCCACGACCCTCGCCGGTCGGAGTGCGTTCGCGTGCGCGCTCCGATCGGCAGGGACACAGAAAACCTGGACGACACCATGACTCCTCAATCGACACAGTCGACACGGTCGACGAACTCATCATCCCCGGCATCGACGCGCGATCCCGCGCAGGGCCGCCTGCTGCTGCTCGCGGCCATCCTCTTCATTTCATATCTCTGCGTGGGCATGTCCCTGCCCGTCGTTCCGATCTTCGTGACCGGGCAGCTCGGGCTGGGCAACGTCTGGGCGGGGCTCGGCGTCGGCATCGCCTTTCTCGCCACCGTGCTGAGCCGGGCCTACGCCGGCACGCAGTCCGACCGCGCCGGGGCCAGGTCCGCGGTGATGCGCGGGCTGGTCTTCTACGTGAGCGGGGCGCTGGGCTCGCTGGCGGCGGGCCTGCTGGCGCAGTCACCGTGGACGGCCTACCTCGTCCTGCTCGCGGGCCGGTTGCTGGTCGGTCTCGGCGAAAGCCTGGTCGGTGTCGGCATCATCGGCTGGGGCATCGGGCTCGTCGGCCCGGCGCGCTCGGGCAAGGTGCTGGCGTTGGTCGGCGCCGCGATCTACGGCGCGCTCGCGGTGGGCGGGCCGATCGGCCTCGCACTGCAGCAGCGCTTCGGCTACGCCGGCGTGATGGGCGTGGGCCTGGTCCTGCCCTGCCTCGGCATGCTGGCGATCTGGCGCATGGCCGGCGTGCCCGCGCATCCCGGCGCCGAGCGTCCGCCGTTCTGGCGCGTGATCGGCCAGGTGTGGCCGCACGGGAGCATCGTCTGCCTGCAGGGCATCGGCTTCGCGGCCATCGGCGCTTTCTTCACGCTGCATTTCCTCGACCAGCACTGGCGCTTCGCCGGGCTGGGGCTCACTGCCTTCGGCGGCGGCTTCGTGCTGGTGCGCGTGCTCTTCGGGCATCTGCCGGACCGCGTGGGCGGACTGCCCGTGGCCATCGGCTCGCTGGCCGTGGAGACCGTGGGGCAGGTGCTGATCTGGAGTGCTTCGGATCCGCTCGTCGCCCTTGTCGGTGCCTTCCTCACGGGGCTCGGCTGCTCGATGATCTTTCCGTCGATGGGGCGCGAGGTGGTGCACCTTGTGCAGCCGCATCTGCGCGGCACGGCGCTGGGCGGGTTCTCCGCCTTCCAGGATGTCGCCTACGGACTGACGGGCCCGCTGGCCGGATTCCTCGCCGACAGGGCTGGCTATGGCGGCGTGTTCCTGGCCGGCGCGGGCGCGGCGGCCGCGGGGCTGGTGATCGCGATCAGCCTTCGCCGGGCTCAGACACGCTCTCGGTCCTGATCGCGCAGGCTGCCTTGGCCTTCATCAGCTCGACCTCGAGCTCCGCCTTCAGTTCGGCCGCCACCTTCTCCGGCTCCTGGCGCAACTCCATGATGTCGCGCTCGCCAACGCACAAGCCGTCGAGCCGCACGTAGATGCGCGCGAAGTCGCCGCCCATCGCACGCGCCACGTCGCCGAGGCATTCGGCCAGCGTGACGAAGCCGCCGTTGCGGTACGAGCTGGGAGGTATCACGCCCCTGGAGCGGGGCGCGCGAACGGAGTAGGCATACGACGCGGCTTCCTTGCGCAGCTCCACCACCGGCTGCAGGCCACGCTGTGCTTCCCCTGTTCTTTTCATGGCCGCAGTGTAGATGCGGCGATACCCGGTGACCAGCCGGCCACCGGCCTCCGGCGGCGGGTCAGGGGTTGGGACCGAGCGCGCGCTGCTTCGCCACGAACTCCGGCGTCACCGTTGCCTGCTTGTTGCCGAACTGCGCGATGACGTAGTTGGCCAGCGCAGCGACCTCGGTGTCGGTGTAGGCCTTGCCGAAGGCCGGCATGTAGATCTCCCGGTCGTGCACGTGCATGCGCACGCCCTGCAGGATCATCTGCGTCACGTTGGAGCCGTCGGGGTCGTTCACGCCGCGCGTTCCCAGCAGCGACGCGTTGGCGGTCTGCTGGCCCTGTCCGTTCCACTGGTGGCAGCTCGCGCAGGCGGCGGCGAAGAGCCGCAGGCCCTGCTCGTGGCCCTCGGCGGTGTTGGCTGCCGGTGCAGCCGCGCCCGCGGCCAGGGCCCACGGGGGCTTCGCGTCGATCTCGATCTGGTTCTTGCCGGCCTTCGCGGGCACCGTGCGCAGGTAGCTCACGAGCGCCGAGGCGTCTTCCGGCTTCAGGTACTGCAGGCTGTGCTCGACCGCCTCGCCCATCGGGCCCGAAGCAGAGCCGCGGCCCGCGGCGTGGCCGGTCGTCAGGTACGAGGCGATCTCGGCATCGCTCCACGCGCCGATGCCGTTCTTCGCGTCCGAGGTGATGTTGTAGGCGCGCCAGCCCTGCACCGTCTCGCCCGCGAGCTCGTTGCCCTTTTCCATCGCGAAGGCGAAGTTGCGCGGCGTGTGGCATTCGGCGCAGTGGCCCAGCGCGGTGGCGAGGTACTTGCCCTGGTTCCACGCGAGCGGCTTCGACGCGTCGGCCTCGAAGCGGGCGCTCTTGAAGAAGGCCGCGTTCCAGAAGCCCATGGCCCAGCGCTGGTTGAACGGGAAGCCGAGGTCGGCCTCCCGGTTCGGCTGGTTCACCTTGGGCAGGCTGAAGATGTAGGCCTTGATCGCGAGCACGTCGGCGCGGCTCAGCGCGGTGTACGAGGTGTACGGGAAGGCCGGGTACAGGCGCTTGCCGTCGGCACGCACGCCGTCGTGCAGCGCGCGCACGAACTGGTCGTCGCTCCATTTGCCGATGCCGGTCTCGGGGTCGGCCGTGATGTTCGACGAATAGATCGTGCCGAAAGGCAGCACGAAGGGCAGGCCCCCCGCGAAGGGCTGGCCCTTGCCGCCGGGCACCGTGTGGCATGCGATGCAGTCGGCGGCCTTGGTGAGGTACTCGCCACGCACGAGCAGCGCCGCGTCGACCGGCGCACCGGCCAGCACGGGCGCTTCGCCCGCGGAGCCGTCGGTGCGATTCAGGAAGAAATAGAACGCCGCGCCGATGACGAACAGTGCCACCAGCACCTTGAGAAAGCGCTTCATGCCGACCTCCCTTCATCGAGCGGAGCTTCGGCGATCTTCTTCTTCATCGCCTCCTTGTCCTGCGCCAGCAGCGCGCGGTTCACCGGCAGCGAGCGCAGGCGCACGCCGGTGGCGGCGAAGATCGCGTTGGCCAGCGCCGGCGCGGCGATGGCGGTGCCGACTTCGCCGAGCCCGCCGGGCGCCTCGGCGCTCTTCACCATGTGCAGCTCGATCGGCGGCGACTCGTTGATGCGCAGCGTGCGGTAGTCGTGGAAGTTGCTTTGCTCGATGGCGCCGTCGCGCAGCGTGATCTCGCTGTAGAGCGCGGCGCTCAGCCCGAAGAGCAGCCCGCCCTGTATCTGCGCCTCGATGGAGCCGGTGTTCACCGCGATGCCGCAGTCGAGCGCGACCACCGCGCGCCGCATGCGCACCTCGCCCTGCGGCGAAACCTCTGCCTCGACGATGGCGCACACGCGGCTGCCGAAGGCATCGCCCACCGCCACGCCGCGCCCCACGCGCGTCGGCAGCGTGCCCTGGCCCCAGCCGGCCTTGCTGGCCGCGAGGTCGAGCACCGCGAGCGTGCGCGGGTTCTTCTGCAGCATCGCGCGGCGGTAGGCCACCGGGTCCTTCTTGGCGCGGTGCGCCAGCTCGTCGATGAAGCTCTCCATCACGAAGAGGTTGTGCGTGGGGCCCACGCCGCGCCACCAGCCGACGTTCAGGCCCGGCGGCATGTCGTGCCGCACCCACTCGACCTTGAGGTTCGGCAGGTCGTAGCAGGGCTCGGCCACGCATTCGATCAGGTCGCTGTCCATGCCGTCCTTGCCCATGAACGCGGGCGCCCAGCGGCCCAGCACCGTGCCGCCCGAGATGCGGTCGCCGAACCACCGGATGCGGCCTTCGCCGTCCACCACGGCCGAGATCTCGTCGTGGTACATGGGGCGCACGATGTCGTGGCGGATGTCTTCCTCGCGCGTCCACACCACCTTGAGCGGATAGGGCACCTGTTTCGCGAAGGCCACGGCCTGCTCGACCGAGTCGGTCTCCAGCCGCCGGCCGAAGCCGCCGCCCAGGTACTGGTTGTGCAGCACCACCTTGTCTTCGGCCAGGCCGGTGATCTTCGCGGCCACGCTCACGCAGCGCGCCGGCACCTGCGTGCCCACCCAGATGTCGCAGCCGTCGGGCCGCACGTGCACCGTGGTGTTGAGCGGCTCCATGGTCGCGTGGGCCAGCATCGGCAGGTCGTAGGTGGACTGCACCAGCGTGCCGTCGGGCCGCTTGCCGGTTTCCTTGCCGACGATGGCCTTGTCCTTGGCCAGTGCATTTGCCAGATCGTCGCGCAATTGCTGCGTGGTGAGCGTGGCGTTGCGCCCCGGCGTCCACTGCAGCTTCAGCGCCTCGAGGCCGCGCTTCGCGGCCCAGAAATGCTCGCCCACCACGGCCACCGCATCCTTGACGCGCAGCACGTCGATCACGCCGGGAATCGCCCGTGCCGCCTTGTCGTCCACCGAGGCCAGCACGCCGCCCAGCGTGGGGCTCGCCTTGACCGTCGCTACCTTCATGCCCGGCACGCGCACGTCGATGCCGAACTGCACGCTGCCGTCGACCTTGCCCGACGAGTCGACGCGCCGCAGCGGCTGGCCGATGAGCCTGAAGTCCTTCGGCTCCTTCAGCGCCACCTTGGCCGGCATCGGCAGTTTCGCGGCGGCACTTGCGAGCGCGCCGAAACCGAGCTGCCGGCCCGAAGCCGCGTGGCTCACCACGCCGCGTGCCACCGTGCAGCTTTCGGGTTCGACCTTCCACTGCGCGGCGGCGGCACTCACCAGCAGCGTGCGCGCCACGGCGCCGGCCTCGCGCAGCACGCCGAAGGTGCCGCGCGTGCTGGTCGAACCGCCGGTGATCTGGCCGCCGAGCAGCGGCATGCCGTAGAGCGCCTCGTTCGCCGGCGAATGTTCCACGCGCACCTGGTCGAGCTCGACGCCGAGTTCCTCGGCCAGCAGCATCGCCGAGCCGGTGTAGATCGCCTGGCCCATCTCGGCCATCGGCATCACGAGGCGCACGCCGCCGTCGGCATCGATGCGGATGAAGGCGTTGGGCGCGAAGGCCGGGTTGCCGTCGGCGAGCGCGGCGGCCGCGTCGCCCGGCTGCTGCCTGGGGCTGATCGCGGCGAAGGCCTTGCCGCCGCCGATCCAGGTGAAGGCCAGCGCGAGGCCGCCTGCCTGCAGGGCCGCGCGGCGGCTGACGGTGCCCGCCGCGGCGCTCACGATGCGCTCCTTGCCGGCATCACCGCCACCGACTGCAGCACCTCGGCCTTGCCCGTGGCGGCCTGCTTGATGGCCGCGCGGATGCGCGAGTAGGTACAGCAGCGGCAGACGTTGCCCGACATGGCCAGGTCGATGTCGGCGTCGCTCGGGTTGGGCGTGCGCTGTATCAGCGCGGCGGCCGACATGATCTGGCCCGACTGGCAGTAGCCGCACTGCACCACGTCGACGTCGAGCCAGGCTTTCTGGATGCTCTTGCCCGCGGGCGTCTGCGCAATGGCTTCGATGGTGGTGACGGCCTTCTTGCCGATGGAGCCCACCGGCAGCACGCACGATCGAACGGGCTGGCCGTCGAGGTGCACGGTGCAGGCGCCGCACTGGGCGATGCCGCAGCCGAACTTGGTGCCGGTGAGTCCGACGATGTCGCGCAATGCCCAGAGCAGGGGCATGTCGTCGGGCGCGTCGAGGGCAACGGACTTGCCGTTGATGTTGATGTCGATCATGGGCCCCGCCTTCTTTCTTCGTGTGGTTCGCCGTGGGTGGCAGCGAACCATAGCGCGACTTCGCAAAGCGCGCTTGGCGGGCAGGGGCGCGTTCGAGCGGCGTGCGCGGTTTTCCTGCGGCGGCGCACGCCGGCGTTCAATCGAAGGTATTCACCGCCGCACATGCAGCGGCGGTCGTCGTTCTGCCGGGGGCGTCAGGCAGGCACCTTCTGTGCCGGTGCCTGCAGCGGGGGCGTGCCTGTCTTGAACAGGCCGGCGAGCTGCTTGCGCAGCTCCGGCGTGTCGGTGTGGCCGTGGACGGTCACGGCGTGCTGCACCGCGGCATCGAGCAGTTCGCTCTCGCTGTCGGCGCTCAGCGCGACGCTGCAGTTCGTCGTGCTCGGGTACTCGCGGCAGTCGATGTATTGGCGTGGCATGGCGGCTCCTTGGATGTCCTCAGGGACGTGCTTCGAATATGAGGTTGAAGGGCGTTTCGCTGGCCCGGCGGAAGTGCGCGAAGCCGCCCTTGGAGGCCACGTCGCGAAGGCGCGCCTCGCCGGCCTGCGCACCGAGGCACAGGCCCACTTCCTGCGAGCGCGAGGCCGGCGTGCAGATGAAGTTCGACGCCGAATAGAACACCCGCCCCACGGGATTCATGTTGTCCTCCAGCCGGTCGTTGGCGAAGGGCTCCACCAGCATCCATGTGCCCTGCGGCTTGAGGCTGGCGCACACGTGCGCCGCCGCGCCCACCGGGTCGCCCATGTCGTGCAGGCAGTCGAAGAAGGCCACCAGGTCGTAGTCCTTGCCCGGAAAGTCCTTCGCGCTCGCAACCTCGAAGCTCAGCCGCTTCGGATCGTCGATGCCGGCCTTGCGCGCCGTCTCGCGCGCACGTTCGATCGACGGCGCGTGGTAGTCGAAGCCGACGAAGCTCGACTCGGGATAGGCCTGCGCCATCAGCAGCGTGGACGCGCCATGCCCGCAGCCCACGTCGGCCACGCGCGCGCCGCGTTCGAGAGCGGCCGGAACGCCTTCGAGCGCCGGGATCCACTGGCTCACCAGGTTGGCCGCATAGCCCGGCCTGAAGAAGCGCTCGGTGCCGTGGAAGAGGGCGGGGTCGTGCTCGTGCCAGCCGATGCCCAGGCCCGTGCGCATGGCCTGGACCATCTTCGGCACGGCCTTGAACTGCGCCACCGCGATCTGGAAGGCGCCGGGCACGAAGGCCGGGCTGCCTTCCTCGGCGAGCGCGAAGGCCTGTTCTTCGGTGAGCGAGAAGCGCTCCCCCTTCGGGTCGTACTCGACATAGCCGCTCGCGGCCTGGGCCGAAAGCCATTCGCGCAGGTAGCGCGGATCGGTCTCGGTGCGTTTGGCCAGCTCTTCCACGGTGCCGGGGCCCTTCGCCATCTCCTTGTACAGGCCGAGCTGGTCGCCCACGACGATGGTTGCGGCGTGCATCACGGCGCCGATGTCATGGACGAAGTTACCCATGAACGCGTTAAGCCTTGTTTCGTCGATAGCCATGTGTTTCCCCTTCGCCGGCGGACGGCTCGCGCGCCCCCGGCCTGCCTATACTGGGTTCGCGGCAGAGGGACATCGGCCATCGTCCGTCCCGATGCATGCAGGCGCCATACGCAGCAATGCGTATGCGGCACGAAGAAGAAAGCGAGACAAGGGGCACGCCATGACGCATCTCACGCGCGGCGATTGCGCAAGCGCACTTCGCCTGCTGGAGCAACTCGAATCCGGACAATCGCCCGTGCGGCACCGCGGCGTGCATGCAATCCGCCGCATCCCGGAAAAGGCGCCGCGAAGGCGCGAGTTCCGCCGCGCCTCGATGCAGGCCGACCACTACCGCCGCGCGGGGCTGGAGCATGCGGTGGCGGTGGCGCTGCTGTACCGGCTGGCCTGCCGTGCCGACGCGCCGGCTCCCGCCGTTTCACCGCCTGCCGGCCTCACGCCCCGCGAGGGCGACGTCATGCGCTGGCTCTCCTGCGGAAAGACCGACGCCGAGATCGCCGCCCTGCTCCAGATCAGCCCGCGCACGGTGCACAAGCACCTGGAGCACGTGTACGTGAAGCTGGGCGTGGAGACACGCACCGCTGCCGTGATGCGCGCGCTCGGCATGGGCACCGGCGCGCCTTGAGGCGAAGCCGAAGGGCCCTCAGCGCTAAGCCACGGCCACAGGCGAATCCGCGGGCGAGGCGCTGCGCCCGATCATCCACGCGCACACCGCCGACACCACGCCCGCGAACAGCACGTACATGCAGATCTGCCATGGCTCGCCGCCGCCAGACTTGAGCAGCGCGGTCGCGATGATCGGCGTGATGCCAGAGGCGAAGATGCCCGAGAACTGGTAGACGAAGCTGATGCCGGTGTAGCGCACCTTCGCGTCGAACAGGTCGCAGAAGAGGGCGGCCTCGGGCCCGTACACCGACGCATACAGGATGCCGAAGGGCACGATGATCGACAGCCACACCAGCAGCACGTTGCCTCCGCTGTGCGTCATCAGCCAGAAGCCCGGAAACGCCGACACGGCCGTGATGAGCGAACCCCACATGTACACGCGCGGCCGTCCCAGCCGGTCGGACATGCGCCCGAAGAAGGGAATGGCGAAGCACATCACCACCGCCGCGGCCATCACGCCCAGCAGCGCCTCGGTGCGGTTGATCTTGATGGTGCTCGTGAGGTAGTTGATGGAGAACACGCCGAAGATGTTGAAGAACACCCCGTCGATGTAGCGCGCGCCCATGCCCTTGAGCACGTTGCCGGGGTAGCGGCGCAGCATGTCCATGAAGGGAATGCGCAGCTCGGCGTTGCGGGCCTTCACCGCCGCGAACTCCGGCGTTTCCTTCACGTGCAGGCGGATGTACATGCCCACCATCACCATTACGCCCGAGATCAGGAAGGCGATGCGCCAGCCCCAGGAGAGGAACTGCTCGTCGGTCAGCAGCCACGACAGCAGCGCCACCACGCCCGAGGCCATGCACAGGCCTATGGCCAGCCCGATCTGCGGCAGCGAGGCGTAGAAGCCGCGCTTCTCCTTCGGCGCGTATTCGTACGCCATGAGCACCGCGCCGCCCCATTCGCCGCCCAGGCCTATGCCCTGCGCCACGCGCAGCAGCAAAAGCAGCAGCGGCGCCGCAATGCCGATCTGCGCGTAGGTGGGCACGAGGCCGATGAGGAAGGTGGCCACGCCCATGATCATCAGCGTGATGACGAGCATGCTCTTGCGGCCGATCTTGTCGCCGAAGTGGCCGAAGATCACGCCGCCCAGCGGCCGCGTGACGAAGCCCACCGCGAAGGTGGTGTAGGCCAGCAGGGTCGACACCACCGGGTCGCTGCCGGGGAAGTAGAGCTTGTTGAACACGATGCCGGCCACCACGCCGTACAGGAAGAAGTCGTACCACTCGATGGTGGCGCCCACCAGGGCCGAAACCACCACCCTGCGAATCGCTTTCTCGTCGCTTGCACTCATGTCTGTCTCCGATGAGGTTTGTCGTGGCGGTCTCTGCGGACCGTGGGGTTCGAAACGGGAACTCAGTGCGCGGCCGCTGCCGCTCTCGCGCCTTTGCGGTTGTCCTCTCTGATCATGTCGACGGCCTTCTCGGCCATCATCACGGCGGGTGCGTTGGTGTTGCCCGACACCAGCGTCGGCATCGCCGAGCAGTCGATCACGCGCAGCCCCGCCACGCCATGCACGCGCAGGCGCGCGTCGACCACGGCGAGCGCGTCCGCGCCCATGCGGCAGGTGCCGGTGGGGTGGAAGATGGTGGCGCCGTTGTTGCGGCAGAACTCCAGCAGGTCGGCGTCGCTCACCGCGCCGGGGCCGGGCTTCACCTCGCGCTTCACGTAGGGGCGCATCGCGGGCGAGTCGGCGATCGCGCGCGCGGCCTTGACGCCGGCCACGGTGGTCGCGCGGTCGAGTTCGGTGGAAAGGTAGTTGGGCTGCATCTCGGGCGGCTCGGCCGCGTCGAGCGAGCGGATGCGCACGTGGCCGCGCGACTCGGGCCGCAGCTGGCACACCGACATCGTGAAGCCCGAGTACGGATGCACCTTGCCGCCCGCCATGTCGGCGGAGAGCGTGGCGACGTGGAACTGGATGTCGGGCGTGGCCGCCACCGGCCGGCCCTCGGCATCCTTCAGCGCGCGCATGAAGCAGCCGCCCTGGTTGATGCCCACCGCCAGCGGGCCGGTGCGGTGCAGCAGCCATTCGAGGCCCATGCCCATCTGTCCGAACCAGGAGTTGAGCTGGTCGTTGGTGGTGATGGGCTTGGTGCATTCGTAGCCCAGGCGAATCTGCAGGTGGTCCTGCAGGTTCTCGCCGACGCCGGGCAGCTCGTGCAGCACCGGAATGCCGAAGCGATCGAGCAGCGCGCGCGGCCCGATGCCCGAGAGCTGCAGCAGCTGCGGCGACTGCAGCGAGCCCGCCGACAGCAGCACCTCCGCGCGGCAGCGCGCGGTCTTCAGCTGGCCGCCCTGGCGGTAGGTGATGCCGGCAGCGCGCCTGCCGTCGAACAGCAGCCGCTCGGCCAGCGCCTCGGTTTCGATGCGCAGGTTGGGCCGCCGCTTCACCGCCGGCGTCAGGTATGCCTTGGCCGTGCTGCAGCGCCAGCCCTTGTGAGTGGTGAGCTGGTAGTAGCCCGCGCCTTCCTGAGCGGCGCCGTTGAAATCGTCGGTGCGCGGCACGCCGGTCTGCCCTGCGCCGTCGATGAAGGCCTCGATCAGCTCGTGCTTCGCGGCGATGTCCGAAACCTTCAGCGGCCCCTCGCCGCCATGGAAGGCGTCGCCGCCGCGCTGGTTGCCTTCGGAGCGGATGAAGTAGGGCAGCACCTCGTCGTAGCTCCAGCCGGCGTTGCCCAGCGCGGCCCAGTGGTCGTAGTCCTCGCGCTGGCCGCGGATGTAGATCAGGCCGTTGATCGAGCTCGATCCGCCCAGCGTCTTGCCGCGCGGCCAGTAGATGCGCCGGTCGTTCATGTTCGGGTCGGGAGCGGTCTCGAAGCGCCAGTTGTAGGTGGGGCTCCACATCGTCTTGCCGTAGCCGATGGGCAGGTGGATCCACAGCGACCGGTCCGCCGGCCCCGCTTCCAGCAGCAGCACGCGCGTGGCCGGGTCTTCGCTGAGCCGGCCGGCGAGCACGCAGCCGGCGGAGCCCGCGCCGACGACGATGTAGTCGAACTCTTCTTCAGGCATGCAATGGATCCCGGGGGAAGTTCTGGAAGGCGAGCGCCTCGTTCGAACCAATCCTAGGACATTGATTTTCGGAACGCAATGTTCCGTTTTTAAGGTTTACCCGAATGACCGGTGGCCTGGCCGGTGCCCGGTTCCTAGGCCGTGGCGCCTTCCGCCGAGATCTGGAAGGCGAGTGCGGCGCCCTCCACAGCAGCGAATTCGGGACGCCCGGTCTTGATCCGGAAGACCGAGACAGCCTCCACCAGCTGGTCGGCCTGGAACTTCATGCTTCCGGCCGCGGCCGCGCTTTCCTGGACCAGCGCGGCGTTCTGTTGCGTCGCCTGGTCCAGCTGCACCACCGCCTCGCTGACCTGCGCGACGCCGACGCTCTGCTCCGAGCTGGCCGTGCTGATCTCGCCGACGATGTCCGCGACCCGCCTGATGGATTCGACGACTTCCGACATGGTGACTCCGGCGCGGTCCACCAGCGCCGAGCCGGTCTCGACACGATCGACGCTCGCGCTGATCAGTGCCTTGATCTCCTTGGCGGCGTCGGCCGACCGGCTCGCGAGATTGCGCACCTCGGACGCGACCACGGCAAAGCCTCGTCCCCGCTCGCCCGCGCGCGCGGCCTCGACGGCCGCGTTCAGCGCGAGGATGTTGGTCTGGAAGGCGATGCCGTCGATCACGCCGATGATGTCGGCGATCCGCCTGCTGCTGTCGTTGATGCTCTTCATCGTCTCCACCACCTGCACCACGACTTCGCCGCCGCGCATGGCCACGCTGCTCGCGCCGTCGGCGAGCCTGTTGGCTTCGGTGGCGTTGTCGGCATTGCGCCTGACGGTGGAATTGAGTTCTTCCATGGAGGCCGCGGTTTCCTCGAGCGAAGACGCCTGCGACTCCGTTCGGCGGGAAAGGTCGTTGTTGCCATGGGCGATCTCGGCGCTCGCGGCGGCGATGCTGTCGGCGGAGGAGCGGACCTGGCCGATGAGGCCGACCAGCTGGCGCTGCATGACGGCCATGGAGGCCAGCACGCTGCCCTCGGGGGCCTCGTGCGCGCCGTCGATTTCGCTCAGATCGCCCTGGGCCACCTTGTGGGCAGCCACGCTGAGCTTGGCCGGCTCGTCGCCAAGAGCCGCGAAAAGGCGGCGCGCAATGAAGATGCCCAGCGCTGCGGCGGCAAGCACGGCAAAGATGCTCAGGGCGAGCAGCAGCACCCGCTGCCTGGAGTACGCCGCCGCGGACGCCTCGACGCTCGTGCGGGATATCTCTTCGTTGTGGTCCGTGTATTCCTTCGAGGCGGCGAGAAGTTGCACCAGCAGCGGCCTGCACTCGACGTTCATCTTCTCGATGGCCTCCTCGCGCTTTCCGGCGTCCGCGAGTTCGACGATGGACAGCGCGATGGGCAGGTACTCCTTCTCGATCTTTTCGATCCTGGCAAAGATGGCCCGCTCGCGCGCCGTGATGTCTTCCCCGGCTTCGAGCGCTTCCTTGAGCTGCTTCAGGCTCGATGCCAGCTGTTCGTTGCTGCCGACCGCCATCGCCTTGGCCGATTCGCGATCGGACCGATGGCCCAGAAGCACCATGTCGCGCACGCCGATGGCCCGCTGGCTGGCCGCGACGCTGATGCCGGTGGCCAGCGCCTGCCGGTGTGCGATGCCGGCGATGTATCCCGAGAATCGATGGTCGGCCGCACTCAGCGAACGCTGGGCCAGCAGGCTCACGAGCAGCACCAGCAGCACGAGTACGGTGAAAGTCCCGGCGAGCAGTTTCCGGGTCGAGAGAGTCTTCATGGGTCCGATTCCGCAGAGAAGGAAGAGAAAAGGGCAATGCGCAGTGCCGGAAGCGCCGCGTTCCGGGGCGGCTGATTTCCGTGCCTTTCTTTTCGGCCATGAATGCTGATTCTTAAGCTTTGCTTCTTCTTTTTTTGATTTTGATAACAAATGACGGATTTTTGTTTACGAAGCGAGCTTTTATCGATGCTTTGAATGCTGCATGCGTCGGCGAACGCAAGCTGCGTCCGGAGTTTCCGGAATGCCCGGAAGGCCCGGCGGTGGAACAATCGCCCCGCCTGGCTGTTTCCCAGGCCAACCCATAAGGTTTATCTGCATGTCACGTTCTGCGCGCGCATCCGCCGCGGCGATTCCGCCGGAGGAGGCGGAATCCGCCTCGGCCTCCGCCTCCGGTTCCTCGGCCGAGCGCAGCCTGCGCCTGCTGGCGCTGCTCGCCAATGAAGGCCGGGCCCTGACGCTGGCCGAACTGGCCGCGCAGCTCGGCCTGCCCAAGGGCACGGCGCACCGTATCTGCACCCAGCTGCTGTCCACCGGTTTCCTCGCGCGCGACGTGGACGAGCGCTCCTTCACCGTCGGCCCGGCGCTGCGCCGGCTGGCCTTCGACACGCTGAACCACGGTGTGGTGCGCGGACTGCGGCACGAGGTGCTGTCGGCGCTGGTGCGCGAGGTGGGCGAGACCTGCAACCTCACCACGCTCGACGGCGCCCAGGTGCTGTACCTCGACCGCGTGGAAGCCCAGTGGCCGCTGCGCCTGACGCTCGACGTGGGCTCGCATGTGCCGCTGCACTGCACGGCCAGCGGCAAGCTCTTCCTGGCGCTGATGCCGGCGAAGGCGCGCGATGCGTTCATCGACGGACTGCCGCTGGAGCGCATGACGCCCAACAGCATCACCAGCGCAGATGCGCTGCGCGCCGAGTGCGAGGCGATCGCGAAGCAGGGCCATTCGCGCGACAACGAGGAGTTCATCGCCGGCCTCGTGGCGGTGGCCGTGCCGGTGCGCGACGCGGCCGGCGCGGTGCGTGCCGCGCTGGCGGTGCATGCGCCGACGGCGCGCATGTCGATGGACGACGCCCTCCAGCGCATCGACGCGCTGAAGGCGGCGGCGCAGAAGATGACCGGGCTGCTCTGAGCGGCGGCGCCGAAGCCTGTCTTGGGCTTCGTCAGCTTCGAGTGGGTACGCAGCCGCAGAATCCGCCGCTCGCGACAAGCGCAGGAGAAAGAACGCAACGCATGCCCAACGCCGCCAAGACCATCCGCAGCTTCAACGCCGGGCGCGACCCTGAAAGGCTGGCGATGAAATACGCCAACCTGCGCTCCAGCCCCTTCGTCTTCCTGCGCGGCACCTGCCACCTGTTCTATGACCGCCTGCCAGCCGGCACGCTGTTCTCCAAGGCACCGGCGGCATGGCTGTGCGGCGACGCGCACCTGGAGAACTTCGGCAGCTACAAGGGCGACAACCGGCTCGTCTACTTCGACCTCAACGACTTCGACGAAGCTGCGCTCGCGCCGGTGACGTGGGAGCTGGTGCGCTTCCTGTCGAGCATCCTGGTGGCGGGCGAGGGCCTGTGCAAGAGCACCGCCGACGCGGACGCCCTGTGCAAAACCTTCCTCGATGCCTATACCGGCGCGCTCGTGCCGGGCAAGGCCCGCTGGATCGAGCGCGACACCGCCGGCGGTCTCGTTAGGGACCTGCTCGACACCCTCAAGGCGCGCACTCGCCCTGCGTTCCTCGACCGGCGCAGCGACCGCAAGGGCCGCAGGCGCTCCATCCGCTGCGACGGCAAGCACGCGCTGCAGGCCACCGAGGCGCAGCGCGAGCGGGTCACCAGGCTCATCGACACCTTCGCCGCCTCGCAGCCCGACCCCAGGTTCTTCAAGGTGCTCGACGTGGCCCGCCGCATCGCCGGCACCGGCAGCCTCGGCGTGGAGCGTTACATCGTGCTGATCGAAGGCAAGGGCTCGCCCGACGCCAACTTCCTGCTCGACCTGAAGCAGGCGCAGCCGTCCTCGCTCGTGCCGCACCTGAAGAAGACGAAGCAGCCCGAATGGCCTTCCGAGGCGCACCGCGTCGTCGGCCTGCAGCGCCGCATGCAGGCCGTGTCGATGGCCTTCCTGCATCCCATCGTCGGCCGCAAGTCTTCTTATGTGCTGCGCGGCCTACAGCCCAGCGAAGACCGCGTGATGCTCGACGTGAACCGCACGCGCCTCGCCGACATTCGCGGCGTGATCGCCGAGATGGGCCAGCTCATGGCGTGGGCGCAACTGCGCAGCTCGGGCCGGCAGGGTTCGGCCATCGCGGATGCGCTGATCGACTTCGGCGGCTCGGCGAAGTCGTGGCGCGGGGACTTGTTGGCTGCGGCGCATGAGTGTGCGGCGCAGGTGGTGGAGGATTGGGGGCTCTACTGCGAGGCGTATGACGCGGGGCTGATGGCGCCGGCGGCCTGACTGCCGACAGTCATCACCAGACCAGTCCGACCACCGACCGCACCACGCTCATCGCCGCCAGCCCGATCAGCAGATTCAACACCAGCCGCCTGAACTGCTCCGGCGACACGCCCTTGAACGAGCGCTGCCCCCACCAGATGCCGGCGAGCATCGCAGGCGCCAGCCACAGCGCCCACTTGAGCGTGTCCGGCCCCAGCAGGTTGCCCGAGGCATGCGCCGACGAGGGCATCAGCGCCGCGCTGATCAGCGACACCACGTCGCTGAAGAGCAGCAGCGCGATCAGCGTGGCGCGCAGGGCAGCGGGTGCCATCTTCGCGGTGCTCAGCAGCACCGCTACCGCAATGCCGCCGATGGCCGCGACGCCGTTGATGAAGCCTGAGGCCAGACCGGCCGTAAGACGCAGGCCACGCGTGGGTTCCAGTGCGACATGTGCGCCGCCGCGCAGCGACAGGGCGGCGGCCATCAGCAGCACGCCGATCAGAAGGCGCAGCGGCGTCTCGGGCAGCCATGCGAGCAGCGCCACGCCGATGGGAATGCAGATCAGGTTGCCGAGCATCAGCCAGCCCAGCCATGGCAGGTCGACGTCGCGCGCGATGCCGCGCAGCTGGCTCAGGCTGGCGAGGATTTCCAGCATGAAGATCGCGGGCACCACCAGCGCGGGCGAGATCACCAGCGACATGCCCGCGACGGTGATGGCGGAGAAGCCGAAGCCCGCGAAGCCGCGCACGATGCCGGCCGCGAACACCACGCACAGGCTGTAGGCGAGCGTTGTCGGCGCCAGCGGCGGCACCAGCAGGTCGGCAGCCGTCATGCCTGGAAGAGCGGCATCAGCTTCAGTCGCTGCACCTTTCCCGAAGGGCCGCGCGGTAGATCCTGCACGAAGCGGTAGTGGCCCGGGGCCTTGTAGCGGCCGAGCACGGTGGCGGCGAACTCGCGCAGCTGTTCCTCGGTGCAGGCGCTGCCTTCGCGCAGCACGATGCACACGCCGATCTCCTGGCCGTAGTGGCGGTCGGGCACGCCCACGGAAACGGCCTCGAGCACGGCGGGATGCTTCAGCAGGGCCTCGTCGATCTCGCGCGGCGCGATGTTCTCGCCGCCCTTGATGATGAGCTCCTTGATGCGGCCGGTGACGAAGAAGAAGCCGTCCTCGTCGCGATGGCCCAGGTCGCCGGTGCGCAGCCAGCCGTCGGGCGTGAAGCTCGCGCGGGTGGCTTCCTCGTTCTTGTAGTAGCCCAGCATCACGTTGGGCCCGCGGATGACGAGCTCGCCGGTGGTGCCGTCGGGCACGGCCGCGAGCTGCGCATCCACGACGCCGGCCATGCAGCCCGAGGCGCGGCCGACCGAACCGATCTTGCGTGCGGCCGGGTCCATCGGGTTCGAGAATGAGGGCGCTGCCGTCTCGGTGAGTCCCATGGTCTCGACGATGCCGATGCCGAACATCTGCTCGAACGCGCGCAGATGCTCCGGCGGCAATGCGGCCGAGGCCGAACGGCAGAAGCGGATCGACAGCGTCTGCGCGAGCGGCGGCCTTGGGCCTTCGAGCAGGTACGAGATCATGGTGGGCACCACGTTGATCCAGCTGCATTGCGTCTGCGTGGCCTGTTCCCAGAAGCGGCCGGCCGAGAACTTCGGCGGCATCGCGAGGCTGCCGCCGTGCGCCAGCGGCGCGAGCATGGTCACTGTGAATGCGTTGATGTGATAGAGCGGCAGCACCGCCAGCACGCGGTCGGAAGGGCGCAGCTGGTGCTCGACGCTGATGGCATGCGCATTCGCCGCCAGGTTGCGCTGCGTGAGCATCACGCCCTTGGGGTTGCCGGTGGTGCCCGAGGTGTACATCAGCAGCGCGACCGCGTCTGGCGAGGGCGGCGGCACGTCGGCGGCGGCTTCTTCCTCGCCGGGCAGCCCATCGCCCTCGGGGTCGACCACGACCAGCTTCACGGGCCGGTCGAAGGCTTCGACGATGGCGCGCACGCGCGATTCCCACTCGGGCGCGACGCAGACCAGGCGGCAGTCGGAATGCGAGAGCACGTAGTGCATCTGCTCCGGCTGCGACAGCAGGTTGACCGGGTTCACGCGGAAGCCGCCGTGCATCGCGCCCAGCAGCAGCCGCAGTGTCTGCAGGCCGTTGGGCATGACGACGGACACCGTGTCGCCCGGCTGCATGCCGAGCCCGCGCAGCACGGCCGAGACTCGGCGGCATCCGCGCGCGAGTTCGCCGTAGGTGATGTGCCGTTCCGATTCCGTGGCGCGCGCGTACACCGCGTGCGGCTGCTCGTGTGCCTGGCGCTCGATCAGCGCATGCACCGTGGTCGCGGCCGCCGTCATCGTCAGTTCGCGCCGTGGCTGGCGAAGAAGGTGCCGAAGATGTCTTCCTCGCTCGGCACCACCTCGGGAATCGGGCGCGACACGCGCGTGATGTTCAGGTAGTGGCGGTAGTTCATGTTGTCGGAGAAGTTGTTCCTGCCCCATGTGCCGCAGCCCATCGACAGCGAGAACGGCAGCCCGTTGTCGAAGCTGCCGCCGGTGGCGATGCAGTGCGCCTGGTCGACGATCACGCGCGACACCGGCAGCGTGAGGCCCAGCGTGAGCGCCCGTTCGGGCACTGCGCTGTGCAGGCCCACCGAGTGGCCGGCGCCTTCATACGAATAGATGCGCGCCACGGTGGCGGCAGCCTCGTCGAAGTCGCGCGCCGCATACACCGCGAGCACCGGGCTCAGCTTCTCGCCGGAGAAGGGGTGGTCATGGCCCACGCCGTCCTCGGCCACCATGAGGATGCGCGGGTCGGCCTCGGCAATCGCCTGCCAGGCGGCGCGGTTCGCGCCATCCACCGCGGCCGCGCGCTCGGCGATGGTGCGTGTCGACTGCCCGATGACGGCGGCAGAGAGCTTGCCCTCGGGCCACATCAGCTTCTGCAGCGTGGCCTTCTGCGCGTCGGCGAGCATGACGGCGCCACGGTCCTTCAGGGCGGAGAGCATCTTCGCGCGCACCGCATCGACGACGACGAGGCTGTTCTCCGACGAGCAGCTGGTCGCGTTGTCGAAGGTCTTGGAGCGCACGATGCGGTCGGCCGCGGCTTCGACATCCACCGTCTCGTCGACGATGCCCGCCACGTTGCCCGCGCCCACGCCGAAGGCCGGCGTGCCGCTGGCATAGGCTGCGCGCACGTTGGCCTGCGAGCCCGTGGCCACCACCAGGTCGCACAGCCGCATCAGCTCGGCGGTCGACTGCTTGTTGACCGGCGCGGGCAGCAGCTGCACCAGGTCGCGCGGCGCGCCGATGCGGTCGAACTGCTGGTGGATGAATTCGATGAGCCGCGCCGCCGTCGACCAGCCCTTGGGCGAGGGCGCGACGATGACCGCGTTGCGCCCCTTCAGCGCATTGATGATCTTGTTAGCGGGCGTGGCGCCCGGGTTGGTCGAGGGCGTGATGGCGCACACCACGCCCACGGGCCGCGCGATCTCGACAATGCCGCGCGCCGGGTCTTCGGCGATCACGCCCACCGAGCGCGCGCCGTGCAGGTCGCGCAGCAGGCCGAAGGTCTTGCGGTGGTTCTTGCGCACCTTGTCCTCGACGTTGCCCACGCCGGTGTCTGCCACGGCCAGCTCGGCCAGCTCGCGGTTGCGCGCGGGCTCGATGATGGCCCAGCCCGCCGCGACCACGGCGGTGTCGACCTGCGCCTGCGACCAGGTCTCGTAGATGCGCTGCGCGGCGCGGGCGCGCGCCACCAGTTCGGCGATGGGGGAGGAGGGGGTGTTCGGATGTTCCATGGGTACGTGTGGAGCTCAGTCCACCTTGATGTTGGCTTCCTTGGCGAGCTTCTGCCAGCGGACCAGTTCGGCGGTCACGACCTTGCCGAGCTGGTCGGGCGTGCCGCCCACGCCTTCGCTGCCCTGTGCCAGCAGCTTGTCGCGGATCTCCGGTTCCTTGACGACGGTGTTGATCACGCGGTTGAGCCTGTCGATGGCGGGCTTGGGCGTCTTGGCGGGCACGAACACGGCGTACCAGGAGTCGACGTCGAAGTCGGCAATGCCGGCCTCCTGCATCGTCGGCACGTCGGGGAAGGCCGCGCTGCGCCTGGTGGTGGAGACGGCGAGCGCCTTGAGCTTGCCGGCCTTCACGAACTGCGCGGCCGCCGGAATCGACACCCACAGCAGCGGCACCTGCCCGCCCATCACGTCGGTCACGGCCGGGCCGCCACCGCGGTAGGGCACGTGCGTCATCTGCGTGCCGGTGCGCAGCTTCAGCAGCTCGCCCGCCAGGTGCCCGGGCGAGCCGTTGCCCACCGAAGCGAAGGAGATGCTGTCGGGCTTGGCCTTGGCCAGCGCCACCAGTTCCGCCACCGTGTTCGCCGGAAACTGCGTGTTGGCCACCAGGATCTGCGGCAGCGAGGCGACCATGCCGACGGGCGCGAAGTCCTTCGCGGTGTCGAAGCCCAGCTTCGCGTAGATGGCCGGGTTGATGGTGTGCGACGAGAGCGTGAAGAGCACCGTGTAGCCGTCCGCCGGCGACTTCGCCACCAACTCGGTGCCGATGGAGCCCGCCGCACCGCCACGGTTGTCGATGAGCACCTGCTGGCCGAGCAGTGTCGAGAAGCGCTCCTGCACGATGCGCGCGATCACGTCGGTGCCGCCTCCGGGCGGGTAGGGCACGACGAGGCGGATGGGCTTGGTGGGGTAGTCGCCGCCGTTGTCTGCCTGCGCGGCGAAGGGCGCTGCGAGGGTGACTAGAGCCAGCATCCCGGCGCGCAGCCAGGGAGCGAAGAACAACTTCATTCGGGTCTCCTTCTCTTTATGGTGGACATCGGCGACGGCCCGGCCGGTGCGGTGCCCACGCGATAGCCCAGCGTGACGCTGGCATCGCGCGCGCAGGCCATCAGGTGGTCGGCCAGCCCGCGCGCCTGCGTGCGCGCGAAGCGGATCGAGGGCACGCTCATGCCGACGGCCGCCACGGCCTCGCCGCGTGCATTGAGCACGGGCACGCCGAGGCCGCACACGCCGATGCGCCATTCCTCGCGGTTCTCTGCATAACCGCGGGCGCGGGAGCGTTCCAGTTCGCTGAAAAGGGTGTCGAAGTCGGTGATGCTGTTCCTGGTGTGCGGCTCCAGCGTGCCCAGGCACTCCTGCAGCGCCGGCACGCCCAGGCCTGCCGCAGCGAGAAGCGCCTTGCCCGAGGCCACGCAGTACGCCGCCGCGCGGCCGCCGATGCGCGAATAGGCGGCCACCGGCAGGGGGCTGTCGAACTTGTCGAGGTAGACGATCTCCGCGCCGTCGAGCACCGCGAGGTGGATGGTCTCGCCCGTGGCCTGCGCCAGCCGCGCGAGGTGGGGGCGCAGCAGTGAGCCGATGTCCGATGCCTCGGAAACCATGGCTCCCAGTTCGAAGAGCTTCAGGCTCGGCCGGTAGGCGCTCGTCTCCGGGTCTTGCACGGCCCAGCCGCATTCGACCAGCGTCTGCAGCGTGCGGTGCGCGTTGCTGCGCGCCATGCCGAAGGCTTGCGCCAGTTCGGTGACGCGGCAGCCGCGCTGCTGGCGCACCATCCATTCGAGGGCGGCAAGGCCCTTGGCAAGCGTCGAGTCCATGAGGCTGGGGCTTTCCTTGTTGTTCCAAATAATGGAACAACGTTCTTGAATTTGAAACGCAATGTATGAATCCGAAGCGCCCTTTGTCAATCGGGGACTTGGATGTAGTTCCAAAGGCCTCAGCGGCTCCGCTGCTCAGCGCCGATGCCGCCCGGCCATGAGTTCGATGACTTCGCGAAAGATGGCGTTGCCACTCGCGTTCGCGAGGTCGAGCACGTGGCTGCGGCTGTAGTAGGGGCTCAGGTCGAGGCCCACGCCAATACCGGCGATCTCGATGTCGCCGTGCTGCTCCTGCCGCGCGATCACGTCGCGCAGGTGGTGGTCGAGGTAGTGCGCGTCGTTGGCGAGGTGCGTGGCGCTGTCCATCGGCGAGCCGTCGGAGATCGCCAGCAGCAGCTTGCGCGCTTCGCCGCGCTGGCGCAGCCGCGTGCAGGCCCAGTCGATGGCTTCTCCGTCGATACCTTCGCGGAACAGGTCGGCCTTGAGCAGCGCCGCCATCGCGGGGCGCGCGCGCCGCCACGGCATGGCCGCGGCCTTGAAGACGATGTGGCAGCGCTCGTTGAGCCGCCCCGGATGCGGCGGACGGCCCGCGCGCACCCATTCGCGCTGCGGGCGTCCGCCGTTCCACGCGCTGGTCGTGAAGCCCAGCACCTCGCAGGCCACGCCAGCTTGTTCGAGCGCGCGCGCGAACACGTCGACCATCATCGCGACCGATTCGGCGTGCTCCTTCATCGAGCCTGAGCAGTCGATGAGGAAGGTGACGATGCTGTCGGCAATCGGCTCCATGCGATCGATGCGGAACAGCCGGCGCTCGGTGGGCGAGGCCACGAGTTGTGCGAGGCGACGTCCATCGACGAGCCCTTCTTCCTGCGCGCCGTCCCAGCCGTCGCGCTCGGGCACTGCGAGCAGGGCACGCAACTCGCGCGCGAGGCGGGCGACGTTCACGCCCTGCGCGGCGATGCGGCGGTCGAGCTTCTCGCGATGGCCCGCGAGTACTTCCCTGCGCGCGAGCGTGGCGGCGTCGTGCTCGCGGTCGTAGGCATCGGTGGAGACGCGGTAGGCGCCGCCCGCGCCCTCGAGCACCTCGCTGCGGCCCGACTCGGCGGTGGTGAAGCGCTCGACGATCTCCTGGTCCATGTCGGCCACGAGGCTGAACACGCTGCGCTTGTCGTCGACGTGCGCGTCGCGCTGGGCTTCACCGTCTTCCTCGCCGGCCTCGTGCAGCATCGCGGCCACGGTGCGCGCGATAGCGCGGGCGTGCACGGCATACGCGGCCTGGTCGGCGCGGTCCCTTCGCAGGCCGGCCAGCGCGTGGCCGATCAGCGGCGCGAGGGCGAAGCGCGTGGCTTCGAGCATGTCCTCGGTTTCTTCGACCACCTGCTCGCCGCTGACGCGCGCACGGCAGATCTGCGCCACGGCGTACAGCAGCAGGCCGCGCGCGGTGTCGGTCAGGCCCGAGTGATGGAAGGCGAGCGACCACTGCTCGTGCCGGTGCCGAAGGTTGTGCCGCATGCCGGCCATGACCTCGGGCGCGAGCGCTTCCACGCGGAACTGCTCCAGCATCTCGAACAGCATGCGCTCGACCGGTTCCTCGGGCCGCAGGCTTTCATGCAGCGCGGCATCCGATGCAGTAAGCCGCAGCGCGAGCCCGTCGGCCACGCCGCGGAACGATGCGAAGTCGTCGGTGTCGGGCGATGGATGCAGGTGCGGCGCGAACCACGGCAGCGCCGTGCGGCCGCGGTGCAGCCGCCGTCCGCGGAAATGCAGGTCGCGCTCGCCGCTGAAGGCACGCACCACGCCCGCGCACAGCTCCGCCACGAGTTCTTCCTGCCGCACGCGGCGCTGCATCGCGCTCGCGGGGCCGGTGTTCATTCGCGCGCGTCCGACGAGAGCTGGTGCGACTCCTTCAACTCGCGGTCGAAGCAGCGCTGGAAATACTCGGCCACCAGCGGACGCTCCGCGTCGTCGCACTTGTTGACGAAGGAAAGGCGGAAGGCCAGCGCCGGGTCCTTGAAGATCTCGACGTTCTCGGCCCAGGTGATCACGGTGCGCGGCGACATCAGCGTCGAGAGGTCGCCGGCCGCGAAACCCTTTCGCGTGAGGTCGGCCACGGCCACCATCGCTGCGACCAGCTTCGTGCCCGCCTCGTCGGCCAGCGAAGGCACGCGCGCCTGCACGATGGCGATCTCTTCCGCCGCGGGCAGGTAGTCGAGTGAGGCCACGATGTTCCAGCGGTCGATCTGCGCGTGGTTGAGCCGCTGCGCGCCGTGGTACAGCCCGTTGAGGTTGCCCAGCCCTACCGTGTTGGCCGTGGCGAACAGGCGGAAGAAGGGGTGCGGGCGCAGCACCCGGTTCTGGTCCATCAGCGTGAACTTGCCGTCGCGCTCCAGGATGCGCTGGATGACGAACATCACGTCGGGCCGGCCCGCGTCGTACTCGTCGAAGATCAGCGCCACCGGCCGCTGCAGCGCCCAGGGCACGATGCCTTGCTGGAACTCGGTGACCTGCTTGCCCTCGCGCAGCACCACAGCGTCCTTTCCGACGAGGTCGAGCCGGCTGATGTGGCCGTCGAGGTTCAGTCGCACGCAGGGCCAGTTCAGCCGCGCCGCCACCTGCTCGATGTGGGTCGACTTGCCGGTGCCGTGCAGGCCCTGCACCATCACGCGCCGGTCGCGCATGAAGCCCGCGAGGATGGCGAGCGTCACGTCGGGGTTGAAGCGGTAGACGGCATCGACCTCGGGCACGTGGTCATCGCGTTCACTGAAGGCCGGCACGCGCAGGTCTGAGTCGATGCCGAACACCTCGCGCACGCTGAGCATCCGGTCGGGTCGAAGGTCGGCGGTGTCGGTCATGGCGGTTCCTGCGAAAGGGGTGTCTTCAGGCCTGAGCATGGTCGACGCGGTCGGAGGCCGCGTCGGCGTCGATGCGGCTCAGTGCCTGCGCGGCGCGCTGCAGCGCGGGCAGGAGCGTCTTCGCCTTGGCGGCGTCGAGCCGCATCACCGGCGCCTGCACCGCGATGCAGAGGTTCGACGGTGCGTCGTCGCCCGAGGGCACCAGCGTGGCGATGCACAGCAGGCCTGGCAGGAACTCCTCGTGGTCGATGGCGTAGCCGTCCTTGCGCACGCGCTGCACTTCCTTCTCCAGCGCCTCGGGGTCGGTCAGCGTGCGGGGCGTGTAGGTTTCGAGCGGCGCGTGAGAGAGCAGCCTGCGGCGCTGCGCCGCGCTCATCTGCGAGAGAAAGATCTTGCCGCTGGCCGAGCAGTGCACCGGCACGCGCGAACCCGAGTGCAGGTAGAAGCGCAGCGGCGCGGCGGTTTCCACGCGGTCGAGGTACACGACCTCGCTGCCCGAGAGGGCCGTGAGGTTGCAGCTCTCGCCGATCTCTTCCACCAGCTGGCGCAGCACCGTGTGCCGCGCGCCATGCAGGCTGTCGTTGAGCAGCAGGTTCTCGGCCAGCCGCCGCAGCCGCGTGCCGATGCCGTAGTGCCGGCCGTCGCCTTCGCGCTGCAGCAGCCCCGCGCCTTCGAGCTGCTGGAGCATGCGGTGCAGCGTAGGCTTGGGCAGTCCGGTTTCTTCCACCAGGCCCTGCAGCGAATAGCGCTGGTCTTTCGCGGCCATGACTTCGAGCAGCGAGAACAGGCGCATGGTCGGCGAATCGCCACCCGGGCCCGCCGGGTCCTGCGCTTCAGGCGTGAGGCCTTTGACGATCTTCATGGCGCGGATCATATGCGTTTTACAAAAAAAGAGACAAGACGTTCCGATTTTTGTAAATTGTTTGACGCGGGCCGGGAGCCATCCTATATTCCGCCGAAACGAATTCCGGAACAAGTCGTTCCGACTTTTAGAGCGCAACCTCGCCCCTCATCCTTCCAGGAGACGCCCCCATGAGCCAGAAGCCAGCCGCCGCCCCCGCACGCGAAGCCGTCAAGGGCGTGCAGAAGATGACGCCCTCCGAGGCCTTCGTCGAGACCATGGTCGCCAACGGCGTGACCGACATCTTCGGCATCATGGGCTCGGCCTTCATGGACGCGATGGACATCTTCGCGCCCGCGGGCATCCGGTTGATCCCGGTGGTGCACGAGCAGGGCGGCGCGCACATGGCAGACGGCTATGCGCGCGTGTCGGGCCGACACGGCCTGGTCATCGGCCAGAACGGTCCCGGCATCAGCAACTGCGTGACCGCCATCGCGGCCGCCTACTGGGCGCACAGCCCGGTGGTCATCGTCACGCCCGAGACCGGCACCATGGGCATGGGCCTGGGCGGCTTCCAGGAAGCCAACCAGCTGCCGATGTTCCAGGAGTTCACCAAGTACCAGGGCCACGTCAACAACCCCAAGCGCATGGCCGAGTACACGGCGCGCTGCTTCGACCGCGCCATCTCCGAGATGGGCCCGACGCAGCTGAACATTCCGCGCGACTACTTCTACGGCGAGATCCAGTGCGAGATCCCGAAGCCGATGCGTGTGGAGCGCGGCGCGGGCGGCGAGCAGAGCCTGGAGGCGGCGGTCGAGCTGCTGGCCTCCGCGAAATTCCCGGTGATCCTCTCGGGCGGCGGCGTGGTCATGGGCGACGCGGTGGATGAGTGCAAGGCGCTGGCCGAACGCCTGGGCGCGCCGGTGGCCAACGGCTACCTGCGCAACGACTCCTTCCCCGCAAGCCATCCGCTGTGGGCCGGCCCGCTGGGCTACCAGGGCTCCAAGGCCGCGATGAAGCTGATCGCGCAGGCCGACGTGGTGCTCGCGCTCGGCTCGCGCATGGGCCCCTTCGGCACGCTGCCGCAGCACGGCATGGACTACTGGCCGAAGGAGGCCAAGATCATCCAGGTCGAGGCCGACCACACCAACCTGGGCCTGGTGAAGAAGATCACCGTCGGCATCCATGGCGACGCCAAGGCCACCGCGAAGGAGCTGCTCCGGCGCCTGCAGGGCAAGACGCTGGCCTGCGACGCCACCAAGGCCGAGCGTGCCCAGAAGATCAAGGCCGAGAAGGCCGCGTGGGAGAAAGAGCTCGACGAGTGGACCCACGAGCGCGACCAGTTCAGCCTCGACGTCATCGAGGAAGCCAAGGGCGAGAAGACGCCCACCGGCGGCAGCTACCTGCATCCGCGCCAGGTGCTGCGCGAGCTCGAGAAGGCCATGCCGCCGCGCGTGATGGTCTCCACCGACATCGGCAACATCAATGCCATCGCCAACGGCTACCTGCGCTTCGAGGAACCGCGCAGCTTCTTCGCGCCGATGAGCTTCGGCAACTGCGGCTACTCGCTGCCCACCATGATCGGCGCCAAGTGCGCCGCGCCCGACCGCCCCGCCGTGGCCTATGCCGGTGACGGCGCGTGGGGCATGAGCATGGTCGAGATCATGACGGCCGTGCGCCACGACATCCCGGTGACGGCGGTGGTCTTCCACAACCGGCAGTGGGGCGCGGAGAAGAAGAACCAGGTCGACTTCTACAACCGCCGCTTCGTGGCCGGCGAACTCGAGAGCGAGAGCTTCGCAGGCATCGCCAAGGCCATGGGCGCCGAAGGCATCGTGGTCGACAGGCTCGAAGACGTGGGCCCGGCGCTGAAGAAGGCCATCGACATGCAGATGAACGAGCGCAAGACCTGCGTGATCGAGATCATGTGCACCCGCGAGCTGGGCGACCCGTTCCGCCGCGATGCGCTGTCGAAGCCGGTACGATTCCTCGACAAGTACAAGGACTACGTCTGAACGCCATCCACTGCACCCCATGACCGGTTCGCTGCTCACGCTCAACGCGGGTTCGTCGTCGATCAAGGTCGCGCTGTTCGATGCGGCCGTCGATGGCGATGCCGCGCTGCCGACAGCGCGCTGGTCCGGGCAGGCCGACGGGCTGGGCGCGGGCCTGAAGGCACGGCTGCGCGTGCGAGATGCCGACGGGCAGACGCTGCACGACACGCCGCTCGAAGGCGCGCAGGCCTCGCACCAGGGGGCGCTCGCGGCGCTGCTCGATTGGCACGCGAAGCAGTCGGGAGAAGGGCGCATCGCGGCCGTGGGCCATCGCATCGTGCATGGCGGCGCGGATTTCGTGGCGCCGGTGCGCGTCGATGCCGGCGTGCTTGAAGCGCTGGCCACGCTGGAACCCCTGGCGCCGCTGCACCAGCCGCACAACCTCGCGGGTGTGCGCGCGGCGATGGCGGCCTTCGACGGCGTGCCGCAGGTGGCGTGCTTCGACACCGCATTCCACGCGGTGCAGCCCGAGGTCAACCGGCGCTTCGCGCTGCCGCGCGAGTTGCACGACGCGGGCGTGCGTCGCTACGGCTTCCACGGTCTTTCCTACGAATCCATCGTCGCGCAGTTCGCGGACATCGCGCCCGAGCTCGCGCAGCGGCGGGTGATCGTCGCGCACCTGGGCAACGGCGCCTCGATGTGCGCGATCGCGCAGGGCCGCTCGGTCGCGACGACGATGACCTTCTCTCCGCTCGACGGTCTCACGATGGGCACGCGCTGCGGCCACCTCGACGCGGCCGTCGTGCTCTACCTGATGCGTTCGCGCGGCATGTCGGCCGACGAGGTCGAGGCGCTGCTGTTCCGCCAGTCGGGGCTGCTCGGCATCTCGGGCGTGTCCAGCGACATGCGCGTGCTGGAGGCTTCGGCCGAGCCTGCCGCCGCCGAGGCCATCGGCCACTTCGCGGAGCAGGTGGTGCAGCACATGGGCAGCCTCGCGGCGGCACTGCGCGGCGTCGATGCCATCGTGTTCACCGCCGGCATCGGCGAGAACGGTGCGGCGCTGCGCGAACGCATCCTCGAAGACTGCGAGTGGATGGGCGTGAATGTCGATGCCGCAGCCAACCGCAGCGGTGCGGCACGGCTGACGAGGGCCGAGAGCCCCGTCAGTGCATGGGTGCTGCGCACCGATGAAGAAGCGGTGATCGCCAGGCACACGGCGCGCGTGTTGCGGGCGGCCGGCTGAAGGGCGCTCTCTCTTTCTCTTCTCTGCTCGTTGCAAGGAGCCCGCCGCTTGCGAGTTCAGCGGCGCGTAGTCTTGCCGACGAACTCAGCTGGAGCGCAACAGGATCAGGGCCTGATCTTCTTCGACCATCTTTTCGCCGCTCATCGTGCTTTCCTCCGTCTTCCCGCGAACTAGGCGCGCAGCGCCCGCGCCAGGCTCGCCATGGCCGAGGCGCGGCGTTGCAGCAGCCGCTGCGCGGCTTCCAGCGCAATGCGCTCGAAGCGGATCGACTCGCCCGGCATGCGCTGGGCCAGCAAGGGCAGGTCGACGCCCGCGACCTGGGCGATGCGCGGGTAGCCGCCGCTGGTCTGGCGGTCGGCCATCAGCACGATGGGCTGGCCGTCCGGCGGAACCTGCATCGTGCCGAAGGCGACAGCCTCGGACAGCATGTCGCGGGGTGCGCTGCGCTGCAGAACGGGCCCTTCGAGCCGGTAGCCCATGCGGTCCGACTGCGAGCCGATGCGGTAGCCCTCGGACAGCAGGGTACGGTGCGAAGCATCGGTGAACTGGGGCCATTCCGGCCCCTCGACGATGCGGACCGTGGCGCCCGCCGCACCACGCTCCAGCAAGCCGTGCAGCACAGCGTTCGCGGTCGGCGTGACGACGGGCGCTGCGCCGAGCGTGAAGGCCGGCAGGGGCACGACATCGCCCTTGCGCAGCGCCCGGCCCTGAAAGCCGCCGAGCGCGCCGCGCAGGTAGGTGCTGCGGCTGCCCATCGCAGCCGGCAGCCCGAAGCCGCCGGCCAGCGCCAGGTAGCTGCGCAGGCCGCGGCGGCGCCTGCCGAACTGCAGCAATGCGCCGGCCGGCACGTGCACGGGCTGCAGCATCGGGATCGGCGTGGCGGCGTCGTTGCCCGGGGGCTGCAGTGTGGGGCTCAGGTCCGCGCCGGCCAGTGCGATGCGGCTGTCGCGGCCGAAGCGCAGCGACGGACCCATCAGCGTGATTTCGAGCGTGGCTTCCTCGCAGGCGTTGCCCGCGATCAGGTTGGCGATGCCGTGCGACAGCGGGTCCATGGCACCGCACACCGGCATGCCGATGGCCTGCGAGCCGATGCGCCCCAGGTCCTGGAAGGTGCTCAGCAAGCCAGGCTTGACCACTTCCAGACTCATGCGGCCTCCATGGCGCGCGCGAAGCTGTCCGGGTCGATCGCCTTGAAGCGGATGCGGTCGCCGGGGCGCAGCAGGCATGGTTCGGCGCGCGCAGGATCGAACAGCCGCAGCGGGGTGCGACCGATCATGTGCCATCCGCCGGGTGCGGCCACCGGGTAGACCACGGTCTGCCGGTTGGCGATGCACACGGTGCCCATCGGCATGTGTGTGCGCGGCGTCGCGCGGCGAGGGATGGCCAGCGCCGGATCGAGCCGCCCCACGTAGGGATTGCCGGGCGCGAAGCCGATCATGTAGACACGCTGCTCTTCACTGGGGTTCTGGTGCAGGGCGATGAGCTCGTCCGGCGTCATGCCACAGGCGGCGGAGGTCTCCTGCAGGTCGGGACCGAACTCGCCGCCGTAGCAGACGGGAATCTCGATCAGCCGGTCCGTGGCGCCAACGGGCAGCCCTTCGCGCTCGGGCAGCAAGGGCGATAGCAGGCGCAACAGCGCAGCGAAAGGGCTCTCGTTGCCATCGGTGGGAACAGCGTCGGCACGGTAGTGCACGCCGACCACGCTGAAAGCCGGCAGCACATCGGTCACCCCCGGCAGGCGGCCGGCGGCGAGCGCGACGGCGATGCGGTCGGCCAGCGCGCAGACGCGGCGGTTGACGCCGGGGTCCAGCGTGTCGCCGAGGACGATGCGCAGCGCGCTGTCGCCCAGCGGCTCGATGCGTGCCGGGAGTGGCGACAGGACGCTCATGACGCCGCCTGCGCCGCGCGGGCTTCCAACGACCCGTTGTGGTGGATGCCTTCGATCTCGAGCGCCTGCAAGGCGCGCCGCATGACCGCGATCGCGGTCTCGCAGCCGGAGCCGTGCGAGATGAGCTTGGCGATCATCGGGTCCTCGACATGGAGCCGGCGCTCGCCCGCATCGGAATTGACCGCGATGGTGGCAGCTCCCAACTGGCGGCAGGCGCGGATGATGCGGCAGGCAATCTCTCCCCGGCCGGCAATGAGGATCTTCTGGAACACGTTGGCGGTCGTGAATGAAAGGAGGAGGCAGTCTAGGAACGGCCGCCTGCATTGCCAACCCAGAACTTTTGCGCCGATCCATTCAGGAATATTGAACAGGTGACAACAAGCGCCAACGCGCCCGGCCGCCTGAGCGCGCCTCAGGTCAGGCCAGAGGGGTCACCCAGCGCGCATCGTGGCGCCTGCAGAAATTGCGCGCTCCCTTGCGCAGGACTTCCGCGGTGCGCACCACCAGGGGTGCGGCATTCCATGGATACCAGAGCGACATCTTGAAGGCCGGCAGCGGCGGAAGGTCGAGTTCGACCAGGTCGCCGCGCTCGATCTGTTCCTTCACGAAGATGCCCGGCACCAGCGCCACGCCCACGCCTTCGCGCGTCAGCGCCAGCTGGGCGGCGATGCTGGGTGCCGCCGACACCCGCAGTTCGCTCAGCGCCACGCCCTGGCGGCCCGCCATCTGCTGGATGACGTTCATTGCATCCAGGTAGGGCTGCGTGCCGCGCACCTGCGTCAGCAGCTGCTGGCGCAGCACGCTGTGCTGCAGGTCCCGCCTGGGAATCAGTCCCTTGCGGGCCACCCAGTGCACGGGCAGCATCATCAGGTCTTCCACCGTGGCGTGAGAGGGATGCACGGCGCTGGAGACGCGCATCACCAGGTCGAGGTTGCCCGACAGCATCTGTTCGGCGAGGTTCACGGTGAGGTCCACCTGCAGGTCGAGCTCGACGCCGGGGAGGCTGGAGCGCATGAGCTTCATCAGGTCGGGCAGGCAGGTATGCACGACTGTCTCGATGATGCCCACGCGCACGCGCCCGCCGATCTCCGCGCCGGTGTCGCGCGCGGCGGCTTCCATCTTGCGCGTGGTCTCCAGCAGCGACTCGGCGGGCTGCACCAGCCGCGCTCCATGCTCCGTCAGCGTCATGCTCCTGCCGTCGTACAGGAACAGCGACACCCCCAGCTCCTCTTCCAGCGAGCGCAGGCGCATCGATATGGCGCCGGGCGTGGTGTGCATGACTTCCGCGACCCGGCGGACGCTGCCGATGCGGGCCAGAAGAATGAAGGTTTCCACGAAACGGGTGTTCATCGTCGGTATTCCAAATGGTGCGTGCGGCGCTCCGTCTTGGTGGGCCGTGTTCGATTGTTGTGCGCTGCTGTTCAAGTCTTCTGAACAGCAGCTTCGACAATTCTTCGATGGACGGTGGACCGGCACGCTTCATAAAGTAAGCAACTTCCTTGCTCACACGCCGAAACGCCATGACCGTCGCTTCCTCGCCCCTTGCCTTCAGGCAGCTCGTACGTGCCGGCCGGTTCACCGCGCAGACCGCCGGGCAGTGCCCGGGCTACACACAGGGCAATCTCGCGATCATGCCCAGCGAGTACGCCGACGAGTTCCTGCGTTTCGCCCGGCTGAACCCGAAGTCGTGCCCGGTGATCGGCATCACCCGGGCCGGCGATCCGGCCGTGCCGGAGCTCGGCGACGACATCGACCTGCGCACCGACGTTCCCGGCTACTGCGTCTTCCGCAATGGCGAGAAGGTCGCCGAAGTGCCCCACCTGCGCGACCTCTGGCGCGACGACCTCGTCGGCTTCGTCATCGGTTGCTCGCTGTCCTTCGAGGAGGCGCTGCTGGAAGGCGGCGTGCCCGTTCGCCACATCGAGCAAAACACCACCGTTCCGATGTACGACACCAACCGCCCCAACGGCACCGCCGGGCGCTTCGGCGGCATGGGCGTGGTCAGCATGCGGCCCATGACGGCGGCGCAGGCCATCCGCGCCGTGCAGATCACGTCGCGTTTTCCGAGCACGCACGGCGCGCCGGTGCACCTGGGCGATCCGGCCGAGATCGGCATCGCCGACATCGATGCGCCCGACTACGGCGAGGCCGCGGAGATCCGTCCCGGCGAGATTCCCGTCTTCTGGGCGTGCGGCGTCACGCCGCAGCAGGCCATCCGTTCGGCCCGCCTGCCCTTTGCGATCACCCACAAGCCCGGCCACATGCTGGTCACCGACGTCCGCAACAGCCACCTCGCGGTGTTCTGAAGCGCCTTCCCGATTCCGTCACCCATCCATACCAGGAGTCATTCGATGAAACGCAGGCAAGTTCTTCTCAGCGCGGGCGCCGTGGCCGTCCTGCAGGGCGCATGGACCGAGGCGCTGGCCCAGGGCAAGGAGGTCGTCGTCGGCGCGATCTACCCGCTGACCGGCTCCAGCGCGCAAGTCGGCATCGACGCCAAGCAGGCCTTCGAGACTGCGCTGGACATCATCAACAACGCCAGTGCGCTCGACCTGCCGACCGCCAAAAACGCCGGCCTGGCCAACCTGGGCGGCGCCAAGGTGCGCGTGGTCTATGCCGACCACCAGGCCGATCCGCAGAAGGGCCGCGCGGAGGCCGAGCGCCTCATCACGCAGGACGGCGTCTGCGCCATCGTGGGCTGCTACCACTCGTCCGTGTCGACCACCGTCAGCGCGACCTGCGAACGCTACGGCGTGCCCTTCGTCTGTGCCGACTCCTCCTCACCCAGCCTGAACCGCCGCAACCTGAAGTTCTTCTTCCGCACGGCGGCGCACGACGAGATGTTCTCCGAGGCCATGTTCGATTTCATGGATGCGCTCAAGGCCAAGGGCCAGAAGATCGGCTCGGTGGGGCTCTTCTACGAAGACACCATCTTCGGTACCGACTCCTCCACCGTGCAGCGCAAGCTCGCCACCGAGCGCGGCTACAAGATCGCCTGCGACATCAAGTACCGCAACAACTCTCCGTCGCTGACCGCAGAGGTGCAGCAGATCAAGAATGCCAATCCCGACGTGCTCATGCCGTCGAGCTACACCACCGACGCGATCCTGCTGACCAACACCATGGCATCGCTGGGCTACAAGCCGCGCAGCATCGTCGCCCAAGCCGCGGGCTTCGTCGAGAAGCCGGCGCTCGACGCGGTCGGCGACAAGCTGGTCGGGATGATCAGCCGCGCGAGCTTCTCCGAGGACATGGGCGAGAAGCGCGCCTCCGCGAAGGCCGTCAATGCGATGTTCAAGGCCAAGGCGGGCCGCGACATGAACGACCAGACGTCGCGCCAGTTCAGTGCCCTGATGGTGCTGGCCGAAGCGATCGACCGCGCCGGCTCGGTCGATCCGCGCAAGATCCGCGACGCGCTCGCCGCCACCGACATTCCCGGCGAGAAAACCATCATGCCGTGGTCGCGCGTGAAGTTCGACGCCACCGGCCAGAACACCTTCGCCAACCCGGTGCTGATCCAGTGGACCAAGGGCCGCTTCGTCACCGTGTATCCGTTCGAAGTCGCCACCGCCAAGCTGGCGTGGCCGATGAACGCCTGAGCGCCCTGGTTCGCAATGCCGCCCTTTGCACCATGACCGCTTCCGCATTGATGCAGATCCTGGCCAGCGGCCTGCTGATGGGGCTGATCTACGGCATGGTCGCCGTGGGCCTGTCTCTCATCTTCGGGCTGATGGACGTCGTGAATTTCGCCCATGGCGAATTCATGATGCTGGCCATGTACGCCACCTTCGGGTGTTTCGTCTTCTTCCACATCGACCCCGTGCTGGCCCTGCCGCTCGTGGCGGCCGTGATGTTCATCTTCGGGGCCAGCGTCTATGCGGGCGTGGTGCGCCATGCGCTGCGGGTGAAGGTCAACGCCGGCATGGTGCAGATCTTCGCCACCTTCGGCCTGGCCACGCTGATCCAGGGCGCGGCGCAGTTCTTCTTCACGCCCGACTACCGCAACATCGGCGACAACGGCTGGCTCGGCGGCAAGACGCTGGAGCTGAGCGGCCTGTTCCTGCCGTTGCCGCAGGTGTTTGGCGCGGTGGTTTCCCTGATCGCATTCGGCGGCCTGTACCTCCTGATGAAGCACTCCGACTTCGGTCGCGCCCTGGAAGCCACGCGGGAAGACAAGGGCGCCGTGGCGCTGGTCGGCATCGACAGCAACCGGGTCTTCGCGCTGGGCTGGGGCATGGGGGCTGCGCTGGTCGGCGTGGCGGGCGCGGTGCTCTCCACCTTCTACTACATCCATCCGCAGGTCGGCGCCGCGTTCGGCACCATCGCCTACATCACCGTCGCGCTCGGCGGTTTCGGCAGCGTGTTCGGCGCCTTCGCGGCAGGCATCGTCGTCGGCTTGGTCGAGGCACTGACAGCCGTCGTGCTGCCGCCGGCCATGAAGTCCATGGGCATCTACGTGCTCTACCTGGCCGTCATCTTCCTGCGTCCGCAGGGCCTCTTCGGAAGACTCTGATGCAACCGACGATCCTCGCCGCCACCACGGCACCCGCCGTGGCGGCTTCCACGAACACCGCCGCCGACGCGGTGCACAGCTTCGGCCGCCGCCGCCGCATGCAGCTCGTCGTTGCGCTGGCGATCTTCGTGCTGGCCGCGCTGTCGCCGTTGGTGGTGCAGAACGCCTATCTGCGAAACGTCATCGTGCTCACCCTGATGTACGCCGCGCTGTCGCAGGCCTGGAACATCCTGGGAGGCTACTGCGGCCAGATCTCTCTGGGGCACGCGCTGTATTTCGGCGTCGGTGCCTATGCCACCAGCAAGCTCTACGTCGGCTTCGACCTGCTGCCCTGGCTCGGCATGCTGAGTGGCGGGCTGATGGCCGCGGCGCTGGCGGTGGTCCTCGGCTACGGCTGCTTCCGGCTGAAGGGGCACTACTTCTCCATCGCCACCATCGTGATCGCCGAGATGGGCCTGCTCATCGTGCACAACTGGGAATGGCTGGGCGGCGCGTCGGGCATCCAGTGGCCCTTCGGCGAAGACAGCTGGGCGACCCTTCAATTCGCCCGCGACAAGACGCCCTACATCCACTTCGCGGTCGGCCTGCTGGCGCTCACCTGGTTCATCTGCTGGCTGATCGAGGACTCGCGCTGGGGCTACTGGTGGCGCGCGGTCAAGGACAACCCCGAGGCGGCCGAGAGCCTGGGCGTGACGGTGCTCAGCTCCAAGCTGGCGGCAGCGGCCATCTCGGCCTTCCTTACCGCCGTGGGCGGAGGCTTCTACGCGGCCTTCGTTTCCTACGTCGACCCGGACAGCGTGCTGCAATTCCGCTTCTCGCTGCTGATCGTGCTGCCGGTCGTGCTGGGCGGCATCGGCACGCTGTGGGGCCCGATGCTTGGCGCGGTCATCCTGATTCCACTGACCGAGCTCTCGCGCAGCTACATGGGCGGCTCGGGCTCGGGCTTCGACCTGATGATCTACGGCGGCCTCGTCATGGCGGTGGCGCTGCTCAAGCCCGAGGGCCTGGTCCGCCTCTGGCCGGTGCGCCAAGGGCGTCGGAAGGAGGCCGCGCCATGAGCGGCGACATCCTCTTGCAGGCCCGCCAAGTGACGCGCCGCTTCGGCGGTCTGGTGGCCAACTCCAACGTCGATGCCCAGATCCGCAAGGGCGAGATCCTTGGCCTGATCGGGCCCAACGGGGCGGGCAAGTCGACCTTGTTCAACCTGATCGCGGGGGCATTGCCGCCCACTTCCGGCAGCATCCTCTTCGAAGGCCGGGACATCACCGCGCTGCCCGCCACGCGGCGTTGCGCCCTGGGCATCGCCCGGACCTACCAGGTGCCGAGGTCCTTCGATTCCATGAGCGTGGTCGAGAACGTGATGATCGGCAGCTTCGTGCGACATTCCGGCGCGTCGGCCGCCCGCCACGCGGCGCTGGAGATGCTCGAGTTCACCGGCCTGGCGCGCCAGGCCAACACCCCGACGCACCAGCTCACCCCGCCCGAGAAACGCCGCCTCGAGGTAGCCCGCGCGCTGGCCACCCGGCCGAAGCTGCTGCTGCTGGACGAGGTGCTGACAGGCCTCACGCCCAGCGAAGCGCGGCTGGGTGTGGAGCTGATCCGCAAGGTGCGCGATGCGGGCGTCACCGTGGTCATGGTCGAGCACGTGATGGAGGTCGTCATGCCGCTGGTGGACCGGGCCCTGGTCCTGAATCTCGGGCAGGTGCTCGCCGAAGGCTCGCCGCGTGACGTGGTGCGCGACCCCGCCGTCATTTCCGCCTACCTGGGAGAGCGCCACCATGCTGCTTGACGTTCGCGGGCTCACCTCGGCCTATGCCGGGCTCGTCGCCATCTCCGACATCTCGATTTCGGTGAAGGAGGGCGAGATCGTCGTCGTCGCCGGCGCCAACGGCGCGGGCAAGTCCACGCTGCTGCAGTCGCTGATAGGCATGGTGAAGCCGCGCTCGGGGGAGGTCAGCTTCGCCGGCGAGCGCATCGAGACGCTGCCGGGTCACCAGATCGCCGCGCGCGGGCTGGCCTTCGTGCCCGAGAGCAAGCGCCTGTTCCCGCGCCTGTCGGTGGCGGACAACCTGCGCCTGGGCAGCTACCTGCACCGCAAGAAGGCCGATCGCGAAGCGCCGCTGGAGATGGTGTTCAAGCTGTTCCCGCGCCTGAAGGAACGGCTGCCGCAGCGCGCCGAGACGCTTTCCGGCGGCGAGCAGCAGATGCTGGCCATCGGCCGTGCGCTGATGACCCGGCCGCGCCTGCTGATGCTCGACGAGCCCTCGCAGGGCATCATGCCCAAGCTGGTCGACGAGATCTTCGACGCGGTCGTGGCCATCCGCGATGCCGGCGTCACCGTGCTGCTGGTCGAGCAGCGCCTGGCCGAGAGCCTCCAGATCGCCGAACGCGCGTACGTGCTGCAGACGGGGCGGGTGATCCTCTCCGGCACCGCGGCCGAGGTGCGCGACAACCCCGAAGTGCGCCGCGCCTACCTGGGCATCTAAAGAGCTAGCGCGGTGAGGAGGGGCGCGGCACCACCGCGCCGCAGTGGCGCAGGAAATCCGCCGTCGCACGGCCCAGCAGCTTGTCGCGGTGCATCACCGTCGCCAGCCGCCGCACGCCGGCCGGCAGGCGCGTGCGCAGCTCGACCAGATGCCCGTCTTCCAGCGCCTGCGCCACCGTGTAGCGCGAGAGACACGCGAGCCCGGTGCCCGAAGCCACCACGCGCTTGATGGCTTCGGTGCTGCCCAGTTCGAAGCCCACGTGCACCTGCTCCAGGTTCTGGATCAGCCACGCATCCGTCACCTGCCGCGTGCCGGAGCCATGCTCGCGCAACACCCACGTGGCCTGCGAGAGCTGCCTGTGCGTGGCGATGCGGCCCGCCAGCTCGTGGCCGGGCGCGGCGACGATCACCAGCTCGTCCTCCCGCCAGGGCCGCACCACGAGGTCGGGGTGCGTCTGCGGGCCCTCGATGAAGCCCACGTCCACGTCGAAGCCCGCCACCGCCTCGATCACGTCGTGCGTGTTCGCGATGTGCAGGTGCACCTGGCTCTGCGGATGCAGTGCCGTCCAGGTCGACACCCGCTCGGGCAGCAGGTATTCGCCGATGGTGAAGCTGGCCGCCACGCGCAGCGGCGCCGCATGTTCGCCGCTGAAGAGCGCCTCCACCTCCGCGGCCTGGTCCAACAGCGCCTGCGCCTTGGGCAGCAGCGCGCGGCCGTTCTCGTTGAGCACCAGGCGGCGCCCCAGCCGGTCGAAGAGCTGCACGCCCACAGAAGACTCCAGGTCGGCCAGCGCGCTGCTGGCCGCCGACTGCGAACGCGCGATGCGGTCGGCCGCGGCGCGGGTGCTGCCTTCGCGCGCGGTGGCGACGAACACTTCGAGCTGGCGCAGGTTCAGGCGCAGGCGGGAGTTCGATGCCGTGCCCTGCTGCTGATCAGTTTTTCCGGTCATGGTGAGCGATATTCTCTGCTTTTTCGTTTGATCGAGGCTGCATACCATCGAGCGGACCCCGCCTGAAAACAAGAAAACAAAGGACCGCCAAGTGTTCAGCTTCCTGTCTCGCGAGCCCGTGCACGACCCGCTGGCAGCGCCCACGGCCGACACCACGGTCAAGACCACCACCTGCTACATGTGCGCCTGCCGCTGCGGCATCCGCGTGCACCTGCGGGAAGGCGAGAAGGGCCCCGAGGTCCGCTACATCGACGGCAACCCGAACCACCCGCTGAACCAGGGCGTGATCTGCGCCAAGGGCTCCTCGGGGATCATGAAGCAGGTGTCCCCCGCGCGCATCACGCAGCCGCTGCTGCGCAAGGCCGGCAGCGAGCGCGGCGCGGGCGAGTTCGAGCCGATCAGCTGGGAGCGCGCCTTCGACATGCTGACAGAGCGCCTCGCGAAGATCCGCGCCACCGATCCGAAGAAGTTCGCGCTCTTCACCGGGCGAGACCAGATGCAGGCGCTCACGGGCCTCTTCGCGCGTCAGTTCGGCACGCCCAACTACGCGGCGCACGGCGGCTTCTGCTCGGTCAACATGGCCGCGGGAATGATCTACACCATCGGCGGCAGCTTCTGGGAGTTCGGCGGGCCCGACCTCGAGCGCGCCAAGCTCTTCGTGATGATCGGCACGGCCGAGGACCATCACAGCAACCCGATGAAGATCGCCATCAGCAAGTTCAAGCGCGCTGGCGGCCGCTTCATCTCGATCAACCCGGTGCGCACCGGTTACTCGGCCATCGCCGACGAGTGGATCCCGATCAAACCCGGCACCGATGGCGCGTTGTTCATGGCGCTGCTGCACGAGCTGATCGGCAACGAGCTGGTGGACCACGCGTTCCTCAAGCGCTTCACCAACGCGCCGCAGCTGGTGGTGCTCGACGACTGCGAGCGCGAGGGGCTGTTCGCCTTCGATCCCGAGCGCGGCCCGCCGGGCGACGGCCGCAATCCGCACAACAAGCTGGTGTGGGACAAGGCCAGCGGCAGCGTGAAGCCCGCGTACCCCGAAGGCATTGCCGAGGGCTGCGATCCCGCGCTCGAAGGGCTCTACACCCTGGCCGACGGCACGCGCGTCGCGCCCTCGTTCCAGCTGCTGCGCGAGCGCGTGGCGACCTGCACGCCCGAGTGGGCGCAGGCCATCACCGGCATCGACGCGGCACGCATCCGTAAGCTGGCGCGCGAGATGGGTGAGACGGCACTGAAGCAGGCTTTCGAGCTGCCCATCCCGTGGACCGACGCGTGGGGCAAGCGGCACGAGACCACGCAGGCGCGGCCCGTGGCCTTCCATGCGATGCGCGGTCTCGCGGCGCATTCCAACGGTTTCCAGACGGTGCGTGCGCTGGCGGTGCTGATGAGCGTGCTCGGCACCATCGACGCGCCGGGCGGCTTCAGGCACAAGGCGCCGTATCCGCGCCACATCGTGCCGAACTACAGGGCCTTCAACGACCCCGGGATGATCCAGCCGAACACGCCGCTCAATGCCGCGCCGCTGGGTTTCCCGGCCAGCCCCGACGAGCTGGCGATCAACCCCGACGGCTCGCCGATCCGCATCGACCACGCGTTCTCGTGGGAGCACCCGCTGTCGGCGCACGGGCTCATGCACAACGTGATCACCAACGCGGTGAAGGGCGACCCGTACCGCATCGACACGCTGCTGATCTTCATGGCCAACATGGCCTGGAACTCCAGCATGAACACCATGGCGGTGCGCGAGATGCTCAACCGCAAGGACGAGAAGGGCGAGCACATGATCCCCTTCCTGGTGGTGTGCGACGCCTTCCAGAGCGAGACGGTGGCCTTCGCCGACCTCGTGCTGCCCGATACCACCTACCTGGAGCGCCACGACGTGATGGGAATGCTCGACCGGCCCATTTCGGAATTCGACGGGCCTGTCGATTCGGTGCGCATTCCGGTGGTGCCGCCCACGGGGCAGTGCAAGCCCTTCCAGGAGGTGCTGATCGAGCTGGCCTCGCGGCTGAAGTTTCCGGCCTTCACCACGCCCGAGGGAGGGCGCAAGTACAGCGGCTACCCCGACTTCATCGTCAACTTCGAGCCGCAGCCGGGCATCGGCTTTCTCATGGGTTGGCGCGGCAAGGACGGCACCGAGCACCTGCGCGGCGCACCCAACCCGAAGCAGTGGGAGGCCTACGAGAAGAACAACTGCGTGTTCCACTACCACATGCCCGAGACCATGCACTACATGCGCAACTGGAACCGGGAGTACCTCGACTTCGCGAAGGACAAGGGCTGGCGCCAGCGCAACGATCCGGTGCAGCTGGCGCTGTATTCCGACACGCTGCAGAGCTTCAGGCTCGCAGCGCAGGGCAAGACCCCGGGGCGGCAGCCGCCCGACGCGCTGCGCGAGCGCATCGACACGTATTTCGATCCGCTGCCCTTCTGGTATCCGCCGCTCGAAGAGGCTGCGACCGACCTCGATGCGTTTCCGCTCAACGCGCTTACGCAACGGCCTATGGCCATGTATCACTCGTGGGACTCGCAGAACGCATGGCTCAGGCAGATCCACAGCCACAACTACCTGCATGTGAACCCGGTGACGGCGCAGGCCGCGGGCATCGCCGACGGCGGCTGGTGCTGGGTCGAGAGCCGCTGGGGCAAGGTGCGCTGCATGCTGCGCCACAGCGAAGCAGTGGAGCCGGGCACCGTGTGGACGTGGAATGCGATCGGCAAGGCCGACGGCGCCTGGCAGCTCGCACCCGGCGCGGACGAGGCGCGCAAGGGCTTCCTGCTGAACCACCTGATCAGCGAGGAGCTGCCCTGTGCAGGCACTGCGAGCGGGACCATCAGCAACTCCGATCCGATCACGGGGCAGGCGGGGTGGTACGACGTGCGGGTGCGCATACGGCCGGCCGAGCCGGGTGAACCCCAGGAGAGCTATCCGCAGGTTGCGAGCATGCCGGCGGTGCCTGGGGTGCTGGGGAAGGCGGCGAGCGTGCTGACTTACTTTGCGGGGAGGGGCAGGAAATGATGCAGTGGTTGAAGGAGCTGATGTCTTCGGTATCGCTCCCTCCCCCTCTGGGGGAGGGTTGGGGTGGGGGCATGGGCGCTGGAACTGGAAGCCTCGTTGCGTTGAAAGCCGATGTGGGGCCCCCCCCCCCCCCCCCCCCCCCCCCCCCCCCGGGGGGGGGCGGGGCGGGGGGGGGGGGGGGGGCGAGCGGCGCACACCAAGCCGCGCGACAAACACCCCAAAAAAGCAAACCGCGGACGCCCC